>NZ_CP168020.1:4800000-6939193 GCF_047302525.1 Paenibacillus taichungensis | reverse complement strand
GACTTAGAATATACCATGTACAAAAACAAAATGCAACCCTTAATTAATTTTTTTATCTCCGTTTGATGAGGACAATAGACCCGTTATGTTCCCCTTCTTATCATAATCAATCACTGTCTTGCAATCAGACCCCATCTGCTACACTCAATAGATATGACAATGTTAAGTATCATTAACTTATAGAGAAAGGGTAATAGTTAATGTTCATAGTAAACTGAGATTCTATTCGTTTTGAAGAAACAATATTTAGTAGCTCAAGAGATACTTAGTCTTGTATCGCACATATCTATTAGCCTCTATAACAATATATGAAATCAGATTTTAAGAAACTACATCTAATAGATATTAACTCTCTCCATGAGAGAGAAGTAGTTACTCGTGTATCTGTTCTTTCATATAAAAGAATAGTTATTGAATAATAAAAGGAGTGGCGTATATTGCTAGCCAACCTATCACCACCACCTTCTCCCCCTCAGCCCCTGAACCTTCCCATCATAACTGTATCGTAATACCGACCGTCCGCGTGTCGTCGATCCTTTTTCACAGTCCCCTCTATCTCGAAGCCCATTCTTTTGTAAAGATCCATCGCTTTATCGTTCGTCCCCACCACGTTCAAGGTCATCTTCTCAATTCCATTCGTGTCTGCCCAATCTATTGATAGTTCGAGTAGTTTCTTGCCGATCCCGTATCCCCAGAACTCTTTCGCTACACAAACGCCAAATTCAACCTTATGAGAAAATCGCTTTAGATCAACACCTTCACACCTGGAATACCCGACGATTTGTTCCTTTACAATAGTAACGAGAAACAGGTTTCTCTCTTTCTCCGAGTCCAACCGGATTATTTGTTCAAACCCCGCTGGATCAATAAAGCCTTCACCTTGCTCACGATCCATATACTCGGTTTCTCCATCCATCTGTAAACGAAGTGAAGACAATGCCTCAGCATCCTTTTCCATTGCGGACCTAATTGAATAGGTCAATCCTTTTACATTAAACTCCTGTTGATTGATGATCATACGTTGTAATCCGTCCAATCTATTTTATTTTGCTTACCCTATTGATGGCTCTACCCCACCTCAGACGGACTCTTGCCCGTAAGCATCTTGAACACCTGACTGAAATACGTCGCGTTGCGGAACCCAGTCATTTCACTAACCTCGTAGACCATGTAATGCCCTGACTGTAATAGCTCCAACGCACGTTGAATCCGATACCCATTTACATAACTCACAAAGTTCTCTCCGGTCACCCTCTTGAACAGCTGACTCAAATATTTGGGGTGTACAAACAGTCCCTTGGCAATGGCTTCAAAACTAATCTCTTCAGCATAATGCATTTCAACGTACTGTTTTACCTGCTCCACTAATTTATTGCTTTTTTTCTCGCCCATTTCTTTACGTATCTGTTCCATCCAGTTTCGAATAATACCATCCATCCAGCATATCAGATCCTGCATCCCGTATTTCGATTGAATTTCCCGCAAAAAATGGCTCATAGCGAGCGGTGGTGCCAGCATGGGATAATGTCGGTTCCAACTATGAATTAAGGTGTCGAATAGGCTCACGGCCACAACTTGCACATCCTGAATACTGGTACCACCCCCTTCGTCCAGCAGATTGCGAAGGTGAGCCCATATCTCCTCAGCCAGATCAGTCCTCATATCTGCCCATGACTCACTCCATTGTCGCAGCAATAGCGAGTAATCCGTTGCGCTCGGGGTTAAAGCATCTGATGAATCATATTGATATACACGACTCCCGCCCTGAAACTCTGCTTTCTCCAGCGCCTCCCTACTCTCCAGATAGGAGTCCATAACTTCGCATAAGTGACCTTTGGACGTTCCAATACCTGCGCTCATTTCGATCTTGAGGTACGTAAAAATCTGATCAATCATCCGTTCAACAATTGACTCAAATTGTTCTAGCGGGTCCTTCTCGTCAAATAGAAGCAGCACAAACACCTGATCCGAGTAATCCACGATCTCCACCTGCCAGTCGTTTATTTGCGTAGTCTGCTCTTTGACGGTCTCCTGAATAATATCTGCTGCCCCGTACCTTAACAGCTGCCAGTCCCGTTCTTTCATCCTTGTCAGAAATGCAGGCCGATACAACTGCAGACTGATGGCACGCACTTGAGAGGGTATGCGAATACCCACATAATCCATACGCTCCGCAGGTAACTCCTCTTCCCGGTAGCGTGTGGTTAACAACTCGTGGAGAAACAATTTGCGAAGATAAGGAACCACCCGCCCAATCTCCTGTTTGTACGTCCGCTCCAGCTGCTCACGCCGCTCACGCACATCCTCTTCCAGTAGCACCTCACGCAGAACAGACTCAATCTCCTCCACTTCCGCAGGCTTTAGCAAAAAATGATTCACGCCCCAGCGCATGGCCGCCCGGGCATTCTCAAATTCGTCATATCCGCTAAGAATGATGATCGGCAGATGGGGATGGTCCCGCCGCAACGCCTGCGTGACCTCAAGTCCTGTCATTCCTGGCAAATAGACGTCCGTCATCACAAGATCGGGGCGCAGCCGATGGAACAGCTCCAGTGCGTCCAAACCATTGGAAGCCGTTCCTGCAATGCGGAGGCCAATGGATGGCCAATCAATATGGTCGGTCAATGCTTTTACAATATGCGGGTCATCGTCTACGAGCATAATGGTTTTCACAAATTTTCACCGCCCAGCCATAAGTTTAATTGTTCTTCCGTCTCAATACGCGGCAGCATAATGGTCACTTCTACTCCGCCCAATTCACCTGCACATATATCAACGCCATACCCAGTGCCACAATACAGTTGAATGCGTTGATGTACATTTCGTATACCAATGCCAGTCGTCTCCTCCAGCTTCCAGCCCTCAGGCAAGCCCTGTCCATTATCTTTTATGCAAATGATGATTTTGGGTGCGTGTGCAAAAATTCTGGGCGGACGATAATCCATAGAGTGGCTGCCTAATCCGGATGAATCAGTTGAGTCGGTGATAATGCCGGTTGAGGATCCCTCCACACCAGGTGGATCGTTGCTCTCCGATTCCCGCATATCCACCTGTATGCGAAGTTGTCCTTCCTTCGGATGCCCATGCATGACCGCATTCTCGATAAAGGGCTGCAAAATGATTTTGGGAATGTAACAGCCTCGCACTCTCGGATCAATCTGTTCCTGATAATCAATAGAGAACGGCAGCCGCTCCGACTGAATGCTAACGTAACAACGAGCATGCTCCAACTCATCCCGTACCCGGATGAATAGTCTGCCACCGCTCAATCCGATACGCAGCAGTTTGCTGAGTTGTACAATCATGCGGCTGATGTCCTTGGCCTCATAATCGAGAGCACGCCAGTGGATCATGTCGAGTGTGTTGTAAAGAAAATGCGGTTTGATTTGCGCCTCCAGTAAACCGGTCTGTGCTTCACGCTTCGCTCGGCTCTCTTCCTTGACCTGCTCCATCAACTCCGTCAATTGTGATGCCATATGGTTGAATCCATACGCCAAATGGGCATATTCCTCGGTAAACGAAAGCTGAACCCGGGTATTAAAATCCCCCTTCTCCAGTTGCCTCATCCGCTTGATCAGCTGACGTAAAGGACGAACAATCCGCCAAACGAACAGATACGCAAGTACCGCCGAACATAGTAACCCTAGCACAGCTATTCCAAGGACCTGCCATCCGGCCTGCCTTACAGGAGATAATAGTTTGTGAACAGGGATGGTCTGTACCAGTCGCCACTGAAGCATGGCAGGTCTTGAATACAGAACAAGCTGCGCTCCACCAGGCTTGCCGGAAACCACTTCAAATCCGTCCTCCCCACGTTCAACATGCTCCTGAATCCATGCACTATCGACGACTGGTTCGCTTTCCCCAGCAGCAGCGAAATTAGCAGATACATTAATAGAAGAAAAAAATTTTGAGGCTCCATTAATTGAGCTCGAATCCTCACCAGAATTCACCTCTAAATTGTCATCGCCCATCTGCATGACGACGTTGCCTGCGGTATCCACCAACAGCACCTGTCCATCCAGCACCATCGGCATATCCGCAAATCTGCGTACAATGTCCGCGCGACTCAGGCGGATGAGCACGTAGGCTACCGTCCCACCCCGGCTGTCAAAGATTCGCTGGGCGTATCCGATAAGCGATTGGCCTGATTCATTTTCCCGAAGAGGTACCCAAGCCGCATCCGCCTGCTCCAGTGCAGCAAACCATGAATCACTGACAATCGTATCCACTGGATAAATGCGATCGGCCATCGTGACAGTGACACCGTTGAAAGCATCCGTATACAGCTCCACCGAGGTAATACCTTCACTGACTACCAGCGTATGATCCAATATTTTGGATAACTCACGCCGTTGGTGGATCTGTGTCAGCCTTCCCGTCCCCTTCGTTTCCAGCAGATTCGACAGTTCACGGTTGCTAGCTAAAGAATAAGCCGTGCCTGTCACACCTGTAATAAAATCAAACCCTCGGCGTGTACTCTCATTCAGTAGAGCAAGTCGTGCTTTGCTGATCTCGGTAAACGTGACGGCAGAGAACGACTGGTATGCCAGCCAGACAATAACCGAGACGAGCAGCAGGTTAAATGCAATAAAGCAAGTCACCATCAACGTGGAGAGCTTGCTTTGTTGCAGCTTATGAGTTAGGAATAACGATAATCTTCGTTTCCGCATGGAATCAACTCGTTTCGTCTTGGAATTACCCTTTGAGCCCAGAGGTTGCGATTCCTTCTACGAAATACTTTTGACACACGATAAATACGATAAAACAAGGCACCAGAGACAGCACTGACATTGCAAACATTGGGCCCCAATCGGATTGGGAACTGGAATCGAGGAACAGGCGCAAGCCCAGCGGCACCGTATATTTGCTGACATCACTCAGATAGATCAACTGGCTGAAGAAATCGTCCCATGTCCACAAAAAGGTAAAGATCATCGTCGTCACCAGCGCTGGAAAGGCCAGCGGAATGATAATTTTGGTGTAAATTCGTACAGGACCACATCCATCAATCGTAGCCGCTTCATCCAACTCTTTGGGCAATCCCCGGAAGAACTGGACCATTAGGAAAATGAAGAAGGCATCGGTCGCCAGCCATTTCGGCACTACCAGCGGCAGATACGTATTCACCCATTCCAGATGGTTAAACAGAATATATTGAGGGATCAGCGTCACATGGTGTGGCAGCATGATCGTCATCAGCATTAAGCCAAAGCAAATCGCTTTGAACCGAAAATTCAATCTGGCAAAGGCATATGCCGCCATCGAGCAAGAGATGACATTGCCAAGCACAGCGCCCAGCGACAGGACGACCGAGTTGGTCAGAAAACGGGAGAAGGGATTGCCCTGAATCCCCGTCCAACCATTGATGTAATTTTGCCAATTCCATTCTTGCGGCCAGAACCAGGTTTCGGTGAAAATCATATGTCCCGGTTTGAATGAACTGCCCAGCATCCAGAGCACCGGGTACAGCATGACAAAGGCAATGACCGAGATCAGTACATGTTTGGCGACTACCCACGTAGCAGAGTTTCGTTGTCCAATCATGATTTTCCACCATCCTCATAGTGCACCCACAGCTTACTGCTGCGGAATACCAGCAATGTAAAGACACCGATCAGGATCACCAGCACCCAGGCCATCGCGGACGCATAACCCATCTGGAAGAACGAGAACCCTTTTTTGTACAGGTATAGAGAGTACATTAATGTTGAATTGACAGGTCCCCCGCTGCCGTTACTGATGACAAAAGCCTGAGTAAATGACTGGAAGGAGGTAATCAGCTGCATCACGAGATTGAAAAAGATAACCGGTGACAGAATCGGCAGTGTGATATAAAAGAATCTCCGGAGTGGGCCTGCTCCATCTACGGCGGAAGCTTCGTCATACTCAGGTGGAATCTGCTTCAAGCCTGCCAGGAAAATAATCATTGACGATCCGAACTGCCATACCGACAACAGTACGATCGAATACAGGGCATATTTCGGGTTGGCGACCCAATCAGGTGCCTTAATGCCGATCATGGCAAGTACCCCATTGAGCAGTCCGTCACCGCCCAGCATTTTGCGCCACAGCATCGCAATCGCGACACTGCCCCCAAGCAGGGTTGGGATGTAATACACCGTACGGTAAATGCCAAGCCCGCGAATGCCCTTGTTCAACAGCATTGCCACCAGCAGGGCAAAAATTAGCTTGATTGGTACGGATACGGCGACATACGTAAATGTGACTTTGAGCGATTGGATAAACAGTTTATCCGATGTAAACATCGTGGTGTAGTTATCCAGACCGACCCAGGAAGGGGCGGCCAGGATACTGTAGTCGGTGAACGAAATGTATAAGGAAACGAGCATCGGCCCAAGAGTCAGGAACAATAAACCAACCAGCCATGGGGCCAGGAAAAGAAGCGCTGCTCCATTATGGGCATATCTCCGTTTCACCCGCCGGGCTGTCACACGCTCGGTTTGTGCTTGACCAACCTGTGTTGTACTCATCTTCGCAACCTCCCCGCGGAATATGAAGTCTGGAACCGTTCAAGTGTTATTGACTTGATGCAAGTGTCGCCTTGGCCCCTTCAATGAACTGGGCAATCACATCCGGTGTGTTGTCTTGACCAAAGGCGATCTGCTCGCTTGCACTCTTGAAGCTGGTATCCACTTCGGAAAATCCTTGCGGGTATGGCGGATCAATTTCACTGGAGTTTTTCGATACCACATCGATAAATTGGAAGATAGCTTGCTCCGCTTCTGGCAGTGTAGGCTGCATCTTCTCACGGATGCTGGCATTGACGGGTACTCCGCGTTCCGAGCCTAGAATGGCGGTAGCTTCGGGATCATTTACCATGAAGTCGATAAACATCGCCACTTCCTTCGGATGTTTCGTTTTGGCATAACCGGACAGGAACTGGCCTGCTTTCAGGTATTCACCGATTTGCTTTTCACCCACACCGTGCGGAAGTACTTGTATTCCAAGCTTATGATCCTGGTTTTTGTTCACCTGCTGGAACGTAAGTAATTGGTTAGACCAGGCAAAATCCATGGCAGCTGTACCAAGCGAGATCGGGCGTGTCTCCAGTGCATTCGTAGTGGAAGCCGTCACTTCTGCAGAGGTAGCACCCCCGTTCTCACGAAGCGCCCCCCACATGTCAAACCATTGCTGAAGCTCCTCGCTGGTCGCTGTCAATGTCCCGCCATCAAATAGTCCCTTGCCTGTTTGCCGGATAAATACCTCAAACATGTTGGTGGTTCCCGATACATCCGCCGAACCGTAGAAACCGTCACCCTTCTCTGCTGCAATCTTGGCAGCTACGTCACTAAAATCCTTCCACGTCCAGCTTTCCTGCGGCTCCTCGATCCCGAGCTCCTTGAATACGGTGGCATCATAGATGACACCTGGCGCATTTACACCCAATGTAATGGCGTATAATTTATCGTCAATCGATCCGGCTTTGAGCATACTCTTGTCATGGTCCTCTGTGCGCAGCTCTTTGCTCTCTGCGTATGGGGTCAGGTCAAGCAATGCACCACGTCGGGCAAAGTCGGTTAGAAAAGCGTAATCCATCTGTATGATATCCGGTGCATTTGAACCGGCTACCTGTGTGGTCAGCTTGTCAAAGTATCCGTCCCAACCGGAATATTCCGGCTTGATGGTAATGCCAGGGTGCTTCTCTTCAAATAGCTTAATCACTTTGGTGGTGAGATCATGGCGAGTCTGTGATCCCCACCAGGTCATACGAAGTTCAATTTTGCCGGAAGTGTCCCCTTCTTCTCCTTCATTGGTCGAAGCAGACGGTGCTGATGATCCTCCGGAACAGGCTGTAGCGAACACTAACAGGGATAGGCAGAACAGGGTTACCCACTTTTTGGTATTCAACATGAATGAATTTCCTCCCCTTTTGCTTTTATGGAATCGCTTACAAAAACTATTGTAACGGCCTATGGCTGCTCATGACATAAACAAAAGTAAGCTTTCCTGTCAAAAAAGTAAGGGGTTGGGACAAATGTCCATTCATTTAAGATCGATATTCGTAGTGATTAAATAACCACCTGGAATGATGCTCCCGGTGGTTATTCATATATACAGCATTCTTTGTGCAGCGCACCATGCTTCGCTCCATCTCAACGTTGGTCACCCACATGTGATTAATGAAACGTTCAAGTAGATATGGATTGCGTCACAGCAGTTGATGACACCTTAGGCTGGGCCAGATGTTTCTTCATCTTCGCCACTTCAGTTCCTGCCAGCATCATAATGCCAATACCGTGATTGTCATTCGTTACCGTGAGCAGATCCTTATTATAATATTCTGCGGTAAAGGCATATCTCGAGCCACTGCATACACCATGTACATTGCCCTGACGGTCAATCGCTTTACGAGTTAATCCGTTCCATGCCCGCTCAGCCGCTTCAATGTAACGGGCAGGTTGATATAACCAACCAAAACGTACTCCCCGTGCAAAACCATAAGCAAACATCGCTGTACAGGAGGCTTCCTGGTATGTTTCCGAATCATTCAATACCTGATGCCACAATCCGCCCTCTCCTTGCAGAGCTGCATATCCTTCACACAATTCATTGAAGAAGGCAATTAAAGCCGGGCGCTCCGGGTGCTCTGTCGGCAAAGCTTCCAATACCTCAGACAGCGAAAAGAGCGTCCATCCATTACCCCGTCCCCACGGAATCTGTGTCGCCTGTCCATATTTGAAATCGTATACGTGGGACATGATCTTGAATTCAGGCATATACAGATACTTCCGATACAATAAAAATTGTCTGGCGGCTTCGTCCAGTGCTGAATTATTCCCCGTCAGTCGGGAATACCGTACAAGAAACGGTGTGCTCATATAAAGGTCGTCTGCCCACATCGTATTCTCGGCAAATTCACCGATACACTCACGGTAAAATGCACCGTCCTCCTGTCGTTCCAACCGAGTCAGCATAAAATCTGCAATCCGTTCGGCAATCGGCAAGAACGTCGGCTCCTGACATTCGGAATAGGCCTCCAGCATCGCGGAGCCAAAGGAGCCGCAGTTATCCAGCATTTTCATCATAACCAGCTGCTGGTTAACCGCTGGGAAACCATACTGCTCCCGATCCCATAATGAGTACTCATCCATACGGGTACACGCCTGCACATGTTCTGACGCATAACGCGTAATGTCAGGCCGCTGCAAATAACGTCCAGTCTGCAACAGACCATACACGGTGACACCTAAAGGATAGTCCCAGCGACCATAGTTGGTTAAACTGCCTACGGTCCATTTGTTACTGAGCATTGCATTTTCATAATAAGGACGTATCCACGCATCCGGTCTGTCCAGTCGCCAATATATGCGTTCCTTCCGTGCCTGTTGGCTTCCCGTTTCTTCCGGGTTATCGTTCAATACACTTCCTTTAAAAACCCGATCTATACGCATTAGATCCTGCAAATCAGGTTCGACGTCCTCCGATTCAAAAGGTCCTAGATATAACCATGATTCTCCGGAAGCTCCGTGCACACGTTGGGGAAGCTCCAGTTCCAGTTGCTCTCCATTCACCGTTGCGTTTATTACAAAATTCCATGGCTCAGCCGTATCGCTACATTCACTGCGAATCAACAGGTCATTCCGTCCAAAAGATGCGGGTATGTTCACCTCGAACGGACCCGCTTCCTTCAATTGCACCGCCGATACGCCGTTCAGCCATATATTCAGTGGCCCGGAAGATTGACCAGACAAACGGATCGGGCATTCGCTTGAATCTCTGTTGATCAACCGTGTCCACGTATAGACTCGCTGACCAGGAAGATGTCCGTACATTCTCTCCAGGGTCGGGTGCGTCTGCTTTTCCTCTGACCATTGCGTATCAGGCAGCCACTCCAGTCTGTGATCCTCTTCTAACCCGAGCAAATTCCATTCTGGATGACTGTCCTCCGAACTTACTGGTTTGGAATATACCCATCCGGCCTGTCCCTGTCTCTCCTGGAAAGGAGCGAGCACATTCAGAATGCGCACTTTCCCCTCGTCCGAGCCAAACTGGCATCCAAAGCCCGCAGGTGTATACTTCATCTCCAGCAACAACGTATTCCATCCCGGCTTAATGTCGATTCCCAGTTTCACAGTCGCGTCCAGGTTGATCTCTTCCATTACCGTGGAGCGATATACCAATTGTTCGTTAAAATAGAAACGAATCGGTCCATAACAGCGGATCAGCACATCCAGATTTCTATCTTCATCCCCCCATACCAGCGCTGCGGCATAGGAAATCTGACCTTTATGTGCATCAGGGAAGCGTTTACTCAAATTCAGATCATAAAGCCCCTTCTCATTTTGCAAAATACCAGACTTCTGAAATACCCGATATACAAAATCAGCCTGCGCGTTGGCGCCGATATACCTCTCTGCCAGCACCTTCAACACCTGATCCTGATCTTCTCCGAATCGATAATACATGCTCTGCGGTTCACTGAAATATGTTGTCATTGAATGCCCACATTCCTCTCCCGATGGAATACATAGGTATAGCGCTTAACCTTTGTGAGAAAATCCCTTCTTACCGAAAGGTGATGATCTCGTTTATCTCTGGAACAGCCGAATAATAAACCAAGTATAACTGACCCGCTTCCCGGTGGCTACAGATTTTTGTTTACGCTTACAAATAAATAATTGTATTTTCAGTCTGACGATAAGACAAAACAACGGACTACATAGTTGTAGTCCGTCCCATGTATATTAAAATTATCCGAAGATGTCAAATTTAACGAATAGCTTCTCTGTTTCTTCATATACAGATTTGGCTAATCCTTCGCCGTCAGCATCTACGCGAATGATTAAATCATATTGACCTCTTGTCTCATTCATCTTATTTCCCAATTGCAAAATAATAGGTGTGCCGGGTTCTACATTTACTTTAAGCTTAAGCGTATGACCATCATTACTGATCTGACTGCTATCTATTGTATAATTCTCACCATCAATTTGGTAAAAATCATCTAAGCTAAACTGGAACGCATCGGTCCAATACTCGATGGTGCCATCCACAAATTCTTCCCCTACATCGTAGTTTAGAGAAAATGGATTATTTCCATATTGAACTTGAAGATACTTTGTTTTAGAGTTGCTTGAGTCGAAGCCAAACTTACTGGAACCTATAGTCGGCACGTCTACTGGCATTTCTCCGTTTACAAGCGTAAAAGTAAATACATGCGCCGCATCTTTAGGAGACTCATTACCTGCTGAATCCTTGGCGGTAACCACAAATTTGTAGTCTCCCGGAATCAAATTTAGCAACTTTGTAAGTGCAAGAGAACCGTCAGCTTTACTTCTGGCAAGGGAAATCTCTCCACCCAGCTCTCCTTCATCCACGACTCCATTCGTATTCGCATCGGTCCATCTATAGAAAGTTACAACAGCTCCTTCTTCACTGACTGCTCCAGGATCCCCCTGAACTTGATCCCAGGTTCCGCTGTAATTATCAATAATACTAAATTTACTTATATCCACCGTTGGTGCTGTTGTATCCGCAGGCACAGATGGACTCGTACTTCCGCCACCACTTCCATTCGATGAGGACCCGCCATTATTCGAACTGGTAGATGGAGTCGGAGTAGGCACGGGCGTTAGTGTTACCTCTGGTGTTGGCGTCGGCACTGGTTCAGGTTGCGGATCTGGTTGCGGATCTGGTGTTTCCTTTATCGTTTGCAGCAATCGGGAAGCCGTCAGTGCCGCAGCTTGACGATCGGCTTGCAACACGGGTTTAAACATGTTGTTTTGATCACCGATAATGTATCCAGCTTCGAGCGCCGCTCCAACCGCATCTTTTGCATATTCCCAGATGGTTGCACTATCCTTGAACGTTAACGAAGCAGCTTTGCACGTTACGTCTGTTCCCTTCGCTCTCATCAGGGTTACGACCATATCCTGTCTGGATAATGTCTGACCGCTCCCAAATTTCCCGCTTCCCATGCCTTTAAATATACCTGCTTGATATACCGCTTCAACAGAAGCATACGCATAGCTGGTCACAGGTATATCTATAAATGTCGGATTGGATGGGACGTTATTGGTTACATCCAGCTTTAACGTCTTGGCAATCAGGATGGCAAAATCCTGTCTGGTGATCATACCAGACGGATTAAATCGACCATCACTGAATCCGGCAATAATTCCTTCGTTTTGCAACTCTACAATGGCATCCTTGGCGTAGGAGTTATCGATATCGGTAAATGATACTGCGGCGTTAGCCTGTGTCGTCCACAAAGGTGTTGTCAACAAGGACGCCGCGAGAATCGAGCTGATGAAATGATTTTTTTTCAAAAGAATGCTCCTCCAGTATGAAGTAAGTTCGTGTCATTCCAACGCAAAATCCAATCGAGGATCTTCCTTAAATAATATGGACATGTACGATAATGCACATTATATAGAGAGGCTCTGAACCGATTCTGAACAAATCGCCTTATTTCGACAACGTGGGGAGCAAAGGTTTAAAAATAAAAAGCCTCCCACTGCACTTTCCTTATAAGGAAGTGAGCGGAGGCTTTCGTTTTATTTTGATAAAAAATTGTGTACAAGGCTGACCAACTATTAAATTTCCACAGCTACGCCGTAATGGTCAGAGACCAAAGGGCCGTTCTTTCCGTTGAGAACTACCGTCGAAGACTTCGCCTGTACCGGACGATTCGAGAAAATATAATCAATACGCAGATCGCGTTTGTTATCCGCCCAGCCGGCAATGGCTTTGACCACGGTTGCACCGTCATCCTTTTGCACAGCTGTCGTGTACAGGTCATTCCAGCCCTTGCTCATCATATAATCGTAGCCTTCCCCACGTACTTCTGCGACATTATTGAAATCCCCCATAATATACAGCGGCTGATCCATATATGGAGCAAGCTTGCTCTCGGTCAGTTCCCACTGACCCTTGAAAGGTTCTTGTTCATCATCCCACCAGTTATAGTGTCCATTCACAAACCAGGTTGCTTCACCTTGGATGGCCGTCTGTATACCTACAATTTTGCGTGTCCGGTAGTTGTCGTAATCCCGCATGTGGGATACATACTCTCCAAAAGCCTTTGTGATCGGCGTCCGGCTAAGGATGGCCAGCCCTTCATCGTATTTTTGGAAACCGACATGGGCCGGAATCCATGTCCAGTAATAAGTCTCGGTCAGTTGCGTAAGTAGAACGTAAGCGTAGTTGTCTTTTTTGATCACAGCATCCGATTCCGTGACAAAGTAATGTTTCAGTTCCTCCGCAGACAGCGCTGCTTCTTGCATCGATTGATTAACCTCCTGCATGGAGATCACATCAAATTGGTGTGTATTGATAAAATCAGCCAGCTGACTGATCTTGTTCAGTTGGTCTTCTTCTGCCCAAGCGTGCGTATTTAACGTAAGTATTTTCATATGCTCTCTCCTGTTGTTTGAAATTAAGCCGAATCCCGGCCTGCATCGTTCCTGAAAGGAATACATACGATAAGCATACACAAGACGAGCCTATTATGCATGGTTTATGGTAAAAAATAGAGATCTATACTCTTGGGTTTCACCTATCAAAAAGTCCCATCCAAGTTCTCAGAACCGATGCACGGAGCACACGATAACTGATATGATAGATACATGAAATGTACACCATTACGTCAAGACGTAGTGATTACTGAACCTATGATTTCCCAGGAGATGGATTGATGAACATACCTAATGACATGAACATGGATGATGCGCAGTGGCAACAGCTGATCAGGCAGGTCGCTGAACATTTTAACAACCTGACGATCATGCGAGGATTCCAATATTATAAACAGAAACGCGTCGGACCATTAACCTACACCGAACAAAACGGAATTTTGGCTGAAGTACAAGGCTCCGATGATTATGAGGTAACCCTGAGCTTGCAATCGTTAAACACCAGTCACTGTACCTGTCCGGTTGGTTCTCATTGCAAACATATGATAGCCGTTCTAATGAGTTATGCGGAGCAACTGGGCCGACCCGTACACGGCATTGTGAACGCCCACTCCAGTACGGCACTGAAACAGGCTCCAAAACCTGCTGCTATAGCGACTTCAGGACGTTCGGATTACGCAGCGCACGAAGAGGATCTCACCATCCCTGATAACCAGTATAGCCAGATCAAGGAACGTGCAACGGAGCTTGTAGAACTTGAGATAACGGAATGGCATGAGCTGTTTCGGGCATGCCTGAAACGACTGGGGACAGGCACGCCAAGTACATCGTATGTGCAGGCCGCAGCGGACGAGCTCTATTCCATCAAACCTAAGCTGTCCACTGGCATGGACCAGTTATTTGAGCTGCATGTTCAGTTGTACCTGATTCGCTTCTGTGTGCCTGGCCGCAATTCAACCACACATACACCTGTGTACCTGAGCTATCCTGCTCAACTTGCCGTGGATGCGCTCCAGAAAGGGTTGGAACAGATCTTTAGCCATCCGTTGGATCTCTCTGGTCTGAAGAGCGCGAAGCTTGAACAACTTTGGAAAAGGCTTGAAGAGACCTCGGCATATCTGCGTACGCAGATGATATCCGAGACAGCCAGCATGATGTTCTTCACCCCGATTTATCGACAGCTTTGGTTAAACTGGATCGTGCCCCATCTTCAGGAAAACCGAAAAACGCTGGAGTCAGAGCTGGCGTTTCTACAGGAAATGGAGAACGGACTGACTGCTGCTTCCAAACCCGTCAAACCTGGTGAGAGCGTGCTGAGCGTAGCGAATCTGACGGAAAACGGGAGCGGTGCGCCGATTAAGTCTGTCACTCTGCCCTTGCCGCTGGTATTGGCGCAGAGCTGGATGTATTTCCATTTGGGACAAGATGAACAGGCTTGGCAGCGATTAATCAGCGGAAGCTCGGTATATGGTATCCCTCCAGAGCATCTGCTGCATTTTCTTCACGTACTTGCAGATTCTTCTGATTGGAAAAGGCTGGGTGAGTGGTTAGTGCAGCTCGGACCTCTGCTCGCGAACCGACGGAACTCCCCTTTGAATGATTACATGCAGTTGTGGGACATGGCCATTCATCATCTGCCTGATGTAGAAAACCGCATGTGGGACACACTGGTTAGCATGCTGCCTCATTCCCGACCAGCTTATGAAGAAGCGATGCATTCCCGGGGACAGTGGCGGCGGTGGATTGATTTTCAACTGAGCACGGAGACAGAGCCGCTTGAATTCCGGGTAGCTGTGCTACAGCCGATTGAAAAGGATGCACCCGAGTTGCTATTGCCTTTTTATCATCAGGCTGTGGATCGCTATATCGGACACAAAAACAGGGACGGATACAAAGCAGCAGTGAAACTGTTGAAGCGATTGTCCAAAATTTATAAAAAATTGAAGCAGGAAGAGCACTGGGAGCAGTTTATCACCACATTGGCCGTTCGAAATAGCCGACTGCGCGCCCTACAGGAAGAGCTTCGGAAAGGTAAGTTGATCTCATGAGCCTAATGCACCCTTACACCGAAACGATTGAAGTCCATGTTGCATTGACAGGATACGGGGATGCCTTGTTTTATGGAGCGCTGAACACCCATCACTTTGTATCGGGACAATCCCTCAAGCAGCGATTATTTGCTTGGCATGCCCCTTCCTTCTACGGCACAGAACTGGAAACAAGACAGATCGAAGAGATTGAACTGGTCGTCCTGCCTGCGGAAGAAGTTATTCCTTTCTTCAGCAAAATGCACACCCTACTACACATTGAATGGAAATGGGACGAGCAGGCAGAGCATTTGATCCGGCTGGCCCCGGTACTCGCAGCATCGATTGAAAATCGTAAATACATCCCTAGCTTCACCGCATTTCGTACCGGACAACTGCAATGGACCTGGGACCCGGAAAGCTTGAAAAAGCAGGATCGAACGGCTCTTGGCAAAGCCCTGGAACAAACGGATGAGAGCTATGCCGAAGGACTGAGTGCTGCCTATTCGGCTTCCGTGTTCCAGCGATGGTACAGCACGGAGGAAGCTGCCACCGATCTGCGGCGCGAGTTTCCCCAGTTGTTTCCACAAAGCGGAACGGCTCCGCAAACGGCCGGCATGGATGCCCAATCCTGGCTCGTGTCCATCGGCTGGAAAGCAGACGCAGCACCATTCCGTCCGCTCCTGCAATTACTGGAGCCGGAGGAGGATGAACCGGCTTGGCGGCTACGGCTGGTATTGCAAAACAAACTCGATGCAGCTGTACTGGTTCCCGTGCGGCTGGATTCACGTGGCCGGCTGGAAGGTGAATGGCCGGACGTGTGGACGCCGTTCATCCTTGATCGTTCGGCAGGATGGCTGGAGCAGCTGCGTGCACATCTGCCCCGAATTCGCCGCGCCATCAGCGGCAGCCGTGATGTGCTCAGTGATCCATTGGGGGATCAGGATGCATGGCTGTTCCTGACACAAGACAGCGGACGACTGCTCGAAGCTGGCTGGCAAGTGCTGCTTCCGGGTTGGTGGGAAGCTGCCCGCAAGAAGAAACCCAAGCTGCGTGCCAAGGTAAAACCGGAGGAAGGCAGTGAACGGGGACAGTCGTTCTTTGGACTGGACTCGATCATTCATTTTGACTGGCGTATTGCGATTGGGGATACGGATCTCAGCGAGGAAGAATTCGCTGATCTCGTGGCCCGTAATGAACGGCTGGTCCGCTTCCGTGGAGAATGGGTTCCCCTTGATCCGGCCTTGCTTGAGCAGATTCGCCGGGCCATGGGCGGTGTGGATCAGGAACAGGGGCTGTCCTTTCAGGATATTCTGCACCTGCATCTGCTGCATAATGAGCAGCGAGAATATCGCAACCAGAAACGCAAGGAAGGACAGGAAGAGGAAGAAGAACCACAATCCAACGAGAACATTCGACTTGAGGTGGAACTGAACGAGCACCTGAACCGGGTAATTGCACAGCTTGGCGGTGGGCAAGGCGGCGCTCCTTCCCTGCCTATTCCGGAAGGATTGCATGCTGAGCTGCGTTCTTATCAAAAGGAAGGTTTCGCATGGCTTGGATTCCTGCGTAGATTCGGTCTGGGGGCTTGTCTTGCGGATGACATGGGACTTGGGAAAACGATTCAGTTCATCACGTATTTACTACATCTCAAAGAGCATGAGCAGCGCTTGCCTGGACAGGCCCCTGCCCTTCTCATCTGCCCCACTTCCGTATTGGGGAACTGGCAAAAAGAAATCAGCCGCTTCGCGCCTTCAATCAACGTCAGTTTGCATTACGGAGCAAGAAGACTGAGCGGAGAAGAGTTCCGGGAACAAGCTGAACAGGTGGATATCATCATTACATCCTATGCAACAGCTACTCTCGATCAGGAAATGCTGCAATCATATACCTGGGCATCGATCTGTCTGGATGAGGCGCAAAATATTAAGAATGCCCAAACAAAGCAGTCCATGGCGGTACGCAGTTTCCCGGCAAAACACCGTATTGCACTGACCGGTACGCCGATTGAAAATCGGTTATCTGAGCTGTGGTCGATCTATGATTTTATTAATCCCGGCTATCTGGGCAGCGCACGGGCATTCCAGACTCGCTTTATCAGTGCGATCGAGAAGGATAAGGACGAGCAACGCATGCAGGATTTGCAGCAGCTGGTGAAGCCATTCATGCTGCGCCGCAAGAAAAAAGATCCGAATATTCAACTCGATCTACCGGACAAAAATGAGATGAAAACCTACATTCACCTTACGGGTGAACAAAGTGCACTATATGACCAGTCCGTTCAGGAACTGATGGACAAAATGAAAGAGCTGGAAGGCATCAAGCGCAAAGGTGCGATTCTCTCTGCCTTAACACAGCTCAAGCAGTTGTGTGATCATCCCCTGCTGCTGACCAAAGAAGCCTTGCCGGAAACGATCTCCTCGGAAGGCTCTGTAACAGAGTATGACCTGTACAGTCCGCAGGATATGGCCATGCTGATCAGTCGCTCCGCGAAGCTGGAACGACTGATGGAACTGGTCCGCGAACTACGGGATGAGGGCGAACGGTGCCTGATTTTCACACAATACATCGGCATGGGACAGATGCTGCAACAAGTATTGAGACAGGAGTTGCAGGAACCTGTGCTATATCTGCATGGGGGTACGTCCAAGACAGGAAGGGATCGCATGATTGATGAGTTCCAGTCCCGGACGTTGCCTGCGGCAGAGCAGCCGTCGGTCTTTATTCTGTCCATCAAAGCAGGCGGCGTGGGCTTGAACCTGACCGCAGCGAATCATGTATTCCACTTTGACCGCTGGTGGAACCCTGCCGTGGAAAATCAGGCTACAGACCGCGCCTATCGGATGGGACAGACGAAGGATGTTCAGGTACACAAGTTCATCTCGCTGGGCACACTCGAAGAACGCATTGACGAGATGCTGGAGAGTAAACAGCAGCTTAGCGACAATATTATTACCAGTTCTGAAAACTGGATTACCGAGCTGTCAACGGATGAGCTGAAGGATCTGTTCACCCGGCGCCGCGACTGGTCGGGTTAACTCCAGACTGGATTGATGCAACATACGTAACCTTGTAAACAGCAGAATACAAAAAGAGCGAAGTGTCGGAAATGCATTCCGTCTTCGCTCTTTTTTTTACATTCCTAGCGCATGTTTCCGATGATAGACGATCTTGAATCCTGCATTTTCTTGATGAAATTAGTCATCACATCAAAGGCTTCATTGCGTTTGTTGGTCATAGATTGCAAACGCAGCATATCCATCTGTTGTGAATTACCTAACGCATCAATTTGGCCTTTCAGTTTTTGAGCTTGGGCAGTATCCCCGTTCTGATTAGCTACCTGCAATTGTGCGTTCAGCTCTGCAATCGCTTGATTGCGATTTTGAACTTCTTGAATTTGTGCCTGCAATTGGCTATCCAGCAATTTCGTGCGTTCTGACTGAACCATCATCAAAGCTGTTTCGATATCCGTGCTGCTCAGATCAATACTTGAGATAGAAGACGCGACCGGATTTACCACAGATGCACTTGCTGCAGAAGCAGAAGTTACAACGGATACAGCTGCGATGGCAGCAATAACTGTGGAAGAAATGACTTTGCTTGATTTTTTCATAACGTACACCTCCTTTTATATATGTAGATACCCCCAATAACTGGCATCTTTCGACATCATATATCGAAGGTCCTAGATCCTACAACCTAAAATTGCGAAGTTGAGACTAAATTGATACAGATGGATGGTTAGTTCTACAGAAAAATGTGGTAATTCCCTAAGATGAAAAAAGTGAGTTGCTGTGCTACAATAGAGGAATTGTGCATTCACAGACAGACATGTGGGTAAAGATCTTGAATCTAGCCTGATTCATCCATATTTATCCATAACCATGCTGCCATTCTAGGGAGGTTTATGGAACAATCATGCTCATTATTGGTATCGCCGGAGGAACCGGCTCCGGTAAAACGACGGTAGCTCGCTCCGTCATAGACCGTCTTGGATCGGGCAAAGTGACTTTCATATCCCAGGACAACTATTACAAAGACCAGTCGCAGCTCACCCCTGAGCAACGTCGACTCACCAATTACGATCATCCGTTTGCATTCGATAATGATCTGTTAATTGAGCATCTTACCCTGTTAAAACAAGGCCAAACGGCATATGCTCCTGTATATGACTTCACCATAGATAACCGTGCCGCCGATCAAACGGTTGAACTGGCACCGAACCATATCGTTATTGTGGAAGGACTGCATGTCCTCATCGATGAACATTTGCGCGCCCTTCTGGATATCAAGGTATTTGTCGATACGGATTCCGATGTGCGTATTCTGCGCAGAGTATTGCGGGATATGGAAGAACGCGGCCGTACGATTCAATCCGTGTACAAACAATATCTCGAAACCGTCAAACCGATGCATGATGCTTTTATCGAGCCTTCCAAAAAGTATGCAGACATCATTATTCCCGAAGGTGGACATAATGAAGTCGGCATTCAGATGTTATCCATTCTGACTGAGAAATACCTGACCGGTGAAAATTGGAATGGCGCATAATTTAACATGATGTTGCTGTATCAGGCGTTCTGCTCTGCTCACGTCTGAGTGAGACAAAAACGGGCATCACTCATACATTATCACCACTAAAATCCAGGTTGCGATTAGCGCAATCTGGATTTTTTGGTTATTTCTATTTTATAATGAACTCCATAGCTGAAAGGAGACATCACAACATGGCTACTTTTGAAGAGTTTATACAGCATGATATCCGCGTTGGTACAGTGGTGGAAGCCGAACTTTTTCCAAAGGCACGCATCCCTGCCATTAAAATGACCATCGATTTCGGTCCACTTGGCCTTAAACGTTCGAGCGCCCAAATTACGAAAAGTTATACCCCCGACATGATGGTAGGCAAGCAGGTTATTGCTGTAGTCAATTTCCCGCCGCGCCGAATTGCGGGTTTTGTATCGGAAGTACTGGTGCTTGGCGGCGTGCCTGGCGAAGGTGACGTTGTATTGTTAACGCCGGACCAGACATTACCGAACGGAACGCCGATTGCCTGATTTTTTATCATATCGCTATTCCTGTCTTTTCAAATGTTTGGAAATCGGTTATTCTTGAAGTACATTATTGAACTAAATAGGACTGACACCTTAAAGTATAAGGCTATGAATCTTCGGATTCTTGGCCTTTTTTTGCATTTTTCGAGGTTAAATGGGTCCTGAGGAGGATATCTGCACACCTGGAGTGGATGGAATTTATTGAAAAATAATGCCAAAAGCCTAGTTTTACATGGTAGAATATTGATGATTATGACAAATTTAGTATCTAGCAGTGTGAAGAAGTGGCGTACATACACAAAACAGGTAAACGAGAATCGAGAGGAGCAGTATTCATGAAAAAGATGATGATTTCCGGGGTAACCGCATTGGCATTGTTGACAGGGGGGATTGTAGGTTTGGGAGGAATCGGAAGTTCGGTAGAAGCCGCTCAGGCCACACTGAAATTCAAAGATGTCCCATCTACACACTGGGCCGCTGCGGCGATCAATTCGGCAGTCGAGCAAGGATATTTTAAAGGATATGCAGATGGAACATTCAAACCAAGCTCGCCTGTCACCAAGGCAGAAATGGCAAGTATTCTGGGGCGCCTTGCAGATCAGCCTGATGCCACCATTCAAGAACAAAACAACTTCACAGACGTACCGGACTGGGCAAAAAACGGCGTTTCCATCGCGATCCAAAAAGGATTCATAAGCCCTTCCAAATACAATGGGAAACTGGATGCGCAAGCGGCACTCCAACGTGGAGAAATGGCCTCATGGTTAACGCAAGGACTGACCGCAGTTGATCCTGAGTACAAACAAGCACTATCTGATGTAACCAACACGGTTGTGCCTGTGAAAGAGTACTTTAGAGGTAAGCTGGCAAGCTCGCAAAAAAACGCGGTTGCGGTTGCCCTGGGTACGGGATTGATGAGCGTCGCAAACGATAAAACCTTCGGTACGGATCGTACGACAACACGAGCTGAGGTTGCTGTTCTCATTGCTCGTTATGCATCCGTTGCTAAAACTAAACCAGGCGATTTTCAAGGTTTGAATGAGCTGCGCGAGGTCGGGCTGACAGGAACAAACATAAATATTATTGCGCCTAAATATAAGAAGACACCGGAGAAAAAGGTTTCACCAAACGTTGATTACAGCGAGGTTACAGACGACTTCTCGAAAGTTCGCAATAAAAATATTATTACAGACACTAAATATGCCGATCTCAAGATAAAGAATTGGATTATTGTTAATACCTTTGCGAAGGGTGCAGAAAGAAGTATTTATTATCCTGTTTTTGTGGATGAAGGATACACCCTCTTACGGGGAGCTTATTATTCTTTTGCAGAACTTGAATTGAACGTGAAAAGTACTACCATGAATGCACTTCAAGCTGGAAGTTTACTTAATTCAGCAACAATTAATCCTATGAATTCTCCAACTTCAGATGCCTTTGTTGCATATGCTGGTCCTAGTATTAATGATGTCACAAAAAATAGAGGTGTATTCGCTGTTAATAATCCAGTCTACTGGAGTAGAGGCCTTTTACATTTCGATAAAGAGATAATTTCGGATGTCAGCCTTGTGGCCAAAGAAGGTCCTACGTACAGCGTAATAGCCACAGATTAGAGGAGAGATAAGGTTTGGGGCAAAAAACATCTATTAAAAAATTGATGTTGTTCGTGCTGTCACTCGTAGTATTTGTATCATCAATAACTCAAGTCCATGCAGGTGGGGGGCCAGGAACTAAACCAGAGTTGAAAACATTCCATATGGAGCCTTCTACACCTGCGAAGTCACAAAAAAAAGTTATCCCTGTTGAAGGGAAAAGGAAAACCAATATCGGAGTCTATATATACCAAATTGATAGCCTAAGATGGAAAGTAGATGGCCAGTGCAACAACTTCGAAATAGAAAACGATCGCACAAAAAATCTTCCGGTATCTTCAACAGTCTGTGTCGATCTTAATTTGAATAAAGATGTATATATTCCGACTGAGTACTTTGATAAAGCTGGTGAAAAGCGTACTACTGCAGAAATAACTGACAAATCTAACGAGCCTCACTACATGGATAATACAGCTTACTATGAACCAGGACAACCGATTTTAGTTTCTGTTGAATCATTTACTGGTCGTAACACAAAATTCACCACGCAAATTGGTGGCGCAATTGCACCTATCAAAACTGAAGAATATAATCCACCCAAATGGAATGCTGACTATCAATTCAACACAGATTTGTATTGGAAAGGATTAGCCGAGATCACCAAAGAAATCAATCTGACAAATGGTGGACAACTTCAACTTAAAGAAAAAAAACAATTAAATGCAACAGTTAAAACCAAAACAGGTGATGGAAGCTTTGGTGCTGAAACGAATGTGAACAGTGGCAATGGTAAAACAACATGGACCTCTTCCAACCCTTCAGTGGCTACAGTAAGTTCATCTGGACTCGTTTCAGCTGAAGCTAAAGGGACAACAACTATAACAGTATTGTGGGAGAAGGATGATTTTGAGTTAACTACGACTACAGTTGTGGGTGTAGAGGAAGATCCAGGCGATGATGGTGGTAACAACGGTGGTGGCGGATCCTGTACACCAAACATCGGACCACCTTCTCAAGGAACCACGATGAACATGAGTGATTTGGATCCGAATGCGAATGGAGTAATTAAAGCAGACAATAGAGGCGCTGAAAAATCCGATGTGTTAAAAGGGATCCCTACATCTGAATCTTTGTACACCAATGCATTTGCAGACAACTACCTGTTCAAACAAGCATGGGCCAAAATGACGGGGAAAACAACGTATGATTGTAACGTTACGATAACCTATGTCAGAGAATGGACTATACCCGGCCCAGAGGTTTGTCCACCTAAAGGAGCTTGTTCCCCTGGCCCACCAATTAAAACAGGGGATAGCGTAACTCAGCCTTACAACTTCCAGATCACAAGGGACTACTCTTACTGGAAAATTAACAATCTTGAAGTGTACAAGATCGCTAAAGCAACGATGAAAAATTACGCTTTACCTGGTGAAACGGTCACGATGACGCCTTCAGGATACATACCACCCACTTTAGAGTCCAAAAATGATGAAGCTGTAGAAAGTCATGTAAAGCCGGGCCAAACGAGTGCAATCTCATATACGCCACCCAAATTAACAGGTGGTTTGAATTCACCCCCGGATGTGCCTGATGATACTTCTCGATTAAAAGGAATGGCCGAGTCAAACACACCTCAGAGTAAAGTGAATAATGACTTGGTTAAATTCAATAACACCAAGATTATGGATGATGCAGAAACAACCAAAGATGGCCCAACCCCAACGAATATTCCTAATCCAACGACCATCGGAAAGGATGTTCTGTATAAGCCTAATAACATGATCAGCAATACACTCATGAATAAAGAAAATACGACCAGTTCTGGTGAGATCCATTACGATTTAATACCAGGTAACGTAAACGGTGGTTCAAACAAAGTGTTACCGATTAATGGCATCAACACCGTTACGGTTCATACCCCTGTCGTCAACTATGCCTTAGTCTCGGATGATCAACCACACAATCAGAAGACGATTCCAGATACCACTCGTTCAGCACTGATTCTGGAACGACCATTTATCGTGCGTATTCCCACATCAGGACAGCATTTGGACGTTGCAAGTTACCCGGGTTATGGCAATCGGGACTATGCCAAATATTTTCGTATCAAGCAAGTTCGCTTCCCGTTTGATGTCTATAACGCAGACCGGAGCCAGTTTATCCCCACCAATACTTGGGTGGATATTCCGGTGAATCAGTTGGATACCACCTTTTATCTACCGGTTTGGGTGGATGAGGGAAACTACCAAGTTGAATTCCGCAATATTGCGGAGAATGCACCAGCGACATTCACTGAGCAACCGGATGCCAACACCAATCTGGCGCACCATGTCGCCTCAGATACGGTCCCTGTGGAAGTCATCGGACGCTTGTATGATTTTCACGTCACCGATATATCGGACTATAACTGGGAAAATGTATTCCGCAAGCAGCTTGGCAGCCAGGAGCCGACAGGTGTTAGCTACTGGACAGGATTAAACAGTATTGATGGTGACCCACGAGGTAACCTGGTACCGTTCGTATTGCCTATACGTCCAGGCAGCCATCCGGTACAAGGGTTCCGCAACGTGGCTGTGAAGACCGGATACCACATCAAGTTTGATCTGAAAACCAAAGGCAATATGTTTGGCAAACAGGATGGCGTTCGGATCACACCAACTTTCTATTTTGTGAGCAAAGACGGCTCTTCTAGACAGGAAGTGGATCTGTACTACCACCGAGGTCAGGAACGACTGATTCGTATCGGATCCGCCGAGGATTTGGAGAAGCGGTTTGTCGTCCTTAATTCGCGTCTGCGGAATGTACCCGGCACAGAGCTCGGCGATACCGCGCGTTACCAGTATACCTATGAACTGACAGCCGAGGAACAGAGTCAAACTACACTGGCTGATTATATGGTCCAACTGGTGGATCAGACCTCTCACCAGAAAACGTGGGTGGGACGCTATGACTGGATGATCCTGTCGGCTCCGATCCGCACATTAATTGGACCAAAGACAAACATCCCTACCGGAGTTAATGTAGACCGAGCCAATGCTGCCATTCAGCGCTGGTATGGGGAATACAGTCTTCCCGCAGATGTCTACGCCGTGCCGAAGGGAACCAATCTTGAACCTCTTGCCAGACAAAATCAGTTGGATGAAAAGGCCGCTGTATTTCTAAAGAACGGTTATATCGTGGTTAATTTCAATCTGGAGACGGTAAGGAATGGTAATACGGGTGCGCCGCATCTGCAATACATTCATGCACCACTAATGAATCAGTGGCAGATGGAGGGCTTCAGTAACATTCCTGTAGACAGCCAAGGCAAAACCCGGCCTGTAAAGGATGGCGATGTGGTCTTTTACCATGCAGATCAGTCCAGCCGGAACGATTTCCAATCCCAAGTGCCGCATTAATCATCAACAAAAGGGTTGCTTCATAAGTCATGTTCATGACTTTGCAGCAACCCTTTTGAATTTAAACTCTCGAACTTCATCAAGACATCTCATCTCGTGGTCTCTCCTACATAAACGTTCCAAACAGCATAATGACGGCTATTCTCCCTGATCCATGCTTCTCGACCCTTTCGGAGATACACCCGTCACTCGCTTGAACATCTTGGAAAACAGTAATGGATCTGTGTACCCCACCGAGTGGGCCACTTCACTAACCGATAGGGCCGAATGCTGCAGCAGTTCAGCTGCACGATTCATCCGGTATTCGAGAAAAAAAGCCTGTAATGACTTGCCATATCTCTCCTTGAAAAGCCCTGACAGATATGTGCGATCCAAACCTACGGCTCGGGCAATATCTAGAATTGAAGTTCTCTGACTATACCTATTCTCCATAAATTGAACGGCCTGCCTGATGTATTCCTCTTTAGTAGACAGAGGCCGTTGCAGCTGCTCTTCTGCGGGAGAAGATGCAATCAATTCGGCGATCAGCCGGTACAACAAGCTCTGGTTGAACACATCTCCCCCGGTACGCGTGGATGCTTGAACCATCTCGGTATAGAGACGGTCGAATGTGTCCGAGTCTCTGGCATCAAATACAGGATGTTCCGGACTGATGTGAGCCCGCTGCATGAATGCCTTGGCATGAACACCCTTGAACCCGAACCAGGAATAAGTCCACGGCTGCTTCGCATCCGCTTCATAATGAATAAGCGTATCCGGAAGAATGACAAAGCCCTGGCCCTGTGTAAGCTCGTATTGCTGATCCGCCATAAATACAGTGCCCCGTCCTTCATGAATGTAATGAACAATATAGGCATCCCGAACACCCGGCCCCCAATAATGCGACGGATCACATGCCTGCCAACCGAAAAATAACAGTACCAATTCCATCTGTGTCAAATCCATAGGAACCACGTTCGTTTCAATTAGTTTCAACAATTCACACTCCCTCTGTTCACCACAACCGCAATCTCTCCACTAAAATTATAACAGGTAAATAGATGAATTATTAGCTGTAAGCGAATCCAAAAATGGGATTATGCCATGTTTCAGAGAGGTTGAGCCATAGTTATATAAGCCCGATCCACCTATATTGGAGGTACACCATTTATTCAGGGAGGCTGAACTTGAGATGAACAAAATTACGTTCCTCGGTGCGGGAAGCACCGTTTTTGTCAAAAATGTATTGGGCGACGTCATGATGACCGAAGCACTTCAGGATTTTGAGCTGGCGTTGTTCGATATTGATGCTGAACGCCTAAGCGACTCAGAGCGTTTGCTTACCAGTATGGCCCGTTCGCTCGGAAGCCAATGTGCCATTAAAGCTTATACCGACCGCAAGGAAGCACTGCGCGGGGCCAAATATGTGATCAATGCCATTCAGGTGGGCGGATATGATCCGTGTACCATTACGGATTTTGAGATTCCGAAGAAATATGGATTGCGTCAGACGATTGCCGATACGCTCGGGATTGGCGGGATTTTCCGTAATTTGCGGACGATTCCGGTGATGCTTGATTTTGCACGGGATATGCAGGAAGTGTGTCCTGATGCGTGGTTCCTGAACTACACCAACCCGATGGCAGTACTGACAAATGTCATGAACGTGCATGGCGGAATAAAAACCGTAGGTCTGTGTCATAGTGTACAGGTGTGTGTGCCGCATCTGTTTGATGCACTGGGGATTGATCAGACGGGTGTGGTCGCGAAAGTTGCGGGTATCAACCATATGGCCTGGCTGCTGGAAGTAACACGGGATGGTCAGGATCTGTATCCGGAGATTAAACGTCTGGCGAAGGAAAAGCAGAAAGAGCAGCATGGCGACATGGTGCGTTATGAGCTGATGCAGCGCTTTGGATACTATGTAACCGAGTCCTCCGAGCATAATGCCGAATACCATCCTTATTTTATCAAACGAAACTACCCGGAGCTGATCGAACGCTTCAATATTCCGCTGGATGAGTATCCGCGCCGCTGCGTGAACCAGATTGAAGGCTGGAAAGAAATGCGTGAGAAGCTGTTATCCAGCGAAAATATTGAACATACGCGCAGCCGGGAATACGCTTCGCATATTATGGAGGCCATGGAGACGGACCGCCCTTACAAAATCGGCGGTAATGTCATGAATAACGGACTGATCACCAATCTGCCTCGTGAAGCCTGTGTTGAGGTGCCTTGTCTTGTTGATGGTTCAGGCATCAGCCCGACGTATATCGGGGACCTGCCTCCGCAACTTGCGGCATTGAACCGCACGAATATTAACACTCAGCTGTTGACCATCGAAGCGGCGATTACGGGCAAAAGAGAGCACATCTATCATGCCGCGATGCTCGACCCGCATACAGCTGCCGAGCTGTCCATCGATGATATCGTTGCGATGTGTGATGAACTGATCGAAGCTCATGGCGACTGGTTGCCGAAGTACACGTCATAAGAAGTTCATTGTTTGCAATTCAAAAGCACTAGTCTCCTCTCAACAGGGAGAGGCTGGTGCTTTTTTGAGCTTTCATCTTGTTTCCCAGCCTAATCCTGAAGCAGAAAACGATATCCGATTCCCGGCTCGGTCTGAATAAAACGTGGACGCGTGGGATCTTCCTGCAATTTTTTGCGCAGATGTCCGACATATACCCGCAAGTAATGGCTGTCCGACTCATGATGATGCCCTCCCCACACTTGTTGCAGCAGCTGGCGTTGGGTAATAATTTTGCCTGCATGGGTTGCGAGTACTTTCAGCATCTCATACTCGGTTGGTGTTAATTTTACGGGTGACCCGTCCAAATCGACCTGTCTCTGGGCCAAATCAATCGTAAGCGGACCAAAACGCAATACCGGCTCATCCGTAGTTTTGGCCACATGGCGAAGGGCAACCCGAATACGGGCAACGAGCTCTCCCATGCCAAACGGTTTGGTGACATAATCATCTGCCCCGCCATCAAGTGCAGCAATTTTATCCTCTTCGCGTTCTTTTGCCGTCAGCACAATGACTGGTACCTGCGACCATTCCCGGATTCGCTGAAGTACATCCATTCCGGACATACCGGGCAATCCCAGATCAAGCACGATCAGATCAGGGTGCACAATGCTCGCCTGAATAACCGCTTCTTCACCGTCGGCGCATTCATGAATCTCAAATTGGTGCGCCTGAAGCGTAACCTTCAGCAGTTTACGGATCTGTGGTTCATCATCCACAATTAATATGCGCGCGCCTTGCGGTGCCGTCATGTCATTCTTCCTCTCCTTGTCCCATATACGGGAATGATGCTTCGGGTTCCTCTGTGGGCAAACAGATGGATACCCGCGTCCCACCTCCCGGATTCGGTTCTGCGGTGATCGTACCTCCGTGTACTTCGACGATTCCTCTACAGATGGCAAGCCCAAGTCCCGTACCTGTCACATGCCGTGACGATTCGGATCGATAAAACTTCTCAAACACCCGCTCGCGGTCTGCTTCCGGAATCCCGACACCCGAATCAGCCACCACAATGGTCATTCGTCCATGCGGCTCATCCACCTTCACCGTAATGACGATTTCACTGTCTTCTGGTGAATATTTGATGGCATTGCTGATCACGTTAACCAGAACCTGCTCCAGCAAAACCTCATCCCCGGATACAAACGGCGGTTGATCCGGCAATTCCACCCGAATGCGACGGTGCTGGATGAATTGTTGAACCTGGGTTAGCACAATGCCGATCATGTCACCCACGTCGCACCATTTTCTGCGCAACTGCAACATGCCACTCTCCAGCTTCACCATGCCTAGCAAATTGGTTACCAGCCGATTCATGCGCAGGGCCCCATCCCGAATATTGCCTGTCAGTTCTTTTCGATCCTCCGGGGTAAAAAGAGAATCATTCTCCAGCAAACCTGTCGCTGAACCAATGATGGCCGTAAGAGGTGTGCGCAGCTCATGGGACACCGAATCGAGCAAAGCAGTGCGAATTCGTTCCGATTCAGCCGTCACCTGCGCAAGTCTCGCTTCTTCGGCCAGCTTAACACGGGCAATGGCGCTTGCTGCCAGCCCGCCACACGCTTCCAGCAAACGCAGCTCTTCCCGCTGCTCCTGAAGATCGCTGGATTCCAGATTCACAGCGAGCACCCCATGTATCTGGTCTTCTGTAAGCAGCGGCACATACAGACTAGACGATTCCCGCAGGCTGGAGGACCCGCGTCCGGCAATTTCGCCATGTTTATACACCCATTTGGCAATAGCGACTTCAGCTTCTCCTTCACCCCAGGCTATTGAATCCGAATCCTCCGAAGAAGAGGTAACCTGAAGTTCGCCTTGAGCATTTGGGAGATATATTGCCGCCGGAGCCCCAAGTGTGAGTGACACTTGTCTCACAATGTTTCCCAAGAGGGTATGCAAATCTGTAACAGCCGTCATCTGACGGCTTAAAGCATATAGCGAATTCGTCGTAATCTCGCGTTGTTTCACCACCTCAAGCTGCTGCCGCAGGCGCCCCGCCAGACTCGCCGTTAATACCGCCACTGCCAAATACACAACAAAGGAAAACATATATCGCAAATCTTCAACCGTAAAACTGAGAAACGGGGGAACAAAAAAGAAGTCAAAGGCAACGACGCTAAGACTTGCTGCATATATGGCCGGACCCATTCCCCAGTACACAGCGCTGACCAATACCGGAAAAAGATAAATTAGCCCCACGTTAACCAGGTCATCACTAATCCCTATCGCATGAAGCAGAATGGTGAGCAATGTGATTCCAAGAGTTACCCATATATATTTGGGAACACGGTTCAACTTCAGCCAAACGTCTTCCCCTTTATTTCGTTCAGACACAGCACATCTCACATCCCGCTCAGATCATAATCGTAGTCCGCAACAATCAATACGTCCATATGTCTGGATAACCTCACCAGCCTGCTGACCACCGTTCCCTTTCCACGATAGCCGTTCAGCCACCAGACCCGTTTCGCTTGACCAACCACCAACTGCGTTGCTTTTTCCTCAGAAGCTTTACCCGCCAAAATACCTGGCACGTCTCTTAGCCTCTGGCTATGATGAATATGAAATTTGCCGCCCAGTCGAACGGTCAGCTGTTCCAGCTCCTCCAACTGGCATTTCACTTCGTCATTCATGACTTGACCTACATGAACATGGTGCACATGCCAGACCGCCTTTAACCGGTAGGCTGTGCGAAATCCGCGGCGAATCAACCGTTCCGCATGCTCATCACTGCTTACGCAGACAAAGACCGCCTCCTGTCTGCGCCAGGGACCCCGAAGTGCACTTTTGCGCTCCTGTGATTCGAGGCGTTCATCCACATCATCGGCCAATTCCCGCAGGGCAAGTTCCCGTAAGGCAATCAGATTGCCAATGCGAAAAAAATGACCAAGCGCTTGTTCCACCTTGGCTGCTGCATAGATTTTACCCTCCCTCATGCGTTGCCGCAAGGCTTGGGGGGCAACATCGATAAGTTGGACCTCATCTGCCATTTGCAAAATCTGATCCGGCACGGTCTCTCTGACCCGAATTCCCGTAATATGCTCCACCGCATCGTTCAAACTTTCCAGATGCTGTACATTCACGGTAGTGATGACGGAGATGCCCGCATCCAATAGAATCTGTACATCTTCGTAACGCTTTTGCCGCGTGCTTCCCGGGACATTCGTATGCGCAAGCTCATCCACCAATACCACTTCAGGACATAGACGAAGAATCGCATCAGTGTCCATTTCCTCGAGCTGCACCCCTTGGTACACCCGCTGCTCTCGTGGAATGATGGATAATTGGCCGATCTGTTCCACCGTCTCCGCCCGATTATGTGTCTCCAGCAGACCAATCCGTACATCGATGCCTTTGCGGAGCAGATCATTGCCTTCCCGGAGCATCATATAGGTTTTTCCCACACCTGGCGCAGCACCGATGTATACCTTGAACTTACCACGCCGAATCTGACCAATCTGTGCCTTCATCTCCTGCTCACTTAACCTGCGATATGTTGGAGTCTCTGTATCCATCAATCGGGTCGGAAGCACCCGCTCGCCCTCATGCTGTGCCCGATCGGCAAGCAGAAACAGATCGACACCCCGCACCCTGCGCAGCAAGGAATTAACAAATGATCCCCGCCACAGCTCCTGCCAGCGACTGTGCCGTGAGTGTCCCATAACAATACGGGTAATCTGATGCTGGACTGCGTAGCGTGCAAGCGTAGATGGAATGTTACGGCGGTGTAACACAGGCAATTCCTCAAACTGTCCCTCGAATTTCTCCACCAGTTTGATCATATTGCGACGAAAAACAGTAGCTTCCTTGGTTAGCGGCTGCTTCATATTGCGAAAGGTCACGGCATGCAGATCTCCGTTTAATCTCTTCGCAATCTGCTGTCCCCGCCGAATATAGATGGACCCGTTCCAGTGATATTGGGTGGATACCAAAATGCGCTCCATGATACCTGTCGTAACCTTAATTCCCATCTCTTCCCGGTGCTCACGCAGTGATTCGTTGACCCCTTCCGCGACAAGTCGGAGAGCCAGTTCACGCAAAATGCCTAAATTGCCATGCCGGAACACCGCTTCACCTTCATGTCCCCGAAGATGTCCCTCCGCAAGGCGGCTTAATACGGTTTCAGGAGTTACATCGATCAGCTTCACTTCATCGGCCAGTTCAAGGGTATCGGCAGGCACGGTATGCTCTGCTGCAATTCCCGTTAGCTGGCGTGCAAGCTCCGTATATCCCTCCAGCTCATATACATTCACCGTTGTAATGACACTGATGTTGTGTCGCAGCAAATACCGAATGTCTTCCAGTCGAGTTGCATGACGTGCTCCTTTTCGGTTTCTATGAGCAAGCCCATCAACGAGCACAACCTCCGGATTACGTGCCAGCAGGGCATCCAGATTCAGATCTTTCATCTCCATGCCATCCTTCCAGCGAGACCAGTGAATGCTTGGAATCCGCTCCAACTCGCCGAGCTGCTCCACGGTCTCCGGTCTTTGCATGGTCGACACAGCGCAGATGACCACATCGATCCCCTGGTGGCGCAATGTGTTTCCTTCCCTAAGCATATGATACGTTTTGCCCGAACCGCTGACCGGACCGATATAAATCTTCAAAGTGCCCTGCTGCAGCTTCGTGATCATCTTCAAGATGTCTTCCGGGGACTTCCGCTTGAAGCTATCTTCCATCCTGTTCACTCCCCCAACATAACCTTTACTTAAAATGGAGAAAGCCCCTTCCGAAGCTCGGAAGAAGGCCTGATACGAACAACCAAGGGAAGTTGCATTCCCCGTGGATCTACCCAACACGATGCCTGTTATTTCAGCTCAGCCGTCAACGCTTGATTCAGAGCGGTCACATTCACACGCGGCTCACCGAATATGCCCAGCTGCCGCCCTTGTGTATGTTCCTCGACGATCTTGGCAAGCTCTTGCTCACCAAGGCCCGTTGCCTGGCTAATCCGGGGAATCTGTGCTTTTGCCGCTTCCGGTGACAGATCGGGGTCAAGACCGGAACCGGAACCTGTCACGAGATCTGCAGGAATTTGCTGCAAGCCCGGATTCGCTTGCTTGAGCTCCGCCACCTTTTCCTTCATTTCAACAATATACGCCTCCGAGGCAACGGCGCGATTGGAACCTGCCGATGCGGTTCCATCATAATTGGCGTTCGATGCCCGGGGCTGGAACAGCCCCGGCGATTTCACTTCCTGCGCCAGCAGCGACGAACCGATGGTTTTCCCGTTTTGTGTGATCAGACTGCCGTTGGCCTGATTCGAGAAGAGCAGCTGTGCCACTCCAGTTGTAACCAGCGGGTAGATAATACCGCAAATCAGCATAAGCACGACAGACAACCGAATGGCGGGCAGTACCTGTTTCATATGAATCACATCCTGATTTCGTTATTGTAAAAACTCAACCTATACGTGTTACACTGGTTCACTCCGATTGCAGCACCATCTTACGATCGCTGTTATCCCCAGATTTTTTTGAATTCCTTCCTATAGGTGAAAATACTAGGGATAAAGGCGAACACTTCGTTTCTTCAGATTGGTTCTGCACTCTCCGTTGTCGTGTAAATCAAGGCTTCTTTTTAAATGTTTAGTTAAATAAGCCCCGACAGCACCAGATCAATCAGCTTAATTCCGATAAAAGGAACGATTACACCGCCCACACCATAGATGAACACATTCCGTCCAAGCAGCCGCTCCGCGGACATGGCCCGATATTTCACACCCCGCATGGCGATTGGGATTAGCAGAGGGATAATGATGGCGTTGAAGATCAGCGCTGACAGAATCGCGGACTGCGGTGAAGCGAGATTCATAATGTTCAGTGCCTGAAGCTGTGGCATGGCTAGAATAAACATGGCCGGAATGATGGCGAAATACTTGGCAATATCATTGGATATCGAAAAGGTCGTCAGTGCGCCGCGGGTAATGAGCAGCTGCTTGCCAATGGAGACCACCGACAACAGCTTGGTCGGGTCGGAATCCAGATCGATCATGTTGGCCGCTTCCTTGGCCGCCATGGTGCCCGAATTCATCGCCAGGCCAACATCGGCCTGCGCCAGAGCAGGAGCATCGTTGGTGCCGTCGCCAGTCATGGCGACGAGCTTACCCTCCTGCTGCTCTTTTTTGATCGCGGTAATCTTGTCTTCCGGCTTGGCCTCGGCAATAAAATCATCCACGCCCGCTTCCAGCGCAATGGTCGCCGCTGTCAGGGGATTATCCCCTGTACACATGATCGTCTTGATTCCCATGGCTCGCATCTCCGCAAACTTCTCTTTCAGCCCTGGTTTCACTGTATCTTTCAGATAGATCACACCATAAATCTGGTCATCAATCGCAACAGCAAGCGGTGTACCCCCAGCCTTTGCAATTCGGTTGGCTATATCGTCCAAATCGCCGGGTATCCGCCCTCCACGGGAGGAAATATGGCGTTTGATCGCATCCACCGCACCTTTGCGAATTTGCTTCCCACCGCTTAGATTCAGACCCGACATGCGAGTCTCTGCAGTGAAGTTCACATGTTCTGCATCTGCATATTCTGTCTCCGCCCAGTTCTCGCCCTGCTTGCCAGCCAATTCAACAACCGAGCGCCCCTCCGGTGTCTCGTCGACTACGGAAGCTTGCAGCGCAGCCCGAGTCATCTCTTGTGCAGATACGCCCTGAACAGGAATAAACTCCGAGGCCATGCGGTTGCCGTACGTAATAGTTCCGGTTTTATCCAGAATCAGCGTATCAATATCCCCTGCCGCTTCCACCGCTTTACCCGACATGGCGAGTACGTTGAACTGCGTGACACGGTCCATGCCCGCAATACCGATCGCGGATAACAGCCCGCCAATCGTAGTCGGAATCAGACAGACAAGCAACGCGATAAGGGTAGCCAGATCGAGCCGGATGCCCAAATAGTTCGCCATGGGCACCATGGTCATGATGACAATCAGGAATATCAGGGTCAACACGGCGAGCAGTGTTGTCAGCGCAATTTCATTCGGCGTTTTCTGGCGCTGTGCGCCTTCAACGAGTGAGATCATCCGGTCGAGGAATGACTCCCCCGGATCGGTCTGCACACGCATCACGATATAGTCGGAAGTAACCCGCGTGCCTCCCGTAACGGAGGAGAAGTCACCGCCCGCCTCCTTGATTACGGGAGCTGATTCCCCGGTAATGGCGGACTCGTCGATAGAGGCCAGCCCTTCAATAATCTCACCGTCCGTGGGAATCAGTTCGCCTGCTTCTACACGGACGATATCTCCTTTTTTCAACTGGGTCGAAGACACTTGCTTAATGGTTCCGTCTTTCTGTACCAGCTTCGCAGTGGTGTCCGATTTCGTCTTGCGCAGCGTATCTGCCTGAGCTTTGCCCCGTCCCTCTGCCAGTGCTTCAGCAAAGTTGGCAAACAGCAACGTGAACAACAGGATGAGAAACACCGCGATGTTGTACCCTCTCCCTGCCTCGGATGCAACAAATAGATCTGGATCGATACATAACAGCAATGTGATGAGTGTGCCGACTTCGACGATAAACATCACCGGATTTTTGATCATGACGACCGGGTTCAGCTTCTTGAAGGCATCCAGAGATGCCTGGAGCAGAATGTCCCGACTTAATGTTTTGCTTCTTTTGGGCGTACCGGGATCGGTACCCGTACCTCTCGTTCCTTTACCCTGGGTTCTGATCGTGCCTCTGTCTAATCCTTCCACTGTCTGCTCCTTCTTTCGTTCTACAACATTCATTGTGATAATCCACCTCCGCACTTTACGTCCTTGCTCCTATTCCCATATCCGATCACCATACCGTTCATCATCGGATCATCGCCAAATGTTCTGCAATCGGTCCAAGTGCCAGTGATGGGAAGAACGTCAACGCCCCAACTACCACAATCATCATCACCAGAATACCTGCAAAAAGAGGTGTATGCGTACGCAGTGTACCGGTTGTTACGGGAACCACTCGTTTAGTGGCCAGTGATCCGGCAATGGCGAGCATCGCGATCATGGAAATGTATCTTCCAAGCAGCATCACCACACCAATGGCGATGTTGTAAAAGTCTGTGTTGGCATTCAGCCCGGCAAACGCCGATCCATTATTGGCAGCTCCGGATGCAAAGGCATATAACACCTCGGTCAGACCATGCATGCCTGAATTCGAAATTGAAGCGACAGACTCAGGACGCATAAGCGCCAGCGCGGTCGGAGCCAGAATAATCAAAGGATGAACAAGCAGCGCGATAGACGCGAGCTTCACTTCCTTACCCTCAATTTTTTTACCAAGAAATTCAGGGGTCCGCCCAACCATCAGCCCACAGATAAACACAGCCAGAATCACATAGAGCAATCCGTTGAGCAAACCTACCCCTTTACCGCCGAATACGTTGTTGAGCATCATCTCAGCCAGTGCGACCATGCCACCAAGCGGGGTGAGCGACTCATGCATATTGTTCACCGACCCCGTTGTGGCTGCTGTGGTCACCGCTGTGAAAAGCGCCGATTCCGATACCCCAAACCTGACTTCCTTGCCTTCCATATTGCCTTGGATTCCCACTGCATCCAGCGCTGGCACACCGCGATATTCCGAAACAAATACCGTGGTCAGCATCACGAGGAAAAGTAAACTCATGGCCGCAAACAGCGTCCAGCCCTGCTTCCGGTTGTTCACCATGATGCCGAAGGCGTAAACCAGCGCAGTAGGAAGCAGCATCATGCAGACGATATGCACCAGGTTCGACAACGCCGTGGGGTTCTCAAATGGATGTGCTGCATTGGTTCCGAACCAGCCTCCACCATTGGTACCCAAGTGTTTGATCGACTCCAACGAAGCGACCAGCCCGCGGCTAATCGTCTGCTGCGCCCCATCCAGCGTGGTAGCGTTCACCGCTCCCGCCAGTGTCTGCGGCACACCCTGAAATACGAGGAACAACGCCACAATGAAGCTCAGCGGCAAAAAGATTCTCGTAATCGACCGTACCACGTCGACGTAAAAGTTCCCCAGTTCATCCCGTCGGCCCACCAGGCCGCGAATAAATGCAATAGCGACCGCGAAGCCTGTCGCAGCTGAGGTGAACATCGGAAACGTCACTGCCAACATCTGGGACAGATACGACAGGGCGTTCTCGCCCGTGTAAGACTGCCAGTTCGTGTTGGTCATGAACGATGCAGCTGTATTAAAGGCCTGTGCCGCAGGCATATTGCCAATGCCATCCGGGTTGAGCGGCAAATACTTTTGCAGCCGTAGCACCAGAAACATTAATAACAGCATGACGAAGTTTGAGATGAGCACGGCTGACAGGTACTTTTTCCAACCCATCGACTCGTTCTCCTTCACCCCCATCAATCGATACAGCAATCGCTCAGGCCCGCCAAATATCCGATCCAGTCCTGTTCGTTTGCCGTCAAACACCTTCACCAGATAACTCCCCACTGGCTTCACCAGTAGTATGATGATCAGCAGCGTCACCGCCACTTGTAATAAACCGCTACTCATATCCGCATTTCCTCCCTAAAATCGACGATCCGAGTGCTTCTGGTTTCGTACCCCAAGCGACCATCAGAATTTCTCCGGCCTCACTAGCACGTAACCAAGATAGACTACCAGTGCGAGCACAATCATGCCGATGACGATCATACGGCTTCTCCCCTTTCATGCCCTATGCATTCATGCTTTCTCACAAAATTTCACAAAACCCCAGAACACCACAAACAACAGCACAACCAGCCCAATTATCGTGGCATCATTCACCATGTGCTCCCCTCCCTCTCTCTACCGTTCTTGCAACCTTCTACATATGAAATCGTAATACGAAACGCTGTAAAAAGGGGGTAAAGAAATACCCTCCAGGGTGTAAAAAAAGCGTAAAAAAGACCCGCTCCCCTCAGCGATCAGCTGAAGAAAGCGGGTCTATGTATATTGGGTGCCCTTCATCCAAACGGATTCTGGGCCCATTGCAGCAGTCTCTTCCGGGTAATTTTCCCGTGTGACGTATGTTGAATAACTTGGCCGCCGTCCAGCAGCAGAACTTGAGGCGATTCATGGTGGACCTCGGTATCTTCCGCAATGCGGCGGGAAAGCGAGCGGCTTTCGATAACTTTGACGATCCGGTACTCCATTTTCTGTGCGGGATCTGATGCATTTGAGCCCACAAAGGCCATAAACTCCCTGTATGCTCTCGCACTGATTGGACAAGTTGTACTGTGTTTCAGAAGCAGCACCGGATGATCCTGAGACCGCTCAAGTACCTCTTCCCATTCCTCCTGCTTATACAATTCCTTGACATGTTCACTCAGCATATCATCCAGCCCCGAGCCTGCACGTTTGCTAACGACAGATCCAACCACGACGCCCAATGCCACACCAAAGGCAACCCCCAGGGCGATCTGGTTTGTTGCCACGCCAATACTCGTTCCAATGGCAATACCCACCCCAAGCCAAAGAGTTTGAGGATTCACTTTTTTGTCCATGGAGATCATCCTCCTTGAAGATATTTATAAAAAAATATTAACTTTAATGTAGGAACAGTCACTCATTTGCCTGTATAAAATGGCTATGGTAACATAAGAATAGACAACATGGAGAGGTGAAAGCCTCTCACGGCGCGCGTCTGTTCAGATGCAGAGCAAATCCCACCGCAGGCGGTTAACCTGTTTAACGGTGGGTTTTTGTTTATGACTTCATTATGGTAATTCCACCCGTTGTCTACCGAAAATTATACCATAGGCGCCTACGCAGGCGCTTTTATATTCCTCATCGAAGAGTCCACTTTTGTGATACACTGAGTGTAATTTGGCAACGATGAACATGAAGATATGATTGGAAAGGCGGAAATTCGTTATGGCATATGCTTTTATGATCGAACCGCAGTATTATACCGCTTTGGAGAACGAAGACGAGTTGATTGAGAAGTGCCAGGAATGGGGCCTGCTTTCGGAGAAAGCTACAAAGGTCAAAACCTTCTATTATAAAGGCAATGGTTTGAATGTACCTTGCACCATCATTGGCTTTGTCGATCATATGGCCGCAGTCATTCAACTGGATAACGATCAAAAACACTGCATCCATCCTTCTTATCTGAAAGAAATGCAGGCGTCTGGCTATAATGTAAAAGGTCCAGTTGGAGCAGGCACGGCAAAGGATAAATCTAATGAACCAGTCGCTACAACCAACTTAGAGGTGCTCCCTAGCTCTAATGCTGCACAAGATCCTGTTACTACTTCCTATTCGGATAAGATTCCATCCGTTATGAGTGACTTTGATTCCGAATTGGATGTGGACACGGATGACGATGACTCCTCCTCCGAACTGAAAGGCGACCCTGAAGGCTTAGTGGAAGAGTACATTGGCCCCGCAAACGGGGCAACCAGCGCAGCCAAACCGAAAGCAAAAACCGCAGGTAAAGCTAAATCGCTTAAGATTGAATTGCCGGAGGGTAAAGTGAAAATGTCCGCTGTTGTGAAGGAATTTACGACCGTGCCGAACCATTTCTCCGACAATGATGATGAAGTCATTATCTATGAAGCTCTTACGATCACCGAGCCCGAAGTTATTGACGTTGGCGAAGCCTGGTCCAGCCACAGTGCCACGATCAAGAAGCAGGAGCTTGAGGTTGGCGATGTGCTTACTTTTGAAGCAAAGATTATCAAGAAAAAGCTGACCAAGAACCCTGTTCCTTATAAAATCAACAACCCTTCCAAGATTCAGAAAGAATAAAAGCCGCAAAAAAACCTCCAGACATGTTATCCCTGTCCTGGAGGTTTTTTTGCGGCTAATTATCGCCTATACGGTAGAGATCGTTAAGTCTTACTAATGGTTGCCTACAACACAGCTGATCTGGAACTGAACGCCAAATTTATCGATAACCATTCCGTAGGCTGGACTCCAAAACGTTTCCTGTATCGGCATTTTCACTTCGCCACCGTCTTGCAACTGGTTGAAAATTGCTTTGGCTTCATCGGCAGTATCTGTGTTCACCGTAACATTAACATGATTACCTACAATATGCGGCATGCCAGGAAAGGTATCTGATAGCATTAGTACAGAGCTACCAATCTGCAAAGAAGCATGCATGATGCGGTCTTTCGCTTCTGGTGGTACGGGGTGATCCGGGTTGGAAGGACCATCGCCAAACGTCTGGAGAGCCAACACTTCCGCTCCAAATGCCTTTTTATAAAATTCCACTGCTTCACGTCCATTGCCATCCGTTACAAGATACACATTCAAGCTGATTGCCATTCGTGCTTCATCTCCTTGATATCATGTAATTAAACCATTCCTGCCGCTTGCGACATGAGTATAAACGAACAGGTTGTCCGTTGACAAGAAGGTATTTCTACAAGCTTCTCTATGAACCATTTTTTCTCCAAAAAGGAGCTCTGACCACGTTCGAATCATCTTGTAGCGGTACTGAGTGAGGATCAACATCGTTTCATTGGTAGGATTGTCCTGTAATCCTTATTTTATCCCCGGTTTGTGCGAGCGAAATGAAAGATTGTTAGGATAATACCTGGTACCAGCGCAGCGAAACTGGTAGAGATGAGACACCATTTCAGCAGAGTAAAAATCGGGGTCAATTCAGCTACCACGGGAGTATGTACAGGATAACGATACATCGTCAAGGAGGCACCTGCATTTTCAAGCATATCCAAAACCCATCCACCGACTGGCAGTAAATTAAGCCTTCGCCAGCGATTCTCTGGTGGAAGCACACGATACAGAATAGACAACAAAACCACCAACAGGAACAGATAAACTATCGGCCAGACGAGATCAAACGTAAAACGTGCCTGGATATAATCGCTCCGCCCTGCTTCGCCGTATTGTTCAGCCATCTGGTAGAGATCATTTGCCGAATACAGGAAGGATGTATCCGGTGATTCTCCAATTCCTGTTATTTCTTCCGACTTCGCCGCCTGCCAGGGAAGAATGAATGCAATAAAGCATGCAAAAATCACAACCGAAGCCACCACCCATTTCCAGTTCACCCAATGGTATAGCCCTCTCGAGAGTTTTCTCAGCATGGTCTGTTCCTCCTTTCTCCAAAAAAAAACCACTCTCCCGAATCCTGTCGGTAAAATGGCTGCGGTCGATCCTATGAGGTTAGCGCGTTTTTACGATGCTATCTATTTCACTTTTCAACAAGAGGTATCGGTGAACACTTCTCATGATCGGGACCTTAGTTAGTTTATTCTTGTCTACATAAAGTTTCATCTGATCTTTGGTCAGACCGAGCAAACTCCCTGCTTCAGATACCGTCAATACAACCTCGGGATTCGTAGCATTAAACGTTTTTTTCACTTTCTGGTTCCAGTCCTCGAATACCTGCATAGATCAGTGATCTCCCCTATCCATAGCCAGTCATTTTCCAGGCTGAATAGATCTATTATACCATACTTGTGATGATCGTAACTTAATCCTTATCGAGAACCAATTAATGTTAATGAATTTAGGCTTCGCGACCAAACACCTCGAACTGACTTAATGCCGGGAATGGAGAGGGATCTGACGACTTGATCAGTTCGCTTAACGTTACCCATTCCACGTCCTTCGACTGAACTGCGATCGTTTGTGGTTTATGAGTTTGGATCAAACTAGCCTGCTCGGAGCTGCCATCGGAAAAGGTAAGAGTAACCCGCTCCCAGAAGTTATCGTGGGGAAAATCTGCACGCAAGGTCAGGACTACTTTGTCGATAGACACCTTGCGTCCAAAGTTGACTGTGATAGCAGCATCATCCCGCTGGTTGATCCCCCAAGATTCGTAAGGCCACTCGCCATGTGAATCATTGGCGCTGTTGCCATTGATGGCGTTACGTGCTGCAAATACAGACTCTCCACGGGTCTCCACGTTGGCGGAAGCATGGGGAAAACAGCTTTCGTTTCCATGCTGATCATACGGATTCAGCGCTACATTTTTATATGCCTCAATCTCTTCCCGTGTAGCCAACCGAGCACTTAGAACATGCTTGTCACCCGTAAATGACTTTGGTGAATAGGACACTCGTTTCTCGTCAAAAGGAATGGCATAACGATACTCCTCACCTGTAAAATAAACGAAAGCCGGGTTCATGGAATCCTCCAGCTGGATGATCAGATATACGTTTACATCAGAGCTTCTTAGAACGATGCTGTCTCCTGATCCAAAGGCCTGTCTGTACACAAGATTTACTTGTTCACTGTCCGTACGCGTTTCAAGCACCACACCGTCCGCATTTTGAATTTCGAGTGATAAGTTCGTCATCTACATTCTCCATTTCTATTGATATTATTTATAATTTTCTTGATCGGAAAATATGAAAGCGCTTCGCTTTATTATACTTTATCATAATCACGGGACTGGGCACCCCTGAATAATGACTTATTTAACACGAAGACGAGTATATTTCTCAATATAAGAAATGCAAAAAGAGCCACTTCCTGAAAGTGGCCCCACGATGTAAAACTAAATGATTGCCTTAAGCCTCTTCCCAGAAGCGGCGCAGGTTGCTCATGGCGATTTTGGAAGCAGATTTGCATTCCTCCATGCCCTCAAACTCAATCGTAATGTTACCATCATAACCGGAGTCTTTAATCAGCCTCACAATTTTGCGAATTGGAATATCCCCTTGCCCAACAATGGCACCGCGCAGGAAGTTGCCGTAAGCGGTTGTGAACCATTCCCCTTCACCCGGATGCTCATCATAAGGGCGGAAATAAAAGTCTTTGAAGTGGACCAGAGAAGCGTACGGCAGATTTTTCATGACCCCGATAATCGGATTCTCATCCACACACATGAAGTTGCCGATATCGAGTGTCGTTTTGAAGTTGGGACGATCTACGGCATGAAGCACACGCTGCACACGGTCACTGGCCTGCACACTGAAGCCGTGATTCTCAATGGTTGTTGTAATGCCAAACTGTGCAGCATAATCAGCAATGATCTGGCTTCCTTTCACCATCAGCGGCAAATTTTCCTCAAACCAGGCAATGGTCATTTTCTCCTTAGGCAAAGTAAACGCCGTTACGTCATGGCGCATATGCTTTACACCCATTCGGTGTACAACATCGACATGCCTTTTAACCCGAGCTATCTCTTCTTCAAAAGCTTCTTCCGTCTCCTGCACGAAATTCGCAGGCATCGAATAGTTGGACAGCTCAATACCCATAGAAGCAGCTCTCTCCCGAATGGCGTCGGCGAGATCAGGATTGTCCTCCACGGTGTAGCCATACGGAACCATCTCCATATGCTCGCCACCATTTGCAGCAATCCAGTCGATGATATCCAGAACCGTCATTTCACCCGAATTCAGATCGTTCAACAAGCTATACGTACTCAGGCCCACTTTCATCTGCTCAGCTCCCTATCGGTATTGTTGGATAAATTTAACCGCTTTGCGAATGTCCTGCTCTGGCTGGTCGCCTACCTCGCGCTCAATCGTCAGATAACCTTTGTAGCCGATATCCCGAAGAGCTGCAAAGTATCCATCAAAATCCACACTGCCCTCTCCCAGCGGCACCTCACGGAAGAACGTTCCGGAAGAGACCATTTCGGCAATTTTCTCATGATCCATAGGCGCGTATCCCACTGCACCGTATACGTCCCTCGGGTCTACTTCCTTCAAGCGTACACCATCTTTCACATGGGTATGCACAATATAATCCTTGAGCAGATGAACACCTCTTGCAGGGTCATCTCCGGTAACCATCACCATATTGGCCGGGTCAAAATTAACCGAAACCCCGTTGGTGGACAGGGTATCCAGAAATCCTTTCAGGTCTGCTGCCGTCTCCGGTCCCGTCTCAATCGCGAAGTAGGCTCCTGCGCTTTTGGCGTATTGGCCTAGTTCCTCACATGCGGCATGCAGTGTGGCATACACTTCGGAGGAAGGATCGTGCGGAACAATACCGATATGTGTTGTGACGATATTCGTCCCCAGATCAAGAGCAAGATCCACAATGCGCTTGGACTTCTCTACTTTCCACGGATTATCTTCCTTGACCTGAAACCCGTGACCGCCCAAATCGCCAACCAGGGCAGAAATTTCAAGACCGAGAGAATCGATATAACTTCTTAACTCCTTGCGGGCCGCCGGAGAGAGGTTTTCGGGGTCCATCTCTCCATGGACTGCATAGATCTGTACGCCTTCTGCACCTACATCCTTCGCTTTGCTTAACCCTTCACGTACGCCTACACCGAAGCTATCCACGATAACGCCAATCTTGTTTGTTAATTTCATGCCATACCCTCCCGTTAAATCGGTATTTGATTTTCCATTCCTGGTGAGCCTTCATGATGGATGGAATGCTCTATTAACTTTTCGACCCCTACCCGGTCACTCCTTTTTCTCGGATCATTTCTTATCCGGTTCCCTGATTCTAATCTGCTGAGACCAGCTTCACAGTTTGAATTTCATATGGCTTGAACGTCAGCTCAAACTTCCCTTCATGACAAGCTAGTGGTCCGATTTCATCCTCCAACAGATTGATTACAGATGTCTGTATACTCGCGTCAGCCCATTGAATCTCAACCGTCTCTCTTCCACCAGATGACTCATAGAAACGAAGTACCGTTCCCGTGCCGTCTTCGGAAGCCTTGATTGTATCCAGAATGACATGTTCACTATGGAAATGAACCCAGCTGTGCTCTGCTGGCAATGTGCCAGAGTGTCGTTCACTTGCAACAACCCGAACCGGGTGGTTCAGTTCCATCGCACGTCGTACCACACCCGCTTCCCGCCAATCTCCCTGATGCGGCAGCAGGGAATACGTGAATTCATGCTCACCCTGGTCAGCATGTTCATCCGGCCATTTAGGAGCACGGAGCAGGGAAAGACGGATCGTCTGATCCTTGATGTCATATCCATATTTACAATCGTTCAGCAGGCTTACACCACTGTTGCCCTCGGAGATATCCGCCCAGCGGTGACCACACACTTCAAACTGGGCTTGCTCCCAACTGGTGTTGTTATGAGTAGGGCGCTCCAGCGCACCAAACGGGATTTCATAGGCAGCTTTCGCTGATACCAAATCAACGGGAAAAGCCACTTTAAGCAGCTTATGGCTCTCCGCCCAGTTCACCTTTGTCTTGAAATCAACACGTCGCTGATGACGATACAGGATAATATCCTGGTGAATCTCCGACTCGTTTAACTTCCAGTGAAACCGAAGGATATCCTGCGTTACTCCACGCTGTACTACTTCTCTGGAGATCAACTCTGCCACTCCTGCTCGCTGCGATTCAAACCGCGGATCAATATCCCAAGCATCCCAATACGTTGGCCTGTCATGGAAAAACTGTAACTCATTCGCTTTATCGCCCGGCTTCAGCCACTCCCGTTGCATGGATTTGTCATACCATCTGCTGATCTCTCCTACATCGTTAAATTCAAGCGTGTAAAAGTCCGTTTCCCAGACAGAAGGAAAGGATTCATCCTGCTTCAATGTAGGAAGATTGGCATCCGGTTCATGGCGTAGCCATAACGTTGTATATCCAAAGGCCGGAATAGATCGGACATAGACTGACAAGGTCAGCGCGTCTCCATTTGCCTCAAGGTCACTCTGCAGACGATTACCCTGATGGTCGAACGCTGCTAAACCGCTCAGTTTCTCGTCGCCTGTAATCGTAACGACTTCTCCCCGCTCCCAGCCTAGGCTATTAAATACAATATAGGGCAGACCGTCAAAGCCATCTGTCGCAATGCGGTCCTCAATATTGCTAAGGGTACCATTCATAGCCGATGTCCCCAGAGCGAATACTTTCGTATACTCTTCCATAGATGTTACGTATACTTCCGGAATGGACGTTCCCGGGATAATGTCATGGAATTGATGAAGCATGATCAGCTTCCAGCCTTCATCCAGATCACTTTTCGCCTGTGCTGCTTCAACTCCGGCAAACTGCCCCCAGATTTCCGCTTCCCGATACAACACCTCCGCTTTGCGATTGCTCCGTTTGTTGCGCGCATGAGTTGTATAGGTTCCACGATGCAGTTCCAGATATAAGTCGCCATGCCATTTGGGCAGCTTAGGATTGTTGTTCGAAATTTCTTCGAAAAACGCGCCTGCTGTACTGAAATTGCTAATGGGCTGCCCAACCATGAAATGGGATCGCTCTGCGAACGCAACCATTTCGTTCGTTACCCCGCCTCCACCATCGCCATGCCCATAAAGCAGCATTTGCTCGGGGTGTACATCCTTCTGCTTGTAGGATTGCCAGTGCTCATCGACATCTTTGGGCCGGGTATGCTCATTCACTCCATGATTGAGATACGCAAGCACCGAGGTGCCGTCAATACCTATCCAATGGAACAGATCATACGGGAAAACGTTGGTATCATTCCAATTGAGCTTGGTGGTCATAAAATAAGGAATGTCAGCCAGCTTGAGCAGTTGTGGCAGCGAAGCACAGTAGCCAAACGTGTCAGGAAGCCACTCGATGTTTGAACGCTTGCCGAACTCCTCCTGATAAAAGTTCTGCCCGTATAAGATCTGCCGCACCAGCGACTCGCCACTCGGAATGTTCAGATCCGGCTCTACCCACATGCCACCAACTAGTTCCCAGCGGCCTTCGGCAATTCGGGCTTTGATTCGTTCGTACAGCTCAGGATAGTGCTCTTTCACGAATGCATACAGCTGCGGTTGACTCTGCGAATACACGAACTCCGGATACTCATCCATCAAAGTACACATCGTGGAGAAGGTGCGGCTGGACTTGCGCACAGTCTCACGCACAGGCCACAGCCAGGCAATATCGATATGGGACTGCCCAACCAGATGCATGAATCCGTCCCGGTACTCTTCCGGGTCTTCCTCCTGCACCGACTGTGCGAGCCATTCTTCCAAATGCTGCACCCACGCCGCTTTACTCCAGCGCTCCGGCTCATTGTACATCTTATCCATCACCTGATGAACATCCCGAATAAGACGGGTGCGCTTTAAGTCTTTCTCCGGTAATGCTCGGAGTGATTCTGCAAGTACCGTAATGCTATACATTAGACTCTGTAAAGGCGAATTAACACGAACCAAAGCGGCTCGGATGCCCTGAATTGGCGGCTGGATGACCGCCTGTCGATTCAAGGGGTCATGTGGTTCCGGTATGGGATCATATAGCTCAATCTCCAGCAAAGGCGTAGTTCCCACACGGCTCTTCGGTAACGGTACATACCCATGATTGCGTTCCAGTCCGTGATACGGCATGCCATTTACCTTCAGCAGACCTTCACCCCCGGCCTGGAAGATCAATCCGACCACATCTTCCTCCCAATTGGCCGGAATCTCTACGGTTTTGCTCAGAAAATAAGTCGTTCCATGGTTGCTATGGAGCGGATTCAAGCTTTGAACAGCCGCATTCTCCTGTTCATACTCATATTCCCCTGGCCGGATATACTTGGCCTTCTGCATCTGCCACTCTGGAAGTTCAATAGTATCCTTCCATTGCTGCTGAGCCAGATCCTGAATGAATCTCTGAATTCGAATCATACCTCCACCCCCAAATTTTGGATGTGTAAACTACAAGCAGTCCAGTCTCTGGAGCTACTGCCAACCATCAGTCTGAATTCACCAGGCTCCACAACAGGCTGAAGACGGGAGTCGATCAGCTCCAGATGTTCTTTTTGCACAGGGAACGTCACCGTCTGGGTCTGTCCCGGCTCCAGATGAATTTTACGGAATCCCTTCAGTGAGATTTCGGCCCGGGTGACCGAAGCCGATACATCCGTAATATACAGCTGAACAACCTCATTTCCCGCAACCACTCCCGTATTCGTGACCTCCACCTGCACCTCTGCTTCATCGTCTGGTCCGATCACTTCCGGTACAACCCTTACATTCTCGTACTTAAATTCTGTATAACTCAGCCCAAAGCCGAACGGATATTGTGGCACCAGATCTGTCTCTAGATATCGCTTACCCCGGGTCCGTTTGGCATTGTAGCTTACCGGAAGCTGACCTACATGCTTGGGAATGGAGACGGTAAGACGACCAGATGGATTCACATCACCGAACAGAATATCTGCAATAGCGTTGCCTCCCTCCTGCCCCGGGTACCATGCTTCCACAATGGCATGGGCATGCTCATCAATCCAGGGTTCGGCAATCGGCCGGCCGTTAATATATACGACAATAACCGGTTTCCCCAACTTATGTACTTCCTGCACCAGTTCCAATTGAACACCCATCAGGTTCAGAGACGAGCGGTCTATCCCCTCGCCGCACTCCATATCGTTCCATGGATCATCCGTAACAACGGATGCCCCCGTCCGCAGATCAATGGTCCCTTCGCCAAAATCCCGGCTACTTGACCCTCCCATCACCATAACGATGGTGTCTGCTTCTTCAGCACAGGCTAGCGCTTGCGCAAAGCCCTCTCTGGAATCGCCTTTGATCCGGCAGCCCGGTGCGTACAGCACCTTTCCAGTGTCAGCACCAAGCTTGCGCGTAATCCCATCCAGCACCGTAACGATCTGTCCTCTCGGCTGCGGTGAGGTGTAATCACCAAGCTGGTTGTAGACATGGTTCGCATTTGGGCCAATGACCGCCAGTTTTGTACCTGTTTTGCTAAGCGGAAGGGTGTTTTCTTCATTTTTGAGTAAAATGATTCCCTCTTGTGCGACTTTTCTCGCCAGCTGAATATGTTCTTCACATCCGATGACCTGCTCAGCAAAGTCAGGATCAACGAAAGGTTGTTCGAATAAACCTAGTCTGAACTTCATCTCCAGCACCCGCCTTACCGCTGTATCCAGATCCTGCTCTTCAATTAATCCTTGCGACAGGGCCTGCCCGAGATGCTTCCGGTACATGTACCCGGACATTTCCATGTCCACCCCTGCCTTAAGTGACTGAGCGACGGCCTGCTCCCCGTTCTCCGCAGTGTTATGCCCACTGACCAGCATCTGAATCGCACCAAAGTCAGTAATGATAAATCCGTCAAAGCCCCATTGCTCGCGCAGGAGATCATTCAGCAGATACGAACTCGAAGTACAAGGCACACCATCAATCTCGTTATACGCTGTCATGACAGAACATGCCCCAACTTCCACCGCTTTCTTGAACGGCAGCAGATCCACCTCGTGGAGCTCGCGCAGTCCCATATGGACAGGGGCCGCATTGCGCCCACCTTCCGAACTGCCATAGGCTGCGAAATGTTTGAGTGTCGCCACAATCGTCCGGTCGGAATCGAGCCGGTCACCCTGTAAACCTTTTATCGCTTCAACCGCCAATTCACCGATCAGGTATGGATCTTCGGCAAAACATTCCTCTGTCCGTCCCCATCTCGGGTCCCTCACTACATCAAGCACAGGCGAATATGTTGCCGCTCCTCCCTGGCTCCGAGTCTCCACAGCAATCGCTTCACACATTCCACGGTACAATTCCATGTTCCAAGCACTTCCTACTGCTAACGGCACCGGGAATACGGTTGCCCCAATGGCCATATGCCCGTGAGAACACTCTTCCCCGAACAAAATGGGAATCCCCAGCCGGGAGTTCTCTATGGCATATCGCTGAATTTCATTGGTGGCAACAGCTCCCTGCCTAGGGGTCAGGCCAGTCTCCAGCGTCACTTCCGTCCAGGGATCAGCACGAAGTGCTCCATACAACGACCCAATCCCGCCCTCTGCGATGTCCTTTTTAAACTCATCCGTAACCTGAACCGTACCATCTGCTTCCTTAACATAAGTCTTCCACCCCATCGGCTGGATCAGCTGCCCTATCTTCTCCTCCGTGGTCATCCGCCCGAGCAGATTTTGGGTCCGTTCCTGAATGGGAAGCAAAGCGTCTTTATAGTCCATATGCAAATTCTCCTTATGAGTTCGGCTTAGTCTGGTGCATGGGCTCACATGGCTTTTCGGTAGTCGCTAGGCGCTACACCCACCACATTCTTGAACGCCCGATTGAAGGAATTGTAATTCGTATACCCAACTTCCTCACTAATCTCTTGAATGGCCTTATTAGTCTCCAGCATGAGCTGCTTCGCCTTCTCAATACGGTGACTAATCAGAAGATCCACGAACTTCTCACCAATTTCGTCCTTAAACAGCTTGCTTAAATATTTCGGATTGATATCAAATAGATCACTTAGATAATTCAGCGACAGCTCGGGGTTGTTGTAGTTCTGTTCAATATACTTGCGAATTTCAAGAATATGAGATCTATGTTTTCTGGAGCAATGAAGCGTCTGCATCTCTTCAGCCAGCTCACGGAAGCCTTCCCAGCACAGCGCGCGTAAATCATCCAACGTCTCCCAACCTTCCAACCTGGGAAGAAGTGGTGTAAATACAGATGCCCATCGCTCCTGATACTCTCGTGGAAGTTCTGCGAACTCCCGGTTATAGTGCTGGAACAGCAATTGGACCGTATTCATAATCTCCTGGCGGGAGAGCACGGATTCATGGATCTGTTCGAACAAGCGGTCAAAATGCTTCTCCCACACATCTTCCGAGAGTCGCATCGCCTGCACCAGCAAAGAGATCGTCTTCAGGAATTCATACACATCATTCGTTGAGTTCGGTACCTCCCCGCATGGAATGATCCGATTCATGCCGAGCACCGCCTTGTATTCCAAGGCATGCACCGCCTCCTTCAGCGACGCTCTCAGACCACGGACATCCACTGCCACTCTCCCAATGCCGATGGTTACGGTGAAGTTCAAATACTGCCCAAGCCTTTCAAGATAACCGGAGAGCAGTCCCTGCTCGGTTTCCTCGCCTTTCTCCATTTCGGGAATCCAGAGTATGGCATACAGACGCTGTTCCGATATCCACTCTGCCCACACTTCGGTGCCCTCGTGCCTTGCACTCTCCTGCAGAATGCTGGATAACACAAATTTCAGGAGGGATTGATCCTGATTGTGGTACTCCTCCATGAACCGGGAATACTGATCGATCTCCACCACAATTACAGCCCATCGACCCTCTAACTGCGGGAGCTTGAACCTGCTCATCTCCGCTGTCAGTTCATTTCCAGTAAAGTCCCGCGTACCCTCCAGCAGCTCCTGAAAGAAATATTTTTTCTGCAAAATCAGGTTCTCTTCATGTTCCTCCTGATATTGCTTGGTTTGATCAATCATTCGCTCCAGCGTGGTCTGGATAAAACGGAACTCGTTATCCTTCGTATAACCCACGCCCGGCTGTTTCTGCGAAGCCACCGTCTCAATCAACGTGACAATCTGCTGGATGGGCTTGTAATTTCTCCGTGTCACATAGATCACCCACACCACACCAATCAGGACAACGGCAACGGCAAAAACAAACCAGATATTATAAAATTTCAGGGCGAATTTGACGATCTTACCATTGTTCAAACCTGTCTGAACCTTCCAGCCACTGTAGCTGGATGTAAACTCGGAGAACACTTCACCTGAGTCTGTTTTGGGAGAAACTGCTGTAATGCCATCCTGCATTCCTCCGTCCCACAGATTGCCGCCTGAGCGATTGAAGATATTCACGAAGGTGAACTCAGGGTCATACATCTGCATGATGGATTTCTGCAAGGTTGGCAGATCGACGTTAACCACCACAAGACCCGCGCCGCTTCCGACACCGCGAATGAGTGTAATGACCTGTTTTCCTTCCTCTGTCGGGAATGCCTTAAAGGATCTCGCCCCCACCCACTTTTGCGTTGCCGCAGCACGACTGTCTTTAATAAACGCTGCATCGGGGAATTCCTCAATCGGCACTGCCTTGCCGTTGCTGAATACCGTATCGTCGTTGTATCTCACCAGATATATGGAATCAATCAGCGGATACTCTATTTTCAATTCATCAATAACCTGGACTGCTTGAATTCCGGCATACACATCCTCGCTTCCGGTTACCGAATAATAATTTTTCAGGTTGGGATTGGTCAAAATATCACGCAGCACCTTGAAGTCGATGGAGCGCAGTGAATTGTCCAGATATTGCGTTACCTGTGACGCCAGAAATTCATTGGCTTTGAGTGCTTCTCTCCGGTTCTGTTCATTGAATACTTGGAAGAAGATAATAAACAGGATTGTAGTTACGATAAAAAAAACAGGCAAATACGATAGCAGCAAACGTCTAAACCAACTGTTGTTCATCTCCGAGGCCCCCCACTGTTTATACGCATGACGACAACTACGCTAATCTGGTCGCTAATTTTCCATAAATATTCAGTAAATTATATCGGATGAAGTGGGGTTGTCAAAAGGAGAAGACCATCCCGATTCCTGTGTTGACATCGGGACAGCCTCATTCATGAATCCATCAACCTTTATTGATTCTTCTCAATCGCACGCTGGTAAATCTCAAGGTAATTGCTGAGTCCCAGACCATCAAAACCTTTTACGTACGCGTCCCATTCCTTATCGATGCTCTTGCTGCCGATAATGAATTGAGCCATATTGGTCATCACGTAATCCTTGACGGCCGTCGTGAGCTGCGCAGCGGTTTCTGTATCTTCAGGACGGATAAATACGTTCGCAGGATAGACTTCTTTTGGCGCATAAGGTTCATATACATTGGTTGCTTGCGCCAGACGTGTACCATAACCCTCCGCTTCAAGTGGATTCTGACCTTCTGCAAACAAATTGCGGAACGTATTGGACAAGTCATGTGCTCCGATCTGTGACCAACTCTCGTTGACTACAACATTCGGGTCACGCTCAGGCAGGTTATAGTAGCTGTATTTGGCAGGCTCGCCATTAATGTTTTTCTCATCGGCATCCGCCTTCTTCCAGCCTTTACCTTCGGTAGGTCCGTACTCTGCATACAAGGCACCTTCTTCACTGAACATGTAATCTACAATTTTGATCGCCGCGATCTGCTGTGCTTCGGTCGCTTTATTGGTGATGGCAAACTCAAACTCACCTACGCTTTGCGTAGCGCCTGTCGTCTGAACGCCATCCGGTCCTTTCAGCGGAGGCACGATATCCCAGTGCTGGTGGCGGGTGATATCTTTGTCATACGTATTCACGAGGTAGCTGACAAGTGCTGTCGTAATGGAGCCAACCACTTCATCGCCTTCCTTGTTGCCCAGCTGCCCAATCGCCTGATCGTTCTGCGTGAAGGAAGCCGGATCAATCAGGCCCTCTGCATACAGCTTGTGCATGTACTCCAGCCCTTTTTCCCACTCTTCCTTATTCGCTGCAAAATCAACCTTGCCATCATTCACAATCAGATATTTATCGTTGTCATTATAGATAAAGCTGTTCATCAAATAGGCATCGATGTTGCCGTTCCACACGTACTTGTTGGGTGCACCCGTAAGTGGAATCTCATCGGCTTTGCCGTTGCCATTCGGGTCCTGTTCCTTGAACGCCTTCAGAACCGTGTAGAGTTCATCGGTCGTGGTAGGCATTTTGAGACCCAGATTGTCCAGCCACTCGGTGTTAATCCAGTATTTCTGAGCATACGTACAGTGGTAACATTCATTGAAAATCGGCAGTGCGTAGATGTTGCCATCCGGCGCAGTCACCGCTTCTTTGAAGTACGGCTTCTCCTCCATAATCTTGGACAGATTCGGACCGTACTGCTTGATCAGATCCTGCAACGGCAGGAACACGCCCTGTTTTCCATACGTCTGAAGGTCTGAGGTGGTGAACTTGCCATGGAGGAACACTTCAGGATAATCCCCACTCGCCAGCAGCAACTGTCTGCGGTCTTGAAGGGCGTCCGTCGGGGCCAGATCCCATTTCAGGGCAACATCGAACTTGTCTTCGATAAATTTGGTGAACTCATTTTCTTCCATGGACGCTTTACCTTGTGGGGCAAAGAAGGTCATCGTTACCGGGCCACCGCTCTCCCCGCTACCGTCGCTCCCTGTACCCGCATCCTCGGATGAACCACATGCGGACAACAAAGCCATCGAAGCAAAGACCAGAAACAACATCGAAATCCAAGATTTTTTCAATCTGACTCCTCCTTTTTGTTGAAAACGGCATAACATTCTGGTTACGTACTCGTGTTAAACCTTATCCCGGAAGCCGGAGTGTTCCCCCACCTCCTTTCAAGTGGCGTAACAGGCGCATATTACAAAGATCATCCTTTGAGCGAGCCAACCATAACCCCTTTAACAAAATGCTTCTGCACAAACGGGTACATGATGAGAATAGGAATGCTGGCAACTACGATCAGTGCGTATTTCAGGACCTGCTCGAACCCCTGATCTCTTAGCTGCTGGCTCGTATTGGCCAACATTGCTGGGTCTGCGGCGTTTAGAATTAGCAGATTGCGCAGCACATATTGGAGTGGGAACAACTTCTCGGAACGAAGATAGATCAGGGCATCAAAGTACGCATTCCAGTGCCCCACCGCATACATCAGGGTCATGACCGCCAGAATCGGCTTCGATAATGGAAGAACCACACTGATCAAATACCGGATATCCCGACATCCGTCCATTTCCGCCGCCTCCCCCAGCTCTTCCGGGATGGAAGACTGGAAGAAGGTTCTCGCTACAATAACCTGGAACACTGCGAGCGCCCCTGGCAGCCACATCGCCCAGCGTGTATCCAGTAGATGAAGGTCTTTCATCAAGAGATAGGTTGGAATCAGACCGCCATCAAAGAACATCGTGATCATCATGAAAATAATGATGGCTCCCCGTCCGTAAAACGACTTGCGCGATAACGGATACGCGAGCATAACCGTAAGCGCCACATTGATAAATGTGCCTACAACGGTATAGATGATCGTGTTGTAGAAACCGAGCATGAGCTGCTGGCTTTTGAAAATGGAGATATAGGCCTTGATGTTAAAGTCTACCGGGAACAGCCACACCTGACCGGATGTAACGGCACGCGAGGAGCTGAACGAAGAACTGATGATATACAAAAGCGGGTAAAACACCGTTAGAAGTATGGCGAACAGAAAGATATAGTTGAATGTCATGAAGATACGGTCACCGAGCGGGTCCTTGATCCGGTTACGATTAATCAGGTTGAACATGGATGAGCTCCTCCTTTACCACAAGCTGTTCTGGGATACTTTGCGGGAAATGCCGTTGACGATAACCAGCAGGATCAGGTTGATAACGGAGTTGAACAATCCTACCGCCGAGGAGAAGCTGAAGTTGGCCCCGATCAGACCCACCTTGTACACATACGTGGAGATGACTTCCGAAGCGCTCGTGTTAAGCGGATTCTGCATTAGATATATTTTTTCAAAGCCCACGCCCATAATGCTGCCCAAGCTCAGAATCAGCATGATGACGGTAACCGGCACGAGCGTTGGCAGATCGATATGCCAAATTTTCCGAAGCCTTGAAGCGCCGTCCATCTTCGCTGCCTCATAGAGGGATGGATCAACGCCAGCGAGAGCCGCGATATAAATGATTGATGAATAGCCCATGCCCTGCCATACACCCGACCACACATAGATGGATTTGAAGTATTCGGGAATGCCCATAAAGTTGGTCATCGGGAAACCCAAGAAGGTAAATAGCTTGTCTACAACACCCACATGCGGTGACAGCATCAGAATGATAATGGATACCATGACGACTGTGGAGATAAAATGCGGAGCATACGTGACCATTTGGACGGTCTTTTTAAAGTAACCTGTTCGGATTTCATTCAGCGCGAGCGCCAGCAGGATCGGAATGGGAAATCCGGCGAGTAACGAGTAGAAACTGATACCAATCGTATTTTTGATCAGCAGCCAGAAGTTCGGGGATTCAAAAAAGGCTTCAAAGTGTTTCAGCCCAACCCATGGGCTGCCCCAGATTCCTTTGACAACACTGAAGTCTTTGAAGGCAATCTGTACACCTACCATTGGAATGTACTTGAAGATCAACAGATACAATACGGGAGGAAGCACCAGCAGATAGAGCTCCCAATGTTTCTTGAGGCTTCTGATAAATGGATGCTGTCGCTTGGGTTCTGCGTAATTCCTTCCTTGCTGGAGCTCCACCGGTGCAGGTATGCTTTCCGTAGCTCGACTCATTTGCGTCACTCCTTCTACACCTTGAGTGTAATAATACATTACATTTACATCCCTTATACATCCTTTTCTTTGACTCATTTTCCTGTGTTAGCACCATCCGTGTGAAGAATAATGTCAGGTAACGCTTTCTTAAATCGATAGTACCTTGAGCGGTGTTCTTTTATCAATTTGCAATTTTCTCCCACCTCTCCTTATTCCCAAAACCCTTGCCGGACAAGGGGAAATCGACCTTTAGTACATGTATATTGCAAAAATCACCAACCAAAAAAAATCCCGAAGGACTGTAAAAGCCCCCCGGGATTTGAAGTGTAGCTTTATTGGTTTGTGAACAATCTGAACGTCAGCGTGATAGGTGCTACTTCCGTAACTGCCTCTTGCGGCAACTCTACAACAAGTCCATCTTCCGTCCGTTGGAATGACAGCACATCATCTGTGCCGAAGAGTTCAATTCGCTCCACCTTATCCACATATGGAATGACTACCTGTGATTGCACTGCTTCGTTCTCGCTTCTGTACAGACGGAAGGCATACGATACGTTGAGATCTTCCTTACGTGTAAAGGCCCACTCCCCTGTGAAGTATGGTCCGCAAATTCGCGTGCCATAGATGCCCTCCCCGTGAGTACTGATCCATTCTCCGAGGGCTTTTATGCTTCGCACTGCCCCTTTTGGAAGACGCCCGTCCGGTTGTGGCCCCACATTCAGCGCAAGGTTACCACCTTTGGATACTACCTCAAGCAGAATATGCGCCAGCTGTCTTGCTGACTTATACTGATCATCATATCCAAACGCAAAGGAATTGCCCACCGTGATACAGCTCTCCCAAGGAATATTCATTGGATGCTCAGGGATGGTCTGTTCTGGAGTTACGATATTCTCATACGGTCCGCCTACTGTGCGATCTGCTGCGAGGAGCCACGGCTGAGTTGTCTGACGTGCCCGCTCCACCACTTCGCCCAATCGGATATCCTGACCGTGACGGCCTTCACGTACCCAGCCTGCATCCAGCCACAGACATTCGATTCGTCCATAGTTGGTCAGCAGTTCCATGATCTGCTCATGCGTGAACTCCACAAATTTCTCCCACAGCCATGGATACGCTTTCGGATCATAGGATGGTCCACGCCACATATGGCTTCCCCGCTCCATGCCAGGTGTCCAGTAATATGGCGTATGCCAGTCCGCTTTGGAGAAGTAAGCTGAGATCCCAAGCCCCTTGGCACGAAAAGCGTCAAAAAGCGCCCGGCAAATGTCCGCATACTTATGGGTATGAAAAGGAGTATCCTTGCCCGTGATGCGATAATCGGTTGTATGTGTATCCCACATGCAGAAACCATCATGATGTTTGGTGGTGAACAGGAAATATTTGAACCCGTTATCAGCGGCCATCTGTGCCCATTCCTCAGGTTGAAAACGAATCGGATTGAAGGTTTTGTTGAGATCAAAGTATTCTTGCTTGAAATGCTCCATGTCGTCAGTCCAGTCGATATCATTGCGCGACCAATCGCCATCCTCGTCACTTAGCGCCCAGGACTCCACGAGTCCAAGTTGGGAATAGGGACCCCAATGCATCATCAGCCCCAGCTTCTGATCCTTGAACCACTCCAGACGTTCATTCAGCAACGGATCTTCAGGCTTCACCCATTCCTCTTCTTTGCTAAAGTTGTGCACCCCAGCTTCGACGACCTGTTCTTCCTGTTCCAGCACCGTATCTTTGGTTTCGCTCATCCCGTTCATCTCCTTTGGATTGGATATAAGATAAACTACACAAGTTAAGCTCTGTCACTCCAATTGCAGTACCATCTTCCGATCGCTGTTATCCCCGGATTTCTTTGATTTCACTTTATAATTGGTCGAAATCCGGGGATAAAGGCGAGCGCTTCGCTTCTTCAGATTGGTTCTGCACTCTCCGTTTTGGCTTAAACGTTCAGTTTCAACTTATAAAGACCTATAAGCCCAGTCATTTCGATTGCAGTGCATTCTTCAGATTGGTTCTAACTCCGTTTTGGCGAAATGTTTGGTTCAACAAGTATAGACTTGTTAGACCTCACTACTTCGAGTGGCGTTGCCATTTTCGGATCGCAACACTATATCTACAGTGAAATTTCGCGTCCTTCTCGTGCGGACTCGTAGATGGCACAAAGGATTTTCATGATTTCAACGCCATCCTCAACGGGGCTTAGCGTCTCTTTGCGCCCTTGGGTACTGTCGATAAAATGATTGACTTCATTACGGAAAGAACCTGCGAAATCAAGGGATTTGAAATCCACCTGTGGCGTCATGTTCAAAATCGTATCGAATTTCTCACCAATCAGTGAAATTTCCGGTTCCAGTTCGGCTCCACCTTTATCGCCATAGAGTCTGACCGAGGTTTCATCCTGCTTCGCGTGCAGTGTGAAACTCACATCCACCAGCAGGCTTGCCCCGTTCTCGAAACGAATCAACGCATTGGCCATATCCTCCACGGTGTTTTTGTTCGCATCATAATCCGCAGCCTGGTAGAACGACAAATTACGGATATTGGCACGGTTACCCAAACGATTGGAGACATTTGCAGAGACGGTTTTCACCTTTGGTTTGCCCATCAGGTACCAGGAAATATCAATAATGTGCACGCCGATATCGATCAATGGACCTCCACCAGAGCGCTCCACATCTGCAAACCATCCGCCCGGATTGCCCAGACGCCGCAGACAGGATGCCTTGGCATAATAGATCTCTCCGAGCTCGCCTTCATCAATGAACTTCTTCAGAATCTGCGCATTGTCGCTATAACGGCGTACAAAGCCAACTTGAAGCAGCTTTCCACTGCGGTGAACAGCCTTCTCTACCTCTAACGCATCTTCTACCGTCTGACAGAGCGGCTTCTCGCAAAGTACATTTTTACCCGCATCCAGAGCAGCAATACTGATCTCGGCATGTGTATCATTCCAGGTACAGATGCTGACCGAATGAATTTCGGGCAGTGCCAGAAGCTCCTTATAATCCGTGAATACATGGGTGGCGTTATATTTTTTCGCCGTTTCCTTGGCACGTGCTTCATTCAGGTCGCATATGGCGTATATTTCAACTTCGGGATTACTGTCATACGCTTGTAAATGAAAATCGGAAATTGATCCTGCACCGATAACGGCAATTTTAAGTTTGGACATGGATTTTCCCTCCATAATCTGTTGAATGATGGTCATATCAGTTGATTCAAAACATATGATAATCGGCTTAACGTAACTACGGTGAATGTTTGGACTTTCGGCCGCTGTTGTCTACAGATTTCTTGTATCAACCGCTCTCAGCAGTTGAAATCCGCAGACAAGGGCGGGCGCTACTGCTCCTACAGTTCCAAACTTCCCCTCTGTTACTTCAGCCTTACATATAAAAATTGATTCCACTTATATAGTAGTGCAGTAGCCTGCTTAAGCTTCCTCCCAGAAGCGGCGGACGTTATCCATCGCGATTCGGGATGCTGTTTTGCAATTTTCCATACCTTCGAATTCTACAGAGATATATCCGTCATAACCGGATTGCTTCAACACACGGAATACTTCCGGCATGTCGATATCTCCGTGACCCACAATCGCTCCACGCAGGTAATTGCCGTGTGCGGTCTGGAACCAGCCCTCTCCGGGATTACGGTAAGAAGGTCTCCGATAGAAATCTTTGGCGTGCACCATGGATGCATAAGGAATGTTGTTTTTCACAGCGCTAACCGGGTCTTCATCCACACACAGGAAATTGCCGATATCCAGCGTTGTCTTGAAGTTTTCTCGTGCCGTCTCATGCACCAACCGCCGGACACGCTCACTGGACTGCACATAGTAACCATGATTCTCCACACTTGTGATAATGCCGTGACTCGCTGCGTAATCGGCAATTCGCTGACAGGCCTTCACCAGAACAGGCAGGTCCGCCTCAAACTGGGCAACAGTGCCTTCCTGTGCAGGACGAAACGCGACATCATGGCGCATTCTCGTAACGCCAAGTGCGGCAGCGACATCTACATGCTTCAAGACAGCAGCAATCTCATTTTCAAGTGCATCCGGGCCTTCTCCTGTAACGAAGTTGGCACCTATTGCGTAATTGGAAATATCAATTCCCACGTCTTGTGCAGCCTCTCGGATCTGGTCAATAAATTCCGGTTGGTCGATCAGGCTGTACCCGATCGGAACAATCTCCACATGTTCTCCGCCCTGCTCGGCGATGTAACGGATGGCGTCGGGTACAGTCAATTCTTTGGCATCCAGTGCCTGTTGCAGACTGTATGTGCTGAGTCCTACTTTCATATCCTCTCATCCTCTCCTGCTGGTGTGTAGCTCTACCTTACGTATACCTTTTTCCATAAGATCATACAATTGCCAATAATCGTTTGCTACTCTATTTTCCATGGGATGAATCCAAAATCGGCTTATCTACAAATGTTACGGCTCAATCGCCAGCTTCATGCACCTCTTGTTTGCTCAGATATACACCCAGCCAGGACAACGTTGGATACCATCTGGATTCATGAATGGTCAGACGAATGGTTTTGGCGGTAAAAGGTTCGAAACTACAGATTCGTTTGTGACCAACAATCGTGCCGCGATACAGCTCATGCCAATCCCCACTCTCTCCCTTTGCCTCCAGCGTAAAGCGTTCAATTCGTTGACCTGAACGGATATGCTCCATGAGAACGACTCGGTCGAACCGCTTTTCCTCCGGCAGCTCCACCTCCAGCCAAGCCAGTTCAGTTCTTTCAGATGGGCACCAGAACGTATCCGATTCCTCAAGCAATACCTGGGTAGCCACATGTTCATCACCCATGGTATCCGATGCGTGAATTCTCGCCCCAAAAGCCAAACTTTGCCGATAAGTACTGCGCAAAAAGTCCCCGAGCTGCTGCAGCCGCTCAACATCCTGTTCGTGAATAAGGCCGCGTCGATCTGGTGGAAGGTTCAGTAGATAATTGGCGTTGCCCCCAACCGCTCCATCATAGATGCCAAGCAGTTCCTCCAGCGATTTGACTTGATCGTCCTCGCTTGCATGATAGAACCACCCCGGACGGATGGACGTGTTCACTTCCGCGGGATACCAGATGAGCTTGCCCTCATGCTGCCGGATCACTTCCCGACTCCCCAAATCGGCATCCTGTGTATTAATTCTGCTGGCAAACTCACCATCATCTAACTGCTGCGATTGCTCCTGGATCTTCTCATTATCTTGCAAGTAGGCAGGTACGACGCTCCATTCCGAAGTCCGGGTATGACCTGCCTCATTGCCGCACCAGCGAACATCCGGTCCACATACCGAGATTACAGCCTCTGGCTGCAACTCCCGGATCAGCGCATAATAGGAATCCCAATCGTAGACCTGCCTTTTCCCATTCGGCCCCTCTCCGCATGCTCCGTCGAACCACACGCAGAAAAGTTCACCATATCGGGTTAACAGCTCACGCAACTGATTTTTGAAAAATTCGTTGTATCGCTCTGAATCTCCGTAGGATGCTTCATGACGGTCCCAAGGAGACAGATAAATACCGAACTTCAATCCGCCCTCCCGGCAGGCATCGGCAACCTCTTTCACCAGATCACCCGCACCATTTCGCCAAGGGCTGGCAGCTACCGAATGATTCGTGTACTGGCTTGGCCATAAGCAAAACCCGTCATGATGCTTGCATGTGAGGATTAATCCGGTCATACCGGCAGACTTGCACGCCTGAACCCATTGCCGGGCACTCAGATGAGAAGGGTTAAAGATATCGGGATCTTCATTCCCCGTTCCCCACTCCTGATCTGTGAACGTATTCATGGTAAAATGAATAAATGCATAGAACTCCATCTCCTGCCATTTCAGCTGACGTTCTGATGGCACGACCTGTGCTGCTGCCTTCACCCAATCGGTTGTATTTACTGGATCCCTCTCCTCTCATGCCGGTTCTCTGTCCGCTTTCCGCCAAATGCCATAAAGGACCGACAGAGCACAGCATCTCCAGCGGTCCTTAATTATGTTCATCTGTCGTTGAAAGTCAGCTGCCTGATTGCAATTCGATCCCTGTTCCACGAAGACTCTACCAATCTCAGCGGAACGATCCACGACCCCTCCTGCTGCCCCCACATCCTGCTCACCACATCAATTGCCTTTTCATGCTTGCCTGCAAACCATGCCGCCATAACCTTCATGAATGGGTCTCCTTTCGGAAAATGATGGGTTAGCCATTGGAGTAATCACATTTGTTATTTTCGTTATTATAAAAATGTTATTGTTTTATTCATAAACAGTCTAAGACGTTATGAATGAAACGTCAATACACAAAAAAGACACCCCTAAGGGTGCCTCTCTCTTGATCAATATCGAATATTATATGTTCATTTTCGCTTTGCCTTTGTCATTCGATTAAACATTATCAGTGCAGCAATCAACATGGCAACAATTGCGATATTACTTGCTGCATCATGCGACATGCCGAACAGAACGCCCAGATTGGTAACCAGGCCTCTGACAATCAGCGCAACCGCAATCAGCAGAATGGGGCTCCAAAAATTATACCTTCTCATCCTTCGCAACACTCCTGACCAGATTGTTCAGAAATTCCGGATCTCATAACACAATCATAACAGTCGTCATGTTCAGTTACAACAGATCAGACGATCCTGCGTTACACTTGTTTGAATTCGATCCAGTCGATCTGCAGACCTGGTTTGGTGAAGTCCAGCTTCAATTCGTACAAGCCTGCTTCCAACTCCACTTTAACAAGCTTCTGTCTGATCCATTTACCTTCAGTACCATTGGTTTGAATGGTCGTCATCAATTGATCATTGAGAATCACATTACATGCACTTTGAGCCAGTTCCGGCTCAGGAGACATGATCTGTACAATAATCCGATATTGACCTGCTTCATCCACTTTCATGTAGACAGGTTCGCCCACAATAGGTTTGACCTGTGCATTATCAGCCAGCACTTGTGCCTGCTCTGAGGAAAGTGAAGCATTCGCTTGGAATGAAGCGACATTCTCTACAATCTCATGTTTTCTGGAGAAGACAGGTGCATTCATGATGAACTCACAAATATTCATAGCCGAGCGCTGAAGTTCGCCACGTGTCAACGTCCCATTTTCCAGAGATTCGATCGTGTTATCATCCCAGCCGTTGATTTCTGCACCATAGTTAGGTACAACCATGTACAGGTCGTTTTGAGCGCGAACCATCCAGTTGGTGTTTTTCCGATCTGCTGGTCCACCTTCAACGCCATCGTTCATAATAGCCCACCAGTCGGTCATCACGATACCTTGGAAGCCCCACTCTCCACGAAGAATGGTCGTGTTCAGATCGTAGTTCGAAGCCGCCCAATGTCCATTAATCGGATTGTAGGAGGTCATGATTGAATTCGCTCCGCCTTCTTTCACGGCAATCTCGAACCCTTTCAGATAGATCTCACGCAATGCGCGTTCAGATACAACGGCATCTACTTTACTGCGATGTTTCTCCTGATTGTTGCAGGCGAAATGTTTCAGCGTAGCATTAGAGCCACCCTTCATGATTCCTTTTGTACATGCAGCAGCAAACACACCGGAAATCAGCGGATCTTCTGAGAAATACTCAAAGTTACGTCCGTTCATCGGACTCCGGCGAATATTTAATCCAGGCCCGAGCAGTGCATCCACCTGATTTCTCAGCAATTCCTGGCCTTCCATCACATACAGCTCTTCGACGAGTTCTGCATTCCATGTTGCTGCCAGCAAAGTTCCAATGGAAACTTGTGTAGCCTTCTCCCCACTATCCATACGAATACCAGATGGGCCATCTGCAGTACATGCAACAGGGATTCCGTAATTAAACAGACTGTCACTCACGCCACCAAATGCGGAAGCTGTACCCGATGTAACGAGTGGGCTGCTCATACCTTCGCCTCTTACGATGGCTGCCAGATCCTGATCACTCAATTGGGCGATAAACGCTTCTAGGCTGACTTTGCCATCCTTCACATCTCTCAGCTTGTAGCCCTGATTGCCGGTTTGCTCCAGCGTTTGTGGCAAGCATTGTTCAATTCGTTCAGCCATGGATACTTGGCGCGTCGGTACATCTGCAAAGATCAGCTCGTAAGATCCATCATCTTTGCGCGCTCCCGGCTTCATTCTCGTAAAGCTTTCAGTCGGTGCCATTGCCTCTTGGAGCTGTTCCACGAGTTGAATCGTTTCTACGACGTACCCATCTTGGCCATCAATGCTGACATGCTCCACATTTTTGACACTGGTTCCCACGTACAAACGATATGTTCCTGCCTCAAGTACATACGCCGATGCATGTCCTGTTACGCCAGCATCATCATAGGAAGCCATGGAATCCACAGGGAAGCTCACGGTCAGACGCTGAGACTCACCCGGCTGAAGCAGATTGGTTTTGCCGAATGCTACCAGAGCTTTTGCAGGTTTCCCTAATTGGCCTTGTGGAGCTTCATAATAGATCTGCACCACTTCTTTACCGGCATAGGTTGTGCCCGTATTGGTTACGGTTACATTCACCTTAATGCTGTTTTCTCCGTCTTGAGAGATCAATTTTGCGTCTTCAGCTTTGGTTGTGAATGTGGTATAGGACAAGCCGTATCCAAATTCAAATTGTACTTTCTCAGGTCGAAACGTTTCGAAATAACGATAGCCTACGTAGATATCTTCTTGATAAAGGTTCTTAAACTCATTCCCGTAATTGCTTGTGGAAGGATAATCTTCAATGGAATACGCAATCGTATCGGTTAATTTACCACTTGGTGTAACATCTCCGGCCAGTACATCGGCGATCGCATTACCACCCTCCATACCGCCATGCCACGAGTAAATGACACTTTGGATCGGATGAACGTAACTTTCATCATTCAACCAGCTCATGTCCATGATGTTCGATACATTCAACACGACGATCGTTTGTTCAAAATGATTCGTGACCTGCTTCAGCATCGCTTTCTCATCTTCCGTCAACCGGTAGCTGCCTGGTGCATCGACGTTATCCTGATCTTCGCCTGCTGTACGTCCAATCACCACGATCGCTTTGCTGGATTTACTTCTGGCTTGGGATACCACTTCGTCCGTTAAAGGCATTTCTTTCTGGTTCCAAGGCTCTGCCGCCCATACTTTTCCACCGTCATCAAACGGGTTTTCCTCAATCCATTTTTCATAGACAGCTGCCAATTCTTCATTAACCGTAAGTCCTTTTTTGCTACGAAGACCATCCAGCAAATTGGTTGTATACGCCACATGAACGCTGCCGCCTGAGCCTGTACCACTGCGATAATAGTTAACTTGAATCCGTCCAAACACTGAAACGTTTTCGTCTTTTCGAATCGGAAGAGCCTGTCCTTCGTTCTTCAAAAGCACTGCGCCTTCAGCGGCAACCGTGCGGCTAAACTCTGCAAACCCTTCCAATGGAACTCCGATTAGATGTGTGCTCAATGATTTCCCTCCTGATTGTCATCTCCATACCCACGAATCACTATGTATATTCGTTAATCTGGTAGATTCACTTGTATCTAGTCTCATATTAACAGATTCTATAGTAGAAAATAAATCAGGTTAAACGTTTTTTCATATAGTGGACATGATTTTACAATTATCTAACTTAAAAAGCCACGAACGTCATTCGTCCGTGACTTTTATACTTGTGCGACCTATGCATTAGGTCGTTAATTTGGCGTAGACAAGGAAGAACACCATGTTCTCTCCTACGATTGCATAATTAGGCACCCGATAGATCAGATCCACAACGATAAACGCGGCCATTATCCCCAGCATAAACACCAAGTGACGCGGACGTAGCCGCAGATGAGCATGTCTGTATCGGTGGAACACCAGCGAGGTGGACAGAAAATACAGCAGAACTGAACCAAATACAAAGGCCAACATGAAACTATAATTGAGTTCATCCAGGTATAACAGTTGAATGGAAGCGGCAATCATGCTCATGGATATATAGATGAACAGATGGCCGTATATGATCGCTTGCCCGGCGGTCTGGATCTCTTTACTGACCTTTTTCTCAACATTATCAAAATACTGCCACCACATCGCAATCACGAATATGGATGTAAACGCCGCGAATAGAACAGATCTTACATCCCAGTGATCCATTTGCAGCACGGCAATGATACTGACGACCGACTCACCGAGCAGGATAAGCGTAAACAGAGCGAAACGTTCCAATAAATGATGGGTGTGTATCGGCACCTTCACCAGATTTTTGCGTCCGATGAGCGGGAGAATGATATCCACCGCAATTCCCACGTACAAAATCGCATATCGCAGCCACGAATCAAAGAACAGGGAACCTGTTGAGATCAATATGCCGATGATGAAGCATACGCCCAGATAACGGGCGGCTTTTTGTCGATGTTCGCTTTTGGAATTATGAATCATAAAATATTGAATGGCTGTAAGTGCCCTCGAACCGATATAACCCGCAAAGAAGGGGAGATAGTATTGATCAAAATCTACCGAGAGGCTCGCCGTCATCACCAGAACGGACAGGAGTTGAAGGATGAGAAAGACTCGATGGATGAAGATATCCTGACCGTAACGGTTAATGAATAGGGTCTGACCGACCCATGCCCACCAGACAGGAATGAAAATCAAAACAAATTTCATCAGATATTCAAACGAAATCACGCCGTGTTCAGCATGCAGCAGGACATGACCCGCTTTGGAGACTGCCGCTACAAAGAGCAAATCATAGAACAGCTCCAGCCAGGTAACCTTTTTCTCCATCATCCTTCAATGCTCCTTTAGTTGAACTTATATCAAAAAGATTACTTGTTCTGGCCCTTCTTTAACGTGCCAGCATAGTATGCGAAGGCTCTAACGTCCGGACTTGAATCGGCTGCAGATTGCCTTCGATTTGGGCACGGTATGGTTCAAACCATTCGGGCAGCATGAGTTTCTGTCCTAGCGACTCCGCAGGCTCATCTTTCGCGAATCCAGGAGGATCGGTAGCAATTTCGAACAGGATTCCCCCCGCTTCTCTGAAATAGATTGCGTTAAAATATTGACGGTCCCGAACTGGGGTTGGTTGATAGCCGTACTGTTGTACAGCTTCTCTCCACTGCTCGTGCTCTGCAAAATCTTTGGCACGCCACGCAATATGGTGGACCGTCCCTGCTCCGCCTGCCCCCAAAGCCATCCGGGTGACAGGAACATCCACGACATTACCGATATCTCCGATAGACCGGAATCGTACATACTCCTCATCTTCATCTACTTTGGTGAATCCGAGTATTTTGTCCAGCGCATCCATCGTTCTCTGCGGATTGACGCTGAACAGCACGGCACCTCCAAATCCTTTGATGGCTTTGTCCGCGGGAATGCCTTCATGCACCCAGGTGCTCGCTGCACCCTCTTCACGTTCAACAAGCTCGAGACGCAAACCCTCGCTGTCTTCGAATTGCAGCAGCTCTTCGTTAAAACGACTTGTTTTGGTTACCTCAATGTTATACTGATCCAGCCGATCTTGCCAGAAGCCAATAGTCCCAGGTGGAATCACATATGAGGTGATGCCGACCTGACCGCCACCAATTTTGCCTCGCGGTGATCCGGCTGATGGGAAGAATGTGATAATGGTACCTGGACTTCCGTTCTCATCCCCAAAGTACAGATGGTAAACGTCTGGTGCATCGAAGTTAATCGTTTTTTTCACAAGACGAAGTCCCAAGACACCAGCATAAAAGTCGACATTGGCCTGCGGATCTCCCGCAAAAGCTGTGATATGGTGAATACCTGCAGTTTGAATTGTCATCATAATTTCCTCCTTGGTTTAACGAACATTTGGAATGGGAATAGTTATTTGTAGATAGCCAGATATGTGCTTTATTTATATTTATGATCATTTATATTATCTTTAAATTAAGATATTAAACCGAGCTGAGTCAGTTATTATTTTGTTGGGCCTGTTCCTGTTTCAATTTATCCGGAGTGACGTCGTCGCCGTTCGGATCATAGATGGTTACATTCAGCAGAATATCATTGATCGAACCACGAAAGGTTTGCAGATATTCCTGACGCAGACGAATTTGTTCCGCTTTCTCCATCTCCGTCAACCCTGCCGCGTTGGCTTTTCTTGAAAGTTCGTTGATTCTGGTCAATGTTGGGATCATCATCTGGATCTCTCCTCGTAAATCGGAATTAAGATATTTGTTTTTCTTGGTTTAGTTTATATTCAAATTAAATATCTTAATTTAAAGATAAATCATTTGTCATGGATTGTCAACCGTTTTCTCCCATTTAAAATAAAATGAAACAAGGGCCTACTCCAAAGTTTGACCTTAGAGTAAGCCCTTTTATATTTAGATATGTGTTAACCCAACTTCTGACCACAGTTTGGACAGAAATTTGCTCCTTCATTCTTTGCGCCACAGTTCGGACAGAAATTTGGCTTTTTATTGTCTCCAGACGAAGAAGATGCGCCTGCATCGCTGTTTTGATTAGCCGCAGGCTTTTGATCCGAATTCTGATTCTGGTTCTGGTTGTTCTGGTTCTGATTCATGTTCTTCATCATTTCATTTGCCATGTTCATGCCCATCATCATGCCCGCCATATCCGAAGCAGCGCCGCCACCCTTAACTTTACCGGATGAGATGCCATCAGTCATGCTGACCTGCTGATACTTTTGCAAATTGCCTATCATTTCATGTGAAGCAGTCTTCGTAATCATATCCTGGATCTCCTGCGGATAATTGAAGCTCATCACCTGGAAACCTGTGATTCCAATCCCAATGTCCATCATCTGCATATCCAGATCTTCCTGAATACCTTTGGCAATATCCGAGGCATTCGCCTGCAGGTTGAACATGTCCTTACCCTCACGGCTAATCCATTTCATTAGCAACTGATCGAGCACAGACGTAATCCGGATTTTGACATCCTCGACCAGATAACTCTGCTTAATACCCGCGATTTTATCGATCAATGTAACATAGTCACTCACTTTAAAATTAAATGTACCATTCGCACGAACTGGCATCCCGCCTGGAAGTTGAGGAGTCGGAATCAATACCGGACTTTGCGTACCCCACCGAACCGTAAACTCCTTCGTATTCACAAACAGCACTTCAACCCGCATGCCACTGTTGAATCCGAACTTGAATCCTTTTAAGGTAGACAGAAACGGAATGATCTCGGAATCGATATTAAACGACCCTTCGTCTTCGAAAATCCCTTCCACCTTGCCGTTATTCAGGAAGATCGCATCCTGTCCCGAACGGATAATCAATTTACTTCCCTTCTTGATCTCACGGTTACTCCACTTCCAGAAAATCATGTCATCTCTGAACTCTTCCCATTCCACCACATTTGAAAATTGATTTTTGAAAAATCCCATACTCGTTCCCATCCCTTCTATAGTAAGCATTTTGCATCATCATAAGCTAAATTGTTATTTTCCTGCTAGAAAGATCCTCTACTACCACTGTGCGAATGGCCGCCTCGGCTGGTACCTCCACCCCCGCCGCCTCCGCCACCATTGTTATTGTTCTTCTCAATTTTGCGTTTGGTTACCGTTGTACGAATATACCGATCCTGACGATCAATTACGCTGGAAGTACTCGAATCCTCGTAGGTCGCCCGGTTGACCGTCACACGTCCGCCAGAACGGTAAGTCATAATCCCAACAACAACGCCTCCGATTAATACAGATACTCCCAATTGGAACCAACCGTTAAATAAAATATTGTTCGGGTTCACACCAGGTTCATACCCCATATATTTGTAGGAAAGCTTAATATATTTCTCAAAAGCCAGCTTGTAATCCCCACTAGATAATTCAGAGGTAATCCTGCTTCGGATTGATTGCAGCCGACCATTGTCCAGATAATCTTCGGCTTTATAAAAGCCAGCCAGATAAATATCCCGATTGTACATATCCAACGTCAGAATGACCGCATTTCCATGCGCTTTGTCATACCCAAGAGCGTGCTCATCATAGAAATCCTCGGTCAGCAGCTGTACATCCTGATTCTCCGTATTATTCGTTGTCAGAATAACGAAGTCTGTTTGCCTCTCCGCCCCATACTCATTCGCCAATGCATTCAGTTCACTTTTCTCCTGCTCGTTCAGCAGATTAGCCTCATCGTAAATCAGGTTTTTGCTGTCTGCTGCTGATACCACTGACATTGGAATCAATGGAGAAACGAGAGTAATCAAAAATAAAATGAGCGTTGCCATCCATGCCAGATGTTTTCTTATCCTCACAGGAATCCACCTCCCATCATCCAGGAGACCAGCTTCAATGACAACAAAGAAACGGCTGAAATTCCTGCGAACCATCCGGCAACTTTAGCTTTGCTAATGGGCGGTTTACCCACCACTTTCCCCGTCTGGCCATTCATGGCAAAGGTATACTGCGCACGATTGTAGTCATAGTAAACCATCCACACCGGAAGCAGCACATAGTCTGCATTTTTTAACGTAGTATCAATCTGTTTGTCCGTGTAGCTGACACTGCTATAGCCTGAAACCGTTGATGCAATATAAGAATCAATATAAGAGCTCGTTTTTTCCTTGGCACGCGGGTATAGTTCCTCATCGGTATAACTATATTTTTCCGCAATATACCCGGCGAGATACGGGGTTTTGAAAAGCTTTAACTGGTTATAAGGAAATGGCTCCAGCTTATCCATCAGTTCATCTTTCATTTTCTCCGAAGCATCAATGGGCAGATTCACATAATTAAGCCGGATTCTCCGGTAAATATCGAAATGCTGTGTTTCCGTGTAATGGTAATCACCCTGCGTGTAGGTTCTGATTTTTGTGCCACGACCATGAACTTCAATTTTGTTATGTAACTCATATAACCAGAAGGGCACGTAAATCCCGGTAATGCTCTTGACCCGGTCAGCCGTCATGAATCCGCTAGGTGTCAGCAAGCCATTTCTGCACCACTTTTTGAACGCCTGCTTGGCCTCATCCTTACTGATTGAAAAGGGAATAACCATGGCCGGTGCCAGATCTCCCGTCAGTCGATCACTCAGAACAACGGCAGCTCCACAGAAGCTGCATGTCGTTGCACTTGTCTCCGGCTCAGTCACAATATCCGCGCCGCAGCTGTTACAGTGATACTCCTTGACCTCATTCTCCGTGAACACCTGTTTCTTCAGCGGATCGGGGATCTGTTCGATATTATCCTGTCGTCCGCAGCTGGGGCAGGATAACGCTCCAGTTGCGCTATCAAAAAGCATTCCACTGCCGCAGTTAGGACACTTGTACTCGATTACCGGCATTTGCTCACCTCAATGTTTAACGAAATGTATGACATTTTATATATCGTTATTTATCTTCCAATTTCTTCTGTATTGCTGCGAGCTCTTCCTCTGGACTCGGCGTCATCTGTGCATTATTACCCGCTTCGGCATTCATTTGCTGCTCCAACTGCGCAATTAGCACATCCAGATCATCTTCCTGTGCCCCAGCACGGAGTTCAGCCAAAGCCTCAGCTTCGTTAAGCGCCTGATTCGCTTTGTCTTCCATCGCCTTCAAAGCAGCATTCACATTGGCAGCTGAGGCGTTCCGTTCATTGGCCTGTTGTTGCGCATTGGCAGCCGCCATTCTGCCCTTCAGCTCGGTATGCCGAGCTTCCAATTGCCCCATATCCGCAACAAGCTTCTCGTGCATATGCTTCATCATTTTGGCTTTAGCAGAAGCCCGATCATAGGCAGCTTGTAATTCATTCATTTTCTTAGTCTGCTCTGCCTTCTTTTCCAGAAAACCACGTGCCTTGTCTTCATCACCAGACTCCGCAGATTTCTCTGCATACCGCTGTAATTTCTTAATCTCTGCACTGCATTCGTCCAAAGCCCTCTTCGCCCGGCTCTCATCTGAGAGAACCGCAGCCGTCTCTGCCTTCACCTGACCCAGATCACTGCTCAAGCTCTGCATATATTCATTCACCGTCTTCTCCGGATCTTGCGCCCGAGCCAGCACATGGTTCACATTCGCTTTCATCACGTCCCTAAACCTCGATAAGATTCCCATCATTCGTTCCTCCTTCGATAAGTTCATATGTATACTATAATACATGAATATAGGCATTAAGGTTTCATTTACTGCCACTGCAACAATAAATCTGAAGTCATCCGAGCGTGACATAATCCCATTACATTATAAAAGAAAAACCACCAGCCCATTGCTGATGGTTAAGGGATATTCCCTGATCGAGACGCAGACATCAGCATTCGACGGGAAGGCTCTCTACCGCTGTGAAGAAGACATCCAGCAGATCGACGTCAAAATTAGCATGAACGTATTCGGCAATCTGCGCCAGTTGTGCTTCCTGTTTGATAAATTCGAATGTTGTATTCCGTGATCTTTATCACACTTCCAAGGAGGAGAATACATCCAGATAATCTGTTTGCTTGTCAGCATAACTGAATCCGTCAGGAGCCAGGGATGCCATTCCTCTGCAAGTTGGCTATAATAAGGAAAGCCCTCTGGTCTGATGTACCAGTAGGAACCATGAATGATTTTTATAAAAGGCAGGAAAATTATGCGTACACGAGTTCATATTATCGCTCCTTATGAATCCATGACTACTATTATAGAAGAGTGCATTCCACTATTTCCCCAGCTAGCCATTCAGTGTGAAGTAGGCGACTTAATGAAAGGCGCCGAACTGGCGGCCCAAGCCGAACGAAACGGTGCTGAAATTATGATTAGCCGCGGTGGTACTGCCCAACTAATCAAGGAAGCCGTAACCATTCCCGTTATTGATGTGCAGTTGTCGGGATATGACATGATACGCTCCCTAACGCTGGCAAGCCAGTTCAACGGCAAAACCGCTATCGTTGGCTTTGCCAATATTACTTCAGGGGCACAGTCGATTATCGATCTAATGGAACTGCCTTTAAAGGTGTATACCATACGCAGCTCCGAGGATGTGGCACGGCTGCTGCTGGAGCTGAAAGCGTCAGGGTACCGTCAGATTGTTGGCGATGTCATCACCGTGAATACGGCCAAAACCTATGGAATGGAAGGATTGCTGATCCAATCTGGCAAGGAATCCATCCTCAGAGCGCTTGAAGATGCACAGTTGGTATATCGGTACTTAAGCAAAAATCACGCGATATCCGTCATACTGAACAATCTGGTCACCCAAGAGCATCCTAATCTTCTTGTTTTAAACGAGCAGAACGAGGTTGTATTCGAGAATTTGACCGATTTTGAGCAAAATCCACTCACCGATAATCACATTTATCTCACCAATACCAACCTGGATTTCCATCAATCCCAAGTTCAAAATGTGTTCATCGTGGATGATTACCAGCTTACGGTGACAGCCTATGAAACGACGTTAAGTAACAAAAGCTATAAAGTATACTCCCTTGAAAAAGGACAGCCCTATGCTTTTGCACAATTTGGCATAACGGCGTATACCGATATATCCATGGAGCCGATCGTTGCCGAATCCCCTGCCATGCAGGCCGTATTGAAGAACATCCGGGCGCTTTACGAGAACCATGAACCCATTTATCTGCTAGGCGAAGCGGATTCGGGCAAATCTTTTCTGGTAAAACATATTCATCAGATGTACTCCAGCGGTGGGCTTATGCTTCAAATCGATCTTGCCCAGGTTCCTCCAGGCCATTTGCACAAAATCCCACTCTCCAAAGTGCGCAACGTGGAGATTAATCATTTGGAAAATGGTTCGAAGGATGAGGAATTGATCTCATTCATTCAGACCTGTCTACAAAGGCGGATTGGAGTATTCATTCTAGGGGAACAGGGATTGAACCCAAATAGAACCCTGGATATCGAGCTGAATACGATCATTATGCCAAGCCTTGTGGACAGACAGGAGGATCTTGCACCACTGATCCAGCATTTCCTCAGCGATTACTACCAGAAGTATGGGACTGTTGCGGTGAAGATGAAAGAGGACGCGTTGCAGCTAATCAGAGATCAAGTTCCGCATATGACAGTGAACCAGTTGAGGCATCTTATCAAACAGGCGGCATTGAATGAACAGGACTACGTGATCTCAGCCGAGACCTTATCACATCTGCTCGGTGAACAACCCTCATCCAATACGATGAAGCTTAGTGGTACGCTGAAAGAAATCGAAAAAGAGATTATTCAATTCGTTCTACATGAGGAAAACAATAATCAATCCAAGGCGGCCGACCGCTTGGGGATTAACCGTGCCACCTTATGGCGTAAACTTAAAGAGTAACTTTAGGTTTACGCTTTTTTTACGATCATAAGTGTTGCATAATTAAACACATAAAGTTATTACTTAAAATTTACAATAATTAAGTGTTGCTAAAATAAACAATATGGGATAACATAATCCCTGCAAACGCTTTATAAAAACGATTACTTCATAAGGAGCCACTACTATGAACATTAAAGCAACATTAGATCGTATTCCTGGCGGTATGATGGTTGTTCCCCTGTTGCTCGGTGCAACCATTAACACATTCTTTCCGAATGCTTTGCGAATCGGGGGTTTCACGGAAGCCCTGTTCGTAAATAGCTCAAGTACATTGATCGCCCTGTTCCTGTTGATTGCTGGTACACAAATTACGTTCAAGACAGCAGGTTCTTCGGTTGGTAAAGGCGTTACATTGCTTGTGTTCAAGTGGGCAGTTGGTGCAGTATTAGGTTTGATCGCCATCTATTTTGCGGATTCCAATGGTTTATTCCTTGGTTTGGCACCGCTTGCTATTATCGCTGCAATGACGAATTCCAATGGTGGACTGTACATCGCGCTGGCCGGACAATACGGCAAAGAGGATGACAAGGCGGCTTATCCGTTCCTCGCACTCAGCGATGGACCTTTTCTTACCATGGTTGCACTCTCTATTTTCGGTGCGATGGGCTTCGCCAACGGCATGTTCTCCCCGATGGCTTTTGTAGCCGTACTGCTTCCACTGATCGTCGGTGTTGTTATCGGTAACCTGGATCGCAACCTTGCTGAATGGCTGCACAAAGGCAGCGACAAGCTCGTTCCATTCTTCGCCTTTTCACTGGGTATGGGAATCAACTTCTCGTCCATCATTCAAGGCGGACTTAGCGGCATCATGCTGGGTGTAATTACTGTATTGATTACTGGCGGCGTCGGCTACCTGCTCTTCAAAGCCATTGGCTGGAATCCCATTGTCGGAGCTTCGGAAGGTTCCACAGCCGGTAACGCTGTAGGTACACCTGCTGCCATCGTGGCTGCCAATGCTTCATTTGCTCCAATTGCTGAAATCGCTACCGTGCAGATTGCGGCGAGTGTTGTGACAACCGCCATTCTGCTGCCGATCTTCATCGGATTCCTTTCCAAAAGGCTGGAGAAATCAGGCGGTGTCGAGAAATACAATCAAAGACCGTCCACATAAATGCATTGAATTTAGCTGACCGGACTTATATTTAATTTTGATTTTCAAGGAGGGATGACTGCATGAAATTAGCCATTATTGCAGATGATTTGACCGGCGCCAATGACAGCGGGGTGCAGCTTGCCCGTCATGGATTAAAGACAAGCGTACTATTCAACATGGACGAAGATAACATTCGTAATTACGATGCGGTCGTTTTTGATACCGATAGCCGTTCCATCACACCGGAGGATGCGTATCAGCGGGTTAGTCGAGCAGCCGAACTGCTGTTAAAGAACGGATTTGGCGCCATTTTCAAAAAAATGGATTCAACCATGCGCGGAAACATCGGGATCGAGATCGACGCTTTGTATGATGTGGTCAAACCGGACTTCATGATGATTGCCCCGGGCTATCCCAAGAACAACCGCACCATTCTTAATGGCACACATTATCTGAACGGCGTTCCACTGGCCGATACCGAGATTGCGAATGATCCGAAGACACCTGTGACCCTTTCATATCTTCCGGATTTACTCAAGCTTCAGACCAAGTATGAAGTGGGCGAGATTACGGTGAGTGATCTTGAATCGGGTACAGATCATATGAAGACGAAACTGGAAACCTTTAAGGCAACCGGCATTCCCTATATCCTCGTCGACTCGACGGATGAGCAACACCTAGAGCAGATCCTTAATATCACCAGCGAGTTGGATTATACATTTGCCTGGGCAGGCTCGGCAGGTATCGCGAACTACCTTCCCACTCATTACAGCTTGGGAGCCAAGTCAGCGGAATTGACCATTCTGGCGAATCCGGGTCCGATCCTCACCGTTGTAGGGAGTGTGAACAAAAACTCTCGTGAGCAGCTCAAGCAGTTGCTACAGAAAACAAACGTATCATCCATCCCGTTCCACTCGTTCAAAGCCGTATCGGGTTCGGCAGATCGTGAGCAAGAAATCGATCGTGTGTATGAGGAAGTGATGGCCAAAGCCGTGGAAGGCAATGACGTTGTCCTCTATTCAACCGCCGAACAGGTAGATATTGAACTAGCACGTGCTACGGGTGAAGTCAGAGGACTTAATCACACCGAGGTCAGCAATGAAATTGTACGGGCCATAGGTGAAATCTGCGCCAAGTTGCTGGAGAATGGGTACTTCAAAGGTGTATCCATGACGGGCGGAGATACAGCTAAGCAAATCTGTATGAAGTGGAATATCAGTGGTTTTGAGCTGCTTGATGAGCTTGAAATTGGTGTACCGATATCGAAATTTATTGGAATTGAGGATCTGCACGTGATTACCAAAGCGGGCGGATTCGGCAAGCCCGACGTCTTCATCCATGCGATTGAAAAATTAAAAGGAGGAGTTACCGTATGAAACCAACCGTTGGAATTACAATGGGAGATGCAGCAGGCATTGGACCCGAGATCATTATGAAAGCATTAGGCCATCAGGAGGTCTACAACAACTGCAATCCACTCGTCATTGGCGATGCGAAAATATTGGAGCGTGTCCTGCCTGTCATCGGATCGAGTCTGAAGGTAAATGCCATTCATGAGCCATCCGAAGCCAAGTATGAATTCGGTACTGTGGACGTTATTGATCTGGATCTCGTTCCTGCAGATCTGGAATATGGAAAAGTATCTGCCGTTGCGGGAGATGCAGCATTTCAGTTTCTGGCGAAAGCCATTGATCTGGCCATAAAACAGCAAATTCACTCCATCTGCACGGCGCCTCTGAACAAAGAAGCGCTGCACCTAGGTGGACACTTGTATCCAGGTCACACCGAGATTTTGGCTGATTTGACCGATACTGAGGATTTCTCCATGATGCTGACTACACCCAATCTGCGAGTGATTCACCTTACGACGCATATGGGTCTGATTGATGCCATTGCGAGCATCAACCCGGAAAGAACATACACTGTGGTTAAACTGGCTCATGATACTTTGAAAAAAGCTGGCTTCGAAAATCCGCGTGTAGCTGTTTGCGGTATTAACCCGCATGCAGGTGAGAACGGACTGTTCGGTAATGGTGAAGAGGAAGAAAAACTGCAGCCCGGCATCGAACGTGCGCAAAAGGAAGGCATTAACGTGGTTGGTCCACTTCCGGCGGACACGTTATTCTTCCGCGCTGGCCGTGGCGATTTTGATATCGTTGTGGCTTGTTATCACGACCAGGGACATGCCCCAATTAAGGTCATGGGCATTGAAGAAGGTGTGAATATTACGGTAGGTCTCAAAGGCGGCATTATCCGTACTTCTGTAGACCATGGAACAGCCTTTGACATCGCAGGCAAAAACATCGCCGATGACAAAAGCATGCTGGCCGCCATTCGTTCCGCCATTGAGCTTGCGCCAAAAACGCAAATTTAACAGCACGTTTTCAAATATAAAGATTGAAAAGCAGCGATTCTGTCATCACGGAAGAATCGCTGCTTTTTCTTTTGGGTCAAAATATTTTAATTCATCGGCAAGGAACTTGTTCATAATCACTTTATTGACGATCGTACCAATAGCCAGGAATACCTCGTTCAAGACGCATTAACGCTTCAAGATAAAAATAATCGCCCCAGATCGTGTAATCATCAGGTGAATCCCCACCTCTTACGGAGTATGAGCCATGCTTCAGCAGACCCTCCGCTGTATCGGAGCCCTGCGTGGAATAATGATTAATTAAGGATTTCATGGACGATTCCGCTGCGTTCTGAAATACCTCACGCTCAGGATCGGCTTCATCAAGCCGTCCGGCAATTTCCAACAGACCACAGGCAACAATAGCCGATGCAGAGCTGTCCCGTTTCGGTTCAGGCGTCTGTGGGGCATCAAAATCCCAGTAAGCTACTTCGTCCTTCGGAAGATGGGCAAGGAAATAACGGGCAAGACGTTTGGCTGTCTCCAGCATTTCTGCACTTTGCAGATAGCGGCTACACAGTGCAAAACCATATATCCCCCATGCCTGTCCGCGAGTCCAGGTAGAGCCGTCATTGTAGCCTTGATGCGTACCGCCTCGAATGGCCTCTCCGGTAGCCTGGTCAAAATAAAAGGTATGATAACTGGAGTCGTCTCCACGAACGAGGAAACGGCGGCTTTTCAGCGCATGCAGCTCAGCAACACGGCGATACTCCTCGTTATTTGTCTGTTCATACGCCCAGAACAGCAGCGGAAGATTGAGCAGGCAATCGATAATAATTCGCCCTCCGTTGTTCACATCGCCTTTACGTCCCCAAGCCTGAATCAGTCCAGCATCCTCACGCCAGCGTTTCATCAGCATATCGGCAGCTTCGATCGTAAGTTTTTTAGCGGCGGCGTCATGCTCCACAATCCATTGTGCCTTAGAAGACAACGAATAGAGGAAGCCAATATCATGATGATCGAAAATGATTTTCTGCTCCATTCGCCGACGGAAGTTATCGACGCTATTCACGGCAGCCTCACGAAACCTCGGGTCCTGAGTATACTCCGTGCATAACCACAGGATGCCTGACCAGAACCCTGCCGTCCACTCCGTATTATCATTAAGCACATAATGCTCATCCCCATTACTAACATGGGGAAAGCGTCCCTCGAATCGATCTATATTACGCCGAGTGACATTGAGTGCATCTTCAATAGCTTTTTTCCACATGGAACAGTTCCTCCTCTAGGCAAGTAATATTTTTCAACCCTCTTGCTGGACAAGTCTGCTGTTTTGCTTATACTGGCCGGGTGTAATTCCCTCATATTTCTTAAAGACACGAATGAACGAATTGCTGTTCAGGAAACCCACCCGCTCGGATACGTCCTGGATCGTCAGTTCCTCTGCCTCTAGAATTTTCTTGGATTGCTCAATTCGATATTGGTTAATGTAATCGATCACGTTGACTCCGGTCTGTTCCTTGAAGTACTTGGAGACATAGGTTGGATGAAAACGAAACCGCTCGGATAAATGAGTCAAGCCCAAATTGACATCTGCATAACTCTCATGAATGAATTCCACCAGTTGATCCCTCAATTCCTCACTGCGGGACCGCTTGCGCTCATGCACTGTCTGGCATACCGTCTCCAGTATCCGCAGCAATTCGGACTCGATCTCCTCAAAGGTCTCACATGCAAACAATTGCCGAATCAGATCGTTGCGCTGTGTCATCTCGTTTTGATCATCCGTCTTAATCTGTTCCGTAGCTTTCAGAAAGGTACCGATCAACTCAAACATCAGACAGCGAGCCAGTTCAACAGATAAGGGCTCTCCTGCAAAATTGGTCATGAGAATTTCGTTCATCACTTCCGTGGAACGGGCATAATTCCCTGTAGCAATATAATTGATGAGCTGTCTCTCCAGATCGAGAGGGTAATACAGCTCCTCCTTGGGCCGACGAATCCGGTTCGGGTCAATAATTTGACCGATCCCCAGAATCAACCTGTATTCCAGCGCTTCTTCCGATTCACGGAAACAATCTGCGATCTCCGCAATACGGTGATGAACATGGCTAACGCCAACAGAGAAGTACACGCAGAATCGGGAGCCGATGAAACGCTGGGCTTCTTCGACTGCACGAATTAGCTGATGACTGGTATCCTCCTCACACTTCCGAATATTAATCAGGAACGCAATTCTTCCATCAATGTCCGCAGAGTATACATGACCGATTGAGCCGATCATTTCCTCTAGCACATTGGTCAGAATCAGGTGCACAAATTGATGCTTCTCCTCCTGGTCCTGCTCACGTACTCTGGAACGGAACAGCCCTTCAACATCCTCAATGTGCAGGAGCAATACGGCAAACGAATCCGTCTCGAACCGAATGCCCGAACGTTCCAGCGCCGAAGCAAACTCCTCACCCACCTGTACCCTTCCCTTCATCAACTTGGAGAGTAGGCTGCTCCGTACAACGCTTTGCTGATCCTTGAGCCTGTTCGCAAATTGATCCTGCTCTTCCCAGGCTTGGATCAGAACAGATTGCAAAATGCCATATTCATCGTCCGGCTGCTCCAGTTTCCACTTGACCTTATCCGAGATAATGTTCATGATCCGTCCCAGCGGACGGTAATTCCGTCTGGTGAACCACCAGGCTGCCACCCCACCGAGGATAAGTCCTGCGGCAACGCCTCCAAGAGTAATATCGCGGATAACCGTCAGCTTCTTGGCATAGATTCGGGTAGGTATGATGGATACATACTTCCAGTCCTGGATCTTAGAAGAAATCTGCGATATGGTCACGGATTCTCCGTTCCAATCGATCGTTTCCGTTCTTTTCCCAACATCATTGAAAAGGTTAAGACCCTCCCCCTTCATGTAAGGGGTTTCAAGTGATCCGGTAGAAAATAACGTTTGACCATCGTGATCCAAAATGAATACAGTGCTCTCTTTTTCCAAACGTACGTTATCGATGGCTTGCTGGAATCGGTTAGGGTCCAGGTTAACGACGAAGGTCGCAGGGCTGTCAGCGCCATTCTGGATAGGAAACGGCTGAATATAGACCAGCGTGTCTTCAATCCGTCGATCTTCACTCCGAACCTCCATCTTTCGGTACATGCTCTTACCGGAATCATGCATAAGCCGGGTCCACGCTTCCTCGGTTACATTGGTGCCCTGATAGAACATGTCATACAGATAATTTTTTTGAATGAGTGAAGAAGAGGACAACGCGATATCGGATTGTTTGATATAAATATACAGTTCACTAATCAAGCCGTTTCCGACGCGTGTAGATTTTAGGTTTTTGATCAGATCAATCCCCATGAACCTCCAGCGGGCATCCTGTTCAGACGCATGATTAATGAAGCTCATGAGTTGGGAGTCAGCCATTAATTGATTGCTAATGCTGCCAATATCGCCAATCTGGTTATCAATGGTTTCCTGTACCTGAGATAACAGCACCATGTTGGAACGATTAACTTCTTCCTCAAGCAACATGCGAGACTCGGCAAAAACAGCAGCACCGATCACAATCGGTATGAGCAGAATGACCATGTAAGAAATGCCCCAGGATAACAGGATGCTTTTTCTCTTCATGCGTCTCCTCCTCACATTGTGATATTTGGGCATGGCTTGGCATAAGGCAACTCTATTCTTTGATTGCTCCGATCATAACACCTTTAACAAAGTATTTCTGTAGAAACGGATAGATGAACAATATAGGCAGGGTGGCTACCATGACCGTTGCATATTTTACACTTTCCCCGATGGCCTCTTTGTCCATAGCGGTCGCTCCTGTTGTCATCGAGTCTGTACTGTTCTGAATCAGAATTTCTCGCAGCACCAGTTGAAGTGGAAACAGGTTCCGGTCCCGAATATACAGGATCGCACTGAACCATGAATTCCAGTGACCGACGCCGTAAAAAAGAATCATCACCGCAATAACGGGCATGGACAATGGCACTACGATCCGCCAGAGAATGAGCATCTCTCCCGCCCCGTCTATACGGGCCGACTCTAGTAGACTTTCCGAGATTTCCGCAAAGGAAGTCCGCATAATAATCAGATTATAGCTGCTGATCAAACCGGGTACAATCAGAGCCCAGAGGCTGTTGCCCATATGAAGCGTGTTATTGATCAACAGATAAGACGGTATGATTCCGCCGTTAAAAAACATCGTAAATACAATCGCCAGCATAATCGGATTGCGGAGCATAAAGCTTTTGCGGGACAACGTGTACGCCCCCAGAATGGTGAACAGCAGATTAAGCGCCGTGCCCACCACCACAATGAATATCGTATTCCGGTATCCGGACAGAATGTTGGGGTTGCTTAGCACCAGCTTGTAGCTCTCCATTGTAATTCCTTTGGGGGAAAGCAGCAGGCCTCTATGGGCCATGAGTTGACCTGAGTCGCTAAGCGATGCATTCAGCACATGCAGCAGCGGATACAAAGTTACGATAATCAACCCTGTCATCAGAATCGCGTTCGCACCGCCAAACAACCGCTCTCCAATGGACCTTTTCATTCGCAAAAGAAATCCCTCCCTTCACCTCGTTCTAGGTTAGAACAGCTTGGTATTGGATATCACCTTAGACAGGCGGTTGGCACCGATTAGCAGCGCAAAGTTAATGACAGACTGGAAGAGACCCACCGCGGTTGTATAGCTGAATTCGGCACTTTCACTAATCCCTTTGCGGTAGACAAACGTCGAGATCACATCTGCTGTATCATACACATTCGGATTATAGAGCAGAATAATTTTCTCGAACCCAATCTCCATCAGTCCACCAATGCGGAGTATGAGGAGAATCATAATCATCGGAATGATGCCGGGAAGCGTGATATGCCACACCTGGCGAAGCCGACTCGCTCCGTCCACGTTGGCAGCATCGTAGAGCTCGGGGTTAATGCCGCTAAGCGCAGCCAAATAAATGATGCTGGAGAAGCCAAGCTCCTGCCAGATCGATGAGGCGGTATAAATGGTACGGAAATTGGCCGGATCGCTGAGAAGCGCGCTGCTCTGTCCACCAAAATAACCAATGATGGTGTTAAACAGTCCATCCCGGGATGAGAAATCAACAATCATGCCGCAGATGACGACAATGGAAATAAAGTGGGGAATGTACGAGATCGTCTGCACCGTGCGTTTGAAGATTTCATGTCGAAGCTCATTAAGCAGAAGGGCAAGAAGAATGGGAGCCGGGAAACCGAACAACAGTTGATAAAAACTTAACAAAAGAGTATTCTTCAAAATCCGCCAGAAATAATAGCTCTGAAAGAAATCACGAAAATGCTGCAATCCGACCCAATCACTGCCCCATATGCCTTTGCCCACCGAGTAGTCTTTGAACGCAATAATGGCTCCGTACATCGGCAGGTATTTGAAGACGAGAAAATATAAAACGACGGGAAGAGCCATCCAATAGATGGCTTTATTCTTTTTGTAATTGAGCCATAACAAGGAAAGCTTGTGCGACAACTCCTTCATCCCCTTCCTTTTTCATTCCAAAGAGGGCATCCACGGCAGCAAAGCCGTAAAAAGGCTTCACCACCCGTGAACATCTCTTCCTTATCTGGCGTTATAACGGTCCAGGGCAGCTTGCTGAATTTCAATAGCCCGTTTAACGTTAAACTTGTTGATCTGATCAACAAACTTGTCAAAGTTCTCAATCGGCTCGACCCCAATGACAAATTTGACGAACATCTCATCCCGGTAAGTTCCAATATCACTCATGATTTTGCTGTACTCCGTGGATTCTTCTGTCGTCAGACTGGTAGGAGGAAGGCCTACCTTCAGTGTATTATCGCTGTATTTGGAGAACAGAACCGCCGCATCCTTCTGTTGTTGGAGCTGATAATATTGCTCGTTGTACCGATCGTCATCCTCCCCCACGAAGGGATAGTTCGCAATAAAATGTTTGGCCATGGCCTGAGCAACCGACAGACCTTCCGGATTTTTCAAAATCTCATCAGTATAGGTCGGGTAACCGTCCTTCATCGTATAGGTGAGGCCCTCCACACCGAAATTTTTGAGCATATGTCCTTCTTCACTGAAGAAATAATCGAGTGCTTTGACCGTTTCCTCTGGATGTTTGTTGCTATTGGTGATCACAACGCCGCTACTGCTCCACTCCCAGGAACGTCCGGTAAACATCGGCTCATCACCCTTATTCAGCACCGGATACTGGGTTGCTGTCAGATTGGCATTCGGATCCGTTTCCTGCAGAGCGGGCAGATAGCGGCCTACACCTCCACCGATGAAGGTGAAAAACGCACCAGCTTGACTGCTCAAAATTTTGGCGTCGTATGTTTTCTGGTCATTAGTAGCAAAATCGGGATCAATCAATCCCTCCTGATACCAGCGATGGAACATCGTTAGAAATTCCTTATATTCCGGCTCAATTGGTCCATAGACTACCTTGCCATCTTTCATAAACGTGTTATTAGTGATGCCGTAAGCCTCTAGATATGTCGGTGCGGCTGGTCCCATAGTGCTCATTTTGGGAGGTGCACCAAACAACAGGGGCGCTGCTACGCCTTTTTTTTCCTTGAAGGCCTTGAGTACCGTCTCCCATTCCTCAATCGTTTCCGGTTTCTCCAGCTTCAGCTCATCCAACCAATCCTGACGGATGAACGTACCCCCGAAGGTTTTGTATTCCCCCAGACGCAGATGCGGTATTGCATAGATATCTCCGTTGTCGGCTTTTAACTGTTTGGCAACCTCGGGATTCTCCTCCAGGATTTTTTTCAAATTGGGAGCGTATTCATCAATGAGTTCGTTCAGTCGAATGATGATACCATCATTGAATAGTTTGGCGTAATCTCCATTTACAAACATGGCATCAGGCAGCTGATTCGAGGCAATCATGACATTGAACTGTTCGGTCTCGGCACCCACAGCGGGATGCTGGAATTCGATTTTGGTATTGGTTTTCTTCTCCCATTCCTTAATCGCCGTAATTTCATTCATGCTCTTGAGTGTGATGGAAGCATTGGTATTCATCGACATCCAGATTGAAATGGGGGTAGGTCCATCTCCTCCTGCTTCACCTGCACTTCCGTTGTCTCCTGAACAGCCCCCAAGAGCAGCAATACTCATCATTAGGCAGATTCCAATTGTCAGTCGTTTTCTCCATGACCTTTTCATCACTTCACGTCCCCCCATTGAATATGTATCGTGGATAAGCAGCCCTGTCATCGCTCTCCATAAAGTTACCGTTTGCCCGCTATATTGGCTATCCTCCATTCTTGCCGACATATCCAAAATTTGATATTTCCTTGTGCAGCACAGGATTTACACATGAATGCAAGAGATCAAGATCATATTTCCAGATTGAACGGTAAGCAAAAGAAGGAGATCGATCAAGCCCGTTTCCAAAATCATAGGGTGTTTGACCAGTCGCTGCCACTTATATGGAATAAACTATTATCACTTCTTACTTGAACGTGTTCGATTTTTTCATAAGGAGCGTCCAACAACGTGAAGGAGGAAACAGGAATGGCGATCCGCTACAGCGTCATTATCCCAACCTATAATCGGGCTCATCAGTTATTGCTTACACTGGCAGCCCTCGAGACACAAACCTATCCGAAGCACCTTTTCGAGGTCATCGTAGCTGATGACGGTTCCACTGATGGAACGAAAGAACAGGTACAGGCATTCCAGTCTTCATATTCTTTGACCTACGTATCCCAAACGGAACAACGTGGCAGATCAGCGATTCGGAATTTGGGGCTTCAGCATGCCAAAGGTCTGTATGTTATCTTCTGTGATGCTGACTTTCTGGCATTACCTGAATTTATCCGAACAGTGCGTCAATATCATCGTAAAAATCCCAGAGCAGTCGTTTCAGGTTTTCCGCATTCTTTTGCCGATGCTTATACCCACTACTATCCAGACTTCTCTCCATCGGAAAAAGAACATTGCCGTTCAATCCTTACCCCTTCAAACTTATGGCGTCCTGAATTTGACGCAGCGAATGAAATTATCCCACTGGTTACACCGGAAGATATCATTCATCAGACAGATGCATTGTCCAAAGTCATTTTCCCAACCAAAATACCGATTGGTGTCATCAAGCAATTTGCCAGCACCGATGTGGCTCCCTGGATGTTGCTTGTCACTCGGTGCGTATCCATTCGGCGTAGTCTATTGAATCGGGTCGGTGGTTTTAATGAACGGTTTGTACTTTATGGGCTTGAAGACTGGGATCTGGGCTACAGGCTGCATCGTTTGAAAGTGCCCTTCTACTGCATGAAAGAGGTCGTGGGTTATCATCAGGAACATCCCACTCATTTCCGAGGGGAAGTGCTCAACACAGAGAATCTGAAAATCATGCTTGAAACCTATGGATTCAATGATTCCGCACTCAATTTATTCTGCGTTGTACCACCATCAGCTGACCTGGAAACCTACAAAAAAACGCTGCGAATCTTGCGCAGAGGCTTCCGGTCCAGAACAACACGTTCTTCCGCACGATTGTTAAAGAAAACATTACGGATTGCCGCCAAACACTTCGCGCTTCAAACAGATGTGGAAGCGTATAAAAAATCTCTCGCAAGAATACAGAGAAAAGCAAAAGGCAGAAGAAGTCGGGTGGCTCGCGTTTTACAGGATATGGCGCAGAGGTCTGAAAAACTGGTGGAGTAGTTAGCTGTATCAATAACTTCGCCCATACTACTCCTGTTCCAATTGCATTCACTTTTTTTATACAACACAAAGCCCCCTATCTACATCTTTGTAGAATAGGAGGCTACGTTTCCTTCATGCTCGTTTTCCTCACCTTACGGTGAATCGCACGTTTTCAAATTCAATAATTTAAAATTCTTCGTATTCACTCGGGTCCTGATTCCACAACCGTCCATCCTCACGATTATAAGAAGAAATGACTTCCATCTCCTTCTCACTCAGCTCGAAATCGAAAATGTCGATATTTTCTTGCTGGTGTTGAAGAGAGCCTGCCTTAGGGATAGGAATTGAACCGAGTTGGGTATGCCAGCGCAAAATAACCTGAGTACCCGTTTTGCCATGAGCTTCGGCAATACGAAGGATCTGCTCATCTTTTACGATATCCTGTACTGCATCATTGCCACGCCCAATAGGACTCCAGGATTCATTAACAATACCATGCTGCGAGTCCTTCTTCCGCTGATCGGCTTGGTCAAAGAATGGATGCAGCTCAATCTGATTCAGACTTGGCGCCACTCCCGTCTCTTTAATCAGGCGGTCATTATGTTCCGGAAGGAAATTGCTAACTCCGATTGAACGGATATATCCGCGTTTTTTGGCCTCAATGAGTGCCTGCCACGCTTCCACATACATATCCTGCTTGGGATTCGGCCAGTGAATCAAATATAGATCATAATAATCAAGGTCTGCTCGGTACAGGGATTCCTGGATGGCTACAATCGCCTTTTCAAAAGCATGGTAACGCCCTGGCAGTTTGGATGAAATCAGCAACTCTTCTCTGGAAACAGAGCTCTGCTTAATGGCCTTTCCGACAGTTGCCTCGTTCTCATAGTTATACGCTGTGTCAATCAGTCGGTAACCTGCATCCATCGCAGACGCTATGGATTTAACACCTTTTTCTCCTTTTAAGCTATAAGTACCGAAGCCAATGGCAGGTACTTTTAAACCATCATTCAACGTATATTCCGGGATTGTATGATTCATCTGTAAACTCTCCTTTGCGAAAGATATACTAAAACGATATGGAAAAGGTGATATGCCCTCTCGTTTATTCTACCCCTCCATACGCGGATGAATCAAATGAAAGAGCCATCACCCCGTTTAACGGGGCAGTGGCTTTCTCGTCTAGTTCTATTGGAGGCCAGTCGCCTCTTCATTCAAACGAAGAGATCGGCGTGGCCGATAACGACTGCTTGCCCATAAAGTTCTTAATGGCCATAGCAGCCTGCTTGTACCCGCCAGCATCGCGTAACGTTTTCCCAATAACCTCAGCATGTTCCTTGTAGGAGGCATTACCGAGCACTTCTAATACCGCGTTTCTCAGTACGTCGGGTGTAAGGTTATTTTTATCCACGATGACCCCTGCTCCGAGCTCCTGCACCCGGCCTGCTACACGCGGCTGATCCGAGGTTAACGGGAGCAAAACCAACGGTACATTATAATACAAAGCTTCGCTTGTACTGTTCATGCCTGCATGTGTCAGAAAAGCATCTACACCCTGCAAAACCTCCAGTTGCGGGAGGTAGGGTCTGATGATGAAGTTGTCAGGAATGAGATCAGCAATGGGCTCCAAATCGGTATCCTTCCCTGAAGATAATATAAATTGCACAGGCAAATCCCGAAAAGCCGTAAAGCACAGCTTATAAAAATCAAGATCCTTATTTAAAATGGTTCCCATCGAAATATAAACCGCCTGTTTATAAACGGCATGCAGGGATTCGTTTGCAAAGGATGGTGCATCCTTGCGGGGTGTAATAGATGGGCCGGTGAATACAAAGCTGTCGTCCAGCTTGTCCCCCATGGGTTGAAAATAACGGCTTGTATAAACAATCTTCAGTTGTCCTGGGTGCCCTGAAAGATCCGCCAGAGAAGGAACAGCCACATTGAACTGGGAAGCTAATTGCTGGGACATCTCCATGATGCCGTTATATAGCTCTTTGACCTCCTCATCGTCATCCTTCAGTTGATTACCTAATCCGAGAGGCTCTACAAAAACAAAAGTGGTGGTTGAGCATACTGCTGGTATTCCCAGCTTTTCGCCTAAAATTTGTCCTCCCCAGCCTATTAAGGAGTCAAAAACTAAATAATCGTAGGTTTCATTTTCGATCAGATTCAGAACATCCGGAATAAACCGTTGAATAATTTTTTTCAAAACCATATATAAAAATTGGTAAGGGTGCTTGATTTCAAATGGCTTCATATCTGGGTTGTTGAGCAGGGTTGCCTCGTTGAAGGAGTATGCTTTAAATTGTGCGCCTAATGCTTCAATCTTTGTCCGATATTTTTCCGTACAACAGTAGACAACTTCATCTCCGTTCTCTATCAGTTCCTTGATTATTCCGAGCGTCGGATTGATATGCCCTTCTGCAGGCATCATTACAACTAATACACGTGCCAAGAGATTCACCTCCATTAAATTTTCCAATCTTCAAAGCGGGACATTGTATTTCTAGCTTCAAGATACGATACGTGTAAAATAAAATCTGGAAATCATGCCCATATGAATATACTATTAATTATTTCCATTTTTGTAAATAGTATATATGTCACTTTTTGAACAAAAAAAGCACCTTTACGGTGCTTTCTCTGTTCATATTTATATTGAATCGAGTAAATAACATATCTCAATATCCTCTCGAATATTGGGGGCTTTCTTTTAGTTGCACGATATCATGACCTGTTGGATTTTGGAAGGCACGAAGACCAAATGTCGGCGCAACGGCGAAGATGTGGTCAAAAATATCTGCTTGGACCGATTCATACACGCCCCAGGCGATATCATTGCTGAATGCATAGATTTCAAGTGGTAGTCCGTTATCTCCCGGTGCCAACTGTCTCACGATCAACGTCATATCCTTATGAATTTTCGGATGATTTCTCAGATATTGATGGATATATTCCCTGAATACACCCACATTCGTAAGCTGTCTACCGTTCACAATGCTTTCCGTATTAATGTGGTGTTCCATGTTGTATTCGTTAATTTCATTTAATTTTGTCTTAAGATAGTCCGTAAGATAGTGGATCTTCTGAAACTCCCCAATCATTTCCTTGGTGCAAAAGCTTATGCTGCTTGTATCGATATAGAAGCTTCGCTTAATCCTTCTGCCACCGGATACCTGCATGCCTCTCCAATTTTTGAATGAATCCGAGATGAGCGCGTAGCTTGGAATCATCGTGATCGTTTTATCGAAATTCATAACCTTTACCGTGTTTAACGTAATATCGATGACGTCGCCGTCGGCATTATATTTGGGCATTTCAATCCAGTCACCAACACGCACCATGTCATTCGATGATAATTGCACGCCTGCCACCAGTCCCAATATGGAATCCTTGAAGACAAGCATCAGAACGGCTGATAAAGCACCAAGTCCACTGAGAATGATCAACGGATTCTGACCAATAAGGCTCGAGATGACGATAATGCCCCCAATGATGAAAAGAATGATCTTGGCTACCTGAATGTATCCCTTAATGGGTCTGATCTTGGAGACTTCATAGGAACGATATATGGTATCAAAGGCATTAAGCAGTGCATTTAATACTGTGATGGTTATGACGATCATATAAGTTAGAGCTGCTTTTTCAATCAAAGCTTGATAGGACGGGAAGATATAAGCTGAATAATAAATGATAATCGCCGGTACCAGATGCGAGAGGTTGTGGAACACTTTTTTCTCCACAATGATTTTATCCCACGTGTACCGATTGTTGTTGATGATCTGGATAATAATCTTCAACACGATTTTTTTAGCTATAAAATTGGCCAGTATGGAGACCACAGCTATAAATACCACCATGATCATATTCGAAAGATATCCAATGGTTTGTTCACTCATGCCAGTTCCGTCTAGTTGATTTTTGATAAAGTCCATTGTATCCTCCTGACGCGGTTTATATTAACTTATTATTATAAATTACATTCTAGTACGAAGTAAAATTGCAATAAAATACAGCAATCGGTTGATGGGGTACAGTGTACATGCCCCTTTCATGAGTATCACGTCACACAAATAGGCTAATGTGCATAGACTGGGCTAAATATAAACCAGATTCTTGCATTGGAGATGTGAACATTGAGTAATACAAAAAATAAGGCTAAGACTCAGCAATTTCCCATGAAAAAGCTTTCTCCCGTAAGCATGGTAACGGAGCTTCCACCCGTACGCGGTAATTTAAGAACCTCTTCCTCAAATCCAAATAAGTCCATTCATAATGAAAAGGACACAACATCCGCTATCGATGCATGCGTAGACCGTGCTTTTCGTATTCCTATATTTTTGAGTACAACCAACACGGTAAATGACCCGCAAGAGCAATTTCTGAACCGTCTGATTAGGGAAATTGAAGATGCATTGCTCTTTCCCCGCACATTGCCTGTTAGTGAACAATACCCGGAAAACATTCTAACGAATATACGGCGCTTGGTTTTTTCAAGCTATGGTCTGCTCGCGATCAACTTCCGAAGATTTTTTGTTCAAATTCTTGAATCCAATGTAGGGGAGCCCCCAACGACCACCCCGTTCTGGGAAGGATCGACTTTTTCTCAAATTGAGCCTGCCATGGCTTTTCAATTCGGAATTCCAATCTTATTAGTTAGAGAAAAGGGAACTGACGTCAGTAATGGGATTTGGGCTGGAGGAATCACACCTCTCAACATATTTGTTGACTGGGATTCCGACAACCAATCTGTAGACGATTTCTTTAACAGTGTTCAATGGAGAGAGGTCTTTGCCAATTGGACGGCGGAGGTAAGGGGTAACTATTTGCTTCGAACGGAACCGTTGTTCAATAATTAAACTCTGGGGTTGGTTGATACTGGACAAGAAAGAGGACCCTATCATTCCAATGAATGATGGGCCCAATCAACAATTTTCTGTTTATCGATTACGAAGAAAATCTCAACAATTCACTTACCGTGACCAATCGGTACCCTTCCGCGACGAGTTCATCTACCAGCACTCGAACTGCCTCCACTGTCTCGGAACGATCCCCGTACCCGTCATGGAATATTAACACGCTCCCGGGTTTCACCGCAGACCGGGTATGCTCCAGAATGTGCTCAACGCCGGGATTGTCCCAATCCTTCGCATCACCGTTTACCGCACCAATCGTTTGATATCCGCGCTCCGCCGCCAGAGACAGAATGTCATCGTTTACGCCAAAATACGGCGGGCGGAAGCAGCGGGTAGTTTGCCCCGTAATTTCTTGAATAAGACTTTCTGCACGTTGCAGTTCCTCTCCGGCTGCCTTCAGCGTCAGCTTTGTCAGGTCCGGATGCGTGTACGTATGGTTTCCGATCTCATGCCCTTCACGGTGCACCTCCGCCGCAATCTCAGGGTGAGCCTCCATCTCTTTGCCAATCATGAAAAACGTCGCCCGCCCACTCGCACTGCGGAATATCTCAAGCACTTGACGTGTATACACCGGATGGGGCCCATCATCAAACGTGAACGCCACAACCTTTTCCCGAACAGATCCCTGCTCTACCAACGCGATATTAACCATAAAGCATTGCCCCCTCTCTGCAACTGCCTGTCTACATCCCCCCTTATTATTCCATCATTATATGCTCCGGTCTAGTCCAGAGATCACACCTTTACCTGCTCTTCTAATCTAACCTTTGATCGCACCTGCGATCATGCTCTTCTGCACCTGTTTGTTCAACAGCAGATAGATGACTACCGTTGGCACCGTCGTAATCATCAGTCCCGCACCAATTATGCCCCGCAAGGAGTACTGATTTATAAAATTTTAGAGGTACAGAAAATAAGTTGTGGTTTGTGCCGGATGGAGAGTGATGCGCGGGACGCGGAGGTTCTTAATACACAAAAGACGCTGAAACATCTACCTCGATATGTGCATACTTTTGAGCAAAATTACGATATGTACGAGCATAATTCTTGCTACTGACAGTACGTTGATCGAGTGGTTAAGTGCGAAATCCGTATAATGAATTTAAGTGGGGAAAGTGTCGGGGGCACACCGCCCTCGGGTAGGAGAAGTACAGTACGTTATGGTAAGAAACAGCGAATCGTGATCAAAGCGAGAATTCGGTAACGTCTTTTTTGGAGGCATATTTCAGTGTGTAGCTTCCTTCTATGCCGTATGGCATCGTAGCGATTTGGATACGGGTGTAATCCAGCCGACTCTCTCTCAGCACTTTTTTAATTAGCGCTATGCTCCGATCCTCGTCCGTTACCACACAAAAAATGTTCATTACATATTCCTTTGGATCAGCCACACGGCTACCCAGATCACATCCATCCACCTCTCCCAAATCCGCCTGAGTTAGAACGGTTCCCAGATATTCCATCACCTTTTCCTTCAACCAATAATCTCGTTTGCTGCCCTGCGCACTCTTCAGCGGATATTGCACCACAAGCCAGTATTTTTCACTCATTCAGCTTCACCAACCAATCTTTATATGATAGGGCATTACGTTATGTGTACAGCACTTGGACGATAAGGTGCATATGTTAGCCTTACATTCCTCCAGTTCAAAATGGGCTAGATAATTGACCTTACTGCTTTTTGGAATTGTACTGCCATTCCATTTGCAGGATGAGGAACATGGTGATGTTTAATGAGATGGGAGCTTAACGTGTCTGCTGACTTTCTGCCAATAGCCACGATCTGAGCATCAGGATTGAGTTGCATAAGCTGTCTGGCGAATTAAACATCATCCTCCAACTCTGCCAAAGTCGGCGTTCGATTCGTCATCCTGTTTTCAGAAGATTGATAAGGATGAAAGGGATAGATGTTCCAAAAAATAAAGCCCGTTGGTTTCCACCTTAAACTGGATAACACTTCGCACCATATGATGGATACTGCCGGTTCTGCGAATCCATACAGTTCCTGACTCCGGTTAGGTTTGACGATACTGGGCAGGCTTGTTCGGATGCCCGGCCTCACCTGAAAAAATCATCTGGTGATTCACCAGCGAGTGATTCCCGGTAACCATCCACTCGGACGTCAAAGGTACGCCGAAGAACCTCGCCCCTTGATAGCCCACCGCTTCGGGGCCGATATCATAGCCCGTCACATAATCTCTCCAAGGATTAATCACATTTACTGGCTAGACATATGCTTGTATCCCTGCAACAAACTCGCCGATCTGTTGCTTCGTTTGGTTCATGCTTTTTTGCCTCCTTTGGGAGATTACAGAGTATATCGGGCTTGCATCAGCTTATTTCAAAAAGATTATATCATAAACTAAAAAACCACCAACCAGATTACTGGTTGATGGTTTCTTGACTCTAATGGAGGCGAGGGGAGTCGAACCCCTGTCCGAAGATAACGACACATAAGCTTCTACGGGTGTAGTCACAGTTTTGATGTCACCCGAGTATCGCCCCGTAACCGGCTATACGTTGGGTCAGCCTGATTGTCTTCTTCAGCACACCCCAGGCGGAGATGTGACAGCGTATCCCACTACTTGTTAGCCCCTAATCCTGTCACATGGGCGATGCAGGTTAGAAGCACGCACACAGTTTCTTAGGCTGCGAAAGCGTAGTTTGTTTGTTGTTTGCCGTTTAATAGGCTTTAGCGTTGATGAAGTGGACGCGTCCCCACTACCCGCTACCCATGCTCGAACTATCCCCGTCGAATCCATAAACGCCCCCTCATATAAGAAGGGCTCCAGGATTAATCCGTGAATACGGAGCAAAGGTGCTGCACATCTTTTTCCTCCAAGGTAAAAAGATGCTTCTTTCAAACTCGGCATTCCTGTCTGCTACAAGAACATCATAACACAGGAACAATCACCGATATAGTATAGATTGTTGGAAGACGTTCCAACAGGCTGAGCAACTGTGCAAGCTTAACCAACACACATATGATGCTCAAGCGTCTACATATTATACCGCGTCCCTCAAGGGAAGTAAAGTTGAGTACCAAATGCCAACGATTCACAAAGAGTTCCACTTAACTATCTTACCCACGATCCGAACAAACTACGCAGCCATCTGCAAACTTACTCCATCAACCTTGCCAATAAACCATACAGTTTTACCTGACCCATACTAACAATTTTTATTAGACAGGGTATGCGGCAACAACTGTTGTATCTCCTATCAGACCTGGCACAAAAATCTGACAGACCACCGTAACTGGGACCTCTAATCAAAACAAAAATCCCAAGCTCTACCCAACTACGGGTAAAACCTGAGATCCTGATTTATAACAAAACTCGGGTTTCTCACTAACTACCATGTGCTATTCAACACATAGCAATCCGCAAATCCCAATCAACGAGCAACTTTCTGCTTCTCGCGCAGTACCCGTTGAATATCACGTTGTGCATCGCGTTTTGCAGCAGACTCCCGTTTATCATACTGCTTCTTACCTTTACCCAGTCCGAGCAATAGCTTCGCATACCCGTTACGAATATAGATCTTCAGCGGTACAATGCTGTATCCGTCCTGCTTCGACAGCCCAAGTAGCTTGTGAATCTGCACTTTATGCATCAGCAGTTTGCGCGTACGTGTTGGATCAATTGGATTATGACGGTTCCCTTGTTCAAAAGGGCTAATATGCATATTGTGAATATGAATCTCACCGTTTCGAATCGTGGCAAATGCATCACCAATATTCGCACGGCCGTTACGAAGAGATTTTATCTCCGTTCCGGTAAGCACCATGCCCGCTTCATACGTATCTTCAATGAAGTAGTCATGGGAAGCCTTTTTATTCTGTGCAAGCACTTTACTCTGTCCATCACTCTTGCCCATGTCCTCACTCCTTCTCCGTAAAATAAGCCGGTACCTATGCTCTACAGCAGCGTACCACACATTTCCTCAGGTACCACAAGCCAGACCTTAATTGTAGCAAGGACCGCTGTTAAAATCAAGAAAGAGGCGGTCTGCGCCGCCCCTTCTCATTACACTCACTCCATGCTTAGCGAAACGCGATTACTTTTTCTTCTTCCGTACAAAAGCCGCCGTTCCGTTGGCAGATGCACCTTTATTTTTCTTGCGCTTACGGCGTGGCGCTCCACCTTCCTGAACACCGCCTGGTGTAGCTCCTTCTCCGATAAACACACCGCTAGGTGAGGTGTTTTTGCGTCCACTACCGCCTTTGCCACCTTTACCTCCGCCTTTACCGGATTTGAAGCTTCCTTCACTGCGACTGCTGCCGCTGTTCAGACCATTCCCTTGTGCACTAGCTGAAGTGCCTTCCTGGCCACCCGCTGTAGAGCTATAACCACCTTTGCCTGAGCCAAAACCAAAGCTTACCGCTCCCTTGCTCCGGCCAGCTGATCCGCCAGCATCTCCAGCACGACGCTCACCTCTCGGTTTGCCGCCACCTTTACCACCTGCGCTTCCTGCTGTGTTCGAAGCTCCGCTACGACCGCCACGACCACCTTTGCTGCTCTCATCGGCTAATCTGCCACCACGGCTGCCTCCAGCACCAGTTGGGGCACCTTTAGCACCACGCGAGCCACTGAATACACCGGAACCACTCTTCGCGCCACCGCGTCCTCCACCACCAGCAGGACGTCCACCTTTACCTCCACGTCCACCACCGAAGCCACCAGGACGTTCGCCGCGAGGTTTCATGTCGACCATTTCAAAGTCAATTGTGTACTCTTCCATGCTCACACGCGCCACACGAATCTTCACCTCATCACCGATGCGGAAGACTTTAGAGGTACGTTCGCCAATCAGAGCCATATGTTGATCATCAAAATGGTAATAGTCGTCCGTGAGCGCACTCAGGCGAATCAGACCCTCTACCGTATTCTCCAGTTCAATGAACATACCGAAGCTGGTTACACTGCTGATCATGCCTTCGAACTCTTCGCCGACTTTATCGAGCATGTACTCAGCTTTCTTCATTTTCTCCGTATCGCGCTCAGCTTCAACCGCCACACGCTCACGTTCCGAAGACTGTTGAGCAATATCTGCCATACGTCCAGCCAAATACTCCTGACGGTTCTCAGGCAAAGCCCCATTGTTCTCAATCACTTCCCGAATAACACGGTGAATGACGAGGTCGGGATAACGACGGATCGGTGATGTGAAGTGACTGTAGAACTCTGCTGCCAGACCAAAGTGACCGGACATCTCGGAATCATACTTGGCCTGTTTCATGGAACGCAGCATCATTGTACTGATAACCGTTTGTTCCTTCGTTCCATTAATATCCTCAAGCAGGGATTGAAGCGCCCGTGGATGAATCGCGTTGCCACGTCCTTTGACGTGGTGTCCGAAATTCGCCGCAAAGGCGAGAAAATTTTGCAGTTTTTCCTGATCTGGATCTTCATGCACACGATAGATGAACGGAACCTTCAACCAGTGGAAATGCTCTGCTACCGTTTCATTGGCTGCCAGCATGAATTCCTCAATGATTTGCTCCGCAATCGAACGCTCCCGTTTCACGATATCTACCGGTTTGCATTCTTCGTCCACGATGATTTTGGATTCTTCAAAATCAAAGTCAACCGCACCACGGCGCATACGCATCGCACGAAGTTTCAAGGCGATTTCTTGCATTAAGTGGAAATCATCCACCAAATCCTTGTAGCGTTCCAACAGTTCCGGCTCTTCGCCTTCCAAAATCTTGCGGACGTTGGAATACGTCATCCGCTCTTTGGTTTTAATCACACTTGTGAAAATGTCATGTTTCACAACCTTCATCTGGTCGTTGAACTCCATCTCACAAGACAGGGTCAAACGGTCTACCTGTGGGTTCAAACTACAGATCCCGTTGGACAAACGTTGCGGCAACATCGGAATAACACGGTCCACCAGATACACGCTGCATCCGCGGTTGTACGCTTCCTGGTCCAACTTGGAGTTTTCCTGCACGTAATAGCCTACATCTGCAATATGAACGCCTAGACGATAGTTACCGTTAGGTAGTTTCTCCACATTGACGGCGTCATCGAGATCCTTGGCGTCCTCGCCATCAATCGTAACGATATTCAGCCCACGCAGATCACGGCGGCCTTGCTGGATAATTTCTTCTTCCGTAATGGCATCCGGTGCCTTTTCAGCTTCTTCCACCACTTCATCCGGGAATGCTTCCGGCAACTGATGTTTGCGGATCACGGACAGGATATCAATACCCGGTTCGTCCTTATGACCGAGGATCTCAATCACTTCACCCTCTGCTGCAGCTCGGCCCTCGGGGTAGCTGACAATCCGTGCAACAACCTTTTGCCCATCAACAGCTCCAGCGAAGTTTGTACGTGGGATAAAAATGTCACGGTTAATCCGCTTGTCATCCGGAATCACAAAGCCGTACACCTCATGGCTTTGGAATACACCGACGACCTGTGTCACCGCACGGGTAACAATACGGACAATCTCACCCTCCAAGCGGCCGCCAGAAGGTCCTTGGGAAGTCACTTTAACAAACACCGTATCGCCGTTCATAGCGCTTTTCATATCATTGGCGTGGATGTACACATCCGGGTGTTCCCGATCTTCAGGGATGAGGAAAGCAAACCCCTTCGCATGAGCCTGCAAACGTCCGCGCACCAAATCCATACGTTCTGGCATACCGTAGCGGTTATTGCGGGTCAGCAGGACTTTGCCGGATTCCTCCAGCATATTAAGCATAATTAAAAAGGCTTTGAAATCAGCCGCTTCTTCAATCTCGAAGTGCTGTTCCAGTTCCTGATAAGTCATCGGTTTATAAGCGGTATCCCGCATGAAGTCGAGCAATTGTTGTTCTGTTATCATTAATATTCACCTCGGGAAACATAAAAGTGTAATCTTGTCTCATCTCTCTATGTACCGGAAACCTTACAAATAGAAAAGCCATTTAACTCTGGCCTCACTATCTCATACCCTAGTATACACGAATTCAATCCGGCGCATCCGTACCCTGCAAAATAAACCAAGCATGCATGGCCCTTTGCATAACCGCGCTTTCATGCATCATAACAGCATTTATGCTACATGTGTTTTGCTCTCGAAAAGACAGAAAAGAATCGGCCCAGAACAGGGCGAATATGTAGGAAGGTAACCGAACGGAAGTGAGAAGAAATCGAAGATCAGAATCGTGTGGTTCATTGGAAAAGACTGGTCATGGATGAATTTATTAAAAAACCTCCGTTTCTTCTCGAAACGAAGGTTAATCATTCAAGCGTTCATGCTCGAAACTATCGCGTTACATAAGGCACTCCATCTCTTACTTGGAGAAGACCGTAACTACGATAGACAAAATGAAGAATCCTGCACCCAGTACAACCGTTGCACGTTGCAGGAAAAGATCCAGTCCGCGCGCTTTCGTTTTACCGAAAAGATGTTCCGCACCACCGGAGATGGCACCCGCCAAACCAGCGCTTTTCCCGTGCTGCAGCAATACTACAGTGATTAGACCGATCGAAAACACCACGAGCAGCAATTTCAAAGCAATATCCATTCTTTCCACCTCCTACCCATGTGGGCATAACATCTCACCATAAAAACAGTTACTTTAATTGTAACACAGCTATTAACGTGATACAAGTAGTGGCATTTCCTCAATTACTGAGATACAGCCACCTTCTTCAATCCTTTCTATGCTTAAGCGATTAAAATGAACTTAATAAAAAAGACAAGCCGGTTACCCGGCTTGCCCGTGAGTTGTCGTAAGACAACTTATTTTTTGAGGTTGTAGAAACCTTTAAGACCATTGTATTGAGCCAGTTCACCCAGTTGATCCTCGATGCGGAGCAATTGGTTGTACTTCGCGATACGGTCTGTACGGGAAGGAGCACCCGTTTTGATTTGACCCGCGTTTGTTGCAACAGCGATGTCAGCGATTGTGCTGTCCTCGGACTCACCGGAACGGTGGGAGATTACAGCTGTGTATCCTGCACGTTTAGCCATTTCGATTGCATCGAATGTTTCAGTCAATGTACCGATTTGGTTAACTTTGATCAGGATGGAGTTACCGATACCTTCTTCAATACCTCTACCCAGACGTTCTGTGTTCGTTACGAACAGGTCATCACCAACGAGTTGTACTTTGTCTCCCAATTTTTCTGTGAGCAATTTCCAACCATCCCAGTCATCTTCGGACATACCGTCTTCAATTGTGATGATTGGGTATTTCTCAACCCATGAAGCCAGAAGGTCAACATACTCAGCGGAAGTGTAAGATTTACCTTCGCCAGCAAGTGTGTACTTACCATCTTTGTAGAACTCAGTGGAAGCTACGTCCATACCCAGGAATACGTCAACGCCTGGTTTGTAACCTGCTTTTTCAATAGCTTCGATGATTGTAGTGATTGCTTCTTCGTTCGAACCAAGGTTCGGTGCGAAGCCACCTTCGTCACCTACAGCTGTGTTCAGACCTTTGGAGCTCAGTACGGATTTCAGGTTGTGGAAGATTTCCGCGCCTACGCGAAGAGCTTCTTTGAAGCTTGGTGCTCCAACTGGAAGAACCATGAATTCTTGGACGTCGATGTTGTTGTCAGCATGCTCACCACCGTTGATGATGTTCATCATTGGTACTGGCAGTACTTTAGCGTTGAATCCGCCCAGGTAAACATACAATGGCAGATCCAAAGCGTCAGCAGCTGCGCGAGCTACAGCCATGGATACAGCCAGGATTGCGTTAGCACCCAGTTTACCTTTGTTTGGCGTACCATCCAAAGTAATCATCAATTTGTCGATACCCAGTTGATCCAATGCATCCATACCGATTACTTCTGGAGCGATTGTTTCGTTTACGTTTTTAACAGCTTGCAGAACGCCTTTACCGAGGTAACGGGATTTGTCGCCATCGCGAAGCTCAACAGCTTCGTGGGCACCAGTGGATGCACCGGATGGAACGATAGCGCGTCCGATTGCGCCGGACTCCAGGTATACTTCAACTTCAACTGTAGGGTTACCGCGGGAGTCGAGGACTTCGCGAGCGTACACGTCAGAAATAATAGTCATGAGTGATAATCTCCTTTTAATTTGGAATTTTATTTTAATACGTTCAGATAGTTGAGTTTCACCAGGCCACTCCGCATGCAGTACCGTCTTCCGATCGCTGTTATCCCCTGATTTCTTTGAACTTATTTTAATAAGTTGAAATCATGTGATAAAGGCGAACGCTTCGCTTCTACAGATCGGTTCTGCCCGCTTCGTTAAGGTTCAACTTAGGCCTTATTCAATAACCTATTAAAATTATATTATTTACGGGTAGCAATGACGGATGTACCTGTCATTTCAGCCGGTTTAGGCAATTGCATCAAGTCAAGAATCGTTGGAGCGATATCCGCGAGGATTCCGCCTTCACGCAGGGTAACGTTAGCATCTGTAACGATGAGTGGAACCGGGTTCGTTGTGTGAGCCGTGAACGGACGTCCTTGCTCATCAAACACCATATCCGCGTTACCATGATCCGCAGTAATCAGCACAACGCCGCCTTTAGCGAGAACTGCATCCACAACACGGCCCATGCATTCGTCCGTTACTTCTACTGCCTTAATCGTAGGCTCCAGCATGCCGGAGTGTCCAACCATATCAGGGTTAGCGAAGTTCAGAATGATGGCGTCATGTTTGTCTGCTTCAATCTCGCGAACACATGCGTCAGCTACTTCATACGCGCTCATCTCCGGCTGCAAGTCGTACGTTGCAACTTTTGGTGAGTTGATCAGCACACGAGTTTCGCCCGGAAGCTCAACATCACGGCCGCCGCTGAAGAAGAAGGTTACGTGCGGGTATTTCTCGGTTTCTGCAATACGCAACTGTTTCTTGTTGTTCTGTACCAGAACTTCACCCAGCGTGTTGTCGAGGTTTTTAGGCGAGTAAGCCACATAACCTTCAACGGTCTCGCTGAACAAGGTCAGGCACACGAAGTGCAAGCCCACAGGTAACTTCGGACCGCGGTCGAAACCACGGAAATCCTGGTTCGTGAATACTTGCGACAATTGGATCGCACGGTCAGGACGGAAGTTGAGGAAAATGACGGAATCGCCGCTCTCCACCAAACCTACTGGCTGGCCATCTGCTTTAACGATAACCGTTGGTTCAACGAATTCGTCAAATACGGATTTTTCATACGATTCTTCAACTGCTTTGAGTGGATCAGTGTATTTTGGTCCATCACCATAAACGATGGCACGATATGATTTCTCAACACGTTCCCAACGTTTGTCACGGTCCATCGCATAGTAGCGACCTTGAACCGTTGCGATTTGTCCTACACCGACTTCTTCGATTTTGGCAATCAGCTTCTGCATGAACTCTTTACCGCTATCTGGCATAACATCACGGCCATCCATGAAGGCATGAATGTATACGTCATTCATTCCTTCTTTTTTGGCGAGATCCAGCATAGCGAACAAGTGGTCGATGTGACTATGTACGCCGCCATCGGACAACAAACCATACAAGTGAAGCTTTTTACCGCTTTGTTTCGCTTCGCGAACAGCTTTAACGAGTGTCTCATTGTCGTAAAATTCACCGTCACGAATCGATTTGGAGATACGAGTCAAATCCTGGTATACGATCCGGCCGGCACCAATGTTCAGGTGACCTACCTCGGAGTTCCCCATTTGCCCTTCGGGCAAACCTACAGCTTCACCGCAAGCAGTGAGAGTTGTGTGTGGGAATTGGCTCATAAAACGGTCATAGTTCGGTTTCTTGGCTTGCGCTACCGCGTTGCCTTCCACCGTGTTACGAAGACCAAAGCCGTCCATAATGATCAGTGCTACAGGTTTTGGAGCTGTCATTACTTCGCCCCCTCAACAAGCGCGATGAACGAAGCCGGCTGCAAGCTGGCACCGCCAACAAGCGCGCCGTCGATGTCGCTTTGTCCGAGGTATTCTGTTACGTTCTCAGGTTTAACACTGCCGCCGTATTGAATACGAACTGCATCTGCTACCTTTTGGTCGTACAGATCCTTCACCAGCGTACGAATGTAAGCAATAACTTCATTCGCATCTTGGGAAGTGGAGGATTTGCCTGTACCAATCGCCCAGATTGGCTCATAAGCGATAACCACTTGTGCTGCCTGATCTGCGGACAGACCTGCAAAAGCAGCTTCCGTTTGCACTTTGCACACGTCTTTCGTTTGATCAGCTTCGCGCTCTTCAAGCGTCTCACCAAGGCAAAAGATTGGAGTCAATCCGTGACGGAATGCTGCATGCAACTTTTTATTGACAGTCTCATCGGTTTCCGCAAAATATTGACGGCGCTCCGAATGACCAATAATGACGTAATCCACACCCAGGTCTTTCAGCATCACGCCGCTGATTTCACCTGTGAATGCACCGTTGTCTTCAAAATGAAGATTTTGTGCACCAATTTTGATGTTTGTGCCTTTAACAGCTTCTACCAGGGATGGCAGATTCGTAAACGGTGCGCAAATAACAGTCTCTACGCCTTCAACTTCCGCTTTTCCTTTAACTTCCTGAATGAAGTCATTGGATTCGGAAACCGTTTTGAACATTTTCCAGTTACCTGCGATAATCGGTGTTCTCATGGTTTTCAACTCCTTCATGCTTTAGCTTAAAGCTTACTTGTCGTTCAATGCAACTACGCCTGGAAGCACTTTGCCTTCCATGAACTCTAGTGATGCGCCGCCACCTGTGGAGATGTGGTTCATTTTATCAGCCAATTTAAACTTCTCAGCTGCTGCTGCGGAGTCACCACCACCAATTACGGTGTATGCTTCTGTCTCTGCGCAAGCTTCCGCTACTGCACGAGTACCATGGGAGAATGGTTCAATTTCGAATACGCCCATTGGCCCGTTCCATACAACGAGTTTGGAGTTCTTAATAACATCAGCGTAGATTTCACGTGTTTTAGGACCGATGTCGATGCCTTCCCAATCTGCAGGAATGCCGTCGATGTCAACAATTTTTGTGTTTGCATTTGCACTGAAATCATCAGATACAACGATATCTACCGGCAGGTAGAAGTTTTTGCCCAATTTTTTCGCTTTTTCAATGAAACCGAGAGCAACATCCAACTTGGAATCATCCAGCAGAGATTGTCCAATTTCATGTCCTTGTGCTTTGAAGAACGTGTAAGTCAGACCGCCACCGATGATTACGTTGTCTGCAATGTTCAGCAGGTTGTCGATTACATCAATTTTGTCCTTAACTTTGGAACCACCGATGATTGCTGTGAAAGGACGCTCAGGGTTGGAGATTGCTTTGCCCAACACTTCAAGTTCTTTCTCCATCAACAGACCGGATACTGCTGGCAATAGGTGAGCAATACCTTCTGTCGAAGCGTGTGCTCTGTGAGCTGCGCCGAATGCATCGTTAACGAATACGTCAGCCAGTTCCGCAAATTGTTTTGCGAGTTCCGGATCGTTTTTCTCTTCACCTGCGTGGAAGCGAACGTTCTCAAGCAACAATACGTCGCCGTTGTTCAGTTCAGCGATTTGAGCTTTTACTTTTTCGCCAACGGAATCATCCGCTTTAACGACTTTTTTACCGAGCAATTCAGACAAACGCTCAGCAGCTGGAGTCAAACGCATGGATTCAACCACTTCGCCTTTTGGACGACCCATGTGACTTGCCAAAATAACTTTAGCGCCTTTTTCGATCAAGTAGTTGATCGTAGGAAGTGTTGCACGAATACGTTTGTCATCTGTAATTTTACCATCTTCGAGCGGCACATTAAAATCTACACGGACAAACACCCGTTTTCCTGTCAATTCGATATCACGTACACTTTTTTTGTTCATCTGTATTTCCTCCGCACCCATGTATTTGTTGGACCAATCAAGAGCTGAAATCCCTTGTCAATCCTGGTGTTTTTGAGAAATTTGCAAAATGTTGATATATAAAGAGCGGAAACAATAGCATCTGTTTCCGCTCTATGTTATTGCAGATATTACTTAATCATTTTTGCAAAGTGCTCCAAAGTGCGAACCAGTTGAGCAGTGTAGGACATTTCATTGTCATACCAAGCTACAGTTTTAACCAATTGTTGGTCGCCAACAGTCAGAACTTTAGTTTGAGTTGCATCAAACAGGGAACCGAAAGTGATACCTTGGATATCGGAAGATACGATTTCGTCTTCAGTGTATCCGAAAGTTTGTGGATCGGAAGCTTCTTTCATAGCTGCGTTAACTTCTTCAGCAGTTACTTTTTTGTTCAAAACAGTTACGAGCTCAGTCAGGGAACCAGTAGCTACTGGCACACGTTGAGCTGCACCGTCGAGGATGCCTTGCAGTTCTGGAATAACCAGACCGATTGCTTTAGCAGCACCCGTTGTGTTAGGGATGATGTTTTCAGCTGCTGCGCGAGCACGACGGAAGTCACCTTTAGGGTGTGGAGCATCCAATGTGTTTTGGTCGCCAGTGTAAGCGTGAATTGTAGTCATCAAACCTTGAACGATTCCGAATTTGTCTTGCAGTGTTTTTGCCATAGGTGCCAGGCAGTTTGTTGTGCAAGATGCGCCGGAGATTACAGTTTCAGTACCGTCGAGGATTTCATGGTTTACGTTGTAAACGATGGTTTTCATGTCGCCAGTAGCTGGTGCGGAGATAACAACTTTCTTAGCTCCACCTTTCAAGTGTTTCTCAGCTGCTTCTTTAGTTGTGAAGAAACCAGTACATTCCAGAACGATATCTACGCCCAGGTCGCCCCAAGGAAGTTCTTCTGGGTTACGGTTAGCCAATACTTTAACTTCTTTGCCGTTCACTTTGAAGAAGCCATCGTGTACTTCAACATCGCCATCGAAGCGACCTTGAGTTGTATCATATTTGAGCAAATGAGCCAGCATTTTAGCATCAGTCAAGTCGTTGATTGCTACAACTTCAATGCCCTCTACATTTTGAATACGGCGGAATGCCAAACGACCAATACGTCCAAAACCGTTAATACCTACTTTAATCATGAGTAAGTTCCTCCCAAGTTTTGATTAATTTTTTTATGAAGCTTATATATTCAAGACAGACGGTGAGGTCCGTCAAGACAACAATAGTTGTGGTGCAAAATAAAACCTTATTCCATTTCGGCGACGATGACTTCAGCAGCAGCCTCATCAATAATCAGAATATCTTCCTGACCAAATCGTAGGACAGAATGTATGGCAGCAGCTTTGCTTTTGCCACCTGCAATCCCAATCACGACATCGGTTCGTTCAATATCCTGGAGTCGCATGCCCAGCGTAAGCATGGTATGTACCACCTCACCCTGATCATTAAAGTAATAACCGAAGGATTCAGATACGGCCCCTTGCTCCTGGAGTTCATCTATGATCTCTGTCGCAAGTTTACGGCGCCGTGCCATCTCTACGGCATCACCGATTCCGTGAATGACGATCCGCGATTTTCGGATCAGCTGCAGAATCTCCTGAACACTTGGGTCCTGGATTAGTGATTCGTAGGCGTGATCACTAAGCAAATCCGGTACATGCAGGAGTTTGTATTGGGCTCCTACCCGTTTTGCCATCGTGGATGCAATCGTATTGGCCTGAATTTCGAGGCTTTCTCCCAGCCCACCGCGTGCCGGTACAAACCAGACACCTTTCAGCACTGTTGGCGGAGTCAGTTGCTCTGCGACTTCAGCCGTTGTTGAACCGCCAGTAACGGCGACAACATCGTTATCACTCATAATATTACCCAGAGCCTTCGCTCCGGCTCTGCCCAGTTCCCGTTTGGCAAATGGAGAAATGTCCGAATCGCCAGGAACCACAACTACCTTTTGCAGACCGTAGGCTTGCTTGATGCGCTCTTCCAGTTCGGACAATCCAAACAGCTCTTTGGCGACGGGTTCCAACTGCTGCAGCAATTCATGCCCTGCCTCACTGATCTTCATGCCTGCACTGTCAATTTCAATAAGTCCCTGAGCCTTTAACAAATCAGTCTCAGCCCTCAGAACCCGCTCGGTCATCTGCATGGAATTAGCTAACGTTCTTCGTCCGATCACATCCGATAACATGATCTGGCGCAGAATCGTATACCTCTTCTTCAAGACATCCATGAGATCAGGCAGAAGCTGCTTTTGCACTTCTAAAATCGTTCGCATGCTTTCCACTCCCGCAAGCTTCTCGTTCCAAGCTTTCTTTCATGGCCCCAAAACGTCCCGGGATAACTTTTTAAGTCCCACGTCTATTCTACCTAAAACTGACGCGACATGCAAGTGTTTCGAAGCGTTAATTCGACACGTTTCAGGCGTTTGTACGCGCCTATTTTCACAATGTCAATTTACTATGATCGAGAACAACCTGTTCGATACCATATATAGAAGCAAAGTAAAATTCTCATCTACATATTGCTTGCTATTGTTTTTCATATGGCATGTCCAAAACCTCTTTTAGCATTTACCTATTTGCGCTCTTTATCCACTTATTTTCATCATGATCAATTTCAGGGTAATCCAAACCAAAACAGCGAACATCAGCTTGCAATTAAATTACTCATGAGCTATAATCATTATTGCTGTCACATATTTGAAACTCCTATTTCAAAACTGCTTTTATGCAACTATGTTTGCAGCAATAATCAATGTGCGCCCGTGGTCCAATGGATATGACGTAGGCCTCCGAAGCCTGAGATCCAAGTTCGATTCTTGGCGGGCGCGCCATTCTTAATTAGTAGCTCATAACACTCTTAACCAACGAAACCGAATAGGTTTCTTTTTTTTCAAACTTAGTTTGACTTTCTTTGACTTTTTGTTTGAAATTGTTTATGATGTGGGTAATACGGTAACAGTTTATATATAAACACCAATTTAACATTTACATTTCCGAGGAGGTTTTTCACGTGAGTTATATTCCAATGGTCGTTGAACAGAGCAACCGCGGTGAGCGCGCCTATGACATCTATTCCAGATTGCTGAAGGATCGTATCATCTTCCTTGGCAGTGATGTAAATGACGTTGTGGCGAATGCCATCATGGCACAGATGTTGTTCCTAGCTGCGGAAGATCCGGAGAAAGACATTCACTTATACATCAATAGCCCAGGCGGATCCATTACAGCCGGTATGGCGATTTTCGATACAATGCAATTCATCAAACCGGATGTATCTACCATCTGTGTAGGTATGGCGGCTTCGATGGGTGCATTCCTGTTGAACGCAGGTGCCAAAGGTAAACGTTTTGCATTGCCTAACAGCGAAATCATGATTCACCAACCACTTGGTGGTGCGCAAGGTCAAGCTTCGGACATCGAAATTCGTGCCCGCCGCATCCTGAAAATGCGTGATACTTTGAACCGCATCATCGCTGAGCGCTCAGGCCAACCGCTGGAGCGTATCGAGAAAGATACCGATCGTGACTACTTTATGAGTGCTGCTGAAGCTGCTGATTACGGTATCATCGATAAAGTTATCGAAAACGTAGGTTCCCAAGGCATCTAAGCCGAGGCGAATCGCCAATTAAACGGATATACCATATAGCCAACTCAAACGGCATCGCCCAGTTGAGTTGGCTATATGAAAAAAGGACGCTCTCGTCAATATGACGAGGGCGTCCTTTTTTTGAAGATAATTTAAAAGTGCATGATAAATATTTAATCGATTCCCTTTAACTCTCATAGCGTTACGCTAGCAATAAGCCCAACACTAATACTAATACTAAAGGTACATTTACGAACCGAGCATACGCTATTAGCCAACATTTTAACGAAATGAAATTCTAATACTTTACTTGTTTGTTGTTAAGCCACTGAACGGCTCTGTGCCTTTAGGAAGTAATTCTTTGTATGTGAACGGGAATTCTGGGAAACCCTCCGCATAAGCTGTGTACTCATACAACTGGAAGAATACAACTACACCTGTTGGTGTTACATAGAAATCCTGATCTTTATTCAGACCTTTATAGCCTTCAAGGTAACCACCACGAGCTTTAAGCTGATCTCCCACTTTTTTGCTCACTGTCTCACGCACGGTTTTGTTATTTTGAATTACATCATCCAGACTCAATTCCTTACCGGAGTCCAGAGCAAAGGTATGACCTGCACGGAACGTCATGCCATGTGCGCCTGCATAGTCCTGATAACTTTGCGTAATGAGCCCAAGCACACCATTTTCGTTGTATGTTACAACATAAGAACTCTCAAATGCATATGGACGGTTCGCTGCTGCGTCACCAAATTCCTTGGTTTGTTTTTTGAAATCTGCTACAAAAGCATCGACTTCATCTTTCAGCACCTTGTTGATAGCTGTTTCTGCTTTATCGTTAGCCAGTCCGCTCACCTGAGGATATTGAATATCGACTTCAGCGTTCTTGATGCTGACTTTCACTGTTGCCGCTTTGACTGTCACGCTATTCTGCTTCACTTTGCTCAGCGTCAGTGTCTTGGCTTTGCCATCCCAGTTGCCCTGAACACCCAAATAATCTCTCATTGCAGAAAACGGAATATACAATCGGCCATTGATCAGCTTCGCTTCCACTTGTGGATAGTAGTTATTAATTCTAACACTCGGTGCCCCATCAATCAGGCTGATGGTCATCGTATTATTAGCTGCGGATAAGGAGTATTCCTTAGCCTTAGCATCATATTTCAAACTTCCACCTGCAACATCTTTCACTGCGGTAAGCGATACCCAAGTGGAGCCACCTTGAAGGAGTCCTTTTTGAGTAAGAGTTTTGCCTCCCGATTTCAGAGTTACCTCAGTAGGTGTTGTCACTTTCGTGGATACTGAAGCTGCCTGTACAGAACTATCCTGCCATACAGCCCCGCTCCCCACAATAATTCCTGCCGCCAGTAGTGCACTAGTCCATTTTTTCCATGATGTCATATATAAAACTCCTCTCTCGAATTCAAATTTGAGTGTCATTGCGTATGTATCCTGATTTGATCGTATGCCTCATACGCTCACCTCTTTATTATAATTAACCCAATTCCGGAAAGGTTTACAGCTCCAGTTACAATGTTGTTCGATCCAGATGCCTATAATGAAGGTTTTGTTACGAACAAATGGACAAAAAAGATACCAAAAACCAGCAATTTATTTCGTCATATTTCATCTCTTCTTTTCAAACTTCATCAAAGTCCGCCTTCGTAACAAAAAAGACGTCATCCATCGGACAACGTCTTTGTCATTATTGCCTTTCGCCCGCTCAATTCTATCTTTAACGGACATCCGGCTATTATTTATTTCACTTATTTCATTTCATAAGTAATATTCAGCGTTGTGCTCACTTTAACCTGTCCTGTTTCAATTTCTGTGCTACCAGCAGAATCAGCTGACGATTTGGACATCAGAGCCTCACTTGCATAGAACACAGGTACATTGGCGTCACCTTGGCTCACAGAAAGAACAGCGCCCAGTTGGCGTTTAACCGCTTTGGCAATAGCTCCAGCTTTCACATCAGCATTGGCAACAGCTTTTTCAATCACTTGAGCTTCAAAGTTCTCCGGTTTTTCTACCGTAAAACGAACATTTTCAATATTGTTGGCACCAGCTTGGGATGCAGCATCCAGGAGTTCACCAATCTTGTCCATCTCCCGGTAAGTTACAGTCAATGTGTGATGAGCTGTGTACCCTTTGATCTTCTGTCCGTCTTTTTCACTATACGTGTAGTTAGGCTGTACGTAGAACTGGCTGGTTTGAATATCATCCGCACTGATTTTCCACGTACTTTTCAGCAGATTGCTTACCTTTTGAATTTTCGCTGCATTCGCTTTTTGAGCAGAGGCTGCGGTATCTGCCGTACTGTTCACTCCAATGGAAAGATAAGCGATGTCTGGCTTCACCTGAATCTCACCTGTACCCACAACGTTAATCACGTTTTGCTGTACCCCCTGTACCTCAGCGGCATACGCATAATTACTAGGTGCCACCCACGCAGTACCTCCAACAAGCAATGTACCTGCAACCATCACCGCGCCCAGCGGTTTCATCCACAATTTACCCATTACGTTAGCCTCCTTAAGTTTTAACATCTCAAACTCAAATCGATTTGATACCTAACAGACGGGCTTAATTCCATAATGTTGCACTTGACAGCCTTAAAACACAAAAAAGCCCCTTTCGGGACTTCTTCATTGGGTTCAAATCATATCTTATTGGTTCTCAAGCTCTTCCTTGCTTACCAGACTAACTAAAGCGTTTACAGCCTGTTCGGCGTCCGCGCCCTCTGCACTAATCTGGATTTCCGTACCAGTACTGATTGCAAGGCTCATGATCCCCATGATACTTTTTGCATTTACTTTTTTGTCGTCCTTCTCGACGAACACTTCAGATGAGTACTTATTCGCTTCTTGAACGAACAGTGCCGCAGGTCTGGCATGGAGACCCGTTTTCAAACGGACAACTACCGGGTGCTTTGTCATGGAAACTTACCCCCTATTATGAAATCTGGACATTAAATACACAATTATATTTATAACATTATACCATATAACCAGAGCAGGACACTAGAAGAAAAAACTCAGGGTGATTGGGATGTCATTATTATGACCCATTTTAGCCTTTTTACATCACCCCTCATTACACCTGAGCAGCTCTCCAAGATCCTTATGGGCTGACTTTATACTGACCTTTTGGCGAAAATCAAAAACAATCAGCTTTCCAGGCTACCCTACTCTTAATTTAACCGTAACGCTCGGTACGAACCTTCTCTGCCAGCTCATCAATCTTGCGGAGCCGGTGATTCACCCCGGACTTGCTGACTGTACCCTTAAGCAGTTCGCCTACTTCCTTCAAGTTGATATCCGGATGGGCGAGTCTGACTTCAGCCACTTCACGAAGCTTTTCGGGCAACGACTCCAGACCAACTTCCTTTTGCAACAGTCTGATGTTATCGATCTGTCTGACGGCTGCTCCAATCGTTTTGTTCAGATTCGCCGTCTCACAATTGACGATTCGGTTGACGGAATTACGCATATCCCGCATGATACGCACATCCTCGAACTTGAAAAGGGCCTGATGTGCACCAATGATACTGAGCAGTTCAATGATTTTCTCGCCTTCCTTAATGTATAGGATGAATCCTTTTTTGCGTTCTATACAACGGGCATTGAGATGAAATTCATTCGCCAGGTCCACCAGGGCCTGACAGTGCTCCTCATACATGGACGCAATCTCCAGGTGGTAGGATGAACCTTCGGGATTGTTGACTGAGCCTCCTGCCATAAATGCTCCTCGAAGATAAGCACGTTTACAGCAGTTATTATTGAACAGTTCTTCACTGATCCCGGGAGTAAACAGAAATCCTTCGGAAACAATGTACAGATCTTTTAAAATCTCCTGTACCATGGTTGGAATCCGAACAATATATACATTGTTCTTTTTCAGCCGCATTTTTTTGCGGACAAGCAATTCCGTATGCACTTGAAAATGCTTTTTAAGCAGAGAGTATGCCCGTCTTGCAATGGCGGCATTCTCCGTCGAAATATCCAAGATGACTTTTTTATTCGATAACTGCACCGCACCAAGCATACGGATGAGGGCTGAAAGTTCCGCCTTTTCGCAGCACGGTTCGCTTTCGATCATCGTTAGTTCTTTTTTGGTCTGTGCTGCAAACGACATGGGACTTCACCTCTTCCGTAACATCCAATTTTGTACAAGTTGATAGATGTGATGGCTCAGCTTGTCGGCATCATGACGCAGATAAGTCCGGAATAGGACCAACGTATCCGCAACCACTTGATAGCCGGCACTCTTCAGCACATTCATATCCAGCACAACTGGTTTAGCTCCTTTTTCCGCATACTTATTCTGCACCTGCAGCGGAATATCACCATTATTTACAATGACATAGTCGAAAATTTGTTGTCCTACATGTTCATGTACCGCCTTGAGGTGGTCACTCACCGTGTAATTATCCGTCTCTCCCGGCTGTGTCATCACATTACAAATAAACATTTTTACTGCGTCAGCTTCAACGACAGCTTCAGCCAGCTTAGGTACAAGCAGATTGGGCAGAATGCTCGTGTAGAGACTACCTGGCCCAATCAGGATGGCGTCTGCCTGACGAATAGCCTCAACAGCCTCTGGCAACGGCTCCACGTGATCCGGTTCAAGGAAAACGCGTTTGATCCGTAAGCCAGCTTCAGGGATCTTGGACTCGCCCGTAACAATCGATCCATCCTCCATCTCTGCATGCAGTATAACGGCCTGCCCGGCTGCGGGCAATACCTCACCCCGAACGGCAAACACGCGGCTAAGTTCCCGCACAGCGGTCACGAAGTCGCCCGATATATCCGTCATTGCAGCCAAAATCAAGTTACCCAGGCTGTGGCCTGCAAGCCCCGCGCCTGTATTGAAGCGATAATTCAGCATATCCGACAACAACGGTTCTACATCTGCCAGCGCCGTGAGTACGTTACGGATGTCGCCCGGAGGCGGCATTTGCAACTCATTACGCAGGATGCCCGAACTTCCTCCGTCATCCGCCACCGTCACGATGGCCGTGATGTCCAGCGGCTTTTCCTTCAAACCGCGCAGCATCACGGATAATCCGGTTCCGCCGCCCATGACTACAATTCTCGGACGTTCTCTTCGTGGTCCGGCTTCTTTCATCCCTTCACCCTCTTCAATGACGGTCCCGGTCGGCGTCGCGATGGCTCACGGTGACAGCCTCAGTTTCGCTGCTTCCCAACATTTTGCCCAAATATTCCGATATTGCTACCGAACGATGCTTGCCTCCGGTACAGCCGATTCCAATAATAACCTGGCTTTTGCCTTCCTTCCGGTATTGCGGAATCAGAAAATGCAGCATATCCAGCAGCTTGGTCAGAAACGCCTGCGTCTCCGGCCATTTCATAACATATTCATATACATCACTATTCTGTCCCGTATTCGGACGTAAATGTTCAATATAATGCGGATTTGGCAAGAAACGAACATCAAACACCAGATCCGCATCGATCGGAATACCGTATTTGAACCCAAACGACGTAATATTTACCGACAGCATATGGCTTTCCAGATGAGAAAAGCGGGATATGATGCGCTCTTTCAGTTGAGCAGGCTTCATCGTACTGGTATTCAGTACCTGAGTGGCGGAATTTTTGAGTTCCTCCAGCATCTTACGTTCCAGCCGGATGCCATCCAGCGGCATGCCCTCAGGAGCCAGTGGATGTCTGCGCCTGCTCTCCTTATAGCGCTGGACTAATACAGAGTCTGTCGCGTCCAGGAATAATATTTCACAATGAATGGTAAAATGATCTTTAATATAGTTCAGTGACTCGGACAAAGCCGTAAAGAACTCACGACCGCGAAGGTCGATAACCAGTGCGACCTTGCCAATTTTGCCGTTCGATTGCTCAATCAACTCCGCAAATTTTGGAATCAATACCGGTGGAAGATTATCCACACAGAAGAAACCAAGATCCTCCAGGCTTTGTACTGCAATCGTCTTGCCTGCTCCGGACATGCCCGTAATGATAATGAGCGTGGCGCCTGTGCCCGGTGAAACTTCACCTTCAAGCATAAATGTCCCCTCCTTATCATATTGCTGTCGGATTATACTGTTACGAGGTTACTAGGAACGCAAGAGAAGACCAGCCGCGCCAACAATCCCTGCATTATTGCCAAGCGTTGCTTCAAGAATATTAACCCCTTCTTGCAGCGGTTCAGGTGTCAGTTTCGCAAATACAGTGCGTACTTCATCAAACAAAATATTACCCGCTTTGGATACACCGCCACCGATAATGAACATCTCAGGATTAATCACAGCCGCTACAGCCGCCATTGATTTGCCCAGATAGAACGCTGCACGATTGACGATACGAAGAGCAACTTCATCGCCCGCTTTAGCTGCATCAAATACTTCTTTAGCTGCAATCTTGTCCACGAGTGCCAGTGATGTATGATCTCCACGCTCTACAGCGTCTTTGGCCATACGAATAATTCCGGTTGCTGAAGATACAGTTTCCACGCAGCCCATTTTGCCGCATCCGCACTGAATGGCTTCCAGATCAGGAACAACACTGACATGACCAAGCTCACCAGCCATACCGGAGAATCCTTGATAGATCTTGCCGTTCAAGATCAGTCCGCCACCAACGCCTGTACCAAGCGTATAGCATACACAGTTGTCCACGCCCTTGCCAGCACCTGCCCAAGCTTCACCCAGTGCAGCCACGTTTGCATCGTTATCTATTTTGACTGGCTTGCCCAGACGTTCTTCCAATATCGAACGAATGGCTACATTCCGAAATCCAATGTTAGGGGCAAGAACGATAATTCCCTCGCGTACATTGGTGAACCCAGCCACTCCTGCTCCCACACCTTCAAGCTGTTCCCAGCTGTAAGGCGATTCAGCAACGATATGACGGACATACTTCTCGATGTTGGCAATGACCGTGTCAACGCCCTTATCCACTTCAGTCGGTCCTTCATACGTATGCATAAGCTGACCGTGTTCATCACATATACCGACCTTGATTGCTGTTCCGCCGAGATCGACCCCAACGTAGATTTTCTCAGACATGCTACAAGCCACCTTTATCTATCTATAATAGTTTAATCCTACGTACCAACTATAATTGAAGGATACGCCTGGGTCAAGACGATAAGACCTTTGCTGTGATTAGCTTCCCCGCTATTGTGAACAACATCACAGGCTATTTTTGAATACGTATACAACCTCATTTGTCTCTATCAAAAACGCAGGCTTCATTCCTTCCTCCATAGAGGAGGAAGCCTCAACTCATGATATTGCATATCCACTCGTTCCATGCGTAAAAGATGACAATTGTCACCTGAATTTCATGACAATCCTTACTAATCACGTCTCAGGCTGTTCGGTAAGATGGAAATATCTTATAGAACAGAACAAGGACGTGATTCAAGATGAGCTCACCCATTATAAAGCTTGAACAGGTAAGCAAAAGGTACGGCAACAAAGAAGTTGTCAACCATATCTCCTTAGAGATCAACCGCGGTTCGGTTGTTGCGATCCTCGGCCCTAATGGCGCAGGCAAAACAACAACCATGAAAATGGTGCTCGGCCTGTCCACTGCTACATCAGGACTTGTGACTGTGCTTGGCCAGAAACCGAATCACAAACAGGTTCGACAAAAGATTGGTGTCATGCTGCAGGATGTGAGTGTAATGGATGGACTTACCGTTCGAGAGATTATACGCATGGTACGCAGCTATTATCCCGCACCGCTTCATGCAGACCATATCGAAGAACTGACGGGACTCCCTCCAGCCGACTTGAACAAAAGAGCAGAGAAGCTGTCCGGCGGACAAAAGCGCAGCCTGAATTTTGCCCTCGCCATGGCAGGTAATCCCGAAATTCTATTCCTTGATGAACCTACAGTCGGACTGGATTCGGAAACAAGAAGACATTTCTGGGAACGAGTCCGCCAGCTGGCACAGGCGGGTAAAACTGTAATCTTCACAACGCACTACCTCCATGAAGCAGATGAAGTAGCGGATCGAATCATTCTCTTTAACCGAGGTACCATTATTGCAGACGGAACACCCGGGAATATCAAGGCCGGAATCACCATACGAACGATTTCCTTTTCAACTACGCATAGCATGTTCACCAATGATGATGTGTCCAACACGGAGATGGCATCCGAAGCTGATGTCCGTGCACAAATCGAAGAGTTGCCTGATGTGGACGGGATCGAATATCACAAAGATCGTTGCATTCTTCACACCAAAAATACGGATGTACTGCTCCGTCATCTCATTGAACGCCGGATTCCCGTTAGTGACATTCGAATTGAAACCGGACAACTGGACGACGCCTATGCAAACCTGATGGAAACCGTGAAGGAGGAAATTTGATATGTTGATGCTTCTCGCCCAATCTCGTGTTGAAATGCTCCGCATGTCCCGCAATGTCTACTTTATTTTCTGGTCCTTGATGATGCCCGTCGCCTTCTATTTTCTTTATACACGCATATTCACTACAGGAACAACAGATTCAGAACAGTGGAATGCACACTACTTGATGTCTATGACCTGCTTCAGCATCATGGGATCCTCTATCATGACACTCGGTATCCGACTTGTCCAAGAAAGAGCACAGGGTTGGGTCGCCTACCTGCAAGTGACTCCATTGCCAAACTCGATTTATTTTGGAGGCAAAATGGTGGGGCAAACGATAATGCACCTGTTTTCCATCATCGTCATCTTTACAGCTGGATTTCTGATTAATGGTGTATCACTTCCTCCTGCTCAATGGATCGGCTCTGCCCTTTGGATTCTGGCTGGATCTCTCCCTTTTCTTGCACTCGGTACCTGTATAGGAACATTGCGGCGGGTGGACACGGCCAGTGGGTTGAGCAACGCCCTCTATCTATCTCTAGCCTTGCTGGGCGGAATGTGGATGCCTCTTGACATCATGCCGAGCTGGCTCGGACAGATCGGAAACTGGCTGCCCTCCCATAGCTTTGGAAATGGAGCGTGGATTATTATAGCCGGGGGCGTGCCTGCTCTGCGCGATATCCTAATTTTGGCATCATATCTGGTGTGTTTTATGTTATTATCCACATATATCCGCAATAAACAAAGGGAGGCGTAATCTTCAAATATGCTTCAGCATTTCGAGCTTTTTCCAAAGCGATATGGCTTTTACCCGTATATATGGATGATCTATCTGGCTATGCCAATCTATTATTTGTGGAACGCACAGGGACATGAATGGTACATCGGCGTAACTTCCTTTATCGTATTTGTCCTGACTTATCGGCAGCTCTACATAGCATCAGGTACCTCACTCTTCTCCTATTGGCTTAGCCTACAGATGCTTTGCGTTCTGGTACTAAGCCTGGTGATCGATCCCAATATGTTTTTCCTCGGATTTTTCACAGCTAATTTTATCGGATGGTACACGGAGAAACGTCAGTTCCGAATGTTTTTGGTCATATTCGCCATTGTCCAGACCATTCCAATTGCTTTAAAAGTTCAATACCTTAGCGCTTATCAACTTATGTTTTTTACGCCATTTTATCTCATTATGCTTGCTTCACCCTTCGGGATCCGTTCCATGCTGGATCGACAAAAGCTGGAGGCCCAGCTGGATGAAGCCCAGCAGCATATCAAGGAATTAATTAAACGTGAAGAGCGAATGCGAATTGCCAGGGATCTGCATGATACGATGGGACATACGCTCTCGCTGATCACACTGAAGAGTGAGCTGGTCACCAAACTCATTGTCAAAAATCCGGAACGTGCCATACAGGAAGCACGGGAGATTGAGCGTACCTCCCGTGCGGCTTTGCGGGAAGTACGCCAGCTCGTCTCTGACATGCGGGCAATCAGCATTGTTGAAGCACTCGCCGATACCAAAGAAATGTTGAAGAGTGCTGATATCGAGCTTCAATTAGTAGGAGAACAGGGCCCATTTCATGATGTTCCCGATCTAACCCAGAACATGGCGAGCCTTTGTCTGCTTGAAGCCGTAACGAATATTGTAAAACACAGCAAAGCCACTTGCTGTGTAATTAAGCTGGAACGAACGCATGATGGCATAAGCATACGGGTTAAAGATAACGGTAATGGCATTAGTCCAGATGAACATCAAGGCAATGGCCTAAAAGGCATGTCTGAACGACTGAACCTCATCGACGGCTCCCTCCAGATTTCCTCGGACTCTGGAGGAACCCACCTTGTCTTTTCCTTTCCCCTGATCGCCACTGAACACCAAGGAGGAATTAGAGCATGATTCGTATATTGATTGCTGAAGATCAACGCATGCTGAGAGGTGCACTTGCGTCACTGTTAGATCTTGAAGATGATTTAGAGGTCATCGGTGAAGCAGGTAATGGAGAGGAAGCTCTGAAGCAGATTGGTTCCCTCCAACCAGATCTGTGTCTTATGGATATTGAAATGCCTGTTATGAGTGGCCTAGACGTAGCAGAACGTATACAACAGCTCGGTCTGCCCTGCCGTATTATCATCCTCACTACCTTTGCCCGTCCGGGATTTCTGGAGCGTGCTATTCAGGCCGGGGTACAGGGATACTTGCTCAAGGACGAACCAAGCGATCGTTTGGCGGGAGCCATTCGCCGGGTCATGAATGGTGGACGAGAGGTTTCCCCAGAGCTCGTTTTTGGTGCAGCCAAAGAAACGAATCCGTTAACTGAACGTGAAAAAGAAGTGCTTAAGCTCGCAGCCACTGGCATGAATGCCAATCTTATCGCTGCCTCGCTTCATCTTTCCTATGGAACCGTGCGCAACTACCTGTCAGAAGCTTTTAACAAGCTTGATGCCAAGAACCGCATGGAAGCCGTCAGCATTGCAGAGCAGAAAGGATGGTTGTAGAGACTAGTGCGCTCGGTTCATAAGCACCAACAATCGGACTAATTACATACCCATCCATACCTCCTCCAGTGAATATGGACAGAGAAAAACGCCTTCCCATAACAGGAGGCGTTTCTCTACTTTTATGAAAATTACCTAAACCTATCCTTCAGCAGCTATTCAGCTACTGGTCACAACTTCGTTTCCACACGTACGGGCTCTTCCGTTTTTTCCATCTTGTTGACGTCCAGAATATCGAGCAGGAAGACAAAGATCGGAATACCAATGATAAGCCCCCAGATCCCCAGGAAATGTTGAGATAGAATCAGTACGATAAACGTGTAGAACATCGGTAATTTGGTTTTGTGCGCCATCAGCTTCGGATTCAGGAAGTACGTCTCCAGCGCATGAATAATGATGATCATAATGATCACGATCACGCTGAGCTGTAATCCTCCCAGTTGATAACCGATCAGACACAGCGGAACTAGTGAGATGATAACCCCCGCAACGGGTACCAAACTCAGCATGAACACCAGAATGGTCAAGGCGAACAAGTACGGGAAACCAAGTATCCATAATCCCAGAATCGTCAAAGCTGTATTAAACACAGCAATCATCAATTGTGCCTCGATTACTTTACCAAAAGAAGATACAAACTTATCTCCGAGATAGGCCACTTCATTATAGAACCAGCCGATCTTGCTTGTTTTGAACTTGGAGGTAAACTTGGAAATCTCCCGCTTCTGCAACAAGAAGAACAGACTCAGGATGATGACCAACAGAATGAACTCCAACCATTTGCTTAACGCAAAAATATACTTCAATGCATCGTTGGTATAGTTTTTGATATCGAACGATTGAAGATAACCTGCAATTTTGGAAGCAAAATTATCCCCGTCTGCGGTATCAAGAAATTTCATGATCTCATTCGTTAACTGAACGACCTGATCCACAATTCGTGGTGAATACCTTGAAATGCCCAGTACAATGGCTGCAATAACGATAAGATAGAGCAGAATGACTACGACTTTATAGTTAACCGGAAATAAACGATTCAACTTCTCTGTGATAAAATGCTGCAACCTGTTCATGACATACGTCACCAGGAATAACAGCAAAATCATGTGCAGCATACTCCCCATGCTGAAAAGCACCAAACAAAACAACAGCAGAATGAGAAATCGCCGTACTGTTGCATTCTTTAACCAATCTTTTATCATTTCCCCCAAAGTCTTCACCTCACAGCTAATATGCCCATTATGTATACGATCTCATGCCCACTTTGGTTTCAAAAAAAGAGAAGCCTTCCGGCTTCTCACATCATGAGACTTCCCGTTGTCTCTTCTACTTAATTTATGCCAAACCATACCCTTTTCATGCTTACTTATCCAGTGTTTCGCTCCAGTCATGCACAATACTGCCTTCAAGGAATTTCTCGCAGTCCATTGCGGCCATACACCCTGAACCTGCTGCTGTAATGGCTTGACGATACTTCGTATCCTGAACATCACCGCAGGCGAACACACCCGGAATGTTGGTCTCGGTTGTACCCGGTTTAACGACAACATAACCATGTTCATCCAAAGTAATCTGGTTGCCCAGGAACCCCGTATTCGGTGTATGTCCAATTGCAATGAATACGCCATCCGCTTCAAGCAATTCTTCCTGTCCGGTCTCGTTATTACGTACCTTGAGCCCTTTAACGCCCAGAGCCTCAGGCACAACTTCGAGCGGTGTGCGGTTCAAAGCCCATTTCACCTTCTCGTTGCTGCGAGCCCGATCCTGCATAATTTTCGATGCACGTAATTCGTCCCGGCGGTGAACCAAGGTAACGTCTGTTGCAAAACGGGTCAGGAAGCTGGCTTCCTCCATCGCGGAGTCTCCACCGCCGACAACAACGATCTTTTTACCACGGAAAAAGAATCCGTCACATGTGGCACATGTACTAACCCCACGTCCCACATTCTCCTGCTCTCCCGGAATACCGAGATAACGGGCCGATGCACCAGTAGAGATAATGATCGATTCGGCTTCCAAATCACCGATACCTCCAACTTTAACCTTGAAGGGCGGTTTGCTGAAATCCACTTCTTCCACCCAACCATTTTTGAACTCTGCTCCAAAACGCTCCGCTTGCTTGCGCATATTGTCCATCAGTTCCGGACCCATAATGCCTTGCGGAAAACCAGGGAAATTCTCAACTTCCGTTGTCGTCGTCAATTGACCACCCGGCTGAAGACCTTCGATAACCAGTGGGTTTAGATTAGCACGAGCCAGATATATCGCTGCTGTCAGACCCGCAGGTCCGGTTCCGATCACAATCGTTCTGTATTTAGACATATAGATACAGCCTCCTTAATAAGGTTGAGAGTGTGTTGAGTGGCGAATAACTTGCTATGATGATATTCTACAGGCATGTCGAGACCTATTCGTTAAGTTTACCCGTTTTCCAGGCCTATGTATCCTTCACGCAATGAAGTCTATCCCAAAGCGAGAATTTCAAGGAACATTTACTGGACCGGTGGGTTGGAATTGCACACTTTATTGATTTGCCGTGCATATTTGCTGACTGTGGCAGCTGATATGCCGTACCGGTCGGCTATGCTTTGGTAGGTAACCGGACGACTATGAATTTTGGCCGCCAGATATTCCAATCCTGCAGCCAAGCCTTCAATTTGCTTCGTGCCAGGCACCTCCGGGTGTACACGAGATACATAGTCGGTCCACAGCCGCTCCATTTCTTGCTGCAATTCGGCTTTGGCTTCAGACATCTGTAACGCACGGTCCACGACCGCCTGCCAATGCGATGAAGGTTTCGTTTCCGTTTGTTCCGTCATCGACTCGATTTTCGGAATAGTGCGTTTGCTCAACGCAGTTAACGGTCGTAGAACAGGAGAATCATCCTGCTTAGCTCCTTCTGAATCAAGACCGTTTAATACAGAACGAGCGGCTTCCACCAGTTCCTGATCTTCACCAGGTTCCTGGATAAAGGATTGCAGGGCCTGTTGTACCTCATAATCACCAATCATGCCAAGAGCATGAATGACCTGGAGCTTGGTTGCCCGATCCCCATGTCGCAACGCCCAGAAGAAAGAGGATCGGATCAAGGGATCATTTTTCATCTCTTCAGGTATGCCGTTGCCATAGTTCTCCCATTGTCTGAATTGCTCGTCAAATGGCAGATGATAGTGATAACTTAGTTTCTCCGGATCTTTTTCTCCCTGTCTCACAGCCTCGAGACCGGACAGATAGTACAGGGATACTTCCGAACCCGGATCCAGCTTGCCCACATGACGCCACAGACGTTCAGCGGAATCGTAACGTCCTGTATTATAAGCTGCGACTGCTGCATAATGTGCGAGAGCTGGGTCCGCAGCGGTTTCTTCATCCTTCAACAGGCGACGGAAATGTACATAAGCCGTATCATGTTGACCCAGGATACCCATCGTGGTAGCCAGTTTGTAGACCTGTTCGTGCTGAAAAGGCACGATGACACGCAATTTTTTGATCAGAAGCAGCACTTGGTCGGCTCGATTCTCGTTCTGGTGAAAGATCGCCAGATTACACAGTGCATGCAAATTACCAGGCTCCTGCTCCAATACCTCGGCAATCGTCTCTTTCGCTTTGGGAAACAGCCCCATATAATAATAGGCAAGCGCCAAGTTGTTGCGAGCAGCCAAATAATCAGGATAATCGGGTGACATGCCTTCCAGCAGCTCAGCCGCCTGTGCAAACTTCCCCTGTTCCAACAATTCCCGCGCCTGATCGTGCTCAACGACACCTTTACGTGATTTGATCCGGTTCAGTTTGGCTGGTCGATCCAACTCATAGTACAGAAGCTCCATCATCTCTTCGGCTTCCGTCATAAACTGACCCTGGGTATCCTCCTCCAAATACGTAACAAGCGCTTGCTCAGCTTCTTCAAACCGATCCATATTCGCATAATTGTTCGCCATGTAGAAATAACATTCCGTCATGGACGGATCTACCACGTCGAGCACATGCGCAAGAACGGCATTAGAAGCCTCGTAATCCCCCTTCTCTGATAATATACCCGCCATATTACAATGATTCACCGGATTTTCCGGTTCATATTCAACAGCTTTACGAAAATATTTTAATGCCTTGTCGACGTGATTACGGTCCAGCGAGCGGACAGCTCTCTCAAAAAAGAAAGAAGCATCCAAGTGAATCGGTATAACATTGGCAAGGTGTCCCTCAGCCCGCAGTAGCTTGCCCTTCATCTTCCAAGGCACCTCCTCTTTGCTTTCATTCATACTCTCCAGTATACCACATCTTAAGGCCCACTTCTCAATATGTAGTTTCATGTCGTTTATGCCAAAAATGCGCAAAAAAGATGACACCCCTCATCCCTTTCGAATGAAATGTCATCTTTTTGCTTCATGGACTCTTCCTTATAAAGAGATTCAACAGAATTACAGCTTCAACGCCATGGATGGTGAAAGAGAGATATGAACCATCTTGTGGAAAGGAGTTATAAAATTAACCAGTACAACCTTACACTTATTAGGCAGCTTTGCCTCACGTACGGTTGCTGCCAAATGCCCCACCTCTCCCCCGGTTAGCTCAATCCAGTCATCTCCACAGGAATAACGCAATGTGCCGCTCTTCCACAGATAATGGCCTTCATCCGTCTCAAGTAATTCCCCATGGGAAAGCTCGCCCTCGCTTCCGAACACGAAAGACAGCTGCATCATGATCTGCTCCGGCTGCTCTCCCGCCAATTTCAGGGTCCAGCCATTTTCCATGCGTAATACTTCTGTCTGTACAAAGAATGTCTGCTCATGGGTGAGTGCTCGACTCTGATGGGGCAACAAATACCACGGGCTGATAGCTGTTCTCGCCGTCTCAGGCAGTTGGCTATCCGGGATCGGACCATAGTAGCCCTTCTTCTGTTCGCCCGTCAGACGGTAACCTGCTGGCAATCGAGACATGTGCTGCATCGGCACATACCCTGGATTAAAATAGGAGGCCAACTGAACGGCCAGCAGACGTACCGCGCCATGACGAAGGGCAAAGAATGAAGGCACCTCCGTCATTACAGTCGCACTTGTATTACCGGACCGAATACGTGCTACAGGTGCGCCGAAGTCCGTATGCAACCGGCTGTGTGAGATGCGTCCATGATGACCTGCCGAATCCATTCGCTGTAAATAGTCCTCCCGCACAAATCGTTCGTTCAGTATGATCTCGTACCGCTCAGGCAGCTGATCACGTGCCTTACCTGTCTGCTGAAGCTCCGGCTCCAGCAGCAGCCGGACGAGCGCATTGACGGAACAGACACCGGGATCTGTTAACATTTCTCCCGCCCATTCGGCCATGCCGGCAAATATCGGATCACCGTCCAACCGGGCCAAAATGGCATACGGCAAGTAATACGGTGATAAATCATGCACGCTCCCCAGATCCTGGCGACCTGAGTAATCCGTAACAACCTCACCTGTTGGATGTACCAGATACACCATCATACGAAGATTGAGTCTCACCGGGTCCAGCAATTCGGGACGGTTCAACAGGCGTGCCGCATGAATCAACATGATGTCGCTAACCGCGCTGTAGATTCCGTTGCTTCGTTCAGTCCACTCCCCATCAGGCGTAAGATCCATACCTTCAGCCAGCCACTGCTCTGCACGCTGCACAGCTTCCTCCATGTCAAACAATTGATGCAGGAAACCGAGCGCCGCGCATAGCACCCAGCGATGATTCGGCGTATGACAGCCTCCAGTCAGCAAGACCGGAACAGTTCGTTCCAGAAACAGGCGCATATTATCCAGCACAGGTTGCAGTGGCTCCCAGTCCTGCTGCTGAAGAAGTTGATATAACTGGGCATATCCCACGACAAGAAATGCAGTATCCGGCGGAGAATGGGAATTGGTCCAACCGGGGGAGATAGAGCCGTCTCCATGCTGATTACGGAGTGCGTACTCCGATGCAAGCTGAAGACGATTTAACAGATCTTCATCCCGATAATAGATCGAATCCGGATTGGCGAGTGCTGCTCCCCAGTAACACATGTCTGTAGGTGTTCCGGTCGTATGGTTGACCCAAGCGATACCTGTAGAGGGATCAATCGTTCCTCCAAAATAGCGGCTGTCCGGATCAAGCACTTGCCGGGATATCCCTTGTTGCACTGCTCTGTCATTGCTTTCCACCAGTTGTCTGTACATGTCTAGTCCCTCCAAACAAATGCCGATGTGCGGAATATTCGGCGCAGTAACTCTGTCATTTGGTTAATCACGATTGGCTTAAGAAAACCTACGATCAGCCCTTAACTGCTCCAAGCATGGCACCGCTAACAAAATATTTTTGCAGCCATGGATAGACGAGCAGAATCGGTACGGTTGCAAAAATAACGGTGGCAGCCTTAAGACTTTCCGGGGTTAATGGAGCGCGATTGGCACCTTCCATCTGTGTGAGCTCACTCACCATGTTGTTTTGCACCATTTGGAACAGTTTGAGCTGAAGTGGGTACAGCTTAGGATCATTAATGTACATCAGGGAATCCTGGAAGCCATTCCAGCGTCCAACAGCATAGAACAACGCTAAAGTTGCCATGACCGGCATCGACAGCGGCAATATGATTTTCAACAGTGTGTGCAGATGTGAACTGCCATCAATTTCAGCCGACTCCTCCAGACTTTCTGGTATACCATTGAAAAATGAGATCAGGATAATCAGGTTAAATGGACTGACCAGACCTGGCAGAATTAGCGCCCACGGCGAATTAAGTAAGTGCAGGTCACGAATGAGCAAGTACTCGGGAATGATCCCCCCGCTAAAGAACATCGTAATGATGATCACGTACATGAAGAGCTTGCGGCCCTTCATTTTTTTCTTGGTCAATGGGTATGCAGCTGCGATTGTGAACACCATGCATAACACTGTTGTCGCGATCGTCAAGAGGGTTGTATATCCCAGGGAATACAGCATCGAATGATCCGAGAACACCTTGACATACGCATCCCAATTGAACTCCTTAGGAAAAATGGTGACTTCACCCGATGTAATGGCACGATTGGAGCTTAATGATATGGCAATCGTGTGCAGAAACGGAGCGAGACAGAACACGACGAACAAGCTAATAAACAGGATGATAACGGTATCAAAAATCCGGTTTGAGGTGCGTTCACTCATATGCGCACAACTCCTTTACTGATGGTATACATATAAAGCAGCTTAGCGTACCTTCTGTTCTTTTAAAGAATTCCTTCACCTGTTGTCTTTTTCGATATATAGTTCGAACCGAGTACAAATATAAGTCCAACGACTGCCTGGAACAGTCCAACGACGGTTGCCAGCGTATATTGCCCCGATTCCAGCCCGACCCGGTATACAAAGGTACTGAGCACATCGGAATATTCACGTACTGCCGTATTTCCGATAATATAAGGACGATCAAAGCCGATGCTGACCATGTGACCCAAATTAAGAATGAGCAGAGTTACGATGGTGGGCTTGATGCTTGGTAGGGTTATATGCCAGATTTTCTTCAGCCGCGTCGCTCCATCAATCTCTGCCGCTTCGAACAGTTCCTTATTAACACCCGTCAGCGCAGCCAGATATAGAATAGTTCCCCAGCCTGCACTTTGCCAGACACCAGTGAACAGGTAGGTCACGAGCCATGGGTTTTTTTCCGTCAAAAATGGTATCGGATTTAAACCCATACTTTCAAGTACACCGTTTACCATACCGGATTGGTTACCGAATAACTGGTACACAATTCCCCCTATAATGACCCACGAAATAAAGTGAGGGATATACAGAATCGTCTGCGATATTTTTTGAAACCATTTAAACCGGATTTCATAGAGCATGATGGCTAATATAATGGGAGCAGGAAACGAAACGATCAGATCAAGAAAATTCAGCATAAAGGTGTTGCGCAACGTGGTGTAGAAATCTCGCATCCCGAATACCTCACGAAAGGCATCAAAACCGATCCACTCACTGCCGTTAATACCTTGAAACAGATTAAAATCCTTAAATGCGATCTGAACGCCATACATCGGTCCGTAGCGGAACACCACGAAATAGATGAGGGGCAGTGAAATCAACGCGTATAATTGCCAATACCTCTTCAAGTATGCGGTCAAGTCGGTCTCCTCCTAACAACGAAGAAACACTGTGCCGCCTTAACCTCAGCCGACGGCACAAGTCCCTTCATGAATGATGCGATATCAAGCTTGTGTTCTTTGGATTCGTACGTTCATACATATCTCCGACTACTATTTCGCAGCAAGCTCCTGAACCGCTTGATCCAGTTCCTTCTTCAGTTCTGTGCCACCCAGGGACATGAAATCATTCATTTCCCGTTCATACACTGCGTCGAACTCTTCCGGTTTAGCCATTGCTGTTTTTACGATAATGACATTAAGCTTATCTTTGAGCGCCGTGCTGTACTTCATCTCTGCCTGAATCGGTTTGTCAAAAATGATGGGTCCTACCGTGTCGGTGTTGGCAATATCAATCGACTGTTTGAGCATTTCCTGATTATTTTGCGGGAAGCCCATGATCCACGCTTTTTCGTTGGTAGCCTGATCACCGATATTTTTACCGTTTGAGATAATAGCTGTATCCCCTGCGTTGAACAGACGATCCTTCGCTTCCTGTGAAGCATCCTCTTTGACAACAGGAATTCCGTCTACCAGATCATAGTTCTCTCCTTCCACGCCGCTGTAAATATCAATCAGGTTATTGTCTGATGCCATCCAATCCAAATATTTAATTGCTTCCACCGAACGTTTGCTGCTCTTCGGAATCATGATGTACATGCCGTTTGAGCCGTAACGGGATTTGATATGTTTGTTGTCTACGTTAGCGTTGGTATATGCATCGACCGGAAGCACTTTACTGCCCTGCGCATTTTTAAGCAAATTATCCAGTGTGCCATCTGCATAGAAGATGGCGTCGACATCCTCAGACCAATAGCCAATGTTGCCGTTCTGTACATCCTTCACCAGTTGAGCCTTATCTTCATCCAAACTGAAGTCCTTGCTGATCAAACCTTCATTGTATAGCTTGTTCATGAACTTCATGGCATCCTTGAAGCCTTCATGGAGAGGCAATTCATAACGTTGGGCATAAGTCAGATCCCCGCTGATTGGCTTGATAAATGAGTAGATTAGAGTCTCGAACTGAGCTGGCGCCAGTGCCATTCCCATTGGAATGTTTTTGCTACCAAGTCCACCAGGGTCCTTCTCTTTAAATGCTTTCAAAGTGGTATACAATTCATCCGTCGTCTTCGGTACTGGCAATCCCAGTTTATCCAGCCAATCCTGACGAATATAAGAGCTATATCTGCCTGTGATGGCACGTTTGCCAGGAACTGCGAACTGCTGGCCCTCTAATTGACCAAACTTAAGGGTGTCCTCGCCAAGGAATTTTTTCAGGTTTGGTCCGTATTGATCAATCAACTCTCCCACATCAGTCAGACCGCCTTGTTCGGCGTAACGATAAAATACACTTGAGTCATATACAAATACAATATCCGGAACATCCGTATTACTCGCCATTAGGACATTCAGCTTTGTTACTTCCTCCGAGCGCTGAATCGGTACGAATTGTATATCAATGTTATTCGGGTCGCCGAACCGTTCCTGTATCAGTTTGGACAAATAGTTATTCGTAATGGTATAAGGGGAAGGACTATTGCCGCGATCAAACACCTCCACTTTTAAAGTGACACGCTCGCCATTGCCTGATGCACTGCCTTCTGATTCCTGATTCGATGCAGATGAACAGCCGGCTAGCAAGGAAACTCCCATTACCATAGTAAGCGCCAATCCCATCCATTTCTTTAGACTCCCTTTGGTTGCTTTTCCTGTCATTTTGTCATCTCCTTAGCATTGCGTGAATGTTTAAAGCTTGCCCAGAGTATTCCACATCTTTCCGTGCTCTGGCAATAAACTCGTTTCGGAAACGCTTACATAAGGATAATGGTTTATCCCGAGCGACGATTTTCGCAGACTGACTATATTCGTGAAGGGGCCACAAATAGGCGTAAATCAAGGGTTTCTTGCATAAGCGCAGGCTTCCAAGACGGAATACAGGTTTACACCAGCAGCAAAAAAGGCGGACTCCTACATGGCTTCTCCTGAGAAAAACCTGCATGAATTCCACCCTCTGCTTAGCACGGTATAATGCGTAGCATGAGCCTTTGAATTACGACTCGGAATCGTGATGTTCACGTTTCATACGGCGATAGTCTCCCGGTGTAATACCCTCAACCCGTTTGAATACACGTCCCAAGGTAATTCCATTGGCATACCCCACCTTCAAGGCAATGTCCTGTAGGGAAAGATCCGTACTACGCAGAAGACGCTCCGTTTCCTTCATCCGCAATTCTGTAAGGAAGTCTACAAACTTCATATTGAACTCTGTCTTGAACAAATAACTCGCATGTTTGCCGGTAATCTGGAATCGATCGCTCAGATGTTTCAGCGAAAGATCAGGATTCGCAAACTGTTCTTCAATATAGTTTTTCATTTCATTGACCATCGCTTTGTAGCTCTTGGTTTCAGTTACCGACACATAAGTTCTGAACAAGTCCGTCAGGTCATCAAACAGAATGTCTTTGACACCTTCAAGTGTCTCCGCTTCTTTCATCAGCATCAACCGCTTGTTTATGTTTTCCTCCGATAATTTCTCCTGCAGCTGTTCAGACATGACCGCTACTTCCCGGCTGAGCATCTGTAGCATCGCCTGAATCAAGGAGTGAATCTCATCATCTGGCAGCTTATCACGTTCAAAAGCCGCGAAGATCTCCTCCAGTTGATCACGCCACTGACTGCTCGACATCCTAAACCGTTTAACAAAATCAGCAATCATCTGCAAATAAATATAGGTATCAAGTAGCTGCTGCTGGGTTTCTCCATACCCGGCCAGAGCGACATCACCGTCCCTCAGCAATCTGCGGTGCATCACAGTCTCAGCCGCCACGTATGATTCACGAATAGCCTTGATGCCCTCTGCGATCGGTCCGATACCGAAACTCAATGATATACGCAGATTCTGCTCAACCCAAGATCGGCATTCCTCCGCAACTAAGCGAATCTGCTCAGTCATGTCCGAGCTGCCGTCTTTGGACAGGAAAAGGATCGCAATCTGATCCGAGCTGACCCATTCCGTCCAGCATTGCATACCCGCATTGCGCGAGAGCTCTTGCAGAACATTCATCAACGCAAATTTGAGTGTATTCTGCTCACCTCTCGTAAACCGTTCCTGGAATCCCTTCTCATATCGGTTGATTTCGCCAACCACAACAGCGAAGCATGACGAAGTATCCACGCCAGTTAACGGGGAAAGATCCTTTAATCGCTCCACCGCATGATCCAGATTCTCCCCATTCAGCAGATCGTTAAAAAGTTTGCTTCGTTGCAACAGCACGTTTTCCCTACTCTTTTTGTCCGAATCCATCATATGGTTTATTAGGTTTTCCAACACGCCATCAATCAATTTCATCTCATCGGTCCGTGAACCCGATTGCTCCAGCACCCGAATCTGATGCGCCTCAATCCGATTCATAATAATCTGAATCGGTTTATAGTTGCGACGAGTGATATAGATAATATAGACGATCGCACAAATGACGGTAACAACCGCAATAATCACCCATACATAGGAAACCACCGAGACCCAACCATATAAGTTCCCCTCCTTGATCCCACTGGAGATCGTCCAACCCAGTCTTTCCAGCGAAAGGGTGTTCAGCTCCTGGCCTTCTACAGCACCTTCACGATCTGAATGCGCATCGTAAACAACTCGACCGTCACGGTCAAGAATACTCATGAAAGAAAGCTGTCCATTAACCATACTATCAATACTCTGCTCGATGCTGCTCATCTTGATATTAATGACAAGCGCACCCTCGGAGCCGAATGGCAAGGGCATATCCTTATCCACCGTCAACACCCGAATAGGCGTACGCTGATTAACTCCTGCATCGAATTCCCTGACGGGCTGCCAGCCTGAAGTAAGAGAACCGGACTCGATCCGGTCGATCCACGCCTTGTCTGAAAAGCTATCTACATCCTTGGAGCCGCTTGAGGTTAAAACGCTTTCATTTTTCTTGTCATACAAATAAATCGATTGGATCCAAGGGTTGGAACTCGTCAGCTCACGCAAGCTTTGTGCAATGCTATACACGGTCTCTTTGCCCACCTGGTTCTGGCTATTAAAATAATATTTATAGGCCTGCTCACTCTGCACCGCTTCCATAACCGACAACTCAATATCCCGGATCGTCCGGTCCAGACTGTCCACCAAATAGCTGGAGGAGATACGGTCTGCTTTCCTTGTTTCTTCCCTGGAGATGTCATTAATGAAAACAAAAGCGATAAAAATGAGTACGGTCATGGTAAGAAAGAAAATAGGAAAATAAGAAAACAGTAAACGATAATACCAAGTCCGGGACAATAGACCCCACTCCTCACTCCACGACACCGTTGTATAATAGCCGTGGTTCTACTGTTCATCACATCAGTTACATCTCTGGGATTGAATTCCCCATACACGCAGCCATAAAATCAATTTTAAGTTATTATAGCACAAGCCCCCAGGTAGCAAATCAGTAACGATTCTCTCCTTTTCCTTAACTCATCCGCATCTCTATCCTAATCCAACATAAAAAATAAAAACCGTGCTGAGCAGCAAACTACTCAAACACGGTACAGTACACCTGGATTCACACAAATCTGTGCTGCATGATTAAATCCCTGAATCTTTAAACAACGTCGCCATGGAGCCACCATCCACAATAATGCGAACAGCACGGGCAAGCATTGGAGCTACGGGCAACACTTTGAAGCATTCGGGATGGTCATCCGGCAGTGCGATGGAGTCTGTGACCACCACCTCGGCTATAGACGGGTGATTGAGTTTACTTAGTGCTCCGTCCGAGAACAGGCCATGTGTTGCGCATACATATACGTTTTTGGAGCCTCGCTCCTTCAACCCTTCAACAACGTTGAGAATTGTCGTTCCAGTATCGATCAGATCCTCAATAATAATCGGAGTTCGACCCTCAACATCCCCAATGACATGCGTAATGATCGATTCATTGTGGCTTGGCCGCTTCTTGATCATAATGGCAAAAGGGGAATCCAGACGATTCGCCAGTTTCTCCGCCATCGAAGCTCGTCCCGCATCAGGGGAGACAACTACTGGATTTTCAATCCCTTTACTCAGCAAATAATCACTGATGAGATCCAATGATGTCATGTGATCCACAGGAATATTGAAAAATCCTTGAATTGCCGCTGCATGCAGATCAATGGTAACCACCCGGTTTGCTCCGGCGGTAGTTAACACATCCGCAACCATCTTGGCCGAGATCGGCTCACGCGGAGCAGACTTGCGTTCCTGACGGGCATATCCGTAATAAGGAACAATAATATTTACCGTACGGGCAGAAGCCCTTTTGGCTGCATCAATCATGACGAGCAGTTCAACGAACAACTCGTTAATCGGATGAGATAATGATTGTATCAGAAACACATCACAGTTGCGGATCGTCTCTTCGTAGTGAACGTATATTTCTCCGCTCTTGAACCGGGACAGTTTGATCTTGCCTAGTTGTACACCCAGCTTGTCGCATACCTGTTCTGCCAGCTTAGGGTTCGATGAACCGGAAAAAATACGTAACGAATGCTGCATAATGCCCTCCCGAGGGTTGAAGTCCCAATATAATCCTTTATCTAAAAAGGTTATTTCCTACCCTCATTATACTCCACTGCCTTATACATTTAAAGAAAGGAACGAGCGCTGTCGGCCTTCAAAAACGGCTACCTCCGTACAGCCCAGCTCACGCAAGAGCGCCTCGGCCTCAGGCAGATAATCCCCCAGCTTCAGCGGATCATGTGCATCAGAGCCAAGCGTCAGCGGAATCCCCAATTGAATGGCCTCCGTTAACATCCGGCGACCAGGGAACATCTCTGCGCATGGCTTCGATAATCCTGATGCATTGAGCTCCATGGCACAGCCACTTTTCGCGATAGCTTGCAGCGCTGCGTTTTCAAGGGCTATACGCTCTTCAGTCTGCTCTGGTGCCGGAGTGAAGCCAAAGCGTTTGATTACATCCGTATGACCCATAATATCGTACATTCCCGTCGCTGCTGCTTTGCTCACAGCATCATAGTACTGACGATAGACTTCCAGTACGTCTTTGCCTTCCCAATGATGGGTCTGGCGAAAATCCGTAATGTCCCATTCCCCGAGAAAGTGAACCGATCCAATCACATAGTCCCATGGGTACCGCTCAATAATGGCCCGAATTTCTGTCTCCCAGCCTTCAATATAGTCGCCTTCGAGACCGACACGTACATCGATCTGACCACGGTACCGCTCCTTCAGAGAAAAACACTCTTCCACATAACGCGGCAGTTCGTCCATGGGCATCGCCATCTCAGGATAATAGTGAGCAGGGTCTATATGCAGCAAAGGCATGTGATCCGACAGCCCAATCTGCGACAGGCCAATCTCCACCCCACGCTGCACATAAGCCTCCAGCTTGCCAACCGCATGGCCACACCGCTCATGGTGTGTATGATAGTCTATACGCACAGGTTCGCCTCCTAATCGCGGCGAGGCCGCTCGTGCCGAAGGCTCAGCTCTGACATGATGTCATCCAGCGGCAGCTTGCGCTCTTGCAACAGAACAAGCAAGTGGTACATCAGGTCACTGACCTCAAGACGAAGCTCGTCATTGTCTTTATTTTTGGCGGCGATGATCGTCTCGGACGCTTCTTCACCGATTTTTTTCAGAATTTTATCAACGCCTTTATCGAACAGGTACGTCGTATATGCACCTTCCGGACGCTCGCGTTCACGCTCTGCAATGACCGATTCCAGTTCAGCCAGTACTTCAAAACGGCTTTCGGAGCTAGCACTTGCAGTCGTTGCACTAGAATCGCCTGAAGCCTGGTCTGCGGATTGCTCTGGCAAGCCCACGATTTCATTATGGAAACACGTCACTGCTCCGGTGTGGCAAGCAGGTCCTTTCGGCTTCACCTCAACCAACAAGGTGTCACCATCACAATCGTATTTCAATGAAGTGATTGTCTGTACATTGCCTGAGGTTGCGCCCTTATGCCACAGCTCTTGACGCGAGCGTGACCAGAACCACGTTTCACCGGATTCCAGCGACAATTTCAGGGATTCCCGATTCATATAAGCCATCATCAGAACTTGACGCGTCTCTGTATCCTGCACAATGGCAGGTACCAAACCATCGCTCCAACGAATGTGTTCCACAACCTGTTCCAAGGATAACTGCTCCTTGATCTCATTGCTTACGTTAGTCACGGATCTCCACCCCTTGCTCTCTCAAATGTTGTTTTAACGCCGGAACGGCGATTTCTTTGTAATGGAATATTGTTGCCGCTAGTCCTGCATCCGCTTTGCCTGTAGTGAACACATCATAGAAATGGGATTCCTTGCCCGCACCGCCCGAAGCAATCACCGGAATACGTACTGATTCGGATACCGCTGCAGTCAGCTTCAGATCGAATCCGTCCTTCGTTCCGTCCGCGTCCATGCTTGTCAGCAAAATTTCTCCAGCGCCTAAGGTCTCCGCCTGTTTAACCCAGTCCAGCGCCTTTATCCCTGAAGGTTTACGTCCACCATGCGTATACACTTCCCATTCGCCCCAAGCCTCATTATACTTGGCGTCTATTGCAACGACGATACACTGGGAACCAAAGCGGCGTGCTCCGTCTGCAATCAACTGAGGATTAAGCACAGCTGCCGTATTTACCGCAATCTTGTCCGCTCCTGCACGCAGAATGCGCTTCATGTCTTCTACTTTGGAGATCCCCCCACCTACGGTAAAAGGAATGGCGATCTCGCCTGCGGTTTGCCGCACCACTTCTTCCATCGTTTCGCGGCCTTCCACCGAAGCGGAGATATCGAGAAACACCAGTTCGTCCGCACCCTCGCGGTCATACAGCGCCGCCAGCTCCACCGGATCACCCGCATCGCGGAGATTGACGAAGTTAACGCCTTTGACAACCCGGCCGTCCTTCACGTCCAGACAAGGAATGATTCTTTTTGCCAGCATGCTCCTCTTCCTCTCTCCTGATGATCGTTATCGTGCAAATGTTTAATTGATTATATATAGTCCTGCTATTATTTATTTACCGCACGTACCGCTTCGGACAGATCAATACTGCCAGTATACAGCGCTTTGCCCACGATTGCTCCTCCGACACCATCTTCCGCATGCTTGCTTAAATGAAGCAGATCATCCATGACACTAACTCCCCCGGAAGCAATCACCGTATGGCCACTCGCCTTCGCAAGAGACACGATTGCTTCCACGTTAGGACCCTGCATCATGCCATCACGAGAGATGTCTGTGAAGATAAAGGTTTCTGCACCAAATGCAGCCAGCTCCTTCGCCAGTACCTCAGCCTGAACTTCCGATGTCTCAAGCCATCCACGTGTCGCCACATAGCCGTTACGTGCATCAATACCAATAGCAACTTTATCTCCATACCGACCCAGTACTTCTTCTGTAAAAGCACGATCCTCAATCGCAGCTGTTCCGATAATAAGGCGACTCACGCCGAGACCCAGCAAACGTTCTACATCAGCCACTGTACGAAGACCTCCACCTACCTGAACAGGCACGTTCACGGCCGAAGCAATACGCCCGATCAGCTCATCATTCACGGGATGACCTGCTTTTGCACCGTCCAGATCCACCAGATGAACGTATGTACCACCTTGCTTCTCCCAGGAAAGAGCAACTTGAACCGGGTCATCGTTATATACCGTCTCCTGATTGTAATCTCCCTGCACCAGTCTTACACATTTGCCGTCCCGGATATCAATTGCCGGATATATGATAAAAGATGACATACAAGGCCTCCTGAATATATTCATATTTGTGCTCTAGGCTACATTCTATATAGTTTAGCTACGTATTATTTTATAAGGATGAAATTAAAAAATCATATGATCCCAAATTATGATTACGCCTTCGATCCAGTCACCGCCAGGAAGTTTCCAAGCAGCTTCATACCCAGCTCTCCGCTCTTCTCCGGGTGGAACTGCATACCGAAATTGGAGCCTCTGCCAACAATCGCCGTAACCGGATGTCCGTAATCCGTTACTGCCAATAGATCGCTCTCTACGTCCGTACGTGCATGATATGAATGGACAAAATAGACATGACCTGCCTCAAGCCCCGCGAATAGCGGATTTTCCGGGTGCAGGAACTGCAATCGATTCCAGCCCATATGTGGAACCTTTAATTCTCCCGGTGCGAATCGCACGACTTTACCCGGCAAAATATTCAATCCATCATGCTCGCCATGCTCCTCACTTGAGCTGAACAACAGCTGCATGCCCAGACAGATGCCGAGAAGCGGTGTTGGTCCAGCTGCCGCTTCCTTCACCACAGCGTCCAATCCACTCTCTCGCAAGTGCACCATGGCATCGCCAAATGCACCTACACCTGGCAGAATCACACCATCTGCACCAAGAATCGCGTCCCGGTCACCTGTGACCAGCGCTTCGTAGCCAAGACGTTCGACCGCTTTGCCGACGCTGTGCAGGTTCCCCATACCGTAATCGACAATTGCAATCGCCATCGTCTACAGCACTCCCTTCGTGGAAGGCACACCTGTTACACGTGGATCAATCGTTGTTGCCTCATCCAGTGCACGTCCCAGTGCTTTGAAGATCGCCTCGATCATGTGGTGTGTATTTTGTCCGTAGTGCACGATAACGTGCAATGTAATGCGCGCTTCCAGCGCCAGTTTCCACAGGAACTCATGTACCAGCTCTGTTGAGAAGCTGCCCACTTGCTGAGACGGGTATTGTGCACGGTACTCAAAGTGAGGGCGGTTGCTGACATCGATGACTACCTGAGCGAGAGCCTCATCCATCGGTACAAATACACTCGCATAACGTTTGATTCCCCTCTTGTCACCCAATGCTTCACGAAGAGTCTGTCCCAGACAGATCCCGATATCCTCCACCGTGTGATGGTCATCAATATCAACATCGCCGCGCGCCTGTACGTTCAGGTCAAATTGTCCATGCTTTGTGAACAGATCGAGCATATGATTCAGGAAAGGTACGTCCGTTTCAATCTCAGATTGCCCGGTTCCATCTACGGCAAAAGAAAGCTGAATGTTCGTTTCATTTGTTTTGCGGTCTACCTCTGCCTGACGTAAAGCACCCTTGTTCTGAAGATCCAACCCATTATTCTGCTTATCCATTATCCGATTCCGCCTTTCCTTCCTGTTCTAACCGTACAGCGATTGCACGGGCGTGTCCTTCGAGCCCTTCATGCCGGGCCAACTCTATAATAGCCGCTCCATTTTGGAGCAACGCTTCCTTGCTGTAATAGATCAAACTCGATTTTTTGATAAAATCATCCACGTCCACAGGTGAGCTGAATCGTGCCGTTCCATTTGTCGGAATAATATGATTCGGTCCCGCAAAATAATCCCCTACCGGCTCCGAGCTATACGGGCCGAGGAAGATCGCCCCGGCATTCTCGATCCGGCCAGCGTAAGCCAAGGGCTCCTGCACCATGATCTCCAGATGCTCCGGTGCGAGCCGGTTCACCACATCGATTCCCTCATCGATGGAATCGACCACAATAATCGCGCCATGCTGCTCCACGGAAGCAGCAGCGATATCGCGCCGCGGCAGCACTTCTAGCTGCTGCCGCACTTCGGCCTGCACGGCTTCCGCCAGTACGGCCGAGGTCGTGACGAGAATGGCCGATGCCATCTCGTCATGCTCCGCCTGCGACAACAGGTCGGCGGCGACATATACCGGATTCGCCGTATCATCGGCGAGCACCACAATCTCACTCGGCCCGGCGATACTGTCGATATCGACTGCGCCGTACACCTCGCGCTTCGCGAGCGCCACGTAAATATTGCCCGGTCCACAGATCTTGTCGACCGGGGCAATACTCTCCGTGCCGTAAGCGAGGGCGGCGATCGCCTGAGCGCCGCCAACCCGATACATCTCGCTCACGCCTGCTTCCGCAGCAGCCACGAGAATGTACGGGTTAATACCTTCACCGCCGTTCGTTGACGGCGGCGTTACCAGAACAATCTCCGGCACGCCAGCCACCTGTGCCGGAATCACATTCATCAGCACCGACGAAGGGTACGCTGCTTTGCCGCCAGGTACATAAACGCCGACCCGCTTCAGCGGCCGGATCACCTGGCCCAGCAGACTGCCGTCCGGCTGCCAATCCATCCATGAGTTGCGTTTCTGCTTCTCATGAAAAGCACGAATGTTAGCGGCGGCTTGCCGGATCGCCGTCACGAAGGAAGGCTCCACGGCTGCATAAGCCGCCTGCAACTCTTCCTGCGGCACGCGAAGCTCCGCGGCCGTCAGCTTCGTGCGGTCCAGCTGCTCTGTGTAACGCAGCAGTGCCGCATCTCCTTCCCGGCGGATGTCGCTGACAATGCGCCGTACCGTTTCATTTTGCTCCGGTGTACCATATTCCACTTCCCGCTTCAGATCAAATTCCCGTGCAGGTACAATTTTCATGCGTACAACCTCCCTATCCCTGTAGTGCCTGTGATGCGTCTAATATCCGTTTATGCTATATGATCAATCATCGATTAGTGACTTCCGTTCCGTCTTACATGCTTCATTTATCCTCGAAAAATTCCCGCCGATACCTCATTCGAGGCTGGAATGACCTGCTGGAGTGCATCACATAATGCCTGAATTCGTGCGTTCTTCATCCGATAGCTGACCCGGTTGGCAATAAGGCGGCTTGTGATATCCAGAATACCCGTCATCTCAACGAGTCCGTTCTCACGTAACGTCTGTCCCGTCTCTACCAGATCGACGATTCGATCTGCCAGCCCGATCAGCGGTGCAAGTTCGATGGAACCATTCAGTTTGATAACTTCCACCTGCTGTCCTTGCTCGCGGAAATATTGGGAAGCGATTCTCGGGTACTTTGTTGCCACTCGCTGCTGAATGCCAGGTGTCCAGTCCGGTAGTCCAATAACAGACATGCGGCACTGTGCGATTCCCAGGTTCAACAATTCGTACACGTCCCGATTTTCCTCAAGCAGAACGTCTTTACCCACAATGCCTATATCCGCTACTCCATACTCCACATACGTTGGCACGTCTACGGGCTTCGCCATGATGAACTCCATCCCCGCTTCCGGCACTTCGATGACCAGCTTGCGCGTATCGTCCACGTCTACCGGAATATCAAGCCCTGCTTCACGGAACAGTTTGGAGGCTTTCTTATAGATTCGGCCCTTCGGCATGGCTACCTTCAAAATATCCGACATCTCAGCGTCCCCCTCCATTTTCAGATCCGTACGTGATATCCTGCTCACCCTGAATTGATTTGTTGCCTGTTAGAGCCTCTGCCCCATCTTTAGGAATGAGGTGCGTTACTACATTTTGACCGATGCTGCGTAGTCTCGCCGCCTCCGTTAGAGCCTCAGCCCGGCGTTCCGAGGTATATTGAATAAGTACAGGCTTCTTCTCTTCCATCGTAATTCCATGAACACCATCGATAATCCGGTTCGTTTTGAGTGCAAACCCTGTAGCCGGTAATGAACGACCAAACTGCTGTAACAGATTATCATATCGTCCGCCACTGCATACCGGGGATCCGAGCTCTGCCGCATACCCCTCAAACGTCATGCCTGTATAATAGGAGAAATCACCAATCATCGTCAGATCAATCAACACATGCTCAGACACACCGTACGCTTCCAACACTTCGAATACTGCACAGAGATGTGCAATGGACTGTGCTGCTTCAATACTTGAACTCAGCTCTGCTGCGTGTGTACATACCTCTTTACCGCCACGCAGACGCAAAATGGCTTCAAGCTGCTCCTTCAGTTTCGGTTCCAGATTCAATGCCTCAATGGATTGGCGATAGCCGACATAATCGCGTCCCAGCAATCCTTCTTTCAACTGCTCCTGTTGTACCGTTTGACCCGGAATGACTTCTTCCAGTAACCCGTTCAGAAATCCCATATGACCCATCGCAATTTTAAAGGAAGACACACCCGCTGCCTGCAAAGAAGCGATCGCAAGTGCTACAACTTCTGCATCTGCCTCTGGCGAATCATCACCGACAAGCTCTACACCCGTTTGGAAAAATTCCGCCTCACGTCCTGCTTCCTCTTCAATGGAACGAAACACATTCGCATGATAGGATAGACGCAGAGGAAGCTCCTCATCCTTCAATAGAGAAGAGACCACCCGTGCGATCGGAGCTGTCAGATCTGATCTTAGCACCAACGTAGTCCCGCGACTGTTCAATAATTTAAACAGCTTGCGATCCGATGTGGAACTCGCTACACCTACGGTATCGTAGTATTCAATCGTTGGCGTAATGATTTGACGGTAACCCCAGCGTTCCATGCATTCCAGTACATTCCGCTCAATGGTTCGCAGCTTGGTCACCACATGTGGTGTATAGTCACGAAAACCTGTCGGTTTTTCAAAGCCTTTTGGTTTGGACATTGGTATTATTCACCCCGAGTCAGTAATTTAAGATTGGTAGACGTTCTATTTCAACAGGATTTATGTAGTGTAAATCCCCATTCTATCTTGTAACTTGAATTCTTATTGTTGCTGCCAGGCAGCCTTCAGAAAATGTTTAGTACGTGTTCATTTATCTTAACTATATTCAACTTCCATCTTGTTTCTTTAACATGGTAAAGTGCTAACAAACTAAAGGATATGGGATATGATAACATGAATGGCCATCCATCGTCAACAATACAGCCCCTTTGGGGTGCTTGTACTACATCCTCCATTTTGATCCCACTGCTGGAGATTAGTCTAATTATGTGTATACGAAAAAAGCTGCCATCAGCAGCTTCCTTATTCCAGTCAGTTCGACTTATTGCTCTTCCCCTGACTGAACCAATTCAGGTTAATTTCCGTATCCTTTGTTGATGATCTTTTCAGATATGTCCGTAGGCCGTCTCCCAAAATCATTTGTTTTCATCAGCCTTTACAACGATCTCCTCCGCTGAAGCATTCGAGCGAGACAGATCACGAAGTGGATTCCCTCCAACAAAAGCCCCCGGAGCTACATCCTTATGAACAACTGCTCCTGCAGCTACAACCGCACCGTCTCCGATGGTCACACCCGGCAGGATGGTTGAATTTGCACCGATCAGTACATTTTCCCCGATAATCACCTCACCGAGTCTGTACTCTTTAATAAGATACTCGTGAGCCAGGATCGTGGTGTTGTAACCAATCACGGAATTTTCGCCCACCGTAATTTTCTCCGGAAAGAACACATCAACCATAACCATCAATCCAAATGCCGTATGTTTACCCACCTTCATGCCGAGCATGCGACGATAGATCCAGTTCTTGACCGATAGAATCGGGCAGTACCGTGACAACTGAATCCAGATGAAATTACGCACGCCTTTCCACGGACTCACTGTCTTGTAGATATGCCAAAGTGCGTTATGACCTTCTACGGGATAGCGGGTTACTTTTCTCATGAACGTTCCGTTTCAATCAGCTTAAGCAAGTCCTTCATGTCGTGCAAAATATAATCCGGGTTATAGCCGCTCAATACAGCCTCTCCCTTAAGGGACCAAGCTACGCCTGCCGCCAGCGCACCCGCGTTCTGTGCCGATTGAATATCGACTGGGCTGTCACCCACCATTAAAGTTTTGGAAGGATCTGCACCCAACTCTTCGATCGCCTTTAGGACCGGTTCAGCATGCGGTTTGGGATTTGTTACATCGGTAACCGTCACAATCGATTTCATATACTTCAACAGGTCGAAGCGCTCCAGCACCTTAAGAGTAGATGGACGAATCTTCGTCGTGACAACACCCATCACGATTCCTGCCTCATGAAGAGCTTCAACAACCTCAATCACGTGAGGAAACGGCTGAACCATCGCCTCATGATGAACGTCGTTGTACGCTCGATACCCTTTGACATACTCCGCAACATCCTCTTTCCCAGAGAACGTACGCATCTGATTCTCCAGTGTTCCTCCCATATGTGGGATGATCTGTTCGCGTGTCCAAGGGGTTGATAATTGCAAATCCTCCATTACATGAAGGAAAGAGTTGATTATTAGTTCATTCGTATCGATAATCGTTCCATCCAGATCAAACAAAACCGTGTCAATCATGTTGCATTACTCCTTTTTCTCTTCAGCTTGCTTCAGATCCTCTTTGGTCGAGACTGGAGTTACCGTGTCCTCTTTGCCTGCAACCGGGCCTGGTTGCACCATATCATCCGATGATTCTGAAGGAACCTTGGAAGATACAATCGGATCGCTATAACGTACATCTGCCTTGCCTGTCATTCTTCTCACGACGATGAAGACTACCGCAACAATAATGATGCCAATAGCCAACAGCTGCGAAATTCTTACGTTACCGTAGGCTGGATCAAGATATCCTTGCTCGAAGCCCATAGCTGTCATCGGAGACCATAACCCATTAACCATGGAGGCAACCCATTGCGGAGCCTGAAATCCCAGACTGTCGGTACGCAGCGCTTCGATAAAGAATCGACCGATCGAGTACCAGATAAAATAGGACATAAACAGCTCACCAGCACGCAGGAACTTCTGACGACGAAGCACCAGCAAGATGACCAAACCAACAAGACTCCACATCGATTCATACAAAAATGCAGGATGATGGAATACACCTTCCACATTCATCTGATTAACGATAAAGTCTGGCAGATGAAGCTTGTCTCTCAAAAATGATTCTTCCACAGGACCGCCATAGGCTTCCTGGTTTACAAAGTTACCCCAGCGTCCGATCATTTGTCCAACGATCAGTCCGGGTGCACAGATATCCGCCATGCGCCAGAAATTATACCCTTTACGACGGAAGAAAATGACTGCACATATGATCGCACCAATCAGTGCGCCATATATGGCGATACCACCATTCCATATTTTAAAGACATCCCAGAAATTATCCTTATAATCGTCCCATCGAAATGCCACGTAGTATATGCGGGCACCAATAATGGCAGAAGGTACACCAAGCAGAACCATGTCCATGAACACTTCCTGCGGAATGTTGTACCGTTTGCCTTCCCGGATGACGAGCAGCAAACCTACAAGGGCCGCTGTACCGAGAATAAGCCCGTACCAGTGAACCTTTAACGCTCCGATGGAGAACGCAATCGGGTTCAACAGTAATAATGTATCCATTCATTCACACTCCTATAAATTGACTCATTCACAAGCATAACCAATTGCTGCATGTCTCCAACACTCTATAAAGAAGTAGAACACATCAACAATTGGCCTTTAATCATATAATAGGTCCTTCTCTTCTTAGTCCATGTCTTCCATATCTTCAGAGATCGTTGCTGTCAGCTTGTTCGTAAATTGCAGCGCAGCATTCAGACCCATCTGTTTCAAGCGATAGTTCATTCCCGCTACTTCAATGATAACAGCCAAGTTCCGTCCCGGACGCACAGGAATCGTTACAAGCGGTACATCTGTATCAATGATGCGTGTCGTTTCTTCATCCAGACCAAGACGATCATATTGCTTATCCTGCTGCCAAGCTTCCAGACGGACAACCAGTGTAATCCGTTTGTTATTACGAACCGCGCCCGCACCGAACAATGTCATTACGTTGATGATGCCGACGCCACGAATCTCAAGCAGGTGACGGATCAATTCTGGCGCAGTTCCGTGCAGCTGGAAGTCTGATGTCTGACGAATTTCTACCGCATCATCGGCGATCAATCGGTGACCACGTTTCACCAGTTCCAGTGCAGTCTCACTCTTACCAATGCCACTGCTTCCGGTGATTAACATCCCTACTCCATACACATCACAGAGTACACCGTGAATCGTTGCGGTAGGCGCCAGTTTCTTCTCCAGAAATCCAGTAATCCGGCTGGACAGAATCGTTGTAGCCATGTTGCTGCGAAGCACAGCAAGGTTCTGTTCTTCACTGATGTCAATCAGTTCCTGTGGCACTTCAAGTCCACGGGTTACTACGATACATGGCGTTTCTTCCGTACAAAGGCGCTGCATCCGATCACGGCGCTCATCTTCCGGCAACATTGCAAAAAAGGCCAGCTCTGTTCTACCAAGCAGCTGTACCCGTTCTTGTGGATGATATTCAAAATAACCGGCCATTTCCAGACCAGGACGGTTCAAATCGTCTACAGTAATGACTCTCTTCAATCCGTGGGATCCAGAAACAACTTCCAATTGGAACTGTTGTACCAATTCAGATACTTTCACTTTTTTCGCCATTTGTCTCTTCCTTTCAGCATTCGCTGCCCTCTATGTACATCAGCATTAGCGTCATTCCATTGCATTAATAGCGCATTCATGTTGTTTGTTACAGCATCTAACCTTCAAATAATCTTAAATGAATTCCGGGATGAATGCAATCTTGGCTTGCACCCGTGTATGAGTAAAAAGCCCCTTCCAGCAATAACGGAAGGGGCTCAGATTACAATGTATGATTGCGTTAACTGATAGATTCCATCGTTACCGATGAATCTCAGTACTATTAGTCTTGAAGAAGAACGTTTGCTTCAGTCTCTTTGTCAAAGATATGAACTTTGTTCATGTCAATTGCCATTTTGACTGTGGAACCATCACGAGTGTTGGAACGTCCGTCTACACGTGCGATTGTAGTGTCGTTACCTACACCGCTCAGGTAGAGGAGCATTTCGTGACCCAGGTTCTCTGTTACATCTACGTGTGTAGAGAATACAGAGTTCGGGGATGCTTCCAGGAATACTGGCTCTTCGTGAATGTCTTCTGGACGAACACCCAGAATGACTTCTTTACCAATGTATCCTCTTGATTTCAGCACTTGTGCTTTACCTTGTGGGATTTCAACGTCCACACCAGGAGCTACGAAATGCATGCTAGCACCTTGCTCAGCCAATTTACCCGAGATAAAGTTCATTGTCGGGGAACCGATGAAACCAGCTACGAACAGATTAGCAGGGAGGTTGTAAAGCTCTTCCGGAGAAGCTGCTTGTTGGATGATACCATCCTTCATAACAACGATTCGATCACCCATTGTCATTGCTTCGATCTGGTCATGCGTTACGTAGATAACGGTTGTTTCCAAACGTTTCGCAAGTTTAGTGATCTCAGCACGCATTTGACCACGCAGTTTCGCATCCAAGTTGGAGAGAGGCTCATCCATCAAGAATACTTGTGGATCACGGACGATCGCACGTCCCAGAGCGACACGCTGACGTTGACCACCGGACAATGCCTTAGGTTTACGCTCAAGCAAATGCTCGATGTCCAGGATTCTAGCTGCTTCACGTACACGTTTGTCGATCTCATCTTTTTTCACTTTACGCAATTTCAGACCAAACGCCATGTTTTGGTATACGCTCATATGCGGATACAAGGCATAGGATTGGAATACCATCGCGATATCGCGGTCTTTAGGAGCAACATCATTAACGACACGGTCGCCGATATAGAGTTTACCTTCAGAAATTTCCTCAAGGCCTGCGATCATACGCAGTGTTGTTGATTTACCACAACCGGACGGACCTACCAGTACCAGAAACTCTTTATCTTTAATGTCCAGGTTAATATCAACTACTGTAGCTTTATCAGAACCCGGGTATTTTTTGAAAATATGCTCTAAACGTACACCAGCCATGATTGTTGCCTCCTCAGAGATCATTTTGTAATCGAATACATTTTGTAGTTTTATATTAACCCATTTACATGATGTTTGACTATTCGCAAACTGCACAAAAATATCAAAGCTTTTTCGTCACTTTGTACATAAGCAATAAAAGTCGCACCAGAACAGCACTTTCGAAGTTCCTGACATCATATCCAATCTCCTGTTTGATCTTATCCAAACGATATACCAAGGTATTTCGATGAATGAAGAGTCGCTTTGCCGTCTCGCTGACATTACAATCAAGATTGAAGAAGGTCTCCAGCGTAGCCAGTGTCTCACTATCACTAAACAACACAGTGCCTTTCCCCGTTTCCTGTATAAAACGTAGACGCTGTTGCACAGGAATGCTATCTACCAAACGTTCGAGGTGCAGATCCCAAGGGAGATGGATGTGTTGTGCGACATGGAAAGCCCTGCCCAAGTGAACACTCTCTTGAAGAAGTGCCGTGACAGGAGATAGCTGCTTTGCAGGGATACACGGTAAGGATGCAGACAAATGAAATACACCCGCCCATTCACTGGCAACCAATTCATAGAGCCCCTGACAAAAGGCATTCAGTAAATCCTTTCTGGCTTCCGTCGTATCCTCTTCAGCTTCGCCTGTGACAATCTGTTCATCACCCAGAAACACCCACTCCTGCGCTCCCACAGGAATCAGTATAATCTCTTCACCGAAGTAACTTTCGAGTAACTTGTTCAATTCCTTCGAACGAATGCGATGAGCATCAGGTGTCTCACATTGCAGCAAAAATGGGATTTTCTCTGTACTCAATTCTCCATCCAGTGAAAAATGATCCGGAATAGGTTCCTGCTGGACTTTTTGCTCAATCTGCTTCCGAAGCCACTGTCCCAATTCAGCAAGCTGTTGTTCTCTATCGTTTTCATATATCACAGGCTGTTCTTCATCTAGCGATTCCCTATGACTTCTAATGAGAAGTTCAATTAAACGCTGTACTTCCAGCGTAACGGTGTCAACAGAGCATCCCCAATATAAAACAGTCCCTTCTTCCTCGTTCATCCCGACTTTAAAATATATATGGTCTTCTGTACGCCAACTGCTTACATCCGTAGCCAAATCATCCATCATCTCATCATCACGTAAGAAACCTTCAGCCTCTTTTGTAAGAGTATTATGAGCCACTGGAACAGTTCTACGGTGAGTTGAGTTTAATCCATATTGATTCCATTCTTCTATAGTTATCACGGATTCGTCCAATGTAGTACCTATAATTGCTTCGATTTGTTGTTTTAGATCAGGTATGAGCTTCATATAATGAACGCCACCACTCTGCTTTTTTCTATTATTTTATCATATCTTGCACAGCATCGCCTTTTTCAGTCTTTATCAGCGTTCCCAGATTATTAATTTATTTATCTATAACAAAAAAGAGTGATTAATCAAATTAATGATCAATCACTCTTTTTCAAAAGATGAGTCATGAAGGGCTCGAACCTTCGACACCCTGATTAAAAGTCAGGTGCTCTACCAACTGAGCTAATGACTCGAAAAACTGGTGGAGGATGATGGATTCGAACCACCGAACCCGTACGGGAGCAGATTTACAGTCTGATGCGTTTGGCCGCTTCGCTAATCCTCCAGGATTACATGGTGGCTCGGGACGGAATCGAACCGCCGACACGAGGATTTTCAGTCCTCTGCTCTACCGACTGAGCTACCGAGCCTTATTTAATTTTTAGATTAATGGCGGAACCGACGGGATTCGAACCCGCGATCTCCTGCGTGACAGGCAGGCATGTTAGGCCAACTACACCACGGTTCCAGGCATTAATGGTGCCGGCGAGAGGACTTGAACCCCCAACCTACTGATTACAAGTCAGTTGCTCTACCAGTTGAGCTACACCGGCGTATATGGTGGAGGCTGAGGGGATCGAACCCCCGACCCTCTGCTTGTAAGGCAGATGCTCTCCCAGCTGAGCTAAGCCTCCTGGGTAATATGGTAGCGGCGGAGGGGATCGAACCCCCGACCTCACGGGTATGAACCGTACGCTCTAGCCAGCTGAGCTACACCGCCATATTAATAATATTGATCTTGATTGCTTGTCCATCTTAAGGTAAAGATGGCGGAGAGAGAGGGATTCGAACCCTCGCACCGCTTACGCAGTCTAACCCCTTAGCAGAGGGTCCCCTTATAGCCACTTGGGTATCTCTCCAAATAGACAATCATGAAAAATTCTTACAAGGATTGCTCCCTGAAAACTAGATCCGAAACGAAATGTGCGATTTACAACTTGCATATTGGATAAGCCCTCGACCGATTAGTACTGGTCAGCTCCATGCATTGCTGCACTTCCACCCCCAGCCTATCTACCTCGTCGTCTTCAAGGGGTCTTACATACTGGGAAATCTCATCTTGAGGGGGGCTTCACGCTTAGATGCTTTCAGCGCTTATCCCTTCCGTACATAGCTACCCAGCGGTGCTCCTGGCGGAACAACTGGTACACCAGCGGTACGTCCATCCCGGTCCTCTCGTACTAAGGACAGCTCCTCTCAAATTTCCTACGCCCACGACAGATAGGGACCGAACTGTCTCACGACGTTCTGAACCCAGCTCGCGTACCGCTTTAATGGGCGAACAGCCCAACCCTTGGGACCTACTTCAGCCCCAGGATGCGATGAGCCGACATCGAGGTGCCAAACCTCCCCGTCGATGTGGACTCTTGGGGGAGATAAGCCTGTTATCCCCAGGGTAGCTTTTATCCGTTGAGCGATGGCCCTTCCATGCGGTACCACCGGATCACTAAGCCCGACTTTCGTCCCTGCTCGACTTGTAGGTCTCGCAGTCAAGCTCCCTTATGCCTTTGCACTCTTCGAATGATTTCCAACCATTCTGAGGGAACCTTTGGGCGCCTCCGTTACTCTTTAGGAGGCGACCGCCCCAGTCAAACTGCCCACCTGACACTGTCCCCGCACCGGATTACGGTACCAGGTTAGAACCTAGATACGATCAGGGTGGTATCCCAACGGTGCCTCCACGCAAGCTGGCGCTCACGTTTCAAAGGCTCCCACCTATCCTGTACAGATCGTACCCAAATTCAATATCAAGCTGCAGTAAAGCTCCATGGGGTCTTTCCGTCTTGTCGCGGGTAACCTGCATCTTCACAGGTATTAAAATTTCACCGGATCTCTCGTTGAGACAGCGCCCAAGTCGTTACGCCATTCGTGCGGGTCAGAATTTACCTGACAAGGAATTTCGCTACCTTAGGACCGTTATAGTTACGGCCGCCGTTTACTGGGGCTTCGGTTCACAGCTTCGGATTGCTCCTAACCGCTCCCCTTAACCTTCCAGCACCGGGCAGGCGTCAGCCCGTATACTTCGCCTTACGGCTTCGCACAGACCTGTGTTTTTGCTAAACAGTCGCTTGGGCCTTTTCACTGCGGCCCCCTCGTGCTATTCACACTACCGGGGCACCCCTTCTCCCGAAGTTACGGGGTCATTTTGCCGAGTTCCTTAACGAGAGTTCTTCCGCGCGCCTTAGAATTCTCTTCTCGCCTACCTGTGTCGGTTTGCGGTACGGGCACCATCACCTGGCTAGAGGCTTTTCTTGGCAGTGTGAGATCATGACCTTCGCTACTATAATTTTCGCTCCCCATCACAGCCCAGCCTTACGATGTGCGGATTTGCCTACACATCAGCCTCACTGCTTAGACGGACATCCATCAGTCCGCGTCACTACCCTGCTGCGTCCCCCCATTGCTCATAACGGCTTACGGTGGTACAGGAATTTCGACCTGTTGTCCTTCGACTACGCCTTTCGGCCTCGCCTTAGGTCCCGACTTACCCTGAGCGGACGAGCCTTCCTCAGGAACCCTTAGGCTTTCGGCGGATCAGATTCTCACTGATCTTTTCGTTACTCATACCGGCATTCTCACTTGTATAATGTCCAGCGCTCCTTACGGTACACCTTCAACCCTTATACAACGCTCCCCTACCCCTGATGCAAAGCATCAAGCCATAGCTTCGGTGGTGTGTTTAGCCCCGTTACATTTTCGGCGCAGAGTCACTCGACCAGTGAGCTATTACGCACTCTTTCAATGGTGGCTGCTTCTAAGCCAACATCCTGGTTGTCTGTGCAACTCCACATCCTTTCCCACTTAACACACACTTGGGGACCTTAGCTGATGGTCTGGGCTGTTTCCCTTTTGACAATGGATCTTAGCACTCACTGTCTGACTCCCGGAAGTAAGTCTATGGCATTCGGAGTTTGACTGAGCTTGGTAACCCTTGCGGGCCCCGCACCCAATCAGTGCTCTACCTCCACGACTCTGTTTTCCGAGGCTAGCCCTAAAGCTATTTCGGGGAGAACCAGCTATCTCCGAGTTCGATTGGAATTTCTCCGCTACCCCCACCTCATCCCCGCATTTTTCAACATGCGTGGGTTCGGGCCTCCAGTGCGTGTTACCGCACCTTCACCCTGGACAGGGGTAGATCACCCGGTTTCGGGTCTACGTCCACGTACTAAGTCGCCCTATTCAGACTCGCTTTCGCTGCGGCTCCGGCTCTTCACCTTAACCTTGCACGGGAACGTAACTCGCCGGTTCATTCTACAAAAGGCACGCCATCACCCCTAAAACGGGCTCTGACTTTTTGTAAGCACACGGTTTCAGGTTCTATTTCACTCCCCTTCCGGGGTGCTTTTCACCTTTCCCTCACGGTACTGCTTCACTATCGGTCGCTAGGAAGTATTTAGCCTTGGCAGATGGTCCTGCCGGATTCATACGGGGTTTCACGTGCCCCGCACTACTCGGGATACATCTCGGAGAGAACCAACTTTCAAGTACAGGGCTTTTACCTTCTTTGGCGGGCCTTTCCAGACCTCTTCGTTTAACCGGTTCCTTTGTAACTCCATGTGAGACGTCCCACAACCCCAAAGAGCAAGCTCTCTGGTTTGGGCTTCTCCGCGTTCGCTCGCCGCTACTGACGGAATCACTATTGTTTTCTCTTCCTCAAGGTACTTAGATGTTTCAGTTCCCTTGGTATGCCTCTGCATAACCTATGTATTCAGTTATGAGTAACTGGAAATTACCCCAGCTGGGTTTCCCCATTCGGACACCCCCGGATCAAAGCTTGCTTACAGCTCCCCGAGGCAGTTTCGTTGTTCGCCACGTCCTTCATCGGCTCCTAGCGCCTAGGCATCCTCCGTGTGCTCTTAGTAGCTTAACCATATTTGCTCCGGTTTCGACTGCTCGCTTCCCTTGTTTTGCTTGCGCAAAGCCAAAAGTCGCTCTCACTCTATACCATCGCAATGCAGTTTTCACTATTTATTGAAACTTGTTTAACACAAGTTCAGCTTAAAAAGGAATGTTCTAAATCGCAAAATTTCGTTTCGATATCTAGTTTTCAAAGAACAAGCTTGTAAAATCTTGTTGGTGGAGCCAAGCGGGATCGAACCGCTGACCTCCTGCTTGCAAGGCAGGCGCTCTCCCAGCTGAGCTATGGCCCCATATTAGATTATAAGGTATACATGGTGGGCCCTGGTGGACTCGAACCACCGGCCTCACCCTTATCAGAGGTGCGCTCTAACCAACTGAGCTAAGGGCCCACATTATATATCATATTGAAACCCTAATGGGTTTACGCTTGGCGACGTTCTACTCTCCCAGGACCCTGCGGTCCAAGTACCATCGACGCTGAAGGGCTTAACGGTCGTGTTCGGGATGGGAACGTGTGGAACCCCTTCGCTATCGCCACCAAACGTTTTGAGAGTTTGAGCTCTCAAAACTGAGCAACGAGTGAGTAGTTTTTGCAGATCTAGTCTGCGATTTGAATGTTTCCACGCGGGAAACGATTCTCCATAGAAAGGAGGTGATCCAGCCGCACCTTCCGATACGGCTACCTTGTTACGACTTCACCCCAATCATCTATCCCACCTTCGGCGGCTGGCTCCTTGCGGTTACCCCACCGACTTCGGGTGTTATAAACTCTCGTGGTGTGACGGGCGGTGTGTACAAGACCCGGGAACGTATTCACCGCGGCATGCTGATCCGCGATTACTAGCAATTCCGACTTCATGCAGGCGAGTTGCAGCCTGCAATCCGAACTGAGACCGGCTTTTTAGGATTCGTTCCACCTCGCGGCTTCACAGCCCGTTGTACCGGCCATTGTAGTACGTGTGTAGCCCAGGTCATAAGGGGCATGATGATTTGACGTCATCCCCACCTTCCTCCGGTTTGTCACCGGCAGTCACCTTAGAGTGCCCATCCGAAATGCTGGCAACTAAGATCAAGGGTTGCGCTCGTTGCGGGACTTAACCCAACATCTCACGACACGAGCTGACGACAACCATGCACCACCTGTCTCCTCTGTCCCGAAGGAAAGATACATCTCTGTACCGATCAGAGGGATGTCAAGACCTGGTAAGGTTCTTCGCGTTGCTTCGAATTAAACCACATACTCCACTGCTTGTGCGGGTCCCCGTCAATTCCTTTGAGTTTCAGTCTTGCGACCGTACTCCCCAGGCGGAGTGCTTAATGTGTTAACTTCGGCACCAAGGGTATCGAAACCCCTAACACCTAGCACTCATCGTTTACGGCGTGGACTACCAGGGTATCTAATCCTGTTTGCTCCCCACGCTTTCGCGCCTCAGCGTCAGTTACAGCCCAGAGAGTCGCCTTCGCCACTGGTGTTCCTCCACATATCTACGCATTTCACCGCTACACGTGGAATTCCACTCTCCTCTTCTGCACTCAAGTCACCCAGTTTCCAGTGCGATCCGGGGTTGAGCCCCGGGATTAAACACCAGACTTAAATGACCGCCTGCGCGCGCTTTACGCCCAATAATTCCGGACAACGCTTGCCCCCTACGTATTACCGCGGCTGCTGGCACGTAGTTAGCCGGGGCTTTCTTCTCAGGTACCGTCACCTTGAGAGCAGTTACTCTCCCAAGCGTTCTTCCCTGGCAACAGAGCTTTACGATCCGAAAACCTTCATCACTCACGCGGCATTGCTCCGTCAGGCTTTCGCCCATTGCGGAAGATTCCCTACTGCTGCCTCCCGTAGGAGTCTGGGCCGTGTCTCAGTCCCAGTGTGGCCGATCACCCTCTCAGGTCGGCTACGCATCGTCGCCTTGGTGAGCCGTTACCCCACCAACTAGCTAATGCGCCGCAGGCCCATCCCCAAGTGACAGATTGCTCCGTCTTTCCAGTTCTCTTCAGGTGAAGAAAACAACTATTCGGTATTAGCTACCGTTTCCGGTAGTTGTCCCAAACTTGAGGGCAGGTTGCCTACGTGTTACTCACCCGTCCGCCGCTAACTATCAGAGAAGCAAGCTTCTCTGATAGTCCGCTCGACTTGCATGTATTAGGCATGCCGCCAGCGTTCGTCCTGAGCCAGGATCAAACTCTCCAATAAAGTATTGAAAAGAGCGATAAGCTCATTTTGAAACTGACGAGATTAAAAATCTCATTTGTGCTCCAGTCGATTCAAACCAAGGCTTGTCTCGAACTTTCGCGTTCATTCTGCAAGCAGAATGTTTACTCACTCGTTGTTCAGTTTTCAAAGATCAAACTTGATAATTTTCTTGCTTTTTCGTCACCATTTTCTCTCAGCGGCGACTTTTATAATATACCATACTTCGTTTGTTTCAGTCAAGCTTTTTTTGAAATTCTTTTTTCGAGTCCTTAGCGAACTCATTCATTTCGTCAAAAGCATTTAACCAAGCAAGCAAAGCAACGAGATATAATGTACCATATAAACATTCAGGGAGTCAACTACCCAAACAAAGAAATTTTCAAACCCAATAATAACCCAACACCCGGTAATCCCAGAATGCTTACAGTACCTATTGTGGCAGGGTTCAGCGGAATGTAGGTTCCGGTGATCCACCCTGAATAATTAACAACATATATCCCCACCGCAGCCAGTACCAGATGAATTCCGAATGATGTAAAAAAGGATAGCCCAATTCGTTTTCTAAATAGGATGATTATCAGCCCTAGTAACGATACAACAAGCACACAGCCTAATATAAGACTCTTCATACTCAGCACCCCCATAATTGAATATCACACCTCCACCTACATGCCCATCCCCCGATCACCTATTACTGCCTTATTAATCCCTACACGTTTAGCGCGCTTCAAATGAATCTGATATTTACGCTCTGCGGCCTCCAGCACATAGATCGCATAATCGATCTCATCCTGCCCCTGCGCCTCTTCAAACTGTCTGACAGCCCGTTCCCACTCCGCCTTGGCTTTCTGTATGTCTGAATAAATCTGGTCCTCTTCCATCTCCTTAATCATTCTTTCACGCTTCTCCACCGATCTTCCTACATTTCGCCATATAAACATAAGCCATCCCCTTCCTGATCAGCACAAGCATATTCTCATACATATCAGGGAAAGGACAAACTTAGAACTGAGCTAAATAATTTAATGAATCGTTATTTTAATCTCAACGAAATTCTATGGATTAATAACCATACATCAGTAGAAATGAGAGACTTCACATTTGGCAACGTTAAAAAGAGTATTAAAACAAAAAAAGAGAGCCTAAAGGGCTCTCTAAGTAATCCAAACTTATCTATTCTTTTCTTTTAGGAAATCAATCATTATAGGCGCATGCTCTCATTAAGAAACACGCATTACTATCTCATCTCCCTGCGCCCTTCCAGCGCCTTGGAAAGAGTCACTTCATCCGCATACTCCAGGTCGCCCCCAACAGGCAATCCATGGGCAATCCGAGTCACCGAGATCTCAAACGGACGGACCAGACGGGAAATATACATCGCCGTGGCCTCACCTTCGATATTCGGATTTGTAGCCAGAATCAGTTCTTTAACTCGCTCATCGCTTAAACGGGTCAAAAGTTCCTTCAGACGGATATCATCCGGACCTATTCCCTCCATAGGAGAGATTGCACCCTGCAGCACATGATAGTATCCGTCAAATTCCTTGGTACGCTCCATAGCCACCAAATCTTTGGAATCCTGAACTACACAGATTACCGAGACATCCCTGGATTTGTCCTGACAGATCCGACACGGGTCAGTATCCGTAATATTACAACACACCGAACAGTAATGAAGATTCCGCTTCACACTGACGAGCGCTTTGGCAAAATCAATAACGTCATCTTCCTTCATCTTAAGCACATGAAAAGCTAGTCGCGCTGCAGTCTTGGGGCCAACACCCGGCAAACGGGTAAAGGCGTCAATCAGCTTCGCTATCGGTTCGGGATAATACAATCGATTGCGTCTCCTTTGATAGGATCAATTTAAATTAAAATAATCCCGGAATTTTCATGCCACCTGTGAATTTACCCATATCCTGGTTCGCAATTTCATCAGCTTTGGTCATTGCGTCATTGACTGCTGTCATAACCAGATCCTGCAGCATTTCTACATCTTCTGGATCAACCGCTTCTGGCTTGATAGTGATAGCCAGCAATTTCTTATGTCCGTTAACTTCAGCAGTTACAACACCGCCGCCGGAAGTACCTTGGACTGTTTTGTCCGCCAGTTCCTCCTGTGCCTTCAGCATTTGCTCCTGCATTTTCTTCACTTGTTTCATCATTTGGTTCATGTTATTCATGATTATTCATCTCCTTTGTTATAGTTATCGCGCCAGGCGCATGTATATCTATTCTTTGATCACTACAAGGTCCTCACCAAAGAGCTGGATGGCTTCATCAATCCAAGGCTGCTTGTTGCCTGAACCGCCGTCTTCATGCTCAGGTTCAAGCTTAAAGTCCTCCTTTGGCGTTTCAGTAGCCCCTTCCATCGCTCCGGTCCAATCTTTGAGCATCATCGTCACAAGACGCGCTGAACGTCCAAGTTGTTCAGACAGCACCCGTTCAATCACTTCGCGATTAGCCTGCTTCTCCGTAGTTTCACGGTGGATGTTGTTCTTAAACGCCACCAGAACATTGTCTTCCAGTAGCGATACCGGTTCACCATCCATAAACCAGGCGTGAACGGTTACTTTCTCTTCTTTTACGCGCTGCAGGATCTGTCCCCACTTCTTGCTGACCTCCGCAAACTCAGGAGATCCCTTACGTGCAACATACTGATCGAGCTGTGCAGGCAGCTTCGCTGGCGAATTACCTCTCGACACCGGAGCTCTTGTTGCTGGACGTGAAGGAGCACTTGATGCAGCTTCTCCCCCAGACAAACCACCCTTAATCGCACGATCCAGCTTTTTCTCCAGTTCAGCAAGCTGTTGCTTCAGTCGGTTGATCTCCCCGCCATCCGCTGGCGCGGATACAGCAGGAGTAGCACCGGCCGAACCCGATGACGCACCTTGAGCAGGAATACTGCACAGTTTAAGGAGAGCTACTTCAAACAATGTCTGCGGCTGTACTGCATATTTCATCTCACTCTGGTACCGGTTAAGAGTATCAATCATCTGGAACAGCTGTTCCTTGGTGAATGATTCCGCCATATCACGGAATGACTCGGGATTAAGCACCCGATCCGTCAGTTTATCTGCATCCGGCACCATCTTAATCATAAGCAAATCACGGAAATAATAAAGCAGATTTTCCATGCACTTGTCCGCACTCTTACCTTCATGCATAAACCCTTCGATCATTTGCAAAATATGACCTACGTCGCCCTTAAGCAGAGAAGCAGCCAACTTTGCAAACTGTTCGGAAGGAATGCCTCCGGTCATATCCATAACCTGCTGATAGGTTACCCTTCCATCTGTATAGGAAGAGATCTGATCCAGGACACTGAGTGCGTCCCTCATTCCCCCATCAGACAGACGAGCAATATACTGGAGTGCGTCCTGATCAGCTTCCATACCTTCCTGTTCACAGATCAGCGTAAGTCGTGCTGTCTGTTCTTCCAGGGACACCCGGCGAAAATCAAATCGCTGACAGCGAGAAATAATCGTCGCCGGAAGACGATGGGGTTCTGTTGTTGCCAAAATAAACATCACATGTGGCGGAGGTTCTTCCAATGTTTTAAGCAGGGCATTGAATGCCTCTGTCGTCAGCATGTGCACTTCGTCAATAATATACACTTTCTGCCGGACTTCAGTCGGGGCGTATTTCACCTTTTCCCGAAGATCACGGATTTCTTCAACGCCACGGTTGGATGCAGCATCAATTTCCTGCACATCCATCACAGCGCCAGTCGTAATCCTGCGGCAAGCTTCACACTCGTTACAAGGCTCAGGTGCAGGCCCGCGCTCGCAGTTTACAGCTTTGGCCAAAATCTTGGCGGCACTCGTCTTCCCTGTTCCTCTGGGCCCGCTAAACAAGTAGGCATGGGAAGTCCGCTGTTCACGAATCGCGTTCTGCAAGGTCTGAATAATATGCTGTTGTCCCACCATATCTTGAAACGACTGGGGACGCCAAGCCCGGTATAACGCGATATGCTCCATGATGCGTTACCTTCCTTCCACTTCGCATTCGAGTCCTTTGTCGTTCCCCCATTATACTATATTCCGGGGTGAATCCAAACTTTATCTGACTCATCATGCATGGTTTTTTTAGACATATCAAAAAGACCTCTGCATACATACAACTGCAAAGGTCTCTACGTTTTAATGGTAAGCCGTGCACCTGCTATCGATATTTGCGATCCAAGCGGCACCCCTTAACAATAGCTCGGGCTAGGCGACCCTCCGGCACAAGAGTGATCTCACTTATGGCTGCTTCCTTCCGGACCTGACCAGGTTCATGAGTACTCATTGCGGAGGACCCAACCGTCAACACCACGTTAAGGGACCAAACCTCACATCGACAAAACCTCTAGCAGGAATTCAACCTCGCTGTAGCGGATTGCGAGTTACAGGGCACCGCTACCTCCCCATCTAGCACGGTAAGAAATAGTATAACTTAAGGTTGTCTAAATTGCAACCAGAGTCAAAAGGGCAGCAATACAATCACCTAAAAACATATAAAAACCTCTGCCGGAACGGCAGAGGTGATTTGGATGTAATAGTCAGACAATCCCCAAGGAATTGCTGAATTAGATTCCGTATTTTTTCTTGAAACGATCAACACGGCCGCCAGCATCGATAAACTTCTGTTTACCGGTGAAGAACGGGTGGCACGCGGAGCAAATCTCTACACGAAGTCCGTCTTTAACCGAACCAGTTTCAAAAGTATTCCCGCAAGCGCAAGATACTTGACCAATCGTGTATTTAGGATGAATTGCTGCTTTCATTACCTTTCACCTCTTTCCGCCCTGAGCCTCAAGCGGACCCAGAGTAAATGGCACAACATCGAAGATTATAACACGGCCCAATGCCGGTTGCAATCCATTATTGTCAAGAGGTGATCAGACGTTTGGGACGTGCCATTCCAGCTGGGGGAACGTGCGTGTAGGAGCCGATAACGACACCAGGCAGCTCTTCCTCAAAGATCTCAATCATTTGCTTCATGCCCAAAATATCACCTTGAGCTGGAGGAATCAATTCCAGATAGCTCTCCGGGTCTATATTAAGATTACGCATTTGAATAAGACGCAACTCGGTTCTGCGAGCAAACTCAATCATCGCTTCAATCTCTTCCTCACGATCCGTTACTCCCGGGAAGATCAAATAGTTGATCGACGTATATACACCCTGGGAAGCAGCGTATTTCATCGATTTTTCTACATTGGCCAGTGTATATCCGCGAGGTTTGTAGTATGCATTATAGTGATCATCCAGTGCACTGATTGTACTTACACGCATTAGATCAAGCCCCGCATCAACAATACCTCTCATGTGATCATTCAAACCTGCATTGGTGTTAATGTTGATATATCCCATGTCAGTTATGGAACGCACTTCGCGGATGGCTTCAATAATCAATTTGGCCTGCGTGGAAGGCTCCCCTTCACAACCTTGACCAAAGCTGATAATCGATTCCGGCGTTTTCAAGTGCTCCAGCATTACTTCAACGATTTCGTCCACGCGCGGACGGAAGTTCATCCGGGTTTGCGGAGAAACGAAGCCACTATCATCCGGTTGCTCGGAAATACATCCGAAACAGCCTGCGTTGCAGGAATAGGATACTGGAACTCCGCCTTCCCAACGATTCAGGAAGGTGTTGGATGAAGTCAGACATTCATACCCGAGCGCACAATTGGACAAATGGGTATAGAGACGGTTTTCGGGGTATTGCTTCGTTAAACGTTTAACACCCGCGCGTACGTCATCGCGATCACAGTTTAGCGGATTCCATTGATCCGGATGATCCGACATCCGGGCAGTGACGTAGAACTGACCATCTTTCCACACAACAGCCGAGTAACCGAACAAAGGCAGTTTGTACTCCTTATCCGTTTTTACATACCCCGGCAGACACAACCGAGTGAATCCTTGCGGAAGCAAAGCCCCCACCGCCTGTGTATCACTAGGCATCGGCAGCATTTCTCCAGTATCCGGGTCCATACCAATCGGACGTGTACTCGGCAGTCCAACCAGCGTTGCACCTTCCGGCAAAGGAATCAGCTCATCCTCCATAATTTCGACGATCATATCTCCACTGCGGGCAAGCCCGTACAGGGAAGGGTGATCAAATACATTACCTTTTTCATCTGCGTATACTAAATACATGATGTTCTCCTCACATCTAATGGGTTAAAGCCAAACGACGAGTATATTGTTAATCAGCAGCAACGCTGCAAAACTTGAGTTAAATCAACGACGTAATGCTAGGTAGTTGTACCAGACGCCGCAGTCTGTCTTGGTGAGCGCCGAGTCGTAGTCGATCCGGAGTTGCTGGTCTGACTGCTGCCAGCTGTATCAAATGCCGCCAGGAACTCAGCATTCGTTTTGCTATTACGCAGTTTCTTCAAGAAGCCTTCGACAAAGTCATGGGAATCGTTCATGTTTTTACGAATCGCCCAGATTGTATCAAGTTCTTCCTTGCTCAGCAACACTTCTTCGCGACGTGTACCGGAACGACGAATGTCGATAGCCGGGAAAATACGACGCTCGGCCAGCTTACGATCCAGATGAAGCTCCATATTGCCCGTACCTTTAAACTCTTCATAAATGATATCATCCATACGTGATCCCGTATCAATCAAAGCTGTAGCCAGGATCGTCAGACTTCCACCCTCTTCTACATTCCGTGCAGAACCGAAGAAACGTTTCGGACGATGGAATGCTGCCGGGTCAATACCGCCACTAAGTGTCCGTCCGGACGGTGGGATAACCAGGTTGTATGCACGAGCAAGACGCGTAATGCTATCCAGCAAAATAACGACATCTTTTTTCGCTTCAACCAGACGGAGCGCACGTTCCAGCACCAATTCCGCAACTTTGATATGGTTTTCTGGCAGCTCATCGAACGTAGAAGCCACAACTTCCCCTTTAACGGAACGCGACATATCCGTAACTTCTTCCGGACGTTCATCAATCAACAGGACAAATAGTTCAATTTCTGGGTTGTTGGTTGAGATGCTGTTGGCGATTTCTTTGAGGAGAAGTGTTTTACCCGCTTTGGGAGGTGCTACGATCAATCCGCGCTGTCCCAGTCCTACCGGGGCGAGCACATCCATAATGCGTGTGGACAAATGGTTGGGGGATGTTTCGAGAACCAGTTTCTTCTGCGGGTACAATGGGGTTAATGCCGGGAAGTGAAGTCTTTCCGCAGCCGCCGACGGATTCTCACCATTTACAGCGTTGACTTGCAGCAAACCGAAGTATCGCTCGTTTTCTTTAGGTGTTCTACACTTACCTGATACGAGGTCACCTGTTCTTAGGTCAAACTTGCGAATCTGTGAGGCTGAGATGTAGATGTCTTCCGTACTTGGCAGGTAATTGATCGGACGAAGGAATCCGTAACCTTCAGGTAGAATTTCGAGCACACCCTGCATGAACATCAATCCGCTCTGTTCAGCTTGTGCACGTAATATAGCGAAGATCAATTCTTTCTTTTTTAAAGTGCCGTAGTAGGGAATTTGATATTTTTTGGCCAGTTTGTAGAGGTCCGTTAGTTTCATTTCTTCCAAATCGGAAATTTGTAGATCCATATAATAACCACCTATTCAATTAATAAGTCCGTGAAATGGATAGTTTCGCTTGATGTTCCGGCTATAAGAGCAGCATCGTTCTGCATTTCTCTTCTGTCCATTGTACGGAATGTAACCGTTATAATGCAAATACTTGTCTTTGAGTGTAAGTTTCCGGGCAGGATGGCCAGCTTTCGGCAAGATCCGCTAGTGAGTGAACACGAATACATGAGGCGTTCGATCCGGGCAGACCGGCTATGGAGCGCAGTTCAAACAAAACCGGGGTTTGGGGAAAAGGAAATGATGTTCTTAAAGCCATATGAAGTCTGACTCAAAAAAAGACCCTCCGGTAAAGGAAACAGGAACATTTCGTCTTATCCCGGAGAGACTGAGAACTCTATTAAAACAGGTTTACCCAATTACTGAGAGGATATGCAGTTCTGTCAAAATAATCACTTTAATGACGTAAAAATCGTCATACAATACAGAATTAATCGGTTTCTCGCCACACATCCGCACCTAGCAGACGCAGATTGGTTACTAGATGATCGTACCCACGATCGATAAACTCCACGCCTGTCACTTCGGTCACACCTTCACTGACGGTGAGACCCGCGATCACCAGCGCTGCGCCGGCGCGAAGATCGGATGCTTTTACCTTGGCCGCATTCAATGCACTGCCTTCAATAATAGCTGAACGCCCTTCCACACGGATCTTTGCACCCATGCGCACCAACTCAGGAACGTGCTTAAACCGGTTGCTATATACAAAGTCGCTTAGGACACTCACACCCGTTGCCTGTGTCAACACACTGGTCATGGGGGACTGCAAATCCGTCGGAAAACCGGGATATACGAGCGCCTTAACGTCTACATGATTGTAGCTCGGTTTGCCAATGACACGAATACTTTCGTCAAGCTCTTCAATGCCAACGCCCATTTCCAGCAACTTTGCCGTCAAAGCCTCCAGATGTTTGGGAATAACATTATCAATCAGAACGTCGCCACGCGTCGCAGCCGCAGCGATCATATACGTGCCTGCTTGTATACGGTCCGGAATGATGGAATGACGGCAACCCTTAAGCTCCGACACACCTTCAATACGGATCGTTTCGGTACCGGCACCCTTGATGCTGGCACCCATTGAATTCAAAAGTGTTGCTACATCTATAATCTCAGGCTCTTTAGCCGCGTTTTCGATAATTGTAGAGCCTTTGGCACGAGTAGCCGCCAGCATGATGTTAATGGTTGCACCTACACTGCTTACATCAAGATAAATCTTTGCTCCGCGCAGCTCTTTAGCATGCAAATGAATGGAGCCATGTTCGTTCGTTACAGTTGCGCCAAGCGCTTCAAACCCTTTGATATGTTGATCAATCGGACGAGGCTCAAAGTTGCAGCCCCCGGGTAAACCAATGGTTGCTTCTTTAAAACGCCCAAGCAGTGCTCCCATCATATAATACGAAGCACGGAGCTTCTTCACGGGACCATTCGGCATGGGAATGGATTTAATGTCGGAAGGATCGATCTTCATCTGACTGCCTTCCCAGTGTACACGAGCTCCGAGTTCCTCCAAAATTTCTGCATAAACCGCCACGTCACTCAAAAGCGGCAGGTTGTCCAGCACGACTTCTGACTCGGCAAGCAATGCTGCAGGAATAAGCGCGATGGCGCTGTTCTTGGCGCCGCTTATAGTTACAGTTCCCTGTAACGGACGTCCGCCACTAATCATCAATTTTTCCATAAAGCTTAATGTCCCCCTACGTGTTTTGCAGCCGGTTAACGGCAATACGTGCTGTTGACTTTCGATGTAGAAATAAGGCGTGAAAATGGAAAGACACCGGCTAGGCGGTGTTCTTTCCACTTACACAGTATGGAACTGGTAAAGAAAAATTACGCTTTGTTGTTGGAACCAAACTCGCGAATTTTACCTTTAACGGTTTCTTTGATTGCATCGCGGCCTGGTACGATGAATGTACGTGGATCGTAAGCATCTGGTTTAGCTGCAAGCACTTCGCGAACCACTTTGGAGAACGAAATTTGGTTCTCAGTGTTCACGTTGATTTTGGAAGTACCCAGGGAAATGGCTTTGTCGATATCATGTTTAGGGATACCTGTACCACCATGCAGTACCAGTGGAACGTTAACTGCATCGCGAACTTCTTCCATTTCTTTGAAGCCCAGGTTAGGCTCGCCATGGTAAGGACCGTGTACGGAACCAAGAGCTGGAGCCAATGTGTCAATACCTGTTTCTTTAACGATACGTACACACTCGTTCAGGTCAGCGTACATGATACCACCGATAACGTCGTCTTCTTGTCCACCAACAGTACCTACTTCGGCTTCTACGGAAACGCCTTTAGCGTGTGCATATTCAACAACTTTTTTAGTCATTTCGATGTTTTCATCAATGGAGTGGTGGGAACCGTCGATCATTACGGATGTAAATCCAGCATCGATCGCTTCTTTACACTTATCAAAGCTGGAACCGTGATCCAAGTGAATCGCAACTGGAACGGTGATTTTCATGTCGTGAATGAGTCCTTCTACTATTTTAACTACTGTGTAGAAGCCGCTCATGTGACGTGCTGCGCCTTCGGATACGCCCAAGATTACTGGGGATTTCTCTTCTTCAGCAGCAGCAAGAATCGCTTGAGTCCACTCAAGGTTATTGATGTTGTATTGACCAACTGCATATTTTCCTTCGAGTGCTTTGTTCAACATGTCTGTCATAGATACTAATGGCATGGTTTCAATCCTCCTAGGGGTGTTGGGTTGTGTCTATGGTTTTTAGCCGAAATCACATACGGGCTTATTATACCACATCCCATGTCAAATACTAAACAAGCATTTGCAAAAATGCTGTGCTTTGCAGCACAGTTTTCATAGACACAGCATGACGACGTCCCTATTTCCAATATTCCCCGGATGTCTGACTGAAATACCCTGTATGCCCACCCGTAAACTCTCACAGCTTCACACGCAAAAAAATCCTGTATCTACAGGATTCAGCTGCACTTATTCGCAGTATCATTTCGAAGCTGCATATTGACTGCCACTCGCATTTCATCGATATCAAACGGTTTCGTAAAGTGCATGAGCGCTCCAAGATCCGTAGCTTCTTTAATCATGTCCAGTTCACCATAAGCCGTCATCATGATGACTTTGATATCCGGATCAATTTCCTTAATATGTTTCAGAATTTCCAGGCCATCCATGCCAGGAATCTTCATATCAAGCAGCACAAGATCAGGTTTGTCATTATTTACTATCTCCAGGGCAATCTTCCCATTAGGCGCTTGGAACGTATTATATCCTTCGCTGCCGAACACTTCCATTAACAGGATTCGAATACCGTTTTGGTCATCGACAATTAACACTTTTTTATTTTCCACTGATTAACCTCCTAGAATTAGGAAAGCATGTACGTCTGAATCTGGATAACAATCCCATAGTCGTCATGATAAGTATTCTACCTCACCCATTGAAATCCTGCTTACATCCCAAAATGCCAAAAACCATTTCCGCTTATCTCGACGCACTAAAAAAGGATGCCCCCGGCATCCTTATCGGTTGCCAAGAACATCCCTTTATTTATAACTTAATGATCAATACTTATTTTTCAATGCTCTCCAGAGAAGCTTTTACAAACTCACGGAACAATGGCTGCGGACGGTTCGGACGGGAAGTGAATTCCGGGTGGAATTGTACTGCCAGGAACCATGGGTGTCCTGGAAGCTCCACGATCTCAACCAGACGTCCATCCGGGGATGTACCCGAGATAACCAGACCGGCTTTTTCAATTGCTTCACGGTATTCATTGTTGAACTCGTACCGGTGACGGTGTCTCTCATAGACCAGTTCATCATCATAACAAGACATTGCCAGGGAACCTTCCTGAAGCTTACAAGGATACAGACCCAGACGCATTGTACCACCCAGGTTTTCGATATCTTTTTGTTCAGGCAACAGGTCGATCACCGGGAACTCCGTAGCTGGATTGATCTCGGAGCTGTTTGCTCCAGTCAAACCAACGATGGAACGTGCATATTCAATAACAGAAACCTGCATACCCAGGCAAATACCGAAGAACGGAATTTGTTTCTCACGGGCATAACGAATCGCAGATACTTTACCTTCAATACCCCGATCACCAAATCCGCCTGGTACGAGGATTCCGCCTACGCCGTGCAACAGATCGCCTACATTCTCATCAGTGATATCTTCGGAGTGAATCCAGCGGATCTTCACATCAGCATTGGATGCAAATCCTGCATGAGACAAGGATTCAACAACACTCAAATAAGCATCATGCAACGCTACATATTTACCTACAATGGCAATCTCCACTGTATGCTTCAGCTTGTTGATACGGTCAACCAGCCCTTCCCACTCGCTCATATCCGGTGCAGGAGTAGTCAGCTTCAGGTGGTTTACCACGATCTCGTCCAAACCTTCTTCACGCAGGTTCAAAGGCACTTGGTACAATGTGTCTGCATCGCGGCATTCCACCACGGCGTTTTCATCAATGTCACAGAAGAGAGCGATTTTGGCTTTCATGTCTTTGGACAGCTCATACTCTGTACGGCATACAATGACGTTCGGCTGAATTCCGATGCTGCGCAATTCCTTCACACTGTGCTGAGTCGGTTTGGTTTTCACTTCACCGGCAGCCTTGATGTAAGGAATAAGTGTTACATGGATGTACATGACGTTGTCACGACCTACATCACTCTTGATTTGACGAATAGCTTCCAGGAAAGGCAAGCTCTCGATGTCACCTACTGTACCGCCAATCTCTGTAATTACAACATCCGAACCCGCTTCACGTCCTGCGCGGAATACGCGCTCTTTGATCTCGTTCGTAATGTGTGGAATTACTTGTACCGTTCCGCCCAGATATTCCCCGCGCCGCTCTTTGCTGATGACGGAGGAGTATACTTTACCAGTCGTGACGTTGCTGTTTTTGGAGAGGTTGATGTCAATAAAACGTTCGTAGTGGCCAAGGTCAAGATCCGTTTCCGCGCCATCATCCGTTACAAAAACCTCACCATGCTGATAAGGACTCATTGTTCCCGGGTCGATATTGATGTATGGATCAAACTTTTGAATGGTTACCTTCAACCCTCTGTTTTTCAGCAATCTGCCCAGCGAGGCAGCCGTTATCCCTTTGCCCAGGGAGGACACAACTCCGCCCGTCACGAAAATATACTTTGTCACTGTTATTACCCTCCTAATATAAGTACAGAAATTCAGGCGATATATGGTATTATCGTAACCCGTTTCCCAGGTAATCATCGTTAAAAAGAGCAATGGCAGAAATTCCCTGCATCTGCGAACTGCTCTTTCATGCGAAGACCGTGTGTAAACAACGTTGTTCTACAGCGTAGAATGGTGCAAACCTTCCGGGAGCCAACTACCGGGCCCGTCCCTAAATAGATATCATTGCATCGATCCATTTGGTGTTTTGGATATACAAAAATAGACCACGGATTGTTGGCCGGGAGCATGCGGAATTCAAATCATTTTGCAAAATTCTGCCTCTAAAAATACAAAAAAAGTACTCCCGCAGGACGGGGCACTTTTTATAAAAAACATAAATATTTTGTCGCTCATTCATAAGCCCATGCAATAGTTTACCCGTTACCCCGTCTGCTGTCAAGGCTGACTATGCGGGGAAAACAGGTAAACTATCGACGTCAAAAATGACTGTTACTTATCGGAATCGTCGTCAAATTCACCCTCGTCTTCGGACTCTTCTTCATCGTCTTCATCGAGGTCTTCCTCTTCCAACTCGTCATCTTCAACTAGAACTTCTTCTTCGCCATCTTCTTCGTCAAAGATGTCTTCTTCTTCTTCTTCTTCATCGTCATCATCTTCTTCGTCCTGATCATCATCAGAATTATCGAAGTCTTCGTCGCTGTTGTAGCTGTCTTCCTCTTCCCCGAAGTCCTCATCTTCCAGATCATCGTCTTCATCGTTGATGATGCGCGGACGCTTCGCACCCGTCATGGTATCTTCCGATCCAGCTACCGGATACCAGCGCTTCAAGCCCCACAGACTTGTACCGACGCAAGCAAAACGGCCATCGATATTAATCTCGGTATATAACTGGGCGATAAACTCGTTGATTTCTTCATCAGTCATTCCGCGCTGTTTAGCTACCTCATTCATCAAATCACGGTAGTAATACGGCGTATTGGCCGCTTTCAGCACCATAAAGGCGAGGTCCACCAAAGGAATCTCTCTGACCTTTTCTTTATCAATTTTCAAATTGAGCGAGGTACTCACTGACAGACACTTCCTCTCACACAAAATTCACTTTATATCCCTACAAACTGGAACGTTACGTATAACATATCCATTAACAAACCTAAGTAAAACCTATTTAGCGTCAAAAAGCAAGTTTTTATGTATGGATGTCTCATAATTCCAAGATGCGACTTCGAACGAGCAATATACACGACCGTAAGAGACATCTAACTCGCGGGCATATCGTCTTTGAGCAAAAAAAGCATAATCATATAAAAAAGACGGAGTCCCCTCCGCCTTCTGACTGTATACCCTTGAAGGATCGCTCCTCACCAGGGTCCCCGCAAGAGCCCTCTAGCCCTCCATCCATCATATGTCCCTGCGCCCGTTTTGACACGAAGAGAATGTGTTTTTGTAAAAAAAGGGCAGGTTCCCCATGCGGCGGGATCAACGCATTCATAGAATACCTCAGCATGTTCATCCCGAAGGGGGCTGCCCATTATGGACTATACTGGTTTTCTACATCAATTGGTTGAAGGAATGCAACGTCCCGAACCAGAACAGGGACGGCGGTACCTGATCCGGTTCGCCAATCCGAAGCAATATGAAGCCTGCCTCGTGGAACTGTCGCGGATGAGGAATGAATTTAGTGATCTTGGTGTGGTACGCTCCTCCCGGCTGGCCCGCTCCATTATCGCCCCGATGCATGACCCAGAAGAACTATCTCGCTACAGCGATGAGATTACGGTAGAAGAAGATGTATCCATCTCACTGCATGCCACCGCGCTTCACAGTAAACCGAGCAGTGCTCAGGGCATACCTTGGGGCGTGAAACAGATTCATGCTCCCAAAGTATGGTCCGTATCCACGGGACATCGGATCAAAATTGGCGTAATTGACACAGGTGCCGATTATCAACATCCGGATCTTCGCTATTCGCTAGCACGCGGAATTAACCTGTTAAACCGTAGTCTGCTTCCTCATGATGATAACGGTCATGGCACTCATATTGCCGGAACCATTGCCGCGGCCAATAGTACGGCAGGTATGATTGGCGTAGCTCCTCGCTCCCTGATCTATCCAGTGAAGGCATTCGACCATAATGGTTCGGCATTCGTGTCAGACATTGTGCTTGGCATCGACTGGTGTGTTCGCAATCGGGTCGATATTATCAATATGAGCTTTGGCATGAAAACGCGTAGCAAAGCATTGCTTGATGTCGTGAACCGTGCCTATCAGGCCGGGATTGTCATTGTGGCTTCGTCAGGGAATGACGGCAAACGCCGCAGCATTGATTATCCAGCACGTTATCCGCAAACGATATCGGTTGGGGCAACCGACAAAAACCGGCGGATTGCCTCGTTCAGCAACCGAGGTGCATACGTCGATGTATATGCGCCAGGGGACAAAATTGTTTCCTCCTGGGTGCAAGGTAAGCACCATGAGATGAGCGGTACCTCCATGGCGACATCGCACGTCAGTGGCGCCATAGCGCTCTTGCTTGCGAAGCATCCCGGCCTGTCGCCAGCCGAGATCAAAACGCTCGTAAAGCGCGCGACCGTTCCGCTGCGCGCACGCAAGACCACCACCGCAAAGAGCAAAATACGCGGTGGTGAGATTGACGCCCTCAAGCTAATGCAGGAGGGCGGAGGGTAAGGAGCGCTTCCTGCCGCAGGGAGCCGTTCCGTGAAGCATCGCAAAGCGTAGCACTGCTGCGCGGTGTGCTGTTTCACGGTGGTTGCCCAGGGCGGCAGGCGGCGCTGGCTCTGGGTGCCTCGGGGCCGTGTGAACTCGGCCGCGGGCACAGCAAAAAGTCTCCATGTCCACGCTGCATTGCAGGCGTGGTGCATGGAGACTTTTTGTAAAGCCAGGGCGGCAAAGCACCGCCAGGGCTTGAATTACATTTTGTCCGGTGCGGATACGCCCACCAGACGAAGCGCTGTTGCGATGACGGTGCGTACAGCACCGATCAGGGCCAGACGCGCCTGAGTTTGTCCCGCGTCTTCAGTAATGACGCGCTCTGCACGATAGTAACTGTGGAACAGGGATGCCAGCTCATATACATAACGAACAATACGATGCGGCGCATATCCCGTAGCAGCAGTCGCGATTTCTTCAGGCAGTTCACCCATTTTGCGAAGAAGGTCATATTCATGTTCCGTGGACAGCTTCGAAAGGTCGATCTGTGCCAATGGCAACAGTTCAATTCCTTGTTCTTCTGCCTGACGGTATACGCTGCATACCCGAGCGTGAGCGTATTGTACATAGAATACTGGGTTTTCATTAGACGTCGAAATCGCGAGATCCATGTCGAAGTCCAGATGAGAGTCCATGCTGCGCATGGTAAAGAAGTAACGAATGGCATCAATGCCTACTTCATCCATCAGATCTTCCATAGTTACCGCTTTGCCTGTACGCTTGGACATCTTCACTTTTTCGCCGTTTTGGAACAAGCTCACCATCTGTGCAATCAGAACGACCAATTTCTCAGGATCGTTGCCCAGTGCTTGCATGGCCGCTTTCATCCGTGGAATGTAACCATGGTGGTCTGCTCCCCAGATGTTAATCATCGTGTCGTATCCACGCGCATATTTATCACGGTGATAAGCAATGTCCGGTGTAAGGTACGTGTACGTACCGTCATTTTTGATCAAAACACGCTCTTTATCGTCACCATACTGCATGGTTTTCAACCAAGTTGCTCCGTCTTGCTCATAGATTTCATTACGATCACGCAATTCGTCAAGTACACGCAACACTTCTCCGTTATCATACAGTGATGTTTCGCTGAACCAGATGTCGAAATTGACGCGGAAGCGATTCAAGTCACGTTTGATCTTGTCCAATTCTTTTTCCAAACCGAAGTCACGGAAATAAGCGGCACGGTCACCTGGATGCATGGACAGCAAAGAATCGCCTTTCTCAGCCACTAGATCCTTGGCGAATCCTTTGATATCCTCACCATGATAACCATCTTCAGGCATCTCTGCGTCTTGGCCCAGTTCCTGCAAATAGCGAGCTTCAATGGAACGAGACAGATTAAATACCTGATTACCCGCGTCATTAATGTAGTATTCACGTGTTACATCATATCCGGCATAGTCGAGGATGTTGCAAAGCGCATCACCCACAGCCGCTCCACGCGCATGGCCCAGATGCAGACTGCCTGTCGGGTTGGCACTGACAAACTCCATCTCGACCTTGCGCCCTTCACCAACATTGATTCTTCCATAATTCTCACCCTGCTCATGTACAAGCCCCAGCACAGGATAGAGATAACTCTTGTCCAACTTAAAGTTAATGAATCCCGGCCCAGCAATTTCCGCTTTCTCGATTCCAGCTTCAGCCAGGTTGAGATTGGCAATAATCTCTTCTGCAATCTGGCGTGGATTACGCTTGGCAATCTTGGTCAGTTGCATAGCGGCATTGGTCGCCAAATCGCCGTGTGTTTTCTCGCGTGGTACTTCAAGGGTGATGGTCGGCAGATCCTCCTGCGTAACAATGCCAGCAGCAACAATGGCATTGCCTATGGCTGTACTTACCCGTTCGTTAATCGTATCTAATGGATTACGTGTCATGAAATTGGTTCCTCCTGTATATGCAAACTAATCGCGAAATGTCCGGATTCTTCGTCAAAGCGGTAAAAGTCGTAGCTCCACGCTGCGCGTGCGCTCAATCCCTGAATGGAAAGTTCCAGCTCCTGTGTATGCGTGGACAAGGCAAACGACATATACGGCGAGCGGTAAAAACCAGGGAGCTTGCGGTTTAACTCAAATGTTTGCTCCGATTCCACCTCGCCGTGACGTATAATCTTGATGGATTGTCCGCCCAGCTTCAATGTTGTTCGGGTAATACCGCCCTCGGGTCCAGCCTGTGGCTCTTCATAACGAACATAGAGCACAGCCCCCTTCAATACGGCTTCACCCTGCATTTCCTGCAGTACATCTTCACCTTCATAACGGCTGTGCAGCCGGATCTGAACCGGTCGCATGTTCGACATGAATGTTAACCTCCATTATATTCGAGGCGACGCAAAATCAGGCACGGCCGGTGAGAACAGCCCTTCCTGTATTGTTGTGCCGCTATACGCGCTCATATTCCCGGATAGCTCGCTATCCTACACTCTACTGTATAACTATATCCAGTTCACCCGCTCAATTCAAATCCAAATTCAGAGTTTTTGCCCATCAGCACCAAAAAAAGCAGAGCCACACCTGTAAAGTGCAGCTCTGCCTTGCTTCATTAATAAAGAAATACGTTCTGGATCAGGTCCATCGCGGCTCATATGGAAACGGACAGGTCGACTCTACCAGCTTGGCGCGCACCTGTACGAGACAGCCACAATAGCGGCAAGTCGTATCGTATTGTAACCCTGGACAATCAGCGCAGATGGATAACCGACGCTCATATTCAGCGTACTCAACGGCCGGACGTGAGCGTGAGGCCAACTCCACGAGCCGGGCTATCTTGGCTTCACTAATCTTCACATCATATTGATCGTTACATCCCTTGCATGGTTCCCGTTTCCCAACACTTCTACTCTGCACGGATGAATCCATCTGATCAAGCCTTTATAGCGACCACACCAACCGAGGCCGGAGGCAGTACAAAACGCAATTTGTTATTTTCGAGTGTAATACCCTTCCAGTCCGCAGGTTGAACCTGATTCGGCTGTTCAAATGTGTTGAACGCACTATAATCTGCGTGATGCAGAATTCGTCCCGATACAGCAGAAGCGTTCGTTGATTCAATCTGACAAACCACTTCAAGCTCATCCGTATGACTAAGGTTACACGCCGTCACATGAATAACGCCATCATTGCTACGAGAAGCTGACAAACTCAGTTGAGGGATGGTCTCTTCCCCGAAAGTGTATCCAGGGCTCTCGTAATTCAGTTCCAACCGCTGCGCATCCATGTGTACCTGATACATATCAAACACATGATATGTAGGCGTGAGGAGCATCTTCTCGCCTTCTGTCAAAACCAACGCCTGAAGAACATTAACAATCTGGGCCAGATTGGCCATATGAACTCTTTTATTATGTTGGTTGAAAATATTCAGATTAATCCCTGCGAGTACTGCATCACGCATCGTATTTTGTTGATACAGGAAACCTGGATTTGTACCTGGCTCAACGTTATACCACGTTCCCCACTCATCCACGATAATACCCACTCTGCCCTCAGGATCATATTTGTCCATAATCTCGGAGTGTTTCACAAGTAACTCTTCCATATATAGCGTCTTTTTCAATGTGGTGAACCATTCAGCTTCTCCGAAACCTGTAGCCTGACCTTTATCTGCCCACTCACCTGTTGGAATGGTGTAATAATGCAGGCTGATTCCGTCCATAAAACGACCGGCCTCCCGCATTAACACCTCCATCCAGTGATAGTTGTTGTCATTGGGGCCGCAGGCGATTTTATAAATTTCATTCCCGGAATAATTGCGTACATATGTAGCATAACGACGGTACTCATCTGCGTAGTATTCCGGACGCATATTACCGCCGCAACCCCAGTTCTCGTTCCCCACACCAAAGTATTTCAGCTTCCATGGCTCTTCACGGCCATTGCTCTTCCGCCAGTTTGCCATCGGTGATTCCCCATCAAAAGTGATGTACTCCACCCATTCCTGCATCTCCTGCACCGTACCGCTGCCCAGATTGCCACTGATATATGGCTGGGTGTCAAGTAACTCACATAGTCTCAGGAATTCATGCGTACCAAAATGATTGTTCTCTTCTACCCCGCCCCAGTGCGTATTGATCATCCGTGCGCGCTCACTTTTTGGACCTACGCCATCTTTCCAATGGTATTCATCAGCAAAACAACCTCCAGGCCAGCGAAGTACGGGAATATGAAGTTTTTGCAGTGCAGTAAGCACATCATTTCGAATGCCTTCCGTATTGGGAATAGGGGAGTCCTCTCCCACCCAGATGCCTTCATAGATACAGCGTCCCAGATGCTCTGAGAAATGACCATATATATTGCGATTTATTAATCCTTGTTCCGAATCATCCTTTAAAATAACATCAACCATAATTTCAACCTCCTAAAAAGTATTGTTATCGCTTACAATAACGTGTTTCTGAACAGGATTCAACCGTTTTTATTCAAGCAAAAACAAGCCCTTTCCGGCTTCATTTGTCCGGAAAAGACTTGTTTGTTTATGCTGGCCTCATCAGGCCAAATGAGTTAAGGTTTATACCATTTTAGATTGAAATCGCCTTAAAATTATTCCATGGCATGACACCATTTACTCGTTTTCAGCAGGCAATAACATTTTTTGCTTCCATGTTGCTCCACCATCTGTCGTCTCATAAATTGCAGGAGAATTGTCGCTTGTTACGACGAGCCAACCTGTTTTGGCAGAAGGAAACGAAATGCGGGAGCTATAACCTGGATCTTTCAGGTCGATATTTTTCCACGTGGAACCTGCATCATAAGAACGTCCGATCCCCACTTTGCCTGCTGCAGGTGATCCTGCGGAGAGATAGGCCGTCTGATTACCGATCAACGCCATGTTCCCTGGGTGACCCCCTGGGTCTGCGGGGCCTTTTCCATTCCCTGTGCTGCTTGCACCTGGAGCCGGGCCACCACCTGCTGTGGATTGAGCAAATACCTGTCTCCAGTTCTTGCCCTCATTTCCGCTCGCGTAGAGAGAATACGACTGCTGGGACATCCCTGCGTCGCCATACAGAAGGGCCCATACCTGGTTACCGCTTGAGTATAAGTCTCCACCGCTCCAAGTTGTTGAGGCTACCTTCAACGATTGCGTCCAGTTCTTGCCGCCGTTACTTGTCTGCATGATACGGTAACCCGAACCAGGAGCCACTACAATGGCATAACCTTGCTTCTCTGTCGCGAACACAGCTCCGCGTGTATTGGCTGGTGTGGAGATTCGATTCCATGTTGCACCGCCATCCTTCGTCAAATAAGCTCCATTATAGGTGTATCCAAAGCCTTCGTTTTTATTGCGAAAATCAATACGTTTAAATTGTATACCCTTAGTATCCATCCGTGTCCAGTGCGCACCGCCATCCGTTGAGCGGATGAGATACGTCGTTGGAGAAGCCTTTACCTGCGCCAAAGCAAATCCATTCACATTGTTCGGGAAATCAAGTTGTGTGAACTGCCATTGGCCTGTATAGATGGACTGCCAAGTGCAGCCTGAATTCGATGTGCCAATAAGGAAGCCTTCGCCACCAGCCCGTCCGGTTGTATTGTTTAGAAAATCGATATCCGTAAATTGCAGTCGTTGGTCTTCCACACCACTGCCCTTTTTCAACGTAGCCGTTAATCCATGATCTCCACTTCCACACGTTGGGGAGGATGCAGCGTTAGCGCCGGGTAGTGTATGTACCGGACCCAGTCCCCATGCCAGCGTTACCGATAGTGCGAGTGCGCCAATCCGTTTCCATGTCATTCTGCTCTTTGTTGTCATTGTGACACCTCCTTCTATGTTTTTACCCTATTTTGCAGGATTTAACGTAACAATTTGTTTAATTCGCGTGACATTATTGCAATGACGGATTGTAATATGAAGTGCGACACCTACTGGAAATAAAAAATGGCTCATAGCCTGATTCGTGTAGAATGAAAGTTACCACACCAGCATTCACACAAGGAGAATCAGTCCATGAGTTATTCACATCTTAGCATAATCGAACGCAGCAAGCTAGAAATCCTACATCGACAAGGGAAAAGTGCAAGAGCCATCGCCGAGGAACTTGGTCGGCATCATACGACCATTTGCCGGGAGATCAGCCGGAATGTTCAACTACAATCTTATCAGGCAGAAAGATCACAACAAGCTTATGTGCAGCGCCGCAAAGCTTCCGTATCCAAGGGTAGATGGACGAAAGCACATGCTGAAGAGTTGGAAGAGAAGTTGCACGCCACATGGTCCCCTGAACAGATCGTGGAGCGCTTTAAAACTGAAAATCGACTCACCGTATGTTTTAAAACGATCTACCGCTGGATCTATGCAGGTCGTCTAACCAAAGGTGCTTTGCATGTACTCCGGCACAAAGGTAAACGTCAGAAACCTGCGGAAACACGCGGTAAGTTTGCTGTAGGCAGACCCATTTCCGAGCGTCCGAAGGACGTTCGCTCTCGGGAAACATTTGGGCATTGGGAACTGGACACGGTGGTTTCGGGACGTGGAAAGAGCAAGGGTTGTGTAGCAACCTTCATTGAACGGAAAACACGTCTGTACACCGCGATTCAAATGCCCGATCGGACGGCTTTGTCGATGGAGATCGCCTTTGGCGTAGCCGCTGCTCAGTATCCTACTAAGGCTTTTCGAACCGCTACGGCAGACCGTGGCAAGGAGTTCGCCTGCTACGCGAACCTGGAACAAACACACGACGTACAGATTTATTTTGCTGACCCTTACTCTTCCTGGCAACGCGGTTCGAATGAGAATGCGAACGGCTTACTTCGAGAGTTCTTTCCCAAGGGCACGGACTTTAAGCAAATATCAGATGCAACATTGGAGCGTTCGCTTCACTTAATCAACCATCGCCCCCGAAAATGTCTGGGCTGGAAAACCGCTCACGAATCTTTCATAAAGGAACTGTCGCACTTGGTTTGACAATCCGTTGCAATGAAAAACCACTCATGCCCACATTTTTAATCTCATGGGCATGAATGGTTCGTCATTAATCTCTACTAAGAGCTGATTTAAATGGGATATGTCTTAAAAGCAATGATCACAAAAGTGATACTTAAAACAAGGCAAAGGGCAAAATGCAATTTATTGTATTTGAGTGTTCTGATGCTAAAGGCAACATATAACATGGCGAGATTAGCCAGTATTAGCGTTAAATTGATGAACAAAGTCATTGTTATTATAAGATTGATGGTAAATATCATAAGTACCGCTACGAACCATTTGGGATACATACTCAATTGAGCCCGGATTGCATGCATAACAAAAACCCCTTTCCTCTATTTCCATATTATACATAAATATTAAGATAGAGTCATCCCAAATACGTATTTCTGCTTAACGCGTGGGTGGAATCATATATACAACAAATGGTAGAGGTACGGGAACATACGTGCTATAATCAATGTTATGGACTTTGAATTGCAAGCGAAAACCCACCTCATAAGGTCGGAAGCCTGACGGTGGGTTTCGCTTGAATAGCAATATTTAATTCTTGCACGCCGTGGCAATTCACAGCCTTTTGGGGGCCTAAGAGTCTTTACCGTTGGCGCGGTGAAGGCTCTTTTTTAGTATATGGTCGAACCCGATCACCATATACTTCACGGCTGTAATATATCAATTAATATATTACTGAATACTGTTGTAGTCAGTATAACACAGTCCAGAAATGAGGTTCAACAAGTTAAGTTCAGGAGGCAATCACAAAAAAACGCCCCCTCCTATGCAGGCTTCAACCTGACACAGACAGAGGACGCTGTTATTTTGCGATTACTTCACGAATCCAAGCAGCATTTCACGGATCATCTTCGCAGCCACAATTTGTGTCTGTTCCGTTGGATCGTAAATCGGTGCCACTTCAACTAGGTCACAACCCACCACATTTACATCTGATCCTGCGATCATGTGAATGGCTTCAAGCAATTCCTTGGACGTAATGCCGCCCGCTTCTGCTGTTCCTGTACCTGGAGCCGCAGACGGATCAAGCACATCGATATCGATTGTAACGTACACCGGACGGTTACCCATTTTCGGAAGAGCTTCCTTCATGGGATCTGCCACTTCAAACGGATAGAAGTTGATGTTCTCCCGTCCGAATTGGAACTCTTCACGGGAACCGGAACGAATTCCGAACTGATAAATATTTTTGCCGCCCATCAGTTCGGCTGCTTTACGCACTGGCGTCGAGTGAGACAATGGCTCACCTTCATAGTTTTCACGCAGGTCGGCATGTGCATCAATATGAATCAGGATAAGGTCCGGATATTTTTTGTACATTTGCTGAATGACAGGCCAAGTGACGAGGTGTTCCCCGCCAAGACCAATCGGGAATTTGTCGTCAGCCAGCAGGCCACCGATATATTCTCCGATGACTTCGAGACTGCGTCCTGCGTTACCGAAAGGCAAAAGCAGATCCCCAGCGTCAAAGTAAGTCATATCCACAATACTTTTGTCCAGGTAAGGGCTGTACTCTTCAAGTCCAACCGAAGCCTGACGGATATGGGAAGGACCAAAACGGGACCCTGGACGGAAGCTGACGGTGTAATCCATCGGCATACCATAAATGACCGCTTTGGAGTTCTCATAATCCTCTGAACTGCAAATAAATACGTTACCTGAATAAGCTTGATCCAATTTCATCTAATTATTCCTCCTTATTTCGTAAGGTCTTCCACGAATTTAGGAAGAACGAACGCCGCTTTGTGCAGACGTGGAGAGTAATATTTCGTATCCATCTCTGGAATCTGCGTCTCGTCCACCTCAAGCGGATTATGTTTTTTGCTACCCATTGTAAAAGTCCACAGACCACTTGGGTACGTAGGGATATTACAGCCGTACACATGTACGATCGGGAAGATTTCCTTAACGTCTTTGTTTACCTTTTGGATCAGATCCGCTTTGAACCAGGGGTTGTCCGTTTGAGCAACGAAAATCCCGTCTTCTTTCAGCGCTTCATAGATGCCCTGGTAGAAACCGCGCTCAAACAGTGGAGCAGCCGGACCTACAGGCTCTGTGGAGTCAACGATGATTACATCGTATTCATTTTTATGCTCTATAATATGCATGTAGCCGTCGTTCACCAGCACTTCAACGTTAGGCTCGTCCAATTTACCGGCGATTTCAGGCAGATACTTTTTGGAATATTCAATCACTTTCCCGTCGATTTCGACGAGAACTGCCTTTTCTACAGCAGCGTGCTTAATGACTTCACGGATAACTCCGCCGTCACCGCCACCGACAACCAGCACCTTTTTCGGATTCGGGTGTGTGTTCAGCGCAGGGTGAGCCGCCATTTCGTGATAAACGAACTCGTCTTTCACCGTCGTCATCACCATGCCGTCAAGCAGCAACATATTTCCGAATTCTTCGGTCTCTACCATAGCCAGATCTTGAAAATCCGTCTTTTCGCTTACATAGGTCTGTTTAATCTTCGCGGTGATTCCGAATGCGGGGGTCTGTTTCTCCGTAAACCACAATTCCATAATCTCTACCTTCTTTCCGTAAAGTTTATATAGATTAAATTGACCAGAGCGTACATAGCGTCTGACTAATCAAAGAATCAAATCACTGCCAATGGGTACTGTTCGACCTTCCTTGCCTATTGTATGTTGTGCCGAACCGTTACTTTTCATTACCCTTTTGCATTATACGCGATTGACGTTTATACTGCAAAACGGTTTTTTTCTGCAAATAAAGCTATATTTTAAACCGCTAAACGGGCGGATTGAATATCCGTGTCACTGAATTCCCATACTGGAAAGAAAAGAAAGGAGCCCGTTCCATGACCCAATCAAGCCAAAAGACCCGCAAACGCGGGTTCCGCATATGGAAAGTCATCAAAAGCCTGACTCTGCTCGCTATTCTCGGCCTAATCGCCATGGCAGCAGGGTTGGTCTACTTGTACGCCACCAGCCTGCCGCTGGCCGACTCGGATCGCAATTCCAGGTTGCTGGACAGCCAGGGCGAAGTCATTGCCACTTTCTCTGCGGGCGGCAAAGACTCGGTACCTGTACAGTTGGGAGATATCTCACCCGATTTGGTCAACGCTACTCTTGCTGTAGAGGACCGCAAGTTCTATGATCATGTCGGCTTCGACATTCGAGGAATGGGACGGGCTGTACTCGTAAACCTGGAACATATGCAGATGTCTCAGGGCGCAAGTACACTGACCCAACAGCTCGCACGTAACTTGTATTTGTCGCATGAAAAGACATGGACCCGCAAAGCCAAGGAAGCCATGTATACGGCACAATTGGAGATGAAATACAGCAAGGATGAAATTCTGCAGATGTACCTGAATGAAATTTATTACGGTCACGGCGCCTACGGGATCGAAGCAGCCTCGCGGATGTATTTTGGCAAATCGGCGAAACAGTTGACGCTCGCCGAAAGTGCCATGCTTGCAGGGATTCCAAAGGGTCCGACTTACTATTCTCCATATAATCATATGAAGAACGCCAAGGACCGGCAGAAGGTTGTATTGAATGCCATGGCTGACATCGGCAAAATTACGCAAGCAGAAGCAGACAAGGCTTATGAGGAAATGCTTTCGTTCAAGCCGGAAAGTGAACGCAAAACCGTAGAAAGTGCACCCTATTTCCGCGACTATATCCGGAATCTAGCCATCAAGGAGCTGGGAATCAGCGAAGCGATGCTGGATCATGGAGGATTGAATATATACACCACGCTGGATCTGCGTGTGCAAAAAGCGGCGGAAGATGCCGTAGCCAAGGGCATGGACGCTAAAAGTGAGCTCGAAACGGCTCTGGTATCGATCGATCCGCGTACCGGATATATCAAAGCGATGGTCGGCGGCAAAAATTACCGCACCAATCAGATTAACCATGTACTGGCGACTACACGCCAGCCGGGATCTGCTTTTAAACCAATTATGTATCTGGCTGCCCTGGAATCCAAACAGCTCACCAGTGCGTCCATGTTTAAAAGCGAACCTACCCTGTTTCATTATGACAATGATCGGAAGACCTATAAACCCGGCAACTTCGGGGATAAGTATTTAGGTGAGATTGATCTGAGACAGGCTATCGCCGCTTCGGACAACATCTACGCGGTAAATACGATTATGCAGATTGGACCTGAACAAGTGGTGAAAATGGCCAAAAACCTAGGGATTACGAGCAACATGAGCCCGGTACCTTCCCTTGCACTCGGCACCTCACCTGTTAGTCCACTGGAGATGGCTTCAGCATTCTCCGCTATCGCCGCAGGTGGGCAGCGAACACCTCCTGTAGCCATTCTGCAAGTGACGGATGCCGCAGGACGAGTAATCTATGAAGCACCTCAGACCAAGGCTGAGAAGGTCGTTGAACCCGCTGCCGCTTATGTATTAACACGGTTGATGGAAAGTGTGTTCGAAAATGGTGGGACGGGTAATCGAGTATCTGCAACCATTAAGCGACCTGTCGCCGGCAAAACGGGGACAACAAATACGGACGCTTGGCTAGTCGGCTTCACCCCAGAGCTCTCAACGGCTGTCTGGGTCGGTTACGATCAAGGCAAAGCCATTTCCACATCCGACGGGCGTCGTGCGGCACCTATGTTTGCCCAGTTCACGGAACAGGCTCTCTCCAGTGTTCCACCAAAGATTTTCACCGTACCGGATAACGTAGTCAGTGTATATATCGATCCCGAATCCGGAAAACTGGCTGGCAATGGCTGCGCCGAGAAACGGCTGGAAGTTTTTATTGATGGCACGGAACCGACTGAGGTCTGTCGCAGCGCTTCAGATGATTCGGGTTCAGAGAATGATAAAGACAGTCGCGAAGTGCAAAACCAGCAGGGAATACAGGAAGAGAAGCATTCATGGTGGAAGGATTTCAAACGCTGGTGGGTGGAATGACCAAAGTGACGTAAATGCGTAATGACGTAATTGCGTCAGCGCCCGCAAGATTCAATTTTAGCATAGAAGCAAAAGCCCCGAACCGATCATCTCGATCACGGGGCTTTTGCTTCTTCTTTTTTGAACAGCTTTAAACATTCATTAATTAGGCAAGCGCTTCTTTCAATTCATCTGGAGAAGCGTTCCACCATTCTTCGTTATGCGTAGTCAGCAACGTCTTGAGTGCCGCGCGATCTTCAGGTCCAAGATCATCCAGCATGAACCGGCGCTTCATGGCATAATCCATGCGATTCACATGATCGGCCAGCAGTTTCCATCCACGACGCGCTTCTGTATCAATCCACATCTCACACGCAGTTGCTCCACCATAGAACTGCCCCTGTTCGTTACGGTCCACAGCTACCCATACTAGCCATACTTGGCGTCCATTGGGCACATCCTCACGATTAGTCGAGAACTTGATATTGCGCTCCACTTTGCTCTTCGCATGCATCGCGCCCACATCAATCTTTGCTTCACCGTTATCAATAATAACGGGGGAAAGGTTATTCAGATCAATGGAGCCTGCACCGAAGCCTTTGTGTTTGCTTTTTGCACTAACGATATTCAAGGCAATCTGTTTTTTGCCGTTTTGCTCGTTTTGGTCCATGTTTTATAGCCTCCAAGGGTTGATACAAATATTTTAACTAATAATCGCCCCAATGCAAACATATACATGCTGTAGATGCTTGTCAACGGGAGGTATTTAACGATGATTCCACGACGCGCCAAGAGCTGGCTCACCGCAATTATAGCCCTGTGTGTAATTGCCGGGGGGATATGGCTTGGTCTGGGTTCCACACGCTCCATTCATTCTGACTTGCCTGCGCTCGCCCCGGAATCGGGCAAGCCTACAGCACCCGTCAAAACCCAAACATCTCCGGAAAGTATACAGACACCTACCGCTGAAGTGTTCAGCAACCGCGTAGTGGAATATCACATGGATGTGAAGCTGGTAGACGGGAACGTACTGCAAGGGACACAGACGATAACCTGGACACATCCAGGTAAGAAAACCGTCAGCGAGCTTTATTTTCACATGTATCCCAATGCCTTCTCTTCTGCTGACACCACTTTTATGAAAGAATCCGGGGGAAAGCTTCGCGGTGATGTCATGCCCACGAACGGTTACGGTTCCATGCATATTACAGAAATGAAAACAGAGGACGGGCTTTCTCTCTTACATCGGATGCAGTATGTGCAACCGGATGACGGAAACATGAAAGATACTACCCTCATTAAGGTACGGCTGCCCAAACCCGTTAAAGGCGGTGAAAGCATCACGCTTCACACCCGATTTGAGGTCAAGCTACCGAAAATTTTTGCCCGCATGGGAACAGCAGATAATTTTGTTATGGCAGGTCAATGGTTCCCTAAACTTAGCGTATATGAGCCAGCAGGCACCCGAGGTCGGACAACCGAAGGCTGGAACCTGCATCAGTATCACGGCAATTCAGAGTTTTACGCAGATTTCGGTATCTATAGTGTGCGTATTCGGGTACCGGAAACATACAAAGTAGCTGCTACTGGATTCCCAACCCAGCAAGCTGTTGTGAAGAACGGCGAAAAATTATATCAGTTCTATGCCGATGATGTGCATGATTTTGCCTGGTCAGCCTCTCCTGATTTTGTTTATGCGGAAGAACCCTTCTCTGCTCCCAATGTGCCAGGCGTTCGAATCAAGCTGTATCTCGACCCTGCTCATGAGGATTTGAAGGAACGTTATTTCTACGCCGCCAAAGCAGCGCTATCCAATTATAGCAAGTGGTTTGGCCCTTATCCGTATTCCACACTGTCCATCGTTGTCCCGCCCAAATCGGGGAATGGCGCAGGGGGAATGGAATACCCTACCTTGGTCACCGCCTTCGGTGCGGATGATTCAGCTCCTGGTTACGATCTGGAACGCACAGTTGTGCACGAGATTGGGCATCAGTATTTTTACGGCATGGTCGCGAGTAATGAATTTGAAGAGGCTTGGCTGGACGAAGGATTCACCTCCTATGCAGAAGACAAAGTGATGGAACAGGAATACGGACTTATCCCGAATCTGCCTGTACAATCAGGTCTTATTACTTCTCCAGCTTCACTGACACAGGACTCCTGGAAATTTGATTCCCAGAATCAATATGCAGCAAACGTATACACACGAGGCAAGCTTGTATTACTCGGGATAGAACAACAGGTTGGTGCCAAAACGATGGAACGTATTCTCTCGACCTATGTAAAGAAATACCGTTTCAAACACCCTACCTCGTCTGATTTTCAAAAGGTCGTGGAGCAAGTAACCCGTACATCCTGGACCGATTATTTTAATCAATATGTATACGGAGACGGCATGGCTGACTTTGCGGTGGAGAAGATCGCAATCAATCCTATCCTGAAAGACGGCCAAACGTTGTACGAGTCATCGGTTACATTGCAGAAAAAAGGCAGTGAATATAAGAAGGTGCCTGTTCGAATTATGTTCGAAGATGGGAAAACCATGACGAAAGAATGGGATGGCAGCGAGGAGCGCATTACCTACAAACTGACCTATACTTCTCCTGTTTCCTGGGCTATGACTGATCCGCTATACACGATTGTGCTGGAGAACCATCATATGAACAATTTTCTGAAAGCCGGACTGGATGAGCCAACCAAATCCCGCTGGAGCATGAGCGCAACCAAACTTATAGAAGCCATATTCGGAAGTCTGTCATGGTGAGGTGGATACAGTGAAAGCGAAAATACGTGAAGGCTGGTTTCTCGTCCGTCAGCATATGTTCATTGCGGCACTCTTATTTCTCTATCAATTAGTATGGGGATACTTTCTTTATCGAATGGTGCAGTCAGCTGTGGTTCCGCTGCTCCTGCGTTATCCTGACCCTGATGCAGGGGAGCTCAGCACGATTTTATTTAAAATGGAGAGCCAACTCAGCCTGACAACGAATCCGGAGGTCCATCGCTATCTATGGATTCTAGGGGCTATGCTACTGCTGCGGATGCTGATTAGCCCTCTCATTCAGGCAGGGCTGCTCTACTCGCTCCAGCATTTTAACCATTCGGAAGAACGCATTCCATTCATCCGCGGCATCAAAAATTTGTGGAAACCGATGTTATTGCTCCACACCATTCGTACCCTATTGTTGCTGCTACCGGCTTATTGGCTCGCACCAAAACTCTATTCCATCTTTATGGAAGGTTTTCATTCCCTCCATCTGCTCTTGCCTGGTATTCCCTATGTTGCTGGTTGGATTGTATACGGGTGGGTTATCCATCATGTCCTGCTCTACATGCAGTTTGGTATCTCGGCTCCTGATGGGGAGGGTGGAGCGCGTGGTACGTTTCAAGCTCTATGGATTGCACTACGCCAGGTCATCTCTCTAATCGGCATTGCTGTCCTGTTGGGCGGCCTTCATCTGCTAGTCTTTGGTGCCTTTACTTCAGCTTCATGGTTAGTAACGGGCTTAACTGGCCTTATACTACAACAGACGTATCCACTTGCCCGGTGCTTGCTGAGCCTGTGGAAAATATGCGCCCATTTCCGGTTATGGCAGTCCAACTCGGTCAAGGATTAAATTGAACGGTTAAAAATTGTACCATCTCTATGTAAAGTTGTATTCATCAAATGCCGTTAAACAAGCAAACCTCGACCTTTCCCCGTCAAAGGTCGAGGTTTTTTTTGTTAATTTTGTTGTTAAACGTTGCCAAAGTGATATACCTCTGTTACAATAATCGCAGTGAGTTTTTAGTAACAACTTTGTAATCTTTACCTTCATATTTGTAACTACTTAAAATTTAATCGTCATTACTTGATTTCGCAGGTGCATAACTAGCATAGCCAAATTCCTAGCACCTGGGAAGCGGGGGAACCAGTTATGGGTGAATTGATCTTGCAACAGAGGGATCATAGGGGACCTTCAACCGAATCCTTAAGCTAACCTCGCAGGCATTGGAAGGGGTATATCTCTTGTTTAAGAAGAAATTAACTGCGGCTGTACTCAGCCTCACATTCGCATTATCGCTTGGAGCAGGCAGCGCATTCGCAGATTCAAAAATGGACCAAGTCATTGATTCAGCAATGGGAACTACATACAAAAGCGGAGGAACAACGCTTAACGGCTTTGACTGCTCTGGGTTCACAAGTTATGTATTCGACAAGCTGGGTATTGATCTGGCTCGCCAATCGAGTTCGCAATTCGACATGGGCGATTCGGTATCTCGCATGGAAATGAGACCAGGTGACCTGGTATTCTTCAATACAACGGGCAAAGGGGTCTCGCACGTAGGGATCTTTGTAGGGGATGGGAAGTTTGCACACTCCTCTTCTTCCAAAGGAGTTACAATCAGCGAATTAAGCGAAAGCTACTGGGCTAACCGCTATGTTGGCGCTAAACGGATTATGAGCACGGACGCATATGAGACATTGGCCAACGACTAGGGACAAGCTGAGCAACGTCATGCTGTAACAATAACACTACTGTAACGAAGCATAATAGAACCGTCTGGTACATTCTCCGCAGGAATGTATCCGGCGGTTTTTTTGTGCTTCGTTTCCTTTAACGTACTAGGGATAGCTGTCAAACCTAACTTCAACTTATTTAGAGCTATTTTTCGTTGCTTCGTCCGTGCTCTTATAATGTTTTTACCCATCCCACTATAATATAAACGAAATTACCGGAACTTTTGTTTCACTTTTTTTCTAAAACGAGGACTTGCCAAATGAACGCCTCTTTTGTAGAGTGAAAACAAGCTTAGATATGGAATGACATATGTATATGGACGGATCAGAACATTATAGCTTGTTCACAATGAGAGGAGCGTGCAGTTGTATGGATGAAGCCCCTGTGACGTTTCACGTTGTGCCCATGCAAGAAGAACATGCGGAACTAATCTGCGATTGGCAGTATGACCCGCCTTATAATATTTATAGCTGGCTGCCCTGGGAGCAGATGAAAGCACTTGAAGTGGAATTCGGAGATCCCCAGCTACGGAAGGAACAATATGCAGTGGTGCTGGGAGAGGATCATCAGATTTGCGGTTTTGCTCAATACTTCCCACTTGAAAGCATCACCCGCATTGGACTCGGCATGCACCCCGATCGATGTGGTCATGGTCAAGGGACAGCTTTTGTCTCAGCCATTGTACAGGAAGCAATTCGCCGGAATCCTGCAAACGAAATTGATCTGGAAGTTCTGACCTGGAATGACCGGGCCATTCGTGTCTATCTCAAAGTCGGATTTGTTACGCAGGATACATACGAACGACAGACACCGAGCGGTTTGAAACCTTTTTACTGCATGGTCTATGAAGGTCCACGCGAATAAATAGGGCTTAAAATCACCCTGAAAAGTCCCCGGTTATGTGATTAGTTCAAAAAATTACCACAAAATGCTATGATGTCACTACAGGTTCCGTTATAATGATATGGATAGTTTCAAGTTAGATGATCTTTCATTCTGGAGGGGACATAAGGGATGCACAAATGGATCATGAGCGGGGTATTTTTTGCAGCGTGCGCTTTAGCTATTGTACTAATGTTTACGCTTCCAGGGAAAGAGGAAGTTGCAGAAGAAGCGAAACCGACGATGCCGCAAGTTACAATGGATGCAGGACAGGCTGAGGCACTAGTCAAAGCAAACTGTATTACCTGCCACGGTGATCAGCTTCAAGGGGGCATGGGCCCTAGTCTGCAGAAGATTGGCAGCCAGGACGATGTGGAGAAGATTTATACGACCATTGTCAAAGGTAAAAGCGGCGGTATGCCTTCGTTCAAAGACAAGTTGAAGGATGAAGAAATCGCGAATATTGCGATGTGGCTGGCGGAGAAGAAGTAATCCAAGATGTTCAAGGCGATAAGTTTGTGGCGGGTTGCATGTGTAGTGCGTATCGTGGATTCAATCGCCTCCTGCTCTTTACGCATGCTCTAAACCACGCTGACGCTAGATGCACAACGTAGTCACCCCTTATTTGTATTACAGGGTTGCTGGATTTATCAATGGTCATACAGAGAAGAGGCTCTTACTCTCCCGTACTGGGAAGTAAGAGCCTCTTGGTCATTTCAGGGATGCTCCGATGAAAACATACACCACGCTATGGCTATCTCTAGATGCATTGGCGTATCCTATCCTGCCTGCTGGCCTCTGATTCAGCTAAAGCATGCATAGATTACTGGGTCTTTGCCTTATGCTCGGCAAGGAAAGCCTGCACCTCAGTTGCGGACGGCATCCCAGACTGGGCACCGAGCTTCGTCACGGACAACGCGGCTGCGCCCATGGCGAAGCTTACCGCCGCGTCCAGCGTCTCTCCGCGCGCGAGGGCTACTGCCAGCGCGCCGTTGAAGCAATCGCCAGCGCCGGTCGTGTCGACGGCGCTTACGGCGTAGCCGGGCGCACGGCACGCGCCGGCACGCCCTGCCTGTACGCGGCCGCTAGGCGCTGCCGCGTACACAGCCCCCTCGGGGCCGAGCGTCGTGACGACAGCGGCCCCGAGGGATGCAGCGAGCTCTGCGACCGCCGCATCCACGTCTTCCGGCCGGAGATCATCCCGGCCGGTGAGCACGGCGAGCTCGCTGCGGTTCGGCGTGATGACGTCGACGCACCGCAGGAGCTCCTGGGGCAGACCCGGCACCGCAGGCGCCGGGTTGAGCACCACCAATGCGCTGCCTTCAGCCGCCAGTTGGGCGGCGCGGGTGACCGCAGGCAGCGGGATCTCTAGCTGCAGCAGCACCGCTGCGGCTGCAGTCAGGCTTTTTACCGTATCAGCCTCTTCCAGCATCGCAGGCACAACCTGCCCATTCGCTCCGGGAATGACAATAATCCGGTTATCTCCTTTGGAGAGCCAAATGGAGGCCGTACCTGTAACGGAATCATCCAGAATGCGAACCTGCGAGGCATCCGCCCCGCTTTCCGTTAGACTGTGCAGCAGCCGTTCACCAAAACCATCCGAACCAACCGCACCAACCATCGTTGTCTGTCCGCCCAGTCGTGCAGCTGCAACCGCCTGATTGGCGCCTTTGCCCCCGGCCAGATAGTGCAGTTCCTCCCCGATCACCGTCTCGCCTTCCTCAGGAATGATGTCCGTCTTCACCACCAGATCCATATTAAGGCTGCCTACGACAGCAATAAGAGGTTTGTTGTGATTATCGTCTGACATGTATGCTTCACTCATTTCCGGTAGTGCGATATAACCGATCCAGGTTATTCCGACCTCATTTTCTCAAAAGCCTCGTTATATTGTTGCGCTTCTTTAATATCTACAGATGTGATGCCACCTTCATCCCATGATGTGAGACGCAGTGTGACTGTTGTATAGTCAATCGTAATGAAAGGGTGATGATTGAACGCTTCCGAAATCGCTGCGACCTCGTCCACAAATGCAATCCCTTTCATGTAGTTGGAAAATACGAACTTGCGGACAATCCATCGTCCCTCTTCCAGTTCCCAGCCTTCCAGCCTTCCCAGATGAGCTTCGACTTCCTCTTGCGAAAAAACCATACGTTATCTTCCTCCCCATATGATGGCTCATCACAGACAACTGTCCATGCTGCCACCGAAACCTTTGGTGCTACCCATAGCAACCCAAACGCATAGGTCCACCGCCCTGCGGTTCGCCCGTTTCATGACTATCATCTTACCACGGACAAGCCTCAAATTCCAATAGTACAAATGGCGCTAGATCCACTAACCATAAGGCTTTAGGGAGATTCTCCAACTCGGTTTTCCATGCCAAATATCTTATGCGAGCATACTAAATGAGCGGTACAAAAGTCAGTTCTTCTTCCCCAATTAAGATATGAATTCGGTGCTGATCCTTGTCATGAATGACCACTCCACTTCCTACCGGAATGACCGACTCCTCACCCAGTGCATAGAACAGATCTTCCGCCAATGCCTCATCCACTTCGAGTTGCTCTGTTACACCAAGGCGTGACCATTCTTCCTCATCCATCTCAAAGAAAACATAGCGGTCCGGTATTCGGCCTATAGCCTCTGTCAAATCTGTCAATATTCCTTCATAATCTCGTCCATGCTTTACGCCCATTGGCTTTTCACTCCTATTTAGCCCCTAAGGAGCAGATTTGATCTTATTATACCTGAAAATAACCCTTAAAAAAAAAGGCCATCTGGTCGATAAATACTATACATGACCGTTTTAACTGTTTCTGCAACCCTAAAGGATGCCTAACATTAAACGGATTGCGGTGTAACGTTCGTCCGGAAGCCCGAATAAAGCCGCTTGAAAGGATTCAATTTTATCTCATGGATGAGGTGTATGATGGAAATTTCAACGATTATCGGACTAGTTTTAGGGCTGGTTTCACTTGTAGTGGGTATGTTCCTGAAGGGTGCGCCCCTTATCAACCTGGTTAACAACCCGGCAGCCTACGTTATTATTTTTGTTGGTACGGCAGCAACTATTTTCATGGCATTTCCCATGTCTGAAGTTAAAAAAATCCCCAAGCTATTCGGGGTACTGTTCAAAAAGCAACAACTGATTGACCGTGTTTCTCTAATCGGCACATTTATGGACTGGGCTTCCACCACCCGTCGTGAAGGTTTGCTTGCACTTGAATCAAAAGTCGAAGATATTGATGATCAGTTCCTGCGCGGCGGTATGCGTATGATTATTGACGGCAATGATCAGGAATTTGTAAGTGATGTACTCATGGAAGATATTCATGCTACAGAAGAGCGCCATCGTGGCGGTGCCTTGATCTTCGCCCAAGCGGGGATGTATGCACCAACGCTCGGGGTACTCGGGGCCGTTGTAGGTCTCATCGCAGCACTTGCCGATCTCAGTGATATGGAAAAGCTCTCCCATGCGATTGCAGCGGCGTTTATCGCGACACTTCTCGGTATCTTTAGTGGTTACGTGTTGTGGCATCCGATGTCCAATAAACTGAAGCGGATGTCCAAAAAAGAGATGGAAATCAAGCTGATGATGGTTGAAGGCTTGTTATCCATACAATCTGGTGTATCCACCATTGCCATTAATCAAAAATTATCTGTATTCCTGACACCTTCCGAACGTAGACAGTTGGAAGAGAAGGAGGGCTCATCAGGTGAAAAAGGCTAAAAAACACGAACCGCATGAAGAACATATAGACGAGAGTTGGTTGCTTCCCTACTCCGACTTGATGACGTTGTTGCTCGCTCTGTTTATCACATTATTCTCTATGAGTTCTATAGATGCAACGAAGTTTGAACAGATGGCTTCCGCACTGAGCAGCGCATTGAACGGTGGTTCGGGTGTACTGGATCATACCTCTATGAGCCCTACAGAATCTACTACAGATCTGGGTAAGAGCAAACAGCAGCCTGAAGATATCAAGAAGACACCGGCTCAGATTACAGATGCGCAGATGGCTCAGAAAGAACAGGAAGATCTGGAGAAACTCAAGAAACGGCTTGATCAATATATTCAGAAAAACGGGCTTTCCGATCAGCTGAATACGAAGCTGAATCAGTCTGAGCTCAAGATCACGATCAGTGATAACGCCCTGTTCTCCTCAGGCCGGGCTGATGTTAAACCCGAGTCACGCTCGCTGGCCAAAGCCATCTCGAGCATGTTGCAGGAGTTCCCGGAATATGAAGTCGTTGTGTCTGGCCATACTGATAATGTTCCCATTTCGAACAGCCAATATAAGGATAATTGGGATTTGAGTGCCGATCGAGCACTGAATTTCCTCAAAATTCTGTTATTGAATGAGGCGCTGGACCCTTCGAAGTTCACACCTAGCGGTTATGGAGAGTATCACCCAGTCTCTAGCAACCAAACGGATGCTGGACGAGCTCAAAACCGTCGGGTAGAAGTTTCGATTATCCGGAAATATCAGAGTAACAACACGGCCGTGAAAGCAGTCGGACAAGGTAACTAAAGAGTCGTTCGTTGTAGCAAACTAATGCTTAAGTCACTCTCCTTCATTACAGGAGAGTGACTTTTTTCTATCCACTGATATTAAAAAGCGCTGCTTCCCTTGAGGGAAAGCAGCGCCTTCGATAATCATCATTTATTCCATATTATAATCTAGCAGACTGCTTAATTCCGACTTTTCTGCGGGTGTCAGTTCTCTCCAGGTCCCTGTAGCCTGTTCACCGAGATGAATGTTCATAATACGAATCCGCTTCAACTTCCGAACCTCATAGCCAAATGCACTGCACATCCGGCGAATTTGACGGTTTTTTCCCTCCGTCAGAATAATGCGGAACACCCGCTCTGATATACGAGTCACCGTACAAGGCAGCGTCATTTCGCCAAGGATCTTGACTCCTGTGCTCATGCCTCTCAAGAAACTCGGCGTTACCGCACGATCCACGGTGACAATATATTCTTTCTCATGGCGTCCTTCTGCCCTTAGAATTCGATTGACGATATCACCGTCATTGGTCATCAGAATCAAACCTTCCGAATCCTTATCCAGACGACCTATCGGGAAGATGCGTTCTTTGTGACCTACAAAATCAACGATATTCCCTTGAATGTGCTGCTCGGTTGTACTCGTTATTCCGACAGGTTTATTGAGCGCAATATATACGTGTTTTCGTTTTTCCTTAATAGGTTGACCATTAATTCGTACATCATCGCCATCTTCTGCTTGACTGCCCAGCTCTGCCGTCACTCCATTAATCGTTACTTTCCCGCTTTCCACCAATCTGTCGGCTTCCCGACGGGAACAAAAACCTGTTTCACTGATAAATTTATTAATACGCAAAAGGTAATCTCACCTCGTCTAGTTCTCTTCGTCTATAGGTTCATTGTCCGTCTTATGCTCTTCCTCTATACTCTCCGGTTGCTGTTGGGAGGCAGGCAGATCGATAATGACGGTCGTCCCCTTGTTCATGACGCTTTTGATATCCATCATGCCCTTATGTGATTGAATAATGCGCTGGCTGACCATCAGGCCAAGCCCTGTTCCCGATTCCTTGCTTGTAAAGAATGGTTCCCCTAGCTTAGGCATCAGTTCTTCTGGAATTCCAGTGCCTTCGTCCTTAATTTCAATCCGAACCCGACTATTCTCTTCGTCATGATTGAGTTTAATTCGGATATTACCTCCGTCTGGCATGGCCTCCATGCCGTTCTTCAGCAAGTTAATGAAGACCTGCTTCAACTGATTCTCTTCACAGTGTACCATAGCTGAATCGGATGAAGCATTCAGTACAAATTCCACACCATGCAGATGCGCCTGGCTGTCCAGCAATGATATAACATCTCCCAGAATGAAGCGAATATCCCGTTCCTGAAAATGAACCGCCTGTGGTTTGGCTAGTATCAGAAACTCACCCACAATGAGATTAATTCGATCCAACTCGGACAGCATCAAGTCCAAGTGACGATGATTAAGCTTGTTCGTCTCTTGTTGGAGCTGAAGAAACCCACGCAGCGTCGTAAGCGGATTACGTATCTCATGCGCAACCCCGGCTGCCAGCTGGCCAACCGTCGTCAGTTTCTCGGAACGTCTGAGCAGTTCCTCCATACGGTTACGGCTGGTAATATCTCTTGATACGCTGATTAGTGCTGTAATCTCGCCTGCTTCATCCCGGACCGGTGCTGTACTCACGCTGACTTCGACACGGCTGCCGTCCTTCTTCATCCATGTCGTTTCATTGGACGTAATTGACATGCCCTCAATCAACTGGGCATGCTGCTTTTCCATTTCCTCTTCAGTACCAGGAGGGATAATTTTCAATTTGCGGCCTTCCACTTCACGACTGCGCCAGCCGTACAACTGCTCAAAGGCACGGTTTACCCGCAGTACATTTCCATCCAGATCCGTAATATGAATCGCATCTGCCGTTTGGTTAATGATCGATTCCAAATGCTCTTTTACCGCACGATTTTCTTCATACATCTGTTTCAGGCGATTCGTATAATGACCCAAATTACGAATCATGGCATTAATGCGATTCGCTAACTGGCCCAGTTCATCTTTCCTTCTCACCTTGAGACGGAAATCAAAATGGCCGTCAGCCACATCATTCACTTTGCCCAAAATAGATTGAATAGGACGCGTAATGTATCCTGCGAGCAAATAGCTGCCAAAGATCACAATCTCCAGCAAAACAAGCGAAATCGAGGCATGGCTAACCAGCTGTTCCGATACCATGGAGGATATTTGCTTATAGTCCATGACAATACTAATCACATAAGATGATTCATTGGGGGTGAATATAGGAATGAAACTTTTGAGCACCTTCTGTTCATGAGTTTCACTGACAAAGGATACATTCTGCCCAGTACGAATTGCCCGTACAACCGCCTTGTGATCCTCTTCTGCGGTACCATATTGATATGTACCGAAACGAATTGGCCTGTTATTCAACTTGTTGTGGTTCGTATCCCTTCCGTCATTGCTCATGCTTGAGCTACCGAAGGTCAATGGATTGATGCCTGTAATCTCCAGAATCGAAGGATTAACTTCACGAATCTTATTCAATATCTCGTCTGGACCAGAGATCTTCACATAGCCGTCAACAGCGGCATTATTATAGAAGGGATTGATTATGTAATTCCTCTTCCCATCGTGATAGTAACCCCAGATATCAACATCTGACGGATTTGATGTAGAGTATTCGAATCCATCCGACCAAAAATGATCCAATTTCTGTCCCTGTGAAATAGTAACCTGATGATTTTCGAACAGCTGTTTAAATGCCTGATACCAGTACGTCATGGATTTGGTAGACAATCCAATCTCCTTTGGATCGGAAGACCGGGTAACCACAATATCATCAGCCGTTTGCTCCATCAATGAAATGTGGGAAACACCGACTTTTTCGCTCATACGAACCAGGTCTTCATTTGTGATATTATTAATATTCGGGTCCAGTTCTTCCGCTGCCATTACTGAGGCTAGCCATAGATTGTTCCCAATTTGTCGTTTTACATATTCTGAACTGGACTGACTCTGTTCGACAGCGATTGCAATCTGTTTGGCCGTAAGCACCATTTTGGTTTCGCTGTCCTGCCTTAGATTCTCTTCTGTAGTATAATAACTCAGTGCTATATTTAAAACCAAAATGACGAGCACTGAGCACGACATAATCATGGATAATTTCGTTTTAATAGACAACTTTTTCGTTCACCTCTCGGCTTGTACCCTCTGGCGATATATGGCAAAACCTATATCCATCATAACTGTTGTATGCCTATTTGAAAAGGATAATTGACCCTTGTCCAAAAGTTACCGATTGGCTGAAAAACGCGAAATCAATTGTATTTTGTCTTTTCCATGCCTACAATGGGAATAACCACTAAAACTTATACACAAATCCACAGGCATGTGGATAGTATGTTCATAACTATGTGAGCAACTCGTTGGTTATCCACAGACTTATACACAACATGTTAACAAACGAATGTTTGTTCGCCGCACAAAATGCTCTTTGGAAGGAGTTTTACATTTTAATGAAGGATGACGTTCTCCAACCTGATCTTGCGCATCTCTCGGAGGAGGCTCAGCACGAGCACTGGATGCGTGAAGCCATTGCTGAAGCGTACAAAGCAGAAGCACTCGGGGAAGTACCGATCGGGGCTGTAATTGTTCAACATAATCGCATTATTGGTCGTGGATATAACCTGCGTGAGACGACACTTGATTCCACAGCACACGCGGAGATGGTAGCCATCCGGCAAGCCAGTGAAGCCATCGGTGCATGGCGACTGTTGGATTGCAGTCTGTACGTCACACTGGAGCCCTGCCCCATGTGTGCAGGTGCCATTGTGCAATCCAGAGTGCCTCGAGTCATATATGGTACCGCTGACCCCAAGGCCGGATGTGCAGGAACGCTGATGAATCTGCTACAAGAACCTCGTTTTAATCATCGAACCGAAGTGGTTGCTGACATTCTGCAACCAGAATGCTCCACAATGCTGACTCAATTTTTCCGGCGTTTACGCAAAAAATAGAAACTTACATCCATCTGGAAAGGAAGTGCATTCCATGCCGCTTACACTATATGACACACCAAAAGGAATAAGTCTCCGATTACTTACTCCACAAGATACGGAGGCGTATCTTGCTCTTATTCAAATCACACGTCTTCCCTACCAAGCTGTAGAGCCTATCCGGGATGATGAATTCTATACGCTGCATGCGCAAAGCAGACGCATTCAGGATAGAATTCAGGCGGCCGAAGAAGGAACAGGATATCAATTCGGAATTTTTACGATCGATGATGGTATTCTGATCGGTCAGGTTAGCTTGAACAATGTCGTTCAGGGCGTCGCCAATTATGCAGACATGGGATACTTTATCCATCCAGACTACCAAGGCGGCGGACGGATGACTGCAGCGGTGAAGCTCGCTGTGTCCTACGCCTTCCGTGCTCTGAAGTTAAATCGTGTTCAGGCGGCCATTCTGCTATCCAATACCGGTTCCAAACGTGTTCTGGAGAAGAACGGCTTTCAGGCTGAGGGCATTGCTCGTAAATATCTCAAGATTAACGGAGAGTATCAGGATCATCAGATCCACGCTGTGCTGGCCGAAGACTTGGGTGAATCTTTACAGTAATTGAACAGACTATGGAACAACATACAAAGAGCCGCCAGACCCTAAGGTCGAGCGGCTCTTTGCTTTTACTAATGAATCTGAGAACTTAGTATCCGTAAGATGCGTTCATTAGTTCTTCAAACTGATCCATTGTAATAACGTCTTCGCCAGCAGGAATATTGATTTTGAATGCTGGCTTCTCGTTAATTTTGGTGTATGTGTTCGAACCAGTGAATGCAAGTTTTACTTCATCCTTGGTATCAGGTTGTTTAATCAACAAATCAGCAACCAATTTTTGATATACCGGGAAATCTTTTTTGTCCAAAGCAAAATCAATGTGGAACTGGTTAATGGTTAGTGTATCTTTCAATTGGTCTAGATCTTTAGCCATTTCAGCTTGATCTGCTTCAGTAATTTTCAGATCCTCTTTGGCTTTGTCGATATCTGCCTGACTCATTTGCAACATGTCACGGTATTCTTCTTTAGAGATGATATCCAGTACTTTTGGCAATGCTTTGGTTACCAGGACAGTAACGGCTTCTTTCACATTGTCATTGTTGACCGAAAATTGAACGACTTGCTTGGCATCCAAACCTTCAGGAAGCTGAGCATCCTTCACATCCAGGTTTTTAAAGAATTTATCCTGATCGTACTCGCTCAGAACCGCATCCATAACTTCATTGCTCAGCTTTTGTGTTTTCGCTGCATCCATAGCATCCGGATTCCATTCCGTTCCTTCTTGCTCAGCCAGTTCTTTCAGATCCAGCTCCAGGAATTTACCAACAACCGTTTCCGGAATCGGGAAGAAAGGAATACTTGGTACCTTAACATATAACTTCTCAGCGGTCATAACCATTGGAATGGTAAACGTCATACCCATATCGCCTTTAAGCTCAATACCTACCGTCATTTCGGTCTGCATTGGCTCGCTTTGGTATACGCCAGTTACATTCAACTGAGCATCCTTCAGCATGCTCATAAACTGAGACATCGTTGGATCCTGTTGTGACTCGTCTGCAGCTTTATAGCTCAATTCATTAATAGTGAAGTTAGAACTCATCTCATACGAAGTCAGTTTGGAAGCATTGGTTGCCGCCGTCTTCAATGCCTCTTTTGGCTCTTGCTTGCTGCTACATGCTGTCAGTGCCATGGATACGGTTAACAGCAACGTAAGAAGAAGCGCCCCCATACGTTTAGTCATTTGTTTCTCTCCTCTCGTGATAACCCCAAAAAAAATAATTCAATATCAATGATATACCATTTATTCTGAAACGGAAACACGATTTGGGAAATTTGTGAGCTTTACTCTCTAAATTGGCTACAAAGACCTATGTAAGCTTTAGATATCAATGGTGTGCTCCTCTAAATCATGTATGAACGCGCAAAAACCCCGGTTTGTTAACCGGAGTTATAGGGTATGGTTATGCAATAAATATGTGCTAAAGAGAGGAACGATTGTTCCTTTGACTTAGCCTTGAGGATTATGATGATCCACATGGTTCTGGTTTTTCACTTTTTTGGAGCCTGACAACGGTTCCTGCATGGAAGAATTCTTTTCAGGTTTTCGGTGCTGCACAGCAGCCTGAGCTTCAGGCACAGGTGTTGTTTTGGGTTTACTCATGTTGTTCCCCCCTCTTCATTGGATTAGGAATGGGATGGGTCCATATCTTCCGTTTTGTCATGATTCATGGAATCCTGATGCCGACGGTCATTCGAGTCCTGTTGAATTTGCTGGGCATGGTGACTATTCACAGGTGTCTGATCCAGATCTGCGACTACATTTTGCAGGTTTTTATCTGTTCCAGCTTTGGCTTTGCTCACGTATTACCACTCCTTTGACGTTTGCCTAATGTCTGGTTTTGGGTTGCAACGACTGGGCACATTCATGAATATGACGCGTGTAATCCTGAGCCAATTCCTGAATGGGCTCTGTTCGCTCATCCGTCGTCCTTCCATCGCGCTCCACATCAATCAGTTGCACACTGACTTCACGAGAATCCACATAGGCACACTTGAAATCAAAAGAGTACATCTGGTGTCCCGCTGTTGCGATGTGAATTCGAATAGCCTGTTGATCAGCCTCGTCAGCCATCACCTGAGCCCGATCTCCGACATTTAGAACTTCAGGCAACCTTTCCTGCCAAGCACCGACAAGCTCCGTCTGATCTATGTTTAATTCGCGGTTCATCTTACCACCTCCACTCTTATATAAAGTGCGGCGATTCGAATGTTTTTATACATCACGCAGATAATGAAACAAACTGATTTTCTGTCGTAAAAATGCTCTGGAAATACAGCGTGTATGCGGATGCCCTAGATGTATAAATAAATGCAAAAAAGGACCCGAGCTTATCGCTCGGATCCTTATCATAATTGTAGTATGGCGGAGAGGGTGGGATTCGAACCCACGTGGAGTTGCCCCCTAACGGTTTTCAAGACCGCCCCGTTATGACCGCTTCGGTACCTCTCCAGGACATTAACTTTTATAAACTTGCCACGAAATTGATCATACCATAATTGTATGCCAGAAAGCAACCTTTTTATTGTTTTTATATATTAGATACATCAAAAAGGGAATTTCCACCTACTAAGTAACGGTAAACAGCGCTACCTGACGATTGAAATTGTTGTTCAGAATCTGTTCAGCCCTGCCCTGTATAATCGAATTTAGACTTTTTCATTATGGGGTGGTTGATTGTTTATAGGTGTGTATCGTAAAAATGACCCTTTGAACACGTTGCCTGAGGAGCGAATCAGCGAATTGATCTCGGAGGGAATGAAAGAAGGCGCGAATGTTTTCTTTTTTGATGCCAGCAGCATTGATATGGAACAGGAATTGATCCATGGTATCTTCCAGGAGGGTAACGGATGGGTGCAAAGGAATGTGCCTCTCCCTGACGTGGTGCTTAATGAAGCGCCTGAGCCTGTTAATAACAGACCGGAATGTGAGAATTGGCTGCGCCGCAGGGTTCCCTTTACAACATTTCTGATTCACGGAAAATACGACATTCAGAGGAAGCTGGCCCCCCTCTTCAAAGATCACCTCATTCCGACGGAGTGCTTGCAGGATCTAAATCAATTCCTTGCTTTTTTGGATGTTCACGGAGAAGTTTTAGTTAAACCTGATCAAGGGCGCCGAGGCAATTCCATTTCCACAGTCAAAAAGATAAACGATCGCTATGTATGGCGTCACCATCCGGCCTAAAATTGTTGGTACAGCCTTTACGTTTCAATGTACAATGGGTGGCTGGCGAACAAAAGCTCAAGCTAGATCAAGAAGAATTAAACAATGTGACCCGGGTAATCAACCTCGGTACTAAAGATCTTGACCCACAAACAGCAACCGTTCTCGGTTTCAATGAAGAAACGCGGACATATTCCTACGTGCCAGCCTATTTCGTCCAAGATAAAGGACAATGGGAGGTAAGAATACGAGACATGCAATACAGCACTTATGTTATCGCTTCGAATGAACAAATAAATCCCCTAGACAATAATTCATTAATAAACAGCATCGAATACATGCAGAGCAAACAATTGCTTGCTTTACATCAATTCAAGACCGGTGAACCCATCACACGCGGAGGGGTCGCCCAATTATTGGTTTCTGCCTTAGGAGCAAACGGAATCGCAGCTAAGGATACCACTTTCCGGGATGTGACTGAGGAACAATCGTATGCGTCAACCGCAGCACATCTAGGACTTGTTAAAGGCTATGCTGATGGAACATTCCGTGCCGATCGCCAGGTTACCCGGGAAGAGCTGGCTAGCATGATCCATCGAACAATTCAGTTTGCAGGAGGAGATTCTGTCGCTAATGCCTCAGCTAAGATATCCTATCTGGACCAAGACTCTATCTCTCCTTGGGCCACCGCCCAAGTCCAGGCTCTGACATCGCTCAATTTGCTTCAAGATACATTCGGGACATCCTTCGAGCCGAAAAAAGCAGCAACCACAGACGAAACACTTATGATCTTGGTGCGCACCCTGCGCTCCATTGAGTATGTGAACTAATATATTATGTGTTCGTATAGGCGATAATCATGGCTAATGTATAGTCGTCATAAACAATAAACTACAAAAAACCGTCTCCTTGTGAAAATGGCAAGTTCTAAACTTCCATTTGTCAGGAGACGGTTTTTTATTTCATTCATTTAGTTGAACATCTTAGGAGCGACGGGCAATCACGCTGACTCCGCCCATGTAAGAACGCAGTGCTTCAGGAATAACCACTGTTCCATCTTCTTGTTGGTAGTTCTCCAGAATAGCAGCTACTGTACGCCCCACTGCCAGTCCTGAACCATTTAACGTATGGACAAATTCCGGTTTCGCTTTTGGCTCTCTACGGAAACGGATATTAGCTCGACGTGCTTGGAAGTCTTCACAGTTGGAGCAAGACGAGATTTCACGATACGTATTGCTTTCCGGCAACCAGACCTCAATGTCATACGTTTTGGCAGACGTGAAGCCCATATCTGCTGTACACAACGTCAGAACACGGTAAGGCAGCCCCAATAATTGAAGCACACGTTCAGCATTATGTGTCATGTTCTCCAATTCCTCATAAGAGGTCTCAGGAGAAGACAGTTTCAACAACTCAACTTTATTGAACTGATGCTGACGAATCAAGCCACGTGTATCCCGTCCAGCAGAACCTGCTTCGGATCGGAAACATGAGCTGTATGCTACAAAGTGTTTAGGCAACTGGTCAGCATTCAAAATCTCTTCGCGATGATAGTTCGTTACCGGAACTTCAGCGGTAGGGATCAAATAATACTCGGTGTCTTTCAGCTTAAACAGGTCTTCCTCGAATTTCGGCAGTTGGCCAGTTCCAAACAAGCTGTCACGGTTAACGATGTATGGAGGCAGAATCTCTTCATACCCATGCTGATCGCTGTGCAGATCCATCATAAAGTTGATCAAAGCACGTTCCAGACGTGCACCAAGCCCTTTATAAAAGGTAAAACGGGAGCCTGTTACTTTGGCAGCCGCTTCAAAATCAAGAATGTCGAGGTCCTGTGCGATTTCCCAGTGTGCTTTTGGTGTAAATGAAAATGACTTTGGCTCTTCCCAACGACGAATCTCCACATTATCATCTTCGGACGCACCAACAGGCACACTCTCGTTAGGGATGTTCGGAATCGCCATAGTCAGATCGTTGATCTTCACTTCCAACTCACGCACTTCTTCATCCATTGCTTTGATTCGATCGGAGACTTCGCGCATCTCAAGGATCAACTCATCCGCATTTTCACCACTCTTTTTAAGCTTGGCAACTTCTCCGGATACCGTATTCCGGCGACTTTTCAGGTTTTCACTCTCTTGCAACAACTCGCGACGCTTGGCATCCATGTCCGTGAACCCAGCGATTAGATCCAGCGATTTGCCACGTTTCGTCAACGCTTCTTCAACACGTGCGTACTCATTCCGCAATATTTTCACATCAAGCACTAAATACCCCTCCTAAATAACACCACAAAGTAGAAACCTTCCTTATTAACCCCTGCCAAAACTTTGCAGCCCGTGTAACTTCATCATTCCTCAATGGTAAAAAAACAACCTATGACATCCGGCGCTACCCTACGCTGCGATTCCCGCTTTGGAAGCAGATACGAGCAACATCAGGTATCTGACCAGACAGCACCTTGCCAGCAAGCCTTGTGAGCCTCTGAAGGACTGATCCGGTTCACCGGCAGATCATAGGTTGTATATCAATCACTATTGGTTCTGTACAGGCTGTTTATACGACCTAGCCATGTCCACAAAGTAAGCATGCAGTCGATAATCATCTGTCAGCTCAGGGTGATAGGAGCAAGCCAGCAGATGCCCCTGGCGAGCAGTAACAATCTCATCCTTGTACGTGGAGAGAACTTCTACCTCTTTTCCTACACTCTCAATCAGGGGTGCCCGTATAAACACAGCCCTTACCGTCTCCTCAATGCCTTTTACCGGAAGATCCGTTTCGAAGCTTTCCCTCTGCCGTCCAAATGCATTTCTGGAGACGGTCATATCCATTAGCTCCAGATGAGCTTCCTCTTGTCCTGCAATATGTTTGGCCATAACAATCAAACCAGCACAGGTGCCGAATACCGGTTTACCCTCAGCAGCGAATGCGCGAATGGCCTCCATGAAACCATATTTGCGCATCAGTTTGCCAATCGTGGTACTTTCACCGCCAGGAAGAATTAACCCATCCAGCTCCTTAAGTTGCTGAACCTGTTTGATAGCCATTCCTTCTGCTCCGGCCCGTTCAATACTACGAATATGCTCGGTGACTGCCCCTTGAAGTGCTAAAACGCCGATCTTCATTTAAAATCCACCTTTCTCTTACCAGCCGCGATCCTGCATGCGCTCGGAAGGTGTAAGTTTGTAGCTGGTACGGATCATGGAAATCCCTTCTCCGATCCGGCGCAACGCTTCACCCAAGTCTTTGGCGCCACATACAAACGGTACAGTGAACTCATGTTTGTCGATATGGAATACTTCATCAGATGGAGTCAGTACTACACTCTCATCAAGGTAATTCACTCCTAGGGATTCCGAGACCGACCTTGGCTTCAATATAATTTCCGATCCGCGCTTTGGCACCTCATTTAACGCGTGTTATTCCCGTTTCCATACCCCAACCCTACCGTAATGGATGGGTCGTTCTTGCCCATGAACAGGATGTGGAATATGCAGTGTCAGTTAGAAGAACAATAGTCTTTTTAACTGATTCATACGTAGAATTCTAACTTGATATTTTACCGGAAAAATTGTAAATATACAATCCATCCGGTCGGAATTAATTGTATTTTGTCAATGGTCTAGCGACACTATATTGAAAATGTCATATTATTCCGTCTTCTTTCACCTTATCTATTAGAACAGGTTTTTGATGCCATCAAACAGATCAACGAAGAAATCTTTCACTGCACGGAAGAAGAGACGGAACCAACCGCCTTTTTCCGCTTCTTCTGCGGTGATTAGGTTCACTGTCTTCTCTTGTGGCTCAATTCCTTCAGCCTTGTACGTATAAGTAACCGTTCCAACCTTGGTTCCGGCCTTGATTGGAGCAACCAGCTTATCAGCTTCAGTTACATTCGCTTTAAATGTCACGTCCAGGTTTTGAGTACCTTTAGGTACAACGAAACTTACTGCATTATCCGTCACAACAGGTACTGTTGTTTCCTTCCCTTTTTTCAAAGGTACAGCTTCCCAGCCTGTGACTTTAGTTTTGGCAGCAACCGCCTGTTTAACTTCAAAATTGTTGAACCCGAAGTCCAATACTTTCTTCGTTTCTCTGAAACGCGCCGGCTCCGAATCAGTACCCATAACAACACTGATCAGACGCATGCCATTACGCTCAGCCGTACCGGTAAAGTTATTCCCAGCGTTCGTGGTATGGCCCGTTTTCATCCCGTCCAGACCCTCATAGGCATAGCTTTTGAAGTTGGTTATATTTTTATTCGCTTCCAGCATCCAGTTATAGTTAATAATTGGATCCTTGTCATTGGGACGGAATTTATAGGATTGAATTGTTGTAAAATCTTTGTAGTCCGGGTGATCCATAATGATATATCTGCACAAAATGGCCGCATCCCGTGCCGACATGACGATTTCCTTATCTTCAGTTGGGCGGAAATCCGCAGGCATATCTGCACGATCCAGTCCTGTGGAGTTGATGAAATAGCTATCTTTCATTCCCATACGCTTCGCTTCATCATTCATCATTTTCACAAAAGCTTGCTCGGAGCCTGCAACATATTCAGCCAGCGCAACCGTGGCATCATTGGCAGAACCTACAGCCATAGCAATGTACAGCTCCTTGACTGTATGTTGGTCGCCTTTTGCAAGGAAAATGCGGGAACCTGTACTCTTGGCTGCATTTTCACCTACAGTTACAATATCATCCCAACTAAACTTTCCTTGCTTAACCTGTTCAGCCACAATATACTCTGTCATCATTTTAGTCATACTAGCAGGCGGCATAGCTTTATCCGCATTAACATTGAGTAGAATCTGACCCGTTGAAGCCTCCATCAGTATGGCTGATTTAACATCGAGTCCTAGAGAGTCTGCCGAAGGAATGTCCACGGCTTTTTCTGTCTTCGTTGTTGTCGCTGCCGCAGTCAACACCTGTCCTGAATCGTTTGCAGCAGCCATTACAGGCATTACCGCTGACATGCAGAGCATATTAATCAGCATAACCGAGGCTACGCTTTTTTTGAGCATTTGACGTTTTTTCTTATTCATTTGTTTGGCTTTCAATGGTGAATACTCCCTTCGGTCCGAAGCTTCTATTGTGTGCTTCAGTGCAGCTTGAGCTGCAATATTTTCTTAGTCCCTAACAGGTGGAGATGATGTGTGAAGTGTGTCGTATATGCGCTGTATCGAAAGAGCAATGTCATTGCTCCTAAAGTTCGAATCGATTGTCACTTAGTTAGCATTAAATGAAATGCTTATGTAAAAGGACGTCCGCGCTTCTTTTTTCGCTGGGCAACCTTCAACCTTTGTCTATCACTCTAAATTCATTGTCAAAAGCAGTTTCATAGACTCACGTCAAAAAACCGCCGCAACGCCCTAATCCATTAAAGGATCATCACCGCTTGTTCTATTCTATCACAGGGGTATCCGCAAAAAAAGACAGGCCCGGCGAAAATCGCCAAGCCTGTCCTGGAAATGATTAACACAATTCAGATTACAACGAGTAGTTAGGGGCTTCTTTCGTAATCTGTACATCATGCGGATGGCTTTCACGAAGCCCCGCACCTGTAATACGAATAAACTGAGTGTTGTTACGAAGCTGTTCCAAACTGCTTGTACCACAGTATCCCATACCTGAGCGTAGACCACCAATCAACTGATGAATCGTATCAGACAATGGACCTTTGTAAGCAACACGTCCCTCAATTCCTTCCGGAACCAGTTTCTTGTCATCATCTTGGAAGTAACGATCTTTACTTCCTTGTTTCATCGCAGCCATTGAACCCATACCGCGGTAAACTTTGTAGCTACGTCCTTGGAAGATTTCCGTTTCTCCCGGGCTTTCTGCCGTACCTGCAAACAAGCTTCCCAGCATAACTGCATGAGCACCTGCAGCAAGAGCCTTGGTAATCTCACCAGAGTACTTTATACCACCGTCAGCAATGATTGGTACGCCATATTCACGTGCTACATTTGCACAATCGTATACTGCTGTAACTTGAGGAACACCAATACCAGCAATTACACGAGTGGTACAGATGGAACCTGGACCAATTCCCACTTTGACAACCGACGCCCCAGCTTCGATCAATTCACGAGTTGCATCGCCTGTAGCAACGTTACCTGCAACAATTGTCAGGCTTGGGAAACGTTCGCGCAGCTGACGAACCGCATCAATGATATTAATGTGATGTCCGTGTGCCGAGTCTACCGTTATCAGGTCCACACCGGCTTCAACCAATGCATCTGCACGTTCAAAGGTGTCTTTGGAAATCCCGATCGCTGCTCCAACCAGCAAACGTCCTTGTGCATCTTTAGCTGCGTTAGGGAATTGAATTGCTTTTTCGATATCTTTAATAGTAATGAGACCTTTCAGTGTGTTGGACTCATCTACTAATGGAAGTTTCTCGATTTTATGCTTCTGGAGAATACCTTCTGCTTCTTGCAGTGTAGTACCTACAGGCGCAGTAACCAAATTCTCACGAGTCATGACTTCGCTGATTTTAATGGAGAAGTCATGGATGAAACGTAAGTCACGATTTGTCAGGATACCAACAAGCTTTTGATCTCCTTCAACAATCGGTACACCGGAAATGCGATATTTTGCCATAACCGATTCTGCATCAGAAACCAGATGTTCCGCTGTCAATGAGAACGGGTTGGTAATAACACCACTCTCCGAGCGCTTAACCCGATCCACTTCCTCCGCTTGCTGCTCAACAGACATATTTTTATGGATGATACCAATACCGCCTTCACGGGCAATGGCAATAGCCAATGTCGCTTCAGTAACAGTATCCATACCAGCACTAATCAAAGGAATATTCAGTTTTACGCTGTCACTCAAACGAACAGATACGTCCACTTCTTTAGGCAGTGTCTCGGATTTCCGGGGCACCAGCAGTACATCGTCGAAGGTGAAACCTTCCTTACCAAATTTATCTTCCCACACGCGGGCGTTCCTCCTTATGTTGGCTCAGCTTTACGGTCCAAAACCCGAAGATCTCAGGCTGTATTTTATGCCGAAAATACGTTTTCTGAAAAATTTATTATTGCCATCTTAGCAAAGCGTTATTTAGACTGTCAAGGGAAACTCCCTGGTTATATTAGGTGTATTGCCTGATGCATACAACTGTATTTTCCATACGGACAGGTTCATTTTATATATATAAAACGCCACTCATATCGAGTCGCGCTTATCTATGTTAAGTCATTTAGTGCACTGTCTCTAAAATAATAGCTAATCCTGCATTTTTGCTTATAAACAAATAAAAACCACCACCGAATAACATCGGCAGTGGTTCTTTGCTTGGCGGCGTCCTACTCTCCCAGGACCCTGCGGTCCAAGTACCATCGGCGCTAGAGGGCTTAACGGTCGTGTTCGGGATGGGTACGTGTGGAACCCCTCCGCCATCGCCACCAAACGCATAGCTTAGCTTACATTCAGAGATCATTCTCTGAAAACTAGATCCGAAACGAAATGTGCGATTTACAACTTGCATATTTGGATAAGCCCTCGACCGATTAGTACTGGTCAGCTCCATGCATTGCTGCACTTCCACCCCCAGCCTATCTACCTCGTCGTCTTCAAGGGGTCTTACATACTGGGAAATCTCATCTTGAGGGGGGCTTCACGCTTAGATGCTTTCAGCGCTTATCCCTTCCGTACATAGCTACCCAGCGGTGCTCCTGGCGGAACAACTGGTACACCAGCGGTACGTCCATCCCGGTCCTCTCGTACTAAGGACAGCTCCTCTCAAATTTCCTACGCCCACGACAGATAGGGACCGAACTGTCTCACGACGTTCTGAACCCAGCTCGCGTACCGCTTTAATGGGCGAACAGCCCAACCCTTGGGACCTACTTCAGCCCCAGGATGCGATGAGCCGACATCGAGGTGCCAAACCTCCCCGTCGATGTGGACTCTTGGGGGAGATAAGCCTGTTATCCCCAGGGTAGCTTTTATCCGTTGAGCGATGGCCCTTCCATGCGGTACCACCGGATCACTAAGCCCGACTTTCGTCCCTGCTCGACTTGTAGGTCTCGCAGTCAAGCTCCCTTATGCCTTTGCACTCTTCGAATGATTTCCAACCATTCTGAGGGAACCTTTGGGCGCCTCCGTTACTCTTTAGGAGGCGACCGCCCCAGTCAAACTGCCCACCTGACACTGTCCCCGCACCGGATTACGGTACCAGGTTAGAACCTAGATACGATCAGGGTGGTATCCCAACGGTGCCTCCACGCAAGCTGGCGCTCACGTTTCAAAGGCTCCCACCTATCCTGTACAGATCGTACCCAAATTCAATATCAAGCTGCAGTAAAGCTCCATGGGGTCTTTCCGTCTTGTCGCGGGTAACCTGCATCTTCACAGGTATTAAAATTTCACCGGATCTCTCGTTGAGACAGCGCCCAAGTCGTTACGCCATTCGTGCGGGTCAGAATTTACCTGACAAGGAATTTCGCTACCTTAGGACCGTTATAGTTACGGCCGCCGTTTACTGGGGCTTCGGTTCACAGCTTCGGATTGCTCCTAACCGCTCCCCTTAACCTTCCAGCACCGGGCAGGCGTCAGCCCGTATACTTCGCCTTACGGCTTCGCACAGACCTGTGTTTTTGCTAAACAGTCGCTTGGGCCTTTTCACTGCGGCCCCCTCGTGCTATTCACACTACCGGGGCACCCCTTCTCCCGAAGTTACGGGGTCATTTTGCCGAGTTCCTTAACGAGAGTTCTTCCGCGCGCCTTAGAATTCTCTTCTCGCCTACCTGTGTCGGTTTGCGGTACGGGCACCATCACCTGGCTAGAGGCTTTTCTTGGCAGTGTGAGATCATGACCTTCGCTACTATAATTTTCGCTCCCCATCACAGCCCAGCCTTACGATGTGCGGATTTGCCTACACACCAGCCTCACTGCTTAGACGGACATCCATCAGTCCGCGTCACTACCCTGCTGCGTCCCCCCATTGCTCATAACGGCTTACGGTGGTACAGGAATTTCGACCTGTTGTCCTTCGACTACGCCTTTCGGCCTCGCCTTAGGTCCCGACTTACCCTGAGCGGACGAGCCTTCCTCAGGAACCCTTAGGCTTTCGGCGGATCAGATTCTCACTGATCTTTTCGTTACTCATACCGGCATTCTCACTTGTATAATGTCCAGCGCTCCTTACGGTACACCTTCAACCCTTATACAACGCTCCCCTACCCCTGATGCAAAGCATCAAGCCATAGCTTCGGTGGTGTGTTTAGCCCCGTTACATTTTCGGCGCAGAGTCACTCGACCAGTGAGCTATTACGCACTCTTTCAATGGTGGCTGCTTCTAAGCCAACATCCTGGTTGTCTGTGCAACTCCACATCCTTTCCCACTTAACACACACTTGGGGACCTTAGCTGATGGTCTGGGCTGTTTCCCTTTTGACAATGGATCTTAGCACTCACTGTCTGACTCCCGGAAGTAAGTCTATGGCATTCGGAGTTTGACTGAGCTTGGTAACCCTTGCGGGCCCCGCACCCAATCAGTGCTCTACCTCCACGACTCTGTTTTCCGAGGCTAGCCCTAAAGCTATTTCGGGGAGAACCAGCTATCTCCGAGTTCGATTGGAATTTCTCCGCTACCCCCACCTCATCCCCGCATTTTTCAACATGCGTGGGTTCGGGCCTCCAGTGCGTGTTACCGCACCTTCACCCTGGACAGGGGTAGATCACCCGGTTTCGGGTCTACGTCCACGTACTAAGTCGCCCTATTCAGACTCGCTTTCGCTGCGGCTCCGGCTCTTCACCTTAACCTTGCACGGGAACGTAACTCGCCGGTTCATTCTACAAAAGGCACGCCATCACCCCTAAAACGGGCTCTGACTTTTTGTAAGCACACGGTTTCAGGTTCTATTTCACTCCCCTTCCGGGGTGCTTTTCACCTTTCCCTCACGGTACTGCTTCACTATCGGTCGCTAGGAAGTATTTAGCCTTGGCAGATGGTCCTGCCGGATTCATACGGGGTTTCACGTGCCCCGCACTACTCGGGATACATCTCGGAGGGAACCAACTTTCAAGTACAGGGCTTTTACCTTCTTTGGCGGGCCTTTCCAGACCTCTTCGCTTAACCGGTTCCTTTGTAACTCCATGTGAGATGTCCCACAACCCCAAAGAGCAAGCTCTCTGGTTTGGGCTTCTCCGCGTTCGCTCGCCGCTACTGACGGAATCACTATTGTTTTCTCTTCCTCAAGGTACTTAGATGTTTCAGTTCCCTTGGTATGCCTCTACATAACCTATGTATTCAGTTATGAGTAACTGGAAATTACCCCAGCTGGGTTTCCCCATTCGGACACCCCCGGATCAATGCTTGCTTACAGCTCCCCGAGGCAGTTTCGTTGTTCGCCACGTCCTTCATCGGCTCCTAGCGCCTAGGCATCCTCCGTGTGCTCTTAGTAGCTTAACCATTTGCTCCGGTTTCGATGGCGCGCTCCGCTTGTTTTGGACTACGTCCAAAGCCAAAAGTCGCTTCCCATTCGATACCATCGCAATTGCAATCTACCGTTTTATTGAAACTTGTTTAACACAAGTTCAGCTTAAAAAGGAATGTTCTAATTCGCAATTTTCGTTTCGATATCTAGTTTTCAAAGAACAAGCTGAATAGACGAAATTCTTTGGTGGAGCCAAGCGGGATCGAACCGCTGACCTCCTGCTTGCAAGGCAGGCGCTCTCCCAGCTGAGCTATGGCCCCTCAAATTCCATCAAAACTGAACAAATGGATAAGTAACTGTGTTGCTGTTGCAGATCTAGTCTGCTATTTGAATGTTTCCACTCGGGAAACGATTCTCCATAGAAAGGAGGTGATCCAGCCGCACCTTCCGATACGGCTACCTTGTTACGACTTCACCCCAATCATCTATCCCACCTTCGGCGGCTGGCTCCTTGCGGTTACCCCACCGACTTCGGGTGTTATAAACTCTCGTGGTGTGACGGGCGGTGTGTACAAGACCCGGGAACGTATTCACCGCGGCATGCTGATCCGCGATTACTAGCAATTCCGACTTCATGCAGGCGAGTTGCAGCCTGCAATCCGAACTGAGACCGGCTTTTTAGGATTCGTTCCACCTCGCGGCTTCACAGCCCGTTGTACCGGCCATTGTAGTACGTGTGTAGCCCAGGTCATAAGGGGCATGATGATTTGACGTCATCCCCACCTTCCTCCGGTTTATCACCGGCAGTCACCTTAGAGTGCCCACCCGAAGTGCTGGCAACTAAGATCAAGGGTTGCGCTCGTTGCGGGACTTAACCCAACATCTCACGACACGAGCTGACGACAACCATGCACCACCTGTCTCCTCTGTCCCGAAGGAAAGATACATCTCTGTACCGATCAGAGGGATGTCAAGACCTGGTAAGGTTCTTCGCGTTGCTTCGAATTAAACCACATACTCCACTGCTTGTGCGGGTCCCCGTCAATTCCTTTGAGTTTCAGTCTTGCGACCGTACTCCCCAGGCGGAGTGCTTAATGTGTTAACTTCGGCACCAAGGGTATCGAAACCCCTAACACCTAGCACTCATCGTTTACGGCGTGGACTACCAGGGTATCTAATCCTGTTTGCTCCCCACGCTTTCGCGCCTCAGCGTCAGTTACAGCCCAGAGAGTCGCCTTCGCCACTGGTGTTCCTCCACATATCTACGCATTTCACCGCTACACGTGGAATTCCACTCTCCTCTTCTGCACTCAAGTCACCCAGTTTCCAGTGCGATCCGGGGTTGAGCCCCGGGATTAAACACCAGACTTAAATGACCGCCTGCGCGCGCTTTACGCCCAATAATTCCGGACAACGCTTGCCCCCTACGTATTACCGCGGCTGCTGGCACGTAGTTAGCCGGGGCTTTCTTCTCAGGTACCGTCACCTTGAGAGCAGTTACTCTCCCAAGCGTTCTTCCCTGGCAACAGAGCTTTACGATCCGAAAACCTTCATCACTCACGCGGCATTGCTCCGTCAGGCTTTCGCCCATTGCGGAAGATTCCCTACTGCTGCCTCCCGTAGGAGTCTGGGCCGTGTCTCAGTCCCAGTGTGGCCGATCACCCTCTCAGGTCGGCTACGCATCGTCGCCTTGGTGAGCCGTTACCCCACCAACTAGCTAATGCGCCGCAGGCCCATCCCCAAGTGACAGATTGCTCCGTCTTTCCAGTTCTCTTCAGGAGAAGAAAACAACTATTCGGTATTAGCTACCGTTTCCGGTAGTTGTCCCAAACTTGAGGGCAGGTTGCCTACGTGTTACTCACCCGTCCGCCGCTAACTATCAGAGAAGCAAGCTTCTCATCAAGTCCGCTCGACTTGCATGTATTAGGCATGCCGCCAGCGTTCGTCCTGAGCCAGGATCAAACTCTCCAATAAAGTATTGAAAAGAGCGATAAGCTCATTTTGAAACTGACGATTCATTATGAATCAAAAGTTACTATCCATTTGTTCAGTTTTCAAGGAACTTGTTTGTCCGTTTGTGTTAATACTTGTCAACCGGACAGGAATCTTATCTTATCATGTTGACTAACTAACTGTCAACTCTTTTTTTCCGTCAGCGTTCAAAGCGTTTCGACAATCATTCGTTTGAGGCGACAAGAAATAATATATCATGATCTAATTCATTTAGCAAGCACTTTTTAACAACCTTTATATAAATGGTTTATAATCCATACCCCTTCTAACTGAGACTCCTCTCAACTACATCAATCGACAGATTATATGAATCCAGAAGGAGCAACTCTATTTACTTACAGATAAGATACTAGATACTTCAGGTTACAAGTACATTAATTCTATTTACTAAAAACGGATAGGCACATCTACTTTTCCGTAAATAGTATTAGATAACTATTTAGAAGATACTTTTATATAAGAAGTGTCTCCCCTCCCCTTTTGATGCAAGTGATCCAAACGCTCTATAATAAGGTATATATAATATAGAATAAGGAATGAATATGATACTCCCGTTCAAGTAGCCACTGATACAATACTCAGTAATACTAAATTCAGAACCCGCTCTCTAATCACAATCGGCTTCATTTATATCGAGGATGCTCTGATGAATAACCTATATGGGGTGAACGCATATGAAGCAATGGCTGAAGAACTTTCGAAAGGGTTATGGTAAAAAGCTCGTTTCCATTCATGCCTGGAATGCCTGGATTGTTGTCATCCTCGCGGTATCAGGTCTTATGTTGGTCGGTGGTTTCTGGCGTGAGTTACTCGGGATTGGACGCGTATGGTTAAAGTGGCTACATATTATCGTCGGGCTAGCTATGCTGGCACCCGTGGTGTATTACTTACTTTTGGCCGGAAAGCACTGGAAACAACTTCGTAATAGGCCTTGGCAGAAAGCAAATACAATCGTTGTTCTTGCACTGCTGGTAGGTTGGCTGTTATCAGGTATTGTGTTATGGCAATTCAAGCTCGCTGGACCGAGATGGTCGAATGCCGCGCTTCTGGTTCATGATTTGCTGACTTGGGTTGGCCTGCCTTATATCATCTACCATTCCATCACGAGAACGAGGTGGTTAAAAGACCCTGCACGCCGTGCAGTAAAAACAACGACAGTTGTAGCAGAGGGTAGAAATATGGCGCATCCAACTAATGCTCCTGATGAAAATACAACACCTGCAGCGGTGGTTTCTACCGAATCTATACGTACCATTAAGGAAAGTCCTCTCCATCAACCAGAGAAACCTCAACCCGTGTATACACGGCGGGCATTTATTCGGTCTGCTGTAGGAGTGGGCCTAGCTGTGACTTTGGGGCCTACTTTTATATCATGGGTTGGACGAAACCTCAATATAGACAACAGTATTGATAGCATGCTGGAGAACGATCCCAATCACATGGTGCCATTGCCACAAGCACTACCAAGTTCCTTACCTCCCGTAGGGGGCGGGGCCGAAGGCCATTTTCGCGTATACACAGTAACACCGATACCTTCCTTTTCCAATGCAAACTGGTCATTCCGGATTGACGGGCTCGTTGAACGGGCGCAGGTATGGAACTGGGAGCAGTTTGTAAAGCTTGCACGTACCGTTCAGGTCAGTGACTTTCACTGCGTTACAGGTTGGTCTGTATATAAGAATACTTGGGAAGGCATATCTCTTAAGCAATTACTGACCCAAGCCGGAGTGAAACCCGAAGCGCACAGCGTCAAGTTCTACTCCGGAGATGGTGTATATACGGATGCCATTACAATGGATCAGGCGCAGATGGATGATATTATGGTAGCTGTCATGCATGATGGCAAACCGATCCCGGCAGATCTGGGCGGCCCGGTACGTTTGGTCATTCCCCAGATGTATGCCTATAAGTCTGTCAAGTGGCTGAATCGCATTGAACTGATCGACAGCGAACATATCGGCTACTGGGAAGAACGAGGTTACGATAAGGATGCATGGCTTACTGGTGCTTCTCAGGCGCGTTCCTGATTTAAGTTAATGCGCATATACAGTTAGGTTTAAATATACGTGTAAACCAAAGACCCCCGTTCCACGCATTCGTGGTACAGGGGTCTTTAAGTTATCTATTACTTAATCGGATAAAACTGAGAACTAAATCATAGTCTACTCCACATTCAGATCTATCCCTCTTGATTTAAAAGACGTACAAGTTCGTCCTCATCCTCAATGGTAGGAATGCCGAGATCATGAGCTTTGGTCAGTTTAGAGCCAGCCTTCTCTCCGGCAATAACAAGGTCTGTCTTTTTGGAGACACTGCCCGTCACCTTCGCTCCAAGCGCTTCCAGTCGTTGCGTTGCCTCTTCCCGTGTGAGTTGATGCAGCGTTCCAGTCAGCACGACCGTTTTGCCACTGAAGAAGGAATCTTCCACAATTGCTGCTGGTGCCTCAGGCGCCTGGGCTTTCACGCCCAAATTCAGCATCTTTTCGATGGCTGCCTGTGTAAACGGGTCTGCAAAGAAAGTCACAATGCTATCAGCTACAATGCCGCCTACGTCCGGAAGTTCAACGAGTTCCTCTGCCGTTGCATTCATAATGGCATGCAGGTCGCGGTAATGGTCAGCCAGCATGCGTGTAGTTGATTTACCTGTATTCGGGATACCCAGTGAATATAGGAACGAAGCGAGGTCACGATCCTTACTCTGCTCCAGGGCAGCAATAAGGTTGTTTGCTTTCTTTTCACCAAACCGCTCCAGCTTCACCAAATCATCAAATTGTAACGTATACAAATCAGCAGGCTCACGCACGTTCAATTCATCGTACAGCTGAATCGCCGTTTTCTCGCTGAATGTCTCGATGTCCATTGCATCACGGGAAGCAAAATGAGAAATTCGAGCCACCGTCTGCGGTTTGCACGCCAGCTTGTTGTTACAGAACAAATGCGCTCCACGCTGTTCCAGCGGGAATCCACATGCCGGACATTGCTCAGGGAACACAATCTCCTCGCCGTCACTCTCTTCAGTCACTTTGCCCAGGATTTCAGGAATGACATCGTTGGAACGACGGATAAAGACACGGGTACCCAAGGCAAACTTCAAATTTTTCCGCTCAATGTCACCCACGTTATTCAATGTGCAGTTCTGTACCGTTACCCCAGCTAACTCAACCGGTTCAACTCGAGCAAGTGGAGTCACTTTGCCAGTACGGCCCACATTCCAGACAACAGAGTTCAGAACGGTCGTCGTCTCTTCCGCCTCGAACTTGTACGCTACCGCCCAACGAGGGAATTTATCCGTGTAACCCAATGCCCCACGGGTGCGCATGTCTGTGATTTTAATAACAGCTCCATCGATCAGGTAGTCCAGTTGACCACGGCTCTCCTGTATCGCAGCCAATTGCTCCATCACATCATCAAACTCATGGAAATACGTAATGGATGGATTGACTTTGAATCGATTCTCACGGAGAAAGTCCATCATCTCCTGATGGTTGGCAAACTGAATATCATCCGAATAACCTACGTTATAAAAATAGGCGTTCAACCGCCGCTCAGCGGTAGTCTTCGGATTCAGGTTGCGCAGCGCTCCTGCTGCGGCATTTCGGGCATTTTTGAGCGGCTCTGCTGCCGTTTCATTATATCGATTCAATACAGACAAGTTCATGATGCCTTCGCCCTGGACTTCAATCGTGCCGCCTGTATAAGGGATTTTGAGCGGGACAGACTTAATCGTTCTAACTTGAGCCAAAATGCCCTCCCCTACAGTTCCGTTTCCACGCGTAGAGGCTTGAACCAACTCACCGTTTGTGTACGTTAGATTCAGGGTCAGACCGTCAAACTTCAGTTCAATTACATAGCCAGGTTCGGGCAACGGATTGTCTGGATTTTTGGTGTTGAAGTCATTGACCAGCTTGAGCACACGAGTATTCCAATTTCGCAGCTGCTCTATATTCTGGGCTTTGTCCAAGCTCCACAATGAGGATAAATGGCGATGCGGTGTAAACCCTTTGAGCAGTTCACCACCCACACGCTGTGTCGGAGAATCAGGCAAAACCATGCCACTCTCCTGTTCCAGCGTAACCAGTTCGTCGTACAGAAGGTCATACTCCTTGTCGCTGATCTGCGGCTGATCCATCGTGTAGTACTGATAATTATGCTGGTTCAGCTCGGTAACGAGTTGCTCCATCCGGTGCATCGGGTCCATACAGGGCCATCCCTCCGTTATTATAATTTGGATCTATGTAGAACAAACACTCAAATTTGCACTTGAACTAAGATGACAGAACAACTCTCCGATCGCTGTTATCCCCAAATTTCTTTAATTCGTTTTAAAGGGGGAAATCCGGGGATAAAGGCGAACACTTCGCTTCTTCAAGTTATTTCTGCCCTCTTAGTTATTTTGCAATATTGAAGTTTCGTTCTTAATCTATTCTACTTTGGTAATGGGAGCAAAGCCTGCAAGCAGACGTTTTAGGCCAACTGGGGCCGGGAATGCGATCTGAAGCTCTGTGTCATTACCCGTGCCTTTCACCCCAACAATGGTACCTGTTCCCCATTTGCCGTGTTGTACTTTATCTCCGGCCTTGAATCCGTCAGAACCAGCTCCGGCAGCGACCGGTTTAGATGCCGACGACGGGGCAGGCGTGCTGGATGTACTGGACGACGTACTCATGGTAACCCGTGAGGAAGTAACTGACGAAGCGGAAGAACCGCTTTGGCTCTGACGATCAAACAACTTGCTTGCTCCGCCACCAAAATTGCTTCCTCCACTAGCACCAAGTCCACGGCCACCATATGATCCACCTGCGCTGCTACCACGACGGTAGCGGTCACGAGCGATGGAGGTATCTTCTTTTAGCTCATCTGGAATTTCATCCAGGAAACGTGAAGGCGGGTTCGCCGTTGTGCGTCCGAACAAGGTCCGCATTTGCGCGCAAGACAGGAAGAGTTGTTCTTCCGCACGCGTAATGCCCACATAAGCCAGTCTGCGTTCTTCCTCCAGCTCCTCGTTATCCATAAAGGCCCGGCTATGTGGGAAAACTCCTTCCTCCATACCAACGATAAAGACGACAGGGAATTCCAGACCTTTGGCACTGTGCATCGTCATCAGGGTAACTGCGTCACTCTGATCCTCTTCATCATCGTTCATGCTGTCGATATCCGCAATCAGTGCGAGATCGGTGAGGAACGAAACGAGTGTTTTGTCTTCATTATTTTTCTCAAATTCCATGGTAACGGACAGGAACTCATCAATGTTCTCCAACCGTGCACGGGATTCGAGTGTGTTTTCATTTTGCATCTCTAGTCGGTACTGACTCATCTCGAGAATCTTCTCGGTTAGTTCGGTTACAGACAGATATTCTACCATCTGATGCAGTGCGGCGATCATGTCATAGAACTCCACCAGCGCATTCCGCGTTCGACCGGCAAAACCGAGATCGTCCACGACCTGAAGCACACGGTATATTGAAATCCCCCGTTCTCCTGCTGCAGCTGCCAGCTTCGCTACCGTTGTATCACCAATGCTGCGTTTCGGTACATTAATAATCCGGGTAAGGCTGATGTCATCATCGGGGTTCGAAAGCAGGCGCAGATACGCCAGAATGTCTTTGATCTCTTTACGATCATAGAACTTGATGCCGCCAACGATCTGATACGGAATATCAGATTTGATCAAAATTTCCTCTATAACCCGGGACTGGGCATTGGTACGGTACAAAATAGCGTGATTCTGATAGGATTTTCCATTCTTCACATTTTTACTAATCTCGGAGGTTACAAAATACCCCTCATCATGTTCGGAATCCGCACGGTACACCTTGATCTTTGAGCCACCCTCTTTGTCCGTCCACAGTTTCTTCGGTTTGCGCCCAGTATTCAGGCCGATTACCTCATTCGCTGCATTCAGGATATTCGAAGTGGAACGATAGTTTTGCTCCAGCAAAATCGTATTGGCTTCAGGGTAGTCTTTCTCAAAATTCAGGATGTTGCTGATATCCGCTCCACGCCAGCGATAGATTGATTGGTCACTATCACCTACGACGCAAATGCGGTGATGACTATCAGCTAGCATGCGGCAGAGCATGTATTGCGCACGGTTGGTATCCTGATACTCATCCACGTGAATATACTGGAATTTCTTTTGGTAGAAGTCGAGAACTTCCGGTACCTCTTTGAAAAGTTGAATGGTCGCCATGATGAGATCGTCAAAGTCGAGCGAGTTGTTTGCTCTGAGTTTTTTCTGATACATCTTATATACCTTCGCCACAATGCCTTCGAAATAGTCAGCAGCCTGCTTCTCATATTGCTCCGGACTGATCAATTCATTCTTCGCGGTACTCATCATCGACTGCACGGCTTTTGGTTCAAATTTCTTGGTGTCGATGTTCTGGTCTTTCATACAACTACGAATTACAGATAATTGGTCAGATGAGTCCAAAATGCTGAAATTGGAGGTGAAGCCGATGCGTTCAATGTCACGGCGCAGAATACGCACGCACATGGAGTGGAACGTTGATACCCAGATGTCACGACCCTGAGAGCCGCCAACCAGTTGGGATACTCGGTCTTGCATCTCGCGTGCTGCTTTGTTCGTAAACGTAATAGCCAAAATGCCCCACGGGGGTGCTTTCCGTGTTGCAATAAGATAGGCAATCCGGTGTGTGAGCACACGGGTCTTACCACTGCCCGCTCCAGCCATTATCAACAGCGGTCCATCCGTCGCCTCGACGGCTTGCCGTTGGGGGGTGTTAAGCCGTGCAACGGCATCATGTATATTTACAGGTTGCATGCATGCATGCTCCTTTCGTTGGTTGAAATCGATATAAGTAGTACTAAGGGTTACACTCGTCACTACGATGACAGAATAATCTTCCGATCGCCGTTATTCCCGGATTTTTTGATCTACTTTTTCAAAGTGAAAATCCGGTAATAAATGCGAGCACTTCGTTTCTCCAGCTTATTTCTGTCCTCTTCGTTCTCGTGTCAAAATTAGTCTAGCTTATATTTAAGGGTAGTTGAAATTACAATTGAACTGCAATTACTATCTTTCAGTTGTTGAAAAAGTGAGAACGCTCCGCTTCTCCATTGCAATCTCCGTTGTAGTGTAAACAACATTACGTTTATACAACTTATTTAATTAGTAAGGTCAAAGTTCTATTTTAACAGATCAGGAGGGGAAATTGGGGGAATGGTAAACTAAACCGATTAAATGGATTGTTTCACAGCTTGGACAGTCTCCAACGCCTTGTGCAAATCACTGTAAACAATGTTTCCAACCACAACGGTGTCTGCGACCTGTGCAGCTTGTCCAGCTTTCTCCGGACTATCAATCCCGCCGCCATAGATGAGATGCGCCTTGGTGAGTTGTCTGTGCGTCTCTCCAACCAGATCCATATCTCCAAATGTTCCGCTGTACTCCATGTATACGATAGGCAGGTTAAGCAGACGTTCCGCAGCCTGGGCGTAAGCAACCGCAGCATCCGTCGTCAATTCCGTATCCGCTCCAGTCATTCGGGCAACAGTGGAGTCGACATTGAGGACAATATAACCTTCTGCAATAAGCAGATCCCATGGGATCAGATAACCGTAACGTTCGATGGCTTGCTGGTGCTGTCCGATCATCCATTTGCTATCCGTTGCATTCAGCACCATCGGAATCAGATATCCGTCAAAACCAGGCACAACTGCCTCCAGATCGGATACTTCAAGCACACAGGGCAGCTCGTAGCGACGTACTCTGGACATCAGGTCCACCGTGTTGTCATAGGTAATTCCCGAAGACCCGCCAACAATAATGGCATCGGTTCCCGACATGCAAATCAGGTCGAGTGCTTCATCCGTTATTTCCCGGTCCGGGTCTAGCTTAAATACATGTCTCCACTGCTTAATCATGTCTATCAACGAACATTCCTCCAGAGGTTCTTCTGCATCCTAAAAAGCTTGTAAACTAAGTCTAAGTCAGCAGGGAGTGAGTGTCAATGTTCGTATAAAAAGGGGAACAAAAAATCACAGACTTTTCCCTGGAATTGCAGGAGAAGCCTGTAATTTTAGATGGTAGGGATGTGATGCTACAGAATTTAAGCCAGCGCCTGGTGCCACTTCGAACATCAATATCTTGGCTAGGGTTCAACAGTCTCAAGTAGGAGCATTGCATCATTTGAATCACAATATAATGTCTCAAGGTTTCCAAGCAAAACGTGTGTTCATCTCATCCAGTTCCTGCTCGGTCAATACATCCGAATACACGCCGTACACGCCCCATTTCTCATAGTTTGCTACCTGATCGGTGTCATTAATGGTATGCACGTAGGTGACTGCTCCTGCCTGCTTCAGCTTGGCAACGAAATTCTGGTTTACTTTATATTCCGGCATGGTTACGGCATCGATATCATTCTTTTGTACAAAATCAACCACCTGGGCTTCAGTATCCTGCGTAGCGTAAAGAGTATAGATAATAGAAGGAAACGCGTAGATTTCTTTCACGGTTTCGAGCATCGGCTCGTTATAGATCTGTACTACAACCCGATTAAGGATTGAAGAGTCATGTTTCTTGGCTGCGTCCACGAGTGATTTTAGCACCTGCTGAATATCCTCGTCCTTCTGTTCTTTTGTATCGGTCACGATATACATATCCGGGTACTTGGCCAATACATCCATAATCCCGTCGGCATCCATCGGTTGGTACATGCCCAGAATGGGTGTATTCATAAATTCATCATGTGTCAATGCCCCAGCCTGTTTGTCTTCGGGTAACTCCTCGTCCTGTCCCAGCATTTTGCTCATGTTAGCGGTCCATTCATGTCTGGCTACTGCTTTGCGGTCCGAGGTCAGCATAAAGTCAATCTCAAACACACGTGTGCCCTTCTCATAATTGGCAATCATCGCCTCATAGGCGTTCGTGTAAGGCTGCTCACGGATACTGCCCATGGCATGAGCAATCAGTCGATAGGCCGTAAACCCATCGTGCTGCTCCTCACTTTGACTGTCATAGGCAAAAAAGAGTGTGCCCACGGTTACGATGAGTAGTGTAATGACGGCGGCAATTCGTTTCATATGGCGTTCACATCCTTATCAGGGTGGTAGGGAAGAAAAAGAGTATGATAATCATCATATGACGAAACATGTGCGGTTTTTCCTTTTTGATAGCTAACTACCCTGATTGGAGAGGTGTAAAACAAAAAGCCGCACGGAGGCGGCTGTTAAATCTAGGGATGCAGTATTTCGGATGCATAAGAGACACCATCTATTCGGCTTGTTGTACACTTAATTCATTTAGAAATGCGATCAAAGCCTCTCGCCAAGCCCTCATGGGTTGCAGACCGTTTGTGCGAATAGCGAGATGATCCATTACGGAATATTGGGGGCGAGGAGCAGGACGGGGAAATTGCACGGTGGTACAAGGCTCGAGAACAGCACTCTGATTGAATCCGGATTGCTTGGCTGCTTCTTCCGCAATGGCCTGAGCAAATTCATACCAGGTGCATGTTCCAGAATTAGAGGCATGGTAGATACCATATTTTTCAGTTAATGAAAGGTTACTCACGAGTCTGGCTAAGTCCACAGTATATGTGGGCGATCCTTGTTGATCATGAACCACCTGAAGCCGGGGACGCTTCTCCAGAAGTTCCAGCATGGTTTTGACAAAATTACTGCCGTGTACTCCAAATACCCATGATGTTCGTATAATAAACCATCGCGTACAGAGACTCTCGACCAGTCTCTCTCCGGCAAGCTTTGACTTGCCATACACGGTCTGCGGATTGGTCAAATCAAATTCCTGATAAGGTCTCGTTGCAGTGCCATCAAATACGTAATCGGTACTAATATAGATCAGTTTGGCTTTCACTTTCTCTGCAGCAACTGCTATATTTCTAGTGCCTGTTACATTGACTGTGTACGCCATATCCTCATCTGTCTCGGCCAGATCGACGGCTGTATAGGCAGCACAATGAACGATGATGTGAGGCTGAAAAGCGTTAATGGTATCTCTGCATTGCTGTTGGTCGGTAATGTCCAATTGATCCCTGTCACAGGCCATGACATCATGACCACCAGCTCGAAATATCTTTACAACATCGTATCCGAGCTGTCCCGCAGCCCCCGTCACCATTACTCTATACTTCATTTTGTAGGATCACCCATTCGATCACCATACTGAAGTTTTACATAATCTTGATACGTACCTGATTGAATTCGTGTCCACCATTCCTTATGGTTCAGATACCACTGGATGGTTTCCTTGATTCCTGTCTCAAAATTGTGCACGGGCTTCCAGCCAAGCTCAGTATGCAATTTGGTCGGGTCAATCCCATAACGTCGGTCGTGGCCTAGTCGATCCTGTACATATTGAATCAAACTTGCAGGTTTGCCTATTTGTTCTAGAATCTTTTCAACAATATATATATTGGTACGTTCATTATTTCCCCCGATGTTATATACCTCTCCAATCTTGCCATTATGAATGACCAGATCGATAGCACTACAGTGATCTTCTACATAGAGCCAATCACGAATATTAAGCCCATCGCCATAGACAGGAATAGCCTCATCATTTAATGCACGAGATATAATAAGCGGTATAAGTTTCTCTGGAAATTGGAAAGGTCCATAATTATTCGAACAACGTGTAATGTTTACAGGCAAACCAAAGGTTTCATGATACGCTCTTACAAGCAAATCCCCACCCGCTTTACTGGCAGAGTAAGGACTGTTCGGCATCAAAGGTGTCTCTTCTCTAAACAAACCTGTTGGACCAAGTGAGCCATATACTTCATCCGTAGACACCTGAACATATTTGGTAACCTGATATTTCTTCGCCGCATCCAGCAACACCTGAGTTCCGAGTACATTGGTACGCACAAAAATATCGGGGGACAGAATGCTGCGATCCACATGAGACTCAGCCGCAAAATTGACGATTACATCGATCCCTTGGGAGATGATTTGTTCCATCTGCTGTACGTCAGTGATATCCGCTCGGATAAACGTATATTGAGGATTGGATTCTACGGATTGCAAATTCTCAAGGTTGCCTGCATACGTTAAGGAATCCACGTTAACAATTTCATAATCAGGATGCTCACGAAGCATATATATCACAAAGTTGCTGCCAATAAATCCAGCCCCTCCAGTAACGAGCAGTTTCATGTTATCTCTCTCCTTCTGCCCCCAGATACTGCACATCCGAGAAGCTTGTTTTAGTTAGCCAAAATTCAGTTCCGCCCCTTGTAGTAAAGGGTGCTTCTGGTCTTTCTCGGAGAGAATGGGATCCGACACAGGCCAATCAATTCCAAGAGCTGGATCGTTCCACAAAATACCCCGGTCATGTTCAGGCGAATAGTATGCATCCACCTTGTATGTCACCTGTGTATGTGGCACCAGTGTACAGAATCCATGAGCGAAACCTTGGGGGACAAGCAACTGCCGCTGATTATACTCACTGAGAATGACACTTTCCCACTGTCCAAAGGTTGGTGAAGTGGTACGAATATCTACAATAACATCATAGATGGCTCCGGATATAACTCTGACCAACTTGGTCTGTGCTCTGGGCTGAAGCTGGTAATGAAGTCCGCGAAGAACTCCAGCTTCAGCGGACAGGGATTGATTGTCCTGAACAAACACATGATGTATACCATTTTCATACAGAACACGCTCATTATAACTTTCCATGAAATATCCCCGATGATCGCCATAAACCTTAGGTTCCAATATAGCTGCGCCATCCATAAACAGCGGAATCACCTTCATGTTATCCCTCCGTTATTGCTATTAACAGCATTTCTTCATATTAATCTATGTATATGTAAAGCATCGGGCAAGTGATCGTTCATTGGCCTGGTTAAATCATGATATTTCAATACGTTGTTCCATAAAATAATTAAACCCAACCGTGTTTAACTTTCGGCTGGGCTTAATAATAGTGACTTCTCTATTTGTTCTGTACAATCTGCTCCAAATACTTCAACAAATCCTCCCGCAAATCCGGGCGCTGAAGCGCATAGTGAATCGTGGTTTCAATAAAACCAAGCTTCTCCCCAACATCATGACGTAGGCCATCAAAGTGATAGGCGAGAATCTGTCGTTGGTCATTCAGACGGGACAAGGCATCCGTTAACTGGATTTCTCCACCCACGCCAGCAGACTGCTGACCAAGAATATCGAAGATGTCCGGCGTCAGAATATAACGTCCCATAATAGCCAGATTGGAAGGTGATTCTTCCGTCTTCGGTTTCTCAATCAAACGACGCGCGCGGTACACACGATCTTCGGTGCGAGATACCAATTCCCCGTCCACAATTCCATAACGAGACACTTCGCTCCAATCAACTGGCTGTACACCTACAATCGGAGATTGCAATTCATCATAGACTTCTATCATTTGCTGAAGACAAGGATGATTGGACTCCACAATGTCATCCCCCAGCAGCACGGCAAACGGTTCGTTTCCGATAAACTTGCGGGCACACCAGATGGCGTGTCCAAGACCCTTCGGTTCCTTTTGACGGATATAATGGATGTCTGCCATCTCGGAGGGCTTGCGAACTTCATTCAGCAGATCCCACTTCTGTTTACCAGCCAGGTTCTGCTCCAACTCGAATGAATAGTCAAAATGATCCTCAATGGCCCGTTTACCTTTACCTGTTACGATAATGATATCTTCAATGCCTGAAGCTACCGCCTCTTCAATGATGTACTGGATCGTTGGTTTATCAACGATTGGCAGCATCTCTTTGGGCATCGCCTTCGTGGCAGGCAGAAACCGGGTACCGAGCCCGGCTGCTGGAATAATTGCTTTACGGATGCACATGCTGAGCCCCACTCCTTTTTGCTAGAGTCATATCTTAATATATTAAATGACGGCAAGCTCCAATGTGACTGGACTTCATTATACCATCAACAATTCCCGGATATCCTGCTCGGATAAGGTAGTCGATCCCCCATCTCCCGGTTCAATGACTTCGGCAATCAGATCTTTTTTGCGCTGCTGCAGCTCCAAAATCTTCTCTTCAATCGTACCTTCCGTAACGAGGCGGATAACCTGTACGACTTGTTTCTGCCCCATACGATGGGCGCGTCCGATGGCCTGTTCTTCCACGGCGGGATTCCACCACAAATCATATAAAATAACAGTATCTGCACCCGTTAAATTCAATCCGGTACCGCCAGCCTTCAACGAGATCAGAAACAGTTCGGCTTCGCCTTCGTTGAATCTGCGGCACATTTCTACCCGACTCTGTGCAGGTGTCTGACCATCCAGGTAGAACAAATCCCTACCCTGTGCAGCCAACGTCTGTCGAATCAGGTTCAGCATGCTAGCGAACTGGGAGAAGATGAGAATCCGCTTGCCAGCAGCCAGACAATCCTGAACCGTCTCCAGCAGCTGCTCCATTTTCCCGGAATCACCTTGATAACCCTCCACAAAGAGAGCGGGATGACAGCACAATTGGCGTAGGCGTGTAATACCAGCCAGTATTTTAATACGGTTCTTCTGAAAACCGTTCTCCTCCATATCCTTGGATGTCTCATCCTGGAGCTGGGACAGGTAGGCGGCATACAGTTTCTTCTGTTCGTCCTTCAGCTCGGAGCGCTGAACGGTTTCAATACGATCCGGCAATTCCTCCAGCACATCTTTCTTCAAACGGCGGAGGATAAACGGACGAACCATTCGCGCGATCCGCTCAGGGGGCAGGTCCCGGAATCTGCGATAGCTTGGGAACAAGCCCGGGAATACGGCTTCAAAGATCGACCACAGCTCATCCAGTGAGTTCTCCACGGGTGTTCCTGTAAGAGCGAAGCGACGTGGTGCTTGAATCTGTTTAACAGCCTGAGCCGTCTGGGAAGAAGAATTCTTGATCGCTTGGGCTTCATCCAAAATAAGCGTATGAAACGTTCTTCCGAGATATGTGTCCAGATCGCGGCGCAATAGCGGATAGGAAGTCACAATAACATCTGCGTCATCCATGCCTGCGAGCATACTGGCTCGTTCGTCTTTCTGCCCAGCTGCAATCAAAACTCGTAAATGCGGCGCAAATCGGGCAAATTCATTCGCCCAGTTGTACGTTAATGAAGCTGGTGCAACGACGAGTACCGGGGGATGAGCAGTATGTTGGTCCAACAGTTCAGCTTGTACTTCATCTGGGATGTTACTCCCGAAAGTTCCCTCATCTAAAACGTGTTTAGCATCACCTGAATTGCTATTGTGCTGTTGCGGCTTTTCTTTCAGTTCTGCCGCGATATAGGCGATACTTTGCAGCGTTTTTCCAAGTCCCATATCATCTGCCAGAATGCCGCCAAATCGGTAAAATGCGAGTGTACGCAGCCACTGATATCCACTGCCCTGATAATCACGCAGCACAGGAGCAAGCGCATCCGGCAATGCAAAATCCATCCGTTCGGGATCACGAAGATCATCCAGGAAACGTTTCAGGGAACCTCCCCACTTCACATGTCCCGAAACCTCGTCTCGACCCGGAAGCTGCAACGCTCGAACTGCCGGCAGCCGAATATGACTGCCCTTGATGTCGCCCGACGCAATTCCAAGCGAATCCGCCATGTGTGCGAAGCTATCCGCTCCTTCATTTTCGAGAGAGACAAACACACCACTGCGCAAGCGGAAATACGGTTTCTTTTCTACAATGCTGCGCATAATTTCCTGAAGCTCATGCTCGTCTACACCTTCCATCTCGAATGAGATTTCCAGCCAGTCCAAGCCTTTACCCAGATCTGCCCGAACTTTCGGCGGTGTCGGATAGGATTGCATCATGGCCTTCACCGCATTCGGTATATAGATGTCTACCTGCTTCTCAAGCTCTGGCAGCAGATGATACATCACATCATATACCGCATCTTCTCGTTCACTTGCCCATACACTGCCATCCCGTTCCAGGAAAGAGCGATCTAGTCGGTCGATCAGGTTACGCTCCGCATGACGGTCACGTACCAAAATCACCTTTTTCTCTTCCTCATCGATCAAATATTCGGCCAGCGGATTAATCACCATTACACCATAATCAAACTCCAGACGCGCAGTAATCCGTTCCCGGTAGAAATCGATATACAACTTTGGCGCAAGTTCCGGCTCTGCGATTCGTTCTCTCACCTGAGAGTCGATGGACAGATGTCCAAGTGTACGTAGTTCCGGCACTACATGCTGCACAAATTCATCCACCTGCTGAGCAGAAATATCGATACTTTCCTTGATTCCATAAGAAGTGAGCGCTCTGCTCAAATCCTCCAGACTTCGCATCTGCATCGGCTCCAACATATGCAATTGCCCTTCCACCACGGCAGCATCATAGGCTGGAAGAAGAATCAGCTCACGCAATCCGGAGATTTCAAGCTGATATCCTTCATTAGTACCCTGCGCAATACGGTAAAATAATGGCAGTGCCCCCTCACCCAAAGTGAGAGGTCCATTCGCTAACCCTGTTCCCTCCATCCGGCTATCTGCCTGAAGCAGCAAATCCAGTAGAGGCTTCCAAACCAGAGGAGCAATCAATATATCTCTTCCGTCTGAAGCACCCAAGTAACCGGAGATGGATTCGCGGTATGCTTCCTCACTCTGCCTCATCCGAATAAGCATAGACAGGATCGCCTGATCCTGGGGCCTAAAATAATGCATTGAAGGGTCGTAGAAGAACAGCTTGGTAAACGACATCGGTTCACCGTTCTCAATGCAGTTCAAGAATTGCTTCACTTTCTGAACTACATACAGGCGTTTATTTCCTACCTTCAGTTCAAGTGCGAGTTTGGCTCCGCCTTTGTGAACCTGTACAAGCTTGCATATAAATTGGAGCTGCAGCTCTTCCCGTAATGAAGACCGGGTTACAGGCGCAGTGTATTTACGATCATTTGCATGCAAGGGGGTACGTTCTTTGGCAAACATGGAAAGAATCTGATCCGCTGTGCGGTACGAAGGTTTATCTGCTGATCTTCCCCATCCAGGGGCCGAGCTTGGACGACCTGCTTGAGCGAAATGTACGGATGGACGATCCAAATCCAAATGGTCATCAAGCTTGGAATCGGAAGGCAATGGCTCCGCTGCAAAGGCCTGAGCAGATGAAGTTGAATGAGACCCCACATTCATTACTGAGTCGGTATTTGAAATGGAGTTTGGGCGCTCCCAATCATTTTCCTCCACCAGCGTTCCTACTCTGGAAGTGGAGCTACGATCAGGTTTAGACACCAGCTTCGAGGATGTTTGAGAGCCCGTGTCACGCTGTTCTCCCCATTCATGAATCGCCAGCAATACGGCAGCCACATGTTTGCAATAGTCATAATATCTCCTATCGCCCGGACAACTGCATCCGGCAACAACCTCACCTGCATCATCCAGATCAACCGTTACTTTGTATCGTTCTGTACCCCGAACCACAGCTTCGTAATGGCGTTCATCCTGACTGGCGACCAGGTTGGTCACCCTGCCAGATTGGTTATACGCTTCTCCCCGTTTGAATGCCGTGACCCCGCACAGCAATTTGATATCCATCATCGTGAATGGCGCCACGGTTCTTCGCCTCCTATAACATGATGTTTTAGTTTTCTTTCGAAAAAATATATAAATTTCACACACCGATACAAACATTTCTCTGACAAACAAGATACCACATACGAATCTGACCTCGGTATAGTTCAAGTCTCTTTTATAGAAAAAACCCCAAGAGCTCCGTAAAGCAGAGATTGGGGTTGCTTCATACTTCATGCCTGTTGCTGTTTGTTCCGGTTACGATCTATTATTTCACCAGTTGACCACGCGTTACGCCCAGCTGGTTTGTTGCTTTCAGTGTTTTCCAAACTTGTGTGCCACTGATCTCGCCACGCAGAGCACGATTGTACAGATCAATAACCTCGCGCACCTGCTCTGGGGATTCCTCCAGGAATTCCACACGGTAGCGGGATACACCCAGATCCATAAAGTTGGTCAGATATTCTGCACCGGATTGCTCCACCGCATTATACACGGTATTACGGCAACCTTCGTCCACACGTACCGGGTGAGACATGCCGATCCGGTCTTGCAAGGAAGCCCGGTGATCCTCACATGGACGTCCGCAGTTCGTAAAGTCCGTTCCTTCACTCATAAACGTACAGTACACACAGTGCTCGGTATGGAACATCGGCAGATGCTGATGAATAACGACTTCCGTCTGATTTGTACGGGAGTGTCCCAGCAAATCAACCATTTGCTGAATGTTGAGGTCATAAGAAGGAGTAATCCAGTCACAACCTGCTTCCAGGAACAATTCCACTGCTTTGTGATTGGCGATGTTGAGTGAGAAGTCACCGATCAATTCCGGGTGCTTCGCATCTGGGTTCTCCATCCGATGGCGCAAGTAGAAGTACAACGCACCCGTATTACGTACGAGCACAGCATCCGGCTGCAAACGCAAGATGTTGTTGTGATACCCGTTCTCGCCAGGCATATGAATGCGTGGTGTTGCCAACGCAATCTTGCGGCCTGCGGCACGAACGGCTTCCACTGCTGCCGGGAACTGCTTGATAAACTCGAAGTCGGCGTAGATCATGCCGACACCTGCTTCCAGCGCTGCCTCCACTTGTGGCAGGCTGCGGCAGAGCGCGGTCAGCTCCGCATGACCGCGGGCAACTGGCGATGCCGGTTTAACCGCATCGCCGTAGACTTCCACCGCCCGCTTCACGTAGACGGGCGGTTTAGGGCGCTCGCCCGCGAGTTGCTCCACCGCCTGACGGCGAATGTTATTCAACTCGCGCATCGGGATGATGACGTCACCGTGCAGGTTGACGTCCAATTCTTCCAGCTGGAACACGGTGCCGCCCAGACGTCCGAATTGCTCTTCGAGCAGTTCGTGCGTCATTGGACGCTTCTGGGCAATATCCAGTTCCATCTCGGAATTCACACGGACCGTCGTGCCCTTCTGCACGTCCGTCCACCATGTGCTAAGCGGCTGCCCTGGGCTGCCGATAACTTTTACGTTTACCGGGAAGATACGATAAGGCTTCTCGATTTCAAAGCTCTGACGCAGACGTTTGTCCAGCGCCGGATCATTCGTTTTCCATACTTTGTCGCCAACTTTCACGCGGCGCAGGTCCACGTCACTACGGCCTGGTACAACGTCCACGATCCAGCCTTCCTCTGCTTCGCCTTCAAGCTTCACGCCTTTGCGACGTACATCGTAGACACGCCCGCCCTCTTCCTTCTTCGTCGGATCTCCGGCATCAAATACGATTCCGTCTCCACGTTTAACGGGTGCATCGAGCTTCAGGACGACACCATCGCGCAATACTTGGTCTACACGACCCAGATAGACACCACGGCTTTTCGGGAACGTACCGTCAACGAGTTGTTTATTGTTCGTTCCATCCAGGAAACCGTGTGTGAATCCACGAGAGAAGCTCTGCTGCAATTCACGAACTTCTTCCTTACTCGGTGGAGTGTTATCTCCATCAAAGTAACGGTCGATCGCTTTGCGGTATTTACTAACCACGTTGGCCACGTATTCCGGCGTTTTGAGACGTCCTTCGATTTTAAAGGAAGTTACGCCCGCTTCGATCAGTTCCGGCATCAAGTCAATCGCAGCCAGATCCTTCGGAGACAGCAGATACGCCACATCGCCCATCGGTTTATGCTCGCCATCCACCATCAGGTCGTACGGCAAACGACAAGCCTGTGCACATTCCCCACGGTTGGCGGAGCGTCCGCCCCACATTTCAGAAGTCAAACATTGCCCGGAATAAGACACACACAATGCACCGTGTACGAATACTTCCATCGGCAACTTCGCCTGTTCTCCGATCTTCTGGATCTGCTTCAGGTTGTTCTCCCGTCCAAGCACGACACGTTCCATATCAAACGGCTTCGTAAACTCCACCGCTTCCGGTGACGTAATCGTCATTTGGGTTGAACCGTGAATCGGGAAATCCGGCGAGATCTCGCGGATCATTTTGACCAGACCCAAATCCTGTACAATCACGGCGTCCACACCTGCATCGACACAAGCGTCAATCAGTTCTTTGGCATCCGTCAATTCATTTTCAAAAATCAATATATTAAAGGTCAAAAAACCTTTTACGCCATAACTGTGCAAAAACGCCATAATCTCCGGCAGCTCGTCCATACGGAAATTGTTCGCCCGTGCCCGTGCATTAAATTTTTCGACTCCGAAGAAAATCGCATCCGCACCGTTCGCTACCGCCGAACGCATACAGTCCCAGTCACCTGCGGGTGCCAGAAGCTCAACGTCTTCTCTTCGTATTGTTGCTGTTTTCATGTGTATCCTCCCCATAACCGGCATAGCCGGATTTCATCCCTGTACCCTGTACGCTAAATCCTGTACCTTGATTCCATACACCTGCATTGTCACTGTATCGCTATATCTATACATTATGTCTGTATTGCCTAATTCCCAAGCCTACAGTCATTCTTATTTTTCAGAACAGCAGTCATAACTCCTGAACTAGTATAGTGTACCACTTCTGCAACGACTCTTCTACGCTTTCCTGAAAAAACCGTTTATCATTTTCATTTCCATTAAACTTTACACTAGACACTCCGATTGCAGTACCATCTTCCGATCGCTCGATAAACGCGTAGCATATGCTTCCGATGCAGCTTTCCTTCAGAAAGCTTGTAGCTTCGCTTCTTCAGATCGGTTCCGCACTCTTCGTTCCAGTGTAAATGTTCAATTCTCTTATATAGAAACCAAATAAACCGGAAGGTCTCTTGACCCTCCGGCATTGATCTCTCTTATTTGATAAAAGTAAATGAGTTCACGGCTTTTTCCAGCGCTGCTGCCTGCACTTCTGTCTTGTTGGCGTCATTCAGTCCGCTCGTAATCGTATACGTCGTTCCATTCTGTTCAAACACAATCTGACGTCCGGTATACGGCACACCATTGTCCACTTCATGATAGATAAAGGAAAACGCAGGCACACCCGCAAACGTCAACTCCTCACTGCTAAGCAACTTGAAGTTTTTACGCGTTTTGGTTGCTTCCGCATATGCCTCTCTAAGTTGACTGACGGTCATTTCAATGGATTTGTCCTCACTCGCGGCAATGGAGAATTGACCACCTGTGAAGGTATACACGACGGGAGAATACTCAAACCGATCATTGTACGGCGTCCAGTAACGTGGAATATCTACACTGTAATGATAACGTTTGGACGTTCGTGTCACAGATTTTGTTTTATCCGTCAAATACGGGTCTTCATCCAGTTGTCCGAAATTATCAGATACGGTATCAAAATCAATCTCAACACTCTTCATGATACTCTTAAACCATTCACGATCCTTCGTCTGCTCCTCAGGGAACGTATACTCAGCATAGTAACGATAGCCGTTTTTTTGCAAAAGAACATCGAACTCCGTCTGCCATCCATCTCCAAAGTTATAACGGAACTCATTCACCTCAGCAGTTTCGCCTGATACATCCATCGTATATGAACCTATCGGTTCATAACTTTCCGGCGTGAACGTCTCACGCATCCACTTGTCCAGTTGGCCGCTCCACTCTTTGACCGTCGCACCTTTCGGTGCAGATGTAACACGCAGCTGCAGATATGCACCATCTTTGGCTTCGTATATCATCTGTGTGTTGTCTATGGACCAACCTGCTGGAATCTTCAGTTCAATGCCATAATCGTCATTCCAGGTAGTGCGCATACCCTCATCCACGGTTGAAAGATCCTTAATTGTACGATCGGACTGTGCATAAGTAGGCTGGAATGAATTAAGCAGCACTGCACGTTTGCCCAGATCCTTGTAATTCAGTGCTTCATAATCGGCAAGGTATACGTCATATTGGCGACCATCATGGATATATTGGCGCATTTCCCATAATACCCCGTCCGCATCTTTAACCACAATCCGGGCATAAGGTATTTTCCCTTTGGCAATTGATTCCCGATCGAGCACGGTATCTCCGCTCTCTTTCGCTTCTTGAACAAGTTGCTGTAACAAATCATCCGAATCCAGACTCACATCCTGGTCACTCACGTACACTTCAAGATAATAACTGCTGTCCTCCGCGCCAAATGTCATCATACGCTCCTGCTCACCCGTTTGCAGAATCATGAGGTCGGATGGATAATTAATGGACCAGCCGTAATAACTGTTACCAATTCTCGTTTTGCCTTCGTCCAAATTAATGCTGCCCTCGTCCTCATCCGTCGATTCATCCGTTTGCAATAATCGAATGACCATTTCTCCAGAGCTACTTGGGGCAAGTGTAGCGCCAATCCCCGCGGCTACCGGGCGGAGTGGCACCATGAGCACGCCATTCACCATTTTTGGGGCAGCGCCCATCTCTTTTTTGACTCCATCCACCCAGGCAATCGAACTGCCAATTGTTAAGGTGACAGTATGCGGACCTTCCTTAACTTTGACCACATCATTCTTCTCCAGTCGGATCTCACTGCCAAAAGCCTTCTTGAATACACCGACAGGAACCATCGTAACCCCTTTGAACTTGTATGGTTTGGCGATTGCCTGCTTGCTGCCGTTAATATAGGCGCTCGTACTACCTGCTGTGATCCGCAACTCACTTGTTGTAAGATCGGATGCCCACACAGGCAATGTCGATCCAATGCTCAGCATCCCGGCTAACACACCCGTGCTTAGCACACGTAAAAATGATTTTTTCATTCCGTTCTTCGTCCTCTCTGGATCCGGATTGCTCGCCGGGCTTTATTGATCTTCATCTAAAGTGAACTGCTCATCTTCATCGTCTTGGATATCCGCTCGATCAGCAAGGACCACCGTACGAGTGACAATATCGCCGTCCGTTTGCATCAACAGTTTGATCTTCTGTCCTGGCACATACTTTTTAAGCAACTCATTGATATCCACCACAGAGGACACACGTGTGCCTGCCACACTGTATAACACATCTCCCTCTTTGATTTTGGCTTTCTTCGCTTGAGCTGACAGCACACCCGTAATTGTCAAAGGATCATCTGTAGGCAGGCCCACAATCGCTGACCAGCTCTCTTCCAGTTGCAGGCCAAGGCTTGCACGCTTGATTTTTCCGTATTCAAAGAACTGATTAATAATATATTGAACGGTATCTACTGGAATTGAAAATCCCATACTCTCGATACCCACTGCTGAAAATTTCATAGAGTTAATACCGACAACTTCACCTTTGAGGTTGACCAGCGGTCCGCCGCTGTTGCCTGGGTTAATGGCCGTATCTGTTTGAATCAACCGATAGGTGGCCTCCACTCCCCGATTAAGACCACTGATTACGCCCACTGTCGCCGAGTTACGCAAAGAGAAGGAAATCGGTGTGCCGATGGCAATGACGGTTTCTCCAACGGTTGTTTGTGAAGCTTTGGCAAAGGTCGCCGGTTTAAGAGATTTGGCATTAATTTTGATTAGAGCGATATCGCTTAACGGGTCACTGTATGTTTTGGTGATTTTATATGTATTGCCATCGGTCGTCACGACCAACGGATTGATTAATCCATCAACTACATGGGCATTCGTCACAATCCAGCCGTTGGAGCGGATGATCACGCCAGTGCCATGAGCCAGGTTATAGCGGTCCGATGTGACGCCATCCTGTGATTCAGTAGATTTGCCGATGATGCCTACAACAGACGGAGATACTTTTTCAATTACTTTCGGGACTGCTTCACTACCCTTATACTGAAACGTTCCAGATTTGGCGTCATATTGCCCACTTCCTCCGAGCGCTTTGACCAAATCCGTTGAACTAACATATACTTGTCCATCTACCACTTTGGCTTGCATACTTGATGAAGACCCCGCTGCTCCAGCCGTTGCTGCAACACTGATCGAGAGTACAGCAGCCATCAGCATGGCTACGCCCTTTTTCCCCAACACTCTCATTCTCTCACCTAACCCTCTCTATATATCCTCCGTTATGCAACCGAACCATATGATTCATTACTGAATCTCTTTCTCTATTATCTGCAATACCGGTATCCTCAAATTTAACATACAAATTATTCCTGTACAATCGCTTTAAGTCCTAATTTCTATAGAGAAGACCGTATTATCCGAACCACTCAGCAAAACACAAAAAAACACCCTCCTTAACTTCCCTGGAAAGTGTTTGTCTGTTCTTCTACTTGCTGCTTTCAAATAAGTTCAGCGTTGTCTCTACGAGCCAAACCAACCGGTAATCATGGCATAGTCCGTTAAAAGGAATACCAGCAGACTGACCACTGCAAATCCGATAGCAAACAAATTCTTCTTCGGTGCGCGAATCAGGCGGACCACTCCGATGAAAATCAGGATCGTAAATAAGATGACAAAAATATCAAACGCATTAAAATTCGAAGTACTCGCCGCGGCAGCTTCTGCAAACAGCATGGATAGACAGACCTCCTCACCATAGTTGAACAGCTAAACGCATACCCTAATATCTTCCTCTATGTTATCTGTACCCTGCTTGTAATGCAAGCCCTATCATCCAGAAAAATGAAAAAAATCCAGTTTGGCAGTAGATTGTTGGAATGCTTGCTCTACCGCATATGTAAACACTTTCACCGATGCCTGATTAAGATTGGCACAGCGGCACAATATCAGAAAACCCTTCTCCCCGGAAGAAGAGGACATCAGGTCATACATCGATGCCGCCTACTTCATGAAAAGAAGGGTTAGATATTCAAACAACCTGTAAACTGGAGCATTTACTCCGTTAATTGTAACGTCTTGCTTCGTTCCGTATCCCGCTCCAATACTGGTTTCAAATACTTACCTGTATAGGAAGCTTCCACTTTAATAATATCCTCTGGCGTACCTGTCGCAACAATGGTTCCGCCACCACTGCCACCTTCTGGACCCAGATCAACGATATAATCGGCTGTTTTGATAACGTCCAGGTTATGCTCGATAACCAAAACGGATTCACCAGAGTCCACCAGACGATGCAACACGTTCAGCAGACGATCAATATCATCCACATGCAGACCGGTCGTTGGTTCGTCCAAAATGTATATGGTTTTCCCCGTACTGCGACGATACAGCTCGGAAGCAAGTTTCACCCGTTGTGCCTCACCGCCGGACAAGGTTGTTGCAGGCTGTCCCAAGTTAATGTAACCTAGTCCCACGTCGAGTAAGGTTTGCATTTTGCGATGAATTTTCGGAATGTTCTCGAAGAACTGCGTTGCATCCTCTACCGTCATTTCCAGCACATCTGCAATATTTCTATTTTTGTATTTGACTTCAAGTGTTTCGCGATTGTACCTTTTGCCTTTGCAGACCTCACAAGGCACGTAGACATCCGGCAGGAAGTGCATCTCAATTTTGATAATGCCGTCCCCACGACATGCTTCACAACGTCCACCTTTAATATTGAAACTAAACCGGCCTTTTTTGTATCCACGCACTTTGGCTTCATTGGTCTGTGCAAACAGATCACGGATGTCATCAAAGACGCCTGTATACGTAGCCGGGTTGGAGCGTGGTGTCCGTCCGATTGGCGACTGGTCAATATCAATGACTTTATCGATATGTTCCAAACCCCGAATCTCTTTATGCAGACCTGGGCGTACCCGCGCGCGGTTCAAATCACGAGCTAGCGTTTTATACAAAATCTCATTAATTAGCGTCGATTTACCCGAGCCGGATACACCCGTTACTGCGGTAAATACACCCACTGGAATTTTTACATTCAGGTTTTTCAGGTTATTTTCCTTCGCTCCACGCACTTCCAGCCAGCGGTCCCCGACACTACGGCGTTCGGTACGTATCGGAATAAACTTGCGCCCACTCAGATATTGACCCGTTAACGAGTTCTCGTCATTCATAATTTCTTCCGGTGTACCCTGCGACATGATGGTACCACCGTGGATACCTGCCCCCGGACCAATATCGATAATATAATCGGCGGCCATCATCGTATCCTCATCATGCTCAACCACGATCAGTGTGTTACCGATATCCCGCATGTGAGCGAGTGTCGAGATCAGACGATCGTTATCCCGTTGATGCAGGCCGATACTCGGCTCATCCAGAATATACAGCACACCCATCAGGCTGGAACCAATCTGTGTCGCCAGTCTGATCCGCTGGGCTTCACCACCGGACAACGTTCCTGCAGCACGGCTCAGGGTCAGGTAATCCAGTCCTACGTTTACTAGGAAGCCGAGACGGCTGTTGATTTCTTTTAAAATAAGTTTGGCGATTATTTCTTCTTTCTCACTCAATTGCAGCGAATCGAAGAAACGACCAGCTTCTCCAATGGACAAACTTGTCACATACGCCATGTTGTGATCGTTAATCGTAACAGCAAGGCTTTCACGTTTTAGTCGCTGTCCTTTACATGTTCCACACGGCTTGGCACTCATATAACCTTCAATGAATTCACGGATACCTTCGGATGCTGTCTCACGGTAACGACGCTCCAGATTATTCACAATACCTTCAAAGGTAACCAGTGCTTCTTTCCGTTGTCCAAAATCATTCTCGTACCGGAAACGGATTTTCTCCGTACCTGTACCCAGCAAAAGCTTGTTCATTTGTTCAGCAGGGAGATCTTCTACAGGTACGTTTTGCGGAATGTTAAAGTGTTCGCATACCGACTTGAGGAACTGCGGATAATAGGTTGATGTGCCACCTGTCCACGCATCAAACGCACCGTCTTCAATTGTTTTGCTACGATCCGGCACCAGTAGATCCGGGTCAACAATCATTTTGACACCTAATCCATCACAATCCGGGCAGGCTCCAAATGGGCTGTTGAACGAAAACATGCGCGGCGCCAGCTCTTCAATACTGAATCCGCACACCGGGCAAGCAAAGTTGGAACTAAAACGCAGTTCTTCTTCACCCATAATATCTACCAGCAGCTGTCCACCGGACAGATTAAGTGCAGTCTCAATAGAATCGGCCAAACGTGATTGCACATCTTCCTTGATCACGATCCGGTCAACGACGACTTCAATCGTATGTTTCTTGTTCTTTTCCAATTGGATATCTTCGGACAGATCACGTAATTCCCCGTTCACCCGAACACGGACAAAACCTTGTTTGGAGATATCGGAAAACACACTTTTGTGTTCACCCTTGCGTCCCGAGACAATCGGTGCCAGAATCTGCAACCGGGTCCGCTCAGGATATTGCATTATGCGGTCAACCATTTGTTCTACGGTCTGGGAGCTAATTTCCACGCCATGATCCGGACAATGAGGATGTCCCACACGTGCAAATAACAGACGCAGGTAGTCATAGATTTCCGTAACGGTTCCGACGGTGGAACGCGGGTTACGACTTGTCGTTTTTTGATCTATGGAGATGGCCGGAGACAATCCTTCAATGGAATCCACGTCCGGTTTCTCCATCTGCCCCAGAAACTGCCGTGCATACGCAGACAAGGATTCTACATAACGTCGCTGTCCTTCGGCATATATTGTGTCAAAAGCCAGCGAGGACTTGCCTGAGCCACTAAGACCGGTTAATACAACAAAACGGTCACGCGGGATGGTGATATCAATGTTTTTGAGGTTATGCGCTCGCGCGCCTTTGATGACAATGTTCTCGCTCGCCAATGGTATTCATCCTTTCAAAATCAAAGTCAAAGTCTTTTCCATCCCTCCCAAACCCTCCCTTCCAAGGGAGGGCCCCAGAGGGCGCAGCCCTCTGGACACCCGAAACAGGCGGTGCATGGTGAATGGTCGGGTCTTGCTATGTGAAGGTTATCGTGTGCCCGCAGCTTCGTCCAAGGTCCCGGCCGATTGCCGGTCTCTTGGACGGCCGCTCTACAACGAGAGGACGCTCACGGCTTCGCCTCGCTCGCGATAAGTCGCCATTGCCTTCGGCTCGGCTCCCCTTGAACACCGGGACGCTCACGGCCTCGCCTCATTCGCGAAGGTCGCCATTGCCTTCGGCTCGGCTCCCCTTAAACACCGGGACGCTCACGGCTTCGCCTCGCTCGCGATAGGTCGCCATTGCCTTCGGCTCGGCTCCCGGGTACACGACTTCCAAATGTTTTCCTATAAACCTTTTAACCAATTTCAACTTTTCTATCAGTATAGACCTGATTTTACGTTTTCAACATGTCTAATTATCGGTAGATAGCACTAATTTCCTTACTCAACAAGAGAACGGCCACCCGGCCGTTCTCTTGTTGCAGATCTATCCTTGCTGCGACACATTCATTACTGTGCCTCTATCTTATATCTCTACAGTCTGCTTAATAAGCTATTCTGCGCGTAGTTCCAACAATGCATCACGAAGTTCAGCAGCACGCTCAAACTGCAAGTTTTTGGCTGCGTCTTTCATCTCTGCCTCTAGGCGCTGAATAAGCGACTGACGTTCCTTCTTCGACATCTTCTCGGCAGCGCCTGTAAGATAGTCTTTCTTGGATTCGGCAACTTTGGTGGCTTCAATCACATCACGCACTTTTTTGCGAATCGTCTGTGGTGTAATACCATGCTCTTCGTTATACGCAATCTGGATCGCACGACGGCGTTCCGTTTCCTTCATCGCCTTATCCATAGAATCTGTCACTTTGTCACCGTACAGGATAACTCGACCTTCACTGTTCCGTGCCGCCCGGCCAATCGTTTGGATCAGCGAACGTTCGGAGCGCAGGAAGCCCTCCTTGTCGGCATCCAAAATGGCTACCAAGGAAACTTCGGGTAGATCCAGACCTTCCCGGAGCAAGTTGATTCCGATAAGGACATGGAAAACCCCCAGCCTTAGATCACGCAGGATCGCCATACGCTCCAACGTCTTGATCTCGGAGTGCAAATAACGCACCTTGATTCCGATCTCCTTCAGATAATCTGTTAAATCCTCGGACATCTTCTTCGTTAATGTTGTGATCAGGACCCGCTCATCCTTCGCAATCCGGTCGTTAATCTCACCGATCATGTCATCGATCTGCCCCTTCGTTGGACGCAGTTCAATAATTGGATCAAGCAGACCGGTTGGACGAATGATCTGTTGCACCATCGTATCCGTATGCTCAATCTCGTAAGGACCTGGTGTCGCAGATACATAGATAATCTGATCCATCTTCCCTTCAAACTCATCGAATTTGAGAGGGCGGTTATCCAGCGCAGATGGCAGACGGAATCCGTGATCAACCAGTACAGTCTTCCGTGCTTGGTCACCGTTATACATCGCACGGATCTGTGGAAGAGTCACGTGGGACTCATCGACCACAATCAACATATCATCCGGAAAATAGTCCATCAGCGTGTAAGGTGTATCGCCTCGTTCGCGGAATGTCAGTGGGCCGGAATAGTTTTCAATCCCTGAACAAAAACCGACTTCTTTCATCATCTCGATATCGTACCGTGTACGTTGCTCCAGTCGCTGAGCCTCCAACAATTTCCCCTGTTCACGCAATACTTCAAGACGCTCTTCCAGTTCACGCTCAATATTCACTAGCGCAACCTTCATCGTCTCTTCCTGGGTTACGAAGTGAGATGCCGGGAATATCGCAATGTGCTCACGTTCCCCAACCAGTTCTCCGGTTAACACATCAATCTCCGTAATTTTCTCAATCTCATCTCCGAATAATTCCACCCGAATCGCATGTTCACCCTTGGATGCTGGAAAGATCTCAATGACATCGCCCCGCACGCGGAACGTACCGCGCACAAAGTTAATGTCATTTCGCTGATACTGGATCTCCACCAGACGGGACAAAATCTGATTGCGCGGTTTCTCCATCCCTACCCGCAGGGACAGAAGCATGCTGGAATAGGAGTGCGGCGAACCCAAACCATAGATGCAGGATACACTCGCTACAATAATGACGTCTCTGCGCTCAAACAATGAACTCGTAGCCGCATGGCGCAACTTATCGATCTCTTCATTGATACTTGAATCCTTCTCGATGTACGTATCCGAGGAAGGAATATAGGCCTCTGGCTGAAAGTAATCGTAGTAACTGACAAAATACTCAACCATGTTATTTGGAAAAAAGTCTTTGAACTCACTTGCAAGCTGAGCTGCCAGCGTTTTATTGTGGGCAATAATCAGTGTGGGACGTTGCAGCTTGGCAATCGTCTGTGCAATGGTGAACGTCTTACCTGTACCGGTTGCACCCAGCAGCGTCTGATATCTCTTCCCCTCCTGAACACCCTTCACCAATTCTTCAATGGCTGCAGGCTGATCACCTTGGGGAGAAAACTCTGATTCGATTTCGAACGTTTTGTCGCTCATTATAATATCGCTCATTGCCGTATCTCACCCTATCGTCTAAAATAATAGTCACTATATATTGTCGAAGTTCCCCGAATTAACATATGGGAAAACTTATATTAATAAGAATATTTGTTCCCGTTTAATTATACCTCGTCTATGCAAGTGATGCAATCGCGAAGTAAAGATAGGAGTGGGTTAATTTATGGATATTGCGACACTTATCGGCATTATTGCCGGGATTGCCGCAGTCATTAGTGGTTTCTTATGGGAAGGTGGTCAATTATCCGGTCTGATGCAAAAGACGGCTGCTCTAATTGTATTTGGTGGAACGATTGCCGCAGTTGTTGCCAGTTTCCCTGCACATCGGCTGCGTACGATTCCTGCTGCCCTCCGCATGGCCTTTGGGCGTAACAACAATGACTCAAGCCAGTGGGTTGAAGAACTTGTAGATATGTCTTCAATCGCTCGCCGCTCAGGCGTGCTTGCACTGGAACGAAAAGTAATGGACCATCCGCATCCATTTTTACAAGATGGTATTCAGATGGTTGTCGATGGCACAGATCAGGATGTTGTTCGCCAGATCATGGAGATGGAGATTGATTCCGTCGAACAAAAATATGAAGGCTATGCCAAAATTTTTGAATCAGCAGGCGGTTATGCACCAACGATGGGTATCATTGGTACCGTGATGGGACTTATTCAGGTACTCGGCAGTCTGACCGACCCTACCGGACTCGGACCAGCAATTGCTGTTGCCTTTACCGCAACCCTTTACGGGGTCGCCAGTGCCAATCTTATCTTTTTACCCATTGCTTCCAAAATTAAATCCCGTGGAGCAGACGAAATTCAAACGATGGAAATGCTGCTCGAAGGCGTACTATCCATCCAGAACGGGGAAAACCCTCAGCTTGTACGTAAACGGCTCGAGTCCTTTACACTTACTCACCGCCAGATTACACGTCCTGTAGTGAAGGAGGGATTGGATGAGTCGGCGCAGTAAACGGCGCGGAAAACGTGAACCTGGAGATCATCGAGATCGCTGGATGATTACCTATGCCGATCTCATTACCCTGCTACTGATCTTTTTTGTGATCATGTATGCCATGAGCCATCTGGATTCTGGTAAATACGATGTGGTTACTCAATCGTTACAAAATACATTTAACCAATCCAACTCCCTGCTTGATCAAGGTGAAGGCGTTGGTGGTACAGCTGGACAAGCTATTACCAAGAATCCGCCTTCCCAGATTCAGGGCGAAGATCCCGGAGAAGGCGAAGGACCCTCTTCCGGGTCCGAGACAGATAAACCAGATGATGACGATCAGCCACTTACGGAGCGTGAAGAGCAATTCAGATCACAGGAGCAGGAGCTGCAAAATCTATTCAATGTGATTACCCAGTATATCGAGGACAATAAACTGGAAAATCAGATTTTTGTTGCGGACAAGCCGCAAGGTATCTCTATCACACTAAGTGACCGCTTCCTGTTTGATCAGGGACAAGCCGCACTCAAAAGCGACGCTGCACCCACACTGAGCAAATTGGCAAGCCTGTTCCGTGATCTGAGCACAGTTGTCAGCATTGAAGGACATACGGACAACGTTCCTGTTGGGGCGAATGCTACCTATAAAGACAATTGGGAGCTTTCCGGTGAACGCGCACTGTCTGTATTACGATTTTTTCTCGACAAAGAAAAGCTTGACCCTGACGGTTTTCAATATGCAGGATACGCGGATACCCGCCCAACTGGGGATAATACCACCGCCGCAGGGCGGCAAAAAAATAGACGTGTGGAAATCACCGTCTTGCGTCAACTCCAGCCTTAATCTTCAACATTTCGTATGAAGCATCCTTGCTCTATTATAAAAAGCACGTTCTTACTGAATTCGATTCAGCAGAACGTGCTTTTTTTTTTATAATTCTAATTTTTATTGCTAAACGACAGATCCCTTATTTTCTTCGTTTTACAGTAATGGCACGCGATATGATCACCTTCATCATACAAACGATTCACACATTACGCATCTACACCTGGCTGGCTGGGACGAAGAATCGCAGAACCGACCGTCAGCAAAATGGCTGCCATGCCAAACAGTATCAGCAGCGGCAGTGCAATGTCCGACAACGAACCGCCAGCAGAGATCGTTTCCACCGCTTGAATTGCCCATTTCTGCGGAACAAAATTAGCGAGTTTTTGCATATAATCCGGCATGATCGACAGCGGCCAGAAACAGCCGCCAATCATACACGTCGGTGTGATAATCAGTGAATTCAGCATGTTTGCATTTTTGGATTCACGAATCAAGCCGGTAACCGTACTCGCAATCCCCATGGAGACCAGCATAAATGCGGCCAGAATGAGAAGGTGGATGGCAAATGGAATCCCCGCATCATAATGAAGCACCCATCTGCTAATCCCCAGTACCAAAACAATTTGGATCAAACCGATCGCAAAACTCCCCAGAAAATTGCCCAATGCGATTTCATAGGCGCGGACCGGAGCCGTGTAGACTCTTGCCATCGTCCGCTGCCTGCGGTCTTCCATAATAACAGCAACTGTACTGGTCAGCAGACCCATCATGAACATGATCGTAAATCCGGTCACGTTGTTCAGACCCGGTTTGGGATATATCTGCAGCTCAGTTGCTTCACCCGAAATTTGATGTTTGCCCAGTTCAAGTAACAACTCTTTAAATTTTGCTTCTGCCAGAGTTGGATCAGGAGTCTCACCCGAAGCCGCATCTGTCGCTGCCAATACTGCCGAAGCAGATTGTTTCAATCCCGCCGCCAAACCTTCAACCGCAGCTCTCAGCGTATAGGAGCTTTCACTGACACGAAGTTCTACCAGTTGGACTTCAGGCTGTTTGTCTTGCAATAAATTATCCGTATAATGCGCCGGGATAACGAGTCCTGAACTCCCCCTTTGCTGCGCAATGGCTTCCTTAACTTCCGCAACGTTGTTCATGGGCTTGAGCAGATATTCCTCTTTGCGGCCAAGCTCATCCAAGATCCATCTGCCTGCTGCACCCTGATCCTCGTTTACATAAGGAATGACTGCACGTGTTCCCTCCTCGCTCCCAAACAGCGCAATTGTTCCTGTGACGACAAGGCAAGGAAGAAGAAAGAATGTGATGAAACCCCGTTTGCGCAATATCGTGCGCCGGATCATCAACCAGGCAATATTCAGGCTATTCATAGCGATATCCCGCCTTTCTATAGATCAGTCCCGCTGCCGCCACCATTACCGCACATACCGCACCAAGCATCATGATGCTGTACATAATCTCACTTATGGGAGCGTTCAGCATCATCCGCAGAAAACTTTGCAGAGCCCAGTGATTTACCGTAAATTCGCTTATTCGCTGTACAAAACCAACGGCAATGGGTGTAAATCCACCGCTAATAAACGTCATGGCAATAATGATGCCTTGGAGAGCGGCACTTGCCGATGCGGCATTTTTGCAAACCAGTGCAACGATCACGCCGAGAGTCATGGAAGCCAGCGTAATCAGCACACAGATCAGGACAATCAGCCAGGGATGTGTGCCCCAGTTCACACCATATAACCAATGCGTCATCAATACGATGATGATGGCCTGCATGAAAGCAATCAGGCTGTTGCCTGCAATTTTCCCCGCAAAAATGACCCCATTGCCGATTGGAGCTGCCTGTAAGCGAGTTAGCGTTTTTTTATCTCTTTCACCAAATAGGCTGTTGCTGGTTGTCATGCCCGAATAAAGCATGAACATGGCGAGCATGGAAGCCGCATAATATTGTGAAGCACTATAAGAGGTGCCCACTTCTCCGGGACTGTTGACGGCTATATATGAAGTGCTCGCGCTATTGGTCTGTGAATGCTCAGCCATTGCAGCTACTGCGTCAGGACCTAACACTTTCGCCGCAGCGACCTGTCTGTTCAGTTCATCCGTGAACCGCGTAAACAAAGTCTGACCTACGACATTGAGCGTGCCATCTTTCCCCAGTATCCATTGCAACCTTGCCTCTTCCCCTTTCATGATCTGCTCTTCCAGATCTGATGGAACTATTACGGCAAAATCCAGATCACCACGTCGCAGTGCGTTTACAGCCTCTTCTTCCGTAGACATGTTCTGCGCCTTCATCATGTCGGCTACCGCCGGGGATGTTACAAATGTATTTAGGGCTTTGCTGATCGCTCCCGAACCGGAATTCTCTTCTGTTTGAATAATCCCTACTCTCACCGGGTCAGGAATGGCTTCTTTTGCCGTTCCCATTGTACTGGAAAGTGCAGTACCCAATATAAAGATGAGCAGCAGCGGCAGAATAAATAGATTCAGCAGAACCGAGCGAATTCTCAGAATCCGTCTTAACTCAAAAATGCAAATATGCCACATGTTCATCTGAGATCCTCCTAGTCCCGAAGCGTACGTCCGGTCAGATTGAGGAAGAGCGTTTCCAGATCAGGCTCTTCGACCTTGAGCGATTGAATGGAGATCTCATGTTTGCTGCAAATGAAGAGCATATCCTGTAGGTCCTGCTGTGCAGAAGGCAGCGTAACGGTCAATGTATCGTCTGATACTTCTACCGCCCGCACACGGGGATGAAGTTTTAACTCCTCCACAACATCGGGACCAATGCCCGAAGTGGTGAGCACTATTTTTTCCTCAGATGCAACCCGTTCTCTCAGCTCTGCTTCGGTGCCGCAGGCAATGATGTGCCCCTGATCCATAATCGCTACCCGGTGACTGATTGCGGCAACTTCCTCCATGTAATGACTTGTATAAATGATGGTTGACCCCATTTGATTAAGCGTACGGACCGACTCCAAAATATGATTCCGCGATTGCGGGTCAATGCCCACTGTTGGTTCATCCATAATGATTAAATCCGGCCGATGCATAATGGCACACGCAATGTTCAGCCTGCGTTTCATACCGCCAGAGAAAGTGGACGGGGCATCCTTCGCTTTGTCCTGCAAACCTACAAATTCGAGGGATTCCTGCACTCTTTCTTTAAGCATTTTTCCACGGAGTCCATATAATCGGGCAAAAAAAGTTACATTCTCCGCAGCGGTCATCGTTTCGTATAGAGCCAGATCCTGCGGTACCAGCCCAATTTTACGTTTCACTTCAAGCGGCCGTTCCTTGACCGATATGCCATCCAACCGAATTTCACCTTGATCCATATTTAAAAGACCGGCAATCATGCTAATGGTGGTACTTTTCCCTGCTCCATTGGGTCCAAGCAATCCAAAAATCTCACCTTTACCGACACTCAGATTTAAATGATCCACTGACAGCTTGCTACCGTATCGTTTCACGACATGATCCACTTCAAGCATAGCCATAGATTATACACTCCTCTTCCGCCCAGCTTCCTGCGACTGGATTTCATATCTGTATTGTAACGAATTGTGATCTTCTGCGAAGGTACGAAAGGTCATGAAAAAAAGGTGACTTAAGTCATCTTCGGATGGGAAAACTGCCTATGATATAATCGACATATATAAGTTGAACTAAAGAATATCTACACTTGCCACTCCGATGACAGAACAACCTTCCGATCGCTGTTATCCCCAGATTTTTTGGATTTCCTTTTTCAAAGGGGAAAATCCGGGGATAAAGGCGAACGCTCCGCTTCTTCAGGTTGTTTCTGTCCTCTCCGTTCTCGTGTAAATTTTTTGTTCAATTTATTACCGGAAGGTATACCTTCACTTCTAAAAATAAAGGATGTCTCTGACATATGCCGATGCGGTTGCTGCAATACGGTTTACTCATAGTTCCTGCAGTCCTGTACGTTCTAGTGCTACCACTGGAACAAGAAGATAGCTATACTCTCTATATTATCATTGCGCTAGGACTCGCGGTGTGGAAAGACTTCACCCGTTCAGGTATGCAGCGTTTGCTGCTCGTGGCTGAAATCCTCTTCAGCTGCTGGCTGATCGCTCTATATGGCCCATTTATGTTTTTCCTCTCCTTATCTGCGCTTTATGTGTACATGTACAGATTGGATGGGACCCAGCGCTGGTTAATGCTCGCAATTCAGCTTATCGCCAGCAATATCGCGTTACATTGGTACTACGCCCCACCACAGGAGCTTCATACATGGCTTACACTTCACACAAACACGGCCATTCCTTTTAGCTTCACCCAAGAGACAGTCGCTCGGGTTGCAGGTAACTTGCTCCTGCTCATCACCTCAACACTCTCTTGGCAGGGGTCTAGAAGCGCGAGCAGCCGTGGGCAGCTTGAACAGGTGTATGATGAGCTGCGCAGTAAACATTACGAGCTTCAGGAGGCACGCGAACAATTGCTGCAATTCACGAAGCAACTTGAAGGAGCGGCACAGGTTGAGGAGCGTACTCGGATATCCAGGCAGCTTCATGATGATATTGGTCATCGCCTGATTCGCACCAAAATGATGTCTGAGGCAGCCCTCCTGACCCTCCCTATACATCCTGAACAGGGCACGGAAATGGTGAGACAGATTCGGGATCAATTGGCCGCCAGTATGGATGACATGCGAACCACGCTTCACAAATTGCGGCCTGACTCTTATATATCCGATGCCTACGCACTAGATCGTCTGCTTGAAGACGTTGGCCGGGAAACGGGTGTGAAGACGCGTTACGAAGTGCGAGGGCATTCACATGTACTCTATCCCAGTATGCAGATTGTCTTGTACAAAAATGCCAAAGAGGCCCTGACCAATGCACTCCGTCATGGAAATGCCACTACGATTACTGTGGAACTGGAATTTGGAGAAAGAGAAATCTGTATGTCCATCAGCAACGCTGGGAAGATCCATACCCTTTCCTCCAAGGAACAAACGAAAGGAAGATATGAAAGATCTCGTGCTAACCCGGGCGTAAAGGCAGAGTCTACAGGACTCGGCATGGGACTTGAAGGAATGCGCCTACGCACACAGTTGGTTGGTGGGAAACTAGAAATCAAGTCGGACTATCCCTATACGGTGATTACACGCCTACCCATGGCGAACAAAGCTGAACTGATTTGAAAAAGGAAGTGATTTGCTTATGTCTGACCATGATTTAAATAACTCGAGCCATTCTGTCCAACCTCAGTCCATTCGGCTGATGCTTGCAGATGATGATTCCTTTATCCGTGAAAGTCTCAAAGTCCTTCTTGGACTCGATCCCGGCATTAACGTTACAGGTACAGCTTCAAACGGACGAGAAGCTCTGGAACTGCTGGAGTCAGGAACAACTGCCGACGTTGTACTTATGGATATTCGTATGCCAGATTGTGACGGAGTTGAAGGTACCCGAATCATTAAAACACGTTTCCCTGACGTGCGTGTACTGATGCTTACCACGTTTGACGATGATGAGTACATTATCCAGGCTTTGCAAAACGGGGCCAGCGGTTATTTGCTCAAAAATGTGCCCCCTGACCGGATCATTCAGGGCATCAAGACTGTACATAACGGGGATATGTTGATTCATCCCGATATTGCTCGTAAGCTCGCGAGTCTGCTCCGTCCTGCTGCAGCACCTCAGTCACATGAACCCATTGACTCTTACGGATTAACCCGTATGGAACTGGCTGTTGCAGAAGCTATATCAGAAGGGCTATCCAATAAAGAAATTGCCGCAAAACTATTTCTGAGCGAAGGTACTGTCAAAAACTATGTTACGGATATTCTCGGCAAACTTAGTTTGCGTGATCGGACTCAAATCGCCATTTTTATGTTGAAAAAGTAGCAAAAAGGGTATTTCCCTCGCCTGATATGGCGGAGGAAATACCCTTTCTTCATTACATCTCTACAGATCTTTGCTCCCCCGCCGCCGGGGCGGGTGGCAATGCCAGTGGAGCCTCAACATCAAGCTGATCTTTCCGTCGTCGTGCGAACAACTTGAGACTTACGATATGAAACAGAGTTAGCGGACGCAAGCGGAGCGCCCAAGCTTCATGATTGTCCGGGGCCATGAGCACCCCGAGCTGGTGATGCTCACCTTCATAGATCGCCCGTTGCATGAACTTGCTCTCGCCCTGATGATTGCGTACCTCCAGCTTACAAAAGGCCGGATTCATACGCAAAGCGCGATGTAATTGCTCGGGCGAATGTACCAATACGCCATTCACCTTGTACAAGGTCTCCCCAGCTTCAATTCCCAGTTCTTCCGCAGGACTATCAGGAATGACACCCAGCACCTTCAGGCCGTGCTCAGGGTGTACAAACAGCGGGCTGCGGTTTTGTTCCTCGAAGCCACTGTACCACACCAGGAACTCATGCCCAATGAAAGCAGCCAAGGCTGCAACAACCATGAGTGGAGACCACCACGCAGCCAGGAGGCTGAGCACAAGTAGCCCTGTGCCATATAGCAGCAATCGCTTTGCGGAAATCTGTACTTTTTTCCCGGGGAGCATACTTTGCGTAACTTCTCCGAATCCCAACATAATCGGAAGCGCAACCAGCATGTATCCATTTCCTCCGCTGATCAGGGCGGTCCATGGCAATGTGGCCCCGCCCGTAACTGGAACTAGAATCAGTAACGGAATCGGCCAGAAATGCTGCAACTGGTATCCTCCAACGAGCTTGCCGCGTTTACCTTCAAAGAGCAAAGGCGATGCCATGGATACCCCTTGCATGCGTACCATCAGTGCTTCACCGATATGCAATACAGCTGCGAGCACAAGAAGTGCAGGCATATCCAGCGCACGTAATGCTTCAGTGACACTTCCCATCCATCCTGCCGGCTGCCAGCCCGAAGCCATATTTAAACCAAACTGCAACACGCCAAGCAAACCTGCAGCATAAGCAAAACATAGATATCGGATACGGAATAATGCCAAGAATAACGTAGCTGCCCATATACAGATCAGGCTGCCCAGTGTAAGATGTGCCCCGAGAAACAGCGACACGACGGAGACCATTACACCGATCACAATACCTCCAAGTACTGCACGAATGGTCTGTGTTATTGAGCTTTGCAGACGAACGTGGAACAATTTACGTTCCTGTAAGAGTTGACGATGATAAACGAGAGCAATCAAGATTACCGCAATATAATAAAACGGCTGAATAAACAACTGCAACAATGCTTCCCCTAATGTGGTCAACCATGGCCAAGCCCATTCCATTGTGGACGGTCACCCCTCTCCTTCAGCCGGTTCAGAAAAAAAGAAGGCTGAAAATCAGCCTTCTTTATGGCTTCGACACTGCGGACGAAATATCCTTTGAGACTTTTTCGATCGCGCGCTTCAGCTGTGCATCATATTGAGGACTGGCAATGCGTTCAATCAGAGCCGCTTCCAGTGATTCCGCGGTTTTCTCGTCAATCTGGCCTGTTGCCTGAATGCCTTTTTGTTTCTGGAATGCTTTGACCGCTTCTTCTGTCTTCTGGTCATAGTATCCATCTACACGATCCGGCTTGAAGTCAAGTCCTCTCAGCATCGTCTGCGCACTTTTCACATCCGTGCTATTGCTGTCGTATTTCAAAGGTAATTTTTCTTTATTGATTGGTGCCACCGAGAAGTAATCCGGCTGGTCCACGGCAATATCCGGTTTGATGCCTTTTTCATGAATCCAGTCGCCATTCGGAGTCAGCCATTTCGCGATGGTGATTTTCAGCAGGCTGCCATCACCCATCTGTTTGTCATAACTCGTTTGTACGGTTCCTTTACCAAAGGAATTTTCTCCAACCAGGGTTGCGCCTGCCGACTGTTGCAATGCACCAGCCAAAATTTCCGACGCACTCGCGCTTCCTTTGTTCATCAATACCGTAATTGGGTAGGATTTACCTGATCCGTTCGATTTGCTTTGTTCCTTTTTACCGTTCTTGTCTTCGACTTGAACAATAACTTTGCCTTTTGGAACAAATTGTTCTGCAATGTCAATGACAACTTGCAGAACACCACCCGGGTCATTACGAACATCAATGATCAGGCCCTTCATGTTCTGCTTCTCCAGCTTCGCCAGTTCTTCCTTAAAGCGATCTCCTGTGTTCAGCGAGAATTGGGTGATTGTAATAACACCAACACCGTTATCCTCCATGTGGGCGTACACCGTCTCCAGATCAATGTCATCACGTACAATGACAAATTCAATTAGCTCGGAAGATCCGGCACGTTTAACCTGTACCTTCGCTTCACTGCCTTTTGGACCTCTGATTTTGTTAACGGCTTTGTTCAGTTCCAAACCTTGCAGGGATTCGCCATTTACGGACATAATCATGTCTTTCGCACGAATACCCGCTTTCTCGGCAGGTGAATTCTTGATTGGGGAAACGACTACAACGTTTCCATCCTGTGAGGATACTTCTGCTCCGATACCGGTAAATGAACCTTCAATCGACTCCTCGAACTGGGCTGCTGTTTCCTGCCCCATATAGTTGGAGTACGGATCACCAAGGGATTCCATCATGCCGTTGATCGCACCATCAATCAATTTGGTTTGATCTACGTCTTTATAATAGTTGCTTGAGATCAAATCCATCGCGGTTTCAATCTTCTTCAAATCGTTCTTCTGCTGCGAACTGCCAGTAACGCTGGCGAGCAATCCTTCGCCAGGTGTCGTCTGTGCCAGGCCAGGAGAGCTCATCAGCACCAACGTAAGCAGGCTGCCTCCGAGAAGGGCTACAATGACAAGCAGCAGGGCCGATTTTTTCTTCATCATCCGTTTGTCACCGCCTTTAGTATTGAAGCGTGTCAAATTCAATTGTTCCGTGAATCATTCCCTGAACATGCCAGCTTAGTATATGCCTAGCTTGTACGGAATATGTTTGTTCCATTCCAACTGTTGGCTAAAAACTACAAATAGTTAAATGGATTCACTGCTGTTCCATTATCACGTACTTCAAAGTGCAAATGCGGTCCTGTGGAGTTGCCTGTATTGCCTGATTCAGCTATAATGTCGCCACGGCTTACCGTGTCACCCTTGCTAACCTTAAATCCACCTTCACGTAAATGACCGTATAGCGTCCATAATCCGCCTCCATGGTCAACAATGACGGTGTAACCATACCCGCTATACCATTCAGCCATGATGACGATCCCGCCAGAAGCGGCATGAACGGACGTTCCTTGAGCAACAGCAAAGTCTACACCTGCGTGCAATTTACCTACTTCACCCGTGATCGGGTGAATACGAGGTCCAAAACCGGAAGATACACGCGCACCTGATACTGGCATGCCAAAGATACCGTTACCACTGGAGTAAGTGCTGCTACTGCTGTTGGAGCTAACCTTGGTCGGCGCCTTCGCAGCTGCCGCCGCACGTGCAGCAGCTGCTGCTTTTGCTTTGGCTGCCGCAGCCGCTTGTTGCTCACGCAATTTATTTTTCTCTTGCAGAAGGGCCGAACGCTTGCTGGCGATCTGCATCAATACGTCTTCCTGTTCTTGCGTCAGCTCTTCCGACTCTTCAATTTTAGCATCATAGGAAGCGAGAAGCACTTGCTTCTCCTGTTCCTTCTCATTTAATTGGGACTTGCGCTGTTTCTTCTGCGCATACAGACTCTTGGCTTCTGCATATTGCACATCCAGTTCTGCTTTTTTGTCCACGACGAGCTGCTTGTCCTTTTTGTGTTCATCCAGCAAGTGCTGATCCTGATCCACAATCGTTTTCAGTGAATCGGCACGAGTCAGGAAATCGGAGAAGCTTGTTGAAGTTAACAACACATCGAGATAAGAAACCGCACCGTCTGTATACATCAGTCGTACACGTGATTCAAGCAGTTTCTCTCGAGCCACAATACGATCTTCTGCGGCTTGCAGATCTTTTTTCGTTGTCCGAAGATCCTCTTCCGTATTTTCAATCTGCAAGGATACGTTTGCCAGTTCATCACTAACCACATTGATCTGCTCCATGACTACTTTCAAGTAAGCATTGGTCTTGTTCTTGTAATGCTGGGCTTCCTTTTTGTTGCTGGCAGCCTTTTGCTGCTCCTTTTTGGCCGAAGCCGCCTTGCTCTCCAGTTGCTGAATCTGCTGGTCAATGTCGCTAATGCTACTCTTGGCATATCCGTCAGAAGGTTGAAGCGTCAAACTGGCCAATAATGTTAAAGCCAGCAGCGAAGCTGTTTTTTTCAAAATGTGATCCCCCATCCTATGAATTCACAAGAAAGCAACCTGCACAGGTGGTGAACAGCATGTTCTTTGCTTTCTTTACACTAAAGACTCCGTCTTTACTACATATCGTCAAACAGCGTTCATATGTGAACCTGCTTTGCCATTCTTTTTCGATTAAACGTTAAGAGACTTGCGGATGGACAATGTACTTCCCAAAATACCAACCAACACACCAAGTCCAATCAACAATGTTCCAAACAGCAACCAAATATCGCCGAGCGGAATCAAATTAAGCATCTGCATAAATACATCCTGACCAATCGTGGCCATCAGACGGCTATACCCGAAGAACAGAACCGCTACCGTAATCGCCGAACCGATCAATCCAATCAATGCTCCTTCAATAAAGAAAGGCCAACGAATGAACGTGTTGGTTGCACCAACCAGTTTCATAATACCGATCTCCCGGCGCCGGGCCAGAATCGTTACGCGAATCGTATTCGAGATCAGGAACATGGACATCAGACCCAGTCCCCCAACAAAAATAAATCCGATATTCCGGACAAGCTTCGTAAATTTGAACAACACTTCCACCGTTTCCTTGCCGTAGTTCACTTTCATGATCGGCTTCTCCGGGTGTTTATCGTTCAATGCTTCGATTTTTTGCGCCACAAAAGTGACGGTTTCCGGTTCAATGACCTCTACTTCAATGGTCTCCGGCAGTGGATTGTTATCCACATCGAAACCGCTCAGCACGTTATCTGCGCTTTCTCCAAGACGTTCACGGAACTCTTTGAGTCCTTCCTCTTTGGAGACAAAACGAATTTCACTGACTTCAGGCATCGCACTGATTTCCTGCTCCAGCGTGTTACGCAGGTTCTCATCCACGTTCAGCTCGAGAAACGTACTGATCTCGACCTGACTGTCCACCTGGTTGGCCATGGAATTCACATTAAGCACAAGCAGCATGAACACACCCAGAATGAGCAGTGACACAATAATGGACATGATGGAGGCCACGGACATCCAGCCGTTGCGGAATACGTTTTTGAATCCCTCCCGTAAATGGCGCAAGAGAGTACTAAAATTCATAACCATATTCCCCTCTCATCTGATCCCTTACAATCTGTCCCCGTTCAATGGCGATAACCCGTTTACGCATCGTATTAACGATGTCCTTGTTGTGGGTTGCCATGACAATGGTTGTCCCGCGAAAATTAATTTCATCCAGCAGCTGCATAATGCCCCATGACGTCTCTGGATCAAGGTTCCCCGTAGGCTCGTCCGCGATAATGACAGACGGATTGTTCACGATGGCACGTGCGATGGCAATACGCTGCTGTTCCCCACCCGACAACTGTGAAGGTTCACGGTTCGCCTTGCTGCGCAATCCCACCAGATCAAGCACTTCCATCACTCGTTTCTTGATGTGACGCTTCGGTGCTTCAATAACTTCCATGGCAAATGCCACATTCTCAAATGCCGTCATGCGTGGCAGCAGTCGGAAATCCTGGAACACAACGCCGATATTCCGGCGTACATAAGGAATTTTGCGTGGCTTTAACTTTCCGATATTAAATCCGTTAATGGATATTTGTCCTTTAGTCGGAACTTCTTCCCTGTACATCAATTTCATAAATGTCGATTTGCCTGCGCCGGACGGACCGACGATATAGACAAATTCATTGCGGTCGATCTTCACCGACACCCCTTGTAATGCGTGGGTACCATTGGCGTAGGTCTTCCACACGTCCTGCATTTCTATCACATCATCACTTCCCGTTGCATAGTTAGCCATTATCATTTCGACACAATCCCGGCATTTCCTTTAAAAAGACCTGAATTTCATCAGGGAAAATCCATTTCACCCCTTTTTCGATGGTGAAGCATGGATTCATATGAATTTTATTGTAACAAATTTGTTACCTATTGAGTACCCGAAAGTTTTCCATCATTGGATCATATATATGGAAAGTGTTACGAAATGCGGAACAACAGAAGTACAAAGGAGCGTACGGATATGAAAAAAATACATTTGATGGTCATTGCACTGTTCTCCATCCTATTAATCGGTTCCGCGTCCTATGGATTGCTGTATATGTACGTGAACCAACCCGCCCTACCAGAAGGTGTACGTGTTGCGGAGTGGTCGGTTGAGGGCGTGAATCGCAAGGAAGTTCTACTGGCACTGGATGAACGATTAAAAGAAATGGAGGCCTGGCCGATCACTCTGGAGGTTGACGATCCTTCAACAAAAACATTGATGTTCACCGCCGCCCAGACAGGCGCAAGCTACAGTGCTGACGACTTCCGGACAGCTGTACAGCAACTGGATGAAGGCAATCTGTGGGAGCGCGCTTATGCACGATATCATTTCATCGAGGAGTGGTCCTTGAAGCTGACCTACAGTTCAAAATCACTGAAAGAGCAGCTTACCCCTACCTGGGAAAAGGAAACCTTCGGTACACCCGCGAACGCCGTTCGCCGCATTACCGCAAGTGACAAGGTCCAGTACATCCCAGAAAAGGGCGTCCGCCGGATCGCCTGGGATGAACTCGCGACCCTGATGCAGACTAAACTGCACCGGGATTTCGCTCCACTGGACCATGATGCGAAGCCAAACCCGCTGTTGATTCAGCTGCCGTTGTATACGTTGCAACCCGAAGTGACTCTCGATTCGCTGCGCCAAGAGGGAATTGACCGGAAGATCATTCAGTTCTCCACTGGCCTTGGAAACAGCAGCGCAGGCCGGATACATAACGTCAGCGCAGCAGCGCAAGCCGTTAACGGCATGATTTTGCCGCCAAATGGTACTTTTGATTATGAGAAGGTCATCAGGAAGGCCGAGGAAGACTATGGTTTCCGGGAAGCCCCAGTCATCGTCAATGGACAGCTGACCCCTGGCATTGGGGGCGGCATCTGCCAGGTATCGAGCACGGTCTATAACGCAGCTCTGTTGACAGGGCTGGACATTGTAGAGCGCCGAAATCACTCCCTGCCCGTCAAATATTTGCCGAAGGGACTGGATGCCACGTTTGCCTCAGGTTCCATCAATTTTCGGTTCAAAAACAATACCGGCAAGTCTCTGCTCATTCATGCCAAAGTGGAAGGTGGCAGCTTAACGGTCAAATTTTTCGGCACCTTCCCGGAGAACGTCAGTTATGCACTGGAATCCCGTACAATTGAGACGCTAAGTGTTCCCGTTAAATATGTATTGAGCAATGTGCTGCCTGACGGTGCCCAGCAGGTGCTTCAGAACGGTCAACCCGGATATATTGTGGAGACGCTGCGCACCAAAAAGGTGGATGGCAAAGTCGTCGAATCCAAGACCATTACACGTGACACGTACAAAGCCCAGAATCGCCTGATTGCCCGCTCTGGTCATACTAACCTGCCTGATCCCAAGGAGCCTTCAGTCGTAGAGGATGGCATCAGCGACACGAAGCAGCCATAATCTTTCTTTCACTTGCGTACACATGGATAGGCTCAACTCAGCAAACGTAATAACAAATAGAAAAAGACACATCTCCCTTTCCCCATAATGGGTCCCCTGAGAGATGTGTCTTTGGCTTGTTTTATAGATACATATTGTTTATTGATCAGACTGAAACCTTTTAATGTCCGCCTGTGTACTCTTTCTGCTCCTCGCCTATAACCATCTTCTCATTACCCATGAAGAAAGCAGCAATCAAAGCGAGTGCAGCCGGGATCGCAGCCCAGGCAAAGAGTTGCACGATGGATGAAGACAACGCGTGCGTAATGGTGTCCAGCACCTGAGGCGGAATTGCCTTTCTCAGCTCTGGCGACAGCAACGCATGTGGATCGCTCAGATCCACTCCCTGAGGCACGCCGCCTGCAGGAGCACCAGCACCACCCGCTTCCGCCGCTGATCCGGCGAGGGCATCATTCATTTTGCGCGTAAATACCTGGCTCTGTACAATCCCAAAGATGGTAATGCCCATCGTCATCCCAAGGGAACGCAAGAAGTTAAGTGTGGAGCTTGCTGCTCCGCGTCTTTGCGGTTCAAACGCGTTCATGGCTGCATTGCTGAGCACGGAGAATGACGCTCCGACACCGAGACCAACCATCACCATGAATATACGTATCGTCCATAGAGATGAACTTTCATCCAGCGTTGTCAGCAATCCAAGACCAACTACCAGCAAGGCCAGCGTAGGAATCATAATGTTGCGATACTTGATTTTGGTCATCAGTACCCCACCCATGGAAGCCGTCACAACGGACCCCAGCATCATGGGCAGTAGCACGAGACCTGAATTGGTCGCCTTGCCGCCGAGCACACCCTGGATAAAGATCGGAATGTACACGGATGCCGTAATAAATGCCGCACCACTGAACATGCCAATAACGTTACTGGACCAGTACACCCGGTTGCGGAACATGCCGAAGGAGATAATTGGTTCCTTGGCTCTCGTTTCTGCAAACAGGAAAAGCAGTGCTAGCACCACAAATCCGGCAAACAAACCGAGGATCTGCCACGAGCCCCATGCATACGTTTTACCACCCAGTTCAAGCCCAAAGATGAGACAGACTACCGCACCAATCAGTGTGATTGCACCCAGCCAATCAATCTGTTGGGATTGATGCTGATGGGATTCCTTGTAGAAAAATGCAATAAACACAAACGCAATCAGGCCAAGCGGCAGGTTGATATAAAATACCCATTCCCATGTCGCATACTGCGTAATGTAAGCACCTAGCAGTGGACCAAATACGCTGGATAAACCAAACACGGCTCCGAACAATCCGCCCAATTTACCCCGTGATTCTGGTGCGACCACATCAAACATGATCGTAAAGGCAATCGGCACCAGTGCACCTGCACCAATACCCTGAATAGCTCTGTACATCGTCAGCTCAACGATCGATGTTGCCGTTCCACATAATGCGGACCCGAGCATAAATACCAGTATTCCGAAAACAAAAAACTTCTTCCGTCCGTACATGTCGGATAACTTACCGAAGATTGGCATACCCGCCATCTCGGCCACCATGTAAGCGGAGGTCACCCATACGAACTTGTCGAGCCCACCCAGCTTCCCGACAATGTCGCCCATAGCTGTTGCCACGATGGTATTGTCCATCGAAGCCATCAGTATGCTCAACAGCAGCCCTGCCAGCACCAATCCAATATTATTTTTACGTGTAGCCATTCTACTCAATCTCTCCCATTCACATCCGATTCATATGACTGAATTAGTATATCCGAAAAGTTACGGCGGATAATCAGTCCAAGGACCGATTGCTTTGCACCAAAACTTCCGATTGCGGATGAATTTGCAGAGAAGAGCGGTATTCCACTGTACCAATCCGGCAGCCTGGGCCAATTTTTATTTTATCCCCTCGTACAACCTCGGCCTCCGTGTTCTCAAGTTCAATTTCGTCGCCTTCGATTAGGCTGGCCTTGAGAATAGACTTGTTACCAGTGAATAAACCCTCCAGCAGTTTTCCCCGCGAACTCTTCACTGAAATGATGGAACCGCCCATTTCCTTGACCTCGGATGGACCCATAATTTTGAGTGTCATACTTTCGGCACTGAGCATACCCGCTATCGTAAAACGACCATTCAACTTCATATTTTCCACCTGACAATCGCCAGATACATGAAGCTCGCCTACCACTTTCATATGTTCAGCTTTTGCATACAGGTCTGAAGCATAATTGCCCTCCTGATCTTCGTCGCTGGCAGCAGCCCGGCCTTTCAGGGTAAGGGTTCCCGTAATTTTGATATCGGTTGATTCAAGAGATCCGTATATGACCGATGTGCCGGTGCATTTGAATTGATCACAGAACAGATTATCGTTAAATGAGGAATCCCCCACTACCTTGATCTTGCCGTACACACCGCCAGAAGAACTGCCGTCGCCGATGATGCTAATGTCGTGTTTTTTATCCAAAGAATTAGCAAAATGGTTATTCAAGTCGATCACATCCCTTTCTTTTCATATCAAAATTTAAATCCGTTGACTGCTGCCCACCTTGGCGTCTGGATCAACCTCTAGTTCACCCGAATATTCGACCAACCTGATGTTACAGCCACGACCGATATGAACCTTGCTGCCACGAACAATATCAGCCTCGGTATCTTCCAGCACGATTTCATCCCCCTCAATCAAGGATGTCTTGAAGGACGGGGTACCGCCCAGGCCAATACTTTTCCAAAAACCAGTCTGTTCCTTACGACGAATATCAATGCGTTCCCCACCGATCTCTTTCGCCGAAGAGGATGTATGCAGCCTGATCTCTACCGTCCCCGCATTCAGGAAGCCACTAATTTTAATATTGCCCTGTACGTTCAAAGACTCACATTGTACGTCGCCTTCAATATCGATCACGCCACCAATATCAATCCGTTCCCCATCTACCCGTCCGCGAACAGTACACTTCCCGTTGACTTCGAGCTCAGGGCTTCGGAGGTCTCCGTTAATGGTTGTCAAGCCATCCACACGAACACGAGAACTAATCAAGGGGCCGTTCAGCGTGCACATGCCGTTGATCGTTGCACTCTCTGAGCTCAAAGCTCCGTGCATCTTCAATGTTCCATTCACATTTAGGGTGGTACAGTCCAGGTTACCGTTTACCTTAGCCATGCCATCAATGGATACCCGGTGAAAATTCCCGCCTGCCGTTTGGCTCATGCCCGCTACGTTCAGATCATTGCGCAAATTACGTTCCTCCATATATGATCCTCTCCTTATCCCAATTTGAGTTTTAGCTCTTCCATGAACGTCCCCATTGGCTGCCTGAGAACGACCTTCACTCCATTGTCAAAATAAAGCTCTGTTCCTGCCGTTACCAGCAAGAATGAAGGGACACCCATCTTGCGAATAAGCACCAGTTCACTTGGTTTGCCTGTGAAACGATAATAATGCTCGGACATGACATTGATCAGCAGCGTACCCTCCTGGCGGGTAATATCTCCGCTCATTAGCAGCTTATCGAGTACAAAAAGCATCATGATCTGCTCCAAAGCATACAGTGCCTGCTCCCGACCTGCTTCTTTCAACAGCTCAATAGAAATGTTCGAAACAATGTTTCGCTCTAACAGCTGTTGATCGGACATTTCCACTTCACCCAAAGTTGGTGAAAACACATCTGCCAGTTCATCCAGCGACAAGCCGTCTTTCATATTGAGAATCTTGTCAATCCGCAGTAAAACCTGTTGTTTTGGAAAAAAAGTCTCTTGTCCCGTATAGGACGACTTCCGAATAAACCATTCCTCTGGAATGAGATTCTTCCGCTTCCAGCGGTATAACTGGCCGTAGGAGATACCCGTCAGGTCCAGCAATTCTTTTTTGGAGATCAAATCATCCGTCATATATGGTCCCCCTTTGTGTTGAAAACAGTGTAACATAACATTGTTACGCTGTAAAGAAGGTGAATAACTAGTGGTGAATTTCTTATTATTGCAATGAAAAGACTTTGCGTTTAACCTGTTTATTATAGACGCTATGGAACCATTATGGATTCAGATCCCTTCCTATTGAATCGGGTCAGAACACATCGTTAATGGACTTATGAAAGGGGTTTCTCATATATATGGCACTTATTAAATGTGACTTTTACTCTGACACGCTTGGTCTAAGCACCAGTATGCATGTTATTCTTCCACAACAGACCCACAATCAGATTGGCATGGAGAACGTATCCGGCCAGGGGTTACATCCCACGCTGTATCTGCTGCACGGGCTATCAGATGATGACTCCATCTGGCTGCGCCGTACATCCATCGAACGATATGTTGCGGACCTTGGTATTGCCGTTGTGATGCCTCAGGTACATCGCAGCTTCTATACCGATATGGCTGAAGGCGGACGCTACTGGACATTCATCAGTGAAGAGCTGCCTGCACTTGCGCGTTCCTTTTTCCCGTTATCACACAAACGTGAGGATAACTTTGTTGCCGGATTATCCATGGGTGGCTACGGGGCATTCAAGCTGGCACTTCACAAACCGGAGCAATACGCCGCAGCGGCAAGTTTGTCCGGAGCACTCGACATGGTAGCGCATATGGATAACCGAATCGTTAAGGCATTGAGTGATGCTGAATTCAAGCGGATTTTCGGATCAGAAATTAAAGGCTCGGAGAATGACTTGCTACATCTGCTCGAAGAAAGCAAAGCAATTCAGGGCCCAAAACCTTTGCTCTATCAATGCTGTGGGACAGAAGATTTCCTGTATGAAGAGAATCAATCGTTCCGTCAAGCTTGTGCACAGACCGATTTTCAACTGACGTACGAGGAAGAACCCGGTGGACATGACTGGGGATATTGGGACGAGAAGATTCAGAATGTGCTGAAATGGTTGCCTTTGCGTGAACGTGAATAGCCGAGAAATTTAAATGAAGCCATTGCATTTTAGTTAGATATGTACAGAAATAACTATATAAGTTCAACTAATGAATATTTACACTGGCACTCCAATGACAGAACAACCTTCCGATCGCTGTTATCGTGTAAATGTTGAGTTGAACATATCTAGATCGTTGTAACACACAAAAAAGCAGGCCTTGAGAAGAAATTCTCGGCCTGCACCCCAATTGTTAGACACTATCTAGCAATTGGAGGTGCAGTTTTTTTTGTCGAAATTTAATTTAGACTTGAAGATAGAAGCTATTCATCAACACTTATCAGGAAATGAAGGGATTAAAAGCATTGCGAAATCCTTAGGAATTAATCATGAAGTTCTGCGTATGTGGATCAAGCAATACGAATATCACGGTATAAAAGCTTTTGAAAAAACCTATACAGCTTACTCCCTTCCATATAAACTAGACGTACTCAACTATATGAACGAAAATGGGACGTCTCCAAATGAAGCAGCTGTCATTTTCAATATCTCTTCTCCAGGGGTTATTCGAAGATGGCGTAGTCAGTTCAATGAAAATGGAATCGACGCCCTAAAACCAAAGATAAAGGGGCGTCATCGTATGACTGATAAGAATAAAAAAGGGCTTAAAAAGAAAGAGCCTGCCGAGGGATCACTTGAAGCTCTACAAGCTGAATTAGAACGTTTGCGAATGGAAAACGCCTACTTAAAAAAGTTGAATGCCTTAGTTCAAAACAAGGAAAAATCACCAAACAAGACAAAGCACAAGTAGTCTATGAATTAAGGCTTGAATTCCCGGTGGTTGCATTGCTAGCGTTCGCTGAAGTCCCACGTAGTACCTTCTATTACTGGGTGAAACAGTTTGGCAAGCCCGATCTAGACATAGACCTGAAACTTCTTATTCGCTCCATTTATGAGGAACATAAGGGACGTTATGGCTATCGCCGTATCCGTGATGAACTCTTTAATCGTGGACACCGAGTTAACCATAAAAAGGTACAACGTATCATGAAAGAATTAGGCTTGAAATCTGTGGTACGCATGAAAAAATATCGTTCCTATAAAGGAACCGTAGGTAAAATTGCACCTAACGTACTCGATCGTAATTTTCAAGCGAAAAAACCAAATGAGAAATGGGTCACCGATATTACGGAATTCAAGTTGTTTGGAGAAAAGCTTTATTTATCACCTGTTATGGACTTGTTTAACAGTGAAATTATCACTTACACAGTAGGGTCTCGCCCTACGTATTCATTAGTCTCCGAAATGCTAAATAAAGCCTTTAAACGCTTATCCAGCGAAGATGAGCTCCTCCTGCATTCGGATCAAGGCTGGCACTACCAGATGAAGCAGTATCGACAGGCTTTAACCCAGAGCATGTCACGCAAAGGGAATTGTTACGATAACGCAGTAATGGAGAACTTCTTTGGCATTATGAAGTCAGAGTTTCTTTATCTTCATGAGTTTGAAAGTGTAGATCACTTCAAGCAAGAACTAGAACGATACATGGATTACTACAATCACAAACGCATCAAGTCAAAATTAAAAGGCATGAGCCCGGTACAATACCGAGCTCATGCCAAACAAGTTGCATAAAAATATTTGTCTAACTTTAAGGGGTCACTTCATTCTCGGCCTGCTTTTGCGTTATACATCTTTATTTCATTCTAGTAACTGTGGCATTATCCTCGATTGGTGATCCATTGCTCTGTAATTTCCAGCACCTTTTCACTACGTCCAATCGCCTCAGCCACCTGGTTCGAAGCTGTTCCGCCGTATACGTTACGAGCATTTACAACCGCTTCTGGTTGCAGCACATCGTAAATACGCTCATCGAACAACGGGGAGAACTGGCGGAATTCATCGATTGTCAGATCCAGCAGATACTTGCCGTTCTGGATACAATACAATACCGTCTTACCGATAACCTCATGTGCCTGACGGAATGGCAAACCTTCGCCCACGAGGAAGTCCGCAATATCTGTAGCGTTGGAGAAATCCTGATTGACCGCTTGACGCATCCGTCCTTTGTTGACCGTCATCGTTGCGATCATCGGTGCGAACAATTGAAGCGCACCCTCCAGCGTCGCCACAGTGTCAAACATGCCTTCCTTGTCTTCCTGCATGTCCTTGTTGTAAGCAAGCGGCAGAGATTTCAGTACGGTTAGCAAACCGATCAGGTTGCCGTACACACGTCCTGTTTTACCACGAACGAGTTCAGGAACGTCCGGATTTTTCTTCTGTGGCATAATACTGCTGCCCGTGCAGAATGCGTCGTCCAGTTCAACAAAACCAAACTCCGTGCTGCTCCACAGGACCAGTTCTTCACTCAGACGGGATAAATGAGTCATGATCAGCGATGCAGCTGCCAGGAACTCCACGATAAAGTCACGGTCGCTGACCGCGTCCAGACTGTTCTCGTAGACACCGTCGAAGCCCAATTGTTCCGCCACAAAATGACGATCAATCGGGAACGTTGTGCCTGCAAGGGCACCTGCACCCAGTGGCAAAACGTTAATGCGTTTGTAGCTGTCCATAAGACGCTCTGCATCCCGTTGGAACATCGATACATACGCCATCAGGTGATGGGCGAACAGAATCGGTTGTGCACGTTGAAGATGCGTATATCCCGGTACAATCGTATCGAGATTATCTTTGGCTTGTCCGATCAGCGCTTCCTGCAACGAGTGCAGCATGCCAACAAATCCAACCACGCGCTCACGCAAGTACAAATGCATATCCGTTGCTACCTGATCATTCCGGCTGCGTCCTGTATGTAATTTGCCACCTACAGGGCCGATGGTATCGATCAGGTTTTTCTCAATGTTCATGTGGATGTCTTCATCCGATACGGAGAATTCCACTTCGCCTGCGCGGATTTTGTGCAGAACGGTGATCAAGCCTTCCTTGATCGTTTCTACATCCTCTGCCGGAAGAATGCCGCATTTACCCAACATCGTTACATGAGCCAGACTTCCTTGAATATCTTCCTCGGCCAACGCTTTATCAAAATTGATTGACGCTGTGTATTCCTCAACCAGGTGATTGGTTTGTTTGGTAAAACGTCCTCCCCACAGCTTGCTCACAGTGAGTACTCCCCTTTCGCTCATGGACAAAGCCGCTCCTGCCAGATGTGCAAGAACGGCCCGCCTTGTCAGTTATAATCGTGATGCTCTATATGCAGATGAAATTAGTTTTTCTTTTGCTCCACACCGGAATTTACTTTCAAACGCAATGCATTCAGGCGGATAAAGCCCGTTGCATCCCCTTGATCGTATGCTTGTGTTGGATCTGCTTCCATTGTGGCAATGTCCGGGTTGTACAAGCTGACAGGGCTTTTCACACCTGCGCCAATGATGTTACCTTTATACAGTTTCACACGAACGGTACCTGTTACATTTTTCTGGCTTTCCGTTACCAGTGCTTGCAGCGCCAGACGTTCCGGTGCGAACCAGAAGCCGTTGTAAACGAGTGTGCTGTATCGTGTGATCAGGCTGTCACGCAAGTTCATGACTTCACGGTCCATCGTGATGGATTCCATTTTGCGGTGTGCCGTGAACAGAATAGTTCCACCCGGTGTCTCATATACGCCACGGCTCTTCATGCCGACAAAGCGGTTCTCAACCATGTCCACACGACCAATACCATGTTTACCACCAAGTTCGTTCAGTTGCTCCATCACTTGCAGTGGGCTTAAACGCTCACCATTCAGTGCAACACAATTACCTTGTTCAAAATCAAGTACAACATATTCCGCTTGATCCGGTGCATCTTCAGGTGCACTGCTGAGTAGGAACATGTCCTTGTTCTCGTTCGTACTTGGATCGAACCAAGGATCTTCGAGCACACCGCTCTCATAGCTGATATGCAGCAGGTTACGGTCTGTGGAGTATGGTTTAGCCGCCGATGCGGTTACCGGAATGCCGTGTTTTTCAGCATAAGCAATCATCTCAGCACGTCCCGGGAACTGGTTGCGGAATTCCTCCAGACGCCAAGGTGCGATGACTTGAATGTCTGGTGTTAACGCAGCTGCGTTCAACTCAAAACGAACCTGGTCATTCCCTTTACCCGTAGCGCCGTGAGCAATCGCAGTAGCGCCTTCTGCACGAGCGATATCGACCATACGTTTAGCGATCAGTGGACGTGCGATACTTGTACCAAGCAGATACTGTCCTTCATAAAGGGCACCTGCCTGGAACATTGGATAGATGAAATCTTTGGCGAACTCGTCGCGCAGATCGTCGATGTACACTTTGGAAGCGCCTGTAGCGAGTGCTTTTTCCTCAAGGCCGTCCAGTTCATCCTTTTGTCCGATATCCGCCGTAAATGCGATAATCTCCGCATCATACGTTTCTTTCAACCATTTCAAAATTACAGATGTGTCCAACCCGCCAGAATAAGCGAGTACGATTTTTTCCTTAGCCATGTTCAATGGTCCTCCCCAAGTTCAGTTGCTTAATCTATCTTCGCGAAATCTGTGCCTAAAATCAACCCATTCAGGCAAACAGCGTCTATTCGCTCATTAACGCGGCCATTAACGCTTTCTGTGCATGCAGACGATTCTCCGCCTGATCAAAGATCAGAGAGTTTGGACCGTCAATAACTCCGGCACTCACTTCTTCTCCACGGTGAGCTGGCAGGCAGTGCAGGAACATGTAATCCGGCTTCGCGCCTTTCATCAGTTCCTCATCCACCTGATACGCAGCGAATGCTTGTTCACGAATCTTTTGTTCCTCTTCAAAACCCATGCTCGCCCATACATCCGTATAGACGATATCTGCATCTTTCACAGCTTCCTGTGCACTGTAAGTCACAGTCACCTGTGAGCCGCTCTCCTGTGCAATGCTGCGCGCCTGCTCTACCACTGAGCTGTCAGGCTCATAACCTTCCGGAGTCGCTACGGCTACATGCATGCCCATCTTGGCAGCACCAAGCATAAGGGAATGGGCCATGTTATTGCCGTCTCCGACATAAGCCATTTTCAGACCTTCCAGCTTGCCTTTGTGCTCCAGCACGGTTTGGAAGTCTGCGAGTACCTGGCATGGATGCGCTGCATCGCTCAGGCCGTTAATAACTGGAACATCCGCATGTTGTGCCAGTTCAGTCACATTATGGTGTCCAAAGGTCCGAATCATGATGCCGTCCAGGTAACGTGACAGGACTTTGGCTGTATCATGTGTCGTTTCCCCGCGACCAAGTTGAATATCATTTTTGCTCAAGAAGAGCGCGTGTCCACCCAGTTGGAACATGCCGACTTCAAAGGATACACGCGTACGTGTAGATGATTTTTCAAAAATGAGTCCGATCGTTTTGCCTTGGAGTGGCTGATACGGTACGCCGTTTTTTTGTTTGCCTTTAATCTCAATCGCAAGGTCAAGCAAATAGCGAATTTCCTCCGCTGTATAATCTGTAAATTCAATAAAATCACGGCCTCTAAGATCGACCTTCTGTACCTTTTCCTTCTGTTGCGCTTGTGTCATGTTAGTGTTGTCCTCCTTATTTCCGGTTCCCTGCACCCGCATGGACAGAAGAGTGTAGAAGGTTGAGATCTTGCCATCCGACTACTCCCTTTCATCTTCCGCTAGTTTACCGCGCGGCTACAGGGATTCATGATTCATCATTTTGTTCCGCTTCGAGGCCCGCGAAGGCCCCGAGTCAGAAAGGTTCCTGCATTTTGCAGGGGGAAAACCGATTATATTCAGATGGGAGAACGTAACATTAACTCGTTGACTCATCCTAAAAGTATTGCTTGTATAAAGCCTTATTAGGCGTTCTTTGCAGCCACATGCTCTTCAATCAACGTAGCAACCAAGGATACCGCCTCATCGATCTCTTCCTTGCTCACATACAAGTTTGGAAGCAGACGAATGACATTCGGTCCTGCGGAAACAAAGAGAATGCCTTTCTTCTGACCAGCAAGCACGATATCGCCTACCGCTTCAGCACATTCGATTCCAACAAGCAGCCCCATACCCCGAACTTCTTTTACAAACGAATTACCAGCCAAACGCTCCCGCAGAGAGTTCATCAGGTATTCGCCCATTTCAGCTGCACGCTCTGGCAGGTGGTCTTCGAGCATGGTTTCAATCGTTGCAATGACAACAGAGGAAGCAAGTGGTGTACCCCCAAACGTCGTCGCATGGCTACCCGCAGTAAACGCATCTTTCAAATAACCTTTACCCAGCATCGCACCTACAGGGAATCCACTCCCAATACCTTTGGCCACTGTAAAAATGTCGGGCTCAATGCCATAATGCTCATGCGCGAACAGTTTGCCTGTACGTCCCATTCCCGTCTGCACTTCGTCTACAATCAACAGTAATCCGTGCTCTTCACACAGTTTGCGAACGTGGTGAACAAAATCTGGTTTGACCGGATGCACGCCACCCTCGGCTTGCACCATCTCCAGCATAATCGCTGCTGTATTGGGTCCGATCGCAGCTTCGAGAGCCGCTGTGTCATGCAATGGTACGGTTACGAATCCGGCTGGCAATGGCAAAAATCCTTCTTTCACCTTATCCTGTCCAGTTGCTGTCAAAGTTGCGAGTGTCCGTCCGTGGAAGGATTGGGCAAATGTAATGACTTCGTACCGACCTGTGCCTTTTACCTTCTGGTGATAGCGACGAGCCAGTTTGATTGCCGCTTCATTCGCTTCTGCACCACTGTTACAAAAGAATACGGCGTCTGCGCATGTATTGGCTGTCAACAAAGCCGCAGCTTTTTCCTGACCAGGAATCTGGAACAGGTTGGATACATGCCACAGCTCATCAATCTGAGCTTTCAGCTTGGCTCCGACTTTCTCCGGTGCATGGCCCAGACTCGTTACAGCCAACCCACACATGAAATCAAGATAACGATTGCCCTGATCATCCCATAGCCAGCTGCCTTTACCCTTGACCAGACTGATTGGATAACGCGCATACGTTTGGAAAAGAGAGCTTTCCGTTTGTGCCGCTGCACCTGTCGCTGCTACGCCCGCTACTTCTGTGCCAGAACCTGGCTGTTCATTGCCTTTTGCCATCACCTATCACTCCTTATTTGTTGGTACACTTCTAGGGTGAATAAAACATAACACTAGACCACTTCGATGACAGAACAACCTTCCGATCACTGTTATCCCCAGATTTCTTTGATTAATTGTTTAAAGGTGGAAATCCAGTGATAAAGGCGCACGCTCCGCTTCTTCAGGTTATTTCTGTCCTCTCCGTTCTCGCGTTTTTGTTTCTTCAGATTGGTTCTGCACTCTTCGTTATCGTGCTATGCCAGATTCACAAAAAAACGTGTACATATTTTTTTATATAATATAAGACTATTAAGACCCTATCGCACTGAGAGCAAATTACTGCATACGGATAATTCGGGTTCCGATCGTTTCTCCGCCAAGCACACGGCTCAGGATCTGTGGTTCGCTACCATCTACGATGATGACCTCACGCACTTTGCCGTGAATACAAGCGATGGCTGCGCGCACCTTTGGAATCATGCCGCCATAGATTTCTCCGGTTTGGATCATATCCTCAATCTCCTGTACAGAGACGGATGGCAGTACTTTTTTCTCGCCACCTACATTCTTCATAATGCCAGGGACATCAGTCACTACGATCATCCGACTCACTCCGAGATGGGAAGCTACCGCACCTGCGGCTGTATCCGCATTGATGTTATAACGCTGACCGGATGCATCCACACCAACTGGCGCGATAACTGGCATATAGCCCATTTCCACAATGCCTTGAATAATCTCCGCATTAACGCCATTTACGTCGCCTACCCAACCAATCTCTGCATGGTTGCTAACTGGTTTCGCCTGGATCAAACCACCGTCCACACCCGACAAGCCCAGCGCACGTCCACCAACACGTTGGATCAGGCGTACGATCTGTTTGTTAATACTCCCCGCTAGAACCATCTCCACGACATCCAACACGGGTTCCGTTGTCTTACGCAATCCGTTCACAAACTCACTCTCAATACCCAGCTTCGCCAAATTATCCGAGATCGCAGGGCCGCCGCCATGCACGATGACAGGCTGAGTTCCCTGGGACTGCAAGTCACGCAGATCTGCAAAAAAGGATTCAGGCAATGCCGCCAGCGTACTGCCTCCGCACTTCATTACAAACGTCTGCTTCTCGGCACCTGCCTCAGTTCCGGTACTCTTATTTTGCAATGTTGAATTCATGAGGGCACTCCTTTCGTATTTCGTATAATGAACTATGAATCGTTACACTCGGCCACTTCGACTGCAGTACCATCTTTCGATCGCTCTTATCCCCAGATTTTATTGATCCCTTTTTCAAAAGGGTAAAATCCGGGGATAAAGGCGCACGCTACGCTTCTTCAGATTGGTTCTGCATTCTCCGTTAACGTGTAAATATAAATAGTTGCTTATTACGTGCGATATGCCGCGTTAATTCGTACATAGTCGTACGTCAGGTCACAGCCCCAAGCGATGGCTGTTCCCTCGCCGTGGTGCAGATCGACCACAATGCGTACGGTATCCGTCTGCAAGTAGGCCAGCGCCGCTTCTTCGTCGAATTCGACTGGACGGGATTGTGCAAGTACAGGGATTTCTCCCAGACGGATATCAACCGTCTCCGGGTTCACCGGCTGTCCTGCTCGCCCTACGGCTGCAATAATCCGTCCCCAGTTGGCATCAGCTCCAAACATGGCGGATTTCACCAGGCTGGAACCAATGACGGTCTTTGCAATAGCTTGCGCAGATTCATCACTTACTGCACCCGTTACCTGTACTTCTACCAGCTTGGTTGCTCCTTCACCATCGCGCGCAATGGCTTTGGCAAGCACTTCGCACACATAAGTAAATCCGGCAGCAAAAGCTTCCCAATCCGGATGTTCCAAGGTCAGTTCTTCGTTACCTGCCAGACCACTGGACATTGCTACAAGCATGTCGTTCGTGCTCGTATCTCCATCTACCGTAATCATGTTGAATGTATGATTGGTCGCCTGGCGCAGCAGGCGCTGCAACGCTTCTGCACCAATGACCGCATCAGAAGTCATAAAGGCCAGCATGGTCGCCATATTCGGATGAATCATCCCCGATCCCTTGGCGGCACCTGCAATGGTAATCGTTTTGCCGTTCACCTCAACGGAGACGCAGGCTTCCTTTTTCACCAAATCGGTTGTCAGAATAGCTTGGGAGAACTGTTCAGCCTCATTCACCTCGCTACCTAAACGTGCCGGAAGTCCGCTAATCCCTGAGTGTACAGCGTCCATCTTCAGCAATTCACCAATGACACCTGTAGAAGCGACAGCAACATCCTCTTCTGCTACTCCCAATTCACGTGCAGCCGCCGTACGCATTGCGTATGCATCCTCTTCACCTTGTTGTCCAGTACACGCATTGGCATTCCCACTGTTCACGATGACTGCCTGAAGGCGTCCATTGCTCAAGCTCTCACGTGTGACTTTCAGAGGTGCGGCCTGGAACACGTTCGTTGTATATACCGCAGCTGCAGTTGCCGGCACGTCACAGCGAATCGCTCCGATGTCGTTACGAGAAGTTTTTTTCAATCCGCAGTGCAGTCCACCAGCAGTGAACCCGCGCGGGGTTACAATCGTTCCGTTCTCAACTATTGTAAAAGCCTTTTGCTCCACATTTGTTCCCATATGTTTATCCCCCGTTATGCGTTCGGCTGCATGCCGATTGTCCGCTTGCTTTGCCTGATCCGTCTTCCCCACATGGTTTCGAGATTGCGTCTAGACGCTCTCCCAATGATTCAAACCTTATGGATATACCGGCGTCATGTTCAGCCCGAGGTTCTCCTCCCATCCCATCATCAGGTTCATATTTTGAATGGCTTGCCCGGATGCACCTTTTACTAGGTTGTCAATGACCGAAATAATCGTCAAACGACCTGTACGAGGATCAGCCGCAAATCCGATATCACAATAGTTCGATCCGTACACTTCCTTCGTCGAAGGCCAGATCCCTGGCTCACGTACACGCACGAACGGACGATTTTCATAATATTTGCGGTACAGATCAACGATTTCACGGTCACTGTGTTCACCAGTTAAATTGGCATACATCGTACTCATGATCCCGCGAGTCATCGGCACCAGTTGAGTTGTGAACGTTACTGTGACTGGAGTTCCAGTGATATTCCCCAGCACTTGCTCGATTTCGGGAATATGCTGATGTTTGTTCAGTTTATATGCTTTGAAATTCTCATTCATTTCTGCATAATGATTCGTCAGACTTGTTCCTCGTCCCGCACCCGATACGCCAGATTTGGCATCGATAATGATACTGGAAGGATCAATCCATCCTGCCTCAACAGCTGGAATCAATCCAAGTAACGTAGCCGTTGGGTAACAGCCTGGATTGGAAATAAAGTTCTTGCCCTTCACTTCGTCTCCATACACCTCTGCCATACCGTAAACCGCCTGTTCCAGCAATGAAGCAGATGGTGCCGGATGTTTATACCACTCTTCATACACCGTTCCATCCTTGAGTCTGAAATCTCCAGACAGATCAATGACCTTTAGACCTGCTTCAAGCAGGCTCGGAACGAGCTTTGCGCTTACACCAGACGGGGTCGCTGTGAACACCAGATCTGCACGACTTGCGATCTCAGCCGGGTCTACACCATCAAGCGGCCTCTGAATCACGTCCGTCAAATGCGGGAATCCATCTGCGATGGACTCACCACTGCTGGATGAAGAGATTACCGAAGTAATTTCAACCTGCGGATGGTTCTGGAAAAAACGAATCAGTTCCACCCCGCCGTAGCCGGTGGAACCGACGATTGCCACTTTTAATTTGTTATTCACTCTCGCTCCCCCAATCTTGTCGTATGCGCTACTTATACTGTTCTCCTGCTCCCAATGAGCTTTCATACAGCAATTCCGTCGCTTCTATGCATATTTGTGTATTATTATACGACTCTAGTTATATAAATACAACACTCTATCATCAATTTTACATGGATTCTCATCGCTTCCGAACATATCTTTCCAACATCTGCGGACGAACCCGTATACTTCTGCTAAAATACGTATTATAGGAAACATTACAACCAGGGTCTAATTCATAATCAATCTACACGATGAAGGGTTTATGAATGGATTCATGATGGTCATTATGAGACATGGGGGACTACAGTGCATATCGAATCCATTTTACTTGTTGTACTCCTGGGCCTGAATATTATTTTCGCTGCAGCAGTCGTTTTCTTCGAACGAAAGGATGCCAGTGCATCCTGGGCTTGGCTGCTCGTCTTGAACTTTATTCCGGTGTTCGGGTTTGTACTCTACTTATTAACAGGGCAAAACCTGACGCGCTACCGACTTTTCCAGTGGAAAGAGCGCAAGAAGCTTGGGCTTGAAGAACGTATTGCTTCCCAGCTTGCACAGCTGCAAGACAACAGAACACCTTTCCGTAATCAAGCGACAGAGAGTAGTCAGGACATGATTTATATGAACCTGAAGCAAAACGATGCTCTGTTGACCGAAGACAACGCGGTCGAGATTATTACCGACGGGACAGACAAATTTCAGCGGTTGCTCGATGATATCGAGGCAGCGCAAGATCATGTTCATGTGCAATATTACATTTATAGAAGTGACCGACTCGGTAAAAGAATCCGGGATGCACTCATCCGTAAAGCGCGCGAAGGTGTCAAAGTTCGTCTGCTGTATGACGCGCTGGGATCACGGCGGGTATCCAAACGCTTTTTCAAAGAATTGCGCGAAGCAGGCGGTTTGGTTGAGGTCTTTTTCCCATCCAAATTCAGTCTGATTAACCTGCGTATGAACTACCGAAATCACCGCAAAATCGTCATCATTGACGGCAACCTTGGATATACAGGCGGGTTTAATGTAGGGGATGAATATCTCGGCTTGAATTCCAAGTTCGGTTACTGGCGCGATACTCATTTACGTATTCAGGGTAATGCTGTTCATGCTCTTCAGACCCGTTTTCTTCTGGATTGGAATGAAGCGTCTAAGCAGCACGATACACCATATGTTCCGGCGCATTTCCCTCATATTGAGGGCACAGGAACAACTGCCATGCAGATTGTATCCAGCGGACCGGATGCAGAGACAGAGCATATCAAGAACAGTTATTTGAAAATGATTAATGGAGCCAAACATTCCATTCTGATTCAGACGCCTTATTTTATTCCAGATGCCAGTGTATTCGAAGCCATTCGTCTGGCGTGCTTGTCAGGAATTGATGTTCGCATTATGATTCCAAATAAACCGGATCACGCCTTTGTATATTGGGCTACGCTATCTTATATCGGTGAGTTGTTAAAAGTGGGAGCAACCGTATTTATTTACGATAATGGCTTTATTCATGCCAAAACACTCATTATCGACAGTATGATCGCATCTGTGGGAACCGCAAATATTGATTACCGCAGCTTCCGATTAAACTTTGAAGTAAATGCTTTTATGTATGATGAGGCGATTGCGACTACTCTTGTGCAGACGTTTGAGCATGATCTTCTTGTATCCCGTGAGATGACGCTAGAGGAATACAATAAACGCAGTGTGAAGATTCGCTTCAAAGAAGCGATCTCTCGTCTGCTGTCTCCGATTCTGTAGTACAGCAATTTTCGTTCAAAAGACAAAACAAAAAGCAGGTGCTTCCTTTCCAGTCATGTCTGGTGGAGGAGTACCTGCTTTTTTAGATTATATGTTTACTTTCTTCTTATAAGTTAAACGAATAACCTCTACATTGCTCTCTGTTATTATGTGAATGTTAAGTTCAATGTTAGAGTGCCCTACTCGCTGTACCTTACAATTCCCCACGCTTAAAGCCTTCGCCCAGTACTTCATGCGCATTACTAATAATGACAAAAGCCCCCGGGTCCACAGACCGGATCAAGGCTTTCAGTCTCGGCACCTCATTCTGTCCGACGACCACCATCAGTACGGTTCGCTGATCGTCGGTGTAGCCACCTTTTGCCTCCAGCTTCGTCAGTCCACGATCCAGATCATCCAGAATCACCTTCGTAATCGGTTCGGTCTGGTTGGAAATAATGTAAGCTACCTTGGAATAACCAAGTCCCATTTCGATGGCATCAATTACTTTTCCTGTAACGTATAACCCGATTAGGGCAAAGAGTGACTGTTCCAATGACAACACAAAGGCAGCCATAATAATGACAGTAGCATCCATTATCACTACGCAAATAGAGTAACTCAGTCCGCTGTATTTCTGTACGATCCTAGCAAGAATGCTCATGCCCCCTGTTGATCCTCTTCCCCGATATACGATTCCAATACCGAGTCCAACCCCTATTCCCCCATAGAGAGCACCAAGCAGAGGATTGGCCGTTGGAATGGCCCAGTCTTTCGTGAGATATACAAACAGTGGCAGTACAATGCTGCCAAGTACAGAACGAATTCCATACTGCTTGCCAATCAGGAGAAAACCCGCGATCAGAAGCGGAATATTAATAGCCCATTGGGTGTATGCCGGTTCAAGCCCCAGCCAATGTTTGCCTAATATCGATAGCCCAGACACCCCGCCTGAAGCAATCTGGTTCGGTAGTAAAAATAAATTAAAGGCCACGGCAATCAAAAACGAACCTAATATGATGGATACGGTATCCATCACGTTTCTCCAGGGGCCGTTCAAGGGAATGAGAGTGGTTAACCTCTTCTTGCGGTTATTGTGTAACTGCTGTTGCTCTTGCATGTCATCGTGCTCTCCTTTTTTTTGTATATATGCTCAAAAAAAAGCCCCTGTATACACCAGCATACGTCTACACGTATCGGGTCTATACAGGAACTTTTGATTAATCGGTTTCTACTTTAATCTGGCTGCGCAAATAACCGTCGATGAATCCATCGAGGTCGCCATCCATTACTGCTCCTGTGTTTCCAGTCTCTACGCTCGTACGGTGATCCTTTACCATACTATAGGGATGGAATACATAGGAGCGAATCTGGCTACCCCACGCAATATCCGACTGTTCTCCTCGGATTTCGTCCAGATGTTGTTTTTGTTCTTCAATTTTACGCTCATACAATTTGGAACGAAGCATCGTCATCGCTCGCTCACGGTTCTTGATCTGTGACCGTTCATTCTGGCACGTTACAACCACACCTGTTGGAAGGTGAGTAATCCGTACGGCTGAGTCGGTGGTATTGATATGCTGTCCACCCGCGCCACTCGCACGGTACGTGTCGATCTTGAGGTCTTCTGTCCGAATGTCCAATTCAATGGTGTCATCAATCTCAGGAACTACATCACAGGATACGAAGGAAGTATGCCTACGTCCAGAGGAGTCAAAAGGTGAGATCCGCACCAACCGGTGGACACCCTTTTCGGCTTTCAGATACCCATAAGCATTATGCCCCTTGATGGATAACGTGACACTCTTGATTCCAGCTTCATCTCCTGCCAGATAATCCAGCACCTCAACCTTGAAGCCACGTTTCTCGGCCCAGCGTGTATACATCCGCATCAGCATCTGTCCCCAGTCCTGTGACTCGGTACCACCAGCACCCGGGTGAAGCTCCAGAATCGCATTCATCTTGTCATACGGCTGATTCAGGAGAAGTTGTAGCTCGAACTCTTCTACCTTGCTCACGATGGCTGTCACGCTGTTGCCGATCTCCACGGCCAGATCATCATCGCCTTCTTCGTCAGCCAGTTCTGCCATCATCACCGCATCGTCATAATCCTGCTGCAGCTTGGTGTATTGATCCACAGATCCCTTTACCGCGTTCAGCTCGGCGATTAAAGCTTGTGCCTTATCATTATCATCCCAGAAATCCGGGGCGGACATCTTCACTTCGAAGTTCTCAATCATCTCTTGCTTAAGATCTAAGTCAAAGAGACCCCCTAAGATTTGTTAGTTTCTTGCCTATTTCACGCAGGTCCTGCTTCACGCTTGGATCGATCATGTGCAATTCCTCTTTTCATTAAGATAAGCTCCCCGCATCCAGGGCATTCTTCCAGATCAAGTATCCGATACTTCACCTTGGAGTCTCGGTCACCTTAATATCGGCAATCCTCTTCTCCATGATCATGGTCACATAGTTATAACTATGCACCAATTACAGGTTATGCATCCTACACTTGATCATTTAGAATACCCGGCTGCAAGGAGCCGTTCATGTCATTCTATTTAAGTTGAGCTAAAGAATATTTACACTTACTACTCCGATGACAGAACAACCTTCCGATCGCTGTTATCCCCAGATTTTTTGATTTCCTTTTGCAAAGGTGAAAATCCGGGGATAAAGGCGAACGCTCCGCTTCTCCAGCTTATTTCTGTCCTCTACGTTCTCGTGTAAATGTATAGTTCAACTTATATATAAGAATCCTTTGACTACTCTTGACCGTGGCAGTGTTTAAACTTTTTGCCGCTACCACATGGACAAGCATCGTTACGTCCGATTTGGTCAGAAACTTTTACCGGACGTTTCTCAGTAGGTTCGCCGCTTGTCGAGATCTGACTTTCGTCAACAACCGCCTGACGCTCCTGGTTGCTCTCGATTTGTGCTCTCATCACATAGGTTGCCACTTCTTCCTGAATCGAAGCAATCATCTGATGGAACATTTCGAAGCCTTCGAACTGGTACTCACGCAACGGATCTGTACCGCCGTAGGCACGAAGGTGGATACCTTGACGCAATTGATCCATCGCATCAATATGATCCATCCATTTGCTGTCTACTGCACGGAGTACAACCACTTTCTCGAATTCACGAACCATCTCTTCACCGATTCGCTCTTCACGTGCATTGTACTTGTTCTGAACTTTCTCAAACAGGTAGTCGATAATCTCTTCTGCTTCTTTGCCCCACAGGTCATCCTTCGTTACCGAGCCGTCATCCAGCAATTTGCTGTTCATGTAGTCGGCAACTTCCTGTAGTTCCCAGTTTTCCGGAATATCGTCACTGCAATGAGCTTCCACAATGCGTTCAATGGAAGGTTTGATCATATCCATAACGATCTGTTTGATATTTTCAGACTCGAGCACCTCACGGCGCTGTTTATATATAATTTCACGTTGTTGGTTCATAACATCATCATATTGAAGAACGACTTTACGTACGTCAAAGTTATTACCTTCAACCCGTTTTTGTGCCGACTCTACCGCACGGGTAATCATCCGGCTCTCAATCGGTTGGTCTTCTTCAAAGCCAAGACGTTCCATCATGTTCAGTACATTGTCTGCACCGAAACGTCTCATCAGCTCATCACCCAGTGACAGGTAGAACTGTGTAGAACCCGGGTCACCCTGACGTCCTGCACGTCCACGCAACTGGTTATCAATCCGGCGAGATTCGTGACGCTCTGTACCGATGATATGAAGGCCGCCCACTTCAGCTACACCTTCGCCCAGGATAATATCCGTACCCCGTCCAGCCATGTTGGTTGCAATGGTTACTGCACCCGCTTGTCCGGCTCCTGTGATGATCTCAGCTTCCTCAGCGTGATATTTGGCATTCAATACCTGGTGACGGACACCACGGCGTTTCAGCATATCAGAAATACGCTCGGAGTTTTCGATGGAGACCGTACCAACCAGAACCGGTTGGTTCTTGCTGTGACGTGCCACGATTTCTTCCACAACCGCGTTGAACTTGCCATCGATGCTCTTGTACACCACATCAGCCATATCATCGCGTTTGTTTGGACGGTTGGTTGGAATCTGCAATACTTCGAGACCATAGATTTTTTTGAACTCTTCTTCCTCGGTCTTCGCTGTACCCGTCATTCCCGCGAGCTTGCGGTACATCCGGAAATAGTTCTGGAATGTAATTGTAGCAAGAGTCATGCTCTCGTTCTGTACTTCAATGCCTTCTTTGGCTTCGATCGCTTGGTGCAATCCATCGCTATAACGACGTCCTGCCATCAAACGACCTGTGAACTCATCGACGATCAGTACTTCTTCATCACTCACCACATAGTCGACGTCACGACGCATGATTACGTTGGCTTTCAATCCCTGTACGATGTGATGGTTGAGCGTAACATTGGCATGATCATACAAGTTTTCGATACCAAATGCTTTCTCCGCCTTCGCCACACCAGCTTCAGTCAAAGCTACGGATTTCACCTTGATGTCCACCGTAAAGTCTTCTTCTGGAACCAGACGTTTCACGAAACGGTCAGCTGCATAATACATATCTGTCGATTTCTGAGCTTGTCCGGAAATGATCAGAGGTGTACGTGCCTCATCGACCAGAATGGAGTCCACTTCATCAATGATACAGAAGAACAATGGACGTTGAACCATCTGCTCTTTGTACAACACCATGTTGTCACGCAGATAGTCAAAGCCAAATTCGTTATTGGTTCCGTACGTAATATCACATGCATAAGCATGTTGTTTCAAAGCATGGTCCATACCGCTCAGGTTAACCCCTACCGTCATGCCCATGAATTCATAAATTTGTCCCATTTCCTGGCTATCCCGTTGAGCCAAATAATCATTGACTGTTACCACGTGTACACCTTTGGACGTCAATGCATTCAGGTATACCGGGAGTGTTCCCACCAGTGTCTTACCTTCACCCGTCTTCATCTCTGAAATCCGGCCTTCATGAAGAGCAATGCCTCCGAGCATCTGTACGTCATAGTGACGTTTGCCCAGTACACGGCGAGATGCCTCACGTACGGTTGCAAATGCTTCAGGAAGAAGTTCATCTGTTGTTTCTCCCTTTTCAATGCGGGCACGGAATTCATCCGTTTTGGATTTCAGTTGTTCATCAGACAGAGCCTGAAATTGTGGTTCCAGTTTATTGATCACATCGACTGTCTTCATCAGACGTTTAACATCACGTTCGTTCATGTCGCCGAAGATCTTTTTGACAAGTCCTAGCATGGTATACCCCTTTCGTGCAAAACAGAATAGACCCCCTGCTGCCGCCACGCGACACCATCGGATGGATATGTATCCACTTGCCCGGGGGTGACAAACGATATAAAAAATAATATAAATGAATCAACTCCAGGCTTGCCAAGGTTCCCTCATGAAGCTGATTCGGTATTCAACCGGATCCGGTTATTAGAAATAAGCCGAATACCGATCCTTATGAATCATGTTCATGGTGCTGTGCCTGTCATTGATTATGATTAGCGATCATTCGTTGACAATTCCTCATCAGGACAATGATTCTCTTGCCTAAATTGTAACAGTTTGTAAGGGTCGCCGCAACACGCCACGGCACACTTCTTTGAACTTCTGAAGCCTCTCAGATGGAGTTTAAGTGCAAAAAATCATAGTCGTTAGCGGAAGCCCTGGATTCTATCGTTTCATTTTCCAGTAAGATAAGCCATGTTAACGGATTTTGGTGGTAAATTTGGATGAAAATCTCAATATAGAGAAAAAGAAAACTCTTCAATGATTTCTCCGTGAGTATTGAAAATTTTGCATTCACTTGCACGGATTTGTTTCATTCCTACTATCTATTAGACGCAGTAGCATGGGAAATAGTTTCACAAACTTGCTTCAGCGACTTTTTTCCAGCCCCAGTGCGCACAAAAGAGCCCCATCCCATAAAGGATGGAGGCTCTTGTTAGTTTAATCCAATACAGGAATCAAAAGTACCCCTGTCTTCATTCGTTATTATTAAGGAATCATTTTCAGTTGAATACGTTGGTTCGGTCATTAAACTAGGTTAGGTTTTCAGTCAATCCATTAACCTTGTTCAATCAAACCGTATTTACCATCATTCCGTTTGTACACAACGCTGACTTCTTCGTTCTCAATGTTGGAGAATACGAAGAAATTGTGGCCGACCATGTTCATTTGGAGGATAGCCTCTTCCACGTCCATTGGTTTCAACATAAACCGTTTCGTCCGCACCACTTCCAGGTCATCATCTTCGGTCTCCGCATCCAGTTCAGCGGTAGCCACTGTACCTGTCGGATCTTCGACGAAGAGAGTTTTCAGGCTGCCTTCCTGGCGGAACTTACGGTTAATTTTAGTTTTGTGTTTACGGATCTGACGTTCCAGCTTGTCCACCACGGAGTCAATGGAAGCGTACATATCGTCACTCTCATCCTCGGCGCGGAGCACAATGCCTTTCAAAGGGATCGTCACCTCTACTGTATGCAAGCCTCTCGTCGTGCTCAGGGTAACAGCACCGTCAGAGTTAAGGGGTGCATCGAAATACTTCTCGAGTCTACTCAACTTTTTGTCGACATAATCCTTCAAAGCATCGGTAACCTCGATTTGTTGACCTCGAATACTTAAATTCATAGGGCACTCCTCCTTTTCCTTTGCCACTTCATTATAACACGAATGTAAGCGCCATGTAAAAACTCCCGGTGACCGAATAATGACATCTGTTCAAGCCACATCACCCAACATAGGCTTACCGCCATATTTCGCGATATTTCACCATTTTGAGGCATAATCGTTAATTAACATGAATTGTCTTATTAGGCGCTTGATGATGTAATTAACCGTTTCCGAGCTTCTTCAATCTATTATGTAAAATGAATACATTCTATGTCTTGAATCTACCAAATCCATACCAATATTATGCTTAACTGATCCACAAATCTCGAATCTATTAGAACAAAAAAAGACCCCGGAAAAACCGGAGTCTGATGCTAGCGTTAATTCAATTGGTAACCATCTAACCATATATGTAGGTCGGATTGTCCGGATGATTATAATTTGATTACGTTAGCTGCTTGCGGTCCACGCGCGCCTTCGACGATGTCGAATTCTACGGATTGACCTTCTTCCAAAGTTTTGAATCCTTCAGATTGAATTGCGGAGAAATGTACAAATACGTCGCCGCCGTCTTCAGTTTCAATGAAACCGTAACCTTTTTCTGCGTTGAACCATTTTACTTTACCTTGCATGCACTAACATTCCCTTCGTCATCAAATGAAGTGAGGTTGTGTCAAAGACCCTTGCCCACAATTCAGACTATACCATCCAAAGTTATCCATTGTCAATTGGTAAAGTAAATGTTTTCTTGTAAAATAATGTTTTAATATGCAGAGCAAATTATCATGCCTAATATGTATAAAAGATGGTTTTTTTCAATTTTTTATACTTTTTACACTTAATATAGGAATATTAGATGAGTACGTCACGGAATAGAGATTTGCGTTTGTTGCAATTCCAACCTCTTTAAAACCGATATTCTCTTTGCTTTGGAACTTCAATTCTTTATTTTTCATACAAAGATCGAATAACCCTAGAAAGTCTGCGTTTAAACCATGACCTAATGATTTGAAAACTTGTAAGTCTATATTATTCTCGTTGACTTCATGTAAGAAGCAATTATGATTTTTCTCACAAAAACTTTTCTTATCATATAACGTAATTAATGAATCTTCCGAGCCATGAAATGCATGGATTTTACAATTATTATTATAATACATATATAAGTAATTAAGATCTAATAATTGTTTGTCTTTCACAACGTTTTTAGCTATATAATTAAATTCGTATATTTCACCATTATTACGAAAAAGCTCTCTGCTCATATCAACATACTTAGGATATAACCACGCAGAATTATCGATAACAAGGGTAAGTAAGTCAGGAGATAACACATTCATTAAATAAGCTAAATATGCGCCATGAGAGTGACCATAAGCTATGACCTTACCGGCATTAAAATTTAAACTATTATCCTTTAAAATCTGTTCAACTATCCCTATTACTGTTATGTTGTCCAAAGCCTGCATGATCCCCATATCATTAAAATTGGAGCGACTTTCTGGTAAAGGGTTATTCTGCATGAATTCCAGCCCGAAGTAGTCACATTGAATAGAGACTAAATTATATTTATCTGCGAAAACGGATCTCATTTTTTTATAAACTTTGGAGTTTGAATGCCCCCCAAATCCAGGTATCAATAAGACAATTCCAGTTTCTTCATTCACACCTGAATTGGGTTCTGAAAAAAAAATTTTTAAACTCCGTGGAGAATTATTATTATAAATATTAGGATGACCTTGAATGGTCAGATCATACTCTTTTGACATACAAATTACCTACCTTCATTAAAAATGATAGACCTAAAAATCTATAGTTATTCCGAAACTATGTAGAAGCAGCAGCTCCTCTTTAATCAAAAGCTCACTAAAGAGTTAAAACCTGCCCGCTCTGAGAATTCCCTTGGCCTTTTAACTAAGAATCTCTTTTAAGTGCCTAATCACTTGCTCTTGCTCTTCCTCAATCATATTTGTACCAGATGGCACACATAGGCCTGTATTAAACAAAAACTGACTAACATCTTGGTTTCCTTCATGGACAAAGTATTCACACTCTTTGAATAAAGGCTGTAGATGCATCGGTTTCCACACATGTCTACTTTCTATATTTTCACATTCAAGATAATTGATAATGTCCGATATTTCAGTTTGCATCGATTGTGAATCTATTAATAATGCTGTTAGCCATCGGGTCGATTTCCCATAAGGTACTTCTGGCATAAAATGGACTCCCAATGCTGTGTTCGAGAAAGCCTGCTGGTAACGATAGTATATAGATCGTTTTTGCTCAATTCGCTCATCCAACACTCTCAATTGCCCTCTCCCGATTCCAGCAAGTACATTACTTAAACGATAGTTGAACCCCACATGACTGTGCTGATAATGTAGGACTTTCTCTTTGGCTTGGGTAGATAGAAATCTTGCCTTCGTTAAGCTTTCAACATCATCGGAAACTAGCATTCCTCCACCGGATGTAGTGATGATCTTATTACCATTAAATGAGTATATACCAAACTTACCAATCGTCCCGCTCATTCTCCCTTTATATGTAGCACCTAAAGATTCCGCAGCGTCTTCAATAATAGGTACTTCATACTCATCGCATATTTTTTTCAGTGAATCGTAGTCGGCACTTTGCCCATATAAATTCACTACAATAACTGCTTTGGGTTTTTTCCCTTTATCTGCATATACCTTCATAGCACGTTCAAGAGCAAGCGAAGACATATTCCAGCTACCAGGCTCAGAGTCAATAAATACTGGTGTTGCTTTCTGGTATAAGATCGGATTGGCACTAGCGACAAAAGTCAAAGAAGAACAAAAAACAATGTCCTCTGCCTGCACATTAAGTAATATTAAAGCCAAGTGAATGGCAGCTGTACCGGAACTTAAGGCAACTGCACCAGCACTACCCACATAATCGGAAAATTCTTGCTCAAAAGCATCTACGTTCGGCCCAAGTGGCGCAATCCAGTTACTGTTAAAAGCTTCATTTATATATTGTTGTTCCAAACCGCTCATATGAGGAGAAGCTAAATAAATTCGCTTACGCTCAGTCATCTTCTTTTCATCCCTTACTCTCATTGAATTGTTTGATCACTTTAGCTGGACAGCCAACGGCCAAAACACAGTCTGGGATATTATGAATTACACAGGACCCGCCACCAATTATTGTATCTCTTCCAACCTTGATCTGTGGAATCAAACATGCGGCAATTCCAACATGTGTGGAGAGACCAACCTCAACTTCCCCTGCCAAATGTACACCTGGTGAGAGATGAACATAATCTTCTATACTACAGTCGTGATCAACTGTCGTTCCCGTATTAATAATCACATGCCTGCCTATAGTGGCATCAGCATTGACTACTGAGTTAGCCATAATAACGGTTCCTTCTCCAATACAAGCATCAGCACTGATCACTGCACTTGCATGTACTGCCTTTCCAAAACGAACTTTTTTTTGTTCAAACAATGAAGTTATTTTTTTCCTCACAGAATTTTTGCCTATAGCTATAATGTATAACGAATTTGGATACTGCCTGACAACCCTGTCGAGTTCATCCAATCCACCAAGAAGCGGAACACCCCGCCATTCTTTTTCAGACCATTGATCATCCATAACCCCGATAATATCATCACCATTTGATCGCAGGTTATCCAGTACTACTTTCCCATGTCCACCTGCTCCGAAGATAATGTATTCCAAAAGAGTGCCCCCTCTGTCCTATCAAGGCTAATGATGAAGATTTCCAGATCAATAGGTTATTGTTTTTTGAATTAATTGATCGCTATTCTTTATTTTCTTGAGAATATCTACAATTAAATGGCTTGTATTATCCTTCGCATAGACATTTTGAGTGGAGGAAACAATCTGCCGAAAATGAGGTGAAGTAGCTTCTTCCAGTGCCTTTTTAAGTGCTGTAGGACTCTCAATAATATCTATTACATTGGAAGAACGTTCTCTACGACCTTGACGTGTACCGATATTGATAACAGGAACATGAAAGGAAGCAGCCTCAATAATTCCAGAGGATGAATTTCCAACTAGGGCCTCAGCATTTTGCAGCATGACCAGATAATCTAATGGCTCAAAATTGGTAATTAATTGAATACCGTCTATATTAGAGAATTGATTATACATGCCTAACAGTGCATCCGATCCTGCATCGGAATTCGGCATAATACATATAATATCTAATTTGCTGTTCACTAACACATTTAACATATTAGTGAATATCTGTAGATCTACGGATTCTGTAGTAACTGAATGATAAGCAAATAGAATATAACCTTTAGAATGAAGACGGATATTGTATTTCTCTAAAGTTTTTTTATGGTCAGGAAGAAGAGTATTCATCATCGTCTCAAGTCTCGGAGCACCTACTACATGAACTCTCCAAGGATCTTCACCCAATTTAAGCAACCTTTCTTCACTTTGTACAGTGGCAACCATATGAATATGAGATAGTTTACTAATCGCATGTCGGACAGATTCATCTATAGTCCCTGTAACTTCTCCACCGTGTAGGTGCACAACTGGAATATTCATATGTGCACCTACTACCGCTGCTGCAAGCATTTCTCCCCGATCCCCCAATACGACAATCGTATCAGGTTTCATGGATTCCAACGCCTGCGTCATGCCCAAAATAGCCAATCCAATTGAACGAGACATGTTCCCATGCGACGCACCTTGTAAAAGGCAATCCACCTGCGCAGAAATTCGAAATCCATCCCTTCGTATCAGTTCAACGGTATTACCGAATTGAGGAGACAAGTGCATTCCCGTCACAAGAAGATGTAGGTCTAGAGTAATTTCTTCTTCAATTGCTTTCAAAACTGGATAGTAAATTCCATAGTCAGCACGAGTCCCGGTAACAACAGCTATTTTTTTCATTGGAAGTCTTCCCTTGACAAGATCTGGTCCTCTTCCACGTCTCTTGAAAGTACTTTACCAAGAAATTCAAAATAAAATTTGGGCGGGATTCCTATTCCAGGACGCTTGATGGCTATATCATTATCTTTTATTTGTTCACCAGCTTGCATAGCTCGCCCCGCAACAAGACTCTTTCTCGCAACTGCTTTTGTGCTCACCTCGGAAGGCATGCATCGTTTAACTCCATCCCCCATTGCTTGTTCAACGGAACGGATAGCCTTTACCAGAGTAGTAAATTCATCCGGTTCGAGGGAAGCTTTATGATCCGGGCCAGGCAGAGTACGATCTAGAGTGAAATGTTTCTCTATAATCTGAGCACCTACTGCTACAGCCGCGACAGAGACTTCTAGCCCCTTTGTATGATCTGAATACCCAATAACTTTCTTGAACTCAGCTCCCATAGCCTTTATTGCAAGAAGATTGACGTCCTCAACAGGAGCAGGGTAATCTGAAGTACAATGCAACAAAAAAACATTACTTTTTGTAACAGCCTCTAATGACTCTCTGATTTCGGTCAAGTCCGCCATTCCGGTTGAAAGAATAATAGGACGCTCATATTCATCAACTTTTTGGAGAAAAGGGATGTTATTCATATCTCCAGAACCTATTTTAAACGCATCAACTTGGATGGAATTTAGAAAGTCGGCACTTTCCTCATCAAAAGGAGTGGACAGAAAGTCAATTTCTCTCTTATCGCAATAACGTTTAATCTCTATAAAATCCGAATGACTTAGCTCAAGTTGCTGTAACATTTCCAATTGATTTCCTGATTCACCAGTGTTTACAGTCTGATATTCCGCTTTTTGCGCATGCCTGGTTACTAGCTTCTTACTATTAAAAGTTTGAAATTTAACTGCATCTGCTCCGCATAAAACAGCCTCTTCTACACATTTGAGCGCTCGATCTAATGAGCCATTGTGGTTAACTCCTACTTCCGCAATAATGTATACGATTCCTTCGCTGATTCTAGATTGTAACTTGCTCATTTTGAACGCCTCTTCCCCCATCTTGATTTGTTTTATTCTATTTTGAGCTTTGTATAAGAAACTCAGCCCATTTTAAATCGAGTTCGTTATCTATATCAACAGATCGTTCTTGAGGCATAAGATATCCGCAATTATTCAAACCCGTCATTGTGTTCTGATTCATCAACAGATCTCTTTCAACGATATAAATTGCACCATTCAACACATATAATTCTGATAAGTCTTGCCTTCTAAGATTATAGGCCTGCTCCTTCATATAAGGCTCAAGCTTTCCAAAATTCAATTCTCTTAATAGGTATGGATGAGTATCAGCCACAGTAATGCTCTGTAATGAATCTCCCTTATTACTTATGAATATTTGATAAGCTTGATCAATATCATTAGCATTTCTCAATGGAGATGTGGGCTGAAGCAACATAATATTTTCAAAGGAAACTTTCATCTCCTCTTCATAAAAATGGACGACATGCTTCAAAACATCAATACTTGCAGCTTGGTCTGTTGCAAGCTCAAAAGGCCTCATAAAAGGAACCTTAGCACCAGCTGACTTAGCAACATCGGCAATTTTTTTGCAATCTGTAGAAACAACTACCTCATCAATATAATGACTTTTCAGCGCTGCTTCAATCGTGTAATTAATTAACGGCTTATGATTCAGCAATCTTATATTTTTATTTAGCAAACTTTTAGACCCCCCCCTTGCAGGGATCACAGCTAAACATTTGGTTGAGCCTTTCATATCAACACCTTGGAGAAACCTAATCCATTCACCTCAATAAGATCCCTAATTTCAGATACATACATCTGCCTGGCCGTTTTTGAAGAGTATTCCTGATGTATGGCTTTTTTGAACCCAGTGTAATAATGTTCGTGAGTGTGAAAAAAAGAAGGAATAATATACATTTGCTCATTTTCCTGAGCCCTCTCTGATTCTTCCAGTGTCATAAGTTCCTCATATAATTTCTCTCCAGGGCGAATACCCGTCTCAATGACTTTGCCCAAGTAACTCCTACCTTCAGACTGTTCATAAGATTCAATCAGACAGTTGGCCAAGTCTGTAATTTTAAGGATCGGCATTTTCAAGACAAACACTTCGCCACCTTGAGAGTATTTTGCTGCGTCAATTACCAATTGGGCCGCCTGTGGAATAGACATCATAAAACGAGTCATGTCCGAATGTGTTATTGTTATAGGTTTCCCTTCTGTGATTTGATTTTTGAACAGAGGAATGACGGATCCACGGGAACCCATCACATTACCAAACCTTACACAAGCAAATATTGTCCGTTTGCTACCTTTGTAAAAACCCGCTGCAGAAATCAACTTCTCAGACAACAATTTAGTAGCTCCCATGGTATTGGTTGGATTGACCACTTTATCCGTGCTTATGGCTATAACCTTCTCAACATTATGTTCAATGGCTGTTTCAATAAGATTTTGTACACCAATAACATTGGTTTTTACCGCTTCCATGGGATTGTATTCGCATGCAGGAACATGTTTTAAAGCTGCTGCATGAAAAATAATATCCACATCCTCCATAGCATACCCAAGTCTCTGTTTGTCTCTTATATCCCCTATTAAATATCTAATATTATTATATTCTTTGAGTTCCTGTTGCAATTCAAATTGTTTACTTTCATCACGACTAAAAATTCGAATTGCCTTTGGACGATAGATTAATAGATTCCGAACAATTTCGCTTCCAATAGAGCCAGTGCCACCAGTAACCAAAACAATTTTATCGGTAAACATATATACAAACCTCCGGTTCAAAATTGATTGTTATATTGTTTTTATGAACCTAGGCATCCATTATATTGTGTATACTATCCAATCTTCTCCCACTTTCCAACAAAAGCCCTTCCAAGTGTGGAAGTTGAGATTCCAACTCTTCTAAAATTCCACCAAGATATTCCTTTATATAACTTGCTTTGAGAATAATATTCTGTTCAACAACGATTGAAGGCAACATTCGATCAAAACGTGCCAGCTGTAAAGGAATCAAAGATTCAAATATTGGTGCAAACCATTCTCTATTTACTATGCTTCCCCACTTTTCTTCTATATCAAATATCATATTATGACATTTTAATGGCTTAGTTCTACTAAGTCCTTCAATGTTGTTTATCAATTTACGAATGTCTCTGATTTCTGGTTTTAAATGGACTACATCTCTTTCGACGAATTCTATTCTCGCCCTTACATTTGCAAATTGTCCATGGTTTATTGCTACTGAATGATCGCTCATCCAGTTTTCAATTAAATCTTTCTCTACCTCTTTATCCTTAAGACCTTCATAAACTTCTTCTATGGGTTGGAAAGGAGCACCTTCAATGACAGCCCCAAGACGAGTTGAGTTATAGAAATCAATATGATTGAAGTACTTAATCAAACTTTCAATTGATTCCTTCATTGACATAAAACTTGCGTCTGTCGAATTCATACCACCCTGTACGTTCTCTACTTGTCTAACCGCTCTCTGCAGCATTTCAACTTTAGTATCCTGGGAAAAGTGCTCCACTCCATCGCTGTACACCTTCTGTCCTGGATAAGATAAATCTTGTCCGGCAAACACAACTTGTGTCGCCCCCAAAAATATGGCAGTCTGAATCGCCGTTCCGGCTACAGTTGGTGTAGGCCTCATCAAGAGATCATTTTTGTTTATTTGCAGAAAGTATTGAGAAACCTGGTCATTTTCCATAATGCTATAAATTTTATTTTTCTCTTTTCGCTCAGAAATTCCATAATAAGACGATGAAGTGAATAATAATGTAGACTGGAGGGTTTCTTCATTAGAGAAAATTTTATTATTTACTTCATGGCCATCCATTATTACACATAGATGAGGCTCAATTCCGTATTTGACCAGAGCCTGAACACTGGAACCAGCCGCAATAATCAATGCATGTTTTGAGATTTTCCTAATCCATTCTATATCTTCTGTTAGAGAAGGACCTGACGATATAATGATAGCGGTGTTTCCCTTAAAAGCCCCATGCATTTTTTCAATCGAATGAGTTGTAAGAGACTCATGCAGATGATAAAGATAGTTCTGAGTCCACTCGTTTCTAAAACGGTTTTCCACGTATTTATTGGAATGGTAGTCACCTTTGTAACTTAGAAACTCCTTTTTCACATCATGAAGCACTTCGAACTGATCTTCCAAAAACTTTCGGAGCCCAATAAAGGCAAGCTTTTCTTGCATATAACTGCACAGTAAATGAAATAACATTCTCAGTTGGTCATCACCTACTGAAATCCAGTATAGATTCGGATGACTTAACAACAGACTAATATCATTTTCACTCATTACATTGTTGAATGATGCTTCATCTGGTTCGTAAACAAACAGCCACCGATCTGGAAACTCTTCTAAAAGATCTGCGATACTTAATCCCTGCCCAAATCCATATACAAATATGATTTTTGATTCTTCTATCAGTTCCCTTACTGCCTGCAACCATGTCTCATCTTTATCAAATCTCTCATATAGAACTCCCTCTTGTCGTAGTTCCGATGGATTGAAACTCTTCAATTTTTCTGCAATATGTGGGAACCTGTACTCCAATACGTCGAGATTAGCCTGATTCATAATTCATCCACCCATCTGCTTTTCTTTATATTTATTATTATCGGCCTCTCTTTGTCAAGAATGAAGCAAAATAGAAAAAGCATCGGTCTGTAACCGACGCCTTACTCTACCTATTTTCGATAATCTATAAAGGCGCTGTTTGCAGAATAGGGTTGTTGATATGCATTCTGTTGAGAACGAATATTCCCTCTCTTTTCCAGCCACTCGGATGCTTCGTCTTTAATTTTTAACATTCTTTCAACAATAATGCTTTCCTCAATGATCAACTCATTAATCCTAGTTTTCATTTCATCTGTTATCAACGAGCGATAGGCCTTCATCTCGTTAACAATATATTCTCTTTGCTCAACATAATCCAACAATTGATCTTCATTCAATTCCGAGATATTTGCGATGGTAGAGTGGGATAGTTGACTATATTCATTGACGAAGACCTGTAATTTTTCTTGATCCGTCATAAAGCAAATCCCGCTCCCAAAGATTTACTCGCTTCCACCCATGCTTCTCTTAACTCTTTCAAGTATTCCAATACTTCTAACGCTGGAAGAGCAATTTTATTTATATTAGCTTCTATTAAACGTTGCAACATATATTCATATACTGAAACCAAGTTATTGGCAATGGAATATTCAAAATCTAATGATGAGATTAGTTCATGAACTATAGCCTGAGCCTTACATAGATTACGATTTGCTAATTCATAGTTATTTTGCTCAATCCCCTCAATACCTGCTTGAACAAATCGAATAGCTCCATCGTATAACATAATCAATAATTTCGGTTTTGAAGCAGTTTGAGTCTGAGCTTGTTGATATTTCTGGTATGGAGAATTAATCAATTTTCTGTCCTCCTCACATAAAACTGGACAAACTAGAAGATGTATTATTGTACTTATTAATAGCCGTTTCCATAGCTGTGAATTTTTTATAGTAGCTATTCTCTTTATTAGTCAATCTGCTTTCCATGTCAGAGATACGTGTATCAAGAGTTCTAAGCTGATTACCCATAATACTGTCGTTTATAAATGCCGCACTAAGTTCACTACTTACTTTTGAGGTACCTGCAGTGGTATTTAAGCTATTAAGTGCCTTAGTCGATATTTTTTTCATTTTAGCGAAAACGCCATCACTTTGAGTATATTCTGTATTAGAAAACGAAGTTGAATAGTTTGTAGCAAAAAAGTCATTTACAATATCAGGATTAGAATTCAATGCCGTCTTTAACTTGTCTTGATCTAAGATCAATTTACCTTTTGTCTCATATCCACCAGTAGTAATACCTAATTGCGTTAGATTAAGAGAAGTGCCATCAGCCAGTTTTACACCTTGTACCATGGCAGCACGCATTTCGGAAATCGTATTTTCGAGAATACTATCCCTTTTCAACATACCGCTTTTAGCCTTGTTCGTCCATAAATCTACTTCACTTTCTGACATTCCACTTTTCTGATCACTTGTAAGAGGAGGATATTTACTATACTTTTCTTCATTAACTTTTGTATTCAAGAACGATAACAATTCATTATAGGCATCGACGAAGCTTTGGACTGTTTCTACTATCTTGTCCGTGTCTTTGGAGACATCAATATGGGTCGCTTGAGTGCTTACACTATTTAATGTAAGTTCGACTCCATTCAGTGTAAATGTATTTGAACTGTTGGTCATTTCAAGACCGTTAACAATATAGCTTGAGTCCGTTCCGCCAGCTAACTTCGCTCCAAGTCCTAAAGATGAAAATACACCCGTAGAATTAATAGAATCGTCCAACTCAATCGAATTCCCGGCAGCACCTGTCGTTTTACTTGTGATGGAAACTTCACCAGTTGACGAATTATAAATAGCGGTTACTCCAGCCGCCTTTGTCGAGTTTATTTTATCAACAAAAGAATTAAGAGTTTCGGTAGTATCAATTGTAATCGATGCTCCGTTAATTTTCACCTGTCCAGCTCCATTGACTCCTGAAATATCGGATAATAAAACTTTTCCCCAATCCGTTTCCGAGCCAGTATTTGTCGGAGCATTTAAAGACTTTGTACTGGCAGCTTTAGCCAGCGAACCTACAGTTATGTCCATAACCCCACTTGCAGAAGAAGTAGCCTTAGCCGTAACTGCAGTCGTATTCCCCGTAACTTTGGTAGTTTGTGCATTCAAGGCGCTCGCCTTACTAAATATATCCGAGATTTTACTTTGTGCAAAAGTTACGAGCTTCACGCTTGTTTCACGATAACCTTCTCTTTTCCACTCCATAACCTGCTTATTTTGATTCAGCTTATCAAGGGGCTTTTTTTCAGCAGTCATCAGTTGCTTGACAATGGATTCTATATCCATTCCTGAAGCCATCCCCATAATGCGTGTTGTAGCCAATGAAAACCACTCCTTATTCAGATTTTTTTATCAATTATCAGACCAGCCAGTTCCATCATCCTAGCTGCAACATCAAGTAATTTCTCAGGGGGTACTTCTCGGATCAATTCCCCTGTTTCCCTGTTCGTCACTTTAATCATAATAGAATGGGTTTCTTTATGAACGGAGAACTCAAGTGATTTTTGAGGCCCCTGAATGGCTTCTATTGCTTTCTTCAATTCTTCAACTGCATTTGTCTTATGATGATTTACACCGTTTTGAGAAGAAGCAATTTGGGAAGCCGATTCTTGATTAACATTATTCCCTTTTTTTGCAAACAATTCTTTATTCCCATTATCTATGGAACTCCCGGTAGATCCAATTGTGCCCATACTGTGCCCCCTTGTAAAGGATGATAATTACTAAGGCTTCTTGAGGTTTTGTTACTTTATATATCGGTAAAATCAAACATTTCTTTATGTTCTTTGATAAAAAAACAAAAAGGACCTGTAAAATACAGGTCCCGGAGAAAAATGATATTAACGAAGCAAGGAAAGAACACCTTGAGGTGCAGAGTTTGCTTGGGACAACATCGATTGGGATGCTTGCAGCAAAATGTTGTTTTTGGACAAAGCAACCATTTCTTTAGCCATATCTGTATCACGAATACGGGATTCGGATGCAGTCAGGTTCTCAACAGTTGTACCCAAGTTATTGGAAGTATACTCCAACCGGTTTTGAACAGCACCAAGTTTAGCACGTTGAGTTGCTACTTTTTCAATTGCAGTAGTAGCACTTGCAAGAGTTACCGCCGAAGTCATACCTTTAAATCCTGCAGTGTCGACACCAGCAATAGTAATTTTGAACTTATCGTCGTCAGCTTGGATTTTCACACCCGAAGTTGCAGTAATATTAATACCATTAAATTTGGTATTGGAAGTGATTGCGTCAATTTGTGCACCCAATTGTCCCAATTCCATTTTAATGTTGGAAAGATCGCCAGTTTGGTACGTTCCGTTTGAGGATTGAACCAGAAGCTCTTTCATACGAGTCAGCATTGAGGAAACTTCGTTCATTGCGCCCTCAGCTGTTTGTGCGAATGAGATACCGTCTTGAACGTTACGTTGAGCTTGCTCCAAACCACGGATTTGACCACGCATTTTTTCGGAGATGGAGAGACCTGCAGCATCGTCAGCCGCACGGTTGATACGCAGACCGGAAGACAATTTCTCCATGTTTTTGCTTGCTGCTGAGTTGTTCAGACCCATATTACGGTGTGTGTTAACCGCTGGTAAGTTGTGATTGATAATCATTGTTTATTTCCTCCCTGAAATGGTTATATGCCCACATCCATGTGGTATTAGCGTCTTCACAGGTCGGCCGCCCTGAAGATTACCGCCTTAATATATATATCGACGACATGACATAATTTGTTTATAGCCATTTCAACTTTTTTTCTATTTTTTATCATAGTTTTTAGAAATGCACTAACTTATCAATACAGTTAAGATATTTGTCCAAACCCTTTCATTGTTTTTTGCAATGTCTCCAGATTCATCGCTGCATTTTGATTATTTTGCTCAATCGCATCGAGAACTTCTTTACGATAAATATCAATATTTCTTGGTGCTGCTATACCAAGTTTCACATTCTCCCCATCTACGGATAGCACTGTCAGTACGATATCATCTGAAATGACAATGGATTCACCTTTTTTACGTGTAAGTACAAGCATTAGATGTCACCGTCCTTGTTGAGAGAATCTCCATCTCTCCATAAAGCATGTTTGGTTTTGTACTCTGTATTTTGAAGTACAATCTGTTTCCCAATTCTTTGTTGTTTATTGAACACAATTGGGGCCAGTAAGTTTGCTGTTGCATTTCGAATCTCATCATGTAGAGTGACAATACACCGAACTCCCACATCATCTGGATCTGTTACACCAAGATCCTCTACGTTATCAGGAGAAAGTTCAAACTCATATTCCGGATGAAAATCAAATGGATTTACGGTTACAAAGGCTACAGCTGGTTCTTCAACTGAACTAAAGAGGCTAAACACTTCATCATGCCGCTGCAAATTAAAGGATTTCAGTTCTTCAAAACCCGGAATTCCTTTATGGAAAGTATATGTTTCCTTTAACATCTGTTCTTCAGTTATATCTAAATTGTTGTTTTCTTTCATCTTATTCTTCCTCCTATACTAGTAAAAAAGCTATGGAGCATCATATATGTCCATAGCTTACTGTTAATATATAATTAAAATCAATTATTATCTCATGAAATCCATTAGTGAAGGTTGCATGATCTGAGCAGATGATTTAAGAGCCGCTTCATAGATGGTTTGCGCAGAAGTAGCCTGAATCATAAGACTAGCCACATCGGCATCCTCTGTCTTGGATTGAAGAGTAGTAAAATTCAAATCTTGATCTTGCAGCCGATTTTGTACCAATTCAATACGGTTGGTTCGTGCACCCACCTCTGAATGACATGCTTGCATTTTGGTGGAACGCGACTCAATATTTTGTAATTGCTGTTGTACTGCAGTCTTACTCCCACTATTTAGCGCTGTTGAAAGATCATCAATAATTTTAAAGACATTATCGGTCTCGCCTTTATTACCAAAAAATTCTGAACCTGAAGTATTAATTTGAAAAGTAACCTGCTCACTAATAGAATACAGCACTCCTTGTGTATCTGTCTCTACATCTGCATAATCTGTCACAGTATCCGATAATTCATAAGGGGCTTTGTCATAAGTTTGACCATTGAAGATGAACTTTCCACGAATCTGCGTATTACCTATATCCACAAGGTGTTTCTTCAATTGTTCTACTTCAAGGTTTACGGCTTCAAGATCTGAGTCAGACAACGTTCCATTAGATCCTTGGACTGCCAGTTCTTTTAACCTTTTCATTACATCATTAGCTTGCTGCATATTTGAATCCGTCGCATCCAGCCAGCTTACCGCTGCATCCGTATTAGATTGGTACTGCTCATTCGCCGCCAACTCTGCACGGTAACGGAGCGCGTAAGTCACACCAACGGGATCATCTGATGGTTTATTGATTTTGCGCCCTGTGGAAATCTGGTTGGACATGTTATCCATACGGTTCATGTTGCGGTTCAGGTTGCTAAGCATCTGAGTGCTCATCATTCCTGAGGTTACGCGAATAGCCATTATTTGGTTCCCCCTTTCTACGTCTTAGCGACCGACTACACCGGTGCTGTTAATGAGTTTGTTCAGCAGTTCATCGTAAGCAGTCATAAAACGGGCAGCTGCACTATACGCGTGCTGAAACTTGATCAAGTTACTCATTTCTTCATCTAGCGATACTCCGCTTACCGATTGACGATTCAAGTCAACCTGTTCAGTGAGGAGTTGAGCATTTTGTGCTTGACGGTTAGCTTCTTGGGTCTGTACACCAAGTTGTCCTACAATTGCGCCGAAAAAGTCATCTACCGTGGTTGGTTTGGACAATGCTGATCCAAAATCAAATTTCGCATCTTTTAAGCCAGCTAAAGCCAGCGCCAGGCTATTATTCCCCAGTACTACACTCTCACTTGTACCTGTTCCGGTCGTACGCATCGAAGTCGCGATGTTATTCGGATCATTTTGGATATCTTTACTTAATGTAATATTTCCAGCCGTGATCGTTCCTGAACCGTCTTTGGTTGAGAAAAAATCCCCGCCCGCAGTTGGTGTATCACCACTAAGCGTATAACCCAGTTTATGAAGCCCATTAATCCCTTGAACCGTCACTTTCAAATCTGACGTTAACGTTCTATTGTTATTGGCATCTGAATAGGTCACATTGTTGAAAACCGTGCCGCTAGGCAATACGGATCCAGCAGGAATGGTAATCTCAATATCCCCGGTTGCGAGCGTATTCGCCAGTTGATTGATTTGATTACGATAGTCTGCTACATATTGATCACGGGAATGGATCATTCCGTAGACTTCGCCGCCAGTTAAAGTCCCCGCTTGATAGGCATTCTCTAGAATATCAGCCGTGACAGGAACCACCGCAGCTCCAGTGACTGCTACTTGGCCTGCAATCGTTACCTGGTAGCCACTATCCAGTTCTGTTATCTGAACGCCTGCAATCTTGGAGAGCTGGTCTACGGCATAATCACGTTGGTCACGCAAATCATTGGCATTGTCTCCGAGTTGCTCCACTTTTACGATGTTGTTGTTCAGATCCGCTATGGACTGCAAATATGAGTTGATCTCAGTGGTTTTTAACGAAACGTTATTGGTCAAATCACTAGTCAGTGCATCCAATTGGAGACTGATTTGATTTAAACCATCTGTTAACGCCAAAGTTGTCTCTTTCACAATTTTGCGGTTTGTAACATCCTGTGGATCTTGACTAAGATCGGACCAAGAGTTCCAGAAGTTATTCAGCACTGTGCGAATACCCGTATCCGAAGGCTCATTCATGATGGTTTCAAGCTTTTCAAGTGTACTATTACGAATGGTCCATCCTCCAAGAGAGGTATTCTCATTACGAAATTGGCCATCCAGGAAAGACTCACGAATACGCATAATCGAGTTGAATTCTACACCCGTTCCAAGCTGACCTGGAGCCGTTGTACGATAAAATGCCACTGCATCAATCGGGTCGGCTGCCGTCATGTTGACGACTTGACGTGAATAACCTGGTGTATTCGCATTGGCAACGTTATGTCCTGTTGTGTTCAAAGCGGCCGTTTGTGTGATCAGACTGCGTTTGGCCGTTTCAATTGAATGAAATGTTGAAGCCATATTATTTTTCCCCCATTGTTAACCACGAGTATCAAAAAGACCAGAGCGAGCTATACCATAAGATTTCTCTAAAGGATTCTGATACGTGGCTTCTGATTCAGCATGAAATGACATTGTCTCAATAAAAAAGTCGATGTACGAGAGCGACTGCTTAATAAGCTGTTGATTGGATTCATTAAGATATTTCACCTTTTCTAGCACATCTGTTAATGAAGTTTGAGCTTGAAGAAGCCTCTTTTTCTCTGCGGCATCAAAGACCAGTCTTGTCAACTCACTAATGGTCAGATTTAACTTGGACTTAATACCACGTCCCTCCAGAAACTGGTGGACAGCCAGAATTCTTTGCTGCTCGATCAACTCAATCCTTTTCAGCAGTTTGGATTCCTGGTTAATTAGAGAAATCAGGATGTCAACTTTGTTGGCAACAACAGCTTCCTTCTTCCGTTCCCCCAGCTCAAGCATCTCAACATGTGCGGCTTCCAGCTGTTCAAGTACACCAATTATCGATTCAATTGCCATGTGTCCTCCTATTGATTAGGGAAGTTCTTAAAGTATGGAGCGAGCTTCTCGGCAAGCTTCTGGCTGTCTACTTGATAAGTTCCCGAATTTACCTGTTCCTTTAATTCTTGAATACGTTGTATACGTCCTGCATCCTGTGTACGACCTTGTTCCTCAAGCATCTTCATCGCCTCCGGAGAAATGGATACTTCGTCCTTACGGCGGCTCTTTTTGGCATCAGCCTGCTGATTGGATTCAACGTTTCTCTGATAGGAATTGATAGCACCAATTCTATTTGGTTCATTGATTTTCATACAAACTACACTTCCTTTACCCTAGGATTTTTTACATTATCTTTATGTTATTGAATGATTGAGATAATAAAAAAAACCGATAATCTTTAATAAGTTTATCGGTACGTTCCAAAACATTTGTTATAGCAAAAACTGTATTTAAGCCCTCGCTCCTATGAATCGCGCAGTTTGTCGACAGCATTGTAGGCTCGCCCGCCTATATTATTGTTATCCTTCTGGCCTACTTCACGGGCTGCTCCTGCCAAATCTTTGGTCAAGCGGCTTCGACATGAGTCACACATATGTCCTTCACGAATCAGCGTTCCACATACTTCACAAGGATACATCATGTTAGGGGCGTTTTCGATGGAAATCCGACCCTCCCGAATAAAGCGGGTGATTTGCTTAATCGAAATCTCCGTTGCATCAGATAATTCCTGTATATTGGTACCTTTATTCTCACGTAGGTAGTCTACACATGTCTGGTATTCCTGCTCAATTTCTTTGATACAGTTCGAACATACATCCCGAAAATTCAACGCATATAATCTGCCGCAGCGAGGACAATTACCCAGATTCATTGCTAAAACGCCCCTCTCAAACTTCTACTACGTATACTTTACTTTATAACGTCTTTTCAAGTCTACTTTTTAATATCATACCAAAAATATGAGAAAAAGGCTGCGTCAATGCGCAACCTGTTCCTCAAAATGGAATGTTTATTTTAATGTCTTCACGTTAAGTAACGTGGCCTGGTCACTTTAAATCCTTCATGCAATCAACTCCCTTATATTGATACTTAACTATATATCTATCTGTTCATATCAAGATCTGGCCAAAGTCAGCGTGTAAATTTCGATTGGAATGTTCATGGAATATCCAGCGTTCAAGATCACCTGTCCGCAAGCATCCAAGGTGCTACCGGTTGTGTAAATATCATCGATTACTAGCAAGCGTAAGGGAGGAATCTGCCAGCCTTGTTTTGTTGGTCTGATATGTGAAGAGACTCCTTCTCCAATGGCGTATGAATTTGTTGCTGGCTGTGAATGCATCTCCTTTTGCGCGAATTGAGAGTTGGCTTGATAGAGGCCATATATCAACTCCAGTCCATCCGGCTGCATTGCAAATGCATCTTGCATGGTCTGAATACGCTCGCCGCGTGTTTTGAAGCTTTGTTTGGTGGTGTTGATCCGACGCTGCAGCAGATCAACTACAGGCAGGCGGACGGTAGCGGCAAGTCCTACTGCGAGCCGCTCGGCCTGGTTGAAGCCGCGCTCGGCAAGGCGTTCGCTGCTGACGGGGACATAGGTCACCGCGTCTGGCCGCCATCGCGGCTTATTGTTTTGGAGCAGCGACTGGCGGCTGCGCGTCGCTGCTTCGTGAACCGGCGCGGGCGCTGTTACGCGCCCGTCAGGTCGGTGAACGAGTGCGTTTGTTGACGCACTCGAGCCGGGTGGATGTGATCTGACATCCACATGGTATTGAGCAGGCGTGGCGGGATGAGCCATGAGGGCCAGGGTTTCTTTTGCCAAAACAGGGTTGAGTTCTTCTTTCAATGCTTGAAATGCTTGAATAATAAGAGCCGTTAACAGTGGCGCATAGCGCTCGTGGCCTCTGAATTTGTACATCCCAATCCATTCCTTCATAAGAGCGTTATACTGGACGGCGCTGCGGTTGCATATGAAAGAACGGTTTTGCATGTGTGGGCGTACGCAGTCTGGGCAGCCGATCCCCCGACCACAACGCAGACAGCGAATGGAACGAATCCATGGAATTTGCTGCACACAACGCGGACAGATGCCGGGGTAAATCGGAGACAATATCGCTCGTGTACCACAGGTCAGACAAGTCGCTCCGGGTGGCGCGAGTAATCCATGCAGGCGATTGGTGAGTTGGTGCACGTAGTCAGTGATGCTGCTTAGCCAGTTCGACATCCGATTGTAACCTCCCCTTAGTATCTATTGGTGTGTTGGCGGGTGAAGGTAGCCTTTGCGTTTTGCGATGGTGTTCATCTTTTGGATTTGTGCCACCGCTTTCACCTGAGAACGCGTACGACGGGATGATGCAAAGACGACTCTTCCTGCTGGATCATCCATGGAGCGACCTGCTCTACCCGCCATCTGTACCAGAGAAGCTTCGTCAAAGAGGCCATTATCCGCATCTAAAATAAATACATCGCTACGCGGAATGGTGACGCCCCGCTCCAAGATGGTGGTGGTCACGAGCAGACGTATGGTCCGTTCACGAAAAGCAATAACTTTGCTCGCGCGATCCGGATCTTGGGATGATGTTCCTTCTATATGGATTTGTGGAAACATGCGACGCATGAGATTTACAAACGCCTCGATCTGAGCGATCCGTGTCACAAATACAAATACCTGAGCTTCCCGTAGCAAGGAGGTTTGAATACTCTTTTTTAGTATGGCGGGCAGCTCTCGCTTTCGAATACACTCGGCGACGGTAGGCATTTTCAGTAAACGCGGTACGGGTAAAGGGTGGCGGTGGAAGCGGACCGGAACTTTAGCGTGGACGAGGTTCCCATGCGCAGCTTCCTGCTGTAGCTTAGCTGGTGGCGTAGCGGACAGGTACACAAAATGACCATCAGGCTTGCATGAGGACGCAGCTGCATGAGCAAGCATGGGATCATTATGGTAGGGAAATGCGTCGAGCTCATCGATAATGACCAGATCGAATGCCTGGTAAAAACGCATCAGTTGGTGTGTGGTCGCGAGTGTGAGCTGCGCGTCTTTCCAGCGCTCGGTGCTGCCTCCGTATAGGGTAGCGAGCGAGATGTCGGGGAACGCTTTCGCCAGACGAGGGGCAAGCTCCAGTACGACATCCCGGCGCGGCGTAGCAACAAGCGCACGTCCACCTCGCTCCAATATGTATTGGAGCAAAGGGAATATCATCTCGGTTTTACCCGCCCCGGTCACGGCCCACAGCAAAAACCGCCCCGGCCCATCCCCGGCGGATGGCTGGGCCAAAAACGCCAGCGCCGCGGCAGCTGCCGCGCTCTGCGCCGGGCTTAACCCCCACCGGGCAAGTCCGCCCTCGGTGGGGGCAACGGCCGTGCCACGCTGCGATGCACCGCGTGGCACGGCCCCTGGCGCTGCGCTACGCAGCAGCAGCGCACAGGCACGGCTGCGCCCCAGCGCGAGGCAAGCCTCGCAGTAGGCGCACGCCGCCAAGCCGCAGGCAGCGCAGGGTACGCGCTGCCCGGCAAAGCTGCCGCACCGGCGGCAGCGGGGCGCGCTATGCGCGCGACCAAGCCACGCGAGGCGTTGCCGCCGCGTGGCAGGCCCTTCCAGGGCGGCTGCTATGCTCAGCCGCCCACGCAGGTGCGCGAGCTGCGCAGCCGCGCGCCAAACCGAGGCAAGCTGCGGCGACGTGTCCGCCAGCAGCGCCTCTGCCTCGGCCGCCAGCAATTGGCGGCCAGTAAGCCACTCAGCCAGCAGGGCTGCGCCCCGCTCAAGCTGAGCCCACTCCCCGGCGGGATACGACTCTGGCATCCCACCCATCTCGAGCTTCCCCGCAGCAACTCCCACGTTACCTCCAATCACTCCCCTGGCTTCTTGCTCTCCCGATACCTTTTCAATCAAATCGAGTTTGCGCTGCATATACTTTTGCCAATGCTCCTCTACCCACTGATCCATTCCTCGCTCCACCTCAAAATTCTCTACCATCCACGAGGCCTGACTTAAAGGTAACTCCCTGCCTAGCAGCAACCATCTCAACACCCGCTGTTCGCTCACCCCCTCAAGCCACCACCCCACATCCACTCGGACATCCAGTGACAGCACCATCTTCCACTCTTCTCTCACTCGGCACACATACAACCCAACCTTCATCTGCTCTCCTCCCTCATTCTCCATGTCCCGAAACGCAAAAAAGCACATGCCAACCGACTATTCGTCGGAGCATGTGCTTCATGTCCATATCTCATTTGTTCTATATCCATTTGTATTATCACTATATCAATTGTGGAGTCGTCCCACAAGTCGTTTAGTTTCCAAAAGCAATCGTAACGATCATTTTACCAATTCAATTAGCATCGTTAATCTTTCTTTGATCATGCGAAACTTTTTCCAATCTGCTTCGTCTATACTTTTAACTTAAGAGTTCTGATTTCAAAAAGGTTCGTGCTGCGATCCCAACAAGGACAATAACCATAGATTGCATAAAAACCCATATTTAATTTAACAGCAAGCTTGGCTACAATGACAAAAAAAGACTACAGCATAAGCTGTAATCTTTAACCTCAAACATGATGAAATTCACACTTATTTTGGCAAGCCGGCATAACTTCATTGAAAGTGTATTCTGACTGATGACACGCTTTAGCCAGTCTGTCTCAGCAGCTTGCACGATTAATGAGTCCGACTGTTGCAAAAAAAAGCATCTACTGCTTTGGATCACGCAAATCGATAAGGCGAATAGAATGATTCCCAGTCTGATTCCACTGTTCCATATCAGTAGGGACAGCAGACAAGTAGGATAACTCCATTCCATGCCTAAGCATAAGCTTTTCAATAATACGAACCGTTTCGGCTTCCGTACGATCAGCGACAACCGTCAATGTGAAGCTCTTTCCACGGTAAAATAATTCCCGGCAAAGCGCTCTTACAATGCCTTCAATCCGCTGCTCCTGATTGGAAGGAATGAGCATAATCTGCTCGTAGCCTTCGGGGTCCGGACGGGAAAGATGGCGCTGGTGCATGGCATGAACGGCCATTGCCGCCAGGAAGTATATGAGCAGAATCATAGTCAGATGAGCAACCATGGCAACTGCACCTCCTCGGAAGGTCATGCTCACCCATGGCGAACATCCCTGTATGCAGCAGTATATGCTGCATTCCCCGAAGGGTTACACTTGCAAATCCCAAACGCTCATATTCCATTCTGATCGACACCGGACGAAGAAGACAGGCCAGGTCGTTCACTCATTCATGCCGAAGCTTGAACATAAGTTCTCCTAACTTCACACTTTGCTCATTTGCAGTAATAAAGTCCATTAACCCGCTAACCAGTCCAACATTCTGGAATGGGCGCGAGTAAACAGAATCCTATAATTGCTATAATCAAACTGCATCTAAATACAATCGTATATTAAAGGGTAACCCAACCATATTTGATCGAGTTGATAACCGCTTGCGTACGATCGTCCACTTCCATCTTCTGCAGAATACTGCTGACATGGTTTTTTACTGTTTTCTCACTGATGAACAGGAACTCACCAATCATTTTATTGCTCTTACCTTCAGCCATCAGACGCAACACTTCAGCCTCACGACGAGTAAGCGGATTATTGTCGCCAGCGACAAACTTAACGCCTGCTTCCTTCGAAGCTCCCTCGCTCATTGCCCCTGTCTCATTAAGGTACGTCATCCGACGCAACTGCATGATCAGTTTGCCAGTTACTTTAGGGTGGATGAATGCGTGCCCTTCATGAACGGAACGAATCGCATTGATCAGGGACTCGGCCTCCATATCTTTCAGCAGGTAGCCATTAGCACCTTTACGCAGCGTCTCGAATACATAACTCTCATCATCATGAATAGACAAGATAATGACTTTGACATCTGGGAACAGCTCACGCAATTTCTCCGTCGCTTCAACCCCGTTTTCCACCGGCATGTTGATGTCCATCAATACGATGTCCGGTTTATCCTGATTACAGAATTCGAGCACCTGAATCCCATCGCCGCATTCGCCGATGACCTCAATGTCGTCCTCCATATTTAAAATGCGTTTCAGACCTTCACGGAACAGCTGATGATCATCAGCCAAAAGAACTTTAATTGATGCCTTACCAGTATCACGGTTTTCCATCCTGCTACTCCTTTCCCTTATCCACGTTTGTCGGGATATGAATCACTATTTTGGTTCCTTGATTTTCCGCGGATTCGATCTCTATTCTTCCTTCTAACAGTTCAACCCGCTCTCTCATCCCAATCAGACCGAAGTGGGTATGATCCTTGCTCTTCTTCGCAAGAAGCTCCGGTTTGAACCCAAGCCCATTGTCCTGCACGACAATCTTAACGAGCTGAGCCTGGTATGTAATTTCCACTACTACATAAGTGGGATAAGCATGCTTTGCAGCATTGGACAGACCTTCCTGCACGAGGCGGTAGATCGCAGCCTCCATTGCCGAAGATAAACGGTGTTCTTTGCCTCTCGTTTCAAAAAGCGAGCGGATTTTTGTTTTTTCTTCAAAATCCTGCACGTACTTCCGAAGCGTTGGAATCAATCCCAGGTCATCCAGTGCCATAGGACGCAAATTGAAAATAACTTTTCTCATTTCTCCAAGACTCGAACGAACCTGGCCTTTCAAATCTACTATTTCGGCCTGGACCATCTTAAAATCCTGCTTTATGAGCATTCTTTCTACAATTTCCGTCCTAAGCACTAGATTTGCGAGCATCTGCGCAGGTCCGTCATGGATCTCACGGGCAATACGTTTCCGCTCTTCTTCCTGGGCCAAAATTATTTTCAAACCAATCATTTGTCGATTTTTGGCGGATTCAATGATGCGGGTCACTTGACCCAGCTCACCCGACAGATACTCCAGTACAACCCCCATCTGGGAACCGATCGTCTCGGCGCGCTCCACGGAAGCTTCCACATTCTTGGCACGCTTCTGCAGATCATCCCGACGGGCTTTCAGATACATTTCCTTCTCACGGTAAATCATCAGATCCAGCTGTAACTGCGTCGCTTTTTCATACGCCTGCTTGATATCATGCTCGGAATAACGGACGAAGTCGCGGCTAACCTCAGTTAGCCGGATCCGGGAGCGGCGGTAGTTGAGCTCCAATTGATCTACTTTCTCGATCGTTTCCGCCGTCTCCTTTAGAACCGACTTCAACTCCTCGTTCAGCGTTTTTAGCTCATTCCGAGTCGAGTCCATAATCTCAAACATTTGATATTTACTGTTTTCCATGACTTGTATGGCGTTTTTTATGACGCGGTCTATGGCATCGGCTTGTAAATCCACGTTTGTTCGACTCCATTTCTATCGTTTCCGGTATATATCATACCATATCACGATGAGATGGTAACGGTCTTCGTGTTCTGTTCCCATTTTACAGTCAGTCCAAGCTGCTCTGAAACGAGTCTGAGAGGGACTAAAGTCCTACCACCAGATACGTAAGGTGCTACTGTTGCACTTTGTCTTTTGCCATTGATGATAAATTCTTTCTGGCCTACAACCAGATCAATCAGCTTGCCACCGCGCACGACGGTAACTCGTTGATTTTTGCTATCCCAGCTCGCCTGTCCGCCAAAAGCATCCAATACATGCTTGATTGGAACATATGTTGTACCATTTTTCAGTACAGGCGCAGAATCGATTGCCTTTTTCGTTCCATTTACGGTCATGGATTTCTGTCCAAGCACCAGCGAAGCAGTTCCTGTAGGCAAGCCCACTTCACTGGATTTGGATGGCATGGTGAAAGCAATGTTGTCAAAAGCAACCGTGCCTGCCTTCGCACGCTCATCCTGACCTTCTTCCACATTCACCACATAAACCCGTTTCAGCTTCGCCGGATAAGAAATATTCAGCCCGTTCAGGTCCACGTTTAGCTTTTTCCAACCATCCCAATCAATTGCCTTAGCGAGATCGGCATATACCGTTTTGCCACTGGCATCCGTAAATTCAGCACGCAGCCAGTTCAGGCTCTTATCTCCCATAACATCCATCGACATGGATGTCGCTGTTGCAGATACCTCTTTGCCAGTGGAACCATTCAATTGGGCATAAGCATACATTTTACCTATTCCTGCGGTCATATCATAGCTCAGCTGCAATACCTTGGAGCCAGCTTTTTCACCTGTTCCCGTTGTCACGGAAGCCGATCCAGTTACACCTGATGCGTTGGTCGTGAAGTTGATCGGGTAGCTTACATTCTCGAAGTTCTCCCATATCGTTTCACTTGCCGCAGCGGAGAGCACAACCACCGTGCTGTAGCCGTCATAACGACCGATCGCATAGCCAACTTGAGCGCCAGCGTTCACGGAGGATACGGTTAATTGGTCTGCAGACACTTTACCTTTGAATCCAATAAACTCCCATGTCAGCGAATCCGCCGGAACTGTCACACTTTGTCCGTCTTTGGTCTTCGCCGTTACTGGAATGGAAATCGTTGTTCCCGCTTGGAGCGATCCCAAGCCAGATCCTGCTGTCAGCGAAGCCAGTTCACTTCCGCCCAACACGGTAACTTTAATGGAAGATGAGGCTCCATTACTTGTTGCAGTCAGCGTCGCTGTACCTGGTTTCACACCTTTGATCGTTCCATTGCTTACACTCACGATGCCGTTGTTGCTCGATTTCCATGTCATCTTGATATCGCCTGTCGCAATCGGGTTGTAGTAAGTGTCATATCCTTTGGCTGTATACTTGCCCTCTTGCCCTACCAGCAACGTTTGACTGCCACTCACGGCAAAGCCTTTCAGCTTACCTTCTGGAGCCGTAGAGAACACGCCCAGCGTGTTTACGACCTGACGCTGCTCTGTACCGTACTCCGTGTTGAACGTAAGCCCTGCTGTCTCCTCGCCAAGCGGACGAGTTACCATCGTTGTGGAGCCGCCTCCGTCCAGATTCATGCCTTTCCATACACCAATGCTGGTCATGAAGGATTGCAGTTCAGTCAGCGACAAACCGCTGCTGTTACTGTTTTTCTCCGCTGCAATAATGTAGACATACCGACCATCTTGGGAGTAGCCGACTGCTGTTCTCGCACGAATGCCGCCGATGCCAGAAGCCGCAATATCACGGGAAAACGTAGCCGCCTTGCCACCATTCACCAGAATGGTATGACCACCGATCATCATCTGCAGGTTGCTTGGATCAACGGTCTCCCCCGTCGTTTTGGCTTTCAACTTGTAATCTGCATTCAGCGTCTGCCCTACCGCCAGGTGAGTCATAATCCATGTCGCTGCCGTTCCATGCGCACGCAAAATGTACCCATCTGCCGGCACCGTCATGTTCAACGCTTTTTTATCCGAAATTTGGGTGATTACTCCGTTCTGCACAAGTACCTCAGTTGGTGTTGTGGAAGGATCATTCGGCCGTTTTGTGGACGTCCAAGCCGGTGTATAAATATACATCGAATTGGCGTGACTGTATTTCACCGAGCTCGATTCGACCGTGTAGTCCTCTTTATTTATCCCACGCAAAGCAAACGTTGAACCATCATCTGCCTTCACGGTGCCATCGAATGAATATTCATCAATCATCGGCTTACCGTCCTTGGTTACGGTGAGGGCATACATCCCTGACAGCTCTGATGGAGTAGATACGAGCACCCCATCCGAGACCTGTCCACCGATTGGGGCAAGTTCCCCGGATACATTGAAATAATCGCCGTTCACGGCGGCTACTGCACCATTTTCCTTAGCCATGCCACCCGTGCTTTGTTTACTATTCAGATTGCCGCCCTTGCCTGTCATGACATCCAGCTTCACATAGGGATTTTGCAAATCCACTTGAATGACATCTGCCAGTACGTTCACCTTCGAGCCGGAACGTGTTGTTGTATAACTGTATTTCATCAACTTCGCACCCGAAGTCAGAATTTCTTCGCTCAATTTACTTGTTGTTGTAGAGGCCGCTGCAGCCACCGACTGCCATGTACTTCCCGACCACACCTGTTGTCCCGCTCCCAGAACCGGTGCAATCCAGATCACGCCTGCCAGCGTCACAATCGCCCATTTCTTCGCCTTGCTACCCTTAACGTCGTTCAGCCGTTTCCCTTGTTTCCCCAGCATGTTTGAAACGTCTCTCCCATCTTGTATATCAATCTTAGATATCACGATCTCTACCATGTGGCAGCAGATAGCGAGATTTCTAGTATACTCTTCTATTAATAGACTACTTTTTGTGGAAAAAGTTACGCCCCGAGCCTGAATTCAGGTATTTATTGGGTTATGCGATATCTTCTGATTGTGTTATACGAATAACGTATAGAGCAAATAGACTTCAGCTATGCCTAGTTCAGCACATCAGAAGTCTGTTTGGATTAGATTTGACTCTTGAAACTATGGCCGGAACTCAATCTGAAACTCCATTTGATATGATTCTATTATTTCTCTGACGATCTCGACATGATAAATCCACCAATAATTGTTGTTCCATCTTTCTCGTATACGAACATAACCGAACTCCTCTTTCAAATTAAAAAGGAACACCCCAAGAAATGAACTTTCTTGAAATGTTCCAACCTTATTACATATCGTTATCATGACCATTCTTGAATAAATGAATGATATACTTAACTCGTTTTTACAAATATCCTAACTTATCCAGAACACGTTTCAACATTACCGCCGCTTGTGCACGAGATGCATTCCCCTGGGGTTCAAATGTTTTTGACGTCATTCCCTGAATAATGCCTTCCTGCACCGCTTTGGCGACAGAATCCTTGGATTGGATCTTTTTGTTATCCTTAAACTTAGCTAATGTTGAAGCAGCTGAAGCATTCAAAGCAGTTGGTTGACCACCGTAATTCAAGGCACGAACCATCATGATCGCCATTTGCTCTCGGGTGATTGGACGATCCGGCTTGAAGGTACCATCGGTATTGCCTGTAATGATTCCCGCTTCAGCTGCAGCACCGATATAGGCACTGGTAACACTGCCACTACGTACATCCCGGAAACGACTTGCTGCGGTTTGTTCTCCCTTAAGTCCCAGTCCTCTAGCTACCAATTCTGCGAATTCTGCACGTGAAATATTCTCATTTGGCCGATAGAAGGAACCATTCGACGCACTAATAATCCATTTAGCAGAGAGCTCATTAATAACTGCACTAGCCCAGTGTGAATACGTATCCTGGTAACTAACGGTGTGGTTAACAGGAACTACTGATTGATTGCCATTCAGCTGTCCTTGGATAACCACGCCCCCGGCAGTACTTTTAAAAGAACTTGGTACATTAGATAACATAAAGGTAACCGGATCAATATACGTAAATCCGGATGTTAATCTAGGCGTATTTGCAGACAATTGCATGGCCAACTGGCTTTTGATATTCTGCTCCACACGATGATCGGCACTTCCATTACTAGCAAACACATATACATCCGTATAATTGCCAAGCTTCTGCGCCCCTGCACCTGCAATCAAACCTTCGATTGAACCGGATGAAGATACAGGAACCGTTTCTAACTGTACGTACAAGGATGGAGTTGTAGCTCCTGTCGTTGTACTTGTGTTGATTGCTGCTCCTACCTTCTGGCTCATAGCTGCTAAATTAAGATTAGACAGCGGTACAGTCCAGAGCAGATCCCCATATTTCACACCGATTGTACCTGTTCGATGACTTGCCGCAATCTGAATTAGTGCATTCAATGGGAACCCAACATACGCAGAGGATTCACTATCTGGAATCTCAAAAACAACAGACTGATTCATTTTCCCTACGGTTGAAGCATATTCAAAAGTCTGGATCAACTTGTTCGCATCCACATTAAATTGACGAGTTGAACGATTATTACGTGACACCGCAGATACGGCAGAAGCCGTATTATTGTTCATCACAAGTAAAGGCTGACCATAGCTCGAAGAATCTAGTTCCTCCAACCAGGTAGGACGTGTCCCCGTTTGGCCACCACTAACACCCGAACTATTGCTCGTCTGTTGCAGCGTAAGAGGCCCGAATGCTGCTATAGTAACATTCGACGAGTCCCTTAATGGGACTGCACCAGGTACATAACTAACGGTACCTGTCTGGCTAGCTGTAGTAGATGACGAAATATCTAATTTCAGCGTCACCACAGATCCAGAAGCAGAAGCCGACAATACAGTTGCGGATGAATTGCCAAGCACCACACTGAATTGAGCTACCGTTAATGCCGTCTGAGACTGAATTGCATCACGGAAGTTTATCTGAACGGTGTCTCCTTGGAGCGTGGCCGACAGAATTTTGCCATTTCCGTAGGTGTACGTTACTGGAGTCAGATTGAGATAGCCCGCAGGATTATTATTCAGGTCCGTTAATCGCAGGGCTCCAGGTACATACGATAACGATATATACTGTGTATCCTTCACGGCTGATGCCAGTGTCAACGTTACCAGATCATCTTCAATCATGGAATCCGTTACGTAGAGTGGCTTGCCATCCACAAGAACAGAATATTGGCTATTGAGCGGCTTATTCGTCGTTTTCAGTGGTTCATTGTATCGAATCCATAATTTATTCCCACTGACCTCGGCGCTCTTGAACTCAGGCGGTTTGGTATCAATCGTATTTCGGACATAGAAGCCGCTGAATCCAGCAAGAGCCTGTCCACGAGTATCTTTTACAGGCCATGAACCTGGCGTGTACGCAACACGAACGACTTCACCATCCGTAATAGATCGACTGAGATTCAATGTCACAACGGAGCTATTATTGACCGATATGCTATTAATGCCTACAGTTGACTGATCGGCAGTTACGCTGAATTGTCTCACTGCATCACTTGAGGTAATATATACCGTCTCAGGGTAATACAACGTAATTGTACTGTAATATACACTACCTTCTCGCGGCTTGGACATGACGGAGTCCAAACTGTTCTCCACATCCCGTGCACCAAAAGCAGCTGCAGCATTCAGAGACTGATCTGTAAGGCGATTACCTGTACCAGGCGCATAAGCAATCCGCACCACCTGTCCTACCGCTACACCAGTATCCAATACTACATATACACTTTCACCTGAAATATAGGTGGAACTAACGTTCCGATTCTCTCCATTTACGGTGACTGTATAACTGCTACTGAGTGAATTAGTGCTGTACAACCATTCATCGTACGTTAGACGAATGGTGTTATTGCTGTGCATTTTCGCGTTCTTTAGCACAGGTGCCTTTGTATCCGGGCTGAGCGTCCGGAATGTCCATGACGTTGCGCCATTCAGACCAACGAACAAGTTCCCTGTCGTATCCTGCAAAGCCCCGCCTGCGATATCTACAGTATAGCTCGTATTGCTAGCCAAACTGGTGTTTGGGGTTATGCGCAGCTGCCTTTTGTTAGAACTGATAAATGAAGGAGTAGTCGCTATAATTGAACCATTAGCATTCTTCAGCGTAATCCGTCCAATAAAGCTCTGATCCAAGTCCTTGTTGAACGTTACAAGTAAATCGCCAGTTAAAGCAACATTACTTGCTCCGTTGGCAGGGGATAAAGTCGCTACAGTCAAAGCAGCCGGATCGGATTGGAATGCCGTAAAAGTCCATTCCCCTTGTTGGATGGCCGATACGTCATTGCCTTGTTTAAGGTCTCGTAATGCACCTTCTGGAACAATCACCGAGTATGTAGCCTTGTTCTCAAAGGGTTTGGACGGCGTAATTGTAATGGAACTATCACTTATACGAATTCGGTTGGAGTCCTTGACATTGAATTTCTCAAACAAGGTGTTACCCTGCATGATCTGAATTTCACCTGCTCCAGCTTTAATCGGTTCACTGTATGTCAGTTGAATATTCGATGCAAGAGGAACTGAATTAGCCCCTTTCGTCGGAGAAAACACTGTTGCTTTCGCTGTACCTATTCCCTTCGTGGTAAACTTCCATAGGCGATAAGATGGAGAACCTATTCCTATGGTGTTTGCTACAGTGACAAAAGCTCCTGCATCATACATCACATAATATGTACCACCTGGCAACTCTTTGTGCTTAATAGTTACCTCAGTCCCTGTTCCCTTACTGCTCGCAGGTATCGCCGGATCGGCAGAAGGGTCACGGATTAGAATATCCTCACTATTAATGAAAATCGTTTCCTCTGCTTCATCATCTTGATAACGAAGGATATACAGCTTTGTAAGGTCACTTTCTGCTTTTCTAACCGATTCCTTAAAATGCATAACCAGCGACTCTTTACCGTCTACTTCCTTAGCATCAACTGCTGGAATGGTTGATTCAATAAATATCTCATCCCAACGCGGATCTTCTGCTGCATATGCCTTATTTTCCGCATTCGGGAATCCAAAACTGCCTTGGACTGCCAATAGTGAAACCAATAAGACAATCATGCTCTTACGAGCCAATCTTGATATGCTCACCTTTTTCTTCCCCCTCATCCGTATCAAATGTCCCTAATTCAATTATGTAGACCTCATTGTGTATATCGGGTTTAGGAGCGCTTTCCTTTAGTAATATGGAAAATAACGTAACAAAAAAACATTTGATCGTAATGGTCAGCTAAGCACAAAAAAAAGCCTTAACCCCTTTTAAGGGATCAAGGCTCTTATTAATTTCACCATTTTGAATTACAGACCTGCTTGCTCTTTCAAAACGTCTGCTTTGTCCACTTGTTCCCAAGGTACATCGAGGTCTGTACGACCGAAGTGACCGTAAGCAGCCGTTTGTCTGTAGATTGGGCGACGCAGATCCAGCATACGGATAATACCAGCCGGACGAAGATCGAAGTTGTTACGCACAAGCTCAACCAATTTCTCTTCACTGACTTTGCCTGTTCCGTATGTATCCACGTTGATCGATACCGGGTTGGCTACACCAATCGCGTAAGCGAGCTGGATTTCCACTTTGTCGGCAAGACCTGCAGCAATCAGGTTTTTCGCAACATAACGAGCTGCATAAGCTGCAGAACGGTCTACTTTTGTTGGATCTTTACCGGAGAACGCGCCGCCGCCGTGACGTGCATAACCGCCGTAGGTATCTACGATGATTTTACGTCCAGTCAGGCCTGCATCTCCCTGAGGTCCGCCAATAACGAAACGTCCAGTTGGGTTGATGAAATATTTAGTCTGCTCATCCAGCAATTCAGCTGGAACGACAGGCAGAATTACGTGTTCTTTGATGTCTTTTTGGATCTGCGCAAGTAGAGTCTCTTCAGCATGCTGAGTAGACACGACGATGGTATCAACACGCACTGGTTTGTCACCGTCGTATTCAATCGTTACTTGAGTTTTACCATCCGGACGGAGATATTCCAATGTTCCGTTCTTACGCACTTCAGCCAAACGGCGAGCGATACGGTGGGATAATGCGATTGGCAAAGGCATGAGTTCAGGTGTTTCATTCGTTGCAAAACCAAACATCAGGCCTTGGTCACCAGCACCAATATTCTCTGTCTCGCGAGCCATTTGTTCCGGGTCACGGTTCTCCAGAGCTGCGTTAACGCCTTGTGCTATGTCAGCAGACTGCTCATTCAGAGAAGTTAGGACTGCACAAGTATTATAATCGAAACCAAACTTGGCACGAGTGTACCCAATTTCCTTAATCGTATTACGAACGATGGACGGAATGTCCACGTATTCAGAAGCTGAACTGATCTCACCGATGACAAGCACAAGGCCTGTAGCTACGGAAACTTCGCACGCTACACGAGCGTTTGGATCATTCGCGAGGAACGCATCCAATACGGCGTCCGAGATCTGGTCGCAAATTTTATCCGGATGTCCTTCAGTTACAGACTCCGATGTGAATAGATGTCGGCCTTTAATAGACATTGAAGTTTCAACCTCCCATAACGAGTAGTATGGCGATTGCCCGAACAAAACATTTACGTTGATTCGTTCACTGTACCCTCGAAAGCTTTCCGGGCGGAATAAGGACGCAGGGTCCGCAGTTACGAAGATAAGGATTTTTCAGGTAATGGCCTCAACAAAAAATCAACCTTTCCCTAGCGGAAAAGGTTGCGTACCTCAACTGCCATCTTAACGTATTTGTCAAGACGTGTCAAACGGATTGGGATAAGGAAAACACCCTATAAGTGCTGCTGTGCCTGGCGAATCAGCCTTTTGGTAATCTCTCCACCGACCGATCCATTCTCGCGGGAAGTCAGATGGCCCCAGCCTTTATATTGGCCATAGGAGTGATCACTCACCTCACCCAGTTCAGAACCAAATTCGGTATCTGCACCAGCAAGACCTCTACCGCCATATCCCACATTCAGACCAAACTCAGCGGCAATTTCGTACTTCATTTGATCCAACATCTGACGACTTTCCGGTACCACTTTGCGGTTGCTTCTAGCCATGATTCCTGCACCTCCGGTTATTGGTTGTGTACAGTTATAGAGTGAGCAGGAACAAGGCTGGCTAGCCGTATTAATGTTTGTTAGAACTGGGTAATCTCAGCAATCCTTATTACGTAATATTGAATAATTTCAGGTTACAATGCTCAAACTACTTCAAAGAGTACCCACCGCGAACCATAACAGTCAGACTGTATTTGTTGCCATCGAGAACTGTAATGCCTCTACCATCCTTTGGAAAAGAAAGCAGGTGATTGTTCGGTGCTTCCTGACCATTCGTCAAGTCTACTCCATCCGTCAGATCGGCTACACCATTCGTACCTTCACTAACAATCACTGCCTTGCCGCTGCGTACAATGAACTCCGCACCAGTTGCACCTATCAACTGTTGACCCGGTTTCACCATAACGATCTCAAGCGCATCCGAAGCACCGGATACTAATGGAGGAAGCGTGGTATCGCCACCTGTGTTACTTGAGTTTCCGGTTCCAGTTGAGCCAGTATTACTACCATTGCCTCCATTACTGTCTGCACCACTACTGGTATTGCCACTGCCCGTGGAGATCTTGCCACCTAGCGCCTGCTGAATTTGTTGATCTACATAACTTTTGGTGACTACAGGATCATCTGCTGTTCCCGGTTGAATTGTGCCTGCACCTATTGCCGTGTTGCTGTATACAGACCCAACCCATACGCCAACGCCAATTGCCAGCGCAGCCAGGGATACTTTCATATAAGGTTTCATGTAATTTATTTTCCTCCTCTGGAAATCTATTAACTTTAACTATAGAGAAAAAATGTTGTGGGGACAAGCAAAACCTCGCTTCCTATTGTTCAGAAACGAGGTTAGGTATATTCGCATTATTTAATTTAGCATTATTTAAATACTATTCTATGACTGGTTCCTCTTTTGGAAGCTTGGATACATCGTATCCGTAGTTTTGCTCGGCAAGACGAAGTCGTTGCCCCTGGAACTGGTCATCTACGCTCAAGCGATAGGAACCACCACGCAATTTTTCGAAGAAGCTGTCTTCTACACTCCAGCTCAGCGTCTGATTGGCTCCTACTTTCAGATCGGTCCCCAGGGTCAGCTCCTTCTCGTACGTTTTACCTGCTTGATCCGTCAGCGTGAGTATTAATTTATGTTCATTCTCACCCATCTCTATCTCTGCATTACGAGACAAACTATAGTTCATCTCTATCTGAACAGAAGAGGTACCTGCTAAATATGCCCGGACACTGTTGGCCGTCCAAGAAAATGGAAAGAGATCAAGATTGGTCAGCGAGCCTTGAACGTTAATGGAGGCTGGTGGCACTTCAAATGCCAGAGCGTTCACATAAGCAGTAGCGTCCCCTTCACCTGTTAGAAACTTGCTGTCTGTAATACCTTCACCCACAATTAAGCGCAGGTCAGAGAATGTAACGGATTTCGGAACCTTTGCCCAGAACGTAACAATAGATTTTTGGCCTGGCCCAGGCAGACGCTCTGCTTGCTTAGCTGTAGCTCTGTAATACTGCCCATCTGATGTTTTGAAGTAACCCACCAGTTTGCCAAGCCCACTTTGACGCAATGATTTATTTGTCATTTCAAATTCTGTATATACGATGTCTGAAGACGTTCCTGGATATCGAATTGTTCTGTGCACACCCATTTCGGTCTCTTTATCCGCAGTACCAGCTATATAAGTCTTGCCGGTTTCTACGTAGGATAAAGGTTTAATCAATCCCGAGGTGTTTAACGTGATCCACTCATTCGTTTCTTCTTCACTAATTTTCTCGATCAGACTAACTTCGAGACGACCCATACGAAGTTCAGAAGGAATTTTGGTCAACAGATATGCTTCAGTCGTCATGCCCGCTCCAAGTAATTTTCCACTCTGTGTGTATATCAACTTCTTGTCTCCATCGATCTGAGCCGAATCAATTGTGAACATTGCTTCTAGCTCTGGAAGCTGCACTGTTTTGGTGCCTGCATTACGAATCGTGACTTTAGCCGCCACAATATCACTGTCTAACCACGGTAAACGTTGCAATGAACCCAAAGATACCCCAAATGTTCCTTTGCTGTTCTTAATTACGCTCTCTGTAGCTAGACCGTCCTCACTTGAAACATATTCTGGAATAGCATAGATTCCTACTGGGTAGGAGAATACAAAGTTACTAGATGGACTTGTGGTTTCCGTACCTTCATTTTTATCCACAGGACTCATCGCATATAGCTTAATCTGGCTTGTGTCACCATTACCTTGAAGCCTAGTATTCAGTTTAATGGTTTTCATATCTCCTGGATTTAACTTCAGCGCATCTAATGCCTTTGTTTCAATCGGATAAATGGTACCATCCTCATTACGTACTTCGAAAGTGTAAGTAGGTGCCTTAATTGCCTTCTTGCCCTCATTCTTCAGTACGAATTGCATATTGAGATCGTACTCATTGTCATCCACACGAATTTTTGCGGACTCAAGCAAGGTAGACAGTGGCTGTCCATCGACAGAGATAATATTGGGTTGGTTAACTGCCGTTTCTACATTAGATGTACTTGCCTCTGGTAATTGGAAAGCACCAACTGGCAATGCCGTTTTTTCTTCACCCTGTTCCTCTACCAGTAACAATTCTGAATTCTGCAACTTAATCGATGTTGGCAAGGATGTCATCAGACTAAGCGTTTTGTTTGCTTGTGCCTGAATACTGATGCTTGTACTAGCCTTATCCGGGGTCAAGGGATAATTGCTACCGCTTGGAGTACGAAGAATCCATTTTATATTCGGATTTTCAAGCAATTTGTAACTAATATTGTTCAGATTCACACCGACTTTGACGTATTGATTCTTATCCTCTCCCGGGAACAGCTTAATACCTGATACCTTCACCTTTACTGATGAGTCACTGAGACGAACTGTCTTCGTTTTCCCTGCAGGTGTAGTGATACTATACGATGATGGGACATTAAATTTACCCAACGTACTTTCATAATTCGGCTTGCTAAAATCCCACTTTACTATCAGGAAGTTCAGATCACTCAGCTTCACCTCACGTCCAACCTTCATCGTGTATGTAAGCTCTACACTTGATCCAGGAGCAACAGTTTTCTTCTCTTGATCCTTTGCAATCAATTTAGGAGAGAACAATGTTCCACCCTTAGTTTTTACTTTACTCCAATAATCCAGCATCATCATAGGCTTACTGTCGTTGTTCTTATACGTCAATGTATATGTGACAACTTTTCCATCATCTTGAGCCAAGAGGTTAACATCCGTTAAACTGACTGAACTACGTGCAGTTAACTTAACCGGAGACAAGTTAGTTAATGTATGTACTACCTTATTCGTTGATGTTGTAGTAGAAGATGTGTTACTTGAACTGTTGGTAGCCGTTTTATTCTTATTATTAGCAGTGTTAGCTGCGGCTGTAATCCCAGCAGTTGAACTAAATATCAAGGCACTCGCCAAAAAACTCACTAAAACCTTTTTTTGCTCCACTTCCAAACCTCCCAATAAGTTGCTTGTTGCTTTATAGTATAAACGTTTGTGAGGGGAAGAAAGTTACGATGTTGTTGGTTTTTTTACCAGTCATGTAGTGATATCTATTACTTGATCATTCTCTGTTGTTGTGTAGACTTCTGACTGTGATGCATGGCTTCCATTTGCACGAATAAAACGTAGATCTCTAGCTTCTACTGAAAATTCATCTGTGTAATCTACTAAGAAATTTACAACAATATTATTTCCTTCAACGGTTGTAGTGTAATCCACTATTGGATTCAAGGTAGGGACCTTAGTTTGAGCAAATTGCCTAATCACTAAGTCAAATGCATATACTTCTTGATTAGCGATATCCAAAAATTCTGTAAATGGTATTTCTATTTGTTTTAATTTGGGGAATTTCAAGTTTCTACCTCGATGCTTACTTAGGGAGTCACTACATCAATAAACTTTAAATTAGATCCCATTCCAGAACAAGTATTTATTACGTTCGTAAATCCCCTCATAGTTATAATACAGTTAAAATTTAGTTTACCTGCGTAGCTTTTGATACTCTGCTTCTGCAATGCCTCACTACTAATTAACAACACACCTGATAACAAAGTCGTTATAACTTTTTTATGATCCATTTTCAAACCTCCTATATGTTGCTTGTTGATTTACAGTATAAACGTTGGATAGAGCGAGAACATTATGGTGTTTGTAAAATATAAAAGAACAAAAAAAACCTACCCGTAAGGGTAGGTCTTTCTTGTATTTACAGATAATTAGTTAAAAGTAACTGTAATTGCTTTTTGCGCTGCTGCTGCTTTAGCAGTAAATGTTACTACACCAGCTGCATTGCTAGCTACGTATTCTGTTGTTTTAGCATTAAATGCTGCAACAACTTTATCACCAATAGTTGTAGCATTATCTGTTGTCGCAACATTAATCGTCGCGGAAACATTCACTGAGCCATCAGTAAAGGTTACTGTATTAACACCAGCTTTTGGCGAAGTAGCGCTGATTGTAAGTGTGTGAGTTTGTTTAGCAGCTGTTACTTCAGCCACCCCAGCTGTTTTTTCAGTTGCATTGCCAGTTACACCTACTGGAGTTGCTGGATCAGTATTAGTTACAGTAATAGTCACTGTTGGCTTATCTGCAATTGCAGTAGCAGCTGTAAATTCAACGGTGCTACCTACATTTTGAACCGAATATCCAGTCGTAGATGCAAATGCATTAGCGATTTTCAATGCAGCAATACTAGGAGAATCCCCAGCTTGAAGAGTTACATTATGGGAAACTGGCGTTCCTCCATCATTAAACTCAACAGTGATATCACCAGCTGCAGCTGTACCAGAAACAGTCAATACATTAACTTCTTTGACACCCGTAACTCCTTCAGCACCTGTTACTCCTGCTGCCGTAGTTGCAGTTACACCTGTAGCTACAGTGTTAAGTTGACCAGCTACTGTTGTGTAAGCGGAAGAAGAAACAGCCAAGTTTCCTGCACGATCTTGCAAAGAAGTAGCGTCAGATCTTACACTTACAGTGTAATCATCAGTGGAATTCACCGAAGAAGCCAAAGTGATTTTCAGAACATTACCATCAACAGTTGTGGAGAATTGGCTATTACTTACCAGATCTCCTGTTCTTACATTACGTACAACCAAATCTTCAGCAAATTTCTCAACATTAGTTGTTGAAAGTGTTTCAGAGAATGGCAACAAGATTGTTCTGTTGTTTTCAACAGCCAGACGAGTTTGACCACTTGCAAGTTGAACTTGTGGTTTAACTTTGTCTTTTACAACAACTGCTCCGCCAGTTACAGCGTTACCAGTTACAGTTTTAATAGTATTTCCAGTTGCTACTGTAAGAGCCAAATCAGTAGAACTAGTTTGGTTTGTAAGACCAGTTTTGCCCAGTCCAGAAATTTTCAAAGTAACCAAGTTAGTTCCATCAGCAGAGGCGCTTGTTACTGTTCCTTGAGATACTGTGAAGTCTCCTGCTTTAACAGTTGAAATTGGTTGATCAAAGCGAACTTTGATTGTACCTTCTTCAGTCAAACGAGCATGTTCAGTTACTCCAGACTCATAAACAACAGTTGTTGCAGCTGCAGTGTTAATTGGAGTGGATTCACCAATTTTATCAATCACATTATTAGCTGCATCTTTCAGACCCAACAATGTGAAATGTGTGATATTAGCTTTAAATGCAGTATCATTGATTCCAACAGCATCGTTATCGATGTATTGTGGGAATACAATACGTACACCTTTACCTTCATTAACTGGAGTTACTTCAGTTCCAGAAGGAAGCTGTTGATCAGTTCCATTGATTTTCACCAAGTAGTTAGATTTATCACCAACTGTTACTGGGTTCAATGCTTTGTTGAAACTGATATATAGAGTACGAGTGCTGCTTGTAGCAGAGTTACCTTGATATTCTGGTGCAACAGTATCTTTACCTGTTACAGTTGCAGTGTAATCAAGCATAGTGTTGTTCAACTTAGTAGTATCACGTACACCAACGATTTTGAGTGTATAGGAATCTTCAGTAAGAGCATCATAAGTGGAAAGTTTGAATGCTTTATCTTCGGAAGTACCATCTACACCAATTACGGATTTCAGTGCTACAGTTTTACCATCGGATTTAGTCAAAGTGAAGTATTTAACATCTTCAACTTTTACTTCTTTACTGAATTTAACGTTGATTACTTTGTTGTCCGTGCTGTTCAGTGTTACTTCAGTAACTTCTGGACGAGTTTGGTCAACTTCGGCTTTCAATTTAGTTTCAGTAGCAGTAATTTGGTTACCGGAATAGTCTTTAACACCTTCTACGAAGAATGGTGTTTCATATCCAGGGAATGGGTTAGACTTGAAGCTGAACTCATATACTTCAGGCGATACTTGAGTAAAGGAATCAGCAGCTTTTTTGTCGTTACCAGATTTCCAGTAAACGTTAGATTTAGACAAAGTGTCCGGATCGATTTCTTCGCTGAATGTTACAGTTGCTTTTTCGAGCGTAGCTGTTACATTAGCGATTGTTGGTGCAGTAGTATCAGAAACCACTTCGAATTCAACTTCTTTAGTCAGAGCTTTGAATCCGTTGAAGTCTTCAACACCAGATACTTCCAGTTTGTGAGTTCCAACAGTCAGGTCAGTAGAACTGTAAGGTTTAAGAATTACATCACGTTTACCTTCAGTTACGCTACCGAAGAACGTTTTACCGTCCAGTTTGAAGTTAGCTGATGTAGCCGATTTAACTGGCTCAGTGAATGTTACTTTCACTGCTTTAGTACCCAGAGATTTCACTGACGCAACTTCTGGAAGAGCGTTATCGAGAGGTGTGAACTCTTGGTTTGTTACACTTACAGTTCTATCTCCTGCTTTAACGTTGCGAACAGAAATTTTGTAAGATTTTTGATTCTGCAGGTTACCAACAACAGTCAAACGAACTGTTTTTTCGTCGGATTGCAGTGCAGCGGATTCAATTACAACAGAGCTGTCTACAGAGTAACGATCTTTGTCTTCTGCAGTCAGTTTGTCAACTTTACCGTCGAAAGCAACATCGATTTCTTTAAGGTTGCTAGCTTTTACGCTCTCAACTTTAGTTGCTGAAGTTACTACATAAGTAACTTTCTCTGTGAATTCTTTATCTTTGTAAGTGAATTTCACTTCAGTTTCTTTGTTAGCTTCGAGAGCTTTATCCAAAGTTACTTTAACGGATTCACCGTCGCTGATTTTGAAAGTTACAACTTTACCAGCTTCGCTTACTTCATAAGAAGCTACTTTCAAGCTTTGAGCTTGATCGATTGCGTATGCTGCACCTACCAACAATTCACGGGAAGCGTTAGCACCAAAGTTAGCTTTAGCATCGATCAGTCCAGCGTTGATTGCTGCTTGAACATAACCTTTAGCCCAGTCAGCTGCGTTGTTGTTAGTTTCAGTTGGGATTTCCAGGTCAAGTGCGCGAGTCAAGATGGTAGCCATCTCGGAAACAGTTACTTTACCGTTGAAGTCGAAGATTTTCTTCTCAACGTTTTTACCTTCCATGATACCCGCAGCAGTTACTGCTTCGATGTAAGGTACAGCCCAGTTCTTAGCTGTGTAGTTTTTGTCAGTGTAAGAAAGAGTTCCAGTGATCTCTTTCAGACCAAGCAATTTAGTGATTACTTTAGCGAACTCAGCGCGAGTCATGTCTTTATCCAAACCTGCAGTACCATCTGGGTAACCAGTAAAGATACCTTTTGCTTTCAATGCATCAAACTGTTGTTGTGGTGAAACTGCTGTGTCACCGAATGCTACAGATGCAAACATTGAGAATGCCATTGCTGTAGACAATGCTACGGATAAAATTTTCTTCATAACCTTTTTTTCTCCTCCTTGGGTGTTCATAACATTTGAATTTTCTTTAATAGGGTCGCTCGTATTCCTCATATATTGTTGCACCCCCTTTCCAGAGTTGTGAGCAAGTTAATATAAATGATGTCTGTGAGCATATCACAGAAACTTGTAAACTAGGTTGTAAAGCAGATCCATACGAAAATAGAGTAGTTTCCTAATCCTACCTACGTATTATACAATGGGTCTTCCGAGTCGTAAAGCAATTTTTTCTAATAAATAGACAAGATTCTTCACGAGGTCAATCTTGGTAACAGGCCCAATGTTTTTGACTCTACATCTTAAACGCAACAGATTTCAAAAAGTTGCGGATTCCACAAAAAAAGTTTTGAATTTAATTATGTATAGGTACAGTGCGGGTAAGATAGCCATTCAAAACCCATAAAAAAGCATTGATGTGACTGTGTTCTTTCCAATATAAGAGGTGCTTCTTCTATGTTGCCAACGTTTATTTATACCCAGAGTTTCATACTATGAAGCGACAAATTCCACAATAAACAAAATAAAAAGCATCCCATGCTGGGATGCTTTTCGTAATATTCTGGTTATATAGGTTAGCGAATTTTCATCGCAAGGTCGATAATTTGAGCACGCATCTGCGGATCACTGTTCAATCTTAGATACATATCATCGATTGGTTGTCTGTTCTCACGGTACGTTTTCTCATGCTTCATCGTCGTGTGAGACCATTCAATCAGTTCATTCTCAGCCAGAACCAGATTGTTATACGCATCATGGAAGCCAGTAGTCTGTACAAGCCCTTCCATCACTTCCTGAGAGATCTCCTCCGTCTTACGTGTATCTTCCAACTTTTTCTCCAGAATGACTGCCTGCTTCTCGAACTGTGTCTTTGCCTTCATGTAGCCCAGCTGGGCCTTCGAATAAATCGGTTTCATTAGCTAACTTCACCCTCTAGATCATTGTGTATTTACCGTTATTGTATCTTAAACTCTAGCAAATTACAAAAATAGTTATTGGTAAAAAACTTATTTCTTCTATTATAAAAGTGTTCTTTATCAGTTACATAACACTCATAAAAAGGACCTGCCCCTTTAGTGCAAGGGACAGGTCCTTCCTAAAATGCATCCATGCTAACACATAAATTAACTCAAGTTTTTAGGGAATACTTTGGTACTCTTCTTGAGCAATTCAACCGCGATCTTACCTGCTTCTGCACGAGTCAGGTTTCCTTTCGGGTTAAATGCCTTCTGAGGTTTTGCCTGCCCCGCAACCGTAACATCAGATCCTTCCATGATCTTAGCTTTGGAGACGGCCTGAATTGCTGGTAGAGCATATTTCTCTGCACTTCCTGAATCGACAAACGCTTTGGCTACGGCAGCCTCAAGTTTGGCATCATTTGTTGCGAGCTTCAGTTGCAGTGCACGAGCAATCATCACAGCAGCTTGCTCACGTGTCAGTGGTCGATCTGCCCCTACAACACCATTCGTAAGACCTGTCAGGATACCTGCTCTTGCTGCAGTTTCTATGCTGTCATAATCCCATGTCGTGGAGCTTGTTCCAGGTCTCAGATCCGTAAACGTATTGTTACTGTCTGAATTGATTGGTAGATTAAGACCCTTAACCAACAATGTGGCGAATTCTCCACGCGTAGTGCGATCATCTGTACCGAACTGTTCGAATCGAAGATTATTCATGAATCCTTTCGAGTACAGTCCATTCAGAATGTTTCTTGCCCAGTTATGATTGATGATGTCATTATAGCTACGTTTCAGCTTCATAACTTTGTAATAACCAAATTCATCAAACGGCACAGTAATCGTGTGAGCCTTCGTATCTACTTCACCACCAATATTCTTCCACTCCCGCTTGGAGTTATAACGGAATACAGTGATGGTTGAACCAGCATCATCAACTACGCTTGAATCGTACGAAAGTGTTAATGTGCCCCGTTGTGAAGGTGTAATTTTACGCTCTGACGGAATGTTAGGATCACCGAATAATGCTTCACTGCTATAAGGTGGTAGTCCATTGGTTGGCATTTTGTAATCTTGTGTTCCTCTGTCGCCAGTCTCTCCCATACCTCCGCTGATCCAATAAACTTCAGAGATCGGGCTGAAGTTTGTTGAAGCTGCTGTGGAACCAAATCGTGTGTAGTATTCATCCTGAATCTGCCACGTTGGAAGTCCACTCTCTTCCCCCGTATTGATGAATCCAATCACATTACCATAATCATTTCGGCGTTCAACTACACCCCGAACAGGATCAGCAATACCAAACAGCAGTTTGGTATCTGGATAATACCTTGCGATACCTTTCGTATCAGTGCTTTGCATCACTGTGCCTTTTGGAAAATTCAATTGCAGTTGCTTATTGAAAACTGTATACTTTGTGGCCACTTTCGGAGCCATGTACTGCGCGTCAACTCCTACGGTCCCCGTGTAGAACACATTGATGGTATCCGTGAGATTTGATCCTGGCCGTTGTACAGTGATTTTGATTGGTGTGGACTTATCTTGTTTCAGTCCTACGAAATCGAACATAAAGCGATCTTCACCCACGTCTGTACGACGGACAGCTGGCTCTTTTCCTATGAGGACCTGGGTTGCGCCTTCTGCCTCGATATCAATGTGAACGAAGTTTTTATTAACTACAATTTTATTGCCTGAAGTGGGTTGTGGAGATAAAAGTCGATAGCCTGTTGACTCTCTTACAATCTCCAATTTTTGAGAAGTTTTCGCACCTGTTTTGTTAATTAACTCAAGTGTGTAGATGTACGTTCCAGGTGTATCCAACGGGAGATCCCGAAGACGTACGACAAACTCATCCTGAGAGCCAATTCGATCTACTACATATGGCGGATTCTTCGTGAATTCTGTTGAGAATTCGGGTGTATCCCAAGTTACTGCAGCTTGATTGTCCTGATTTTGTGGAACCTTCAACGTGAAGATGGTTTTGGTCCCCATATTCAAATTGATGCGTTCTGCTCCGGCTCCGCGAATAGCGATATCAAAGGTTTTTTGACTTGTTGTATACACATTGTCTTTGAGTGTAAATTCCGCTGCCAGATTGAACAGATTTTTGATAATTGCATCATCTGAATTATAGGTTGTCGGGAGATCTTGTCGACCTCTAACCAGCGCAGGTTGGAAGTTCTTCACTGTCGATACGTTATTATCATTAATGTAGAAGCGAACTTCCTTTTTGATCTCGCTAGTTTGGTTCTCTCCATCTTTTCCTGTAGCAGTAAAGACAAGCCGATTCTCCCCGAAGAACAATGGGCCTTTTTCTCCATTGACGTTCAGACTGAAGCTGAATTTACCAGTCACGTTATCAAACTTGAAACCAGTATCAGATGATTTTGAGTCGGCATAATAGTAATATTTAGTTCCGTTAGCGAATACATCAAACACGAAAAAGTCACTCTTCAACATATCTCCAAAACCAACTAGTTGTCCTGATACTTCAAAGGGTTTTGGTTCCTTTGAATTAACGTCATATGTCTCTCCATCATTTACATTTTCAATATAGATATAATTTTTCGATGCAAATGAAATGGTCGCATCCCTATATGATTTTGACTCTACACCAGCAATGCTGTAATTAAATCTGACCGTTTGAGTACCATTTTTAAAGCCGGAGATTTTGTAAATATACTTTGGATTTTGTTTGGAACCCGTTGGCACAGGTACGTCCATTACATACTTGATATCAATAGAACTGGTGCCTAATGGAAGATACCGGGCAATAATTTTGTTTGCACCGTTTGCTGCTTGATTAGTTACTGCAGTACTTGTCTCCACTGCAATGTAAAACTCATCTTGATCTATCGTTGCACCGTTAAGCGCCTGTCCTGCCGGAATTGTACCACCTTCACTGTACCCCTTAAGATATTGCAAGCCAGTGATTGCAACTTGTCCAGGCTGATACAAGAATCTGAACGTTTTATTGATCGTTTTGGTGCCGTATTGAATTGTAAGTGTGTGCTCTTGCGCCTCTATAGTTTCGCCTGAGACCTCTGCTAGTTTCAATGGATCAATCTCAAACTCAGCCAAGTAATAGGAAGGTGTATTGGTAGCTGTACTTGGAATATAAGTTTCATTCTCAGGTTGAGTAGGCATTGGAACTGTCACCGCTGGTGGTGGCGTTCCCTCAGCGAGAATAGGTCTGACCGTTACGTTAGCAGATTGAAGAAAAGACTTGCCGTCCTCTTCAGGGATTAGTACTTTCACTTTGACCTTTGCTTTATCCTTATCCCCTGTGTAAGAAGGACGTGTTCCCAACAAAGTTTGCGTAGAATCCGCACCGATCAAATCCAGTTCCACAACCGGGTTTTCCGAATCATAATATAGAAGTGAGTAGTTGAAAGTAAGTGTATCTTGTCCATTCTGAGCAACCAATTTAATCTTATTTTCACCTGGATTCAGTTGCATCTGTGGCGTAAAGAATGACTTATCTTCCAGAAGGGATGTAGGCAAAGCATCACCGTTGTTGATGGATACCGTCACTTTGGAAGCGTTCATCGCTTGACCTTGAATTGTAACTGCTTTTGCATTCACTACGACTTTCGATCCGTCATTCAAGTTCAAATTAGATGAACCACCCATGATTTGCACATCCTGCAAATAGGGTACTTGGTCGAATAAGATATAAAATGTTTCCGAACGCTCGCTGGGTCCCTGAGATCCAGTGAACGTAACTTTATTCATACCAGGAAATAGAGTCAATGTAGCATTGAAACGATTATCTGGACTTTCCGGATCGGCCGTGATAAAGCCGGGAGCTACACGAGTTGTACTCTCAACCCATTTCCCGCCATCCAAATTCAGTTGTTGTACGTTAACAGCAAGGGTTGACCCCGATACATTCACAAATGTACCAGAAATGGGTTCCTCACTGTTCGTCACTCTGTATGCATTCTCACGAGTCAGTTTGTTGGTATTCGTATCTTCCCCTTCCAACAACAATCCTACCGTGCTCTTAAGTTTCGCATTATCCGGGGTAAAATAACTCGTCTGTCCTGCCGCCGACGCGACTGGTGCAAGGCCTGCTGGTATTAGAGATACAACCAGTGCCACCATCATCAGCCAAATCATCGGCTTCTTCGTACGCTGCATGCAATCATCTCTCCTCTTTTTAAGTCAGTTACCGTTATATATCGGCCGAAAGGTTCCAATTATTTAGTAAAAACAGCAAAATAAACAAAAAACCTTGTCCACGAGGGACAAGGTTTGGGTTGAAAGAATATTCAATAAGATCAGTAAACGAGCGTTTCTATTTAGGATTTTGAACGGGTTTCCGGGTTCATCTTGACGCGCATACGCATCAGGAAGTTAATGACCGGCCTTCTGGTTTTGCTTACAAGTCCGATGACTTCTGCTCCGACCTGGAGGAAGAACATCATGATACAGATCACGACGAACGTTACCCAGTTGGCTTCGAACATCGCAGCGGAAGATTGGATAATTGCCAGCACACCGAAGAATGCGGCAATACCGTAAATGATCAGAACCGTCTGACGGTGACTGAATCCAAGCTCACGCAGGCAGTGATGCAAGTGACCTTTATCCGGTGAGAAAATCGGTTTCCGTTGTACCGCACGACGAATGATCGCGAAGAAGGTATCCGAGAGCGGCACACCGATAATGATCAACGGCGTAATGAAGGACACGACAGCAATTTGTTTGAAACCAAGCATGGATAGCATTGCCAGAGAGAAACCAAGGAATAGTGATCCCGTATCCCCCATGAAGATCTTGGCTGGGTGGAAATTGAAGAACAAGAATCCAACAATACTACCAAGCAGTACAAGACACATCAAAGCAATCATCATATTACCCATGAGGAAGGACATCACGGCAATGGTACCAATGGCAATACCGGATACACCGGCAGCCAGACCATCCAGACCATCAATTAAGTTAATCGCATTCGTTACACCAACAATCCAGAGAATCGTCAGCGGAATCGACACCCAAGCTTCCAATGAAGAATAGGAATCCTGAAAAGGAATATTAACGAAGTCTACACGAATGTTGAATCCGAATACGACTACAGCAGCAGCAACAATTTGTCCGAGCAGCTTCACTTTGGCTGACAGTTCAAAACGGTCATCCAACGCACCAATCAGTACGATGATCGATCCACCAATCAGAAAAGCACTGACAAAGCTCATGTCTCTTGTCGTAAACCATGCTGACACAAAAGGAAGCAGTGCAGCAACCGTAATGATAAAGGCCAGGAAAATCCCTAGACCACCAAGACGGGGCATAATCCGAGTGTGCACTTTACGTGCATTCGGCGTATCCATTGCTCCAATTCTGACTGCGAACTTTTTGACAAGCGGTGTCAAGGCAAGAGCCAGTCCCATTGACACGATAAATCCAATGATAAAGATCGCTACCATTTGAACATTCGACCCCCAATTATAATACCTGTAAGAAATTATAAATCCCCTGATCTCTTTTTATATATAAAAAATCATTTGTTAGTCATTTTTGAATACTTGTTACACGATAACGAAGAGAGCAAGGAAAACCTGAAGAAGCGAAGCGTTCGCCTTTATCACCTGATTTCACCCTTATAAAAGGGTAATAAAAGAAATCTGGGGATAACAGCGATCGGAAGGTTGCCTTGCTATCGTAGTTGCTCAGTGTAACGTTTTAATTCAAGCAGTACGACACATGTAATCCGGAATGAATTATACGCTGATCACAGTCGAAATGCCAACCTCAATTTTTAGCAAAAACGTGCATTTTACTCGTATTAGCCTAATTTTAACGGACTTTAGTCACGTTTTCTTTGTCCCGCATCACTTTGACAGCGAATTTCGGAAGCGCAAGCATTCGGCCAGCCCGACTAGGTTCGCGAAGCAGACGATAAAACCATTCCAGTCTTAACTTTTGGAACAGTTTGGGTGCACGTTTGGTTTTACCCGAAATCACATCAAAGCTGCCTCCAACCCCCATGGTAACGGGAACTTGAAGCGCGTCTTTGTACTTGTGAATCCACGGTTCCTGCGTATCTGCCCCACGTGCAACAAACAGAAGATCAGGTGCAGCTTCACGAATGGAAGCGACAACCTGCTCGTCCTCAGCCGGACCAAAATAACCGTCGCGATAACCTACAATTCGAATCGCCGGATATTGCTCTTGTAACCGAACTGCCGTTTCTTGAATCACCTCAGGTGTGGAACCGAGCAGATACACGCCCCACCGATAGTTTTCTCCAACACGCAGCAATTCATGTAAAAGCTCAAATCCAGGCACCCGTTCTGCCACAGGCTCCCCACAATAATTGGCAGCCCACACAACGCCTGTTCCATCGGGAACAATCATTTCCGCAGATTGCATAACCTTCATCATCTCCGGATTCTCTAGCGCGGCCATGATCATGATGGGATTGGCTGTGATGACTTGGTGCGGCTGCTTCGTGAGCACAGCTTCGCGAAGAACCTCCACCGTTTCTTTCATCGTTAGTTTGGAAAAAGGAATACCATAGATCGAAACGGTAGGTATTGGTCCGGTCTGATTCATCTTATTTCACCCTTTGCGGCCTAAATATTTAATAATTTGCTGAGCAGGCACTTTGGCTTCCTGCTTCAATTCGGTAATGCCTTCTTCATGTTCCTTCAGCCACTGTGAACGCTGATCCAACAGGTTAGCCACCGTCTTCGCCAATTTATCCCCATCCAGCGCATCCGTACTACCCACGGACTCACTATCCAGACGCAGCATAAACTGATCAATCTTTGGATCATACGAGATACCAACGGGTGGAACATACTGTGAAGCTGCGTAGATTAGACTGTGCAGACGCATGCCGATAACGACATCACAATTGCTGACTTCCTGAAGCATCAGCTGCGGATCAGTGAGATCCTTGGTAATACTTACTTCGCTCCCCTTGTTACCGAGGTCACCGAGCATTTCCATGACAAAACGTGAAGCCTGCTCATCAATCGGTAAGTGAAATGGCATAAAGCGTAAGTGAACGGCTTTTTTGGAGCAAAGCTTCTTAAGTCCAGCAGCAATCGCTGTAAGCTCTTTACGATCCGACTCCCAGAAACGTACGGATACACCGATCACCGGGAGTTTGGTATGAACGCTTGCTCCTTGAGCATTAACCGTGACTGAACTTACTTCTTCCGCATTGGCTTCAGGCAGTGGCAGACCCATCACCGGGTCAGGGACCACATGAATCTGATTCCACTGCAATCCGAGCCCGCGCAAATATTCAGCGGATTGTTCATCACGCACAGATACATAATTGCAAGCTTTGAAGACGGATCGAATCATTGGATTGAAAATTTTGCGATTTACAGGTCCAATGCCCTGTGCATAGATAAATGTTGGTTTTTTCAACCATTGGGCCAGTTTGATGACCCCCAGGTAGTACGGGATGGATTTCAGTCCGGTTGCATCCTGCAGCAGACTTCCTCCCCCACTAATTAAACCATCACTTTCCTTGATCGCTTCGCGAACCTCCTTCAACTTCATCCGATGTACTGAACGTACACCGTACATTGAAGTGGTCCACTCCGGGTCACCGGAGAGCACAATCGGCTCAATCGTGACATTCGATCTGTGACTCTCCTCTTCCAGCGCCGTCAAAATTGACTTTAGTACCGCTTCGTCTCCACTGTTGTGGAATCCATAATATCCTGAGATGATTAACTTTTGAGAAGTGGTGACCATTTTTTCCAACATCCTTCCGCTACTTGCCACACACCCACAGCAACGATACCGAAGATTAAGCCAAGTCCCAATCCCATCACTCCACGAATGAGTGACAATACAGCTGGCGTATGGATATGCGCGAACGTATCCACCATGGACAATTGTCCAATTGCTGCAATAATGAGCACAAAGATGACTTTACGATATTTTAAAGCGGCGAACACGCCAACGATAAACAGCGGGTGTCCCAGCATAAATTCTTTGAACCTTGGTCGCACGCCGAATGTGTCTTCCAACACAACACGCAGGAACATCTCGAATGGCGTAACCGAACCCGAGTTGCCTGTACGGCTCAAATAGTAATACCCAACAACGGCAGCAACAAGTGCCAATACAACCATCACAACGGTGATCGGAGTACGAAGCAGGTTCTTAATTTGCTTAATGGAGAACGTACCCGAGCCACGGTAAAACACAATATAAATCGCTACCAGCGCCATAGGTGCAAAGTGCAACAGGCTCACGCCTCGGAACTGGTTAATCACCAGACTGTACGTAATGCTGTTAAGCAACGCGATGACAAAAGGCACCGCCAGGAACGAAAGAATCGACGTTCTTACATATAAGAATAACGTTTGCGCTAAACGACGACCCGCAGGCGCGTCTGACTGACGCTGTTGCTGATAGTTCACTGTACGAACTGCCAGTACCATCGCGATGGTCGGAGCGCTAATGGCTACCAGTAATGCAATTCCTTGCTCCAGCAACGTCGGTTTGAGCAAGAATAACCCGGCACTGCCCACCAGAGCCAGTGCAAATACCAGCAATGTCAGCAGTGGTACAAAATATGAAACCATAAGCGAAATCATTGCGATTGCACCAATCAGGGCAACCAGCTTGGCATAACGCTGAATGGAAGAATCTTTCACCGTAAACGCTTCGGCTTGTCCCAGTTCGAAGCCATGTTTGCCCATACGTTCAATCGCATGACCAGGCTCACCCAAACTATTGATCAGATTATCAATCGGATTGGTGATCATGGCTTTGGCCGTATTCCGACTTGGCGAAGCATTCATATAGAGCATACGAATGTTGCGGTCTTTGGTAGCCAAAACAAAACGGTCAGCAATGGTGTCTACATCCAGATTGGCATCCCCGTCACTTAAGGAGTACAGACGAGTTACATTGTAGTCAATTTTATATGAGAGAGTCTCAAAACCGGATTGTGGTTTCTTCAAATTCTCAATAGCCGCCAGTCCAATATGGTGCTTGTTCAGCAACTGGGCAAACATATCGATACTCTTCATCTCTGCATTATCATTGTACCCTTTCACAGCATCACCATCAAACAAGATGCGCTTTACCCCATTCTCTTCGAAGAAGGTAAGCAGGCGTTCCATGGATTCCTGATTATAAGGCACACTGTCTGAGATCCGTGGCAAAATGTAAAATCCTTTATCACGCAGCATCTTCACGGCAACCGGATCTGGTTGCAAAGGCTGCATGTTGGCGTTCTCCGGTGGAGTCTGCAATATTAAGCCGCTACGACCTTCATATTCCCATGGAAGCACAGGAATCTCCCGATCGGCGAACGTTTGTTCAATGATAGGGGTATACGTTTGTGCATTTTCCTCATTTGTGAATAACACATACGTATAATTATCGTTAGCAGGAATGACATTTTTGGTCATGTTCGCAAGGTCCTGCCCGTTATATACCATCAGACGGCGGGACTTCTTCAACTCATCCAGTGTACTTTCGAACACCGCCATGGTTGTTACTCCGGCGTCTTTCAACCGAGTCAGTTGTTCTTTCATGAAGTCTTGCGGATGGGCCTGATAAGCCGAGATATCCAATAGACCCCGATAATTGAAGACAAGCTCCACCTTTTTGGCGGAAGATTCCGTCTGCACCCGATCACTGATGACAGGGATGGAAGCAATCAAACCGATAATGACAACAATCCACAGCCACTTCCGTGAAGCGGTATTCCAATAAAGCCATTTTTGACGCACTACATGTACCTCCTCAAGTGTTGGAACCAAATGCACGTTCAGCTCATGATTTTCATTGCATAATATTGAATAAATACCGGATACAAACAGCTTGTGTCAACAAACGTGCAACTATCCGCAATTCATCCAAATAGACGTAGACATTCACCCTTTTTACCTAAAAGAAAAGCCCCTCCGCCAACCAACCTTACGGTGCGGAGAGGCTTTCTCATGTTCTTGCTTAGTACTGCATTCGTATTTATTGTGCGTCTACGCGCGTCATCACCGTAGTAGCCAAACGTTCGATACGGCTTTCGGCGTCTTCCAAGTTCTCTCCGCGCACGGCGAAGTATACTTTGATCTTCGGCTCTGTTCCCGAAGGACGCAGGCAGAACCATGATCCGTCTGCCAAAATAAATTTCAGAACGTTCTCTTTAGGCAAGCCATCCAAGCCAAGGGAGTAATCCAGCACATCTTGTACAGCTATGCCGGCTACTTCTTGCGGCGGATTAGAACGCCAGTCGGTCATTTTCGCCTGAATTTGAGCTACGCCATCCTTGCCTTTCAGCGTACGGGACTCCAGCTTCTCCAGGAAATATCCGAATTGGCTGTACAGCTCTTGCAGAACATCATAGAGGGTTTTGCCTTGGTTTTTATAATAAGCAGCTGCTTCAGCAATCAGCATTGCAGCCAGGACTGCATCCTTGTCACGAGCGTAGCTGCCTGCCAGGTAGCCGTAGCTTTCCTCATAACCGAACAAGAACGTATGACTGCCGGTTGCTTCAAACTGATTCATTTTTTCACCGATATATTTAAAGCCTGTCAGGGTATTCATCACTTCTGCACCGTAATGCTCAGCAATGACCGCTCCCATCTCGCTTGTTACAATCGTTTTGACAACTGCACTGTTCTTCGGCAGTTTACCCGTCTCTTGCAAGCGGCTCAACACATAATGCACCATGATGGCTCCGGATTGGTTACCCGACAGTACGAAATACTTGCCATCATTGTCTTTCACTACCGCACCCATGCGGTCTGCATCCGGATCTGTACCGATCAGAATGTCCGCACCCACGGATTCACCCAGCTTCATTGCAAGCGTAAATGCTTCGCGCTCTTCCGGGTTAGGGGATTTCACTGTGGAAAATTCAGCATCAGGCTGTTCTTGCTCTGCCACAATGTGAACCTGCTCGAAACCGATCTGTTCCAACACACGACGTACAGGCACATTACCTGTTCCGTGCAGTGGAGTGAAGACGATTTTGAAATCACGGCCGACACCGGATTGAATCAGGTCACGACTGAGACTTAGGCTGGCAACTGTATCAACAAATGCCTGATCTTCCTCTTCCCCAAGCCATACGAGCAATCCTTGAGCTTCGGCTTCTTCCTGCGTCAGCTTTTTCACATCCGCGAGGGAAGGAACTTCCTGAATGTATTGAATGACTTTCTCTGCTTCGTGTGGTACCAGTTGGCCACCCTCGTGGTTGTACACTTTGTAGCCATTGTATTCAGGAGGATTATGACTCGCCGTCACCACAATACCGCCGGTTGCTTGCAGATGACGTACACTGAAGGAAAGCTGAGGCGTAGGACGCAGGGAAGTAAACAGCTTAGCCACAATGCCATTTCCAGCCAAAACCAGGGCAGCATCCAGTGTGAACTCAGGTGAGAAATGACGGGAATCATGTGCGATCACTACAGAAGGTTTACCTTCTTTGTCGCCATGCTGCTCCAGCAAATAACGGGCAAACCCTTGCGTTGCACGACCTACGGTATAACGGTTCATCCGGTTGCTTCCCGCTCCGATCACACCACGCAATCCACCTGTACCAAACTCCAGATTTCTGTAGAAGCGATCCTCCAGCTCTTTCGGCTGATCCTGCAAATCACGAAGCTCCTGTTTCGTCGCTTCATCAATCGAAGCATCCTCCAACCACTGCTGCAATGTTTGTGCTGCTGTTGTGCTTAACTGTTCCATTCCTGCAAACCCCTTCCTTCTATATAAAATTCAATTGACTGCTGAACTATACAATCATTAGCTTGGGTCAGACAGTGCGAACATGATCTCGCCTTCTGCTACCACTTTGTCGCCTACTTTGGCTGTAGCTTTGCCTTTACCAATTGAACCCTTGAGACGCGTAATTTCCACTTCCAGCATCAATGTATCTCCAGGCACAACTTGTCCACGGAATCGGAAATTGTCCAGTCCCGCCAAAAAGCCAATTTTCCCTTTGTTGCCTTCCAAATTAAGAATGGCTACTGCACCGACCTGTGCCAGTGCTTCTGTAATCAAAACACCCGGCATTACCGGATACTCTGGAAAATGACCAATGAAGAAAGGTTCATTAATGGTTACATTTTTTAATCCAACGGCACGTTTGCCATCCTCTAACTCTACAATCTTGTCCACCAGCAGAAACGGGGGACGGTGTGGAATAATCTCTTGGATCTGTTTGATATCGAGCACAGTATAATCTCCTCTCAGGGTCATTTATATGAGATTCTCAATAATAGTGGGCCGTGTGCGTGTGGTGGCCGTTACGGGTACGGATCGTTCTTTCGATCGCTGTTGTTTCCGAATGTTTACTGAACTATTTTTAGATGTATAACATTCGGAAACAAAGGCGAGCGCTTCGCTTCTTCAGAATCGATTCCGTCCCCTTCACTGGTTCCAGAGCTAAAATGGACATTCCTATTATGAAGTCGATGCTCATATAAATGTGTTTTTCATTTAATTTGTATGAAAAGCATATTTTCAGTTAACACTAGTTATATCCTTCATGACTGCAGTAGTGAAGGTTAAGATAAGGGGTCTCTCTTCGCGATGACGAATGTCTTTCGCAGGGGAGGCCTCTTTTGGCGTCAAACGTCATCCATCATTATACTGTTTTCAACGCCAAAAAGAAAACTCCTGCCTGCGCAGGAGTTTTCGCATATATCGTTCATCTACGGAGCGAACACCAAATCATATACATGTTCCCATGTACTCCACTGCAATACGGAACCGATATCCTGTTTGCCCAGTACCACGTAGCCAGCCACCAATCCGCCAGCGAGGGCAAGAACAAGCAGGACCGGAACCAGAAACCATCGTGCGATGCGCCATCCACTCTTCTTCTTCTTGACTTTCGTCTTATCCGGCTTGCTGTTCTGCTGCTGTGTATCTGTCATCACATTCACCTTTTATGCTCTCATATTGTTAGCAAGACCTGCCATGGAATCACTGGATGTCAGCGCACGTGCCGCCAGTTGGTAGGTCCGCTGTCCTTGCATCAGCAAAGCCATCTCTTGTGTCAAATCCACGTTGGATTGTTCAATGTAGCCTGCACGGATCATGGCTGTCGCTTCACGTGTAGCTGCATTGGCTCCAAATACATCATCCTCGGTTAGACCCGCATCCAGACCAAACAGGTTATCCGCATACTGCACAAGCCCTTCAGGGCGCTCGATATCTACGAGTTGCAGTTGGGCTCCAATCGTTGCATTGGCTTCATTGCCACGACGGATCAACAGATTGCCTTTTTCATCAAATGCAACCTTGCTGTTATTCGGTGCCGTAATTCGATTACCTTGACGATCCAATGCAAAGTGGCCTTCTCCATTGACCAATACCATCATGTCTGGCGCATTGGGATTCGTTTTGGGTCTTGTATCAGGGACAAAATGGAATGCACCCTGACGCGTCCACATTTTCTCACCATTTGCTTCAACGGCAAACATCGCATTGCCTTCAATCGCCAGATCGGTAGGATTGCCTGTCTCATTGAGCGTACCCTGAGTCATATCCTTTGTCACATCAGCCAAACGTACTCCAAACCCGAGGTTGTATCCCATCGGGGTTGAGCGTCCATCCAGCTTGTACTTGTCCGGCTGCTGCTGCACCCGGGTCAGTACATCTTCGAAGGCTGCTTGCTTACTCTTATATCCTGCCGTATTCACGTTGGCAATATTATCGGAAATGACATCCAGACGCTGCTGTATTCCGGTCATGGAGACCATTGCACTAATCATGGAATTATTCATTCGGTGGTTACCCTCCCTGTTTCCCTGCGCAATCTATATTCAAACGCCAGCGTTATACACGCCCAACTTCATTGACGGCTTTATCCAGACTGCGGTCGTAGAATTGTACGACCTTCTGGTTCGCTTCATATGCACGGAATGCTGCGTTCATATCTACAGTCGCCTGTGATGCATCCACATTCGAACCTTCCAGGTAGCCCTGACGGATCTGCACATTATCACCGGCAGCCATCATCCGAGCCGTTGCTCCATTCTGATCATTCAGGCTGAAATTACCATCGCCTTGACGTACCAGTTGGTTCGGTTGATCGATGACGCTGACTCCCAATGTAACACCTGTCGGTGCACCCGTCACTGCATTGACAAGACGACCTTGCTCATCCACTTTAAATTGGTCTACCGAGCCTGTCAACACAACAGGTTGTCCATTATTATCCAACACTTGCGAACCCGTTGAACTCAAGAGTTGTCCAGTTCCTGTAACCTCGAAATGACCATCGCGTGTATATCTTGTGTTGCCTTCTGCATCCTGTACTGTAAAATACGCCTGAGGTTGGTAAGTTACCGTGCCATCAGCTCGTACAAATTTGCCTGAACCGTCAAACGGGACAGGTTGTCCTGTCTGTGGATCATTCACGGCCAGATTGGACGAAATGGCAAAATCACTCTTTTGCCCACTTTCCATAATGGCTCCCTGCAAATTCATGGACAAACTTTCTTCCGCGAACACACCCGTGTTCAGTTTGCCCAGCCGCTTTGTCGGAAGATTGGCATCTCCGCCTACCAAAGTAATGAGCATTTCCGGGAAAGAACGGCTTACGCTGTTCACTTGTTTATATCCCGTTGTGTTCATATTTACGATATTCTGCGTTGCGGTGTCATGGCGGCGTTGTTGCGTAATCATTCCCGCGGTAGCGGTGTACAGACCTCTTAACATGTATTAACCCCTCTCCTCAAGCGCTTGTCCTGCATTACAGGATGGCTGCTTGTCCGTTCTGCTTCCCGAGCTTGGGCGAACCTTTGCTTTTTATATCGGCAGATTAGAACTTTTTCTTAACCACTTGATCCAAATTATTCAGCATAATGCCTGTTCCCTTCACGACACAATGCATCGGATCCTCTGCAACCCATACCGGTACATGCAATTCATTGGACAACAGTTCATCCAGTCCGTTCAGCAAAGCGCCTCCACCTGTCAACACGACACCTCGGTCAATAATGTCTGCCGCTAATTCTGGTGGCGTCCGCTCCAATACCGACTTGGCTGCCACGATAATAGATTGCACGGAATCCCATAACGCTTCCTGCACTTCATTTCCCGACACCGTTACGGTAACAGGCAAACCGGATACCATATCACGACCGCGAATGTCCATCTCTGTTTGACGACCACCCGGATGCACGGAACCAATCGCAATCTTGAGATCTTCGGCTGTACGTTCACCGATCATGAGCTTGTATTTAGCTTTGATAAACTTGGTAATCGCTTCGTCGAACTTGTCCCCTGCGACTTTAATAGAAGAGGCGGTGACTACGTCGCCCATAGACAGGACTGCAACGTCAGTCGTTCCGCCGCCGATATCCACGACCATATTGCCGCTCGGCTGAAAAATATCCATTCCCGCACCGATCGCTGCCGCTTTCGGCTCTTCTTCCAGAAATACTTCTTTGGCACCGCTGCGCTCAGCAGCTTCACGGATAGCCTTCTGCTCCACGGAAGTAATGTTGGTTGGTGCACAGATCAGAATACGCGGGTGGCTGTACCAGCTTCTTGCTCCCACACGATTAATGAAATGTCTAAGCATTGCTTCCGTAATCTCGAAGTCCGCAATAACACCGTCACGCAGCGGTCTAATGGCAACAATGTTACCTGGAGTACGCCCCACCATACGACGCGCTTCTTCCCCAACAGCAAGGACCCGCTTCGTATCGCTTTCAATGGTCACGACGGAAGGTTCATCGAGGACAACCCCACTTCCTTTCACGTGAATAAGCACGTTTGCCGTGCCAAGATCAATACCGATATCCTTGCTAAACATAAAAGAGCCCCCAAAGTGATATTATTTGGTCAGCGTATCCTGTGAAAAAGAGTCCCTTATCACGTCACCGCTCGTTCGACAAAGTGCAACATATATATGTAAAAATCGGGCTGATAAGATGTCATAATTCGATCCTGTACCAGCTTTTAACATATCATACTTCAGGGGAGGGATTCAATGCATGTGTGAGCTTTTTGGCCTACGTCTTTCCGCAGGTCTCTACGATTTAGCGGAAGCCAGCACCTCGCGTTTTTTACCGCTTGTTTTTTTGTATTTAATTTTGGTCGCTTCACCGCCCCGCAAATGACGGATGGACTTATGATACTCCAGAATGTGTTTCACCTGGTCAGCAAGATCAGGGTTAATTTCCGGCAGACGCTCCGTCAGATCCTTATGCACAGTACTCTTTGACACGCCGAATTCCTTGGCAATGGTACGGACCGTATTCCTCGTCTCAACAATGCAGCGACCAATTTTTATGGTCCGTTCCTTGATGTAATCGTGCACGCTCCCGCCTCCCTACTGTGTGGATAGTTTGGTACATTATATGAGGAGCATGCCTATATATTCGCGGTTTAAAGGTGTGACAAGCTTCGAAGGTCCCATTATTTTCTGAAAAGCACAAAAAGAGCAGAGGAGAATTCCCTCTGCCCGTCATGTTGCTGCGGTAAAAATCATTTATTTTTCCGGAAGATATCCTTGCGGGTTAACCGGTTGTCCGTCTTCGTAAACTTCAAAGTGAAGGTGGTTGCCCAGCGTTTTTTCCAGTTCATTAACACCAGCCGATGCAATTGCATCTCCTTGCTTCACTTCATCATCCTGTTTCACTTTGACGTCAGCCAGGCTTTGGTATACGGTTTTGAGGTTATCACTGTGTGTGATTTCCACAACTTGACCTGTCAGCGGGTTTTGTTCAACCCGGGTAACTTTTCCGCCGAGTGCTGCTTTGATTTCGAACGTTTTGTTATCACCACGTGCCAGATCTACACCCGTGTTCGGAATAAATGTGTCATTGTACTGCACCATCGCTGCTTCATGTTCCTCAGTTGAAGCTTCGTTGTCATAGAAAGGTTTTACTACCGAAATTTCTGACGGAACCGCTACCGGCCATACAAAATTCTCCGACTTTGCAACAACTTCCACACTTTCTTGTTCTCCGTTAACCGCTGTTCCTTCTGTACCCGATGCACCCGTTTCTACTACCCCACTTGTAGGGTCCGAGTTCAGCGTTTTTTCGCCTGTGCCCTGATAGACCCACACTAAGGTTAGTATAATGCCTGCTGCTGCGATGTAGGCTGCCGGGAAGACCCAACGTTTGGACATTGCTCTTTTCCATGAAGAGGGCTGGCTAGCCGGTACTCCTTGAGTTGTTTTAGGAGTTTCTTCTTGGCCTGTTTTTTTGTTTTGTTCATTCATCTTAATCACCTCAGTAACAAGTGTTACCGGGTGCAACTCTTTTATACACGCGCGACTCTAATTATTTTCACAGAACTTTCAAAGAGTACTATATATGCGGGAGATGTGCTTAGTGCGTGCGCCGCTTTGGGGCCAGAAAACCTTTCGACCGGCTGTTACTCCCAGATTTCTTCTATCACCTTCTTTAAAGGTGAAATCCGGGAGTAAAGGCGGACGCTGCGCTTCTACAGGTCTTTTCTGTCCCCTCCGCTCTCCATACGCTCGGCAGTCTCAGCATATGTAGCCAAGTCTTGAAAGCTCCGGAAGGGGGGGTAAACAGAAATACATGGATTGGATTTAACAGCCAATCCTTATAAAGTAAGTTTATGAGATTGAACATGGCGTTATAGTTTTAAGTTCATTGGTAGAGCGAAATGGCGGGTTTTAATTTTAGGCTCAGCAACTTCATAGATTGCCTGCGATGCCTCGCTTTATATTATCAGTGGCCCATTACTGCTAATAGATTAACGTTTGGTCAAATCAAATGGCCCGGACGATACCGACTTCCATGTTGGCCTATTTGGAGGCTAGCATCTTGGATGCCTGTCCGAAGGAGATGCCTGTGTAGTAGTGTTTGAGGATCTGAGTCGCGGTGTGACCCTCCTGTGCCATGCCGTTGGCTCCCCACTGGCTCATGCCGACTCCATGACCGTATCCATACGTTGTAATCTGGACCTCATCTCCATCTGTCTTCCAGCTGAACTGACTGGATCTCAGCCCAAGCAACTTTCGAGCCTCCGGCCCGCTAAACGTTTTACCTGCAATCTGTATCTCCTTGATCCGATGCCCTTGCGTTGTCGACAATACTTCCATCCATCCACCGTTCTGCTGCGCGGTCACAGGAATGGCATTCGCACCGAGATTTAACTTTTGGAGAATCTCACTACGCTTCATCGTGATGGTTTCCTCAAAGCCCGGAGCCAGGTTTTTATCCCACGGACTCGCTACACTTTGCAAATAAGGAACAGGGTTGCCCCATACATCCTCTGCGTTCTCCGTATACCCATTACTTGTGGAGAAAAAGGATGCGGTAATCGCCTTGCCTTCATATGTCATGACGGAATCCTTGCTTTCGCGGACAGCCTGTTGTAGCTTCTCCCATTCCTTCGCTTTCCCCAGACGAGTCCAGTCCGCTTTTACTTGTTCTGGTGGTATAAATACCTGATGACTCACGGTATCCGTCACATCTGCCTCTCCTGAAGGCACACCGCTTGTATCGCTAGCTGCCAGCCTTCTCACGATAAATGTCCTTGCAGCAATGGCTTGTGCCTTCAGAGCTTCCAATCTGAACTCAGCTGGCATCTCGGCAGCGACTACTCCAGTAACATAATCTTCAAGCGGAAGATTCATCGTCGTACCGGTTGCAGACAGGTACACCCTTACTTTAGGTTCAGGGTAAGTAACGGGCACAGCTGGCGAAGGTGCTGGAGTTGTTACACTGCCTGTACCTGGTGGGACAGGGATCGGTTTAACAGGATCATCCGTCCGCGGCCAGACCAGAATGGCGGGGATCAACAGCGCAAGCGCCAGCACTGCCGATACAGCCGCTGCCGGCTGCCAGCGAGTATTGTTCTTGCCCCATCTGCGGCCTCGGCCGAACGTACGCATTCGGCGGCGCTTCACACGACGAAACTGGTCTAATTCAATGACAGGCATGTGTATCCGTGCCGCAGTGTGTTGAGCTGACTCCGGTTTCGAGCCAGGCCGTCTAGCAGATGGTGTTATGGGTTCATCTGGAACAGTTCTAATGTTCGTTGAAGCAAGCTTGTCTTTTTCCACACCGAAACCAGCAATCTCCTCTGGCTCCTTCACTAGTGGACGAGGGACAAGAGGTACCTTAACCTGCACACGGGCTTCTTTCATTTTGATATAACCCTCCGTTGTCCATGGCCGGTCAAGCGCCGGTCCTTTTGTTCAAATCCATAGTTTAGGGTATGAGCTGGCTGGATCTGATAGAACCTGATTTAAGAGAAACGAAGGCATTCCATATGTGGCGATTTCTAACTTACTTCTGCTATGTATTATTAAAAAACATTGATCTGTCGCGGAATCCGGTTCCATAAGGTACCACCCGTTCCTCAAAAAGCATGCTCTTTCATTTGTTCAGAATTGGTACAGAATAGGATGTTATGCTATATAAGTTAGGACCAGCTATTAATAGAATCAGGTACTGATTCAATTGATCGTTGAACACAAAAAAAAGCCAAGCCAGATGGCTTAGCTTTTGATCTGAATTTAAATGACAGCACGCATGCTCTCGTATCCGCAATATACAATGATGTGTGATTCATATTAGAGAGCAACGCCTATTGTCCAATTCGATGTTATGCCCAGGTCGGTTGTACTTTGAACAGCGGTACTTCTTCCCCGACTTTTTCATTCGATGCTTTAACTGCATCCAGCTTAGGCTCTTCAACCGAAATACGATAAATATCGGCTCCAAGTCCGTTAAGCTTCTCAGCGAGATGTACGTAGCCACGGTCGATGTGATGAACACCACCCACTTCCGTTGTACCTTCAGCAACAAGACCCGCGATAATAAGTGCGGCACCCGCACGCAAATCGGTAGCTGTTACTTTGGCACCCTTCAGCTTGGCATTGCCCGTGATGATGGACGAACGTCCTTCAACTTTGATCTCCGCATTCATCAATTGGAATTCATCCACATGCATGAAGCGATTTTCAAAAACAGTCTCTGTTACAACACTGGTTCCTTCAGACGCAAGCAAGAGCGCCATCATTTGGGATTGCATATCTGTAGGGAAGCCTGGGTATGGTAATGTCTTCACATCCACAGCCTTGAGCGGACGATCCGCAATAACGCGAACGCCATTCTCGTCAGGATGAATGGTTACACCCATCTCTTCCAGCTTCGCAATAACAGAACCCAAGTGGTCTGAAATCGCACCTTCGATATACACATCACCACCGGAAATTGCAGCAGCAGCCATATAGGTACCTGCTTCAACCCGATCCGGAATTACGGTGTGCTTCACGCCAGACAGCTTCTCCACACCTTCGATACGGATGACTCCTGTTCCGGCACCCCGTACTTTGGCACCCATTCCATTAAGGAAATTGGCAAGATCCACGATTTCTGGTTCTTTTGCCGCGTTCTCCAGAACAGTTACACCTTCAGCCAATGTTGCAGCCATCATAATATTTTGAGTGGCACCTACGGAAGCCACATCCAGATAAATTTTCGCGCCACGCAACCGTCCTTGGCTACGAGCTTCTATATAGCCTTGGCCCAAGCTGATCTCAGCGCCCATGGCTTCAAAACCTTTCAAATGCTGATCAATAGGTCGTGTACCGATGGCACATCCACCAGGAAGCGAAATTCTTGTATGACCCATACGTGTCAACAATGGCCCCATGACCAGAAAAGACGCCCGCATTTTACTTACCCATTCATACGGTGCCTCACAGGAAGTAAGTTTCTCCGCATTTACGGTAATCACTTCGTCCCGGTATGTAACACCCGCTCCCAGCGATTCCAACACCTTGTTAATCGTCATCACATCGTCTAGAGGAGGAGCGTCAATAATAACGCTTTGTCCTTCTTCCCCTAAGAGAGAGGCAGCGATGATCGGAAGAACAGAATTTTTAGCGCCGCTAACTTTGACACTTCCGGTCAACCTTTTGCCACCGCGGACGATAAATTTGCTCATCATGGTTCCCTCCGCGCTTTTATTCCCTTTTCTTCATTCCGGAATACGTGAGCCCTTCTGTAATAGAAAAGACTGTTGCTGTGTGTGGAATTTCGACATAGCCTGGCAAATAATGCCCTTGATGTCTATTCAGAAAAGAATTGGTTTATAATCCATATCGATGATACCACGTGCGTTGCATGATGCCCTCCGACTTGTAAATATAATGCCTTACAGGCCAGCAAGCATCTGAACAGACAGATTGGGATGATTATTAGCCGGATTCAACCGGATATCCCGTTTATAACCACAAAATAAGTGAACAATTGTGAATTCCCTAACTTCCATCATAACATTGTTGAATTGTACGATACAAGCATTTTTACATAAAACATCTCAAATTCATCCAATTCCACGTCACACTTTTTTCTTAATTCCTTTGCCGACAACTCATACTCTAATTGTTAACACAATTAATCGATGTTATTCGACATTGCACTGCTTGAAGAACCTAACAGATGATTAACCAACCATCTCAACATTAAAACAAATGGCGCAACATTTGTGTCCATGACAAATAGTCAATGACAAAGCCTGAAACAGCATGCCCAAGTATAATGGCCAACAGTAAATGTAACAGTCTTCCCTGTGCTCCTCGTGGCTGCCTGATGATTAAATCCAGTTTGAGATTCTGCAAAGCCCACCACGACAACGCTATACATAAAAGAGAGACGATAATCGAGACTAAGCCATTCGTACTTAATGTCTGGTTCAACTGATTCGTCAGGTCAGTATCCATATATTCATTACCTCCACATTTGTTGCAGCGATCAGCATAATTATGCCTGGCATCCATAACTTGTTAGAACAATGGAATGACTTGAACACAACACACTGAGCCTACTGTCAGACTTACTCCTGCAATACAGGAAATCTGGATGCCCAATCACGGAGTAGCAACAATCTGGCTGTGAATGACTATGGAATTCATCAACGCAGCTTCCTGCATCTGCTGACTCTATGGAATATAGGCTCTTTCATCATACATTGTCAATTACATTGATTTCCACTTCGATAATATTTTAAATTCAAAATGCCGGGATTTTGTGACTAAAACGACATAAAAGAGCGTTATTTCGATATCGATCCTGTCATTTCCTCGGAAATAATTTGGATTTCCGTCGTTAAAAATGGTTCCAACAGTGATCATTATCGCCACGACTTTAGTCCTACATTCTATTCAACTGCCCATAAACGGTGAATACAATTAACTTTATTTGCCGTTAAATCAAGTGCTTCAACCGAAGAAAATGTCCATATATTTTACTGTAACTGGAAAAGATAACGTTCCGAAAACTCAAAAAAGCCCGGCAGACTAAGCCGCCAGGCTCCAAAGAATAGTTTATTTGCCGTATACGTTGATCCGGTTAACCGCTTTTTGCAGAGCAATCTCTGCCCGGCGATGATCAAAATGGTCCTGATTGCTTTGGCTGCCGAGACGGCGTTCTGCCCGCTCTTTCGCCGCACGCGCACGGTCCACATCGATATTTTCCGGGAACTCGGCACTTTCTGCGAGGACAACTACCTTATCTTTACGGACTTCGATAAACCCGCCACCAATAGCGACGCGTTTGTTTTCTTTTCCGTTTTTGATATAGATCGGTGCGATCTGCAAAGGTGTAACCATAGGGATATGGCCTGGCAGAATGCCCAGCTCCCCTTCAATACCACGAGCCGTGATACTATCCACTTGTTCTGAATATACCAAACGCTCAGGTGTTACGATTTCCAACAAAAAGGTGCTCAATTCCATCCCTCCTGAAACTATCCGAAGGATAGCTCGCTTCATAAGGACAATCCTGGATTCAGATTATACCAGTGTTTTGGCTTTCTCCACTGCCTCTTCAATCGTACCCACGAAGAGGAAAGCTGCTTCCGGAAGATCGTCGTACTTGCCTTCGAGAATTTCTTTAAAGCTGCGCACCGTTTCTTTAACCGGAACGTATTTACCCGGAATACCGTTAAATGCTTCAGCAACGTGGAAAGGCTGGGACAAGAAACGTTGAATCTTACGAGCACGGTAAACGAGCGCTCTGTCTTCCTCACTCAACTCGTCCATACCGAGAATCGCAATAATATCCTGCAATTCATTGTAACGCGCCAAGATGCGTTTAACGCCTTGAGCTACGTTGTAATGCTCTTCGCCTACAACTTCAGGGGACAAGATCCGGGAGCTGGATGCCAACGGATCTACCGCAGGATAGATACCCATCTCGGAAATTTTACGCTCCAGGTTCGTCGTTGCATCCAAGTGAGCAAACGTCGTTGCTGGAGCCGGGTCAGTATAGTCATCCGCAGGCACGTAGATGGCCTGGATGGATGTTACGGAACCTTTTTTGGTCGAAGTGATACGTTCTTGCAGTTGACCCATTTCCGTTGCCAGCGTTGGTTGGTAACCTACCGCGGAAGGCATACGTCCGAGCAAGGCAGATACTTCTGAACCTGCTTGGGTGAAACGGAAGATGTTATCGATAAAGAGCAACACGTCACGGCCTTCTTCATCACGGAAGTATTCCGCCATGGTCAGACCTGTGAGGGCTACACGAAGACGTGCGCCTGGAGGCTCGTTCATTTGTCCGAAGACCATTGCTGTTTTGTTGATAACGCCTGAATCACTCATCTCGTGATACAAGTCATTACCTTCACGTGTACGCTCACCAACACCTGCGAATACGGAGATACCGCCGTGTTCCTGTGCGATGTTGTTGATCAATTCCTGAATCGTTACGGTTTTACCTACACCGGCACCACCGAAGAGACCGATTTTACCACCTTTGGCGTAAGGAGCCAACAAGTCGATAACTTTGATTCCTGTCTCCAGCATTTCAGCCTGGGTAGTCAGTTCATCAAATGCAGGAGCCGAGCGGTGAATCGGATTTTTATGTGCAGCAGCTACAGTGCCGCCAGTATCAATAGCTTCGCCGAGTACGTTAAATACACGACCCAGTGTTGCTTCCCCAACAGGTACAGAGATTGGAGCTCCTGTATCTACGGCTTCCATACCACGAACGAGTCCGTCCGTGGAGGACATCGCGATACAACGTACCCGGTTGTCACCCAGATGTTTCGAAGCTTCGAGTGTCAGATTCACACTTACGCCGCTTTCGCTTACTGTAGTGATCGTAATGGCATTGAGGATTTCCGGCAGACCGCCGCGATCAAACTCGACGTCAACAACCGGACCCATGATGCTCACAACGCGTCCTTTGTTCATCTTAACGTTCCCCTCCTACAAGCCTGCTAGTTTTGCAGAAATAAAGTTCCGTTCTCTGTTATCTCTGCACTGCAAGCCTTCATTAATAAAAAACGGTTAGCCTTGTGCTGCGTTGGCACCTGCTACAATTTCCGTAATCTCCTGCGTAATAGCCGCTTGACGAGCACGGTTATAAGTCAATGACAAGTCGTTGATGAGTTTAGATGCATTTTTGGTTGCATTACCCATCGCAGTCATTTTGGCACCCAACTCACTCGCCTTACCATTCAGAAGTGCACCGTAGATCAGCGTTTCCGCATAACGCGGTAGCAAAACTTCCAGTACAGCCTCAGCTGAAGGTTCGTATTCGTAGCTTGCCGTCGGTCCTTCCGCAGCAGTTACCTCAGGTGTATCCATCGGAAGAAGACGTTCTACCGTAGGAATCTGGGTCAACGCATTTACAAAGCGGTTATAACAAATGTACAATTCATCAAATTTAGCCAGCTCAAATCCTTGAACAGCCTCGTGTGCAATAGATTTGATATCTGCAAATGATGGTGAATCGGATAGATCCGTTGTAGTGGATGCGATCGCAATTTCGCGCCGTCTGAAATAATCGCGTCCTTTACGCCCAATGACGAACAATTCGTAGTCATCCTGAGAGTTGTGTTTTTCTTTGAGTGTCAGATTGACCTGACGCAAAATATTTGCATTGTAACCACCCGCAAGACCGCGGTCCGATGTAATGATTAGATAAGCTGTCTTTTTGACCGGACGGCTCTCCAGCATCGGATGTTGGATTCCCTGCGTGCTTGATGCAATACTAGCCACAACTTCTTTCAGTTTCTCCGAATAAGGACGAGCTGCTTCCGCTTTTTCCTGCGCTTTACGCAGTTTTGCGGCAGCAACCATCTCCATTGCTTTGGTGATCTGCTTGGTGCTTTGTACGCTTTTAATTTGCCGCTTTATTTCGCGCATGCCTTTTGCCATGATTTCACCACCTTAAAGTTTCGACATAGTCAAAACTACTTCGTAAGCATAATCTTTACTTTGGCGAAGCCAAAGTTACTTCGTAAGCCTATACCAGTTTTGACATAGTCAAAACTACTTCGTAAGCATATTGAAACTTTAATAGATCAAAGTTATACATGCAGACATGCGGAATCGGTTAAACAACTCCGCAACTGCATATCATCTATTTAGACGGAGACAGAAAAGCTCTTTCTGAACTTCTCGATAGCGCCCTTCAGAGCATTCTCGTTGTCTGCAGTCAATTCTTTAGTATCACGGATGGATTGAAGAATCTCAGGATGGCTGCTCTCCATGAACGCAAGGAATTCTTGTTCAAAACGAGTCACATCACCTGTAGGAATTTCATCCAGGAATCCTTTAACCGCTGTGTACAAGCTGACTACCTGTTGTTCTACAGGCAAAGGCTGGTTCACACCCTGTTTCAGGATTTCCATCATACGAGCACCACGATTCAGGCGAGCCTGAGTCGCTTTATCCAGATCGGAACCGAACTGGGAGAACGCTTGAAGCTCACGATATTGAGCGAGGTCGAGACGCAGGGAACCTGCAACCTTTTTCATCGCTTTGATCTGAGCAGAACCACCAACACGGGATACGGAGATACCTACGTTGATCGCCGGGCGTTGTCCAGCATTGAACAAGTCAGCTTCCAAGAAGATTTGTCCGTCCGTAATGGAGATTACGTTCGTCGGAATGTAAGCAGATACGTCGGAAGCTTGTGTTTCAATGAACGGCAGTGCGGTTAAAGAACCACCACCAAGCTCATCATTCAGCTTCGCTGCACGCTCCAGCAAACGGGAGTGCAAGTAGAAGACATCACCCGGATAAGCCTCACGACCCGGTGGACGGCGAAGAAGCAAAGAGAGTTCACGATATGCGGAAGCTTGTTTGGTCAAATCATCGTAGATAACCAAAACGTGCTCACCTTTGTACATAAAGTACTCACCCATCGAGCAACCAGAATACGGTGCGATGTACAACAGTGGTGATGGATCAGATGCTGCCGCAGTTACAACAATCGTGTACTCCATTGCGCCTTTACGACGAAGAGTTTCTACGACTTGTGCAACTGTAGATTGTTTTTGACCGATAGCAACATAGATACATTTCATGCCGCTGCCTTTTTGGTTCAGGATAGCATCAATCGCGATTGATGTTTTACCTGTTTGACGGTCACCGATGATCAACTCACGTTGTCCGCGACCGATTGGTACCATTGCGTCAATAGCCTTGATCCCTGTTTGCATCGGCTCATGAACCGATTTACGATCCATTACGCCTGGTGCTTTACCTTCAACCGGACGGAATTCCGTTGTAGCGATTGGCCCTTTGCCATCCACTGGAATACCGAGCGGGTTAACAACGCGTCCAATCAATGCTTCGCCAACAGGCACTTGCATGATTTGACCAGTACGTTTTACTTGGTCGCCTTCCCGAATATCATAGTAAGGTCCCAGGATAACGACACCGACGTTGCTCTCTTCCACGTTCATGGCGAGTCCCATAACACCGCTTGGGAATTCAACCAACTCGTTGGACATTACGTTCTCAAGTCCGTATACACGAGCGATACCATCACCGACCTCAATAACTGTCCCGACTTCGACTACATCGATATCGGTTTTGTATTGTTCGATCTGGCTCTTAATTAATGTACTGATTTCTTCTGGTTTGATACTCAAGTGTCCTCACCCCAATCTACTGTACTCGTCTGTTAAAAGACTGCTCAAGACGTTCGAGCTTGCCAGCCAAGCTGCCGTCATAGATCGTATCGCCAATGGCGACTTTCAATCCGCCCAGCAGAGTCGGATCAACAAAATTCTCGATACGAATCTTTTTATTCACACGGCCACCGAATTCACGGGCAACCGCTTCTTTTTCTTCATCATTCAATGCATAAGTCGAGTAAACGCGCGCATCAGCTATGCCGAGCGAATCGCCTTGGATCTTCAGATAATCATTCAGCAGAGCTTCCAGCAATTCAACGCGTCCGCGCTCAATCAACAGCAGGACGGTGCGAAGGACAGGGTCAGACACCTTGCCATCAAGGCTTGAATGAATTACCTGCTGCTTGGCTTCCTCAGAGATGTTGGGAGATACGATAAATTTTTCGATATCAGCATCCCCGGTCAATGCACTGACAACCGCACGCAGTTCCTGTTCAACTTCAAGTACCTGCTGCTGCTGAAGAGCAACTTCGAACAATGCTTTCGCATAACGTTTGGCAACAATCGTATCGCGGCTCATTGTCGGCCTCCTACCTCATTGAGGTATTGGTTCACAAGTTCCTCTTGTGCAGGACCGTTCTCAACTTCTTTTTTGATCAGCTTGGAAGCGATTTGAACGGAAGCTGTACCCAGTTCGCTGCGAAGCGCTGCGACCGCTTTGTTCTTCTCACTCTCAATCTCACGTACAGCATCGTCTTTGAGACGATTAGCTTCCGCTTTCGCATCAGCCAGGATCGATTCGGCTTGTTTGCCGCCCGTTTGTTTGGACTGTTCAATGATGTCGTAAGCATCTTTGCGCGCTTGCTCCAGAGCCTGTTTTTGTTCCTCCACATAGGCAATGGCCTGTTCCCGAGTCTGCGCAGCCTCATTCATCTGCGTCATCACGAGTTCACGACGTTTTTCCATAATGGTGAACAAAGGACCGAAAGCATAACGGCTAAGCAGCCAATATAAAATTACAAATGCAATCATCGCAAGAAGCGTATTTTCCCATATGAAACTCAATCTGTTCACTCCTTCCTGGAGGTATCCTTGAAACCATCATCCACTAGCGCGGACATTACCTAAAAAGAAGGCGCGGATGGCTATGGCCTTCCCCGCCAAACCTGTATCAATTTAATTAAGCCATACCGTAGAACATGAACGCGAGTACCACACCGATGATCGGCAATACTTCGATCAGACCTACACCGATAAACATTGTTGTTTGAAGAGTGGATTTTGCTTCCGGTTGACGGGCAATACCTTCCACCGTTTTGCTGATTACCATACCGTTACCAATACCTGCGCCAAACGCGCCCAGTCCTGCAACAATTGCTGCTGCGATTAATGCCATTGCTCCCATTTGTATATCCTCCTTAAAATTATAAATCGAATTTTTATTGTTCAGCCTGGTGAAGAAATCTTCGTAGGGCTTGAAACTTAATGTTCTTCATGCGTCTCGATGCTCTGTGAAATGTACACCATCATCAAGATTACAAATACAAATGCCTGAATCGCACCGATAAAGATACTAAAGCCCTGCCATACCATAAGCAACGGAATCGCTGCAATGGCACCAAACACTTTGAACGTGGTCAGCTTCAGGATTGTTGTTATCAGTACCTCGCCCGCGAAGATATTCGCGAACAAACGCATTCCGTGTGTTAGCAGCTTGGATGCCGTCTCTATCAGGTTGATCGGCAAGAACAAGGCGAACGGTTTAAGATAATGCTGGAGATATCCTCTTGTGTTACGGAATAATCCGAGTCCATGAGATACCAGGAATGCTACGAGTGCCAGTCCCATCGTTACAGACAAGTCGGCTGTCGGTGATTTCCACCAGGCCAGTTCAACGTGTGGATGTGCTTCAGGGTCCTTGGCATGCGCTTCGTTAAACGCATCAACAGCAGTGACAATCGGTTGATTGAACACCTGCGCCTGACTAACCTCCGTAACTTCAGTAACCGCCTGAAACGGAAGACCTAGCATATTACCTACAAAAATGAACATAATCATGGAAAGAGCGAGAGAGATAAAATGTTTCCCTTTCTTCATATCCATCGTGCTGGAAATCAGATTGCGGACGAATTCTACTGCCCACTCCATAAAATTTTGCAGCTTGCCGGGATTTTCAACGGATAATCTCCGTGTTGCCAGTACAGCAAAAATAAAAACAAGTGCACCTGTAACAACCAGCATCAACAGAACCGATAGATCCAGTCGAAATCCGCCAAGCATAATAATTGGAGCTTCATGCATATTTTTCTCACCCCTTTCTCGACTTGAAAGCTGCAGCACCTAACATCATTCTGCTCTGCGGGAATAGACGATCCCTATAATCAGTAAGGAAAATTGTGCAATGACCAGACCGCCTGCAACCGCATATGTATTGAAGTACTGCGGAAAGCGCATCGATATGAAGATACCGAGCACTGCGAGTGCCGCTCTTGTCAAAAATCCCAGGTTCACACGCTTCAAGTTACCTTCTGCCGCATCATCAGACATTTTCCTTACTTTGAAGCCCAGGTAAAATGCATTGATCCAGCTAATTCCTGTACCCAGGGCCAGTCCCAAAGCAATTGTCTCCACACGTGGCATAAAGGCCGCTGCGAGAAAACAAATCATAAGAAAGTACATGATGAAAACAGTCATCATTCTGCGGTATCTGGTTAGTTCACTCATCACTTTCCCCCATGAATTTTTTCGCGATAAAGTAGATGCTTACGCCGCCTGCTGCCAAAAAAAAGAGAACGCTTACGGCGATCCATATTCCGCTACCCCCGATGGTCTTATCCAACCAGGAGCCAACGTAATATCCGGCAACAGCGAGAATGGCAATCTCGATTCCAAAAGCTGTCACGAGCCCCATTGCTTTCCACACATTATCATCATGGTTACGGGATGAATTTGGTTTGTTCGAATCGGCCATTTTCCACGCCACCCTTGCAATCCCAGTTAATTTTACTGAATGATGAGAGCCTTTGTCAATTGAATGATTTTAGCGTTTTAAAGGGGGAAACGACGGGATTACAGGCCATCAGAGCCCATAAACCCGCGTAAACCGTACAGTTTAACTGTATACTGTACCCTTTATTAATCCATCAGAAAAAATGAATTATTTTTTGAATTTTCTGTGAAATGATTCCGGACGTTCACTATTCACACCAAAATGATGCAAAATCGCATTGACAATTCTTTCCGAAGCATGTCCATCACCATAAGGATTGGCAGCCTGACTCATACTTGAATACAGTGTTTCGTCTGTAAGCAGAGCTTTGGTCCGCTCATATACACGTTCCTCTTCGGTACCCACCAGCTCCAGTGTTCCAGCCTCAATTCCTTCCGGACGCTCTGTTGTATCCCGAAGGACGAGAACAGGCACACCAAACGAAGGCGCTTCTTCCTGCAAACCGCCTGAATCTGTCAAAATCAAGTGAGTATGCGGGTAAAAGTTATGCAAATCCACTACGTCTAGTGGATCAATAAGTTGAATACGGGGGTGATTCCCCAAAATCGCGTGAGCCGGCTCCTTCACAGCAGGACTTGGATGCACCGGATACACGATGGCAATATCCTCAAACTCGTCGGCAATCCGTTTGACGGCCTGGAAAATGTTACGGTGAGGCTCGCCTTGGGATTCACGGCGGTGAGCTGTCATCAACACAAGACGCTTGCCCTGTGCCCAATCTAGTACCGGATGTGTGTAATCCTGCCGTACTGTATATTGAAACACATCTGTTACCGTATTGCCTGTGACATACGTACTAGACTCCGATTTATTTTCTTTGGCAAGGTTTGAAGACGACCAGTCGGTAGGCGCGAAATGCAAGTCAGCAAGCACCCCGGTTAACTGACGGTTCATTTCTTCCGGGTATGGAGAGAGCTTGTTCCACGTTCGAAGGCCCGCTTCTACATGCCCCACCTGGATCTGCTGTAGGAACGCAGCATAGCTGGCTACAAACGTTGTCAGCGTATCACCGTGAACCAACACAATATCCGGCTTTGCTTCACGCAAAACCGGCTCCAGGCCTCCCAGCACACGAATCGTAATTTCATTCAGCGTCTGGCGATCTTTCATCACATCCAGATCGTAGTCTGGATGAATATCGAATACTTCAAGAACCTGATCCAGCATCTGACGATGCTGTGCAGTTACACAAACGATCGATTCAATAGATTCGGGATGTTTCTGCAGTTCCAAAATAAGCGGAGCCATCTTGATGGCTTCCGGGCGCACCCCGAATATCGTCATGACTTTAATTTTCTTGGACATTGAAGCAAAGCCCCTTTTCTATTCAGCATGCAATATGCTTATTTAGTGCCGTACAGACGGTCTCCTGCATCTCCCAGTCCGGGAACGATATAGCCATGATCATCCAGACGATCGTCCAGTGCAGCAACGTAGATATCTACATCCGGATGCGCATCCTGAACAGCTTTTACTCCTTCAGGAGCTGCAACAAGGTTCATCATTTTGATTTGCGTGCAGCCGCGTTTTTTGAGCACGTCAATAGCAGCAATGGCAGAACCGCCAGTTGCCAGCATCGGGTCGATGACAATCAACTGACGCTCTGTAACGTCCGTAGGCAGCTTGGTGTAGTACTCAACAGGTTGCAGGGTTTCCGGGTCACGGAACAAACCTACATGTCCAACTTTTGCCGCCGGCAGCAATTTAACAACACCATCCAGCATCCCAAGGCCCGCACGCAAAATCGGAACCAGCCCAAGCATACGTCCAGAAATTACTTTTCCTTGTGTTTCAGCTACTGGTGTCTGTACATCAATAGTCTCCAGCTCAACATCTCTTGTAATCTCATAAGCCATCAGTGTAGCCACTTCATCCACCAATTCACGAAAATCTTTCGTATTCGTACGCATGTCGCGTATAAACGTCAGTTTGTGTTGAATCAAAGGGTGATCACATATTACTAATTTTCCCATCTAATTTGTCCCTCCGGTATGTTCTTCATGTTCAGCATTACCAAATATGCCTAATCATCATTCATAGGCCCGATAAATCCTGTATATTATATCATCACCTACACCGAATTACACCATCAAAGGGCACTTAATCATTACAGAAAACCGAATCCTATAAAAATAGGACCGGAAACATGAGTCTTCCGGTCCTTTTTGCTCTCGCTGTTATGTCAGTTGAATGTTAAAAAATCTGTAAACACTACTGAAGCTCCGCAAACCGAATGACCTTCTGATCGCTGTTATCCCCAGAATTCTTTGATCCATTAATAAATGGTGGAATTCCGGTGATAAAGGCGAGCGCTACGCTTCTTCAGGTTCTTTCGGTTTGCTCCGTCTGCATGTTTACATTAAGAACATCTCAAATACAAACAGCACGAGCAAGTTTTTTTAGTATTTAAGATCTGTGTACAGTGGGAATTGGTCCGTAAGCGCCGTTACTTCTGCACGGGCTTCGTCCAATTTGGCTGTATCTTTAGGGTTTTTCAATGTTTTGGCAATAATCTTACCAATGGCTACCATTGCTTCTTCGTTCATACCACGGGAAGTAGCTGCAGGTGTACCGATACGGATACCGCTCGTTACAAACGGGCTAGTTGGATCAAACGGAATTGCATTTTTGTTCACGGTAATGCCGATGGAATCAAGTACATGCTCGGCTTCTTTACCTGTGATATTCACGCTGCGTGTGTCGATCAGCATCAAGTGGTTGTCTGTACCGCCGGATACGATGTTCAATCCTTCAGCAATCAGCGTTTCAGCCAATACTTGTGCATTTTTCACCACGTTTTGTGCATACGTTTTGAACGAAGGTTGCAGTGCTTCACCGAATGCTACCGCTTTGGAAGCAATCACGTGCATCAAAGGTCCACCTTGGGAACCGGGGAATACCGCTTTATCAATCGCTGCTGCCCATGCTTTGCGGCACAGAATCATACCACCACGAGGTCCACGCAGCGTTTTGTGAGTTGTTGTCGTTACGAAATGCGCATGTGGAACCGGGCTTGGATGCAAGCCTGCAGCTACCAGTCCTGCGATGTGAGCCATATCCACCATGAACAAAGCACCTACATCATTGGCGATGGAAGCAAGCTTTTCAAAATCAATGATACGCGGATATGCACTTGCACCTGCAACGATCATACGAGGGCGATGTTTAAATGCCGCTTTGCGCACTTCATCATAATCAATCAGGAATGTATCTTCTTGTACACCATAAGCCACGAAATTGTACAGCAATCCGGAAGCATTAACCGGGCTACCATGTGTGAGGTGTCCGCCATGCGCAAGGTTCATACCCAGAACGGTATCACCTGGTTTCAGAGCCGCAAGGTATACTGCCATGTTCGCTTGTGCACCGGAGTGAGGTTGAACATTTACATGTTCTGCTCCAAACAGTTCTTTGGCACGATCACGCGCGATATCTTCAACGATATCGACATGCTCACAACCACCGTAGTAACGTTTGCCTGGATATCCTTCAGCGTACTTGTTGGTAAGTACAGATCCCATTGCCTCAATAACCGCTTCGCTTACGATGTTTTCGGACGCGATCAGCTCAATGTTGTTTTGTTGACGTTTCAGTTCAAGATTCATCGCTTCCAGTACTGCCGGGTCATTCTTGCGCAATTGTTCCATGATTAAATTCCTCCCAGTTATAAGTGAAGTTATAAAGCGAAATCATGTTTACACGAAAACGGAGAGTGCAACACCAATCTGGAGAAGCAGAGCGTTCGCCTTTATCACCGGATTTCCCCTTATATAAGGGATTCAAAAAAATCTGGGGATAACAGCGATCGAAAGATGGTGATGCAATCGAAGTCAGGAGTGTAACCAATCGTTTCGGTTTATACGTTAGTCACAAAATGTCGAATCTGGTTGCTCTTCCATACGATACACTGCGCGCTCGCCGCCAATCAACTTCGGACGGGTCAATGCTGTAGTAACACGGGCATCACCGATGTAGCGGAGTGCTGTTCGGAAGGGTACTGCCACATGCCGCAAGTGCATGCCAATCATCGTCTCCCCAATATCCAGTCCCGCATGGGCCTGCACATGTTCAGCCAGACATGGATCGGTCAGCGAGCGATACGCTGCGGATGCCATGGAACCACCTGCTTTGGGCACGGGTACTGCACCCACTTCAGTCAATCCAAGACGTGTAAGCAGTGAACGCTCCATAACCAGCGCACGGTTCAGGTGCTCACAGCATTGGAATACAACATCAAAACCGAACTCCTGCTGCACCTCGCGTATACCCGCAAGAAGCTGCTGCGCTACTTCAACCGCACCGCTTGTACCAATCCGTTTGCCTGCAACCTCACTTGTACTTGTACCGATCACAACGATCTGTCCAGGTCCAAGCTGTCCGGCAAGCGCCAGTTCACGCAGAATGGATGCGGTCTGTTCATGCAATCCGGGTTGTTCCGAATCTAACTCAATAGTCATCCTATCGCCTCCCGATAAAATCATGCCCGGCTTCCTCTAGGCTGCCCTTGGTATTCATGCATGGCATTTCAGGTACTATTATAGCGAATAATCAGATGAAAGACGAAAAAAAGAGCAGTCTGCGGGTAACGCAGAATTGCTCTTTTGCCCAGGCGACCGGCCGTTTGTTCCGGTGCTCCATCGTGGTTATGCCCACTTCGTCGCCAGTTACACCGGATCCCTGTTTTCCCATTCATCATAAAACAACCTGCGTTTAAAATCAACGGGTAATTTACATCCCGTGTCCGTTTTTATATGGAAGTCCATCGTTAGCTGCGACTGATTGAACGATTCAAATTAATTCAACTTGTCCAAAAGTCTGTCGAGCGCAGTCCGGATCTCTGCCGCGGCTATGTTGTAATCGTCACGACTTCCGCCAAACGGGTCCGAAATATCAAAGCTCGGAATGCGTTGTCTGATCTCGATCGCCCGCTCACGTTCAGACGCCAAAATTGCCTGACCGAGCGCACGCTTCATCTCCAATGTCGCGAACAGGCTGTCCAGTTCCTGAAGATCATTCAGAACTTGCTCGTCATTTTCCACATACTCTTTCAAGGTATATGTCTTGTGTACCGAGTCAGGAAAAACCTGCATGACATGCTGTTTATGACTACGTGTCAACGTGAGAATCAGATCGGCCCAACCGACCAGGTCCGAGCTAAGGTGCGTCGAATGAGGTGGTCCCTCAACGTTGTGATCCTTTAATACAGCCTCAGCATGACGGGAAATCGGCATGCCCGTAGTTGCGGCTACACCTGCGGAACGAACGTCCACCTGAATGCCCCGCTCAGACGCCAGTTTACGTAAAAGTCCCTCCGCCATGGGGCTGCGGCATGTATTCCCTGTACATACAAACAAAATATGTTTCATTGTGGTTAGCCTCCCCATTTTGCAAATGTTGTCGAATCATGTTTGAAACTCAATCTAAACAAATGGAACTCTTAACTATATATTGAAGACTGCACTAGGCTGTAATCATTATTAACGGTGTATTTTAAAATATAAACAAAAGTCCAAAAGCGAGCAAGATCGCTCCGCCGACCGCTTCCCCGTAATCGCCCATGTTTTGGCTCACACGCCGTCCCAACAGCAGACCCATAACGGACATTGCTCCACCACAGACACCAAAAGCCAGCACCGTTAATACCAAATCACTGCTGAACATGCCGAGCGAGACTCCAACGGAAAACGAATCCACACTGACACTCAGTGAGAACAGAATCACACCGAGCAGAGATCGATGATCCACCAGTTTGGTGTCTCCCTCCCGGAAAGCGTTCAAGATCATATGGGCACCGAGCAGGACCAGCAGACCGCCAGCTGCATACGTCGTAATGTCACCAAGCAGGGAACTGACGTATTTGCCCGTATACATGCCGATGAGCGGCATGATGATGTGAAACAGGGCCGTTACGGTACTGATTCGCAATACGTCTCTCAGACGAATGCCCTTCATGCCAATCCCAATGCCGAGTGAGAACGCGTCGAGTCCGAGAGCGACGGCCATAATTAAAATGGTTACCAACTGCCCTACATGGGCAGACACATCCCACATCCCCATACCCCCAAGTCACGTAAAGGTTCTTGTACACCATATGCGGACAAGGACATAAACATGACCTGAGAAGACTTTTGCATTCCTACCATTCAAAAAAAGGAATTGCTGTCGTGACTAGAGGGCGGGTGCCGGAGGGAAATATTCATAGCGATATTATGGAAAAAGGGAGCTATCGGTTACCGACCTGTATGAGTCGGTGCCCTGCCGCCTTGAGCAGCCGATTCATGACGGCTGCTCCCAACCCTTCGCGCGAGCAGGCTTCGGCCACAATATATGTGGCCCCCTGCTCATCGCAGCTGCGCAGCGCCGCGTACAGCCGGCGCGCTGCTTCCTCCAGCTCGCTGGCTTCGCCCAGCGAGAACACGGCATCGGCGCGGTACTGCTCCGCGTGCTCGGCGAACGCCAGCACCGCGGTGCGCTCCCCGCGCTGCGCCGCCTCTGCGAGGGCGGCGCTGATCCAGGCCGCCACCGATGCGGGCGGCCCCTCCACCACGCACAGCGCACCTGCAGGCGCGTAGTGCGTGTACTTCATGCCCGGCGAGCGCGGCGCCGGGCTGTCATCGCCACCGGGCCCCTCAGCGAGCAGCGCCGGGTCCGTGGCAACACGGGCGGCAACGGCGGACAACTGTTCCGCCGTAATGCCGCCAGGGCGCAGGATGGTGACGGTACCGTCGTCACCGACCTGCACCACCGTGGACTCGACGCCCACCCCGGTGGGGCCGCCGTCCACGATGCCGCCGATGCGGCCTGCCAGATCCTCGCGCACATGTGCTGCGAGTGTCGGGCTTGGCCGCCCGGAGCGGTTGGCGCTCGGCGCGGCGACCGGGCATTCCGCCGCCGCGATCAACTGCAAGGCCACCGGATGATCCGGCATCCGCACGGCCACCGTGTCCAAACCGGCGGTAACCCGCGGGGATACCGCCCCTCGCCTAACCGGCAGCACAAGCGTAAGCGGCCCTGGCCAGAAGGCCGTCATCAGCACCTCCGCTGTGCCATTCACTTCCGTGACCAGTGAATCCAACTGGTCACGCTGTGCAATATGCACAATCAGCGGATTGTCCGAAGGCCGCCCCTTGGCTGCAAATACAGCTTCCACCGCAGCTGTATTGCGAGCATCTGCACCCAGACCGTATACCGTCTCGGTCGGGAATGCCACGGTCTGCCCTTGACGAAGACAGGTTGCCGCATCCTGCAAGTCAGCGAGGGCCTGTTTATACGCAATCCCTTTTGCCACATCATCCGTGTTCTCATTGGTTACCAGTACATTGACATTCCACATACTCGTAACCATTTCCTCTGTACTTTCATCGTTCCCCATGCCTTTCATGGAAGACTGATGCAATTGCTCGTTCTCTCTCGTCATATATCCATCATTCCTAAACTTCAGTAGGGTAGTTGATGCAAGACATCCCGTTTCCGCAATGTCTTCTTCGCTTATGTTTTCTGATTCCTATAATTATAACATATCTGCTTTGCCCAAGGATGCGGTCAGATTCTCCCCAGCGATTAACATCACGAGGTCTTTGACCCGAACCCATAATAAAACAAAAGGGCACTTCCCTGAATCGAAGTCCCCTGATAAAGCTTATATCCAGCAGCATGTTATACAGTTATGCAAACAATCCCGTTACCCAATCCCACAATTTCACCGCCATATCCCACAGGAAGAAACGTGCTTCCGGTGTGGCTGCCTGCACAGATGCTTGTGCGTCCCCAGGCTCTGCGGCAGTTGCAGATGCTGTTGTAGGCTTCGCCAATGCATCACCTGTTCCTGCATCTATGAAGCATAATGGTGGAAACAACACACACCACCAGTTTTGTCCTTCACCTTTTCCGAGTGTTATCCGCACTGCTTCGTAATCTCCAGCCGGATATACTGTACCCCCATATAATTTGGTTGGAAACGGAACCACTCCAAGTTCCACCTGATATGAATAGGTTAAGCCACGATTGGCAAGCTCTTCTCCCACACGATCCTCGATTTCAGATAAATGCTGACGAATAACCCCACGCGCTTCTTCCAAACTTTGCGGATTCTCCAGTTCGGTTACCCACTCATTCATTTGGGCAACGACGGCGTCACGAATCTCTCGTTTGACCAACTGATCTCCCGCTGCATCCGAGTTTGCGAGAATACGCAAGCGAATGGATTGTTCCGGAATCGCTGTGGCCGCCACAGCTGCATCCGTTTTCTGACCTTCCCACATCATAATAATCATCATAAGACATACAATAATAAGTCCAATTTGTTTCACGATTCTTCTGCTCATTCCGTTCTCCCCCTCGGCTCCCGTGATCAAGATCCCTGTAACTCTCTCATGTCTATCAGTATGCCCGGAAGAGTCGGAAGTAAACCTGCTAGATTACAAATCTACTAAAATTTTATAGGAGGGTAAGACTTAAAATGAAAGGACTATTATCTCGCTCATGAAACTGACGAAAATCAAAGAAGCGCCTGCCTACGGAACGCTTGTCGGCTGGCACTTCTTTGAAAAATCTAAAATTCTAATCTACCTTTGATGTTCCAATTTGGCATGCTGCATGGATGCCCTTGCTCCTCGGTTACTTATTCACACGAAAAGCTTCCCAGGCCCCGCCAACCGAATTGCGGCTCGCTACAAGCTTACCGCCATTATTCAGATCACAGGTCACATACAGGTTATTGGCGAGTGCCTGCAACGCGATTGTTCCATCACCCAAATCCACACGATTGAACTTCTCCCATTGCTGAATGGTTGCAGCTTTGGCGATCAGGGCACCACCCAAATCAACATCTGCTGTGACATATTTATTATTGATTTTGGACTTGAGGGACACCGTTCCATCGGAGTTCGTGATCCATTCAAAAAGCTCCCAGTCTCCTGCCGTCGTCCGATCGGCGACAAGCTGGTCATTGCCTTGATTCTCGGCAGAGACGATTTGCTGATTGGCTTGAGCAACTAAATAGTTGTACCCGCTTGGATTCGGAGGCTGCACCGTGCCACCACCCGTAACCTCTGAATATACGGCCTGAAGCAGCGCACCTGAGCGGTCGTTGCTGTACTCCCAGAACATGATGCCACCCAGATTGCTATTTTTCACATATTGCACCTTCAGGCTGAGTGATTGTGGGTCGTCATACGAGATAAAAGTATTTCCATTAAACAGATAAGGAGCTTGGGCACTGCTGTCCCAGTACCGTGTATATCCGTTTTTATTCAAATATTGGCTGACAATGGTGTTGTAATCGGGTTCAAAACCACCAGAAGCGGGCCTGTCCAGACCATTGTTCGAATTCTGAACACCAGTCCAAGCCCGGCCGTAAAAGGCTCCGCCAATGACCAGTTTGTTCGCGGGAACACCGCTATTTCTGAACAGATTGACCGCAGACGTTACACTAATATCTCTTCCGGACAGATTCGTATGATGACCTGTTGTTGCATCCCAGGTTCCATGAAAATCGTAAGTCATCAGATTGATCCAATCCAGCAGAGGCGTGATATTATTGATTTCCACACCGTTCAGATAACTGCTGCTCGCTCCTGCGGCAATGGTCAGCAGATATTGTTTGCCATTAATTTGTCCTTGAGCATTCAACTTCTCACGAACCTTCGAGAGCAGTTGTGTGAAATTTTGTTTATCCTGTGGCCGCGCGGTTGTACCGGCAGCAGGGTTGGTCGGATATTCCCAATCCAGATCGACGCCGTCCAAATTGTTGGAGGTTACCAGTTGCACAATGCTGTCGGCAAAGGTTGTACGTGAGGCGTCTGTTAGTGCTGCGTCTGAAAAACCGTTAGCTCCCCAGCCCCCAACAGACAATAATACCTTTAAATCCGGATTTCTGGATTTCAGTCCAACCATCAGTTGCAGTTTGGTACGATCTGAATTTGTAATTGTTGCTTTGCCGTTGGAGATGAGAGCGAAGGAATAATTGATATGAGAGAGCTGTTCTGCCTTGATTTCATTCGCGGTCCAGTTGGCCCAACCAGCCACATAAGCAATAATTTTCTTTGGAAGAGGAGCTGCGTCAGCTTGTTTCGCTGGTCCGATGGCAAATGTTGAAACGGTTAGTGCAAAAGATAAAAACAAGAGCATGAACACTTTCACAAATGAAGGGATCATACCAACTCGATTTAGGTTCATCACATAACTCTCCTTTGGGGTTTTAATTTTAGGAATTCAGCAGTAGCCTTACGTTTTGGTTAGCAGGAGGATCACGCCCTGTACTCCCTACTGCTTCTCTCGTTAATGCCGCTGAAAGACTATGTTTGTTGATCCACATCGCCTTTTCACCCTTTCTGTTCAAATCAAATTCGAATCAAAGGAAGCGTTTACAATTAAATGTAATCGATTTCATTTATGAGAAAAGGAATCTGGTTCACTGAAATTCATGGATGGAATAAATAGATTCGCAGAAAAAATAGGCTAACACAAGAAGGATCATAGTACGTTGAGCTGAAGGGTAATGGGATATCAAAGGAACTTCGTAGCTGAACAATTTTGATAATCTAGGGAAGAGTACACCAACGATTTACAATTACATTATTCATTGGCATGACTGGGTGTATGGATGAGGAGTAGGTTCATAACCCACTTTCAAAGTATTGATTACTGTCTGACGTGTAGAGTGTAAGTAGGCGGGTAAAATACTTATATAATCTAGTTAAAATTAGGATAATACATAATTGAAATATTTGTCAATAAAAATTAAATTTGTCATTCTTCCAAAGTCCAAAATTCACACTACCTTAAAAACAAAAAAAGATCTTCACCTGGCTGCGCAGGCAAAGATCGGAATAACAAACAAATCACTTACTGCTCCATAACATACTACAACATCCTATGAATGAGAAGCTGGATGTCCCTAGCAGAGATGAATCACACCCAAGATAATTACGCTGTTGTCTTTTCCTTTTTGACCATACTCCATAAACGTTCCAGCAAGGTAGGTCGTTGTTCTCCCATAAGAAGCTCGTCCTCGTCTTCCTGACCATACAATTTAATGCTCATTACCAGCCCGATACATGCCATATTAATGAGCAACGAGGTGCCCCCATAGCTGATAAACGGCAGCGTAATGCCCGTAAGCGGCATCAGCCCGAGGAAAGCGCCAATATTTTCAAACACCTGATATAACAGCATGCCGATAATCCCTACAATCACGACAGGTCCTGCCCTGTCTCTACATTGTAATGCGATTAACACCATACGATGAATGAGGATAAAATACATTAAGAGCAGAACAGATCCGCCTACAAAACCAAACTCCTCAGCAATGACCACAAAAATGGAATCCGAATATGTATACGGTACACGCCCCGATTGAACGGATGTGCCTTGCATATAACCTTTGCCTGTTATGCCTCCCGAGCCTATGGCAAGACCCGCATTTTTCGTATGCCAGGAAGCTTTCGACGTTGCTTTATCCGGTACAAGCCAGGGGTCAATCCGCTCGGCCCAGTGCTCGCGGTTCGCCTTTTCCAGAAAGGTAAAAATCTCATCGTGATACGACGTATATGCTTTGACGAATCCAAAAAAAGTTACTCCCACAATGGCAAGAGCAATTAGTGCATGCGACAACTTGATATTCCCTATCCATAACACAGCGACCAGAATCACGATGTATCCAAGGGCGTTGCCCAGATCATTCTGAATCATCACGAGTGCAAAGGGAACGAACGTCCATAAACCAATTGGCACGATATCTTTCCAGAAATGAAGCGTAGAATTTTTTCTTTTGACCAATACATGCGCCAGAAACAGAATTAAGATCATTTTAAACAATTCTGCCGGTTGAAAAGAAAGATAATCATTAATCTTTATCCAGCCATTCGCATTATTGATCGTGCCCCCTATAAAATTAACAAGAATCAACAGGACAATCCCAAACCCGTAAATATAAAACGCATATTGGATATACAGTTTATAATTGACTAATCCAATACCAATGAGGGCTACGAATCCAATCCCGTAAAACTGCAAGGTTTTGATATGATGATTGCCCAATTTCGGATCGGACTGAATCGCACTGTACACCGTAAATACACTCATGACCATAAGCAGCAGCAACACAAACAGAATAACCCCGTCCATCTTTTTCAGCATTCTTAGCATGTTCCTACGTATCCCCCTGAGGCTCAATAACCCAATAATTATTTCCAGTAGTCTTCAATATTACCATTGTATATAATTGGAAGACAAATTGGAAATCCGTCAAACAAATAACGAAAAACCCCGAAACCCACAGATCCATCTTGCTCCGATCTGTTGATTCCAGGGTTGGCTTATATCGTATTCACTTGCAAAGAGTCTGTCCTAGGATCAAAACTATTGCTCCTGCTGTGTTGATTTGCGTCTAAATAGTTTCATTACCAGTTCCGTAATGCTTGGCTGTTCTGAGGAACCGAGAATATCCTCGTTCTCTTCCGTATGCACTTTGATACTCATCACAAGTCCCATACTAAGCATGTTGAGAACAAGCGAGGTTCCCCCGAAACTGATAAACGGCAGCGTAATCCCTGTCAGCGGCATCAGACCAATGAACGGACCGATATTGACAAAGATCTGGTAGAGCAGCATCGCTATGATGCCGACAATCAGATAGGGCCCTGCCCTGTCCTTACATTCCAGTGCAATCAACACCAGTCTGTGAATCAAGATAAAGTAGAGCAGCAGCAGCACCGATGCTCCAACAAAACCAAATTCTTCACCAATCTGCACAAAGATCGAGTCCGCGTAGGCCAGCGGCACCCGATTCGACTGAATAGTGGTACCTTCCATGTATCCTTTACCGCTAATACCTCCAGAGCCTATAGCCAACTTGGCATTGTAGGTCTGCCAAAGCACATCCCTTGACGTCTGATCCGGCACGAGCCAAGGATCGAAACGATCTGCCCAGTGAGAGCGACCAATGTCCTTCAGAAATTTCACAACTTCGTCATGGTAATGAATATAGGCTTGTGTCCCACCTATCAAAGCGGCCACCGCTATGACAAAACCAATCAGGGCATGTGTGAATTTGATATTGCCTATCCAAAGAAGCCCTACCAGGATAACAACATAACTCAGCGCATTCCCCAAGTCATTTTGAAGCAATACGAGCAGCAACGGGGGAAGCACACAGAGTGAGATCGGGATGACATCTCGCCCAAAAAACAATGGTCTGTTTTTCTTCCTCGCCAGAAGCGCTGACAGGAAGACAATCAGACATAATTTGAATAGCTCGGCAGGCTGCAAGCTCAGGCCAAATATAGAGAGCCAGCCTTGAGCACCGTAGTACTCCTTACCGATAAACATAACAAGAATAAGCAGTATCATGCCCACGCCATAAATGTATAAGTAATTTTTAATGATCAATTTGTAGTTAATCATGGACATTCCGAAAAACACAATAAAACCGATAATATAAAAAATTACTGCTTTCTGGGGATAAACCTCCCACTTCGGTCTTCCGAAGGTGGTACTATAAATCGACAAGATACTAATGACCATCAGAATGAGCAATATAAAAACAATCGAATAGTCTATTTTTTTGAATTTATGCAGCATGTAGTTATGTTCCTCCAAGCATTCAGCAATCTTCGGTATATCTCATTGTAGAGGATTTCACGGCAAAAAGAAAACCCGTGGAACCTTACATTTTCGTCACCTGTTCCGAAGTGCGAACACCCAGCACATGCCGTTCAATGCCTGCAAGGTCCGGCACGACGATAATTTCCGGCCAATATCCGGCCGATTCAAGCAGAGCTGCGATATCCCCGGCCTGACCCTGACCCAGCTCAAAACCGATGATCTGCGGCGGTGCAGGCAGCAGCGCCAGCTGCTCCAGCATGATGCGGTACGGCCCCAGCCCATCCGGGCCGCCATCCAGTGCCGTGCGCGGCTCATGATCGCGCACCTCGGGCTGCAACCCGGCGATATCTGCCGCCGGGATGTAAGGCGGGTTGGACACCAGGATGTCCACCCGTGCCCCAGCGAACGGGGCCAGCAGATCGCCTTCACGGAAGTCGATCTGCACTCCGTTCGCGGCCGCGTTGCGCGCGGCCACTTGCAGGGCAGCCGCCGAGATATCTCCGGCGCCTACCTGCCAGCGCGGGCGCTGCGAAGCCATCGTCACTGCGATGGCGCCGCTGCCCGTGCCAATGTCGACGGCGAGCGGAGCGCCGCCGGGAAACACGCGGTCGGCTTCGCGCAGCACAGCCTCGACCAGCAGCTCGGTCTCCGGCCGCGGAATCAGCACGGCCGGAGTGACCTCAAACGGCAGCCCATAGAATTCCTGGCTGCCGATGATGTACTGCGCCGGCTCACCCGCAGCCTTGCGCGTGACGGCGTCTTCCCAGCGACTGCGAAGCTCGCTGGGAAACGGCTCCGGCTGCATCATATAGTACTCGGCCCCTTCGCGGCCGAGTACATGCTCCAGCAGCAGCCGGGCATTATTCTGCGGCTCGTACACGCCGCACTTCTCCAAAAAAGAGGAAGCCTCCACGAAGGCTTCCCGACAGCTCTGTTCCGGCGTCATGACAAACTGCGCGCGGGTCACAGCATTATTCTCCTCTATCCATCATATCCGTCTGCTCGGCAATGGTCAGTGCAGACAAGATATCTTCAATCTCACCATTCATGATTTGATCCAGCTTGTGCATCGTCAATCCGATACGGTGATCCGTAACACGGCTTTGTGGGAAGTTATAGGTACGAATCCGCTCACTGCGATCACCTGTACCCACTTTGCTCTTCCGTTCACTCGAAATTTTTGCTTCTTCTTCCTGACGCATCATATCGAAGATACGCGTACGCAGAACCTGCAATGCTTTTTCCTTGTTCGAGTTCTGGGATTTACCATCCTGACACGTCGCCACGATTCCCGTTGGAACGTGAGTTACCCGTACAGCCGATTTCGTGGTATTAACCGATTGTCCACCGGCACCACTGGAACAGAATGTATCTACACGGATATCTTTATCATGAATTTCGATATCGAAATCTTCGGCTTCAGGCATAACGGCTACTGTCGAAGTAGACGTATGAATACGTCCACCCGATTCGGTTGTCGGGATACGCTGCACACGGTGCGCACCACTTTCGTATTTCATTTTGCTGTAAGCACCACGACCGTTGATGAGGAAAATAACCTCTTTGAAGCCGCCCACATCATTCGTATTGGCATCCATCAGTTCCACGCGCCAGCCTTGATTATCGGCATAACGTGTATACATCCGGTACAGATCCGCTGCAAACAGCGCCGCTTCATCTCCACCAGCCGCTCCGCGAATTTCCACGATGACGTTTTTATCATCATTCGGGTCTTTTGGCAGCATGAGAACACGAATCAGATCGTCCAGTTCTTTCTGGCGAGTGCTCAGCTCATCAATTTCCATTTTGACCATTTCACGCATCTCGTCGTCCAGCTTCTCGCCCTGCATTTCTTTGGCGGCTTCGAGATCCTGACTTACCTGTTTGTACTCACTGTATGCTTCATAGGTAGGTTGCAGATCGGATTGTTCTTTGGAATATTCCCGCAGCTTCTTGTTATCACTTGCCACATCCGGGTCACACAGCAACTCACTTAGTTTGTCATAACGGTCGGCTAACGCCTGTAATTTATCCAACATATATAGTCACCTCACGCTTTATTTTCGTTCCAGCATTTCAACATTCATTGATCCCGATAGGCATTCATTCATGCATCATCAGACCATCTATATTTCACAAGGCACGGAGTTCTCAGAAATCCCTGACCGTAACATTCATTTTATGATCGACGTATAACATCGCTACAACGTCATCAAATCCTTTACTTTTAAGTTATAAAAAGAAATTACGCACCCTCTGTGGAACTCGCTTCAGCTCATCAAGTTAAGCGCGGAATTCAACATAGGTATACGACTCTTAATTATAGCATATTCTTATGCTCCTGAATAGCAACTGTTCGCCCGGGAGAGGACCAAAAAATTCCCAACCTACATAGCCGAAACATCAGAATCACCAGCTACAATATTTCCTCCTCTGTCTCTCCTTCTTTTTTATTATATCCACCACCTGCAAACAATCCAGCAAAAGTAAAGGTTATGTAAAAGGTTCTAGAATATAAAACGCCCTGCCATCTTCAATGGAAGACAACAGGGCTATAGCAATTTTCTATCCTCTTGTGTGTATCAATTAAACGTTGAAGCGGAAGTGCATAACATCGCCGTCATTGACAACATACTCTTTACCTTCGAGGCGAAGTTGTCCGCGCTCCTTGGCACCGTTCATGGAACCGGCAGCAACCAGATCGTTGTAGGAAACAACCTCTGCCCGGATAAAGCCACGCTCGAAGTCCGTGTGAATGACACCCGCTGCGCCAGGAGCTTTCGTTCCCTGACGAATGGTCCATGCACGAACTTCCTGTACGCCTGCTGTGAAGTACGTGTACAGACCCAGCAATTTGTAAGCAGCTTTGATCAACAGGTTCAGACCGGAATCCTCAATGCCGAGTTCCTCCAGGAACATTTGTTTATCTTCGCCTTCAAGCTCAGAGATCTCTTCTTCCACTTTCGCACTGATGGGTACCACTTCTGCATTTTCAGCAGCTGCGAATTCTCTTACTTTTTGCACATAGGCATTGTTCGCCACATCGCCGATTTCGTCCTCAGCTACATTGGCTGCGTACAGAACAGGCTTCAGGGTAAGCAAGTGCAGATCGCGCACGATCAGACGCTCTTCGTCCGTAAGCTCCATGCTGCGTGCTGGCTTGTCTTCGTACAGAACAGCCTTCACTTTCTCCAGTACTTCCACTTCCTGAGCAGCTGACTTGTTGCCGCCCTTCATGTTTTTCTTGGAGCGATCGATTTTTTTCTCGACACTCTCGATATCGGCCAGGATCAGCTCCAGATTGATCGTTTGGATGTCGCTTACCGGATCAATTTTGCCATCGACGTGTGTGATGTTCTCGTCTACAAAGCAACGTACCACGTGTACAATCGCGTCTACTTCACGAATGTGGGCAAGGAACTTGTTACCAAGACCTTCGCCTTTGCTCGCACCACGAACAAGACCTGCGATATCTACAAATTCAAATGCCGTTGGTACCGTTTTTTTCGGTACAACGAGTTCTGTTAATTTGTCCAAACGCTCGTCCGGTACTTCAACGATCCCCACGTTAGGGTCAATCGTACAGAACGGATAGTTTGCCGATTCGGCACCAGCTTGTGTAATTGCGTTAAACAGTGTGGATTTACCAACGTTAGGCAGGCCCACGATTCCAGCTTTCAAAGCCATGTATATGACAACTCCTCATTGATTACTTGTTCGGTATGGATAATCCTATACATTATATATGACAAACCCCAAGGCATCAAGGAACTTTGGATTTGGGTTTATCGCTGTATTAGGTGTTCAATTCCTTGTACATCGTCAGATCAGTTACCTCATACCCCATCTTGCGATACAGGCTGCTTGCCCGCACATTATGTCCAAACACATGCAGACCAATGCGATCCACGCCAAGACTCAAGACTTCCCTTTCAAGTGCCTCCATCGTCTCTGTACCATAACCCTTGCCCCGATAGGCTTCTTCGACCACAATATCCAGCAAAAAAGCGTCTTTGCCACGGCGGTTATCCGTAACGTTAAACCAGATATAACCCACATTCCCGTCCACGGCATGTACCAAATTATAGAGGTAAGCACCCGGTGTATTCAGCCCTTCAGGCAAATATTTATCGTAGGATGCCTCCGCAAGTCCCTGCGCCTCTTCCGCAGCCCAAGTCCCCGCCTCTACTTTCTCTTCTGCAAAATCTTTAATCGAGCGAATATGGAAATTAGCATATTCTTCTTGATTCATTGGGATCAGTTCCATTGGTTTCCCTCCTAGTTCGAGTGTTCTATGTATGATCTTTTTGCACTCTATAGTATTGTATCTTGTTATACCATGGTCTGCATGATGCAATTCCAGCCAAATCCTATACAACTTTTGGTTACCTCACTCTGTTTATACCTATATGAAAGAAAGGAGCAGATCACTTATGAATACACGTCGTCCCTTTTCAAAAAGGAAAATAATCATCCTTTCTACAGTGATTCTCTTCATTGGATTAGTTATTTCTATGGGTTATCAGGCGCTGGACCCCTTCAGACATTTAAGGATCACGATTCACAATCAGTCCGATTATGATCTCTCTAATATCACAGCACGTGTGAGCAGCGGCATTGAATCGTTCAATACAAACAATGAGGGTACTATATACACCTTAAAGAAAGGTGTCCCCAGCGGGGAACAAGTGAAGTTCGCTCCACAGCTGCGACTCTCCGGTGAAGGATCCATCTATCTGGAGTTTACGGACAGCCGTGGTGAAACCTATAACAAGACGGTGTGCGGTTATACCGAATACTTGTCTGGCAACTCCTATGTGACTGTAACCAACGAAACAATAACCGTGAAAGAAGAATGTATGTAGCCCCTCTCTCCCACGTTAAACAACAAAAAGAGGCTCCCCAATCCGTCATGACCTGACGGGGTTCCCCTTTTAACACGCTAAAGTTATCAACTTGTAACGAATCACACACGTTCTATTAGATCTTAATTGCACAGATTCGGCGGGGTAACGAACCACAGAAGCTTTATACCCTCATTTTGCATGTCACATCATACGTTTTGCAGGAATAGCGTGTCTAAGGTTCGTTAGCTATTCATCCCAAGCAAATTCACATAATAAGGTGCATCCGGTTCGTTAGCTCAGCTTACATATATCCAAATCAAATTTAACGCCGCTCCACCAGACGTGGCGTGCCTTGCAAATCCTCGATCCGCCCTGCGCCAATGCCAAACATGACGGTACGCAGCTCGAATTCCACCTGTTCTAGACACTGATCTAGCGCTGCATCCGAGGCAACAGCAGACTCCAGCAAAGATCGCCCGAACCCGGCCAGGTCTACACCAAGCGCCAGTGCTTTGGCCGCATCAACACCGCTGTATAACCCGCCACTGCCAATCAGAGCACCCGTGGGGTTCACCGCTCTCACTTCCTGAATACATTCCGCTGTCGGAATGCCCCAGTCTGCAAAAGCTTCTGCTGCCGCACGACGTACCGGATTCGAATTCCGGAACTTCTCTACTTGCACCCAACTGGTGCCACCTGCTCCGGCCACATCAATAAAAGCCACACCTGCTTCGTACAATCGTTGTGCCGTTACTCCATCTATGCCAAAACCCACTTCTTTCACACCAACAGGTACATCTAATTGCTGGCACAAACCCTCGATTCGATGAAGTAATCCGCTAAAATCGGTATTGCCTTCAGGCTGGAAGATCTCCTGCAAACTGTTCAAATGCAGCACCAGCATATCTGCGCCAGCAATCTCAACTGCCCGCTGGAAATCAGCAGTGTTGAAGCCGTAATTCAGCTGCACCGCACCGAGGTTCGCAATGACCGGAATATCCGGTGCCCAGCGCCGCACATCAAAGGTCGTTGCCAGTTCAGGCTGTTCCACGGCAGCCCGAATCGAACCTACGCCGAGTGCCCAGCCTCGGGCGTTCGCCACACGGGCAAGCCGCTCATTGATGGCGCCCGTTGTTTTGCTTCCACCCGTCATCGAACTGATGAGCAGGGGTGTTCGCACCTTTTTACCAATAAACGCAGTCTCCAGACTCACCTCTTCAAAATTCAATTCAGGTAACGGGTTATGACGAAAAGCATATCGCTCCATTCCGCTGGTTACCCCTTCTCCTGCCACATTCTCTTCAAGACAGAGGCGCACATGCTCCAGCTTCCGTTCCCCCGTAGCCACCTCGGGAAGCAGCCGTTCGCCGGCTCGCTCTTGTTCATTCATGATGAGACCTCCTTATGTGAGAATAGTGCTGATGGACAGGATAATTGCCAGTTTCGGCTAGGCTCCATTCAGGATTTGCCCGATACAGCAGAGAGATTCTCAGAAATATTAATTCTTATTATGTAACGTACAAACTGTATGATTTGGATCTATATTATAAATGATATTCACACTCAATGCGTCAACTCTACCCAGTATAACGTTCCGGCCCAGCAATGGAAAGGGTGCCCCGAAACCCAACAATAACTTGAATTCCGAGGCACAATTAATATTTGCTACTCAGAGATTTGGAGGTTGGGTCAGTCATTCTGTTAGATGAATCTCTTCTATAACTTACCTTAAGATTTCCGATGCAAGCTGCGCTCCAACAAGTTGCCCGGACAATGTCACAATCGGTGTTCCGCCGCCCGGATGCGTCGTTCCACCCACGTACCACAGTCCTTGTACATCCTTGCTTTTGTTGCCGGGACGCATGAAGGTCTGCTTCACGGAGTTGGACGAGATGCCGTAGATCGACCCTTGATGGGCCAGGGTATCCCGTTCTATATGCTGTGGCGTGTACCGGATCAGCACATCGGACTGCTTCAATCCCGTAATGCCCAGCTCGGCCAGCTTCTCCAACACCAACTCACCGTATCCGTCCATCTGCTCATCCCAATGCCAGGAGTCCGACAAATACGGAGCGTTCACCAGAATGAAAAGATTGCTGGCTCCCGCTGGAGCCATACCCGCTTCCGAATAACCGGAATAACAGATGTAGATCGTGGGATCGGCAGGCATTTTTCGGTCACGGAAAATATGGTCAAACTCCGGTTCATACCGTTCAGGGAAAAAGACGGTATGGTGCAGCAGGGATTCATACTGTCTCCGCACACCAGCCAATGTTACAAACCCGGATATCGAAGGCTCATACTTGCGAATCCGTTCATCACTCATCTGTTTGCGATATTCTGGCGCAAGCAGCAGCCGATTTACGCTCAGCACATCTCCATTGGCAACGACCTGATCGGCTTCCCGGAAGCCCTGATCCGTATCCACACCTGCCACTTTACCATGTCTGATAACAATTTGCCGGACTTCGATGCCAGTCACGATCTGCACCCCTTTTTCCTGTGCAAGCCGTGTCATTGCTTCTATTAGTTGATAGGTTCCACCCTTCACCCCATAGATGCCCTCTTCTGCTTCCACATGACCCATCATGGCAAAGATCGAAGGCGCCTGATATGGTGATGACCCAACATAGGTCGCGTACCGACCGAACATCGCAAGGGTATGAGGGTGCTGGAAATACGAACGCAGCAGCTTGTCCAACTTCACTGTAGGCCGTACACGCAGCAGACTGCGCAGCATTCGAAGATTATATTTATCCTTGGGCGATAACAGCAACTTTCCAAGAAAATGACGATTGGCTTCTGTATACAGCACAGCAGACTCATCCATAAATGCATCATAACGGGCTGCATCCTCTGGGCTGTAGGCAGCAATCTGCTCCTTCATCCTCTCTCGATTGCCCGACAAATCAACTACAGTCCCATCTGCAAAACTATTACGTGTACGTGGTTCCAGCTCATATAACTGAACGTAATCCTCCATCTCCACACCTGCGTGATCGAAGACAGAACGGAAGCTTGCGGGCATCGTGATCGTACTTGGCCCCCGGTCAAAATGATATCCATCCTGCTCGATTTGTTGCAGCTTTCCACCGACCCGATCCTGCCGTTCCAGAATAGTTACCCGTACGCCCAGCGAAGCTAGCCGAATGGCACACGATAGACCTCCAAATCCTGCGCCGATAATAATGACGTTACCCTTCAACTGTACCGCCTACCTTTCCATACATACCCCTTGCCGGAACGACCTGCCTGCCAGGAAGCTATGCCGATCGCAATGACACAGGCCATGCTAATCGGTTGCAGGAAAGCAAGCCACCAGGGTTGTCCTCCAACGTGATCCGATACCCTTTTGACTGCCATCCCGAGCACGGTTCCCACAAGACCATAGATGATGGACGTAGCATTGCCCGACAACAAACCGATAATCAGACCGAGCGGAGGCACAATATACATCAATGTATACATCAGCATCGTGCCTAACAGCAGCACATCTTTGCGCCCCATGCCTTCGTACATGTTTTTCTTATACCCGTTCCACACTTCTGCAACATTCTGGTACATTCGCGTATTCGTCACGTCATGAACGTCGACCAGCATAACGGGATGCCCCGCACGCTTAACCGCCTTCGCCAGGCTCATATCATCGACCAGATCAGCCTGGATTGCAGCATGTCCACCAGAGGCCTTATAACTGGAACGATGAATGAGCAAAAACGCCCCTGTAGCGGCTACAAACATCGGATTGGATGATCTGCGTATCATGAAAATGGGGAGATGGCTGATGATGGTGAACACCATCATGGGTACAACAAGCTTTTCCATCCAGGTCTTCGTCACCTGATAGGGGAATCCCGTTACGAGGCCGCCGCCTTGCTCACACCCCGCAGCAATAGTCTGCCGGATGGCTGCAGGTTCCAAGCGCACATCGGCATCCACGAACATAAACCACTCACCCTTGGCCTCCTGCACCAGTCGGTGACAAGCATGAGATTTCCCCATCCAGCCTGCGGGAAGCTCCATACCATGCAACAGGCGCACACGTGGATCACGATCGGCAATCCCCTGAACTATGGCTGCGGTCTCATCTTCAGAGCGATCATCCAGCACCAGTACTTCCATCCGAAATCCGGATGTATCGCTGGCAAGCACACTTTCCAGACATCCTTGGATGTGCAGTTTCTCGTTACGGGCAGGAACTAGCACAGAGATCAGGATATCCTTGTCCTTCAATCTGTCTGCGTTGAATGAGCGCACTTTGGGCAGACAGGAGACGTTCCATATCGCAAACACCAACTGAACGCCCAATACAAAAGTCAGTATAATCCATCCTATTTCAGATGCACTCATCGCTAACGGTTCACCCGCTTTCGTGCCGCATCGTATTTTTCACTCGTTGAACGCACATGGCGGATCAGTGGAAAAGCACCCGGCAAACTCCCCTGCCCGATGCGTGCCAGCTCTGATTTATGGTCATTCAACTGCTGCTCCAGCCCCCTACTCAATCTGGTAGCAATCTCTTCACTCTTCCATGTCTTCCAATCTTCTATCACAGGCGTGCCCACCTGCATCGATATTTCCGGCAAATCATGTTGAACCATGCCGTGACACAAAGTCACAGGTACAGCTACGGCGCGTGGAGAGCGGCGTAGCAGCAAACCAATGCCTGGACGAAACTCGATTGGCCTGGCATCCTGATGCAGAATTTCCCCTTGGGGAAAGATCCAGACCCTTTTGCCGGAGTGAAGCAGCTCGGTCGTATATTGCAAGGAGGTTCGAATGCTGGATGCATTCTCCTTGTTGATTGAATACGCGCCAAGTTTGCGGAAAAAGGCATATTGTCGCAGCTGCTCTTCTTCCATCATGACATAATGATCTCCCCGGGAAGTCTGCTGCGACGCATGATAGAGCAGCAGACCATCCCACCAGGAGCTGTGGTTCATGAAATAGATGACCGGTTGATCCGGTTCTATGGGTGAACCAGTATTCGGTAACAGCGGGTCCAATGACCCTGATAACGTAAACGAGCGAAAACGTCTCCGCAGCAAATAATAATGATTGTATAAGGAAAAAATCCGGTTAAACGGGTTTGACTTTACGGCGCGAATCATATAGCCAGCTCCCCTCAGCAAGAAGCATACCCACAATAGCAATGATGAAGCTGCCCTTAATTCCTTCTTTGATAGCTAACAACCCAAACAAAAGAATAAACAGCTGATATAACCATTTCGCACGCAGCAATGAGCTTCGATCTGAAGGCATTGCCGGAAGAAACAAGGAGAGGAACGCTCCCATTACAAACCAGCTTATGTAATTGGTCCAGGGCACACCGTAGAATCCACCTGGGGCTTGCCATTGCCAGAATCCTCTGGCATGAGCAACTGGATCCAGCACCAGGTCAAGCACGATGGCCCAAAATCCAGTCTTAACCGCCCGGATCAGCTTGCCGGTCCAGGTGGAGCCGCCGCCACTCAGCAGAGCCGAGTTACCAATCACCGCAACCCAGGCGAAGCCTAATGTAACGGGTACACTGAACAGATGGATTCCGAAGAAATCGGAATACGAATACTCGCCAAAGGGCCAATGTGTATGCACACCGACCCATTCTACCCCCATGCCTCCCAGCCAAATAACGGCAGAAGCCAACCAGAGTCCGGGTTCCTTCCAAATGACTGACTGGTCGGACATTCTCGTCCGTTTACGGCCTTGATGTATCAGATCCAGTACATAGAGTGCATAGAAGATTAGGAACAAACCGTTGGAAAAGGACAGCACATCTGGAACACCGATCGTCAGCATCAATATTGCTCCGATGATATACCATGCCCAGTACAGGCCCTGAACCATCAGGATACCGCCGTGCGGGAAGCTTGGTAAGTCAGCATAGGATAACGTTCCACAATGGCACCCAGCATCTCCAGTTTCAGTTCATCGCTAACAAATGCACGCTTCGTATACACGTCATAGTCGTTGCGCTCAACCGCATGCAGAATGGTTGAATAAAAGGCTGCCGCCAGCTCAATGGCAAACGCACTTTCAGTTGGATACGTATCCAGACAGTCCATACCGATACGGAACCAGTTCAGCGCAGCTATTTTTAATTCATGAATAATGGCCTTAAACCTTTCGTCGACAACACCGTTAGCCCAATCCTGGTCGGAATATCCATGCTTCTCCATCAACTCCAGCGGAACGTAGCGACGGGATCTTGCCCGGTCTTCGCCCACATCACGGATAATATTGACGATCTGCATACCTTTGCCCAGCGCAATCCCGTTCATCGCCACGTCTGTACCTTTGTCATCGCGCAATACAGGCAACAACATCTCGCCGACGGTTCCGGCAACCAGATAACAATAATGCTCCAGTTCCTCCATCGTTCTATAGTGCGTTACTTTAAGATCGGTTAATTGTCCTTCCATTTGACGGAAGAAAGGCCCCTTGTCCAGATGAGGAAAACTCGTAAACAGCCATCGTAGTGCCGGCCAAATAAAATGTCCTTCCGCTTCTTCCAGCTGATTGAACAGATTGCGGATTTCATAAGTCGTATAGGGCGACTGCTCCGGCTCATCCACACTGTCATCGATCATGCGGCAAAAAGCATAGATAACGTACACAGCCTCGCGGCGTGGGCTGGGCAGACCTCTGAAGGCTTGATAAAAAGATGATGAGCCCTTTTGCATTAATTCCTCACACTTGTTCAAAATCGCTTCATTCATGTTTCCATCTCCTTCGTCAGTAAATTCACTGCCATCCGTGCACTTTGCATCACAATAGGAACCCCGCCTCCCGGATGTACAGACGCCCCTGCCGCATATAGACCCCGGATTGCCGGGAACGGCTTCGGTTGCGGACGATATACACCGGATTGAAACAGTACGGGTGCGATGCCAAAGCTGCCGCCGCCGTACAGCCCGTCACGCTCAGCGTCAGCGGGTGTACGTATTTTTTGCCACTTGATCGCTTCACGAAGTCCCGGAAATCCCCGTTGTTCCGCTTCTTCCAGTACACGCTCTACCAGCGCCTCGCTCTCCCTAGACCAGTCGACACCATCGGCATCCGGCACCGGAATGAGGAAGTACAACACACTCTGACCTGGCGGAGCTGCCGTCTCGTCCAATGCAGCCGGATTAAATACATAAAAAGAGGACTTCGCCGGAATGCGGCGCTGGTCGAACACTTCCCGCAAACTGCCATCAAGACTTGGGGGCAGGAAAAACTGATGCGCCGTTGCATCCTCCCAGGTTTTGTCTACGCCCGCATAGATCAACACACATCCCGATGAAGGACGATATGGCTTTCGTTTGCGTGAACTTTCAAGAGTCTGACCAAGCAGACCCGGCAGGTGGGGGAAATCGCCATTGTAGATAACTGCATCCACATTTTCTGCGCCTGGGGCTGTTTCTATACCTTTGCATATCCCATTTTCGATATTCAGTCCCGTCACTTCCGTGTTCAGTACGACGCGTCCACCACGTGATACCAGTTCCTGTTCCAGTATGGCAGGTAATGCAGCATAGCCACCTTTCACCATCCAGATGCCATATTCATGCTCTGCATAAGGAAGCAGGGAGTAAATACCCGGCGTACCGAAGGGAGATCCCCCAATGTAGAGACTTTGCAGCGAATATGCATCCAGCAGTTCCTCATGATGAAAATAATCGCCTACAGCCTTCCGTACACTTTTGTGCGCGCGTAATCGGCCCATCAGGGACATCAGAGACGGAGTGAAAAAATCCCTTTTCCGCGGAAAAGCCCGTTCCAGAAACGCAGCCCGTCCCGCCGGAAACAGCGTGTCCATATCTCTCATAAATTTTGAGAATCCCTGGCTTTCTCCAGGGAAGAGACGTTCAATCTCTTCGGCCTGCTGTTCACGTTCCGTCATTTTGGTCATCACACGTCCGCTGCTGTAATGAACTCTGTACAATGGATCACAACGCAGCAGCTCAATCTTCGAACGATCCACACCTGCTTCCTCCAAAATGCCAAGCAGCATCTCGGGCAGAAGCACGATGGTCGGGCCTTGATCGATCCGATAGTCCCCTTCCTGCTCGTAGCCGATACGACCTCCAACTCTGGAAGCCCGTTCGTATACGGTTACGTCCCAACCCTGTCGATTCAGCAGCAACGCTGAAGTCAGGCCGCCAATACCTGCACCTACGATGGCTGCCCGTTTCATGAATGGCCTCCCGCTTCCGCCGTTTTCACATACGAGGATGGTTTCGAGCGCTTGCGAGCGTCCTCTTCCTGGATCAGTTTCACGCTGATTCGAGCCGATTCAAAGATGGTCGGTAATCCACTGCCCGGATGCGTACCGCCGCCCACCAGCCACACCCTTTTCAACTCTTCAAACTGGTTATGCGGCCGAAGATACATCATCTGCCCAAGATTATGAGCCATATTAAATGTTGCTCCGCGGTACACGTCGAGTTCATTTTCCCAATCCAACGGTGTAAACATCATGGATTCTTCAATACGACTGCGGATACCTGACAACTCAGGAATCGATTCCATCTGCTTCATCATCGCCTCCTGCACATTCTCTCGTTCTACCTCCCAATCGATGTCACCGGTAAGGTTCGGCGTAGGCATGAGAACATATAATGCAGATTTCCCTTCCGGCGCCAGCGTCGAATCGAGTCTGGAAGGGTTATGAATATAGAGGGATGGATCTGCAGACAAAACTTTATGCTTCGTGATCTCGTCGACGTTCAGTCGATAGTCCTCGGGAAAATAGATGGAATGATGCGGTAAATCCACTTCACCGTCCACACCCAGATACAGCATGGCTGTGGAGCAAGAGAATTTTTTACGCTTCATTTTCTCCGGTGTATATTTCTTGAGTACGCCTGGTTCAAACAGATGGTTCACGGCATGCGCGAAGTCTGCATTAACAACGACATGATCTGCTTCAATGCGTTCGCCATTTTCAAGCAATACGCCTTCTGCACGACCATTGCGAACAATGACCTGTTTAACCGAACAGGATGTATGTATTCGTCCTCCATATTCTTCAACTACATCAGCCATGGCTTGAAACACGCGATTGACGCCGCCAATGGGGTGAAACAAACCATAATGGTGCTCAATGAATGACAGAATCGTAAATGTACCCGGGCAATCCCAAGCAGACATACCAAGGTATTTGGATTGGAACGTGAATGCCCAGCGCAAGCGCTCATCTGTGAAATAGCGGGACAGGATGCCATAGACTGTATTGTTAATATCGAGTTTTGGCAGAGCTGTCATGGCATCTCTTCGCAAATAATCTGCCAGCTTGCCAAAAGGTCTACGCAGCAAAGGCATGACTTTGCCAAACTTCACTTCCTCTTCCTGCATGAACCGAAGGTAATTGTCCTCGTTGCCGGGGAAAAGTTCCTTGATCTGTGCGGCTGTATCTTCACGGTCACGGGAAGGCTTAAACACCTTATCGCCAAAGTTTAGAGCATACAGCGGAGTCAGCTCTTTCATCTCCACATAGTCGGATAATTGGCGTCCCACAACATTGAACATCTCTTCAATCAACTGCGGCATCATCAAAAACGTTGCACCCCGGTCGAACCGATATTCGCCCAGCTCCAGTCTGGAAGAACGTCCCCCGATGACTGGCTGTTTCTCATATACATCTACTTCGTACCCCTGGCCGGACAATAACATCGCTGCTGCAAGTCCACCCGGACCTGCACCAATGACCGCTGCACGTTTACGTTGCTGATTCGGTATCATGCCACTCACCTTTCCTATGTTAAGAACTATCTCTAGTACTATAGTCTCTAACTTATTATTAAACCGCCCTTGAACTGTTCAAGCGGGTAAACGCAAAAACATTATACAAATGTAGTACAAATATTATACGACCTATTAAATCAAAAAATGACCCACTGGTCAAATTCTCTATTAAGATATTTTAGAAAGCAAAAAAAACACCCTCCGCGCTCTTGCGTCAAAGGATGTCCTGTATACCTAAACCTATACATTTTATTTTAAAATACATTTTCAAAAAGACACGAGTCAGTTATCTTCGCCCAGGCGATGGTTCAACAAAATACTCACGTTCCATCCACGATTGCCAATCCGCTGAATTTCCAGGCATAATCCACTGCGGATAACGTGCGTTCTCTGCACGCTCATAGCCCTTCCCTCCAAGCACAAAGCGCATATCAGGGAACTCGTCCAAAATTCGTCCTATGAGTTGATCACACCGTTCAAGCAGTTCTGAACTGGTAACTGAAAGACAAACCAACCGGATTTTCTGCTCCCGGATAATTGGGTATATTCCTTCTTCGGGTGTGTCCGCTCCGAGATAGAGCACTTCAGCACCATTTTTACGCATGAACAGGGAGAACAACAATAATCCCACCTGATGATGCTCCCCTTCCGGGCATAAGGCTAGAACTTTGGGCAGATGCGGATAGATCGGGAACAGATGGAAAAACTGATAAAAGCGCTGTGAGATCAATTGAGTCATAAAATGCTCTTGAGCGACCGAAGCCCTGCCCTGCTCCCATGCATCCCCAACACGAACGAGAATAGGCACCAGCACATGATAAAACATTGAATCATATCCGTACATGGTGAAGCCAAAATCAATCAGACCATTGGCCCGTTCGCCCTGAAAGTTGTATAACGAGTCGTAAATCTGATCGGCTATACGTACATATGCCTCTTCCATCGTGGGTACTGGAGGCATAAACGACGTAGGCACTGCAGCTTCATGTGAAGTGGTTTTGTTCACCTTGAGCATACGAACCGCTTCCGAAATATTTGTCTGGTGCTGCTCCACCTGCTCTTTCAACCAGCGCAGATCTGCAACATTCTCTTCCGTGTACAAGCGATAACCCGATTCCGTCCGCTCAGGGGTGACCGCACTGTACCGATTCTCCCAAGCCCGGAGCGTTACCGTCGGAATACCCAGCATGGCAGCGACTTGTTTGATGGAATACACCTTATTACCCACTTTCTTTCCTGAAATAGCCAGACTTTCGCAGGAACCTTATCCCGTCCTTGTCAGGTATATGAAAATCCGAACATTCCACAAAAATAATACACTCATTATACACAACGGTCATATCCATGTCGATTGAATCGATCAATTGGTTTTGCCTTCTCTGATTACATTAAACATACCATTAAGATCTTTGCGTCAATGTTGTTACCAGAGTGGTAATAGAAGTCAGCAAGTTCAGAAAGGGGAGAGTTATCGTTGTTTTCTTTTCGCCGCCAGACATCAGACCGCAAGTCTTCACGCGGTAAACTTCCATACATACGAACAGGTCTCGGATTACTGGTGTTATGGCTCATCGCCGTCATGCTCTACCAGACCTATAAGCCGTTACCACCCGGCATTTCCTATGAAAGTCCTGAATACCGTGTGGATCAGGTGCAGTTTCTGCATGATCTGACCTATCCCTCCGCTGACGGACAGATGGAGCACGAACAGCAGATCTTCCAGCGCATGCAACAGATTGTCGAAGACGCGGAACAATTCGTCGTCGTTGATATGTTTTTATTCAATAACTACCAGCACAAAGGTCAGAGTTTTCCACCCGTCAGCACAGAGTTCACGGATACAATCGTCGCCAAAAAAAAACAGAAACCGGATATGGACATCTGGTTCATTACGGATGAAGTGAACACCAACTACAACTCTGCACCCAATCCGCTGCTGGAGCGGATGAAACAGGCTGGAATTCATGTAGTAATCACAGATGTAGACCCTTTGCGCGATTCTACTCCCATCTACTCGGCTGTATGGCGCACATTCTTCCAGTGGTTTGGACAATCCGGGAATGGTTGGATTCCGAACCTGATGGCAACCAATGGCCCGGATGTCACGGTGCGTTCCTACCTCAAATTGCTCAATCTGAAGGCCAACCATCGCAAAGTTGTGGTCAGCGAGAAGACGGCCATTGTCTCTTCGGGCAATATTCACGATGCCAGTGCGTACCATTCAAACGTCGCTTTTGAAATAACCGGTCCAATCATTGGAGATATCCTTGAGTCGGAGCAGGCTGTGCTGAATTTCTCGGGCGGGGGAAAGCTCCCTTCCTATACAACTCCTTCCACAGACCCGAATAAGGGAGATTTGCGAATTCGCTATCTGACCGAGGGTAAAGTGAATGAAACAGTGCTCCATGAGATCAATCAATCGGTTAAAGGTGACACCTTATGGATGGGCATGTTCTACATCGCTTCACCCAAAGTATTGGATGCGCTGCTCGAAGCCTCAAAACGCGGAGCCGAGATACGTCTTGTGCTCGACCCGAACGAAAATGCTTTTGGTCAGGAGAAGACCGGCATTCCCAATCGTCCTGTAGCTGCTAAGTTACATGATAAATCGGATGGCAAAATCCAAATTCGCTGGTATAACACAACCAAAGAGCAATATCACGCCAAGATGATGTACATTGCCAAAGCCACCGGGGATCATATCGTCCTTGGAGGATCGACCAACTTTACTCCCAGAAACATGAATGATTACAATCTGGAAAATGACCTCTGGGTTGTTGCCCCACCAGACAACTCATTTACTCATGATGTGGCGAATTATTTTGACCGGATATGGAATAATGAAGATGCCGAGTTCACCCTGAACCTGGATGAATTTCAGGAAAAGACTACATTTTTGAAAGAAATCGTATATAAGCTTCAACTGATTTTGGGTTTAACGACCTTCTAATTGAAAATGAAATTCGAAGCATAAACCCGCCTGTACACTATCGTGCAGGCGTTTTTTGTGCCTTGACAGCGAATGTAAAATGTGAAAATATAGGTTACCTAACGACCGTTAGGAAGGTGATATTAATGACTGCACATTCGATTCGGGATGCCGCCCTGTTCCATTTTGCAAGAGATGGATATGAAGGAGCCTCCTTAAGAGCAATCGCTGACGAAGTCGGGATTAAAAAACCGTCCATATATGCACATTTTAGCGGCAAGGATGACCTGTTTTTGCAAACCCTTGCGCATGCGTTTAAGGATGTTCAGCGTCGAACGCTCGAATACTTCCGTGATCACGCCGATCTTCCACTGGAACAAAGGTTGAAGGGTTTGCTGATATGGTTTGAGCAGGAGTATAACTGTAATGCCTCAGCCCGCTTTATGCTGCGTATGTGTTACTTTCCGCCGCTTTCGCTATATAGCGAAGTGATGGATCTAGTTTATCCGTTTCTGGACGGTATGGAGCGGTCACTGACACGGCTACTGCAAAGGGCGACGCGCAACGGGGAACTACAGGCTGTTCCAGCAGAACAAGCTGCGATTGCTTATATGACTTTTCTCGATGGCATCACGGTTGAGATTATTTATGGAAGTTCACGTCGGTACAGGAGACGGATTGAAGCTTCCTGGCCAGTCTACTGGCATGGCATCCATCATCTGAAACAAGAGGCACAGCCCGTTGTGCTGAAAGGAGATTCATCATCATGAACCGCAACTGGTTATATGTATTTATCGGAGGACTCATTGAGATTGTATGGGTAAGTGGGCTGAAACACGCCTCCAATGTTTGGGAGTGGGCTTTGACGGCCCTAGCCATCATCCTCAGTTTTGGATTAATCATCGCTGCTTCCAAAAGATTGCCTGTGGGTACGGTTTATGCCGTATTTACGGGGATTGGTACTGCAGGTACGGTACTGGCTGAAATGCTGCTATTTGGTGAAGCATTCTCACTTGCCAAGGTTTTGTTAATCGGTCTGTTGCTATGTGGTGTGATCGGATTGAAACTGGTCACGGATCAACAATCGGCAAAAGGAGGTGAAGCATAATGGCTTGGATGGCAATTGTGGGTGCAGGCATATGTGAAATTTTTGGCGTCATCGGCATTAATGGTGCTTCTACCCGAAAGGGCTGGCCTTATATCGTACTCATGCTTGTATCGTTCGCATTCAGCTTCTCCCTGTTATCCTATGCGATGACTTCTATTCCAATGGGTACCGCGTATGCGGTGTGGACTGGAATCGGTACGGTGGGCAGTACGTTAACAGGTATGTTCCTGTTCGGTGAGCGGAAGGAAGCCAAGCGGCTGCTGTTTATTGCCATGATTTTGGTGGCGGCGATCGGATTGAAACTGATTACGTAACGTAAATACCTCCATTATATATCTTCCGTAATATTTAATTATCCCAAAAAGACGACTTTCGATCAGAAAGTCGTCTTTTTGGGATATGATGTAAGTAAGAAACCTACCCACACTCTGTTACGTAAGAAAGGATGTCGTGATGATGAAGAAATTGTTCGCGCGCATGGGTTCTTTTACCGGGTACATCTTCCTGATCGCTGTGGGGGCCTTTTATTTGTTTGCTCTTGTAGCTATCATCCTTCTAGCCATTTACGTCTTTAAGGGCGGAACCTGAAATAGATTATTTAAACTCATCATGCTCAGCTTGCTTCGCCCTACGTTGGATACTCATGATTTTGATACATATTGCATTGAAATGAACATATCGTCGCTCATTATACAGCCTTTATGCCGTCTACATGACGTAGGAAAAATGCTCCATACCCCTTATATTACGCCCTCTTATTTTTCCATTTTCCTCCCATTTGAATTCCGTTGTATATATCGTTTATACTTGGTTTGACCCTAAAGTCAATTCAAGAACTCATAAGTTCCGCAGGTGAGGTGGATGTATCGTTAATGAACCCTATCCATGAAATGAATGAGAAGAAAAAGCTCATTATTACCACAGCACTCAAGCTGTTCTCAGCCAAAGGCAGTGCTGCAACCTCCATGCAGGAGATTGCAGAGATATGCGGGATGTCGAAAGGCAGCCTCTACCTCATGTTCAAATCCAAAGAGGAATTAGAGGCCAGTACGATGGAGTACTGCATATTCACGCTCATGGACGAAATCTCCCAGATTGAACATGAAGCTGGGCTCACTTCGAGAGAACGTCTGCACAGGCAGATTGAAACACTGCTTGTCCATGTATCCGAGCTGAAAGAATTTTTACGCGTGCAAATGCGCAGCATGATGATGGATGAAGAGCAGCATCGCAAGGAAAAGTGCAACCCGCAGCAAAAGGATTTGGAGATCCGTACCCTGCACTGGTTTAAGGACAAACTGGAGGATCTGTACGGACCGGAGATTGAACCCTATACCATAGACCTTATTTTGCTCACGCATGGTTTGTTCCTCTCCTACGTCAAAATCTGGTTTACGGAAATGCCTTCCCTTACCGTATCCAAGATGGCAAGCAACATGCTGCAAACGATTGATTATGCAGCTCGCGGATTGCTCGATCAACGCCCTGCCCCTTTGGTTCCTTTGGAACATTGGCCAGCATGGAGCAGCGATTCAGATACAGATTCCACAGTGATGCGTCATCCCATTCACATCATCAAACAGATGAAGGATATCATCACTTCTGATATGCCTTCAGGGCAATTGCGCAATGACGCGCTGGAGACCATCGCCATCCTGAGACAGGAAATGATGGAATTCACACCGCGACGGGCCATTATTCTGGGCATGATGCGTAATCTGGATCACATTCCTGTCATCCAGTCATTGCACTCCGAGCTTCAGCACATTATGGATGCCATGTATAGCCGGTTCATCCAGGCTGACTCGTCACAACAATAAAGAAATACAGGGAGAAACAGAGAGGAGAAGAAACCATCGTATGAAAGGGATTATTAATTTTTCACTGAACAATAAGTTTGCGATCTGGATTCTGACCATCATCGTTTCCTTCGCCGGTTTGTACAGCGGACTGACGATGAAACAGGAGACCATCCCAAACATCAATGTGCCATTCTTGAGTGTTACGGCCATTGATCCAGGTGCAGCTCCAGAGGGTATTGTGGAGGATGTCACCAAACCACTGGAACAGACCTTAAGAAATGTAGAGGGAATTAAGACACTCACCTCCACCTCCATGGAGAATGCCTCTTCCATTACCCTCGAATTTGATTATGGTACCGATCTGGATAACGCTACCGCAGCGGTACGCGAAGCACTGAATGAGGTGCAATTGCCTGATGGGGTACAGAAACCAACCATCTCGAAGTTCAGCATCAACTCCTTCCCGGTTGTCTCGCTCAGCTTGTCTGACAAAGACGGCGGCGATCTGGAACAATTGACTCGACTGGTTGAAACGGATATCCAGCCTGCACTTGAAGATATTGACGGTGTAGCTCAAGTCCAAGTTTCCGGTCAATATGTTAAGGAAGTTCAACTGAAATTTGACCAGAAGAAAATGAATGAACTCGGTTTGACTGAAGATACAGTCAACGGCATCGTTCAAGGCTCTTCTGTCCGTGTACCATTGGGACTGTTCGAACTGGACAAAGCACAGAAAGCTGTTGTTGTTGATGGCAATATCATCGATCTGGATGATCTGAAAAATCTCGCCATCCCGGTTGTACCAAGCGGTGCAGGAGCAGGCAGTGGTTCGGCCACAGCACCACAAGGCGCCGGCACACAAGCTGGCGGGGCAGCTCAGGGCTCTGCACAAGGTTCTGACCAGGCTGCTGGACAAGCCGCTGGCGGAAATGCAAGTGTGGGCAGCACTTCGGGTGCCGCTAATGCACCTGGAATCCCAACCGTTAAATTAAGCGAGATCGCCAAGATTGAAGTCATTGGTCAGGCGGAATCCATTTCCCGGACAGACGGTAAGGAATCCATTGGGATCTCCATCGTTAAGTCTAATGATGCCAATACAGTTAATGTCGTTAAGGCGGTTAAAGACAAAGCGGAAGAGTTGCAGACGCAGTTCAAAAACGCCGAGTTGACTGTTTTGCTCGACCAAGGTAAACCTATCCAGGACTCCGTAAACACGATGTTGTTCAAAGCGATGTTTGGTGCTTTGTTCGCCATTTTGATCATTCTGTTGTTCCTGCGTGATATTCGCTCCACCATTATTTCCATTATCTCCATCCCGCTCTCCTTGCTCATTGCATTGACAGCACTTAATATGATGGACATTACGCTGAACATGATGACATTAGGTGCCATGACAGTTGCGATTGGACGGGTTGTCGATGACTCCATCGTTGTTATCGAGAATATCTATCGTAGATTGACACTCAAGGGAGAAAAACTCAAAGGCCGTGATTTGATCCGGGAAGCTACCCGTGAAATGTTCATTCCGATCCTTTCTTCCACTATCGTAACCATTGCGGTATTCCTGCCGCTGGCACTGGTAAGTGGTATGGTCGGTGAGCTGTTCATGCCATTTGCCTTGACGATGGTCTTCGCTTTGCTGGCCTCCCTGATTGTAGCTGTTACGATTGTACCAATGCTGGCACACACGCTGTTCCGCAAAGGTCTGAAGAACAAGCAGAATCATGAGGAAAAGCCAGGCAAGATGGCGGAAGCTTACAAACGACTCTTGAACTGGACATTGTCACACAAACTCATCACCGTCGGCGTTGCTGTATTGCTGTTGGTCGGCAGTTTGTTCCTCTATCCGTTCATCGGTGCAAGTTTCTTGCCGGAACAACAGGATAAATATGTGACCATTACGTACAGCCCGGAAACTGGAGCTTTGCGTGAAGATGTAGAAAAAGAAGCACTCGTAGCCGAGAAATGGTTGCTGACGCAGCCAGGCCTGGAGAAAATGCAATATTCCATCGGCGGCAGCAATCCACTGAGCAGCATGGGTGGAGGCAGCTCCAACTCTGCTCTCTTCTATATCGAATATAACGAAGATACGAAAGACTTTACAAAAGTGAAAGAACAACTTGTGGAAGGTCTGAAAAAAGAAGTTACCGTAGGAACCTGGAATGAGCTTGACATGTCCGGGGGACTGGGAGGCAGCAGCTTGAGCCTTTCCATCTATGGTGACAATGTAGATCAGATCAAACCTGTCTCGGATGAAATTCTGAAACTGGTTGAAGCAGATACCGAATCTTTTGAAAAAGCGGACACTACGCTCTCCGATACCTACGGGCAATACACGCTCGTCGCGGATCAGGAAAAACTGAGCTCGCTGGGTCTGACTGCTGGCCAACTGGCTATGACGCTCAGCCCTGCACGTGAACGCCCTGTACTGACAGAAGTGGATATCGAAAACAAAACGTATAAAGTCTATGTAGAGACTGACAAAAAGACATTTACCAGCATTGCTGATATTGAAAACGAAAAAGTTACTTCACCACTCGGCATTGAAGTACCAATCAAAGATGTCGCGAAAGTGGAAGAAGGCACTTCACCGAACTCCATCATGCGTATTGATGGAAAAGTCGTTGTCCAGGTTTCAGCCAACATTTTGGCTTCCGATGTGCAAAAAGCATCATCAAACTTGCAGGCGAACATCGACAAACTGGATCTGCCAGATGGTGTTGAAGTGAAGTTTGGCGGTACAACCGAACAGATTAATGACACGTTTACCCAACTTGGTCTGGCCATGCTGGCAGCCATTGCGATTGTGTACTTTGTGCTTGTCGTTACGTTCGGCGGTGGACTGGCGCCATTTGCCATCCTGTTCTCCCTGCCATTTACCATCATTGGTATTATGGTCGGCCTGTTCGTAGCTGGTGGTACGCTTGACGTATCTGCCATGATGGGTGGACTGATGCTGATCGGGATCGTGGTCACCAACGCCATCGTCCTGATCGACCGTGTTATTCACAAGGAAAAAGAGGGAATGCCTACTCGTGAAGCCTTGCTGGAAGCCGGAGCAACGCGTCTGCGTCCAATCCTTATGACAGCTCTGGCTACCATTGGTGCCTTGCTGCCACTAGTTACAGGACTCGAAGAAAGCGCAGGGATCATCTCGAAAGGTCTCGGAATTACCGTAATCGGCGGTCTGATCAGCTCCACGCTGCTGACTCTGGTTATCGTGCCAATCGTGTATGAGTTCCTGATGAAGTTCAAAAAGAAAAGAATTGAAGATTAATCGACACCTTCTGTTGATCGAATTAAATCATCATTCAGAATTAAGATAAGCCTCTAACTTAGAACACCCCTTAGTCCACATTAGAATGGTTTGTACATTCTAATCTCCGGCTAAAGGGTGTTTTACATTTAGCTACAATTTCTTAGCATGGGTCATAGAAACATCTAGATGTTAGATAGAGCTACATAGGAATAATCCTTTTTGTTTTATTTCATAAAAGGAAGAATCTATTTTGTGAAATACAACAAATGAACGTGAGATTTCAGCTCATCTGCTGTAAACAGACTTATAATATGCTTAATTATGTAAGTTCAATGCTTTCAGTCAGGTGATGCCTTCAATACATCACATCATAACAAACGCTCTTCGAAGCCCGACTTACACAGCGGGTATGTAAAACTGCATGTATTTGTGGGAAGGACGGTGGTTGTGTGGGGGAAACGACGCTGCATATTCAGATGAGAGACATGCTGAAACGTCCGGTGTTCCGCAAGGCTGAGGTGCTCGCCAGTGAACGGGCCTTGGAGCGATATGTGCGTTGGGTGCACATCATGGAGGTTACCGAAGTAGGCAATTTGTTAAATGGAGGGGAACTGGTGCTGACGACCGGCATTGGCTGGCAGGATGATGAGAAACAGGGGCTGTCTTTCATGCGCCAGTTAATTGCTCGTGGAGCTGCGGGACTCTGTATCGAATTGGGGGCCCACACCAAGTCCCAGCTTGGACCCATGAAGGAACTTGCAGCAGCAGAAGATTTCCCGCTGATCTGGTTCCACGAACAAGTACGTTATATCGATATTACACAAGACCTGCATTTCGCCCTGATTCGCAGCCACCAGCGTATGCTTGCCGAACTCGACAGCCTCACCACCTCGTTCAACCAACTTCTTTTGAATGGAGACGGTGTACAACCATTGCTCCGACTATTGTCTCGAACAACGGGTTATCCTGTAGCGTTATATCCACTGGACGGCGAAGCGAGTGCTGTTCCCTACTGCCCTCCAGCCCAACTGGAGACTCGTCGGCAGGAGTGGTTGATACATCGTGGTCATGCGGACAATGGAGATCATTTGTTACGAGCGAATCATTCGGTGCATTCACTGGATGCACTCACCCTGCCTGTTCAGGCGCTTGATTATGCATTTGCCGATCTGGTGCTGATGCTCAACAAGCTGCCGGATCACGAACCGGAATCCCCTAACAAACCATCCGATGAGTTCATTATCCAGACACTGGAACGTTGTGCAGCCGCCATTGCTCAGGACTGGATGCGTACCAAATACATGGAGGAAAAACGACGCTACAAGGAAGATATGTGGGTCATCGACTGGCTTAACGGACATCATTCTACTAAAGAAATTCATGAATATGTATCTGCTGCCAACGCCCAGCTTGCTTTTGGAAAAGGTACTGTCATTTTGTTCGATAGCAATCCCAACTACACAGACAGTCTTAAGCTACAGAAACTGCTAATTCAACGCAACATCGTTGCCCGTTCCGTTTTCTCCCGAGAGGGCTTCGCCCTATATAGCACGGTTCTAAACCACCAAATCATTCTGATTATTCTTGACCCTCTGCCTGGATCTCAGCGAATAAGCAGTCTATGGCGCTGTATTGAACAATTGCAGCAGCATGAACAGGAACAGACCCATCGCCTCTTCTCGGGTCTGTTCGGCATCGGTCACAGCTGCGCTGATCTATCACGTCTGAAAGACAGCCTTGAGGCAGCCAAGGATACCCTGCGCATTCAGAAGGACATCGGTGTGATGCAGCAGCCCTTTTATAGCAATCTTCACTGTTACCGCATTATTGCCAGCATGAAGCAGAGCGGTAGTCTGGATGATTTCATTGAGGAATATCTCGGTCCTGTCATTCGTTATGATGCCGAAAAAGGCGGCCAGTTGTTACGTACGCTTAAACAATATTTTATTCTATGCTGCTCTAAACAGGAGACAGCCACGGCTTTGTTTATCGTCCGACAGACGTTATATCACAGATTGCACAAAATTGAAACGCTCCTGGGTGATGACTATACCCTCCCCGAGAAACGCGTCGCCATCGAACTTGCTATCTATGCATATGAATACGTTCATGGGCCACTCGCGTGACCTTCTACGCTCCTTTTTGCTCCTGAAGCTGCCTGATCAGGATATAACTGAACCACTTCCGCCCAGACGCCGTACCCACATATTGCTCCTGTTTCTCTCCGGGAAGATCGGGGTGCCCCCACACGACATGAGCACCCTCCAGATGTTCCCGAACGGCATAAATGCGATAACCCTGCGCCACCATTCGTTCAATCGCTATCTTTTCCTCTTCAAATACATCATGGTCCGACATCAGCTTCACCCTCCATTCACTGCGGTCACAGGCTGTCTTACAGGTAATGGTGCACCGGCATCATATTTGTCACGCTTCACATACTGACCCGCGCCTGCCACTCCGGCAAACTGTCGATCCCGAATCACATATTCGCCGCGGCATAGCACTGTCACCGGACATCCCTGGACTGGCATGCCTTCAAAGGCGCTATAATCCACATTCATATGGTGGGTAGCTGCCGAAATCACCCTTGAGATCGATGGGTCAAAAATAACGATATCCGCATCTGTCCCCACAGCAAGGGTTCCTTTCTGCGGAAATAAACCAAATAGCTTGCTTGCCCGTGTAGAGCATAAATCCACCCACTGATTAAGCGAAATTCGCCCCTTCACTACCCCTTCGGAATATAAAATGCTGAGCCGATCTTCAATGACAGGCCCGCCATTTGGAATTTTGCTGAAATCATCCCGTCCCAGATCCTTCTGTCCCTTGAAGTTAAACGAGCAATGGTCCGAGCCAATCGTCTGCAACTGACCGCTCTTGAGTGCATTCCACAGCACTTCCTGATGAGGGGCTTCACGCAGCGGTGGGGACCAGACATACTTCGCACCTTCAAAATCCGGTTGATCCATCTTCGATTGATCCAGAGTTAAGTACTGCGGACAGGTCTCGCCCCAGATTCGATAGCCCATGTCTCGCATACGCGCGATCTGCTCCACGGCTTCAGCACAGGTGACGTGCACCACATAAAGCTGTGAATCGGCAAGTGCTGCCAGTCGGGACGCACGCCCTGTAGCCTCTCCCTCCAGTATGGAAGGTCGGGTAAGTGCATGATGGATAGGCTCGGTTCTTCCATCCGCCAGCGCCTGCTGGACCAGCAGATCGATAACATCGCCATTCTCGGCGTGCACCATGACGAGTGCACCGTACTCTTTGGCCTTTTGCAACGTCTGAAAGAGAATGCCGTCATCCGCCTGGAACTGGTTTTTGTACGCCATGAACACCTTGAAGGAAGACACACCCTCTTCTTCAATGATCTGTGGCAGTTCCTCCAGCACCTGATCATTCATCTCGCCAATCATCAGATGAAACCCGTAATCAATGGCGGCTTTGCCCTCGGCTTTGGCATGCCATTCTTGAAGGGATTCCAGCAAAGGTCGGCCTTTTTGCGTCAAACAGAAATCAATGACCGTTGTTGTGCCGCCGAAGGCAGCAGCTGCGGTTCCCGTTGCAAAATCATCCGCTGTCACCGTTCCACCGAATGGCATATCGAGATGAGTGTGCGGATCAATCCCGCCAGGGATGACATAACAGCCGGACGCATCTACAACCTCCATTCGTTCATCCGGCACAAGTCCCATGCCGATCTGCACGATCTTTCCGTTTTCAATGTAGATATCAGCTTCAAACGTATCCGACGCCGTGACCAACATTCCATTACGAATCAATTTGCGGGTACTCATGATATCGCCTCCTTAGTGGATTGATCTCTGGCCGATTGCAGCAGGGCAATCGCAGATTGACGGTCATTCCAGGTTAACGGTTCCTGTTCATGTGCGATCTCTACCATCTCAATTGCGCCGTCCACCGGACAGACAATCGAGCACAGATTACACCCGACGCAATCCTCCTCAACAACCTCCAGATAGGAGCCAGAGGGGTCGGATAACATATCAATACATTGATGTGAGGTATCTTCGCAGGCGATATGGCATTTGTTGCAATTGATGCAGACATCGCGGTTGATGCGGGCTACCACTTTGTAATTCAGATCGAGATTACCCCAATCCGAATAACGGGGAACCGTCTGACCGATCAATTCAGATACACTGCGCAGACCTTTCTCCTCTAGATAATCGTTCAATCCATCGATCATGTCCTCCACGATACGAAAGCCATGATGCATGGCTGCGGTACATACCTGGACCCCCGTCGCACCCATAAGTAAAAACTCTGCGGTATCCCGCCAATCGGATATGCCTCCGATGCCGGAGATTGGTACACCAACTGCCGGATTGCGCGCACATTCGGCAACCATGTTCAGCGCAATCGGCTTCACAGCCGGACCGCAGTACCCGCCATGGGCCCCTTTTCCACCAACATGCGGCACGGTATTCCAGGAATCGAGATCCACACCCGCCAGGGAGTTGATCGTATTAATCAGGGAAATTGCATCCGCACCGCCGCGCACCGCTGCCCGGGCAGTCGCCGTAATATCGGTGATATTGGGCGTTAGCTTCACAATAACAGGTGTGGTCGCCACTTCCTTCACCCACATCGTCTGTAATTCGACCAGGTCCGGTTGTTGACCAGACGCAGCTCCCATACCACGCTCGGCCATGCCATGCGGACAACCAAAGTTCAGCTCCAGCCCGTCTACGCCGACAGCTTCGACTTTCTTCACAATCTCATGCCATTTCTCGCGTTTCGGTTCTACCATGAGTGAAGCAACCACTGCCCGATCCGGGAACCGCTTTTTGGTCTCGGCAATTTCACGCAGATTCACCTCCAACGGACGGTCGGATATTAACTCAATATTGTTAAAACCCGCGACGCGCTGCCCACCAAAATGAACGGCTGCGAAACGCGAAGAGGTATTAATGATCGGTTCGCCCAACGTCTTCCAGACGGCACCACCCCAGCCTGCTTCAAAGGCCCGCTGAACTTGGTACCCCGTATTGGTTGGCGGCGCAGAGGCCAGCCAGAATGGATTGGGCGATCGAATACCTGCCAGATTAATGGATAAGTCAGCCATAACGATCCCTCCTTGGTGTGGTTTGAACTCACAATGGTGTTTGTTTGAACTTCACAAGATAGACTGGAACCTCATGTATGACCCAGGAATCCTGCTTGATCAGGTTAGTTTGAGTGGTTGGTGTTGCCAACCACTTGGCATAATCTGTTTGCATACACTCTAACGAACCTTACGCCTTCTATTTGACGAAAATGCGGTAGGTGAGCGTTTTAACGAATCGTAGAAGGCTTGGTGCATAAGATTCGTTAGCTATAACTAAATGCAAGATTGTGAAATATCACTTCACCTTCCATACGTCTGCTTCCCTCTCACCGTTCTCCCAGCCCCCTTTCCAACCTCATATCTCATGCCGTCTCTTCCACCTGTCCGGGCAACGCCTTCATCACCGATGCAGCTGCCAGCTTACCTTGTTGAGCTGCGGAGACCACCATCGCTTCGCCTTGCCCCTGTCCGAAGATAACATCCCCTGCCGCATAGATCTGTGGATGGGAGGTGCGGTACGTCTGTGGTTCCACTTCAACAACACCCCAGTGATGACGCAGGCCAAATGCCTCAATTAATGGCAGCAAACGGTTCTGTCCAATGGCTCGAACAACGCTATCACATTCAATCAAGAACTCCGATCCCTCAATCGGTACAGGCAATGCCCGACCTCCTCCAGGTGGAGTAACCAGCTTCATCTTCACACACTCTATAGCCTGAACCCGCCCGTTCTCATCTCCAATAATGCGCTGCGGCATGGTAAACCAGCGGAACTCTACACCTTCCTGCTTCGCAAATGTATATTCAAAAGCATAAGCCGTCATCTGGCTCTCCCCGCGTCGATAGAGCATCTGTACACGCTCGGCCCCCAGGCGTACCGAACAGGTCGCTGCATCCACCGCCGTATTGCCTGCACCAATAATGGCAACCTTCAGACCGTTCAGGGCCGGAGGCACCCCCTGCTTCGTGGATTCCACCAGCTCAATGGCATCATAGACACCTTCCAGCGTCTCTCCCTCAATGCCAAGCATCGGTACCGCCCCCATTCCGCAAGCCAGAATAACGGCTTCATGCTGCTCCAATAACTCGTCAGCGGATACATCCACCCCAATGCGCACACCATAGCGAATCTGCACACCTAGTGCCTGCACCTGTTCGACTTCCCATAAGGCTACAGATTCCGGCAGGCGAAAGGACACGATACCATACGTGCCCAGCCCTCCGCCTTTCTCTTTGGCTTCATAGATCGTCACCTCATACCCTGCACGACCCAGTTCTCTGGCCGCAGACAATCCCGCAGGCCCTGCGCCTACAACTGCGACACTTCTTCCGTTGGCAGGCGCTGCCTTGAATAACGGCTCATTCTTCGTCCGTGCCCAATCTGTTGCATATCGCTGCAAGTCGCCGATCTGAATCGGCTTGGATGACTCGTTCAGTACACAAGCGCCTTCACACAGTTCCTCTGTCGGGCAGACCCGTGCACAACTTGCACCTACCGGGTTGGCTTCCATAATGGTCCGAGCCGAGCCTTTGAGGTGACCCGTCGAGATTTTTTTGATAAACGAAGGAATATTGATGTCGGTTGGACATGCCTTGATACAGGGTGCATCATAACAGTACAGACATCGGTTCGATTCCTCCATCGCTTCTTTGCCTGTCATTGCAGGCTTCATTTCGGTAAAACGACTCTCCCATCCGTAATCGGACAACGTTGCTCCTGCGCTGTTCATCATGCCTTACACCTCCATAAGGTTGATCACTGTTATCTCCAGATTTTTTATCCCAGGCCGGCCATTGCTACAGGTTAACAAGATGTTCGTAGGTCTCGGGCCGACGATCGCGGTAAAATTGCCATACATTGCGTACTTCCCGAATCAGCTCCGTATCCATCTCGCCAATGATAACCTCATCCTGATCCCTACTGCCCATTGCCACCATCCTGCCTCGCGGGTCTACCAGATACGACTGACCATAAAATTCACCCATATTCCACGGCGATTCCACTCCCACTCGGTTGATGGCAGCCACATAATAGCCATTAGCCACCGCATGGGCAGGCTGCTCGAGCTTCCACAAATATTCCGATGTTCCGGCTACCGTTGCGGAAGGGTTGAATACAATCTCCGCACCAGCCAGCCCAAGCAGCCGTGCTCCTTCCGGAAAATGACGATCATAACAGATGTACACACCCACTCTGGCATAGGCTGTATCAAATACCGGGTACCCCAGGTTGCCGGGCCTGAAATAATATTTTTCCCAGAAACCATTCGTGCCCTCGCCCGCTTCCACATGCGGAATATGATGTTTGCGGTATTTCCCCAGGTAGGAGCCGTCCGCATCAATAACAGCAGCCGTATTGTAATACGAAGCGATCCCTTCCACCTCGTATACAGGCAAAATGATTACCACGCCAAGCTCCTTCGCGAGCTTCTGAAAACGCCTGGTCGTCGGTCCTTCCGGCACCTGCTCGGCAGATGCATACCACTTGGGGCTCTGCTCCGTGCAGAAGTAAGGCCCGTAGAACACTTCCTGCAAGCCAATAATCTGCGCTCCCCGAGCAGCCGCTTCACGCACCAGCGCAATGTGTTTCTGAATGGCGGCCTCCTTATGCACTTCAACTGGTGCCGAACCCTCCACCTCGTGTGAAGCTTGAATCATCCCGATGCTGATTTTACCCATAACGCCACATCGCCTCCTCTAAGAAACTGTCCGCTGTCGTTAATATGAAAATAACCATCATCTTATATGACCGTAAAACCCCACCGAAAATTATTGGATTTGAAGTATCAATCGGATTGTTACCAACGAAATGAACTTCCATCGTCCTCCCTGTGTGTTCCCCTCGTTACTCGCCGGTTTCCGATCTGCACATCTGCCTGATCGTGCGGTACAACACTTCTGTACCGAGAGCAATGTCCTCGGGCGAAGAATACTCACTTGGATGATGGCTGATCCCATCCTTGCTGCGAACAAAGATCATGCCATAGTCACACACGTAAGAAAGGGCAAGTGCATCATGGAACGGACCACTCATCAGCTCCGGTAAAGGCAGGCCGATCTCTTCGGCAGACGAGCGAATGGCATTCTTGATCCGTTCTGCACAATATCGCGGCTCGCTGTTGGTATCTTCGGTCAAAGAGTAGGTCAGGCCGTATTCCGAGCTAACGTCATCCAAGAGGCTCATTAACCTTCCCTCAAGCCGATTTCTGCGCTCCATCTCCATATCTCGCAAATCAAGCGTAAAGCTGACCTGCTCGGGAATGATGTTGCGTGAGTCGGGAAAGACACTAAGGCTCCCCACGGTCCCTACTGTCGGAGCTTCCGGATCTTCTCTGACCATATCGTCAAAAGCCGCAATGACCTTGGCGCTGCCCACCAGCGCATCATGCCGCATCCCCATCGGTACAGAACCGGCATGCCCTGCCATGCCTTTCATTGTCACCGTGAGCCACAGCGGGCCCGAGATGCCAGTCACCAGACCTACCGGAGCGTCCAGCGATTCGAGTACAGGTCCTTGCTCAATATGCAGCTCCAGATAACTGCCAATGGAACCTGCCGGATAGACTGCTTCGGCGAATTGTTCTGGTGCACAGCCAAAGGCCTCCAATGCCTCTCGTCGGGTCACCCCATTTTTGTCCTGCCGCTCCAATTCTCCCTCTTCCAGCTGTCCTGTTATGCCACGTGAGCCAAATAATCCTTTGTTAAAACGCGAGCCCTCTTCATCACAAAAAGCAATGACCTCAATCGGCATCCGAGGGCGAATGCCTTGTTCCATCAGACACTGAACAGCTTCCAGCGCACCAAGGACGCCGATGGCCCCATCATACCGACCGCCATATGGCTGGGAATCGATATGCGAACCGATCATGAGGATCGGCAAGGACGAATCTGTACCTTCAAGGCGACCAATCAGATTGCCAAACGGATCAAGGCGAGTCACAAGTCCGGCCTCTTCCATCCAAAGGCGAAGCTGGATAATGCCCTCCATGTCTTCCTGGGTTAAGGCTAGTCGACAGACACCCGTCTCCACAATTCGGCCAATACGGGATAACTGTTCAATTCGATCATCCAGACGCAGCTGATTAATGATTTTCCCAGTGGTGGTTTGCAATCTCCCTCGCCTCCTTACGCATATTCACAAGCACGATATAAATAAAAATCCCACCTAGATTCCGCGTCGCCTCCTACCCTGCATCCAGACTGCGTAGTGCAGCCAGCAAACTGCCAGTGATCAGGTCCAATTCTTCCTCGGTGGTGACAAACGGCGGTGAGATGGTCAAAATATTCGCAAATCCCGGCACCGTATCGCCGTTCTTGCCAATCAGGATGCCGTCCTTTTTGCAGCTTGCCAGCACTTTCATGACCTTATCCGCATGAGCAGGCGAACCATCTGCTTCAATCAGCTCTACCCCGCAGGCGAAGCCAAATGTGCGGATATCTCCAACCACCGATAACTCCAGCAGCGGCTCCAGCTTATCCCGAAGCAGGTATCCAAGTTCATCGGCACGACTGACCAGATCCTCTCGTTCCAGAATTTCGAGATTCGCCAGTGCCACGCGACAGGATACGGGATTGCCCCCGAACGTATTCACATGACGAAAGTGTGTATCGGGTCCGGATTCTCTGAACGTGTCATACAGATCTGCTCGAACGGCTGTCGCCGATAGTGGAGCATACGCGCTCGTCATGCCCTTTGCCATGGTGACAATATCCGGCTGCACCCCATAATTCTGATGACCGAATTTTTGCCCGGAGCGGCCAAACCCGCAGATGACCTCATCCACAATCAACAGCACGCCATAACGCTGACAAATCTCCTGCACTGTGCGCATGTAATCCGGAGGCGGGACAATCATGCCGCCCCCTGTAATGACCGGTTCCATAATGACCGCAGCTACCGTCTCCGGCCCTTCCCAGCGAATGACCTCCTCATAGATGGTGGCGCATTCCAGTCCGCATCCATCCTTGTTTCGTCCAAATGGGCAGCGGTAGCAATAGGGAGGCGGTACATGAGAAAAGCCTACACCCAGCGGTTCGTATTTAATTTTGCGGGCGGCTTGCCCTGTGGCACCCAGTGCGCCCATGGAGTTACCGTGATAGGCACGGTGACGGGAGATGAATTTGTGACGAGTTGGCTCACCATTCTGGTGATGAAACTGACGAGCTATTTTGAACGCCACCTCATTGGCGTCTGAACCCGAGTTGGAGAAGAAAATGCGATATTCCCCCTCCAGCCAGTCGTTCAGCTTCTCTGCCAGCAGAATCGCCGGCTCATGGCTCTGGGTCATAGGCACGTACGCGAGAGCTTTCATCTGCTCATAGGCACTTTGGGCAATTTCCTCGCGTCCATGCCCGACGTTCACACACCACAGTCCCGACATCGCATCCAGATACCGTGTGCCATCCTGATCCGTGATCCAGCTGCCCTCCCCGCTTACGGCAATCATCGGATGATCGTTATGAGGCGAGATGTGATGCCACACATATTTGCGATCCTTCTCCAGCCACTCTTCCTTCGTACCGCCAAGCGGCTGGGGTTGCTGATCTACTGAGCTCATTTCTCATCCTCCTCTCCAAGCTGAACCTATGGACTTTACACTTGACCACTCCGATTGCAGTACCCTCTTCCGAACACTCCACGCTTATTTATTTCGTAACATCCTTCACCGCTTCTTCATAGATGCTTTTCTCCAGTGCTTCGTCCAGATTGGCGGCTTTCTTGATCAGGCCATATTTCAGGGCAATATCCGCAGTCCGGGTAAACGATTCATCCACAAAACTGCCCACTTGTTTCTCCGTAAACCCTTCCGGGCGAATCAGCTTCGCAATCTCTTCGAGCATGGTTACCTGATGTTCGCGGGTCGTGCTGCCGTCCGTAACATTTTTCATGACGATATCTACCGTTTCATTCTGATTGTCGATGGCGTAGTTCCAGCCTTTCAGAACGGCACGGGTGACTTTCACCACGAGCTCTTTATTACTGTCCACCCAATCCTTCTTCGCGATCAGCGTATCCTCCAGCATACCTACCCCTGCATCCTCAATGTTGAATACATCCAGGTCGGACTCCTTCGTCCCACTTTCCAGTACTACGTGATATTCGTTATAGATCGTCGCCGTGGCGACATCCACCTGATCGTTGAAGAACTGATCCATCGTGAAGCCCTGCTTCACCAGCTCAATATCTTTCTTTGGATCAAGGCCGTTCTTCTCCATAAAGGCGAGAACCTGGAACTGCTGACTGCCGAACCATGTGCTCACTTTCTTGCCTTTCATATGGGCGGGATCGTGAATACCTGTGGACTTCTTGGCAATCAATCGATAACTGCTCTTCTGCGAAATCTGAGCGAGGGAAACCAGCGGAAGACCGTTATCCCGGCTGACCAGCAAACTGTCTACCCCGGTGATGCCCACATCGGCTGCGCCATTGACCACCTGCTGCTCAATCACGATATCCGGGCCACCCGGAATGATCTCGGCATCAATACCTTCATCTGCAAAAAAACCTTTCTCCTTGGCTGCATATATCCCGGCAAACTGAGCCTGTGGCACCCATTTGAGCTGGATTTTCACTTTGGTTAAGGGTTGATCTGCCCCTTCCTTTCCCTCCGAGCTGGCAGCAGCAGGAGTGACAGACGGCTCTGATTTCGTGGAGCACGCTCCCAGCATGGCAACGACCAACAGTACCAAAACCAGAAAACCCGGTTTTAACGTTTTGTACATATACAGAACACCCCCCTGTTTATATAAGGATCTTCAATCAGGTACTGTGAAGCCCGCTTCACGAGTCAATCGATCTGTGGATGGTTGGCATTTTGATGAGCTTTACGGATCTGTACGTGCATGATTCCACGGGATCAATCGTTTTTCGGTCAGAACGACGACTTCATACAACACAATGCCGAGCACGGCGGCAATAACAATACAGGACCAGGCAAGCGGCATGTTTGCCAGTCGGATCTGATCTGAAAGCAAGTATCCAAGCCCCTGGGAGGCGATGAAAAATTCACCCACAATGGCGCCAATAATACTGGTCGACATATTAATTTTCAGACCTGCGAAGAGGGAAGGCAGCGCATGAGGCCAGCGCAGCTTCACGAAAACCTGCATCCTGCTAGCGGCAAGACCACCCATCAGATCACTGTATTGTGGCTGAATCGACGTCAACCCCTTGAATAAACTCACAGCCATGGCAGCCATCGTAATTACAGTCACGACAGCAATACGGGACCATATACCGTCCCCAAACCAGTTGTTCATAATCGGGGCCAGCGCAACAATCGGAACGGCGTTCAGCGCTGACATCACGGCAACCGCCGCCCTGCCGCTCGTCGGGAAGAAGGATGCACCCGCAGCCGCCAAGGCTCCCAGCAAGGAGCCGAGCAGAAAGCCACCTAGCATCTCGGTTCCGCTGTATATCGCGTATCGGAAAAGCATCTCCCCATTTTCCCTGATGGACGCTGCAATCGCTGTTGGAACAGGCAGTTGGTAACTTTCAAGCGAGAATAACTGATGGAACAACCGAAGCTGCCATAGGGTAAGAAATAATGCTCCTGCAAGCCATGGCAACAGGCGCAGGCCAATTGAGCTTTTGCGAACGCTTCTGCGCAGCCGTCTCTGTCCGGCTTGTCCCTGTTGTCCATGGATATCCGTACTTGAAGCAGATGGCACCCTAACCGGATCCACGATAGACTCCCCAATGGATGCCGTGCCAGAAACAGCTGCCGTCGCACCCTCTTCACCTTTGCGGGTTACCATCACACTTTCATTCATCATGCAGCACGCCCTCCCTTGGCCCTGAATTCAGGCTGCCATGGGGTTAGCCAGCGCTCAGCGAGGCTGATGGCAAGATACGAAATGAGTCCAATGCCAATGCTGAGCATGATAGTGGCCCAGAACATGCCGATTTGGGCACTGCCGTAATACAGGGAACTTACCATCAGCACGCCAAGTCCGTCCGGGGCTCCCATCAGCTCCACCACAATGGAAGAGGTAACCGCGAGCGGAGCAGCTATTTTCATACCGGAAAACAAACCCGGTAGCGCAGAAGGCAGCAGACATTTGATATAACGCGCAGGCAGGGAAGCTCCACAGGAACGCATAAGCTCCAGATGCTCCGGTGCTGCACTTTTCAATCCTTTGAGTGTGTGAATGATAATCGGGAAAAACGTAACGTAAGCCGCCATAATAATTCGGGCCCACTCGGCGTTATGGATAATGCCATAGATAATGGGCGCAAGGCCGATTACGGGCACCATCTGTGACGAGATGACATAGGGAGATAAGGTCCGCTCCACCCAAACCGCCACACTCATGAGCAGGGACAGCAGCAGACCCAGTACTGTTCCACCGGCAAAACCAATTGCTGCATTCCCAAACGTTACGGCCCCCTGTTCAGCCAATGTGCCTGAGTACCGAAACAGGGCTGCGAGAACTTCATGAAGATAAGGAAGACGGGATGCTGCCTGCTGGGGTGACATGATCAAGTGGAGAAACCAGGCGACACTTTCCCACAGCAGCAATACGGACAAAATCCAGATCGCTACCCAGGAAAGAAAACCCAGCTTATTGGTGTGCAGGAACATGGATTGGATCACGCTCCTCATAGAAACAATTACGGATGGTGGTCATCATGCGGTAAAAGGCTTCGGTTTCCCTCAGCTCTCGATTCCGTTCAGCAGGCAGGGGAACGGAATGAATGGAGTGCACCTGCCCGGGGTGTGCGGAGAGGACGATGATACGGTCAGACAGAAATACGGCTTCGGGGATACTGTGTGTGACGAAAAGGAATGTCTTGCCTGTAGAAAGCTTAATATCGAGCAGCTCCAGTTGCAGTTTCTCCTTCGTGAATTCATCTAATGCGGAGAAAGGTTCATCCATAAGCAGCAATGGCGGATCAAGCGCAAGTGCCCGTGCGATGGAAACACGCTGCTGCATGCCCCCACTGAGCTGCCATGGATAATGGTCAGCGAAGCGGGTCAGCCCGACCATTTCAAGCAGTTCACCACTCATGCGGCGGCACTCCTTCCGGCTTGTGCCGAGCAGCTCCAGGGGAAGCTCCACATTGTGGCGTACCGTGCGCCAATCGAACAGAGCTGGAGTCTGGAAGACAATACCGAACTGGCGCTGCAACCGCGCCCGCTCCGGTTCTTCCCCGGTAACACGGATGCTGCCTGTCGTTGGTTGGAGCAAATCGGCTACGAGTCGCAGCAGTGTGGACTTGCCACACCCCGAGGGGCCAAGCAGAGAGACAAACTCATTGGAATGGATTTGAAATGAAACGTCGGACAGAGCGGTAACTTGTTGTGCTCCACTGCCAAATACAACGGACACGTGATCCAGCTCAATATGGCAGGCGTCGGGGACGATGATAGAGGACATAGGCATTCTCCTTTTCGCGGGAAGCTCGCAATCTTTTCACACCAAGGCTGAATGGAAGGTTTATATACACGAACGTAACAGGTTTTGCTTGTTAGGTAATACTATATATCTTTGGGCAGGGATTACATTATACAGACTGTTTTGAGTATGGGCCTGTTCATGTTACACAGTGTAAAATGATACCGATTCTCAGTCCTAAGCATGTTAATGTCCGTGTATGTTATCTAACATCTGCTTCACTCATACATAACTCTTGTAATATTCAAATAAAGACGCATAATCATTTGTATTTATTGAATAAATATTCGGAAAATATGACATATACCCTCGTATTCTTGGTGATTTTCTTGTATAAACATTGATAACAACATTTTGCAAAATGCTCATATAGAAGGACGTGAAATCTCGCCCCGATACGGTGTCTGGTTCTGGGATCATGAAGGCGGTGTCATTGATTCCCGTCCACCACCCATAGTGGTTGGATAATCGCGTTTCCGCGCAGTCTCGCAAAGGATTTTCAAAATCAGAAATCGGGGTGGTCCGTATGTTTGATTGGCTGGGATGGAGAAAAGGGTGGCCGCTGTGGCGGTCATATCGGTTGAATGCAAATATTAAGCAAGATGTTGAGGAAATATTTGAGGGGATCGCCGAGACCCGGCGGCAGCTTTTGATGGATTGGGCTGAGGAGCAGTGGAATCATCTGGATCGATTGCTTCAGCAGGTACGAGCTGTTCATCCGCAGGGTGTGCTGCAAGGTACGGAAGATGTACACGGATTGGAGGTATGGTTCGCAGCAAGTTATGTACGCGCTACTGATAGTACTGAGCTTTTTATGCTGAACGAGCAAAACCAGGTTGTATTTTCTACATATAAGAAACATATTGGACAAGTCTACGAAGATGGAAATGCTTTGATGGGGCCAGGGCTGAAGTATACCCAAGCAGATATCAACGGACAAAAGTGTCTGTTTGGACCTTATTCTGATCCGCTCACACTAGAAATTGGACCACGTTCTTCCACTTTTCACGATGATGTAACCTTGATGTTTATCGTACCTATCATGGAAAACGGCCGTTACATCGGTTCCCTGTGCAATCGTGTGCCAAATGATGTACTGGGCGATCTGATCCAGCGTGAATCAGGCCACATCTACCCCGATTCCGGGGATAATTATCTTTTTATGGCTGAATCAAGACTTCGCCCCGAACTGCAGCCCGGAACCGCCTTATCCCGCAGCCGCTTCGAAGATCATACGTTCACCCATGGGGAGAATCTGAAAGACGGCGTAACCACTGAATGGGGCGTTGTATCCGTTAAAGAGCATACCGAATTGGAACTGATGTTTACCGATCCTTCCACCAACGAACTGCATCCCGGTGTAGCGAATACCATTCGCAATGGCTCCAATCTGTTTGTGGCTTTTCCGGGTTATTCGGATTATCGTCATATTTCAGTTATTGGTAAAGGCATCACATTCCAGCTTCCCCACTGTCCGGATCTGTGGGGCATGATGTGTGAAGGCGATCTGGAGGAAGTGTATCGGAGACGCAGCATTGGCTGGCGCCAATTCAAGCAGCACAGCTTGTACATCCTGTTGTCAGGCATTGCGGGAGCGGCACTAGTATATGCGCTGACTGGAAGTGCATGGAGCGCAGCAGCCATCGCTGCCTTTAATATCATCTATGGATTCCTGACTGCAAACCAGCTGCAACGAAAACATGTTCAACGGGTCCATGAGGATCTACGCCGCATTAGCCGATTTATTCGAATTAACGCCGAAGGCAAGGGCGATCTAACCCAGCGTCTGGACACGTCGGCTTTTGCCCAGGATGAATCAGGTGAACTGGCGAAATGGATTAACAATATGATCGACTCTCTTGAAGGAATCATGCTCAAAGTACAGCTTGCCACCGTGGATGTGATGAATAACCAGCACCAGATGCGGGCGTCAACGGAAACTACTCAGGGGACAACCGAACGTGTAAATCTCAAACTTAGCTCCATGATTCAGGGGATACGCAAGCAGCTTGAGGACCTGGATCAGGCCAAAGTAGCCGCCGACGAAATGCGCATCACCCTACAGCAGCTTGAAGTGTCTGCCACAGAGCAGATTGATGTTGCCCGTCAGGAAGTGGAGCGTATCGGAGACAAAATGACTCAGATCTCGGGAGCCGTGTCCGACACCAACCATACGATTTTATCCTTTATGGCGACCATGCAGGATATCTACCGCGCGCTTGCTGTCATTGATGAAATCTCGGCACAGACCAACCTGCTCGCACTGAATGCTTCCATTGAAGCAGCCCATGTTGGCGAACATGGACGCGGATTTGCCGTCGTTGCTGGTGAGATCCGCAAGCTTGCCGAATTATCCCGTTCCTCCACGGAAGATATTCATCAGATTCTGGATAATATCTCTGTAGCGGCAGGAGCAGCCTCGCAATCCATCAAGGAAGGCGATCAGGTGCTGGCTGAAGGCACCACGCTTGTTCAGGCTGCTTCGCGTTTACTCCAAAGTGCGACGGCTGAAGAACCCCAAAGAACACAGGTTGTGGATCAGGTCGTGGTATTGATGGAGAATATCGCCGCCATCAGCCACAAAAACCGTTCCACGTCTTCGGAGGTGGAAGCCGAGATGGTCGAGCTTATTAACGACATGCTACATGTTCAGCATTCATCGCACAATGTAGAAGCCATTACGGTCTTCTTACAACATCTTGTCGGACAATTCCAACTGACCCATCCCGATAAAAACGCGATTATCTGACGTCATCATTGACGCGGATTGGAGAAATAGCTAAAATTTGATGCAACTGTTCGTTTAGACATTGTCGGTTCATTTCATATAGAAACTTTCCAATCTGAATCAATGAAAGGGTGGTCTGCATGGAAATGCTCCAGGATTCTTTTGGCAGAATACATGACTACATCCGTATTTCTGTTACGGACCGCTGTAATCTGCGTTGTGTGTACTGTATGCCCGAAGAAGGCATGGAATTTGCCCCGCATGACCAAATTATGAGCTACGAGGAAATCGCCCAGGTGCTCAAAGTGTTGGCTCCAATGGGGATGCGCAAAGTCCGCCTGACCGGAGGCGAGCCACTGGTACGGAAAGATCTGCATCAACTCGTAAGTATGATCTCGGCCATTGACGGGATTGAAGATATTGCGTTGACCACCAATGCATTGCTGCTGGACAAACAGGCTCAGGCCCTGAAAGACGCTGGACTGAACCGGATTAACATCAGTCTCGATTCCCTGCAGGCGAGCCGTTTCTCCATGATTACTCGCGGCGGGGATGTAAATAAGGTGCTGAAAGGTATTGAAGCCGCCACGGCAGTTGGACTTGCTCCGATCAAACTGAATGTCGTGTTAATGAAGGGCATCAATGATGATGAGATTAAGGATTTCATTGCCATGACCATAGATCAGCCACTACATGTGCGCTTCATTGAATATATGCCGATTGGGCAGGCATCAGATTCATGGCGCAAATCGTATTTGCCGCTGGAAGCAGTCACGGATGTATGCGCGGAGGCTGGCTGGACGGTGGAAAATACGGCAGGTCCGGCAGGTAATGGTCCATCTCGAAATATGAAGATTGCCGGTTCACAAGGGACATTCGGATTGATCCATCCGGTCAGTGATCACTTCTGTGACAACTGCAACCGTCTCCGCCTGACAGCAGATGGGCATATCAAAGCTTGTCTGTACTGGTCGGATGAATACAACGTTCGCCGCTACGTGGATGCCCCCGATGCTATGGCAGCTCTCTTCCTCAAAGCCCTTGGCACCAAACCGAAGAATCATGAAATGGCGCTTGCCCTGGAGCAGAAAATGCAAAGCCATACACCGACGGTACGACGCATGTCCCAGATTGGTGGATAGGCACGTGTGATCTGGCGGGTAACACATCCATATTTATGTGCATCAGAGTAGGAAGAAATAACAAACGTAAGCACCCGATATACTTCTCAAAATACAGCCATTATCGATGTACTAAAAGCTGCTGAGGTCAGATGATCCTCAGCAGCTTTTTTGTCATGTATTTTTCTTTTGTCTAACCTTGTTGATCAATTTTCCTGATTTCATGATTAAAATAAAATTAATCTGCCGTATGCCCTCTTTAGGCCTTCAAGAATCCCGCAATTCTGACGATGAATATACGATACATCAAGATCATATGCACACCTATAGGAGTTGATCCAATTGAATATTGTTGAAGCAGTCGTTGCAGCCAGCCCGTATTTTAAAATCATGCTCAAGGAACACAATCTGATGATTGCTGTGACAGACACCGAGAAATTCTGGTATTATGTGCCCAGTGAAGATCTCGATCTTGGTATCAAGGCCGGGGACCCCATCTCACTTGAAGATCCTACATTGCGCCGGACCCTTATCGATGGTGAAACTTCAGCCAATCGTATTGAAGCGCAACACTACGGGACTGCCCTCAATTCGACAGCTACCCCGCTTCGCGATGAAGCAGGAAATATCGTGGGTGCACTCGCAATCGGATTTTCACTCCAAAATGAGGAACAACTGGAGCACTTCACAGAACTGATCGGCAGCATCAGCGGCAGATTGACGGATATGGTTCAGACCGTAGCTGCTCAGTCCCAGCAATTGACCGCTTCATCTTCACAGATTTTGGACAACACACGGATGGCGGTGCAAAATTCCAATGAAGTCACCAAAGTGGCTTCATTCATTCGTGAAATTTCGGAGCAGACGAACCTGCTAGGTCTGAATGCTGCCATTGAAGCGGCTCGAGCAGGAGAAGCAGGAGCTGGCTTTGGTGTCGTTGCTACCGAAGTACGCAAATTATCCACCGGAACCAAAGAAGCCACAGTGAACATTGAACGCTCCTTGAAGGAAGTACAGCATTCCATTCGTCAGATGGAACAGGAGATTACATCCATCGCCCAATCCAGCAACCAGCAAGCCGAACTCGTCACTGAGTTCAGCGAGGTGATTGATCAACTGAACAACGCATCCCAGGGTCTCAAAGCTTTCATTGAATCCATGCTACTGAAGGCAGAATAATATAGAATACTCATTTTGCGCATAGCGCAAACATATAAACAATCCCCGCACGTTTAACGTGAGGGGATTCTTTTCTATTTTTACGAGAGGATCAGCTTCCACAGCATCATACCCGCCATTCCGACCATGACTACAGCGGACAATCGATTGAAGAAAACACTGATCCGGCCTGTACGATCTGTTCTACCTACTAGCCTGCCTGCACCTGCCAGTCCCAGAAACCATACCCATGATACCACTGCCGCCGTTATCGCAAAATAAAAGCGTGCCACCCCTTCGTATTGAAGCGAACTGGTGCCGATCACGGCTACCGTATCCAGCAGGGCATGCGGGTTAAGCAAGGAAACTGAAGCAGCAAAGGCGATCTGTCTTCCCGCAGACAGCACTGCTGCTGAACTATTGGCAGGCCCGGATGACCTCCAAATGCTCCATGCCATATAGAGCAAAAATACACTCCCTCCTGCATACAATACATTCGCCAGCAGCGGCCATTGCAGCAAAATAAGGGACACCCCTCCGACCGCTGCACCAATCAACAACGTATCACTGAGTCCTGCGGTTACTATAGCTGGCAGCGCCCGCGCATAACTTCGCTGACTCATGCCCTGATTAAAAATAAATACATTTTGTACACCGAGTGGCAAGATCAGGCCAAACGCCAGCACCACCGCGTGAATAATTACCCCCATCGTTCATCCCCCTTAGACATGTCTCCATAGTAGAGGAGATAACGTCAGGCGTAACCAACCACTTGGATGGCATTGGAACCAACCAAATGATATAGTGTTCGAAATAAGAGAAAACGTAAATACATCACTCATTCCATAAAGGAGGTGAAACTGCCCATGAATCGTTCCGATTCTCGACAGGGGGGGAGCTGGAAGCCGGCCCCCTCCCATTCCTTACCTCTATACCGACAGATTGAGGTCTATATCAGCGAGAAAATTACTGCAGGGGAATGGACAGCAGGGTACCGGCTTCCTTCACAACGGACATTGGCTCAATCCATGGGTGTGAATCGCAGCACGCTGGTCACTGCATTGGAAAACCTGGCCGCCGCAGGCATGATCGAAGGCAGACATGGTGGCGGAACATATGTCTGTGGCTCTGGCTGGCATGCGCTGGCTCACGGGGCTCAGCCCAACTGGGAAGAAGCCATTGAAGAAGGCTGGTATTATCCCAATCTACCAGAGGTACAGCAGATTAACCGGGCTGAATTCCAGCCAGGCATCATTCGGCTCGGAACTGGTGAGCTTGCACCTGAGCTGATGCCCCAGGAGGCTTTTAACGACATCCTCCATGCTCTATCCAGTCGTTCTCGTACACTAAACTACCTCGAACCTCAGGGTAGTCTGGAGCTCCGTCAGGCTTTGTCCGTTTACTTGCAAACAAGCGATATACAAGCCTCCCCTGACTCCATTCTGATCGTTTCCGGCTCTCTCCAGGCACTACATCTTATTTCAGTTGGGCTTCTGCCCCGCGGATCGGCAGTCCTGCTGGAGAAACCATCTTATCTGTACTCCATTCATGCTTTCCAATCTGCCGGGTTGAAAATGAGCGGCATTCCGATGGATGCCGAAGGATTACACACTCCGCGTCTGGAAGATGCCGTACAGAACAATGCAAACAGGGACAGCATCTCGCTGCTCTATACGATTCCGAGCTTCCACAATCCTACCGGCTCCGTCATGAGTGACGGCCGCCGGGAAGAACTGCTCGCCACAGCGCGGAACACCGGCATCTCCATTTTGGAGGATGCCGCCTACAGCGACCTATGGCTGGACGAGCCCCCGCCGCCAGCGCTGAAGGCGCGCGACAAGGAAGGACGGGTGCTGCATATGGGCACCTTGTCCAAGGCGGTCAGCCCCGGTCTGCGCCTCGGCTGGCTGGTTGGGCCGGAGCCGGTCATCCGTCGTCTCGCAGACATCAAGATGCAGACGGATTATGGCACCAGCTCCCTCGCTCAGGAGGCTGCTGCACTCTGGTTTGCCGATGCATACCACGAGCAACATATGGATCGTCTGCGGCCGGAACTTCGCAAACGCAGAGACTTTATGCTTGAGCTTCTGCAACGCGATTTCAGTGAAATCGCCGAGTGGAGCATACCTGCCGGAGGCTTTTATATCTGGCTCCGATTTACCACAAGTCCTCTTTCCATTCGAGAACTGTTCCATGCCTGTCTGGAGAATCATGTGCTGATTCATCCGGGATATCTCTATGACCGCCTGGATACAGACCACATTCGTCTGTCCTATGCCTACGCTTCGCCGGATGAGATGGAGCGTGGTCTTCACCTTCTGGCACAGACAGTCAATAAGCTGATGACATCATGAAATGAAAAGCCGCCTTGATCGGAAGGAATGACATCCCTCAGATCAAGGCGGTTCTTTTGAATTTTTGTATTAATAAGACAGATACGTCTAGGTCGCAGGTTTTCCTTACCCTTTTACCGCACCTTCTGCAATACCCTCCATGATGAACTTTTGGAAGAACGCATAGATGAGAACCACCGGAATCGCGGTAAGTACCAGGGACGACAGAATCAACGGCCATTCCTTATTGTACTCGCCAAACAGCATGTTCGTGGACAGAATCAGCGTATAACGATTCACATCCGTCAGCATGAGCAGTGGCAACAGGAAATCATTCCAGATCCACAGGAAGTCCAAGATGGCGATGGTGACCGTAATTGGCAGCAACAGTGGGAAGATGATCTGGAAGAACGTCTGGAACTCATTACATCCATCCATCTGTGCCGATTCTTCCAATTCACGCGGGATGGACTTAACAAACCCGTGATAGAGGAAGATAGCCATGTTCACACCAAGTCCGATATAGATCAGAGCCAATCCGTATGTGCTACCTTGAACGTGAAGTCCTTTGGCAACTCGTGTCAGCGGAATCATGATCGAGTGAAAAGGAACCAGCATGGATGCCACGAACAGGAAGAAGATCAGGTTGCTCAGTCTGCCTGAAGTACGCGACAGCTTGTATCCGGCCAATGAAGCGCAGAATACAATACCACCAATACCCAGGAAGGATACGATCGCCGAGTTCAATGAACTGCCCAGCAGGTTGATTTTGTTGAACGCATCCGAGTAGTTTTCCCAATGAAATGTCGTTGGGAGAGCTATAAAGGACTGGAACATTTCGCCTTGTGTTTTGAATGAGTTCACAATCGCCATGTAGATTGGCAGCATTGCGACGAGGGAGCCTAGGACCAGCAGCAGTCGAATCAGGTAGCTGTTAATTCGTTGCATCCTCATGCTTCCACCTCTTTCTTCTTCATCACCGTAATCTGAATGAGCGTGAAGATGAGCACGATGACGAATAACACAACCGACTTGGCACTGGCATATCCATATCTAAAATTGTTGGAGAATGCCTCTTCATAGATATTCATCGTAATGACCTGAGTGGCTCTGCCTGGACCGCCACCTGTAAGTCCGTACACGACTTCAAATACTTTGAAGGCACCGTTCAGTGTCAGGAAGAAACAGATCGTCACGGCATGAGTAATCATCGGTAATACGACATTACGCAGTACCTGGAACGCATTAGCTCCATCAATAACAGCCGCTTCCTTCAGACTCTTCGGTACACCCTGAAGTGCTGCCAGATAGATGATCATCATATACCCCACACCATTCCAGAGCGATACGATCAGGATGGAGTAGAATGAAAATTTCGGATCACCCAACCACTGTTGGTCCAAAAAGGAGACGGCCAACTTCTCGGCCAGCTGCGGCAGCACCTGGGAGAAGATGAATGTCCACATAAAGGCGCTGATGATTGTACTGATCATGTTCGGCATGAAAAACAGGGTTCGGAATAACCCCTTGCTGCGCGTCCGTGTCTCAATGAACACGGCGAGCAGCAAGGCAATTCCGTTTTGCAGTATTAGCATAAACACCACATATTTCAACGTGAACCATAGGGAATTCAGAAAGTCGGGATCTTCCTTGAACAGCTCCACAAAGTTCCCCAGACCGATAAAACTGTAATCCCGGTTTAGACCATTCCAGTCCGTCAAGCTGTAGAACAAGCCACTAAATGTGGGATACAGCAGGAAAATGGCATAGATGACAAAGGCAGGCGCAGTGAACGCTAGCAGCGACAGATACTTCTTGAATACATTCGTAGCCATTGGTTCTCCCCCTTTTCACTATAAGCAGACTCGCGTAAACGGGGGAACGAAGACCGTTCTGCCAGCCGTTTCATCTGCTTACTTGTTGACTTTGTTGTAGGATTTCCACGCCTTGTCGAGCGCATCAATCACCTGCTGCTGATCCAGTTGTCCGGAGTAGTAACCTTGCAGCGCTTTGCCTGATTCATCCTTAACTGCTTGAGGAATGGATGGATCCTGATACGCTTTGCCTTCATTAACATATTTCAGGGCATCGTCTACCCAAGGAAAACTTTTGAAGTCATGAATTTTGGCAACCGGATTGAATTTCAATGCTTCATAGAATGCACTTGAATCCTTGTCATCGAGAACATAGTTTACGAAGTCGAGTGCCACTTCCTTGTTTTTGCTGGAAGAAGATACGGCCAGTGAAGTCGATGTGCTCAGATTGATTTTGGTATCATCCGGGTTGTCATTGATCGGCAGTGGAGCTACGCCGAAGTTGATATCTGGATTGGACTTCAGGATGGTTTCCGCGAACCAAGGTCCTTGAATCCACATTGCTGCTTTGCCTGTTGCAAAGGCTGCTGAACCATCATCGCCGCCCACTTCGAGCGCTTTCTCCGTTCCATTGGCATTGACGAGATCGAAGATGTCGAACAAGGCTTTCATGTCCGAGAAGGAACCTTGATCCTGATTCATCTTATCCAAGAAGTCTTTATGTTCTGACTGAGTCAGTGCACCTACGGTAAGTGGCAGGAAGAGTTGCGGAATCCAGGCCTCTTTGTACGACAGTTCAAACGGTGTGATGTTGGCTGCTTTCAGCTTTTCCACGACCGCTTTCATTTCCGTCAAAGTCGTAGGTATCTCTATCCCCTGTTCTTTGAAAATATCCTTATTGTACAGGTATCCCCAAGATAACGTTTCCAAAGGAACGGCCACGACTTTACCCGACGCATCCGTTACGGAAGGCTTAACGGAATCCAGTAATTTATCGACAAAAGGTTGACCCGACAGGTCTTCCAGATAACCCGCTTTGCTGAACGGTGGAATTTCATTGACCGCATGAAGCGCGAACACGTCCGGTGCATCATTGGAGGCAAGTCGTGTTTTCAGAATCTGCGGCGCATTATCTGCTGGCGGCATCTCCAGTTGTACGTTGACTTCAATATTCTTTTCGGCTTTCTCCTTGGCTTTGAACTGTTCTATATATTTATCGTAATGTTCTTTCAGCCGCGGCTGTGCAATGAATACTTTGAGGGACACCGTACTGCCCGATGCAGTCCCCTCCGCCTTACCATCCGTACCCGCATTGGAACCGCAGCCTGCGAGCAGAACACTCACAAGTACCGCACTTGCTACGCTTTTCCATACTTTCATCTCTTATGACCTCCCGGTGTAACTGGTTTGTCTTTCATAGGATCATTATATATCACGAAATGAAAGCGCTTCATTGGACAAAATTAGACTCATTTATTGGATTATTTTAAACCTTAATCTAACAGTAAACTGTCTGTGAATGAATTATTTTGGGCTGTTACCTGACACACGAGGTTGTCCCTTTCGCATCTCCCCAGGCGAAACCCCGAAGTGTTTCTTGAACACCCGGTAAAAGTACGATACATCCTCATAACCTGTCATCTCGGCAATATGTTTGAATGGAATCTGATCATCCAGCACCCATTCTTTTGCTCTTGCCATGCGTAACTGGACAATATAGTCGGTCACATTCACGCCGTATTCTTTTTTGAACACCTTGCTGAGATATTCTTTGCTGACAAAAAAGATCTGAGCGAGCTGCTCTAGCGTAATCATCTCCATGCAGTGCTGCTCAATGTGTTGCTTCACCTCATCCAGGTTCAGCTTGTTCTTGAATTTGCGCTGCGCAATTAGCTGCTCCAACGAAGTATAGTAAGGCGATGATATCCAGTCCACCGCCGATGCGATGGACGCCAGAGCAGTCGGCGGCGGGAGCACAGCTGCTACAGGTTGCTCGCATAAGCCGTTGGAAACACACAGCTCGCCCAGCAGCGTCTGCAATTCGTATGCGACCCGCCCAAGCTGTTGAGGTCTTCGGATATCACTGGTATCTAGCCGGTGTTCCAGCTGCCCGAACAGCTCATGTAATCCCTGAACGTTCAAGTCGTTAAAACGCAGGCGTGCCTGCTGCTGAATCAGCGAGAACTCGCCAGAAAAAGCCGAAGGATAAGGTTCCCAGGACTCCGGCCCGGACTCGGTCTTTTCCAATTCTCGTTTACACTTGGCCAGAACGTTATTCAATTCATCGGGATTCACCGGCTTAAGCAGATAATCAGCGGCACGGTGACGAATGGCATGTTTCGCATAATTGAAATCATCATATCCGCTGACCACAATCACTTTGATATGCGGATATTGTGCGCTCAGCGTCTGGAGCAGTTCCACGCCATCTGTACCCGGCATACGCATGTCTGTAATGATAATATGGGGCTGATGCTGCTCTACCAGCCGGATCGCATCTCCGCCATCCTCTGCCTCACCTGCAACCACCATGCCAAGCTCATCCCACGTGCCCAAATTGCGCAAAATATCTCTGTTCCATGGCTCGTCGTCCACTAATACCACTCGATAATGATCCTTATTCACGAGATCTCGCCTCCTGTATGGCAAGGAATTCGAACAGTGACACTGGTTCCCTGTCCTTCCCCACTCTCCATGTTCATGCCGTATGCAGGCCCAAAGTGCATCACGATACGTGATGCGGCATTGACCAGTCCAATGCTAGTCCCCGAGCTCCATACTCTGTCTCCTTGCTGGGACAGCTTGGATAGTCTGGATTGCATCTCGGCCAGCCTCTCTTGATCCATGCCCACCCCATTATCGGAAATGCGGATGGTTACCTCATGATCTAGTCGGACAACTTCAATGTTCAATTTCCACTCTCCCTGTTTTTTCTCCAGACCATGGACAAATGCATTCTCAACAATCGGTTGCAGGGACAACTTCGGAATGTAGCAGTCATTTAACCCACCTTTAATCTCCAGTTTATATTCAAGTCTACTGCCAAAACGCTGTTTCTGGATGAGCATATAATGCTCCAACTGGTCCAATTCGGTCTGCAATGGCACGAGACCATCCGGCGCTCTGACAATATAACGGAACATCTCACTTAATGCACGAATAACTTTGTAACTGTCTGCAGGCTTCTGGGAGTACACCATACCTCCGATCATCTGCAACGTGTTTTGCAGAAAATGCGGGTGAATCTGAGACTGAAGCGCTTTGAGCTCGGCCGTCTGTTTCTCCAGATTCATGAGATAGTTATCCCGGATATGTTCCCGAATGCGGCTTGCCATACCATGCAAATTTTTCTCCAGCAGGCCAATCTCATCCACCCGACCACTGCGCACCACTTCCTTGTCCTTGATCAACTGGATTCCCTTCATGGAATTCGCCAGTCTGACAATCGGTTTGGATGTTCGCCAAGCCACAAATGCTGCCAACAACACCGAAACCACGGTAGCCAGCCCACCCACAACAAGACCATATTTCATCGTTTCCATTGCGCTCTCATTGATGACATGGGAAGGTACAATTTTGATCAGACGCATCCCTGACGGGTCAATGGCATGATAGAATACATATTCCTTCGCTGTTCGAATGAAACCGGAACTGTCCTTTGTAGCTGCAAGCTTTTCTAGTGCCTCTGCTGAAGGCTGTATCTCCTTGTTTGGCTGATAAACCGGACTTCCCGTACTATCCGCGATGTACACCGCATAATCCCCCCGGCTGTCCAGCAATTCCAGCGTCTGATTGAATTCGGCCCACTTGACTTCCAGACTGATTGCGCCGATCTGCGCCTGATCCTCGAAACGGTTCATGCTGCGGGTCATGTGGAACTTTTCCGGATCATTCGAATCATTAATAATCGTAAAGTCCTTACGCTGCTCAAAAAGTTCATGGTATGCCGAAGGAATGTCCGGGACTGATCGGATTCGGCTTTCCATTGAGTTGAAGGTGAACAACGTGTCCAGTTCCTTCAGGTATAATTCCACGCCAAATACATAGTTACCAGCCGAATAATATACACTGTTCAGCATGTTGAACACAGCCTTCTGCTCATCGAATCGGCTGGCAGCTGGAGCATCCTGATTTAATGCCAAATACTGATGAAGCTCATCACTGATCTGGATGGAATAGATGAGATTGTTCATCCGCGCGAATTGTTCACCCAAATAGATGGAGGCCCAATTCATATTCGCACGATTGGTCTCCATGATCTCTTCTTCCATGGAAGAGCGGGTATTTTCGGCCGCTACAACAGTCATGGCAATTACGGGCAGAATGGTCAGAAACGTCATGGTGAGTATTAATTTGTTGCGAATGCTGCGTTTGAACGGATCAATAAGCTTCCGATATAATTCGGTAAACACGAGGCATCCACTCCTGAGCTATGAGCTAAAATAAGATAAACGCCCCAGCATGAAGCCGAGGGCGCTTTGGTCTTGGTATTCTTTTTATAATCATTGAAAACAGACTTGTCAATTCATTTATGATTTCCCATTATTGCTCAATAATGCAGAATCCCCATGGTTCCAGCTCCATATTCTGCCCTCCGGACACCGCTGTGCCTGCAAGAAGTTCCGTTCCGTCTCCGTAGGCATTCACGAACGAAGTCGCCTGATCGGAGTAGTTAAAGAAATAACGAATCGTATTCCCTTGATCATTCACGCCGCTCTTCACGATGATTGGAAAAGCCAACTCCTGATCGGTTCCCCACAGTCTGGCTTCCTTTATGACACGCTCCAACACTTTGCGGATCACCGCGGAGCTGGTATAACATCCAACGTACGTTGCTTTGCCCTTGCCATAGGTATTCTGGGTAATTGCCGCATATTCTCCCCAGTGAGGATGATCATACCAGGCCAGCACTTCTGCAGTTGTTGGTGTGATGAGTTCCATCCAGGTGTGAATCTGATTCTGTTCCTCTCCAACCTCGAACGGATCATCTCGAAGCGACACATTTTTCGGCTCAACGAACAGGTTGTAACTGATGCCACAAGCCTCACTGATCAGTCCAGGCTGGCGGGTAGAGCGGACCTTAATATGCTCATTGGCGAATCCGCTCTTGAAGGAGTAAATGACATGCCCACCATCCTGTACAAATTGGTTCAGCCTCTCAAGCAAGGCATCAGAAGCTGCGTACAAAGCAGGTACAACGATCACATCATAGCCTTCATAACTCTCCACAGACGGATCAATCAGATCACAGCCAATGTTCATTTTGTATAATTCGTCATACATCCAGCGCACAACGTCGTTGTATTTTTTGTCACTGGTAAAATTAAATCCGAACCACTTGATCGACGTCAACGCCTCATTGCTGAACAGCACGGCTACCCGATTCGTTTTCTTCAAATTCACCAGTTGCGGGCTAAGTCTGGCAAAATCCCGGCCTATCGTTTTGGCCTCGTTGTACACCGGATTTGGTTCAAAATCATGGCTCAGCAATCCTTTCCAATACGTCTCGAACGAATTATGCAAGGAATGCCAGTGCCAGTAAGCAACCATGTTTGCTCCCGAGGCCAGGTGGCTAAACGCCTGAAGGCGAAGCTGTCCCGGATAGGGAAGCCAATGCCAGAAAGCCTGGGCTTCCGTCTCGAGTACAAGATAGTTCGATTGTTTGGTGGAACGTGCCACGTCACCGCCAAATGAAATCTCAATGCCCGTCAGATCATCCTGCGACGGATGGTAGATGTCCACACTGGTGATGTCAAAAGGTTTGGATGCGGCAAAATGGTCCACATCCCCCTGAATGCCGTACGAATACCCACGCCAGTCGAAGTCAAAGTTCTGGGTGACAAACTGACCTTCCTGTTTGTACTCATTTACAATTCCGACCTGCCACGCTAGAAAATGAGTTACCAGTTGGCGCTGGAATTTGGCAAATTCAGCTCCCAGACTGCCGTTGATTGTACCCACAACAGACGGGAAGTCCTCCCAGCTATTGATACGGTTACTCCAATAGTCGAGACCAAATTCCTTGTTCAGATCATCCAATGAGCTGAATTTGTTACGCATATATTTGACGAATTGCAATTGTACGTTATCTCCGGCAGTATTGTAATGCTTCGTTTCGTTATCCGTCTGATAGCCAATCACGGCAGGGTGTTTGCTAACACGGGAGATCAGCTTGCGAATGATGCGTTCCGCATAGAACAGATATGTTGGATGTGTGATATCCATGATCTGCCGCGCTCCATATTTCCCCGGTCCCTGTACCGTTGTTGCCAGAACATCCGGGTGCTCCTTGACCATCCACGTCGGAACAGCATACGTAGGCGTACCCACAATAACCTGAATACCCGCCGCATGCATGGCATCCAGTACACGATCAACTGAGGAGAAATTGAATACACCATTCTGTGGTTCATGCGTACTCCAGGTTGATTCCGCAATCCGCACCACGTTGATGCCTGCATCTTTCATCATCTGAATATCCTTGTCCAATCGCTCATAAGGCATATATTCATCATAGTAGGCTACCCCGTATAATAACTTGTCCATGTTAAAATCTCCTTTTCATCGCGAAGTATGTTACTCTTGGCATTTATACAAAATGAAATGATTCAATTGAAAAATGATAACGTTTACATTAATATCTATTGAAGTACATTAGACACTTAGCAATCTGGTCGAACGCCCTCCGTTCTGCAATTTTTCAATGTTGGCGTTAAACTGATTATAATGAAGTATACTATGGGTGCCGATTGTACAAGGCGAGTTGTTTTTACCCTTTTCCGAGGTGAATGTCATGGATATCCGATCGCAGCTTCGAGAAATGCCACATCATACACTGGCTCACTGGCTGCCTATTATCGACTGTAACATTAAATTCTATGGAGCGCACAGCCAACAAGTTCCATACGGTTGGGCGATGCCGGAAGAATCCCATCCGGGCTTTGAAATTATGCTGATTATAAAGGGGACCCAGGAGAGCGTGATTCACGGGTATACCTATACGGTTGAGGAAGGTTCCATTCTGCTGGTTCCACCAGGATTCAAACATACCAACCAATGTATATCATCAGACGGCATGACGTATTTCAGTGCTCATTTCAATGTGGATGATCCCGTATTTACCCTGAAGCTGATGTCACATCACAGCCGAATCTATGAGGCAGGTACAACAGATAATATGCAAATACGTCCCGTCCTGGAGAACTGGATGAACATGATCCGAACATCAGAGGCATACACTTCCACAGACAAATTTATAATGCAGGCACGCATGTTTGAATTGTTTGCCCTGTTGTCCCAGGCGGCTGACCATGAACCACTGTCCACCCGATCTGATGCTTCGCCCAATGCTCCAGCTCCCGCAGCCATGCATTATGCAGGGGCCATCGCAGAAGCCATCAAACAGGCGTTCCATACGCAGCTCCGAATCAAAGAGGGCAATGTATCCACCGTCAAAGTGGAGCAGATCATATCCTCATTTGGCATCAGTCCGGGATATGGGCTGCAGATCTTCCGCAAAGTGTACAGACAATCTCCACGGGCCTATCTGTCCAGCCTGAAGCTGCAGGAAGCTAAAGTGCTGATCGAACAGCCGAAGCTCTCTTTGGGCGAAATTGCATGGAAGCTGGGATATACCCATCTGTCGCACTTCAGTCGGCAATTCAAACGATGGACTGGCCAGAGTCCGCTTCAATATCGTAACACCGTTCAGGATATATCTAACGAATCAGGTCCTGTGCACCAGAGTTGGGGGACCGAATCGGACTAAGAAAGGTATGAGATGATAAATGAATAGATGGGTTAAGGGCCGTATGATCTGTTGCGAATATGCTCATACTCTTCCGGGGTATTCATATTACTAAGCTGAATGGCCACATTATGGACACCAGCGCTTTCCAGCTCATCGATGTCGACATATCGGCAGCCGATCTCTTCAAGCCATTGGGTTACCTTTAGTCTATTATCTATTAAACGCTGTTCAAGTTCGGGAAGAACACGTCTATGATATGCACCTGCAAGCGGATGAACACGCCCTGCCAGTCGTGGAACGATCGCATGATGCTCTTGACCTGATTCGGTGAGCCACTTCAAGCCTTTGAAAAAGGATGGCTCTAGCAGCGGCATATCACAGGCGCAGACGAGGTTCCAGTCCGTCTCAGAGACTTCCAGCGCGGCATGCAGCCCTGCAAGCGGCCCTCTTCCCGGATAATAATCCTGGACGCAGTCGTAGGGCAATGCGTTGTATGCAGCTGTGTTGGTTCCTGTGGAAACGATAATACCATCCACAGCCGGTGCCATCGCTTGGATGACCTGTCCCAGCACGCTGGAACCATTCCATTCCAACAATGCTTTATTGGAACCCATACGGCGGGATAAGCCTCCTGCCAGTATAATACCTGTCCATTCCATCGTGCTCATGGTAATCCTCCTCGTTCAATAAACTTATTCTATACATTGAATACCCTTTCAACAAATGATACATTGAAGAATATGATTCTGAAAGGAATGGCTCTATTGGATAGATATGCACCCGGAAGAGGCAATCCCTCTTTGGTTTCGCTGAAACTATATAACTTTTTCATTTATGGAGCCATTTCAATCTTCGCCGGTTTTCTTCAGTTGTATTTGCAGGAAATCGGGATGACCAAATTGGAGATTGGCAGTCTGATGGCGATTGGTCCTTTTGTATCCTTGTTCGCTAATCCATTCTGGGGCTTCTGGAGCGATAAATCACGCAATATTCGTATTATCCTGATGATGATGATGGGTGGCACCTTTGTTCTTGCTCAGGCTGTATTCTATGCGCCTACGTATGCCTGGATCTATGCAGCCATGATCTTTTTTTATTTTTTTCAAAGTCCGTTGTTTGCCCAAACCAACAGCCTGATTCTCGGTTATATCGATGGCACCACTCAGAAATTCGGTACGTTTCGTCTTTGGGGATCGCTGGGCTGGGCTTTAACCGCTGTGGCTGCCGGACCGCTGATTGACCGCCTGGGAGCGGGCAGTGTATCGATTGTCTTTGCCTTCATGATTGTCATTGCCTTTGTCTTTGCCTTGTTTCTACCCAGACAGCCGATCGCTTCAGATACACCTGTAGTGAGCTTTCGACGTTTTGGCAGGGTGATGTTCAATCCGTACTTTATGATCTTTATCGGGCTTGGGGTGCTCGTTTCCGTACCCAACGCCATGAACAGTACATTTATGTCATTATACATCGTGGAAATGGGCGGCGATAAACAGATGGTTGGCTGGGCCATCTTCACATCATCCATCCTTGAAGTGGGTGTATTCTTGCTCCTGGACCGCTTTCTCAAACGCAAAATGAGTATGCTTCTATCATCGCTCATACTGATCAGTCTGTTGTTCGCCATCCGCTGGCAGCTCATGGCCTTAGCGAACAATCCGTTAGAGATTGTGTTCATTCAGCTCATGCACTCCATTACGTTCGGTGGGTATTTCTATGTAGGGACCCAGCTGACGATGCTGTTCATTCCTAGGCCGTACCGTTCCTCTGGTCAGGCCGTGTATACGATGGCCTGGGGCGGCCTCTCTGGTGTCATTGCTGGCCTGTTCGGCGGCTGGCTGTTCCAGAGCTTTGGTGCTGAAGTGATGTATAACATCGGGGTATTCTTCTCCCTGATCGGTGCTGTTGGTTTTGCAATCATGTGGCTCTCGAATCGCCGCAATGGATACCAGCCAACTGTGTTGACGGAAATGGGTGAAAGGTAATTTTTTGTTGGCAAAAGTTGAACCTTTCAAGATTTACACTGGAGCACTACGAGGACAGAACAATCTTTCGATCGCTGTTATCCCCCGATTTTTTTGATTCTCCCTTTCTATAAGGGTAAAATCCGGTGATAAAGGCGACCGCTCCGCTTCTCCAGCTTTGTTCTGTCCTCTCCGTTATGGTTTAAATAACAAAGTTCAAACAATCAAACAAAAGATTAAGAATAGTAGTAGTAAAAAGAAAGGCGTCTCCATTGGCTTGTTGCCCAGGAGACGCCTTTTACGTTTATAGATTTAAGTTTACAGCTTAGGTGTGTAACCCTAACTTGTAGCTTGGGCCTTAAAGCTTTTAACTTCACCTATTGTTCTACCTCTGTACTTTACCTTATGCTTTTGGCAGTTGGAACGAGCTTTTCAGGGATACGACCCGGTTAAATACCGGACGGCCCGGCTCGGAATGTTTCGGATCAACGCTGAAGTAACCATGACGGAAGAACTGGAATTTATCCTGTGCTTGCGCCTCCTTCATCTCTTGCTCCACAAACCCTTGAACCACTTCAAGAGAGTTTGGATTCAATTGATCCAGGAACGTTTTCTCCGGCTGCTCTTCCAAAACCTCAGCCCCTGATACTTCCACTTCGCTATCTGCTTCCGGTGCTTCTGCGGAGATCAGAGGTTCATACAGACGGAATTCAGCTGGAACCGCTTGGCTTGCTTCCACCCAATGAATGGTTCCTTTAACTTTACGGCCTGTGAATCCACTGCCGCTCTTCGTTTCCACATCATAGGTACAATGGATTTCAGTCACATTGCCTTCTGCATCCTTAATTACATCGTTACATTTGATGAAATACGCATGTTTCAGACGAACTTCGTTGCCCGGGAACAAACGGAAATATTTGTTCGGTGGATTTTCCATGAAATCGTCTTGTTCAATATAAATCTCACGAGAGAACGGAATTTGGCGATTGCCCATCTCCGGGTTCTCCACATTGTTCTCTGCTTCGAGCCATTCGACTTGCCCTTCAGGGTAATTCGTAATGACCACTTTAAGTGGATGCAGAACAGCCATCGTACGCGGAGCTTTCAATTTCAGATCTTCACGGACAAAGTGCTCCAACGTTTGCAGATCGATGACGCCTTGGCTTTTGGAAATGCCTGTTTCGAATACGAAATCACGAATCGCTTCCGGTGTATATCCCCGGCGGCGCAGACCCGAAATCGTTGGCATGCGCGGATCATCCCATCCATCCACATGGCCTTCATCCACGAGCAGTTTCAGCTTCCGTTTACTTGTCACCATTTGCGACAGGTTCAGGCGGCCAAACTCATATTGATGTGGTTGGTTCGCCATCTCACATTCGGCAATAACCCAATCATAGAATGGACGTTGGTCCTCAAACTCCAGGGAGCAGAGGGAATGAGTTACTCCTTCAATGGCATCTTCGAGCGGATGTGCGAATGCGTACATCGGATAGATGCACCATTTGTCACCCGTATTATGATGATGTGCATGAGCAATACGGTAAATAACTGGATCACGCAGGTTGATGTTCGGTGAAGCCATATCAATCTTGGCACGCAGCACTTTCTCACCGTTCTGGAACTCGCCGGCACGCATCCGTGTGAACAGGTCCAGATTCTCTTCTACAGTGCGGTCACGGTACGGGCTATTCTTACCCGGCTCGGTGAGCGTTCCGCGCATGGCACGGATTTCGTCGGCGCTTTGGTCGTCGATGTAAGCTTTACCTTTTTGGATCAGCAAGACCGCGCGGTTGTACATTTCATCAAAATAATCGGAAGCAAAACGTTTCTCGCTCCACTCGTAGCCGAGCCATTTCACGTCTTCTTGAATCGATTGGACATACTCTACATCTTCCTTGACCGGATTCGTGTCATCGAAGCGCAGATTTGTTTTGCCGCCAAATTCGCCACCCAGTGCAAAGTTAATCCAGATCGCTTTGGCATGGCCGATATGCAGATAACCGTTCGGTTCCGGAGGAAAACGGGTAATGACTTCCTGGACTTTCCCTGACCGGAGATCTTCGGTAATAATATTTTTGATAAAGTTAGGTGGGGTTGTACGATTGTCCACAGGTATCAAACCTTTCATGAATTGATTGGAGCTTTCAGGAATTGCAGCAATTCCGGCTAAAATTCCTTTATAACGAAGTCATTTCCTGAAAAAATCTATTTTCTTGGAAAGTTTCGTACGCGTTTCATTTAAATATACCTTTAACGAGGGAGGAGTTCAATAAATAACGCCCCAAAATCAGGATCAGTTACACACAAGATAGGCCCAAAACCATTTTGACGGGTTCGCACGAATCATGTAGCATGATAGAAAAACAGAATTTAAGGGAGGGTTTCCCATTGAACGCGCTAAAACTGTCCAAAGAACAACAGGATGAAGCCATACGTACCATCCAGTCGTATTTCGAAGAGGAACGCGGCGAAGAACTGGGCGATCTGGCAGCTTGGGGTGTGCTGGATCTTTTCATGACCCAGTTGGCTCCCTTCATATATAATCAGGCACTTGTTGACGCCCGTACTACGGTGAATCAACGCATGGCCTCGATGGAAGAAGACCTGTTTGCATTGGAGCGCAAGCTACCAAAGACTTCCCGATAAACCATAATTTCAAAGAAAGAAGGTTGCACTCATGTTTACCTATTCATTGGATGAATATACCGAACTCCGCCCACTTGCCATGGAGCACACCAAACCGTTGTTCGAACTCACGGACCGCTCGCGGGATCAGTTGAGGCATTGGTTACCGTGGGTGGACAACGTGACCGAGATTGAGCATACTTCGAATTTTATCAGCAATGCATTGAAACAGGGCGCTGACAACGGCGGGTTCACCGCAGGTGTCTGGCTGAAAGGCGATCTTGCAGGCATCATCGGCTTTCACGAAATCAACTGGACCAACCGCTCGGTAAGCATCGGATACTGGCTTGGCAAAGGTTTTGAAGGTCAAGGCTTGATGACCAGCGCATGCCGCGTTCTGGTCGACTACGCTCTCGTCACCCTGGATCTGAACCGTGTCGAGATCCGTTCAGCAACCAACAACAAGCGGAGCCGGGCCATCCCTGAACGGCTTGGATTCGTCCTTGAAGGCGTTATTCGCCAGGCTGAGAAACTGCCTAAGGGCTATGTTAACCATGCGGTGTATGGCATGCTGCAGCATGAATGGGAACTTTTGCGCTAAATTAGACTTACATAATTTAATGGTCGTAGGACCAGTTTCCACTGTGAATTCCGGCCTTCACAATGGCATACATCAACTCTTAAAGCCCCTCCTACTCCACAACACGTGGAGAATAAGGAGGGGCTTATCTTATTTGCGCATTTATGCATCCATATAACTTCGAATCTGTCGATCCGACTTCTTAGAGCGCACGTACCATGCCACCATCCACCACAAGGGATGTACCTGTAATGTAAGTATTCGCTCCTGATAAGAGGAACACAACTGCTTTGGCAAACTCCTCGGGTTGACCATAACGTCCCAGTGGAATTTCCTTACGGAATTGTTCGGCAACTTCTTCCTCACTTATTCCATTCTGCTCTGCACGCGCTGCGTCCAATTCGCGTATCCGATCCGTTCCAATTCTACCCGGCGCAACCGTATTGATCAGAATGCCGTATGGCGCGAGTTCCTGTGACAAGGTCTTGGCCAATCCGAACACACCCGTACGGAACGTATTGGACAGAATCAGACCGGGGATCGGCTGCTTCACAGAGGTAGAGGCAATGTTCACAATATGTCCGCCATTCTCCTTCATGTAAGGAAGTGCACCACGAATCAGTCTGACATAGCTAAGTACATTTAATTCAAATGCACGTTCCCAATCTTCATCCGTCAATGACTCGAATGTTCCTGAAGGCGGGCCACCTGAATTGTTCACCAAAATATCAATCTGCCCAAACTGTTCGCCTGTCTTGCGAATCAGGGCATCAATATCTTCCTTGCTTGTCACATCGGTTGCACAATATTCGATACGTCCGCCGCCACCCAGCGCCAGCAGCTCCTGCTTCACCGCTGCAAGCTTCTCTTCGTTCCGGCTGGCGAGCATGACATCAGCGCCTTCTGCCGCCAATTGAGCGGCTACCGCTTTGCCCAGTCCTCGACTGGATGCAAGCACCAGCGCCTTTTTACCCCGAAGTCCCATGTCCATTGTTGTTCCTCCTTCTACTCTGTTCTATCCGTTGGTCCGGATGAAATAACTCATAAGAATATCGTCCACATACTTGCCTGCGATATAAAATTCCGACACCAGTCTGCCTTCTGTCACAAATCCACACTGTGTATAAAAAGCAATCGCCCCTGGATTGCTGGATAACACACGCAACCTAAGTTTGATGATTCCTTGTTCAAAGGCATGCTGTTTCATCGCATCCATCAGAGCTGTAGCAATACCACAGCGTCGATCATGGGGATGAACGGCGATATTAATCTCGTATACATGGCGGTTAACGGGCATTCCTGTCGGCAGATAAAAGCCTACATAACCACATACCCGCTCTCCCTGAACGGCAATCAACTGACTGCCTGGAGGACAATGCTGCAAATATTGTTGTCTGGATCGCCACTGAAACGGGGCCGGAGAGGTATGCTTATCCCATACCAATGCATCCAGTTCCATCAGTTGGGCTGCATCCTTGATCTCGGATGGCCGAATGGTATACGTATGGCTGATAAGCATAAAAATTCAACCTTTCGTGCAATAGTCGATAACACTGCGCAAAGCAGCGTTAGAAAAAACTAGCTTATTCCTTACTCGTTTCGACATTTTGCAATTGAATACGATGCAAAATGCTCCTTTAGCTTTATATTGTAGCATAGCCTCAGGCTTGACTAAAATTTCACTCGGTGGAAAGAAATGAACACTTAACCTTGCCGTAACGTCATCGTTTATACTGAATTGATAAGGAGGTGTACGTGATGAACATCAAAGAAGCCGCGGACAGACTCGGCATATCGACGAGGGCCATTCGCTTTTATGAGGAAAAAGGACTGATCTCCCCAGTCAAACAGACAAGTAACGGATATCGTACATACACCGAGAATGACATCTGGCGGCTGCAAACCATTGCAGCTCTGCGTGAGATCGGGATGTCGCTTCAGGATATCACCCAAGCGCTCGGAGAGATTGACCAGGGCAATCAGCAGCGGCTGGAAGAATATCTGGAGCTGCAGCAGGCGGTCATGTATGCCCAGTGGGTCGAGCTCAAACGCATGCTGGATACAACCCAGCACATGATTGATCTCAACCGCCAGGACGGGCCACTGGATGTCAGCCATCTGCATGATCTTGCAGACAGTGCGCGCCGCCTCAGGGAAGCCAGACAGAACTGGCATGACCGCTGGAATTACGATATGCAAGCAGCCATCCACGATCAGCGGGTACAGGCGGCGAATGGCCACCTACCAGGACAAACTACCTCAAACGTCAGCATTGATTCGGGACCTGGAGCCATGCAAGCAACGGTTGAGTCGGATCGAGAAGGCGAGCCAGATCATAACGTTGATGAAGTTCGCAGCCAGAAGAATAGCCGGACAGCACACAGGCCAAACAGCAATACAACGTATCCAGAAGATGCAGGATTAAGATCGGAAGATTTGGGAGTAGGAGTAGATGCAGTACCTTTCAATATATATGACAACTATGACGGAGCGCTGGAGCAGACAGCAAGCTGGATATCTCCTGTGCCCGGCGAAAAAGGACTTGATATCGGTACAGGCACGGGGAATTTGGCAGGCAAACTGTTAGAACGCGGCGCAGCGATGACCGCCATCGATCAATCTCGCGAGATGCTGCGTACATGCCGCACCAAATATCCAGAGATGCATGTGAAGCTTGGCAACTTTCTGGCGTTGCCTTTCGCCGACCAGTCCTTCGATTTTGTCGTATCCAGCTTCGCCTTCCATCATCTGAGCCCAGACCAGCAACAGTTGGCGTTACACGAAATGCAGCGAGTGTTAACTGCACGTGGACGGATCTGCCTGACAGATCTGATGTTCGCTGATGCAGCTCACCGTCACACGTATATCCAACAGGCTGAGGCAGCAGGTCGTGAGGACCAATTGCAAACGATAAGGGAACGTCATTTCCCGCTGCTGGACGGCCTGTGCGTCTCGCTGGAGGACGCAGGCTATGTGACGAAGCATATACGCCATAATGCGCTTCTGCACACGTTGCTGGCCGTTCCTTTGCGTTAGAATGATCATCCCACCGTAACGAGTTCCCCTGACCCGCCAATGAATCCTTCTCAAATAAAAAAAGGTCACCCTGCCTGTTAAGGAGGATGACCTTCCACTCTAGTGAAACATCGAGCTTGTATTGAATTTACATATATATTTCAACAATCGTGCGCTCCGAAGCATTACGCGCTTGTTTGAACTCATCCAGCGAGATACGAGCCCCACCCTGACGGTAACGGTTCGCCGTTTGCTCGGTGCGGATGTCCTTGCCGTTTACCGTTACACGGTTAACCGAACCTTCGTTCAGATGGTAGATAAATGTTACCGGCTCTCCTGCATATTCGAATTCGAATTGCATGCCATCCAGCTCAACCGGCAATACCGGGTCAATAACCAGATCTCCGCCTTCCTGACGAATGCCAAGTGCGTTCGAGATCAGTTGGTTCATGTAGATTCCAGGGCCGCTGGAGTAGATTCTCCATCCACCTTTCACCTGTACTGTTCCTTTGCGTAGTTGGTCAAAATGCTCCTGCGCCTCGTACCGCGTGTTGAACTTGCCGTCGGAACTGCTGAAATACGCATTCGCCTGACGAATCTCCGCATTAGGTACAACTTCGCCGATGCCAACCGGGTTAATCATGGCAAGACCATTCCACACTTGATCCGTCTTACCAAGCTTCGCCATCGCTTCAACGTAACGGATATGAGCGTGTACATACTGCAAACCGATCTCGCGACCGAAGTTAGACGCTTGCTCTGCCCGTTTGAAGTGAGTGCTCACACCGCCTGCATATTGAGCTGGACGATTCATCAGACGTACCCCATCCGGGCACAGGAACTGCTCACGAATCAGCGCATAATGCGATTCAGCCTGTTCTGCATTCAGCAATTCGCCGATCATGCTGCGCGTCATCGGCAGAAGGCGATATTGAATACCTGTCTCCGTATCTGTTGGGTGAAGCATCAGCTTCGCCTGATCCGCTTCTTCCATGTATACGAAACCTGGAATCACATCTGTACCCAGCATGTAACGATTAAAGTCTTCACGGATGCCTTGAGCCAGAACGTCCAGCTCCTGTGCAAATCCAGCATCCTTATGTTGCAGCGCCTGTGCGAGCACATTTACAGACTGATAAGTCAAAGCAACGGTCCAGCTGCTCACCATATATTGTTTGAGCTGTGCATTGGCTGGCTGGAGCGTATCATCCCAGTCCCCATCACCGTAAGAAGACAGGAATGTGTCGTGCAGGAAGTGTGAGCGGATATATTCGATCTCTTTTTTCGCGTGATCCAATACAGTCGCTGTTTCTTCCGTGAATCCGAAGCTGTGCTTAACGGTATAAGGCACTTTCTCATCCAGAATCGCATAGTCGCGAGTCGCTGTCAGGTAGTCCGCCAGCACTTTCAGCGGCCATACGATGATGTCACCGTGGCTCTCTTCCTGCTGAATTGCAAAATACTTGTCAAACATGAACCATTGCGGCCAGTTGCCATCATCTTCATATTGGTGGGTATACACCATTTTGATGATATCGCGAACCTGTTCATATTTTTGCGTTGCCATGAAGTATTCAACCGGACCTTGGCATACATCCCGAGTACCCCATGCCGCACCGCCGTACTGCTCCAAACCGTGAGGCACGGAGTAGTGAACCAGCATGTTGTGTGTGTACCACCAAGCCAGTGCGTTCACTTTGAACAGATCCTCTGCACTTTGGCCTTCACCACGAGACAAACGGAAACCGTTCATTACGCCTGCGAAGAATTCGCGGTACGCCTGAACTTCCTCTTCAAAAGTAAGGCTGGATCCTGCTACGACAGAACCGTCTGCTTCGTTTGCTTGACCTTCCAATACACCTTGTACCTTCAGCGTCCATTCCGCACTCTCTTCCAGACTAAGTGTAACCAGCGATGCAGATCCACTGCGAATACCACTCGCCAGCAACGTTTCATCTCCAACATTTACGGTTGCGCCCTCCACCGACATGCGGTATTGCAGGTCAGGATACGTTCCGGCACTAATCGCTTGCGGATCAGCCTTGAAGATCAGCGTGTTGCCATCTTGCGTCATATGCAACGGATACTCGTATTCATTTACATTCATCGTAACTTGGTTGGTTACCAGGTAGCGATATGCTTTGCCACTAGTCGAGCGCACGTTCATGCTCACTTCAGTCGTGTGTGCTCCAGTGTAGTTGGTCACGATAATGGTATCCGATTCGGTTTTGTAGATCCAACGCACATAGTTGAAGCCAATCTCGAACAGGGAAGGCATCGTCAGCAGACGATATTGTCCATCCATTTCCACATAAATGCGTTGTCCAGCCGTCTTCGGCACGTTCAATGCGTTGCGGGCATTACTGATCATTTTATTAAAATTGGTGTTACCAATAACGAGTTGTGAGTTGAAAATACCGTACATATACGATGTCGTCGTAATAACCTGCGCACCGAGCTGTACATTGCCACCACTCATCAGGATATGGCCGTGCGGACGCTCAACGAGCAATTCTTTCGCTTTCAGGACGATATGTTCATAACTGCCCGTGAAGAAGGATAACAGTGAATCACCGCTACACTCTTCCTGATGACGGTCAGGGAACAGATCATTAATCTCATCTTGTGTCAAATCAAGCGCAGCAAGCGGTTCACCCAAGAAGGATGACAGTTTTACCTGTTCCAATGTCTCGCCTTGCTCCACAGTCAATGCTTGTACTTCGTTCCATGCTGCAGTCACTTCATTCCCGAATTCCAGTGCAGAAATTCCAGACGGATGATCTGCTTTGGCCAGTCCGTAGAAGACTACTTGGGCCTCCCCGTCCAAGTTTACGCGCTCCGATTGCAATGCTGTGTAGGCAAATTCATACTGGTACGTCTCATTTGCCAGTGTATTATGGCTCAGGCTCTCAGGCTGGTTCGTTTCCTTGTAGGACAGACCGAAGAATTGGAATCCGTCTGTAGAATAACCAACTGCCTTAGTCAGAGAACCTTGTTGCATGTAAGGGAAAGCACCGCCCTGAGGCTGGTTTTGACGGGAACACACCACATATCCCTTCGCTTCATCTTCGAATACCGTATGGTCAATGTACTGCGAAAGATAGGCTTCATTGCTGCGTACTGCACCTGGATCAGCAAGACCTACATCTTGTCCATATACTACGTCAACGTTATGTTGTTGTCCTGTGAGTTTCACATCCCAGAACCAGACGCCTTGCGTTGTGGCTGTAAACACAACCTGATAGCCAATGCCTTGTTCTTTGCCTTCAAGCTGTACGGTACCTTCCCAGATCAGTTGATTGCCGGATTGCGCTTTGCTTGTAATCACTTTGCTGTTCGAACGCACACCCAGCAGTGGGAACGAGCTGATTTTCTCTCCCTCGTGTACACGCAGATACAGGTTATTCAAAGATCCATCGATCTGGTTACTGAGCAATTGATTCAACATGGTCGTACCGGACTTGGCCTGGTACAGGTCCCCACTGTTCAAAAAGGTAAAGGATAAATCCCCGGCAGTCAGCCGGATTGGTTCATTAATCATCGTTGTCATACTATTCACTCCTTCATTTAGTATAAAATCGAAACGTTTCGATAAATCTGAAAAAGAATAGGGGTCCTCTGCGAAATGACCTTTGTCTGGCCAATTCGGACGGTGATCCCCATCATTCAACTCTCAATTCAAAGAGGGCCAATCCCTTTTACAACCACGCGAGTTAGAAAAGAACAACTTCACAAATCTAGACAGACCGGATATGGTATGACTTCTGTAAGCAGTATCCAAACCATATCCCATCCGACGAGTTACTTCCTAGGCCGGCTGGTTTCCGGACTCTACCTGTACCGATCGTACAGACTCTCGCTCCACTAGATCAATGGTTAACGTATACGATGGATTCACAGCTTCGCCGTTCAGCATCTGGAAGAGCAAATGTCCTGCCAATGAACCTGCTTCATGCTTGGGCTGCCGCACCGTTGTAAGCGGCGGATGAACATATTCGGACAGTTGAATATCATCAAATCCGATTATCGAAATGTCATTCGGTACCGAAATGCCGCTCTCTTCAAATGCTTTCAGTCCACCAATCGCCATTTCGTCATTCCCGTAAAATACGGCTGATGGAAGCTCGCCCTGCATAACCATCATCTTGGTTGCACTATATCCGCCCTCACGTACAAAATTACCGCTTAGACGCCATTTGGACTTCTCTTCAAGGCCCGCCTCCTGCATTGCTCGCAAATATCCTTGATAACGCAGAGCATTATCATAAGAATTGGATGGCCCGCTGATATAGGCGATGGTCTTATGCCCCTTCTGAATGAGGTGACGTGTAGCCAGGTAACCACCTTGCTCCCCGTCCACCAGCACGTTGACCAGATGGCTACTCGACAGCTGCCGATCCATCACAATGATAGGGAAACGTTCGCCTGCAGATTCCACCAGGATATCATCATGGATGTTATGAGCCAGGATAATAGCACCATCCACTCTTTTTTCCCGCAAGAAACGAACCGCTGTGGAGTCGCGTCCTCCCATAGAGCTGCAAGCAATCAGATCATATCCGTTAGCCAGCGCTACGTCCTGTACGCTGCGAATCAATTCGGAGTAATACGGACCCGACAGATCTGTAAGAATCAACGCAATCGTGTTCGTCCGGCTCCGTTTCAGGTCCATGGCAAAGCCGTTTTTGCGATAATTCAGTTCCCGTGCTGCCGCCAGCACTTTTGCCTTGGTCTTGGCACTTACCTTGCTGTCCCCATTCAGTGCATAGGAAGCGGTCGAGAGCGCCACGCCTGCCAGCTTTGCCACATCCTTAATCGTTGCCATTCCACGTTCGCTCCTTCTAACTTTCTTGTTACCTATCATTTTATACTGTAAATGGTTGCAACAACCACTCATTCCTATGCATTATCCATTAGAAATGGCATCAATTCTCATTTATCGAAACGTTTCGAAGTGTTTTCAAAAAAAATTCTCTTCACGTCTTTTAAGTATCACTGCTGAATCATATACCCTTTTATTGTACATATAGCTTGGTCGATTGACAACATTTCAATATTGGACAAGAGCAAGAATTCATTATAAATCACAATGAACACGCCTGTAAACCATAGATTGAAACGTTTCGACATTTTCATTATAGTCGGTGTTGATAGCGATTTCAACCTCTTTATCCATTTTTCACAGAAATATGTGAAGGGAATGATTCGAGGGGTCCCCATTACACCTTTGTGGTATTATACTGCTTATTAGTCCAATCCTCTATAAGGAGTCCATTATGTTATGAGCAATCTGGATCTAAGCTTTCATAAATCATCCGTGAACAACCCCGGCCGCTTACAGCAAATCACAACCGTGCCTCCGGCAATGTTCAAATTGTGTCATCTGGTGCAGCTCCATGATCGGGAAGCCTTCTCCCGTATCGATGAACTGTGGAGCAGCAAGCACGTTCTTTATGTCATCACCTCCGGTCAGGCAAGACTGATCAGTTCGAATGGTCAATTGATGGTAAATACCGGCTCAGCTGTCGTACGCCAAGCTGGAACCCTGCTTCAGCATGAAAGCAAGCGTGGTTCCCTTTCCCCGGTTCAGGGTATTGCAATAGCCTTTGATTTTGCAGATAACGAACAAACGCTCTGGCCGTTCGGACATCCTGTTCCCGTTACGAGCCGTCTTATTGCCGAGCTGATCTCCGAGTTGGTTCAGTCCAGCTCGAAACGCGATGAGTCGGGACCATTCAAACCTCATATGCTGTTTTATCAGCTGCTAGATACGTTGCGAGATCATGCTGTGCGTTTGGCTCATGAAGATCATTCCTGGCTGGACATCGTCATCGCGCACATCCATGAAAGGGTTACTTATTCCTTTACACGTGAGCAATTAGCGAGAGAGGTTAATGTGAGTCCAGAGCATTTTTCACGAGAATTCAAGAAATACACCGGATTTACATTCGTGGAGTATGTTACCCGGTTAAGAATTCGAATTGCCCAGGAGCAACTGCTTTTTGCCAATCCCACATTGCAGGAACTCGCCCAATTGACGGGATACAGGGACACTTTTTATCTAAGTCGAAAATTTAAACAAACGGTAGGTTGCGCACCGACCCACTATCGGAAAACGCCAAAAAAAATCGCAAGTCTTACATACAACTATACCGCTTCCTTGCTCGCACTGGGCCATATCCCTCATCTGGGTGCCGTCGCGGGATGGATGGAAGCGAAGATCATTGAGCTGGGGCCTGATCCATTTAAGCAGTATTCTGAGCATGAACTTATTAATCATATGGATCTAATCGCAGACGCTCATCCCGATGTCATTCTTGGTTATGCACCTCATTCCGGCATGGATGAATTAAGGCAGATTGCACCAACTATTTTGATGCCTTTTGAAGAACTTGACTGGCAGGAGCAATTCATTCATTTGGGACGCATCACAGGCCTGGAAGCCAAAGCTCGTGCGCTGTTAGACCATTATGATACGCTTCAGCAAGAGGCCAACCGTACACTCGATCAAATGATGGGTGTACGTGGATCAGCGGTATGCATATTCATGATTGGTGAGAGTGGAGCGTACATCTATGGTCACGGATGGGGCAGAGCTTCTCATATTTTGTATCAATCGCTGGGCTTCACCCCTCCTGCACGGATGAAAAAGGATGGCCAACTGCTCACAGGTTACATCCATGTTCCGCTAAATGAAATTCATTTGTATGCTGCAGATCATATTTTCATTGATTATGCCAGGGAATCATCGGAGCAGGATGCTGTGGACAAACTTTTCGCTCAGGAGTCCTGGAACACCTTGAGTGCGGTCCGGGAAGCGCGACTGTACGAGATTGATGCGAATATGTTTTATGGATTCGACCCCATCTCGGTTATGGAGCAATTACAGCACATCATGCACAAACTGACATCACATCTGTCCATGCATTAGTCATCATAGATGTCCATGTACAAATGTTACCTCATCCTCTATGTTAGTAATGAGAATAATAATCATTATTGATTATATACACAGGGGGAACAATTATATGTTTGCTGCAAAAAAACGCTTTTCCGGCTTGCTGCTCATGCTCGCCATCATCATGATCCTGGCTGCCTGTAACAGTGGCACGGGTTCCGGCACAACGGAACCAACAGCGGCGGGTTCAGAATCGACAACAGATTCGACCGAAACAAATACCGACTCTTCCGGTGCTACGCGGATCTACAAGTCATTAAGTGGAGATGTGGAAATTCCGGCTGAACCGAAACGGATTGTTACGGATATGTACGTAAGTGATCTGCTCGCACTCGGTATAAAGCCCGTTGGCTCTATTAAATATTATCTGGAAAATCCATTCTACGCCGATCAGGTGGAGGGCATAGAGAATATTGGCGACCGGGGTGCCGTATCCCTGGAGAAGGTCGTCGCGTTGGACCCGGATCTGATCATTACCTACTCTGATAAAGCCGAAGAAATTGAGAGTTATCAAAAAATCGCACCTACCGTGGTCATTCCCTACGGTACGTTTACCAATGTAGAGGATGAAATTCGGGGGTTCGGAGAACTCATGAACAAATCCGAAGAAGCTGAAGCCTGGCTGAAAACGTACGACGAACGTATTGAAGCCGCTCGCTCCAAAGTAAAATCAGTCATTAAACCGGAGGAAACCTTCTCCATCCTCGAAGTATCAGACAAGAGCTATTATGGCTATGGAGACAACTTTGGTCGCGGTGGACAGGCCGTTTATCGTGCTTTGGAACTTACACCACTCGAAATCACCAAGAAAGAACTGATGGGCGATACCCAGTGGAAAGAGATTTCACGTGAAGTCGTTGGTGATTATGCAGGAGACCATATCTTCCTAACCGTAGGCGAGAACAATAAAAATTATCAAGGTGACTCCATCTGGCAATCCCTGCCGGCTGTGAAAAACAATCAGGTGTACGAATTGCAGGAAGATCGCTACTGGTACTTCGATCCGATTGCAATTCAGAGTCAGGCTGAAGAATTCGCTGATATGATCGTAGAACGTGCACAGCAAAATCGTAAATAACATATGAGAGATGCAAGTGTCTGGTCAGGCTATGGAACCTGTCCGGGCATTTGCATTATATGGAGGAGGACTTACATATGCTTCGCCGTTTCATGGCTTATTATCGTCCTTATCGGGGACTCTTTATATTGGACTTCTCCTGTGCCATTCTGGCTGCACTGCTGGAACTTGCGTTTCCCTTGGCTGTAAACAAAGTTGTAGACCAGCTGCTTCCCGCAGGCAACTGGTCCATGATTTTATCAGCCTGTGCCGGATTGCTGGGCATCTATCTGCTCAGTTCCTTTTTCCATTATGCAGTCACCTACTGGGGACATAAGCTGGGTATTAACATCGAATCCGATATGCGGCGGGAACTGTTCCAGCGTGTGCAGAAGCAATCCTTCCGCTTTTTCGATAACAACAAGACGGGGCACCTCGTCTCTCGCATGACCAATGATCTGATGGATATTGGTGAGATTGCGCATCATGGACCCGAAGATCTGTTCATTGCCCTGATGACGTTGGCCGGAGCCTTCGGCATTATGCTTGGTATCAACTGGCAACTGGCTGTAATGACCTTCATCATCGTACCGCTGATGATCTTCCTGTCCCTTTATTTCAGCCGCAAAATGTCTAAAGCGTTCAAGCGTATGTTTGCGGATATTGCAGACTATAACGCACGCGTAGAGAACAATGTGAGCGGAATTCGTGTAGTACAGGCTTTTGCCAATGAAAAACATGAAGTGAAACGTTTTGTCGAAAATAATGAACGCTTCCGTCTTACTAAACTGATCACCTATCGGATTATGGCGTGGAACTCCTCGCTCAGTTTCATTCTGATGAAATTTGTCTCGCTGTTTGTACTGGTATGCGGTACGTGGTTTGTCATTCAGGGCAGCATGACCTACGGAGAATTTATCGCCTTTGTCATGTTATCCAATGTGTTTCTTGGACCGATTCAACAGATCAATTCCGTCATCGAAACGTATCCCAAAGGCATCGCTGGATTCAGACGTTACCTGGAGCTGCTGGAGGCCGAGCCCGATGTAGATGACACTCCACAGGCCAAACCATTCCCGCATGTGAAAGGCGATATCGCCTTCCATGACGTTTCATTTGCTTACGGCGAACACAAACCTACCTTGGATCAGGTGAATCTGGAGATTCAGGCAGGACAAACGGTGGCGCTGGTTGGACCTTCGGGTGCAGGCAAATCTACACTATGCAGTCTCATTCCACGCTTTTACGATGTGGATGCGGGGCATATCTCTATTGATGGGATTCCGGTAAAAGATATGACACTGGAGTCACTTCGCTCCCATATCGGGATTGTGCAGCAGGACATTTTCCTGTTTGATGGGTCGATCCGTGAGAATATTGCCTACGGCAAACTGGATGCACCTGATGAAGAAATCTGGCAAGCCATCCGCCGGGCCCAATTGGAAGAGCTGGTCCTATCCCAACCGGAAGGACTCGATACTTTGATTGGTGAGCGGGGCGTCAAATTGTCTGGCGGACAGAAGCAACGTCTGTCCATTGCTCGCATGATTTTGAAAAATCCGCCGATCCTCATTCTGGATGAAGCGACCTCCGCACTTGATACCGAAACGGAAGCCGCCATTCAGTTGGCTTTATCTGAGTTGGCACAAGGACGTACAACGCTGATCATCGCCCATCGACTGGCAACGATCAGACACGCGGATCGCATTGTGGTTGTGGAAAATGGCGGCGTAGCCGAGCAAGGCAGCCATGATGAACTTCTGGCACGTCAGGGCTCGTATAGCCGACTGCATCAAGCCCAGTTTGGATAGGTTGCGGAAATAACGTCTCTTGGATTCGTTAAACCGCAGACCTGTGGAAATTGGCGCTAATAACACGCGCTCGTTTCGTTAAACAGTAGTAACGCTAAAAAGGGATGTCCTCGTCATGTTCATGACTCATGGGACATCCCCTTTCTTATTCAGATCCTATTCTGTGATAATCATATCAGGAATAGGATTTTATTTTTTGACCGCATGGATGAAATGGTTTGTTTCGAAGGCGGACAAGTCATCTGTACGATTGCTGAAATATCGATCTTGTATGTCTTCCGGCGATAGATGCTCATATATGAGAAGTCCCACATCCGCCAATAACCGTTCTATCTCCTCGTAAGTGAAGCAGGATTGCATCGGCTCACCCCCCATTGCAGCCATCTTAACCATATTTTCAACCCGGTTAAACCTTCCTTTTTCCTCAAAGAGATGCTCATCTGCATAATCCAGCACAATGGAGCTCCCCGTTGGAAGATCCAAAAACACATGTCGGAGCAAGTTGGATAGATTTTCTTTGGACAAATAATACGAAACGCCTAACAGAGTAACCAATGTCTTTCGCTTCTTCAAACCTTTATTAGTCAAACGTTCATACGAAGCCTCATGGGTAAAATCCATTGGCACCAGATGAAGATTGTCCGGCATGATCAGCTTGGCCTGGTCCAGACGCTCCCGCTTGAACTGCTGTGTGGCTGGATAATCCACTTCAAATAGTTCTAGAGTGTCCTCCAGTTCCGGATGCCTCAAAGCAAATGTATCCATCCCCGCGCCTAGAATGACAACCTGCTTCAATCCCAACGTGACTTCATGCAGCAGTACATGCTCACAATAAGCAGCCCGAGCCAGTGTTATTGGAGATAATTGTACCTGAGTAATCCATTTTAGAATCTTATCCGGGTCGTCCTTGATTAGATGAGCCATGTCCGGGTTGAAAAAATGGATACCTTGAATCATATTCTCGCGAATACCCGCAAACTCTTGAGGAGTAATAAGTGCTTTGGCTATATAATCATTAAAAATAAGAGGTGTATCGTATTGGCAGTGGTAGGCTCGGCCAAAAGCCGAAATCAAGGATGTAATGCTGGACTCATTTTGCTTCATATTTCATCCTCCCGTACAAACAAAAATAAGATTCTCCCTGGCCAGGAGAACCTTAGTATATACGGAATGTTTTTATATGTAAATTATAGCATAAAAATATTTTTTTGTCAATCTAAATTTACAGGGTGATCCGACAGATTAAAGTGGCTTTCTTTGCCCCTCCACTCCAATCTGTCCTCTCCCTCCTTCATACCACTCAGCCCGAAAAGGCTAAGTATCCAATCCGTACTCCTTCATTTCACGGTTGCGGTTCAGCACCGCATGCAGTACAAAGCCAAGCACCGCAATAACCGCCGTGCCAGTCGCCAGCCACGCTACAGGAATCAGTCCCTGTTTGTCGTACATGACCCCCATTGCATACGGCCCGATAACCCGTCCGACCGCACCGATTCCACCGGAGATCCCGATGTAGAAGGGTGCCGATCTTCCTGCATGCTCTGAGATGAATGCCGGGGTAGCAGGTGAGATCAGCATTTCCCCAAAGGTAGCCAGTACCATTGCAAGCACCATACCCGGATAGCTATACATGGTGATCATGACGATGTAGGCCATGCCATAGAACACCGCACTTGCAGTCATCTGAGCAGTCGATGTACGGGCCATCGTACGCTTGACCCAATTGGTGAAGGGTTGTCCCACAAAGATCAGCACCCCGTTCAGGGTCCAGAGCAGACCGTACATTCTTTTCTCCATACCCTCGGAAATAATATACGGAGACACACCAGTATTCCAGATGGAATTACCGAACAGCAGGAACAGCACGCCCAGGCTCATGAACAGATATAACCTGGTGTTGCCCAGCAGCGCCCAGACGCCCGGCCCATCGGGAACCGTTTTGCGTTTGGTCAGATGTACTTCGCCCTGATCCGGTTCTGCCCGCGACAGATAATACCAGAAGAAAATCGCAAACCCGGCGGAGGTCACCCCGTTCAGTACAAAGCTGAGGTGATAGGAAAAGTCAGCCAGAAAACCACTGAGCGCTGTACCAATTGCCACACCGATATTGTTGGCGACATAGATCACATTGAACAATTCCCCGCGTCGCTCTGCAAACCGGAAACCAATAAAGGCTTGAATCGCTGGCAGCGACAATGAACTGAACAGGCCGATCCAGCCCATGGCACATATAAATACAACCCAATACGCGCTAATCCACGGCAGAGCAAACAGCCCTACCGCATTTAACGCCAGCGATCCGATGATCAGCTTCTTGACGCCCACCCGGTGGTACAATGCACCGCCGAGCAATTGCCCGAAGATGCCCCCCAGCGACTGGATCAGAATAACAAAACCCGCGTTCGCCATCGTGCGTCCAAGCTCGTCAAATACATACATCGTGGTCAGCGGCCACATCAAGGCACTGCCTGTCGCATTGACCAAACTTGCCAGCAAAAATATTTTCACTTCTTTTGGATACGTATCCAGCCATCTCATCATCGTGTTTATTCTCCTTAGTACCTTCAAAAAGCATATTGCCATAAAAAATAGACCCTTGCCCTGACGGCATGATTAGCCAGAGCGAAGGCCACTTGAATTTAGAATTTTGAATTTAAATTTTAAATCTTGCTCTTTATCATTCTGCTTACGATCTATCCATTGTTCATCTTACCTGAAAAGATCCGATCTGCAAGCACATTCATTGACGCTTCACTTCGACAGTGGCTGAGAAGAATGTAGCCCCATTCCCCATGTCGGACAGACGATTGGACGTGAGCGAATTCGCCCGCTGTTTTTTGCCATTGCCATCCCACCATAAGCCTTGACTGATCACCGTTCCTGGCAGCATGGATTCACTCACCTTTGCGGTTAGTTCGATCCGACCACGGTCGTTCCACACGACCACAGCATCCCCGTCTTCCACCTGTCTGGAAGCGGCGTCCTCCGGGTGCATTTGCAATAATGGCATCTTCTCCAAACGTTGATGTTTGGCCGAATTGGCAAAGGTGGAATTCAGGAAATTATGGTTTGGCGGCGACAGAAACATTAGCGGATAAACATCCGCAGGTCCAGCCGGGTTTTCCCCGTCATACCCCTCAACGAGAGCACTATACGTAGGCAATGGCGGCAATCCCTTCTGTGCCATCGTTTCCGAATACAGCTCGATTTTCCCCGAAGGCGTGGGCAACTGATCCAAATAGGAGTCATGTGCAGACATATCCAGCTTGACGAAATGATGCTGCTTCAGCCCTTCCAAGGTTACTCCGTTCATGTAGGGATTGCCCGTACCCTGAAGTGCTTCCTCGATCATCTGTTCCGGTGTCTCACCGAAAATCTCCGGGTCATACCCCATCGCCTGTCCAAGCAAAGAGAACAATTCAACATTACTCTTGCTCTCTCCCAAAGGCGCAATGACTGGCTCTTGCAAATGAACATACTGATGCCAGTAGGACGTATACAGATCCGTCGTTTCAAATGAAGACGTCGCAGGCAGCACAATATCCGCATACTTCGCCGTATCTGTCATGAACAGGTCATGGACAACCGTGAACAGATCCTCCCGTGCAAAACCTCGCTCCACCCGCTCGGTATCCGGGGCCACCACCAGTGGATTGCTGCAATAGACCATCAACGCCCGGATCGGCTGCTCCGCTTCCAGCAGTGCTTCGCCAATCCGGTTCATGTTCACCACGCGCGGCTCCAGGTTCTGTCGCAGCTCCGGACGCTCCAGCGCATCGCTATTCGTGCTTGCGTAGCTGTTGGTACGAATGGCACCACCGCCGCGCTTCAACCACTGGCCTGTAATGGCAGGCAGACAGGCTACGCTGCGTACGTTCATACCACCGTTGTCGTGGTGCTGGAGGCCATTGCCGATATGAATATGGGCTGCCTGTGCGTTGCCATACAGCTCAGCCAGCTTCACGATGTCCTCTTCCGGCACGCCTGTAATACGTGCAACGCGCTCAGGGGTGTAGCTGCGGACATGATCACGCAGTGCCTCATGGCCGACGGTATATTTTTGCATAAAGGCCTCATCCGTCAGTCCCTGCTCGAACAGTACATGCATTAATCCGAGTGCCAACGCACTGTCTGTACCTGGGTAGAGTGGAATGAACCAATCTCCCCATTGGGCGGTCCGATTGCGATGGACATCAATAACGATGATTTGCGCGCCCTTCTTGCGGGCTTTCTCGGCCAGAACAACCTGATGCATATTGGTGCTGACGATGTTGCCTCCCCACACCAGAATGACATCCGCATGCTCTGTATCCTCTGGCAATGTTCCCCGGTTCGCACCCATCGTATATTTCCACCCGGTATTTCCCGCAGCATTACAGATGGTCTGTTCCAGCTTGCTCGAACCTAGCGCATTGAAAAATCGACGATCCATGCCATCCACACCAAGAATGCCCATGTTTCCATAGAAGCTATAGGGCAGGATGCTCTCCGGTCCGTAGGTATCTGCCAGCGAACTGAATTTCGCCGTAATCTCGGCGATGGCTTCGTCCCAACTGATTCGCTCGAATCGACCTTCGCCCTTAGCTCCGATGCGTCTCATTGGATATTGCAGCCGCTCGGGGTGATACACTCGCTCCGTCATATTTCGAACCTTGTTACAGATGGCGCCTTTTGTAATCGGATGGTCCGGATTGCCCGCTACCTTCACGATCTTACCGTTCTCCTTATGAAGCAGCAGGCCGCAAGTATCCGGACAATCGAGCGGGCAAACCGCCGGGAATACGCCATTCTCCTGATCGATCATATACAAGTTCCTCCCCTTCAAAGCTATCCTCATATCATATCCTCTTCATGGTAATCGCGTAAAGAGAACAGTCTTTTTTCATCGCCACAACCGCTCCATATTTTTTTTCCAAAAAAACTTTTTCCCCTTGATTCAATCTCGAAATTCAGGGGTAAATTAAAAATAAGGCATTAGGCTAGTGTTTCCCCACTTCCTCCTCATGCCATATCATGGACCACTCCCGAAATTCGCCATGAACAGGTTTCGTTCCCCCGAACCTTGTCATGGCGAATTTATTTTGCGTGGATATTTTTTGCATAAAAAAACGATTCTTTTCCCGCCCATCACAGCAGACAGCCATGACTTGAACGAGATCAGAATCGCCTCTCCTGTTTACTTTGCATTCGTCTTCATACTCGTTTTCGTACTCGTTACCACGGTTACAACTCTAACTCGGGTACTTGGCAAAATACCGCTACGCCTGCTTGCTCCACATCGGTCTGGCTTCTGTCTCCACAGGCTGGGCCGCCGCCATTGCCACCTCAGGCTTCACTTCCGGCTCATGCTTGCGCAGGTACACCATCCAGTAAGCAGCCGCCACAAACAGCGCTCCTCCCGTCAGGTTGCCAAGCCAAACCGGAATGAAATTCATGATATATTGTCCCCACGAATAATGCCCTTCGAAGATCGCCGCAGGAATCAGGAACATGTTGGCGACAACGTGCTGGAATCCAATAGCTACAAAGGCCATCGTCGGAAACCAAATGCCCAGTACCTTGCCACTCATCGTATCCGATGCATAAGACAGCCAAACCGCGAGAGCTACCAGCCAGTTACACCCAATCCCGGATATAAAAGCCTGAAGGAAGCTGTCGTCCAGCTTGTGTCCAGCCATATCCACCACTTTGGTCAAATAAGCCCCCTCTGCCGTCAGACCGAGCACATGCCCAAATGCATAGGCAACAAAGAGCGCTCCAAGGAAATTACCTATCGTTACTAAGGTGAGATTCTTCAACATGTTGCCTGCGGACAGTGTACGTGCAATCGTCGCAAGTGGGACGGCCATCATATTGCCTGTCAGCAGTTCCCCGCCGCCAATCAGCACCAATATTAAACCTACCGGGAACACTGCTGCACCAATCAAATTAACCAAGCTGCCCCACTCGGCCGGAGCAGAGGCAATGACCCGAATATCCAGCAGAAATCCGAGCGCAATAAAAGCGCCTGCCAGAAAACTGAGTATCAATACGGAGGACACCGGATTTTGAGCTTTCTTCATCCCCGTATGCGCCGTATATTGTGCAACCTCAAGAGGTGTTTTTGCTGCCATAACGATCCTCTCCTTCACAGTTCATGAACATCATAATTCAACTTGTTGGGTTGATATGTTCATTGTATCGCGAAGGTTTCAAGAGGTTTGTTACTTTTATCACAAAGTCTGAAAACTACATTTTCACGTTTCGTTCTAGTTTACTTGATGTGCGATCGATGAGGTGGTTACTTACGCCGTCCCCAGATCCTCATGCTCACCGAAAATTTGCTGCAAATGATGTTCCAGATGCTCAACGTAATCTTGTGCCAGCCATTCCAGCGTTACCACACTTCCATTAGAGAGGATACATGTTTTCGTTGACTCGTCTCCACAGAGCTGGAATGGACACGATTCAGACTGATCCAGAGATTCAAAACCTCTTCAACCGGTGCACTCTCGTACTAGTGGCTCTCCACCCACTGCTTCTGCTAATAAGGAGTTATACGCAAAGGTTCGGTCTGGTGCAGTTAATAACGAGAAAAATAAAGACTTTAATTTTATCTATCGAAAATTAAAATGGTGTAACTTGGTATTTATGTGAATTTAATTAAATTATATGGTAACATATTGATTTTTTTATATATTTATGGTTTAATAATAATGTATTTACATTATACATAAGGAGATGTACTCTAATGAAAAAAGCGCTTTTATTATCTATTGTGTCCTTGTCACTAGCAGCATCAGTATCTGTTGCAGCAGCTTCATCTGATCAAAAAACAGACAGAGTTACCAATGTTAATCCGTCTATAACTCCGATTATTGTTCAAGATGATGATCCTGTTATTGTTCCATTCAGAACTTCAGACCTTTTTAAAACTGACTTATCTGGAGTCACTGATTATAGTTTGTTCAATGTCGCTGGTGGATATGGCCATGTCAAAGTTTATATTAAAAATACTGGAAAAAATACAATTAGAGCGGTAATGATCCACGATTCAACAAAAAAAGAATACTTCAGTAAAGATATAGCTCCCGGTGGTACTCTGGATTGGAGAAGCTTTACGGATACTCCACAGGGAGTTAGAGGTGGAGATTATACGATAACTTATCGTGCTAATGGAAATCTGCTGAGTGGAAGTGCATGGGGAATATCTGCTGAGAACAACAACGAGCTATAGAGAAAAAACAGGAAAGTTAAAACTCATATCCTTAAATTATTCGATCATCCGTAACAAAAAGTTAACCCGACAGGCTGGTGATTTCTCATCGGCCTATCGGGTTATTTGTTGCTATAAATTAATCAAACCTTCCTTACACCATTGCTGGTGCTTTTACTTCTATTGGAGGCAGTGCTTGCAGACCCGCCGAATTCAGGAAGTTCCATGGTTTGTTGTAATGTGGCTGGAAGAAGAAGTCGATAAAGGCCAGCTCATCTACCGTCATGTTGTTCTGGATGCAGACAGAGATCGTATTGATCGACTGTGTCAGATCAGCCTGTGACATGACCTGCGCACCAACAATGCGGCGAGTAGCCTGTTCATAGATTACTTTGAGCAGCAGCTTCTCTGCCGTTGGCATGAACTCCGGACGGTAAGCATCTTCAAGCGTTACAGCTTCAACCACCAGACCCTCATCCGCAGCAGATGCTTCCGTCAAGCCTGTACCTGCAATATTTTGTTCATAAATTTTAATACCTGATGTGCCTTGTGTACCCATGTACCGTGTCGTAGGACGAACCAGGTTCCGTGCTACGAGTGTACCCATCCGCACCGCATTAGTTGCCAGTGGAATGTAAGCTGCCTTGCCGGTTGGGTTGTAATGAATTGCACAGCTGTCTCCAGCAGCGAAGACGTCTTTTTGACTGGTTTGCATATATTTATCCACGATGATTGCGCCGTTCGGCAGCATATCCACTTGGCCTTTGAGCAGCTCGGTATTTGGACGGAAACCAATGCACAGAATAACGAGGTCTGTATCGAACTCTCCTTTGGATGTAATGACCTTGTTCACTTTGCCATTCTCTCCGGTAAATTTCTGTACAGTTTGGCCCAGTGCCAGCTTGATGCCGTGTCCAGTCAACGTTTCTTCAATGGCATCCGTGAACTCGGGGTCGAGATATTTGTTCAAGATCCGGTCCACACTGTCGATCAGTGTAACTTCCTTGCCGTTCATTTGGAAAGCCTCCACCAGCTCGATGCCGATATATCCTGCTCCTACCACGGTAATGCGTTTGGCATGCTTGGCTTTCTCAATAATCGTGTTGGAATGGTTGTAGTTTTTGCAAAGTAAAATGTTGTCCATCTCGATGCCTTCCAGCTTCGGTACGACAGGCCATGAACCCGTGGTCACGATCAGCTTGTCGAAGGTATCTTCGAATTCTTCCCCAGTTTTCAGGTTTTTAGCCTGAAGTTTGTGACCCGCAGAATCTACTGACGTCACTTCATGAAGCATTTTGGTAACGACACCGAGCTCGGCCAGTTGGTTTGGCGAAGAATAGAACAATCCTTCAGGATCTTTCACCACGCCACCCACATAAAGCGCAATGCCACACGATAAGAAGGAGATATTGTCATTGCGCTCATACACTGTAATGGTAGCATCCGGGTACAATTTGGCGGTGTTAACGATGGCTGCGGTTCCTGCATGTGTACATCCGATAACTGCGATTTTCATGATAAGGTTCCCCCTTGGAGTATATAAATAAAAAATTGAATTTAACGTCATTGTGGTTGTGAAATATTTCACTTCTAAGTGAATACCGCTTATGTGATTTATTTCACTTTGTATACTTATTATAATGTGATATTTTTCACATTGCAAGAGGTTAATCAAAATAAATTTGTCGGATGTGGTTTTCTTTACGATCAAGCGAGTCATCGACTCAATCTTCATTGACTTCAGTTTTCCCTGCTTATGGCTGGTTTATGCTCAAAATAAGCTTAGTAACTACCGAGGAGACACGTATATCAAGAGGATATTTGCACTAAAAAATTGTATCAAAAAAAAGCCTGTCCTCCAATCTGGAGGCAGGCTTCTTCGTTTATTTTATACGCCAAGCAGCTTTTCAATCTCTGCAGTCATGGCTTCAGGGGATTCTTTTGGTTCAACACGCCCTACAACTTCACCTTCACGATTTACGAGGAATTTGGTGAAATTCCATTGGATGCTATTGTCTTCGCCAACACCAGATTGCTGCTCACGCAGATACTTGAACAATGGATGCGCATCTTCACCATTTACGTCGACCTTGGCAAACACCGGGAAATTAACGCCATAGTTAATTTGGCAGAATGATTCTGCTTCCTCACTGGTACCCGGCTCCTGGCCGCCGAACTGGTTACAAGGGAATCCCAGTACAACCAAGCCTTGATCACGATAGCGATCATAGAGCTTCTGCAATTCACCGTATTGTGGAGTCAGTCCACACTTACTGGCTGTATTGGCAATCACCAACACTTTGCCTTGATACAGATCGAGTGAAACTTCCTGATTTGCGGTCGTTACCGCCTGATACGAATATACGGACATGACTGATTCCTCCCATGAGTAAGATGTAGGTTGGGCTGCTGTATGTACTACCGAATGACCATGCGGCACACAGCCTGTCTCCATATTATAAACCTGAGGCGATCAATTACCAAATCTGCGGAGATAAATCCCTCCCAAGTTCATACGTAGAAGCAAACTTCGTCCATCGACATGGACATATCCCTTTTTAGCCTGATTTCGAAGCCAAAATAGCATCATACCGCTCTTGCCGCTCTGCCTTCGTCAGTTTGGGACAACTGTAGCAAAAGTTCTGACCGCCATACACCTGATGGTGCAAGCAGCAGACTGGCTTCATCAGCATGGTTTCTCCAGGTTGATGCGGATTATCAATCTCCACCGGTTTGAAGGTTAACAGGTTCTTTTTCAACCCCAGAATCTCTGGAGACATCGCGATTACATGCTCATACCCTTGTACAACCGCTTCACCTTCCGTCTCCGTGATGTTCATCTGTAACGCTGTTGTTTTGAACCATCTCAGCATGGATGCGAGTTGTGCCCACATTTGACCTGGATTTGCTCCTCCAGCAACAGCCACCCCTTCAATCAGTGGACGCAGCTGCTCGCCGTAATATGCTGTCAATACATCATTACGCCAGGAGGATGGAACGACATGAGATCCGTCCACCTGATTCGGATGTGATTGCTCGGTTGCATTGTTCAGTTGAAAACCAATCGTCGGACGGCCATCCTTTACCTCCAACCGCATATCAATGTTCTCCAGAGACAGATCCAGATAGGTGTCGCATAACGCCGTCATGTAGTGAACCCCAATCATCAGGCCACGAACCGAATGCATGAAATAAACAGCCGCTGAGCGAAGAGAATCGGCCCGAAGATGCTCATTATAAGCTTCCAGCATAAGCTTGGCCTGCTCCGGAAGTCTCAATGCCGTCAAAGGCATGCCAAAGACCGGTTCATCAATCGTCCCGGTTGTTATTCGTCCATATTGCTGTAACCAGGTGTAGTTGATTTCTCCCATTCCTGTAGACCTCCTAGAATGCGAATGAGCCGCGTGCATCATGCACAGCGGCTTCATTCTATAGTTTAGGACCACATATGGCCCGTTTCATTAACTTCCTGTCGCGTGACGAACGCGTTGCTCTGTCCGTCCTCCAGCATGAACCATTGCACTGTTCATGACCATTTGTTCTGGAGGTGCTGATTGCTGGCGTTCACCCGCAAGGGCGTAAGGCAAGCAAAGCGGTACACCGGAACGCGGATCAATCACGATATCAGCTTCAATGTTAAATACTTCGCGAAGCACATCGGAGTTCATAACCTCTACAGGTGAACCTGTAGCGATGGCTTTACCTTTTTTAATACCAATCATGTGATGCGCATAACGGGAAGCATGGTTCAAGTCATGCACAACCATAACGATCGTACGGTTTGCTGTGGCATTCAGTTGCTCTAGCAATTGCAATACTTCAAGCTGGTGAGCCATATCCAGGAACGTTGTTGGCTCGTCCAGGAACAGAATGTCTGTCTCTTGTGCAAGAGCCATGGCAATCCAGGCACGTTGACGCTGTCCACCGGACAGTTGATCGATTGGACGATCATGGAACTCCGTCATGCCTGTCACTTCGATAGCCCATTCAATCATGCGTTTGTCTTCAGCACGCATCGAACCAAAACCTTTTTGATATGGGAACCGTCCGTAGGACACCAGTTCGGTTACGGTAAGTCCTTCGGGAGCTGTTGGATTTTGTGGCAAAATCGCAAGCTGCTTGGCTACTTCACGCGTGGACTGCTTATGGATGGACTTCCCGTCGAGCAATACACTACCTGCTTTTGGATTCATGATCCGTGCCATCGTTTTCAGGATAGTAGACTTCCCTGAACCATTGGCTCCAACAAGTGCTGTAATTTTTCCTTGGGGAATTTGAATATTCAGATTATCAACAATCAGTCTTTCCTCATAAGCGATATCCAACTTGGACGTCTCCAGACGAAACATGCGATCATCCCTCTCTCATTTATCCCGGTTATGTATTCCGGCTATGACAACGAAAACGAAATTGTAGTTCAGCGTATTTCCGGCGCAACAAGATTTATACTCTAAAGATACTGATAATCATTATCATTTGTCAACACTAAATACCAAATTCCTTGATGGTTGAAAGCTATTTTTGAAGTGTTTTACTAGAAATCGGTCAGATTGTCCGCACTTTATGTGAGATCTTTTCTCATCGTGTACGCGCATTTCATCGCTTTGCGTATGTTCATCCTTGCCCAACATCTTAATAATGTGTCCGAATTGTGAAAAATAGACCTATATTGATTCATTTTGTAAATGTCACTCCCCATCACTTGAACAAAACAAAAATACAGCCCCTACGAAATTCTTCGAGGTGGCTGTATTCACATTAATAACATATTCACGTAATGCCGCTCAGAGCTTCGGTTCCGGGACTAGGTTGATCACGGTCGTTCCATTCTGAACACTCACGATATTCTCCAGATCGATATCGGCCGGAAGCTCCACTTGGTGCCCATAGGGGTACAGACGATCAGCTTCGGCAATAGTCAGATTTCCCCCTGAAGACGAACCAGTTCCCGTAGACTGAGACGAATCTGAAGGGGTGCCGCCTGCATCTCCCTGTGCTGAGCTTTCATCCGTAGTGTCAGAGGCTGTGCCAGTACCTGCATCCATCCCTGCTGCTGGATCTGAAGTGGTGTCCTCCGTTGTGGCCGAATTTGCCCCTTGCTCAGCTTCTCCGCTCTGCTGAGTATCGTCTGCAGTATCGGTAGAAGAACCTGCAGAGCTTCCTTCAGGCGTGCCCTCTGAGCTGTTTCCAGCCGTACCTTCCCCATCCGGCTCCTCATTTCGGTTGAAACTCTCCCATTCACCCTCAGCATGGAGCTCCTGTGTAGTGCCATCTTTCAAGTTCCATTGGAGAGCGCCCGTTTGCAAAGCGTTGCTGTCCGTTTCGTTTCTGTAACGGATCACTAACTGGGCAGGCGTCTGTGTACCGTCGTCCGCTTCGGATACAGGAACGAGGTAGGCGATCTGTTCAGCGAGCTCCACCTCAGGTTCAGCGGGAACAACGGGCTCCTGTGTCGGTGGAGGTGATGCCGCAGGTGTCTCCGCCTTATCGCTCATCAAAGCATACGTGCCTCCAGCAATACCAAGAATCAGGATGACAATAACCGATCCTAGAAAAAGGTTTTTCCTTTTACCTGTCAGCATGCGTACCAGTGGGGAAGACAACTCTGTTCTGGCGCGGTCGTAGGCCGGCTTCATCGTCTTGCTTGCTCTGGCATAATAGGGTTTGAAAGCTGACTTTGACTTAAAAGCTTCGCGATCATGGGCCTTGAAATAGGCCACGATTGCATCCGAGTATCCCTTATGTGCGTTGGAGCCTCGAATAAACAAGCGTTGATTCCCCGACCACTCCATAAATTGATACAACACTTCTGTACGTCCTGAACTACTGTAGATAAATTCAATAAGTCCTGGATAATCGAGTCTGTTGCTGCCGCTGCCACCCCGATAGAAGGCCAGCGGAAGTGCTTCAAATGCAGCCGTATCCGGGCGATCGCGAAGCTCTCCGGCAAGCCAGCGGCGCGTCCAGCGCTGGAGCTCATTACGTTCGGCTAAGGAGAGGGATTCCAGCTCCTCTTCGTCACGCCCCTCACCGCTAAGCCATGCCCGCGCTGCCAGCATCATGTTTGTACGCGCAGATACATCTGAGCCCTGGCGAGCAGCCCAGTCCCGAACCTCGTTTCCGTGCAACAAAATATCAATGCTTAACAGCTGTTCACGGTTAACCCGCTCCAGATCGAGATCCTGGATCATAAACAAGTTAATGACGTAAGCCAGCTTATCTGCGAGCCGGGTTAAATCCTCCTGATACGCCGGTGGTTGGACAGCGGACTCAGGTCCACCTTTCCGGTTAGCGCGGACTGTAGCTCCAGACTGGCCAATTCGGGCGGTAATACCCGTGTCTAAGGAGCCTGCAACTGGTACACGATCCAATACACTAACCCGCTTAAGTGCCTCATTGGCAGACTGAACAGGGTTGGGCGCAGAACACAAACGTTCACGCAGCTCGGTTGCTGTCCGTTCCAGCAAGAAGCTATTGTGAATGGCAAACGGGTGAGATGTAATCCATCTCTGGATCACTTCCACGACGTCGGCAGCTGATTCCGTGCGTTTCAACTGATTATCCAGATAGGGCTCGAACAACAGCTTGGTCAATGATTCGTTCGCCAGCACTTTGTCGAAGAAAGCACGGCTTAACAGGCTGTCCCGATCCAGAAAGCCATACAGTTCCTGCACGGCACGCATACGTTTCTGTGAACGGGCGTTATTAACGCCATAGATGAAATAATCCACGATTCGGGACTGTACGACTGGCGCAGCGACCCGGAAATACTCCCCGATGCGTGCTGCAACCGATTCTTCAGGCACATTCTCCCGTTTGACGCTGTCCAGCTCACGACTGAGCAACGTCAGGAACAACTCGTTCAAACGAGAGCGTTGCTGCGCTCCGCCTTCCGGTTTCAAGTAGGTGAGCAAGCCACTGAGGACATCGCTTTTGTTATCCAGGTACAAATCTTCCATCCCCTGCTCCAGACGATAGAACATAGAAAGTTCCCCGTATGCTTCAATGGAGAGCTCCCGTCCAGGTTCCATTCCGGACAGCATCTCATCCGCAAAAGCATAAAATGGATCGGCAGCCGCAGGCTCGTGCAGCAGTGACCAGGCGAATTCCGCATAAGGAAGCCTCGCCACAGATGCATCTGCATGGGTAACTCTGCCCGATACCAGATCAAAGGTGAAATCCTTCTCCGTATTCCGATCTTTCGGACGCAGCGTGCCCCGCTCCACAAACTGGAGGTGGATGCCTTTCTTGGCCTGCGGTTCCTTCGCAAACGTCATAAAGCCGAGCTGCCGGCGGAACGCGTAAGGCAGCGCCGTAAATAACAAACGCAGCAGTCCCTTGGCTCCGGCTGTAACCTCCTCAGCGGGCACATCCAGCGCTATATATACCTTCCGACGTGTCGCTACAGCTTGCATGACGGCGTAGAGCAGACGCTTGAATACCACCTCGTCCATTTTCAGAGCGCCCAGGATTTGGCTTGGAGAGCCTTGTCCAACACCAGCTGCTCGTGGCAATTCAGTAAGCGCAGGCAGCACTGTACCTTGTTCGATGTCATAGGACGTGGCGAATACAGCATCCAGCCAGCCACCTTGCTTCATCTGCTCTTCCGAGCGTTCAGGAGACAAGACATAGTTATGGGCAAAAAAAGCGCTGCGCAGCCCGGTGAAATCAACGGACTGGTACACATTTTGCCCAAGAATCGTCTCCCCGCTCTCCAAGTGAAGCAGGTGAATGGACGGCGGGAACTTCGTCTCGTCCTTCTCACTCCGCCCCGTCAGCTCCGCTGGAGCGTCATAGACGCAATAGGGATGAAGCACTTTTTTGATAAAAGAAGGGTCCAGTCCCGGCGATGCGGCAACCGTATCGAACCCCTCCGTTGTGCGAAACACCCCGCGCCGCTCTCGAGTGTACAGCTGTTGTTCAATTGGCGGGGTTATGGAAGAACGCATCATCCCACTCTCCCCTCAATGTACTTCAGCTTGTACAACAGCCAGAGGAATGGCTCATCGACACGGATTGGACTGACCACGCCTTGCAGCTTCATATCCACCGGATTGCTTCCCAGCGCAGACACCGCAAAGTAAGCCGTATCCTTAAAGTACACATCCATTGTGCCTTTGAACGGACGGTCCACCTTCTCGATAAAACGCCGGATCTCTCCGTCGATATTCTCGAATTCGGTCAGGTCAAACCAGTCGCGGTGCACCATGTTGCGGAATACATTGCTGTTGGATTTGATATAATCGCCCTCTTCATCCTTGAGGGAATGCAGCATGTCGCTTTTGGTGAGTACAACGGCTGTCGGAATATTCGTCTTGGCCTTATCCTGGTAAGCGATAAAGTCACCGAACATCGTTAACACCACATCACGCGGTTCATCGTATCTTGGCGTCCACTCGCCTGGCTCGTTGCCGAGGTTGATGCGGATTTTGTCCCGGATGGAACGAATCTGAAGCGGGTCCACCATGAACAGAATGCCTGCCGAGTTCTTGATATGCTGCCCGTGAAGTCCCAGGTAGTCCTGCTCCACCATACCTTCACCAGCGACGTCAAAGAACACCAGTGTCAGCGGAGCTTTATCTTCATCCTTGAACACAAACTGGAAAATAAACGGCTCCTGCAGCTTCTCCTTCTGCGTTGAATCCAGCAAATCGCCCCGCTCGAATAGCGGTTCTTCATAATCGGCACGGAACCGGCGGCTAATCTCCGCGTTCAGCGGCATGCAGGCCGCATCAAAATGATCGGCTGTGTAATGCTGCAATGTATGAATCAATGAAGTCATGTAGACGGATTTACCCACCTGGGATGCCCCGATAATGGAAATGATATTGCTTGGTGCTTTGCCTGCAGTGACAGGCAGCTCGTTATGGCACTGTGGGCACAACCGACGCCGCGTAACCACACCGTAACGATCGTTCAGTCCCATCACAATGTTATCCGAATAGATGCGATGTTCCTCAGGTACATCATGCGGAGCCAGCACGGCCTCCATATCAAACACCGTATCCAGTCCAAACCGCTCGCGATACCGATTCAGCTTCGCATCTTCCCCAAGTGCGTAGTCCTCATCGTCGTCGCGATGATGTGCAGCCCGGAACACAACCTCCTCCGGTGAAAACTTGCTGAAACAATACGGACATACGATATCGTAAAACAACGGCCGCTCTTCAGGCTGCTGTCTCTTCAAAAACCGACTAAAAAAGCTCATAGCCACTCCCCTCCCCTGATCAGTTAGACAAAGTTGATTTACACTTGCACTACGATGACAGAGTAACCTTCCAATCGCTGTTATCCCCAGATTTTTTTGATTCCCTTTTCTAAAGGGGAAAATCCGGGGATAAAGGCGAACGCTCCGCTTTTTCAGGTTATTTCTGTCCTCTCCGTTTCAGTGTAAAAAATTAGCCTAACTATCTAGTCTGATATAAGCCTATAGGCGGCTCCATACTTTGGTCCGTCCGTAAAGAATAACCTCACGTAATCGTCCTTGGCGACCTCGACGGGTGGCATCTCATTTCTCCCGGGAGCAAAATCACTCACAAAAGGGTACACCGTGCCATCTTCCTTATTCAGCGGAACCCCGCCTTGCTTGCGGACATAACAGAGTGCTTCCTTCGGAACAGGTGCTTCCGTTGTGACGGTCATCAGTACACTTTTTCGTTTCTGAAAAAAACCGCTCTTGTATCGGATGGAAAAGCGAATATCCGCCTTGCCTGCACTGGCAATTACCGTGTTGTCTCCATCACGCTGACGCACCAGAACTGGCACGTCTTCCTGCATCTGACACACATACACCGTGTAACGGATGGCACCAAAACCCGTGATTCGATCCATATATCCATTGCTCGCCTTATATTCTTCTTTCGTGTATAACTTCAGCTTGCCCTGTGCAGCCTGTTCCCCGGTACGATTATCACCCATCATATCGAGCTCCAGCCGTTCAACATATACAGCTTCCACGCTCTCTGGCCAGAGCCAGCGAAGTGTGCACTGGCTCTCATCCACTGCAAGTGTCAGTCTGCGAATCAGGGGTGCTGAAGGGTCTGCATCCGTAAAACGCATCTATCGTCTCCTCCAGACGTTAAAATCCTTTGCTGCGCGTATCTCTTGCCCGCTGACCGAATCCTTCCACCGAATTGGTTCCTCCACCAGCATCGCGGCGCCCACGAGTCTTCCGCGGTGTATTCTCCTTGATCGGAATGATCCAGGTGAACAGGGTTAACACACCAGATAAGATGAGCATCGCTCCGAATCTTACAAATGTATCACCAACCGTTGATCCGTCCAGACCCCATTCGAGCAGAAGTCCTGCCAATAAACCAGACACGGCACCACCAATTCCGAAACTGAGTGCTAGATGACGGTTATCGAATACAAGTCCGAGCGACACGCCCAGTGCGATACCAATCAACAGTAAAGCAGCCACTCGGAAAATAGCCAGATACGTACTGTGCTCCATCATGCCCGTACGTTCGGTCACCAGCGTTCGTTCATCAATCGTATCGTAAATTTGCTGGAATGCCAGATTAAGTCCCCCGGAATCTGGTACATCATAGTACATACCGCCCGTCTGCTGTGCGATATGACGCAGTAAGTCGGTTCCGGAAGGATCCACCAGACTCAGACCTACCGTATTGACGGCAATCTGTTCATTCGCATACTCAGACAAAATGCCGGATGTTTCTGCATCACTGAATCCATCGGATAGCAGAATCGCTACCGTTCCGCGTTTCGGGTCCTGTTTGCCCTTAATCTGCTCCATCGCTTCCCGCAGCACTGCGTCGAAATTAGTTCCGCCCGAGGTCGTCACGATGTCGTCTATTTTGCTGTACACCTCATTTTTGGCAGCTTCGCTGTCCAACGGGGTGAACGGCTGAAGTAGCTCGGGTTGATCATCAAAGGTAATCACCGCTACCTGTTTATCGCTTTCCATTTGGCTGATCAGTGTTTTGGCCGCTTCAAATCGGCCGTTATCTGGGTCTGTCTCACTCATACTGCCCGAGTTATCAATCATCAGCACGATATCCTTGACTTGCTTCACACCGCCTGGGTTAATCTGATAGAGCAATTGCAGGGCAAGTCCGACGACAAACAACAGCGCCAGCGTTGCCGGAACAAGCAGTTTCCAAGATAGTCCCAGATATCGCAGCTTCCAGGAAGCTCCGTTCAGCTTTGGCGAGATCATCTCTGCGAGTAAACAGAATAATCCCACGCTAAGCGCCAACACGCCAAAGTATAATCCCATCAGCAATAGACGGGGCATTTCCCCGAGCCACTGACGCAGCATGATTTCTCCAGCCGCAAAGCCCACAGCTCCGCCAATTAGGCTGAACAGGACCAGGAGAAGATTGATTTTTCGCTGCATGTTTGCATGCATCCTTTCCAAACCAGCCGATGAACGGCTGAATTAATACAAGATGTTGATGAAAAATGAACGTTTAATGTACTGGACGGAAACAGATGGATCGATCTGTACCTCCCTTCCGCCCAAATAAGATATCGCCTTATGTTTTAACGCATGGGTGACAGCTTCTCGGCCAGATCGGAGGGATGGAGCTCATAACCATTCTCCGTATACGAATCGTAATACACCCGACCATTGCGATACACCATCAGGTCTTCCAGATGGAAGCCTCCCATCAGATTCAGCTTCTCCACACCACTGCTTCGTTCTTCATATACCACACCCAGCTTATAGATCCGTGACGTTTCTTCGGCATACGCCGCGTAGTCCATGAAGGCACTATGGTGATCACCAAAGAAATATTTTTCTTCATAACGATGTTCCTGCGTATAGTCGAATACTCTTACCCGAACGACCGCCTGCTCCTCCAGTGTGCGATACAATCGGCGGAACAGATCATCACGGGTCAGTACATTTTTGTCGCCATAGGTAATTGTAACATTCGCCCGTAACAGCAATTCTTCTTCGAAAGGTACCCGGAGCGGTTCTGCTGTAAGCAGCATCACATGACATACCTCCATCAGGCGTTGCAGAAGTCGCTCGTTTCCTTCTGTGGCAAGCCGGTTCATATCCCCCATATGGCGGTCCTCAAACCAGACATCCCGTCCACGCTTTGCCTCCAAATCTGCAATCAGCGCTTCCGTCACTTTGCCATAATACTCCATTACATTCTGACCGATATATTCATCTGCAGCCGCTATGCTCTCTACCGCTGTCTCACGCAAAACACGTTCCAGTGTTGCCAGTGTTTCCGTTACGCTCCGGCTGAACGTATGCAGTTGTTCCATCTCTGTGTCGTAGACACGAAGCAGCTGCAATTCATTCTCCAGGCGCAGCAATTCAACTTTGGGCACATACACACGCTCCAGCAAACAATCGATCAGGTTCCGCACGTTCTGTTTGTCACGGAACAAGGCCCGTTTGAACGACTGATCCTCTACTCTCTCCTGCTGACGCTGCTCAAGCAAGGCACGTGCGGATTCAAGCTGCACCGATTTATCACGAATCAATCCAAGCAATGCCTCACGCACACTGCCGAACCCGTTGTCACTCCAGGCAGCCCACTGAAAATAGCCAACCTCAGGATGCTCCGTGCGCGATTGCTCGGCTTGGCGACGAAGGGAGCCTTCTGTGCTGCCCTGACGTACTCGTTCCTCGGCAAGACGGACCACATTATCACGGAAGTACGCCTCTGCCCCCTGCCCAAACAGTGCTCTCTCCGCTTCACGCAGCGAGAGCGGCTTCAGATCGGTGAAGCTGACGTTATGCGTCATTATGCCGCTCATGCCGCTCACCAGATCCTCATCGGGAAGAATCCCTTCCACTTTGCGCTCTACCGAAGCCCCATCCAGTCCGAAGAAGGCGAGCTTGTCCTTAATGCTCCACTCGGGTTCCTGCCGCATCCGTTCAAGCAAATAACGATACAGGTGATACAACACCGCGAGTGCAATGGGTTTGTTCGGCCGTCTAATCTCGGCAAAACCTGCGCTGGCGTAACCAAGCTGATCCGAGTTCGTACGAATGTTATTTTTGAACGACGTATTGTTATACGTATTGGCCCCTGTGCTTGAACCGGAGCTATCTGCATCCTGCTTCCGATTCTTGAGCAGACAGATTCGGCAGATGATCTCGGCATTTTCGATCCACCCGCCAGGTACGCCGGTTCCCCGCTCGTTTTTGTCTGACAAAATATATACGAGATCGAATAACGGAGAAGTGGGATGTACAACCGGAATGGAGATACCGTCCTCCGTAACCAGCAGATTGCCACTGAACGTATAGTCCAGCCCCTGCATGTAATCCAGTTCCCGCAGAAAAGCGAGTCCCGCCGCGCTTGCATATCCAAAGGAATCGACCTGCTCCATCTCGCTGACCAGCACATGCAAATCGGTCTGTACCGACTTGAAGGATTGAGCCAGTATCGTCTCGGTCAGCTTGGTAAGCTCCGGCAACAATACATTCAATGGATCATCTGCCCTGGTCACAACGGTCACGTAGATTCGATCGAACGATGAATATAGGCGTCCATATTCGGCAATACGATTACTCACCCGCCGCAAGGTACGATTCAGACCAAAGAGTGCCTGATCTGAATCGTGGAAACTGCGATGCACATCCTTGCGAAGCGTTTTGGAAGGTCGATCCGTCTGTATGGTGGACAAGGGAAGCACATGACGGGTCACCTGACCGTCATCAGAAGCGCTGCCACTCCTTGCATCATCCAAGCCGTCAGCGCGCGCATATCCTGAATGAGCACCCGCGCTGTAATGGTCATTCTTCGTTCCCATGGTGTCACGGTCACGATGACGGGCATCCTCTTGGTTCTCGGTCCCAATCTGTACATAGACTACGCCTTCTCCGTTATCCCACTTCAGCCGGTTGATTTCCTGGACAGCAGACACTGCCGGAGCGACCTGATCACCCACGAACAGGAACAACGCGGGGTAATGGATGCTGCTGCGACCATCACCCAGGCTGCCTTGACGCTCCTGCTCTGTTGCATACTGTGCCGCATACTTTTCCAGATTGCGCTTCAGGGCATTGTTCGAGCTGAACTCCATCCCGGCCGCCATCTTACTTCAGCCTTCTGCGAATGTCATTCAGTTTCGATGACATCGTTCTGTAGAACTGGTAGATGTCTTCCCCGTTCGCCAATTCCACTCGCTCGTATTCCAGACGATCACGGGATTCCATGAACAATGCAGCCAGATCATCCAACTTCGTAAGCAATGGCGTGATATCTTCGGAAGCGGTCAGGTCGTTATCGCGACGGGACGCTTTTCGCAGCAATGTGCTGCGATCCTTCTCCGCCAGTCCACGGAAATTGCCAAACACTTCATATTCGGCAAAGTTACGGCTCTTCATCAGGTTCGCAAACGGCTCCCATGCGTCTTCTTCCGGATCACGGTCATAGACGTACAACGCGCCTTTCTTCACGATAGTATCGGTGTAGAGTGCTTCGATGAAGCGGTCATACCACTGCTCCTCGTCCTGATGCTGGGCGAGAATACCTTCCAGCTCAGCGACTTTGGCTGAGATAGCGTTCATCTTCGCCAGTTCTTCACGTACCCGCGCGATCAGCTGCGGGGAACGCACCAGGTTTTCTTTGGCCATATCTTCATTAATACTTCCGAAAATGTCCTTCACCGACACCCTCGGCAATCCTTCGGATTGCAGGCGTTTCAATTCCATGACTGCCCGCTTCACTTCACCCAGGTTCGGCGTAGTGGACGTCAGGCGCATGTCGTAGGCACCGAGCTTCGCGGACAGGTCAAACGGTTCGGTCGTAACAACTGCATAACGGTTGCTAGTATTTTCGTCAATCGTTTTGGCTGTAACAATCTTGTATCCAATCGCCTGCTCGAATTCGGTACGTACACGGGCGTTATACTGCTTCACCCGGGCGTTCTCGTACACATCTCCCCAGGACTTTTCAGGGATTGGCGACGGCAGATAGGTCCAGTTATTCTTCTCGGTTTGCACCAGATGGCGGCCGATACCTTCTTTGTCCAAAATGGTACGTTCATAACTTTCCTCATATACTTTGAGCGGTGTATACACAAACAGTGGTACCCCGTTGCGAGTGTTCAGCCAGAAGATTCGGTTGCGCACTTCACTTTCCTTGACGGTAAAATGGGATTTGCCCACCGCATTGTTCTGATAGTTGCGAATCCCTCTCAGAATGCCCGGCGCCTGTGCTGGCACCGATACGAATCCCCAGGATGGGAAATGCAGACTGCCTGTGCTGTTGCTCAGATTGAACACCGGAACCGCCTCATCATCCAGTTTGCCTGCAATGAAGCGTTCCACGAATTTCTCGACCGACTCATCCTGTCCATACTTGATAACCAGGAAGTCCTCCATCGAGCGGGTAATCAGATCGCCGAACTTCTCGGTCAGGAAATCAGAGATGGAACTGACGATATCGATCTCGTTTTCTTTGACCCACTGGCTGGAGTTCTCCAGCAATTCACGCGAGAAGTCGCGGATTAGGTCATCCGTATCACGCTTGTCCAGCAGTCCATCCACCACACTGACGATATCCGGCACACTTACAACGTTCCAGTAATACGTTTTGTTGCCTTTGTGATCGGACTGTTCTTCGCCGCGTGTCAGGATATCCCCGTTTTTGGAGAAAATCGAGCTGAGTGCATTCAGCGTTTCAGTAAATACGTTATAAATGCGGCTGTTTTCCTGGTTCAGCAATTCGTACAGATCCTCGTAGAACTCGATCATCTGATCGTTGCGTTCCACATCGGCATGCAGCCAGTACTCATGAATTTTTGCTTCAATATAAGCATTCTTCTTCTTCTCTTTGGAGACAAACGCACTCTTCGCATCGCCCAGCTTCTCTTCGGACTGCTCTTGAGCGGCCTCAATGTCACGTGGAATGCGGAAGGCATTCTCACGCAGAGTTTCAATGTACGACTGAATCATCTTCAGTACACAGAAGCCTTTTTCCGTGTAGATCAGACGGGAGACATAGAACGGACCCTGTTCAGGATGCAAAAACATACGTCGGATCTGTTCGGTGAACTGACCCGCGATCTCACCCGGCAGTTGCTTCTTCGCCTTGATATATTCCTCACGGGCACGAGCCAGGAAGTTCTGCTCCAGTTCGGTGTCCATGTTCACGACCTGTGATTTCACCACATTGCCATAAGACAGACGCTCACTGTTCTGGTAACCTGGCAGCGGCTCCGGCACACGGGCTTCGAAGGACTTGACCACACTTTCGAGATCAATGCCCAGCTTGCGGGCAAACTTCTCGGTATCCTCCTGGTTCGGTGCTTTGGAGAACATGGTGCTCATTTTGTCGAACATGCGGTAAGCCAGATAGGTTGTCATTTCTTCAATCGGCAGTACCGCTGAGGATGCACCGATAATGTTGTAATCATAGTTGGCCGGGTAGGCTTTGTTCATCTGCGCAATGTTCGTACGAATGTTGCTAATATAATCGTGAATGGCAAACTCCTCGCCGGATTGCTTTTCCTCACTCGCCATAAAGTTGGTGATGTTCTCGGCGGTGACGTTCATGCAGTAATCATAAGCGTTCTCCAGCAGTTTACCTTCCGTGTTGGTTGCGGAAATCAGATGACACAGGTTAAACGGCGGTAGCGGTGAATTTACGGTCAGAATATTGCCGTATTTCTGAGAGAAACGCTCTCCCCGGCTATCCACGTTCATCCAGTAATCCAATTCCTTGAGCGCAGCGTAGCCATTCTTGCGGATATATTCACGAGTGTGTTCACTCAAGCTTTTGTTGGACAGGTTCACGTCTGGGGTGAACAGATATCCCAGTGTGTTCACGCGGTCAATCCCGGCAGAGCCGTGATCACGTTCGATAATCCCGCGCACGATATAGGAGATATCGAGGAAGCAACCACTGCCCGTACCGCCGGAAAGACCTGTCAGCAGGAACACCATCAGTTTTTTGTTGGTACCTACAGATAATGTTTTGATTTTTTTGTCGATCGCCTGCACGACCTGGTTAATCTTGGTGAAAAGCAGCAAACGTCCAGCTTGACGCACCCCTGCGGCGCCGTTCATGCCATCGGTGATGCTCAGTTCCGGAGACAGCCAGTCCGTAATATACGGCTCCAATACGCTGCGGTTCTGAAGTAGTCCACCAATTTCGGCATTGGACAGCAATACGAATTCATTAATTGGATCGAGTCCGATGCCTTTATACTTTTTGGCGCGATCCTGTTCGTTCGTTTCAAAAGCAAGAAATTCCACGTTGGACGGTTTGTCCATTTTTTTCTTGGATACCGGGTCCTGTGGCAGCTTGAAACGTCGGTTAATCTGGTATTTAAGACGCAATAGCGCATCAATACCTGTTCCTCCAAGACCGATAATCAGAATCGGGTTATCAATCGTATCGACTCTGATTTTCTCACTGACAATCCCTCCGCCAAGCGATACATCCAGTTGCTGAATATGTTCTCTAACAATCGGTTTCATTCGTTGTCCTCCCTTGGATTACACCAGATACTCAATTAAAATGGTCTTGTCCGCCTGTTGCAGCGGGATGCTCAGTCGGTCACCGTTCTTCAGTTCAACGCCTGAGCTTGCATCAACGGCACGGCCGGATTTCTCCAGCGTTCCGCCAGCGGTGTTACGGATTATAATTCGATCCCCATTGCTGGGTGTAAATACATATTTCTCGGTTTCCTTCAATTCAGGGTCCAGCTGTAACAGCTGGTGCAGATGGAATCTGCCCCGGAAGGATGCCAGCTTTTTATATTGCGGGTACGACTTGTCCCCGGTATTCTCATCACGAATTTCGACAACCATCTGTCCGACAAATCCACGGTTTTTGCGTTTCAACCAGCCTAGCAGGAACCATACACCCACAGCTACCACGATCAAGGCGATCACGCCCAAAATAACAGGCAACCATGGAAACGGCTTGTCCTGCTCGCCCGCAGGAGTCGTCGGCTGAGTTCCGCTACCGGCTGCTCCGCTCGCATTGATCGTAATCGGAGCACTTTCCCGGTAGAAGCTGTCTTCTTCTGCACGGATAACAAGCTCGTAGTTATGGTTGTCCGGCACTTCAAACGTTCCGGCGAACCCGGTACCCGTGTTTTCGAGCGGCTGTTCTGTGCTTTTGCCTGTATCCTGATCGTTTACGACCAAGGTCGCCTTCATATCGGCATACAGATCATTATCCTGCAGCGGCTGCCCTCCATTCTCCAGCTTGGCGGTCAGATCGACTTTGTCGCCCTTCGTATAGGACTTGGTCTTAATTGGGTCCACAACGAGCTGGAGATCATAGTTGAACAACAGGTTGATATCGATGCTGTCTTTCGGAGCCCCTTTTACCCGAAGTTTCCAGTCGCCTTCCTGAGGCTTGAGCAGCTTCACCAAGGAATAACTCTTCGAAGTTGAGAGCTTGGCTGCGTCAGAGTTCAGATCCACGGCCTTGCCCGAAGGATCGGTTAATTCAATCTGAACTTGTTTTGAAGACATGATCGAAATATTGGCTTCAAGTACACTGTCGTTCGGTACGTTCACGGTAACTTCCTGATAACTGCCGTTTCCTGTAATGGAGGGCAGCTTCACGACATTCAGTTTGGCATGATCGGCAAAAATCTCACTCAGAATCTGCGGCAGATCATCCGGCGTATCTGTAATAAAGGACTTGCCTCCAGTCTGCTGAGCCAGATCTGCAAGTGCGTCCTTGTTCAGTTTGCCGTCTGCGTTCAGTCCAATCGTATAGACGGGAATTCCCTGATCCTGTGCTTCCTTGACGGCCTTTGCCAGATCCGCATCGGACTGAGACTGGGTGCGACCTTTGGATTTGTTAAAATCGTTGTTGCCGTCAGCCAGCAGCACGATCATTGGCGAGTGAGATGCGTCTGCCCCATGGTTCAGCACATTCACTGCTTCAGCCACCCCGACAGAGATATCGGTATACGGCCCTCGGCCGAGCTGATCAATAAAATCTTTCAGGCTGCTCTTGTCCGCATCGGACTGAATCTCCAGCAATGCCTTTTCCCGCTCCACCTGATCGGTGTAAGCAACAATCCCTACCTTGTCCCCCTGGACCGGCAGCATATCAATAAACATTTTCATGGCTTCATTGCTGATCTTGTCACGGTCACTTGTATTCATTGAATTACTTACATCGGCTACAAGTACCGCATCGATTCCGCTTGTCTGTGCCTGAGCCGCTGCAGCATGTGGCAGCAACGCCTGAGGTAGCAGCAGCGTTAGAAATGCCAGCAGAACCAGAGTTCCGCTGAGCCAGCGTATTTTGCTTGTCCGCAGCATTGGGTGTACTCCTTCACGTTTGAGATTAAAATGGGAATAGTTTATTATAGGCGTCAAGCCTTAAGGAAATCTTAACAGTCTACTAATAAATTCTGAAAAGCACCCCTATCTTCAGTTACAGTTTTGTAATGACTGACAAAAATCGACGAATTCACGTCATTAACTGGCATGAAAGTTCCAACTATGGAAATATGATATAGTTATTGCCAGCAAACTGCAATATAACGACGCTTGATCAGTAAACATTATCGTCTATAAGATGAATATATGAATCACACGCTAACGCAGAGGGCAAAAAGGTTGTTCTGCCATCGAAGTGGCTCGAGTGTGCAAACAATAGTTCATCTTATAATATAAGCAAAATGATCAAGCCATAGAAAGGAACGGATTATGGTTACATACGGATGCCTCGCCATATTGTTTCTTTTTGTCATTATAAAGGTGATTGCGTTCCTGCTTCATCGGCGCAAACCCGTTTCCAGGGAAGATGCGGATCGAACCCTCTACACTATTCTGAATGGCGAGCGTGATTGAGCATGAGCACTAAACAAGTTGTATCCATCAGACCTTTTATAAGAACAACGCATGCATTTCAAAAGTTGCGTGTCTGCAAGCGGTGCGGCCAGTATACCTGCCTGTGGGAGGATCACTGTACCGCCTGTGGACGCGGCACCCTTGCTACTGTGGAAGAGCGTGCCTCTTCCCGCGTCAAACGCCGGATCGCACGCGACCTGTTCATCACGGTAATACTTGGTGCAGTCGCTACCTATTTTGGTGAAACCATAGACCAAACGATGGCGGCGGCCAGCGTCTCCCTGCTACTTTTGGCTGGATTGATCTTCATACAAAAGCGATCCTTCCAAGTTGAACAGCAGCGTGAACTCAAACGCATGCTGCGTCAGGATGAGGAAGCGATTCGCCAAGGTATTAACCGGAATTGGGCTCTTGTCGCAGAAGCGCGCAAGCAGGATGAAGCGCTAGCCTATGAAATGCTCAGGGAGATCGGTTCACTCGTCTATAACGACCGGATTCGTCTGCAGCAGGTTGCGCTGCTGCAATCCTTCGTGCTGCGCAGTGATATGGACCTGCAGCTCAAACCTCTGCTGCTGCGCAGCTTCGAGCGGCTGCTCGCTGAATATATCGGTGAAATCGCACGGCTGAAGCCCGAATTGGTCCGTGAAGATGCGATCCGGTATATCGCCACGTACGAAGTGAATATTTTGCAGCTGCACAACGGGATTCAGATTCTGACGGCTGTAGCCGCCGCTGCTGTACGCAAGAGTAAATATATTGAGTTGTTCCCAAGTCTTATTACCCGCTACGCGCGCTTTATGCCCAAAGATCGGTTTATGCGGCTCTATCGAACTCTGGAGCTGTATCCTGGTAAGGCACGCGGTGGTCTGGCGGAGTCGGTTGGTCGGGTGTATAACGAGAAATATCGGGATTCGTACGCAGATGTTCGTGTGTAGAGCTGATGTATATGGACTCGAAATGTAAATTAGTGCAAACTCAATCCCTGTATATAGACGAACCAAAATTCGTTTACCCCTGCATGCGTACTGGAATTACGTCTGACATTGTATAGTTTTTATCATATAAGCTTCGACGAAAAAACACCCCATCCTTAGGTCTAGGATGAGGTGTTTTGATATTTGGAAAATGTATGGCGTTCTTCCAGACTACTTGCCATAGGTTTTATCGTTATTACCGCCCGCGACGAGAATCGCGGCGGTCGCTCTTGGCTGGCCCACGTCCTGCGGAGTCCGGTCGGCGTGAACCTTCACTGCTGCGCCCGGAGCTGCGCTTGTCGGCGCTACGGCCGCCCCAGCCGCTGCTGCGCTCATCGCCGCTGCGACCTGCACCACGCCCGCCTTGACCCGCTGCACCGCGACTGCTGTCGCTGCTGCGCGCGGAACCACGGCCTGCGCTGCGCTCGTCGCCACTGCGGCCGCCACTACGACCACCGCTGCGTCCACCTTCGCCGCCACGGGAACCACCACGACCACCACGTCCGCCTTCGCTGCGGCCGGTACGACCTGCGCCGCGACGAGCACTGCCAGTCCCAGCGGAGCGTCCGCCAGAACGTTCTTCATCATCCTGACTGTTGATGGAACGTCTATTTGCACCAGTTGATGCTACCGGACCTTCACTTGTCCACTGGATACGGGACAGCTTCTGATTGGTGCCTTCCTCAATACGAGCAAGCTCCGGTCTGTCGTGCTGTGTTGCAAATGTCACGGCAAGGCCCGTGCCGCCAGCACGACCCGTACGGCCGATCCGGTGGATATAGCTTTCCGCATCATGTGGCATATCGTAGTTGAATACATGCGTTACGCCTTCAACATCCAGTCCGCGTGCCGCAACATCCGTAGCAACGAGGATTTGCAATTTCGCGTCGCGGAATGCTTTCATTACGTTCTCACGCTTGGATTGAGACAAATCACCATGAAGTTCATCGCTCGCATAACCTGCTTCACGCAGATCTTCATTCAGCTTGGATGCACGGCGCTTGGTCCGGCAGAAAACAATCGCCAGGTACGGGCGATACGTATCAATCATGCCGCGAAGTGCCTCAAGTTTGCCACGATCCGTACACTCCAGCACCTGCTGGCGAATCTGATTGATCGGAATCACAGACTTGGAGGATACCTTCACATCCTCCGGGTCTTTCATGTAGTTCTTCGCCAGGTTGCGAATGCCCTTCGGCATCGTTGCCGAGAACAGCATCGTCTGACGTTTGTGTGGCAGCTCACTAAGAATGGTCTCTACATCATCCAGGAAGCCCATGTGCAGCATTTGGTCGGCTTCATCCAACACGAGTTTCTTAACATTATCCAGCTTCAACGTGCCACGACGCAGATGGTCCAGGAGACGTCCCGGCGTACCAATCACGATCTGTGTTCCGTTTTGCAGTTTGCGGAGCTGTTTGTCCACATCTTGTCCGCCGTATACCGCGAGAACATGCAGTTTATCGTCGTTTGCAGTCAGTTTCTTCGCTTCTTCCGTAATTTGCAGCGCCAGCTCCCGCGTAGGGGCAATAATCAGTGCTTGCGGCGAGCGGTCGGATACGTTAATTTTCTGAATAATCGGCAGCAAAAAAGCTAACGTTTTCCCTGTACCTGTCTGTGCCTCAGCAATAATATCGCGCCCACCCAGCAATACCGGAATCGAACGTTCCTGTACCGGAGTCGGCACGGCGATGCCCTGATGTTTCAGGATCTCGCACCATTCCGGGCGAATGCCCAGTTGTTCAAAGTTTGCCAATCGTTACACCTCTGTTTATTCATTTAGATAAGTCCATTTCATAATTGCTTTCACTTGGCTTCAATCAAGACTAGTTTTCCGTATATCAATCATGATTATGAAATGAATTTTTTAAAAAGCAATCGGTCCGTTGCTCTTCTTCTCCATACCCTGTAGTTTACACGTTAGTCAAGCAAAACAAAAGGGGATCAGGCGTTACTTTCCTGCATTTGTCCACAAATGTCCCGGATCGTTGTATTTAAAGCGTTAACGAATCATACAGACCTTATACCGCAGTCATGGCACTCTAAGAAATTGTGACGAACTTCAGCCACGCTATAGACCTCAACTAACTAAGCATTTTGCTGACGTATACAAAAAAAGGGCCGTCCCTGTCATGATCCATCATGACTTGCAGGACAGCACCTTCACCGTCTATAAATGTTATTCATTTGGATTCAGCTATAGCTATTAAATTACGAACTGTGCCCTTGCACCGTGGCAAATCCACTTTTTTCAAGCAAACGAAAGCTTTCCTCGTTCAGTCCGCGCAGATGTACCGTTTTGCCCAGCTTCGCATATTTGAACTTCACTTTACCAATGGCAACAACCGCCGTGTTATCCCAAATATGTGATCCCCCAAAATCAATCGTGATTTCCTGCGGATCAGCCTCAGCATTGAACTCATCGACGAAGCGGGAAGATGAACCGAAGAAAAACGGTCCGTGCACACGATACACCTTCTGCCCCTGCTCCTCATTTGCCTGCACACGAATCTTGGTCTGTTTCCAACCAAAATGAAGCACACTAAGCACAACGCCGACCATCACACCGATGGACAGATCGTGGGTATACACTACAATTGCAACCGTGATGATCATGACAATGGCTTCCGCCCGTGGCACACGCGCAATGTTCTTGATGGAACTCCAGTCAAACGTACCGATGCACACCATAAACATCACACCTACGAGTGCACCCATCGGCACCTCTTTCACCACACCACTGAGCAATAACAACAATATGGCCAGAAAAGCCCCAGCCGTAAATGTCGATAAACGACCCCGGCCACCAGACTTCACATTAATAACCGACTGTCCAATCATCGCGCAGCCACCCATGCCACCGAAAAGGCCATTAACAAAGTTGGCAATCCCCTGACCACGTACTTCACGGTTTTTGCTGCTCTTGGTCTCGGTCATTTCATCCACAATCGTTGCTGTCAGCAAAGATTCCAGCAAACCTACCAGAGCCATCGTGAACGAATAAGGCAGCAGAATCATTAGCGTATTGAGGGACCAGTCGATATTCGGCAGATGGAACATGGGCAGGGTACTTGTGAGATTCCCCATATCACCTACGGTTTTGACATCCAGATGTAATAGAGCCGTAATGATCGTCATGATTACAATAGCAATCAGTGGAGCCGGAACACTTTTGAAAAACCGTGGCAAAATATAAATGATCGCCAGCGTACCCGCCACCATCGCATACATGATCCAGTTAGCGCCCGTGAAATGGGTAAGCTGCGCCATAAAGATGAGAATCGCCAATGCGTTCACAAACCCGGTCAGTACCGAATGAGGCACAAATGTAATAAACCGACCAACCTTGAAAATCCCCAGAATAAACTGAATAATACCTGTCAGAATTGTAGCGGCAAACAGATATTCCACGCCATAATCCTTGACGAGCCCTACCATCAGTACCGCCATAGCACCCGTTGCTGCCGAGATCATGCCCGGTCTTCCGCCCGCAATCGAGATCACGATGGCAATTGTAATTGAAGCATACAATCCAACCATCGGATCGACACCCGCAATGATCGAGAAGGCAATGGCTTCCGGAATAAGCGCCAGCGCTACCGTAATACCTGCCAGCACATCTCCGCGAATGTTACCAAACCATTGTTGTTTTAAAGTATTCATATCGTCCTTTGCCGGTCCTCCTACGTATTTAAACTCAAATTTGTCTTATCGCCTGAATGGCAATGGAAGGGTTCGTGACTGACCAACTACAACAGACAACAACACAAAACAGCGGAATAACCTCCCGCAAAAATGTGCCTGTATAAGTTGAAAACATGTTGGATTGACTATGATCCGAATAAGTTATCCGATATCATGTCTGAACATGTCTCATCCGTTCCAGTGTGCACCTATTATTTACACTACAACATTCAGGTGTCTTGCTTTCGAGGCATCGTGAGCCAATCACAATTTCTCTAGGTTTTCCCCTCTCAGAAAAACCGGGTCCGTTAATGTACTGACCTATTATTATAGTCCCAGTGTCTCTTCTACACGAACAGAGTATGTATCCATAATTGCTATATTATCTTGTATTATCTCTTATTTATGTAAAATAACTCAGTTATGCTCTGTTTATCTTGTTTAAGTATCACTAATCCATGCCCAAACCAAAAAAGCCGCTAATGCTCCCCTGCCAGGAAACGTTAACGACTCTCTTGATTATGCCTATACTAGAATCTCCCCGATTTAAATATCGAATAGAGCAGGAAGGCCACCATCAGAATGGCTACCAGAAAACCGATCTCAATGACCGGAATATCCCACAGCATGGTTGACTGGTGACTGATCGAAGAACCGATGATCAATCCAACCATAATGATACAAAATGCGAGCAATACAATACTGAAAGACAGCCGATTACTGATCTGGTCCATTCTGCGCATGAGCGCATCCAGTTCAGGGACACTGATCTCCAGTCTCAGCTTGCCTTTGCTGATGATCGATGATATCTGTCTCAGCTGTCCCGGAAGACCCATGACACTCTCAGCCATATCCGCCGCACTGCGAAACAGACGATTCTTGATCCTCCCAGGATTGAAGCGTTCCTTGATCAGCTTTCGACCAAAGGGTTCTGCCATGTCCACAATACTCAAGGAAGGATCGAGATGTTCGATGACACCTTCCATAGTGAGTAGCGATTTCCCGAGCAGCAGAATGTCGGCAGGCATTACGACCCGATGTCGCTGGGCCACGCCGAACAGATCATTCAATGCTTGACCCACGCTGATTTTGGAAAAGGGAATATCGTAGTATTTGCTACGCAGCTTGTCCAGATCGCTATGAAGTCCACGCAGATCCATATCATCTGGCATCATGCCCAGCTTCTCAATCGCCCGGATCATGCTGTCCGTATCTTTGCGCATTAATCCGATAATGAGCGAAGCCAGATGCTGCTTCATTTCATCACTCAAACTGCCCACCATGCCAAAGTCGATAAAGGCCAGCCTGCCATCCTTCAATACCATCAGATTGCCTGGATGTGGATCGGCGTGAAAGAATCCATGAATGAAGATTTGATTCAACAACGAATCCACCAGTCGCTGCGCAATGTTATTCAGATCATGCCCACGGTTAATCAACTCGTCACGGTCATTAAGCTTGATGCCCTCGATGTACTCCATTGTAAGCACACGTGAAGACGTTTGATCCCAGTAGATCACCGGTATTTTCACTTTGTTATCCTGCTGATATTGCTGTGCGATCTTTTCCGTATTACGGCCCTCGACCGTATAATCCAGCTCGGCCATCAGTGCCTGAGCGTACTCTTCTACCATTTGCGGAATCTGATATTGCTTCACCCAATCCCAGCGTTTCTCCGCCATGGATGTCAATTCTCGCAAAATATCCAGGTCGCGCTGAACGATACGCGATATGCCGGGACGCTGGATCTTAATAGCTACGGCCTCACCGCTTCGGAGCTTGCCCAGATGCACCTGTCCAATACTAGCCGCAGCCACAGGGGTATCCTCGAACCGGGAAAAGATCTCCTCCAGCGGTGTATCCAATTCCTGTTCCAAAATACCCCGTGCCGTCTCCGAGGAAAACGGCGGTACCTGATCCTGCAGCTTCACCAATTCCCGGATCACAGACTCAGGCAACAAGTCTGACCTTGTGCTTGCCAATTGCCCCAGCTTGACGAAAGCCGGCCCCAGCTCCTGCAGCACGAGTCTTATGCGTTCACTCAGCGTCTTGGTGGTGTGGGCTTCACGCGACATCCACCGCCGGGGTATAGCCAGCAACTGGAACAAGCCCAGCTCTTCGACCATATAACCGAAGCCATGACGCACCAGCGCCATGGCAATTTCCCGGTATCTGCCGACATGTTTGATTCGCACAGCCATCTACTCGATCTCGTTTCCTTTGAGAGGAGGAACTTCAAGTGGAGCTGGGGATACATCAGGTTGAAGCTGTGGTGTGTGACCCAGATCCGCAAGCTTTTTCTCAAGGACGGCAACACGCTGTTCCAAACTGGTTACATCACTCTCGGATGGAACGCCCACTTCCTGAAGGACGCGCTTGACCTGTTCGTGAATCACTCTTTTGAACTGGCCCTGCTCTTCATCGCCCCGTTCCATCAGGCGTTCGACCAACGCTTTGGATTCACCAGGCGCCAGTTCCCCGCGCTTGACCAGATCATCCACGGTTTTCTCAATTTTCTCCTTGCTTACAACAGTAAGACCGAGCCCTAACGAGATTGCCTTTTTGAACAAATCGCTCATTCTTGTCATCCTCCTCTTCGTTGATCTCTTTAGTATACCCCTAATCAGCTGCTCACAAAAGAAACGGTCCGGCTATACGTAGCGCGCAGCCCATTTTCCTGCCTGCAGAATTAACTGACGATAGGTTTCATGTGCAAAAGAAGGTACGTGATGTCCTGGCATCAGGTAAACAATACGTCCAATACCATATCTATGCGCCCAAGCTGCGGGCTTCGGCCCTTCTTCAGATTGATACTCAAGCAGAACTTTCGTTTCGGCAAACGAACCGAACTCGAACAGATAAGGCTCTTCTTCCATCGTAAATCCCGAAATGCCTTCAGTCACCGGATGACTCTCTGCCGTTACTGTGAACTCCAGTGGTGCATAAGGTGGATGATGCAGGAATTTGGCGCCGATCATCTGCTTCAGCTCATAACGATTTTGGAGCGAAATTCCGTTATGTATAATGACCAGCCCACCTCCATTACTAACATAGGACAATAAGCCTGCTGTCTGCTGTGGAGAGACTTTCCCCTTCCAATCGTCCATGTAACAAATACACACATCAAATCCAGTTATATTTTCTTGCAGTAGCATGTTGCGATTCTCACTGCACTGCACAGTCATAGTATCGTGAAAAATCCGACTAATTTCCGCATCCACACCTTGCAGTGGATGCCAGTCTGGATGAGTATAATCACCAAGTAACAACGCTTTTTTACGATGATCCATCAATAAAAACTCCTTTCAAATTACCTATAACAGAATTACCAAGGAAGTACATCCCCCTTGTAATCTACATACGCGGGCTGATCTCCCATGAACTCCTTATGGCGATCGATGAGTGCTGTGATATGCTGAGCCGATTGATCTGGCGTAAGGTCCGCAGCGGTATTCAATTCCCCGCTCATATAACTCTGTACCCAGCCGGGATGTATCAGCATCACTTGCCCACCCTCATTCTTCAGACCATTATGCACAAGGCGGGCCTGCATGTTTAACGCAGATTTGGACATGCAATAGGCAAACCATCCATCTCGGCTGCACTGCTCAATACTGCCTGCCTCCGAAGATATATCGACAATTAGCTTGTTTGTCCCTTGAAGAAGGAGGGGCAACAGGGCATGTGTCACACGCAATGTCCCCAAGGTATTTACGTTGAATACTTCTACCATCTCCGCCATATTTAACGGTCCGCGGATATGATCCGTAATACTTCCTAGTATAGCCGCATTATTGATAAGCATATCTAAATGCTCTGTATCCAGCTTAAGTGTCTCCGTGAACAAAGCTACGGACAAATCATCCGCAATGTCCAGTTCGATGGCGCGTAAATGTTTCGGATAGGCATCCGTCAGAAGACGAATCCCTTCGGACTCTTCCATGTCCAACCCTGCCGCATAAACGATATAACCTCTCTTCAGCATTTGTGCTGTCAGAGCCAACCCCAGTCCCCGGGCCGCCCCGGTTACACATACGGTTTTCATCATGCTGTCCCTCCCTCACAAGCTTAATCTGTCTTTAATTCATTCCACATTATTATCCAAAAACCTTTAATTATGAATGGGTACAACTAACTTCACGACCAAAGTCTCAGGTGAATTCCCTTGAATCAGAGTCGTTCAGCTTATAGAGAATGAAAAAAAAGTTCTGACCCATATATCGGATCAGAACCGAGTACGACTTGGCATCATAAATACGTTTCATTCAACGCATCCATATGGGTCCAGATGGGTTCATATATTACTACAGAAGATGAGCCTTATCCGCAGATCGAGCAGCGTAATAACGCCCCAGTTCAACGATTAGTGCTCCCATCTTCTCATCCTCCGGGACCACGAGCGCCTCAATACCTTCTTCACGCATCGCGTTTGCCGTAACCCTGCCCACCGAAGCAGGCACCACGCCTTGACGGAAGGCTTCCTGCATGGATTCGAGCTTGCCCCTTGACGCCGCGTATTCAACCAAAAACCGTACTTGCGGTCCACTTGTAAACGCGACAGCATGCACCTCATGCAGCAAAATTTCATTCAACAACTGTTCTAGTTCACCCTCTTCGGGCGGGACGTGACGATAAGGAAGTACCTGACGTACTTGAGCCCCTTGTTCTTCCAGCCACCCGACCAACTTGGGCGCAGTTTCCCCGTGCAGTTGCAACATTACCTTCTGTCCCTTAAGTTCATGAGGCGCAAATTCACGAATCAGCCCGTCTGTGCTGCCATCATCATCCCGCACCAGCGGGGTCAGTTTACGTTTTCGGAGTGCATTGACTGTTTTGTACCCTCTTGCTGCAATCAAGGATTCCGATAATACGTCCAGCAATTGATCAGCAATCTCCATATCCTCAGCCATATCAAAAATAGCGTCCAATCCCATACCCGTGGTTAACACCGTCCAGTCTGGCGGGTCGGATATCCAGGATACCAGACCATCCCGAATATTACGATCGTCCAGAAAAACAGTGCCCTGTGCAGGTCGGACTAGTGGAATCCCGCCCATTTTCTCAACCAGCAAGGACATCTCTTTGGATTTTCGTGGTCCTGTCAATGCTACACGTATACCTGCCAAATGTTGAGCCATCCATGTTCCCCCCGTTAATTCAGCCGAATCTCATCAGTCTGACTACAGTATACAGGGTACTTCTATGGAGGGAAACCGAGTTTCCCCTCTTTTCGGCGGTTCATCTATAACGATTTTTGATGGGATATATCAGGAAGGCTGCAATTCTCCACCCTGATGACCTTCACGTTTCCCTTTGTCAGGTTCATCTTGTTCCTGTGATGCTTTCCCTTGTTTATCCTCTTTTGGTTGCTGCTTTTGCTTCTGGTTATCCGTTGCCCGTCGATCATTCGTGCTTTTTTTGTGGGGACGAAGGAACACGAAAAGTATGATGGGAAACAGCACCTCGAACACAATCGCAATCCATGTCCATTCTCGTGTAAAGCGAAAAAGTTGGATCGCATTTTTGAAAAACCAGAAACCGCAGACATATCCGACCAAAGCAACCGGCCCCGTCATGATCTTACCTGAGACTTTCGGTATCATTCGTTTCAGTCCCCAACAGACAAAGTACAGATCAAATGCAATTTTTGTAATCATCATAGGAAGGGTTGCCGCTGCTAGTGCAAGGTCAAACCGATCAAGGAAATCACTGATTTGCAGTTGCCTTGCAAGCTCGTAGGAGGGATATACCAGTCTAGATGCGATTGGTACCCCCACCGCCAAGATGGTTTCGATGATAATCAGCATCATTACCAGGGCTGCAATCGTAATCCCCCACATGACCGACTTGAATCGGAAATCACTGCCTTTGATTACAAAAGGGATTGCAATCATCTCTCCAAAAAAGGAAAATATGTACCAGCTTCCCTTGCCAACACCAGCAACATCGATGTCAAAATACGGCTTGAGATTGTCCATGTTTATTTGCTGAATGAGCATAACCGGCACAATCAACGAATTCAGCAGAAACAAAGTAACATACAGTTCGGACATCCCTATTAAGGACCCCAACCCTCCCCTTACGATAAAAACAGCCATGACCAACAGGGTCAATACAACTATGGAAATGGGGGTCGTCTCCAGTAAGGTAATACTTACATAGTCACCGATTAGCCGGATATCACGGGCAAATATGAAGAGAAAAAACAAAATATACAACATGCCTGTCACACGACCCAAAAAGGGGAAACGCTCCACCAGAGATTCAAACAGATCCTGCTTGGGGAACCGTCGCTGAACACGGCTTAGCATCCATAGTGATGCTACCATGACAAGAAACACAGGGATATAGGATAAATAGGCGTGCTGTTCAGCATAAAAAATAGCTTGTGCATGGGGCTGCATCATCGTACCTGTAATACTGAGCAGAATGATGAGCAGTACCAACTGACGACTGGTCACTCCCTGATTCATGGAATACCTCCTTTCTGTCTTATCTTTCTTGCTTCGAGATTCGTTGAAACAAGCCTTACGGTAACGGTAGCCAACGCTGAATCAATTGGGTAAGCCATGTCGTGACGAAGACTGTTTTGCTCAAATTCGTTACATAGAACCAAATCCCGGCGCTGATAGCAATCAGTCCGTAGGATAACCAGCGATTAATGGCCGCTGCCTGCTTCAAATGTTTGAAGTCCATGATAATTACGGCAACGACTATACCCAAATAAGTGAACAGCAGCGGCTTAATCATGGACAATATCCCCCTCTTGTAATCCAATCGGTTTAATGATAACCCCTACATTTTCAATAATGATGTGTGGTTCAACGATTACCTTTACATCCGGATAAATATCATCCCACCGATCCTTTATTTTTTTCCATTCCTGGGGGAGTTGCTGATGAATGGAACGACCCAGACCCAAAATGTCCGCAGGATATTGTTTTTGAATCAGCCTGATACCTTCCTTAATATCATCTTCAATTTTCTGGTGAAGGGCCTGAGTAAGGCTCTTCATTTCCTGGGCTCGCAAATCACCATAATTGGATTCGTTATCTATCATGACTCCCTTCGCATACAACTCGATCGTCACCGTGACTTTCCCGTTTTCAACATGAGGGTGCAAAGATGAGTTATTCTCGTTCAATTTAATGAACACATCACCTTTTCCACGCGGAACCTTTACCATCACTTCCGGCTCATTGGCTTCACCCATAGCCAATATAAGTGCATCAGCGGGAGCCTTTTCAATCATGCCTATCAGTTTGTCCTTCTTAAAGATAGCGATTCCATCTAACTTGATGTTCGTCTTGACGTCCTTCCAATTGCCCGGCACATTCGTAACGGTCGAGGCGACAGGAAGAAATGGATCTACCCCTTCGGAAAGAATCGCATCCGTGAATGTCTTGAGCGTACGTGGCCTGCGCATATTCAGGAAGCACAATTCGCGCACCATTTCTGAGGGAAATTTTTCAATTGGTGCATCAGTATCCAGCACCTTATAAGCAGGCCCTTTGGTAACAACCGGTAATGCAGATAAACGGTTAAGCGGGTAACGCGTATATAAATCCAGCATGGGGGCAACGCCATAGCGGGCAAGGTCCTCTCCGATCAGTATGGCACGCCGATGGGCATAATAAAGTTCACGAGAAAGTGCCTTTTGACCCTCAATAGACGTTCCGCGCAAGGTTTTGGCTGTATTGGACAACATGAACCAGGATTTGTCTCCGCTTGTGCCTCCACCGCCACCCTCACTCCCGGAGGAACCGGACTGACCGGGGAGAGCAATTTGCAAACTGGATCTGTAATTGTTCTCCTCCTTATCGATCGCGAGACCAATGACAAAAGCGATATCATTAATTTCCTTCCGATCCCAGCAACCTGATATGAAAATAGTACATAGGAGCATGATGGCGACAACATGCCGTTTATGAATAAGGAACATGTGCTTACCACCCCTCCTCAGCTTCAGGTGAACCATTGATTTTCTCATTCATCCGCTTCTGATCACGATGAACCGTTGAAGGACGATTGATCATTTTCCACCACGGTGCACGAATAACAATATCCTTGGTATCCGTCTTGCTATAGGGGCTGAGACCTGACAGATAAGGTACTCCAAAAGAAGTCATTTGCGTGAGATGTACCGAGATCAGCACCAGTCCGAACACAATGCCATACAAGCCAAGCGCCCCGGCAAGCATCATAATGGGAAATCGCAGTAAACGAACCGTAATGGCAAAGTTAAAACGAGGGATTGTAAACGACGCAATCCCTGTCATTGATACGATAATAACCATGGGAGCGGAAACGATCCCCGCCTGAACGGCTGCCTGCCCAATCACAAGTGCCCCCAGAATACTGACGGCCTGACCTACCGTTTTGGGTAACCTGACCCCCGCTTCTCGCAAAGCCTCGAACGACAGCTCCATAATGAGGGCTTCAACCAGCGCAGGGAATGGAATGGCCTCCCTTGCCCCGGCAATACTCAGGATCAGCGTGGTTGGCAACATATCCTGATGGAAGGTTGTAATGGCGATATAAAGTGCAGGCAGAAATAGCGCGATAGCTACAAACAAAAACCGAATCCACCGCACCAGATTACTGATAAAGAACCGTTCGTAATAATCCTCACTCGCCTGAAGCATCTGCCACATGGTTACTGGGGCTATAAGGACAAACGGGCTGCCATCCACAAAGATGGCAAATCGCCCTTCCAGCAAGTTACCTGCAACTGTATCTGGACGTTCGGTATAATGCATCTGCGGAAAAGGGGAATACGGATGATCCTCTATTAATTCCTCAATATACCCGGACTCAAGAATCCCATCGATCTTAATCTTGTTGAGGCGTTTTTTGACATCCTTAATCAGCTTGGGGTCGGCAATATCATCGATGTAGGACAGGACTATATTGGTTTTGGTCTCGGTTCCAATCGTCATGCTTAACATCTTAAGCCCAGGTGTTTTCAGCTTGAAACGAAGCAGAGCTGTGTTCACGCGCAATGTTTCGGTGAAGCCTTCGCGTGGCCCGCGGATAACCGACTCGGTCTGGGGTTCCTCGACGCCGCGCCGCATGCCGCCCTTGACGTTGAATAGCCAAGCCTCCTTGCTTCCGTTGATCAACAGCAGCGCAGAGGATTCCAGCACACCATCCGCTGCGTCTGCCCAGGTATCCACTTTCTTCACCTGCGTCAAGGCGATACGTGTATCATCCAGAGGAGCCGCAGGTTCATCAGTTCGTTGCTCGACTAGACCACGAATCAGAGGACGAAGCATATGATCCTGAATATCCGTCGAATTCACGATGCCCTCGATGTACACCAGCAGTCCTTCTACTTCAGTTGAAATCTTGACATTGCGGAAGATCACATCTGAACAATCCGAGAATATATCTTCCAGTGCCAACATATGGCTTTCATTTGAAAGGCCTATCGGTTGTCTCAAAATGGGGGGAGACGGCAGCCCTAAGGGGATGTGTTTCTTCTTTTCTGAATCCCCGGAACCATCTTTCCCTGATGTTTTGTCCGCCATATGTCGCCCTCCGTTCCTGTTTTTTATACAAGGTAGCTTGTGCCAGATCACACGGAATTATGTGGTCTTTTTGTAAAAATTCCAATGGCTTCTTCAATTCAGGCAACAAAAAAAGGCCTCTGTATGGATAACAGAGACCTGTGGGGCCTAATTAAAAGTTTGAATCAATCTTCATTCACTTAATTGATGCTCTTGTCCACTTCTTTAATCATTTCTTGAATGGATTCCAAACCACCACCGGACAAGTACCAGTAATCCGGGTCGAGATAAACAATGTGTCCGTCTTTATAGGCATTCGTATTTTTGACCAAATCGTTCTCGATCACCTGTTTGGCTGGAGTTGCCTCACCACTGCCTGCAACTACCGCACTCCGATCTACCACGAATAGATAATCCGGATTTTTCTCCATAACATATTCGAAAGAAACGCTCTGACCATGGGTGGACACTTCAATATTTACATCTGCGGGAGTAAAACCGAACACATCATGTATGATACCAAATCGGGAACCTGCACCATAAGCGCTCAATTTACCTTCGTTCGTCAGAACAACCAGTGCATTCTTTCCAGCAGCCGTTACTTTATCTTTTAAAGTTTTAACAGAGGTATCAATTGATGCCAGTGCCGCTTCTGCTTCTTTTTCTTTACCAAAGATCTCTCCAAGCGTCTTCACATTTGAAGTCATAGAGTTCATATAATCTTCTGTATCTACCGCCATATAAATGGTCGGTGCAATCTTGCTCAGCTCTTCATATGAGTCTTGCAGTCGTCCTGAGATGATAATCAGGTCAGGCTTCATGGCATTTACTTTCTCAAAATCAGCCTCTTTTAAACCGCCAACATTGGTGTACTTTGCATCGTTATACTTTTCCAGATAAGAGGGAACTCCCTCCTGAGGTACACCGGCAACCTCTACCCCAAGCTGATCCAATGAATCCAGCACACCATAGTCGAACACAACCACTTTTTCCGGATTCTTCTTCACTGTTGTTTCACCAAGTTTATGTTTAATGACGATTTCATCATTGGACTGATCTGCTGCTGCATTCGCTTCTGATCCTGTGCCACTGCTGGCACCTGTATTTTCTGCTGTCTTACTTCCACCGCAAGCTGCCAGAACAACGGACAACACCACAAGCAACGTAAACAACCAACCCTTTTTCATTAATAGACACCTCTCGCTCTCTCTATATTTGTTTTACTTCTTTAAGCAAAATACACACAAATCTTACGCCCATCAATCCATTGAACAGGGATGTGCATGTCATATACTTTCTGTAATACATCCGTATTAATGATGTCCTCCGTTTTACCTTCCTGCACGACACGCCCATCTTTGAGTGCAACGATATAGTCTGAGTAACAGGAGGCAAAATTGATGTCATGAATGACAATAACAATTGTCTTCCCCAGTTCATCCACCATTTTGCGAAGCACCTTCATAATCTGCACGGAATGTTTCATGTCCAAATTATTCAATGGTTCATCTAGGAGAATATACTCGGTGTTCTGCGCGATAACCATGGCAATGTAAGCCCGCTGCCGCTGTCCACCGCTTAGCTCATCCAAATACTTTTTGCGGAATGGAGCCAGCTCCATATAATCGATGGCTTCCTGAATCCACTGCCGATCCTCTGCCGTGAGTCTTCCTTGCGAATAAGGAAAACGGCCAAAAGCCACAAGATCCTCCACAGTCAACCTGATATTTATGTGATTAGATTGTTTGAGTACTGATATTTTTTTCGACAGATCCTTGTTCTTCCAGCCTTCAATCTCTTGCCCTTCGATCAGGACTTGTCCGGTATCCTTGCTGATTAGTCTGGTGATCATGGATAACAATGTGCTTTTGCCTGCACCATTGGGACCGATAAATGAAGTAATTTTCCCTTTGGCAATATTCAGTGATACGTCATCCACTACCCGGACGCCGCCGTATTGTTTGGTTACATTTCTGACTTCTACCACGACTTATTCTCCTTTAGCAGTAAATAGATGAAGTACACACCGCCTACAAAATTGATAATGACACTTACTGTAGTAGCAAAAGTAAATACCCGCTCCACAATGAGCTGTCCACCGACCAATGAAACCACGGCTATAATGACTGAACCCCAGATCAGCACTTTATGACGGTGTGTCCGGAATATCTGATGCGCCAGATTCACGACCAGAAGTCCCAGGAACATAATTGGGCCGACCAGCGCTGTGGAGATCGACACCAGAACCATCACAACCAGCAGCAACCTTTTCACGATGTATTGGTAGTCCACGCCAAGATTAACCGCGTGATCTTTACCGAGGGACAATACATCAAGATATTTGGTAAACCTCTGTGCATATAGCAGGATCAAAATAATGGCCACCATTGAGATGATCAGCAGATCGGTATTCACATTGTTAAAACTCGCAAACATTTTGCCTTGCAGCACAAGGAACTCATTGGGATCAATCAGCACCTCCATGAAGGAAGACATGCTTTGAAACAGCGTTCCCAAAATAAGGCCAACGAGCAGCAGCAAATAGATATTGCGTCCCCGTTCTCTACGGAACATGAACTGATGCAGGAGTAGAGCAAACAGACTCATTAACAGGACAGATACGGCAAAGTTAAGATTTTTGTTCACAAAGCTGATATGCGTGCTCCCAAACACAAACACGGCAAAGGTCTGAAACAACATATACAGGGAGTCGAGCCCCATAATGCCAGGTGTAAGAATTCGGTTGTTGGTTATCGTTTGGAAAATGGCAGTGGAGTACGCGATGCAGGCACCTGTGAGCACAATGGCAAGAATCTTTTTCCCTCTGCGAGGCAGAATATAATCCCAGTTGCCCCCGGATTGAATGACCAGAAATACACCAATCAACAACACTGCCGCTGCAATCAAAATGCCAAACTTCCAGGTATTCGCCGTATACTTCATTCTCATGATTCATAAGCCTTTCTTCGAAGCAATAAATACAGAAACAGCACGCTACCTACAACTCCCACAGTCAAACTGATGGAGAGCTGATAAGGATAAATAATCAATTGGCCCAAAATATCGCAGACCAGAACAAAAATCGCACCGAGTACTGCCGTATGAGGCAATGTATCCCGCAAGTTGTCACCCTTATACAATGTCACAATATTCGGTACTACAAGACCCAGAAAAGGAATTGTACCTACGGTAATAATAACGACGGCTGAAACCATGGCAACCAGAATCAGTCCGAGATTAACCACCTTTCGATAAGCCAGTCCAAGGTTAGTTGAGAAATCTTCCCCCATACCCGCAAGTGTAAAGCGATTAGCGAACAGATATACGATAATGAGCAACGGAATACTAATATAGATCAGTTCATAGCGTCCCTTCATAATCGTGGAGAAGTCACCTTGCAACCAGGACGACATGTTCTGGATTAAATCGTTCTTGTAAGCAAAAAAAGTCGTGATTGAGCTTACAATATTGCCAAACATCAAACCAAGGAGAGCGATGTATATCGTATCCTTGAATTTGACTTTCTCCAGTATCCGCATAAAGATTAGCGTTCCAGCCAGTGCGAAGGCAAAAGCGACCAGCATTTTTTGCAGTGAAGAAGCACCAGGGAACCACATCAAAGTAACAAGGATACCCAATCGGGCTGAGTCCATTGTTCCGGCCGTTGTCGGAGAAACAAAACGGTTGCGTGTCAGCTGCTGCATGATCAGTCCAATGACACTCATACTGATACCTGCGACAAGGATGCTGATTAGACGGGGAAAACGACTGACTTGTAACACCTGAAGCTGGACTGGGGTCAAATGAAATATATCCATGGGTGAAATGTCTGAATTGCCAATAAACAGGTATACGATAGACAAAAAAGCCAGTACGATCAACATATAGCCTAACTTCATCTCTCTACTAATCCCCTCACCAATAGCCGTAAAACACTTGTAGCTGCTCTACTTAGTACGATTTGATATTGATACTCATTATCAATTATAGTGATTATATCGATATTAATTTCGTCATGTCAACCTTCCTCTGCTTTTCTTTTCCTAAATTTCATAAAACAACCTGAAACACATATAATTCATTTTTAATTGTATATAAGGAAAAAGACCCTCCTATTGGAAGGCCTTATTACTGATTCGGTTAGTCGGCAAAATAATCCTCAGGAACATAGCGGATCTCAGATTCCGCATATATGGTCAACGTATGGCGTTCTTCATCATACTGCACCCGATCTCCCTGAACGTAATACCAGTGCTTCACAAGGGGCTGATCCTTACGCTGTACAAAGCGGAACACATTGAGCTCCTGTCTACGCTCCATAATGCTGTCCACCACCTGTTGTTCCAGACCCGTAACGGTAAAAATAAATCCAGTGCCCTCTCTTTGATAGCGATAGGACATCGAATCGGTTTTGCTGTTCACCAGCCCTTGCCCAGTCACTGCATGCTTAACCATGAACCATTCCTGTTGCGTCATTAAAGTACATCCTCCTTTGATCTTGGAGTTTCATTCCATTTCGGTAACCTAGGGCAGATCGATCAACATATAGAAAGCGTCCTCGCTTGTATCCAGATTCATGGATGTCGTCTGTTCCACACGAGCCGTGTCCCCTTCATTTAACTGATGCTCTCCGTTCAAGCCGAGCTTGCCTTCAATGGCAAAAATGTACATGCGGCGATCTTCTGCCTGTTCATATGATAATGTCTGGCCTGCAGCCAGTCGGCCAAGATAGATGGTCATATCCTGATGAATGGATGCGATACGTGCCCCACCTTCAGGGGATACCACGGGTACAAGTGCTCCCGCGAGTGCGTCTGGATCAAAAGAAGTCGTCTCATAAGACGGCTCAAGCCCTTTCGTATGTGGCATGAACCAGAGCTGTAATATACGCACATCTTCAGAATCGGAGGCATTGTGTTCGGTATGGATCATGCCACTGCCTGCTGACATGCGCTGAATTCCACCAAATGATGTAACAGCCACATTGCCCAGGTTATCTTCATGACGCAACTTGCCGTTCAGCACGATGGACACAATCTCCATATCACTATGCGGGTGTGCCCCAAAACCACGACCAGGGGCAATCACATCGTCGTTGGCAACTCGCATGGGTCCAAACGTAGTATTCTCCGGGTCCTGGTATTCACCAAAGGAAAAGCTGTGATTGCCGCGCAGCCAGCCCCGGTCGAAGCTGGAGCGGGAATCGGATGGAATGACGTTAATCATAAAGCGCGCCCTCCTACATTTTCTCTTATTTTTTCTTAGTAGCATACTTATTCTCATTGTACCAAATCGATGGGCTTGTCGTCCAAAACAAAAAGACTTCTCCCGGTTCGAACGGTGCACACGTATAATCACGTGTATTCCGGACTAGCGAGAAAAGGCCTCTTGCAGGATATACCTGCTTGAATGAAATTATTATCCATCCCTATTGGATGGTGATAAACCTGTTATGCACTCACATTCTGACGAGCGTTCCCTTGTCTGGAGAAGAAATGATCCACCGCCAGGAAACGGCTGCCTGTGAAGAGTAGTGTCAACGAACCCGCCAGCAACAGGTAATCAAACTCGGTACCACTCATGAACGGCTCTCCCACTTTGGCAGTAAGCAGAACCCCACCCATCACTACGATGAACAATGCAGCAAATACACGTGTTCCCAAGCCCAGAATCATGGCTGCACCACCCACCAGCTCAATGATTGCTACAACCGATGCCAGAAAACCAGGAATGCCGATACTTTCAAAGAAACCGACTGTACCGCTAATTCCACCTTCGAATTTGCTCCAACCATGTAATACAAAGATGAGACCAATCATGATCCTTGAAAAAAACAAACCAATCTCCACACTTCTATTCATATTCATCTTCCTCCTTGGAGTTTAAGTTCAACGTTACATTTCACCCAATTGACCAAACAAACAAGACAGACAACAGCAGGATCACTGTGGCAGAAATGAATACCGCATAGCGGGGAAGCGTCAGTGAAACATCCTGTTCCGGGTCTAATAGACGGGAAATACGTACATTCACCGAAGTATCGGCAAAAGACGATTGAATAGCTGTCTCTCTAATTCTCCAAGGTTCAGGGCAAGCCCGGATCAATTTGAGCAGTGCACTACCAATGCCCGCGGCGTTCCCTGTAAGTTCAATTGCTTCATTGTCAGCCAGTATTTCTCTAATGATATTGTAATGTTTTGAAGTATGCTTCAACACCGGAATATAAGGCATCATCACGGCAAATACCGACAATAATGTCGTCTTGAGTGGATCACGATGCCACAGATGGTGCACTTCATGATACACAACCGCTCTTTCTTCTTCAGCATCCAGCATCGTGAGCAGCCCTGTGGAAAGCACAATACAAGGTTTCCAGAGACCAATCGTAAATGCCACCGGTGACGGTTTGTCCACCACAATGAATCCAGGTTGTTTCAGATGACGGTACCGCGCCTGAAGGTCCTGAGACATGGCTCTATCTTCCATTGACCGAAGCTTCCTTACCGCAGCACGTGTCTTAATCATCCGATCGAACAGCAACCAGCCTGTACCTGCAAAAGTCAGGAGCACCAGTGCCATAAGAACATGCCCTACGGATAACCACCCCAGCCTGCTCATCCAGTGATTACATAGCCAGAGCAGATTAAACGGAATGTCCCAACCGAATATTTTGTACATCGCGTACATGAACATCTGCATGAACACGAATAACGGAATGCCAAACCCGACGGTAAACAGCAGCTTCGAGCGGGCCTTCCACATGTCAATCGCTATCCTTTTTCCATTGCTTAATCTTCTGCTCCAGACGCTCAATCAACCCTGCATCTGCTTCATCCAGCGCATCCAGCATGTGATTCACAGCAAGTACCCCGAATTCATCCACCAACTCATGTGACAATTCCTTGGATTGGTCGTTCATAAACTCCTCCCTGCTCTGTACCGGATGGTACAGTGACGTTCGGCCCTTCTGCGACTTGTGGAGCAGCTCCTTGTCCACGAGGCGATTCATCACCGTCATGACTGTATTGAAATTAACGTCTTTATCTTTTTCTAGTGCGGTTTGTACTTCGCGAATGCTGCTACCTGGACGCGCCCATAAAATGTCCATAATCTTCGCCTCCAGCGGACCGAAAAACCGGTTCAGCCCACGCTCACCCACTTTAAAATTGTGTATTCTCATGTTCAGACACCCCTCACACTACCCATTGTAGTGCCAACAAACGAGAAGTCAACCTCTATGTCAGCTATTTATTGTAAATGATTTGTAAATATGTTTTCCATTTCAGAACATTATTTTGCACAATATCTGCTTATCGTTAAAAAAAGCCTAAAGACCGGGCAAGTCTGCTATTCTGCAGTCCTGCCCGGTCTAATTCATAAATCGATTATTCATTTCTGAAATAATGATGAAATCCGTGTTTTATTTGCGATCCTGTGAGGGCATAAATGCGGAAATATCCACACCAAGTCCATGAGCCAAACGACCACCGAGCTGTCCATCTGCCTGGAAGAAATGGCATAAAGCACGAAGCTGGGTCTGTTCTGGTACTGCCTTCAAGTCATTGATCAGGTTATCGAGCAAATGTTGCTGCTCTACCGCCGTGAATGAACGGAACAATTCCCCTGACTGCGTATAGTTATCGGTCTTCTCAATTTTCTCACGCGTAACATGACCCTGTAACGGAGCTTGACTGTCACGATATTCAGGTACTTCCTCCGGGCTGTTGCCCGAGCTGTTCGGTTCATAGTTTACCGGAGACGGGTCCTGATTCACATTCATCAATCCATCACGCTGATGATTGCGAACCGGAGCATAAGGGCAGTTCACCGGAATCTGCAAATAGTTCGGTCCGAGCCGGTGGCGCTGTGTATCCGGATAGGAGAACAGACGACCTTGCAGCAATTTATCTTCGGAAGGCTCGATTCCAGGCACCAAAGCGCTTGGTGAAAAGGCTGCTTGCTCTACTTCTGCGAAGAAGTTTTGTGGATTTCGGTTCAATGTCATGGTTCCGATCGTCTGGAACGGCAGTACATCTTCCGGCCAAGTCTTGGTTGGGTCGAGCGGATCGAAGGCGAAATCATCCATCTGCTCCGGTTTCAGCAATTGTACCTGCAGCTTCCACTGCGGGTATTGCCCGTTTTTGATATGCTCGTGTAAATCCCGGGTGGCATGGTTGAAATCCTGCCCTTGTACCTCAGCTGCCTCTTGACGTGAGAAGCCTCGTACTCCTTGAGCCGATTCCCACTTGTACTTCACATAATGGACTTGCCCTTGAGCATTAATCCATTTGAAGGCGTGTACGCCGAATCCATCCATTTCACGGTAACTTGCTGGCGTACCCAGATCGGAGAACAACCAGGTCATCATATGAGTTGACTCGGGTGATAGTGTCATGAAGTCCCAGTAACGCGCAGGGTCCTGTATATTCGTGTCCGGCGCAGGCTTCAGGGAATGAACCATATCCGGGAACTTCATCGCATCACGAATGAAAAAGACGGGCAAATGGTTACCCACAATATCATAGTTCCCTTCACGGGTGTAGAACTTCACGGCAAATCCACGTGGATCACGCGCTGTCTCCGGTGAACCCGTACCGTGAATTACCGTGGAGAACCGCACCATTACATCCGTCTCTGTGCCCGGGTCTTGTAAGAAATCGGCTGTCGTATAAGCCTTCATGCTCTTCTCCAGCGTAAATACGCCATGTGCACCGGCACCTCTTGCATGAACGACCCTTTCCGGAATACGCTCACGGTCAAAGTGTGCGATCTTCTCAAGCAGATGATAATCCTCAAGTAATGTGGGGCCTCTTCTTCCTGCGGTACGGGAGTTTTGGTTGTCACCTACGGGTGCGCCCTGATTGGTTGTCATGCGTTCTGTCATATCGTTATCCTCCTCATGTTGGTCTCATGCCAGCTGTATATACTCTATTAAAATCATATTCGCCATCGGTTTAAATATACATTTAGACTTGATCTAACTGTTAAATTGATTCTAACATGTCCCACTCGCCCCTTGCATGAGGTTCGTATGAGATTAAGATGAGTTTCTTGTTCGTTTCATGAATGAAATATGAACATCAACTTGGAGTAAGATGATCATTGATCCATTTCGCTTGGCTTGATCTACTCTATCTAGTGGATATACCCGCATACGAGTGACATGAAGAGCATAATGTGTCCACAAAAAAAAGCGGACTAATCCGCCAGGCGGTAGCCCACTCCTCTTACCGTTACTATATATTGAGGCGACGCTGCGTTATCGCCAAGTTTTTTGCGCAAGCTTTTGATATGAACATCCACCACATTGCTTCCACCCGTAAAATCAGTCTCCCAGATATCGCTGAGCATCTCCTCACGGGAAATCACTGCACCTTTGGCATCAATCAGCTTCAGCAGCAGATCATACTCTGTCTTGGTCAAATGAATGCGATCATTATTGCGATGCACGCTCATCCGCTCTCGGTCCAGCCATAAATCCTTGAAACCGATGCGTTGGCCTTCCTGAGGTAGAAATCCACGTTTCGGTGCTGCAGGACTATTGCCGATCATGCGTTGCACACGATACAACGCTTCCTGTGGGCGGGCCGGCCAGACCAGTAATTCCTCCTGAAGCATCGGGCCACTGGCACTGCCAATCATCTTCTCCCCCACCAGATACAGACATGGTGTTGCATGTTCCGCTTCACGATTCAATCGGCTGCTGATGCCGGCAAAAGCATCAATGGTTCCAGCAACAGACAGGTCATAGATCAACAGATCAAATACAAGCCGTTCATGCAAATCAGGCTCCCAGCGGTGGAACACCAGCACATCGAAGCAGCTATCCGTAAGTGCCTTGACCAGTTCATGTACTTGCCCGGGCATCGGACTGATCAGAATGACCCTTCTCGTGACCGGGCAATTATCCACAAGGGGAGTTGAATCCGCAAGGGCAGGCTTGACCCGGAGCGGTAAACGACGACCGGACAGGTTGATTTTCACTTGACCCGTTTGTTTCTGCATTCCGCGCAGACACCTCCAAAGACCACATGAGCGTGATCAATCGCATACCCGGTTTCCTCCGCGACTTGCTTCATCCATTGCGGAGGAACTTCCGTCATGACTTCATCCACCTTGCCGCATACTTCACACATAATATGTTGATGATCGTCCATGCGGGCATCATAACGACTGGCTGTCTCGCCCAACTTGAGCTCTCGAATCAATTCTTTATCCGTTAAATATCGGAGCGAATTATATACCGTACCATAAGCCAAATTATAACCCTGCTCCACCAGACGGTTCATCACTTCTGCTGCCGTTGGATGGTCTTCGGAATGACGGACTACATCGTAAACGGCTTGACGCTGTATCGTCAGATTTAGAGTTCTCACCAGCAATTCTCCTTTATTCACCCATTCAATAGTATATAAGATGACACAGCAATCTACTGATTGCTATGATTCCCTGAAACATCAAAATCAATTTTGATTTAGATTAAGTATAAATCTCATTGTATAATGAAGTCAATATCCGACTATTTTATTCATGAATAGTGATAGCCAAACCTTCTTCTACGGATCCGTTGCCCCCCACTTGGGATAATATGGTTCGCTACTATACTGCTTTTCAGCTAAAATATAGTAATGTGCGCTAAAGGAGGGATGCTGGTTGCTAAGCACGTTTTTCGTCAATCTCTGTGTCATGATCACGTTCATGTATGTGTCCGGAATCATAGCCAAATTCTATCGTATCCGCGTGCCCTTTCCCTCGATGCGTGTTCAGATGATCAGTAGTCTGCTGTTCGGGATCTATGGAACGGTACTGATGAATTATTCCTTTCCTTTAAATGAAACTACCATTGTGGATTTGCGTCATTTGGCTATCGTCACAGCAGCCGTATATTTAGGAGGACTGGCTTCAGTCATCTCGGGACTCGTCATTTCCATCCTGCGTATTGTCATATTTGGAATGTCATCAGCTGCCATCGATGCAGCATTCGTCATGACGATCATCGGACTGTCCGGTGTATATTTCGCCTATGCTCCATGGTCGAGATTAACCAAGATTATTACCATGAACCTGCTGGGTATGACGCTGATCTTTGTTATCCTGATGCTGAATACAACCAGCGTGAATTCATTAATGAAAGTATATCCATTACAGATGACCATTTCCTTTGTCGGTGGAATCTTTATTTATTTCATCGCAGAATTCATTAATAAATCCAATGAGATGTTGTTCCTGCTCGAACGAAAAGCGACCACCGACCATCTTACTAACCTCAGTAATCGCAGACAATTTGAGAAATCACTCGAGTTGGAACTGGAACGGGCACGTGAGTACAAGCAAAAACTATCGCTCTTGGTCATCGACATCGACCGGTTCAAAAAAGTAAATGATACCTTCGGTCATACTTCAGGTGATGCGGTCCTGAAACAGCTCGGACAATTGCTCATTGAGCATGCCCGCTCTGCGGATATCGTCTCTCGAAACGGAGGCGAGGAATTCGCTATACTGCTGCTCGATTGTGGTCATCACCAAGCCATGGCCATTGCCGAGTCAATCAGACAATCGGTCGAGAAGTACCATTTCGCCCTGCCTGATGGCAATACGATCCGGCTGACCATCTCAATCGGAGTCGCTGTTTTTCCAGATCACTGCGACGACCGGGATGATAACGATTTCTTTGAACAGGCAGACCGTGCGTTATATGAAGCCAAGAATACGGGCCGGAACCGAGTCTGTGCCATTCCGCTGCGTTCCATCACACTCTCCGGCGGCCAAAACCCATTCTAATCTCAAACCAAAAAGGGATGTCCTCATAGCCTATCAGGCTAGCCAGGACATCCCTTTCTTATCTCACCATTTTGCATCATCAAACCAACTCGCTTACAAGTACAAAAGCAACCTGTGGGGTTGAGTTTGCCTCAAGCTAATATTTGTTCGATTTCTTCAACGATGGCAGCGTCCAGCTTCACACCGGAGGCAGCTGCGTTCTCTTTCACCTGCTCAGGGCGGCTTGCCCCTACGAGCGCACTGGACACGTTATTTTGACGCAGAATCCACGCCAGAGCCAATTGGCCGACCTTCAGGTCCAGCTTGTCCGCCACTTCAATCAACTGGCGAACCTTGCCGATCCGGTCAGCGTTAATTTTCCCTTCATCCCAGCCCAGCTTCGCTGCCCGGCTGTTCTCAGGAATATCGGACACCGAAGTGTATTTTCCGGTCAACAACCCTTGTGCCAGCGGAGAGTAGACGACTTGTCCAATACCTTTGCGCTCACCCAGTGGGATGATTTCATTTTCAATATAACGGTCAAACATATTGTATACCGGCTGGTTCACCACAATATGGTCCAGCAACAGGCGGTCAGCGGTACCCAGCGCAGCTTCCATCTGTGCTGCGGTCCATTGACTAACACCTACGTAGAGCACCTTGCCTTGACGCACCAGATCGTCCAGTGCTCGCAGTGTCTCTTCAATCGGTGTTTCGGTATGATAGCGATGGCAATAATATATGTCTACATAATCAACACCCAGCCGTTGCAAGCTGGCTTCGCATTGTTCCTTAATATGTTTACGTGATAACCCTTGGTCATTTGGACCGTCACCCATTTTGCCAAAAACCTTGGTTGCAAGAACATAGGAATCACGGGAATACGCTTTCAACGTCTGCCCCAGCAGTTCTTCTGCTGCACCCCGCTCGTACACATTGGCTGTATCAAAAAAGTTGATGCCTTCATCGAATGCGGCTTCAATTGATTTCACCGCGTTTTCACGTTCCACATATCCTCCGTATGTCAGCCAGCTACCCAGGCTGATCTCGCTTACTTTCAGTCCGCTTCCACCCAATCTACGGTATTCCATTGAATGCACATCCTCCTCTAAACTGATTAATGATGAAGTTCCCTTTCTATTGTATCGTATTCGGCTCGGATTAAAAGGGCTTTGGAGAAGAATTTGGGAAATAGATAGGGATGCATATGAAAAGCTCCGCTAAATGAGCGGAGCCACGATACGCGTCAAATATTACCTAGTCACCACATTTTTATGAATGGACGCTAGTTTTTTAATTAGCTGTTACGATAAATTGTTCCCATGCTCCGCCCACAGCGTTACGATTGGCGTACAGCACGCCTCCGTTATTCAGATCCGCACTGACATATTTACCATTCGCCACGGATTTAAAGGCAACCAGTCCCCCACCCAGATCTTCACGGGTAAACTTCTCCCATGTGGATGGACACGTGGCCGAGGCGATCAAACGCCCTTCATTATTCAGATCGGCTTGCACATATTTAATATTGCTCATCGACAGGAAGGATACTGTTCCATCTGAATTCTGGATGATTTTGAACCGCTCCCAATGTCCGGCAGTATCCCGATTGGCTACCAGTGCATCTGCACCGCCATTCTCTGCGCTGACAAATGTGCCGTTGGCGTTGGCTTTGAGACTGGACCATGTCTCTGTAAACGGAGCCGTTCCCGTATGTTTCTTGACCACATTCTGGAACGAGGTATTAGAGGCAAAATTCGCCGTTGTGAATTTGCTCCATTTTGAAGCAATCGTTGCCGCGCTGTCCGTATTCAGGTTAGGTGCCGGGTTGTTATTATTATTGTAATAGCCCCAAGTTCCGCCCCCTTTGACCTTATAACTCCAGTTCGTCCAAGAAGCATTCAGTGCATTCAGACCAGATAACCACTTCTCGGTCAGATCATCCTGACCAAACGAGAACTCGCCCGCTAACACCGGAACGTTCCAATTCTTCTGATAGGACGCCATATCCTTCAGCCAGCGATCCATCTCCGAATTGGTCAAATCCCAGTTGTTATAATCCGTGAATTGATAATGGTGTGTCTGATACATCACATTCGTCCAGCCATAAGTCGTTGGTGGTGAAGCTGCCCACCAGTCGAAGAATGCCGCGATGATGATCATGTGGTCGGCATCCTTGGCACGGACGGCTTTGTACATCCGGTCATAGAAATCCATCTTTTGCTTGATTTGAGCTGCATTTTCACCCGTTCCCATGGTTACGAGAGGTTCATTGAGTAAGTCGTACGCGGCAACGGTTGGATTACCTTTGTAACGTGTTGCCATCCGTTCCCAGATCTGAATAGTCCAGTTCTGGTATGTAGAGTTGGTCCACAGTTGGTTGGAATTCTCCTGACCGCAGGAATGCCATGGACAGGCTGCTCCCGGTGCACCGTGCAGATCGAGAATCACATACAGATTCCGTTTGCCCGCTTCATCAATTAGCCAATCCAACTTGCGGAACGTAACCGAATCAGGCTTCATGACACCACTGGTGTTCATAAAATCCTCCCAATAGATCGGCACACGCACAACGTTCATGCCCCAGTTCTTGATGTTATCCAGATCACCAGCCTGAATCCAGTTGTCCTGATATCCATTGATCAGGTTCTGTGCACCCGATTCTCCAAAACGATTCGTCAACGTGCGACGCAGTGTGTATTCATCTACCGCCCCGGAGGGCGTCATCCATTCTTCCTGCAGCAGCCAGCCACCCAAATTTGTTCCACGCAGGTTTACCACGTTGCCTGTACCCGAATTATTGCGGACAACCGTCCCGTTAGCCTTCAGGAAATCCCCTGATCCAAAAGCCGCACTTGCCTTCGGTGAACCTACGGCCGAAGCCAGCAGTCCGAGCAGCAGACAGCTGCACAATAGCATGATGGTGCTCTTCTTCAACATGTTGACGCCTCCCTTAAATGGTCATATCTTGAGGTATGACTGAACCAGGATGCAGCACTCACGACGGGTAACGGTAATGCTATAGAAACAGCGGGTATACGAGTGGTACGATCCATAGATGGCCCCGCTATTTATCACAACCAGAGGAATGAAATCGATATTACGTATAGGTGGAATTTATTAATCATTCTGATTCCAAATTTGTGAAATCGATTACATTATATTGATTATGAATACCTTTATTCCTCCACTATCCCCAATTATTGTTTCAATCGGTTATAACTTGTAATCGTTTTCAATTGGAATTATAATGAATTTGAATTAATTGTCAATCACTTATTTGGAGTTGTGAAGAATATGGATGTCAAAATCATTGATGTAGCTGCCATTGCAGGTGTGTCCCCGGCAACCGTATCGCGGGTCATTAATCAACACAGTAAAGTAAGCACCAAGACCAAAGATAAGGTGATGCGCGCCATCGAGCAATTGGGATATCACCCCAACGCAGCAGCCAAGAACCTTCGTTCACAGAGAACCATGACGATTGGCGTCATCGTTCCGGATATCAACAACTCCTATTATGCTGAAATTATCAAAGGCATTGAGAACATCGCCTACGCCCGTCATTACAAGGTCATTATATGTGATGCCCATAACCTGAAAGAGCGAGAAGTCGATTATCTCAATTTGCTGCTGGATCGGACTATTGACGGTGTCATCATCATCACTCCCATGCTGGCGGATGAGGAATTATTCCAGCTTGCGGATAAAGGATATCGCATTGGCATCGTTGGCAAATATATCGAACATGATCAGATCCCGTGTATATACACGGACAACGTAAAATTCTCTCAGGAAGTTGTTCAGCATCTCGTTGAGGCCGGACATCGAAATATCGTTTTCTTAAACGGTTATCCTGAAGCGATCGACAGCTATGAGCGGCTTGAAGGCTATTTGAAGGCCTTGCGCAATCATCAGATTCCATTCCGTCCCGAACTCATCGAGAATGGGAACTTCAACGAGGAAGGCGGGTACGAGGCTATCAAAAGACTGTTTAACAAAGGCCTGTCCTTCTCCGCTGTATATGCGGCTAATGATGAAATGGCTCTAGGCGTATACAAGGCATGCACGGAATACGGAATACGCATTCCCGAGCAATTGGCTATCGTAGGTGTGGACAACAATCGAATCAGCAAATACATTCATCCTACGCTAAGTTCGGTGAACCAGCCCAAGTATACAATGGGGGCCATTCTTATGGAGAAGATGATTGACACGATGAATACGAATGATTTTCAGGACAAACGTGTATTTAAAGTCGACTCGGAGCTGCTTGTTCGAGGGTCCTCTTCCTTCAAAATAACAAAATAGCGCACCCGTGACAGGTGCGCCTAGTTTAATTTATTTTCTTATGTTCTTAATGCACAATGATGCTTAACGCATTCAACAAATCAGCCTGCTTCACCGGCTTGGTCAGGACCGCATCGAAGACTTCCGCTTCATGTGAATCGATATGCATGCCATACGGAATCAGCACTATGACCGGTGAATCTGTAACCAGGCGCTTCAGCTTGTGTACAAAATCCACAGCACCGCCCTCCAGCAGTCCCATATCCACAACGACCACATCAGGCTTAAAGCCCTTCTGAATCCAGTCGTACGCTTCGGTCGTAACCGGGGTCATATGCACATCCATCTCCCATCTGCGCATCAGGGAAGAGGCCCCTTGCAGAATGTCAGGGTCCTTTGCAAGCAGCACCTTTTTGCCCTTCAGTCGATGCTGAATATTGGCAAGCTGAGGCAGTTCCCAATGTCTGCGGAGCGGCAGGCAGATCTCGAATTCTGTCTCCTTCTCCCCCATGCCATGCACCTGAATACGGCCGTTCATAAGGATGGCAAGGTTTTGGCTGACCGCCAAACCGAGATTGGTTCCAACCAGCTTCTGTGTACTTATATTTCCGTCCAAATTGTTAATTGATCTAAGCTTATTATCCGAAGACAACATGCGTCCGGTGTATTTCACTTGGAGTTGAAGGATACCCGCATCCTCTGCATCTCCACCATCTACGGTTGCCGTAACCAATACCGAACCTGTCCGTGTTGAATCTAGCGCATACTGAATGACATGGGCCAATAGTTGCCCGATCTTGATTTCATCTCCGACGAAAACCTGGGACACATTCAGATCAAGGTTCAATCCCAGCTCAATGTTCTTGCTCAGCGCCAGTCCCGCATAGAGATAAACGGTATTCTCAATCGTGGCTACCAGATCAAATGGATCATCGTGTACGACCGTTTTGCCTGCGTCATTGACGTTAAAACTCATCATATTATTCAACAGGGAGAGCAGTATGTTACCGCTGGTTTCAATCATATTCACATACTCTGTCTGCTCGTCTGACATATCTGGTGTACGCATCAGGTCGGTTAATCCCAGAATGCCGTTCAGGGGATTACGAATCTCGTGGCTCATCAGCGACAGCATCTGCGTCTTGGTCATTGCCTCAGACTCCGCACGTTCCTTCTCTGCCTGCAATTGCTCTTGTAATTGCTCCGAATCACTCAGCTTCTGTTCCTGAACTTGAAGCGTATCTTCCAGATCCACGACATACCCGAGAAAAACGGCCATCGCTTGCAGTGTTTTCATATCCGTTTCACTGATCACATAATCAGGGTCATCCATCAGACAGATCGTGCCGAACGTTTCCCCGGACCTCCGCATAATGGGAATCCCCACAAAGAAACGATTGCCCAGTCCGCTTGTAACGTCCATTGATTTCGTAAGGGGATGTTCACATGTATCCGTGATGATCAGACCGCTGCCCTTATCTCTTAATACCAAGCTGCAATATGACGCTTCAAATGGAAGTTCACTACCTTTGGCAATCAACTCTTCCTCGCGGTTAAAAGCCTCCATAATAACATTGGTCACGCCATCATTCGTAGCAACAAAGATGGTGTTCACCTTTAATATACCGCTTAATACATCTACAATGTGGGATGCGGCTTCCTGTATATTTTCATAGAAGCCCCTTGTAATGCCTACCGTTCCCATGATTCACCCCTCTTGTCTTAGCTGCACTTCAAATCCGTATTCCACAGTATGATTCAATCGATTAACGAGGGTACAAATGTTCCGAAACAGCTGTCACAAACTATTCATATATGAAGTTTTCTATCCTTTTTTCAAGCATCGTCAACTGAACTTGCACGGTAAATAGAAATTATACGCTTACCCTCCAGCTTTGAAAACCTCTATCATTCAGGGCCATGAATCATGACAGTCGATCAGCCTCTCACATGTGATCATTATCACACCTAAATAACAATATATAGTTTATAAATGGATAAAGAAACTCTACATGTAGTGTTCAATGAATGGGCATTATCCCTATACAATTTCAATTTCATTATTTAGGAGGAACTGATATGAACATGCTTGAGTATGCCTCTCCACCGGCATCCGATCTGCTATCTGACCTGGGAAGACGAATTATTGGTGCTGAAGACGCCGATACGCTGAGGGAGAATGCCAATCTGAACGGAGACTCATTCAGCGGCAAGATGAGCAGGCTCGGTTCGGAGACCGCCAAGTGGCATGCTCTGCGTCATGTGCTGCCTAAGGAGCTCGCTCTAGCTGTGGAGAACGGCGATCTGTATGTACACGATCTGGATCAGTATGCCCTTGGAACGACCAACTGTATCTTTATTCCGTTTGACCGACTGCTGGCCTCCGGATTCAATACCGGCAACGGTTCGGTTCGTACACCACAGACGATTATGTCTGCCATGGCACTGGTGGCCATTATTTTTCAATCCCAGCAAAACAGCCAGTACGGCGGGGTATCCGCCAATAAAATCGACTGGGATCTCGCACCTTATGTGAAGCGTTCGTTCCGTAAGCATTACCGGAAGGGACAACGACTGTTTGGGGAGATTGCCTCAATTGAGGATGAGCAACTGCATCTGGATAGCGATGAAGCAAAGGAGAAGTGTCCTCGAGCCTTTTCCTTTGCCTATGAAGAAACAGGAATGGAGACCGAACAGGCTGCGGAGTCCCTGATCCATAACCTGAACACCATGAGCAGTCGTGCTGGCGGACAGATTCCGTTCACTTCGCTGAACTACGGACTGTGTACTTCAGCCGAAGGTCGGCTCGTATCCCGGTCGTTGCTGGAAGCGACCATTCGTGGACTCGGTAACGGGGAAACTCCCGTGTTCCCACAGCATATTTTCCAGTGCAAGCAAGGAATTAACCAATCTGAGGGAGATCCGAATTACGATTTGTTCCGCCTTGCTGTGATCTGCTCCTCACGGCGCATGTATCCGAATTTTGTCAATGTGGATGCTTCCTTCAACCTGCCCTATTATCAACCGGAAGATCCCGATACGATCATTGCGACGATGGGATGCCGGACACGCACACTGGCTGATCGCTTCGGACGCAATCGTCAGAGCGGCAAAGGGAATCTGTCCTTTAACACCATCAATCTGGTCAAGCTCGGCATTCGATACGGGATCTGCCAAGGAGCAAGAGCCATCGCTGACCGGGCGGGCTTCTATACGGCGCTGGAATCGGTCATGCACAATGCTACGGATGGACTGCTGCACCGGTATCGAATTCAAACGAACCAGCCTGCCAAAGCATCGGACTTCATGATGCGGGAAGGGGTATGGGAAGGCGGTGAACAATTGGCTCCGAATGAACCGGTGGCCGACCTGTTAAAACATGGTACGTTATCCCTTGGTTTTATCGGACTTGCTGAATGTATGACCGCTCTATATGGCCGTCACCATGGACAAGACCTCCATGTACATCGAGAAGCCTTGAATATCATTCGTACGATGAGAGAGTTCTGCGACCGGATGAGTGAGCAGCATAACCTGAATATCACCTTGTTCGCTACACCCGCCGAAGGCCTGTCCGGCAAATTCACCAAGATTGACCGTGAGCGATACGGCAGCATCGTAGGGGTTAATGACCGGGAATACTACACCAATTCATTTCACATTCCGGTCTATCACACCCTTCCTGCCTATCGCAAGATTGAATTGGAAGCTCCCTTCCACTCATTATGTAATGCCGGAGCGATCTCTTATGTCGAACTCGACGGGAATGTAAGGGCCAATACCGCGGCTTTCCAACGAATCGTGCAATACGCGCTGGCCCAGGACATCGGGTATTTCTCCATTAATCATCCGATTGACCGCTGTCCGTCCTGTGGCTATGAGGGCGTTATTGGAGATGTATGTCCCAGATGTGATGCTCATGAAAACCACGTGCATTTCCAGCGGCTACGCCGGGTGACGGGATATCTGACCGGTGACTATAAAGTGCGCTTCAATGGGGCGAAGCAGGCCGAAGTGAGAGACCGGGTGAAACACCGGTGAATCTGTATGGTTACATCCCGGAATCGGTGAATGAGGGGCCTGGCCTGCGTGCCGTGTTGTTCATCAGCGGATGCCGCCACGCCTGTCCGGGCTGCTTCAGCCCCGGCTCATGGAGCTTCCGTGCAGGCGAACCATTTACGGAGAAGCGGCAGCAACAGATTTTGCATGAAGTGACCTCGCATCCCTTGCTGGAAGGGGTTACGTTATGCGGAGGTGATCCTTTTTTCTCTGCCGCAGAATGTGCCTCCTGGGTTCGGCAGCTTCGGGCTGCTCGGCCTGATCTGACCGTATGGGCCTACACGGGGTTTGTATATGAGGAACTGATTACAGACCCGTCGCGGGCGGAGTTATCCCGGCTATGCGACGTCATTATCGATGGACCTTATATCGCAGCTGAGCGTGATGTGTCTCTTCCTTTTCGTGGCAGTCGTAATCAGCGCATCGTTAATGTGGGTGCAACAATGGCTGGCCAGACAATCGTTACCATGCAGTTAGATGCATGGTAACGATTTTTTTATTTGAGGGGAATTAGCACAGCGTGGGCGATGATTGGGTTCATTTTAAGGAGCCAAATCTGCCAATATATCTAGGATTCATAGAGCACTATTTTATTTCCGATCGGATTAATGATATATATTGCAAGCCCGTAGGTTATCGTCTATGATTGGTAGCATAAGAGCAAGTATACGACGATTGCATCATTATACAATCTATCATCTATGCTTGGTCACCAATTTCATAGCCGGAGATGTGTACGCACATTTCTGCACACGGAAACAGGTGCCGACCGCGCTAAATGCGTGGACAGGCTTAAAAGGGAAGCACGGTGTAAATCCGTCGCGGTCCCGCCACTGTATACGGGGAGTCTGTGCATATAATCCACTGGTGTAGCAACCGGGAAGGAATGCATATGATCATGATCCGCAAGCCAGGAGACCTGCCTGTTTCGACAGCATCGTATGACCTACGGAAGATAGGAAGGTGTTAGAGCAACCGCTACAACTACTTATAGCAGGTGTTCTTTCCCATTCTATCTTTGTGCACAGTCGTCATTCATGATGCCTGTTTCTCGGGATATGGAATCGGAAGGAATGCCTTTTTTTGATGCTTTCAAAAGAAACACACCACAATAGCTTCAACTTGATGAGTTCACTTATTATAAATGAGGAGGAATTTTACATGTCGCAATCACAGCAACAACAACCACAAGTACTGACAGGCAACCTCGGTTACCCCCGCATCGGTGCGGGACGCGAATGGAAAAAAGCACTGGAGTCCTTCTGGGCTGGCCGAATCGATGAATCTACGCTTCATCAGGAGTTGACCACACTTCGGTTGCAGGATCTGAAGAAACAGCAGGCACAGCAGCTCGATCTGATTCCTGTGAGCGACTTCTCCTACTATGATCATATTCTTGACGTATCCGCGATGTTTGGCGTCGTTCCTGGGCGTTTTAACCATTCAGGCGGACCAGTATCCGTATCTACCTACTACGCTATGGCCCGGGGTAATGATCAGGCAACAGCCTGTGAGATGACCAAGTGGCTGAACACCAACTATCACTACATCGTACCTGAGATTCATAATGATACTGCATTTGCATTGCTTGAAAATAAACCCCTTGCCGCCTATCGCGAAGCGAAGCAGGAGCTTGGGCTGGAAGGTAAACCAGTCGTTGTCGGCCCGTACTCGTATGTACGGCTCGCCAAAGGCTATGACGCGGAACGCTTCGCAGAGATCGTCACACGCCTCGTTCCAGTATACGCCCAGCTTCTGTCTGAGCTTCAAGCAGAAGGCGTACAGTGGGTACAGATCGACGAGCCTGCTCTGACGCTGGCTGTCTCTTCCGAAGATGAAGCCTTGCTGCAACAGGTGTATGCTGCCTTGGCAGAAGCCGCACCGGAATTGAAACTGCTGCTTCAAACGTATTTCGAATCGGTGGAAGCTTATCCGGTCGTGACAGCTCTGCCTGTAGCCGGAATCGGCCTGGACCTGGTCCACGGCTATGAAGGCAACCTGGCCAGCCTGCGGGAGCATGGCTTCCCGCAGGATAAATGGTTGGGCGCCGGTGTCATCGACGGGCGCAACATCTGGCGCGCCGATCTCGCAGAGACGGCGAAGCTGCTGGAGCAGGTGGCTGAATTCGCAGCCGAAGGCAAGCTGATTATTCAGCCTTCCTGCAGCCTGTTGCATGTACCGGTTACTGCCGCTCAGGAGAGCGCGCTTGATCCGGTACTGCGCAATGCCCTGGCCTTTGCCGACGAGAAGCTGGAGGAAATTGCGACGCTCGGCACGTTGTTGTCCGGCGGTGCAAAGCAGGCGGACCAAGCAGCGGCTTTGGCTGAAGCCAGCCGCCGCGCCCAGGCAAGCACCGAAGCGGTGCGCTTGCTGAGCGAGTCCGAATCAAGGACACGCCTGAGTGGTGCGCCTGCTGGGGTGCACGCTGACGAGCAGCTGCTTCGCAACACGTCATTCCAGGAACGACGCGAATTGCAGCAGCAGAAATGGTCGCTCCCGCTGCTGCCAACGACAACCATTGGCAGCTTCCCGCAAACGGCGGACGTGCGCAAAGCACGTGCACTCTTCCGTAAAGGGGAATGGAATGCGGAGCAATATGACGCTTATGTGCGTGAACAGATCCAGGAGTGGATTACCATCCAGGAGGAAATCGGTCTGGATGTGCTGGTACACGGTGAGTTCGAACGTACCGATATGGTCGAGTTTTTCGGCGAGAAGCTGACTGGATTCGCCTTCACCAAAAATGGCTGGGTACAATCCTACGGCTCACGTTGCGTGAAGCCACCTGTAATCTACGGAGATGTGCTGTTCAATGAACCGATGACGGTGAAAGAAACGGCCTATGCCCAGACACTGACCAGCAAACCGGTAAAAGGCATGCTCACAGGTCCGGTAACGATCCTGAACTGGTCCTTTGTCCGCTCGGATATTCCACGCAGTGAAGTATCCTACCAGATTGCTCGCGCCATTCGGGACGAGGTTGAAGCGCTGGAGCAAGCAGGCATTGAGATGATTCAGGTCGATGAACCAGCTCTGCGTGAAGGACTTCCACTCAAACGAAGCAAGTGGGATGAGTACCTGCAATGGGCCGTGGAATCCTTCCGTTTAGCTACTGCAACCGTAAAACCAACAACGCAGGTGCATACCCACATGTGCTACTGCGAGTTCGATGATATTATTGAAGCCATCAGCGACCTGGATGCAGATGTGATCTCGATCGAGACATCCCGTAGCCATGGGGAACTGGTAGGCAGCTTCGAGCAGAATACGTATGACAAAGGCATCGGACTTGGTGTATACGATATCCACAGTCCGCGTGTTCCAGGCAAGGACGAGATGTTGAATATGATTGAGCGTGCACTTCAAGTTCTGCCAGCAGATCTGTTCTGGGTAAACCCTGACTGCGGACTGAAAACACGTGGTAAAGCCGAAGTTGTAGATGCATTGAGCATTATGGTAGACGCTGCTCGTACAGCAAGAGAACGGGTAACCGCTGACTCCTCAATCTAAACGAAGCTTGTGAATGCAAACAAAAAGCCTCCGAATTCCTTTGGAGGCTTTTTCAATTACCATCATTCTATTTGTTTATCTGGCTAATATCTTTTTATCCGACTTAACGAATCTCGAAATGGCTAACACGTACTCCTGCGGACAACACAAGGTATACATCTTGTTGACCTGATACGCCTTGAAGGTCTGCCTTAACCGTGGACCACTGCTGTGCCTCACCCTGTGCCAGTTCCACGCGTCCTGCCATTGTACCGTCAGGTGCGCCCAGTCGAACTTCCAATACCGCATCTGCCTGCTCTGATGATACACGTGCTTCAAGCGCTGCTGCATTGCTGCCCAGATCTGCATCCTTGAAGACAATCCAGCCTTGTTCACCAATCACACGGACAGAAGTTCCGCCTTCCTTGCTCTCATCCAGATCCACACCGAAGTATGCATCGTAATTCTCGGCGCGAGTAGCCACACCCAGATTACGTGAAGGAATGGTCTCACCTTGTACTGCCAGGTCAGCAACAAGCTGAACATCGGCAGAAGATTTGCCCACCATAATGGAGTAGGTACCGCTTTCGACCACATAACGATCACGGGTTACATCCCAGATCGCCAGTTCTTGAACTGGCAGTGTGAAGCTGACTTTCACTGTAGCTCCAGCTTCAATATGAAGACGACGGAAACCTTTTAACGTTTTGAGTGGACGTTTCACACGGGACTGTCCGGCACGCACGTACAACTGTACAACCTCATCACTGGCGATCGTTCCTGTATTCGTCACGTCCACATGTACATTGATGGTTTCATCGACTCCAGCCTGGGCCGGATTCAGCTCCAAATTGCTGTATTTAAACGATGCATACGTTAATCCATGTCCGAATGGATACAGTACGTCACCTTCAAAGTACTGATACGTACGTCCCGATTGAATGATATCGTAGTCCCTGATATCGGTCAGCTGATCTGCCGATTGCACCCACGTCATATTCAGACGGCCTGCTGGCGCATAATCGCCATATAATACGTCAGCGACAGCGTTCCCCAACTCTTGTCCTGCATGGGATGTATACAATACAGCCGGGATGTTCTCCTGTACCCAGTTGGATGTGAACGGATAACTTCCCACGATAACTACAACGGTATTTGGATTCGCTGCATACACGGCTTCAACCAGACGCTGCTGGGATTCAGCCAGATCCAGACTTGGACGGTCAATCTCTTCTTTACCATTCACAAGTGGATTGTTGCCGACAAATACAATCGCCGTCTCCGCTTCCTTCGCAGCCGCTACCGCTTCCTCCAATCCATTCACCACAATATCCTTTTTGAATGTTTCCGTAGCACCGAAAGATTTCAACTCTTCGGATACCGCAAACGCATCGTTTCCACCATTGGGCGCCGTTACTGTTTTACCGTTCCAAGTCGTCAGCCCCACGCTTCCTTCCTGTTGTGGCAACAGATGGAATACTTCCTTCACAAACCAGCCATATACTTCATCCGCCGATGCCGTAACCGTTTCTTCATCCGTCGTCAGGTATTTTCCATTACTGTCTGCCTTCAGCGTGTAACTGCCAAAGCCCCAGTCACTCAGTGTAAATGTCTCGGCATCTCCTGAAGCAATAATGGATGATTTCTCATCTTCAGCCAATCCGACAGCCTTGCCGCTTGCCACTGAAGTCAAAGTAATGCGATCATTGCCATCCTTGAATGCAACCTTGTCGCCGCCTACTTTGCCAATAATCGCTTCAAGCGGGGATACGCTATATGGCATAGTGCCTGCATACCAGTCACGATAGACTGTTCCGCCCAGTTGGCCAATCACAGCCACTTTGCCGGATTTCGTTTTATCCAGTGGAAGCGTGCCTTTATCATTTTTGAGCAGTACAACTTGTTCTCTCGCTGCTCTCAGTGACAGGACCTTCGCCTTCTCCGTCATCATCGCTTCTTCACCAATCGAAGCATATGGATTGCCCTCAGCCGGATCGAATTCACCCAAACGGAAACGCACACGGAACGTATTAAACAATGCCAGATCAATATCTTCCATCGTGAGTGTGCCCTGCTCCAGCCCTTCACGCAGCGCCTGTTTCGACAGATCCGCATCATCGGTAATACTGTCAATTCCGGCTTTGACGGATTCCACTGTTCCTGGTGTGTGCGAATCATAGTATTTATGATCGTTCTTGATCCCCATGACATCCCCTGCATCACTTACGATGAAGCCATCCATGCCCCATTCGCCCTTCACAATTTCGTTTACAAACGGATGCAGCAATGCTGGTGTACCATTAATAGAGTTGTACGCGGTCATCATTGACTGCGCGCCGCCCTCTTTGAACGGTTTCTCGAACGCTTTCAGATAATATTCACGCATGTTGCGCGGATCAATGCTCGATGAACCACTGCCACGGTCCACTTCATTATTGTTTGCAAGGAAATGCTTTAACGTGGCAACCGCCTTGTAATACTTCGGATGGTCGCCCTGGATTCCCTTAACCAGCGCCGTTGTCAGTTCAGCAGTCAGTTCTGGGTCTTCACCATAAGCCTCTTCGTTCCGACCCCAACGTGGATCACGCTCCATATCTACCGTAGGTGCCCACAGAGTCAGACCGTTTACTGCTGGATTGCGTTTGTAAAATACACGTGCCTCGTCTCCGATTACGGAGCCGATCTCTTCCATCAGGTCCGCATCCCATGTGCACGCTAGTCCAACCGGCTGCGGGAAGGAAGTGGCTTCGCCAAGCCAGGCCAGGCCATGGGCTGCTTCTGTGCCGTGTTTATATGCTGCGATACCCAGTCGCTCTACTGCTGGTTGGTATTGAAGCATGGATTCAATTTTCTCATCTTCCGACAGACGGGACACGAGGTCCTTTACACGTATATCAAGTTCGAGCGTTGTATCCTGAAACGGATATTTCGTTTGGTTGGTCATGATATGGAATCTCCTTTGGGTATTCATTGATTTATTTAGAATGATAGCGGATACATAATCGATAAATTAATATGATGTATTCTTGATGTATCCGAGCTCACAATTCGAAGATTTAACCTTTTAGAACAAGCACTTTACGATCCGTCGTTAACTCTTCATATCATTTACTAAAACGGTTTCGATAAATCTATCATATAGCATGTTTAGCAAAAAAAACAGGGGTGCTTCACAGGAAAATGTGAACTTTCCTCAGGAAAGTATGCGGACAATCGTTTTATTCTGGCACAGTATGGTAATCATGGATAGGAGTATAAATATGACGTACTTATTGAGCTAAGCATAGTCCTTAATGAAGAAGAATATTGAAGGAGGAGATTCGAGTGAGTGAACATCAACAGCCCCCGACAGGTTTGCCTTCCATACCGGAATCCCTGTGGAGAGCGACAAACACATTCAATGAATATCCGAAACTGACAGAAAATACAACCGCCGATGTAGCCATTATTGGTGCAGGAATTGCAGGTATCACAACAGCCTATTTGCTGGCCCAGAAGGGCCTGCGTGTGGTTGTGCTTGAAGCCGGAAAAGTACTGGATGGCACAACCGGCCATACAACAGCCAAGGTATCCGCGCAGCATGGCGTGATATTTGATGAATTGCTTCATCATTTTGGAGAAGAACAGGCCCGCATGTATTATGAAGGCAATGCAACAGCCGCCAAATGGATGCGAGATCTGGTAAAAGAGAAACAGATTGATTGCCAGTGGGCTGAGGAAGATGCCTATGTCTACATTCAATCTGAGGAGAATCTCAAGAAGCTGGAGATTGAACTGACAGCCTATGGCAAGCTGAATATTCCTGGTCAATGGGTTGATCCCCTTCCCATCCCTGTTCCGTCCAGAGCAGGTATTAAGATGCCGGGACAGGCTCGCTTTGACCCGCTCAGTTATTTACATTACCTATTGGAATCTGCAGTCAAGCAAGGTGTACGCATCTATGAACATACAACGGTAACCGATGTGGAGGAAGATGCCTCACTGCATGTGCGGACATATGAGAATGGTCCATCCGTAACGGCCGAACATGTCGTTGTTGCCTCCCATTTTCCGGTCTATGACCCCGGATTTTATTTTTCACGGCTGCACGCTGAACGTTCCTATGCTGTTGTTGTTGAACCTCAGAAACCTTTCACCGGTGGCATGTATATCTCTGACGATGAACCTTATCGATCCCTGCGTACCGTCATTCATAAAGGGAAGGAACACATCCTCTTTGGAGGGGAAAATCACAAAACCGGACAGGGCATTTGCACCGTCGGTCATTATGAAAATTTGGAGAGCTATGCAGCCGATACATTTGGCATTCGCAACATCCCTTTCCGCTGGTCAGCCCAGGATCTGATTTCCATCGATAAGGTCCCTTATATTGGACCAATTACCGGACGACATGAACGTGTCTATGTGGCTACCGGCTTTGCCAAATGGGGCATGACCACAGGAACGATGGCTGGACATATCCTTACAGACCGGATTACCGGACGGGACAACTCTTACGCAGCAGTATTTGATCCTGCAAGATTCAAGGTAGACCCTGGTGTGAAAAACTTCCTTGTAGAGAATGTTAATGTAGCTGCGGAACTGATCTCTGGCAAAGTCGGCATTATTCACAAAAACACGGGAGAACTCGGCAACGATGAAGGGGCTGTTGTTCGCCACGACGGCAAACGTGCTGGCGCCTACAAGGACCCGACTGGCAAACTCTTTCTTGTGGATACCACCTGCACCCATTTGGGTTGTGAAGTGGAATGGAATGCCGGAGAACGTTCATGGGATTGCCCATGCCACGGATCACGCTACGATTACGCAGGCAAAGTCATTGAAGGCCCTGCCGTGAAAGACCTTAAGATGCTGGAAGCACAAGAATAAACTAAGCTGATACCCCCATCGTTGTATATCTTCATCCCATAGACCCGGATTGGAATCCGTCTTCAGACGGAAGTAACCGATTCGGGTTTTGCGTATGCTGATCTATAGATAAATTAGCGAGAAAACGAAGTTAGTCCAACTCAGCGCTACATCGTGATACGGAACTATTTTAAAATCACTACCTTGCATTAAACAGTACCGGATGCTATGATGAATTCACGACTACTGAACAATACACACTAGTGATTGGATAGAGCAACAAGGAGGAACCCAAGTGAATGTTAATATTCAATTCAAAAAAGGGGTGCTGGAACTATGCGTCCTCGTGCTGATCAACCGCCAGGATCGTTACGGCTACGAACTGGCTCAGGCTGTATCCCAGCATATTGAAGTGGCGGAAGGTGCGCTGTATCCCCTTTTGCGGAGATTGGTCAATGACGGCTATTGTACGACTTACCTGCAGGAATCCAGTGAAGGCCCACCACGTAAGTACTACAAACTGTCTGATACCGGCCGTGACTATATGAAGACTCTCACGAATGAATGGAATAGTTTTGTGCGCAATGTCGCAAATCTTATAGAGGAAGGTACCCCAAATGAATAGACAACAATTCATGCAGGCAATGGAGATTCATCTAAGACCGATGGACCGGCTGGAACGGGCAGAATTACTCGCTGATTATGAACAGCATTTTGAGATGGGATTGAGAGAAGGAAGATCGGAAGAAGAGATTGCACGTGAACTGGGACATCCAATCGAGATAGCCAAAGAAGCTCTCGGTGATCGGTATGATGCACAGACGCCAGGATCTGATCCCTTCTATGCACCAACATTCGAAGAAATGCGTTCACAGCAAAGGGGAAATCGAGCTGCACGCAACTTCTTCACGGCAATCGGCCTTTTTTTCCTGAACATCATATTGGCCATTCCGCTAGGATTGACTCTGTGGTCGGTATGGCTCACCATTGCCAGTTTGTCGCTGCTGGTATTAGCCCCAGTTGCTGCTGCTGTGGATTTCTTATATCTCGGTCATTTCGAGTATTCTGAATTGTTCGTTTCGATTGGAGTATTCGGTATAGGCATTCTATTCGCCATTGCGACAAAATGGGTGTTTAAAGCCTTTAAGTTGATCACTCTTCAGTATATAAGATGGAATCAAAAGACGATGAAAGGGGATGTCTAATCATGAGCACCAAAAAATGGATTGCTTTAGCGGTACTATGTATCGGCATCGGTTTGCTCGGAACCTCCATATACGGAGTTCAGTTCGGAGACCAGAGAGAACCCTACTCCAAACGTTGGGAATTCAAAAATGATGAGCTGCACAATATCATGATGAATGCCAACTTAAGCGCAGATATTGAATTCGTTGTCAGTCCGGATTCCAATGGCTACATTGAAGTCGACGGAAAGTGGGACCCGGCCACAATTGAAGGTTTTAAACAGGCTTCGATCACGGATGGAACCTTTACGTTAAACCAGGAAGAGCGTTTGCGTTTGCAATTTTTCACCCTTTATTGGAATAATCAGCAGCAAACGATCACGGTTGCGTTACCTGAAGGACATCAGCTGGATGAAGTTAACATCGTCTCTTCTTCCAGTGATCTGGATCTGAAGGGTCTGCATGCCAATACCTTGGACCTTAACACTACGTCTGGAAGCATTCACCTTCAGGACATTACTGTACCAACCATTCAACTCGATCTAACTTCAGGAGACATTAAAGCTGCGGCAATTGCGGGAGATATGGAAATCAAACAAACTTCCGGAAGTTTCACGCTGAATGGCATTGATGGCGATGTGACCCGAAGTGTACAGTCGGGAGATACCAAAATTACGCAATTGAACGGTGCAGCAAATGTTAAGTTCACTTCTGGTAGTGTGAAGATCGAGCAAGAAATCTCCGGTTCGATTGATGTATCGGGACAGTCTGGAGATATTTCCATACAGGCGGCGCCTGATTTTGACGGCATTTACGATGCACAGGCCACTTCCGGTGATGTAAATATACCTGGTTCCCCCATGGTAAGCCGTGAGGTCATCAAAGCTCGCACCACTTCAGGCAGTATCAAGATCAAGCAATCATAATAAATCATGATGAAGCAAATATTCGAACTGTGGGTAATATAGTATAATTAAATGCTAGTCCAATTCTAAGGAGGAGTTACCCACATGGAACTTAAAAATAAAACGGCTGTCATCACTGGCGCCGGTAAAGGTATTGGCCGTGCCATTGCTGAAGCACTTGCCAAGGAAGGTGTACATCTCGGACTTATCGCTCGGACGGCCTCCGATCTGGAGGCTCTCCAGCAATCGTTGAGCCAGGAATATGGTGTAAAAGTAACCAGTGCCATTGCGGATATTTCCGATCGCACTCAGGCCGAAGCAGCTGTAGCGGCCATTGAGATGGAGCTTGGTGCAGTCGATATTCTGATCAACAATGCAGGCATTGCAAGCTTCGGTACACTGCTGGACATGGACCCGGAAGAGTGGGAACGTATCCTGCATGTTAATGTCATGGGTACATACTATGTAACTCGTGCTGTACTGCCAAGCATGATTAAGGAAAGCAGCGGCAGCATTATCAACATCGCCTCCACCGCAGGCGAGCGTGGCTTTGCTACAGGCTCAGCTTACTGTGCTTCCAAATTCGCACTGCTCGGCATGACCGAATCCCTGATGCAGGAAGTACGCAAATCGAATATCCGTGTTACTGCGTTAACACCAAGTACAGTGAACACGGAGCTGGCAACCAATGCCGGACTCAAAATCGGAGACGAAGACCGCATGATGCAAGCGGAAGACGTAGCTGAACTGGCCTTGGCCACCCTCAAGCTGTCGGATCGTGTATTTGTTAAAGCCGCAGGCATCTGGACAACTAATCCACAGTAAGCAGGATCAGTCAGACCATTTAAAGAGAATAATGAATGACAGAAGCAACCATTTCTAATGATGCACTCCGTCGCCATCCGGTCGCCCGAGAAACCTCTGGGCGGCCTTTTACATATTCAGCAGCCGCCATCGTGTCCGAATACGATTCATCACGCTGATTCTCTACCCTTATGATTAATGCAGCGTTACTTCTCTCATTCTCCATTTCACTATCCTCTGTTTATGCGTTCCACAAATGGTCCAAATCCAACTCCTTGGACACGGCGATCAGTACTACCGCGGGCTCCTCCCCAATATTGGTTACTTCGTGGGGAACGATGGCATTCCAGCTGAATGAATCCCCCGCTTCCAGAATCTCTACATCCTCACACTGCTCTGCGCGAATTCGGCCTTGCAGAACAAGATGGCTCTCTTCTCCAGCGTGCTTATTAACTCCAGTCGATGCACCTGCTGGCAGCTCCACAATGGACATGCGCATAGCGCCCTTTGCCGTTAGATGCTGTACCTTGATTTGTCCGCTTCCGGCAGTCGTCTCCTTGCGCTCATCCTTGCGCACCACGTTCATCCGCTGCTCCGGTGACAGCAGCAAGTATGGCAGTGGCACTTCCAGATAATCCGCGATACTTTCGAGCGTCGCGATGGACGGTGATGTTTTATTATTTTCCACGTTGCTGATAAACCCCTTGGATAGCCCCGTACCCTCGCACATTTGCATGATGGTGATCTGTTTTTGTTTGCGGATCGTACGAATGGCTAGACCAATATCCATGTTGCAATCCTCCCCCTTTGATCTGTTTATCCGATCTGTATACTCAATACTCAATCTTATTCTGCGTTAGGTTCATAAAAAACAATCCGGTTGCCAAACGGATCAATCACTGTCATTTCCCTTAGGTTCCACGGTGTATCGGTAATGCCAGGTCTGGAATACTTGTACTTTTTCCGATTGAGCTCGTCACATAATGCATCGAGCGCATCCGTTTCTATTCGTAATGCCGCTCCAGGCGTACAATCGCCATGATGTCCAGATAGATGCAATTGAATGGAATCCAGAGATACCTGCATATATAGCGGCAAATCTGGCTCAAACCGATGTTCCCAATCCATTCGAAAACCCAGGTATTCCAGGTAGAACTCTTTCGCCTTGTCTTCATCAAATATCCTCAGAATAGGTACGATTCCGTTAACCATTATTATCACGTCCTTGGGAGTAATATGTGGATTACTTTGGCGATCCGCCGGATACATCGTTATAGACCATTATAGATTTCTTATACGGAACATATTTTCATAATACAAAAAAAATATTGACCCTACAATGGAATCATGATAAATTTTGTTCATCAATAAGAATATTAATTTCATATTAGTGAACTTTATTTTTGATTACTCATTTCTTATCAGGTGGTGGTTGCATTGAATTATTCATTGACTTACGACGTTCGGCTTCCTTCCGATTACAATACAGAACAACAATATCCCGTTATCTTTGCCCTGCATGGCATGGGTTCGGATGAACAGGATATGCTTCGCTTAATGGAGCCTCTTCAGTCCGATTTTATTATCGTTGCCGTACGTGGGCCTATTGTTCAGGGTAGCGGCTACGCCTATTTTCAAATTAAAAGCATTGGCAATCCCGTCCGTGAGTTGTTCGATGCCTCTGTTCAGGGACTGCAACAGCTAATGGTTGACCTGTCCGCCAAATATGCCATTGATCCCGCACGGCGTTATATCGCCGGGTTCAGTCAGGGAGCCATCATGGCGATGACGCTCTCACTGATCATGGGAGAAGAAATCAAGGGAATTGTAGCTATGAGTAATTACATTCCGCAATTTGTAAAAGACGAATACAAGATACAGCCCGACTCGGAGTTATCTGTATTTATTTCACATGGCGATCAGGATCATCTCTTCCCACTGCAACTTGGCGAAGATAACGCCACCTTCTTCCGTGAACAAACCAATAACGTTACGTATGTTCCATATAACGGTGGACACCAAGTCACCCCCGACTTATATCAACAATTTCAACAATGGCTTCGGACGGATGCCAAGCTTGCTGCCGAAGACCCGAAAGGACTGAATTCATAATGATGCCATCCCTGTTTATCGCTCACGGTGCGCCATCACTTGCACTGGAGGAACATGCATACACTGAATTTCTGCAAAAACTTGGACAGGAACTGCCGAAACCCAAGGCAATCGTATTGTTCTCTGCTCACTGGGAATCCACAACTCAGTTGGTTTCTTCGGTAGCCAATTACGAGACCATCTATGATTTTGGCGGCTTCCAGCCCGAGCTGTATCAGATCAAATACCCTGCACAAGGACATGCAGAGACAACAGCGGAGATTCAGCGCCTGTTCGCGGATGCTGGTATTCCGGTGGAAAGCGACTCTGTTCGTGGTCTGGATCACGGTGCTTGGGTCGTGCTTCGCCTGCTCTATCCAAATGCGGACATTCCGGTCGTTGCATTATCGGTGAATCGATATCTGTCCAATGAACAGCAGTATCAGGTAGGACAAGCGCTGGCTACTTTGCGTGAGCAGGATGTTCTCGTCATTGGCAGTGGTGGAACGGTACACAACCTGCGTCAGTTAAACTGGGAAAGTTCAGGCGTTGACCCTTGGGCCATGGCGTTTGACAATTGGCTGCAAGACAAACTGGTGAGTTGGGATACAGCGTCCCTCTTCGCCTATGACAAGCTGGCACCATCAGCCCAAGCAGCCGTGCCAACTCCAGAGCATTTTGTACCATTGCTGCTCGCCATGGGTGCGGGAGATCAGAACAAGCAGGCATCACTCCTGTTTAAAGCCTATCAGTATGGCAACCTGAGCCTGTCATGCTGGAAATTTGATTGATCGATTGATATAACACCTTATATAAAAATAACCAGACACTCGTGCGAACTCGCACGGGTGTTTTTAGTGATATGACCTTTTTTGCATAATGCTGGGAGTTGTAAAGCAAGCTATAATAACATTTAGTGGAAATGAACAAGCTGTAATTAAGGAATACTCTTTCTACACCTATCACATCTTTCTGGGAGGAACATTCGAAGTGGCTGAACAACCAAAGTCTGAGAGCTTGATGTCTCTCGTCAAAAAGGGGAACACATCCTCGGCTGTAGCTATGGCAGGAAATGCTGTACTTGCACTGTGCAAAGGAGGAGCCTTTCTATTCAGTGGCAGTGGCGCCATGTTCGCCTCGGCGATGCACTCTTTGGCCGATGCCATCAACCAAGGGTTTGTCTTTGTCGGAAGTGTGTTGTCCGAGAAAAAACCTACACGCCGCTTCCCGACCGGATTCGGGCGGGTCATCAACATTTTCTGTATGATTGCCGTTATCGTTGTTACCATTATGGCGTATGAAACGATCCATGAAGGGATTCATCTGTTACTGCATCCGGCTGCTCATTCCGGCGGTATCTGGATTAACATCGGCGTGCTGGTGCTTAACATTGTGATCGATGGAGCCATTTTGATTAAAGCGATGAAAGAAATTCTACACGAAGCACGTGCGCCCAAAGCGTCAGGCTTGGCCCTGTTCCCTGCTGCGATCAAAAATGTAGGACGCGCCGCACCGCCAACACGCCTTGTATTTTACGAAGATATTGTAGCGGTACTCGGTGCGACACTCGCACTGATCTCTGTCGTTGTCATTGCACTAACCAACTTTGCATTGCTCGATGGAATCGTGACGACCATTATTGGATGCCTGATGATCGCTGTCGCTTTCCGTGTAGGTTATGACAATATGATCGGACTGATTGGTGTAGCGGCTCCACAGGATGTTGAGGATAAAGTATCCCAGACCATTCTGGCAGACTCTCATGTTGCAGATATCCAGATGATGCGCATTATTCAGGAAGGTCGTTATTACCACGTCGAGGGTCTGATTGAACTGACCAAAGGATTGAGCCTTGCCGATGCAGATGATATCAAGTTCCGTATCCAGGAAAAGTTAATGACAGATCCGGACATCGCTGATGCAGCCATCTCGATTATCGAAGATGATGGTGTGAACAGCTGGGGCAAGAAGCATTCTGATGTAGTGAAATAAGTGCCTGCTCCCTTTTATAAAAGATAAAAGAAGCGCACTCTTCGCGGAGTGGGCTTCTTTACATATCTAACTACGTGACATAGCTAACTATATCTACATGGCTGCTGAAGGTTGCGCTAAACTTGTTGGTTAGAATTCGCTGACTGACTATCATGGGGTATACTTCTGCCACCCTGCTTCATGCCCATCTCCATCAATTTATCCAGCCATTTCAGACGGAAAGCCTCAGTGGAGCCTTTGATTGGGCTAATCTCGGTTACACGTACCGGGGAGACCCCGCAGAATTTAAGAATATTTGATTTCATGACCCGATGTCCTGCATGTCTGTAAATCAATCGATTGTACCAGCGTGGTGTGTCCATGGTCACAATGATGTGGGCAGACCTTCCTTTCAGCAATTTGTCCCATAGGGGTGAGTCCTCCCGATCTTTCATCGCGAATCCGGGCAAGAACACCCGATCAATAAACCCTTTCAAAATTGCAGGCATCACTCCCCACCACGTTGGATATACAAACACCAGATGATCCGCCCATCGGATCAATTCCTGAGCTCTCACCAAATCAGGTTCCAATTCTGTCCGCTGACGGTACCCGTACTGAAGATTGAGATTAAACTGAATATGGCTCAGGTCGATCAGCTCCACAGAACTGCCCGATTGTCGGGCCCCTTTTACATAGGCTTCTGATAGTGCTTTGCAGTAACTTTGCGGATCAGGATGACCATTAATTACCAAGATATTTGATTTCATACATCTGTTCCTCCTGTATAATAAAGTTCATGAAGGCCGAAGTAGCAGGCATATCACAAGCATAGAATGAACGCATACATAAACAAATGATCAACGGCGCCAAAACATTGCTGATTCGCGCAAAAGGGGGTAGCATGAACAACCATAATCACGGTGTATCGATTTCCATGTTGTATCCGATTATGAAGACACTGGTGAACAAAGGGTATGAATCCGAAGCGTTTTTCGAGTACGTCAGCTTAGATCCTGCTATGATGCAGAACCCGGAAGCCCGTATTCCAGTTGAAGAGTTGGAACATATTATGCAGTGTGCTGCGAGATACTCGGATGATCTGTATTTTGGATTGAACCAGGGACAACTGCTGGACTTTGCGGACCTTGGCCTTCCTGGTTACGTCATGATGCATTCCAAGACGATTGGAGATGCACTCGCTGCTTATCAACGATATAACATCATTCTATATAGTGGATTTAATCTCGATTGGAAAGTAGACGGAACGGATTTGATCCTTCAATTGTCTTTGCAAAATTCGGAGAAGCAGATGTCACGTCACTGTGTGGAAGATATGGCTGTCTCAATGGTGTATTTGATCAGCAAACTGGCGAATCGCCGGGTGGAGTTAAAAGAGGTTCGATTCGGTCATCAAGCCCCCGATGCTTCAGGCGATCTATCTCCTTATGTTGGCATGTTCGGAATAGAGCCGGGATTCGGGGATACCCGTACACTCCTGCGAATGCACAAAGACATTCTGGATCAGCCCGTATTATATTCGGATGCAAGAATGCTGAAGGTCTTTGAAACCATGGCTCAGGAAAGCAAAGATGAGCTTCATTCGTCTCAACCGTTCTCCAGCAAAGTAAGTCGGTGGATGACGGAGAGCCTTCCAACCTTCTTTCCCACATTACAACACACCGCCGAGCATCTGGGCGTGAGCATTCGCACACTTCAGAGCCGATTGCGTGCAGAAGATACAACATATCATGAGATATCCGTTCAGGTACGCAAGGAAATGGCATTGCGATATTTGCAGAAAGGAACCTATTCGGTGGGGGATATTGCCTATGCCCTGCATTTTTCGGAGCAAAGCGCTTTTCAGAATGCCTTCAAAAAGTGGACCGGACAGACGCCCGGGCAATACCGTTCGAGCCTCAAACAGCCCATGCAGCCAAGTAGCTGAATAATTCCGACTTCAATCCTTCTAACGGGAATATGGATTGCATGTTTTGAACCTAGACTTTAGTCTAGGTTCAGTTTAACTCCAAAGACCGAGGATACCCTTTTGCCGTTCATGGTATGCTGTGAATAACGAGAAAACATACTCCATGACCGTTCGGGAATTGATCTTGTATTGAAAAGGAGAGATATCATGGCTAAACGCACCATCCTTGCGCCTGTGCTTATTTTGCTCGGCGTATACCTGATTTTGAACCAGGGAGGTTCACTCGGTCCGGGTACAATCTTTGCCACGTTCTGGCCCACCCTATTTGTGATTCCACTGGGGCTATTCTTCCATTGGCTGTACTTCTCTATGATTGGACGAGGGATCGGATTGCTGGTTCCCGGGGGCATCTTGCTTACGGCAGGTGTTGTCAGCCAGATCGCCATGCTCTTTGGTAACTGGAGCACGATGTGGCCTGGCTTCATTCTTGCGGTAGCGGTAGGTTTGTTTGAATTGTATTGGTTCGGTGGCCGTAACAAATGGTTGCTGATTCCGATCAACATTCTGACGGTTATCTCATTGTTATTCTTCTCCGTGATGTCGATTGGCACGATGCTGAACAGTCTATCCTTTGTCCAGCCATTCGTGGCAATTGTGCTGATTATGGGCGGGGCATGGATCATTGTGGGTCGCAAAAAGCGCATGTAGTGACGTACATAAGATGAAGGGCTGGGATTACACTGGACCACTCCGCATGCAGAATAATCTTCCGATCGCTGTTATCGCCGGATTTTTTTGATTCCCTTTTAATAAAGGGTAAAATCCCGCGATAAAGGCGAGCGCTTCGCTTCTACAGATTATTTCTGCCCCCTCCGTTAATGTGTAATGTTCAAGTTCATCTTATAAAGCACTACCAAGCACTATTTGCTTGGAAGGTAGGGTAAAGAAAAAACCAAGCATCCCCTGGTCCATTAAAGGATCAGGGGATGTTTGGCTTAGAGGCATGTATGGTGATATATATTCACCATATGGAAATACTCCGCATGGCTATACCTTTTATTTGCTATGCATTTTAAATTCAAGGAACAAATCGTTATAATGCGAGAGCATTTTTTTGCCCAGATTATTGTACACTTCCAGCTTACCTGTCAGTGTCTCATCTGGATAGAATCGTTCATCCTCCGAAATATCCTCTGGCAGCAGCTTCAATGCCTCGGCGTTCGGTGTAGAGTACCCGACATATTCAGTATTACGAGCCGCATGATCCGGGTCCAGCATGAAGTTAATAAACTGATGAGCGCCTTCAATATTACTCGCAGTCTTCGGAATGACCATGTTATCGAACCAAAGGTTCGATCCTTCCTCAGGAACCACGTAATCCAGCTTCTCGTTCTCATCCATAATTTCCGACGCATCACCGGACCATACGAGTCCAACTGCGGCTTCCTCGTTCGCCATCAGCATTTTGATCTCGTCTCCGACAATTGCTCTGACGTTAGGCGTGAGGGTGGACAGTTTCTTCAAAGTTTCCTGCAGATGATCTTCGTTCGTATCGTTCAGCGAATACCCGAGGCTGTTCAGCCCCATGCCGATCACTTCACGGGCGCCATCGAGCAGTAAAATCTGGTTTTTCAAACGTGGGTCCCACAGGTCGTTCCAGCTCTCAAATGTTAACCCATCAACCAGTTCAGGATTGTACACAATCCCCACCGTTCCCCAGAAGTAAGGGATGGAGTACTTATTGCCCTCATCAAAGGATAGGTCCATGAATCGTGGGTCGATGTTACTTAGATTAGGCAGCTTGCTATGATCGAGTGGAACGAGAAGATTCTCTTCTTTCATTTTGCTAATCGCATACTCAGAAGGAATCGCTACATCAAACGTCGTTCCGCCCTGCTCAATTTTGGTCAACATCGCTTCATTCGAGTCAAACGTCTGATAGATGACCTTAATTCCCGTCTCTTGTTCAAATTCCTTCAGCAAATCGGGATCGATATAATCGCCCCAGTTGTAAATCGTCAGCGTGTTGCCGCCGGAATACCCCTGACTCTTGTTCAGATACGAAGCGAGAATCATCAAGGCAAAGGCAGCCACAAATACAATTGCAAATGTCCGAACCAGTTGCTTCATGGACGCAGCCCCCTTCCCGCAGGCGTTCGCGCGGCACGGCGGTTAATGAAGTAATACCCAACCACCAGCAGCACCGTCAGCAGGAACAGCAGCGTGGACAGCGCATTGATGGACAATGACACACCCTGCCTTGCTCTTGAATAAATCTCCACAGAGAGTGTGGAGTATCCGTTACCCGTGACAAAGAATGTTACTGCGAAGTCATCAAGCGAGTACGTCAATGCCATGAAGAACCCGGCAAAAATACCCGGTTTAACGTATGGAAGCACGACACGAGTCAGGATCTGCCACGATCCAGCCCCCAGATCGCGCGCTGCATCCATTAACGTCGGACTCATCTCCTGAAGCTTTGGCAATACCATAATTACGACGATCGGCACGCTGAATGCGATATGAGACAACAGTACCGAAGTGAATCCAAGCTTGATGCCAATCATGGTGAACAGAATCAGAAAGGATGCACCAATGATGACATCCGGACTAACGATCAGCACGTTATTGAGTGACAGCAACGTATTCTTGGTCCGTTTGCGCCGCACATGGTAGATCGCCAGTGCCCCTGCCACACCGAGCATCGTTGAGATCGCCGAGGACAGGAGCGCAATAATAAACGTATTCAGTACAATGATCAGCAGCCGAGTATCGGCAAATACTTCCCTGTACCACTCCAATGTAAATCCTTCGAAGCCGCGCATATGCCCGCCACTGTTGAAGGAATAGAAGATCAGATACGCGATCGGTGCGTACAGTATGGCGAATACAACGGCCAGATAGACGTTAGACAGCTTTCCGTTTCTTCCCATTACGCACCTCCTTCTTACCTGATCCAGTCAGGAACATAATGATCGCCATCGCAATAATCAAAAAGACGGCAATCGTCGAACCCATCCCCCAGTCCTGGGTGACGAGAAAATGCTGCTCAATCGCTGTTCCCAGCGTAATTACCCGGTTCCCCGCAATAAGGCGGGTAATCATGAACAAGGATAGCGCCGGAATAAATACGGCCTGACATCCGGATTTCACTCCGCTGAGCGTCAGCGGGAAGATAACCCGGCGGAATGTCAGCCATGACGAAGCACCGAGATCTCGTGCTGCATAGATTAGCGACGGATTCATCTCTTCCAGCGCGTTGAAGATCGGCAAGATCATAAACGGAATGAAGATATACACCGAGACAAAGATAAAGCTAAAATCGGTGAACAAAATCTGTTGCGTGCCAATGCCCACCACTTCAAGCAGGGAATTGGTCAAGCCGTACGTGCCGAACAGGCCGATAAAGGCGTACGCTTTTAACAACAGATTGATCCAGCTTGGCAAAATAATAAGCAGCAGCCACAGCTGCTTGTGCTTCGTACGAGTCAGTAAATACGCCGTCGGATACGAGACCAACAGCGAGAACACCGTGATCAGAAATGCATACCAGAACGAGCTCAGGGTCATCTGCATATACACAGGTGTAAAGAACCGAGCGTAGTTACCCAGCGTGAAATTGCCCTCCACATCGAAGAACGAGTAATACACCACCAGCAGAACCGGAGCAACTACAAACAACACCATCCATAATACATATGGAATCAGATACGCATTGCGTGTACTCGCCTTAGTCTGCATGAACGGCCTCTTGGTAGGCTTCCAGACGTTTATCGAACTCTTCTTCCGTCTCGTTAAAGCGCATGACGTGGATGGCTTCCGGGTCAAAATACAGTCCAATACGAGCGCCTACGACGGCTTTCTTCGTGGAATGCACCAGCCACTCATTACCCGCATCATCGTATGTCGATATCTCGTAGTGCACCCCACGGAACAGCTGGGAGTCCACGTTGACCTGCATCTTGCCCTGTTCCTCGGTTGTAATCTCCATATCCTCTGGACGAATTACAATTTCCACAGGCTCGTCCCGCTGCAAACCCTGATCGACACACTCGTACTCTGCGCCAGCGAATTCCACCACAAAGTCCTGCTTCATTTTGCCAGATACAATGTTGGATTCACCAATAAAGTCCGCCACAAAACGGTTAATCGGCTCATCATAGATATCATTCGGCGTGCCGCTTTGTTGAATGACGCCGCCGTTCAGGACAAAGATCTCATCCGACATCGCCAAGGCTTCCTCCTGATCATGCGTGACAAAGATAAACGTAATGCCCAATCGCTGTTGCAGCTCGCGCAGTTCATACTGCATTTCTGTCCGCAGCTTCAGATCGAGCGCCGAAAGCGGCTCGTCCAGCAGCAAAATCTCGGGTTCATTCACAATCGCCCGCGCGATGGCGACACGCTGCCGTTGTCCGCCGGACATCTCGCCAATTTCACGGTTTTCATAACCGGAGAGATTGACGAACTTGAGTGCTTCCAGCACTTTGTCGCGAAGTTCAGCGGTTTTCATTTTTTTGATCCGCAAACCAAAAGCTACGTTCTCAAATACGTTCAAATGTGGAAATAACGCGTAATCTTGAAATACGGTATTCACCTGCCGCTGGTGAGCCGGCACTTGGTTAATCAGTGCACCGTTAAAATAAATACTGCCCTGTGTCGGCTCCGCAAAGCCGGCGATCAGGCGCAATATCGTTGTTTTCCCGCAGCCTGACGGGCCGAGTAGCGTATAAAATTTACCCCGCTCAATCTCGAAGCTGACTTCCTTCAATACGGCCTCATCCTGATCGTATTGCTGAGTCACCCGGTCGAACCGGATAATCGGTTGTTGTTCTGACATGCTTCATTTCGCCCCCTTTAAACTTGAGGTATACCTTGAGCCTGTACACTTCTTTTCATGCATGCTTCATTACAAATCCCATTTATTATATATGATTCAGCTATATCCGCAATGGTTTTGATGTAAACGCCATGTGTATTTCTTCTTAATCTCACAAATACAGCATACATTACGGGTATATGTCGATATCTACGCATCCAAGTAGAGCGATTTCATGAGGATTTCGGAATCAAGTCATGTGAAAGGAGTCCTGTTCGTGGATATTCGCCGTAACCTGCCTTTGCTGATGATCATTTGTTTTCTTAGTCAGATGGGCGGTTTCATGATCCTGCCCCTGTTCCCTTTGTTTATTGAGGAATTCGGCCTGTCCGGCTGGATGATGGGGGTTATTTTTGCACTCTTTTATGTCGGTAAAGTGATTGGCGGGGTGCCCGCTGCGGCACTCTATCGGAAAATTGGGGGCAAACGGGCACTTATTGCCATGCTGCTGCTGCTCGCTGTTTGTATGGGTGGTTTCGCTGTATCTTCTGCCGCACTAGTATTCGGCCTGTTGCGGCTGCTGCAAGGGCTCGCTTCGACTGGACTTACGGTCGTCGTGCGTTCCATTATCGGGGATGAGGGCAATGTTGACAATCGGGGGCTGTACAACGGTTATATCAGCAGCAGTGAAGGCGGGGGCATGGTGCTGGGTCCGGTCATCAGCGGCTGGCTCTCGTTGCATTGGCCTTTGTCGGTGCCTTTTTTACTCGTTACCGTGTGCTGCCTGATGGCTGTGGTTGCGGCAATGGGGATGAAGACAGCAGCAAAGTCCAATCCTGTATCTGAAAATGTGTTGGACGGCCACGCCTCAAGCGAGTCTCCAACGGATGCAAAACAAACGCAAACACCTACGGATTATACAGTTTCTCCAGCAAACGCTACTCCTAGCCCAACCACTCCTGAACCGTCCACCGGACTTACCCGGAGGCAGCAACTGATTGGCTACGGTACGGTTCATTTCCTGGAGATGAGCGCTTATGCCGTGTTTCTGACTTATTTTGCGTTGTATGCGGCTCATATCATGCACTGGGACCCGTTTGCGATCAGTCTTGCCTTTACGGTCGTTGGTATCTCCACACTCGCTGCTGCCCCGGTAGCCGGTTACCTGTCTGATCGGATGGGTGATCGTCTGCTGCTCTGCATGTTCGGCATGCTGATGATTGGCATCGAAGTGGTGGTTTTTCTGAGCACATCTTCTTATGTGCTGGTTTACGTGGGCATGCTAATCGGCGGCGTAGGCGGTGCATGTTACATGGATTCGTTCTTTGCTCATATCGGGGATCATATCCCGGACGAGGGTAGGAGCTCTGTCATTGGCAAAATTGTCTCTGCGGCAGAGATCGGTTCCATCGTGTCTCCACTGATAGCTGCTCTGCTTGTGGAGCGTGGATCGCTGTATACCGTGTTTGTGTTCAATCTGCTTCTAATCGCCGCTGCCATTGCCGTTCAGGCAGTGATGCGCAGCCGTTACAGATCGAAACGAGTGTAGACGCACAAGACTGCCCACATCAGTGGGCAGCCTCCATTTACTTATTTACTCCTAATAAAGTTGCTATATGTAGTGCTTTTTCTTCGATTTTACTTTTTAAATAAGGGTCTGTGTTCTCAGGCAATTCCATCGGCTTGTAAAACTTCGCTTCAAGAACTTCCACCCCATTGGGCTTCAACTCGCCTTCGAACTCCGTGCAAATATAACCAATGACCACATTATAATATTCATGCCCATTTCTTAATTTCGTATATAACTCTTTCCCCGAAAAGACGCCGTATAGCACAAGTTTCTTGATCTGTATTCCAATTTCTTCTTTGACCTCACGCCTCGCTGACTCTTCCACCGATTCGCCCAACTCCATAAATCCACCCGGTACTCCCCAGGTATTATCCACATGTCGAACCAACAAAATTTCACCTGATTTATTCAATATCAAAATACTCGGTCTCACCAGAATAACTGGTGCATTGCCAACCATTTCTCGAAGCGATTCAATATAGCCCATAGCTAACCCTCCTATATCAAGTCATGATCCTTATTATAGAAGTGCAATTAATTTCCATATAGAGAAAGAATATTCAGCTTTATTTCCTATTTTAGAGCCCGTACTTTGATGAAAAAACAGCAAAAAAACAACCCGTTCGCACATCAGTGTGCAAACGGGCATTTCATTGGTGGGTTCTCAGCCTGAGGCTGGTGATCCCCCTCGGGTTGTTGTTTTTCCCTGTCCATCCGTTCAGCTTCCGATTTCTCTGTACCCAGTGTGTAGGAATGATCTCCATAGAAAAAGTTAGGCTTCACAATCTCATTGCGGTATGAACTGTGGAAAATATGCGTCGTCGCCGGAGACACCGGCGGAATCAGCCAGACCCAATCGCCTGTCAGCTCGCGCCCGGCTTTCTCTTCCCGCTGCTCAAACAGGGCAAATTGCGCTGCCGCTGTGTGGTGATCCACAATGCTAACGCCTGCTTTCTTGAACGAATGCAGCACAGCTACATTCAGCTCTACCAAAGCTCGATCCTTCCAAAGTGTCGTTTCACTCGATGTATTCAGGCCAAGCGCTGCCGCTACCGCTGGTAGTTTATTATACCGAAACGTATCTGCCAGATTGCGTGCGCCAATCTCAGTACCCATATACCAGCCGTTAAACGGCGCTGCAGGGTAGGATATGCCGCCAATCTCCAGCCGCATATCAGCAATCATTGGTACACCGTACCAGCGCATGCCCAGTTCGGCAATTTCCGGACGTTCCGGATGTTCAATCCTCACTTCCACGATGTCTTCCTCGGGCACTGTATACCACTCTGGAGCTTGTCCCTGAGCCTGGATAATCAATGGCAACACATCATAAGGCGTACCTTCCCCCTGCCAGCCAAGCAACATTGCTGTCTTCGTTAGCTCAACGGATGCTGGGTCACCTACAATGCCTTCCGTCGTCTCATATCCAGCATAACGGATCAACTGGTGATTCCAAATTCGCACGGGGGCTCCATTCGGTCCATCAGGTGGAAGGATCGTAATCATCGGAATAATCTTTCCTTTGTTGGAGGCCTCTCTGATGTGCGCCATCACAGCATCCGCTGCCGTTCCAACCGTATCTGCATGACGTGCATCAACGATGCGCAGTTTATCCCAGAATAGCCGCCCGATGCAGCGATTGCTGTTACGCCATGCCATTTTACAGCCATGCTCCAATTCATCCGCAGTATGCACATATGTGCCTGTGTGTTCAATCTCGTTCAAAACTGCAACAAGCCGGGCCTGCGCGTCTTCACGCGAATGGCCCAGCTCTTCATAACATCTATATATAAACCGTTCAGCTTCATCCCGTAGTTCTTCCAGGTCTGTCCGCATTATTCACTCCACCAATCTATACATCTTGAATGCCATCATTATACGGCAAGCACACCGGATTTGTAAGCGAACGGGCACTTTGTTCACGGACTCTACATATCGTTGTTCAGGATGCAGGCTAACTTAGCTTATTTGCCCAGAAATGCGTTTAACATCCAGACCTCTTTATCCAAGGCAGCAGTGAATCCAATCAGCATATCTTCGGTCGCATTATCCTCAGCTTCGCCTGCTGCTTGAATACCCTGGTTAATAACATCCACCATCGATTGCAGATCAGCAACTACGGTTTCCACCATTCCTTCGGCTGACAACTGTCCCTGTGCTTCCTCAACAGGTGACAACCGCAGTTGTTCAGCCATCGTTGCGACTGGACGTCCACCAATTTCCAATAGACGTTCTGCAGCTTCATCCATATTCGCCGTAGCCATGTTATACAACTCTTCGAATTTGGCATGCAGTGTGAAGAAATGAGGACCTTTCACATACCAATGGAAGTGGTGCAATTTGGTGTACAGTACAGACCATCCTGCGATCTGGCGGTTCAGGACCTCTTGAAGTTCAGTGGTATGGTTTGCAAAAGTATTGTTTCTAGTTTGGATTGTGCTCATGGAATTTATCCCCTCTCGAATACGATATAGTTTTGATTTTGATAACGTAATTTAACTTGCTTTCATTTGTTTAATTTAGACTTAATCTAAATCTTGTTTTAATTATAACACTGCCCTTATCCTTTGTGAAGGCTTTAGCCTACTCTTTCAAATGAAGATTCCATGAAGCTAAGCTTCATCATTGGACAATGTGATAAGTCCCTTTTAAGCACCTTTACATGTAGTATCTATACCTTGATTTTCGCCGATGTACAATGACAATCCTCACGTCACATATAACAAAAAAAAGCCCTGATCCTCAATGAGGAGTCAGGACTGCACCAACGCACATAGCGCACGCTTTATTGTTGAATCAACTCGGATGTAAGGATACGGCTTACCTCTTCATAACTGCGCGCAACATGATGAGGCTGATGCTCTGATTCTGGCAAAGCATCACGATGGTTGAACCAAATCACTTTCCATCCGGCATCCACTGCACCGACAACATCATTGCGCCAGGAATCGCCGATGTAATAACTGGAGTCGGAATCCGATCCCGTCTGCCTGCTTACATGCTCAAATAATCTGCGATCCGGCTTGGCATAACCAAGGGTACCCGATATGAAAATCCGTTCCTCGGGAATAAGGTTGAATACATCCAGCGCTTCGAGCTTCCGCTGCTGATGTTTTCCTTCTCCGTTGGTAATTAACCCTACCATATGCCCCTCTGCAAGAAGTCTTCGGATAAGTTCATATACTCCCTCAAAGGGCTGGATCTGAAACTGTCTACTCAAATACTGTGCTTGCAGTTCTTCAGCCTGCCCCTGTTGTAGGGGATATCCAAATTCCGCCATGGTCAACTCAAATCTGCGATGACGCATCCTTTCTACCGCTTCGGGTTCGGGTACAGCAGACAAGTCTTCTTGGGCAGACAGCCAGTCGCTATAATAACGGAAGCGGTGGTATGCCTCCCCATACGGGAAATCATCCGGCAGGCCGAGAACTTGCTCTAATGCGCCACGAAGCGGCTGTAAGTGGTCATACAAGGTATCGTCTACATCGAAAAAGATGGATCTGGTTTTATTTGTTTTTTCCATAATTGCTATTTATCCTCCTGGTGTTGGCTCCAAACATCTCTTCTTACTATATATGTATTCCATTTCTCCGTCCAAAAAATGAACCCATTCTAGGTCCTCTCTATTTGATCCTAATACATAAAAAAACACCCCGTCTCGCAACATGCTGGTTGTGAAATGGGGTGTCGCCAATTTTTCATAATTAAAAAAATTAATTCACGATCAATCACCTAATTGGAGATACATCACAAATTGTGTGTATTCCAATTAAAGTATCAACGGTACAACCTTGCCTGCATTCACATCAATCAGGCCGTGATCCGTAATTTTCAGAGCCGGACTTACCGCAAGAGAATGGGTACTGATGGACATGATCGGGTTATAGTGTACATAACCAAGAGATAACATCGCTGCACGCAGCTCTTTCACTTGGTGTGACACTACCGCCAGCGGTTCCTCCGTCAAAATGCCACCCACAGGGAGTTCAAGATGGGACAACACTTTGCCGTCTTCTACCACACAGAACCCACCCTGGCTCGAAATCACCGTGTTAGCTGCCAAGATCATATCTTCACGATTGCGTCCTACGACCAATAGGTTGTGGTTATCATGTGAATATGTTGTTGCAATGGCACCACGCTTGATCGTGTCTCCACCAATTAAACCGTGTGCTCGATTGCCGTTCACGCCATAACGTTCAAAGGTCGCAATCTGTCCATATTCGCTTTCTTCCCAGAGCAGTTCACCATTCGCAGCCTGAACCTGTGCAATATGCTCTTCCACAAAGGTTGAACCATCCTTCACCATCATAACTCGGCAGTTGTTTAAACCATTTTCAGATAACTGCGTGTCTGAGTCAGATGCTTCACTTTGCCCATTCACCTTCGGATCAGACAAACGGATTGCGAAATCCTCGGCTCCCAGCAGATCCAACTGCACGCTCTTGTAAAAGTGAGGTGGGAACTGTCCACTAATTCGGTCCTGCTTGTACGGTTCGTAGTCGTCATAAGCTTTACGGCCATTTTTGTATACCTGCTCTACTGCAAGTGTATCTAAGTTGGACAGCAGCACATAATCCGCCACTTTGCCTGGGGCAATGCTACCGCGATCAGTCATTTTCATACGAGATGCAGGGGTTGAGGTTGCAGCGTAAATCGCATCTTCGGGGCGCATACCCATCCGAATGGCCTTACGTACGATATGATCCAAATGCCCCCGTTCCACCAGCGAATCCGGCATAACATCGTCCGTTACGAAGCAGAAATGCTGAGCGACATCATGCTGGATCAGGTATTCCATGACTTCTGGCGTCATCGATTTTTCCTGAATTTCAATGAACATGCCTGCCGCAATTCGAGCCTGCAAGCCTTCAATACTCTGATGCGTATGATCGGAATCGATGCCCGCATAGATCAGTCGGTGCAGATCCAGCCCAAGCAATTTCGGTGTATGACCTTCGATCACAAGATCTGGATAGTTTTTGCGAATATGCTGGAGAATCTGGTTGGTCTTGCATTCCGGATCACGGATGACGTCCACATAGTTCATGATCTCACCCAGACAGATGATCTCTCCAGTAGCCAGAAGAACATCCATGTCTTCGATTTCGATTGAACCACCCGTTGTTTCCATCGGCGTCGCCGGAACGGAGCTTGGGATAGCGTAGAACATGTCCACTGTTGTCTCGCGACTGGCCGACATCATCTCCTGCACACCTTCCAGCCCAAACACATTCGCCATCTCATGCGGTTCCGCCACAATGGACGTTACCCCGCAGCGGATCAGGCCATGGGAAAAGGTTGCTGGTGTCACCATCGTACTCTCGATGTGCAGATGAATATCAATGAGGCCCGGAATCATATAACGTCCGCGTGCATCAATCACTTCATCGGCTTCAATCATCTCCGGTCCGCCTGGACCAACATACATAAATCTGCCGTCCAGTACAGCCACATTGTTCATTTCGAATCGTTTATAGTAACTGTTATACACATGTACATTCTTAATTAGTTGATCTGCACGCATGGGGCATAATCTCCTTCTTCATGAGCATTTACAGCTATCCAGAGCAGCAGTTTACAATTAGCCATATTGCTCTGGATTCAGCTGATAAAATGCCTCTTTTGCTGCTTTCTGCTTCCTGCTGCTATTCCACAAGGACAAGCTTATCCTGCGGGAAAATCAGATTAACTCGCTGTCCGCTGAGATAAGGCGTCTCCATCTCCTGATTAGCTGTGAAGTCGCCAAGTTCTGTCTCGATGACGTACTGATAGCTGCGTCCAAGGTACGTGCTTACTTTAATAATCCCTGGCAAAGCATTTGCCATGTCCCCGGAGGTATCTCCACTGACGATCAGATCATCCGGGCGAATTGCACCTTTGCGTGCACCGGGACGAGCCGTTCCGGGATGCGCTGTTGCGGTGAACAAGCGACCACCCGCTTTCAGCGAGATCACCTCTCCTGCATCACTGCGTTCCGCGAATTCAATGAAATTATGGAATCCGATAAATCGTGCCACAAATTCCGTCGCCGGGTATTTGAAAATCGTTTCCGGGCGATCGAGCTGCTCGACAACGCCTTTATTCATAATCGCTACCTGATCCGAGATGGAGAAGCACTCCTCCTGATCATGAGAGACATAAAGCGTCGTAATGCCCAGTTCCTGCTGAATCCGGCGGATCTCAACCCGCATATTCAACCGCAGGTTGGCATCCAGGTTACTGAGTGGTTCATCGAACAACAGCAAATCCGGTTCAATGACGAGTGCGCGGGCAATCGCCACACGCTGACGCTGTCCACCGGACAGCTCCTGCGGGAACCGTTTCTCGAAGCCGTTCAGGTTCACCACTTCAAGAATACGCATCACGCGTGACGAGATATCCTTGTCTTTCACCTTGCGCATCCGCAGGCCGAAGGCCACGTTGTCATAGACAGACAGATGCGGGAACAGCGCGTAACTCTGAAATACAAATCCGAAATTCCGCTTATTCGCCGGAACCTTCGTATAGTCCTTGCCGCCGAACATAAACTTGCCCTGTGTTGCTTCCAGGAATCCGGCGATGAGGCGCAGCGTAGTTGTTTTGCCGCAACCGCTCGGTCCGAGCAGGGAGAGCAGCTTACCTTTTTCCAGTTCCAACTGAAAATCCTTCAGGATCGTCTGCTTGTCGTAAGCCACTGATACGTGGTCTAATGTCAGCAATGCCATAGCGTTCTGCGCCTCCAATTAACGTTTAGTAAAATATGAGAATCCGCCCATGATCCGTTCGATCACAAACATTAAAAGTCCAGTCAATACCATCAGCAGCACAGAAATGGCTGCAATCGTTGGGTCAAAATAATTTTCCACATAGGTCAGCATCTGAATCGGCAATGTACTTACCCCCGGTCCGGTCATAAACACGGAAATGTCCACGTTGTTGAACGACTCCAGAAAGGCAATCAGCACCGCTGCGATAATTCCTGAACGAATGTTGGGAAGTACGATCTGGAAGAACGTTCTGACACGTCCCGCACCGAGACTCAGCGCAGCTTCTTCCACCGCAAAGTCAAAGCTCGACAGACTCGATGCGATGACGCGAATGATAAATGGAAGCATAATAATCGTGTGACCGATCAGCAGACCCAGATACATCGGCAAATGATAGATCACGATCAGGTATTTCATCAATGTAAAACCAAGCACGATTCCCGGAATAAGTACCGGAGACAGAAACAGTGCATTCAGCACGGACTTGCCTTTGAAATCGTAACGACTAAGTGCGTATGCAGCCGGAACCCCGAGCAACAGCGCCAGCAAATTCCCCAGCAGGGAAATGATGATGGACGTCTGGAACGTGCGGAGGAAACCACCTGTGTTGAAAATATTCTCGTACCAGCGGAGGGAGAAGCCCTCCGGTGGGAATTTGAGTACCGTCCCCGGTTCAAACGAAGTCACCGAGATGATCAGAAGCGGGCCCAGCAGAAAGATAAAGACCAGCAGACTGAACAGGCCCAGCCCGATATGTTTCTCCCGCATATGTCTACCCCTTCGGATTTAAAGTTTTGGCCATTTTGTTCATGACACCGACCACGACAAACGTAATGACAATCATAATCGCAGCAACGACCGAGGCCAGATACCAGTCGTTCAGGGTCATGGCGTTCTGATAGAGGAACGTCGCAATTACGCGCTGTTTGCCTCCCAAAAGCGCAGGCGTCGTATAAGCCGTCAGGCTTCCGACAAAAACAAGTACGGCTCCGATAACAAGCCCTGGCACAGCCAGCGGGAACACCACCCGACGGAATGCCGTGAAGCGGGATGCACCCAGACTCTGTGCTGCCTTGAGCAGATCACCATCGATGTTCTCAAGCACACCGACTAGGGAAATGATCATGAGTGGCAGGAACAGATGGGTCAAACCAATCATCATGGCTGCCGGCGTATACAGAATATCCAAAGGCTTGTCCACGATACCAAGCCCAACGAGGGCGTTGTTGATCAGCCCTTTGCGTCCAAGAATAATCATCCAGCTAAACGAGCGCACAACCGGGCTCGTTAGTAGCGGGAAGATTGCCAGCGCGAGCAAAATGCCTTTGCGGCGCGGCGCTTTCCGGGAAATATAATAAGCTGTCGGGAATCCGAGCACCACGCAGACGATGGTGGTGACCACGCTGACCTGCAGCGTCGTAAGCAATATTTTCAAAAAGTAAGGGTCTCTGAAAAAATGCATGTATCCTTCAAACGTGAAGGAGTTTTCCTGAAAAAACGTCGATCCGATCGTCAGGACAATCGGAATGATCATAAATGCCGCCAAAAACACAAATCCCGGCAGCAATAGCCAGTATACTGATTTCTTCATCGCGGTACTCCTGACTTATAAAATGGTTTTATTCACACGTTTCATTGGAGCACATTTCAAAATAAATGCTACACGTTAGTCTCACCAGCCGTTACGGTTACGAATCGTTCTTTCGATCGCTGTTATCCTTGGATTTTCTTGATCTCCTTCTGTTTAGAAGGAAAAATCCAAGGATAAAGGCGAACGCTTCGCTTCTACAGAATCGATTTCGTCCCCTCCACTACCAGCGAAATACGTAAGGATTGATTTTTAGACTGAACCCCAATGCCGTGAAGATCATAGCTAGGCATTTAACGCATTAATAAATAACTCAAGGAATGCTTCGGCATCTACCGTTTCGCATACCAATGTGTTGGGTTGTTCGCCCAAACGGTTTTGGAAGTCACATACCATCTGACCATCGCACAAACGGCTGGCTGTCTCTACATCGACGTAATACGATTTGCGTCCAACCAGTTCCGGGGCAAGAGCGACGCCAACTGCCAGTGGATCATGCAGGGCACAGGCGCGTATCCCGTTCATTTCTTCATACCGCTTGATGTAAATCTCCGTGCTCTGTGCCACGTAATCGCGCAATACCGGATCAGTTAATCGTCCGATGGCTTCTTCATTCAGCAGCGTTTGACGGGTAACATCCAAGCCCACCTGCGTAAGCTTCTCGAAACCTGCATGCAGTACAATGCGTGCGGCTTCGGGATCAGCGTATGTGTTGTACTCCGCAGTAGGTGTAATGTTGCCATGTCCACGAACGACGCCACCCATGAAGATGACTTCCTTCAATAATGTAGGTAGCTCAGGACACTTCATTAACGCCAACGCCAGATTCGTTAACGGCGCGGTCATGATCAATGTTAGTTCGCCTGGGTACAACTTCGCTTGTTCAACGATAAAGTCCGGGGCAAAGCCTTCATCCGCCTGCTTGGACACGGCCGGATCAGGCAGCGCACCACCCAATCCGTCTTGTCCATGTACCCGGTGCTCATAATGAGACTTGCGTGTGAGTGGCCCAGCCGCTCCGGCAATGACCGGAATGGAGGGTTCCCCCACCAGTTCGAGAATTTTGCATGTATTATCCGTTGCCTGCTGGAGCGATACGTTCCCACAGACCGTGGTAATCCCGAGAATGTCCAGCTTCCGACTCTTAACGGCCAGCAAGATCGCCAGCGCGTCATCAATACCGGTATCCACATCCAGAATGATGCGATTTCCTGTTTCACTCATACATTCCCAACTCCTCTACCGTTAAAAGATTGCTTGCTGCAAATTTTGTTTGTCGAGCACGATCAATACTGCTTCTAAACCTTATCGTTCTAAAGCTAATTATGCTTATTGTGCAATCTCACGGTTCCAACGATCTGTCCATGCTTTAGCCTGTTGATTCACAAATTCCATATCCAGCTTGTTCAGCTTACCAACTACGTCTGCACCATACGTTACGCCTTCAGCTTCTTCGGCATTCAATTCAACCTTCGTATTTACCGGGGAATCCACTTTTGCTTTGGCGGATTTGGTTTGTACATCCTGGCTCAGCTGCCAGTTGATGAATTCTTCGGCGAGTTCTTTGTTCTTGCTGCCTTTCACGACATTGATCGTATTCATGACTGCATACGCACCTTCGCTAGGTGTAACAAACTTCGCATTTGGCACTGCCGCTTTCAAATCTTTGAAGTACATTTCCATAATCGGTCCGCCAGCAATCTCTTCCTGGGAGAACATGTTCACGAATTCGGAAGTTTGAGTGTAGAATTTAACAACGTTGCTGCTTAATTTTTTCAGTTCCGCAAAAGCTGCATCTTCATTAAACGTTTCGTTTCCGGCTACACGGGAAGCTGCATCCAATACCATTGGGCCTGCTGTTGCCGTAATGTTCGGAATGGTCAGATTACCCGCAAACGCCGGGTCCCACAGATCCGCCCATGAAGTGACTTCTTTGTTAACGAGGTCTGGGTTATAAGCGATTCCGAGCTGTCCAACCGTATAGGCCGGGCCGTAATCTTCGCCAAGCGGTGCTTTGGCAATATCATAAATATCACTCACATTCGGAATTTTGGAGCGGTCGATTTTCTCAAACAATCCTTCATCAATACCTTGCTGTGCATAGTAATCGGACAAATAAATCACATCGACATTGGATGTACCCTGGCGGATTTTGTTCAAACGCTCAGCGTTGTTACCCACTTCAAGCACGATGTCTACATTATGTTCTTTTTCAAATGGACCAAATACTTCTTCATTGAAGAAATCTTCCGAGAATCCCCAAGTGGAGATGACCAGTTTGGTTGGCGCCGTGCCGCCGCTGCCTGATCCGCCTGTTGCGTCCTCTGTGCTGCTGCCACAACCTGCTAGTAATACCGATGTCATTGCCACTGCCGCCAAACCGCTAATCCACTTCTTCATCATGATCCTGATTCCCCCTGATATGTGTGATATAACAACCCAAACCATTAAGTTGAACTAGCTTGATAACGCATTTCACGTAGAAAACAGAAAGAACCTGGAGAAACAGCGTGTTCGCCTTTATCACAAGATTTCTACCTTATTAAAAGGAATAAAAGAAATCTGGGGATAACAGCGATCGGAAGGTCTTCTGATTTTCGAAGGGTACATGCGTTATTTAGGGCTAGTTCAACTTAAAAAAACAAAAAGAAAAGCATTCTTGTATAAACAAGAACACTTTTCTTCGTAAACAAAGGAAAGCGACACCCGCTGCCGGTACATCATCGGTTTCTGCTTCAGAATCAATCCGAAGACAGACGCCATCATATGAAATTGTTCGGAATCAGAATTATGAATTAGAATCGTGTGCAACGCATGCATCGAACCTGTCGATCCATCCTATGCTTGTTCCAATATCACATTCGTAATGGCCCACTGCGTGGACGCATCGTAATCCCGTAATACAGCTTCGATTGGCAAACCCATGTGTTGCTCCAACTTCTCCCTGAATTTCTTCTTATACAAGACAGACATGCGGAAGTCCACTTCCAGCTTCAAGCCGGGGGCCTCCCCTTCCAGGGCGTCAGAGCGCGGTGAACGTCGGTGCTTCGCGTAGAAGGTCACAATGTTCTGATCAATGGTCACTCTCAGGAGAGTGGTGCCAAAGCCGAACAGTTCCTTCGAGATTTCGTTATAATACTGGCACATCTTCTTCTTGCTCTCATTGCTGTCCAGCAGTTCCATGAACTCACCCACATCATTTACTACCGTACGTTCGACGTGTTAACACGATTGATTATACATATATCTACGATTTTAGGCAACCCAAAAGATATAGTTAACATGAAAATAACACATAAAAGCGAACGATAGGTATAAACTAGCGAAAACAATTCGTAAATGTTCACCGTGAGCGTGCTTGGAGATAACTGCACCCCTTTTCTCTATTATTGTTGCTTAATAACCCACTTTTGATACTCATTCTCTTGACGATACTCATCCATTACCAGCTCCGCCCCATCCTCGGATATGCCAAGTGCTTTCCCGTTATGAGAACTTGTAATGCGTATCGTCCCATCCTCATTCTTTGAAATGTTCCAGCGTTGATTCGCATAACCAAGGTACGAATAGAGCTGAATACGATTCTGTCCTACATCCCAATCAAGAGACATTCCGCTCAAGGTTCGAATGGAGTAAGAGCCGGAATCATCGCCTGTCGGTACAAGTACCCATTTGAAATCTTCACTTGCATTCTCTGTCTCGTCAGCAACCTTTATCACTTCTCCTGCTTCAGATGGAACAGCCTGCAACGCAACGGGACGTCCTGCATTATGGATCATCACCTTCTCCAATTCTGCTTTCTTCCTATGGATTGCATTCACATTCTGGAAGGACGCATTCCCACCGAACACATGAATTCCAAAATGTCCTTCGACAAACGTTCCATCCTGAAGATCCATGATTCGCTCACCGTCCACATCAACCTGGATTCGAGGACCTTTCGCCTGAATCTGGATGTGATACGTATGATCTTTACGAACGAATCTCGGGATTTGAGCAAGCACCTGTCGATTTTCGATTTTTCCATTCACTTTATAAAATAGTCGGATGGACTTCAGGTTAGGGTCAATATTCAAATAGTAGCCGCTTCGTCCATCCTCACTTGCACGGAATACAATAGACCCCGCTCCACCCTGAGCGCCCAGCGTCAGATCAGCATCATATTGAAAATCCCCTGCCGTTTCCTGTGCGATATATTGTGTATCTCCACTATAGTTGCCCTGTATGCCTTGTTTGGAAATAAGCCATCGGGCAGATGATTTATCCGATTTCCAGCCAGATAAGTTGGTATGGAATATGCCACTGGATACCGTAATCGGTATTTGAGCAGAAGCTTTGCCGTCTGCCGTCGATACTGTTACTGTAGCTTCGCCTCCACCCACGGCTCGAACCGTCGCTTTCGTTTTATCAGAATGAACGATTTGCACCACTTTAGGATTGCTTACCTTCCATTTCAACTGTTGAGCGGCAGCTTTTCCCGGTCTGTCTTCCACCGTGGCGTACAGCGTTTGCGTCTGCCCAACATTCGCCGTTCTTCTCTGCATATCTGCAATAACCTGAGATTTAGAGGACGTGCTCTTTCTCCAGATGTTATCTAAGACGTACACCTTCATGGAGCGTATCTTCACTTCCCCACCAAGGCTATAAAAAGCCATTGCCCGTCCCGCCGGATCTGGAAAAATGACATCCGAGAAGACAACCTTGCCATCATTGCCAAACACCTCAACAGAGGATTCATCGACGAATATACGTAGCTTCACCTTTTGATTTTCCGGTTGTAACGAGGCCTCATGGACCTTGGTGAATAAATCGGAGAAGCTTACGTCACCCGAGGTGGTGCGATCCACGAACATGTTCTGCGTATTTACTCTGTATCCTACAGTGGTTTTCTGCCCTTCTCTTTGACGCAATTGAAAACCAAACTCGGTTACAGAACTGTTAGCCGGAATTTCCACTTCAGCTTCAATCTCATACGCTCCTACCGTTAGGCCGTCAAGCGGATTTTTTGTTTTTGGTCCAACCATCATTTGTTGTGCACTATACAGGTTATGCCGCAGTGTCTGGAGTTCAGTGATTGGTGTTTGTACCAAACGTACTCCTTCATCCGTGGTTCGAAGAGAGACTTCTCTCGGTATGGTCAGTTGTCCTTTCCATGAGGAAGTTGGGAATTCAAACGGATAATCCCAGTTCGTCATCCATGCAAGCATGACTTTCCGCTGATCAGGCATATTCGCAAAAGACATCGGTGCGTAGAACTCCTTACCGAAGTCCGTTCTCAACACTTGCCCAGCCGGATGATCGTTCAGGAATTTCCCGTCAGCTGTTAGCTGGCCTACAAAATATTCCGCATCTGATCCTTGGGTTTTCGGATTGGCCCCTGTACTGATCATAAGCACCCACTTACGTTGACCCGTTCCATCTACAGGCAGTTGAATCAGATCGGGACACTCCCACACACCACCTCGAACATAATCGCCATATCCGAAGTTATCAGTTAAGGTCCAATCGAGCAGATTGGTTGAAGTAAAGAACCGGATGTGATCCCCGCCAGACACAACCATCACCCAGCGGTTGTGATCTTCATCCCGGACGACCTTCGGATCACGGAAATCCCAGCTCCCCGGATCATCACCACTCTTGCCAGGGTTATCAATGACAATCGGACGATCTTTAGCGTATTGCCAATTCCGGCCTTCATCGGTACTATAGGCGAGGCCTATACGCTGATTGCCACCAGGTTTATCCGGATGATAGGAAGTGTAGTATGCAATCAGACCTTTTCCGCCCGAATCCGTGAACAAACCGGAGGCATTATTCAGATCAGCAATTGCTGATCCCGACCACACATGGCCCTGATCATTCCAGGGCAAAGCAATAGGTAAACGCTTCCAATTTATAAGATCTGAACTGACTGCATGAGCCCAGGTGCCTCCATCCTGATGAAACAGATGATATTCTCCTTCGTAATAGACCAGCCCATTTGGATCACTTGCCGATCCCCGAATCGGAGAGTAATGGTACTGAGGACGATAGTTCTCCTTGTAGTACACCGACTCTTCCGTTACATAGATATCCTGAAAATAAGCGATGCCTTGTTGAACGACAAGTCCAGCATTTCCATCAGCGTAGCTTTTGTCTGTGACCACAACAGCCGCAGGCGTGTACCCATCAACATAAACCTGAATCAAGCTGCCCGAGGCTATAACTTCGATGTGATGCCTCGCTCCCGGTTGGCTTGGAAACTTGCGATTCGAGCTGGCGAGCACGGTACCGTCCGCTTTTCGAAGTTGTACTCGAACTTCTTCTCCTTCCCGAATCAGGGCTGCTTCATATCCCTTCGTTCCGTCTGCATTTGCCCTGAATAGCAGCGCTGCTGAGGTACTCGCATTGGCCAGAGATATAATTCCTTCATATACAAAATCAGATGCCGCTTTCTCGTAAATGACTCTTCCTTTCCCTTGAGCGGCTCCTTTCCCCTTATAACCTTTCAAGTCAGGCTGCCATTCGCCGACGTTGCTAATCGGTTTACCCATGTTGCCATTCATGGTACTGACCTGCACATTCTGGAACAAAGCCGCCCCATCCCATACATGGAGCCCCAGTTTCCCTGACGAGTAGGCACTGTCTTTCACATCAATCACCGGGTCATACCGATTATCCCAATATACCTGCAGGCTCTCTCCGTCCGCTTTCACTTTCAGATGATAAATGCCTCCAGATTCCAGGTTTGCTTTATGTTCTACATTTAACGTTCCCGGCTGTCCACTTGCATCTCTTAGACGTATCACACCAGCCTGGGGAACCACTTGCAACATATATGAAGACCAGCCTGTATCATTGGATCGAAAAATAAGACTCGTATCCGCTTTCATATCCTGAACCATCAAATCAGCTTCATAGATAAAATTATCGGCTCGTGTGGCCGATATGGCCATCACATTCTGCCCGGCGTCCGAAGTCAGACGAAGTCCTTCATTCGTATCTTCCAGATTGCCTCTACCTTGCAATGTCCAATCTGACAAATTCGTTATTGCCTTAGACACTTGGGTTAACATTTGAACCGCCTCCCCCTGTTTTGCTGATTCCTTGGAGGTCTGCTCTATCCTTTGCGAGGCATTTGTCTCCATAACAGATGCTGTGGAATAGGCTCCAGCAGAAGAAGATCCAAGGACACATGATAATAGAACACAACCAATGGAACGGAAGATGAATTTCATAAGCATTCCCTCTTTTCATATAGTAGATGAGACAAAAATCCCACAAAGGACGGCGCAGTCTCTTAGATAAGTGAACCTGCATCCGCCCCTTCTGGGACGTCCATAAATATCAAACGCTATGAAGCATAAGTTTCATGCTGCAATGCTTCTAAACCCAATGCGAGGGCGCCGCATAGTCCTGCGTGCTGGCCCAATCCCGGCTGGACAATATATTCGTCAATATGTTGCGTTATTGAGGTTGCATTCACATAACCATTCAGATTCCGTACAACCCGCTCTCGGATCATGGGAAACAGATGACTTTGCTGCATCACCCCTCCGCCCAAGATGACCTTTTGCGGGGAGTGAAGCAGAATGGCCGTTGTGATGGACTCCGCAATGTAAAAGGATTCGATCTCCCAAGCCGGGTGGTCTGCCGGCAGTTCGCTGCCAGGGCTCTGCCAGCGTGCTTGAATGGCTGGCCCCGCAGCCATGCCCTCCAGGCAATCGCCATGATACGGACATAATCCGGCAAAATGATCCTCTGGGTGCCGTCTCGTCCGGATGTGTCCACCCTCTGGGTGCAACAATCCATGCACACGTTTACCTCCCGCCACAAGTCCAATCCCAACACCTGTGCCGATCGTATAATACACACAATTGTCCAGTCCCTTTGCTGCTCCCCAAGTGACTTCTCCAAGGGCCGCTGCATTCACATCCGTATCCCATCCGAAGGGAATGGGGAATTCGCGCTTCAATGATCCAATAACATTACAGTTTTCCCACCCTGGCTTGGGCGTTGTTGTAATGTAACCATAGGTGGGGCTATCCGGTTGCAGATCAATCGGACCAAAGGAGCCGATCCCGATCGCAGCCACTCCTTTGTCCCTAAAATAGTCGATGACCTTCGCCAGTGTGGTCTCGGGATGTTCCGTTGGAAAGCTGCACCAATCTTCAATTTCCCCTCGCTCGTTACCTAAACCACATACAAACTTCGTTCCACCGGCTTCTATTGCTCCTATAAGCATCTTACTGTCCCCCTCACGATCATTCCTACTGACCTTCAACTCGGATGGGGGATAGCTCGTAGATATGAAGCGAAGCAAATACTAAATCCTTATTTTCGGACTGAACAGAGATCCCCTTGGAACCCGCATCCGGATAGATCAGATCGGTAATAACCGCTTGACCGTCATTGGCAAATACCTCTACGGATGAGTAATCCACATAAATACGCACATGTTGGTTACCGTCCACTGCTTTTAATCCAGCTGCATGGCGGCCCAGGAAATATTCATGGAAATCGCTAATACCCGATCGACTGCGATCAACATATACCTCATTCTGGCTAGCGTCCACGCCTATGAGCGTTTCGTTGTCTGAACCACTTCGTAATGCAAATTGAACAGATTGATCAGAAGCCCATTCCGCATAAATCTCATAGTTTACAAGGCGCAAGGTGTTCAACTGCTCACTCACTTGTCTGATAGAAGCATTCTGTAAGGACAGTACTGGCGTGCGGGCTTGCTCCAACTCGCGTGCTGGACGCTGAACCAGCAGGACTTCTCCGTCCCTTGTCTCCAATGTCAGCTCTCTCGCAATGGTCATCGCGCCGCGGTATCCTTCGGTTGGTGTCTGATTGGCATACATCCAGTTGCTCATCCAGCCCATAAACAGACGTCTGCCGTCTTCTGCCGGAATGTCAGACCAACTGACCCCTGCGTAGTTATCCCGACCATGATCAAACCAGCGAACGGTATGGGAAGCTTCATCAGGAACAAATGTAATGCCATTAAAATCTCCGGTGAAGTATTGCGTTCTGGAGCCTTCCTTGAAGGCCGGATCTGCACCAATGCTGACGAGCATCACCCATTTCTCCTGGCTCGCATCTCCATCCACGGCTAGTGGGAACAGATCAGGGCACTCCCAGACGCCATCATGCGAACCGATCCCTGCGCCGAATTCACTACCCAGTATCCAATCCTTCAGATCAGGAGAATGGTACAGACATACCGTTTGACCACAAGCGATAATCATAATCCATTCCTTGGTCTGCTCATGCCAGAAAACTTTGGGATCACGGAAATCCACGAACGACTCATGCTCCAGTACTGGATTGCCCTCGTATTTCATCCATGTTCTGCCGCTATCCTTGCTATAAGCGAGGCTCTGTCGCTGAACCGGATGATCGTTTGGCACCTCCTGATGATGGGTGAAAATAGCCACCAGTCCTGGCTCATCGTCAAAGAATCCGGACGTATTGTTCCAGTCCACCACGGCACTGCCGGAGAAGATCATGCCATGTTCATCCGGCGCCAAAGCCACAGGAAGCTCTTCCCAGGTAACCAAATCCTTGGTCACCGCGTGGCCCCAATGCATCGGTCCCCATGTTGTGCCAAACGGATGATGCTGATAGAACAAGTGATACTCACCTTTGAAAAATACCATGCCGTTGGGGTCGTTCATCCACTTCTCCTTGGGAGAGAAGTGATAGACGCCCCGGTAATCGGTTGTTGAAATGGTAGACATGTTGGTTTACTCCTTTGATTCAAACCGTTGAAGAGGAGACTTCGCTTCACTCACGCACCCTAATGCTATGTACGGCAAAGCTCCTCAACCAGTTTGTTTTATTGGGTGTTGCGGTCATATCCCGCTTGTTTAATCTGCAGCCACTCTTGCAATCCAAGACGATCCAGCTCTTTCAGATAAGCGTCCCACTCCTGATCGATCTTTCCATTCTGATACCATTCCGTGCGCATACGCAGCACATAGGCGAACAGATCAGTCTCAATGGTGGAGAGGCGGTCGAGTTCATCGATCGAGAAGAACACGCTTGGATAGACGTTTTCTGCTTTCATGTGTGGAACCATATATTTATCGAGCAGTTCCATACGCCATGCGGCATCTTCCGGTTTGGTTGTGTATTTGTCATAGTAACTGTCGAGAATAGCCAGCGGTCCTGCAATACTCGTTTTCTGTCTGAGCTCAACAGGTGCAGCGCCTTCCAGCGGGAGATGCTTCAGCATGCCTTTGGCTTCATCCAATTCAAAAATATTCTGTTGTGTCTTATCACCGTAAGTTCCCCAGTTATTCTGCACGGACTGGAGCGGATCGTACAATTGGTCCACCCACTTCGCTGTGGATTCCAGATTTTTATTGCTGCTCGTAACAACCATGCGTCCCCGGTCTAGACCGATACCGTTTGTACGTGCGACATTAATTTCTCCATTCGGTCCGGCGACAGGAGGCAGAACATCATAGGTATCATTCATACCTGTAATGTTGGCCTTATCCCAAGTGAAGTACATGCCATATTTGTTGTCTTTGCCCTTGGCCAGATACGTATTCCAATCCTGCTGATATGCTTCCACATCTACAAGACCTTCCTGAACCAGTTCGTGAATGTATTTGACCGCTTCTTTGTAGCCTTCATCTGCTGCTGTGAAGACCACTTTTCCATCGTTGGTCACCACGGTGTGGTCCCAGTTCTCCCCAAGTCCAAATGCTGCAAATAAAAATGTTAGATCTTCTCCGCCCGGCTTGTTAATGAAGGACAACGGAATTTCGTCAGCCTTGCCATTGCCGTTCGGGTCCTGAGTTTTGAACGCAATCAGCACTTGTTTCAATTCTTCGGTTGTCGTTGGCATCTTCAGTCCGAGCTTGTTCAGCCACTCCACGTTGATCCAAGGTAAGTCATCAACCGTCTGTATTCGTTGCTTGCCACTTCCGAGCTCCTCAATCCAGGGAAAGGAATAAATATGTCCGTCTGGAGCCGTAATCATGCTCTTGTATTCGGGAGCTTCCTCCAGCACCTTTTGCAGGTTCGGCATGTATTGGTCAATCATATCCTCCAGTGGAATGATGGCCCCGTCCTTCGCCAGTTTCAGGAGATCATAGTCCCCATAACCTGCGTCAAAGATGGCATCGGGTAAATCACCGCTGGCTACCGCCAGGTTTCTTTTTTCCGCAAACACATCACTCGTGTAGTTCTTCCAGTTGATATGCACGTTGGTCTTCTGTTCGAGTCTCTTGTTAATCAGCTTCTCGTTCGGATCAGCAGGGGCCAGCGGAGAACTCTGTGTTATAAAATTCAATGTCACTTTGCCATCAGGCGACTGGGCTTCACTTGCGGCACCGCCTCCTCCCCCACCACACGCCGAGAGCAGGAGCATAGCTGACAACATGGAGATGGATGCCGTTGTAGCGGCTTTTCTGGACTTGTTCACTTTTTTCATAATAATGACCTCCGTGGATTGTGTTGGGTCGAACGTGCTATATTTCAGGCTGTTCACTATTTGAGTGAACCTACCATGACACCTTTTTCGAAATATTTCTGAAAGAACGGATACATGATGATGAGTGGCAGACTCGAAATGACAATGGCTGAATATTTGATCATTTCCGAGAGCCGTTTCAGTTCTGCCATCGCAAGCTGATCACTGATCATGCCTGGCGCAGCCTGATTCTGAATCAGAATGGAGCGCAGCACAAGCTGTAACGGATGGAGGTTCGGATTATCCAGATAGATCATGGCGTCAAAATAGGAATTCCACTGCCCTACAAACGCGTACAACGCGAGGACAAAAATGATGGGTTTCGATAAAGGAATGACGATCTGGAAGAAAATCTTCATCTCGGAGGCGCCATCCACATTGGCGGCTTCTTTCAGTTCTCGCGGTACCCCTTTGAAGAAGGTTCTGGAGAGAATGATGTTCCAGACGTTGACTGCGCCTGGGATGATAATGGCCCATACCGTGTCCAGCATGCCGAGATTACGAACAAGCAGATAGGTAGGGATCAAACCGCCACCGAAGAACATCGTGATGATAAAAATAATCATGAAAAATCCTCGCCCTGCCAGCCTTTCATCAGACAATGCATATCCTGCAAATATCGAGACGGTCACCGTCACGAGTGCAAAAGAAACCGAGTACAGCACCGCATTGGCAAACCCTCGAATCATGGCTGGATTGGACAAAATCATCTGATACCCATCCAGACTCCAGTCGGAAACATTGAAGGACAGTCCGCGATTCAGCAGCACAGTTGGGTCCATGAATGAGGCAACAACGATATAAATCAGGGGGACAACCACAACCAGTACGGCACAGGTGAGAAAGATCGCATTCAGCGCGAGGATCAGACGATCCAGTCCCGTATGTTTGACTACCATGGATAACACTCCTTTCCTAATAGAGGCCTTCGCCTTCATTCAATTTCTTCACGATCAGATTCACAGTAACCAGCAAAATGACATTGATGACGGAGTTAAACAATCCCACTGCCGCAGAATAAGCGTAATCTCCGGACTGCAAGCCCACCTTGTAGACATACGTGGCAATGATCTCAGAGGAAGGCAGGTTCATGGACGTCTGCATCAGGTAGGCCTTCTCAAATCCAATCGACATGATCCCGCCAGCGGCAAGAATAAATACGATGGCCATAATCGGTCGAATCGTCGGAAGGTCGATGTGGCGAATACGCTGAATAAGATTCGCTCCATCCAGGTTGGCTGCATTGTGAAGTTCCGGATCGACATTGGCCAAAGCAGCTACATAGATAATGGAAGCCCAGCCCGCTCCAGTCCAGATATCCGACAAAATGTATATCCAGCGGAAATATTCCGGCTCGGACATGAACATAATGGGATGCCCTGTAATTGCTGTCGCTATCTGATTGATCGGCCCTGTTGGGGATAGAAAGATAAACAGCATACCCACAACGACAACAACCGAGATGAAGTTGGGTGCATACAGAAACAATTGGATGTTTTTCTTCACTCCGGCTTTACGTACCTGATTGAGCATGAGAGCAAGCAAAATGGGTACTGGAAAGCTGAATATCAATCCAAAAAAGCTGAGTTTAAGCGTATTCATAAAAATGACATCAAAATTGGGCGAAGCCAAAAACTTCTCAAAATGCTTCAAGCCCACCCACTCACTGCCCATGATGCCTTTGATCGGACTAAAATCCTTAAATGCGATAATGGCTCCGTACATCGGGATGTATTTGAAGATAAGGGTGAGGATCAGAGCTGGTGCGAGTAACAAATACAAAAAATAATTCTTTTTGAGCTGCTGCATCCTGTGACCGGTTGATGTCCTCTGTTTCAACACCCTTCCTGTACCCTTTTTGGTATCCACCGTGTTATCCAACACATGACCTCCGTTCATTCCTGAAGTTGACAATTGTTTGTAGTAAGGGCTTTCAATATTTACAATTGCTCATTTAATAATTTACAATTTAGCAGGTGATCTAGGCATTAGTCAATACGTAATGTAAAAAATAATTGTGCATTTGATAACATTTTGTGTGTTTTTCAAGTTCTGAATGTGCATTGATTTGCATATAAAACGTTTATTTAAATCCCTTCAATCTGTCACTTCCCTTATCAGAAGTAGGATATTCCGAACTAATTATCATTTGCAACGAAACTTCTGAATACAATTAAAAGCGCATTATTTGAATTAAAAATGTAAACTAAATTGTGCATATGTAAAATTGAGATTGCTATTTGTTCCGATCTATTATACATTTGACTAAGATAATACTATGGACGACCATATGATCATTAGAGGTGAAGCACTAGATGGCAAAAGAAAAAGTCACGATACAGGACATCGCGGATGCTTTGGGCATCTCCCGGAATACAGCTTCCAAAGCCTTGAATGATAGCGGAAATATCCCGGATGAGACACGTAATCGTGTAATTAAAAAAGCAATTGAACTTAAATATAAACAGTTTGCCTATATGGAAAATGAGCATGTTCTAACCAAAGCTCCAAGCAATATCGCCCTGTTAACGGAGAATCTGCCCAATACATCTCACTTTGGTTCGATGTTAATCAGTGGTCTGGAGAAAAGAATCAGCGCAGAGGGGTACAATCTCTCCATTCATATCGTGCGTGAGGTTGATCAGGATTCACTTACACTTCCCAACAATTTTGATATTTCCAACGTGGACGGTATCATTTGCATTGAATTGTTCGATCTCAAATATACTCAGCTTATTACCGATCTCGGCATTCCCACGATCTTCATAGATAGCGCTTCCGACATATGTTATCCGGAATTTCATGCAGATTTGCTGCTAATGGAGAACGAGCACAGCACGTATCAGTTAACCAGAAAGTTAATTGAGAGTGGCTATAACAATATTGGATTTGCCGGGGATTACAATCATTGCAAAAGCTTCAATGAACGTTGGGTAGGATATCAGCGGGCCATGCTGGAAGCGGGGTTGCAGGTCGATCCATCCCAATGCATTGTGGACGATGACCGCCTGTTCTTCTCGAAGCCCGGCTGGTTAAACGAACGAGTGGCAGAGCTGAATTCACTGCCTGATGCGTATGTATGCGCCAACGACTTCATTGCAGTCGAACTGATCAGGGCATTGAGAGCGAGGAATATTACTGTACCGCAGGATATTGTCATATGCGGATTCGATAATGCGCCTGAATCACGGATTATTGAGCCTCCATTAACAACTGTTCATATTTACAGTAACGAGATGGGCATCAAGGCTGCGGAGATGCTGTTATCCCGGATTGATCATCCGTCACAGCCTTATCAGGTCTCGCATATCGTGACCAAACCGATCATACGGGAGTCCACTCCCACACTTATGAATGCCAATCCACAAACCGTTTAACTTATCTCATGAATCTCTAAAAAAATAAATAGCCGTATCTTTCACGCAGAGTAGATCGTGAAGGATACGGCTTTTTTTAAAGGGACTTCTATATGCCCTTTGTATGATGCATTCACAATATGATGCGAACAGGACGCAGCCTTTAACCAAAACTCGTAGCTCCGTGCTACACGGATGCCTTGGATGCTCCTTTGGCCGAACGTACCTCTGTGCGAATCAAATTAAAGATCATAAAGACCAGCACAACGAGTTGTGGAATAAAGGTCTCCCATGTCGGATACATGCCAAGCCAGCCAATCGTTGGCAGACTCGGCACAACATGAGCCCCCAGCGCTGCTGAGACTTGAAGGGAGTGAATACTCTCTCCAAGGAAACGAAATACCAGATAATAAATCAGCAGCGTAGCGGTCAGGAAAAACCATCGTACAGGCAGACGTACACTGAACTGAATAATGGCCACAGCCAATACAATCAGGATGAGCAATGCTGCCCCCATACCGATCAACATCTGCGAGGTATCAATTGCAGGCGCCATGCCAATATAAAAGATCGCAGTCTCCGCACCTTCTCGCAATATGGCGAGTCCCGCCACAGCAAAGAGTGACCACAGACTCCCCCTTGCCAGTGCACCACCTACCTGTCGCTGTACATAACTATTCCAGGAGCGGGTATTCGATTTGCTATGCATCCAATGTCCAACCGTCAACATTAGTACAACGGCTGCAAGCCCCGTATACCCCTCAATCATCTCCCGTGTGCTACCCGATGATGCCACAGCAAAGGTCAGCGACAGTACAACGGCCAGCGCCGCACTAAGCAGCAGACCACTACCGGCACCAGCCCAGATCCAGCGCCGGGCCGCAGTCTCGCCACTTTTCTTGGCATAAGCGAGCAATGCAGCCAGTACCAGAATGGCCTCCAATCCTTCGCGAAGCAGAATCAATGCCGCATCCCATGCCGTGTATGAGGTGGTAGCCGTTAACGGCTCCAGCCGATTGATCATTTGGGTTACAACCTCGGTTGCCTTCGCCGTATTTGGCGGATTGGAGACGACATATCCGGATGCTTCCGCCATTTCATTCTCAATAGCCGTATATGAAGCGGGAGATGATATCTGCACCTGACCTTCAACCAAAGGCCAGGCCACGATAAACTGCTCCAATCCCGTTGCAGCAGAAGTGGTATCCCCGGCTTGAATCTGCTGCTCTATTTGCTCCAGTAATTTCAGCAGGTCGGACAATGAAGAAACACCAGAGGATGCTGACGTATCCTCAACTTCCCCTTCCTTGAGTGTCCCTGCACTGTAGTCCGTGAGCAACGTGACCAGTTCCTGCATACGCTCTGTTGCCTGTTCTTCCTTGCGGGGCTCGGCCTGCATTGAAATACGAACCAGGCTGATGTCCTTCTCCAACTGGCTGTATACGCCAAAATGATCCTGACGGATCGGAGCTTCGGTGCCTTTCCAGGCCGTAACAATCCGTTTATAGGCAAGCTCTGCCTGGGTCCAATCGCCCTGTTCCATTGAACTCAAACTTTTACGTGCGTCCGGCAGCAGCCTTTCGGCCGCTTTACGGCCTGCGTCGCTGCTCTCTTCCGCACCCTGAAACGCCTCAATGTACTGATTGGTCGCACGGGCAAGATCCGCCAGTGCTTTCTTGGCAGCATCAGAATCCTTGCCCGACAGTGCCTGTTCCGCTTTGGACAAGGCATCACCTACAACTCTAGAGGCCATCGCAACCTGATCTGCGTTCTGCTCCGGCACCAACGTGCTGGCAGCATCCCACAGTTGCCAGAATTCGGCGACATCCTCCGTCGCTTCTGCCAGCTTGCCCTGTCCCGCTTCAACCAAGGCACTGCCCACAGGCGGCAATAGACTATCCAGTTGTTTTTGCACAGACTGCTCTTCGTTTTGGAGCCCCTCAGCAGAAGCGTGTGGCGTGCCCGGTAAACGAATTACACTGGACCCCACCATCAGAAACACCAGCAGCATCAGCAAGGAGCGCATCAACCTTCCTTTGTGCAGCCGCTTAAGCGCCTTCCGATCTGCGATCCTGCTCATCTTTGTCATCCTCCCCATTAAATTAAGGTGTCCCCAATATATCCGCCATTCGTAATTCCGGGGAAACAGGCAAATACAGCACTGCCTGTGTGCACGGTATATTCGTTCAGCTTGTCGTTCTTTGCCAGTCGTTTCTGAATCGGAATAAACTGCTTCTCCAGGTCCCGTTGATAACTAATGAACAGCAAACCTGCATCCAGCTGTCCGGTCTTGGCATCGAGCCCACTCGAATACGAGTAGGAGCGGCGTAAAATTTGCTGACTGCCATCACCCTTCGCGAGACGCAGATGTGACGTTGCCGGAATGACAGGCTGTCCATCGGCAGACTTGGCCTTCAGATCTACCGGATCGAACTCGCCGCGGCTGCCGAGCGGCGCTCCGCTGTCCCGGTGGCGGCCGAATGTCGCCTCCTGGTCTTTCAGTGTGGAGCGGTCCCACACCTCCACACGCATGCGAACCCGGCGGACGGCCATATAGCTGCCGCCGGCCATCCACCCCGGACCGTCAGCAGGCTGCGCCCAGACGGTCTGGTCCATCAGCACGGCATCCGTTGTATCAGGATTGCCGGTGCCATCCTTGAAGCCGAGCAAGTTGCGCGGTGTTCCACCGGCAGGGTCAGCTCGGCCTGTGCGCTGGAAACCTTCCTGCGTCCAGCGCAATACCGCATGCCCGCGTGCGATGCGCGCGAGATTGCGGATGGCATGGAAGGCGACCTGCATATCGTCTGCGCAGACTTGCACGCACAGGTCGCCACCACACCACTGCGGGTCCAGCGCATCTCCGGCGAATGCCGGCAGATCGCGCAGGCCCTTGGGCTTCCGGCCCTGCAGCCCGAAGCGCCCGTCAAACAAAGAGGGCCCCACACCAAACGTCAACGTAGTTCGTGACGGTGTCAGGCCTGCCGCTTCGCCCGTATCGGTAGGGGGCGTATTCAGCGTTGTATTATGTTCGCCAATCATCTCTCCGGCGGCCATGGCAGCGGCAGCCGCCGTCCAGTTCTTGAACAGACGGCGGAGATCCTCCGCGCTTCCCGCCGTCACATCAAAGGCGGCGAAGCAGATGAAATCCTGAGCCGGGGTAATAATGCCTGCCTGGTGCTTTCCATAGAAGGGCAGTGCCTTGTCCGGCGTGTTCACATCCAATGTCGCCGGACTGCTTTTGTGGCCCAGCGCCATCAGACCGCTGGCACCGCCTCCACCCAAGAGCAGACCCAGTCCGGCCACGCCGGTCAGCTTCAGCATTTCACGCCGTGACAACGGCTTTTTCAGCGAATCCTTTTTCTGCTCGGTCATCGTTCTACACTCCCAGTACCTGTCCCATGTTAGACAGTGGCTCAGCTAATGCATCCAGGTTCTGACTCAGCTTCTTCACGTCCTCATCCTTCAGCTTCTCATATGAAACGTACCCGTCTCCATCCTTGAATGGAGCAAGTTCTTTCTCGAGCGCATCGAATCGGTCCGCAATTTGCTGATTCAGATCCTTGTCTTTGGCAGCCAGATCATCCTTGAGCAGGTTATAAATCTCGCGTGCTCCCTCTACATTCGCTGCAAAATCATACAGATCCGTATGGGAATAACGTTCTTCTTCACCGGTTACCTTACTGGAGGAAACCTCATTCAGAAGTTCTACCGCACCCGTTACCATCAGACTCGCATCGATGTCCATCGTCTCGACTTTGGCACGCAGGAGCTTCGCATCACTCAACAATGTATCCGCAAAGTCAGTCATGCCTTCGGTCGTCTTGTCTTCCCAAAGTGCTTTCTCAATCCGGTGGAATCCGCGCCAGTCGGCAGCCTCCACATCTCCGTCACGCGCATCGATATTCGGGTCCAGATCCCCAAGTGCTTCGGCTACCGGTTCAATGCGTTCATAATACATACGAGCTGGTGCATATAATGATTTGGCAGTCTCCAGATCACCCGCTTTCACGGCATCCGTGAACTTCTCCGTTTGCTTCACGAATTCATCAATCTGCTCGATTGCAAACGCGCGATAGCCATCCACTGCGGTTGTATAATCACTCCCGGCCGCTTCCTGATCTGTTGCATCCGTGGTTTCTGTGGAAGTTTGATTTTCGCTTTGAGCAACAGGCGTCTCTGCCTGCTTGTCCGAAGCATCATTATTGCCGCAAGCGACGAGTAAAACCGAAGTTGCCAGCACAACAGCCGGCAATGCCAATATTTTTTTCAACACGATACACTCCCCATTGGTTAAACTGATTTGGTTGTACACCTGCGATTAATATGTCGATGAGTACAAACCTTTGGATTAACGTTCATTTAATGATAATGATTATCAATTTCGGTAATGACATCATAATTCCGGCGCATACTTATGTCAATATGAAAATAAGGGGAACGGTTTAATCACATACCTAGATGGAAAATACCGGGTATTAATTCCCTTGAAAACATAGACAAACTTCGTCATCACCCGTTAAAATGAGACAAAATGTCTATATTATCTTAATTTATGAAATTGGAGGCTCATGCCATGAAATGCCCAGTATGTAATCATGAAAATGGAAATGCTAGTTTTTGCGAGAGGTGCGGCTCTAATCTAACCCCTTCCTCCCCTACTGCAGATTCCGCTCAGGATCAACAATCCGCTGCTGCCGAACCCGAATATACGCGTTGGTCGAGCACACAGGCGACATCTTCTCACGCTCCCATTTCTCCCAACACACCTTCTGCTCCCAGACCTGTACAACACATATCCGACTCTTCCAACACAGATGGCCCTTCATCTTCTGAAGACAACAACGCCAATCAGTGGAATAACATCGTACAAAATGAGAAAGTTCAGCAAGCCAAAGAAGTAAGCAAACAGTATCTATCCTATTGCCTTAGTGTGCTCAACCGTCCTTATCAAACCATGAAAACCGTTGGTGAACAGCATTCTCTTAACGGCTGGATCACGATGGCTCTGATTGCGGTTCTATCCTCTACATACTTTTTGATTACATTCGGCCGGATGGATATGGACGGATTGTTCATTGGCGGGTTTATCAGACCGCTGTTGTTCACCGCCATTTCTTTGGTCGTAGCTATCGCATTGATGTATGCCATATTGAAGATTGAAAAAATTACGTTCCGTCCCAAAACGCTGGTTGCCCAGTTCGGTACATTGCTTGTGCCCGCTGTAGCGTCACTCGTTCTGGCGAATCTGTTTATTGTTATCTCGTATTCCATCGCTATCTTCTTCCTCGTTGTCTCGTATTTGATTATCTTTGTATCTCTTAACACGGTGCTGTTCCAGTATCCGCTGAATCGTACCAAGGCAGCCATCGATAGCATGTACAGCGTGCTGATTGCCAATGTTGTATTGTTTTTTATTCTATCTCGCTTTCTAGGCGCTACAATCATTGGCTTGATTGGCCTGATGTATTCTCCATACGGTCGTCTGTAGCATCTAGTTCAAAAGCTCTGACGAAGGCTCTCCCTGCTTATGCGAGGAGGGTCTTCTTTGGTTTTCAACGTCAGCAGATTGCACTCGTTGTGTTCCATACACTATAATGTGTAGTGTAAAAGGTATGTTCTTTTTTACGTAAGGATATGAGGTAAGAAACACTCCATGCTTATATGGGACCTGTACCATTGTCATAAACACTACATTATGTAGTGTATTGTTGTGATCATTCATTTTATTAAGAAGGGCAGAGGAAATCGATATGGATATGAATATGAATCATATGCAAATGGAGCACGAGGCAGGGACATCCTATCTGTGGCTTATCGTTGGAGCAGTCGTTCTATTGTTCTCCATCGCAGCTTATATCTGGTCTTCACGCACCCAGAAGTCTGTACTGGCACATATGAAGAAGAATGAACGAGCTGTGATTAAAAAGAAAACCCGATCTATCCGCCTGGGTGCACATGCACTACTGGGGGTGTCGATCATTGCGTTTGTTCTTTTCTTCATGCAGGGCGCACTTACCAAGTATGATGTAGCCGATCTAAAGGCTGATGCTGTGATTGACGTGACCGACGATAAATACTATGGAGCCGATCATACGGAAGAACCGATCCAATATGAGATGACCATCCCGACGTCGGGGCCTCATAACCCGCATGATATCAAATTCGGATTTTACACCGATCTCCCCGGCTATCCATACCTAGTACATAATCTGGAGCATGGGGATATCATCATTTATTATCGTGCGAACGCAAGTGATGAGCTGAAAGAGCATCTGAAATACCTTGCCAAGTTCCGCAAAGCTGGATCAGGTATCCTCGCTGTGCCAAACAAGGACATCCCAGAGGGCAGTGAGGTCGTCGTGACGGCATGGACCAAAACCATGAAGCTGGACCAATTCGATGATGCCAAAGTAGGCACTTTTATTAATAAATATATTAATCAGGGACCAGAGAAGATCCCTGCCTCCATCCGCCAGGGTGGCGGGACGATGTAAAGCCCCTCTTTGTAGTAATAACAGCAAAGGGTTCCTGCAATCATAGGGAGTTCAAGGGATGAGATATCCATTTATACGTTTCAAACAAGATACGCTCCTGGATCTATACTTGATCCGGGGGCTAATTCTTTATCATGCAGATGCCGATATTTTAAATAGAAATGAAATACATATATGTACGTTAGCAAAGAAGGAAACGCAGTTCCAATATGACGATTCATCCAACTTCAATATAAGAATTCATAGTTTTATATATCAAGGGGGAACATTTCTACTAATGAACAGTTTGTTTATGCGTATCTTTTTATTTTTTTCCTGTCTGATGCTGGCGGCAGGAGCCGTTCTTGGCATTACCATGTATCGCTCATCTGCACAGCTGGTTGAACAGTCGATGGGCATGCAGGCACAGGCTGTTGCCGAACGAGCAGCGCAATCCATCGACACCTCCCTGTATGCGCCATTAAGTACAGGACAGGATCAAACCGAGTATTACGATTCATTGCGCGAACAACTCAGCCAGCTTCGTCAGGCCAATGGGTTGAAGTATCTATACACGCTTGGTAAGCGTGAAGAGAACGGAGCCGCAACGTATTATTACGTGGTGGATGGCGCTGCTCCGGATGTAGAAGAGGACGATTTCTCTCCCTACGGGTCGCCTGAAGAGAACCAATATGCGGGAATGCTGCAAGCCTTTGCACAAAACGAACCTTTCCGGGGCGATCTGACCCAGGATGAATACGGCGCAACGATTACAGCCTATGTGCCGATTCATGGTGCCAATGGGGAACTGCTTGGTCTGGTTGGTGCGGACCTGGACTCCACTGCCGTCTACGAGCTGATGACACGCAATCGGATGACCATGATCTGGACCGCCCTTGCCATCGTATTACTCAGCGTGCTGCTGGTCTATGGATTTGCTCATTATTTGACCCGTCCTCTCGTGAAACTGAAGAAGATCATTGCTGAGGTAGGCAAAGGTGATCTGACCGTCGATGTCGAGCTTGGACGGAAGGATGAGGTCGGACAACTGGCTTCGGAGTTCAAACATCTGGTCACGGATACACGAGATGTCATGACAGGCATCCGCAAAAGCTCCGATTCCCTGCTGCAAGCAGCCGAAGGGGTATCCAGACACTCGCAGGCGACAGCGGAAGCCAGCCAGCGCATTGCTGAGCACACAGACCACACAGCCAAAGGCGCTGCGGAGCAGGTTGCACGGGCAGGCGAAGTTACTGTAGCAATGGAGGAAATTACACGCAGCATGCAGCATATTGCGAATTCATCTTCCATGGTGGCTGATGTATCCGAGGAGACGACCCATAACGCGATACAGGGCCAGACCAACATCAACACCGCGATCGACCGCATGGACAAAATTCATCAGGCCAACGCCCAGATGGAAGCATCCACCTCCCAGCTTGCGCAATACTCCAGCAAAATAGAATCGGTAGCACACATGATGAAGGGCATCGCTTCCCAGACCAGTCTGCTGGCATTGAATGCAAGCATTGAAGCTGCTCGGGCCGGGGAACATGGCAGCGGATTCGCCGTTGTTGCTTCCGAGGTTCGGAAGCTTGCGGGGGAATCAGAGCAATCGTCCCAGCATGTGACTGAACTGATCGCCGAAATTACGCGCCAGACTGCCGTTTTATCTTCGCATATGTCGGTCAGCACCTCAGAAGTTCAGGCAGGTCTTGCAGTTGTTCAAGAAGCAGGACGTTCATTCACGTCCATTCATTCCGGCATTGAGACGATGAATGAACGTCTGCACGAAGTGTCCGCCGCTTCCGAACAGCTCTCCGCCAGTGCCGAAGAAGTATCCGCTTCCGTTGAAGATATGGAACATATCTCGCGCAAGTCCTCTTCCAGCATTCAGGAGGTATCGGCTGCAACTGACGGGCAGCTGCAATCGATGGATGAGATGAGCACATCTGCGGAATCCCTTCGTGTGTTGTCCAGTGAGTTGAACGGGTTGATAAGCCGATTCAAAATATAAATCCGATTGCAGATGAGCAATCAATAGAGCCCACCAGATGAATACAAAAAAGCCGCAAGGAAGGGAACGGAAACATGGGGATTACCCCAATCCTGTTCACTCTGCCTGCGGCTTTTTTTGGTTGTACCTTTAATGGAGACTGGCCTTGCGGCTGCCTGAATTAATAACGCTGCGGAGCAGCTTTTTTGCCCAAATCTGTCATGTATGTGAAGAACGCTTCTGGATCGGTATCATACACGAGTTGCACTGGACGTCCGTCTGTTTGTTCCACCGTACGGCCCTGGCTTGGACCATCCGGGATAACAATACAGTTCACGGTTTTCTTCTTCACGATGTCCTCACGTCCAACGGAAGCCGTAGTCAACACATCCCACAGATAGTACGTGGAATTCGTTTCACTGTACACCAGTGGCGGACATCCTGCGTAACAGTTACCCAGGAAGTCAACGCCTTCAAAGCGACGCTCTGCAGCCCAACGGTTACGTACAGCAGGTGTCAGAGGTACTTTGTTCGTGCTTTCCAGGGCTACCAGATCAATCTGGATGCCACTCTGCCATACACGATAAGCCGCTTCAGGGTCCCAGAATACGTTCCATTCTGCTGTGCCATCATGCTCAGGCTCTTCGACGTTCCCTCTTTCGAACGTACCACCCATCCATACAAGCTTGTCGATTTTCTCTTCAATGTCTGGTGCTTCGTCCAGTGCACGCGCGAGGTCAGTCAGCGGTCCTGTGAACAGGAGCAGCGTTTTGCCTTCGGTGTTGCGCACTTTCTCAATCAAATGCTGGTGAGCCGGAACGGAAGACAAAGGAGCTTCCATTTTGCCGGATTCGTTCAGTACTGGAAGTGCATCTACATAGAAGGAATGCAATCTCCATGCCGCAGGAAACGGATTTTTACCTCTGGAGTTGGATTTCGCTACCTCTACGGAATATGTGCCGAAGCGATCGATAATTTTACGGCTGGCATCTGTAGCTGGCTCCAGATATCCGTCTGCCGGAATAACCGATACACCGGTTACATTTACATTGTCCATTTGCAGAAGCATGAACAGCGATACGAGGTCATCCACGCCGCCGTCATGGTTAAAGTACACATTAAGTTGGTTCGTCATGCTTGTTTTCATCCTTCCCCCTGGTTGTCCCATTGATGTTCATCCCGTCCGTCTGCCCGTGGCCGACGTTACCTCTATTATGTCCCAAAACCCTTGGCCACGTAAACCTTCCTCGTACAAAGAAAATAGCGACCAGTTCTGTTTCTGCGGATATTTTACAGTTCCTCCATTCCATCTCAGCATATGCCCGGAGCAGCCTCCACTCCAATATGAAAATGGTAAAAAAACAAGGACAGTAGGCTTGAGGTCCCCACTGTCCTTGTCTGAATCTATCCATCGATTACATGGATTGATTTTGTTTCTCTTTGGCCTTCTCTCCAACAGGCACATACTTGCCTGGCCAGAAGGCCCATTTGCCCAGCAACGTTGTAATAGCTGGCACCATGAACGGTCTAACAAGAAACGTATCGAGCAAGACACCCGCAGCCGTGATAATACCGAACTGCACTAGCACCTGTATAGGCAGTGTTGCCAGTACGGCAAACGTACCTGCGAGAATCAGACCTGCGGAAGTAATAACAGATCCGGTTTCACCCACACCTTCCTTGATCGCTTGGCGAAGTGGCATCGTTTTGCGTTTTTGCCAGATGCTTGAGATCATGAAGATGTTGTAGTCCTCACCCAGCGCCACAAGGAATACGAAGGAATACAGCGGAATCGCTCCCTGAATGGCGTCTGCTCCCAGTCCATAGTGAATAATGAGCCATCCCAAGCCCAATGCAGAGAAATAGGATAGTACTACTGTCGCGATCAGATACGCCGTCGCTACGACGGAACGCAGGTATAACAGCAGCAGCAACGTGATCATTCCGATCACTACTGGGATAATGATGCTGGCATCCCGCTCTCCAGTGACTTCGATATCATACTGCTCAGCCGTCTGACCGTCGATCCAGACATGGCTGTCCACGCTTGTTATTCCAGCATCTTTCAATGCCTGTTCAGCCGTTGCCCGCAGATCCGGGATATGCTGCATCGCCTCCATCGAGTATGGATTCAGATTGAATTCCACATCGTAAGCGGTGATGTTTGCATTCTCAGCACCCTGCTGCGCTTCACCCACTTTGCTTACGTAATCCAGCAATTCCAGACGTTGTTTCAGATCTGTCTCGCTGCCTTCTGTATCGATAATCACTTTCGCCGGAGCGAGTTCACCTTCCGAGAACTGTTCTCCAATGACTTTGAAACCTTCACGAGATGCAACATTCTCCGGGAAGGACGATAGCAAGTCATACGTGAATTTAATTTGGCTAGAGAAAGCAGCCAGTCCACCCAACAACACCAGCGTAATCGCCAGTACTGTCCACGGTTTGGTTACTACTGTACGGCCAATCCAGCTTTCCTTGATTTTACGCGGAGCAGGTGCTGGTTTGCCTTTTTTCTTCGCACGTTCCACTTCCATATCGTGCGTACGCGGTACAAACGGGTAGAATGAACCCCGACCGAAGATCGCGAGCAAAGCCGGAACCAGGGTTAGGCTCGCAATAAACATGATGAAGATGGATAAACTGAATGGTACGGCAAAACGGTGATAGGCACCGTACTCTGCGAACAGCAGTACAAGCAGTGCTGCAACAACTGTAAATCCACTCATGGCAATCGCACCGGACGATCCGGTAATCGCCTGGAAGAGTGCTTTCTTTTTATCCGGCTCATGATAGAGAACTTGACGGAATCTGGAGATCATGAACAGGCAATAGTCCGTTCCTGCGCCGAACAACAACACCGTCATAATAGAGATGGACTGCGCGTCGACTGTAATCCAACCCTGATCCGCCATAAATCCGAGAATCGGACTAGTGACCATATAAGCGAACCCAACTGCAATAATCGGGATAATCGCCAGTACGGGCGAACGGTAGATCAACAGCAACAGGACAAGTACCAGCACAACTGTTGCAATCAGCAAGGATACATCAGCAGATGAGAACAGCCCACTTGCATCAATTGATATCCCAACCGGACCTGTGACCCGTGCACTTAGTGCGCTGGCATCATCGATGGCAACGTCGAATGGGTCGGAACCAAAAATGTCTTTCGTTTTCTGTTCCAACGCTTCAATGCCTTCCTTCAGCTGTGATGAATCAGCTTCCTGATTGAAAAAGAGCGGCATAACCAAGGTGCTTCCGTCTTCCGAAAGCTGACCTTTCAGAGCCTGTGGCGGCAACTGATATAGTGGTACCACAGATTGCTGCTGCTCTACCGGATCTTGATCCAGTCGCTCCGTTAACGCCTGAATGTTCTCAATCTGTTCATCCGTCAGCCCGCCGGCTTGACGCCATACGATGAGAGCGGGAACACCTTCGCCGCCGGGAAATTCTTTCTGGGCAACTGCTGCCGCCTGCACCGATGGCTTGGAATCACTCAGATCCTGCGCGTTATTCGTTTCACGGTCACCTACAGCAGGCCACACCACACCAAGAACAACCGCGATGATGATCCATACCAACAGTGTAATCCATTTGCTTCGTTTGCCGGCAACCCAGCGGCCGTAGCCCGAACCTTCTTGCATTGTCTCTTCATCTCCCTATTTTGGTTCTATGAAGCCGTTTTTATGTGATAAATATAGAAATGAACCACGGGTCATAGTATAATTGATTTAATTATATATACCGGAAGGTTAATATTGCAAATACTAATTTTGTGAACACTTTTGTACAGCCAACATGAATAAGTAAAGAGGTATGCAACCATGAGCAAAAAAACGAACCCTCCCCGCTCTCCGGGTAGGCCCAAGGCCGGTGCCGATCAGGCATCAGCCCAGTCGAAAATACTGATGACCGCCTCGCGGCTATTTATGGAATACGGGTATGAGCCCGTCTCTCTCCAGCAAATTGCCTCGCTATGCGGCGTAACCAAAGCATCGATCTATTATCATTTTTCCAGCAAACCGCAGCTATTCACCGTCGCCATCACCAGTATGATGGCTATGGGCATGCAGCAGACAGCTCTCCGTATGGATGCACCAGGTACATTGCAAGAGCGGTTGGAGAAAGTTGCGGAAGGACGGATGCAACAATCTCACGTCGATACCGAGACCATGATGCGTGAAGCCAATACCTATCTGGATGCAGATCAGCTGGCCCAGATCCGTGAAGCCGAAGTCCGCATCTATGAAGTCCTCGCCACCCACTTTAAGCAGGAGATGGACAACGGTTATTTGCGATCTGCCAATCCGATGCTGCTTGCCCACGCGTTCACGTCCTTGCTGATGCTGGCAAACCGCGAAGGCGTGCGCGACATGCATGCAACGATTGCCGATCTGGCACATGAGCTGGTCGCTTTATTTTTGGACGGAGCCGCTCACAAGGCGTAAAGATCTCTCCAGGCATTGGCCAATGCGGCGATACCAGCTCAATCAGTCCTGCATGACGATTTGAACCCATAGGAGGAATAACCCATGTCTCAACCAACACCATCCCCACGCATCCCACGTCTGTTGGAAACGAAGCGTATCTATCTGCGTCCATTTGAATCGACTGATGTTGATACCTATTTCCCCGGATTGTTTGACGCCGAGATGCGCAGACTCACCGGGACACAAAACAGCTTCACCCGTACCCAAGTAGAACGCTACATCGAAAACGCGGCCCAAGATGACTCACGCTTGATGCTGCTGATTGCCTTGCAGGAGAATGACCAGGTCATCGGAGAGATTGCCCTGATGGACATGCATACCAAAAATCGCAGTGCGCACATTCGGATCGCCATCGACCATACAGAGCATCAAGGAAAAGGCTATGGCAGCGAGGCATTGCTGCTTATGCTAGACTACGGTTTTGGCATCTGCAATCTGCACCGAATCGAGCTTGAAGTGTATGCCTTCAATCAACGTGCGATTCGTACATATGAGAAACTAGGATTTCAACGTGAAGGTGTACGGCGAGATGCCTTGTATTACAATCATCAATATCACGATGCCATTCAGATGAGCATGCTGGAGAATGAATTCCGAGAGCGGCATGTCAGCAGACTTGGATAACGAAGACTACGTGCTACCGGGAGGGAATCTCTTCCGGTTGGTTTACGTTCCCGGCAAATAACCATGCTCCAGTTGCTTCATCCACTACAGCAACCATAAATGGACGATTAACCTCCATCTTGATCCTATCTGTGGGCGGTGCACTTCCGGCCCGCATCTCCACCAGCGTTGAAGCTGCCGCTACAGTCCCTTGCTCGCTCACTTCCATCACGGCGCGATGCAATACCTGACCAATGTATGCCTGCCAGTTCGGGTCGCGAGGAATCATTTTCGTAAAATCGGCGGCATAAGGGTCGAAGGCTTTCTCCATACCCAACTGTTGCAACGTCTCTTTCAGGTTCATGCCATACTCCGCACGAAAACGTGGCAAGGACAGCCCAACCAACTTGTATTCAGAACCAGTATCCAGCCGTTTCGGGTCATCTAGCAACTGCTGCTGAACCTCTTCCAGTGTACGCCCCTCTCGCGGCAAAACGACGAGCAGATGCATCTGTCCTTCTGCGTAAGGCAGCCTAACCGCCTGCCAGTCATCATTCTCCGTATAAAGAAACTGCTTTGTCTGATGCATCATCGGTACAGACAAGGCCTTTCCATTTGCGGGCTTAAACTCGGCGTCTGTCGTGTACTCTGGGTCAAACTCATCCATCCAGTTACCATCAAATGCAATGGCATTCACCAGAATCATCAGGGCTTCCTTTTCAGGCGGCTCCTGCATCAAATTTGGAATCATGCCTTCGGTGTGCTGCTTCACCCATTGATTGATCTCTTCCTTTGCTTGTGCTGGTTGTCCATTTAACGTCCTGATCTCGGCTTCATAAGTTTGCTGTACGGTTGTTTGATACGTTTCCTCTACCGGGATTCCGTCCTTCATCCACATGGAGTTCGCTATACCGATCTGTATGCCTTTTCCCGGATGGGTCAACAACTGCTGCAAAGCCGCTTGAGAAGCATTCACTTGCTCCATTTCTAGCCCCGACCAGCCTATGACCTCTGCCATCTCTCGCCTAGTCTCACCTACGCTACCGTTATATGCCATGCCAATCGCCGCCGCAATGCTGTAAGGAGAAATCAGCAGATTATTTCCGTCAGTCTTCTCTTTTGTACCCATCTGTTGAAGAATGTTCAGCCCCATGGTGTTCATGGCTTGGATTCTTTCGGGTTCGATCTCTTTCAGAGCAGCATTTCGTTCTGCCTCGGATAGCTCCTGATTCGAATTGAATTGCATCTTGTTCGGGTCCCCCTTTGCTGAACAGCTCGTAATGATCAGCCCAGTTATACAGCATAATAACAGTAATACTCCTAACCGTGCATGCATCGTAATCCCCCCTCATCCGTAATACTCAGATACCCGTCTTAGCAATTTACTGATTTCCTTTTTTTACTAGACGTACGGTTGAGAAAAAAGGTTACTTTACACTCATATGCCAAGGTCAACAATTTCTACTGTAATAAACACCATTCAAAACGAGTCAAAACGGTTATATCTATACCATATACGAATGGAGGGATTCCCTATGATTCCGGCAACGTTGGAACAATTGGAGCAAATTCGCAAGGAATGCCGTACCATGGTCAAAAAGAGAGCTACCGCTTCCGCTGGTACAACACTCGTTCCTCTTCCAGGTACAGACGTCCTGGCTGATGTGGGAATGCTCATGCAGCTACTGCCTGCCATTAACAATAAATTCGGATTATCGCAAAAGCAGCTCGACGGTATGGACCCTGAGACCAAATCCATGATCTACGGATTCGTCATGTCCATCGGAAGTAAAGTCATTGGACGTATGGTAACCAAAGAACTGGTCGTACAGGTTCTGAAAAGGGTCGGAGTACGCGTAGCTACCAAATCAGTCGCCAAATTTGTCCCTTTTGCAGGTCAAGGACTGGCTGCCGCGCTCAGCTTTACAGCCATGCGGTATGTCGGCAACAAACATGTTGAGGACTGTTATGAGGTCGTGAAACGTATGATCGAGCAGCGTGAATTAATACCGGGCGAGCCGGCACCTTCTGCGCTTGAGGAAGCAGACGAAGATCCAAAGCTGGAAGTAAAGACGTCATCCGGCGACAACGAAGGTAAAGCTCCAGAAGATTCGAAAAAGGACTAAAGAAAGAAGAAATTGTATCGTGGGACTTGCCGCGGTAGCAAACAAATAGCCGGGTGCACCCAAAGGGTGCACCCGGCTATTATGTTAACGCCATCTAGGATCAGATCGCCTGTGGCTGTTGCTCCGTAAACTGACTGTTGTACAGATCCGCATAGAAGCCTTGTTTCTCCATCAATTCCTCGTGATTACCCTGCTCAATCACGTTACCATGATCCATAACGAGAATCAGGTCGGCTCCGCGAATGGTGGACAATCTGTGGGCAATGACAAAGCTGGTGCGATCCTTCATCAGATCATTCATCGCTTTCTGGATGAACACTTCGGTCCGTGTATCGACACTGCTCGTTGCCTCATCCAGAATCAAAATGGCCGGATTCGCCAGAATTGCTCTCGCAATAGTCAGCAATTGCTTCTGGCCCTGTGAAATGTTCGATGCTTCTTCATTCAGCACCGTGTCATATCCATCAGGCAAGGTACGAATAAAGTGATCGGCATGGGCCGCATCGGCCGCCTTGATGACTTCCTCTTCCGTTGCGCCTTCTCGGCCATAGGCGATGTTGTCACGGATCGTTCCGTTGAACAGCCATGTGTCCTGAAGCACCATCCCAAACAGGCTGCGCAGCTTGCCACGTTCCATGTCCACGATATTAACACCGTCAATCGTAATTTGGCCGTCCTGAATTTCGTAGAAACGCATCAGGAGGTTGATCAACGTTGTTTTCCCCGCTCCAGTCGGCCCAACAATGGCTACCGTCTGACCCGGTTTTACATCAATATTCATATTATGAATGAGTAACTCATCCGCTTTATATCCAAAATTCACACCATGGAATGCAACGGCACCCTGCGGTTGCTGCAATTGTACTGGTTTCGAAGACTCTGGAACCTCTTCCTCTTCATCCAGCAATTCAAATACCCGCTCCGCCGAAGCGATGGTGGACTGAATGATATTCGAGATGTTGGCAATCTGGTTAATCGGCTGAGTGAACTGACGGGAGTACTGTGTGAATGCAAGGATATCCCCAATAGAGATGGCACCACGCGTAACAAAGATCCCGCCGACCACACAAATCAGCACATAACCAAGGTTACCTACAAACGTCATCAATGGCATGATAATACCCGAGATAAACTGGGCTTTCCAACCGGATTCATACAGTTCTTCGTTCACTTTTTCGAACTGTTCTACCGAATGTTCTTCCCGTCCAAAGGCTTTAACCACTTTGTGTCCGGTGTACATTTCCTCGACATGGCCGTTCAATTCACCAAGAGATTTCTGCTGGCCTGCAAAGTGTTTTTGCGAACGGGATGCCACCAGCATAACCACAACTACGCTTAATGGAAGCGTCAAAATGGTAATGAGAGTCATCCATGGACTAATGGTCAACATCATGATGATAACCCCGACAATGGTAACTACAGACGTAATGAACTGAGCCAAACTTTGCTGGAGCGTATTACTGATGTTGTCCACATCGTTTGTCGCCCGGCTTAATGTTTCCCCGTGGGTACGGGAGTCAAAATATTTCAGTGGCAGACGTCCCACCTTGGCGCTGATCTGCTCACGCATGTCATACACAACTCGCTGAGCTACACCAGCCATCAGATATTGCTGAATGTACATGAAAGCTGCACTAAACAGATAGAGTCCCACAAGCAGATACAAAACTTTCATCAAGGCAGGAAAATCAATGCCGGCCCCCTGCACACCCTGAAGAATGGCAATAGCGCCTTTACTGAGAATATCCGTACCTTCTGCCATAACCTTCGGGCTGATAATGCTGAACACGGTACTTAGAATCGCAGCAACCAGCACACCCAGCAAACGATAGCTGTGGGGCTGAAGATAACGCATCAAGCGCCGCAGTGTACCTTTGAAGTCTTTCGCTTTCTCCACGGGAGGCCGCATGCCCATTCCGCCTCCGGGATGACCCGGCCCGCCAGGGGGACGAGATGACTTGCGTTCTGTACGTTCACTCATGCGATCTCCTCCTCTGTCAGCTGGGAGGATACAATCTCGCGATATACTTCATTGTGCTCCATCAGCTCTTTATGTGTTCCCGATCCGACAATCCGTCCCTCATCCATAACCAGAATGCGATCCGCATCCATAACCGTACTTACGCGCTGAGCTACAATTAGCACCGCTGCTTCAGTCGTTTCGGACTTCAGGGCAGCACGAAGTTTGGCATCCGTTTTGAAATCAAGAGCCGAGAAGCTGTCGTCAAAAATATATACTTCTGGACGGCGAATCAGTGCGCGTGCAATGGACAAACGCTGCTTCTGTCCACCGGATACGTTGTTACCTCCCTGTGCAATGACGCTGTCGTAACCGTCTTTCATCTCCGTAATGAAGTTCTCTGCCTGGGCCGTTTGAGCGGCTCGAACAATCTCCTCCATCGTGGCGTCATCCTTCCCGTGGCGGATATTCTCCGCAATTGTTCCGGTGAAAAGAATCGCTTTTTGTGGTACAAATCCGATTTTGGCCCGCAGATCTTCCTGCCGTAGCTCACGGACATCTGTTCCATTTACCCGTACACTGCCCTCCGTTACATCATAGAAACGTGGAATGAGACTGAGCAATGTGGATTTACCTGAGCCCGTACCCCCAATAATCGCTGTGGTCTCACCCGGGCGTGCCGTAAATGAAATGCCTGACAACGCAGCATTTTCCGCACCCGGATAACGGAATGTCACGTTATCGAATTCAATCGTGCCTTGCAGCGATTTCATCTCACGAGGCTGCTCTGGGTTGCTGAGATCCGGATGCATATCCAATACTTCGTTGATCCGCTCTGCCGAAGCCGAAGCTCTTGGAATCATGACAAAGATAATGGAGACCATAATGAGGGAGAACATGATCTGCATCGCATATTGAATAAAGGCAATTAATGAACCAATATTCATATTCCCGCTGTCGATACGCTGTCCACCGAAATACAGGATGGCAATCATTGAAAAGTTCATAACCAGCATCATAACAGGCATTAATGTTGCCATGAGCACATTCACTTTAATGGAAACGTCTCTCAGATCTGTATTGGCTCCATTAAAGCGAGCACGTTCATGTCCCCCACGATTAAAGGAACGAACCACGCGAATCCCAGTTAGTTGCTCACGCAGGACCAGATTGAGTCGGTCGAGTTTTTTCTGAATTTGTTTGAACAAAGGCAGACCTTTCGCACCAATCAGTGCAATGGCTCCAGCCAGTACAGGCAGGACAACCAGGAAGATGGTCGATAATTTGGCATCTTGGGATACCGCCATGAAGATACCACCGATACACATCATCGGAGCCATAACCATCATGCGCAGCATCATCGTTAATACGTTCTGGACCTGCGTAATATCATTTGTGGTACGAGTGATTAGTGAAGCTGTACCCAATTTATCAAATTCCTGCAGCGAATAGTTCTCCACATGGCGGAATACTCTGCTGCGCAGCTGTTTGGCAAATCCACCCGCTGTGCGGGATGAAAGGTAACTGGCTGTTATAGAACAAGCCGTGCCTGCTATCGCAATCACCAGCATCCAGCCACCAATCTGCCAAATGTATGGAACATCTCCTTTTATTATGCCGCCATTAACGATGTCCGCCATCAGGGTTGGCAAATACAGTTCAGCTAGCGACTGTAACAGCACCAAACCCAGTATGAAGAAAATGGGGACTCGGTAAGGCTTAAGCATGCGAAACAATTTCATCATGGCTTATCATCTCCTTGTGTGGACGCATCCGTCTGTTGGGAAACCCTTGTATCAAAAAAGGTGTACACCTTGGTCAACAATGCCGCTAATTGAAGACTGTCTTCCTCACCCAGATGCTCAACGAGCTTATTAAATATCTCCATGCGCTCCTGATGTGCCGCCCGAATAATTTCACGACCTGCTTCGGTAATGGTGATGCGGACTGCGCGACGATCCTCCGGGTCCATGGTTCGTTCAACCAGCCCTTCGTCTTCAAGCCCTCGAATGACAGGAGTAATCGTCGGCGATTTCACTCGCAACAAAGCACTAATTTCCGATACTTTCAGTCCTGGGTGTTTTGAATGTAGCGTGTCATTGAAGTTAGGAGGATTATCCTGCCAATTCAATCGTTCTCCCGGATGCATGCCGTGGAGTAAACAACCCAGAACCATAATTTCATTGTGATTACGCCCATGCGGTTTATGTTGCCTCCATTTGCCTTTATTAAACTGCATGATGGAATACAAAAGCTTCTGGGCAACCGGATCTATGCCAGTCATTATTGTCCCCCCCTTATTTTCATTATCATTCCATAGAGGTCCAACATCATAGGACATCTATTAAATAGCATTCCAATTAAATAGCCAATCAATTAATTAGGTGCACTAAGTATATTCCTGCAAAAGTTGAAAGTCAAACAGCAAATTCACACGTAAATTAAATACCCCTAAGAGCCTACATTGGCTTGGGGTATTGGGTTTGTCATTTTCCCGTCATTGGAGCCCGCTATACTTAGTTTTAAATTTAAACAACTAGAATTTAAGGAGATGAAGATTGAAGATGAACAGGTTTACAATAGGAAAAACAGGCTTGGTGCTGGCTTTGTTTGCCGCCTTGCTAAGCGGCTGTGTAACCAACAGAAGCTCCATCGTAGTTGAGTACCCCACTGGAAAACCGAGTGAAGGTACCCAGCTATTCTTCCGATATTCAACTGGAGAAGTTGTACAGGTTCCAGATATCGGAGATAACAGCAGTATAGAAACTATGATGGATATTGATAAAAAGATCGTTGGGGGATATGCTCAAGCGGATGGAATAGCTTGGGTTCCTTATACTGGATACCCTTCCGGTAATGCAGATGGTAACCGAATTCAACTTGTGAACATTCCAAATACCAAACCAGCAACTGCCGCAGATCATGTTAAGCTAACTAAAGCACCCGAGGTGTCTCCCAACTATCCAGGATATCTAAGTTATACGGTGGCTGTATACGATAATCAAAATCAACTCGTTAACAACCAAACCGAAATCTTCATGCATGGAGACGATCCAAACCTGGAGTTTCATAGTCTGAACGTCTATGGTGATCAATCAGTTAAAAATGGATATTCATACTTTACACAGGGTGGAGGACTTGTAACTTTTGCAATCAAATCGGTACCCATTACAAAGCCTATTAGCGTATACTCCGGCTCGACTTTACTTACCGATAATTTGTTATCCATAGTAACCGATGTGAAAGTAACTAGTCCTAACGAAGTCTATTCGCTTCAAACAGGTGAAACCATGACTTTGAATGCTGAAATTATGCCATTAGACGCGATTAACCCTACCGTAACCTGGTCTGTAATTAACGAGACAGGAACAGCAACCATTGACGCTACGACAGGTGTGCTTACCGCCGGAGATCTGGGAACCGTCTTGGTTCAAGCTACTGCAACAGATGGTAGCGGAGTCGTTGGCAGTGTTCGAGTCACGATCACGCCATTTCCCATTCTGGTGAATTCCATTGCGGTGAGTGGAAGCAATTCCGTTCAAGTGGGCCAATCTACTCCGCTTACTGCAAGTATTCTGCCAGCCGATGCTACCAATCGTTCGATTGTATGGACAGTACAGAACGGAACAGGCAAAGCGACCATTGATACGAACGGAGTACTGACTGGGACTTCGGCAGGAACCGTTCTGGTTCAGGCCAAAGCAGCAGACCTCTCAGGCGTGTTCGGAACCAAAACGGTTGAAATCACCGCGATTAACAATGGTGGTACTGGAGGCAACTCAGGTGGAAGTACCGGAGGTAGTTCAGGTGGCGGTTCAAGCTCAACGCCTACCACCACCCCAACACCAGCACCAACACCTGTCGTAAAGCCAGATCCAACTCCCGAGCCAACTACCACACCAACCGTTGTACCAGGGCCGAAATTCAACGAGCAGGTCGTTAATTTGGATAACCTTATGACGAGCCTCAACCAAAAAATTAAAGCAGCACAGTCCAGTCCCGCTGTACAATTATCCGATACAAGCACACACTGGGCTGCAACGACAGTGAATACCTTCGTGAAGCTGGGAGTCGTAACAGGGTATTCCGATGGCTCCTTCCACCCGAACGCCAGCATCACACGTGCCGAGTTTGCAACGCTGATCGCCAAAGTATTTGATCTATCCAGTAGCCAAGGCAGTGTAATGAGTGATGTGTCCGGTCACTGGGCGGAAGCTTCTATTCGTTCCCTGCAAGGTAAGGGCGTGTTGTCGGGTTACCCCGACGGAACATTTAAGCCCAATCAGGAGATTAAGCGTTCCGAGATGATCGCCATCATTTCCCGCATTATGGATCTGACGAATGTAATTACGACGGAAGCCCCTGTCTTCACGGACCTTGAACAGACCTGGAATAAAGAGCAACTTCAGCAGGCTGCTGCAGCCGGAATCATCACAGGAGACGGAAAAGGAGAGTTCTATCCCGCGAACTCAGCCTCCCGTGCTGAAGCGCTGACGATTGTGCTGCGAGTGCTCCAAACCAATCCCGAGCTTGGTACACTATTGGAATCTATCCAATAAGTCTAGAATCACATCAGTCCGCTCGGCCTCTCGAAGGCAGAGCGGGTTTTTTTTCAAACAAATAAAATTTTAAATTCCCCCTTTCAAACACATATGTTTTCGACTCTCTTTCTGATAAAATTGGAAGCATATTATGCAAGAATATGACTTGATTAAAGGCGGCTCATCTATGAATTATAATCTGTACTTATCTGCACTGCTGATGGCTGCAACCTGCTGTTCTTTAATAATGGCTTACCTCTCCTACAAAAGAAGGAACCTGCCCATTGCCGTTAGTTACGGCCTCGGGATGTTTGTCAGTTCCTTTTACACATTCGGCTACGCATTTGAAATCGTTAGCGGGAATCTGGACCATATCCGATTCTGGCTTCGAATCGAATATATCGGCATCCTACTCGGCCCCGTCTTTTTCTTTCTCATGGTGCTGCAATATACGGGCCGAGAAGCCTGGGTACGCAAGCGTAACGTTATATTGCTGCTGATTGTACCTCTCTTTACGTTTATCGCACATATTACCAATGAGTGGCACCACCTGTACTACAAGAGTATGATGATCGATAACTCCGCAGGTTTCCCTCTGTTCTCTTTTGAGAAAGGGCCCTTATATCAGGTTCATGTCCTGTTCTCCTACACGCTGTTTTTTATTGGTTTTTTCTTCCTTGTACAGATGTTCCGCCGTGCTATACCACGCATGAAAAAGCAAATCGCACTGATGATTATTGGCTCCTGGGGGCCATTCGGTTTTTCTCTTGTTTACTTAAGTGGCGTGCTCCATTCACCCATCGATATCTCACCTTTTGGATTTATCATCTCGGGTGTCTTCTATATGTGGGGAATCTTTCAATTCAACATGCTTCGTTTGGCTCCGCTGGCTTGGCAAAAGGTGTTTGAGTCCATGCAGGATGCTGTCATTGTCTTTGATCTGGACCACGTATTAACCAGCTTCAATCGCTCTGCACGTGGAGTTATTGAGGGGTTGCACCCCAAAAATATTGGTCAGCCCGCAAGTCTTGTCCTTGCTGATTACCCACTGCTACTGGAGAAATTGATTGAGCAACCCTCTTTTGCCAGCAAGGTTCAGCTATCCGGCGGGCAAAGTAACAAGTTTTATAATGTGCATTTTTCTCTGGTAACACACCGCGGCGGGAAACCCATCGGCAGAATGCTGCTGCTCAGCGATGTGACTGAAGCCATCCGGGCAGAAGATAAGCTTCGGGATAATGCCAGACAACTAACTGAATTGAACACATTCAAGGACAGAATGTTCGGTGTGGTCGCCCATGATATTCGTGATCCCATTGCCGTTCTTGTCAATCTGATGGATTTGCTTGAAGAAGAGGTACAAGAATTCGGCGAGGATTCGGAGGAGATTGTTCAGGAGATGAGGCAACAGATCCAGAATACCTTCGCCTTGGTGGAAGGGCTGCTCGAATGGTTTCGCAGTCAGAGCGGAGGCCAAGTCTTTCATCCAGTAGAGCGGGACTTGAACCACTCCGTAGATGCGAGCATACGCCTGCTTCGCTTGCGAAGTGAAAATAAACAGATTCAGATCATTTCTAACATTTCGCCGGGAATCTCCGTATATGCAGACAAGGACATGCTCGATCTGATCCTTCGAAATCTGTTATCCAACAGCATTAAATTTATGAATTCGGGTGGACGAATCACATTGAACGCTGACCGGGTTGACCAGCATATTGTCGTATCCGTCAGCGATACCGGGGAAGGAATCTCGGATGAACAAGCCCGCTCTCTCCTTCAAGACGAATATCCGATATCTGCCATAGGAACTGCTGGAGAACGAGGAATCGGGTTCGGATTGAATCTGTGCAGGGAATTCGTGCGCCTTAACGGGGGCGAGATCTGGTTTGATAGCAAACTTTCGCAGGGCAGCAATTTCTACTTTTCCGTTCCGGTTCCTCCTGAACCCGAAGCGACACAGCCACTATTCTCAATGAAAGCGGGGATTGGTGCATGAAAGTCATTCTGGTGGATGATGAGAAGGCCATGCATCTCATTATGAAAAAAATGCTGGCCAAGATCGGGGAAATCCAGATTATGGGCACATTTCTGGATACCATGGCCGCAACAGCATATCTGGTTGATCATGAGGTGGATTTGATTTTTGTAGATATTAACATGCCCAGGGAGAGCGGACTCGAATTTGCAGAAGGGCTGCGAAAGCTGGGTAAACAGACACGAATCGTCTTTATCACCTCCCACAAGGAATATGCCTTATCCGCTTTTGATGTCTTCGCTTTTGACTACATGGTTAAGCCTGTGGATCAGAATAGACTTCAACAGACTGTGCACCGAGCCCTTGTGGAATGGCGTAATCACCCGGTGGCTGACAACACGGAAGTCTCACAGGCTCGACCTGTGGAATTCAATGGGCTGGGGAGAATTGAGATTCAGAGTCCCCAAGGCATCAAAACCAAATGGAAATCCAGCAAAAGCGCAGAACTGTTCGCGTATCTGCTCATTCATAAAGGCCGGCTGGTGTCCAGGGCACGACTGGTTGAAGATATTTTTGGAAGCATGCCGCAGAAAAATGCGGAAGTCTATCTCAATACGACGGTCTATCAACTACGTAAACTGCTGGATGCGTACGGATTGAAACAAGTACTTCACACGGACAACAACCATTACGCCCTGAATTTGACGGATATCACGGTAGATTTTCTTCGTTTTGAAGAGGGTTGCAAGATGCTTTCTGTCATTCAATCCGAGGACGACATCGAGCAGGCGCGGACACTGGAGCAACTATATGTGGGCGATTTATTCGGGGATAATGTTTATACCTGGGCCTGGAGCGATATCGAGCGATTGTCGATCATGTATACCTCGTTGACCCGTCGAATATGTCAGGCTCTACTAAGAGTACGTGATATCAGTTCAGCTACCCTTTTGCTCAAGAAGCTCCTCTCTCGCAATGAATTGGATGAGGAATCCTTAATGATGCTCATGCAGACGTTAACTACGCAGAAGAACAGAGAGGCGCTGATCGAGCAGTACAAGCATTTTGCGAAATTGTTGCGTCAGGAAATCGGTACGGGACCATCTCCCGAAGTATCTGCTCTATATACCCAGCTATTGTCTGAAATGGAATAGATATGGGGCCATTGGGAAGAAGCTCCCCTCAAGTCGTCAGGTTTAAGGATCTACCTGACGATTTGAGGGGAGCATTTGGTTTACCCGAAAGAGACAGGTAATCTGAATCGAGGAAGACGTTTATTTTACGGGATCAGGACTGCGAAGCAGAAACAGTTTTCAACGCAGAAGCAAAAGGGAAATATTCCTTCGCATTGTTGTATGCAATGCCTTGTACGATCTGTCCAAGTAGATCCATATCATGCGGTACCTCGCCTTGTTCGGCCCATTCACCGATAAGGTTGCAGACCAGGCGGCGGAAATACTCATGTCGTGTGTAGGAGAGGAAACTGCGGGAATCGGTTAGCATGCCGACGAAACGGCTGATCAGACCTACATTCGCCAGCGCCTTCATTTGAGCGAGCATGCCATCCTTCGTATCATTGAACCACCATGCTGCACCAAGCTGAATTTTGCCTGGAATACCGCCGCCCTGGAAACTGCCGATAATCGCTGCGAGCACTTCATTGTCCCGAGGATTCAAGGAATACAAGATCGTTTTCGGCAACGCTTGCTGCTGCTCCAGCGCATCGAGCAAACCGATCATGGCTGAGGAAAGCGGCGTATCATTAACGGAATCATATCCGGTATCCGGACCAAGCTGGGCGAGCATACGGCTGTTATTATTGCGGGCCGCATTAATATGGAACTGCATTACCCAGCCTCGATCTGCGTACAGCTTGCCGAGGAAAGTCAGCGTTACCGTCTTGTACTTGTCCTCTTCCTCACGACTGACCTTCTCGCCTGCAATGGCTTTGGCAAAAATCGCTGCTGCTTCCTCACGTGTGGCCGTGCCGTAAGGTACATAATCGAGTGCATGGTCAGACACCCGGCCTCCTACGGAGTGGAAGAACTCTACCCGTGATTCCAGAGCGGAGAGGAATGAGTCATAATCGGAAATCTCCGTTCCGGCTGCCTGCGACAGCTTGCCTACCCATTCCGAGAATGTATCGCGGTTCAGTTCCAAGCCTTTATCCGGCCGGAATGAAGGCAATACTGCGGTATCGAATCCTTCAATTTCCTGAATCTTCAGGTGATATTCCAAGGAATCACATGGATCATCCGTTGTGCATACCACGGTCACATTGGATTTGGTAATGAGATCACGTGCACCGAATCCGTCACTGTTCAGTTTTGCATTTACTTTTTCCCAGATGGCCGGGGCGCTCGTCTCATTCAACACTTCATAGACACCGAAATAACGCTGTAATTCCAAATGAGACCACGCGTAAAGCGGGTTACCAATCATCATCGGTACGGTTTTGGCATACGCCAGAAAACGATCGTAATCGGTTACACCCTCTCCACCCGTAATGTACTGCTCCTCAATTCCGTTTGCGCGCATCAGCCGCCATTTGTAGTGATCACCGTATAACCAAGCCTCTGTAATATTGCCAAAGGTTTTATTCTCGTAGATCTCCTGTGGACTCAAGTGGCAGTGATAGTCAATAATCGGCATGTCCTTCGCATAGTCCTCATATAACTTGATCGCCGTTTCATTGTGCAGCAAAAATTGTTCATCCAGAAAAGACTTCATTCGTCTCGCACGCTCCCTTTAGGTGAGTTTACGTTCATATGGGTTTACTTCCCAATCTTTACGCTACACTGTTTGCCCACAAAGTTCAATATAAAATGATAGCGTTATCACAAAAGGTTGATTTAGGCATATTTCCTGGAACGAGGTATACTGGTTTTAATCTAATTGATGCTGATCTGAAGATAGTAGAAGGAGATGAAATGGATGAAAATAACATTTCTCGGTACAGGAGACATGTTCAGTGTAGAGCAACACCACAACAGTATGCTGGCCGAATTCGGCGATACACATCTGGTGATTGATTTTCCGGAATCCAATGCAAAAGCATTAAAGGAATACGGCTATCCAATGACAGATATTCACAATGTGTTTATCAGCCATCTGCATGAAGATCATATTAACGGAGTACAGATGCTCGGATATTATTCACAGATTGTGGGCGACCGCAAGCCACGTCTGTTTATCCACAAAGAACTGGTTGATCCGTTATGGAATATTTTATCCCCAGGCATGCGTTATACAACCGATGGGGAGCGTACGATGAGCGACTATTATGATATCGTACCTTTACCGGATGGAGGCACATTTGAGCTGGGGGGCGTGACATTTGAGACTTTTCGAACACAGCACGTGCCGGGTATGGTCAGCAATGGCCTTCTTGCAAAGCCCTACTTCTACTATAGCGCGGATAGCACGCTGGATCAGGAACGGGTAGAGCAGGCTGCCGCAGATGTACAGCTGATTTTCCATGAATGTCATATGCATGATCTGGTGATCAAATCACACACCTCACTGAAGGATCTGCAACAACTTCCTGCCGAAGTGAGACAGAAAACCGTGCTCATGCATTATCATGATGAATACGCGGATGCGGACAAACGGGCACAGTTCAACCAAAAACATGATCTAAGAATGGTGGGCACGCTGGAGTCGTTTGAACTGGAAGTGTAGTACGCAAATCGAACTATATGTATCACCAAAATAAAGAGGCAGCATCCATTCAGGTTCCTTTGAAGGAGCTTACGGGTGCTGCCTTTCTATTGATCTGCATTCCATGATTTCATATATTCAATAGTTTCAGGAGATGGTTTGGCTTTAACATGAACGTAATCTTCCGTTCGCTGATCATTTGGTCCGTAGGAGATTTTGATATACATATCCTGATAAGTTTTAATGATATTGCTATGGATCTCCGCTTTGGGCTTCAAAATATATTCTCTGAGTAAACTCAATCCCAACGGTTCTTTACCAGGACCCAGAGTAGTCTCGTGCGTATTTCCCGCATTGGAGTTGAGAAGCTCAGTGGCGTTAATGCTGTTCATCAAGGATGGATCAAGTGTAAAAGACTGTATCACATTGACCATCGGTACCCGGGCCTCTTTAACAGAAATCTCATATATAATGCGGTCCAAATCCGATTCATGATGAACTCTAACAGTAGCAGTCAAGCTATAATCATCTGGCAAACCTTCCTGAAAGGAATCCGGATTTTTCAGCAAACGTTGGGTCAAATCTCTTCGCTCGGTATTCAGCGTATAATCATCCGTTCGCTTCGGTTCTCCCCTTGGCCCTTTGTTTGTTCCCAAACTGCAAGCCCCCAGACAAACCGCCAGCACAAGCAGAAACAACCCCAACTGTACTAATTTCCTCACCCGATTTCCCCCTCGGTATGATCTATCTAAATGATGACTAATCGATATTAATAGCGATCACTACATTGGTTTATTATTCCATATAAGGATAACACGAATAGGTTCACTCCACCTAACATAAAAAACCACCTGCCTGGCAGATAGATCGCCAGTTCAGGTGGTTTAACAGTCTATATGAAGATTCGCTGATCCTCAACGTATTATTGAGCGGAAGATTCCTCACCCTGATCCGGGAGAGCCCACACGGAGACGCCTCCACCACATACATGGAAGGTGGCCCAGCCGTCTTTCTCAATAGTAATGCTATCCTCACAGCTGTGCGTCAGATCGGTCCAGACTTCGCCAGCACGGTGTTCGCCAACAAACATCCTTTTCTCACCATCATCACCATTCGAGATAACTACTGCACAACCGGAGCCTTCGATTTCGTCCAACCCGCGGCGTACCCACCCAATCGTGTTCGCGTGATCGAAGTAATCTTCCTGCTCTCCATAAGCTTTGTCGTAACGGGCTGACATCAGAATGTCGAGAATGTCCTTCTTACCCTCGACAGGTTCGGGACCATCAATACCGTAATAATCACCGTAAAAGACAACCGGGTAACCGTCACGACGCAACAGCGTCAGCGCATATGCGCTCGGCTTGAACCAATCGCCCACCCAGGATTCCAGCGCTTCATGCGGCTGGGAATCATGGTTATCGACAAACGTTACAGCATGCGTTGGATGTGTCTGCACCAAGGTGTCATCAAAAATCTTGGAAAGATCAAAGTCCCGGCCAGCCAGAGAGGCTTCATGAAGTTTGTAATGCAGGGACACATCGAACAGATCAATCTGATAGTCCACCGTATCCAGAAATTCACGGCATGCATCGAGATTGGAGTTCCAGAACTCGCCCACAATGTAGAAATCCTGCCCCCGTTTGCCGATCATCTCAGCAGCGAATTCCTTGATGAATTCGTGATTGATATGCTTGATCGCATCCAGTCGAAAACCGCTGCATTGCAGCGTATCGATGAGCCATTTTCCCCATTGGAGCATTTCCTGCCGGACATCCGGGTGATTGTAATCAATATTGGCGAACATCAGGTAATCATAATTGCCGAACTCATCGTCGACGTTCTGATTCCAGTTCTTGTTCTCCCCTGCAATGCGGAACACACCGCTCCGTTCTTCCTTGGCATCAAAGTCGGTACCGTTGAAATGTTCGGCGTTCCATTTGAAAGAGGAGTATTGATCCCCACGACCCGGAAATGTAAACTTGGTCCAGCCCTCGATCTCGAACGGTTTGGAGATTTCCTTCAACCGATCATTGGGATCGACCTCAATCACCTTGAAGACTTCCTTCTCATCCGCACCTGCCTTATGGTTCATCACCAGATCCACATAGACGGCAACGCCATTCTTCTGACACTCGGCAATCGCCTTGATCAGTTCCTGCTTGGTGCCATATTTGGTGCGCACGCTGCCCTTCTGGTCAAACTCGCCCAGATCGTACAGGTCATATACGCCGTAACCGGTATCCTCTGCAGAGACGGCTTTGGTCACCGGAGGCACCCACACGGAGTCGATGCCTTTGGCTTTCAGTTCTGGCGCCATTTCGGCCAATCGCTTCCAGTGGTTTCCGTCTGCGGCCAGGTGCCATTCAAAAAACTGCATCATCGTATGATTTCTCTTCATTCCCAACCGACCTCCTTGATTGCTTTCGAAGCGGACTACGGCACGCATCTGTATCGTCCTTGTTCGTTCGTATGCTATCCAAGTAATACCCTTTTCGGCCTATCCTTCAATCATGCACAGAAAAGAAAGCTGAAAAGTCTGCGATCGTTCTTTAACTAAATATCATTATTGGGGTGAAATCCGTGTGTAGTCTTGCCATTCTTCGGGCAGCAATGATCGATACGGTTCCTCGGTGAAACGATCATCAACCAGCACCAGCACGCCCTTGTCCTCTTCCGTACGTATCAGTCTTCCACCTGCCTGCAACACCTTGTTCATGCCGGGAAAAACATAGGCATAGTTGAATCCGTTGCGCCCTGTCCGACTATAATAATCGCGGAGTACGTTGTTCTCCAGACCAATCTGGGGAAGTCCGGCCCCGACCACCACAACTCCATTCAGACGATCACCCGGCAGATCCACACCTTCAGAAAATACACCACCCATAACGGCAAATACCAATCGTGTTCGTTCAGGATGCGGCTGGAATGCGTTCAGAAACGCCTCCCGTTCCTCTTCACTCATGCCCTGCTCCTGCATCACGACTTCTGCCTCGCCCGGCTGTTCCATATACGTCCCATGTACTTCACGCATATATGGATAGGAAGGGAAAAAGACGAGCAGGTTGCTATGGGGCCACTCGGCAACCAACTGACGCAGCATACTGGCAATGGGCTGTCTGGAACGTTCGCGGTCCCGATAGCGAATTGATAATGGCAACAATCTCACATCTAGTTGCTCTCGCTGGAAAGGCGAAGGAATACGCAGGGTGTAATCCTCTTCCTCCGCACCCAGCATATCCCGGTAATAACCAAGGGGTGACAATGTTGCAGAGAAATGAATGGTAGAACGGAACCCTTTGGCAGTCTGGCGCAGCAGCACGGATGGATCAAGGCAGAACAGCTTCACTCGTACTTCACTTCGTACACATTCCGCATAGGTAATGAAGCGTTCATCGTACAGCCTGGCAATACGCAGGAAATTCTGTGCGGTGAAGTAGGCTGCCAGCAGCAATTCATCCGTCTCGGCAATTCCCGAACCGCCTTCAACAAGGCATTGCTCTGCAACCATGACAAAAGGCTCCAGCAGTTCAATCAGTTCCTCCGGGGCCTCCTGTTGCAGCAATTTGCCCTCATCCCCACCATTTTTGCGAAGCGTAATTAGGTATTTGTCGATGGCGCCTGTCCGATCCGCGATGGCTTTAGCGGCGGTCACACTGCTGCCCAGCGTTTGGAATTCCCTTTTGACATCCAGAAAGACGGCCTTCTCCAGCTCTGCCGAAAACATCATTCGGCCCCGATCGACCAGATTATGTGCCTCATCGACCAGTAATACCGTCTTGCGCTTCTGCTCCTCCAGCATGCGTTTGAGCGAGATACGCGGATCGAAAATATAGTTATAGTCGCAGATCACCGCATCGGCTGCATACGCAGCATCCAGTGAAAATTCAAACGGACATACCCGATGCTTGCGCGCGTACTGTTCTATAACCGGGCGTGTCATTAACGTCTCATGTTCCAGCATATCCAGCACGGCTCCATTAATACGGTCATAATATCCTTCGCACATGCCACACTGTCCCGTATCACAGGCTTCCTCTTCCTTGAAACAGATCTTGTCCTTTGCGGTCAGACTGATCACATGCATCTTCAATCCTTCCGCCTGCATCCGGGCAAAAGCCTCTTCTGCCGCCACTCGCGTCGTCGTTCTTGCGGTCAGATAGAACAATCGTTTGGCTTCTCCTTCACCAATGGCCTTGACCGTGGGAAACAGGACTGACATCGTTTTGCCAATACCCGTTGGCGCTTTCGCCATCAGTCCCTGCCCCTCGCGGATGGTCTTGTATACGGCTCCTGCCAGCTTGCGCTGTCCCTCTCTGTATTTGCGAAAAGGGAAAGGCAGCTCTCGCACGCTTATATCGCGCTTCTCTTCATAAGCCACAATCATCTCTGCGTATGGCGCGTAACCAGCGACCAGCTCTGCTGCAAACTGTTCCAGCTCCTGCCGTTCCAGCATCCGCAAAAACCGTCTTTCCTCATTATTCACGGTGTGCACGTATGTAAGCTGTACCTGCATACGGGGTTCATCATGCTGAACGGCGTACATATAGGCATACATCATGGCCTGCGCCCAGTGTACGGGGGCCCCATCGCCCAGATCGTCCAGATTGCCCGCAGTTGATTTGATCTCATCCACCGTCAGTTGACCATCCAGACGAATCAGCCCGTCACATCGTCCCTCCACCACGTACGTCAAGTCTCCGTGTTGCAGCTCCACTTCGAGAACCACTTCTTTTAAATCCTCTTCTGTGTAATCCTTCTGTACCCGCTGATGTATTCGGGTCCCCTCCTGCATTGATGCATTCGAGCGAAACCCTGGACGTATGCTGCCACTGCGATACACATATTCCACCAAAGGTCTGACTGATATTCGAATTGCGGTTGTCATGCGATCACCCGTTCTGATTGTAGTCTCTATACTTTATCACGAAAAGTGGTGCTCAAACCAGCCAATCAGCCGATTGGACTCGTCCCCTCCCATATGCTATGTTGGGGGGAGAATTTACGTAAATAAGGAGGCAGCTTCTATGTATATCTATTTGGTACCTTCACCGATTCCGGATGCACTTGCTGCATATCCGCATCTGACTTTGCGCAGCGAGGAACAGGTTCGATTGGCCATTGAATCGACAGAACGTCTGATGAACATCGAGTCCGATGACAACGTAGCGGCGTACGAAGCCTTCGATGCCGCAGGTTCCTGGACAGGCGGCGGTTATGCCGTTCTGAACAATATACCCGTAACAGAAGATGGACGGAATGACTTCGAGGAACGTTTCAAGAACCGTGCGCGCAAAGTGGAAGACGAACCCGGTTTTGTCGGCATTCGTGTGCTTCGTCCGCTAAAGGACGATACGTATGTCGTACTTACACTTTGGCAGTCCGAGGATCATTTCAAAAACTGGCAGCAGTCTCAAGCCTATAACCATGCTCACCGCAACCGCAGCACGAGTGAAGGGCTGACCGCACAGAAGCCAACCATGTTTCCTAGACCTTCATTCGTCACGACATTCACCATAGAGTAAACGAGCGAGAGCAGACCTGATGTTATGTTAGGCTTCAGAACCTGTATGCAAGTTTACAGATATACTGTTGATCACACTTTGGACAAGCATCATTTAAATTATTTGTACTTTAAAATCACAGCCCCTTCTGCCTCTTCTTCAATGGAAGGGGCTTTTTGTATACGTGAGGTCATGAATGACCCCAAGCTCTTCTCTTCTTTTTCCAATAATTTCAAGAAGCGAGCAGCCAATAAGTTCGGTGCTTTTGACACGACATGCCATGAGATAGCATAATACTTGTTAAATGAAACTTCGGAAAGGAAGGAAGGCGGTAACTTGTCACGCAATTCACTCACCCGGTTTCTAAGCGGACCGTTTATAGTGTTCACCGTTATTATGATGATCAAAAGCTCTTTGGCCTGGATTGTGATCTTCGATGACATCCCCGTCTGGAAACCGCTGCTGACAGAGTTGCCGCTGATCTGGATCTGCTTTAGTCTGATTGAGTGGTTCGCAGCCAAACGCCGGATGTGGATATATCTCGGACTAAATCTGGTGCTATCGGGCATCTTCTTCGCAGCGATCATGTATTACAAATATTATGGTGTGATTGTCAATTATCACGCGCTTGCACAGGTTAATCAGGTAACCTCGGTCAAGAGCAGCATGTTCTCTCTGCTCGATCCGTATTATTTGTTTATTTTTGCAGATATTCTGGTTATCGCGGGGATTTTGGTTCGTCGGCGGATCAAGCTCGGTGGGACTGAACGTCCAGGCAGAGTGCCGCTTGAACGAAGGGCCAGAAGACGGATTGCCTCGGTCATTCTGGTTTTGTCGATGATGCTGTGCATGCTCAACATATACCCCAATCGGGCGAGTATGAGCGAGATTACACAGGCGGAGCAGATGGGGATTCTCGGTTACGAAGCGTACACCATCCTGGCGGATCGGCCTGATAAACCCGTGCCCCTCGATCAAATCGATCAGAATCATATCGACGAGATTAAACAAACGACAGCATTGCCCGTTGTTGTGGAGCCGGGTTCAGCCAAAGGACGCAACGTCATTGTTCTCCAGCTCGAATCATTCCAGAACTTCCTGATCGGATTGCAGGTAGACGGACAGGAAGTTACACCCAATCTGAATAAGCTAGCTGGACAAAGCCTGTATTTCCCCAACTTTTATCAGCAAGTGGGACAGGGGAACACGTCGGATGCCGAGTTTGTCGTGAATACATCGTTTTATACACCGCCCAACGGGGCCGCAACTACCGTCTATGCCAATAAGGAATTGCCAAGTCTGCCCAGACTGATGTCAGCGAACGGTTACCAGACAGCCACATTCCATACGAATGATGTGCACTTCTGGAATCGAGATCAGTTATACAGGGCGCTTGGATTCGACCAGTATTATGACATTAATTATTTCGGAACAGAGGATTCCATCGCCTTCTCGGCATCGGATGAAGTGTTGTACAGCAAAACACTCGATAAACTGGAGGCTATGCAGGACACGGGATCACCCTTCTATGCACAAATTATTTCCATGTCTGCACACCATCCTTACCATTTACCAGAAGATAAGAAAAGTCTGACGTTGCCGGAACGGTACGTTAATACGTTGCCAGGGGATTATCTTGTGTCCCAGCATTATGCCGATCAGGCGGTGGGGCAATTTATTGAGGGACTTAAGGAACGCGGACTATGGGAAAATAGCCTGCTGGTCGTTTACGGTGACCATCTAGGTCTGCCTATCTACTCACTGGATCGGACTGATGAGAAACTGATGCAGGAAATCTACGGTCGGGAATACACGTCTGCGGACATGATCAATATTCCACTCATCGTCACGGCTCCTGGCATCACACCGGCAGCTCAGCTGGAACAGATCGGAGGACAGGTGGATATTCTGCCAACGATCGCCGGGTTGACCGGTGCCTCTCTCCAGAACCAACTGTATTTCGGGCAGGATTTGCTGCGTGAGGGAAATAATCTGCTGCCAGAGCGCTATTACCTACCCTCCGGTTCCGTATTGAACGATGCTTCACTATTCGTTCCTGAGACGGGATACGGGGATGGTACGCATTACTCTCTTGCTGATGCCGGGAGACAGGATTTCGTGTCGGCAGAGCTTGATCAGGGGACGAATCCGAACAGTCTGAAGGATGAACCGGCCGTGCCCGCATCTGCCATACCATCTGAAGAGGAATCGACCTCTTCCGAATATATTACGAAGGAACAGTACGATCGGGCTTTGGATCTTCTCCACTTATCCAACAGTTATCTGAGTCAGTTACCGAATCGAAATGCAGTAAAATGATCCAACATGCGAAATGAACTTATTTTTTACTTTCAATCCATGATAAAAAAAGACAAGAGCCCATGAAAGGTCTGAAACGACCTGATCCATGGGCCTTTTCCATTCCTTCTAACCTCTATATCTAACACTTTCTCCCCAATTCTCTAACAAAAAGACACCTATATCCATCCGATTCATCCATTGCCAACAAATTACCCTCTTTAGTGAAGACACCTGGACGTTCCTGTTCCTTGAGCAGCGGTTTACAATGAAAGCGTATTATTCCTTGTTGAAGGAGGAGAATTATGAATTTCGACCTGAACTTTGTACCCTTCAGCCGCAGAGAGTCGTTCCTCGCCGTCTCTCTTCTCCCTGAAGGCAAGAATAGACAGCGGGGCCTCTACTTACGAACTGTGCGGGGTGGAGATGATAAATTTGGCGAGGCGTTCCGTATCGAACTGTTGGATCAGCAGAATCAGCCGATTCCATTCACGGCAGAAGCTTATCCAGAAGCCGTCCGGCTGAATTCACCAGCATCGGCAATCTTTGCCGACATCTGTATTTCGGATAGCCGCACGGTCCGATTCCGTTCGAAAAGGTGCGGGATCAGATTGACCTTTATCCCCTCAACTTATGATTATGCATATGAGGTGAATAAGAACAGCTGGGAAGTGAACAGCTTTACCCATGAATGCCGCTTCATGCTGACTGGACTTGCAGGCGACATGAAGCTGGAAGTGCCGTGGGACAAAATCAAGAGCTCACGCGTAATCGCAGAGTTCAGTATGGATATGGACACGAATACAGCTGAGTTTGCCGTTGAGGAGTTCCGCACAGTATGGGAGCCTCGCCCACAATGGGAGTCCTTTGATGATGACGTAGAAGCGGTTCGGACTGAATTCAACCAGTGGCTTGACAGTAGTCTTGCGATCCCCGATCGCTGGCAGGATGCGCGGGAGCTCGCGGCTTACATTACTTGGTCCTGCCTCGTTCCGGCGGAGGGATGTCTGACGCGTCCAGCCATGTATATGTCGAAGAACTGGATGACGAATATATGGAGTTGGGACCACTGTTTCAATGCGATGGCGCTTGTTCGCCATGATCCAAAGCTTGCGTGGGACCAGTTCATGATCTTTTTTGATAGGCAAGATGAGAGTGGATTAATTCCTGACTTTGTGAACGATAAATATGAACTGTGGAACTGCAACAAACCTCCTATTCACGGATGGACACTGGCTTGGATGATGCAACGTACGGATTATATTCGCGAGGCGCAGCTTCGTGAAGTGTACACCCCATTGTCCAAGTGGACGAAATGGTGGTTCCGGTATCGTGATGATGATGGTGATGGAATTCCTCAATATAACCACGGTAATGATTCCGGTTGGGATAACAGCACCGCTTTTAATAATGGAATTCCTGTAGAAAGCCCTGATTTAGCTGCCTTTCTGATTATCCAGACAGAGCTTCTGGCTGAAATTGCCGGGTTGCTTGGGCTTACGAAGGAATCTTCGGAATGGAGAAAACTGGCGGATGATACGCTGGAGAAGATGATCAGCCACTTCTGGAAAGATGATAGATTTATCTCCTTACGTTCAGGTACACATGAGCCTTCAGCTGGAGACAGTCTGTTGTTATTCGTTCCAATCCTACTGGGTAAACGCCTGCCTGAACCGATCAGAGATGTTCTTCTGGAAGGGTTGCGGGAGGAGAATCGCTTCCTAACGGAGAATGGTTGGGCGACCGAGAGCATAAGCAGCCCTTACTATATACCAGACGGGTACTGGCGTGGACCAATCTGGGCCCCATCGACCATGCTGCTCGTGGAAGGCGTAGCTGCAGCTGGTGACCTGGAGCTGGCTCGGGAAGTATCCCACCGCTTCTGCTGTATGCTTAGCCGGAGTGGTATGGCGGAGAACTTCGACGCCCTAACTGGTGAAGGCCTACGTGACAGGGCATTCACATGGACATCGAGTGTGTTCCTGGTTCTGGGGCACGAGTACACAATCTAAAACCAATATTGCACGTCTCTGGCTGCTGTTTTTTAAACAGCTTTCCGGGGAGGTGCTTTTACCGTTTCTTTGAAAAATTTTATTTGCACACAACAAATTGAAAGCGTTACCATGAAATGATTGGATTCTTCTATAGGCTACCTGTCCGTGCTAGAATGCAGGTAGATGTAGTTATTAGCGAGAGGGGAAACCGTTTATGAACATCCAATGGATCAGGCAGCTTTATAAACGCATTTTCTCTGGTTCCTACCGCAGTATACGGACCAAGCTGCTCTTCTGTTTTCTCATCGTGACTCTGATTCCGCTGCTCTCGCTAGGTGCGTTGTCCTATTACCAATCCGCCAAAATTATTAATTCCCAGTTTGGCAAATATGGTGAAAATGCCGTAGCGCAGTTGGAGCAGCAAACGAGCTCATCTTTAAGCCGAATGAAACAAATGAGTGAAACGATCTACTCGTATTTGCTTGATCCCGCCCATACAGATCTAAGGAATCAGGCACCTGTAACCTATAGTGAAATCATTGAGAAGAATGACTTTGAAGCACTACTTAAATCGCTGCGGACGGATCTAACCGCTGGAATCTATATCATTACACCCTCTGGCTATTATTACGGAGAGAACAATTTGAATGTTGACAAGCTGAGAAACATTCCAGAATGGAAGACAAAACCTGCTTCATATAAAGGATTATATTGGCTCGGCTTTTATATGCAAAATCACGCAATGAGCAGCTCAGGCGATTCGAATCTCCCCGTCCTTGGGCTCGCTGTTCCGATTCATAATTCCAACGGAACGCAAAACGGCAGTACCATACTCATAGAGGAGAATGCGCAGGAACTGATCCATATGTTCAAACTATTTGAGACAGATACGAAGTCGCATCTGACCATTAAAGCTTCGGACGGAAGGGTTGTGTATGAGAGCGCTTCAGCTTTTACGAAGAAGGATAGTGATATTACATGGACTCGGACGCTTTCCGTGAACCAGTGGACCATAGAAGCAAGATTACCTGCCAAAGCCTTCTACCTATCCTCGGGCATTATTAGGTCGAATACCATTGTCGTGGCAGTTATTTCATGTGTGCTTGCCTTTGGACTCGCCTATCTGTTCTCATCGAGGTTTACAGCGCGTATTCTCACGCTAAAGGATTCGATGCAGAAGGTCAGCTTCGGTAAGCTGGATACACGGATGCCGATCGAAGGTAGAGATGAGCTAGGTAGCCTTGATATGAGTTTTAACCGGATGGTAAGTGGTGTTCAATCACTCGTACAAGAAGTGGAACAGAGTGAAAGACTCAAAAAGGAAGCGGAACTGAAGGCTTTTCATTATCAGATTAACCCCCATCTGCTGTTCAATACGTTGAACTCCATTCAGTGGAAGGCCCGTCTCGAAGGGGCTGATGATATCCGTCAGATGTTGTATCACTTAACGATGGTGCTAGAAGGAAATCTGGATATATCGCAGGAACTGATCACGGTGGGCAGAGAACTACGCATGATTGAGCATTTCCTGAAAATTCAGGAGATCAGGTACGGAAATGTGTTCAGCTATGAGTTGAATTGTGAGGACTCACTGAAGCAGTATCTGATCCCGCGTATGACTCTTCAGCCGCTGTTTGAAAATATATTTTTCCACGGATTCACGGATGGGATCGGTATTATCAAGCTCGATGTCACCGTAGAAAAGAATGAGCTTCTGCTGACTCTCCGGGATAATGGAGCAGGTATGACAGAAGAAAAACGGGAGCGTTTGCTTTTTCCAGATCCGAAACGTCGTGGTCGCGGAGGATTAGGCGTCCAGAACGCAGACCAGAAATTCAAACTGCATTTCGGCTCGCAGTACGGACTTACAGTACATTCGACTAAGGGTGAAGGTACAGCGATTGTCATTCATTGGCCCAAAGAGGAGGAGCGTCCGGATGGATACAGCAAAGAGAATTAAGGTGCTGATTGCAGATGATGAGAGTATTGTACGGAAAGGTCTACGTTCGACCGTAGCTTGGGAGAAATTTGGAATGGAAGTTATAGCAGACGCGCCCAATGGACAAAAAGCCTGGGAAGCCTTTCTGGAGCATCGGCCTGAAATTGTAATTACCGATATTGTAATGCCAGAGATGGATGGCATTGAGCTGTCTCGCAAGATAAAGGAGATGGCGGCGAAGACAAAAATAATTCTGCTCAGTTGCCACCGAGATTTTGAATACGCACAGCAGGGAATTCAACTTGGGGCATCCGGATATCTTTTGAAAACCGCTTTTGAGGACGAAGAACTTGAAGACATGTTAAAGAAGTTCCAGCAGGAACTGTCTGTCTCCGCTCCCCCCTCTCCAAAGGATGAAGAACGTATGGAAACACTGCTCTTTGCATGGCTGAACGGGCATAGCTGTAAATTTCCAGAGGAGCTGGAGAAGCTGCATGGCGGTCAATCGCATGTTAATGGTCAGCCGCTGTTGATATATCTGATTCGAACGGCAGAATGCGGAGCATCTTGGACCGAGCTACTACAAGAAGCTGAGAAGAATGACCGTAGCATGCGCGAGGGTACGACCATTCCTTATGGAGAAGAATACTACTATTGGATCGTTCCTGATACGCTGCGAGGGTCTGCAGACAGCCTTCTGGTAGAGAGTAAGAGCAAATGCAGTCAGTTGAAGTGGACTCGTAAAGAATCCTTGCTCAACAGCGATGATCTGAAGCAGGCGTTCCAAAACCTTCATAAAGAAGCTGAGCTAGAGAAGCTGTATGGGATATCCGTAAATCATTGGCCAGATCCGATCTGGAAAGCCGTGAATCTACTATATGCTAATCCCGCAGCTGACTGGTCAGCCAGCGAACTGGCGGAAGAGGTTGGGCTCAGCCGCAGTCATTTCTCCATTCTGTTTAAGAAGGCTGTCGGTGATAGTTTCATTGCCTTCCAATATAAACGGAAACTGCGCCTTGCTTATGGCTTACTGCGGGATACACACCTAACCATGCAGGAAATTGCCGAGCGAACAGGACTTGGGGACAGCAAATATTTTAGCAAATGGTTCAAACGCTGTACGGGTCAGACACCGAGCCATTACCGTGCCCAACAAAAAGACGAAAGGTCCCGAACAGATTGACACCTGCTTCAATAATTCGAACAAAATCACAACAACATTCGAATAGATACACGTTTTGAACCGCTTTCATTCGCGTTACGATGAAAGCGGTTCAATTATTATAAACCTCACTGACAGGGAGCTGACGATATGAAGAAGAGAATTTCACTCATTGTCCTTGCAACGACGCTGATGGTATCTATACTGTCTGCATGCAGCGGTAACGCTGGAACAGCCAATCCGGAAAACGGCGGTTCGGATCAGACGAAGACACTTCGTTTTGCAACCTGGGATACGGGAGACGCGCTCAAAATTGAGCAGGATATCGCCAAGAAGTTTGAAGCAGAACATCCCGGTACAAAGGTGCAGGTTGAGGCCTATGCGGACGGATTTGACCAGAAGCTTGCCGCAGGCTTTGGAGCGGGTAACCCGCCAGACGTCATGTACATGTGGGACTTCCCTACTTACCATCAATCTCTTGAACCACTGGATAGCTTCGCAGAAAAGGATAAAGACCTGAAGATAGATGATTTTTACAAAGGATTGTTCAACTATGGAAAAATTGACGATAAGCTATACGGCATTCCGGCCGGCTTCACGACTCGTGTCGTCTATTATAACAAAAAGCTCTTTGATGCTGCCGGTGTCCCTTATCCTAAGGACGGATGGGAATGGAGCGAATTCCAGGATATCGCTAAGAAGCTGACGGACACATCCAAGAAGCAGTACGGCTTCGGTGCCCGTGCCGAGAATGATACGTATGACTTGCAGGGCTTTGTCTGGAGCAACGGTGGCTCCTTTATTTCCCCGGACGGTAAAAGCATCGAAGGCTACATGAACAGTAAAGAAACCGCTGAAGCTATCCAAATGTTTGGTGATATGGTCAAGAACGGCAGTGCCGTGCTCACAGGTGGTAAAGGCCAGCAAAGCGGTGATGATATTTTTAAAGGCGGTAAGATCGCCATGTGGGAAAGCGGAATCTGGCCGCTCGAATCATTCAAACAAGCAGGAGTTGATGTAGGTACGGTCGAAATTCCGGCTTTTCCAGGCAAACCGGTTAAAGGTGTACTTGCAGAATCTGCCCTGTCTATTGCTAAAGACTCCAAGCACAAAGATCTGGCATGGGAATTCGTTAAATTCTATGTCTCTAATGAATCGATCAAAATGCGTGTTGCTGACCTGCCAGTACGACAAAGTGTTGTAAACGAGCTCAAAAAGGATCAGGACCCGCTCTACAAACCTTATTACACCATGCTTGAGCGTTCGGATAATACACCTGCATTTCTACTCAATCCGAAGTGGAATGAAGTGAACCGACAGCTGTCGGCTGCAGTGGAAGCAGTTATGCACGGCAGCAATGCCCAAGAAGCGCTGAATCAGGCGGTTAAGGACAGCGAGCGATTTTTGAAATAACACTTGTAGAAAGAAGGTTAGGAGATGGCTCAGACCTACCTGCAGAATACATCAGAACCGACAGCTACCCTTAAGGCCTTGAAAAAACGCAAATGGGGTGGGCTTGCACCCTACCTCTTTATCTTCCCTTGGATATTTGGATTTATTGTCTTCACGTTAGGTCCCCTACTGTTCTCACTGGTCATTTCATTTTTTGATTGGCCAATCGTCGGTAAGGTAACTTTTATCGGGCTAGACAACTACGTAGAGATGTTTTCGAATGATCCGCTTTTTTGGAAATCTTTATTTGTAACACTGAAATTTGCAGCCCTCTTCGTTCCGCTCAATATTGTAGTTGCACTCGGACTTGCCATGCTGCTAAACCAAAGGGTTAGAGGAAGCGCCATTTTCCGTACGGCATTTTATCTACCCTCCGTGATCTCAGGTGTGGCGCTTGCTATGATCTGGTCGTGGGTATACAGCGGAGACTATGGAATTCTGAACTATTTCTTGTCTGTCCTTGGCATTCAGGGGCCCGATTGGCTGAATGATACGAACTGGTCACTTGTTGCGATGGTCGTTGCCAGCCTCTGGGGACAGGGATCGATGATGCTTATTTTCCTGGCTGGACTTAAAGGCATTCCTAAGGACCTGTACGAATCCGCTTCAATCGACGGAGCAGGTAAAATCCGAAAGTTCTTGAGTGTGACCATTCCGATGATTACGCCAACCATTCTGTTCAATCTCATTACATCAATTATTGCAGCATTCCAGCAGTTAACTCTTGCCCTGCTACTTACGGGAGGCGGGCCAATGAAATCAACCTATTTCTATGCGATGTATATGTATGAGAACGCTTTCAAATATTTTAAGATGGGTTACTCTGCCGCCAATGCCTGGTTTATGTTTCTGATCGTGCTTACCTTGACGTTTCTGGTATTCAAATCTTCGGAAGCCTGGGTGTTCTATGAAGGTGAAATGAAAAAGCAGCCGCAGAAGAAACTTAAGGCCAGTAAAAGGGGGCGGTCCTGATGAAAAAAATAGTTGCATACGTGTTGCTGATCGGGTTCTCACTGCTATTCATCGCCCCCCTGTTCTGGGCGGTGACCACAGCACTGAAATCACCGCAGGAGCTCTATCTGTTTCCTCCCAAATGGATTCCGTCCGTCTGGAAATTCAGTAACTTCGCAGAGGCATGGAACATCCAGCCCTTTAATTTATTTTTGAAAAACACACTGCTCGTTACGGTTTTATCCACCCTGGGTCAGCTGATATCCTGTACACTCGTCGCTTACGGCTTCGCCAGATTCCACTTCAAAGGGCGTGATTTCCTATTTCTTGTCGTCCTAGCAACCATGATGATCCCTTGGGAAGTAACGATGATTCCGCAGTATATGGAGTTTAACTATTTGGGTTGGATCAACACACTCAAACCGCTGATTATTCCATCGTGGTTCGGCTCTGCCTATTATATCTTTTTGTTGCGGCAGTTCATTATGACCCTCCCTCGGGAGCTGGATGAAGCAGCGACGATTGACGGCGCTAGTAAAATGACGATTCTGCTGCGAATCATCGTGCCGCTGATGGGACCTTCGCTGATCCTGGTCTCCGTATTCCAGTTCATGAGTTGTTGGAATGACTATCTGGGACCGCTCATTTTCCTGAATGATCAGACGAAATATACGTTAACACTTGGCCTATCTCAATTTAAGGGCATGTACGGTGTTGATATGCAATCCATCATGGCCATCACCTGCTTAATTTCGATTCCGCCACTTGCGATTTTCTTCTTCGCCCAGCGTTACATTGTTGGCGGAATTGCCACGACAGGTATTAAAGGATAGGACACACAGATAGAGGAAGGGAATGACGATCATGACTGTTATGAACATTGAGCGCGACTGGGATAACCTCAGCGTGCTGGAGAGAAACCGTGCGAAGAGTCGCTCATATTTTATTCCTCATTCCAATAAAGAAAGTGCTCTGAGCTATGACAGAGGAAGCTCTCCTTGGTTCAAATCGCTGAACGGTATTTGGAAGTTCCAATTTGCTGAGGGGCCGGATCTGGCACCCCCGGACTTTCATCAAAATGAATATGACACCTCAGGTTGGGATGATATTCGTGTTCCTGGCCACTGGCAGTTGCAAGGCTACGGAAATCCGCATTACACGGATCTCGACTACCCATTCCCTGTTGATCCTCCTCATGTACCTAACGATAATCCAACGGGTAGCTACGTAAGGGAATTTACGCTGCCAGACCATTGGGATGGAAGAGTTGTTTCACTTAAGTTCGACGGCGTAGATAGCGCCTTTCATGTATGGCTGAATGATTCATTTGTCGGCTACAGCCAAGGCAGCCGGCTGACATCAGAGTTCGATCTGACCCCTTACCTGCAGGCGGGAATTAACCGATTGGCGGTCCGGGTATACCAGTGGTCTGACGGTAGTTATTTGGAGGACCAGGATATGTGGTGGATGAGTGGCATTTTCCGGGATGTCTATCTGGTTTCCGAACCTTCGGCATCCCGCATTACAGATTATCGAATTGTAACGGAGTTAGATACAGAGTTTACCAATGCGGTACTGTCGGTCCGCTTAGACCTGGATGGAGAAGAAGTTCAGGGCAAGGTGCAGCTGCAACTGCTGAATAACGTTGGAGAGCAGACCCTGTCTGCTGAGAAAAATCTAAACCATCCTTCACATGTCGAGTTCAATCTGCCTGTGGCGAAGCCTTTTTTATGGAATGCTGAATCTCCTTATTTATATCATCTGATCATTTCAGTGGTCGATTCGAAGAATCAGGTTATAGAAACGATTGCCCAGCGAGTCGGGTTCCGCCGTGTGGAAGTCAAGGATGGACAGTTCTTGGTGAATGGAGTAGCGATCCTTCTCAAAGGAGTAAACCGGCATGACCATCATCCAGATACGGGGCGAACCGTTACGGTATCCACCATGCTCGAAGATATCCAGATGATGAAACAGCACAATATCAATGCCGTGCGGACGGCACATTATCCGAACGATCCGAGGTTCTATGATCTATGTGATGAGTATGGGTTATACGTTATGGAAGAGACGGACCTGGAGACACACGGCTTTGAGCCGCTGGGTAATATTTCACGACTTAGCGACGACCCCGCTTGGAAGGATGCTTATGTTGACCGCATCCGCCGTATGGTGGAGCGCGATAAAAATCACCCTTCCGTGATTTTCTGGTCACTTGGCAATGAATCGGGCTTCGGCTGCAATTTCCGTGCGATGTCTGAGTGGTGCAAAGCCAATGATTCCACACGTCTTATCCATTATGAAGAAGACCGTGAAGCGGAAGTATGTGATGTGGTGAGCACGATGTATTCCTCCGTGGAGAAAATGGAAGGATTCGGCCAGCTAACCGATCATCCGAAACCGCATATTCTATGCGAATTTGCCCATGCGATGGGTAATGGACCCGGAGGGTTACGGACGTATTTTGACACCTTTGATGCTTATCGGCGTCTTCAAGGCGGCTTTGTCTGGGAATGGATCGATCATGGGCTTAGCAGAAAATTAATCGATGGCAAGGCTGACTATGCTTACGGCGGAGATTACGGAGATGTACCAAATAACAGTAATTTTGTTATTGACGGACTTGTTCGCCCAGACCGCACCCCCTCTCCAGGACTCATTGAATATAAGAAAATCATCGAACCTGTGAGGGTCGAATTGATAGACGCAGGAAAGATTTGCGTAACGAATCGGTATGACTTTGTGACTTTAGATCATCTGCAGGTTCATTACAGTATCACGGCTGATGGAAGAACTGTTAACAGTGGTGTACTCGTGCTTTCGAAGATTGGTCCGGGTGATAGCGCAAACGTATTGATTCCAAACTTGAATTTGGCAGATCAACAGTCGATTCATCTCGAGCCGGGTACGGAGACGTGGCTGAATGTCGGATTCACGCTGGCAGCAGACTGCGCTTGGGCAGCACAGGGGCATGAGGTCGCTTGGGCGCAGTTTGCACTGCCGAATCATTCAACATCAGCCGTATCTCCCTCATCCCTGCTGTCTGTAGAGCAGAAATTATCGGTCACCGAAGAAGGACGAGAGCTAATCCTTGCGAATGACAGTTTCCGTATTTCTTTTAATCGTCTACGTGCAGGGGTCACGTCGCTTCGCTTGAACGGAAAGGAACTCATTCAACATGGACCACGACTGAATTTCTGGCGTGCTCCGATTGATAACGATATGTATGTGCTCCCGGATTGGCGCAAGGCACACCTCGATCGACTGACCGAGCGGATAGATAACTTCCACTGGGATCGATTGAATGAAACGTCCGTTCGTATAACTTGGACTTCACGTATAGCACCTCCTGTCTACGACTGGGGCTTCCGCTGCGAAACGTCCTATACGGTTACTGCAAGCGGACTAATCATTATAGACGTGAAGGGAATGCCGGAAGGAACACCACCCGCCATGCTGCCGAAAATCGGTCTTCAAATGGAAGTTCCCGGTGATATGGACCGTGTGAAATGGTATGGCCGCGGGCCGGGAGAGAGCTATTCGGATAGCCGGGAGGCCGGACGCTTCGGAGTATATCAGAGCAGTGTAGATGGACTGTTCACGTCGTATATCTATCCCCAAGAGAACGGAAATCGGACAGATGTTAGATGGATGTCGATAGTCGATGGAGCAGGAATTGGTCTGCTAGCGGCAGGAGTGCCAACGCTTGATTTCAGCGCCAGATGTTACACGGACGGTGATCTGGAGAAGGCGCAGCATATGAGCGATTTGACACCTCGTGATTTCATTACTCTGAATCTGGATTACCGACAGAATGGACTGGGAAGTAACAGCTGCGGCCCAGCACAGTCCCCTGAGAATACAGTTAAGCCGGAAGCGTTCCGGTTCCGCATCTTGCTTCAAGCGTATATGGCGGAGGATAGCGCTCCTACAAGGCTGAGCCGCCGAATGAGTACAGAAGCGATGCAATATGAAATGGAGGAAGATCAAGATGCTTAATACACAGGACGTTTTGAATTTATCTGGCAAGGTAGCTGTTGTTACTGGTGGGGCATCAGGCATTGGGCTTGCCACCGCCGGGCTTCTAGCGAGCTTCGGGGCACATGCTGTCTTGATTGACATTAATGAGGCGGCCGGTAACGAGGCCGTCGCCAGTATCCGTGAACAGGGCGGTCAGGCCAGCTTTTACTGCTGCAACGTAACCTCTGCTGCAGACTGCGAACGTACAGCCTCAGAGGTTAAATCAGCTCTTGGAGGGATTCATGTCCTGTTCAATAATGCAGGGGTTATCCGCCGCAAAACGGTTACCGAGTTGGATGAAAGAGATTGGGATCTTGTATTCGATGTCTCACTCAAAGGCGTCTTCCTCCTCTCTAAATATGTAATTCCCATTATGGAGCAAAGCGGCGGCGGTAGCATCATTAACACAGGTTCAGGTTGGGGACTGAAAGGTGGAGACCGCGCAGCAGCGTATTGCGCAGCAAAGGCAGGCGTTGTCAATCTGACACGTGCCATGGCTATCGACCATGGAGCGGCGAATATTCGAGTAAACTGTGTATCACCAGGGGATACGGATACACCACTCCTGCGTGACGAAGCGAAGCAGTTACAACAGGATGAGTCAGCATTTCTGGTTGCCTCTGCAGGAGGCAGACCTCTGGAACGTCTAGGTACACCGCGTGATATCGCGAATGCCGTATTGTTCCTAGCGAGTGACTTGTCCTCATGGGTAACAGGCAGTGTGCTCGTTGTTGACGGAGGCGGAATCGCTTAGCGCGGATAGAACTACTATTTTTTCAACATATGAACGGAGGCGTTAATTGTGGCTGACAACAAAACATATGCCCATCCCTATATTCCAAATACCGTTCCGGAGGTCCGGGACGCGATGCTGAAAGAAATTGGTCTCACGTCTATGGAGCAACTCCACGACGCGATCCCTGACAGCCTGAAGCTGAAGCGGGAGATGGACCTTCCGCCAGCCATGAACGAGCACGAACTGCGCCGACATATTGACGGACTATTAGCGAAGAACAAGTACAGTGGAGATTATCTTAATTTTCTGGGTGCAGGATGCTGGCAGCATTTCATCCCAGCTGTATGCGATGAGATCAATCAGCGTTCTGAATTCGTGACAGCCTATGCTGGAGAGCCTTACGAAGACCATGGTCGGTTCCAGGCCCTATTCGAATATCAGAGCCTGCTTGCCGAGCTCGTGGACATGGATGTCGTGAATGTTCCAACCTTTGACTGGGCTCAGGCGGCTTCCACCGCGATTCGGATGGCGGGGCGTATTACAGGGCGCAAAATCGTGCTGCTCCCGCGATCCGTAGACCCGGATAAGGCGGCGATTATTCGTAATTACTGCACTCCGGTCATGGATATCCAGTATGTTGACATCGATCAGGCAACAGGACGAATGGATCTGAATGATCTGCGTAGCAAATTAAGCGACGATATCGCGGCGATTTACTTTGAAAATCCCGGTTACCTTGGAATCATTGAGGATCAGGGTGCCGAGATATCTGAACTGGCTCATAAGATTAATGCCATTTCTATTGTAGGTGTTGATCCCATATCACTTGGAGTTCTGGAGCCTCCGGGCCGTTACGGGGCCGATATCATTTGCGGAGATTTACAGCCGCTGGGTATGCATATGAACTTTGGCGGTGGGCAGGCTGGCTTTATCGCAACACGTGATGAGGAAAAATACGTAATGGAATACCCTTCCCGGTTATTTGGTATCGTGCCAACCGAAGTGGAAGGCGAATATGGCTTCGGAGATGTTGCCTATGAACGTACTTCATTCGCTCTTCGGGAGAAAGGCAAGGAATCGGTAGGAACTCAGACCGCTTTATGGGGCATTACGGCAGGAGTATATCTGGCCCTCCTCGGTCCTTTCGGAATGCAGGAGGTTGGTAGCACCATTATCCAGAAATCGCATTACGCTGCAAAACAGATATCACGAATTCCAAGTGTGTCACTTCGCTTCGAAAATGGCACCTTTTTTAAAGAATTTGTTGTTGATTTTAATGATACAGGTCTAACTGTTGAGGAGATCAACCAGAGATTAATGGAGACAGGGATTTTCGGTGGTAAGGATTTGTCTTCATCCTACCCATCATGGGGTCAATGTGCACTGTACTGCGTCACGGAAACGCATACCCAGGCTGATTTGGACCGACTCGTCGATACTCTTCGTTCCATTGTCAGCACATCATAATGATCATATAGAGGAGGAATGAACGCCATGAAACGGATTCGCAGAGATCATAAGGTTCGCATGTTTCACCAAGCTAAATGGGATGAGCCCGTTATCTTTGAACTTCACCGGCCCGGAGAGCGGGGCGTCATCCCGCCGGGAACGGAAGCGGCTGTAGCTGCTGAAGTAGGCTCCGCAGAAGACAACATACCGGCATCCATGCGGCGGCGCAATATTCCCGCTTTGCCAGAAATCGGGCAGGCAAAGGTACTGCGGCATTATCTGAGATTATCCCAAGAAACGCTGGGATCGGATATGAACGTGGAGATTGGGCAGGGAACCTGCACGATGAAATATATTCCCCGGATTAACGAAATGCTTATCCGCAATCCACGTATGACCGAGCTTCATCCGCTGCAGGATGTGGATTCTGTTCAGGGGATGCTGGAGATATTCCACAATCTCGATCTGGCAATGCGAGAGATTTCGGGTATGGATGCGTTCTCCTTTCAGCCGAGTAGCGGAACCCAGGCACTTTTGGCTATGGCCTCCATCGTTCGCGCCTATCATGATTCGCGCGGTGATGGTGAACAACGTGACGAGATCATTACAACAATCTTCTCTCACCCCTCCCAGGCTGCTACAGCTGCCGTTAAGGGATATAAGATTATTACGTTGCATCCAGACGAGGATGGATTCCCGGACCTTGAGAAGCTGAAGAACGTTGTCTCCGAGCGGACAGCCGGATTTGTTGTAGCTAATCCGGAGGACACAGGCATCTACAACCATCGTATCCGCGAATTTACGGATGTGGTGCACGACGCTGGTGGTGTCTGCTACTATGATCAGGCTAACGCAAATGGCCTGCTCGGGATTACACGAGCGAAGGAAGCGGGTTTTGATATGTGCTTTTTCAATCTTCACAAAACCTTTGCTGCGCCCCATATGTGCGGCGGTCCTGCTACGGGCGCTCTCGGTGTGACGGAAGAATTGAAGAAGTTCATGCCCGGCCCTTTGGTGGATAAGAATAATGACGGACGTTATATCTTGAGAGATCAAACGGAAGTCAGCATCGGTAAGGTACGGAGTTTTCATGGTGTAGCCCAAACTGTACTCCGTTCCTACGCCTGGATTATGAGCCTCGGACCGGACGGTCTGAAGGATGTCGCTCAGGTGGCGGTACTGAATAACAACTATTTATATCATAAAATTGTTCAAATACGCGGAGCGAGTGCCCCGTATGTCCAAGGACGCCGTTTAGAACAGGTACGCTACAGCTGGAAACAGCTCACGGATGAGACTGGAGTGACCACGGAGGATATTACGCGGAGAATGTGTGACTTTGGCTTGCATTATTGGACCTCTCATCATCCATATATTGTTCCACAGCCGTTCACACTGGAGCCAACCGAATCCTATTCCAAGGAGGATCTCGACGAATATATCCATGCGCTGGAGCATATCTCGAATGAAGCCTATACTCAGCCAGATATCGTCAAATCGGCTCCGCATAATAGCACTGTGCATCGCAATGACGAATCATCTTTGGACGATCCGAAGCAATGGTGTATTACCTGGCGTGCATATTTGAAAAAAACACAGCCAGAGCTTCACTAACCACATTATCATGCACGCAGCACCTACTCGTATTGTTCTTATAGTGGAACATTAATATTACTCATTTTATAAATAGACATAAAAGTAAAGATGACCCTCAACACGCGTTGAGGGTCATTTTAATATACATTCTATCGCTTTCAGTTGGAGTATACACCGAATTTCTTATTCACTCAGCATGGACTGTGTGAAACTGATCCACTCCCGGGTTGCGAAGGACAAATATCGGTCCTTCCGCCAGATCATGCCGAGCTGCCACGGAATTACAGGCTCCACAACGGGAATAATGCGCACACGCATATGATCCACCTCACGGCAAATCGTCTCTGGCAGCAACGCCACACCCAGATTGGCCGCTACCATCGCACTGAGCAGATCCCACTGAGAGCTCTCATACACCACCCGGGGCTGGAATCCCGCATGCTGGCAGGCGACAATAATCCGGTCATGCAGCGCAAAGTCTTCCCGGAACAGTACAAAAGCGTCATGCTCCAGTTCACGCAGCGCGACCGACTCCTTGGCAGCGAGCGGATGCGACGGGTGTACGAGCAGATTCAGCTTCTCTTTTACAAAAACAAAATGATCCACCAGTTCATCCACCGTTGGCAATACCGCAACACCAATATCCAGTGCACCGCTGATGACATCGGCCTCCACTTTTTTCGCACCATCCTCGAATAGCTGAATGGTTACCTGCGGATAGGCTTTGTGAAATTCACCAATAATCATCGGGAAAAAGCTGGACCCCACCATCGGTGGCAAACCGATCCGCAGGTGTCCTTTCTTCAGATTCATCAGATCGTCCAACTCGGACGATAAGCTGCGAAATGACTTTTCAATCTCCAGCGCCTGCCGAAAAAAGACATGCCCTGCATCCGTCAGCGCTACCTTCTTGCCATAACGATCCAGAAGAGTTACGCCTAATTCATCTTCCAAGCTTTTGACTGTTTTGCTAATGGTCGGTTGTGTAATGAACAGCACTTCAGCCGCTTTGGTGAAGCTTTGCTGCCGAGCAACTTCCAGAAAATATTGCAAATGGCGGATATCCATCGTCTGATCCCCATCTCTCATAGATAAATGGAATGGTAAACATTCTTAATATGCATTTTACTCATGAAAGAATGCGATGTAAAATTTGTTATACAAAACAACGTTTCCATTCATTTTCATAAACAACTCAAAATTATCACGTTCATTATACAAGGAGGGATTGAAGTGAAGAAATGGGGCCTTGGCATTTTGCAAGTTGCGCTCTTGATGGCCTTTTCACTGCTCATGGACCAGTTGGCCCGTACTCTCCATCTACCTGTACCGGGTTCCATACTTGGTATGATTGTACTGTTCATTTTGCTTCAGACCCGGGTCGTGAAGCTGCGCTGGATCGAAATTGGAGCTGCCTGGCTGCTCGGTGAGCTGCTGCTCTTTTTCATCCCGTCAGCCGTCGGCATTATGAACTACATGCCCATGCTGGAACAAGACGGACTGCAAATTCTGTTTATTGTTCTGCTTAGCACATTTCTGGTCATGGCCTGCACAGGCCTTGTTGCCACCCGAATCGCCAAACGAAAGGAGCGTCACACCGGATGATTGGATTTCTCTGCCTACTGTTAACCGTCGGTATATACTGGGTCGCCAAACGCATGTATCGCAATCTGCCCAAAGTTTATCTGTCTCCGCTGCTGATTACGCCGCTTCTGGTGGTCGGCGTGCTGCTCGCTACAGGTACGGATTACGCAGCCTACAGCAGTGGTGGTAAATGGCTAAGTCTGCTGCTTCAACCGGCAACGGTGGCCTTCGCCATACCTCTCTATACGTTTTTCCATGTACTCAAAAAACATATTTCCGAGATCGTCTTCAGCGTTATGACGGGCTCCGTAGTGGCGGTCCTCTCTTCTGCCCTGCTCGCCAAATGGCTGCGCCTGGACTCCGGACTCATTCATAGTCTGATCCCGAGATCGATCACGACCCCTATTGCCATGAATGTATCGGCTACCATTGGAGGCATTCCGGCGGTTACGGCGGTTTTTGTCATCATGACCGGTCTGCTGGGGACGATTATGGGGCCATCCATTGTGAAAATGCTGCGTATTGATGGTGAGATTGCACGTGGAACGCTACTTGGAACCGGTGCCCATGGCACAGGTACATCCAAGGCATTTGAGCTCAGTTCACTGACAGGAACCATCTCCAGCATCTCCATGGTACTGGCCGCATTGTTCACATTGGCGGTTGCACCCGTGCTATCCAAACTTATTTTCCCATAATAGATGGAATTAACCCTATTTCTTGAAATATTATTGTTGTATTAAAGCCCTTTCTTCCTTACAATAAGGACAGGTTTTAATTGTGAATATTGCGGGGGAGATGCGATGAAAAGAACCGGAATGAAGAGATCTCTGGACCGCCTTGGACGAATAGTCCTTCCCAAAGAAATGCGGGATACGATGGAAATCCATATCGGCGATCCGCTCGAGTTTTTCATTGAAGGGAAAGAGTTGATTTTGAGAAAGTACAAATCAACATTGTGTATTTTTTGCGGTGATGTGGATACGGAAATGTATTTCAAAGAGCAATTCATCTGCCGGACTTGTGCAATTCAATTAAAACACCCGGATGACACTCCCGATTGGTTCGTTCCTCCAAACAAACAGGCTCCTGCACCCGTGGAGCGTCCTGCTACCGAATCCGCCACAGTCTCATCTCCCGCATGGGAAGAAGGGACTACAGCTGCCAACCATGAGTACCCGGACCTGCGGCCGAAGACGGCACGCATGCTGCAACAGATGAAGGAAATTGTTGAACAGAATCCTGGTTTGGCTCAACAGCAAATTGCGGAAAAGCTTGGCATTAGCCAAGGACGCGTCTCCCAACTTAAAAAACTACTATAATAGGAATTTATTCGATTATTTATTAATCAGGAGACCTTCCGTTTCAAGAAGTCCCGTTGCAAGAGAACCCTTTGAACTCCGTGGGTTCTTCTTTTTTTTATATTTATACGGTAATGGAAAGGAATGTTATGGATAAAATCCTCTATTTATCACAATTCAATCTGATGTCCTCCTTGTCCGAGGCAGACCTGATCGAAATGGACAGCATGACGTCCATCACGACCTTGGCCAGGAATACGCTGATCCAGACACCGGATACATTTGCGGAAGGTTTTTATTTTGTGAAAAAAGGGAAAGTCCGCCTGTACACATTATCGGAAGAAGGGAAACAGTTTACTCTCGATATTTTGAAAGAAGGGAATGTGTTTGGGGAAATGAACGGCATTTCACTTGGCACACGTTCCGTATATATCGAAACCATGGAGGAATGCGATATTTGCCTGATGAACAGGCATCGTTTTGAACAATTTCTGATTGAACACCCCGAGTTTATGATGAATCTGATGAAAGTACTCAGCGAGCGAATCAAGGGTATGAGTGAGTTAACACAGAAGCTGGCCCTGGGTAACCTGCATGACAAAATTATGCATAATCTTACTCGACTGGCGGATCAGATGGGGTGGGTGGAAGAAGAAGATTACTGTCGGATCAACCTTGTACTGACCCATCAGGAGATTGCCTGGATGGCTGGAGCCACGCGTGAGTCTGTCAGTGTTGCCCTGCAAGATCTCGTAAGGGTTGGCCGTATTCGTACCGGATTCAAATCCGTCGCCCTGCATCGTAATGAACTATCCGCTTCATGCACCGCTAACACCCAGTTGTAAGCCACATTACATCTCTAACCTGCTGCCAATTGTATCGTGTAGATGATGAATCCACATACATGCAAGGAGGAGTACGGCGATGGATGTACAGAAAAAACTGCATATACCCGAGGATGTTCTGCTTCGCAAAGGTGCCCGTAAAGGGATTGAGATCCCGGATCATATCCGCAACCTACTGCAATCGGGGCATATCGAATCAGTAAATTTGACGGAGTGGCTCGCCGTTGATCACATTCTCCTTTTTCAGCAGGTCGCTCATGAACGGGGAATGGATGCCGTCACCCGGGAAATGACGGAACAGTTAGCACAGATAAATGAGCAGCGGATCATGAAAATCATTCCGACTATCGCCGCGAACTGGCTCAACCTTCTGGAACGAATGGAGGAAAAGGAGCGAGTACGTCATTTTCGTTCCCTTGCAGAACACCGTTCAGACAGTGTACGCTGCTGGGCAGCCTATATCATCGGATTGGATTCCCGCTTAAGCCTGATTGAAAAACTGGATCGTATCCGTCCCTTTGCCGCAGATCATCACTTTGGTGTACGAGAAATTGCCTGGATGGCTGTTCGACAGCCGATTACAGCTGAATTGTCGGAAGCGCTCGCGTTTCTCATGGACTGGGCGATCGATCCCGACCCACTGGTTCGACGGTTTACCATAGAGTCGACAAGACCGCATGGTGTATGGTCCAAACATATTCAGGAGTTGAAAGAAAATCCTGCGATAGCTCTGCCTCTGCTGAACCATGTGAAATCGGATGCTCATAAATATGTACAGGACTCTGTCAGCAACTGGCTGAACGACGTTGCCAAAACCAACCCGGATTGGGTTCGCCAGGTATGCGACACCTGGATCCAGCAATCAGATACTAAGCATACGCTGCGGATCATCACACGTGGTCAAAGAAGCCTTTAATCTCAAAGCAGTCCTTTCGTGGGACAGCCCCTTCGACAATAAAAAAAGATGACTACCGCTCCATTGCAGTGGTCATCTTCTTCATATTGGAACATTCGAATCCAAATCGATCTCTTAGACCTGCACGAGATCGATATCCATTTCTTCTGCTTCCAGTTTACGCATGCCCATAATAAGGACGACAATGTTGGCAACCAGTAACACCGCTGGGAAAGGAACAGCCGCATATTGTCCGTAAATCAGATGACTTCCCACAGCCCCAATCAGAATGAACGTCAATACTCCTGAAGCCAGAATACGAGTACGTGGAATCAACAGGCCCACCGCACTGAGCAGCTCTACTGCACCAATGAGATACATCGTCCATGTAGGATAGGAGAACCCTTCGAAAGTCTGTACCATCATCTCTGCCCCACTAACCTTGTTAAAGCCTGCCATTACAAACATAGCTGCAAGCACAACCAACGCAATATATCCCAAAATTCTTAAGCCTTTGTTCATATGTATAATCCTCCTGAAAATGAATATCCAAATCCATCTGTTGTATAAAAAGCAATCTATGTAAAAGTTACAACGTAACTTTATTTTTAAAATTGGCAGTTTGCACTGCAAAAATGGTACGTGCTGATATTATACATATTAATAATCATTAACTTACTTTTATGAAGTGAGTATATAATAATAACATTATTTATTCAAGTAATTTTTTGACGAATAGTGTATAATACATACAAAAGGTATGTTACAGTACATTTCGTAGTAACATGTTGACTTCATTGTCCCTTACTTTGGTAGAGCGGCAGAAAGCCACGCACTTTTATATATACGAGGAAATCCATCAATACTTACTTGAATCGAGGTGAACACGTTGAAGCTGAGAAAAGTAAAATCGCCAAGTCCCTGTCTCATTACTCAAGCCATGGATATCATTGGTAAGAAATGGGTACTGCTCATCATGTACCAACTGTTATCCGGACCCAAACGATTCACAGAGCTGGAAGCAGAAATGGCGATTAGCGGTCGGTTATTATCCGAACGTCTGAAGGAAATGGAAATAGAAGGTATCGTAACCCGGCATATGTATCCTGAAATTCCGCCTCGCGTAGAGTACGAATTGACGCCCAAAGGCAGAGCCATTGAACCCGTCATTAATCAGATTTACAACTGGTCCTCAGACTGGTTGAAACAGCAGCAGTCTACTAAGTAGCCAGATTCTGATTCATTTACAACACAAAGACGCCTGAATTGAACTGATCTTCGGATCAGTCCAGATTCAGGCGTCTTTTTCACGGGCTTATATTTCTTGTTACATCATAATAAGGATTAATGCGAGAGATGTTTGGATGGCTGAAGCTGTACCGGCAATCCCGATTCTGCCGAAACCAATGCCGCCGTTGTAATTTCCTGTGTACGGCAGGCATCCGCATAATCGGACAAAATTCGTGAACGATCTCCGGTACGAAGGGCGTGAATGAACGCTTCATTTTCCCGCTCATACGGGTTGTGCCCTGCTGGAATCTCCAGACCTGCCATCACATGAGGGGCAGCACTTGGCAGAAGAAGACGTTCAGGCGTCCAATCCCAGACTCCGGCGTCCGTGTAGAACTGGAGCCCTGCGCCGCCTTCACCATCTGGCAGCAGGCAAGTGTTAGCAATGCTTGCGATCGCTCCACTCTCCAGCTTAAGCGTTACATTCGCCACATCAGCTACCGTGACATGTTCATGCTTCTCATGCATGCTGCGCTGGGCTGCTACAGCGTACACCTCTGTCACTTCACCAGCACAATACCGCAGCAAATCCACGATATGGGTCGTCTGTTCGACAAACTGCCCCCCGGAGCCTTCCTGGCGACGCCACCAGGCGACTCCTGGCATTCCGCCCATCCAGCGCCCAAGCGCCATGCCGACGGTCTGCTCTTTCATCGCTTCTTTCAGTACCTGTGCAGCCTCCTGATAACGGAAATGATAACCTACCGATGTCAACAATCCGGACTTCTGTACCTGATCCAGCACTTGGCGAGGAATATCCATGCCTGTACTCAGCGGTTTCTCCACCAGGAACGGGATACCCCGGCGAATTAATTCAGCTTCAATCGATCCGTGAGACATCGGAGGTACACAGATATAGACTGCATCCAGCTTTTCACCATCCAGCATATGTTCAAGTTCACCGTAGCCAACAGCATCATAGACGGAGGCCATGGCCTCCGCCTTCTCTAGCGTTGTTCCACAGACAGCTGCTACACGAACGCCTTCCATTCGTGCCAGAATATCTGCATGTACCTTGCTGAACCAACCTGTTCCAATGATTCCGATCTGTAAAGTCATAGATGTAGTCCCCTCTCCTTGTTACACGCTTACATGTTCCATTCGACCCCCAGATGCGAAATCCTGCATTAAATTTTGCCCGATGATTCCAAGAGCAACTGATCCAGTTCATTCGCAAACCGTATCGCTTGCTCCTCCCGCCAATCCAGGCGTTCAGCCATAAACTGAATAACCGCTGTCTTACACTGACGGACTTCGTCAATGCGGAAAAACAGGTCTCCGGTACGTCTCACAAAAAAGTCTGCCGGTGTCACAGCCATCTCCTCTTCGATGGCATAACGCAGCATCAGCAGCAGTCCCTGCCGCATGTCATGCAGCTCAGCCTTTGCCCGCGGATCAGGCATCCGCTCGTACAGTGCGTCCACATTGGAACCATATACTCGGGCTAATCGTTCCGCAGCAGATCGGTCGAGTCCAAGTGCGACGCCGTCCTTGATCTTGCGTTCAGTATACGTGCCAAATCCAGTGGAACCGCCAACATGGCCTCCAGAGATTGGCATCTCTTTCGTTATACATGGTCCAACGGATCTCCCCGTCTCCTGCTCCAATTGGCGAGCAGCGAGATCAACAACCATCTCGGCCATTTTGCGGTATCCGGTTAATTTCCCCCCAGCAATCGTGATCAACCCCGAAGGGGCTACCCACACTTCATCCTTGCGCGAAATTTCGGAGGGTCCTTTACCCTCCTCATGGATCAAGGGACGTACTCCCGCCCAACCGGACTCCACATCCTCGGCACGAATCCGAACGTCCGGGAACATGCCGTTGACGGCATCGATGACATAATCCCGGTCTGCCTCGGAGATTAACGGGTGTACGGGATCATCTTCGAAGACGGTATCTGTGGTTCCTACATAGGTTTTCCCATCCCGCGGGACAGCAAAGACCATTCGTCCATCCGGTGTATCAAAATATACAGCCTGCCTTAACGGGAAACGCGTACCGTCGAATACCAGATGAATACCTTTCGTCATTTGCAACGTTTTGCCTTGGCGGGACCCATCGATCTTGCGCAGCTCATCCACCCATGGACCGGAAGCATTAATCACTTTGGTTGCCCGCAGATCATAAGATTGACCACTGATCTGGTCCACAGCCTGAATACCTGTAATAACCCCATTCTCCTTCAGGAATTCTGCTGCCTTCACATAGTTCACGGCCTGTGCACCGCGCTGTACCGCTTCCTTCATCACTTCAATGGTAAGCCGGGCATCGTCCGTGCGGTATTCCACATAACGTCCACCACCCAGCAGTCCGTCCTTGCGCAGCAAAGGCTCACTGTCTGAGACGGCTCCGGCATTTAACATTTGGCGTCGTTCACTACGCTTCACTCCGGCAAGCCGGTCATACACCATCAGGCCAATGGACGTGCTGAAGCGGCCAAAGGTACCCGCCGTATAGATGGGGAGCAGCATCGGTTCAGGTGTCGTCACATGCGGCCCATTCTCGTACACAACTGCTCGCTCCCGTCCCACCTCAGCCACCATTTTCACTTCGAACTGCTTCAGATACCGCAGACCGCCATGCACCAGTTTGGTCGAACGACTGGATGTGCCTGCCGCAAAATCCTGCATTTCCACCAGTGCTGTCTTCAATCCGCGGGAAGCTGCATCCAGCGCAATCCCGGCTCCCGTGATTCCCCCACCAATAATCAATATGTCAAAATGTGCATTCGCCATCCGATCCAGATATTCGGTACGCTTTTCCGCCGAGAACGATGTTGTCATCCCGATTCCTCCCATTGATTACCTTTGTTATACCCACAAAAGCACAAAAAAAAGACCACGTCATTCGCTTCAGCAATTGCTGAGCGGTACGTGGTCTCTCCCGATCTCCAGACATCATTTTTTAACTTGTGAGTTAATCCTATCACACATTTAAGGCGGCGTGAAGGCCTGAAATGACACATTATTCAAAAAAAATTCAAAAAGTTGTTCTGCCTGAGGATGGAATTTCAAACTGATCCACTAATCATTTATTTTCCCTTATAGTGGGTATATATTTTCTCTTCTCCAGGAAAATAACCCCTGTAAGTTATGCATCATTTTCCACCAATAAATATCATTTATTGTAGAACTTTAACGAAAAAGTACAAATGCCCAATTGAAATATAATCCACTCATTTGAAAACCATCGCTGCCTTCACTGCACGTTGCCACCCTGCATACAGTTCTGTACGCTCTTCTTCAGCCATAACCGGATGGAAGACACGCTCCGTATTCTCATGATTCGCCAATTCATCCGCGCTATTCCAATACCCTACTGCGAGTCCTGCCAGATAAGCCGCACCTAATGCCGTCGTTTCGTTCACATTGGGACGCTCCACAGGGATATTCAGAATATCACTCTGGAATTGCATTAGAAAATCATTGGCTGCCGCTCCCCCATCCACGCGCAAGGCATTCACAGGAATACCTGAATCGGATTCCATTGCCGCCAGTACATCCTTGGTCTGATACGCCAGTGCTTCCAGGGTTGCACGGATAAAGTGTTCTTTGGTCGTTCCTCGCGTCAAACCAAACACCGCTCCCTTAACTTCACTGTCCCAGTAAGGGCTGCCAAGACCCACAAATGCAGGCACCATATAAACGCCGTCTGTAGAGGGTACACGTGCCGCATAGTCCTCACTGTCTTTTGAGGAACGAAGCATCCGTAAGCCGTCACGCAACCACTGTACCGCCGAACCTGCGACAAAAATGCTGCCTTCCAATGCATACTCGATCTTGCCATTAATGCCCCATGCAATGGTTGTAATCAGCCCGTGGTTAGACTGTACGGGTTGTTCTCCGGTATTCATGAGCATGAAACAGCCGGTGCCGTACGTATTTTTCATGCTTCCCTTTGTGTAACAGCCCTGACCGAATAATGCCGACTGCTGATCTCCTGCTGCTCCGGCAATCGGAATCCGATGACCGAAGAAATGGTAGTCAACCGTATGTGCGTACACCTCGGATGAACCGCGCACTTCCGGCAGCATCGCTTTGGGAATATCAAGGATGTGCAGCAATTCCTCATCCCATTGCAGATCATAAATGTTGTATATTAATGTGCGGGAAGCATTGGATACATCGGTGACATGTGTACCACCGCTCAGTTTCCAGATCAGCCAGCTGTCGATTGTACCAAACAGGAGTTCACCCTTCTCTGCACGCTCGCGCGCACCAGGCACATGATCCAGAATCCACTTTACCTTGGTTCCCGAGAAGTAAGGGTCAATGAGTAGGCCCGTTTTGCGATGAAAAAGGTCACCTAGTCCCTTCTCCTTCAACTCATCACAAATTCCAGCCGTTTGTCTGGATTGCCAGACTACTGCATTATAGATGGGCCGGCCCGTTTCTTTGTCCCATACCACAACCGTTTCCCGCTGGTTCGTAATGCCGATGCCGGCAATCTGGACCGGTTTGATTCCACTTTCGGCCAGACACGATGCCATCACTGCCAGAATGGAGCTCCAAATTTCATTGGCGTTCTGCTCCACCCAGCCCGGCTTGGGAAAGTACTGCGGAAATTCCTGCTGTGCAATATGCACAATCTCACCGCTCCGATTAAACAGAATAGCCCGGGAACTCGTCGTCCCCTGATCTAGGGCCAATATATATTTTTCCATACAGACAACCTCCTGTTGTGGGATTACTGCTTATATTCTGTATGCGATTTCTTGTAGTGCCGAATCAGGTCCATGTTGGAAGTGGTTACTGCGGTAGCTCCGGCTTCCAGCGCCAGTTCAACCTCTTCCGTTGAGCGGATCAACCCACCTGCAATAATGGGTATACCTGTCCGTATGGATACTTCTGCAATAATATGCGGGATAACACCGGGCAGTACTTCAATATAATCCGGTTGGGTCTTGGACAGCAAAAGATAACTTTTCTCCAGTGCATTTGTATCCAGCAGAAAAACGCGCTGAATGGCTGTAATCCCTTTCTGTTTCGCCTTCTGAATTACACTGGCTCGCGTCGAAATCAGTCCTGCCGGACGAATATGCTGGCATAAATACTCTGCGGCATATTCATCGTTCTTCAGCCCCTGCACCAGATCGGCATGCAGTAATATTTTCTTGCCACGTCGCCGTGCTTCTTCCAGCAGACTATGAAGCTGCGCAATATGCGTATCCAGCATAACCCCATAGGTGTAAGGGCCTTCAATCATTGCTTCGAACTGCTTCATACTCTTGGCAGCCGGTAACACATACTGTCCCTCAAATGGCACCTTCGTTCCTCCCGCATAAATCAGATGCCTATATTGTATAGTCGTATGGTATGAACGGCAAGCGAAGTCAGGACTGTAAGATTAATTCTTGGCTTGAGACTGGACCGTTCCATTCTCTAAACTCAAAAAAGCTGTTCATGTATACCCCAGAAGGAGCATACACAAACAGCTTAAACTGTCCTGTCTATTGAACAGTATGACAGACAGGCTTTATGGCAAAATCATATTGAACGATCGATCGAGATCAACCTTTTAGGCCTGGGCATGCGGAAGCAAGGTCTCTTTGCCAGCCCATCCATCATTTTCTGCCAAGTGACCGGAACGGCTCACTTTGGTCTGCAAATATTTTTCGTTGAAGGACGAACGATCTCCCCACAGTGGCACACGTCCACCCACATTTAGTCCCGCTTCCTGCAAAGCAGCGAGCTTGCGTGGATTGTTGGTGATCAATGTAACCGGAGCTGTACGAAGTGCCCGCAATACGGCGATGGCATCATCATAATTACGAGCATCGTCTGTAAACCCAAGTTGCAGATTTGCGTCTACGGTATCCAGACCTTCCTCTTGTAACAGGTATGCCATCGCTTTGCTGAACAGACCGATGCCACGGCCCTCATGGTTCGCCAGATAGAAGAGTGCGCCTGCTCCATGGGCAGCAATCATCTTCATCGATTGCTCCAGTTGGAAGCCACAGTCACAACGTTTGCTTCCAAAGATGTCGCCCGTATGACAGATGCTGTGCATCCGAATCAGTGCTTCCTGGGCTTCGGCAAAGTCACCGTACACCAATACGCTGGATTGCTGACGTTCAGCCAGTTCGGCAGTAGCGAGAGATTCAATCAGCTCGCGGCTTTCCATGGCTTTCTCCGATTTCATCCAGCTGTACCACTGGAAGGTATGTGTCTCTCCATCAAGATTCACCGGAAGTTTAATTGGCCCAACGAGGTGAATGAATTCTTTTCCACTCGGAAAAGTCTGAATTTTAGGGGCAAGCAGTTGAATAATATGTGAATTAATCATTAGTAATTTCCTCCTGTTAAGCCATCTTGGTTAAGAATTGATTCGCATCCAGACGGGAAATGGATCACTGGATTGCATATCATACGTATCTATATTATTGTCATCATCATTAGTTACTTTATGTAAGCAAGTTTAAAATAAAAATTATATTGTGTCAAGTAACTTTTGTTTTTAAAGTAACTAATAAATTTATGATACGTAACCGACACAAATTTGTGTTTCATTTCAGGAATATTGGGTATGAGTTTATAAACTGCTCATACACTTATGTTGTAGTCCATCGCACTTCATGCCTCGAACTTAACGATGAGGGGGTTATCACATGATCCGCCGGAAAAGAACATGCTGGACAGCCATTCTGCTAGTCTGTGTCATGCTGGTGAGCGGATGCTCCATATGGCCGGGACAGAACGATTCATCGAGCAACAAAAAGGTAACGCTTACATTGTGGTACTGGAACCGTTCCATCGATGATAAGCTGATTGCCAAGGCCAAGGAAAAGTTCCCCAATATTGAACTGACCGCCCAGAAAATCGGTGGTGATTTCAAGGCAAAACTCAAAACGACACTCGCTGCGCGCTCAGGTGAGCCCGACATTGTCGCATTGAACGATTGGATCATGGAGCTCTTTCCCAGCGAGGACCGTTTCTATAATCTGTATGATCTTGGCGCAGGTGACGTCGAAAACCAATATCTGGATTGGAAATGGAAGCAAGGCGTTACACCGGATGGACAAATGATCGGTTTCCCTATGGATACAGGACCGACAGCCCTCTTCTACCGTGCAGATCTATTTAAAGAGGCCGGATTGCCTTCCGAGCCTGAAGAAGTGGCTCGTCAGATCAACAACTGGGATGCCTATTCTGCTGCAGGAGAAAAGATCAAGGAAAAGTTCGGAGGCAAGGTATTTCTAACCGACAATATTGGAACCGTTTACAATCAAGTGTTATCGCAAGGAACCGAACGGTATTTCCGTCCTGACGGCTCGTTTATCGGCATGGATTCTCCGCTCGTTAAGCAGAGCTGGGATACCGCCGTATCCTTCAAGCAAAAAGGGCTGCTCGCTAATGCAGACGGATGGACCCCGGGCTGGAACGCAGCGATGAATAATGGTGAGATTGCTTCCTTTGTGGGGGCGGTCTGGATGAAGCAGGTACTGCAGGAAGCTGCGCCGGATACATCTGGCAAGTGGCGAGTCACTCGCGCTCCTGGTGGAGACGGCAATAACGGTGGATCATTCCTGTCCATTTTGAAGTCAAGCAAACACCCTAAAGAAGCATTCGAAGTCATCCAGTGGCTGCAAAGCCCGGAAAATCAGCTTGAACAGTACAAGACGTTGAACCTGTTTCCTTCGGCACCTGGTGTGTTTGATACACCGGCGATGAAAGAAGAAGAGCCCTTCTTTGGCGGACAGGCAACAGGGCCTGTATTTGCCGAATCGGCACGGCATGTGCCAGAAGCCTTCTTTGGCGAACGATACCCTTCGGTGCACAACATCATTACTCGGCGGCTGAATGATATAGCGAAGCAAAATGCCAACCCCGAGCAGGTCTGGCCCGATACGGTTCAACGAGTTGAGCGGGAGTTACAGCGTTAATTCAGACACTCTTATGAGATGGCAATCAGCAAAGGAGGAATTCATATGGCTGTAACCGAACCTCGCCTCACTCCGGATCCCGGAAAGGTAAGTCCTGATTTGGATCGGCAGAAATCACTCTTGTCCCGGATGTGGGAACATCGTGCCCTCTATGTGGCGATCTCCCCGTTTTACATTCTGTTTGCCGTGTTTGGACTGTTTCCGATCGGTTTTTCCTTATATCTGGCCTTCCACAAATGGGATGGCATTGGCGTGATGACCTATAACGGACTAAACAACTTTAAATATATGCTGACCGATGCTGAATTCTGGCAAGCGGTGGGCAATACGTTCATGATCTGGATTTACGCCACTATCCCGATGTTGTTCTTTGCCCTGATCATTGCGTTTCTGCTGCATGCACCTTTTGTGAAGTTCCGTACGCTGTTTCGCGTGGGATATTTCCTGCCGAACGTGACGTCCATCGTGGCCGTCGCCATTATCTTCGGTGCCCTGTTTGCCAACAACTACGGGTTTCTCAACTATCTGCTACAGTCCGTCGGACTTCCAGTTGTGGAATGGCTGAACGCACCATGGGGCATCAAAGTGGCGATCTCCTCTATGGTGGTCTGGCGCTGGACAGGATACAACGCAGTCATCTATCTGGCCGGACTTCAGAGCATCCCGCAGACATTGTACGAGGCTGCCAAGATTGACGGTGCATCCGGGATACAGTCTTTTTTCCGAATTACGATTCCGATGCTGCGTCCCGTCATTCTGTTCACTGTGATCACATCAACGATCGGCGGCATGCAGCTATTCACCGAGCCACAAATTCTCGTAGGTAACGATGGCGGCGCAGGTGCGGCAGGGATGACCATTGTATTGTACCTTTACCGCGAGTCATTCATTAACAACTATTTTGGCTACGGTGCTGCGGTTGGTTGGGGCATGTTCCTCATTATCGCCCTGTTCTCGATTGTGAACTGGAAGCTCGTTCAAGGCAAGTCATCCTGATGTGACAAGGGGGGAGCGCTCATGACGTCCAAATCTCTCAAATCGCTGGTGTTGTATACCGGTCTTATCGGGGGCATGCTCATTTCCATGTTCCCATTCTATTGGCTGATTGTAATGTCTACCCGGACGACGTCCGACATTTATAAGTTCCCACCTCAGCTCTGGTTTGGGGGCGAGCTATGGAATAATGTCAGTCGGGTGCTTCAGCAGATTGACTTCTGGGGCGCATTCATGAATACGTTGTTTGTGTCGGGCTTGGTGACGGTACTGGTGCTGTTTTTTGACTCATTGGCAGGATTTGCGTTTGCGAAGTTTGAATTTCCGGGTAAAAAATGGCTCTTCGTCCTGCTGCTCGCCACCATGATGGTGCCTTCCCAGCTGTCGCTGGTCCCTTCCTTCGTGCTAATGGCGACGTTCGGATGGGTTGGTTCCTTCAAAGCCCTCATTATTCCGGGCATGGTGAATGCCTTCGGCATCTTCTGGATTCGTCAATATGCCACGGAGTCCATACCGAATGACCTGCTGGATGCCGGGCGAATCGATGGCTGTAATTTTTTCCGGCTCTATTGGAACGTAGCGTTGCCCATTCTGCGGCCTGCGTTTGCTTTCCTCGGCGCGTTCACGTTTATTGGCGTATGGAATGATTATCTCTGGCCCCTGATCGTCCTGACGGATGCGCGAAAGTATACGCTGCAGATTGCGCTGTCTCAATTAAATGGACTGTACAATACGGATTACGCGATGGTTATCGCGGGTACATTGCTGGCTGTTATTCCGCTGATCGTGATGTTCCTGTTCATCAGCCGCCAGTTTATCTCCGATATTGCCGCAGGGGCGGTAAAGGATTAGGGATAGCGCATTTTGATCCATCCCTCAAGTCTGATATTCTTATCTATAGATAAATACCAGATGCCATATAAGTTGGATGAATAGACAGCATTCATTTAACTTATATATTCAAGAAAGAGGGATGACAAAATGGCTTCTTCACCCTATATGATCGGCGTAGATATCGGCACCACCTCCACCAAGGCCGTCCTTTTTGAAGAGAACGGAACCATCGTGGCTCAAGGCGGTGCCGATTACCCGCTGTATACTCCTACTCCTGCGATTGCAGAGCAGGATGCAGAAGATATTTTCAAAGCCGTAGTAGAATCGGTTAAACAAGCGACCTCTAAAGCCGGCATCAAACCGGATGAAATCTTGTTTGTATCGTTCAGTTCTGCCATGCACAGCATTCTACCTGTTGATGAACACGGCAAACCACTGATGCGGGCGATGACTTGGGCAGACAATCGCAGTGCCGAGTGGACGGAAGCACTCAAAACCGAAATGAACGGTCACGAAATCTATTTGAGAACAGGTACGCCGATCCATCCGATGTCACCTCTGACCAAAATCATGTGGCTAACCAGAGATCAACCTGAACTGTTCAAACAGACGCACAAATTTATTTCAATGAAAGAATACGTATTTTATAAATTGTTCTCCGAGTATGTAATTGACCACTCCATGGCCTCTGCTACGGGAATGATGAATCTCGAAAAGCTCGACTGGGACGAGGAAGCTCTACATGTCGCAGGCATCACTCCGGATCATCTGTCCCGCCTTGTGCCGACGACTCATGTACTCAAGAAAGGCTTGAATCCTGAGTATGCCAAGGAGATGGGAATTACGGATACGACGCCATTTGTCATCGGGGCAAGTGACGGCGTGCTCTCCAATCTGGGCGTAAACGCAATCGATCCAGGCGTCGTGGCGGTTACCATCGGGACCAGCGGAGCGATTCGTACCGTCGTGGACAAGCCGGTCACCGATCCGAAAGGGCGCTTCTTCTGTTATGCGCTCACTGCGGATGCGTGGGTGATTGGCGGTCCGGTCAACAATGGCGGGGTTATATTCCGTTGGATTCGGGATGAGTTTGCTGCATCTGAGGTAGAGACAGCGAAACGACTCGGAATTGATCCGTATGAAGTATTGACCCGTGTCGCCGAAAATGTACCACCGGGCTCGGAAGGCCTGCTGTTCCATCCGTACATGACGGGTGAGCGGGCCCCACTCTGGAATCCGAATGCACGCGGTTCATTCTTCGGTCTGACGCTGCATCATAAGAAGGAGCATATGATTCGCGCTGCTCTCGAAGGTGTCTTGTTTAACCTGTACACCGTCATGCTGGCGATTGAAGAGAAAATCGGACGTCCCAAAAAGATTCAGGCGACAGGCGGCTTTGCCCGCTCTGAGCTGTGGCGCCAGATGATGGCTGATATTTTCGACCAGGATGTCATCATTCCCGAAAGTATCGAGAGCTCCTGCCTTGGGGCAGCTGTATTAGGGCTTTATGCTCTTGGCCGCATCGATTCCCTCAGCTCCGTCTCCGGCATGATTGGATCGACCCATCGGCATCAGCCAGACCCGGATAGCGTTCGCGTCTATCGCGAACTGCTGCCGATCTTCATCCGCATCTCCCGCAAATTTGAAGAGGAATATGCCAATATCGCTGCTTTTCAGAATAAAACGATGCAGAAGTGAGTTAGCTACGCCAACGAATCACTGCACGTTAAAGAGGGTCATCCCACTATGTCTATGACATATGGGATGGCCCCTCTTTATGTACTTTTTTTGCACAAATACCCCAAATACCATAGGTGCATTGCCCATCACACCATCAGCAACGGTGACATGATAAGGAAGATAGATAACGAAGTATCTCATAAGAAGAACCACCAAGAACATGTAGGCATCCAACGCTAACTGATTCGATGTACGGCAAAAAGAGAGCAATTAATCGAATAGTAAATGATCGATAGCTCTCTTTTCTGATTCAATCTGGATGTTCATCTGTATCCTATTTATTGCAATCATCCATTATATTTGCTGAATGCATCTTTATCTGCCTGCACATTTTCCAAATATACAATCTGTCCCGTCTCATTCACACGAGCGATATCAATGCCTGTCTTGGCATATACCGTTCCGTCCGCAGCTTGTCCACATACCGCCCAGTTCGTTTGATAGCTGCCGTCCGGCTGAAGCTTCCATTGGTCCCACATGTGTTTCACATCGCTATTGTATTCATAAAAAGCCTTCATAAAACCATCAAATCCTATTCTTCTGGTGCCATTAAGCACAATTTCTGCATCCGGTGTAAACAGGGACAACAAATCTTGCATCGCGCGTTCGTCTGTACGGGAAGCGTCAAATAAACGGAAATAGTTGTTTAACAAGGTAGTCATGGGTATTCCTCCTGAGGTTGATAAGTCGATTTGGATTTCAGTTCGAAAAATTTCAAACTAACTGAGAAGAAATGTACCACACTTTATATCTCCAGAACAACCCTCAGTTCGAAAAAAATCAAACATTGAAAGAGATTGTCGAATATGCTACCGTCATAGATATGAAAACTCCAACGATACCTATGGCTTCGGAATTGAATCTGACCAAGGTCTGCAACGCACTCGGTGATCCGGTACGGATGAAAATTGCACACTGTCTGGCCAGCTCTGGCGAGAAAAACTGTTCCGCCTTCGAAGTAAACCATATTTCCAAATCAACGTTGTCTCATCACATCAAAATCTTGCGTGAAGCAGGCCTTATCCGGCCTCGCATTGAAGGTAAACAGCACTTTTATTCTCTGCGAAAGGAAGACTTGAACTCCCGCTTTCCCGGTCTTGTTGAACTGATTCTGAATACAGGCGAGGAATATGTACATTAAGGAAAACTAAGCTTGAATCATGCGATACATCATCTTATCGATTGTATAAAGGTGGTTGATTTCTTGGATAAAAAAGCGGCAAAAATTCTTCTAGGCACCTTCTGGGGAAGCGGCGGCTGGAAAACAATATCTGCTCCCTTCTCGGGGGATGACTTTGAATATGCCAAAAGCAGAGGGGTCATGTTCGATCGACTGACCATTAGCCATGATGAGATCGTCACACGTTTGCGTGAAGTTCATCAGGACGACTCCATCAAGCGACGGGTAGTATCGGCATTTTTACACAGTTTATCTACCAAAAAATTGTACCTTCGCAGCGCCCTTTCCAGCTGGGCTTTAACATCGCAGCTGCCTTTGCATACCTATGAGGAACGCCGAGCACTGCATGCCAACACCAGCTCCTGCGGGGATTGTAACTTCCTGCGCCTGCAATCGGACAAGACGTACACGGACGTGGATCTGAATGTATTGAACTTTGAACGGGTGAAATGGGGCGGAGTCTGCCACAACAACCTGTTATACTGCCTGATGGATCTGGATCTACTGCTGGCTAGCAAGGAAGCCATCTATGAAGTGACTGACGCAGACATCGCTATACTTGTGAGCATGCTTGAAGCAGCGCAAACCTGCGAGCCTCATGACAGCGCACGCGGGTTGGAGAAACGCTGGAAAGGCTTATTTCCTTCGAGCAAACAGGAACGCGACGCCATCCTCGAAATCTGGGGTGCATCCGGTCTGCTTGTTCCGCAGGATACGCCACGGAAAAGCAGAGGCGGGTACAGCGACTTCCACTTTACCGCAACCTGGCAGGGCGATGACGGTTATAGCGCAGATGCGGCGATTTCCCTCTTTGGCTCCTATCTGCCCCAGAAACTTTAAGCCCTTAACCAGCCCTAGGTCTGCTTAAACCTGGTTATATGAATGACAAACAAATACTTAGGTGGATATAGTAAAAAACACTACAGCTCGAAGGCTTGCAGTGTTTTACCGAAAATTGACCGTTAATTTTCCGATAGGCATCAAGACATATTTAAAGGACGACATACTAAGTGTGGAATCAATTCACGCAGTACACACCCCGTTTGCCCGATTTATTCTAGACTTTTTAACGATTCAATCATATTAATTCGGGAGACCTTTCTCTGAAGCATCAAGTTAGAGAGCGTGGTAAGTAAAAATGCAATCATGATTGATACCAGCATAACAAAAATATTTATTTGATCTGGAATTTGTTGATGGGTACTCGACAATGCCTCAATAATAATCGAATACATGTATACGCTGATCGGCATAGCTATAATGACCGCAAAGGTGGTGAGTATCATATTCTCAGAGAAGATAAGTCGATTTATTTTATTTTTTTGATAACCTAATACCTTAAGAGTAGCCAGCTCTCGATTCCTTTCATAAATGTTGATGGAGGATATCGTGTAGATGGCACCAAACGAAAGAATGACGGCACTAATGATAAACATGATGAAGATAAAACTATTCTGCTTCATAATAAATTGTGCAGATTTTTTCAAATCATCTTTATCCGCGATTGTATCTACCTGGTTATCTTGTTCAAAAAACTGTCGAACGTTAGGAAGCTCTGCGGCATTGTTGGCTTTTACTAGAATCGATGTTGGCTTATAGTCGATGTCAAAACTATTCAGATACGCTATCGAACAAAAGAAAGATGGATTGGAATACTGATTGGATATTTGTGCAACCTTCATATCGACCGTTTTATTTTCAAACGACGGATCGGTAAATCGAATTTGAATCGTGTCCCCTATCGTAACTTTATATTGATTTGCATACGATTTGGGTATCAGCACGCCATTGTCCATAAGTGTCATCGGATTGTCTTTCTCGTCGAAAAATTGGATAAGAGTATTGTCCTTCTCGGTAACGGTCAACGTGGCATTCTCATGTTCATCGCCCTTGGTAAACTCCACAGGAAAGGTCGATTGAACATAGCTGCTTTTAATCCCGGTGGGTAACTCCACCTTTTCTAGCTCTGCGCCTTTCGTGTATTCGACCTTCAGATCATAGGTATTCACCTCTTCGATCTGGTCCGCGACCCTTTGTAAGGACGTTTGAGTACCGAACGCAGTTATCAACAACACCGTGCTCACCACAACGCCAACGGAGCTCGCTATCGCCTTTTGCTTATTAAGAAAGATGTTTCTCAAAATAAGTTTATTGCTATAGGAAATACGTCCCCACATTTTCGGAAGCCGTTCAATAAGCAGTTTTTTCATCTTCCTCGGCGGTTTAGGCCTCATCGCCTGTGCTGCGTTTTCTCGCAGAATACCTATGCCGCTCAAGTAACAAGCCAGCATGCCGAATGCGCTAGAGAACAGGATAGGCGTAATGACCGAGAATGGCGATAGGGAGAAGGTAATGCCCGGCAGCGAATAGGATCTAGCATTCGACGTCTCAATCATCGGAACAAATATGACTGCCGAAACGATGCAACCAAGAATGGAACCTATGATCCCCACAAGCACCGGAAACCCCATGTAATGGAGCATGATGCTGCTGTTCTTCACTCCTAAAGCCTTCATAATTCCTACCTGGTTCCTTTGCGAATCGATGATTCGAGACATGGTGAGGAAGAGAATGATCGCTTCGATTATAAAGAGAACTAGAGGAATAACCTTACTCATCAATTTATTGTTATAGACTGTTTGTTGGAGCTGCGAGTAACTGAATGTTCGGTCTTTACTTATTTGGCTTACATAAGAAAAATTTTGGGAATGCGCTTCAACGTTTCGGCCTAATCGCTCTAAATTGTACCCTTCTTCCGCATCGAACAAAACCTCATTATAATAAAGGTTACCGGCGATTCGAGGAATTCCCGCTTCAGCCACATATGCGAATCCAAAAGTTTTATGATCTTGGGTTTCATTTTTTTTGGCATACTCCACATTCTCCCCCAAACCACTAATGGTAAATGCCACATTCGCGTTATTAACGATTAAATTCATTTGATCTCCAACACTGTACTGATGTTCCCTAGCGTAATGGGAATCCAGCAAGATTTCATCCATGCTGGATGGAATCTTGCCTTCAACTATCGTAGGCGTATTAATGTTATTGACTGCGGGGATGGAGTGGATTTTTAAAGCCGCTTTTGTATCACCAAATGATTGCGTCGCATCAAAGGTATACCGTCCCTCAACCTTCTTTATCCCTTCGATTCCACTCAACTTCGACATATCCTGCTTGGATACTTGGTCATAGTAAACGTTTAAGTCACTTAAATTATGTGTTTGAAAGTAATCCTTCGAATAAGAGCTAAGGTTATCACTTAACGTAACCAACCCGGTGTAGAAAAAAGCCCCTATGGTGATAACCAATACAAAGGCCAGAAATTGACCGATTGATTGCTTGATATCCCTTAACAATTTTTTTAGTAATTTCATCACCACTCAATCCCTTCAACGCTTTGTTTATGCTCATTAACTGTTACGCTTTCGATTCTCCCACTTTTTACTCGAATGATTTTATCCGCCATGGGCACAATTGCGGAGTTATGCGTTACCAGCACAACACACTTTTTCGTTTCCGTGTTCAAATCCTGAAGTAGTTTCAAAACGGACTTACCAGTCACGTAATCTAATGCACCAGTCGGCTCATCGCATAGCAATAGCAAAGGGTTCTTTGCAACGGCTCGTGCTATAGCAACTCGCTGCTGTTCTCCTCCGGAGAGCTGGGACGGGAAGTTTTTTATCCGATTCTTTAAGCCGACTTGATTTAATATCTCTTTGGCATCCAAATGGTTTTTACATACTTCAGTCGCAAATTCAACATTTTCTAAAGCATTCAAATTGGGGATTAAGTTATAGAATTGAAAGACAAATCCTACCTTCTCAGCGCGATATTCCGTAAGCTTCTTCTCGTTGAAGTTAGTAATATCCTTATCGCCAACAGTCACTTTACCCGAGGTAGCCGTATCCATGCCACCAAGTATATTCAGAATCGTGCTCTTGCCTGCTCCGCTTGCACCTAGAACAACGACGAATTCGCCCTCGTTGATGGAAAAGTCAACGCCGTTCAGCGCCTTGATCGGCACTTCGCCAATTTTGTATTCTTTCGTTACGTTTTTAAATTCGATTAATGTTTTCATAAATTCTCTCTCCCCGTTATCTATTTGTCATACTTCTGGAGCTCCCTTTGGCAAGTATATTTTTATTTATGTAGGTATGTTAGTGTATGAGTATGTCACTCATGTAGCATACTATAATTCCATCGTAATCAATTGTCAATAACTGGACTCTGTGTAAAAAAATCATCACTTACCCTTCAGAATCATTGTTTATTGACAAATTTTCGCATATAAGTTATGTTTTCCTGCTAGATGTGTAACAAACTACAATGCTGAGTGGTGAGGTAATGAACGTCACTTTCGACGAAAAGCAACCAATTTTTCAACAAGTTGCAGATATCATTGAGGACGATATTCTCAACGGAACTTACCGAGAGGACGAGCAAATTCTTTCCGTTGCTCAGTTTTCTCAGCTCTTTCAAATCAATCCAGCGACTGTTGTGAAGGGAATTGGCCTGCTCGTAAATGAAGAAATATTGTATAAAAAAAGAGGGCTTGGCATGTATGTCTCGTCTGATGCCAAACAAAAGATTAAGAATAAGCGAAGAAATCGTTTTTATAAGGAATTGTTGTCCAATCTCATTTGTGAAGCTGACAAACTTGAACTGGCAACCGAGGATATCATTGAGATGATTAAACAATTAAGGAAGGAATGAATTCATTGTGAGCATCTTGGTGAGTTGCGACAAATTGAATAAGAAATATGGTCGAACCTATGCATTACGGGATCTGGATATACAGCTCGAGGAAAACGTTATTTATGGCTTGCTCGGACGAAACGGCGCAGGCAAAACAACCTTGCTAAACATCATAGCAGGTGGACTCTTCGCGAACGACGGCACCATTGAGGTAAGAGGTAAAAAGCTGGGTAAAGGAGTACTTCCAGAAGATTGCTGTTTCGTACGGGAGAATAACAAGCTATTTGGAGGAGCTCGATTGATTGAGATTTTGCAGTTCGCTGCAAATTTCCATCCCAATTGGGACTGGACGTTTGCTCATAAACTTCTTCAAACGTTTGAGCTTGATCCCAACAAAAAAATCAAACAGCTCTCAAGAGGCACAGAATCACTCGTAGGAAACATCATCGGTCTGTCTAGCCGATCGTCGTTGACATTATTCGACGAACCAGTGCTTGGACTTGATGTATTGATGCGGGAAAGGTTTTACAAGGAGCTTTTGGAGGATTACGCCAATCATCCCCGTACGATTTTACTTTCTACGCATTTGATTGATGAAATCGCCCCAATCGCAGAGAGAATTTATATCATTGATGAGGGCTCCCTCCTGCTTCATGACGAGATGAATCGGATACGGATGGCAGCTTATTTGATTCGTGGAAATTCAGATGCTGTAGCTTCATTTACAAAAGGAAAGCGAGTATTACATACAGAATCCTATGGCCACGGGAAGCTTGCCGCCATTTACGAAAAATTTAACGATGAGGACAGGCTGCAGGCCCGCAAACTAGACATAACTATCGAAAATTTGACGCTTCAGAAGTTTTTTTCGTATTTGATCGAAGGAGGTCGTTGAATTGGGTTCATTGACCGTTCATTTAAAGGCGACCTATCTGCAATTGAGGATTTATATATGGATGGTCATTATTTTAATCCTCCTTGGCAAGTTGGCGGAATTCATTGTTGGCCTCTTTATAGACAGCAGTCAAAACACAGGACTCGCGGATGGCAACCTGCTGCTGCTTATTTTGCTCATTATCGCAATCGCACTTCCGCTTAGCTATTACAACCGCATCGTACATTTAGGCGCAAGCCGAAAGCAATATTTTTTCGGGCTTCAATTCGTTTATGCCGTGTGGGCAATGGTCATCGCTTTATTCAATTCTTTGTGGCCTATGCTTGAAGTAAATGTACTCCACAAAAATACCGTAAATCTTATTGATGCGTTTCATTGGAATGAATTTGGAGTGGCAGGTTCTTTTCTCTATCAAACCGTTTTTTATTTGATGACGATGGCGCTCCTAAGCATGCTGATCTCCGGCTACCACCACCTTGTCGGTTGGCTGCTGTGGGTGCTATTCATTGTGGCGATTCCAACCGGAACAGCGATTCCTGCGCTACGCGCTCATGTTGTTTCTTTTTTTGAAGCATTGTTATTCAACGACTCACTACTCAAGGGTGTCGGATTTAATCTTGTGCTTTTCTTCGTTTTCGTGGCCGGTGGTTGGTTTTTCACCAAGGGAAGAACACACTGACTATCTGGGTGGAAGCTTAGGTTACAATAATGACATCGACAGATTTCCTGTTTAGCTCGTATAATAGGGGGAAATTGGTAGATAGGAGTGAATCAAGCGAATTTATGGTATACATACTGGCTTTTATGCTGTCTTTTGCTGTCGTGGTTCTGCTTATTCCGCCGCTTGGTCGACTGGCACATCGGCTCGATTTTGTGGACAAGCCCCGAGAAGATGTGGAGCGTAAGCTGCACAGGCAGCCCATTCCACTGACGGCGAGTTACGCGATATTTACTGGATTCTTCCTGACATACATTGTTCTTACGAAAGAAATTTCATGGGAAACGGCGGCCCTGGTCGCCGGCGGAATGCTTCTGTTAACGATTGGTACAGTTGATGACTGGTACAAAACCAAAGGCAAAGACTTCCCTGCCCTGCCCAAGATGCTCGTACAGATCTCTGCCGCAGTGCTCGTATTTGCTTCCGGCATTGCGTTCACCGGGTTCGTGAATCCCTTCAATTCCGAATACATTATGCTTCCGATCTGGCTGCAATTTATTCTGACGATCCTGTGGATCTTCGGTGTGACAACAGTCATTAACTTCACGGACGGCATGGACGGACTGGCAGGCGGTTTGTCCGCCATCTCAGCCATTACACTGTTTATCGTGGCAATGACCAAAGGCCAAACCGATTCTGCCCTTATGGCCATTACGCTGGTCGGGGTCACCCTGGGTTATCTGAAATATAACAAAGCCCCCGCCAAGGTGTTCATGGGCGATGCAGGAGCTACGTTTCTCGGCTTCATCCTGGCGGTAATCGCCCTGGATGGTGCTTTCAAACAAGCGACCATGCTGTCTATCTTCATTCCGATTTTGGCACTCGGTGTGCCGATCTTCGACAACATTTTTGTGGTCATCAAACGTTTCATTCAAGGCAAAGCCATCTATCAGGCAGATGCAAGTCAAGCCCATTATCGCTTGCTGCGCGCTGGCCTGAATCACAAACAGGTGGTTGGCGTCCTGTATCTCATCAGTACCTGTCTATGCCTCTCTTCCATTATTTTGATGCTGGTAGAGATGTAATATTAGTAACAAACGTTTCAACAAAAGGTGTAAAAAAAGAGACGAGCCCACTGATCCTGTGGCTCGTCTCTTTGCTATTTCACTGACGAAGTGAATTATCCTTTTAATAGAGTAACTACCGATTCGTGCACAAACTTCTGTCAACGCGCCATACTCTATCCGATCCCTGCCCTGCCTGCATCTGCACCTGCACCTTATATTCGCTCTTATCTTGAGGCTACAGGTGGTAGCGTGACCGCAGGTTGCTGCCCATCTGCCCAACCCGGTCGATCAAGTTCAACGAGACGGCGATAACGCTCTTCCCGGGCTAGCAATTGTTCGTGAGAACCCTGCATGGTGATCTGTCCATTTTCCATAAAAATAAGTTCATCCATCCGTTCCGCTCCCATCAGGTGATGGGTGACCCAGATCATTGTTTTACCTTGCATGCTGTCCAGAATCGTCCGCATGAGCGCTCGCTCCGTTACAGGATCAAGTCCTACAGTCGGTTCATCGAAAATAACGACAGGCGTTTCGCGAAGAAGTACCCGAGCCAGTGCAATCCGCTGTCTTTCTCCACCAGAGAAACGAAGTCCTGTCTCCAGCATCGGGGTATGATAACCCTGCGGCAAAGATTCAATGAGATCGGATAAACCTACTTGCGCAGCCACTCGCTGGATTTCTTCGTCTGTTGCATAAGGACGGCCGATACGCAAATTGTTAGCTACTGTTGTATCAAATAGATGTGGACTTTGGTTCAGCACTGCAATGACATCCGTTATATTTTCGCCCATCGTTTGTACCGGAAGATCATTGATGAATACGTTCCCGGCGGATGGGAGTAACGCTCCCTGAATGAGCTTCAGGAGGGTTGATTTACCGCCGCCGCTGCGACCGAGAATAGCCAAGCGTTTGCCCTGCGGAAGATGAAGAGACACCTCCTGCACAGCCAATGGAGCACCTGACGTATAACGATAACTCACCTGATCGATCTGAATGTCGGCTCGCAGCCTGGGCGGAATGCGTAGGCGGATACGTCGGTCCGAAGCTTTTTCCTTACGCTCCAGAGAACCCAGATGTTGTCCTTCTACGGGATTGCTGCCTGATATACCTGTGGTCATATCCTTTTTGGCTCCGGCTGATGCTTTCGCTTCTTCGGTTCCAGACTGTTCTGGCTGATGCTCTTCACCTTCCAAGTGCTGCAATCGTTCCAGCGATTCACGATACTGCGGGATATGCTCTACCGCATCTCCTACGGGCAGCAGTGCTTCCGTGAGTGGAAACAACACCAGCACAAATGCAGCAATCATGACTGCAGGCAGCTGTCCGGCAGAAGCCGCACTTCCCGCCCATAAGGTCACGGATACCACCATTAGTCCGATCACACATTGGGCAATCAGATCACGCCAGCGCGTCCATTGCCGCAAGCGGAGTCGAATCATATCCGCCTGTCCTTCAGTCACTTCCTGCCGACGTACAAATTCTTCAGCTCGTCCACTCGCTATCCAATCCCCGAGGCCAAGCACACCATCTGTCAGACGAGTGTACAACTTGGCGTTCTCCCGCTTTAGTCGCACCCGCAACTTCCACGTCACGCGGAGGGAGATGGCAGGCAGCACGGCAACCAGAAACAGCATATACAACCCCATCCACAGTGCAAACCCCAGATCAACGCTGCCAAAGACCACAACAGCTCCACCGTACATCATGAGCGCGGTAACCGCTGGAAATACCGTACGCAGGTAAATATCCTGCAGTCGTTCTACGTCCTCTGCGAGGGCACCAAGTACGTCTCCCGTCTGCATACGAGAGCGCAGGAACAATGCCTGCGGCTCCAAAATTTGATACAGCTTCACGCGCTGATCCGCCAGTATACGCAAAACCGCATCATGTCCGGCCAGACGTTCGACATACCGGAATACGGCACGGAAAATCCCAAATGCACGAACACCCACGATAGGTACATATACCATCAAAATATTTTCAGGACGGAGCGCCGACTTGGAGATCAGAAACCCGGAGGTGAAGAGCAGCAGCACAGCACATAATGTAGCGCATATCCCCAGCGCAATGACTGCCACGAGTCTCCAGCGGTACTGTGCCACGTACGGAGTGATCCAGCTATTCTTTTTGCTCCCGCTCCGGGCTGTTTCTGTCTGCTCATATCCGGCTTTCATCTTACACCGCCTCCATCTGGGCCTGAATCATCTGGTAATATACGCCTTGTCGGGCCAACAATTCCTCATGTGTTCCTGTCTCTGCAACCGTGCCGCCCTCCATCACGATAATGCGATCCATATGGGGCATCCAATGCAGTCGATGTGTTGCCAAAAACACCATCTTACCCTCAAACAGCGTTAACATCGTCTGTTTCAGTTCATACTCGGTCTCCACATCCAGATGCGCAGTCGGCTCATCCAGCAGTAGGATCGGGCGCGCACTAAGCAGAGCTCTCGCCAAAGCTACCCGTTGCTCCTGTCCCCCACTGAGCTGCCTTCCCCCAGCCCCGATCGGCTCCTGCAACCCATTCGGCAAGGAGGAGGTAAGCTTATGCAGACCTGCTGCGTGAATGGCGTCAGCCACCTCCGCATCCGAAGCTTCAGGCATATAGAACCGAACATTATCCGCTAAGCTGCCACTGAAAATAGTTGGATGCTGCGGAATCGCCGCCGTTTGTTTTCTCCAATCTTCCATCATCTCTGGAGATAAGGGCTGGCCGTTATATAAAATCTGACCTGAAGTAAGCTGCTGGAAACCCGCCAGCACATCAATCAGGGTCGATTTCCCTGCTCCGCTCGCTCCGATAATCCCTACTTTGCCAAGACCAGAAACCTGAAACGTCGCATCATTCAGCGAACATGGCCCGTCTTCCTGATGCCGTACCTGTACGTTAGTGAGCGCCAGTCTGCTCGTCGCCTCCCAAGAGGGTTTCAATAAGAAAGCAGCCACGTCACTTTGGGCATTTACCTCACGTAACACCACCCGTATGGTGGATGGATTCACATCACTTGGGCCAGAAGAAGGCTCAGGCGAGGAGGATTCTCCGTTCTTTTCTGACACCCCATGCAGAACAGCACTTGTGTATGCTTCCTTTTGCTTACGTTCGGCCATTTTCCCTCGTTCAATCATCTGGCTGATCGCTTCCCCGGCCTCTTTGCCGTCCAGTGTAGCGTGGTAATCTGCGCCTACCATTCGTACAGGCAGGAAGTATTCCGGTGCGAGAATGAGTACGGTCAGCGCTGGTCCAAGCAGCATATGTCCTTCCGTCAGGCGCAGCCCCAATCCAACCGCCACCGAAGCCACCGACAGCATGGTGAAGAAATCGAGTGCGAAGGAGGACAGAAAAGCCATACGCAGCGTAGACATCGTAGCCTTGCGATATCGCTGACTGACCCGAACGATTGTTTCTCCATGCTTAACGCTTTGTCCCAGTGTTTTGAGTGTTTCCAGTCCACGGAGCGTATCTACGAAATGGTTGGCCAGCGCTTTGTACGACTTGAACTGTCCATCGATCTTGCGTTGTGCAGCCACCCCCACCAAAATCATAAACACAATCAGGATCGGCAGCGTCAGCGTCAAAATAACCCCGGACATCATATCCAGCTTGAAGACATAGAACAGAATAACGATTGGCGTGAACCCCATCCCCAGCATTCGGGGAATAAACAGTTCAAGATACGTCTTATACTGGGCTGTTCCTTCGCGTGCCAAGGTTACTAGGTGCCCTGTTCCTTCCGTTTTGGCAAAACGCGGCCCCAGCCGGAACCACTGCTCCACCATCTGTCTACGCAGATCGTTTCCTGTCTTCTCCGCGTACCGCGAAGCGATGAGCTGCAACCAGAATGACAGGGCATAGCGGGCGACAAAAGCGGCCAGGAACAACAGCAGCACCGAGTACTGCTCCGTTACGGGTGAACCTTGAAACAAAGCCGTAATCGCCTGTGCCAGCCATTTCGCTTGCATGATAATCGTCATCGCCTGTAACAGTACTAGCGCTGAGGCCAGCGCAAGTACTGGCCGGATGCCCGGCAGCTTCAGCAGCCCCCGTCCCATGTCAGTACTCCAGGTGATGCTGATCGTTCAGACGTTTGCGGAAAATATAATAACTCCAGATCTGATAGCCGAGTACAAACGGAAGCAGCGTACACGCCACAATCGTCATCACTTTCAGCGAATATGCACCGGATGAAGCATTGTAGACCGTCAGGTCAAACGCCGAACCCATTGAACTCACCATGACCCTTGGGAACAGACCAATAAATACAGAGGCAAACGCGATTGTAATCACGGCTCCCGTCATGCCGAAGGCCCAGGCTTCACGTTTCTGACGCACGAAGTAAGCGGCCAGACCCAATGAAGCAGCGCCCAAGACAACCATAATCCAGAGAGCCCAGCCGCGTACGGCGAACACATCGGTCATGAAGTATGTCATCACAGCGTAGACCGCGAGGATTGCGGCCAGCGGCAGCATCAGTTTTTTGGCCATATTCAGGGCACGTTCTCTAAGATCTCCGACGGTCCGCAATGAAGCAAACAGCAAACCATGCACCAGACATAACAATGTCACGCTCAACCCACCTACCACCGTATATGGATTGACGATGTCCAGGAAACCGGGACGAAGCTGCATCTGCGCATCAATAGGCAGACCTTTCATCAAGGTAGCGAAAACAACCCCGAACAGGAATGGCAGTAACGCACTGGAGACTACAATGATGATGTCCCATGTTTTGCGCCAGCGTTCATGTCTCATCTTACTACGGAATTCAAAGGCAACTCCGCGGCCGATCAAGGCCAGCAGTACCACAACCAGCGGCAGATAAAAACCGCTAAACAGCGTGGCATACCAGTGCGGGAAGGCTGCAAACATTGCACCCCCCCGCCGTAATCAGCCAGACTTCATTGCCATCCCAGAACGGACCGATCGAGTTGATCAGAGTACGACGTTCACGATCCGTTTTGCCAATCATTGCAGTGGACATACCCACACCAAAATCAAAACCTTCCAGAAAGAAAAAACCAACAAACAAGACGGCAATCAGCAAAAACCACAACTCACTTAGTGACAACAGAATAACCCCCATCCACGCCGAACGGATCGGCCGATTCATCATGCTCCTCCGGCTTTTCGACTGCATATGGCCCTGCCTTAATTTCACGAACGAACAGATAGACCATCACAATTCCGAGAACCGTATAAGCTGCTGTAAAAGCAATGGTGGAGAACAAAATCTGGCCTGCGCTTACGTTCGGGGATACCCCGGCTGCAGTTGTCATATAACCAAATACCGTCCACGGCTGCCTTCCCACCTCAGTCATAATCCAGCCAGACGTATTGGCGATAAACGGAAGGGAAATGGCAAACACCATCAGACGCATAAACCACTTGCCTGCACCCTCCAACTTGCGACGCATCGTCAGGAATGTACCGTATATCGCTAGCAAAATCATCAATCCTCCCGCAGCAATCATGATGCGGAAGCTCCAGAACGTCGTCCGTACCGGTGGAATATAGTCCCCTGGTCCATACGTTTGCTCATACTCTGCTTGCAGTTCCTTCATGCCTTTGACACTGCCAGAGAACTTGCTATAGGACAGATAACTGAGCAATCCAGGGATTTTGATCTCGCCGGAATTCTCCTGTTTGTCCGGATCGATAAAGGCCACCACCGTCCATGGGGCAGGGTCTTCCGTCGTCGTCCATGTTCCTTCACTGGCCGCCATTTTCATTGGCTGCGTCTCCACCAGATATTGCGCCTGGAAGTGACCCGAGAAGGCAACACCCAACGAGGAAACCAGGCCAATAATGATCGCGATGTTGAACGATTTGCGGAAAATCTCCACATCCTGCTTCTTCATCAACTTGTAAGCACTAATCCCGGTTACCACAAATGCGCCTGTCATCAAGGCACCAAAGATCGTGTGCGGGAACTCTACCAGCAGTTGACCATTCGTAATCAGTGCAAAGAAATCATTCATCTCTGCGCGGCCATTATTAATCTCGAAGCCAACCGGATGCTGCATGAATGAATTGGCTGCCAGAATCCAGAGCGCAGACAGGAATGTGCCGACAAACACCAGCCAAATACAAGCTAGGTGCACCTTTTTAGACAAACGATCCCATCCGAAAATCCAGAGTCCAATAAAGGTAGACTCCATAAAAAACGCCAATAAGGCTTCCACAGCCAGTGGCGCACCAAATACATCCCCGACAAAACGGGAGTACTCCGACCAGTTCATGCCGAACTGGAATTCTTGCAGAATGCCTGTGACTACACCGACGGCGAAGTTAATCAGGAACAGTTTGCCCCAAAATTTGGCCATCGTTTTGTAAACTTCCTTACCCTTCACTACGTACAACGTCTCCATAATGGCTACCAGCAGCACAAGACCGATGGACAGCGGCACAAAAAAGAAATGGAAAATCGTTGTGAGCGCATATTGGATACGCGATAACATGATCGGATCCATACCGTTACCCCTTCTTTCTGTTCACATCGCAGTTTTCGTATTTGGCATTGAAGCCCCTTCTTCAGTTTCTGTCAGCCAAACACGTATTGATGAACGTATTGTGCCAGATAGACTATTTTATACATGTGACAATTATCACAAACCCTGCCATGACATCAAAAAAAAGTGACGATGGTCACATAATAGAAAAAATTAAACCTAATCTTTGGGCTTGCCAGCTTCGTCTATTCACGGAAGATGCTCATGTTTGGGACGGAACGCCCATATGTTAGTGTCAGGCATAAAATACGCTGGGCAAAAAAGGCATTACATATTGAATCATTGGATTCATTGATATCATTCATAGCAGCGCCAATCCGATATTCATCAGATGGTGCTGCTTCAATCCATGAACGGACAAAAATGAAAATCAAGTGAGGTGATTCATCGATGGAAGAGCTGTCTCCGATCTCGGACCCGGAGCCTCATCAAGGGGTAGATGCAGAAGAGTCAAGTACGACCCTTCCTTCCTTTCGTTATATTCTTTTCCCCCGGAAGGGAGGATGGTCTGCTTTTCCCTATCCAGACATCGCTGCTCTGATGGTCGCAGAAGGGCCTGTCTATTATGTCAGCAGCCTGGAGCGCTCCGAGGAAATACCTGCGAATATCACCGTCATCACGCTTCCCGAAGCTGAACAACTATTACAGGAGCCACGTACGGTTGCAGTGGTTGCTCATCCCTACTGGCTGACCGCCACAGCCTCGCTCGATCCGGAGCTCTGTATTGTACTTCTTCCTGAGCCGGTTGGTGAAGAAGCCGAGTCCCCCTTATGGGAGAGCTGTATTTCAAGACTGGTCGGTATCGCCGATCTGGTGGGCACCACTTCAGAAACACGCTATATGAAGCTGGTATTCCAGGGTGTACGCGCCATCTGGCTGAATGGAGAGGATACCTCCCCTGCTGGTGTCATGCAAAAGGATGACCTCGAGGTCCCTCTCCGGGACTATGAACTGCTATTCCTGCATGCGCTGCGACAGACCCTCTCGGGTGTTCAGGATACGGTCACCCAGCTGCAATGCAGTGTGCGGGCCGACTTCTATCGTCAGCTTCGGTCCAAAGCAGGAGCGCATGAGACGATTTCATTTTTGCTGGCAGCCTATGAATATGTGCTAGAGGATTCCAGAGCGGCCGCTTCACTCAAGGAAGCCTTCTCCCACGCGGTATTAAACGGGCGCAATGATTGTGTGAGCTCCCACTATCGATTCCTCTCTGCGATTCATGCGAGGACCGGGGAAATCGAGAACGCGTTGCAGGTTTATGGAATCAGCGCAGGTAACGAGCAGGAACGCCACCATTATGAACAACTCTGTCGCTGGCTGGAGGCCGGCGAGGAACAGCTTGTCCGGGCAGAACTGCTGCGTCTGAATGATGATTATAGACACGCATTGCACATTTTGGATGAACTCGGAGGCGAAACGGCACGGCATTGGAAATTTCGTATCTATCAGGAGACTGGACGTGTGGAAGATGCATTAAATTTGGTGCACGCAGTGGATATCCAAGATAGCCCTAGCCGACAGGATTATCAGCAACTGTCGGGTCTAGCCCTGGCTCTGCGCGGAGAACGTCACGGGGCGGTGAGACAATTTCTGGAGACGGCACTGGAGGATGAAGATGCTCTTGCGCGAATCGTCGAGATGGAGCTGTTGGATCAAGCCGTCCAGCAATTGCTGGGGGAGGTGCCATGATGCTGGACCCGAAGAAGCGCAGACAACATGTGAATGTACCCATTGTGCATAGGGATATACGATCCGAAACAACTCATACTCCAACTGAAACGCTGGAATCACTGCGCGTTGACCCAGAGGGCCAAGGGGATCAGGATACTGCAAAACACCAAGATACAGGCCTATTCAGAGAACCGTTTTCCGTTCGTCGTGTTCGTAAAAGTCAGGACAACAAACTGACCGCCATGCTTCAGGTACGTAACGAGCGCGGGCGATATCTGGAGGAAGTACTCGACGATCTAAGTGAATTCGTAGATGAGATTGTCATTGTGGACGATGCCAGCACAGATGGAACACCCGATATATGCAGAGCCTATCCAAAGGTCGTTCGTCTGGAAGTGCTGGAAAAGCCGTTATTTGCGGAGGAATGGAGATTACGCAATGCGCTATGGCAGGCAGCAGCAGGTACCTCGCCGGATTGGCTGCTCTCGATTGATGCCGATGAGCTATACAGCACGGAAGCGAAGAAAGCGATACGCGCTCTGATTAACCAGGATCATGCGGACTGGATTGCTTTCCGTTTCTACGATATGTGGGGCGGACGAACCCACTATCGGGAGGATGACCTTTGGGGACTTCACCGACGTCATACCGCTTCCCTGGTCCGTTATATGCCGGGTTATCCCTACTTTTATCCGCAGCAAAATCATCATGTGCCTCGCCTTCCCTTGCCCTGCACTGTATTGCCCGGAATCAGCACAGAATTGAAAGTCCAGCATCTTGGCTGGGCAGGAAGTCTGGAGGATCGGGTTCGGAAATATTTGCGTTATAAACGAATTGATCCACACGGCGAGTGGGGCAGCCTGGAACACTATGAATCGATTCTTGATCCGGAGCCCCGACTGATTCCGTGGAAGGAGGAGCAGTGAGATGGGCGTGGTCAGCATTTTGACACACAGCTTCACCGATGGATATAACCGGGAATTCAGCCGGGTGTTCGGCGGAGGTTTGGAGCGTTATATCCTTGACTTGTGCAGCGTGATCCGCGGATTAGGGCATATTCCCGAGGTTCATCAGCTATCCTATTTCGAAGCATTTCAGACCCGGACGGAACAGATTGATGTATATGGCTATGCCTACGATATGAATGATGTGCCCGAAGCTTTTGCCCGAATGGCTGCCGCAGCGCGAGGGCCTGTCATCTATGCAAGCTGCCTGTGGCAGCCCATTGCCTACAAGCCGGGCAGTCTCGGCATCTGCCACGGGATTAACTGGGATCGTCCCGCGCTGCCGCTGGAAACCAAGCAGCAAGTCGCTGAGCATATTCAGCTGGCACTGGATGGACTTGTACGCATCGTGTCGGTCGATTCGCATTTTCAGACCTTTTGCCGTGCTGCTTGTACGTTTGCTGATCCCGGTCAGGTTGTGCTTATTCCTAATGCAGTGGATACCTCCTACTTCACACCTGCTCCACCAAGGCGTACGTTCGAGCATGAACAGGAAGAAGAATGGCTGGCTGCATGGAAGAAAGATCTTGCAAGCCATGAAGATCATGCTGCAGCTGCCATCTCGGGGTTGAATGTTGCATCATCCGTCGGGGAAAGAAACGATGGAAACGGCATGGTGCGGGCGGACAGATCCGAGGTGACAGTAATCGCTGAAGAACTGGACTCGGGGAATATCCGACAGGGCCACGCTGGTCGGCAAGCAAATGAGCTGACGGGTGATCATTTGAAGGAGAAGCATGAGGATAATACGGCTGCAATCCATGTCAATCCTTCGCGTCCACTGCGCATTTTATATCCGCGCCGTATCAGCATGGAACGGGGCATTATTCCGATGATGCTGGCAGCTGACCGACTGCTCGGTGCCTTTCCTGGTCTTGAGGTCGAATTTGCCGGAGAGCTGGTTGAAGGCAGCACGGTGGGTCGTTCCTTCCGATATTGGCATCGCACGCACCCCCATGCGGATCGAATCAAACAGCGCACGTATGATTTTCGGGATATCCGCGAGGCCTACCATCAGGCAGATATCGCCGTGATCCCGACCGTCTTCTCGGAAGGAACGTCCTACGCTTGTCTGGAAGCGATGAGCTGCGGGCTTCCGGTTGTTGCTTCCAATGTTGGCGGTCTGAATGATCTGATTCAGGATGGCTTCAACGGGCTGCTGGTACCTCCAGGGGAAGAAGCGCTGACCGCTGCGCTGGTACGCCTCGTTCAGGATAGGGCCGAGCGGGAGCGGCTGGGAATCTATGCCCGCGAGACGGCGCTGTCCTACGATATATCCCACTGGCGGCGCAGGTGGAGTACGGTATTGGAATCTTTTTTGGCAGAAGCAGGATTAAAGGAGGGAATTCGGGGATGATGGATACACCAAATGCAACGGATTTCATGGAATCAAGATACATTCGGGAGGGTGACCCCAAAACGGATACATTGGTTTTTCCACTGCATCCTGCGTGGTGGAGCCGTCCGTACGAGTACGAATGGGCACGCCAGTTTGCACGGCAGGAAGACGTCGTACTCGACGCTGCCTGTGGTATATCCCATCCATTCAAATTTTGGCTGGCAGAGTACTGCCGGGAAGTTCATGCCTGTGATTGGGATGAGCGCATTTTGTCCAGAGAAGCGATCCGACTGGATATCGCTTCTGATTTTGGTGAGCAGGCAGCACGTGACCTGCCAGAATCGAGCCTGGACCGACTGAATCTTGCGCAGGCCAATCTGGCTCAGCTTCCGTATGCATCCGAGATGTTTGACAGCGTATTCTGCATCTCTGTGTTGGAGCATCTGGATACAGGCACGATGCTGCGGGCCTTTCGCGAATTCGCCAGGGTGCTGAAGCCGGACGGACGGTTGATAGCCACGTTTGATGTGCCCGAGATGCGCCCTGATCTGCTGGAGACCATTATGGCTGTCACTGGACTGACGATCGAAGGTAAGCTAAGCGTGAAAGAACCGGAGGATGCCATCTGGTCTGACATGTATGGCCCGGCAATCCGTTGTTTTCGTGCTGTTATTCGTAAAGAGTAATTGGGAGGGATAAACGGGATCACGGATGAAGGGCATAGATTAAGATTAACTCTATATCCTTAAATCTTTTGGATACCGAAGCCGTTAGAGATGAACCAGCAGCATTCTGCACTGGTTAGCGTATGCTTCGGTGGATGCTGCGCCGGGTGATGTCAGGCGCAGCAGGGTGTGCAGGCCCGGCGGGATTGTCGTCGCCGGGCTGCCGGAGGCGGCAGGTTGCCGTGCAGTGACTTGGGCCCATTCGGCCCAATCACGCGCAGTGCGCTGCCGCCCGGCGAGCAAAGCGAGCGTGCCCGCCAGTACCATGGCGGGCACTTCGTGCGTGAAGGGCTGCTGCGCGCCATGCGGCGTGCCGAACAGTGCAAGCAGCCCTTCACGCACGCTCGCGGGCGCGCGCAGCAGCCCGCAGCGGGCCGCAGGCGGAAGCGCCGCGAGCAGCGCCGGCGCCTGGCCGGTCGGCAGGGCATGCAACAGGCGCAGCCATGCGGCCCAGGCGCCTACGCGTGCGAGCGCCAGCGCCGCGGCGTGCACGGCCTGCGGCGCTGGCGGGGCGCAGCTGGCCGGGGCGCCCCGCAGCAGCGCATCGGCTGCGCGGGCTGCTGCGTCGGGCGCGGCCGCCTGCTGGCGGACTTTACGCCGCGCTGACGGCGACGCGGCGGCACCTCGCGCTGAGCCCACCGCAGCCCGGGTGCGGTGCTCGCCGGGCTGCTTGTGGCCGAGCGCCCACAGCGCCAGCGATGCCTCCGGCCCGTGCTGCGCATGCGTCGCCCAGGGCTGTAAAGCCGCCCGGGCAGCGGCGTGCTCGCCGAGCTGGGCCAGCGCCAGCCCGGCGGCGAGGGGCTGCGCCCGCAGCGCGGCGGACAGCGATGCCGCGTGGCGCAGCAGCCATTCCGGCCGATGCGCATCCAGCGCGGCCGGGATCAGCGCCTGCGAGGCCGCAGGCGGCAGGCTTATCCGCTGGGCTGCGCTTGCGATGGCGTTCGGCCGCCCGGTAGCTGCGGCCAGCAGCAACAGCCGCTGCCATGCTGGCAAGCTGCCGGGCTGTACGGCGAGCGCAGATGTATAAGCCTTAGCTGCCTCCTGCCAGCAGCCCAGCCGTTCATGGGCTATGCCTTCCAGAGTCAGGCTGCGATACGTTCCCGCACCGGAAACGGACGTATATCGACTGGCTGTGGATGCTGCCGCTTTGGCCTGCTTCAGCCAGTCGAGCGCCGCAGCATCCCGTCCCTGATCGAGCTCCAACACAGCACCAAGCTCCAGCAGATCAGGGAAGTCAGCATACACCGGTCTCCATTCCTCAACGATAGCGAGTGCTCTCTCTGGGCGGCTACGTTCCCGCCAGGCATAAGCCGTTTTGAGTACCAGATCCGAATGATATCCGCATTCCGGCGTAAGCTTTGCCAGCAAAGGCTGTAACAACTTGAGCGCTTCATCGTATCTCGCTTGCTGAAACCACTCGGCAGCCATGGCATATAACAGTTCCGGTTGATCCGGCGACTTATGGAGAGCGGAGCGAATCAGCCGCATATTGCGCTCGGGTTTATTTTTGCCAACAATAACGTGCTCCAGATAGCCATAATGAATAATTTCAAGCCCGGAATCGACCACCCCCCACGGAGCGAAGGATAGAATCGAAGATGCCACTTCTTCATGAATCATGCCTTGAAAAGCAATTCGGGGATCATTCCGAAATAAACGACACACCGCATCCGTCACACGCTCTTCTCCAGACATTCCGAGCAAACTCGTGACCTGTATCCAGTATCCCCATACGTCGTCCTTACTTGAGGTCAGCAGCCGCTTCATCTCCGCCAAATTATGCTCGGTCTGCATCCAGACTTCATCCGCATCCAGTACCAGAATCCAAGGATGAGTGGCAGCAGCAAGGGACAGGTTGCGGGCAGCACTAAAATCTCCGGTCCATGCTGCACTGATGACAACCGCACCATAACGATGGGCAATATGGATCGTATCGTCCGTTGATCCCGTATCCACGATGATGATCTCATCCACAACATCCTGAATGGCATCTAGACACCGCTGAAGCGACCGGGCCTCATCCTTCACGATCATGCACAGGCTGATTCCCGTCTGCATATTCATCCTCCGCCCTTCCTATACGGGGTTCTGTTCTCTTTCATTCCCTCAAAACTCAAAACCATCCGGCCCCGGTAAATCCAGTCTAATCTGCTGAACCACAGGCCAACAACGGTGTCGCTGTCCTTCTGCCCCTTGAGCAAATACCTTCAGGTGATGATCGGCAGCACTGACAAACCCTTTCACCAGCCAGCTGGTTCCCACACGTGAATCGGAGGCTCCGGGAAAGGGTTCTCCCGCTTCCTGCCGGGCGCCTTCCACCAATGGATACACCCCTTCTGCCAACTGCCCCTGACCGAGCTGAACCAGCGCATGCAGCACATCCCATTTCCCGGATTGCACACATCCCTCCATCATTAATCCAATTGCCTGCCAGCCATTATACGCTGTTCCAGCAGCCACGTTAGAGTCGTCATTTTGGGCAACGACTTGTAAACTCGCAATTCGTTCTGTCTGTTGATATGGCTCCGACTCCCTACTCGGTTGCGAATGACGATACAACCACGCAGTCAGTTGATCTTCCCCATCTATTGGTCTTCCTTCAATCCAGTTTAGTCGCTCTATCCAATGGGTAGCTGGTACAGAAAGCTCTCCTTTTTTTCGCCGTACCGTATCCAGCTTAAGACGAGCCTTGTTCCATTTCCCCTGTTGAATCTGGAGCAAAGCCTCAGCCATGGATAACCTCTCCCTCATCTCCCCGGAAGGATGTGAAGATATGTCTGGTAACAACTGCACAGCCGTATCATAGCAACGACACTGCTCCAGAATACCCAACACTTTCTGGATCGCCTCTTCTGAAGTGATTGCAAATCGCTCCTTAATCAGCTCCACCAGATGTTGCTCTTGACCGGAAACCCGCATAATTCGAAAGATCCTGTACAACGGCGGCAGCAGGCTGGATTTGGCACGAACTGCTTCCACATAAGCATCCACTGCGCCTTCAAGATCCGCCCGCCCCTCCAGCAGCCTACCCAAGGTATACCAGGTCTGATAGGTTCCGATTCCTTCTTCTGTATGAAATATGGGTGGTGGCGGTCCCATATGGACTGCTTCACGCAGCGATAGCTCTGCCTTTTCTGTCTCGCCCAACGCCTCCTCACATACCCCGCGATGATGCAGCAGGTCCGTGTATTCTGGGAAGAGTTCAAGAGCAGCATGGGTGTGATCCAATGCTTCCTGCCAGCGACTCAAATGCTGGAAACAACGAATCTCATATTTAAACAACAGATGTGCATAACTTGTCAAAGTAGGGTCAATTCCCGCTTTAGCTACGCCAAACGTCTTCAGCGCCTGTTCCGCTTCCCCCATCCGCAGATACTCGACACCCAGGTTATAATGATGGAACGGCTGCTCCGGCTCTTCCTCCACCGCCTGTTGAAGCAAACGCAAATTCCGGTTCACCTTATCCTTGCGCTCCACAATGGCCGTCTGATACCCGTAATGGTGAATGATCATGTCTGTCACGTGAAAAGCAGCCTGAGGATTCTTTCGACAGATTGCCACCGCAATCTGCTCATGAATCCGACCTTCGAATCGATGCTCCGGCTCATTCCTGAAGAGGCGCAATACCGGATTTACCGTGACCCCCTGCTGACCCGAACCCGTATAGTTATGGATATTTAAAAACAATCCGTCACATCCGCTGGCTGCCGTCCAGCTTCTGATCTGCTCCCGTGCAGTCTCATCCAGCGCCTCGTCCGCATCGAGAAAAAGAATCCATTCGCCCGAAGCCTGCTCCAGCCCAGCATTTCGTGCCGCGGCAAAATCGTCGCTCCACACAAACGGCACAACCTCCGCCCCATATTCCCTGGCAATGGCAGCACTTCGGTCCGACGAACCGGTATCCACAACAATGATCTCGTCCACCGCCCCGCGGACACTTTCGAGACAATGAGGCAACAGTTCTTCTTCATCCTTCACGATCATGCATAATGAAATGTGCTTGGTCGGCAAGCTGGTTCCTCCTCTCCCTTGCATGGAACACCGTACGCCAAGGAATACCTTCGGCGGTGCGAAGCTGTTGTTCCAGCACAGTTTGTTGTGCCATGAGTACCTTGTCAGCGGGAGAACGAGTTAGTTCGTGTCTGATAACCCCTAGCGCCAACTTCATATAACAGACAGCAGCTCCAGCCCTTGCCTGCCGCTGTTCTGGATTCAGCTCCAATGCCTGCTGGAAAAGAATCAATGCCTGATCATAATGCCCTTTGGCATACACGGCTTCCCCAAGGTAGAAGTGGCTTTCCGCATCCAGATCGCCTTGCGACATGCATTGAATCAGCAGATCTGCGGCCGCCATGGTGTATCCCTGGCGGTAAAGAACAGCAGCCAGCCATCGGCTATAAACACCATTTCCGTCGTGTTCAGGGTTAATTGCAGCCATCTTCTCGTACAGCTTATTGGCAAACGCCAGTTGCCCCGTCTGCACTGCCCGAATCAATATGTTCTTACTCAGCTCCGTTGCAGCCTGAAGCGTCTGGTGAACTGTTTTCCCATCTCTGTCATCCTCAACATGCACCTGTTCTCCCGCATCCAGCAGGCCATTCAGCAGTCTCCAGCCTTTCCTCTCCTGAGGTTCTGCTGCGGCCACAAATGATTCGGATACTGATAATTCATTTGCCCAATAGGTCAATGCCAAGTCCACTCGCTGTTCAGGCTGGAGGTTCCTGACATCACTTAGTTCCTCACTCCAATGATTCCGTACGTAATGCAACGCATCTGATACCCTGTTGGCACATAACATCCAATACAGATAATCTTCATGTTTTATACGTGTATTTCGGGGATCTCCATGTAGCAAATTCAATGCCTGCCCATACGCTCCACTGGAAGCAAGTGCATGAACCACATGCACCAGTCCGTCGTCGTATATGACTGCGCCCGGATATGAATCCTCTTTCTTTGAATGCTCTTTCCTGCGTGCGAGTAATGTCTCTGCTATGCTCTCGTCCGTCTCTCCGGATTGCTGCAATACATCGGCTAACCCTGTCCATGCAGGAGCATACGTAATCTCGCTGCTCAGAGCCAGGCTGTACAGATGAGCAGACTCCTGCAGAAAGCCTCTTTTCTGTGCAAGCCTTCCCATGGTTGTATAGGCTTTGTAGCTATCGCAACCCATGTCCGTTACGTAATGTCTTTCCATTTGGGCTGGCTCTCTGTGAACATCATCAGAGGACTTGCCTTCACATAATTCATCGCTTCCCGGTTTATCTGTTTGCTCGATTGCCTGCTGATGTATGCCTCGAATCTCTGCCTTGTTATTGTCCTTGAGATCAGCTCCATTGAAGCCCTCCCGGCAATCTGTTGCTCTTGCATAGGACTTGTAGGCTCTCTCCTCAAGACCCTGTTGCTCCAAAATCTCTCCATATATCAGATGCAGGTCGGCATACCCCGCATAACGCTGTCTTTCTCCCGCCAATAACCCATGAGCCTCGTCATAGCGCCCCATTGCCAGAAGAACCTTGGCATAGTCCCGAACCAGGGTGGAGCGATACGGAGCGTGCAGCGGTGTATGAAGAAAGGATTCAGTAAAGGCTTCTGCTGCCTGTTCGATATATCCTAGCTGGCAGTATGTCACCCCCACATTATAGAGGTGAAAAGGCTGCCCCGGACGATCAGCTAGTTCCCGCTGCAAAAGCTTTAGATTACGCAATGGTTTATCTCCTTTAGCAATCGTGGACGGCAAATAACCATCATGAACCAAACGCAGTGGAGCCAAGGGTTCATGCTCAGCAATCCAACCTTTTTCATAGGCAAAGGAGTCGTTCATGTCCTGATCGTCGCCTTCTTGTTCTCCACCATCCCTTGTACCGCCACGAACCAACTGCTCATGGATACGCCCAGCATACCGATATCCTTGATGGGCGCGAAAAAGACGCACAGGTTGGAAGATCACACTCTCTCCCGCTCCCTCGCCAATTTGGTTCTCTATCGTAATCCGCAGTCTCGAAACGCTCTTATGGACCTTCGGTAGATAATCCAAAAGCTCTTCCAATCCCTGTATGACATGCTCATCCGCGTCCAGACACAGAATCCATTCCGTGCTCGCGAGAGGCAAACTTATATTTCTGGCATATGCAAAATCATCTTCCCAACGGATGTGAAGCACCGTTGCTCCATAATGTCTGGCGATCTCCGGTGTACGATCTGTTGACCCGGTATCTGTAATGAAGCATTCGCTGCCAATCGACTTGAAGCTGTCGAGACAGCGGGCCAGATGATGTTCTTCATTTTGCACAATCATATGAATTCCGAGTAACCTGTTCTGCAATGCAGCCACCTCCAATGCAAAAAAAGTACATGAAGCCCACCAAAGGGACTCCATGTACCTATATGACGACAAACCGGGTTATGTGCCTTGTCCATTGAAGAACACATCAATCGTGCTGGGTGCTCCCAGCAGACTGGAGCGGTAGGAAAGACGTGTATATTTGAGAAAACGCTGCGGCACCAGAACATCCACCGAGCCTGGCAAAATCCCGGTCACCGTGTCCACATCATCGTACCAGTTGGTACCGTTGGCACTGATTTCAACGCGGGCATCAACCCGGTTAAGCCCCGGCCCCCTGTTATATACGAAGAAAGAATAAGTGCCGAATACACTCGTTGTGACCGCCGGAAGCGGTGTAAACGTGTTTGCCGTCGGCGTACTAAGAAGCTGTGATTCCTGAAAGCTCTTTTGCGAGATGGACGTCACGCTGCTGAGTGTACCCGCTGTAATCGTGGCTCCCAATACGCTGGTTATGGTACCATTCAACAAATTGGTCAACGTTCCGGCTGTAATGGTGGCGCCAAGTACACTGGTAATCGTACCGTTCAGCAAATTCGTTAACGTTCCCGCTGTCACTGTAGCTCCCAATACGCTGGTGATTGTACCATTTAACAAGTTCGTCAGTGTTCCGGCTGTAATCGTAGCACCAAGTACACTCGTGATTGTACCGTTCAACAGATTGGTCAGCGTCCCTGCGGTAATCGTCGCTCCAAGCACACTCGTGATTGTACCATTCAGCAAGTTCGTTAGCGTCCCTGCGGTCACTGTGGCTCCAAGCACGCTGGTGATCGTTCCGGCTGTAATCGTCGCTCCGAGCACACTCGTGATTGTACCATTCAACAAGTTGGTCAACGTTCCTGCGGTGATTGTAGCTCCAAGCACGCTGGTGATGGTACCATTGAGCAGGTTTGTTAATGTCCCCGCAGTCACGGTTGCCCCGAGCACACTTGTGATCGTTCCGGCAGTAATGGTGGCTCCCAAAACACTGGTGATCGTACCATTCAACAAGTTGGTTAATGTTCCGGCTGTGATGGTTGCGCCAAGCACGCTATTAATTGTACCCGCCGTGATCGTTGCTCCGAGGACGCTGGTAATCGTTCCGTTCAGAATATTTGTGATGGTTCCGGCATTAATGGTAACGGTAGTGAGACCTGAGATATTACTAATCGTACCATCCAAAATAATTCCGAGTACGTTCCCGCTTGTATCGGTGTGAACCGGCTGGGCCGTACCTGTACTATCATGACCAAAAATCAAAGTTCTAAGATTATCCGGATTCGTGTTAAACGTTGTAAAGTTAGGCATATGCCTCGTCCTCCTCCCTGGTCAAATCGGTTGTATTTCACGTTCTTACGGCATACGCTGCGCCTGAAAATAAACATCGAGCCGGGTTGGCTGATCCGGTTCAACCGATTGGATAACCAGCCGGGTATAACGCAGAAATCGTAGCGGCACCAGCGCTTTGGTCTGACCTCCGGCAATCACTTCCTGGCTGTCCACAGCATAGTCCCTGGCATTAGGGCTTATCTGAACCTGCACAAGAGCCGGATGTTCTCCCCGATTTACAATGCCATATGTGTACATGCTGAGCGATGAGGTGTCTTGAGCCGGAAGAGGATTCATACTACCGTTTGTCTCGGCTCCGACATACGTATGCTCTGTAAAACAGTGAGTAGCACCAGGGAGTGTCGTACGTGAGGAACTACCCTGCTTGAACCGGGGACGAGTAATCCGGGAACAAGGAGGTTTCAGCAATTTAGCGCGGCAGGAACGACGGGATTGGCGACAGCTGACATATTTAGTTGTTTGGTTCGTTTTCTTCTTGCTACGCTTCGCTGTTCGACTCATATCGATTTCCCCTTAAAAAATGTGCTTCCGCATCGTATGCCTGCATATAAAATACGGGCACGGCATACGCCGTTATTTGAATTTACTGTGTACATCCCAAACCCTTCCCTTGTTCCCCACATACACTGCAAGTACAACCTCTTCACGTCTTTATTTCAAACTTTCATGAAGCAGCCCATTCCAAAATTCGCTTTGGTTATCTTATTCAGGCAGATTGGAGGTGGATTATATGACCAATTCCAATGTATTCAATCAATCCAACGGTCCCTTATATACTCAACTGACTAATACATTCTCTGCCCCCGGCATTGAGTCCACTCCAGAGGGCGGGGCGGCAGCCGCAGGCAGTTCTTTTGCACTGACTACCAATAATGTCAGTGTAGGGGCTGGACTAAATCTGTTGCTGCAGGTAGTTAATGCAGTGGGCAGTGGGCGTACCTTGTACGTCTCTAGGATCAGCGGAGGCACAACGGCAGCTGCTACACTCATTGTTTATTCCGGTGGAACCATTACAGGTGGTACCACACCTGCGCCAGTCAATACATTGTTAGGCAATGCCAATACGAGTGTGATGACAACAAGACAAAATACCGGCACATTAACGGGAACATTAACAAGCCTGTTAAGTATTCCCCTTACGGCGGGCATGTATATGTTAAACCTGAACGGTTCTATCATCGTCCCTCCTGGACAGACACTATCCATCAGTGCGGGAACAGGTGCCCAAACCGCCTCAATTAATCTTTCCTGGTGGGAATTCTGAAATATCATTTAGAAAAGGAGTGTGCACAATGCCGAATGATCACGTGTTCAACCCGCTAAACCGTCCCGTTTATACTTCCATTACGAATACGTTTACCTCTCCCGGCATTGTGGCTCCACCTGAGAATAATGCAGGCAGTACCGGCAATCTGTACAATGCAGGCTCAACCAACTCCACAACACTGGGATTGCTGGGGGGCAGTGTTATTGCTACTGTCCAACTGACCAACCCAGCCGGGAGCGGTAAAACTATATATATATCACGGCTTTCAGGCGGAATCACGGTCGCGCTCAACTTGCTTTCTTCCTTCAGTGGTACCATGAATCTGTCTGCAAACGGAACGATAACATCACCAACCACACTAACGCCGGTAAACAATAATTTATCAAGCAGTAACACCAGTATTGCAACGTTACGTTTCTCCGCCGTAGCTCCCACAGGTGCCACAACTTTGATCGCCATGCCCTTGCAGGTAGGTCCTTTTCTATCCGATGAATTAGGGCGTTACGTGGTTCCTCCCGGTCAGTCCATTAACCTGTCCGTGAGCGGATCACTGTCTGTTGGAGGGCTAATGGCCTCCACTTCCTATTTCTCTTGGTGGGAAGCATGATGTACTGCCCTATTAGATGGAAATAGCCGCTTACGGATAAGTAACCGTAGCGGCTGTTCATCGTTCATCTTCTTTTATCGTAACGATGGTACTTATGGCTGTCTGACTGTCTTCTGCCCAAGTTCTCCAGTCGACTCTACCGGATGCGGTTGTTTCGCCACCCATAAAATTCGCTGCAGCAACATGCCGGCCAAACCAATGGCCAGTGTCGCTATGCCGATATATTGAAATGTGGGACTGGGCCCCACGCTCCGAATCAATGCACCGCCAGCAAGTGGAGCGACGACCAGCACGACACTGGAAAGCGAGTTTTGGATACCGAATACACGGCCTACATAGGCAGGCGGAGTTTCTTTTTGCAGCAAGTAATTCAACGTCACCATGAACAGACCATTGCCCACTCCGATGCATAAGCCCCAGATGATGATCCAGAACTCAGACGTTTGGGAACTGACCCAACCAAGCGCAGCAATTCCGGCACCAATCAGCAAATATCCTCCACCCAGCCCCCAGCCATACCCAATTCGCGGAAGCCGATTCAACAGTAGAATAATCACAACCGCACCTGCCCCAGCCGATGATCCCAGCCAGCCGATCAGGGCTTCGTTGCCAGGCTTGATCTCTCGAAACAGCGTCGTAAACTGGTAATCGATCATGAGGATCGCCATTAATCCAAAGCAACCAAACAGAATCGTACTCAGAAGGATGCGGCTGCTCTGGATAAAACGCCAACCCTTCTGCCATTGAATGAATAGAGATTCCGCGGTCTCCCCCGTTTCCAAAGGACCTCCATCCGATGCAGAAGGTTCTGGATCCTCTGTTAGACGCCGTAAAGGCCACAACACGACTCCGGACAACAAACGTGTACAAGCATTGATTAAAATACAGACTTGCGGTGAAAAGACGGCCACAATGACTGCACCCAGCAGCGGTCCCGCTACTTTGGAGCATTGGTTCACAAAACCGTTCAGTGATGATGCCTGAAACAGATGCTCCTCTGCTACCACTTGGCGCGTGAGTGCCTGCTGCGCAGGAACATGGAATACCCCCATCATCGCTCGTAAAGCAAGAAGTGGCAGCAGCCACGCCGCACTTGGCGCGAACAGAATTGCAATCGTTAATACAACGGTGATCACATCACATATCATCATAATTTTCACCTTATGCAAACGATCAGCCAATGCACCTGCCACCGATCCGAGTACGATACCCGGAACAGCCATACATACCGGAATAAGGGCAATGATCAGCGGATCAGCACCCCAACGATAAGCGACCATGACCTGGATGGCGAGTGCGTCAAACCAATCTCCAAAGGTCGCGAGCGAATACGCAATAAACATCCGCATGAAGCGGAAGTTGGTCCATAGGCTTTTGGATGAGCCATTGGATGAAATAGATGATGGATTGGGTTCATTTGAAATGACGGTCATACGTTATACTTCCTCCCCTGATTACAGCCTTGTTGCTGGCTTGTATGTTCCTTGGCTGTAATCATAAGGGTGTTATATCAGAGGAAGATCAGAGGATCGGGAAAACGGAAATAAAAACGTACGGATTTCATCCACAATTTGCTGTCCATACACAGGCACGCCGTAACTTTTGGAGATATCCGCATAGACTTGACGGTATTTAGTGCGAAGACGCCCCTCTATGCGGTGTTGTGCCATGAACAACAATATCTGGTAGGCCGAATTGAGATATAGCGGTGCGTTCAGTGTCATTTTCAATACGTCCAGACCATCGTCCATTCTCGGCTCTGCCTCTCGGATTCGCCCCTGTCTGAGCAGCCATAAGCCTTCCATAACTTGAAAGCGTCCGATTTCCCGCAGGTATGGCGCATCTTTCAACCCGGAACGCAGAGCAGCCATCTGATCCTCTACCGCTTCGCCGCCGCCACCCCACAGTTCCACATACAACTCTGAGAGCTTTACCGGAAGTCTGAAATGGACCAGTTCATCTTTCTCCATCACATGATACGTTTCAATGAGTCGAGCCTTGGCTCGTTCATACTGGCCCACCTCTGCGTAGACTTCAACAATGTTCAGAATACGAAGTTCACGAAGCTGTTCGGCAGACAAAGCGGATGAATTCAGAGCCTTTTCGTACAAGGGCAAACTCTCCGATGGTTCAATCAGGGTATGTGTAAAAATTAGCAGCCAGTACAAACGTTCCTCGAAGGGAATTTCCGTCGTTGTAATCAGCCATTCCAGATCTCCCTGAATAAAGTGGATGTACAGCTGATAAAATGGATCAATCTCAATGCCCAGCGCTTCTTGCTGATCCAGCAGCGTGAGCATCGATTTTCCCTGCCCATACAGATGATATTTGCGGAACAATCCATGAATGGCTTCTCGCATCTCCTGATCTTGGGCGGAAGGGTTAGAAGGCAATATCGCCATATTCGATCGAATGATAAGTCGGTAACCATAACCACGCACGGTCTCCAGTGCAATTTCTTCCCAACGTTTCAGTTTCTTGCGCAGTCGATACACATGGTCGTCCACGGTGCGTTCAACGGGATATTCCAGGGGCCATACCCGGTCCAGCAATTGGCTGCGAGTAAAGACTTTTTCCTTGTTTTCATACAAAAAATGCAGCAGCGCAAATTCCTTCGCCAGCAGGCGAATGGAATCGGTACGCCGGGTTACGCTGTATGTTCCTTCATCGAATTGTAACGACATGCTCGGCCCTCCTATGTATGCTTACTAATTGTGGTCCTTATTCTGTTCAACATACCACAAAAACCCTTTGCGAGAACGCAAAAGGTTTTTGTAATGAGATGTACTGGCTCTCTTCGGTGATCGAAAGGTGCTCCCTGGATTTAACCCAGCACCACGCGATCATCGGCCATTTTTTTACCACTGATACGTTCAAACTCACCCAATAACTCAGGTACGGTCAGCGTACGCTTACGCTCTTCACTAACGTCCAAAATAATTCGGCCTTTGTCCATCATAATTAGACGATTGCCCAAACGTATGGCCTGCTCCATATTATGTGTAACCATCAACGTTGTAAGTCTCATCTCACGTACAAGCGTCTCTGTCAGCTCTGTGATCAGCTCCGCACGAGAAGGATCAAGTGCAGCCGTATGCTCGTCCAGCAGCAAAATTTGCGGCTGGGTGAATGTTGCCATCAGCAAGCTGAGCGCCTGGCGTTCACCACCGGACAGAAGGCCCACTTTGGCATTGGGGCGTTTGTCGAGCCCAATGCCGAGCTTCTCCAACTGGGCGTTGAAAATCTCCCGTCTTGCACGGGTAACTCCAAAGCCCAGTCCACGGCCCTTGCCGCGTTTGTACGCCATCGCCATGTTTTCCTCAATGGACATATGCGGTGCTGTACCAGCCATCGGGTCCTGAAACACACGGCCAATCCAACTGCTGCGTTTATGCTCAGGCAGGCTTTTGATGGAACGTCCATTGATCAGCACATCGCCCATGTCGGGCTTCATGACGCCTGAGATAATGTTCATCAACGTTGATTTCCCTGCACCGTTACTGCCAATCACCGTCACAAAATCTCCCGGATTCATGGTCAGATTTACACCAACCAGCGCAGTCTTCTCGTCCGTAGTTCCCGGATTAAACAGTTTGGTCACTTGTGTAATCTCAAGCATAATCACATGCCTCCCTTCGCCTGTTGGCTCGATGAGCCCATAAGCTCTTCGGTTCGTTTGCGAGCCAGACTTTTCTGCTTCATGGAGCGCTGCATGGTTGGGAAAACAAGTGCGATAATAACGATCACCGCGGTGATCAGCTTCAGATCAGATGTGTCAAACCATTCGACCTGGAGTGCGATCGCGACCACAATCCGGTAAATAATTGAACCGACCACGGCCGCAAGTGTGGCCCAGAATACGGTTCTTGCACCCAGAATCGCCTCCCCGATAATAACGGAGGCCAATCCGATGACGATCATCCCAATTCCCATCGTAATGTCTGCAAAACCGGATTGCTGTGCAATAAAGGCTCCAGACAGCGCAACAAGTCCGTTGGACAGACTGACACCAACAATGGTGGTCACATCCGTATTCGCACCGAAGCTGCGAATCATGCGTTTGTTGTCACCTGTGGCGCGTAGTGCCAGTCCGATATCTGTTTTCATGAACAGATCCAGCATGATTTTGAATACCAGCACAACCACGATAATGATGATCATGACATGCTCACCCGAGAAGGGGTTATCCATGCCCATAATGGATTTATTCGGTGCACCGAGAATACGCATATTAATCGAATACAGGGCAATCATCATCAGAATACCAGATAACAGCCCGTTAATTTTGCCTTTGGTGTGCAGCAGACCTGTACAGGCGCCAGCCACCATTCCTCCAGCCATTGCTGCCAAGCAAGCGAGCCAAGGAGAGAAGTCGTTGGATATCATGACCGCCGCGATTGCGCCTCCAGTTGTAAAACTTCCGTCTACGGTGAGATCGGGGAAGTCCAGTATGCGGAATGTAATATATACACCCAGTGCCATCAGTGCATACAACAATCCAAGCTCGATTGCCCCTTCAATTGAACCCCAAGTCAAATTCACATTGCTTCCTCCCTGTCTATCGAAAAGAATGAGGCGAACCCGTTGCACGTTCGCCTCGCATCCGTACTGCCGGAGAATCGTCCGGTCAGATTATTGAATAATGTTGGTATCCTGGTCCTTCACTTCTGCCTTCATCTCATCGGTAACAGTGATGCCTTGAGCTTCAGCAGCTTTCAGGTTCAGAATCAGATCCAGCTTGTCCGGCACGGTCACTTTCATGTCGCCCGGTTTCGACCCATTTTTCAAAATGTCCGCAGCCATTTCACCAACTTGGTATCCGTGATCGTAATATTTGAAACCTACAGTTGCGAAAGCCCCTTTTTCCACGGTATCCCGGTCACTGGAGAAGAACGGAATTTTATTTTTGTTCGCTGTCTGGATGATTGTATCCACTGCGCTAACCACCGAGTTATCCAGCGTGATATAGAAGGCATCCACTTTGCCAACCAAAGAATCGGTCGCCTGTTTTACTTCGGATGTGTTCGTAACTGGCGCTTTGACCAGCTTGATATTATGTGTTGCCAGCGCTTTTTCCGCATTGTTAGCCATCACAACCGCATTCGGTTCGCCCTCGTTAATAACCAGACCTACCGTCTTCACATCCGGTAAATTTTTGGCGATAAAATCAGCCAATTGCACAATCGCCTCCGGGTTCGTATCCGATGCACCCGTTACGTTACCACCTGGCTTGTCCATGTCACTCACCAGTTTGGCACCCAGTGGATCCGTCACTGCCGCGAACAGCAGTGGCTTGTCCTTTACTTGTTGAGCCAGCGCCAGTGCGGATGGTGTTGCAATCCCTAGGACCAGATCATTCTTGGAATCCCCGGCAATCTTCTGGGCAATGGACAGGTTGTTCGTTGAATCGCCCTGCGCGTTATTGTAGTCAATCGTCAGATTCTTGTTCTCTTCAAGACCAGCATCCTTCAGCGCTGCAATAAATCCTTCACGTGTGGCATCCAACGATGGATGCTCAACGATTTGTGAGATCGCGATACGATACGATTTTTCTGCCGTGCCTTCACCTGTTGTGCTGCCTGATCCCTCGGTCGTTGTGCTACCACCGCTGTTATTTCCGCAACCTGCCGCTACGATCATTGATGCAACCATCATCAGAGACATTAACAATTTCTTTTTCATGTGTGAGAACCCCTCTCCATCTTCTAAAATATTGATACCCTTATCGTTATCCAAGTGACACGATAGGGCGGGACAAAACGAACGCTTCAACGCATTGTTGCTTTGACCGACAAAAGCAGACAAATATAGACTTTTCTCATGCGACTGAAGTCCATGACTCGTGTTGGTATTTTATTGTTTCCCTAATATTAAGGTGCGACCTGTTTCCCGTCAATGGTTGAACCGCTTCCAATTTGGTTTCAGTACAGATACGTGAGAGAAAACATTACATAAAACAAAAAAAGAGACTGCTTCGACGAATCGAAACAATCCCTTCTTCTCTCAAACCTATTAGTTCCCAGCCGCTTCGCGAATCTGGTATGTGCATTTCTTGCCGCCGTCCGCATAACATTCAGTGCGCTCCACATCGGCCTGCAGCAATGAACGGAACAGCTCCAGTTCACAGCGACAAGCCTGTTTATAGACACTCGCTACCTGCACAATGGGGCAGTTCAGCTCGGTAAGCACATAGGTGCCATCCTCTTCCTTGGAGGCATCGGCCATATATCCGTTTGCATTCTGAATGCGCGCGAGTTCCTCGACACGTCCGGCCAGATCCTGACCTTGCATCTGTGGCTGTCCGCTGCGAAGCAGCTTGTCCCGGCGGCTCTCGAACAATGCATCCACGACACCGCTGCCCGCTGAATCCGACAGTTCCTCCAGCAGCTCCAGGGTCAGTGATGAATATGATTTTGGGAAAAAGCTATCCCCGCGTACCGTCAGATGGTACACGGCAGATGGACGTCCAGCTGTAGCTCTGGCTTCCCGAACTTCAATCCATCCATCCTGCTCCAGTGCTGTGAGGTGACGGCGAATCGCCATGCCGGTCAGACCAAGCTCAGCTGTCATTTCCCTTGCGGTCATTGTGCCTTGCTGCTTCAGCATGAACAAAATCCGTTCACGCGTCGTTCGTTCCTCTTCGCGCTTCACGATCAGCACCTGCTCTCCCTGCTTATGCGGTTACCGGTGCTGCCTCCCGGCAGGCATCCGAGCAAAAGCGGTTATGCGTCTCTTCGCAATCCTCACAGCTTACATGCTGCAGGTTGCAGGTTGGACAGTTAATATAACGGTCATGCGTCGTTCCACAGTGATAACAGCTAGCAATCACGATATCTTCATCCGTCCGGTTAATCGGTACGGAAATACGCTCGTCAAATACATAACATTTACCATCAAACAGACGACCTTGTACCTCATCGTCCTTACCATAGGTTACGATTCCGCCATCAAGTTGCGCCACGTCCTGGAATCCTTCATTAATCATGAACCCGGTCAGCTTCTCACAACGGATGCCACCAGTACAGTAGGTAATGATTTTTTTGTCCTTCATGTCACCCAGATTCTCCCGAATCCATTCCGGAAACTCGCGGAACGATTCAACGTCCGGACGAATCGCACCTCGAAAATGACCAATCTCGTACTCGTAGTCATTGCGGCCATCAATTACAATGACATCCTCCTGTTGAAGATGCTCGTAAAATTCTTTCGGGGACAACCGTTTACCACTAACTTCGTTCGGGTCCAAGTCTTCGTCCACGCGGAACGTAACCAGCTCAGCTTTGTGACGAACAAATATTTTTTTGAACGCATGCTCTTCGACATCATCAATCTTGAATACCATATCGCTGAACAGCGGGTTGGCGTGCATATCCTTCATGTATTGCTCGGTTTGCTCTGGTGTACCGGATACGGTACCGTTAATGCCTTCCGAGGCAATCAGAATACGGCCTTTTACACCCAGGTCCTTACAGTATTGCAGATGCTCTTGCGTAAACGTTTCAGGGTCTTCAATCTTCACGAACTTATAATATAAAAGCACGCGGTACGCGCTGTTACACATGTGTATCACCTGTTCCTATTCCATGTTGTTATTGGCCGGATCATCCGACAAGACTACAACGTTGCAACCTTGCTTAATAAAAAGAAAAGAAACAGCCGTCCGAAACAATGTCTCGAACTGCTGCTTTGAACATTCGACTTTTATTCCTGCATTCTAGTTTATCGGAAGCGGAATAGCTTAGTCAATATAAATGTATAGAAAGGAATGTAAGTTATGGAATACATTTTTCGCTACTTGTCTCAATCGTCGATTAAGAATACTGAATGGCATTTGCAATAAGCATAAATACAATACCCATAGCGATCCACATTACCATCAGCGGCCAGAAGAATCTAACCCATTTCTGATACGGAATGCCGGATACCGCGAGACTGCCCATTAAGGCTGAAGACGTTGGCAAAATCATGTTGGTGAATCCGTCTCCGAACTGGAAAGCCAGTACGGCAGTCTGACGGGTAACCCCGAGCAGATCCGATAATGGAACCATAATCGGCATCGTTGTTACGGCCATACCTGTACCCGAGGTGATGAACACGTTCATGATATTTTGGAAGAAATACATACCCAATACCTGCACGGAGGACGGCAATTCGCCAACCGCTGTAGACATTCCGTATACTACGGAGTCAATTACATTACCCTGATCGAGGACAACCATAATTCCTCTTGCCAGACCGATGATAAAGGCACCATAGGCAATACCACTTGCGCCTTTGACGAATTCACTTGCAATTCGGCTAGGACCGAACCCAGACACGAGACCAGCGATCACGCCCATGCTCAGGAAGAGAGCCGCCAGTTCTTCCATCCACCAGCCTTCTTTGGATACACCCCAGATTAACAGGGCAAAGCCAGCTACAATTGTAATGATGGTCAGAATATGTGTGATGCGAATCGTTGGCAGTTTGTTCAGGTCCACCGCAGGTGTATCTGCTGCCTGCTCCTGTTCTAACTCATGCACCAAACCACGAGTTGGATCAGACTTCACTCTGGACGCGTACCGCATAATATAGATACTTGTCACGGAGATGAGACACACCAGAATGATCGCACGCAGCCACATGCCTGAGAAGATCGGGACTTCTGCAATCGCCTGAGCCAGTCCTACGTTGAACGGATTGAGCAGTCCGGCAGTAAAACCACACGAGGCCCCCAGCGAGATCATCGCCGTACCGGTTAGAGCGTCATACCCCAGCGCACGCGCAATGGCAATCCCGATCGGTACAAAGACCATAACCTCTGTGGACATGCCCATCGTGAATCCACCAACTGAGAACAAGGTGATGAATACCGGAATGACCCACAGTCCCTTATTGGCAAACGAACGGGCTACCCGGCCTGTAAGAGCTTCAATTGTTCCCGTGCTCGTAATGATCTGAAATGCTCCGCCGATGATGAAAATAAAGAATACAACGTCAGCGGAGTCAACCAGTCCGCGAACGATGGACTTGGGAATATCCCATAATCCCGTTGGATTGGCCTCTACATGATGATATGAACCTGGAACGAGCAAGGATTTGCCTGTCGCCTCATCCTTGACCCGATCAAATTCCCCTGCGGGAATAATATAGGTCAGGACAGTAGCTACCAGCACCAAAATGAACAAGATGACGAAGGTATGAGGCATTTTGAACCATTTACGCCGTTGTTGTGGTTGTTTTGTTATGTTTTCCAATTCATCATCCCTCGTCCTTCTGTTGTTTCCATGCTTCAAATTCATCACGTACCTGCTGCAATGCTGCCTTGTCTGCGTACAAATCGAACGCTGTCAGTGCAAGTGCCTTCGCCGCACGGTTTAGTTCTATCATGCCTTCCTCTGCTCCGGCAAGCCGGGCAAATTCAGGTGTGTGTGTTGTCGCGTCGCCTAACCGAATATACGGATGGATCGCGGCTGTAATTTGGCTTACGTTACCAATATCCGATGAACCAACACCGCCTGTTTGCGGTGGATCATGCACTTCAATGCCCATATCCTCCAGGTTCTGCTGGAACAGACCCGCCAGAGTCTTGTTGTTATTCCGCTCGGCATAGATCAGGCCTTCTGTAATATCTACCGTAGCCCCAACGCCTTCCGCAGCATGGCGCACGACACGATATACTTTGTCCATGACGATTTTCAGTTCTTCGACTGTCTTCGCCCGAATGATATATACGGCTTCAGCCAGCTCAGGCACCACGTTGGGCGCATCTCCACCCTTGGTGATAATCCCGTTCACCCGAACGTCATCCTTCAAATAAGGACGAAGCGAGTTAATCCCCGCGTATGCATTGACCAAGGCATCCAGCGCACTAATGCCTTTCTCAGGAGACGAGGCTGCATGTGCCTGTTTGCCGTGGAACGTAAAGGTTGCGTCCACACAGGCCAGCGCACCTCTCAGTACCATCGTTTTTTGCTGCGGGTGACACATCATGACGGCATCAATCTCATTGAATACGCCATCGTTCACCATAATGATTTTGCCGCCGCCCTCTTCTTCAGCCGGTGTGCCAAGAACGATGATCCGTCCCGGAAGATCAGGGCAAGCTTCCTTGAGCGCCAGTGCTGCACCTACAGCAGAGGTTCCGATCAGATTGTGTCCGCAGGCATGTCCGATGCGGGGCAGCGCATCATATTCAGCGAGCAGTGCAATCGTGGGTCCGCCTGGCCGGCCTTCCCATACAGCACGGAACGAGGTGTCGAGGCCTGAGATGCCTTTTTCCACCTGAAATCCGGCCGCTTCCAGCGGTTCGGTTAACCATTGTTGTGCTTGGACTTCCTGAAAGCTAAGTTCAGGGTTAGCGTGAATGCGCAGGGATAATTTCCGCAAGTCGGGGTCTAGCAGGTCTACGGTTTCTTTGATTTTTTGCTTCATATGAGCAGGGTCAGGATACATATTATTTTGCCGCCTTTCTCCAAATACAGCATTTCTATATTCAATTCAATCGAATAAATATACAATCAGATTGGATATATTGTATGTGTGACCAAGCCATAAGTAAATTCAAAAAAATTAAGGAATAGCCCATAAAAAATTTTATGGACTCGCTTGATAATAACATATGTATATCATTAGATGTCAGTATATTACTGGTTCATTTACATATTAGCCAAGAGAACTTCGGTATACATTTTGATCTTATGTACATCCTTCGAATGGGTACTCCCGATGAAAACGACACTGCCAAATAGTAATAAAATCCCTTTTTCAATAAGAAAACATCGGATAATTATGCATAAAGCAATGCATCTATTCCGCTATGTATGTATCTAGCCTCCACCCAAGACATGCTGTGTCCCTGCCGTTCTCATCAAGTCAACAAAGCGACCCACCGTTGCCTGCTGCAGCACACTTTCCTTATACACCAACCACGTATTACGCCGCACTCCCTGTCCATTCTGTCGGATCAGTTCCTGCTGATGGAGGTCATCCGAAGCAGACACAAAAATACCCGGAATAATGGCATAACCAAGCCCATAACGCACCATTTCCTTGCATGTCTCATAGCTGTCCACACGCATCGCTACGGTTGGTGAACATTCATAGCGCTCATACCACCAGGCCGCTACCCCCTCTCGGAAGGGGCTCACAGGAGTTCCACCCGTTTTCGTCAAGGGCTCCTGAAATGCAATTTGCGGAAGCTCGGGAAGTTCATCCAGGTCAATGGGTTCACGGGATACAATGCAGACCGGTTCATCGTGCAGCAGATGTTTCCCCTCATACCATGGATGCTCCCCCCGGATGACACCCACCTGAATTTCATCCCGCATCAACAGTTCCATAACCTCTACACTCAAAGCACAGGTCACAGCAAACTGAACCTCAGGGTACAGCTCCTTGAACTGCTTTAACAACGGAGGAAGCTTGTACAACGAATAATGATTGGCAATCCCAAGGCGCAACGTTCCCTTAACCTCATTTCGAATGTTCGACAGCTGTTCCTTGACCTGATTAAGCTCATTGAGCATTTTACGGGCATAGATCGCGAGATGCTCTCCTTCGGGAGTGAATCTGGCACCTTTTAATGTTTTATCAATGAGTGGTACGCCAAATTCCTTCTCCAATTGCTGCAAACGGTATGTCAAAGCAGGCTGGGTCATAAACATGCGCTCCGCAGCCTTAGTCAGACTGCTTTCTTCGGAAACGCTCAGCAGCAGACGGCAGTCCTTTTCATCCATGATCATGTTCCCCCTTCACTTCTCGTCTCTTCAGTATAACCCAGAAAACCAACGTTAAAGGTACAGAAAAAGCCCAACTCGTTATGAGTCAGGCCCGCCCTGCTGATTTGCTTCTTCTTCGATGATGATTTACTGCGAAATCGTAATGACCGAGGTGACAAAGTGATACGATTCATTTTCCTGCACTGCCTGTGACAGCAAAATTCGGTTACCTTCCGGACTCCAGCTCAGTGGATCAGATGCGTTATCCATATCGGCCGAGATCTGGAACTGCTCCGCCGATTCCGTATTGGAGACGAACAGTCCTTTCTCATCGTCACTTTCCGAATTGATCGTGTAGGCGATTTTGGAATCGTCACCAGACCAGCTCGTGCCGAAAATCTGCGTGCCTCTGGCAAGTGTGGCTTTTTCATTCCCTTCCAGATCGGTTAGCACCAGCGCCCGTTTGGTATCGGCTGTTTTTTTCACAATCGCCAGTCTTGAGCCATCGTTGGACGGGATTACCCTCTCCACACTTTTCAACACCTGCTTCACTTCACCGGTCTTCGTATCGTAGGCATTTAACTGTCCGTCCGTGCCTGTGATGTAGTAAATCACATTACCTGAAACGCTGACACTGCTTACATTGAAGTTTCCCGTCTTGACCAGCGCTTTGGTCGTTCCATCCACACTTGCAGATACGATATCCCCATTCATGTTCGGAAAGACGACATGCTCTTTATCCAGCCATGCGCCTTCAAAGACAAATCCATCATCCTTGCCCGCAGGCAGCACTTCTCCGTTGTGCAGATTCAGAATGAAGCCTTTGCCTGTCGATTCCTCTGGTTCTCTGTAGAAAATATACTGACTATCCGGGGACACAAGTGGTGAGCCCAGACTCACTTCACTTTCCTTCACGGGTGTATCTGTACCCTTCGTAAGATCATACATGTATAAGTTATGCGGGTAACGTTTCTCACCCTCAACAGTGACAGGCTTCATGGACTCGTTTTCTTTATCCGACAAAATCCAGTCATTGCTTAGCCACGCTACCCCGCGCATATTCGACAGTTTATCAATTTTTTCCAGCTTAAAGCTCTGGTACACCGACGTATTGGTATTATCCTTCACCGTAATATCCGTGCCGGATTTCCCGCTCTGTGTATCCCCCCCTGGTTCTGTTGTTCCCCCGCATGCTGTCGCCGATAATAGGACGATTGCCCCGAGCGTGCCCAAAGCCGCCTGTTTCCAATTCATCATGGTCCCTCCTGAGTGCTTTCTATAGACCAAGCATACACATCGCATACTTCCAAAGTTATTCAGACTTGTTTCCAACTTGTAAACTTGAATGGGCCAGAGGGAAAACCAGCTGGAACGTCGTTCCTTCCCCATTTATCGGATCGCTCGGTAACAATGTGATCGTGCCGCCCTGCTTCTCTACAAATTGCTTGACGATTGATAGTCCCAGTCCGCTTCCTCCGGTTTTTCTGGCTCTGTCTTTGTTGACGGTGTAAAAGGGTTCAAAGATTTTCTCGCGCGCCTCATCCGGAATGGGCGTACCCGAGTTGAAGATGCGAATAACCGCTTGTCGCTCCTGCATTCGCAGTTCATTGCTTACCCGGATGGCACCTCCCGGCACATTATATTTGATCGCATTATCCAACAGATTGATGAAAATATGCATCAGGCTTTCCCGATCGCTGCGGATCACCGCAGGCAGTAAGGCCAGCTCCATGTTCAGTTCAAACTTCTCGGCTTTGCCCCGCATCCGGCCACAGGCATCCTCCAGCAGGGCACGAACTTCCACGTCTTCCGCCTGATTCTCAAAATCATATTTCTCCAGGGCAGACAAATGTAATACCTTCTCAACCATCTCGTACAGCCGCTCGGTTTCCTTGCCAATATTGCTCGTGGCATCATCCAGCAATTGTGGATCGTCCTTATACATGTCCAGAAGCTCCACATACGCCTTAATCGACGTAAGTGGCGTCTTGAACTCGTGGCTGATGTTACCGATATATTGTTTCTGCTGCTGCTCCAGGGCCTGAAGCTTCTCGATGGCGAGCTGGAGCTTTTGCTGTTCCGCATGCATGGCTTCAATATTTTGCTTAATGGATGTGCTCATATAATAAATGCCCTGTCCCAGCTCGCCCAATTCATCCTTGCGTCTCACAGGTGATTCGGTAATATAATGCCCTTCACGGATGGAATCGGCAGACTTCTTCAAGCGGGTTATGGCAACGGCAAAACGATTGTAGAAGAGATATCCCAGAATGAAACTTAGTCCAACAACCGCAATCCCCGCCCACATAAACAACTGAAGGATACGTGCATAAAATTCATGATAACTCTGAACCGGATACTGCATGCGCACAGCACCCATCTGTCCATCCGGTCCGTCCAGTGGTGCCATATATAGCAGGGTAACCCCCTGTTCGTGATAAGCAATTTTATTTTGCAGCGCATAGTTCAGCGTCGCTGTGATATCTGCACTTTCCTCAGACATGATCGATGAACCAACTTGCTGTCCCTTCATATCATAAAGCGCGATGGGCAGACCTGTGGAGCTCGCAAGCTCCTGCGCCAGCCTGCGGCCATTTTGCTGTAAAAAAACCTCCTGCTCCAGACGAACGGACTCGGTGTAGTATGACTGGCGTACATTCAGATTGACCAGGCGGGTCTGCTGGGACAGAATGGTCTCAATCTGCGTCTGCTGGTTGCGCTCAATACCTCGCAACACCAGGGAGCTGAGCACAACGACGGTCAGAATTAGCAATGCGGCCAGAAAAACGCTGAACTTCAGCTTGATGCTGACTCTCATACCGAGCCGCCCGGTTCAGGGGCTGATGCCTTATAGCCAATTCCGTATACCGTCTGCAATTTTTGCTGGTCCGTATCACCGATTTTTTTGCGCAGCCGCTGAATATGAATATCCACCGTGCGTGTGCCCCCGGCGTATTCCATGCCCCACACCCGGTCCAGCAGATCATCCCGCGTGTATACACGCTCAGGATTGGACATGAGGATGGTAAGCAGATCGAATTCCTTTGGCGTCAGATCCAGCTTTTCCTCATTCACCGTCACAGTGCGGTGAGCAATATGGATACGCAGTGATCCATTGACAATAGCCTGATTCTTGGAATCGTCAGATGGTGTACTGCTTTTCTCCACACGACGCATCAGTGCTTTTACCCGGGCGAGCAGCTCGCGGATCTCAAACGGTTTAGTCATATAATCATCCGCGCCCATTTCCAGGCCTACGATCTTATCCACGATATCATTTTTGACGGTTAGCAAAATAATGCCGATATCCTCCCGATCCTCCAGCCTGCGGCATACGCCGTATCCGTCCAGCTTGGGCATCATCACGTCCAGAATCATGACCTGCGGTTGGAATGACGCCACCTTGACCAGCGCTTCTTCGCCGTCATTTGCTGTCTCTACTTCATATCCTTCGCGCCGCAGCGCGTAAGCAATGGCACTGACAATGCTTGACTCGTCATCCACGACCAATACTTTCTTATTCATCGAAATCATCCTCTATATGTGTCATGAGTTATCGTAATCTTTGGATCTATGTTAACAAGGTATCGCCTGATTAGCTATGGAGGAATTTACGATTTGTGAGAAACGCCTGTATCCTCTCAGCTTCGACTTCGCTCCACTTTTTTTATACCCCAAACACAACAAAAAGAGCCAACCATAAGGAGGAGTGCTCCATCCCATGATTGACTCTTCTTCTTTAATAAGACTAACGACTCCAAGTGAGGCGTCTTTTTATTTCTATACTCCACTCAAATCGAAATTATTTTCCAAAATCAACATCATACTGCCGGCACCGGCTGAGCTCCAACTTCCTCTTCATGATCCAAAAGATCATGTTTCTCCCAAGCCCGGCTCTTCCAGCGGAAATACATAATGACAGCTCGTGTCCATTCGTCTGCGGCTATCGCAAGCCAGACACCGGCGAGCCCCATGTGAAGCTTGAACACCAGCAGGTAGCCCAGCGGCAGGCTCATGCAGACCATGGAGATCAGTCCCATGTATACTGGGAACTTCGCATCACCTGCGGCTCGTAGCGAACCAATAATCACAATATTGCAGGTTCGCCCGGTCTCCAGCAGAAGACTGAGCAGGATGACCTGTGCACCCAGTTTTATAATTTCCGGATTATCTGTGAAGACACTCATCAGCGGAACACGGAAGAGAATAATAATTACATCGATCACAACCGTGGCGAGCAGCGCCCACTTCACACTGTCAAATACACGTTTGTATGCATCGTTCTTGCGTCGCGCACCGACCAAACGGCCAACTATAATGGAAGTCCCCATTCCGATAGCCATGCTGAATAGATAGATGTAGCTTGAAATGTTACCCGCATATTGCCGGGTTGCCATCGCCTCAGCACCCAGATAGGTCACGTAAAGTGTGAAGACGAGCTGGCAGGACTGATATACAACGGATTCCAGTGCAGAGGGAATACCAATTCGCAATATTTTGCTGATAAATTTCTTCGAAAGATTGATGTAATAGCTAAACTCTACCCTTACATCCATAACCCGATAGAGTAACCAGAAGAAAATAATCAAACAGATCAGACGGCTTCCGACCGTTGAGATCGCTGCCCCTTCTACACCAAGCTTCGGCATGCCGAAATGGCCAAAAATAAGAGCGTAGTTACCAACGACGTGAATCACGTTCATCAGAACAGAAACATACATCGTCTCTTTGGTGTAACCATGCGTACGAATCGTCGCGGCCAGCGCGTTAATCAGCGCCTGAAGGAAGATCCCGCCTCCGACAATACTTATATAAGAACGGGCAAAATCGTATATTTCACCTTGAATATGAAGCAGTGTAAGCAGATGTCCTCCGAACAGAAGGAAGCTTCCGCTCAGGATCAGTCCGACAATCAGATTTAGTGTAATCGCATTACCTGTGACCTGTGCCGCCTCACTCAACTTCTTCGAACCAATATATTGTGCCACAACAATAGCAGCGCCATGTCCAATGACTTCCAGTACAAGAATCGCAATGGAAATAATCTGATTGGCTGCTCCGACTCCAGATACTGCATTATCGGACACCGAACTGAGCATGAACGTATCCACGCTCCCCATCAACATAAACAAGAAGAGTTCCAGGAAAATAGGCCATGTTAGCCGAATCAGATTTAGATCCTTGGCATCCGAACGTAGGGACTCTTTGGTTGAGGATATTGCTGTCATTTTCTCACCTTTCCCGTGTGGGCTTTAATTCTTAGGGTATGTTAGCACAGGTAGTTTGAAAATGCAGTAGTTTTGCGAAAAAACTTGAAAGTTTTTTGAAATTCCAATAATAGGAATTTTCAGTTCTTTCATTTAGTTTGCATTATAGAGAATAAATACATTCATATAGTCGTTCTAAATACATGTTCTCAGGAGATAGACGAAGTCCGAGGCGATGAGCAAAAACCCTTACACATCCCTTTTGGATCGGGATATGTAAGGGTCCAAGGTTTAAGTTAGCCATTTAATCATATGGAATAAATAGGTTTAGCCTTTTACCGATCCGGCAGCGATACCCTCCACAATTCGATTGCTCAAGACGAGGAAAGCGATCAGGACGGGCAGGATACTGATCATCAGTGTCGCACCAATCGCTCCCCAATTTATTTCACTGAACCTTGCGTCACACCGTTGATAATCCATTTCTGTGCAAACAGGTAAATGATGATCATCGGCAGCAACGCCAGCAGATACGATGCAAACGCCAGGTTGAAGTCAGTATTGAATTGACCCTGGAACACATATTGTACCAGTGGAAGCGTGTATTGTGCCGGATCACTAATAATAATGAGTGGCAGCAGAAAGTCATTATAGGTAGATAGACAAGTTAGAATACCAACCGTGGCACTGATCGGCGCCATCAATGGGAAAATGATTTTCCAGAACGTGCCCCAGGTTGTTGCTCCATCTACGAAGGCTGCTTCCTCCAGCGCTACCGGAATGGACCGAATGTAACCTACATACACAAATACGTTAAAGGCGAGACCATACACCGTATGCAGCAGGATAAGACCCAGAAGATTGGTCATTTCCAATGATGCAGTCAGCTTAACAATCGGCAGCATGATGATTGGAAACGGAATGAACATCGCGCTGACGAAGTAGTAATACAGCCCTTTGAAAAACTTCCGTTTCTCCATATTCCGCGCAATGGCGTAAGCGACCATGGAGTTACTGAGCAAGGTCAGAATGACTGTTGACGCAGTAACAATGGCACTGTTACGGAACGATTGGAAGAAGTTTGTCATGTCTATTGCACTTGCAAAGTTCTCCCAGTGAAGCGTTGTCGGAATGGCAAATACCGATTGGGCCATTTGCTCCGGATTCTTCAATGCGATTGTAACCGTCATATATAAAGGGAACAGAATGAACAAGGTACCCAGAACAATTAACAACATAACGGGCCAGTTGGTACGTAAACGGCTTCTCATTACAGATCCGTCTCCCTTCTTTGGAGGAACCGGATTTGCAGAATCGAAATCACCGCAATAACGATGAAATAGATAACCGAGTTCGCAGATTGATATGCATATTCGCCGCCTTCAAATCCACCCGTGTAGATCAGATGGGAGATGGACTGTGTTGCCCGTCCCGGTCCACCATTCGTCAAGGCCACGATCTGGTCAAAGACCATCAGTGAGTTTTTCATCGCCAGCACCATATTAATCGTGAAGAACGGGGCAATAAGTGGAAACGTAATGCTCCAGAATTCACGCCATTTGCCAGCGCCGTCCAGATTTGATGCTTCATACAATGTCGTAGGAATGGTCTGCAATCCCGCCAAATACAGAATCGTATTCAACGCGACTGATTGCCAAACGGCTACAATCACGATCCCAATCCATGCCAGGCTTTCGCTCCCCAGAATGTTGGTGGATAGGGCGTTGATGCCAAGGTTTTGTCCCCAGATCGGGAATACGTTCGAGAACAGGTAGTTAAATATGTAACCTACAATCAATACACTCAGGATATTCGGCAAGAAGTAGATGCCACGGAAAAAGTTACGGAACTTGATCTTGGCATTCAGCCCGAGTGCAATGAGCAGGCTTAGAATATTCGTCAGGATCGTTACAACGATCGCAAACTTGAAGGTAAACCAGTAGGCGTTGCCTACATTGTCATCTTGAAACAGATTGAAATAGTTTTTGAATCCAACAAAGTCATAACCTTTACCAAATCCGTTGTAGTTCGTAAAAGAATAATAGATCCCCTGAAGGGCCGGCAGCGTCATAAATACGAAGAACAATATTACCGCCGGAACCGTCATCCAGTAATAGGGCGCGATGCGCTTGTTCATACTCCATCCTCCTTCGGACAAGGCGTTATCGCCGATTCGCTACCTTGTCCCATTCTTTGTCGAGTGTATCCAGATAGTTGTCGATGTTCTTGTTCTGCAAAAAGGACTGTACGATGGAATTCAGCTGCACCGCAGCCGGAATATAGTGATCGGCGAAGTCGATAACCTTGCCCTGCTCAATGTAAGGTGTCAGTTCCTGTACAGCAGGATCATCTTGTTTTACACCTTCCACCGCAGAGAACAACGTCTGTTCCTCAATGTACTTGCCTATATTTTCAGGCTCTAGCAGAAACGCGATGAACTGCTCGGCCTGCTCCTTGTTCGGTGTATCCGCTGCAATGGTAAACAGGGAGTCGATTCCGTTCACCAGCTTAATCTGGCTCGGATCATTGCCTGTCGGGAATGGGAAGAAACCAATGTCAACATTCGGGTTGGCTTTGCGAATCTCGGAGATCGCCCAGGTACCCTGGATGTACATATAAGCTTCGCCATTGGCAAAGGCACGGTTACCATCCGAATACGCTTTACCGAAGTTGTCGCCGTGACCATAATTCATCAGCTCCAACTGCTTCTCTGCAACCTCACGGTATTTCTCCTTGAAGGTCACCTTGTTCTCGCGACGCTCCAGGTAGAAATCAATACCAACCAAGTTAGGTCCGAGTGCATTGAACGGCAGATTCGTCTGCCAATCATCCTTGTATGTGAAGTAAAACGGAATTTTACCCGCATCCTTAATTTTTTTGGCTGTAGCAATCAGCTCGTCCCAGGTCTTGGGTACGTCCAGACCCATTTCTTTAAACAACGTTTTGTTGTACATGATGCCGTTTGCATTTGTAGCGTAAGGAACACCTGTCACTTCATCCATGCCCGTGACATCCTTCAGCATCTTTATGTAGTTGGGATCGATCGTTTTTAATAGTGGACTGTCTGTCAGATCGGCGAAAATATCACTCTGTGCAAGAATGGAATAGGTATCGGTTGCCCCCATTGCCATAATGTCTGGCACATCGTTCTTCACCACACGTGTCTTCAGCACCGTCTCCGCGTCAGGTGGATTCACCTGAGTGACCTGAATATCGGAGTGTTCGGCATTGAATGTTTTGATTAATTCGTCAAAGGTTCCTTTGGCTTCGGGTTTGTTCTGAAAAAATTCAACCTGCACTTTGCCGTTGGCATTATTCCCGCTGGTGCAGGAAGACAGAATTACAGCCGTTATTCCACAAAGCAGCATTAACCCGAGTGCCTTGGTAAGCGATGTTCTCATGTTGTACCTCCCTCAGCTTATATACGTAAAGATTTACCCATTAAATTAGTGAAGTAACCATGTGGTTAATCCTTCCACTGTTTTATACTTAGAGCGTTGACTATAATGTGTCCTATTATTCCTAAAACGGTTTCGGTAAAATTGAATCAGTCCCACTGAGCGCGAGTCCGGTCATCGGCATAACAAAAAAGGACATCGGAAAATGTCCAATGTCCCTCATGTATTCAATTACGACTGCTTATATCAAAGCTGTTGTTAACTTATTATGAACGCTCTATTTTCGGCAAAGCATTACGTAAACGCTTGGCCCGGTAACTCTGAAATGCACGGATCAGCATGCCGATAACCAGCATAACCACACCAACATTTATCGCAACATCCGCCAAATTAAGAATGCCACGTCCCGACGGAAATACGAGAAAATCCGTTACGCGTGCGTAGATAAAACGGTCAATTGCATTACCCAAGGCACCACCGACCATGAAGCCGGCACCCGCCTGCATCCAGAAACCGCGAATTTCACCTTTTCTCCGATAATACATCATGCCTGCCACGAATAGAATGGCGACCACACCGAACAGACGCGCATTCCCTTGAAACAGGCTGCCTGCCATTCCACTGTTCTCATAATGCTGCAATTGCATTCCTGAGTCGCCAAGTCTCATCGTGTCGCCAACTTCCATATACATCCTCACCGCCATCTTGGTTCCCTGATCAACCAAGGTAACCAGCAGTGCTACAAAATAAAATAACATTGTGCCACTCCTCCTGCCGGACGCTCAAAAGTTAAACTAAAGGGTCTCCGCTGTAACATTCCCTTCACTTTAACACACCCGAAGCGTTGTCACCAACTGGGTAGAGCACGCGCATTACAAACCATCAGGAGGGATTTTTCCGCTTTAATATATGATAGGTATTGCTGAACATGCCGAACAGCACACCTGTAATCGGAAATATGGCCCAGTTAACGTCCCATCGCTGGTATACAAAGCCCGTGAACAGAAACAACGCCGTAGCCAAAGGCCATACGATTGCCCCCACTGCGCCTACAATCCTTTCCTGCTCCTTCTTATCAGCACTAAAGTGTGGCTCCTCCAGCAATTTCGTGTAAGCCCCCTGGATATTGCCGTAATAAATGAACAGGAACACGCCCACCGCTGCCATTAACATAAAGAGAGAGACACCGTAAGATGCGTAGACATCATTAATATATGCACCCGCGAAAATAAAAACGGGTGACAGCACGCACAGGCCGACGCCCGTAATGATCGAAACGCGGTACGTCAGCGCGAAATGGGCCTGACTGCGTTGAAGTGACATCTTGAGCGCATAAGGCAACTGAAAGCCCTTCTCCATATACTTGAAGCGATCGAGCTTCATCCCGCTGTGAATAAACATGCCGACTGCAATGGCGATCAGCACAAACATCCCGATCAGCCCCAGCAGGCTACCCGTTTCCATCGACCCTGTCATGGACTTGATATTGTTGTGTTCAAAAAATGTATCAAGGAATATCAGGAAGGCCACCCCGGATGCGCAGAGAAAAACGCCAAGTCCTGTCCACAGACCCACGCTGCGTTTGACAGCAGCATAATCGTAAGCCTCTTCCTCCGTTAGCACAGGTGCTGCTTCTCCGACCTCATCTGGTTGAATACCGAGCTCAGCTGTTAACTCCTCGATATTGCCAAATTCCGAAATCACAATACCAATTGCCTCATTCTCCGATTTGCCCTCTCGCTTCAGTTCCAAGTATTTATCTTCCATCCCCGAGAGAAGCTCCTGTTTCAAACGCTCCACCTCGGAGGTCTTCGGCAGACCAGCAAACATGTTTTCCAGATACACCATAATCGTCTCCATGCTCTGTCACCACTCCCTGATAAATAGATTCACAACCTCCTGCGTAACCTTCCATTCCTCGCATTTTTCCTTGTAATAATCGAGGCCCAGCGGCGTGATCCGGTAATACGTACGCCGCTTCCCAAGACTCTCATCCCGGTAGAATGATTCAATGTACCCGTTCTTCTCCAATCGGGTGAAGGCAGAATATAGTGTCGTCTCTTTCATCACATACTTCTCATCTGTCAGCTGCCTGATGTTTTTGGAAATCTCGTACCCGTACGACTCCCCTTCCAGCAGCATATAGAGAATTAGCGTATCGTTGTAGCCGCGTATAACATCACTGCTGATCACAAAAGGTAATCCTCCTCCGTTACTTCATCTGTCGTAGTAGTTGAAGTATATCATAACTTACTACGACAGGTGAAGTAGTTAGACATAAAATGGGCAAAAAAAATCCGTACCTGGAATAGGCACGGATGATAAATACTTTTATTGGAGTTTAAACCACAATTTTATTGAATAGCAGAGAGCAGATCCAGCAGCATAGATTTGAATTTCGGACGGTCAATGGCCTCGCAGACGCGTACATTCGGCTCTTTACCGAAACGTCCGTTGATATCCACAACGCTATATCCGCGCGTTAACTCTCCTGCTGCTTCTACATCCACATAATACTGACCGGATTTGGTCATGAGCGACTCATCTGCGGCAACAGCCATCAGCAACGTATCCGGATGAGTGGTGCCATTCAGTTTATGTACCGATTTGTTAAACTGCATAACTACTTTGTTGATGGCGGTGAAGAAATCCGCACCAGATGTACCCAGTGCTGCAATTTCAGCGTGATCATCATCATCCATAACAGAATATTGAGTACACATCTCCCAGCCAACCATGGTGATCGGAATGCCCGCGTGCAATACAATTTTGGCTGCTTCCGGATCTACATAGAAGTTATACTCCGCGGCTGGTGTGATATTACCCAGTGCATTATTTGTTCCACCCATGATGTAGAGGTGAGCAATCTCCGGAATAATGGTTGGGTCCTTCTGGATTGCCATCGCAATGTTGGTCAGGGGTGCAATGGCCAGAAGCGAGATCTCGCCCGGCTGTGCGTGTACCTTTTCAATAATAAAATCAACTGCATGCCCTGCCTCTGGACGCTGGTCCGCCTTCGGGAAATGGGCTCCGCCCATGCCGTCATCGCCATGTACGTCTTCCACCGTGCGGTGTTGGGCCTTACCATAGGCCATCAATGGGCGTTCGCACCCTTTGTACACAGGCACCTTGCCGCCATGTCCTGCAACCTGTACCGTGTACAGGGCATTTTCAACCTCCTGGTCAAACTGTACGTTCCCGCCTGTAATTGTAATGCCCTCCACCTGGAAATGGTGCAGTGCCGTCAGAATCGCAATCGTATCGTCTCCTGCTGTATCTGTATCGATGATGACTTTTCTCATGATGCCGCGCTCCTTCTTCGTTGGATTGATATTCATTCCAAATAAACACTAGGGTTTATTTTACATCAAAAACGTACCAATGACGATGGAAACGCCGATGATAATGGAACGCAGCAGCTGTGCTACCGCCATGTTTCCTCGGGCGATCTCGTCACATACCCGCATCTTTGGGGTAAGGAAGTCAAATATAATATAGACCAGACACAAAATAATGATTCCAAGCGCTGACCAAAGCAGCATATCCAGCCACGAATGCGTGGAGAAGGACACCATGCCCACAATGATACACAGGCCCAGCAATTTGCTGCCCATATACATACCTGCCGCCTCGTTGCCTTTCGCAATTTCTTCGCTATCGTTATACCGGGTCAATTGGCTAAAAGCGAAATACCCACATACCAATACAACCAGCAAAATGCCTACACCTACCGCTACATTCAGCAGGTTCAATCCCAAATTGTCCATTCCTTCTCCTCCTCATCATCCATGCGTTCATTGACCACAGCCGCACAATAATAGGCCATATCTCCGGTTACCTTCTCCCCGATCCGGGGCAGGACACCGGCAAAACGTCCACCGATGACAAATACCCCTGTAAGCAAATAACCACTGTATTCGCCATCCTCTGTCTGAATCACGGCCTGTTCCATCGGTACCAGCTGCTGATATATTTTAGGCTGATTATTATAATAGGCTTCGATTTCCTCATCTTCTTCCAGTTCGGCTATGGTGTCGGAATTCGTGTCTGCGTGCAGCTGATGTAAAGCAGCCGTTTGGCCCGCATGATGATCCGATTCCTCACCCAGCATTGATGTGCCTCGACCTTCGCGCCCCCAATAGCTTTTGGCCACATAAGGCATTGCGCTCCATTCAAATGGTCCGGCTTCGAAATAAGTCGGTAGCAGATAACGCGAAATCACCGCTACCTCTGCATCATCAAACAGCCGAAACCCGCAATATTCCATGGTTTGTTCATTACGTTCATAGAGTGACCAGATCGCCGCCATGAAACCCTTGCTCTGCATCAGCACATGCTGTGCAGGATTCATCAGGCCCAGGCGGCCATCCTGAACCAATTCAAGCAGTGCTGCGCCGATGTCCACGCCGGTCGTTTCATCTCGATCATCGATTAGATATTCCAGGGGATAGAGCCGGTACAACAGGTTAATCTCGCGTCCATGATGGTAGAGCGCCTCCACTGGAATAATCTCCAACTCCTCCAGTGGAGCGTAAAACGTTTCATACCCCGCCTCCTGGCACAGCTTCATCAGATACTCCGTATTGGTCCGATCCTCCACATGCTCCCCAAATGAAGTAAAGGTCACCGGGCCCCGCAAACCCTGCTGTGCGTAAGCATCCAGCCAGCGGTGAAAGCATTCCCGGATACATTCATCCATTCCTTTGGACGGAGCATGGAGTGATGTTTTTTCAACCATCCCCACCAAAATACCTTCCAATGCAGCTGCTTCAGGTATGCCGGTTGGGGTATCCGTGTTATTTTCGATACATTTAGGTCCGGCTTCCCCAATAATCCAGTCCTGCCGAGTAATCCCGCCTGTCACCATCTCCATACGAGCCGCCGGAATAAGGCCGGGATGAATGCCCAACTGCTGCTCCAGAAAAGAGTCGGGCATGTATTGCTGAATAAAACGCATCACCTTGCAGTAGATTCCGTCTACAGCCTCAACCGCCGTACGCAATTCCTGCATCTCCGCTGGGGAATAGACCATCAACGCAGGCACACAATATTGCTTTCCATACATCCGATGGTAGGGAACCTGCTGCCCTGCTTCGCCCCTGAATACTTCATCATGACTGAATGGCAGTTGGTATATATGCCTCATCAGGTTCTAACCTCCCGAACTGCGGAAGAAGCTGCCAAAGCCGCTCGATTTTGAACTGGATTTGCTGTAGGAACTGCTGCCCTTGTTGCTCCGATAGGACGATCCGCCACCGTAATAATAGTGCCCACTGCTGGAGTCATACTCACATCCGGTATCGTATTCTGGGTCACACTCGTCGCTATTGCTGCTACAACCGGATAATACGGCTGGAACCGCAAGCATTAGCGAGAAGGCGACCAGCTTGGCGCGTGATCCAGGTTTGGGTTTGGGATTTTCGTCCATTAGAAATCTACCTCCTTCATAAAAAACAACACTTTCTTGCGATCCGCATCCAACACGGAATACACAAATTCATAGGTCGTACCGCCCCGGACCATGTAATGGTCCAGCAATTGCTCGGCAAGCTCCATCGTGTACGAGGAGGATTCTGCCAGGTCCAATTCCTCAAATGCACTCCCATTCCACAGCATATATTCCGCACTGTACATGGAGGACATTTTACACATTGCGAGTGCAGCGTCCGCAATCGCTGTACCGTATTCCGCAGGTTTTTGGTTGTCATACTTGGTCACGTAGACTGCATGCTCCCGACGATCCTCACATTCATTGGATAGATGCGCCCAGAGCTTATTTTTCATCAGGGTAGCATCGACCAGCTTGCGCATGTAAAGCTCATTGCGAGTACCCGATACCTGCTCCAGTACGCCCGTCTCCACCTGCCGGTCATCCGACCAGTTCCGATAAGTCAATGAATAATAAATAACGATAACCTGCCTTTCTGTGAGCTCTAAGAGGAGCCGTTTCAATACACACAAACGTATTTAACGCATGAGAAGGAAAAAAGCAATTTTCATAAATCCCAAGAGTGGTTTTCAATCAGCATGATATAGATCGAAATGAATCTATTCGTCTAGATCTTTTGCCCGCGAGCGATACACAACATAACTAGCCAATTACTGCGGATATCATCGCGTTATGAAGCTAACTTTGAAGATCAAAAAGGCCAGAGAACTTTCTCCGGCCTTCTTTCCTTCTTTATCTATTTCAAGATCAGCTCCATAATCCGACCTGTCTCACAGCTCTGCCCACTGGGCCAACATATCATTGTATTCACCAGACAATTGCTCACGTTCGTTCCATATTTGCTCCAGCTCGTTTGGATTATCCTGCAAGGATTCAAGCTGACGATCCATCTCCTGGATTTGCCCTTCAAGACGGGCCAGTCTTTGCTCGAATTGTTCTGCGGACAGCTTTTTGGAAGTGGCGGTTGTATTAGGCGTACTACCGGACTTCGTCTCCTGTTTCGGTTTTGAACTCCCACGTGATGGAGTGGCAACAACTGCTATATGCTGATTTGCCGCGGCTGCGCGGGCTTGCAGATCAAGCTTCTTCTCGCGATAGGCTTCATAGTCTCCCAGATAAGCGGTCATCCGCCCATCCTCCAGTTCCCACACGCGGGAAGCGAGTCGATTGACGAAGTAGCGGTCATGTGAGATTGCAAGCACCGTGCCTTCGAAATCAACAAGCGACTCTTCGAGTGCTTCCCTTGAAGCGATATCCAGATGGTTGGTCGGTTCATCCAGCAGAAGCACATTCGGCTTGCGCTGAACCAGCAGAGCCAGCCTTAGCCGTGTCCATTCCCCACCGGATAACTGTCCTACCGAGCGAAATACATCTGCTCCATAGAATAGATATCGGGCCAAAATGCCGCGTGCTTCTCCTTCTTCCACGCCCGCTTCCAGACGGAAGTACTCCAGCACATTCAGCCTCGGATTGGAAGGCTCCTCCTGCTGGGCCAGATAGCCCACATCTACACGTGCACCCCACTCTAGGTTGCCTGCACTTGGCTGTTCCTCTCCCAGCAGCAGCTTGAACAACGTTGTTTTGCCTGAACCATTACGTCCAATAAGGGCAATTTTCTCGCCATATTCGAGTAATCCTGATACACCTCGCAGAATCAGACGTTCTCCATAAGCCTTTTCGACTTGTTCTATCACAGCCACTCTTTTTCCCGTACGGTCTGTAGGGCGTACATCGAAGTCGGCGTTACGCCGCTCCAGTACCGGGCGTTTCACCTGTTCCATCCGTTCGATTGCTCTACGCATAGAGGCTGCTCGTTTGAAGAACTTTTCATTGTCCCCGATTCGACCCCATTCTTCTAGTTTTCGTATCGTTTCTTTCATTTTTTTGATCACCTTCTGCTGCTCCTTGAACTCCTCGAATTGCTGCAGCAGTCGTAGTTCCTTTACTTTCATATATTCCGTATAACCGCCAGCGGACGTTTCTGCTTCTCCATCCTCCAGCTCTAACGTCCGGGATGCTACACGGTCTAAAAAGTAGCGATCATGTGAGATCAGGATAATCGTACCTGTGTACTCGCGCAAAAATTCTTCCAGCCATTCCACCCGCTCCAGATCAAGATGGTTGGTGGGCTCATCCAGCAATAACAGATCAGGCCTTACAATCAGCTGTGAAGCCAGTACAACCCGGGTCTGTTCACCACCAGACAACGAACCAAAACGCCATCCGTAATGCTCCTTCGCAATATCCAAACCGTCCGCCACCTGATCGATCCGGGCATCCATCTCATATCCACCCTCGCGCTCGAACTGGTCTTGCAATGCCGCGTACCGCTTCAATAGTCGCTCCAATTGGTTCGGATCGGCTGCACAGTCCGGATCGGACATCTGCTGCTCCATATCCTTCATTTGACTTCGGCACGCCATAAGCTCCCTGAATCCAAGACTCAGCACATCCAGCACTGTGTAATCGTCCATTCCTTCCGGCACCTGAGCGACGTAACCGATACGTGTATCCTTCTTGATCATCAATTGTCCTTCATCCGGCTGGCTCAGTCGTGCCAACAGACGCATTAATGTCGTTTTACCGCTTCCGTTGCGGCCGATTAGGGCGACCTTGTCGCCTTCCATAATTTCAAACGTAATGCCGTCCAGCACCAGATGTGCTCCGTGGTATTGGGTCAGTTGTTGTGCGCTAATAATCATCATAATAAGGTTCCTCCTATGGATTGGAAGATCCTGACCGCAACACAAAAAGAGCCGCAGGAGGTTAGCTCCGCGGCCCTTCAGAATTCAAGCAAAATTGCTTATCGTCCGAATGAGGTCAAGGCAGGCATCTTCTCGCAAATGTTAATTTCCGTATATTCAAAATTGGACAGACTTCTCCCGTTGGTTGGAAAAGTATGAACAATGCCAGCCATAGCAATCGGCAGCTGGCTAATACGGTTGTTAAGCATCTCGTGATTCACCTGTCTTCACCTCCCTTGTTATAATTAATGTCAATATATCACAGACGAATGCAATCCTGCAACCGTCCGATCGTCCAATTCACTCTTACTGTACAGCAGCTTAACCCTCCAATTAATTCCTTCTACGACGCCGAAACACCACATCCGTGATCGCCACCGTAATTAGTGTCAACATTCCCGCTGTACCCAGCGATACGCCAAGCAAGGCATAACCAATGCCGTTCCACCCGCCAATATCAATGCTAATCATGATCACAACGGCTCCGCCGAGCAAGGCCACACATGGCAGTATATATTGAACCCCGGTCATTCGACGTCCCTGCAACCGATAGATGAGCCATTCGATCAGCAGCTGCACAGCCCACATGCCAAGCGTCCATAGGATGAGTACTTCCATAAGGTTCTCCTCCTTCTTGCTGAATGGTTAGAGCCTTCGTTACAGACCTCTCATTACTTCAACCAGTTGGCAAAGAACTCACGGTATCCCTCTTTCATGATCGTGCGCGAAAAAGCACCAAAGGCATACTCACGGTTGTCTTCCGACACACTGCGCGGCGCAGCAGCAGCCATGTTCACCAGTTCAAACCAGTTATCCTCATTGCCTGCAAAGGCATGCGTGGAACGGATGTGTCCATAGCAGGCATGCTCCGGCTTCACAACCATTTTGCCCATCGCCATGGCTTCGGTCAGCGGCATCGCAAACGTATCAAAGGCCGAACAGCTCCAATACACCTTGGACGAGTTCATCAGGGTAAATACTTCATCCTGTGTCAGCGCAAATTGCAATTTTACATTGTCCGGAATGTTGTATTTCTTCATGCTTTCCTCATAGCGGCGACCGCCGAAAACCATATACACTTCCTTGTCCGGGTTCTGCCGCGCATATTCCAGCACCAGATCCGGGCGACGATTCGCTTCATCCCGACCGATCCAGAGCACACGATTATGCACAACCTGACTCGGGTCGTAGTGGCGGTTTGCGAGTTCTTCGCTAAAGCCAATCGGGATGACGTTCACGTCATGTACACCGAAATTGCGGCCCAGTTCCGTTTTTAGAAACTCTGTCTGCACAATTGCTTTATCCACCATCGTATAAAATGGCTTCATCATCTCATAACCCGTCAGCGCCGGGTCGGGAAAACTGTGCGGGAACAACACACTCTTCGGTAAAAACATCTTCAAGAACGTAAACCCGGACACGGTGTAGATGACATGCTCTATATTTTGGCTGTATATCTGGTCCAGTACGATATCATAGTTCACCAGGTCGCCTTTCTCATGCTCATAACCCGGCAACCAGTCATACCCGCTGACATGGCGCTCCGGCGAGATGAACACAATCTCCACGCCCAGCTCCAGCCCAATCTGCTTCAACCGATCCGCAAATACGCGCGGGCCCTGTGACTCCGTGAATTGAATTTTACGCATTACGAGTCCTACTTTACGCATGTTCTGCACCCCTCATTTCTATTCCCTACAACACTGCTTCATGCACTGTTTCAGCGTCATTGCCGTCTCGTGCCACTGGTTCCGCAGCTGTTCCTCCGGCCATACACAGTCTGCACTTCTCAGATCCCCATCAATCAGACGCAGCATCCAGAGCGAGAATACAATGGCATATGCACTGTACCACCTTTTAAAAGAAACCCGGTCAACCTGAACGCTATGGCGCTCCAGCCCGTCCAGATAAACATCAATAATCCGCTCCCGCAGCTCAGGCGTAACGGTTCTCGGGAACAGCGGATGCGATAAATCCACCAGATGATACACGTCCCAAAGAGCCGTATTCAGATGCGCATGCTCCCAATCGATAATCACCAGCCTGCCATTCACATCCGCCATGTTGCCGGGATGGAGATCTCCGTGACACAAGACACGAGGTAACTCCTCCTCCGCCGCATGGATTAGCGCGGCGATGTTGTGCCAATCCGATGGTGACAGCGTGATCTCCAGCTTGGATAACAAATCAGCGGTAGATTCCTTTTGCCCAAGCAAATCATCCAGCATGTCCAAGATTGGCGGTTTCTGACCCACCCGGGGCAGCTCAGCCCAATCAGCAACAGATAACGTGTGCCACTCCGTCATATGTACAGCAGCAGCCAGCATCGTCTCTTCCCGCAAATCATGTAGCAGTTCGCCTAGATCCTCATAGATGATCCAGCTCTGTTCCGCGTCAATTTTACGGTCTGATGCAGCAATTAGTGCTGGATATATAGGGGGTAATACAGACAGCACATGCCTCGACATCCACTGTTCGCGCCCATATTGTGCAGGATTGGTCAGCGGTTTGAAAATATAACTTTTCCCAGTATGAACAGTGAAACGCTCCACATATTTACCATTCATCCCTTTGTAGAGTCGTTCCCGGCTTGTTATATATTGTTCATTCAACGTCCCTTCGGGAGTCACCCAGCGATGCGCCTGCACGTCTTCATTCACGCCATTCACCATCCATTTCGTTCCCAGACCTGGAGCTGGTGTTACTGATGTTTGCCTTTGCAGCCCTACTTCTGCCCACGCTTCGTGCCCGCCTATCCGTTATTATTTCTATCCATCATACGTTGCCGTTCACAAGCCTGCAAGCTTTGAGCGAAAGCACTTTTCTTAGCGTTAATTAGGAGATTTAGAAATGTTATTTGCAATTTAGTTAGTAATCACTTACTATAAAATCATGAAGAACAAACCTCATGTAGACAGCAAAAAGAAAGACATCCTACAAGCGGCGATGCGCTTGTTTGCAACCAAAGGCGTTGACGGCATTTCCGTCAAAGAGATCGGTGACGCCGCCGGAGTAACGGATGCGGCGATTTACAAACATTTTAAAAACAAAGACGCCGTTGCCCTTGAGGCCTTCACCCAATATTGCGCGGACTATACTGCATTAATTGACGGGTATGTTCGCCAGGAGGGCCCGATGCTGGAACGCTTCCGGCAACTGATTACCGAAGTTCTCCACCTGCATGATGAAGATCCCTACGGACTACTGTTGATCTCACAGAATCACGAGATTTTCATTGAAGCTGGAAGCAGCGAAGATTACCGTCAGCCGCTGGATGCGTTAATTGACCTGATCGATCAGGGAATTATGCGAGGTGAACTGCCCGCTCAGGATTCACGGCTCACGGCCGTTCTGGTCATTGGTGCCATTACGCGCCTGGCCGTATCCAGTATGCAAGGTGAACTGCCGGAGCTGCTTGTTCCATACACCGGGGAAACCGTTCATCGTCTTGCATTGATGTTGGGCCAGGTAACAGCTGAGTTGGGGTAACACCCGACGGATTGCATCTCAAAATCGTTTTGATCAGATCAGGCAATAATCATTGGCATAAGTTTTCACCTATATACAAGACTAGCTCCATCCAGCTTCAGGATATTCCCTGAAATATAACCAGGTCATTCGTGACCTTTTCTTTTTGCATATGAGGTTAGTGTTCATTAACTAAAACAGTCAGGATGTGTCATCATTATGAAGAAAATATTAATTATCCAAGGCAATCCCGTCTCCCCCAGTTACAACGGTGCTATCGCCGAAGCTTATCGTAAAGGCGCTGTGCAAGCAGGTGCCGAGGTTCGGATGATCACCCTAAACGAGTTGGAATTCAACATGAATTTAGCAGGTGGATACCGAAATAAACTTCCACTTGAACCCGACTTGCTGGAAGCCCAAGAGGCGATTAAATGGGCAGAGCATCTCGTATGGGTATTTCCGATTTGGTGGGGAGGCCCCCCTGCCCTGTTAAAAGGGTTCATTGATCGAATCTTTATGCCAGGCTATGCCTTCAAGTATCACAAGGGGAAACTTTTTCCGGACCAACTGCTTAAAGGTCGCACCGCACGCATGATCACCACCATGGACGGTCCGAGCTGGTACTACAAGTGGTTCCAGGGTGAACCTGCACACAAAATGATGAAGATCTCCACCTTTGCTCTGACAGGCATCAAACCTGTGCGCATAACACCTGTAGATCTGGTGGGCAAACAGTCCGAGGAACAGAGAAAGAAATGGTTGGAGAAAATTGAGCAGCTTGGACAGAAGATGAATTAAGTAATATCCCTAAAATTCTATCAGAATGTACATCCTCCATCGCTAGAAAATATCCAATTGTATCCTTCCATAATATGGAGAGTACACTTAAAATAAGACGTTGTGACAGTGTTGCCATAAAAGGAGGTATCCATAGAGTTAATGGCCGTCTCATAACATCACAAAAGCATGGAGGATCACGAAAATGAGAAAGATATGGTTCGTATTATTGGCTTTATTCGTAGCTTTTCCAGCTTCGAGCACATCTACCTACGCAGATTCTGTTAAGGCGAAAGCCGAAGCTAGTGTTACCAAAAGCAATGTTACTGTAAATGGAAAAACAATACGATTATCCGGTTTCAATATTGCAGGAAGCAACTATTACAGTCTTAGAGATATTTCCAAGCAGTTATCAGGAACAACAAGTGAGTTTGATGTCACATGGAATACGAAAACCAACGCAATCGAGATCGTGAAGGAGCAACCTTATACTCCTGATGATTCGATTAAACAAACGTCCTACTCTTCAAACAAGAGCTACACAGCTATTTTATCCAATGCCAAAGTAATCGTTAATGGAGCTCCTCAACAACTTAAAGCATACAATATAGATGGATCTAATTATTTCCAACTTAGAGATTTAGCTGCACAAATACCTTTTGAAGTTGAATTCGATGAAAGCTCCAATCAGATTAATATTTTTTCCGAAGCCGTTGAGAATACATATCGTGCAAACGTTACATCCATAATCAATGACAATGTCGTATCATCTGAATTCCCAAGATGGAAGAGCCCGATCCTCTCCTATCTCATTAATAACGGAGATCAAACGGTTAGTGTGGTCGAGGCCAATCAGGGAGTGACCATTGAGACTTACAATACCGATTTTAAACTAATCGAGAATCATACGGTTGATTTGGAACTTCCGTTGTTTGGAGGGTTCTATAGCGGTAAAACCTACAACTATATTGCCTTTGGACAGGAAAATAAAGAAGAAAACGATGATAAGGAAGTTATTCGTATCGTTCGATATGACAAAAATTTCAAGCGAGTGGATAGTCTGTCGATCAAAGGTGGAGAAAGCTACACTATAGAACCGTTCGCTCACGGATCGGGGAGAATGGCGGAGCATGAGAATACACTCATCTTCCACACCGCACGCAAACGTTATACTACATCCGACGGACTTAACCATCAGTCTCAGTTAACGATTCAAGTGAATACTTCAACAATGACTGTGACAAATGACCTGGGTCAGTTCCAAAAGAATCATGTGAGCCATTCCTTTGATCAATATGTACAGTTCGATGGGAGCACACCTGTCCTTGTGGATCATGGAGACGCCTACCCTCGCTCTATTGTTATTCATCGGGGTGAAGGATCGAATTATACCGAGGCAGACTTATTCAAAATTCCAGGCAGAATTGGTGCAAACACTACGGGAGTATCGCTCGGAGGCTTTGAAATGTCCAATGACTATTACATGGTTGCCATGAACTCCATAGATCACTCTTATGTAACAGAGTATACTTCCTACGAGATGGTTGGATTGCCCAGAGACCAGCGGGACATCATTCTTAGCCTGATGCCCAAAGCCAATTTCAATAGTGCAGCTGCAAAACAGGTTACCTTGAGTAAGTACGTTGGAAGCGATCATATTGCTTCTGTACCTAAATTGGTCAAACGTTCTGACAACGACATGATCGTTCTTTGGCAAGAATTCGATCTAAATAACCATCTCCAGAATGTCAAGTATGTTGAGATTGACGGACAAGGCAATACATTAGGGGAAGTCCAAAGCTTACCTCACTATGTATTATCTGAAACAGATCCCCTTGTAGTCGATAACCGCATCATCTGGTATACCAATGTGGATGGAAAACGTACGTTTTACACCATCCCCCTTCATTAATTCAAAAGTTGTTCCATAAGAATCCAAGAATTTTTGGAGTATCTAATTATAGATTCCCTATAGTCGAAAAAGGCAGATTAAGAACCTACCCACGAAGATGGTAGGTTCTTAATGTGCCTATTGCTTGTTCACAGCACGGATATCATCAAAAACCAATGTGGCCGAGACAGGCTGGCTTGCATCCACAGCATTGATGTATGGAGAAATCCTGGATATTATTGGACATGGTTGCATCAAACGTTGCATTTGCATTGTTCGTATCCCACGGCACAGGTTTGAAAAATGTTCATCTACAGCTCAAGAAACAACTGATCAGAAATCGCGGAATTTATTCAATATAAGTTGAACTAAAGATGATTTGCACGAGCACTACGATGACAGGAAAGCATATGGATTTCTTAACTCAATAAAATGGGTCTGGGAGAATGTTGTAGGATTCTATCGGTCGCAGACTCAAATATTACTTTAATTTTTTTAGAACGGAATAAACACCTGGTGATTCTTCAATTAGGAACATCTCTTTATCCTCGTTGACATTATAAATAACAGTTCCTTCATCGTAATAATTGGAGGCTAAATTTTCTTTCTGGATATCAGAGGACGGTACCCTTTTTTTTATTTTTCCAAGTACTTCACCTGCTGTATATTTTTCTTGTTTTGTTAAGCTATACGAGGAATAAATTATTCCATTTACATTCACCATTGGTACATATGATTGTTCTTTATCTATTGAAATATCATTCTCTTGATTTGTTGAACAGCCACTCAAGACTATTATTACAGCCACTATGCACCCTAAAATAATTTTTTTCAAAATAACCCACCCCTTCATTATTTCATTTCCTAATATTAGACGTACGAATAACAGAATAGTTACATTGATTTGAGATTTAATGTAAATATATTTGAATTATGCAAAATAATAGAATAATATAGAATAAAATATATTTTAACCCAAATTTACAGGAGGTAAACATGAAAAAAATTGCGAGTGTGGTGGTACCGATGTTATTAGTATTCTTAATCTCTAGCAGCATTACGTACGCCTATGGTTTGTACGGAGGCAGTTGGTCTAACCCTGGTTCTCTGAAATACTGGAAAGATCAATCTGTTACAAGCTATGGTTATAGTAGTTCTACAGATAATGGTTTGACTAATTGGAATGGAGTCAGTTCGAAAGTTTCTATTTCATCAACTAGCACTGAAAGTAGCGCAGAAATAAAAATTTATGCTGGGGATATTAATAAAGATGGCGTTTACGCAGATGCTTTAAACTATAGTAGGAATTGGTTAGGACAGGTAACAGCCTGCTGGGATTGTAACTATGCTGCATCAAGAATACGGATTAATGATCCAGTATCAAAAAAATATAATAACCAAAGAATAAGTGCCGTAATGGCTCATGAAGTAGGTCATTCTTTGGGTATAAATCACTCAGCTGTTACTAATGCCTTAATGTATGAAAGTATTGGTAGTTCAAATGAAGCAAGAATTTGGGATGACAATGCAGCTATTAAAGCTATTTATGGAAATTAGGAGGGGATCAGATGAGAAAACAGAAACTTATACTTTTAATAGCTCTTGCAGGTCTTACAATTTTTTTAACTTCAAGTCATTTTATCAGCGCAGGTAGCCCAGACGAACTTGTGTTTTATGAAGCGCACGATGTTTTTGAGAGAACATATGATGATGTAGCAGAACTAGAAAAAAATGCTGATTTGATAGTTGAGGCAAAAGGAACAGATGAAAAAATTAATCAGGTAATAATGGATGGAGATTTCCCATTATACTACTGGACAGAAAGCAAATTTGAAGTAGAAAAAGTTTATAAGAATACTTCTGATATTACGGAAAATGATATCATTTCTGTTAATGAACCATATGCAATTATTAAAGAAAATGAGGTTCTGATCTCTGAAGGATATGAGATGTCAGAAGAAGGAACAAAGTATCTTTTATTTTTAGTAAAAAAGGAAAATGAAGAAAAATATCTTCCTATCGCTGTGTATCACGGTAAATATAAGATGAGCCTTAATGGTGAAAATCAATTATCAAATAGAATGGAACAATTCGAAGTTGAAAATTCTGATTATGTAAAACTAAAAAATTCAGTGAAAGAAAAGTACAACTTTTAAGATTGCAAAGGTAAAATAAAATGCTTATACCTACCAATCAAAATTCGGCGATTCGCAATGGAGTAAAGTTTGATATCAAGTAAATATTTGAATCAACCTTTTCGAGAGGATATGCAGAATACCATCAGATATTTTTCCATATATTTACTTCATACACTTAAATCTATCCACTTCGTTCACTTCACGGAATGGATAGATTTTTTTTGAATTTCAGGATTCCACTTCAACATCTTGATAGAACCGATGAATAACCCTCTCGGCTGGTTTACCATAAACTCCGTATCCATCATCACTCAAGGCATCCTGCTCCTGATACAGATTTGCGCTCCAGTCCCACAGACCAAAACCACGTATCCACTCCCGCTTACTTGCATGACGGAACATAGCTTCATAGAACTGCTCCTGTTCCTCCGCATTCACTTCACCTTCCAAGCCCCAGTCGTTCGGCACCTGTGCCGATCCACTGCGGCTAGGGCAGCCCGCTTCTGCGAAGAAAAAGGGTTTGTCGTAGGGTGCAATGACCTGTTCAATCCGATCCAACTGTGCTTCCCAGTCTCCGATGGGATAATATCCGCTGGAGGAAATGACGTCCACGGCGTCCCACCATTTCACATGCCCTTCCTGATACTTGTCGGTGTTGTAGGATACTAGCCCAGAATACACTTCACGCACTCCCGCGATGACCTCGCGCCATTCCTCACTCCGACGCTCAGACTGCACCATCTCACAACCCACAATAAATATCTCGCATTGCTCGCGCTCTGCAATGGCTGCATAATGCTTCTGATACGCGGTATAGCTGCGGAACCAGTCTTGCCATTTCGGCTCACACGGCACATCGATATCAAAGAAGTTAATGTGTGCACGCCATGTGCCATCGGTGCAATTGACGGTTGGTTTCAGAATGACCCGCAGTCCGAGCGCGCGGGCATAACGCATCATATCCACCAATTCATCGTCTTCCACCATATGTTCACCCTCATATTTGACCTCTACAGCCTGCGGATGATCCTGATGTGCCGCCAGTGCAAAAATAACATGCGAGCTGCCTGTTCGTTCAGCCATCAGACGCAAGGATTCTTTCGCTTCCGGCTTGCGGAAGTCTCCCCTGCCACTCATCCAGCCAAACGTAAATCCCTTGATGTATTCCATATGCATTGTTCCGCAAAGCCCCTTTTTCAATTAATGTAAAATGAATGACCGAATGTATACACATCCAACTACGATTGCAGTACCATCAGCTTTATTTAAAATTGTTTCATTACAGCTTGCCTTCCTCACGGTCTCCGGCAATGACTTCGTCGGTCTCAATGACATAGCTCACAATCTCTTCTACAGCGGTATAAGCCACTCCAACGTATGTGTCGGCTGCACCATAATAGATGGCGATCCGTCCTGTCTCCGCATCATGCAATGTGGCGCACGGGAAGATGACATTTTCCACAAAACCCTGCTCCTCGTACCATTTTTCCGGTGTCAGTACGAAGTTGGAGGAACGATATTTTACTTTCGATGGTTCATCCAGATCCAGAATGACTGCGCCCATACTATAAACAAAACCATTGCACGTACCCGTTACACCGTGGTAGAACATCAGCCAGCCTTCGGACGTTTCAATCGGAGCCGGACCGCCGCCAATTTTGACCGACTGCCACCAGCCCTGACCGCCTTTGCTCATGACATGACGGTGCTTGCCCCAGTAAACGAGATCCGGACTTTCGCTCAGAAAAATGTCCCCGAACGGCGTATGTCCGCTGTCGCTTGGTCTGGACAACATCACATAGTTATCATTGATTTTGCGCGGAAACAAAACGCCATTGCGGTTGAACGGAAGCATCGGATTTTCGAGACGGACAAACGTTTTGAAATCTTCCGTCTTCGCCAATCCCAGCGCTGCACCGTAGAAATCGGTACACCAGATGATGTAATACGTATCTTCTACTTTCACCAGACGTGGATCATATGCATAGTTCGGCATAAAGGGATCGCCCTTCTCATCCACAAAAGTAATGCGTCCCTCTTCAATATTCCACGATAGTCCATCCTCACTCGATCCCATGTGCAGGTGTGGACGTCCATTAATTGTTTCTGCGCGGAATACTCCGATGAATTTCCCTTCATAAGGAATCACCGCACTGTTGAACATACGGGCAACTCCCTTGACCGGGTTACGCGGCACAATCGGGTTGGCTGAATGTCTCCATACCGGCCCTTCCGTTCCCTCCGGTTTATCCTCCCAAGGCATATTCGGCAACGCCTCTCCAACAATGTGTACATTTTTCGTATCGACAACTGTCATCGTTTCATTTCTCCCTTCGGTGGTAGGCTATATGAAATAAACTGTTAAAATTACACGAGTCCACTTCGATGGCAGAACAACCTTCCGATCGCTGCTATCCCCAGATTTTTTTGATTCCCTGATGAAAAGGGAAAATCCGGTGATAGCATATGCTTACGGAGCGAGCTTTCTTTCAGAAAGCTCGCTCCGTTTCTCCAGGTTTTTTCTGCCCTCTCCGTTCCTGTGTATTTTCATATTAATTTCATATAGACTTCGTTTTTTATTTAACAGAGCCTTGTGCGAAGCCGTTGTAGATGTACTTCTGTAGCAGTAGGAAAATGATCATCGTTGGAATGATGGCGATCATAATACCCGCGCTGATGACCTCCCACTGTGATCCGAACGGTCCCTTGAATTTGAAAAGAGCCGTGGATATGACCTGCAAATCTGTCTTTGGCATGTACAGGAATGGTGTGTAAAAGTCGTTGTAGATGTTGACGCCCTTCACGATAATGACCGTTACAATCGCCGGTTTCAGGAGTGGCAGAATGATTCTCCAATAGATCGTGAAGTAGGAAGCGCCGTCCAGCATGGCCGATTCATCCAGCGCATTCGAGATGGAACCCAGGAATTGCAGAAAGATATACACCGCGATGATATCTGTACCAAGGTACATCACAATGGCTGCCCATCTGGTATTGAACAGATCCAGCGCGTTGATGATCTGGAATGTGGCGACCTGTGTCGTTACACTTGGGATTAACGTGGCGAGCAGAAACGCGGCGACCATGATTTTCTTGCCTTTGAATTTGAAACGATCCAGCACATACGCGATCATGGAACCCGTTAAGGTAGCACCCACGATGGAGATGATCAGGATGATAATCGTATTTTTGAAACCGACCAGCATGTTGCCGTCCACAAAAGCCTTGGTATAGTTCGCAAAGTTCAGCCAGTTGGCTGGTGGGGCAAGCGGACTGCTGGTCGCGTACTCTGCATTGGTTTTGAGTGATGCAAATAGCACCACAACGATGGGTACAAGCGCAATGAACGCTGCGAGAATGAGTGAAGCATATTTAAATATGCTCGCAAGGGTGTATTTGAATGGTTGCACGTTCATTCCTCCCCTTTCATGGTGACACGCTGAACCAGCGTAACAAGAATGACAATAAACAGCAGCACAACAGCCATTGCTGACGCCAAGCCCAGCTTACCGTACTTAAATGCCAAGTGAACGGTCTGAATCACAAACGTATCACTGCCGTTGGAACCATCGGTCATAATGTATGGAATATCGAACGCACTGATTGCGCCGCTAATCGCCAAAATCAGGTTGAGCTGCAGGATGCGTGTGATACTCGGCAGGATGATATGGCGGAACTGCTGCCAGCGATTGGCTCCGTCAATATCCGACGCTTCATAGACATCTTTTTGAATGGAAGAGATCGCACCCAGGAAGATAATGAAGTTAAAGCCCATGTATCTCCATACCGATGCTCCTGCGAGCGACACGTTAATAATGTTCTGATTCCCAAGCCAGAGCTGAGTGTATTGTCCAAGCCCTACGGCCTGCATGAGTGTATCGAGAGTACCATCCGGTTTGAAGAAAAAGAGGAAGATAAATCCGATGGCTACGCCATTCAGCAGATAGGGGAAAAACAATATGCCTTTGAAAAAGTTTTTGCCGCGGATTTTGAAGCTTAGAATCGTTGCAAAGTAGAGGGCCAGACCCATTTGTACGAAGGTGGCTACAAAATAATACAAACTGACAATAAATACTTTAAAATACTCAGGGTCACTGAATATCCGCGTGTAGTTCTCAAATCCCACATAGTCGAACCTTTTGCTGTATCCGTTCCAATCGGTGAAGCTGTATTTGAACATATTAATGACAGGCAAATAAGCAAACGTGAACAGCAGTGCCAGTGGAATGATCGAGAAGGCACAGATGATAAATATGCGTTGCGCTGAGTAGCCCCAATTCGAAATCTTCAAGTATTTCATGCTCTCCACACCTCCAAGCGGTTCTGCCGCTTTTATATCGAAAGACTCCCGTCCAATGAACAAATCCGGCTGGATAATCAACCACCGATGGTGGCATTTCACATCCGATATGATGCATCCAGATGCAAAATGCCGTAGGAAAAGGTAAAATCCTCTCCCCTCAGCCAAGGCGTTGTGCCTCGCTGTTGTCAGCGGTGATCGGTCACAGGTAGCGCCTTTACAGATCGATGAATCTCCGCAATCTACTTATTTTGCGAGTTCAGCCCGCGCTTTCACCCATTTGTCATTCAGGTCTTTCATGATGTCGTCATACGATTCACTGCGGTTACCGATGGCAGCTTCGATAATGCGTTTCTTGAAGTCAGGCTGCCAGAGGCCGATCTCGCCTTCGTTGTCGATTTTGTCAACCAGACCTTCCTGTCCTTCTTTGGCAGGAGTCAGTGTGGAGAATGTAACGTCTTTGTATTGATCCAAAATCGGTGGCAATTCCGCATTTTTGTCTGCGCTCATGCCCCCGCCTTGCTCAACCGCGTAATTCGATTTCGCCAGGAACCAATCGATCCAGGCCTTCGCAGCAGGTTTGTTCTCGCTGTTCACGTTCATGCCAATGTTATAGTCTGCTGCGAGCGGAACGACCACATCACTTGCATTCGTAGGAAATGGCAAGAATCCGATATTATCTGGTGTATCCGTCAAGCCTTGAATTTGGGTAATCGCCCAAGATCCAAGCGCCATCGTTGCAATTTTCCCGTTCGCCAGATCAGCCTTGGAGCTTTCCCAGTCGGTTGTGGTCGGATCTTTCTCAATCAGGCCATTCTTGGCTGCATCATAAAGCACTTTGTACAATTCATAGTGCGGCTTGCCAGCCACAAAGTTTTCATCCGTGTTCGGTTGATCAATGTTTACGTAGTCCACACTGCCTGCAACCGTCGGCAGATCTGCTTCCCATTGTGTCAAAGCCCAGCCGGAGGCATAGTTCGTATACAGTGGAATCGCGTCCGTATTATCTTTCACCAGTTGCAGTGCAGCCTGGAATTGCTCAGGCGTTTTGGGCACTTCCGTAATGCCAGCGTCCTTGAACACCTGCTTGTTATAGATGATGCCGGAGAACGTGATAACGGTTGGAATTCCGTATATCTGGCCGTCAACCATACGTTCTTCAATGGCTGTATACTTATCTTTCAACTCATCGTACGTGCCTAGCGGTTCAAAAAAGTCCGGAATGTCGGCGATCGGTACGCTGGTGGGGATCATCAGCACGTCGCCATAATCTTTGGTGCTCATACGAATCTTCACTTGTCCCTCGTAGTCAGCCAGCGCCTGGAAGTTTACTTTGACATCCGGGTATTCCTTATTGAACTCCGCGGCGTAATCTTTGAATACGCTATCAACAATATCTGTACGCTGCGTGAGAACGGTGATTTCCCCCTTAATATCCGCAGGATCTGTACTAATTTCCTCTCCTGCCTGTGAAGATCCACCCCCTGAAGAGCAAGCGGCGAGCAGAGAAGTGATGAGCAGCATGGTAAGCAGAAGCATCCAGCCTTTGTTTTTTCTCATTTGGTTCTACCCCTTTTCTAAGTTAATTTAAGTTATCGTTAAGGTTACAAAATGAATTTTATTATGGTGATGTTTACCTGTCAATTAAATTATTTATTACTCAACAAAAGTTTTTATCACTGGATTCGTTGACAACGTATTTTCCCGACACTAATATTAATCAATAAAGTTAACGTTAACTTAAATATAGTTGAAACCTGTACTTTGAAGGAGCGCTCACTTATGACTCACACCAATGACATTAGAACTGAAATAAAAGAACACTGGGAAGCACATATTTTGCCATTCTGGTCTGCCCTCAAGGATCATAACAACGGCGGATTCTACGGCTGGGTTGGCAATGACCTTCAGGTCGATCCACTCGCTCCCAAAGGCGGAATCGCCACGGCACGACAATTATGGTCCTTTGCAGCAGCCTACCGGGTAACCGGAAATGAAATCTGGCGTGATCACGCTGAACATGCTTACCGTTTCCTTGTGGATCATGTGATGGATACGGAATACGGCGGCATGTACTGGATGGTCCATGCCAACGGAGAACCGCTGGACACAAGCAAACATGTGTATACGCAATCCTTCGGCGTTTATTCACTGAGTGAGTACTATCGTGCCACCGGGGATGAATCTGCTTTGGAACTTGCGAAAACGCTTTTTGCCCTGATAGAGGATCAAGGGCTGAATGCAGAATTACCTGCATACAAGGAACAATTTGACCGCTTCTGGAATGAACAGCCCAATGAAATGCTGAGCGAAAATGGTGTGATCGCGGATTACACGATGAATACGCATATTCACGTGTTGGAGGCCTACACCACGCTCTACCGAGTGTGGCCAGATCAGCAGGTGAAGACGGCGCTGGAACGCCTGCTCGGCATCTTATATGAACGGGTGTATGACAAGGACACGAAGTTTCTCGGTGTATTTTTCAACAAAGATTGGCAATCCATCATTGATCTACGCTCATTCGGGCATGACATTGAAGCCAGCTGGCTGATCGACGAAACGTTGAAAGTGCTGGGCCTGGCTCAACACCCGGAGTATTCTGCGATGGTTACGGATATTGCCTATAACATTTCCAATGTGGCTGTACAGGCCGATGGCTCCCTGATGAATGAACAAGAGGGCGATCATGTGGATGAGAAACGGATATGGTGGGTTCAGGCCGAGGCGATGGTCGGATTCTATAATGCCTATGAACGTACAGGTGATCCTTTGTTTTTGGAGAGAGTGGAACGCTTGTGGACATATACGAAGGAATACATTATTGATCACCGAGCTGGCGGCGAATGGTACTGGTCGGTAGACGGGGACGGCACGCCGGATCAAAGCGAAATCGCCGGACCGTGGAAATGCCCGTATCACAATAGCCGATTCTGCATTGAACTAATTGAGAGGATGGGATAACGATGATACACCCCAAATACAATGAATTATTGGAGCAACAGGAGCAGCTGCTTACGCGTCAAAATGAAATTGACTCTTCCTTCTACAATGGCGTATATGATCGGTACCGTTATCCGGTAATCACACGCCATCATGTACCGCTGCACTGGAGATTTGATCTGGACGAAACGACGAATCCCCACTTCATGGAGCGTCTGGGCATTAACGCTACGCTTAATCCGGGGGCCATCTATTTCAATGGCAAATACGTGATGGTCATCCGAACCGAGGGCTTGGACCGCAAATCCATCTTTGCCCTAGCTGAGAGTGATAACGGTATCGACGGATTTCGCTTCACAGGCAAACCCTTAGTGTGGGAAGATATCGATGCCGACGAGACCAACCAGTATGATATGCGATTGGTTCAGCATGAAGATGGCTGGATCTATGGTATCTACTGTTCTGAGCGCAAAGACCCGGAAGCTCAAGCATTTGATACATCCAGTGCCGTAGCCCAGGCTGGACTTGTGCGGACACGAGATCTGGTCAGCTGGGAGCGTCTGCCCAACATCACCACTAAATCCCCTCAACAGCGGAATGTTGTATTACATCCTGAATTTGTTGATGGTAAATATGCGTTCTATACACGGCCACAAGACGGATTCATCTCCACAGGCAGCGGCGGCGGGATTGCCTTTGGTCTGTGCGATGATATTCTGAATCCAGTAATTGAGGAAGAGACAATCATCGATGAACGGAAATACCATACCGTATACGAAGTGAAAAATGGACAGGGGCCCGCTCCGATCAAAACGGATCGCGGCTGGATTCACATTGCCCACGGGGTTCGCAACACGGCAGCGGGTCTTCGCTATGTGCTGTACACGTTTGCCACGGATCTGAATGATCCGGCACGCATCATCGCCAAGCCGGGTGGACACTTCATTGCTCCTTATGACGACGAGCGCGTAGGCGATGTGTCCAATGTTATTTTCTGCAACGGCGCGGCGGTCAACGAACAAGGAGAGGTTTTCATTTATTACGCATCCAGCGATACCCGCTGTCATGTAGCCACAACGACGCTGGATAAACTGGTCAATTACACCTTCAATACCCCAGCCGATCCATATCGTTCCCTGGATTGCGCCAGCCAGCGCGGTGACCTGATTGAGCGGAATGAGAAGCTTCTCCAAAAGCAATTGGCTTAAAACCGAAGATCAGCCTTCAACGGAAAATGCAGCATGCTGAAAAATTAGCGCAGCGCTAACCAGAATTTCTTTATTCCATGTGGGTTACGATGTATACTAATATGGATTGTTGTTAAGTTTGAAAGAAACGCTAACCATAATGACAGCACATTGTACGTAAACCGGCTTGAAGGAGGCGACCAAAGCTGAAGAACAATATCACCATGCGGGATATCGCCGACAAGCTCGGAGTTAGCAGTGTGACGGTCTCGAAAGCATTAAATGATAAAGATGGCGTCAGTGGCGAATTGAAGGAAAAAATTAAAGTGCTTGCCGTTCAGATGGGCTATCGGTATAACGCCGCGGCCCGTTCGATGAAGGAAGGCCTGACTCATAATATTGGTGTTATTATCCCGGAGCGTTTTACCGGACCTACACAATCGTTCTATGTACGTGTATTCCAGCGCATCACCAAACATCTGGAGGATCAGGGGTACTACGGTATTCTGCATATTCTGAATGTTCAGGATGAAGAGGAATTAATTCTGCCGAAGCTCTATAGTGACAACAAAGTGGATGGTTTCATTGTGCTTGGACAAGTCAGCAAGGAATATATCGAGCTGGTCCAGTCGATGGACGTTCCCAAAATGTTTCTCGATTTCTACGATGAGCATTCTGATATCGACTCTGTCGTTACCGATAACTTTTACGCTGCTTATGAGCTGACAAACGTTTTGGTTCAACAGGGACACCGCCGCATCGCTTATGTCGGAAATCTCTATTCTACAAGCAGCATTCAGGACCGATTCCTCGGTTATTACAAATCATTGCTGGAACATCGATTGCCGATGAATCCGGATCTTGTGCTTAATGACCGCGATGAGCGAGGTACGTTTATTGAAATTGATCTGCCAGCGCAGCTGCCTACGGCATTTGTATGCAACTGCGATCAGGTGGCCCATCTGCTCGTTCAAAAACTGACTTCACTGGGTATTCAGGTGCCTGCACAATGCTCTGTGGTTGGGTTCGATAATGATATCTATGCCACACTCTCCGATCCCAAATTAACAACGGTTGAGGTCGATGTGGAGCAGATGGCGCGTACTGCGGTTCATTCCATGCTCAAAAAGATTGATAACCCGAGTCGCAGCTTCGGCCGCGTACACGTGAAGGGCAATATCATTTATCGTGATTCGGTGAGTGCTGCACCTGCCCTTACGGATGACGTTTCTAACTAAAAAGGAACTAAGACTCTCCGTTCCACAAAAAGAGTGCTCCCGGCCATTACGGCTGCAGGAGCACTCTTTGCTTATGAAAAAAAGAGGAAGTGGCTTGAAATCCTTGTAATCATAGCCACTCGTTTCAACACCGGATTCGTATTTTTGCCTAGTAGCTCGTCTTTAGCCAATTGTCTTTGGACCAGGATAATTTGCCTGCACCTGCTCCGCTTGAACCGGTGAGGCGTGCATTCAGCGTCGCTGGATCATCTGTAGTGTAGCTGTAAGGAAGTGAAGAGAATCCGTTCCAGGAGAAAGCTTTTACAGCAGCCGGAACCGGGCTGAGTGGACTGCCGGATGTATCACTGTTTCCACGGAATGAGCTTCCATCCAGAGAATACATCGTGTCAGTCACCTTAATTTTACCGGTATATGTTGCATCGGCCGGATCCGTCTGGTTATTGCGGACCGGGAACAGTACGTCTTTGATCACCGATTTTTCGACCAGCACTGCACCATCTTCAGTGGAAATAGCTCCATTGCCGATGATATCAAAATGATACCCTTTGGACGAAATTGCCGTTGCCATCGCAGAGGTGATTCTGGATTTGGCCGCACGTGCCCCCGTCGCATCCATCACAATATTGTATGCGTGCGCATTGCCTCCGCGCAGACGCGGCATGCGATCCTGGATATCTTTGTACAGGTTATGGTGCAGGGTCATGGACAGATTGGCATTGGCCGATTCGAAGCTGGTCGAACCAACCAGATGACCTTTTTTCTGAGGAGATGAAATGGCAATGATATCGGCTTTACTGAACCCAACCGCGCTGCTGCGCAGGTAGTTATACATCGGATAGGAAGCCTTGTTCGCTTCCAACTCGTTAACCTGCTGGGTAACCCAGCTGTTTGAGCTGCCGTCATCCCCTTTGAAGAGGGACCAGGAGATGGTCACACCGCTCGTTCCTTTTTTCGAATCGACAAGCCCGTCATAGGCTTTATTGAATGTGCAGTGATCAATCCAAACGTTGCTGTTCTCTTCAAGGGTGATGTAATCCCAGTCGTTTTTGTCATAGTCGCCTTTGGTCGCTTCATCCCATTCCCATAATTCATCGAATTCGAGGTTGCGGATAATAACGTTGGAACTGCGTTTGACACTGATGGCTGCATGCTTGATCTTGGCCCCGTTGGCTGAGAAAATGGTCAGGCCATTGAAGCTGTCGATGGTCAGCTTACTGACACCCGTTTGTTTCAATACAGGATGAGTCAGTGCATCATTATGCTTGCCAAAAGGAGATGTCTGTGCAGCGCTCGGAATTTCGTTCCATCCCAGATTCAGGTCATTCATAATCTCGACGACTTTGACACCGGAGTTCTTTTTCAGCGCCGCAGCGAGATCCGTTGCATTGTATACCTTCTTATACTTGGACGTGTCCGACTCACTGAGGGTACCTCCACCCGCATTTCCTTGGGAGAAACCTGTGAGATTGTAGTCTGCATTGCCTGCTGCCTGTACACTTGTCGGTCCAGACAATAGAGTAAAGCCCATCGTCAGAGCCAGTGCGGCACTACACCATGTTCGAATTTTGCTTTTCATAAAACCATTCCTCCCTAATTATAATGATTACGTCCGTCCATCTCTGCCATCGCATGTCACGAAGGACATGTCCTCAATGTAAATGTTGGGAGCGATTACAACAATAATCCTTATCTCAGATTCTATGTATAAGTGATCGTATCTTCAGGGATTGTACCGTATGCAACCTTGCATCGTACGCACTTAACTTATGTATAGGGCGCTTCTACCATAATTGAACGATTACTTGAGATTTAGTGAGAATATTATCTATTATTCAAGTCTAAACTATGAATATTCTGGAGGTGTTCATTCAATGTATGTCACTTGCCCTTCCTGTAGTAAAGAAGTCAAAATTAAAAAAAATGGCCACGGCAGATGTTCCTGCGGTACCCACATAAAGGTTATAAATGATAAATAGCCACTCCATCTCATCATTCTATTTATAAAAATAAGCTCATTTTTATAAATAGATATGTACATTTCGCTTTTTATATGTAAAAATCTCTTTAATTATAGAAAAGAGGTGATGGAATGAGATATATTCATAAAATTTATCATGAGAAAAGTGCTAGTGAATTTAACACTACATATCAACAGAGAATCAATTATGAATCAACAGTTCATACGGGACTAAAAATAAAACCAATGAGCCAGCCAAATGAATATGAGCTTTACTATGTTCCCACTAACCATTTGTTAACCCTCGTCAACAATATCCATCTCATATCTCGAGAGTTTCAGAAAACGTTTGAACAGCTCCCTACGGTAGCTCAACAGCAATTTATTAATGAGTGCTTGGTAGAAGAGCTATACAATACCAATGATTTGGAAGGAGTACGGAGTTCACGTGAAGAGATCGCAAGAAGCACGAAAGAGATTCAATTAAAAAGAAAATCTAAAAACAGGTTTGACAGTATGATTAAATCTTATTTGGCTCTATTAAACAATGAAATGAAGTACCCCGTTTCACCCCAAGATATAAGACAAATCTATGATGAGATTACAAATGGTGAGATTGACTCGAGCGAGTTACCCGATGGCGAAATTTTCAGAGAAGAAGCAACCTATATTTATAAAAAGTCGGGGAGCGGAAAGATTATTCACCAGGGAATGACACCAGAAAAAGAAGTTTATCATGCAATAGAACAGTTATTAAACTTTATGAACACCCATGACGACATTCCTCTGATGATTAGAGTGGCCGTTGGCCATTATTTCTTTGGTTATATCCATCCATTCTATGACGGTAATGGCAGAAGTTCTCGCTTCATTAGCAGCTTATATTTGATAGAGGTACTTGGTGAGATCGGTACACTGTCTCTATCTAGAGGGTGCAATACGTATAGGAACAAGTATCTAGAGACTTTCGAGATTACCAATAGTATTAAGAGTCGTGGCGAAATGAATTGTTTTATTGAATCCTTCCTTGAAATAATTCTGGAAACGCTTAGCAAAATGAGTGGCGAGTTAAAAGAAAAAATCGAATTACTTAAAATTACTGAGAATAAATTGTCTAAAGATTACAGGCTCAAAGATAAAGATGCTATATATCGCCATATCATGTTTGTCTTGGCCCAAAACCATTTCTTTGTTACAGAAAACGGACTGACCATCAAAGAATTGGCTGAAATTTTAAATAAATCCGAAATGACGATCCGCAAAACAATCAAAGAGTTGCTGCAAGTGTCTCTTATTGATAAAAGCGGTGAGAAACCCGCGTATTATTCAATTAGCCGAAAATACTTTGAATGATAATTTATCTGAAACAAATGATTATATTTACAACTAAAAAAGCAGGACTGCACCTGCTGCAGACCTGCCATAATTTATCTTTTGATGGAACGTGTCCAGAACCCGCCATGGAACTGTTTGGGCTCAACGGTGATGACAAATGCTTTGGGATCAAGCTCCAGAATCGTCTGATACAGCAGTTTCTGGTTTTTGCGTTTCGCCAAAATCTCCATAACCAGCCGATCTCCGTCACGTCCACTGCCAACCCAGGCGGTGACACCGTATCCTTTATCCCGCAAGGCATTCGCCACATCCCCGCCCATCTGGTTACAAATAACCTTAACGGTAACGTAACCGAGTGCAATCTTCTCTTCAATCCAAGCACCTAGCAATACCCCCAGCCCATAACCAACGGCATATACAATTAACGCAGATGGCTGGGTCAGATATTTGAGTACCAGATTCAGACCGAGTACGTAGATCACAATTTCGCCCATACTTATGAGCGCAGCAATATATTTCTGTCCTTTGAGCGTCAGAATCATCCGAAGTGTATAGGCAGATACATACACAATCTGGATCAAAAAGATAAATACCAATATTTTAAACAATCGCAATCCCTCTTTCCTGACTTTCACAACGGAATGGCGTTTGTTGCGCGCCTTCTTTCCGCTTCCCCTGCATGTCATTTACGCTTCTGTGTATTTACTCTATCTCCATCATTGGACGTTATGCGGTCATTTTAAACGGTGGAACGTAAATCGGACTGCAGTTCCTTGCCGGAACTGCCATTATAGAGCCCTTTCCACTCATTATCAACCCGGCCTGAGACCCAGGGGCGAAAATCGGCGTGACTGAATATGCTGAACCAACAGCAGGTAGATTGAGGCGTACAGGCAAACAGGTTCGGGAAACGACGGCTACCAAAAGGGGGAACTGTCATGCAGTTGTGGCACGAGATGGAGCGGGAAGGTATGGAAGAACTCATATTTTGCCACGATCCACGCAGCGGGCTTAAAGCCGTCATCGCTATCCATAGCACAGTACTGGGTCCCGCACTCGGGGGATGCCGCTGCTGGACGTATGCATCGGAAGAAGAAGCGGTTAGGGATGCCATCAAACTCGCGAAGGGCATGACTTACAAATCGGCAGTCTCCGGTCTGCCCTATGGCGGGGGCAAGGCAGTGGTATGGGATGTGCCAGATGAATTGATGAGCCAACCGAGTGAGGCCAGCCCAAACAACAATCTAAATCCCAGAAAACGCAAACAGAACGTCAGACCCCATGCGAATACCATTAAAGGCAAGGATCCATCGGACGGATTAGATAAGGGATTAAATAAGGTGTCCAGAAACAACCTACAAGTCTGCCGGCGTGCGGAAACGTTCCGTTCTCTGGGCCGCTATCTGGAACGACTGAACGGACGCTATGTGACAGGTCTGGATCTGGGCACTACGGCGACAGATATGGACCAAATCCGGCTGGAGACGGTACATGTGACAGATACGACCGGATCACTTGGTGCACAGGATGATTTCACAGCCGAGATGACCGCCTACGGTGTATACACTGGCATTGTGACATCGCTGCGTCACCAAGGCATCGACGCCTTGCAGGGCATTTCCGTTGCCGTCCAGGGACTGGGCAAGGTCGGCTATGCCCTGTGCCGTTACCTGCATGCAGCCGGGGCACGGCTCATTGTGGCAGACGTTGTACCTGAACGTGTACAACGTGCCCTTGTGCAGTTCAGCGGCGCCATTTCGGCCGATCCGGCCCATATTCACGCCGCTGCCTGCAAGGTATTCGCCCCCTGTGCCCTAGGGGGCGTATTGACCCCGGCAACGGTGGAGGAGCTGCGCTGCTCCATCGTTGCCGGGGCGGCGAACAACCAGCTCAGCCATCGGGAGCTGGTTGTTCGCCGCATGCAGGCGCGCGGCATCCTGTATGCGCCTGACTATGTGCTCAACGCAGGCGGAATCATCAGCACCGCCTACGAGCTGGAAGGCGCAGGGCCCGACCTGATCCGCCAAAAAGTGGCGGGGATTGCGGGTACGTTGTCCAAGGTCTATGCGATAGCAGCGCAGTCTGCCCTCTCCACGGCGGATGCAGCCGATCAGCTGGCAGAAGCTGTCCTGCAAAGCGGAAAACCCCATGCTTAATATACCGATACCGATTTAACACACTAATTCAATGTCCCGATCTTTTAAGTACTCCAGAATCTACATCACTGTTATAGTTCGCCATATCATTTTCTCCATATTTAGAATTCAGCGCATCACGTAAGAATTAGAAAAAACGTAAAAAGCCAATCCGGGTCATCGAAACCGGATTGGCTATAATCAACTTTTCTTCAGGATTCCATCTGCTAAACTTCATCAGGCAACCTCAACCTGCTACCGCCCGCCTTAAACTTCAACCGTTACAGATGCCCGCTTCACTCGATGCAGCATCGTCCAGAATAGCATGTTAATCAACACCAGGAGCGCTACATAGATCCAGATGCCTGCTGGTATGGTGCGGATGAATACATGTAATCCCCATAACAGTGCCATGAGCGGAAAGAAGGCAAAGATGAGCCAGCCATCACTCTGCCCGGCCACACTAAAGGATTGGGAAAACGGCGGTTTTCGCATCAACAACTTTCCAGACAGCGGGATAAGTGCAGTTGCCACCAAAAATATAACGACCAGATCAGGAAGAATTCTTAATCCAAAGGTCCACACAAATACGATGGCGTTCAATATAAATACGGGCAGAAACATATTGCATAAGAAGGCTTTCAGCGCTCCACTATATAACACGTTCTCATTAGCCAGAGGGGCTGCCCGGAAGGTCCAAAACGCCTTGTATTGTCCGGAATACTTCAGCATGGTCACAACAGACACAATCAGCAAGAGCACAATATATAGCGTGTAAAAGAAAGAGCTTTCCCTAAATTCTGCCCACGAGGAGCTCTGCAATTGGGTGAACCAGAATACATAAGGCAATACAAAAGATAAACCAACCGAAGGGTATACCTTCAGCTTGAACTCCCTTTCACTTCGCATCATACTGGCAGACAAACGAAAGCACGCCTGCTCTTCTCTGGAACGGGAGAATATCTTCGCCATGATGCGATCCCAATTCCCACGTCTTCGTCCAGAAGCTTGACCTGCGTGTGCCATTTTCTCCAAATACAATTCGAAGGAAGGCATCAGCTTCACGTACACCAACAGACTGACCATTGGAACGATCAAAGCAAGCGCTGAGAAAGTATAAAGCCAGGCATCTCCCCCGCCGCCGAAAAGCAGCTCAAATGCTGCTGCATACCATACCGGAGGCAGCAGTAACTGCCACCAGGCAGGCGTGAACACCATATTAAAGTCGATGATGCTGAACGAACGTATGACCAGCTGATAGCCTACGGCAATCCCGATGGAAAGCAGGATTTGCACCATATTAATCATGTCCTTCAGTTTCTCGCCATCCAGAAACTTCATCATGAATAAATAGATCAGGGACGTGGTCACCAGAATTAACATATTAATCAGAACCAGTTCCACCAGAAAAAGCAGGAAAAAGCCGATCCCGTGGGAAATCAATCCCGCTACCAGCGGCGCAGCCGTCAGGGAGCCTGTCAGCAGCAGCAAATAAACTCCTGCGTGGATGGCACGAGCCATGCCAACAGTGCGTCCGTTTACCGGCTTGTTCATGATGATATTACGATCCCGAATATCAAGCAGTACCGAAGAAAAGTCGGAGATCATGGAGGTCATGATCATAAACATCAGCATGGCGGTCACTAGACCCATCTGGAGCATAAAGTGTCCCGTATCCCAGACAACAAACGGAACCATAATCAACCCCATCAGTGCGTATAACCAGAGGGAACGCAGATACAGATTACCTTCTTTCTGCTCCTTATTGCCATTGCGTGCTGACAATACCGTCGGTACCCTCCGCTGATCCATCTGGAACTTCACCCGTAGAATCAAACGCAGTACATCATAATCCGCTCCTGTTCTGGCGATGATAGGCCGAAAACGATCCAGAATCTTCAGCGTGCGGAAGTCGGAGGATTCCGCCATATCAGTACACCTCCTGCACGATGGACACAAAACGTTCTGCAATTGCCCGATGCTCATTGAAGCCCGTCAGTTGATTGAATACTTCCTCCAGTGAGCCTTCCATGGATTGCTGCTGGAGCTGCCTGAACGTACCATCCGCCATCACGCGTCCTTCGGCAATCAGAACGATTCGACTGCTGATCTTCTCCACCACATCCATGATGTGTGACGAGTAGAATATCGTCGTGCCTTTGGCCGACAACTGTGTCAAAATCTCCTTTACCACCATCACACTGTTAGCATCCAGACCGCTGAGTGGTTCATCCAGGAACAACAGATCCGGGTCATGCAGCAGCGCGGAGATCAGCAGTACTTTCTGACGCATGCCTTTGGAGAAGGAAGCAATGCGGGAATGATATGATTTCTCCAGTCCAAAACAGTCCATCAACTGCTTTGCCTTATAATCGGCATCTTCATAGGACAATCCGTACAATTCACCTGTAAAGGTCAGATACTCTGCCGGGGTTAGTTGTTCGTATAGCTCCGCGACTTCCGGTACATAACCGATTCTGCGTTTATATTCCACGTCACCGTCCGCGATATCCTTGCCAAAGATACGAACCGTACCCACATATCCCTCAACCAGTCCGAGCAAAATCTTGACCGTTGTGCTTTTACCCGCGCCGTTCGGACCGATGTATCCGATCATCTCGCCCCGATTCACTTCCAGATCAATCCCATTGAGCACATAACGCCCGTTATACCGCATACGCAAGCCTTCAATTGACAGTACTTGTTTTTCACTCACTTCGTTATCCAGCCCCTGTCTGTACTATTTCTACAATTCTACTAGTTTACCACAGATTGGATTAATGGAGATGGATAAAGAAAAATTAAAGGACCTTTGCTCCTGCACAAAGAAATGCATAACAAGGGTCCTGAATTTATAGAATAGAATTTAATTTTTGTTAATTTATCAATTAAGCCTGGTAATTATTATTTTTTATTTGGTTGGAATTCTTATTAATAAAAGGTAAAACAACACACCTCCTATCACTCCAAAAAAAGCGTATAAGTCTGTAAAAATATAAGCTATAAACGCGGATGATATCAACGTCACAATAATCCCAACTCTATTTTTTAATAATAATCTATAGGTTAGATAACCTAGCAATCCAGAGATTAATGTCGATAACAAAAAAGGAAGAAAAACGTACATTTGCTAACCTCCTAACTCGCACTCGTGTTTTACCATTTTTTACTTTGTGGCAGGATCCTACCAGTAATATATCTGAGCAATGTAATCGTCCTGAGGATTAAGCTTTTCCGTTATTTATACTAATACCTTTTTTCTGCTATTGATAATCTAAAATTAGAAAAAAAGGTTCAATTGGAATGTTTCAACTCTAGCTTATATAGCTTAATATTTTTCACAATTAAACCCTTGTCCCACTCATAATGAGGGACAAGGGTTTAATTGTGAATCTTTATGATGATTAACCAACAAAACAATAAATCCTTATTGAACCTTAACAATCTGGAATTGCTGATTTGTACCACCATTATCTGTCCACTGGATTGCAGCTGCCCCGTCTGCCAGGGATTGTCCCGAAATATCAAGCACCTTGCCTGTACTGCGGTTTTTCAATTTATAATAACCACCGCCCACACTAACCAACTGCCATTGCTGACTGGCCCAGCCGCCATCGTTCCACTGTTCAATAACAGCTCCATCGGCTGTAGAGCCATTCTCTACACCGATTAGCTTGCCGCTGGATCGGTTGATGATTTTGACATAACCGCCACCTGCATCCGTGATCTGCCACTGCTGGCTGGTTGTGCCGCCGTCTGCCCGCTGCTCTAGATCCGCACCGTTATCCGAAGAACCACCGATGACATTAAGCAATTTATTGCTTTTACGACTAATCAACTGGTACGAAGCATTCGGGTCCCATACGTTAGTGGTATCCACTCCGGTTACGGAACCTGTGGCTGCATCAATGGTAACCGTGCTTGCCCAGTTCATCGCCAGACTGGTTGCACTAGGGAAAGACAACGGTAACCACACATACTTGGAATCCTGTACTGGCCCGCTCCAGGCGCCAGCCCAGCGATCACCCATATAGAGATAGGATGTTGTCTGTGAGCCTTCCACCGGAAGCACGTAGGTCGATTGGGAACCATAGGTTGTACTATCTCCAAAGTTGCTCAGGCCGCTCCATGTGCCAGTTATGCTGGTAGCAGTCGCATACTTGGCCTGATTCGGATTCCAACCCGTAGCCCCGGATGTGATCAGGAAGTAGACGCCACCCTTTTTGAACATGGCAGGTGCCTCACGATATTGACCCGGCCACAGCGTCGTTACGAGCGATTCCACACCGAGAAAATCTGGAGTCAGCTTGTAGATATTCAGGTCAGCATTCACTTTGGTCGCGGAAATAAGATAAGCCGTTCCATTGTCATTGTATACCGTCATGTCTCTCGAATCATAGCCCAGCGGCCGATAGCTGCCCACATACGTATAATTGCCATCCACTGTACTTGAGGTCGCTACAGCCACTCTGGCTTCACCGTAATCAACCCCGTTTTCCTTATGCATCCAAAGAACATACTTGCCTGTTGCACTGTTATAGATAACTTTTGGGCGTTCGATGTTGGAAATGTTCAGCTCAGCAGCCGAGCTGCTGGTGAGCACGTCATTGCGATACTCCCAGTTTTTCAAATCTGCTGAACGATATGCGGAGACCGCCTTAAACGTTCCATTAGGATTGCGGTTCTCTCCAAACCAGTAATAATACCCGTTAGCCTTAATCATCCCGCCCCCATGGGCATGAATGACATTGCCGTTCGTATCCTTGAACTGTACCCCGTTAGTCACACTGAGTGGAGCAGCGGAAGCCTGTTGTCCTGGAGCGACCAGCATACCTAGTGATTGTAGCGCCAGGATTAGAACAAGCAGATAACAAAGGCGACGAGTGAAACGATGTGAATATGTTTTCTTTTCCAACCAATTCTCATTCATATAACATTGCACCTCCGTAATTTATTTATAAAGCGCTTACAATAAAATCGATACGTCTCTTCTTCCTCCGATCGATGATGCATTTCATAGATTACCTCTTTCTCAGAATGGCTCGGCACTCACCTCCTGATTACGATTGTATCCGCCATCCTCCTGCTCGAATAGTGAACAATACGGCGGAACATGTACGATTGCATACTGAACTTATGGAGTGAACAGCAAAAAGACGCTTCATCCGAAGCGTCCTCTGTTATACACGAGCTAAATCCCTATAATATACGTTATTTCTTAATCTTCGTCGTCAAAATCCTGATCAAACGAAAGCACTTTGCCTGTATTGGCATCGACGTCTACATCAGCTTCACCGTTTGCTGTTCTCAGTTCCACTTCATAAACATAACGGCCGTTATCATGATCCAGTTCGATTTCGGTTACTTTTCCGCCTGTCACCTGTTTCAGGGCAATGTTCGAAGCTTGTGCCTCTGTCAGTTTAACTTGTTTTGAAGCAGCTTGATTGGAAGACGTACCTGTCACAGTGCCATTATAATCATCGTCGTCATCGTAATCTTCATCATCGACTACTGCAAGGATTTTACCTGTGTAGGCATCTAAACGAACGACAACGTCGTTGCTTCCTTTTTTGTCGATTTCAACTTCATAGAACGTTTGGCCGTTTCTGCGCTCCAGATCCACATCATCCACTTTACCATCCGTTGCTTTCAAAGCTGCTTCTTTTGCCTGTGCGACCGTCAGCAATTTACTTGTGTTCTGGGTCTGTGTTACTGATTGTGTAGTGGACGTTTGCGTAGGTTGTACCGATTGTCCGTTTACACTCCCACTAGCCGCAACGGCTGATCCTCCGAGCAACACCGCTGCCGACAAGCTGCCAATCCATAGTTTATGTTTGTTCATCATCATCATTCATCTCCTCGTTGTTGTTCTCGTTCTCGTCTACAGTTATAGATTAACCAGTACGAATGAGAGTTCAGCGAGAGTCAGATTAGAATTTGATGAGAAAATGAATGAGAACCTCATAGAATGGCTTCCATACCTTTAATCTTCGTCATCATCCCAAGTCACCGAACGAATCGCGCCTGAAATGGCATTCACCTGCACAATGGCTTCACGGCCGTCTTCCAGGTCAATTTCAACCAGATAATACGGATTGCCACTATTCGTTCCACGGAGTTCGATATCATCCACTTCACCAGGAACCTTAGCCAGTGCCTTCTGCTCTGCTTCTTTCTCGCTCAGAAATTGAGTCTTGGTGCCTTCCACTATCGTTGGGTCGGGTGAAGATGCTTCCAGTGTCTTTGTAGACTGTTTCTCTCCGTTATACGGATCAATGGTCCATTGCTCCCGGCCATTGTCCTTCATCTTGAATACCGCCAGATACACCGGGCTCCCCTGCTGCTCGACGAGTTCAAGCGATACCAGTTCGGCATCCGTTTGTTTCAGCAATTCCGTCTTGATCTGTTCCCGGCTCCATAACGTCTTCTCCTCGGCTTGCGGGTTGGACTCCAGCCGTTTAATGGAATTCACGGTGGCCGTAACCGCATCAACTTGTACGTCATACAGTCCTGTTTCTGAGCGGAGCTGCATGATATAGGTTCCGTCCTTCAACGTGGAATTCACGATTTCTCCCGGATATTGATCCAAGACCGATTGGGCCGCTGCATCTGCCGTTAACGTCATGCGGTCAGATTGCCACGGCTTCCACCACATGAACGCTATAACGACAAGGAGAGCCAGGAGCCCCGCACCCCACCAAAATGAACGTCTTGGCTTCGCCCATCCTTTGCGTCGTTGTTCTTCCCGTTTCATTTCCGGACGCCTCTCATGCTCTTCCATCATGGTTCCCCCTTATGCACTCTCTTATGATCCGAAATTGTACCGTGTTCACCAGTATATAAGAGAAGAATGAGATTTTCATGAGAGTGACCCGTACTGTACGGATGTGGGCAAAATAATCGAAGCCTCAGTTCCCCTGCCCTCGGTGCTGCTCAGTTCAATACGTGCGCCCACGACCTCTGCGATATCTTTGGCAAGAGACAGTCCCAAGCCCGAACCGCTTGTTCCGCCGCTGCGTGTTCTGGCCTGATCAACACGATAGAAACGGTCAAACACTTTGGACAATTCCTCTTCCCGCATGCCGATTCCCTTATCCACAATACGTATCCGACATTCCTGGCCCTTTGCCTCTAGCCGCACTTCAATGGCATCCTCACTATACTTACGAGCATTGTCCAGCAAAATAAAAAGCAGCTGCTTCAGCTTGCTCACATCGCTAATCGCCCATATCCTGCCTGGATCATCACAGTGGACTTCCCGATGATAGGCTTCGCGAAATGCACGTGTGGAATCCAGCGCAAGCTGGGTGATATCCACCCGCTCCAGCTGCACATTCCACTGCTCTGGCTGCTTTGCCAGCAATAGCAGCTGCTCGGTCATCTCCCGCATGCGCACGGATTCGGACAGAATGGCTTCCACCGCCTCGTCGAATACTTCGGGTCGTTCCTTGCCCCTTCGTTGCAGCAGACTGGCATAACTTTCAATGATGGTGAGTGGTGTTTTCAGTTCATGAGAAGCATCGGAAACAAAGCGCTCCTGCCGCTCGAAGTTGGATTCAAGCAGATCCATCATACGGTTGAACGTCTGTCCCATCGTTTTCAGCTCATCCTTGGATTTTTCGTCGAGCGGAAGTCGCTTGAACTGGCCGCTCGACTGGATATCACTCATCGTTCGTGTCATCTGCTGAATCGGCCTTGTCATCCGGTTCGCCAGAATACGGCTGGAGATGATGGCCGGAATCAGCGCGATAATGGTCACAGCAACAAGAACCGTACGAAGCACAGACAGGCGATTCTCGGTATCCTCAATGCTCTCGGTGACTTGTAGATTCACCACTTCTCCGTCCGGCCAGATCACTGGAACAGAGACCCAGACATAACCGATTTGCTCAACTTGGGTGTACTCGGATTTTTTTTCGCTTTCGTACTTGTAGGATAGCTTGCTCAGCTGCTCCTCTGCGGATGTCGTCACCGGCGGGGAGCTGGTGCCGTCTTCATTGACGATCCGCAGCATGCCGTCCAGCGGCGCGTAGGCCCGGAGCAAGTCGTCCGGCGGAATGGAGCCGGCAGACTGACGCACTCCTTTTACAATAGACTCGGCCTCAGCTTCTACCCGCTTGATCTCGTTATCGATCGACATCCGTTCAAACACGATATACACCGACAGGTTGACGGCAATCAGCAGCACGGCGAACAATACGGACGAGTATCCGTAAATTTTGCTGCGCAGACTCATACTTGCTCCTTCAGGACGTAACCAACACCCCGAACGGTATGTATTAAGGGTGGTGTGAATCCGTTATCGACTTTTTTGCGCACATAACGGATATACACATCCACCACATTGGTATCTCCATAATAATCGTATCCCCATACGGCTTGGACAATCTGGTCCCGGCTCAGCACCTGGCGCTGATTTTGCAGCAGATACACCAATAGATCGAACTCACGCGGGGTAAGCTCAATCGGTTGACCATCCCGGGATATCTCACGGGTTCCTTCATTCAGCTTCAATCCGCCTGCGGTGAGCCAGCCTGTCTCATTTTCCGATGTGTGCTCGGGTAATTGCGCCGTATCCCGTGTGACCGAAGAGGAAGAATGGGCAGCAGCCGATGCAGCACTCAGGCGCAGTGCAGCGCGTACTCTCGCGAGCAGTTCTTCAATACGGAACGGCTTAGTAATGTAATCGTTGGCTCCGAGATCGAGTCCGGATACTTTGTCTTCCACAGAGTCTTTGGCTGTGAGCATCAGAATAGGCACGGTCGCATCTTTGGCACGTATCCGTCGCAACACTTCAATCCCACTCAGACCCGGCAGCATAATATCCAGCAGAATCAGATCCCATTGCCCGTCCACATACATCTCCAGCCCTTCCGTTCCGCTGCCTGCCTTGCCTACCTGATACCCCTCATACTGTAATTCCAGTTCAAGCAGGCGTGCAATTTTGGGCTCATCCTCGATCACCAGCACGGCTTCATTCATGCAGAGCTCCCCCTCATTCCGTCTTCCATTCTCCCGTTATATTACAATATGAATTACAATTTACCTAAGGCATCCTCTACCAAGTCATCCTCTACCAAGTCATCCCCGGCGATCAGATCAAAAGCCATTCGATACGTCTTCTCCTCCTGGAGGGAAGCAGCGATTACACGAGCCACATCTTCACGTGGAATACTTCCCGGTTTCAGATCTGTTCCTACAGAGATTTTGCCGGTGCCCGGCTCATTTTTCAAACCACCAGGACGGATAATGGTGTAATTCAGATCACTTGCGAACAACGCCCGATCTGCATAATGCTTCGCCACGTAATACGGCTTAATGGCATCCGACCATTTCTCCCGTTGATCTGCCCCAAACGCACTGACCAAAATATATCTGGTAATTCCCTGCTGCTGTGCCGCCTCCATTGTTTTCACTGCACCATCGAGATCAATGAGCAATGTTTTGTCTTCGCCCGTAGATCCACCGGAACCCGCTGTAAACACAATGGCATTGTGGTCCTTCATTGCCTCGGCTAGATCATCCACGCTGCCTTCCAAATCGCCAATTACGACATTGGCACCAAGCTGCTTCAGTGCATCTGCCTGCTCCGGTTTGCGAATCATCGCAGTGACCTGATGTTTCCCTTCCTGCGCCAGTTGCTGCACCAGAAATTTGCCGATTTGTCCGTTCGCTCCAATTACTAATACGTTCATATGTCATTCTCCTCTCGGTTTCCCTTTTTATAAGCTAGTTTTTTATAAAACAGACATGTCTTTAATTTAAACGAAAGCCGACGCTTCTAAGCGCCGGCTGCTATGTATTACTACCGTTCAGCGCATCTGGCAAGATGCGGAAAACACGTCTTCCTTTAATATACCATACACCCTATACGGTTATACCGAGCACTTTTTTCTTCAAAACATCTCTGATAACAACGGTTATACTTCCGCATTTCACTTCAAGGAACTTAGTCCCTATGCCAACCGATGCTGGTTAAAATAAAAAAAAGGCACCCCAAGTGGGGTGCCTTTCTGCTGCATGGCATACAGGTATTAGTAAGCCAGTGCAAACAAACCGTGAATATGAGCAAGGTAACGGATGTTACTTGCTTCTTTCATCATGGTTGCTGGCAGACCTTTCAGACGAGTCTGGTTGCCACCGATCATGCCGACAGCATCCTTACGACCCAGACTTCCCAGTGTACCGGAAAATACTGGTGTGAAGGATTCCATTGCGCCACCTTTGAACATTACGCCCAAGTTGTGACCAATCGTTTCACCCATTTGCCAAGCCAATTGTGCTGTTGGAGGGTATGGACGAGCGCCTTCGCTAGGGAAGACCACTGCGCTGTCACCAGCAACAAACACGTCTTTATGGGATGTGGATTGCAGTACTTCCGTAACTTTCGCACGGCCACGATCCACTTCAATTCCGCTGTTGGCAACAACTGCATTACCTTGAACGCCGCCTGTCCATACGAGTGTGTTCGTAGGGATCGAGCTTCCGTCTTTCAGCAGAACTTCATTTTCTTTCATTTCGGTAATCGCTACGCCAACGATGAAGTTAACGCCACGTTTTTCCAAGCTGGATTTTGCACGCTCAACCAGTTCTGGCGGGAATCCTGCCAGGATGGAAGGACCTGCTTCAACCGTGTGCAGGGAAACATCTTTGAAGTCGATACCTTTTTCTTGGCAAATAGCTGGAATCAGGTCAGCGAATTCACCAACAAGCTCGATACCAGTCAAACCACCGCCACCAATAACAAACGTAGCGTCTGCTTTGTTGCCGGACTGTTTGTATGCTTCAAGGCGCGCTTCTACGTGTGCACGAATGCGGTTAGCATCGCTAACGGATTTCAGCGTGAAGCTATACTCCTGCAATCCCGGAATTCCGAAGAATGCCGTTTCACTGCCCAAGGCAACAACGAGTGCATCGTAAGAGTAAGTAGAACCGCTGGTCATGAGAACTTTTTTCTCATCCGGCTTGATTGTATCCACCGTATCGATTTTCAAGTTCACATTTTTACCACTCAGCAATTTTTCGAGTGGAAGGGCAACTGCTTTTTCAGCAATGCTTCCTGCTGCAAGACGGTGCAGTTCCGTAATAATTTGGTGCGTAGGGTAACGGTTCACGACTGTAATAGTCGCTTCTTCCGGTGTCAGGTATTGACGCGCAGTCAGCGCAGTCAACAGACCACCGTAACCTCCGCCCAAGATCAAAATTTGCTTCGACATATCCATCCTCCGTTCTTCTAATCTTAACGTTGCTGTTGCCCACGCTCGTTCAGGATGCTCAGGAATGATTGAGCAAAACGCAGCGTTTGTTGTACGTTTGGATCTTTAAGCATTTTGAGCATAGCGAACAAACCAACCGAAGTTTGCTCGGCTTGCGCACGATCACTTGCTTCGATGGCAGCAGAAGCTACACCTTTAGCTTTGTCTACAACAGGTTTAGCAAACTCGCCCATTGCGCTCATTGTGTCGCTGATCAGAACTTTGTCTGTAGCTACGCTTTGTGCAAAGTCATAAGCTTTGGTCATAGCAGTGACCATTTCAGCCAGTTTAGGCAGGTTCTCCACCAGAACGGTCAGAGACTCCTGTACCTCAGGCTTCATCAGTTGATCCAGTACGTCCAAGGACTGGCGTTGGGAAACGTCGGCACCTTCTGTAACCGGCACCTCTTGTTGAGTAGGCGATTGTGACATAAGAGAAAGTCCTCCTTTACTTTGGGATAGAAGTCCGCGACTTTCATGATGCCTGTCAAGCAGAGCCGAACCACAAATACATCCAATACAACTAAATGTACCAAATTTCACACAATAGAATGAGCATAGCCCATGGGCCGTTCCCACATCGTGTATTGTATCTTGGGTCTATTGCGGACAACATGTGTTGACGCAAAACGACAAGCAGGCCGAAACCGAACTCTATACCCCTATATTACACCTCTTACACATGAACATGAAAAAGAAATTTTTTACACTTGTGAAGATATTGTGAACATTGTAACAAAATCGATTTTTTTGTCAAGCATTGTGGTCGGGTTAAACTCGATTATTCTCCTGTCCCAGATCCGTAATCATACCACATGTGGTATGAAGACAAGATCACATATGACCATATGTGCGATATGTACACAAGGAAGGATTTTTCCAACTAAATTTTCAGGAATTGTTTTCCAAAACCATGAATTTCATGCAACGAAATTGGTCACTGTCGTTATTATGCAGCTAGGGGTGCAGCCTTATTCCTGAAATAACATCATTTCTTGTCCAAGTATGAACCTATCCTGGCATGAAAGCAAAAAAGACACAAAGAAGGCCTGACGGTTCGTCCTGCCTCCTGATGTTTGTTTCACTATTCGCCCGATCTGATTGTTACATTCGGGTCGCCCACAACTTATTGCTGGGGAATATTAAGACATTCCTTCAAGCAATGCTTCTATTACAACGACAGCGGCTCGCTCCAATTCCTCCACCTCCAGAAGTATTGAGATAGCCTGATCTGCATGAAGCTTCTCATTAGGCAGTCCTCCATCTGGAAAAGGAAAACACTGCTTGAGCATGTTTAACCTTTGGGACATGTTTCGATATAACTCTTCCGCCTGAAGACAGAATGGAATCAAGCTGGAATAGCGGGGAGTCGAAGCCCACTTTACAGAAAGTTCTTTGAAAAACTCACTTGCATAACGTCTTGCATCCCACAAAACCGCAATGTTATAGGCATGACCGTTCGGTTCTACCCGTCTATATTCTAGGGCTTTTCTCCAGACCGCATAAGCAGCCAGACCACTGACTGTGTTCGACAAGGTATACGGGTCCTCCCCACGATAATGAGCCAAAACAGCTGTCAGTGCTGCGCGCAGGTCCATTTCTCGTATCATGCCATCTGATTCCGCTGCCAGTACAAATACTTCCTGATTCACACCCCGCCCTACATGATCATAGGGAATTGTTCCTGATTTAATGAAATCTGTACCGTATAAGATTCGAACTGCATCATCATAGCCATAGATCAATCCGAATTCGGGAATATTCAGGTCCCATACTACGGCCGGAATTCCCCGATGAATGGAGTAACGAATCAGGGAGAGGGCCCGAACTAGCCTTGGATTTAGCAACCTTTTCCCTTTCGCTTTCTCCTCTAGCATCGAAGGATCGACCAGATTGGCATTGAGCCCCGCTTCGCTCGCCAAAGCCTCAACCGCATGGGAACGATAACCCATATGGTGCAATCCTCTGGTAAGCACCTCTTTGAAGTTATAGGCGGTGGGTCCAGCGATATGTATGTCCTGAGGCAGGATGGTCAGACGAAAAGAAAGTCCACTCATCCCCATAACCATGGGGAGAGATGGAGATGAACCGATATAACCTAACATCTCGTGAATGGATGCTGCTGCCGAGTTCCAGGTTTGGGGAGCCCGAAAAGAAAGGGGTTCCTCCAGAATCACTCGATTTTGCCCGAGTGAATTCCACTCTGCTAGCATTTCTTCTACAGATAAATGAATATGAAGCTGCGACACTTTTTTACGTGAACGGGACAGAATTTGATACACATTGGCACTCGTCAGATTGAATTTGCAGGCAATTTCTTGCGGTGACAGCTGCTCCATCCAATACGATGTGAAGACCTGTTGCTCTCTCTCATTCAGACAACCCAGCAGCTTGTGGAGATTGTTCCTCATCTCCTGCTGAGCAACAGCTTGATACGGATCATAGCCTGTTTCCTGCGATCTCCGATCGGTGTCATTCAAAAGATGGTTCAGCGTCATGTCGAGCGAGTCTTGATCGCTCCATGAGGCATCATCGGCTCCAAATGCAAGGAACGAAGAAAAGTGTTGTTCCCGCTGCTGCTCTCGGCGTTGCATATGTGAGTACGCCTGATTACGCACAATGCGCTGCATCCAGGCCATAAATCGGTCGGCATTCTGAAGCTGTCTCATATGAATGAACGCACGAATAAGCCCATCCTGTAAAATGTCTTCTGCGAGATAAGAATCATGCGTAAGTGCTCGCACATAACGGAACAATTGCCCGCGGTAACGGTGAATCAACTCACCAAAAGCCTCTGTATCCCCAGTTTGGGCTCGTTGGATAAGCGCAATGTCCGGCTCCTTTTGCCGATCCTCGAATGTCTCATCTTCCCATGGCCCGATATGGCAATTGTCAGCTAATCCGTCCATGTGTATCTCCCTTTCTCATAGCCTTGCTTCACTTACATCACTCCATCTTCAAAATAGCAGCTTCAATCATGGCTTCCGTCTCCGCGAGTGCCACCATGATTGTCGCAGCAGCCTCCCAGTTCCGGGAGACAAGACGGGATTGGCATTCCCCGAATTGGCGGGATTGTGCGTACTTCAAAGCAGAAAGGTCAGGATGGATTGTTTTAAAAAACAAGCCATAATCATGGGCACGACGCGCGCCTACTGGCAGAGCAAAATACACATAATGAGCCCACTCACTACCATCGATTGCTCCAGCACGAACTTGTTCCGCCTTATGCAGAATCGCTGAAGCTCCGGTTCGTCCTTCCTGTGCAGCAGTATCATGGAGCTGTTCTGTAAGGCTTGATTTGAACCAAGTAAAAGCGCGGCGGTTAATCTCCTCCAGATCAGGCTGTTCAATACGTTCTGGACTCCACCATCGTCGATACACACCGCTACTCCACGGGAATTCAGACTTCCATGCTTCCTCAAGTGTATTCAGTGTCAGGAAGACATTCGGGAATCCAGCCGGGTCATGCAGGCATATCTCATCGCCCTCCATGCTCAACGCCACTACATAATGATCGCAACCACCCAGGTTGGGAGAGTTGGGATTGTAGACGAGTTTGCCCATATCCAGCGGGCCCATCATCACAGGACCCTGCTTCAAAGCCTCTCTTAGCTCATCTACAGGCATCTCTGTACCCCGTGATTGCACACTTTCGCGCACACTAAATCCCAGAATGCTCATCGCCTTGCTGATGGCCAGATCAGGACTAGAGGTACAGTTATCAAAAAAGAGAAGGTCTTCCTGCGTGCGGAAAGCTCCCAGGGAAAAGCCACCTATAGCTTCAAGGAAACTCGGGTCAACCTTTTCTCCAATGGACGACAGCAGCATTGAAGCTGAATTAGCGTAGCAATACGCTCCATTTCCAATATAATTGCTCATATCATAACATCCTCTCATTCCTTTAATGAAGCACGCGATTATGCAATGCCTATACTTATACTGACTCTTCGTACAGAACATTTCTGACAGAATATCCAGAACAAATTTCTGCCCGCATGAAATAGCGAACGTTTAGAATGCGGATATCCCGGTTAATAAGGACTACACCAGAAACGAAGGAGATGCTCGATATGAGTAATTCAACTAGCGATAAAATCAAAGCAGGCGTAAACAAGGCCAAAGGCGAAGTGAAGGATCAGATCGGTAATGCAACTAACAACAGATCCCTTCAGGCTGAGGGCAAGAAAGACAAAGCCAAAGGTGCTGTGCAGGACAAAATTGCTGATGTAAAAAAACATCACTAGATCCATTCGTTAAACGTGAACACGCACGACGATGCGTGCAGTAAATATAGGTCCATTGCCCGACCGTCCATACCGGTTGAAAGCCGGGATTCGACGGGGGCGCAAAAAAGCCAAGGAAGGTGTTATTCACTACACCCTTCCCTGGCTTTTTTTGTCCTATTTAGATAGCCGGAACTGCATATCTAGCCATATCGATAATAAAACTGCGTGCTTCTCTTGTCGTGTGGTATTCACGGTTGAATTGTCTTACCCATTCGGGATGTTCCTGATACCATCGAAAGGTCTGCTCCAGCCCCTGCTCCAGCGTCGTCTGGGGGAACCATCCCGTCTCTGACCGTAACTTTCCCGAGTGAACGACCAGACTCGAACCTCTGGACTGGGTGGGCTCCTGCTCCCGAATCTCCGCCGTTCCATTAGAGGTATGCAGTTGTTGCAAATGATCTCCGATCTCTTGCATGGTCGTTCCTTGTCCTGTCGAAATGTTATAGATCTGTTGATCTTGTCCATTCAGCATAATCTGTTCAATCGCTCGCAGCGCATCATCCACATACAGAAAATCACGTACAGCTGATCCCTGAATATCCAGAGGAAGGCCGTCCATCATTCGGCCAAAATTACGCGGGATAATCCGGTCCGGCAACTGCCAAGGTCCATAGAGATTGGTTAAACGAAATATTTTTACAGGAAGCTGGTAACATTGAGCGTAGGATCGTGCGAGCATCTCACAGGCTACTTTGGAAGCGGAGTACGGGGATACTGGAGCATATTCATCGGATTCGTGATACACTCTGCCCATCTCCCCTCCGTATACCTCAACGGATGAAGCCAGCACCACGGGAATATGGTGATCGGAAGCGTATTGCAGAATGGCCTGTGTACTGAGGGTGTTGTTACGAAACACTTCTCCGGGGTGATGATACGAATAATCTACGTGTGGCATCGCTGCCAGATGAATAATATAGTCTGTTTCGTGCGGCAAGCTGAATCTGTCCTTCGCGAGATCACAACAGATAAAGGCCATCTCATGAAGTGGAGAGCTGTGAACAAGCCTCTGACAATAATCATCCTGGTCCACCAGGGTGATTCGATGGCCCTTTTGCGCCAAATACTGTGAAAGGTTAAACCCTACAAATCCAGAAGCCCCTGTAATGACAATATTCAAGCACATTCCCCCTTGGGATTAATACAACAAGTTCACTGAAGAGAGTCTATGTTCTGATTATAACCTTAAAGCGATACATTTTGTATCATTTCACAATTGTTTTTTGTTCTTCTCCAGAAATAAACGGGTAATGCCATAGAGAGGTGATATTTACGATGAAAGAGGACAAAAACAATGTACAAACGATGATATTTCAGGACGATGGTGTGATCCCCAATCATCCGAGTCTGCCTGTACTTCTGTATAAAGGAATTTGGGCAACAAATTCCGCTCGTGCAGAGTCGTTACTGAACCAAAACGGATGGGGAAACAGCTGGATTAACGGTGTGTTTGATTATCATCATTTTCACAGCAATGCTCATGAAGTACTTGCAGTGGTTAGTGGCTGGGTTGAGCTCATTCTTGGTGGGGAACATGGAAAGGTTGTGCGTCTTCAGGCAGGAGATGTGGTCGTATTACCTGCGGGAACCGGACATAAGCGGCTGAGTGCGAGCCTTGATTTCCGCATTGCAGGGGCCTACCCAGGTGGCATGAGCTATAATACCCGAACGGGTGAACCGGGAGAGAGTCCCAAAGTTCTGCGCGAAATTCAGGAGGTTCCCATCCCTCATACCGATCCGGTCTATGGGCAAGAGGGGCCACTATTGGAGTTATGGAATCAGAATAAGACATGAAAGAATAAATGGACTGCTCCGGAATAAAAAAACTACCGGGAACAGTCCATATTTCGGTCACTGTGGGAGCCTCACACTGTAGAATCGCATGGCATGTGGATTTCCTTCCATCTCAAGCTGTCCTTGTATGATCAACTGTCGAACACGGTATTCAATGAATGCGTCTCCGACAGCTTGTTCAAGATGGCCCAGCACCTCACCTACGACGCGGGCTGATTTTATAAACTCGCCAGGCTGTCTGGTTAGCGTAAGCTCTCTGGCCTTCTGCATAATGTACTCATCGATCGCGTCTTCGGGCACGCTCTGAATCTGGCCATCCTTCATTAATCGCAGAAGTCCAGGCTGTACAGCCAGATTCACCCACTCTTGCTCCATGTGTTTTCGTTCCTCCACAGACAACGGTTCAGCATTCACACAGTGTTGCCACATTGCTAACAACTTCTCAGAAAAAATTTCACCTGTTCTAAGAACATCATGCTGAACCTCAGAATTATTAAATAATTCCTGATATAATGCACCGGTATCGATCAAATAGATAGGCCCTAGCCTGTTACGCAGCAAATGCATGGCATATAAAAGCCCCGTTCTCTCATGAGCATTATTCGCATACCAGATGGTGATTCGCGTATCTTCATCAATTGAACTCAACATGTTGTTTAATTGAATCAGCTCATCCATGCCTTGGACGGCATAACTTCCATGCTCACCTAAATAAAGTTTCTCAAGTAGCCAGAGGTGCCTGCGGTGTAAATCCGCCTTGTTCGTCAGATCGCCCAATGGACCGATGGCATAGTAGTCACTCATTGAGAAAAACCGCCGCTCCAAGCGGCCAGGAACCTTGCTCATCGCAACCTTAATGCTACCTAGCGGCGATTCACCAATCGCTATATGAATTTCATGTGTTTTCTGTGCCATCAGTGCATGTTGCTCAGCTTTCTCCCGGTTCCGATTCTCGTCCAATGTATTAAATATCGACTGTATTTTCGTTGCAAAATGATCCGAATGTTCTTCCGCTGACTGAACACTGACTTCCCTTTCTGCAATGAGATAAAGCGTACGCAATAACGAACGCAGCTCGTCCTCATCCATAAGGTGCAGCTCCTTTTCAAAATCAAAGACATTGTCAATCATGTTTATCCCCCTCTAAACAGTCTGAACAGATGGTCCTCTCCGACTAAACTCATTCAAAATCGAACGTACGTAGGTGTATCATCGGAAGTTTACGACGAAATAGACTTTCCAGATGAGTGACTCAGATCATTCATTTCCTCACGATTGGATGACGAACGGGTGAAGTGCCGCTCCAGCTTCCGACTTGCCCACAGGGATGCAGCAATAAACAACAAAACGCCGCCCCACCGCACAGGGTGCTCCATAAACTGAGCTACATTGGAACCAATATACGTCACACAGAAGATCATAATGGCTTTGCCAAAACCCACCGCAAGCAGGAAGGACATTAATCTCATCCGCGCGATACCTGCAGCAACATTGATAATCACGAACGGACCCACTGGAAATACACTCAGCAAAAACACATAACTGAACGCATTCCGCCGAATCCATACCATGCTGCGCTGCACACGGGGTTTATTGGCCCAACGTTCCACAAAAGCCGATTTCCCAATCTCCCGTACAATCAGGAACGTAACGGTACAGCCGAGTACCATCCCGATCCATGAATATAAAAATCCTGCCCATAGCCCATACACCGCTCCGTTAACCCCAACAATGAGCAGTGTAGGCAGCGGGGGCACGAACGATTTCATAAAGGTAAGCAAAATTGCCGGTAAAGGGCCCAGGGAGCGAAACTTCTCCAGCCAAAAACGAATATTCTCTTCCGTAATATAGGACATGATGTCCAAAGATGCCGGGTTCATCTGCTTCCCTCCAATCTATACAGTAATTTTCTAAAGATGTGGTGCCCATTATAAAATACATCTGGTAAACCGATGTGAAGTTTCACGACTCACTTCCCCCAGTATAACGTACATATGAGCGCTGTACCGTTGTCAATTTGAAGAAATTTCACCAGCGACGCTGAAAAACAAAAAAGCACACCCGGACCTGTTCAGTCTTGGTGTGCTCTATATATGGGATACCCGCTTGAAACCATTGGTGAACAAGCTTGGGGAAGTATTTGTATTTCGCCTAACCGTTTATTCTAGCTGAGCTTCCTGCATTGCCAATTCATTCAGCTCTTCCTGATGTGCAGCATTCCACTCGGGAATACCGGAACGCATGAATTCTTCAGCATCCATCGCTGCTTTGGACTGATTGCACAGATTGCAGGCGCAGACACAGTTAAGTGGGGTGGTATGCCCACCTTTGGCTCGCGGCAGAAGATGGTCAATCGTATCTCCATACGAGCCACAGAAGTAACAGGTATAGTTATCACGGGTCAAAATAAACCGTTTGAAATCCTTGTTGCTAAACAATCGGCGGATCGTGTACCGATTAACTACAACAGCGGCTTTTTCCTTGACCAGCGTGACCGCCAGCTCCATATCCACTTCCTGATGCCAGCGCCGCCCTTTGTCCGTCTTACCCCGCATGCGTACCATGCCTTGCCGGTTCGTCCGAAGCGATGCCGGATCTTCCGGGTCAATCGCTACAGGCACCGGCGGAGTATGACGGCGGGGACGGCTTTCCGTTCCAGCCCCGTGACTGCGGCTGGAATGTGCTGGCGCCCGCTGCCCGGATGATCCGGCACGGGCTGTGTCTTCGCCGCCCGCCTTAGGCGCACGCTCCTTGCGTGCCGGGCGTGGCTTCGACCCGGGCGAGCCTGGCTGGCGCATGGGTGCAGGAGGCGCAGCCTCCATGGCCGTGCCCGGCGCTTGGCCGGGCACGGGCTTTGCAGCAGCGGCAGGCTGTGCGGCCGCTGCTGGGGGTCCGGCGACCGAGGCATCGCCACGGTCGCTCAGGCTCGGCGCACTGGCCTCAGCTATGCTGCGGGCCTGTCCTGCGCCAGACGGCAGCGCGGCAGCACGTTTGCGGCGCTGCTTGCGTTTGCGCTTGGCTGCGGTCGGCTGATCCGCAGCCCCTGGCTCTGCTGCCGAGCCTTGCGGCTTAGCTGGCAGCAGAGCCTTGGCCGCCGCAATCTCCTGCTCGGCGGCCTGATCCGTGCCAGCGGCTATACGCGCGCGGGCACGCTTCGCAGATGGATCAGCATTCGCTGTATGCACCTGCGAATCCCTGTCTTGCAGATCAGCCCCCGTCTGAGGCTGATCTACAGTCTCGCTCTCCTCGTCAGTTCGGGAGAGCGATTTCGTTTGCTCTATACCAGACTGAAGCTCTGGACGCTTTGCTTTTCTCCTCCTTCTCCTCTTCTTGCGGTTGCCCGAAGACGAAGAGACAGTTGAAGAAGCAATGAAGTCAGCCGTTTCACCTTCCATCGAAGAAGATGACCCTACCGGCAGCTGTGACTCGCCGTGTCCTTCTGAAGTAGCAGCAATAGAAGGCGTTCCATTAACGGCATCCACGATCCGTTCTGCTCTATGACTCGCAGATGCAGAAGGCCGGGAAGCCACAGCACCTTTATGACTCTTTACCGCCTCATCCATAGGCCGGAGTGAGGTGCTATCGTTATTCGTTTGTCCACCGAGCTGACGACAGTAGCGACAAGCGCCACGTCTGGCTCCCGGGCCAGCCCGCTTTCCGGTTCTTCGTCGAAATTCGGACAAAGGTCGCTTTTGCCCGCAATACATACATGTCTTGGTCAGTTGCGCTTCATGTTCCGCCATTTCCTGCCGGAAAGGGGCCGAGCCCATCTCCATGTTGTCACCTCGGTTCCGTATGAATCCGGTTTCTTTCTATTGTATCACATCTGCTCGCCAACACACTCATAGCCAGATCTCCCATAGTCTTTTGTCTTGTACTCCTGCGTCTGCCCCACGCATTCGTGAAGGATGTGTTCCACGTATTCCAATATATCTTGCATCGGTTTCCCGCATTGTTCACATGTTGTCATTGTTCTCACCTTAATCCTGTTCTTAAAAGTCAATACATCCATTGAATAAATGAATTTACACTGTTTTACTACGCTGGCAGAACAACCTTCCGATCGCTGTTACCCCCAGATTTCTTTAATCCCCTTTTTAAAAGGTGAAATCCGGTGCTAAAGGCGAAGCATATGCTTCCGATGAAGCTTTCTTTCAGAAAGCTTTCAGCTACGCTTCTTCAGGTTTTTTCTGCCCTCTCCGTTAATGTGTATTTTTTATTCAAACCTACGATTAGACTTATAAATTATTTAAATTGTGTTCCGCCTTCTCATTACCCTTCGCTTATGAAAAAGAAACATCCGTTCCCCATAGATGAATCAAACCGAAATCAAAAAAACCGTTCCCCGCTCAACCCTAATGGTCGACCAAGAAACGGTTTATTATTCCTGTATTAGCATAAATATTTTAACGAACGTCGAGTTGTCCCGAGTTTTGTTGTGGTACCAGACGTGGCTTCGGTTTTGGCAAATTGCCGAAAATCACCCATGCAAATGGAACGAATCTTGCAGTGAGTCCAACCACAATCCACGATGCGATTAACGCCACACCGAAACCTCCGGCGTACCACAGGTGAATCAGCCAGGAGACCCCGGTTTGTGGTGGATAATTCCGATAGACCAAGAGGAAGAATGGATGTATCAGATAAATCCCGAAGGACAGTGCCCCAAGTCGATTAAGCGGCTTGACGATCAGCGATGGTCCTTTGCGATAAAGCAGGTACGCGATCTGAATGAGTACCAGCGCACAAGCGAACGTATGCAAATTCCAGAAAAACTCGTACCACAGCGTGTTATACGTCGCAATCTTCAGGCGCAACAGATAATAAATGTATACATGGCCGAGTCCGGCAAAAATCCATACCGCCCATAGCAAAATCCATGAAACTACACGAGCTTTGGTTGCATTTTCCCGACTAATGACAAACCATTGTTTAATCTTCGGAAAATATACCCCGATAAAAGCACCCAACATGAAATAGGAAAAGTACGAGAACGCCCAACTTCCCTTGTTCGGCACCTGGAAGCCATATTTATTACTTACGATAAATGCCCACTGAATGAGCAGCCCAATCGGTACCGACCATTTGACAACTGAGGGATATTTCTTGAGCAGCCACAATACCAACGGGAATAACAGATAAAATTGCATATTGATGAATACAAAGTACAGATGCGTATACGCCTTGCCCGTGAACAGTTTCGTTATGAAACTTACCGCTGATTCACCGAACGGGCGGCCCTGATAATGCGTGAAGTGCAGGATAACAAAATACATTAATGAAAATAAGAAATACGGCAGTAAAATGTAAACAAATCTTTTTTTGTAAAAGTTGCTGACCAGCTTCTTATCGAGCGGGCGGGAATAATAATTATAGAACAGTACAAAACTGCTCATAAAAATAAACGTTGGTGTACCATATTTCATAAAAATATTAATAAAATTGTACAGCCAGTAATACCCTGAACCTGTCATGTCCACCGTCGCGTATGAAGTGGAATGCACACACAGCACACCAATGATAGCCATTGCCCGTACGAGATTCAGCTCTGGGATTCGCTCTCTTTTGATTGTTTCACTCATAATTAGCGTTTCTCCTTAATATGTTTCGTTGATATGTCTAATATGACTTAATACGATAAGCTCACTATCTATTAAAAAGCATAAAGCTTAAGATGGGTAGTCCAAATTCTTAAAAGTTCCTAAATTTTCAACATGTTTCACAGTCTTTTCATGTCTATATATGTAAAAAAGACCGCTATGACGCGGCCTGCGAGCATGTTCCGTATCTGTCCAAAATATTGTTGGTTTACTGGGATTAAAATGGTAAACTTCAATGCTGACGACTGGCCAGAATTTGTTTATAGATCTCAATAGCCGATTGTCTTGATGTTTTTAGATCAACAATTGCATCCTGGCGAGGCTGATGAATCTCTTTGCTATGCAAACCCTTCAGTTCAGGCAGCCATTTGCGGATATAATCCCCTTGAGGATCATACTTTTCTGACTGTGTCACCGGATTGTTCACCCGAAAGTACGGAGCTGCATTCTCGCCAAGTGATGCACACCATAGCCAGTTGCCCCGGTTTTGAATATTGTCATAGTCACGAAGCTTGCGTCTGAAATACGCTTCACCCAGCGTGAACGGACATTGCAGATTTTTGGTAAGAAACATTGCGGTCAGAATACGAAGCCGATTCGGCATATGTCCAGTCTCATTCAGTTCCGTCATCGCTGCGTCGATAATCGGAATACCCGTTTCGGCCTTGCACCACTGTTCGACGTGGACCTCGCTGAGCATCGACAGATCGTAAGATTTTTCATATGTAAAATAATGACTCTCATATACTGCCCGATACAGATAGAAGTCGCGGAAGCACAACTGTCTAATCCATTCATCCGAATGCTCCGTGTGTTTTGCAGCATCGTACATCTTGCGGATGGATACAGCCCCCACAGCTACATAAGAACTGAGCCGACTCGATTCATAAGCTTCAAATTCATCCCGATGGTCTCCGTAATCGGCAATTCTGTCAGATAAAAAGCTATCCATCATTAGATGAGGATCATCCAAATTCGATGCATCATATGCCAGCAATTGTGGTGGTACCTGGAAGGTCTCTGGCCATTCTATCTGCTGATCACTGACCTGCACATCCGCAACCGTAGTGGTTGAAGCTGGATTAGGATGCTCATTCATGAATTCCACCCAGCGTCGGTGGAAGGCAGCAAATACTTTGTAGGGCTCGGACTTGCCCGTAAAATCAGCGAACCCCTTCAGATCCATCAGCAGATGATCCGTCAGCTGCGTAAATGTGACTTCTCGTTCCTCGGTTACCTTACGTATTTCACGATCACGTTCGATTGCATATGGGGTCATATCCCGATGAACAATGACTTCATCTATACGACTTTGCATCTGATCAAGGATATAATCAATCACCTCAGCTGGTTTGCCATAAGCGACGTGCAGCTTGCGGTCTGATTCGCGGTACCGCTTACCAAGCTCTACAGCATGCTGTAGAAAGTTCACTCCGCTATGTTCCTGTTCACGACCTTGCCGCAGCAGAAACGGGTCATAGATGAGCACATGCAGACTCTCTGAATCCTGGTTCCGCAAATAATCGAATGCGACCAGATCATCTGTACGCAAATCTTTCCGATGTATGAATAACTTCATGCTTCATCCTCCTGCTCTACTGCCTACTTTGCCGTTAGATCTCCATACAGCCTGCTTGTCTCTGGCTCCGGTTGATGTCCTAGTTCTTCAAGCAGGGTTAGCGTAAATGAATGATATATTCTGAGTATGGCTTGTTGATCACCCATGGTTGCACTTACTCTCATCATTAATCGGCAAATCTCTTCGGCATATGGCTCCCGTTCCTGTAGTTCGTTCAACTGCTCCATCGCCTCTTTGCCCCGTCCATGCTGCATGTCCCATTCGGCGATATCCATAACCAGTCCTACATATTTACCTCTCAGATCTCTAGCTTTGGCTTGAGCCCAGCGATAATCATGCTCCTCCAGATAATCACCACGGTAGAGCGGGACGATATCCCGCAGTTGATCGACATTGTCTGACGTAACGGTAGCATATGCCATACCTTGCTCGAATTGCTCTACATCACTCACCAGATTACCCGATAACAAACGATAGCGGTTCATGTTGTATTCCAGCTTACCCGTCATGTTCCATTCCTTCAGCAGTTTGCGGATCTGATAAACGGAAGTATGCAGATGCGTTAAACCTTTCTCTTGCGAGACATCCGCCCACAACTTATCGAGCAGAATCTCTTTGCTTACCCAATCCCCTCTATGGTGAAACAAAAAAGCAAACAGTTCTTGCGATTTGGCTGTACGCCACTTGTGCTTCTGTGCTTCCTGATCCAGACTTTTGTAGATATCCAGATGTTTAAAAGTAAGCAATCCAGGCACACGGGTATCCAACTCCACAGCCTCAGATTCCAGAACCTCAGCAGTTGCAGCAACCTGAGGGGATGAGGCTATCATCCCTGCGGCAATGCGATCGATCGTTTTGCCAAGCCTCGCTGAACTTACCGGCTTCAGCACATAATCCAGCGCCTGAAGTTCAAAGGCTTCAACCGCATGATCCGCGTAAGCCGTTATAAATATAATGCGAGTACTGCTGTCTAATTGCTGTATATATTCAGCCGCTTCCAGTCCATTCATTTCCGGCATGCCAATGTCCAGAAACACTACGTCCACACGCTCTTTTGCCAGAAAATCCAGACCGGCACGGGCTGTTGAAAAACACTGCACGGGTGTAATCCGCCCATCCGATCGTAACAGGCGCTCCAGATGAAGCTGCGCCGGTTTCTCATCATCGATTACAATGGCTTTCATCGCTCTTCCAGCCTCCTGCCGTGAATTATTCAATGGGAATACCGGTTATCTTGGCACCCGCTTAATAGTCTGTTAACCAAATCCGCCCAACTCGGCCCATTATTTGGAACCATTTTTCTTCTCCACAGGTATGCGAAACCGTATTAGCGTTCCTTTCCCCGAATGACTCTGAATCTCCAGCCCTTGACCATATAAAGACAACAAGCGTCGATTAATATTCTGTAGACCTACACCCCCAGGGCCTTCGGTTCGCCCTGAACTTACCTGAGCCAAACGTTCAGGAGGTATGCCTACTCCATCATCCTGTACCACAATGACGATGTGCTCATCTTCCCTGGTAATGCCAAGGTTAACCGTGCCGCCTGCAGCACGCTCCATCACCCCGTGACGAATCGCATTCTCCACAAGTGGTTGAATACTGAGTGGTGGCAGGTAAAGACGCACATCTGGGTCGATATCATAATGGACCACCAAACGCTCCTCGAACCGTGCTTGTTCCAGATGTACATAGGACTCCACCAACTCCAGTTCCTTCGCCAGCGGAACCAGTTGGTCGCGGTTCTGGAAGTCAAAACTCCCCCGCAGGTAGTGACTCAGTTCAATAAGCAAATCGGTCGCTTTATCCGGATTGACGGCACACGTTGCAATAATGACGTTGAGTGCGTTATATAGAAAGTGCGGTTTGATCTGGGCCTGCAAGAAAGCCATTTCCGTACGAACAACCTCCTGTACCGAGGTACGCATCTCAATTAACGTCCGTACTCTTGCACGCAGTTCACCTGCATCCACAGGTTTGCTCAGAAAATCATTTGCTCCTGCCTGGAATCCCATTTTGATATCCTCAGGCAGCCCGCGAGCTGTCAGCATTAGAATGGGCAACTCGGACAAGGAACTGTTCTCACGCAGCTTGCGACACAGCTCAAGCCCGGACATTTGCGGCATCATCCAGTCTGTAATGACAAGATCAATGGAAGGGTGTTCTTCACGAAGCTTCAATGCTGCTGTCCCGCTATCGGCTGCAATGACACGGTAACTTTCCGTTGATAACAGATTGAACAATACCTGTCGATTCACAGGATCATCGTCCACAATCAGAATGGTGTGTTCTGCTTCCAGAATATCATCCGTCTCATCCCAATCCATTGCTGCTGCCGTATCCTGCGCTCTTCTTTCTTGGGTAGATACATATTGGGCTGCAACAGGCCTCGAACTCGCTTGCAGCAAAGGAAGCTGCACAATAGGCAGGGTAAAATGAAAGATCGAACCTTCACCTGGCTCCGATTCTACCCAGATGGTTCCTCCCCCAAGCTCGACCAGTTTGCGAGTGATACTCAGTCCAAGACCAGTTCCCCCGTTAACCCTCTCACTTGTTCCGTTGCCCTGTTCGTAAGACTGAAATATGTCTTCCAGTTTATCTGGGGTGATACCAACACCTGTATCGGCGACAGATACCGTCACCATAGCTCCATCCACACGAGCATAGAGACGAATCTCCCCCTGCTTCGTGTACTTATACGCATTGCCCAGCAGGTTGTACAGAATCTGCCTTAGGCGATCCTCGTCCGCTTCAACCAACGGAAACGCTGGAGGCCATTGCTGAATCAGCACAACCGGTTTGTCTTCAAAGGTAAAACCAGAGACTTCAACGACCGTTCGGGCAACTGATTCGAGGTCCACAGCCCCCCGTTTTAATTCAATTTCACCATTTTTGAGCTTAGAAAAATCCAGAATATCGTTTACCAGCAGTGAAAGCCGCTTTCCAGTTGAGGTGATCATAGACAGATTTTTGGCCTGCTTGGGTGTGACCGCTCCTGCTGCCCCTTCCAGCATCGATTGAGCAATATTAATGATGCCATGCAGGGGGGTTCTCAGTTCATGGGACGTATTCGCCATAAACTCATCCTTGAGGCTGTCGATGGCAAGCAAACGCTCAGACAACGCTTCAACTTCACGGAATGATTGTGCGAACCGAATCGCTGTTAGAATCATCTGTGCAAACACAAATAACAGAAGCTCATACAGTGCTAAAAATGTCGTATCCACGGTGGTGAAAGCACCAACGGTGTGCAGCACAACCACCATAAATATACTCATCATGCTCATCAGGACAAAATGACCGTCATTCGGTCGATTTTTCAGCCAATGGAGCATGGCTCGCAGCGTGTAACCAATCACCACGAGTGAAATCAGCAGCATGGGCAGCTCCAGCATTGAGAACAGAACAGGAGACAATGTAAGGCCTACCACGCATTGGACTATTACCAGAACCACACCCAAGCGAACAAACCATTGATGGACCGCTCCAGGTACCAGTGCATCCATATAACGGAGCAAGAAATAATACGCAAGAGCTGCACTGATTAATTGCAGCCGCAGAATATCATTATTCGGTAAGAACGGTAACAGGGTTCCCAGCAACTTCTCTCCATGAGTTAATGCATACATCGCACCGGACAGGCTGAATAATCCCAGATACCGAAGCTCTTTTTCACTGCGCCGCAGCCGGAAGAGCATCAGGAAGAAGGCCGCTGGCAAAATAAATCCGAAAAGTGTCATCAGATCCTTGAGCCAGTCCTGCTGTTGGCTCTTCAGAATACTGTGCTCGTCTCCAAACAAAATGGATGCAATAATGCCGCCAGACGAGTAGCTGTAATTAGATACCTGAATGATAATATCTGCAACGTCACCTTCTATGGAGGTAAATCCCGTAAAAGGCAAATTGAGCTGAATATCGTTATTTCGAGTTGTACCTGGCAGCCCTTTGCCGCCAATCTCTTTACCATCTATAAATAAACGATGAGCCATACGGATATTTTGAGTGCGGATTCCGTAATCGTTCTTCTCTAATCTCGGGGGAATTCGAACACGTAAATGATAGGTTCCATACCCGTGCGCCTGTCCAAGAGTCCCATTCCACCGGGAGGGGACATGGATGGGTAGAGGTTTGGAAAGCGGCTTGCGTCCGGATACATCCGCCTCAAAATCAACGGGCGTCAACAATTGATCCGGATAGAAATCCCACGTACCATTCAGGGATGCAGCCCCATGCCTGTCGAAGTTCCAGCTGGTCAGGTCCATGACCCCATCCCTCGCATGAGGGTCGCCGCGCTCGATAATTAACGTTTGTATAATGGATCCCAGAGGAAAGACAACAATACATATAAAGCTAATGGTAAGTATAATCCAGTGTTTTCTCATCTATGTAATCCTTCCGCCCCCATGGCGAGAGACGTCTAATTTTGTCGTTTTATACCTATAACTCCATGTTACACGTTTCTGTTGCTGACGGAAATAGTTCTTACATGATATTTTAACGCAAAAAAAGCCACAGGCTCAGCTACCGGAATGCAGACCGGAGTAAGACCCGTGACTTTTTGAATTTGTTGACTATCTGTTTTACTTTCTCGTTTCCTTACGCTTGTCCAACGACCTGAGCCAGTTTCTGCACAATTCCAGCCCAACCCTGCTCCATCCGTTCACGAACCATGGCATGAGCTTGTCCAAATTCAGTCAGTTTGTCCGCGTCCCAACCACTGTGAATCAATGTAAAGTCAGTGTCTTGTCCTTGCTCCATCAGTTCAAACGTAAGCGTCCAGTCCTTACCCCATTGGAATGACAGCTTATGTAGCGGCTGAACTTCCGTGACTTTGCACGGTGATTTACCAAAGGGTCCTGCTTCCAATATAAATTCATGCCCTTCCACCGGCTCCAGATTGCTTGGCATAAACCATGATTCCAAGCCCTTCGACGTCGATACAATCGCCCATACTTTCTCCACAGGTGCGTGAAGCAACAGCTGTTCCCGAATATCTGGCAATGCACTTGAAGATTCCATGATATCTCCTCCTAGATATATATCAGTATTTTGCATCATTCCATTTATCGCTCATGGAATTGATGCAAAATCCCCTTTTAACTTATTGTTCGAAATTAAGTGATGAGTGTCAAATATATTCCGCTAACAACAGATACTATGTTGACCATCATTGAAGACAAACCTATAATTGGAACATATTACATAAAAGGTGTGTGATTCCTTATGATAGTCTGCTCTGAAAATTTCAATTCCAACCGTTGCCGGAAGGGATAAACATTTCGTAGCTATTCCCTTCCACATTCACATTCTTATTCTTATTCTAATTATGTTGTGGAGGAAACGTTACATGTCTTTTAGTTATTATGGTCCGTTATGTACCGAGGTTTACAATGCCACCAAACCCGTTGGCCAATCCCTTGGGGGCGATATTGAATTTTACCGTGATTATCTCACGAACTGCAATGGACGCATCCTGGAAGCGATGTCTGGCTCAGGTCGAATGCTGATTCCATTACTTGAGGCTGGTTTGAACGTAGACGGTCTTGATTATTCAACGGATATGCTCGACTCATGCCGTGCTCTTTGCACCAAGCGGGGATTGCCCATGCCTGAATTGTTCGCTGCTGATCTGGAGACACTTCATCTTCCTTATCGCTATGAAGTCATTATAATCGCCGCAGGTTCCCTGTTGCTAATTCAAGACAGACAGGCTTCCATAAAGGCCCTGCGTAATCTGTATCTATATCTGGAACCGGGAGGCCGACTTGTGCTTGACCTCTTTCTGCCGGATGTGACGAATACCACTTCACACTACTCAGGCACCTCGATTGTTCAATTGCCGGATGGCGATACGATTACAATGGAGAGCAAAGACATCGAAGTCAATATGCTTCAACAGTACAAAGTAAGTCTGATTCGCTACGAAAAGTGGCGTCATGGCACCCTCATAGCCACAGAACTGCAACAGCTTGCATTACGTTGGTACGGTGTGGAGGAGCTGCGCATGATTCTGGAACAGATAGGTTTCATCGACGTTGTCGTGTATGCCGACTTCGATCCCGATCAGGCACCCTCGCGTTCTGATCAGAAATTTGTGTTTGAAGCGACACGAGAGATGACCTCGGAAGTGCTTTCACTAAACAGCTAATCTGTTGAGCAGCTAATAGCATCTGCTCGATTCGTTAGATCGTAATGATGCTAAAAAGGGATGCCCTCCGTCATATTCATGACTTATGGGACATCCCTTTTTAATTGCATTTATATAAATGTTCTAATTAAGATCAGTATCCGCGGGAATATGGCTGTGCAACAGGCGCTTTATCTTTGCTAACACCCAGTTCCAGAGCTGCATGAGTCGCCCAGTAAGGATCGCGCAGCATGCCTCTGCCAACCGCGACCAGATCTGCATCACCGTTGCCGATAACTGCTTGAGCCAGTGCTGAATCCTCAAGCATACCTACCGCAATGACAGGAACGTTCAGTTCTTCACGGAAACGACGAGCAAAAGGCACTTGGTAACCAGGGTAGTTACCCGGTTTACGTTGTCCGGAAGCCCCTTCACCACCGGAGCTAATGTGGAATATATCCACGCCTGCTGCCTGATAGGCACGGGAAATTTCAATGGTATGATCAATATCATATCCGCCATCAGCGTACTCCACTGCCGAAATCCGCATAATCAGAGGCATATCTTCAGGCATTTCTTTTTTCACTGCACGAATAATCTCGACACCAAAACGGGAAAGATCCTGTCCATACGCATCCTCGCGATGGTTCATCAGCGGAGAATGGAACTGGTGGATGAGGTAACCATGTGCGCCATGCAGCTCAATGGTATCTACCCCGGCAGCTACTGCGCGGCGTACACCGTCCGCAAACTTCTGTACCATGGCTTGTGTTTCCTCTGTAGTTAAAGCGTGTGGCGTATTGAAGCTCTCTCCTGGGAAGGTAACCACCGATGGAGCTACAGGTCGAGCCGCATCCTCTGCTTTACGTCCAGCATGCGCGATCTGAATCGCCACCTTGGAGCCATAAGCGTGAATGCCATCCACCAGCTTGGTAAAGGCAGGAATGTGTTCATCTGACCAGATGCCCAAATCATTGTCGGTAATACGTCCGTCTGGATCAACATCCGTCATCTCAATCACGATCAATCCTGTACCCCCAACCGCACGGCTTACATAGTGTACCTGATGCCAATCGTTCGGAATACCGTCTTTGGCAGTAACGGAATATTGGCACATCGGTGCCATGACGACACGGTTATTTAGTTGAAGTCCCTTGAATTGATACGGGGAAAATAATTTCTCTGTCATTTCAATTACATCTCCTATTCAATATGATGATATATGTTGAGGCAATTCCTTGTTTTCCAGATCGGAAAACAGCTGCCCATGCTTGCCGCAGTTGTCCTTCTCCAAATCCTCAATCACTATTATGAACCTAACCTATAGAAATACAAGTACGTACTTTTTTGTGAGATAGTACCCTTTTTTATACCTAGTCGACCCTTTCCTCTGATGCATTCACCACAACTCGAAATGAATCTAAAACATGATATGATAGCCATATAAGCATACAGGTTATACTATACCCACTTTATATAAGTTGTACCTAACGGTTACACGAAAACGGAGAGGACAGGATAAACTGGAGAATCGAAGCTAAGAGCTTTCTGAAAGAAAGCTGCATCGGAAGCATATACTCGCCTTTATCACCGGATTTTCCCTTTTAATAAGGGAATCAAAAAAATCTGGGGATAACAGCGATCAGAAGGATATTCTGACCTTGTAGTGATAGTGTAAAATAAGTGGTCAACTTATATACTAACCGAGCCAAAGGAGCGATTACTGGTGAAAGATATTTTAATTCAAAGACTGACAACCTATGCTCAAATGGATACGCAATCTGATGAAAATAGTGAAACTTGCCCTTCCACACCAGGCCAGCTGGTCTTGGGTAAATACCTGGTTGAGGAATGCAAATCCATTGGTTTGCAGGAAGTGACCATGGATGATAACGGCTACGTAATGGCGACATTGCCATCCAACACAGACAAGGATGTTCCAGTGATTGGTTTCCTCGCTCATCTGGATACAGCAACCGACTTCACAGGCAAAGATGTCAAACCACAGGTAATCGACAACTATGATGGTCAAGATATTGTGCTGAATCAGGAATTGGATGTGGTGTTATCCACCACTGATTTCCCGGAACTGCGTGAGTATAAAGGCCACACTCTGATTACAACAGACGGCACAACACTGCTTGGTGCGGACAACAAAGCCGGCATTACCGAGATCATGACGGCGATGGCCTATCTGATTGAACACCCGGAATTAAAACACGGAAAGATTCGCGTTGCTTTTACCCCGGATGAAGAGATTGGCCGCGGGCCGCATAAGTTCGATGTCCCTGCTTTTGGAGCCAAATATGCCTACACGGTGGACGGCGGACCACTCGGTGAGCTGGAATACGAAAGTTTCAACGCGGCTGCTGCCAAAATCACAGTACGGGGCACCAACGTGCACCCGGGCACAGCCAAAAACAAGATGGTCAATTCCGCTAAAATTGCGATGGAGTTGAACCGCCGATTGCCTGCGGAGGAAGCTCCCGAATTCACAGAAGGTTATGAAGGATTCTATCATTTGTTATCTATCGAGGGAGACGTCGAACTGACTAAGATGAGTTACATCATCCGAGACTTCGACCGGGAGAAGTTTGAGGAACGTAAAGCGTATTTGTTGGATGTCGTGGGCGAATTGAAAAGCAAATATGGCGAGAAAAGCATCTCCATTGAATTAAATGATCAATACTATAACATGCGTGAGAAAATCGAACCTGTGCGCCAGATCGTCGATATTGCACATGAAGCAATGACCCGCCTGGATATTGAGCCTGTCATCCGCCCAATTCGCGGAGGCACAGACGGTTCCCAGCTCTCGTACATGGGTATGCCTACACCCAACATCTTCACTGGCGGAGAGAACTATCACGGCAAATTCGAATATGTATCGGTAGATAATATGGTGAAGGCCACACAGGTCATCGTGGAAATCGCTCAATTATTCGAACAGCGTGGAGATGTTTAATCCATATCTAAAGCAATAGAATGACAAAAAAGAACCTTCACCTGACAGGTGAAGGCACGGGACACCCTCTGACCTGCAGAGGGTGTCTTTACATTTTTGCCGTACAACAGTTGTGAAGCACTGCCACCTATCCTTATTTATTCGTACATATTACCTCCCGCAATTTCACGCAGCTGCTCCAGATTACAGATGACAATGTTGCGCTGTTCTTTGCGGATGATATCACGGTCGCGGAGGTCATGGATCACCCGGTTCAAGTGTCTATAGCTCGTGCCCAGCATATCCGCCAGCTCTGTCAGCTTGGAGGTCTGGATTTCTTCTGTGATCTGCTCCCCCTGCTCCATCGTGGACAGCAAATAGCTTGCAAAACGGCTCTCGACAGGATAAAGCAGATTGAGACTCGATAGATTCGAGAAGGTATATAATTTGTGGGTCACATGACTGAGCATAAAATGGAGAAACTTCGGGTTTTCAGCATATGTATTCTTGAGATAGCGATAGCTTACACCGAGCAGCAGACTCTTGTTGACGGATTCCACCGTGTTTTTGGCTTCCTTGCCATTGACCAGCTCCAGATCACCTACCAGCGCAGGCGGCATACTGAAACGAAGCAACAAAGACTTGCCATTCGGCAGTGTTGTATAAATCTTGAGCTTACCTTGGACGAGAAAATATAATCGTTCGGGACGTTCACCTTTGGCACATATAATCTCGCCTTTGGAGGCTTCGAGCAACCTTAATTCAGCAAGCGCAGGTTCGTCGAGCACCTGATTCAGGCCATGCTCCCGCGCAAGCTCGCGCAGTAATCCAAAGTCCATGATTTCTCTCATCTTGGATACCCCCCTGTGTGGATCTACATATACAATGGACACATGTCCCTTAAACGACATAGGTCCGTGCATATATCTTGATATAAAAATAGTTACAACTAGATTTTATATCCAATACATTCATTCAAATGGAAAATATTTTAAAGTCCAGCCTTCAAAATGACAATATTTTATGAAAAAAGGAGTACATGATAGCGCACTCTTATCCGATGAAAGATAAAGCAACAAGCATAGTTACAACTGCTAATTTAGAATTCAAATAATGAAAGGATGGTTCGACTTACCATGAACGTTGTAGATGCTCTTTTGAAAGTAATGCCTTATATCCGTCTGATTCTTAGAGAACCAGCCAGTCTAACGGTGTATGATCACGAGAAAGTATTGTATTCTGTCTCTACCGATAAGTTTAATCTTGGATTCAACGAAGGCGATCCTCTTTTGGATGGATATAAGAACTTCACCGCTCTCACGAACGGAAACGAAGCCTCTCTGACCCACCTGCCGGCAGAATACTACGGTATCGAGCTGGATGTCCTTAATATACCGATCTTTGATGACAATCATCAGGTCGTTGCTATTTTCTGCGTATCGTATGATCAATCGAACCAGAATCAACTTGAAGCTATTATACAAGAAAACCAAACGATTAATGGAAACCTGGTTGAAATGGTCCAGCACGTTGCCGCTCATGCGGAGGAATTGCAGGCCACCAGCGAACAGATTCTGGAGAATACACGCCTGGCGGTAAAGAATTCGTCTCAAATCAACAAGGTTGCCGGGTTCATTCGTGAAATCTCGGAACAGACCAACTTGCTTGGGCTTAATGCCGCTATCGAAGCTGCGCGTGTAGGTGAAGCCGGAGCAGGCTTTGGTGTGGTCGCAACGGAAGTGCGCAAACTTTCTGTCGATGCCAAACAGGCTACCAGCGATATTGATATCAGCTTAAAAGATGTACAACAGGTTATTAAACAGATGGAAGTCGAAGTATCCCAGATTGCAGCTTCTTCTCAGGAGCAAGCCACGCTCGTATCCTCCTTTACGGATGTCATCGAGAAGCTGAATGAAGCCGGAGAACGCATGAAAGCTCTGTCTGAACAACTCATCAGTTACTCTGTGAACGATTAAGGGCAGGTACATCTCCCGATAGGATGGTTACCCATTCCACCAGATATACTGAACATTAACTACTTATATGTAATAAACAGGACTTGGAATCCCCGTCCCCGTGACGGAAATTCTAAGTCCTGTTTCATTTGTCTTTTTATCGTGGTGTATGTGGATCTCTTGTTGTATTTGTATCCGTTATTTCTTCGTTATTTAGCAACTTCACTTCATTTTGTTCCTACTACCTCGGCCTCCGACTCCCAGCATTCCACTTCGCCCGGAATGTGAATACGGTCCCGAGTAAAGATCGGGTCACGTCCTTCGGCCTTTTGTTTCTTGTAATCTTTCAGCGCATCGAATGTCACCTTGGACAGCATCAGGATGGCAATCAGATTCACCACAACCATCAGCCCCATGAACAGGTCGGCCAAATCCCATACCAACTGTACCTTGGCAACGGCACCGAACAGCACCATCGCGATGACACAGACACGGTATACCCACAGCCAACCTTTATTGGATTTGATAAACTCAATATTGGTTTCCCCGTAGTAATAATTCCCGATGAGCGTACTAAAAGCAAACAGGAACACCATGACTGCCAAAAATCCGGACGCCCATGAACCAATATGCACACTTAATGCCGCTTGAGTTAATTCAATTCCACCCAGATTGGAACCCTTGTACACGCCTGATAACAAAATAATCATAGCCGTACTTGTACAAATGATCAAGGTATCCGTCAACACGCCAAACGCCTGAATAAGCCCTTGTTTGACCGGATGTGTTGTATCCGCCGTAGCCGCAGCATTCGGCGCACTACCCATACCCGCCTCATTGGAGAACAAACCACGTTTGACACCATTCATCAGTGCGGCTCCCAGTGTACCACCGGCAACCTGTTCAATGCCGAAGGCATTTTTTACAATCAGCGCAATCATGGCCGGAAGCTGTGTGATGTTCGCCAGAACAACAAATGCAGCCACGCCAATGTATAGCACAGCAAGTACAACAACGATATATTCGGACGCCTTGGCAATCCGTTTAACACCACCCATAATAATTGCTGCAAACACAACGGCCATAATAATACCTACAGTCAACCGATCGATGCCGAATGAATTTTTGAAGGCGACTGTGATCGTGTTGGACTGCACAGCATTAAAGACCAAACCGAACGACAACGTGATGAGAATTGCGAACAATATCCCCATCCAGCGTTTCCCAAGGCCACGCTCCATATAATAAGCTGGACCCCCGCGGAATCCGCCCTTATCCTTGATTTTATAAATTTGGGCAAGCGTACTCTCCACAAAACTCGAAGCCGAACCAAAAATCGCGATAACCCACATCCAGAATACAGCCCCTGGTCCCCCCAGTGCGATTGCCAGTGCAATACCGGTAATATTCCCGGTTCCCACGCGGGCTGCCATACTGATACAGAATGCCTGAAACGGCGAAATTTTGCCGGGCTCCTTACTTTTCGGCTCCTTGAGCACTTTCACCATATCCCCAATCATGCGGAATTGCATGAACCGGGTCTTGGTCGTAAAATACAAACCACATACGACCAACAAGATGATTAACAGCTTGGACCACAGAAAATCATTGAAAACTGCAATAATATCTTGTATTGTTTGCTCCATTGGCAATGCCCCTTTTCGTTGATGGTTCGTTAAAAAGCGTTCCCCAGCTGTATGACTGAGCGAAATATTCTCATACTACTTAATAAGGCATACAGTTCTATCGTCTCAGACGAACCCTTTTCTGCTGGAGTACGATAGGTTAAGAGCATCGTTTGTACCATTCTGCACATCTCAGAATCCACATTTTCGGATGTTACCTATACTACAGGGACATCTACGGAAATCGACAAATACCTACACGGAAACATTTAAATTTTTTATAAATAAGCAACGTTTATCCATTCTCTGTCACTTTATCTGACATATTGGTCCACGGGTCTTCACATCGGGATATACAACCAAGTATGATAATAGGGAACATTAATAGCAGGGAAAGATCATTTATAGATACAGAGGACGGAATATATAGGAGTAAACTTAATCAGAAAGGAGGACACTGAAATGCGTTATTTTATTGTAGATGATGATCCCGGGGTTCGATCCATGCTGATGGATATTATAGAAGATGAGGGGCTCGGAGAGATTGTGGGAGAAGCCGAAGATGGAGCTCATATTCATGCTGAACTATTGGAGCTGCATAAGGTGGATGTACTGCTGATTGATCTGCTCATGCCCCAGCGAGACGGGATTCAGACGATACGTGCACTTGAAGGAAGGTTCGATGGCAAGATCGTGATGATCTCCCAGATTGAGTCGAAAAATATGATCGGAGAAGCCTATTCGCTTGGCATCGAATATTATATTACGAAGCCGATTAATCGGCTGGAGATCCTGTCTGTTCTGCGTCTGGTGGACGAACGTCTGCGCATGCAGCAATCCATTGCAGATATTCAGCGTACGCTGCAAGGACTGTCCAGGCTGCAATCTTCCGATCGTGCTTCAACACCGACTCCCGACAAAACGATTACGACAGCAGGACATTTTCTGCTATCCGAGATGGGCATGATCGGAGAAGCCGGCAGCAGAGATCTGCTGGACATGCTGGAATACCTGGAGCAGATTGAAACGGAGGAACATAAGCTCTCTCCTTACACGTTCCCGTCACTTAAGGATATCTTCCAGAATGTAGCCACACGCAAACTGGGTTCCGATGCCTCTTTAGCGGAAATAACGAAAGAGATCAAGGCATCTGAGCAGCGCGTTCGCCGTGCAATTTTCCAGACATTAAGCCATGTCGTATCGCTTGGACTCACGGATTACACACATCCGAAGTTCGAGAATTACGCGTCGAAGTTCTTTGACTTTACGGAGATTCGCAAGAAAATGCTGGAACTGCAAAACAATGTGGAGCCCTCCTTGTCTCAGACTCGCATTAACACCAAAAAGTTCGTTCAGGTACTGTATCTGGAAGCCAAGCGGCTGTTGCATTGAGGAGTAAACAAAAAAACATGCGCTCATGATTGAACTGGAATGATACAGCATTCGTTCTTCCTGCTGCCTATTCCAGCTATTATCATGTGTGCATGCAAAAAAACCATCTATATCCATCAAGCCCTCGGCTTGCTTAAGTGCATTCGATTATACTCATTGATCAATTCATCCAGTACCATGGACTGCTGAAGCACCTCGGGATGTCCAAATCTACCCTCGTTATGCTCTACCAACATATGAAGGTTATGTCTGGCTTTCTCTATTTGATTTTTCAATTCCAAACTCATAACCATCGCGTCTGATCCCTCCTTATTTCTTGTGTTACATTTTAGGTTTTCCTGTCAATCTATAGTTGGATTAACATATGGCATAGTTGGCATGGATGTTTTGTATCCTTCTCCAATTTTTGAAAGTCTCTAAAGTCATCCCTAGAAGACGATCTGAAAATGGCTCTGCAACGCCTAATTGAAGGTTGGATTACAATTTCACGAGCAAATTTACCCCACTAACTTCATAATCAAACAGTTGTGTCATTATTGTGTATGTTAAAAAAACAAAAAAGCACCTCTCTATCTACAGGCTTACCAAAGGGGTAACCCTATATTGATAAAGAGGTGCTTCTTCGTTAGTTCACTTTAATGAATGAACATATAATTTTCCGTTTTTCTCCACCAAAAAACCGATCTCTTCGTTCTTGATCTCTAACACAAGCCTCACAAGGGAGCGGATAATGCTCCAAAAGGTAATAAAATCCCTTTTCATACGAAATACATTCAGGTACAATAGGGCGATGTGTGTGTCCGGACCAGGCGGATACGAAATACGAAGTATAGAGGACGGTTCAGTTCGAACGGATCATCCTGATTTGATTATTTGGAGGCTCATCAACACCATGCAAACCGATTCACAGACTAAAGTCAAAATCATAAACGCCGATCCCAGCGCGATGGGATTATTTGGGTTGGCCATCGTCACTCTGGTCGCTTCCTCCCAAAAGCTTGGCATTACAGACGGCCTTAGCTACGCCATTCCTTGGGCGATTTTCCTCGGTGCCTTTGCGCAGCTGTTCGCTTGCATTCAAGATTCCAAACGCAACAATACCTTTGGTACAACTGCCTTCGGCGCATACGCATTCTTCTGGTTCGCAATGGGTGCCAACTGGCTGATCAAAATGGGCGTGTTTGGCTCCACTCTTGCGGAACAGGCAGATGGCAAGCAGCTCGGATTTGCTTTTGCCGGATACCTCGTGTTCACCCTGTTCATGACGCTGGGTGCCGTGGAAGCCAACAAAGTATTGCTCATCATTTTCATTCTCATTGACTTCCTGTTCCTTGGCCTGACCTTTGACGCTTTCGGCGTAGCTCCTCATATCTTCCATACCATCGCAGCTTATGCTGAAATGGGAATCGGAATCGTGTCGTTGTACGGCACAGGTGCTTCCGTACTGAATGCTCATTTTGGCTACACGTTCCTGCCTGTTGGCGGACCGTCTGGCATTTTCAAAGCCAAGGCTTAATATACAGCATCAAACCGCCAGCGCGCCGGTCCGCGCCTGGCGGTTTTTTTGAATTATGCTTCACTTGAATAGGGATGTGACCGACACCTATACTAGAACTAACATATAGAGACGATGGGCGCGGCATATCTTGCAGAGTCCATCAGCCATACTGTCAGGAGGAAGAAATATGAGAGAGATACCGAAGCCTACGGAATTGGATCAGGTGGAGAAAAAGTACATGCGTGAAACACGTTGTTTCAAGACGTCTAGAGTGTTCCCGACAGACGTGAATAATCACAACACATTATTTGGTGGGAAGCTGATGTCCTATATTGATGATATTGCATCCATCACTGCTTCCAAGCTGTGCCGGGTGAACACCGTTACGGCCTCAACCGACTCAGTCGATTTTCTGTATCCGATTAATCCGACAGATTCGGTGACACTGGAATCGTTTGTTTCCTGGACAGGACGAAGTTCGATGGAGATTTTTGTGAAGGTGATCCGTGAGGATCTCAAGACGGGGGAGAAGAAAATCGCGGCTACCGCATTCCTTACCTTTGTCGCTTTGGATGAAAATAACCGTAAACTCATTGTTCCTCGCATCATTCCAGAGACGGAGGAAGAGAAGAAATTATACGAGACCGCTCCAGCTCGGGCGGCCATGCGGAAACAACGGCGGGAAGAAAGCAAGAAATTCGCCGACTTCCTCACCGTTAGTTATCCCTGGGAATAAGAGAACCGAGCACGCTATTTAGTCCTGAAGCATGCGTTCATGAATGGTCCGGCCCTTCTGCCCTGGTTCAATCAGGAGACGGGTCGGTTTGATATTAATTAGCGCGGTCAGCTGTTCTCCCATATAGTGGGATGAATACTTGAAACCAATCTCCGCCCAATGCATAATCACACCAACGGTCGCAGATACCAGGTAACTTAGCATGATGTCGTAATTAATGGTGTAGTCGCTGTCTTCGGTCACCAATACAAAATCTTCGGTTAAATATGTTCTGAACATGTTGCAGAGTCTGGTTCCCATATCCCCATGCATCGTCATCAAAGCTCGAAAGATGTCTTGATGCGCTTCAATATATTCAAATACAGGCATCGTTGATGGCAGCAATGCTGTCATATCCACTTCTTTTAACTTCGCATAAGGTGATGCATAAGCTTGTCCCACGCCCTGCATGAAATCATCCAGAATAAATTGCAATAGCTCGGGTTTGCCGGGAAAATGTAAATAGAACGTTCCCCGGTTATAATCCGCCCGCTCCGTAATGTCACGAATCGTGACGGCTTCAGCTCCCTTTTCCAATATCAAAGAAACTGCCGCAGCAATGATGGCATCCTGCGTTCTTCGTGCTCTCCGATCCTGAGGGTGTTCGATAATCAACATTTCCACCTCCTCTGTCCATTATTGTAACCTAAATGAACACCGCTTACATCTCTGTCCGATAGCTGACATATGCGCTGTCAATGATGATTGTCACATTTCTATGTATATCTTAACATTGAGATAGGAACGATAGACCACAGGTTGAATGTTCACTCACAGTTCACCTGATTTCATTTTATAAGGAGCGAATAAATGATGAGTACATCATATACCCAAACAGCCGTTATTACAGGAGCAGCCGGTGGCATTGGTAAAGAATTGGCACGTCGCCTTGCCGAACGCAAAATTAATCTGGTGCTGGTCGACCTCAACGAAGAAGCCATTCAGCAAACCATTACGGATCTGAAACTCGACAAGGAGCACGTCATTGCGGTGAAAGCAAACGTATCTCAGGAAGCCGATGTGAAAAACTATGTGCAGCAAGCACTTGATACGTTTGGTCGTATCGATTATTTCGCCAATAATGCCGGCATTGAAGGTCCAACCGGACTGATCGAAGATCTGAGCGTTGAAGCCCTCGACCTCGTATATAACGTCAATGTGCGCGGGGTATTCCTTGGTTTGCAGAACGTTATCCCTGTCATGAAAAAACAAAAATCAGGCGCGATTCTGAATACCTCTTCCCTTGCAGGTCTGATGGGTGCTCCAGCCGTATCTCCATATATTATGTCCAAACATGCCGTGATTGGCCTCACCCGCACAGCAGCGAATGAACTCGCGCCCCATGGTATTCGGGTCAACGCGGTATTGCCAGGCACCATTAATACCCGCATGATGCGCCAAATCGAGGCCAACTCCGGTAATGTGGAGGATTATCAATCCGCTACCGTATCCAGCATTCCGATGGGCCGCTATGGTGAACCGGAAGAAGTCGCAGCCATCATGAACTTCCTGTTGTCCGAAGAAGCATCTTATGTCACTGCTTCGCTCTATACTGTCGATGGCGGTATGATGGGTCAATAAGAAGAATGGGGCTAGCCCAACAGGGCTGGCGGTTTAAAAGGTGATTCCGAATGTACAATCCAAAATGACCTCAAATTCCACAATAAAGTGGAGGCTGAGGTCATTTTTTAAATAGATTGATTTAAATTTAATCCACGTAGCCAGCGAGCCCTTTTTCCATCAAGTAGTCCATTTCAGCATCCAGAATGCCTTCAACGGTCAGCTCATCCAGCTTCACATCTTTGCGGCTCAGAATGTAGTCGGCCAGATCGTCACCGTCGATATCCACGTCGCCTTTGGCATTTTCATGCGCTTTGTTAATGTACGCCTGCTCGTGCTTCAGGACAAGAGCGATATTCGCTTCACTCGCCTTCGTCTTCTTTGCAATATATGCCTTCATTTCCTGTTCGTTAATTGAATTTGCTTCAGTCACGTTAAAGTCAGCTCCTTGATTCATTCGTTCTGTTGCCATTGTAGCATAGGTTAACCCAGAACAGACATGTCTTATTCCTTATCCCTAGGATAAACGCACGTAGAATGTCGCTCCTTCTCCTACCACACTCCGAGCGTATATCTCTCCTTTGTGCTGTTCCACAATAGAACGGGCAATCGCAAGACCGAGTCCGTGTCCACCATGTTTGCGTGCTCTGGAAGCATCGGTACGGTAGAATCGATCGAAGATCCGGTCCAGATGTTCAGCCGCAATGCCTTCTCCCGTGTTGGAAACCGCCAGCACGACGTCATTGTTCTGTTTCTTCAAAGATACGTTGACCGAGCCTTTGGCTCTGGAGTATTTCACGGCATTATCAAGCAGGATCAGAATGACTTGCTTAATCTGTTCGCTGTTGCCATGGACCATGAGCTGCGGTTCAATGCTGTAGTCCAAGGATATATTTTTCTCGAAAATCACCGCTTCCATCGTCAAAATGATCGTCTCCACCGCATCGCTCATATTGAACTTGGCATGAATCATCGAGGATCGCGAATCGTCAATTTGAGTCAGATATAACAAATCATTCGTCAGTCCCGACATGCGTTCCGTCTCCGACTTGATGTAATGCAGCCATTTGGCCTGATTTTCAATTGTATCCTCCCGGTTCGCGAGAAGCACATCCGTGTTGGTATTAATGATCGCCAGTGGCGTTTTCAACTCGTGGGAAGCATCCGCTATGAATTGCTTTTGCTTCTCGAAGGCTTCCTTGACCGGGGTAATGGAACGATTGGCGAAATAGCGGCTCAGGAAGTAGATGACGATCAGCATGATCAAACCTACGATGGCAAATGTATAAATCAGATTCGTAAGGATCCCCTGTTGGGCCGTCACATCAATGAAAACAATCATGTGCCCTTCGCTACTCGGGTCAATCACATAGGCCCAGTTTGTTCCATCCAGCGTAAACTGTCCGGTCTTCCGGTCCACATTGTCGACTTTATCGACTTTTTGCAGCGCCTCGGGGTAGAACGTATCTTCCATATCAAATTTGGAATGGGTCTCCGTGAGCTTCCATTCGCTATCCGTCTTGATCATGAACGAGACAGAACGTGCGGGAGGCGAATTGGGATCTCCCCCAGGTGCCCCATTTCCTTGAGCGTCGGATGGCGGATTCCCCGAATTCCCCTCGTCTGTACGTGGCTTTTTGGATGAATTGTACGGACTATGATAGAAATCCGACACTTTGAACAGCTCCATGTTAGTTTCCCGCTGCACATTCTGATACGTAATGATGTAGATCGTAGCAAAGGCAACCAGCATCATAATCGAGATGGATACCAGGTTCACGATCAGAAATCGGTTTCTGAGTTTCTTGAACATCAGGACGTCACCTCAAGTACGTACCCCACACCCCGAATCGTATTAATGCGGACCGCGGAGTTCAGGAAGGTTAATTTTTTGCGTAAAAACGAGATGTACACCTCCACATTGTTATACTCCACTTCCGAATCGAAACCCCACAACTTCTCAATAATCTGCTCTTTGGAAGTAATGGCCTGTTTGCGCGTGATCAGCAGTTCCAGCAGTTCATTTTCCTTCAGATTCAGCTTGATCTCCTTGCCTTGAACACTCAGCTTCAGCTGCGTTGTGTTCAGTTCGATGTCACCGAACTTCAGTCCATCCTCTGGAACGACTTCTCCCTTCCTTCTCAGGGCTGCCCGAATCCGTGCGAGCAATTCCTCCGTGGCAAAGGGCTTTGCTATATAATCATCGGCTCCATAATCCAGCCCGGTAACTTTGTCTGATATTTCTCCTTTGGCTGTGAGCAGAATGACAGGCGTATGATTGCCTTCGCTGCGTAGTTTCTTCAGCACGGTAATCCCGTCCATTTCCGGCATCATGATGTCCAGCAGCAACAGATCATAGATTCCGCTTAGCGCATAATCCAGACCCGATCTCCCGTCATGCACCATGTCTACAGAGTAATTGTGTTTTTTCAATATTTGCGATACGGCTTCCGCCAAATGAACCTCATCTTCCGCAATTAGTATTCTCATCGGTTCTTCATTCCTCTGCATGAATTGGTTTCGATATATGTCAATCTATTATACCAACGATTGTAGCAACCGAACCTTGAATCAATCTTAATTTCACTTTTTTCGCGGACTATTAAAGGAAGGTAAAAAAAGATCAACGGAATGTAAAATCATTTAAGATTCATTCAAGGTTGGCGCTCTAAGATACAGACATGGAAGCAATACACGATGAAACAAAACATACAAAACATGGATGAAAGGACTGAACCCAATGGCAATTGAAGTATTCAACCGATATGAGAGCAAGTACCTCCTGACAGATGAGCAATACGAGAACTTCTACACCGACTTGCTGAAGTATATGGAGCTGGATGCCTATAACAAGAAACACGAGTTTTACTCGATCAGCAACCTGTACTTCGACACTCCGCAGGATTCCCTGATCCGCGCCAGTCTCTCCAAACCCAAATACAAGGAGAAGCTGAGACTGCGGGCATACGGAGTTCCTGAAGAGAATGCGAAGGTATATCTGGAGATCAAAAAGAAAGTATTTGGCCTGGTGAACAAACGCCGAACTGCCCTGAAGCTGGATGAAGCCTATGAATTCGTTCAGACAGGCAAGGCGCCTGATCTCGCCGATTATATGAACAAACAGGTCGTCGAAGAGATCAAGTATTTCCTCCGGCTGTACGATCTGGAACCAAAAGTATATCTGGCGTATGAACGCAAGGCGTTGTTCGACAAGAACAGCCGCGATCTCCGCATCACCTTTGATACCAACATCCGCAGTCGCAGATACGATCTGAAGCTAGAGCAAGGAGATTACGGTGAACCTCTGGTGAAAGACGGACGCTGGCTGATGGAAGTCAAAGCCGAGAAAACCGTTCCGATGTGGCTCTCTCAACTGTTATCCGAACACGGCCTATATCGCACCGGATTCTCGAAATACGGCAATGAGTACAGACATCTGGCCAGAACAACCAACCTGAACTACCAGACTGAACGAGAATTGCTGCCGGGTACAGATTTCAACCCATCCATAGAACAAGACAAAACAATCACAGAAAGAGAGCGTGTAGTATATGCTTGATTCCATTTTCAGCTCAGCTTTAACAGACACCACCCTAACTTTTAGTAATGCGATTCTAACGATCGGACTTGCCATCATCATGGGGGTCATCATCAGCCTGACGTACATGAAGACAAATCAGAGCACATATTCCCAAAGCTTTACACTAACCATGGTCGTCTTGCCAGTCATCGTAGCCATCATCATTCTTCTGATCGGCAGCAACATCGCCCGTGCATTCAGCCTCGCCGGTGCCTTCTCCATCATCCGATTCAGAAGTGCGCCTGGTGACCCGAAAGACATTGCTTATGTTCTGTTTACCATGGCTTCCGGTCTTGCCTGTGGTGTAGGCGCATTCGGTTATGCCGTAATGTTCACCATTATCCTGTGTGTACTGATGTTTGTCCTGAGCCGCTTCAACTTCGGAGCGAAGAAAAACCAGCAAAAAACATTGAAAGTGACCATTCCCGAGAATCTGAGTTACGAAGAAGCACTGGACGAAGTATTCCACAAATTTAATGTCGTGCATGAGCTCAAAAAAATCAGAACAACCGAGCTTGGCAGTCTGTACGAGCTGGTCTACAACGTCACCATTCATGAAAGTGTCAATCAAAAAGAATTCCTCGACATGATCCGTACCCGAAACGGTAATCTGGATATCTCCTTAACCATGAGTCCAACAACCACTGAATATTAAAATTCGAAGGGAACGATATAATATGAAAAAGAAAATCATAACTGGCAGCAAACTGTGGTCCGTCGCGATGATTACAGCAATGGTTACAGCATGCAGTGCTCCGGCAGCAACCAGCAGCACCGCAAATGCCGCAGTGTCAACGACAGGAACAACCAAAACCGTATCCGTCAGTGAACAAACCTCGGTGAAGTATGCCGATCTGGTCACTCTGGATGCAGACGATACCAACGTTAGCTGGAGTGCAACAGACTCCACAACGATTAAGCTGAACGGTACGACCGCTTCCATCACAGGATCGGGTGCAAAAGCAGCAAACGGATCGGTAACCATCTCCGCAGCGGGTACCTATGTACTTAGCGGCAAGCTTACTGATGGACAGATTGTAGTTAATGTTGCTGATAAGGGCACCGTACATCTCGTATTAAACGGGGCAACAATCAATGACAACGATAGTGCAGCCATCTATATCCAGAAAGCGGGCAAAGCCATCATTACGCTGGAGGAAGGAACCGAGAATGCCGTCTCCGATGGCAAAAAATACGTATACGCCGACGATACAACGGATGAGCCGGATGCAGCCATCTTCAGCAAGGCAGACCTGACGTTCAATGGTACAGGCAAGCTGACGGTTACAGGTAACTACAATGAAGGTATTACGAGCAAGGATGATCTGAAAATCGTTAGTGGAACAATTAACGTCAAATCCGCCGATGACGGCATCAAAGGTAAAGATATGGTGGCGATTCAAGCAGGAACCATTACCATTGATTCAGAAGGTGACGGCATCAAATCCACAAACGATACAGATACGACCAAAGGCTTCGTTGCCATTGCTGGAGGCACATTCAACATCCAGAGCGGCAGCGACGGCATTCAAGCGGAAACCGCATTGGTTACGGATGGCGGCACATTTGACATCGTAACCGGAGGCGGCAGTGCCAATGCACCAGAAAAAGTAGAAGAAGGACCATTTGGCGGCGGTGGTGGCGGTACACCTCCAACTGATATGGGCACACCACCGGATGGGGAACCACCTGCTGATATGCCGAGCAATAATGGAACGAACGCAACAGGCGCAGCACCATCCAGCTCTACAAATGCAACAGCACCTGCTGATTCCAATGCAGATGCAGACACAAGCACAACGGCGGCAGAAGAAGAAACAACGAGTGCCAAAGCACTTAAAGCAGGAGCAGATCTTACCGTCAATGGCGGTACGTATACGATCGATTCCATGGATGATTCCCTGCACAGCAACAACAATGTGACCGTCAATGACGGCAAGTTCAGCATTGAATCCGGTGATGACGGTATTCATGCAGATCAGGCGCTTACCATTAACGGCGGAACGATCACCATTGCCAAGAGCTATGAAGGTCTTGAAGGTGCAATCATCACTATGAACGATGGGGATGTGGATGTGACTGCATCAGATGATGGCGTGAATGCTTCCGGTGAAATAACTGCAACTGATGCGGATGCTGCAACCACTGCAGATGACAGCACTCAAGCAGCCGATACCGATACAACTGCAGTCTTCGACATTTCTGTTACAGAGACGACTGGCACAACATCAACTACGGATCAATCCAATCAAAGTACAGACGCGAACAGCAATACTCGCCCACAAGGCGGCGCTCCAGGTGGTATGCCGGGTGAATCCGCCAGCAACAGTGAGCTCCATATCAACGGCGGTTCCCTCACCGTAAATGCAGGTGGCGATGGACTGGATTCGAATGGCTCCATCTATATGACAGACGGAACCGTCATTGTGAACGGCCCTACAGACAGCGGCAACGGAGCACTGGATTATGACGGTAACTTCGAATTGAGCGGCGGATATCTGATCGCTGCGGGAAGCTCCGGCATGGCTCAGGCAACATCTGAAGCATCGACTCAAAATACCATTGCCATGACGTTCCCTGAAACGCAAAAAGCAGGAACACTGGTACACGTGGAAGACAGCGAAGGCAACAATATCCTAACCTTTGCTCCAGCGAAAGATTATCAAACGGTGGTTGTCAGCTCCCCGGATCTGAAAAAAGATGGTTCTTATGTGATCTATTCCGGCGGAACATCGACTGGTAAAGCAGTGGATGGACTCTATACAGACGGAACGTATAGTGGCGGAACCAAAGTGGTTGCCTTCCAATCCACAAGCAATGTAACTTGGGTGAATGAATCTGGTGTAACTACTGCGAATTCAGGTATGGGTGGTCCAGGCGGAGGCCGTGGCCAAGGCGGATTCGGAGGCGGTAGAAACAGAACGCAATCCGGTACATCGGGCACAACAACCGACACCACAGGTACAACGGACACTACGGATACTGCGAAGTAAGTTAAGATTCAGGCCATAAAAGCCAACAAATAAACGACTAAAAACAAAGGGATGTCCCATAAGTCATGATTATGACGGGGGACATCCCTTGTTATTGTTATTTTGTTCTAAAGAACCTCGCACAAGCTATCCGCTCCCATTTGCCCAAGTCTGAGATCTAAAGAATCACAGAGATGTTATTTCATCGATTGGGTTAATTTTGTAGGTTCTGACCCCATTTGATGAAGGAATAACGTTGCTGATGTTCATTAAATGCTGCATTCCTTGATTTTCCGCCTTTTAAGATGCGGTAGGTTTGTTAGCGCTCAAAACGTATATACATATACCTTGGTCCGTAGCGTATCCCGACATGTAATTGTCCGTAGCGGTATCTTGCCTGGCAATGCAAAACAGACGCTAATCACCTTTGCTCCCGGAGGCAGCTCCCGATTGAATTTGTCGACGAGCCGATTCATTGCTCCGGGAAATAAATAACAGATCACGCAATCTGCATGTTCATATGAACTGGTATAGATGTTTCCACGGATAAATCGCAGCCGCCCCTCCAGAGAGTGGCGCTTTCCCTTTGCTCGCCGTAAACGGACACTTAGAAAAGCAATGAGTTGGGAGGTCCATAAGGGAACAATTGAATTTTCAATACCCGTTAGCCGTTTGCCTGGGCAATGCCTCACCACGTCCAGTGCCAGCGTTCCCCATCCAGAGCCCGCTTCAATAACGTCGCCGTAACCGGGAATGCGGTTGACCTCCTGAATGACTGTCTGTCTGACAAGGCTGGAAGTCGGCATCGGTGAGATTCCATTTTTCCAACTGACCAGCACGATGGATACTACCGATATAAGTGTCACCACAGCAATCAGCCATGGTATAAATTGAAATATGAACATAACCTCAACCCTTTGGATTTTTAATTAAGAGGCGGTAATTGCACCTTCATCATAACAAAAGAAGCTTCCCCAGGTCTAAAAAACCTGGCAGAAGCTTCCTTCTTCTTATTCTATTTTGGCTTAATCTCATTCCATCCCGCTGCTCATTCCACGCATTCAGTCCGGCACATGGGACTTCATGTATACACCCTTTTTGTAAACCGATTTGATTGTAAAATGTACTCCCAGCTTGCGATTCGTCCGGTAGATCAGCGAGTTAATCTCGTCAATACCCACTGGCTCGCTCTCCAGCATGCTTCGCTCCGGCCACACCTGGCCGACAATCTGCTCCCGTGTGACAAAGTGATCCAACTGGCTGTACAGCAGCTTGAACAGTTGGTACTCCTTCTTAGACAGTGGAATCTCCACTTCTCCAATCTGCACGGTTTGCAGGTGATCCTGTAAACGCACGCCCTCGCCCAGGAGGTCAGATATTCGATATTCTCTCGTTTCTTCGAGATCCCCTTCTACGCGAAGCTGAATCAAGCCGTTGACTAGCGTCAGGCTGTCTCCTTCGGCAAACGGGTATTTCTCATAAGGAACGAGGCGCTGCCCGTTCAATTCCGTTCCATTTTTGCTATCCAGGTCCTCAATCCAAAGTTGCTGCTGCAAATCATAATGAATGCGGCAATGCCGCTTCGATATCAACTGATTGTAGACAGACAAGTCCAATTCATCTCCACCCGTATAACGCCCCACTGTAATGGAACGCCCCTGGCTGACATAAGCGAACGAACCATCACTTTCCTGCCCTGGCGTACGAATGACGATTTTTGCCGTCTCCCGCATGTTATTCTCCCACCTTCAAATATCACTCTATCTCTATGAGCGTTCCGTTCATAAATAATGATAAATTCATCAGATTTGTTCCATTGTTTGCATCCATAATAATTTATATAGTGTATACAGGCATCGTTTTATGCTTTTCTCTACTATACCAGACGCTGTGCTTTTTTTCTCATAACAGTCGTATCCATGCCCTAGCCCAATCAACAAGAGAGGTCCCTCATCATGAACAAAAAAAACATTTTTATATATGTGCTGCTCGCCTTCACCCTGTCCATTACATTAACAGTACTCTCCCGCATCAATGATGATCGCGGAGAATCATTGAAAGGCATACCCGTAACCGAAACATCATGGTTGCAACTGAATACCCAGCCGTAAGTATACTCTATTATAACGTGATCAACAGAAAAAACGTTTCACGAATGTCATCTTATGCTGGGTCATGCCATCCTGAATGAGGATACATATCTTAATCCATTCATCAGAATAAGGCCCCTGGACGCTAAAAACCAGCGCTCACGAGCCTCATTTTAATGCATATTTATGATATGGATACCGCTCAGTTCATCCGATAATGACTTTTGTCAAAAGTGATGTTGCTGCGGCATTTCCTGCCCTCAGCGCCGCTTTTTCCTGATACCAAGTTTCCTCCACCCATACACAATAAGAGTTACAGAGCCAGCAATCCATAACAGTTGCCATAACATGATACTCAGATCAAATCCCATGTTGTTCCCTCCCCAAAAGATTGTGAATGTTGCGTCCACTTTCCTAAAATTGGTTCTTTTTATCCTCCGGCAGTTCGGATTCATTAGACTGTTCGGTCTCTCCAGCCTGTATTTCCTCCATCCGGCTCGACACCTTTTGATACAGATAGGAAATACCAAGCAGCAGTACGCCAAAGCTGAAATAGGCAATGAACTTGCTGCCAGATGTAAGCAATCCCACATCATAGAACACCATTTTCCCGGTGGAAAACAACGTCAGGCCCAGACCGAGGCGCCGAATCATCACATATTTTCTGCGGAATCCGTAGGCGATGTACAGGATCGCAAGCAGCAGATAGATTAGGCTGAACAACAGCCCTACATCTCCCCAATGAAACTGAATCGTCAGGAACACGGTGATGACACCCAGCAGATAGACCCCTGCGATAACCGGATACCATTCAATGCTCTTGAACTGCCCGCGGATTGCCGCGATCAGCAGATCCCTTCCTGCAAAGAACACACCCACATTAAAGATGATTAACACAAGTAAGCCTACGACTTCAGCCGCTGTATGCTGCTGAACATCCGGCTGAAGTGCCGGCATGGATAACGTTACTGCTAGTGCAATACAACAGCCCACCGCATGCAGGAAGACAATATAAACCTGCACGATCCGATCACGCAGCAACTTCACTTTACTCAATCCATAGGCCATGGCAATGGTCAGCGCAGCGAACATCAGCCATTTGTAGAACAGGTATAACAGGAATGAGTCATCGACTGCTTTCATATACAATTCATTTGATTCATACAGCACGTATAACCACAGATTGGCGAGTGTGATGTACTTGAATGCATTCAGAAAGCCAAGCTCTGTCTGGCTATAATGATACTTCTCCCCGGATAGGGAGCCGTTGCGATCCAAGGCGTAATAGAACGTAATAAGCAGCGCACCCAGCGTGATGCAGGAGTATTTTAGCAAGAAATAGGATTGCTCCCCCATGATGAACAGCACCAGCACGTCATAATACACAAAGGTGAACATGCACAGAAGCACAATTCCCCATCCGGCACGCTCCACCAATTTGAACCGCTTCAGATGTCCTAGCGTAACCAGCAGAACCCCTTCGATCAGCCACCCCATGGACAGCCACTTTGCACCGAATTGGAACGGTATAATCAGAATGGCAAAGGTCAGGGAAGTCACGTAGAACAATAGAAGGGTCTGCTTTTCCTGAGGCATCCTCTGCTGGACAAACCGGGCGAGCCCGAAATAGACCAGAGCGAAAATCAGAGCAAGCAAGCCCTGTGCATCATTCCAGCCCGCCGCATCAAACAGTACATACAACATCAGGCAGCTGATGCTCGTATTCATGGCCAGCAGCGTGAAGTCCCACCAGGTTAACTTCACCCGATGTTTGAAGGGATACGCCAGTGTAATGCCGAGATATAATGCAAATGTCACAATGGAATACACCATGCCGATCTTCTCACTTGGTGAGAGCCATAATAGGATGAGCATGGACGGTGTGTTGAACAGAAAACTGATATAATGCACAATCGGCCACCGTTTACCAAATGAAATCAAAACAATAATTCCGTTTAAGAGCAACAGATAGATCATGGCAACATACACAGCCGAACCTTGAAGGCCGAAATAGGCCATGTAGGAGATTAACGGTAGATACCCTCCAACCAAACCAAGTGAGCAGATGGTCCTGGACTGATACCTCAACGATAGCAGCACGGATATGGCCGAAACCAACACCGACAAGGCAAGTCCCGTATATAACCCGATAATATGCAGTAAAAAGTAACTGTAGAAGATCGAGCCAAACAGAACGGAAATCCCACCTCCCAGCAGCCCCATCGCGAACGTCTGACGCTTGCACCGGAACAGCCATTCACCCCCGGCAAGCATGAGCACACCAAGCAGGAAAAAAGCGCCGCCTTTCATCTCATCGTTGAACCAGGTCGCGTATGAGTAGCGAAAAGCCGCTCCAACGCCAAGAATAATGAGCAGGATAGCGACCTTGTTGATCCAGCTTAGGCCAATCTTCATCTCCATCCGGTTCTGGCGAATGCGCCGCTGAATGGTCTCTTCGCTTAAGCCTTCCTCCGCCATATGCTCGTATCCTTGTTGCATCTGCCCGCGTAGCGCCTCTTCTCTCTCCCACAGGGCCTGTCTGTGCAGCTCAATTCGTTCCTGCACCTCAGCAGCCAGATGAGCAATTCTCTCTTTAATCTCATTGGCGTCGCCCTGAAGTTCCTCTGAAGCCCTGTTGAATATGGCATTCAAATTCACTTTGGCACGGTGTTCATGTGCCGCGAGCCGATCATTATGTACACTCGTCTTTCCCCGAAAATAGGTCTCCATCTTCTCCTGGGATACACGAATGAGATTCAATTTTTCATCCAGCATCTGTTCGGACAGAGCCATGCGAAGACGGGCATTCTCTTCTTCCATCTTGCGTGTGCGTATTTCAAGCTGTTGCAGCTTGAGTTGATTCGCTTCATATTGCGCTCGCAGCTGTTCATTCTGCACGATCAGATCATCGGATTGATACTCCTGGAGCAGCGCATTGTACTCCTTTACCAGCTGCTTCTGCTGCTCCTGAACCTGGTGAAGCCGATCCTTGAACTCTTTCATGAGCTTCCTCCGTTGGTTGATGTTGAATTCATTCCCTATATTTTACTATATGTATGCCATAAAATGGGGTTTAAGGAATAGAATCATTTCGACCATTCTCTGCGGATTGGAAGTCGTTACGGGATTTTTGCAAAATGCTTACATAACAAAAAGCCCGGGAAGCATCAGCTTCCTGGACTCTCATTCATTGATATAGTCATTCTGCACACGTATACAACTTTTGGTCATCTTACTGAGCCTCAGATACTTGCTTACGCCGGATCTTTCGTATCCGCCGTCTCCGGCTCCATAATTTCAGTGGTATCCGGGTCTAGCCAGTTCGCGAGCAGGGTTCGCACATATTGCAGATCACTCTCTGACAAATCATAGTACCATGTGCCGCTCCGCGTTGCGCCTTCACCCTTCAGCATGTAATTGCTGATTGTTGGTGTGCTGTCTTTCATATATAGAGACTCGGCAAATTTCACGATGAAATCCGAGTTCATGTTGGTTGTAAAATTCGATCCAGCGATTTGGATAACGTCCGGGATCTTGGTCAGGTTTTTGACCTCAAGCGCACGATTCATGAAGGCACTCAGGAAAAGACGGTGCCGCATCGTCCGATTGAAATCGGAATCTTCCCGGTAACGCACATAGCCCAGCGCTTCTTCGCCGCTGTAGATCGGTTTGTTCGCTTCAACAAACAGCTTCTCATGGATTTTCAATTTGTTCTCAATATTTTTCTTAATCGGCAATTCAACACCGCCAACCGCATCAACAATATTCTTGAGTCCGTTAAAATTAATCGCGGCATAGAAATCGACTTTGTTTTCCAACAAATGCTCTACGGTATCCATCGCCATCTTGGCTTCACCATGCGCATAGGCTGAATTAATCTTCGACTTCACATCCCGGCCGATAATATCGGTGTAGGAGTCACGTGGAATCGACAGGAGCAACACTTTATTTTCTTCTGGACGCACAACAGAATAGATCATGGTATCCGAACGGCTTGGTTCGTTATCCCGTTGGTCAATTCCTAGCAACAACAGCGAGAATGGATCGGTATGTTCTACAACGGGTGCATCCTTATCGCCAACTGGCTTGAAGGATTCATCGAGCGTTTCCTTTACGGTTTCCGAAGCAAACAGGTTAAATGCAAACACAACGAGTTGCTTTTGATAGATAAATCCGAGTCCCCCCAGCACAATCAAAGTACTCAGGATGATAATCAAAGGTTTCTTCCATCTCTTCTTCGGTTTCTTCGGCTTCCGTCTGGTTAAATGTGCGGCACTGTTCTCCATCATATCTCCTTTAATAACGGTCTTAGAATCATTTAACTATATTAATAACACGTTTTCAATAGATTACGTTATAATCTGCTATACAAGAAATGACACAGAAGGAGCGATGAACGATGGAATATCGACGTTTGGGGAATAGCGGGCTGCGCGTTTCCGCACTTGGACTCGGCACCAATGCCTTTGGTAAACGGGCGGATGACCCAACTTCTATCCGCATTATTCATGCGGCACTGGATCAGGGAATCAATTTTATTGATACCGCCAACATCTACGCCGGAACTGAATCGGAGCGGATTATCGGACAGGCCCTGGCAGGCAGACGGGAAAACGCTGTGCTTGCTACCAAAGCCGGACTTCCCCGGCATGAGGGTCCCAATGGGCGCGGTTCATCCCGCTATCATTTGCAGCAAGAGCTTGAACATAGCCTGCGGCGTCTTCAAACGGACTATGTGGATCTGTATCAGATCCATACCTTTGATCCGCATACACCACTGGATGAGACGCTGCGCACATTGGACGATATGGTCATTTCCGGCAAAGTCCGCTATATCGGAGCTTCCAACTATGCAGCCTGGGAACTGATGAAAGCTCTTGGTAGCAGCGAACTAAAAGGATATGTACGTTATATCTCGACCCAAGCCAGCTACTCTCTGGCTGATCGCACACCTGAGCTTGAACTCGTACCGATGTGCCTTGATCAAGGTGTGGGCATCATCCCGTATTTCCCGCTCGCGGGCGGCATTCTGACAGGCAAATACAATGGCGAAGCTGGCGTGCCTTCCGGTTCCAGAGCGGATACCGATCCGGCCTTCAATCGTTTCTTGTTGGAACACAATATTAAATTAGGTGAGCAGGTCAGTGAAAAGGCATCGGCGTATGGCTGCTCCCCAAGTGTCCTGTCGCTCGCATGGCTGCTGGCACGCCCTGCTGTTTCAACGGTTATCGTTGGGGCAACGAGTACCGAACAGCTGGAACATAATCTGGTTAGCCTGGACATGAAACTGACCGATGATATGATCACCGAGCTCGATCAACTCAGCGACTCTTTCCGCCATGGTAAGCCATTTGCGACTTATCGGATTGATTGAACCAACAGAAAAAACCTCCCGGCTAAAAAGTCCGGGAGGTACAACTTCACTACACATTGTAGTCTAATAAACCATAGAAAAAATCTTTTTATGCATTAAACATCTGTTTTATATCGAATAAATTCCTGCATAATTTCCATGTATTCATCCTTACGATCACTTAACACATCAAAGAACACCTTGTCAGCGGCTTCAACAAGATGAATACCTTCAAGCGCCAAGCGAGTTCCTTCCGGCGTTGTTGTAATAATATTCGCACGGGTATCGGTAAGATGACGCTTGCGAGTTATCAACTCTCTCTTTTCAAGAGCACGGAGAACTTGAGAAGTAACGTTAACATCCACATTGGCAAATTGCGCAAGCTGGACCTGGGTTACTCCCTTGCCCTCTGTGTCGCGTTCATTGAGCCACACACAGGCATGCAATAATACAAATTGGGGTTGTGTTAATTCCAGAGGCTCGAGCACCCTGCGTATTTCCTTTTGCCACATCGTAGTAACCTGCCATAGCAGGTATCCTGGACTTTCCTGAGCATTTTTATACCGTGAGCTTTCCATCTCAATATACCTCCATCATTACACCTTGAGCTTCATTTTTCTTATAACGCTTGTCGGAACGCATGCGTTTCAACGTTGTACATTTTCAGCGGAAAACATTAGCGTGAAGGAATAAATTGCTTGACCCATTGACCAAATCCATGCGGATTACGGCTCTGAATCAGGACTGTCCCTTCACCCCGGAATCGGCATACTAATCCTTCTCCACTGGTCACACTGGATAACCAGCCTTGTGAAGCTTTCTCAATGCGATAATCCATATAATTGGGCCATGCGACCAAGTGGGCATTATCCACGATCACTTCTTCACCCGCAGCCAGATTGATCGCATGGATTGCACCATAGGATGATAGGAACACTGTTCCTCGCCCACTGATCTCTATAATAAAGAAACCCTCTCCCGAGAAGAGACCTTTCTTCAAGTTTTGCATTTTGGTATTCACCTGGATGCCTTCCGTTCCGGCCAGAAAACCATCTTTCTGTACGTAGAGCGAATAGGAACCATCCAGTTCAATCGCCTCCACATCCCCCATGCTGGAGGGTGACAACAGAATTTCCGCAGATCCCCCTGCAGCCGTCAATTCCTGAAAAAAGAATTTCTCGCCGCTGATCATACGTCCGAATCCGGCAAACATACCGCCTTCAGCAGATCCCTTCAAGTCAACGGTTGGTGTCATGGATACCATGGCCCCGCTTTCTGCCTTGAACCTTTCCCCCCGTTGCAATTGCACTTTAAGCATCGCAAATGCACCATCATATAGAATTTTATAGTTCATGGCTTCATCAGCTCCTTGTTGTCCGTGTTGAAGTCATTTAACCCATTATCCTCCAACACTGAGGATTTGTCTCCGTATTCCTTAATAATGTGCTGATCTCCCCAGTTACAAAGGGCATTTAGAATCGGTTCCAAACTTCGGCCATATTCACTCAGTTCATACTCCACCTTGGGAGGTACCTGATTATAAACAATACGGTTCACAATCCCGTCATCTTCAAGCTCCCTCAGCTGCTGCGTTAACATTTTCTGCGTAATTGCGGGCATAATACGCTTGAGATCACTAGTGCGTTTCTTCCCGTGTGTCAGATGGCAGAGAATGACGCATTTCCACTTGCCACCGATGACTTCAAGCGTCGCTTCAACTGAAATATTATACTTCTTTCTTATCATGCTGAATGTCCTCCCGGAAATTGTTATTCATAAAAGCAATTGCTATATAGGCACTAAAAAGTACGTAGGGTACTAAAAAGTACGTACTATTCATTTTATGTCGAATAACTCATAATAGCATTTGCCGGTACGTAAATCTACATTCTGGGGAGTTGAACAAGACATGTTACATGATTCAAAACGCAGTACCTGGGCACTGCTGGCGCTGGCAATCAGTGCGTTTGCCATCGGCACCACTGAATTTATCAGCGTTGGTCTGCTGCCCCTTATTGCAGATGACCTGGGCATTTCCGTAACGACAGCGGGACTGACCGTTACATTATATGCATTAGGCGTAACCTTCGGGGCACCGATTCTGACCTCATTGACGTCAACGGTGTCACGCAAGACGCTGCTGCTTGCTATTATGGTTGTTTTTATCGCTGGTAACACCATGGCGGCGCTCTCGAGTGGAATTACCATGCTGCTCATTGCGCGAATTGTCTCCGCTTTGGCACACGGAGTATTCATGTCCATTGGTTCCACCATTGCGGCAGACCTGGTTCCTGCAAACCGACGGGCGAGCGCTATTGCCATCATGTTCTCTGGTTTGACCATTGCTACAGTAACTGGTGTACCCCTGGGTACACTCATCGGTCAAAACTGGGGCTGGCGCGCAGCTTTCATTCTTATCGTTGTCGTAGGTGTTGTTGCCTTCATCGGCAACATGCTTCTAGTACCATCCACGTTACAACGCGGAACGCGAACTGCATTCCGAGAACAACTGAAGCTGGTGACAGGCGGACGGTTGCTTCTGGCTTTTGCCATTACAGCCGTGGGATATGGGGGAACGTTTGTGGTATTCACTTACCTGTCCCCACTATTGCATGATATCAGCGGGTATTCCGAGAAAACGGTCGCGGGTATTCTGCTGCTGTACGGGATCGCTATTGCTATTGGCAATATTATCGGAGGGAAAGCCGCCAACCGCAATCCGCTCCGAGCACTCTTCTATATGTTTATCATTCAGACCGTCATTCTGGGCATACTGTATTTCACAGTTCCATTTAAGCTGGCAGCGTTACTCACGATACTCGGCATGGGTCTGCTTGCCTTTATGAATGTGCCAGGGCTTCAGATGTACGTCGTGACGCTCGCAGAACGTTATGCTCCGCAGGCCAAAGACGTCGCCTCCGCCTTCAACATCGCAGCCTTTAACGCGGGTATCGCAATTGGTGCATATTTGGGCGGTGTAATCACAGATTCCATCGGTCTGATTCATACCACATGGGTTGGTGCAATTATGGTTCTGGCTGCTGTTCTTCTGACTGGTTGGGCAAGAGCGCTTGATCGTAAAGATCCATATTCCCCATCAGAGACGTAAGACAGGTTCAGTCAGATATCAGCCTAAACACGCGTCTTTCCTAGGTTGAAGCTACAACTCGGAACCGGTTTCGCTTTTTATTTTAATCTAGTATAATACGTTAATTCGAATTTAATCTACTATGACTTAATGAAGGATACTAGGATTTATCGTTTAACATCGTTACACCATTTTTGATTCATAATATGAGGAGGACTTCACATGACAGCACAACATTTACAATCTACAGTAGCTTTAAATAACGGCGTTCATATGCCTTGGTTCGGACTTGGCGTATTTCAGGTAGAAGAAGGATCTGAATTAATCGAGGCCGTTAAACAAGCGATTGCTCACGGTTACCGCAGCATTGATACGGCCGCTATCTATGGCAACGAATCCGGTGTAGGACAAGCAATCGCAGAGGCATTGAAAGAGAATAATCTGAAACGTGAAGAACTGTTCATTACCTCCAAAGTGTGGAATGCAGACCTCGGATACGAGGAAACTCTTGCTGCTTTTGATGTCACGCTGAACAAACTGGGACTGGAATATCTGGACCTGTATCTGATTCACTGGCCAAAAGCAGGCAAATATAAAGGCGCATGGAAAGCGATGGAGCAGCTTTACAAAGCAGGTCGCATTAAAGCCATCGGCGTCAGCAACTTCCAGATTCATCACCTTGAAGATCTGTTGCAGGATGCTGAAGTGAAGCCAGTGATTAATCAGGTGGAGTACCACCCTCGTCTGACTCAAGCTCCACTTAAAGCATTCTGTGAGAAAAACGAAATTCAATTGGAAGCTTGGTCCCCGCTAATGCAGGGTCAACTTCTGGACAATCCGGTTCTGACCGAAATTGCAACTGCGAAAGGTAAATCGGTAGCACAAGTAATCCTTCGTTGGGACTTGCAGAACGGTGTCATCACCATTCCGAAGTCTACCAAGGAGAAACGTATCGTCGAGAACTCTTCCATCTTCGACTTTGAATTGTCTAATGATGAGATGGAGCGTATTAGCGCCCTGAATGAAGACGTTCGCGTTGGACCTGATCCTGACAACTTTGATTTCTAATTGAAGTTCAAATTATGTAAGTGTAAAACTTTAGATGAAATAAGTAGGACAAAGCCTTGTTGGAGCCTGCTTTGATATATCATAGCCAAAAACCACCGGATCAAGAGCCGGTGGTTTTTGGTCTTCCCTTTTCTTATCTTCTTCTGTTTAGCGCCGAGAAACAATCCATGTTTCATATTCTCTTTCCACTAAACTAAGCTCGCCAACACTGCACATTTCAATTAAAAATGTTGTATTTCAATTTTTAACTATTGAAGCTGCCACAAGGCAGGAACGTTGGATGGTTCCCATCCTGCCAAGGAGGTGTGGGGCTGCAAACATTTATACGTCTTGCCGTTATATGTGACCAGTTGTCCCGCAGTATAAGCTGTGTTGACCTGCCATGCGGATACGCCAGGATTCGTCGTTTCAGCCGCCGTCTTCACACTTACCGCGTTGCTGGCTGCAGACACATTGCCTGCCGCATCCTTTGCTTTTACCGTAAATGTATACGAGGTATCCGCCGCAAGCCCGCTGATCGTTGCGGTCGTTCCGGTTACCGTTGTTGCCAGTGTCGTTCCGTTGTACACGTCATAACCCGTTACACCCACATTGTCAGTGGATGCCGTCCAGCTCAGCGTTATGCTGGATGTGGTTTGCGCGGTCGACGCAAGGTTCGTCGGTGCAGTTGGTGCTTGCGTATCGCCTCCCGGCTGAGCCGTTGTGCTTACAGTTACAGCATTACTGGCCGCAGACAGATTACCTGCCGCATCTTTTGCTTTTACCGTGAAGGTATATGAGGTCCCCGCTGTAAGTCCACTAATTGTTGCTGTCGTTCCGGTGACGGATGTCGCAAGATTAGCGCCATTATAGACGTTATAACCGGTAACGCCTACATTATCCGTTGAAGCATTCCAGGCCAGCGTCACCGAGTTTGCTGTCACGCCTGTCGAACGGGCATTCCCTGGTACGCTTGGTGCTGTCGTATCTACTGGTGGCACTGTACCTCCGGTAGGCAGATCGGCCTTCAGTTTGTTTTGGAGTGTTTTGTTACGGTCACCGCTGAGCTCCCAGAACATCGCTCCGCCGAGTCCTTTGCTCTTGATATAAGCCGTTTTATATCCAACGGACTCCGCATCATCATAACTGATAAAGCGCTTGTTGGACGCATTATAGAGATATGGCACTTTGGCCGTATCATTCCAGTAACGCGTGTATCCGTTTTTGTTGATGTAATTGGCTTCCAGATCATAGAAGTCAAAGGAGCCTGCTTCCCATGTTCCAACGGAAGAACCACCCGTGCACGTCTGATACTGGCCGTTGCCTGCCTGTGCGCATCCATCCCAGCCACGGCCATAGAATGGAACACCAAGCACGAGTTTAGCGGCCGGTACGCCTGCATCCAGATGTCCTTGTGCTCCGGCAGCCACATTAAAAGTATTGGCATCTGGCACGCCAGCGGCTGAAGCCGCAGGATCATAGTTCAATGGCGCATTATGTGCGCTGATCTTTTGCCAAGCCCCGTTAAAATCGTATGTCATAATGTTAATCCAGTCGACGATGGCAGCAATTTTTGCAAGCTCCGTATTGGCAGCATAGGTCGCAGACGCACCGCTTGCAATCGTAAGCAAATACTTCTTGCCGTCCACAGCTCCCGCTGCATCCAGCTTTTCACGGATTTTGCTCAGGAGCAATGTGTAGTTCTGCTTATCTTCAGGACGTTTGCTGTTACCATCGAGTCCTCCTGATACCGGATACTCCCAGTCCAGATCTACCCCGTCAAAATTGTACTTCCGTAGGAAATCGACGGCGGAGTTCGCAAATACCTCTCGGGTTGCAGCAGTCGCGGCTACATCAGAGAAACGGTTGGACCACGTCCATCCTCCAACGGAGATAATAGTCTTCAGATTAGGATTGGTTTGTTTCAACTTGTTAAGCTGATTGATATTGCCTGCAATAGGCTGATCCCATGTATCCCCTGCAAATGTCTTGCCCGTATCGATCCATGGATCGCCGAGCACGATCGTTCCGTTTGGTACATTAATCGTTTGGCTTTTTTCATTCTGACAGGTCCAGGTTACAGGATTGGGGCCCGAAGGGTCCGGATTCCCATGAATGCCGTTCCAGCAAATATCAGCAAAAGCATAGTTGATATGCGTCACTTTGGTCGGATCGATATCGGCTACATTATAGTTTCTCCCGTACGCAGCCCAGGACGGATAGTAACCAACAATTTTATAAGAATCTGCTGCTTCGGCCGTAGCTGGTTGGAGCGCAAAGGAAGGAACAATGACGGATAAGAGCAGGGACAGACCAAGGAAAAACTTTGCAGTCTTCTTAAAAGCAGTGTGTTTATTTAAATTTATCATTTAATACACAACCTCCTCTGTCTTTTGCGTGCCAAGTCCATTCAGGAATGGACGATGTGCGTTCGAGAACTGGTTATTCGTATACGCGTCCCAGTTGATTGACCAGGTCATAATGCCCTTAATACCGGCATAACCCGCAGGCTGGCGCAAGGTATAAGAACCGCCGTATGATACTCCTTTGATCAGATAGTTCAATGCCTTTTGCAGCTCAGCTGGCGCCGTATAGCCGCCTCCAGCCGCCTGCTGGGAAGCTGGTACGCCAATGGCGATCTGGTCCGGGCGCAGAGGGCTAAAGAATGGACCCGAGCTTCCGCCTACGTTAAAACCTTGAAGCAGCATTTCGGCCATGGCGACATGGAAATCGGCTGTCCCTTGAGCGTAAGAACGTCCATCCAGCCCCACCATCGAACCGGTGTTATAGTGCTGCACATGAAGTAGGGTCAGGTCATTACGTAAGGCATGAATCACTGGAAGATACGCCCCCCAAGGACCACCATAGTTCAGATATCCGCCCTGTACGTAGGCCGTTTCCGGTGCAGCGGTCAGGACAAAATTGGCACCAAAGTGTGATTTAAGCGCTTTCACGCCGTTAATCAGGTTAACGATCTTCGGAGTCGTTGGACTGCGAAAGTCGGTATCGCCCGCATTTAAAGACAGGGAGCTTCCTTCAAGATCGATGTCGAGGCCATTGAATCCGTAAGTCGAAATAATGGATTTTAGGGAATCCTCGAACTGTTGTCTCTTGGTCGCATCTGTGAGCTCAATCGTGCCATTGGCTCCCCCCATAGAAATCAGTACCTTCTTCCCTTGGCTTTGAAGGTATGCAATGTCCGACTTGAACTCTTCTACCGTAGCGTTATACGGAGTAAAAGCGAGCGTTCCGCTGCCGGGTGAAATCGGCTCGGCAAAGGAGACATTAATAACGTCATAGGCTGTTGACACGTTGCGCAGTTTAATATTGGTAGAGCCATTATCGAAGTTGTGCCAGTAGCCGATCAGCCATTTGCTGCCGCTAGGCCCAGGATTCGAAGATCCGGTGGAAGTGGTAACGCTGAGAGAGGTACTTGCAGCGGACAGATTGCCTGCCGCATCTTTTGCTTTGACTGTAAAAACATATGTGGTGCCGGCTGTCAGTCCTGTTACTACAGCCGTAGTCGTTGAAGTGTTCGCCACGAGAGTACCGTTCCGGTACACTTCATATCCGGTTACACCCACATTGTCCGTGGAAGCGTTCCAGGTAAGATTGACCGATGTATCCGTGACGAGGGATGAGGTTAAACCTGCAGGGACGGTAGGTGGTGTCGTATCCGGAGTTGGAGTTCCTCCTCCCGTACCTTCCCCGACGTATTTCCACAACGCAGGCACATTTGAGGGCTCCCATCCGGTCAAAGCCGTATGGGGCTGAATACATTCATAATCTTTATTTAAATAGGTTACTAGATCTCCTTGTTTGTATGCGGTGCCTGCCTGCCACTGGGCAGCGGCGTCTGCTCTTGGTGCAAACCACGTAATAATCAGAATAAATGCCAAAGCGAATGTAATGACCGGGCGGAATCGAACAGCTTGATTCAAGCAAAATCCCTCCTGTATTCAGATTATTTTCACCTTGCAAACAAAGCTTCACTGGTGCACTTACATGTGATCCGCGATCTATAGAGCTTATAAAACCGTCTGACGATGAGTATCGCTTCACTCCCTTCCCTTATCAAAATGGACCTTCCCTCTCGTTTTCTTTTTTTGCAGACATCATCCAAATTTACAGGGAATTTACAGATCCTCACCCTGTATTTAATCAGTAAAATGCAATTGAGATAAGGGATAAATTATTTCTATGGGGGGCGAAAAATGTAATATACCGCACAAAAAGGCCGTCTACCAAGTCATTAAGAGACTTGGTAGACAGCCTTTTTTTATTTTCATTTTATAAATGAACGGATGTATTACTAAGTTTGTTTCAATTTCGAAGAGGCTAGTTCAGATGACAGCATACCTTCGAAAGGTTGCCACCCATCCTCACCGGATAAAATAATAGGCACAGCGTATTCAGCCGCTTCCTGCTCACTGAGTATTTTCGCCCAAGGAACTCTCCCCATCACACTTCCTGCCCCAGGTCCGGCACTATGATATTCGAAGTACGCAACCGTCGCTTCCGCATCGGTCTTGTTCCAATTATGCCAGCCCTCCTGTTTCACATGCGCCCCCATCCAGCAGTTCAGGAAGCAGACTTTGGCATGATTTCGCCACGGTCTGCCTAGATATACAGACTGAGCGGGGGCGTTGCTGGTTAGGTCACAATCGATAAACACATAGCCATATCGTGCATCCTCTGGTGTGGAAGCAGCCGTTATCCAACCATTCACTTCTCCCTCTGCAGCAGCAGCATCGCTCAAGCGATTCTTCGCAAAGATCTCACAGCCCTGGAACACTGCCGTAGCCGAGCCAAAAATAAAATCGACATCGCCCTCAATGTAACAGTCCTCATAATATTGGCGCAGCTTCCGCCGCTCCGCCCCGTCACGCGGCCCCCCGAAGAAACTCCGGTCAATCGGCTGCTCGGGCAGCGGTCCGGTAAAGATCGTGTCCTGGTGACCCATAAATCGGCAATGCCGAAAGGCTGCCCGATCCCCATCCACGTATACAGCCAACGCCTGACCCACCTCACGACCAGGTCCGGCCGAGTTTATGAAGGAAAGTCCTTCAGCGGTGAAATCATCTGCACCAATAAAGGCCGTGTAAGAATGAAAGGTATGATACAGCTCCCCGTTCGGGAACTTCTTGAGCGCATAATCATCATACGTGATGATGGTCTGATCGGCTCCCGCACCGACGAGGTGGACCATCGGTTTCTCGATGTGCAGTTTTTCAACATAAGTGCCTGGCTTTATGCGAATCGTATACTTTTCAGTGCAGTCTGCCGAAATGGCATCAATGGCAGATTGAATAGTGGGAAAATCGCCGCTTCCGTCCGCAGCAACCAGGTAACCATTTCTGTACAGATCCAGATCTGATCCGTGTGACAGAGGTTTGTTCATGGCAATCGCTCCATTTCCAGCGCAGCCAACAAGAGAAATTGGCCTTGCAGAATCCCTGGTCCTGCACCTGGGACCAGATTCCGCTCTCCTGATTCTTCCGTTCTGCCCCGCTCTTGTCCTACCCCCGCCAACGTTCTGGTGCAGCGCAGGATTGTTCTATTTTTATACGTGTTGCCTGTGGCTTCAACCTCTTCAGATTCTACATCTGGTTTCGATACTCCATCGGTGTTACACCCGTCACGCGCTGAAACGCCCTGTAGAACTGACTGACATTGGAGAACCCCAGCCCAAAGCTGATGGTGGTCACTGGATCTGTTGTATGGCGCAGTCGTCGGGTGGCTTCCTCCACACGCAAATTCAGCACGTACTGATACGGCGTTGAACCTGTCAGTGCCTTGAAAGAACGCATAAAATGATATCTGCTCTGGTGCGCAACCGCCGCCATCGATTCAATGTCCATTGGACTTGTATAGTCACTGTGTATATACTCCAGCACGCGCCGTAGATGGGGGTCGATGAACGCGCCGCTGTTGCTGCTTGTTCGCTGAAGCAGATTCGAAAGCTGCCCGCAAACCAGACCAGACCCCACGCTCCCCACCACACCTATTCCTGCGGTTGCCAGCGTCAGGTTACTCCCATTCGGTTGACCAGTCAGCATCCGCCCAAGATATGTCTCTACTGCAAGCTCCGTTTCCTGTATCTGCAATGGTTCAGGCGCATCGTCCAACAAAATGGCGTTCCAGCCTCGAAATAGTCTGCTAATTTCAGCAGGATCGAAGGTTTGTGTGGTCCGAAATTCGGTCTGCGCCCCTTGTTGACCTGAATCCTCCAAGCCGCCAACTGGCGGATTACGAAACTTGATAACGATAACCGCGGAATCCGAACCAATCTCGAAAAAGTGCTCCATCCGGGGATGCGCAATAATTCCCAGTCCTGCTTGTAGTGGATAAGCCTGCTGTTCCTGCACCAGATGGCATTGTCCTCTTACAGGCAACGTAACCTGATACCAGTCATCATGCACATGGGGTTCATTGGCGAATCCGCCAGAAGCCTTCCACAATTCCAATCCATTCAGCATCATGTTTAATTCCATCGTTTCCTCACCTGCTGACATTATAGCAAATCGTGCTCACTTTCCAAGCACTTTTCACAAAGACAATATCCGTCTGTATCTTTTATCATGGTAAAAAAATAATTCGAGGTGATCTCCCGTGGCACAAGCCGCTGTAAGCAAAATGCAAATCAATCACTCCGCCAATTGGGCGCTTGCCGGAGTCAGCTTCGCCCATCTGCTGAATGATGCGATGCAGACCGTTGTTCCGTCTGCTTTTCCGCTTTTCCAGCAGACCATGCAGCTCAGTTTCGCCCAGATGGGCTGGATTGCCTTCACATTGAATATTACCGCTTCGGTCCTTCAGCCGCTGGTCGGTTATATGTCTGATCGCAAGCCGATGCCGATTCTTCTGCCTGGCGGCATGTTGTTCTCCCTCATCGGTGTTCTCGGCTTTGCCTTGTCTTCCGAGTTATGGATGCTGCTTGTCTCTGCAGCATTGATTGGCATAGGCTCATCCATCCTGCATCCTGAATCCTCACGCGTCGCTCATCTGGCGGCAGGTCGCGGACGCGGAATGGCACAGTCCATCTTCCAGGTCGGTGGCAACACAGGTCAGGCTCTCGCCCCGTTGCTGGTTGCCTTTATCCTGCTCCCGCATGGACAGCTTAGTTTTCTGTGGCTAATGGCTTTTGCCCTAATCGGGATCGTTATCCAGTCTTCCGTTAGCCGTTGGTATAGAGACAAATTGGCGGATAATCGCAGCCGTCAGCAACAGTCTGTACAGGCAAATGGCATTGTGCAGCCTGCTGCCCAGCCTGTAAGTCGGGGATTTATCGCTTTTACAATGGGTATCCTCATCCTGCTGCTGTTTTCCAAATTCGTGTATATTGCCGGTATGACCGGATACTATGCCTTTTATTACGCCGATGCGTATAACCTGCCTCTTTCGCAGGCACAGATCTGCCTGTTCGTTCTGCAATTTGCGGGTATGGTTGGAACCTTGCTCGGCGGCCCACTGGCTGACCGTTATGGACGTAAACCGATGATCTGGTTCTCCATCGCGGGTACTGCACCATTTTCACTGCTGCTGCCTTATGCGGGACCTGCTCTATCCATGGTATTATGCGGCATGATCGGTTTGATTCTGATGTCCGGCTTCAGTGTCATCATTGTCTACGCACAAGAATTGCTGCCGCGTCATATTGGGACGGTATCGGGATTGTTCTTCGGCCTGTCGTTTGGCATGGCGGGACTCGGCTCGGTTGTGCTCGGTTCCCTGATTGATGTGACCAGCATTTCATTCGTCATCAAGCTATGTTCTTTTTTGCCGCTGCTCGGGGTGTGTGCTGTATTCCTGCGTCGGGATCGGCCAAGAAACGCCTAATATGCATTGAAACGTCAGTCGTTTTGTGACTACAATAAGGTCAGGATAATGGCGACAGAGGCTAAACAGAAGGAAGGAATAACCCATGATCATTGATGTACAGCATGTTACTTGGAAAAGGGGACCGATCACCCTGCTGAACGATGTCAGCTGGCGTGTAAACGAAGGCGAACATTGGGCATTGCTTGGCCTGAATGGTTCCGGTAAAACCACACTCCTGAACATGATCACCGGATATCTCTGGCCCACAGCAGGTACGATATCCGTGCTCGGACACCGTTACGGAGATGTGGATTTGCGAGAGCTGCGGAAGTCGATTGGCTGGGTCAGCTCCTCCCTTCAGGAGAAATTGTATGGCACCGACCGCACCCAGTATGTCGTGATTAGCGGCAAACACGCCACCATCGGACTGTACGATAAACTGTCAGACGAGGATCTGGATCAGGCACGAGAATTGATGCATACACTCGGCTGTCAGCATCTGTGGGATCGCGAATACCGTACCTGCTCCCAGGGGGAGAAGCAGAAGCTGCTCATTGCCAGAGCCCTGATGGCTAACCCGCGTGTACTCATTCTGGACGAACCCTGCAATGGGCTCGATCTGTTCTCTAGAGAGCGGCTGCTTGAAAGTATCAGTGAGCTGACGCAGAAGCCGGATACACCTTCGCTCATCTACGTTACTCATCATACGGAGGAAATATTGCCTGTGTTCAGTCACAGCCTGCTGCTCCGGCGGGGCGAGATCGTGAATAGTGGATTAACCAGTGAGTTGATGAACAGAGACGTACTGAGTAACTTTTTTGAATCACCGGTGGATGTGGATCGGCATGGAGAACGTGTCTATGTCAGAGCATCGGATAAATAATTTTCTATATCTATATAAATTAAACTAAACATTTACACGATAACGGAGAGGACAGAAATAACCTGAAGAAGCGGAGCTAAAAGCTTTCTGAAAGAAAGCTGCATCGGAAGCATACACCTCGCCTTTATCCCCGGATTTTCCCCTTTAAATAAGGGATTCAAAAAAATTCTGGGGATAACAGCGATCGGAAGGTTGTTCTGTCATCGGAGTGGCAAGTGTAAATATTCTTTAGTTCAATTTATCTATTCACAATCCGAACAGTCGAAGCAGCCCAAAATCTTATCCACATGTGGACAGGTTTTTGGGCTGCTTGGCTATATTATGAATTATCCACAGTTTTCTGTGTACTATTTCCGGGCAGACAGGAATAAAAACAACGGAATCCGCTGTCTGCGCAGGTACGTCTCCTCGTTCAAAAAATATTGACGCTGAGGCGCCGATTCCCGCAGATGCTGTACTTGAAATCCTGCCTGCTGTAATGCCATATAGTAAGATTCGATGGAGCGATGCATTTTTTTCACCGTACCTCCAAGCCATTGCTGCTCCCGAAATCCCTCCACAAAATATTGATCGACAACCCAGTTGGTTCGGACCCCCGAAGGCTGCAACGTTGACGTGATCACAGGATGTTCTACCGAAAATACGAATGTGCCATTCTTTTTTAACGTCTGATATACCTTGCGGAATAGGCTGTCCACATCCTCAATATAATGAATCGCCAGTCTGGATATGACCAGATCATATGTATTCGCGGGATAGCTCCAATCTTCCATATACGCTTGCTCAATCTGCGCGTTCTGGCCCTTTATCGATTCATTGGCAGCCTGAATCATATTCACTGAACCTTCAATTCCCATGTAGCTGCCACCACGGTGGTCGGGACCCAACAGTTCTGCTCCGAACCTCGCATCCCCACAGCCGAGATCCAATATGCTCAAGCCCCCAACGTCTCCAATCAGCTCCAGCATTACAGGCTTCTCCAACGTATCATTGGCATTCTCCTGCCACTGCCGGCGTTCCATATACTTCTCAAAATTGGCCCCATCTTCGTAAAAGTCCGATCCCCGTTCGCTCATTGCGCAACCCTCCGTTACTGTAATGAAGTTCAGCTCTCATATTCAGCCTGGAAGATTATACAGAATATCGGCATATGTTTCTACAGCAAAAAGGCTGTCGCCCGAAATAAACCAGCAGACAGCCCTTACGCATTAGAAGTATAGTTCATTCAGATTGATCCATATAAGGCCGGCGGCCGCCCTTTTTGACGAATTTCCAATCCACCTCAATATTGTGGCGCATCCGGCGCAGAAGCTTAACCGCAATCTCGATCTCTTCCTCCGTTAAGCCCTCCAGCGTTACCTGGTCAGAATGAGCACCCTCCCTGCGGATGAACTCCCAAGCTTCAAGACCAGCATCTGTCGGATATAACAGCTTATTCTTCTTATTGTCCAATGCGGACTGTTTGACGACAAACCCGTCCGCTTCCAGTTTGCTAATGGCTCTAGCCGCAGTGGTACGATCAACTTTGATTAATTCAGCGAGCTGGTTGGGGATAATACCAGGATTCTCACATATGCGATAAAGATACAAATACTGTCCACGAGACAAGTTTAAATGTTGGAATTCAACGTTGCTGATCGAATCCAGACAGCGGGCAATCATGCCGATTTCACGCAACACTTCTTTTTTTTCAGTCAATGTATTCACCCCTCTATAAAATTGTTGCATTCGCAACATAATTGATGATATAACTGAATTAAATCAGTTTAAATTTTAACCATGATAACACATGGAACAGGTATACATTCAAGCTATCTACCAGTTTACCATGCCAGAATAGAATTACTATTGACTAAAGGAGAAACATTCATGAATACAACTATTGTTGAAGCTAATAACCAGGAATTGCTCGACGCCTGCTTCGCCATTCGTACCGCTATTTTTGTTGAAGAGCAAGGGGTGCCTGCAGAAGATGAATTCGACACCTTTGATGCATTGGATACGGAAGCAAAACATATCCTGCTCTACGTAGACGGCGTTCCTGCCGCCTCTTCCAGACTACGTGTGGTCGAAAATGTTGCCAAATTGGAACGGATCTGTGTCATGATCGATTATCGGAAACATGGACTTGGTCGTGTGCTGATCGATAAGCTGGAGCAGATGGCTCTCGCTCAAGGGCTGGAGAAAGCCAAGCTGCACGCACAGGTACAAGCCTCCGGGTTCTACGAACGTCTCGGATACACGGCAGCCTCGGACGTATTCATGGAAGATAGCATTCCTCATCTGCTGATGACCAAAAAACTGAAATAAATACAAAAAGAGCATCCTCAAAGTTCAAGAACAAGACTTTGGGATGCTCTTTTTGGTTTCTAATGAACCCAGTCAGTGCTATTAATGGAGATTCAACCATTTTGGGATTGTAACGAACCGTACACACCTTATTTTCTGCTTTGCAAACTAGCTTGCACCTTCTATGTCAATTTGACTGCAATAACGTGATTGAAGTTCGTTAGCATTTCTAATTCACGTATTTTGCCGCAATTAGGTGCGATGATTTCGTTAGATGTAGCGCCACATTGGGAGAGTATTTACACTAAGTATATAACATGACAAAGAAGTCAGGCGTTAACCTGACTTCTTCTCTTGCATCCTTATCCCAAAGCCAGACGACCTGGCTGAGATTCAGTGGTGTTATTTTTCATCTGTTTACTGCGCAATTGTCCGCAGGCCGCATCGATATCGGTACCATGTTCCATGCGTACAGTTGCGTTAATGTTATTCTTTTTCAATGTATCATAGAAGCCTAGAATGGACTCTTCCGTGCTCCGCTGATACTGACTGTGCTCATCCACCGGATTGTAAGGAATCAGATTGATACTGACCATACTCTTGCGGCTGGACAACAGTTCAGCCAGTTCGGCCGCATGTTCCCGCTGATCGTTGACGTCCCGAAGCAAAATATACTCAAACATAATACGCTTGTTCGTCGTAGCCAGGTAATAATCCACCGCGTCCATCAATTGTTCAATCGGGAAGGCCCGGTTGATCTTCATGATATGCGTCCGCAGTTCGTTATTCGGTGCGTGCAGGGAGATCGCCAGATTGACCTGCAGATTGCTGTCTGCAAATTCCTTGATCTTGTCAGGTAGTCCGCTCGTGGATACGGTGATCCGTTTAGCCGCAAGCGCCAGCCCTTTACGATGCTTGATCACTTCGATAAAGTCAGTCATGTTCTGGAAATTGTCAAACGGTTCGCCAATTCCCATTACGACCACGTTAGTTACCCGCTCGCCTTGGCCAGCTGCATCAAGATACTGTTGTACATGCATAATCTGTTCCACAATCTCACCACCGGACAGATCGCGGCTCTTCTTGATCAGCCCGCTCGCGCAGAAGCTGCAACCAATGTTACATCCCACTTGAGTAGTTACACATACAGTGAGACCGTATTTTTGGCGCATTAAAACTGTTTCAATCAGATTACCGTCCTGCATACGCAGCAGAAATTTCACGGTGCCGTCAGCGGATTCCTGCTTCACATGTTCACTCAGCGAGTTCATCGTGAAATGCTCGGAAATGACATCCAGGCATTCCTGACGCACGTCCGTCATGTCTGTAAAATCGTGCACACGCTCCTGATATAACCATTCCCAGATGCGGGAAGCACGGGATTTCTTCTGTCCGTGCTCCGGCAGCCAGTCACGTAGTTGCTCTAATGTTAATCCATATATGGATGATTTAATCATGTTATTGTCCTCTTTTCGCAAAAAGCATATGGCTTATCGGTCTATCGAAAAAACCTCTACTCTGTATTGTCCCAAAATTGACGAGGGAACACAAGGGCTTTTGCATTTCTTCCAAGAGGTTTTATCAATGGCAAATCTGCACAGTAACTTACTTCTCCACTTCAATTCCCAACCGTTTAGAAGTGAATAATACCGGAGGTGTGCAGCAGAACCAGAAGCACCAAGATTGGCGCTATATAACGCAGCATGAACAGCCATACCCGGAACCAGCCTGCACGCAGGCCGGAAGCTTCGGCTGCCTTTTTCCAGAAGTATCCGGCAAAAATAGTAACGAGCAATCCACCAATCGGAAGTAAAATGTTGGACGCCATAAAGTCCATCCAGTCGAACACACTCTTCGAGCCAATCTTCCATTCAGGGAACAATCCAAGCGACAATACCGAAGGAAGCCCAACGATGAAGACGGCAAGTGAGATGGTCCATACCGAGCGACTCCGGCTCCAGGATAGTCTCTCCATAAAATATTTCACCGGAACTTCCAGCAAGGATACAGCCGAAGTTAACGCCGCAATCGCTAGAAGCACGAAGAACAACCCACCAAACACGAAGCCCAGCGGCATAGCCGAGAAGGCTGCCGGCAGAGCCACAAAGATCAGCGACGGGCCCTGATCTGGTGCAATCCCGAAGGAGAATGTCGTTGGGAATATGATCAGACCGGCAATGAATGCATAGATCAAGTCACCCGCACCGACAGCAATGGTTGCTGCACCGAGCGATTGATTTTTATCAACATATGAACCGTATGTCACGAGAATACCCATACCCAGCGATAGGGAGAAGAAAGCATGTCCAAGCGCAACCAGCGCAGATTCGGTCGTGAGCTGCGAGAAGTCAGGATTCAGGAAGAAGGAAACTCCCGCACCAGCTCCTGGCAAAGTCACTGCACGAACCATCAGGATAATGAGCAGAACAAGCATCGCTGGAATCAGCACTTTGTTAAATTTCTCGATCCCATTCGATACCCCTTTGGCTACGATCCAGCCTGTAATCAGAACTGAAATCAGCTGCCACACAATCGGCATATAACCGCCTACAAAATCACCAAATTGCCCAGCATAGTCAGGATTGTTATACAGCGTGCCGCTGAATGACGTCACTGCATATTGCAGCGTCCAACCTGCAATGATGACATAAAAGGAAAGAATGATAAACGGCGTCAATACTTGCAGCAAACCAGCCGCAAGCCACCCTTTTTGCCCACCCGCTTTAATAAAGGCCGTAGCCGCGCTTCCTCTGCCGCTACGACCAATCGCAAGCTCAGCCAGCAATACGGGCAGACCAATCAATAGGAGACAAACGATAAAGAGTAGGAAAAACGCCGCTCCCCCGTTCTCTCCCGTAATATAAGGAAACTTCCACATGTTGCCAAGACCCACTGAACTACCGATGGCAGCCAGAATGAATCCGGCCTGTGAGAAGCGTTCACCTTTGTTGGGCCCGTCTTGATTCAAATTAGGATTATTGGACTTACTAAAATTCATCGTATCTACTCCATCACTTTAAAGTTTTCCCGTAATTATATACTACTCCACGTGTCAGGTCATTCGAAAATCGAAATTTGTCGAAATGTTATTTATTTACAGGAATGTCTACATTAAATATGCTGCCCTTGCCTTCTTCGCTTAACAAAGCAAGCAGCATGCGACATGTAGTCCACTGAACCCCCTAATATACAGTATGTGATAAAAAGGAGCACGCCAACCCTGCCCTGTAGTTCGGTAATTGCTCAGATGGCTGCAAACTTAACTTCCCCTGCTGGCACCAAACCGTTAAGAAGGAGGAACCTCCTCACATCCTGCTTCTCTGCTGTTGAATCGCCCGTGCTATTCACTGGCTTTCAGCAAACTTTAAGCTTCCATTCGAGTGAAACATGATCCAAAATTCATCCCTTTTTCAGCTTGGTCACCTATACTTGCACCAATCTCAATCGCCCATGCTGAGGAGGAGAAGGATGAATACACTGACCTACAGAGATCCAAACACCCGATGGAACAGGCATTTCTGGCTGTATGCCGCTCTAATTTTCACTGGCGGTCTATTGCTGCGTTTGTACCTTGGAACAAAATTTAGGGGTTATATTGGAGATCAGTCCCTGGTTCGTTAATTGGATGAATGCCGTCCACCAATACGGGGTTCGTGAATCATACCTGTATGGAAAAGATCAGAACTATCCCCCATTGTTTATCTTCATTCTAGGGTTGTACCGCTGGATACTGGGTGGGCTCGGCATAACCGCCTCCGCTGGCAATCTGTCCATGAAAATACTGCCTATCGCCTTCGATATGCTGTCCATGGCGGTCTTGGCCCTCACATTCAAAAAGCTAAGCTCTGGCCCACGGCTGGTACTGCTTGCAGTTCTTTCCTTCAATCCTGGTCTGCTGGTCGACAGCGCCATGTGGGGACAGATCGACATCCTGCACAGTACATTAATGGTGCTGTCTACCGTTCTGCTGCTAAGTAATCCTCTCTTGGCGGGTGTACTGTTCTGCGTTGCCCTGCTGGCAAAGTTCCAGGCGATTGTCATTGCTCCGGTGATCGGTATTGTATTACTACGCCAGCTTTATAACAGGCGATTTCGCGGCACGTTTCTATTTGTAGCAGGATTAATGATGGCTATCCTGCCTGTGCTTCTCTATTTTGCTGCAAACGGAACCCTCGGCACCATGCTGACCAACGCCTACGGAAGCGCCGTTAATATGTATCCGCAGCTTTCGCTGAACGCCATGAATATCTGGTATCACCTGCTTGGTGATCCGGGAACCAGCGATGCTACGGTGTTGTTTGGCATAGTGACGTATAAAATGCTTGGTCTGCTGCTGCTTGCCATTGCCGCGGTTGGAGTAGCGGCCTATCTACTGCTGATTAAGGAAATTCGTATTTCATCTCTGCTCATTGCAGGTGCAGCGGTGAATCTCGCCTTCTTTATGCTGCCAACGGAAATTCATGAGCGTTACAGCATACCTGCTTTGTTATTCTTGGTTCTGGTTCCGTTCTTTGAACGTAAATGGATGTATGCAGCAATCACCTTCTCCCTGACGACCTACGTAAATATTGCCATGATCATGAGCACAGGCTCTGGTGGCGACTTTGGAGCTGAGGAAGGGCTATCACGCATCGGTGGTGGGCATGGTAACTTTGGCGGAGGAGATGGAGCGAGCTTTAGTATGCACAGTTCAGGACTGAGCAATGACTTGATGTATGGCATAGGCATTTCCATTGCGATGATCCATATCGTGATCCTGCTCTGGGTTGTATTTGCCATGACCCGTGAAATTCTGGATGGACGAAAAAAACGGAGCTGAACATTATTTTGAAAGAATAAAAAAGAGGTGTTCCAACAGCCATTTCCATGGTTGCCGAAACACCTTTATTCCCATTAAATTTTAATTTCAAGCAACTCATATTTGATAATGCCCATCGGCGCATTGACATGAATGACACTGCCTACTTCTTTGCCCATCAGTTCTTTGCCAAGCGGGCTTTCGTACGATATTTTGTTATCAGCAACATCCGCCTCGGCCGGACCAACCAGCATGTATTCAATCTTCTCGGCGAATTCGATATCATTAAGCAGAATGGTTGAGCCAATGCTTACTTTGTTCGAGTCGATATTGTCCGAAGTGATGACTCTTGCTTTGGTCAGCATTTTCTCCAGAATCAAAATGCGGGTTTCCATAAAAGCCTGATCATCTTTGGCTGAATGATACTCACTATTTTCCTTCAGGTCACCGTAACTGATCGCGAGTTTCAGACGCGCCGCCAGTTCCTTACGCTTCACCGTCTTTAATTCCCTCAGTTCGTCCTCCAGCTTTTCCAAGCCTTCCTGTGTCAAAATCACTTCATCATTAGCCATTTTTTCCATCTCCTAATCCTGCTATCTATCTATATTCTAACCTATATCCACTCCAAACGGTTAGCATACCAAGAAAAAGAAATAACGCTCCCAATCATGGAAAGATGTGTATGTGACACAACCTTTATTGTTCATTATCACCCTAAACTGTACCGGTACAATCGAATTAAACCTATGTGTTCATCTCAGCCATTCACTTTTACAATGAATTCAGGGCAGTAACAATTGAGAACAATTCACTTGCAGCCCACTACATGACTCGAGGTGATCTGGATGAATGTTACATTGTCTCCATCTGAAATACAGGCCTACCTGAAACGGATAGGCATTCATGATATCAAGGAACCCACACTGGAATTCCTATCCGAAATCCAGCAGGCACATGTACAGCATCTATCCTGGCAAACGGTCGATATTTTTGCAGGTCGGCCTGCGGGCATTGATCTTCAAGAATCGGTCCAGCTTATATTGCAAGGCCGTAGTGGTTACTGTTTTCATCTGAATGGCGCATTCAGCGTTCTGCTTCGCTCTCTGGGATATACGGTGCATTGGCATCGTGCCGGAGTTCAGCCATATGGAGAGCAGCCACGTGTGAACTCGTTCCATCTAGGTCTGTCGGTCTCTTTGCCAGATGCAGACCCGAATGTGGAACGTTGGATTGTGGATGTCGGTCTGGGCGGCATGCCCTTCGAACCGCTTCCTCTTCGTTATGGAACTTACGGATCGGCCCCGTTTACTTATACATTAATGCCTTCATCTGTTGCTCCTGGCGGATGGAGACTTGAATATGAACCCAACGGGCCAAGTGAGGGTGTCGACTTCGCTCCCGAAGAGCTTACCAGCCTGGAAGAGTTCATGCCCAAGCATGAATTCTACAGCCAGTCAGCCGATTCGCCTTGGCATAACGCATTTTTGCTCCGTCAGAGGCATGCTCTCCAAAGCAACGAACTACGTGGATGTATGCTCCGGACGCATGACCGCGATGGTATCCGCAAAAAGGAGATTCAAACCTACACCGAGTGGAAAGACGTATTGGCTGAGAAATTCCACGAACCGTTGGTGAATTACACAGAAGTGGAACGCAAAGAAATGTGGGGACGGGTACAGGCTGCACATGAAGAATGGAAAAGAACACAGCAGGTATGAAGCGGCACGCGCAGACCCGATAAACCGATGATTATAAAGGAAAGTGTGCAATCCATGCCGAATACATCGTCAGGTGATAAATGATGATAACGATTCAAGTTCTTCAAGTTCCGGCAGAATTGCCCGAGGCATACTGGAACCTTTTTCTATTGCACGTATCTGAGGAAAGACGAGGACAAGCTTCACGCTTTGTACATCAGGCGGACGCCTATCGCTCTGTTCTGGGTGAAGTGTTGACCCGTGTGACGCTGAGCAAGTTGACTGGCCTAAGGCCAGAAGGACTTTCCTTTACCCGTAACAAATACGGCAAACCTTCACTCAGTCTCAGTAACTATGCTGATGTTCAATTTAATGTCTCGCACTCCGGCGATTGGATTGCTTTAATCTCTGGCGGTGACGCTGATCTGGGTGTGGATGTGGAAAAAATATCGCCTATCGACATGAAGATTTCGGAGCGATTCTTCTCTCTCACAGAGAGCCAATTTCTGGCTGCGGAGCCCGCCGAGATGCAGCTAGAGACCTTCTACCGTCTATGGACGTTGAAGGAAAGCTACATCAAGGCCGTCGGCATGGGCCTGTCCATGCCACTTGATTCATTCTCCATGATCCGTAATGCTGACGGGAACTGGCACTCACCAGAAGCAGCCGCTTATCCATTCCTCAGCCTGCGACTGGATCATGGGCATATGTTAGCAGCTTGTTCCGCAGGAGAAGATCTACCTGCCCAGCCGGATGTCATCACAATCGAAGAGTTGTATCAGGCATTATTATGAAGGAGGGGTTACAGACCCCTCCTTCATTTTTTACATTTTATCAAAATGTGCATTAATCCCTTTCCGAACCATAATTTTCAAAAAAATGATTAACATTCTGTCCAGTTAATGGTACTATAGGACCAGAAGGAAGAGAAATAGGTAATAAAGATCAGGTATTTATAACTAGATTCTACAGTACATACTTGTTAATGCTCGATTCTCTCTCCATTTATTATTTTAGAAGGAAGTGGACAAATGCATATCTTTTTGCAAAACAATGCAGGTGTGACCAAAAACGTTAAGGTTGGTTTCAGCTGGACAACACTCTTTTTCGGTTTTTTCCCTGCTCTTTTCCGTGGTGATTTGAAATGGGCTGCCATCATGTTTTTGATTAGTGTAGCTCTTGGAGTCTTCACTGTGGGTTTCGGAGCTTGGGTTAGTGGAATCGTATTCTCCTTCGTTTACAACAAAATTTACATTAAAGAATTGCTGGAAAAAGGCTACCGTCCTGCAAATGCTGAGTCTCAAGCGGTTCTTGAGAGAAATCAGATTATTGCTCGAGCAGCGTAAAATCTTAGAAACGAATGTAACAAACATAGCAATTTAGATTTTTATTGTAGATTTATGAAATAGCACTCATGTAGAAATACCGAATAGTCCCTGGCGAACCGGCCAGGGACTTTTTATTATCCAATGGACTGCATTCACGCAATCCTCTGAATGGATATCATGTTCAACTGCCAGGGGACTTAACCTTTCGATTGTACAGACGTTTCCTGTGTCAATGATGGAGATTTCTTTTGCCTCCGAAAGAGACCCTGACTGCTGTTTTTCCGTATCGTTGCAGCCGCGTCAGCATCGCTGATTTTCAGGGCAAAACATAGACCAATCAATAGAAACGCAGCAGCTCCCAGCAAAGCCAAACGGTACGCCAGCATATTCGGCTCCATCGCTCCAGCCGCAGTCACCGTCGTTGTACCCACGCCAGCCAGAACAGCAGACAATAACGCCATTCCAATCGCGGAACCCAACCGATTTTGCACCGTGAACCAGGTGGAGGCTCGTCCCATAGAAGGAGGCGGTATTTGGGCAAACGAAGCAATCTGCACCGCGCCTACCGTCTGTCCCAGGAAGATGCCCACTCCGAACAATAATGCACGGATGAACCATGGATTCGTATCCATTGTGATCTGACTAAGTGTAATAAAAATCACCGCCGTGCAGATCAGACCCATGGATATAAGCTTACGTGGGCCTAGGCGCGGATACGTCCAGGGCACAAGCTGGGAAGCAATCATAAGTCCCAGGGCTTCCGGGAATGTGGTCAGCCCTGTCTCCAGCGCAGAGGCGTTTAGCACGTTTTGATACATCAACGGAAACACATACAACATGCCCAGCAGACCTGCTGACCCGCATACAGATACTAGACCCGAATAGCGGAATAAACGGTCTTTCAGCAAACGCAGGTCAAGCAAAGGCTGCTTCGCGCGCAGTTCGGCCACCACGAGCAACGCGAGCAGGATGATTCCTGTAAGGCCAGCTCCAATAATAAGAGGGGAAGTCCACCCTCGCAGCGGACCCTGACTAAGAGCGTACATCGTCAGAGCGAGTCCTGGGGCAGATAATAACCAACCCGGTACATCCAGTCGACCAGCTCCCTGTTCTCTGTGCTCCTTCAGATACAGCATTCCGAAGATTACCGCTGGAATGCCGACGGGCAGATTCACATAGAAGATCCATCGCCAAGAGAGCTGGTCCACAATCAATCCGCTCACAATCGGCCCAAGTGCCGGGGCCAGCGCGATGGGCAGTACGAGCATTCGAGATACCTTAGCCCGTTCCTGGGGAGGAAAGGTTCGAAACAGCATCGCCATCCCTACAGGAGTAAGCAGACCACCCCCTGCACCCTGCAAAATGCGAAAGAACGTCAGCGTACTTAATTGATCGGCCGTCGCACAAAGTGCAGAAGATACCGTAAACAGTGCCAGTGCCGATAAGAAAACTCGTTTCGTTCCCCATCGATCACCAAGCCACCCGGCGACAGGCAGGAATACAGCCAAACTCACCAGATAACCCACATTCAAGGTACTTGAAGCAGCTGGGGGAATCCCCAGCTCTTCACTAATGGTTCGTAATGCTACGTTCAAGACCGTTCCATCCATAGCCACCATAAACATCGCCAGTACGTAGACAATGCTGACAATGACCTTGGGATTCAGACCGAATTTCATCTGCTAGCCTCATAAACGGCTCCAGGCATGCCAACTTCATCACAGAGACTCAGCGGTTTTAAATCTGTCCATTGCTCGGCGATGTAATCGAGACATACCCGGCGCTTGGCCTTGCCAAGCATCACGGTCCAACCTGCGGGTACTTCAAGGGATGCAGGCCAGAGGGAGTATTGACCCTCCTCATTGATTAACACCAGATAATTGCTGTCTTCATATTCAAATGGGTTGCTCATCGCCTTATCCTCCTATTTATGTTGAATTTCGCGCTTGTTCAGCTCCTCCAGCTTGGCGGCCAGTGTTCGGCAGATTTCCTCCAGAGGCCCAGGCTGACAGAGGTCCTTGTGACGGCAAGCGATATCATGACGTTCCAATTGGCCTCCGATGTATGCATTCCACATTTCCGGTTCAATCGGGTCGAACCAGTCAGGAATAATGGTGGAACGGAAGAAGATCAGATCCCCCTCGAATCGGGATGGCGTGTAGGCCCCCAAGATCCGTACGGAATTTTCATAGGTCTTCCGCAGCTTCATAATCGTTTCTTCATCCAAACTTGCCAGCGCACTGCCCTCACTGCGCAATATGCGCATAGCCGTTGCCATATCCAGTGGACCATCCCCAATGCTGTCCGGATCATAACCACCCAGTGCAAGCAATGCGGTTAAGGCTTCTTCCTCATCCGGTTCTCCGCGAATTGGCAGATAATGGCTAGGATACGCATCCAGCATGGCGAGAAACTCCACTTCTTCCCCTTCCAATTGCAGTTGTACCGCCATAGCCTGCGCAACGTTGCCTCCGAGAGACCAGCCCAGCAGACGGTAAGGCCCCTCAGGCTGTACCGAGCGGATATGACGGATGTAGTCTGCCGTCATATCTTCCAGTGTAGACGGAAGTTCCTCAACCTCAGCAATTCCTCTGGCCTGTAACCCATAGAGCGGATACTCCATGCCCAGATGTTTCATCAGCCCGGCGTAACACCAGCTAAGTCCTCCTGCAGGATGGACACAGAATATAGGCAGATGCTCCCCATGCGTTCTGAGCGGCAACAGCACCTGAAGCGAACTTTTCCCGGAATCGGAATCCATCTCCAATCGCTCCGCCAGTCCCGCTACGGTAGCTGTTTCGAACAAAATGCCGATGCCCGGCTCCCGTCCCATCGCTTCACGAATGCGACTCATCAAGCGAACAGCCAACAGCGAATGGCCACCCAGTTCGAAGAAACTGTCATCGATACTCACACTCCGCATTCCCAATACTTCGGCAAACAAATCACAGAGGATCTCCTCCTGCGGGTTGCGAGGCGCTCTGCCACCTGTCGTTAATTGCATTTCCGGTACGGGTAGTGCCTTGCGATCGAGCTTGCCATTCGGTGTAAGTGGCAGGCTCTCCATCGCTACAACCGAAGATGGAACCATATAATCCGGAAGGCTGGAAGACGCATGACGACGCAAAGCAGTCGATTCCGGTACCGTCCCTGTATCCGAAGCCGGAACGATATAAGCTACAAGACGTTTATCCCCCGGCTGGTCTTCACGGACAATTACAGCAGCCTGGGCCACGCTTGAGTGCCTTGCCAGCACCGCTTCAATCTCGCCAAGCTCAATACGGAATCCCCGTATTTTCACCTGCTGATCCGCTCTGCCCAAATAATCGAGCGAGCCATCATGCAGACGCTTCGCTAAATCTCCTGTCCGGTACATACGAGTGCCTGGCGGACCGTATGGATCAGCAACGAATCGCTCAGCTGTAAGATCAGGTCGATTCCAATAACCACGGGCCAGACCTGCTCCGGCTACATACATTTCTCCGGTTACTCCTGTCGGTACAGGCTCCAGTTGATCATCCAACACGTATACCCGAAGATCCGGTATGGCGCATCCAATCCAGCTGCTCGCACCTTCCGTAGAACTACCTGCATGCAGTTCCTTGTAGCTGACGTGAACCGTCGTCTCGGTGATGCCATACATATTGATGAGTTTTGGCGCATCATCAGCATGGCGTTCATACCAGTCATCCAAGCGCCCAAGCTCCAGTGCCTCACCTCCAAAAATGACATAACGGAGTGCGAGCTGCTGTCCCCAGGCCGGACTTTCCCGGTCAGCCTGCATGAGTTGATAGAATGCGGATGGCGTCTGGTTCAATACGGTCACCTTTTGCTCAGCAAGCAACTGCAGGAACGCTCCAGGTGAACGGCTAATCTCATGAGGAACAACGACTAATCTCCCTCCATGCAACAGCGGTCCCCAGATTTCCCAGACGGAGAAGTCAAATGCATAGGAGTGGAACAAGGTCCACACATCACTCGCGTCAAAATGGAACCAGTGCTGCGTGGCATCCAATAAACGGATGACATTGGCATGCGGAATAACGACCCCTTTGGGCTTGCCTGTCGAACCCGAGGTATAGATCATGTAAGCCGGACTCAGAGGTGTTACACGCCCATTGCGTTCACTATCTGCAGGGTTTCGATCATCCAGCATCTCCAATTGCTGCAAAGTATGCGAATCGTCCATATTAATACACTGAATTTCCGCCACCTGCGGAAGCAAGGTATATACCTCTGTACTCGTTACCATTACTTTCGGTGCTGCATCTGTCAGCATATGTGTCAACCGATCTGCCGGATAATTGGGGTCAAGCGGCAGATAAGCGGCCCCTGCTTTTAGCACAGCGAGAATGCCCACAAGCATTTCAACAGAACGAGGCAAGGCCAGCGCTACCATTTGTTCCGGTGCCACTCCTTGAGCGATCAGTAATCTGGCAAGCTGATTGGCTCTTGCATTCAGTTCCTTGTAATTCAAGGTGATATCCTCACAGGTCATGGCAGTCGCTTCCGGATGAGCCGCTGCTTGTATTTCAAAGCGCTCGGCTATGGTCAGTTGCGCATCCTCACTCAGCGTAAAGGACCATTCTTTTTCAAGCTGCGCCTGCTCAGTCGGGGTCACGACATGAAATCTGCTGATTCGTTCATCCATCTGCTGCACTGCATCTTCGAGCACTTGCATCAATCGGACCACGAGTTCACCTGCAGTAGATTCCCGGAAGAGATCCGCACTATATTCAAGCACACCTTCAATTCCTCCTGGACATCCGTTATGCTCACGCTGCTCTGTCAGCTCAAGGGTTAGATCAAATTTGGATGAACCCACACCATGCATGCGGGTTTCCGCCGTAATACCCGGCAGATCAAGACGAATATCCGGTGTATTTTGCAGCACAAGCATCACTTGGAAGAGTGGATGTTTGGAACGGGATCGAGGCGGATTTAACACTTCTACCAACCGTTCAAAGGGCAAATCCTGATGTTCATATGCAGCCAGATCAACTTCCCGCACACGGGCCAGCAGCTCACGGAATGTTGGATCACCTGAAGTGTCGGTGCGCAGTACAAGCGTGTTGATGAACATTCCCACGACTTCATCCAACGCATCATCGCTCCGTCCGGCAATCGGTGTTCCTATCGTGATATCCGTTCCCGCCCCCATTCGGGTGAGCAGCAAGGACAGTGCCGAGTGCAGCACCATGAATAGGCTGACTTTATTCTCACGGGCGATGACCATCAATTGCTCATGCAAACGTTGACTGATCGTAAAAGGCACCGACCCACCGCGATAACTGGACACGACTGGACGAGCGTAATCCGTAGGGAATGTAACCTGCTCCGGTAAATTGGCCAGCTGGTTGCTCCAGAATTCCATCTGTCTTGCAATCAGACTGTCCTGCTGCTTCTCATCCCCTAGCAATCTCTCCTGCCACACCGCATAGTCAGCATATTGAATTCGAAGCGGCGCCCAGGCAGGGGAAGAACCCCGCAAGCGTGACGCATAAGCCTCCGACAGATCGCGGATCAGCGGCGACAATGACCATCCATCCCCGGCAATATGATGCAGCAGCAACAGCAGCACATGCTCATCCGTGCCGGTTCTGAACAACTCGGCACGGATACCCGGTTCAGTGGAGAGCTGGAAGCTGTAGCGTGACGCTTCTGTCAGAAGCTCGGGAAGCTCCTGCTCGCCAGCAGCGGTTACATTCAATTTCACTTTGACGTCAGTGGCATTCAGAATATGCTGACTCGCAGAACCCATTTCAGGCGGATACAACGTTCTTAATGTCTCATGACGGTCTACAATATCCTGCAGGGCGTTCTCCAGAGCATCCGTATCCAGCTTCCCGGCCAACCGGGCAACCAGCGGAATATTATACGTCGGATTGGCGCCTTCCAGACAATACATGAACCACAATCTCCGCTGCGCAAAGGAGAGCGAAAGCTCCCCCTGACGTGGAACAGGCTGAATAACAGGTCTCACTGATTTCGCCTGATCCAATCGTTTGGCTAGTCCTGCTGGGGTTGGAGCTTCAAATACACTGCCAATGGTCAGATCTGCACCGAATACATCACGGATACGTGCTGTAATTCGTCCAGCCAGCAGGGAGTGCCCGCCCAGTTCAAAGAAATCATCGTCAATGCCCACACGACCAACACCAAGAATCTCAGCGAACAGACTGCACAGAATTTCTTCTTGTGGCGTGCGCGCCTCCCGTCCATTGGCATTTGACAGCAAAGCAGGCACAGGAAGCCGTTTGCGATCGATCTTTTTATTCGGTGTCAGCGGCATCTCGGGCAGTAGCGTGAATGAAGAAGGCACCATGTAATCCGGTAACGCCTCAGCCACATACACTCTTAGTTCTGCCAGATCCATACGATTCTCGGGTTCAGACTCAGCCACTACATACGCTGCCAGTCGCTGGTTTCCCGGCTGGTCTTCGCGAGCCATGACCGTGACCTGAGCTACGCCAGGATACCTGGAGATTACCGATTCAATCTCGCCCAGTTCAATTCGGAAGCCTCTAATTTTGATCTGGTGATCTGCGCGACCCAAATAATCGATAGAACCATCCGGCAGCCATTTCGCCAAATCTCCTGTACGGTACATCCGACTGCCTGGCTGACCGAAGGGATTGGCTACAAAGCGTTCTGCGGTAAGATCAGGCCTGCCCAAATACCCTCGCGCAAGCCCTTCGCCTGCGATATACAGTTCCCCTGCTACACCCGAGGGTACTGGCTTTAAGCCTTGATCCAGCACATATAGCTGCGTGTTGCGAACCGGACCACCAATCGACGGTTTCCCCATCACCCCTGTGTCGAACGAGGCAGCCGTGGAATAAATGGTCGTCTCAGTCGGGCCGTACTGGTTATTGACGTGACACCCCAGTTCCTGTAAAGAAAGCTTCAGTTCCTCCGTCAGCGCCTCTCCTCCGGTAATCACGGTTAGCCCATCGAATCGCCCTGGCCGGCTCGTCACCAAAGACTGCCATAACGTAGGCGTAGCCTGCATGATGGTGGTTTCCCGTTCTCTCATCTTCCCAGCCAGAGCTACCGGATCAAGAATCGTCTCTTTGTGCGCAATATCCAGCCGGGCCCCCGTCGTTAGCGGCAGGAATACTTCCAGTACGGATATGTCAAAAGCAATCGTGGTCACCGACAGCCAGTGGTCCTGCGGACCAACTTGTAGTCTCGTCTTCATATCCTCAAGCAGATTCGCCAGCCCCAGATGGGTTACGGCTACACCCTTGGGCTTACCCGTGGAACCTGAAGTGTAGATAATATACGAAGGATTGAGCAGAGAAGATTTACTTGTCAGGTCATCAGCTTCGGGATTACTTCCAGGCCGGCGACTCACTGCCGTAGCAGTATTCGGTTCATCCATGACCATCATCGGTACACTGGATGTTGTCGGCAGATTGGAAACATGGTTCATTACCGTCACCACACAAGCAGGCTTGGCATCCTCCAACATGTAGATCAGACGCTCTTCGGGATAGTCAGGGTCAAGCGGCAGATAAGCGGCCCCCGTTTTGTGGACAGCCACAATGGCAATGACCACTTCGAGCGAACGAGGCAGAGCAATGGCCACCCGTTGTTCCGGTCCTGCCTGATATCGTTGTATCAATTCATGAGCCAACTGATTCGCCCGTTCATTCAGCTCCGCATACGTCAGGGAGGCCCCTTCGAATGTCAGCGCCGTTGCAGAAGGCGTGCGGCGGACTTGCTGTTCAAACAGTGCTGCTGAATTGCTATCGGCTGTCACCCCTCCCGTTCCATTCCATGTAACCAATAGTTGCTCACGTTCGGAAGGGAGCAGCAATTCCAGTCGTCCCACCGTTTCCGTCTCCATGCCTTCCTGCATCACCAGGTTCAGCAGCTGCATATAACGAAGCTGATGGTTCAGCAGTTCGGAATCATTGTAGATAGACGGGTTCGCATCAAAATCAATACTTAGCCCATGACCATGCCCTTGGTCCACAACATGAATGGACAGATCGTCTACCGGGCCCGTGGACAGGTTGTGAATCATGCCGCACTGCCCCGCAAAGTTCAATTCATGGTGGAATGGCATGACATTAATCATGGGTCCGAACAGACGACGATTCTCTCCAAGCAGCTTCAGATCACGCCGCAGATCCTGGTGCCGATAGCGTTGATGCTTGCGTACCGCCCGAATCTCCTGCACAACCTGTTTCAGCAACTCTGACACGGTCAGATCCGACTCTACGTTGAGACGCAGCGGAAGCACATTCATGACCATACCCGGAACCCGCAGGGATGTTGATCCCAATCGGCACATCACGGGCAGGGCCAGCACAACATCGGTCGCCCCTGTCATTCGGTGTACGTAAATGGCCGTTGCCGCTACAAACAAATCCGGCCAAGTCACACCGAACCTTGCCGCTGCCGCCTGCATTTGCTCGCGCTGCGGCTGTGTAAGCAGACCTCCCTGTCTCAGGAAGTAGGTAGATGTTCGCGGAGCCCGTTCCCCCAGACTGACAACATCCGGTTCATCTGCATATCGATCCATCCAGAACTGACGATCCTGCTCCTTGTCCACTGAGCCAAGATAAGCCTCGTCTTCCTGAAGAACGGCCGTCAACGAGCCAAACGACGCCCCTTGCTGCACTTGATCTACAGCTTCTCCTCTTAGACTTGCGGAGTATAGGCTCGCCACCCTGCGGGTAATCAGCGAAACGCCGTATCCATCAATCGCGATATGATGAATGCGCTGGTACCAGTAATAACAATCATGGCTCACCTGGAACAATGCCTCCGTGAAGAGTGGACCTGTCGCCAGATTGACGGGATTGGCCAGATCCTTTTTCATCCAGGCCAGTGCTGCTGTGTGGGGCTCCGGTTCCTCCCTCACGTCGATGACATGAAATGTCCAATGATCCGGGTTGCTGTCCAAAGACTGCCATGGACCTTGTTCATTTTCGCCATAAACCATATTCAGAGATTCTGCTTCCGAAACGGTCTGTCGCACACTTTCTTCGAATCGTCTTTGGTCTACGCTACCCTCGATGACCACATACTCGGCAGTGTTGTACATCGGATTGTCCGGATTCAACTGCTGAGCGAACCAGATGCCGGACTGTGCAGAGGACAGGGGCCAAGCCGTGTTCCGACTGTGCGACGTATGCACGGCCCCGCTCAAAAGTAGTCTCCGTTCGGGAGCACTTTCGTATAGGCCTTATCCAGCAACGCTGCCCATGCAGCTAATGTAGGCAACTCTGCCAAATCCACGAACGTTACCCCCGCTCCTTCCACTCGAAAGCGCTCAGCCAGACTCATAATACGAATGGAATCCAGTCCCCACATCTGAATCAGATCATCGTGCTCTCCAATGTGGGCAGGCTGCTCCTGCAGCATCTCTCCGACCTGATTCCTTAATGCTTCCAACGTGACTTGTTCAACGCCTTGACTTCCGTTCTGGATTCTCTCTGCTGCGGATGTCGTTTGTTGCTCAGCCTCCGAACCAGCCACCTGAGCAGATGCAGCATAGGAGCGCTCCCCCTGCTCACCCGCTTCGGATTTCAGTGCTCCTTCATTTCCGTCAGCGGCAGAATCATTTAGCGATTGAAGCAAACGCCCGGTTGTCAGTGTTACCGCACACCGTTCTGCTGCATACGTCAGGGCCATGCGATGTTTTTCCGCCGAAAAATCAGCTACTGCATCCGCAACCAGGAACGCCTGAATGTCTCGCATAAAGGCTTCGCAAGAGGTCATCAGACATCCGATATGAGCATAAATGCCGCAGACGATCAGTTGATCACGACCATCCCGCTGCATTAGTTCGAACAGTTCTGTTTTCTGGAAGGCGCTATATCGCCATTTGGTCATGAACGTATCCTGCGGAGCGGGTGCGAGTGCTTCAATAATTTCTTTTTGCACAGGTCCTCCATCAATCCCCGCACCCCAAAAGTCCAGCTGTAACCCGCGCTGCTCCGGAGTCTGTCCGCCCGGTTGTGCGGAGTAAACCACCGGAATGCCAAGCTCATGACACTTCGAACGAAGTTGTGAAATATGATCGATCAGCTCCACAACAGGGGATTGCCCAGCCGTAAAGGCGTTCATAAAATATTGCTGCATATCATGAATCAGGAGTACCGAGCGCTTCGCATCCGGTGTCCATGTTACCTTGTTGACGGGAAGCTCCGACTCTACAGGCATTGCATAGGGTTGAATCTTTGGAAGTGCCATGAATATCCCTCTTTTCAGCTTTATTTATCACAATCATGTTCATCACTGCGCTGTAATGCTATCTATCAGAAATAACAATCAGGATATGGGCTGTTTAGCAGTAATCATCTCGCGCAACGCTTTTTTGCTTACTTTACCAACTTGCGTTTTGGGAAAAGACTGCACAAACTCAATCCGATCCGGTATTTTATAGCTCGCCAGTCCCCGATTACGCAGAAAAAATTTCACTTCGGCAGCTGACGGAGCTTCACCGCTCGGCACGATAAATGCACAGGAACGCTCGCCCAAATATTCATCCGGCATGGATACTAATGCCGCATCATGTACGGTAGGATGGGCAAGTAGATGATTTTCCACTTCCTCGGCTGCCACTTTATCGCCGCCACGGTTGATTTGATCCTTCGCCCGTCCTTCCACAACGAGATATCCATCCGCCGTAAGACTGGCAATATCTCCGGTACGATAGAAACCGTCCGTGGTAAACGATCTGGCATTATGTTCGTCAGCCTTGTAATAACCACGAATCGTATAAGGCCCTCGTGTCAGTAGATGCCCCGATTGTCCCTGTTCCACATCCATGTCCTCGTCATCCACAATTCGTACTTCGTCATACGGAGACATCGGCTTGCCCTGAGTGTTAACAATGACCTGCAACGGATCATCCAGACGGGTGTAGTTCACCAGCCCCTCCGCCATGCCGAACACTTGCTGCAAGGTGCAGCCAAGGACGGGTTGGACACGTGCAGCCACCTCGGCGCTGAATTTGGCTCCGCCAACCTGAAGCACCTCAAGTGAGGGAAGTTTAATCCCCCGGGTAGCCGCCGCATTCAACCATATGAGCGCAAGAGGTGGTACAAGAGCCGTTATGGTTACCTTATGGCGCATAATGAGTGGAAAAGCTTCATCGGGGCTGGACCCGCGTGACAGTACAATGGTTCCACCCGCATACAGCGTACCCAGAAAGCCGGGTGAGCTCATCGGATAGTTATGTGCTATAGGCAGAACCGCTAGGTAGACACTCTCTGGGGTAAGTCCGCAGACTTCCATACTTCTCCGCAAACTGTAGATGTAGTCATCATGGGTGCGGGGAATCATTTTGGACAGTCCGGTACTTCCACCAGACAACTGTAGAAAAGCAACGTCCGAAGAAACCGGCTCATCCGGCAGTGTGACTGGTGCTGTATAAACATCATCCAAAGCCATAAATCGCCCCGCTTCTCCCGCCACGAATACATGCCGAAGTCCCGGAACCTCTGCCTGAACCTCTTCGGCTAGCGAGCGGTAATCAAACCCTCCATCCTGATCAGGTATCACGTATGCTACAGCCTCAGAGAAACGGGCAAAATACGTAATCTCACTCTTCCGGTGCAAGGGAAGGGCATATACAGGCAGTGCTCCAATGCGGAATAAGGCAAAACACACCTCGATAAACGCCGCAATATTGGGCAGTTGGATAATGACTCGATCATGCTGTCGTATTCCCTTGGCATATAAGCCAGCAGCCAGACGATCCACCCGATCATTCAGCTCCGCATAGGTTAATTGTTGTTCACCACTGATAACGGCTACCCGATTGCCATATAGTTCAGCTCGCTGGCGGAGCATTTCTCCAAACGTAATTCCTTCCCAGCAGCCTTCCTGACGGTAACGTTCGGCAACTTCCTCAGGCCAGGCCTGAAATCCTGACTGCATCATTCATTCCTCCTTCATACTGGACACAGATGAATCCAAACCCATGGCGAGCAGCATTGTTCCGAATTTCGCTGAGGTCTCTGCCAGCTCCGCTTCTGCTGTAGAACCTGCAACAATACCGGCTCCAGCGAACAGTTTAAGCGTTCTTCCTTCCACTTCCGCACATCGGATCGTTACGGCCCACTCGCCATCACCGTCACTGTCACACCAGCCCACCATGCCGGTGAATAATCCCCGTTCAAACGGCTCCTGTTCTCGGATGGCTTCCCGAGCGGCCTGTACAGGCGTTCCACAGATTGCTGGTGTAGGATGAAGAGCAAACGCAAGTTCCAGTGATGATGTGTTCACATCAGCAAGCTCCCCGTGAATTTCCGTAGATAAGTGCCACATGGTCCGTGTCTGGATCAAGGAAGGTTCTGCCGGGACTGATAACTGCTTGCACAGCGGACGCAGTGCTTCCGCCACAGCTTCAATGACTACCGCATGTTCATGGCGATCTTTGGCTGAAGCCAGCAGTGCTTCTGCACGGCGACGGTCCTCAGCCGGATCATCACTCCGGGCAGCAGACCCGGCGAGTGGATTGGCTCTTACTTTGGACCCTTTCCGGGTAACCAGTAATTCGGGACTCGCTCCGATATAAGTCCGTTGGTTTTCTTTTTCCGCCTCCACATCAGCGCGTTTATACGTTGTTATATCACCTTTTGCTAAAGAGAGTTTCGTCATCGGAACAGCAAATGTATATCCGTGTGTGTTATCCCTGAACAAATTACGGAGTAACTGATGCGTGTCCACAATCGTCTGTGAAGTCACATGCAGTGTACGGGATAACACAACTTTGTGGAGATCGCCTTGATTCAGATCCATCAAAACGTTGTTTACGCTTTGCTGAAATATGGCTCCGGCAGGTTCTTCACGCACCTCACACCCCACCGCGGCTGGGCGTTTTTCCACCGATGCTCGAGAGTCCGGGGATAAAGGTTCAGCCCATTGGATCTTCTCTGGCACGAATAGCTCCGCAGAAGAATGTATCGGATCGAACGGAATGGCACCTACCACAATCGGTTTCGTTTGGCCCGAGCTTCTCGCCTTTTCCATCAACTGCTCCATCCGGTTAATGAAAAGCTGCGTTTCTTCATTCCGCTTTTGTTCACTAACATTAACCGCGCCCATGGAATCAGGTGTATTCCCTTCCAATGCCTCCATGGCAGACCATCGAATCTGTTCCCCTTGAGCTAACAGGGTATGTTGCGGTGAAGACCAGAAAAAGGACTTCCCTTCCCGATATTGTTCCAGAAGGTGTAAGGCGGAAGTTGCAGCAACCGTACCCGCTTTTGACATGATTATCATCTCCTTATCTTGATTCAGGCACCTAGCGTGGCGCCTCCGTCCACACACAAGTTATGCATCGTAATATGTCTAGCCTGATCCGATACCAAAAAAAGTACACTATCCGCTATATCCGATGGCAACGCCAGCCTGTTCAGTGGTATGCCCAATCGGTATGCTTGCGGGGAACCCGCGATAACTGCCTGTGCTCCCTGCTCATCCGCCCACAATGCACGCTGCATATCGGTATCCGTCGAACCTGGAGATACAATGTTACAGCGGATATGGTCTGAGGCGTATTCAAGCGCCAAACATTTGGTGAACATGGTTGAAGCCGCTTTGGAGGCTACGTAGGCAGACATGTGCATCCGGGGTACCCCAGAAGCATTCGAACCGACAGTAACAATCGCCCCTGATTGACGTTCGGCCATGTATTGCACCACAGCACGTGACATGTAAAATACACCATGTGTATTCACGTCAAAAGTACTTGTCCATTCTTCATCACGGAGCTCACTCACAGCCCCCGTGTATAGTACTCCCGCTGCATTCACCAGAATGCCAATCGGACCTAATGTATTCTCAATACGCTGGATTGCATCTTCGACGGATTGACGATTAGATATGTCCACAGGACAGGCTGTTGCCTGATAACCCTGACTATGCAGATCTGTGACCAGTTGATTCAACTGATCCTCTCGTATGTCGACAGCTGCAACAATAGCGCCCTGCTCGGCAAGCAATCTCGCCACGGCTGCACCGATGCCTTGCGCAGCACCAGTGACTACGGCTACTTTTCCATCAATCCCTGTGTAACTCACTCCTGTTCCTCCCTTGCATTACTGCTCCCTCTCCTGTTGGAGAGATATGTTAGCCTGCTGACTCCGATTGGATCATCCGTAAATCCGTAACATTTCTGTCCAATTGTCTTTCGCCCAATCTCCCATACCGATACCTCTAATTATGAAATACTGTCGTCTCTTTCCTCCTACGACTCCGGGCTGCAGGCAAAACGCATCGTACGACTAATCAGAAACGGTAATACGGATACATGGTTTTCTTCTTCAAACTCGGTATATTTAATGTCCAGACCCGGCTGATTCAGCGCAGATAACCGTTCTGTAAGACTCGAAGCCTTATCATTGTTGCGCGCAGGATGTGTCTTTTCCTGTTCACCCATGCCAATCCACACCTTGACGTTCACAGGATGCTGCTCCAGCCGTACGACAAATTCCTGTTCCTCCGCCAGCATGACGTTCTGATTCCAGTGAAGCGAAGGGCTGCCCGCAATGTAATAGCGAAAAGCTTCCGGTTTCTTGAACAACGTATGCAACACGAACAATCCACCAAGGGAATGGCCAAAAATAGCCTGTCTGCTCCGGTCAATCCGGAACTGCTGTTCCATATCCGGTTTCAGCTCTTCTTCAATAAACTGCAAGAATTCATCGGCTCCACCCTGCTTCGGTAAAGGTGTTCCATCCGAATTTTGGGTATATTCCGTTGTGGCCTGCGGGGTAAAGTCATAGTAACGGTGCGGCGAAAAAGGGCTCGCCGTTGGATACCCGATGCCAACAACAATGGCCGGTAGAGCTCCGGTCTTCTCCGGTCTGCGGCCCTGTACACGAACTGCTTCCACCATCGTGCCAAACACCGAGTTGGCATCCAGCAGATAGATCACCGGATATCCCGAAGGTGGCGGCGCTTCTGCTGGTTGGAATACCATGATCTGATAGGCATGATTGCCGTTGCGTGATTTCATCGTCCATTGTTCGGCACGTGGAATCTGTACGGTGCTGCGTGCGATATGTTCAAGGGTGCCAGATGCGGGTTGATTGGGCTGAAACGTCATTACGGATGGTTCCTCCTCGTTGTTCTGCGTATATAAGTTGAATACTGAACTACACATGTTTTATATGAGATTGATTCTCATTACCAATTATAAGAGAGTCCATCCGGCTGTCCCATGGACGATATCCAGAAATGATTTTGATTATCTCCATATTTCCACATTTCTGTAACTGACTTGGTTACCCCTAAAATAAAAAAACTCCCTCACGGAATACCTGAAACGCTGGAATTTGTCCGGTTTCTGGCACTCCGCGGGGAGCTACATTTCTCATATTGTGATCAATACATCAATGGATTGACTCCATTATTGCGTTAACGCCTTCAGCGTGTCGTCAATGACATGACCGTAAGCTATCAATCCGCCGCCCAGCCACGGAGCTGGCTCCACTGCGTATACATGTCCAGCTTTAACGGCTGGCATGCTATTCCATACTTTGGTATCCGTCATTTCCTTCATGCTCCCCGGACCCTGTTCCACCGTGAAGATAAAGTCGGCATCAATCTCAGGCAACACCTCGGTCGATACCGTTGCGCTGTTCTCTGTTTGCACCAGTGCAGGCTTGCCAAGTCCCAATTGCTGATATACCACATAACCACTAAAGTAGTTACCACCCATCATGCTGATCCCACGAGGTGCAAAACGAATGATCGCTGCTTTCTTGCCCTCGGTAACTTTGGCGAGCTTGGCCTTAGCATCGTCTACCTTCGCATGATATGTTTCAATGGCTTTTTCGGCCTCAGTCGTTTTACCCAACAGATCACCAATCACCTGCAAAGACTTCTCGACATCACCCGAAGCATTCGTAAATACGTAGGTTGGTGCAATTTTCGAATAACTCTCATATACACCGTTCTCGGCATATTGGGCCGTGTGTAGAATAATAAAATCCGGATTGTACGCCATCAGTGCTTCAGGAGAAGGCAATCCACTGGAGAAATCCAGTGTTGGCACCCCGCTCAACTGATCCTGAAGGTAAACATGTCCTTGCGTACCGCTGGCCCATTGAGCTACCGGTTTGACACCCAGCGTCAGCAGAGAGTCTTCCAGATAAGGTGCAAAAACACGCTCTGTATGCTCAGGAACGATAACATCATGTCCCAGATCATCTTTGACAGTTCGTTCTCCTTTGGTTTCTTCCGTATTCCCTTCGGTTACAGCAGTCCCCGATGAGGCCGTGGTCGAAGCCTCCGTTGTTGGCTGCTCTTTCTGTGCTTCTCCCTCAACTTCTGATTTTGAACCACAGGCAGACAGCAGACCCGTAATCAATACCAGTACGAGCAAGGCCGAAAAACCGGTACTACGAAATGGACGAACGGAACGGTGTCCGTTACCTTTTTTCTGTTGAAACATGACATTTCCCCCTTGATAAACATTCTCATTTAGATAGATGGATTATATGTCATGTAGCCCGGGAATCACCATGGACGTTATCCAGATATACATTTGGACAATATCCCGTGAAAATCAGTAGCGCTTCATCCAGCATGCGCATCACACCTACTGCGGAGTAGTCAAACCAGGGATCACCTGTAATCAGATGAATCTGGTATTGCCTTACTGCCTTAAGCTGACGCCATACTGGCGAGTGTTGCAGACTAAGCCAGTAGGCACGCGATGCGGCCTCAGGACACACCATAACAAGAATCCGATCTGGATTTAGCCCAGCCAGTTGTTCCAGTGTTAACCGTGTATTGGCCTGAACATCGGGAAACGTTTCCAGTTGTAAACCATTATTGTACAACACCTCTTCAATACCCGGATTTCGATACAGATAAAGGTGCTGCCCATACACTCGGACAACGATGACCTTCTCTCGGCCAACTTTCTGCTTTACTGAGTCCCGTGCCTTCTCGACTCGCTGATTGTATACGCTAATCCACTGCTCTGCCTGTTCTTCCCGTTCCAGAAAAGCAGCAATCATGCGTAACTGCGCACGCCAATCCAAGTGATACTTCGGTACAAAACAACAAGGTGCAATCTCAGCTAGCTTGGCCTGATCCTGATCACTAATCTGATCCGTACCGACAATAGCGTCCGGCCGGATATGAACCAAACGCTCCACGTTGGCTTCAAATCTCAAGCTGGTATACGGGTCTGTCAGTCTCAGATGAGACTGAATCTCTGTTCGGTGCGCGTTATAATAATAAGCGGTCCATTTGGGATCAATCGGCGCAGCGATAGGCATGACATTAAGCGCCAGCAGCTGTCCAATGATGCTGGAGGAGCAGGTGGCGATGCGTTTTCTCGTATTTTTGGCATAATCCGAAGGAGATACGCCCACTTCCTTTTTAAATTTGCGGCTAAAATAATACTCATCGCTATAGCCTACTCTCAGCGCGATTTCACGAAGTTTGTACCCTGTTTCTTTCAGATATCGTTTCGCACGATTGATACGGAGATCGGTCAGATATTCCATTGCACTCTGCCCGTAGGTCTTCTTGAACAGGTCCACGAAATATTTCGCACTGATATTGGCTTTGTGGGCGAGATCTGCAATAGACAATGGTTCGTCATAGTGCTCGTCCATATATACTTTTACCTTGGCAAGATCCGTCTTGGGACTGCGGCCGGTAACGGGCAAGTGCGCAGAGGTCTGCGAATCATTTTCCAGTAACATAAGGCCACTCCTTTCGATCTGCTTGATCGGTTTGATATGAAATGTACAGGGCCATAAAGCCGGTACTATTTTAAATTAACGAAAATGATAATCATTATCAATTAAAATATCACATTCTTTTCCATCCAGTCAATCAATATATGGAAAAATGTACACAGTTCGATGTTAGGACTATCCCGTAAACGGCAAAAAAGCTAACTGCGTGTTTTGGGCACGAGTTAGCTTTTGATGAGAAATTTGCATGATTAAGTTTGAAAAGTTTTGAATTGAATTAATCCCGGCTCCGCAGCTTGCCGAGTAGACGAATAATTTCAAGATACAGCCATACCAGCGTAACCATCAATCCAAATGCACCGTACCACTCCATATATTTCGGAGCACCGTTGTCGGCACCACTTTCAATAAAATCAAAATCAAGTACCAGATTCAGTGCGGCCACAATGACGATAACGACAGAAATGCCGATTCCGATCAGGCTGTTGTCATGCAGATAGGGAACGGTAATCCCGAACAAACCAAGAACAAAACTGAGGAGATACATAATCATGATGCCTCCGGTTGCTGCCACAACCCCCAGCTTGAAATTCTCCGTAGCTTTGATCAATCTTGTCTTGTATGCCATCAGCAGAGCAATAAAGACGGCCATGGTCAGCAAAGCAGCTTGCAACGTAATGCCGTTGTACAAGTATTCATACGTAGCCGAGAGCGCACCAAGGAACATCCCTTCCGCTACGGCATAGATCGGCACAAGGTAAGGCGCTGCAACAGGTTTGAATGAAATAATCAATGCGAGGATAAATCCGACAATCGCCCCTCCATATGCAAGAGGAAGCACTTCCTGCCCATTGAAAAACATCATCCAAGATGCAAATGCACTGCCCAGCAGGATTACCAACGTAATAAACGCCTTATTTACCGTACCGTTGATCGTCATTCTGGTTTGATACCGATCATCTCCATATCCTCTGGAGTCTTCAAACGTACTATCTTTGAGTGTAGGGTTACCGCTACGTCCGATCAAAACAATCACCTCTTCTATGTATTTGGTTAATCCTGTACTACCATCTCTAGGTTCTACATTGCCATTTCTACGAACTACATATTGAATTGCATATTGAAAAATAAAAATTCTAATGCTTCCAAGCAGACGTGGGATGCAATCCGCAGATCACATCCTTGTCTGTTGACGCAAGGCATAGGCTATATGTCCCAAAACTTTGCGAAGAATACTTTACGCTTTATTCAGCACATTCCATCACTTGATTCCAATTCTTAACGCTCTTGGGGCATATTCGAGATACTTATTTGTACAACACTTTATCTACATTGTATTTCGCACGCATCGTGTTGATGATATAGGTCTCGTAAATTTCGCGATCCACCGGATCTTCAATAACACACACTTCAATGGTGGTTACTTCCTCGCGGTGTGACTTCATTGGTGATACCGTATCTTCAAAATGTTTCTTGATGCGTGGTCTTAATTTCCGTGCTTTCCCGACAAATAACAACTCGCCAGCGGCATTGTAAAACATAAAGATACCGCCCTGTTCCCGCGTAATCAGGTGGAAATCGGTGAATCCGTAAATGTGGCTAAGCTGTGGATCAGCCTGCTTCGTGATGGTGACATCTGGTGTTGGCACAGTAATATTAATCAATAGGTTCACTTCCTCATTATCTATAGGTTTACATCCTATCATATATTATAAAGGGAAACCATTTCATTAATAAGAAGCAAGATTCAAGCTTTTTTCAACTATTACGACAAATATTTCAAAAAAAAGGTTAACTTCCCTGATTCAAAGTGGTACTATAGGGGTATGAGGAAGAATTTGGGCACTAAGACATATGTCTTTATATCTACTTCCGTCTATTGTACCCTATGATTGATCATCTTTTTCATACTGAATTCTGTTACGTGCGCACGACAAGAGTACAGTTAGCAAGAACCTAGATTTATAGCTTTAAGATTCATCATCTATTCGACCCTTGCAGCAAGCAAACGTAGAAAGATCCTAGATTTACGAAGATAGTATAGAATTGGATTCACCTAGAAAGCCTGCAATTATAGCCGTACGAGAGTAAATAGACACACGTAGAAGGACAGATAGCTATCGATCCTAGAGAGACTAGTCATGTAACGCCAACCTAGAAAGTTATAGCAGCAGCACTATAAAAGATGGATCACGTTTCACCCCAGCCCGGCATGATGCCAGGGCTTTTTTACGTTTGCGCAAACAACCAACCACCTCCGCATGGAAACAGAGGTATCGTGGTTCTTTCTGTGGGGTTTATAATATGGCAAGATAGCAAAAGAGGGAGTGATGGGATGTATTCCGATCTGCAACTGACGGAGGACCGCCCTGTATATATACAAGTCAAAGATTATATGAAGCGATTGATGCTCAAAGGCGGCCTGCAAGCCAAACAAAAGCTTCCTTCCACCCGCGAACTCAGTACACTCATGAAAGTAAGCCGCAGCACGATTCTGCTGGCCTATGCTGAACTTGAGGAGGAAGGCCTGATTTACGCAGTCAAAGGCAAAGGCAATTACGTAAGTTCCACCATTGATGCACCTGAGGCAACATCCGGGTGGCAGCTGGACTGGAACGAACGTGTCAGCGATTATGCAATCCAGGCAGAACAGTATGATCTGATGAAGCATGGCTCTGGCTCAGAGCGCGGTGAGATTTCATTTACCAGCATCGCGCCGGATGAGAAGCTGTTCGACATGCACAATGTGAAAAGAGCCTTCCTCGACCGGATGTCGCTTGAAGGTGAAGTGCTGCTGAACTACGGATATGCGCAAGGCTACAGGCCTCTTATGAAGTATCTGCTGCGCTATATGGAAAATAAAGGTGTCGACCTAACCGGCAAGGATATTCTGATTACTAACGGATTTACGGAAGGTTTTGATCTGGTACTGGGCGCACTTCGCAAAAAAAGCGGCAGGGCCCTGTGTGAAAACCCGACACATCATACCGCTGTTAAAAATCTGAGGCTTCATCAATTTCATCTCACGGGTGTGGATATGGAATCAGATGGTCTGAATCTGCGGCAGCTGGAACGGGAACTCTCAGCAAACCCGTATGATCTGGCCTATCTCGTGCCCTCCTATCACAATCCAACCGGGATCGTCACATCACCTGCCAAACGGACAGAGATCATTCGGTTGATGGACCAGTACCATGTGCCGATTATTGAAGACGGCTTTAACGAGGAATTGCGTTATTCCGGTTCCCACGTCTCTCCCCTGATTGCAAGTGTGGGCAAAGGGAATGGACTCGTGTATCTGGGCAGCTTCTCCAAGATATTGTTTCCGGGACTGCGCGTAGGCTGGGTCATTGCGGATGGGGCACTAATTGATTATCTGGAAAGCATGAAACGGGCGCGCAGCATTCATACCTCGACGCTGGATCAGTCACTGCTTTATCAGTATCTGAGCAACGGCAATTTCGAGAAATATTTGAAGCGGGCCCGTACGGAATATAAGCGTAAATATGAGTTGGTCGTTCGCTGCTTGCGACAGTATCTGCCGATGTGCAGGGTTTCCGGTGAAGGTGGACTTCACCTGTTCGTACAATTTCCACCAGAATACCGCACGAGGGAGCTGCTGGCGGCTTGCAAGGCAAAAGGTGTTACCTTCATGCCCGGGGATACCTTTTATCTTGAATCGGGTCAGGGACAAAACACGCTGCGTTTGGGCTTCTCCCGAGTCAGCGATGAGAACATTCGCAAAGGTATTCGCATCATTGGCGAGACCGTTGCTCAAATGAAATGAGGAGGATTCACATGAAAGTTGGCGTTATTATGGGTGGCACATCTTCGGAGCGGGATGTTTCCCTGCTCACCGGACAGGAGATGATGAACCATCTGGATGGACAGAAATATGAGGTTATTCCGGTGGAGATCAACAGCAAACGTGATCTCATCGAGAAAGCCGCAGGATTGGATGTGGCACTGCTCGCTCTGCACGGCAAATACGGCGAGGATGGTACGATTCAGGGCACTTTGGAATCGCTTGGTGTTCCTTATACAGGCTGTGGTGTACTCGCGAGCAGCGTATGCATGGACAAAGATATGTCCAAACGCCTCATCCAGCATGCGGGTGTACCTACTGGCGAGTGGCTTCAGGTAAGCAGTCTGGATGAATTGTCATCAACCGCTGTGCAGCAGTTAACGTATCCCGTTGTGGTAAAGCCCAATTCAGGCGGTTCCAGCATCGGTACACAAGTGGTGCAGGAACCCTCGGCTCTTCATGCGGCTGTAGAAGCGGCACTCGTCTGGGACGAAGTCGTCATGATCGAGCAATATATTGAGGGTGAGGAGATTACCTGCGCCGTTCTGGATGGTCAGATGCTTCCTGTTATCTCGATTCGTTCAAATGCTGATTTTTTCGATTACACCTCCAAATATAATGACGGCGGCGCTGATGAGCAGGTCGTCCATTTGCCTGCGGATTTGCACAAACGTGTAGAAGCTGCAGCACTAACCTGTTACCGGGTGTTAAAATGCAGCGTCTATGCCCGTGTGGACATGATGATTCGGGATGGCATGCCATATGTGCTTGAGGTGAACACGCTGCCGGGTCTTACCCGAAACAGCCTGCTGCCCAAAAGTGCTGCCGCTGCTGGTATTTCCTTTGCCAGTTTGCTGGATTCCATTATTGCTCTCTCGTTAAAAGAACGCCAAAAGGAGGCAACGCGATCATGAGTCTGAATGTAACGATTCGTAACAGTTCCCCTGAAGATCTGCAGGATATGGTCATTCTTATGGATCAACTCGGTTACCCAACCACGTATGCTGAGATGAAGGAACGTTATTCGCACATCGCTGCGGATTCAAACTTTGCAACGTTGGTTGCCGAAGTCCGTGGCCGTGTTGTTGGATTGATTGGCCTACAGACATCTTACCTATATGAAAAAAACGGAAGACACTGCCGTATTATGGCTCTTATCGTGCATGATCAGTTCAGGAGCTCCGGCATCGGTCGTCAGCTTATTCTGGAAGCAGAGCAATGGGCAGCCACTCATGGCGTAGATTCCTTGTCCCTGAACAGCGGCAATCGCCCGGATCGTGAAGCTGCGCATGAATTCTACCAACAGATGGGCTTTACCGCGGGAAGTACCGGATTTAGCAAAAAGCCGTAGGCTTTGCAGCATAACTGACTGTTTGCACAAAATATAAAATGCCCATTTCCAACGTGCTCAGCTGGAAACGGGCATTTTTTATAATATACGACTTACTTATGGCCGATCAATGAAAATCCAGCCTGTTTCTTTTTCCTTATCTACAGATGCCCCAAGAGACTCTGCCATAAAGCGCAGCGGGACGTAAGTTTTGCCGTTTTTGCCCACATAGGCGGGTTCAACCAACGTTACTTCCTTGCCTGCAACGGTTGCCTTCTTGGAACCTACAGTCAGGACAATCTCATCGCCGGTGATATCGTCAATAACGACGATTTTATCCGACCCTTTGGTCCATTTCACTTCAGCATCCAATTCCTCGGATAGATAGCGCAGAGGAACAAATGTTGTATTTTTAACAGTGATTGCGCCAAAGGATTCGTCGTCCGGATACAGCATAACATTTTTGCGGGTGATTCCCGCTTCATCTTTCAACAGTTGATACACAAGTGAATTGGAATCAAAATTGCGCAACATCTGACCTGGCGTGATATCTCCCTGCATCAGATCAATTGCACCACCCGTTTTATCCACGGCATCCACAGTTACTGGTCCACCAATATTCCACAGTTCACTGTCACCGTATACGGATACCGATTTGATCGGCAGATCTTCAGAAGCAGGCAACGCTACTTTGAAATCATAATTTTGTTTACGGATATTCAGTGCGCTGTCCAGATAAAAGTCCAATTTGAGATTGGTCTCTGTTCCGAATACCGTCTTCAATTCAGGCGTATCGGTCAACAAGCTGGCTAGTTCTTTGTCGTAATTGGCAAGAATCTCGTCAAGACCGCCCTTAATCATTTCGTACAATGAAGCAACCTCAGCATCCCGTGATTCGCTAATAGTAGAAGGCAGGGCACTGCCGTCGCCATTATCAACCGTGTTGATTGTAACGAGGATAGGGTAGAACACATCATACAGATCCCCAATCAGATCCTTGAGTCCTTGCTCATCCTGAGCAACACTTGTCAGAAACGGTTTAACCATAGCAAGAAGCTCTTCTCCACTGATCTCCACATGCAGCTTGGAGAGGCTCAGCGATTCACCGTTAACCGATTCCTGTACCGGAGTTACGGAAATATTTTTTGGGTTGGACAAATGCTTCAGCGCAAAGGTCAGCAATTTCGGGGAAAGCTCCTCGATCTGCTTCTCCAACGCCTTCGTATCTAGCATAGGAAGTGTGTCATCCTGCAAAGATATGTATAGAGGCTTTTGCGCTCCGTCTACATCAATGACCATTTCCGATTTATCCATCGACAGATGGAAAGGCAATTTCTTTCCTTGCATACTTAGTGTACCTTTGACAGACACCGTACTGGAGTCCTTCACTTTGGCATCTTCAATATCCAATGAAACGGAATTAATGAGTTCAATCATTTGAAGCGCATCCTCATCGACGAGGTTTGCTGTAGGTTCAATTTTTATATGCATCGACTGTTTGGATTCACCGGACTTGACGGTTGTACTGTTGACAACGGCTTTGCCAATATCTACGCCACCTACGGCCTGACATCCCGTAAGCGCAACCATCATCAAAACGAGTGGTACGGCAATCCACTTCACTAACTTGTGATTTTTGATACGATCTCCTCCTTAGGAAAAATGTGGTTCACTCCTATTATGAGGGTTATAGGTAATTGTTGTAAACCGGCTCCATAAATAAATACCAAAAAAAGGCCAGACTACTGTCCGACCTCGGGTATGACGTATATTTCAGCATTTGCTTTAGTTGGCTTCGATAACACTATGCCTAGTCCAATCATAATCAGCTGGGTTTACTCTTGTTCTTTACCTTCTGCCTCGTTGCCGCTGTCCTCATCCGATTCTTCACCATGTGCACTTGTAGGGGTTTCAAATTGATCCGGCTCGTCGTCTTGAATGGCTTTGTTCTCTTCATTCTGGTCTTGTGTCATATCGCATTCCCTCTATTCTACCGGAATTTAAGGCAAGGTCTGTTCCTTTGTTTTTATCAATAACCGGAATAAAGACAAATTAAACATGCGGAGGTAAGGGCTTAGAAAATATAAAAAACAATGCTGTTCCCGCTTGCAGCGGTTGCCTGATATAAAGCCTGAATATCGTCCAGTGTCTGAACGATTTCCTGGAATGTCTCGTCTGCGTCCCAATCATCCATGACAGGATACACGCCCTCAGCCACCATTTGCTCCAGGCTAAACCGTCTCTTCAACTCCTCAGGTGTCAGCTGCTCTAACGCCATATACGCTTCAAGCACCTGTTCGTTGGTCAGGAGGAACAGATCCATGTCTGCATAGTTCCCCAAATATTGTTCACCTGCCATAGGGACCACATATCCCAGAGGCGGCTCCCCATATACCATTTCACCGGTCAACGTAAACTGAAGCATCTGCCACATTTTATCGATATCCAGATCGACAGCACAATCATGCACACTGACTTCGCCTGACTTGATGGATTCAATCAATTCCTTGGTGACAACAACATATCTGCCAGACATACCCATACCCTTATCCCTCCTATGTATGTACTTCTCTTCTTTCCCATTAACCGTGCATGTTGTACAAGAATCGGGGTAAAGAGGTGGAAAGGGACAATATTCTCCAAGAAGGAGAGGAATCCATGAAAAAGTTTGATTACAGCCTCAAATGCTGGATGCAGCGTGACCTATGGAGTACTGAAGATTGTTCAGATATAGACGCTGCCAGTGGGTATTCCCGCTAGCAGCGTATTTGGGTTTTTTACGGTTAAGCCTGTGCTTTTTGCGGTTTACCACTCTTCGAACGGGGCCGAAGCATGCCCCCTACGATGCGCAGCATTTGTCTGCGCGGCATAAGGCGGGCGAACTGGGCCGTCCAATAATTGGAGGCACCTGGAACAGCATACGGCTTGCCTGACTCCAACGCCTTCATCGCTACTTCCACAACATGCTCGGGCGTATCCCGTTTGCCTACCGAGGCCTCTTCGGCTCCTACTACGTCAAAGAATGAGGTATCAGTTGAGCCAGGGCATAGAGCCAAAAACTGAACGCCTCGCTTCCGGTTCTCTTCATACAATGCCTCTGTAAAAGAAAGGACGAAAGATTTCGTAGCCCCATATACAGCCATGTATGGATCAGGTTGAAAAGCAGCCGTTGAAGAGACATTGATGACGGCACCGTTCCGTTTTTGCAGCATGCCTGGCAGGAAAAGATGGGTCATGTTCATGACTGCGAGTACATTCAGCATAATCTCTTCCTGCTGCCGTGCACCATCCACCTGCTCAAACATTCCATGCGTGGCAAATCCCGCATTGTTGATTAATACATTAACCTGTATGCCCCGATTCATACATTCCTCATAAACGTGTTGTGATGCATCCGCTTGGGATAGATCCGCTACAATCACTTCCGTCTTCACTTGATAGGTTCGCTCAATCCGTTCTGCCAATTGACGCAATTTGGACTCCGTTCGGGCCACCAAGACCAGATGTTTGCCTTTTGACGCCATTTCCAATGCAAAAGTCTGTCCAATTCCTGAAGAAGCCCCCGTAATGAGTACCCATTGATTCTGAACCTGCTTCATATCTCATCCACCCTTTTCGAACACTCGTTTTTTATTGGAAACACTGTTTCCTAATGAAATCATCGTACTCTCTTGTCTTCTTACTGTCAACTTTTTTTGATCATTTGACGATTTCCAGCGTAAAACAGTAGAATGACGATAAGAAACACGGTTTCCGTTAAACAACAATATGGATGTATGAGGATGAGATAGATGAAAGATCACAATTCGGGTTCCAAAGAATCCGCTCACACGGTCACTACCTTTCAGGAAGCCAGACTCCAGCACTCCGAAAACCTGCGCCAAAATATTGTGCATGCCGCCGCATCCTTGCTGCAAGAGCACGGTCCCGAAGCCGTCACGGTTCGGCGTGTGGCAGAACGAATGGAGTGCTCCACCAAAATCATATATAACCTCTTCGGCAAGAAAGAAGGGTTAGCTAAATATCTATACATGGAGGGGTGCACCCTCCTGTCCCAATCGTTTGAATCCGTGCCTCAGCAAGCATCATTCGAGACATATTTTCGTGACCTTGCTTATGCCTACTGGGATTTCGGGATTACACAATCCAGCTTCTATCAGCTGATGTTTGGCGGTTCATTTGCAGAATTCAAACCAGATGCAGAGAGTCTGCAAGGAACAGCAACTGCCCTCAAACAAATTACGTCCCTGGTTGCGGCCTCAATTGAGCAGGGAATGCTTAAGGAGAATGATCTCCTGCTTGCAGTCCGTATGATCTGGGCCCCTCTGCATGGTGTCATCCACCTGTACCTGGGAGGCCATATTGAGAGTGAGGAAGCCGCCAAACGGCTATATGATCATACGTTGTCCATGGTCATTCTTTCCCTTGTTGGGGTATCCGCGAATTGATAAGCCATAAATTGATAAAGAAACGAAAAAAGGAGCAGGCACTTCATCGCTCGGATGAAGGACCTGCTCCTTTTTATAATTATATATAAGGGATTACCATTACCAATTAACGCGCGGTTTCGTTCTCAGCTTCCCAACGCGAGATTTCAGCACGAACTTTGGGAGCCACCTCTTTCCCGAGCAGTTCAATAGCTCTCATCACTTCTTTATGCGGCATCGTGCCGAGGGGAGTGTGTAACATGAAGCGTGTGATACCAACTTCTTTGCGCAGATAGATAATCTTTTGAGCCACGGTATCCACATCACCCACATACAATGCGCCTTCCAGACTGCGTGCCGCGTCAAAGGTTGCACGGCTGTAGTGTCCCCAGCCGCGTTCACGGCCCAGTATGTTCATGACTGCTTGTGCGGGCGGGAAGAATTTCTCTACCGCTTCATCTGTTGTATCCGCAATGAACCCATGGGAGTGGGAAGCCACAGTCAGTTTTGAAGCGTCGTGACCTGCATGTGCGGCTGCTTTTTTGTACAACTCCACCAGTGGTGCGAATTGAACGGGGCGACCACCAATAATGGCGAGTACAAGCGGTAATCCAAGTAAACCTGCGCGGACAACCGATTCCTGGTTACCGCCACTACCGATCCATACAGGCAGCTTCTCTTGTACCGGACGTGGGTAGATGCCCAGATTGTTAAAGGAAGGGCGGTGTTTGCCTTCCCAAGTTACTTTTTCCGAATCACGCAGCTTTAAGAGCAGCTCCAGTTTCTCGTCAAACAACTCATCATAGTCATTCAGATCATAACCGAACAATGGGAATGATTCGATGAATGATCCCCGCCCTGCCATAATCTCCGCACGCCCATTCGAAATGCCGTCCAGCGTTGCAAAATCCTGAAATACCCGTACCGGGTCAGCCGATGATAGCACCGTTACAGCGCTAGTTAGGCGAATGCGTTTGGTCTGTGAAGCTGCGGCGGCCAGAATTATAGCTGGTGATGAAGCGGCATAGTCGGCACGGTGATGTTCTCCCACGCCGTATACATCCAGCCCCACCTGATCTGCCAAAACAATCTCTTCAACGACGTCGCGAATACGCTGCGCATGACTTATAAGTTCTCCTGTGTTTACATCTGGGTTCGTCTCCACAAATGTACTGATTCCGATTTCCATTGTCTATTCCTCCCTGTTATGAAGCGATCCGTCGTTCATCTAACCTATTGTAAGTAGATCACCTTTTGTTATTTATCTTAATATTGAACTATTTTGAGGAAAAATACAAGTGCCCCCTGTTTTCCAGAGGGCAATTTCGTGACATATTCTTCTCAAAATCCAATGATTTCATGATTATTTCTTTTTCCCAATGTACAGCAGGTGAGACGAGATTCCCAATATCGACGGGTCTTTGGCCGCCTCAATCATGTACTGGATCAACTCATCGTATTCTCCGCGTTCCTTCCAATATTGCTGCTGCTCTTCTGTGAGCATAGCTCTCAGACTGGACGATCCAATCAGGTTTACCGTTTCAAATCCGTACTGCTCCATAAACGGGTTAATATCCTGAATGTTGAAATAGTACGCTCCCGTAAACCGTCCCTGATCCAGATGATCGAATGTCCCCTTTTCCACAAAAGATCGGATAGCTTCCATGTGGTCATGTGGCTTCCATTGCTGCGGGAATTGCAAAGAGGTAATGCCCATTCGCATGCGGCTCTGCATCGCTACAAACACGGTTCCCCCACGCTTTGTGACCCGGTGCAGCTCCCGTACCGCAGCCACTCGTTCTTCTTCCGTCTGCAAATGATATAACGGTCCCAGCATCAGAGAAGCATCATACGTCTCATCTGCAATTCCGTTAAGATGGGTCGCATCCAATACATGAAATCCGTCAAAATGCTGAGTCAGATCCAATTCCTTTGCCTTCTGCCGAGCCACATCCACAGATGCAGGGGTCAGGTCTGACAGCGTGACATGGTATCCGAGCCTGGCAAGCTCCATTGCATATTTGCCTGGTCCTGCGCCATTGTCCAGCACAAGTCCGGTTGTCGGAAGTGACTCTCGGATATAATGCATGTTAATGATGAACTCGAGCGGTTCCCGGTCCAACCTTCCCCACTCGTCAAATCTGGAATAATAATCAATCACACGTGATCTTTCCATGATTCTGCACCTGCCTTTTCTCAACATTAAAGCCATATAAAAAAACAAAAAACCTGCCGCCTCAACTAAGAGGCGACAGGTCTGACCTTCGCGGTACCACTCTTCTTGATCCATGAACAGGATTGGAAACATCATGCTCCAACCTATCCTGCCATAGCATCTCAGGACCTGATGACGGAGGTTAACCGTCAGGAACTACATGAAGTCAGCGTATAGCATCATTTTCAGTATCCAGCCCTTTCGTGTGCTGAACACTGACGATACTTACGTAACTACGATTCGATCCTGCTGCTCACAGGTGAGTTGGGGAAAGGTTGGACTGCCTTGCACCATAGCGACAGTTCTCTGGACCAAACCTTGAACCTTACTACTCCTGATCATTGCATTTGACTGTTAAATTTTAACCAGTATAGTACTTCTAAATATTTCCTGTCAATTCATTTCAAATAAATCCCGGAGGTAATCTCTCCGCCCATGCAAGATGCGATAAATGATAATATCCTCTCCAACAATGCGGTAAAAAACCAGATAGGGAGAAACGACGATAAACCGGTATCCTCGCTGGATCAGGTTATAATCATCCTCTGACAAAACAGAACCTATATTGGGAAAATCGGCAATATTCCTTATTTTTCCATCCAGTTTATCAAGCATCTTTTCTGCCTGTTCTACGTTATCCATAGATATATAAGAGAAAATTTCGTCCAGATCATCAACAGCAGCAGGAGTATATCGGATGCTACTCTGTTTTGGAAGCATCCAATTTTCTCCGTAATCGTGTCATCACTTGCTCGTGACTGGGCAACTCTTCACCTTCAGCCACCTGTTTCTCAGCGACGAGTAGTTTGGATTGCAACGCGTTTCTGGCTTCCATTCTCCGGTACGCTTCATGGCTCATCACGACTAAATCAGCTTCTCCATTGCGGGTAAGTATCACGGGCTCATCCAGCTCATGACAATATTTAGAGAACCCGTTATAGTCCTTGCGTATTGTAGTTGATGGTTTGATCTGCATAACTTCCCTCCGATATCATTATAATCACTTAATTATAACATTATAATACTACTTTATTCATCTTGCTTCTTTCTCCACACAACAAAAAAGAACCTTCACTTCCACAGCGTTGCAGAAGTGAACGTTCTTTATGTTTTAAGACAAGGCCAATAACATGGCAATCCAGTGTTGCCTAAGGGAATTTGCTAGATTTTTTTCACAAACTCGGACTTCAGCTTCATTGCGCCCAGGCTGTCGATTTTGCAGTCGATGTCATGGTCACCGTCAATCAGTCGGATGTTTTTGACTTTGGTGCCCTGCTTAACTACCAGTGAGCTTCCCTTCACCTTCAAATCCTTAATGACCGTAACGGTATCGCCATCATTCAGGACATTACCATTGGAATCGCGTACTACTTTATTTTCTTCCGGATTCTCTTCTTCTGACGCTAGCGCCCATTCGTGCGCACACTCTGGACACACCAACAAATTCCCGTCCTCGTAAGTGTATTCGGAATTACATTTGGGGCAATTAGGCAAATTAGACATATGTATTAAACTCTCCATTCATTTTGTGGCTTCCTCGCAAGTATACGGGAATGCAGTCCATTGTTCCACATAGGCCACGGTGGTTAATTGATTTTAAACTAAATTTAAGATTGCCCCGCCCCCTGATTTAAGGAAGGTTCCTTATACTGAAGCTATAGAAGAAAAAAGGTGGAGCATCACAACGAAATACTATTTTCAAAAGTCGTGTCTCACACGAAATGCTGATATACATCCTATAAAAGGAGTTTCTGCTTATGTCACCCTATGTTTTTCCTGTCCAAACGGCTTTCTTTATTTTTGTCCTTATCGCCATGTTTCTGCTGGTGCCTTGGTTAATCTACGGATATCGGAAAGATGGATTTTTTAGCTGGTCGCGGTTTGGCGTCAGCTTTTCATTTATTTTCTACTTGCTGGCTGCGTATTGTCTGGTTATTCTTCCTTTCCCGACCACTCGTAATACATGTGCGCAGCAAGCAGCGGCTACGGTTTATTACAACCTTGTTCCGTTCACCTTTGTAAAAGATATTATGAAAGAAACACCAATCATCTGGTCTCAACCCGCCAGCTATATTGGAATGATTCAGGGCAGAGCTTTTCTGCAAGTTTTGTTCAACGTAATGCTTCTCATGCCACTTGGCGTGTATATCCGTTATTTTTGGCAAAAGAGATCGTACTGGAAACAGGCTTTGTTAAGCGGATTCGGCTTGTCCCTCTTCTTTGAGATTACCCAGATCACCGGCTTCTACGGTTATTATGATTGCCCTTATCGGTTATTTGACGTGGATGATCTCCTGCTGAATACATCAGGAACGGTACTTGGATTTTTCGCAGCTCCCATCTTGCTTGCCTTATTCCCGTCTCGTGTAAGTATTCAGGCGAAGAGCGAGCAGATTCTGGAACAAAACAAGGTCTATCCTGTGCCTCAATTGCTCGCGCTTATCATTGACGGTGTAGTTGTTGTATTCCTGTCCAATCTGATGTCCATTTTCAATTGGAGTAATACAAATGTGATCGTCAGTACGCTAAATACGGTGATCGCCATGCTGTTTGTATTTTTCTTTATTCCATCATTACGAGATGGTAAGACTCCAGGGTCCGCCCTAATGCGGTTCAGATATGTTAACCGGGAAACTGGCGATCCTTCAAGCGCATCACTGTTCAAAAGGTTGCTGGCACTTTATGCCCCTTGGATCTTGGTCACCGTAGCTCAATTCATAACCGATTATGCCTTTCTGAACGAAAATGCGATGCTCGAACCTTATAAGGTGTGGATCTCTGTCGGAATTTTTGGTCTGCATATGCTTATTCTCTTGGTGTTGTTCATTCATGTCATGCTGGTGCTGTTCTCCCGAGGCAAGCGAGCTTTTTACTGTGATGATGTGTCCAAGACAAGAGCATCCCGAAAGTAAATGCTGGACTCATTCCACTCACAGCACATAGGTTCAGGTGAAAAATAGTACCGTAGCGTTTGCCATTACAGTCGGCAAGTTTGATCCATCGTAAAAAAAGGTGTGCCTCGTCAACTAATGACGAGGCACACCTTTTAGCTATGTTGAGATGAAGTTCAGAGGTCGTCGAACTATAGCCCCAGCAGCTCACGTTTGGAAGCTTCCGGATCATGGACCAACTCCAATTCATGATTGAAAATCAGCGTAGCCCGATCATCTTCGTAGGCAGGCCAATTTACTCCCGCTGTCTCAGGCTTGCCCTGCTTGGCAAACGAAATCCATGCATCCTGCACTTTACCCGCAAGTTTTACCGCGGCAGCATCCGGTTCGGCATTCATAAACTTCAATACAGGTAACGTATTAAAAGCAAAGAAGATATCGATGCTATGGATTGATTTTTGCAGCAGTGGATGCTCCGGCATCACCCAATCAAATCGATACATCCATACAGGTGCATGCTTCTGCTGAGCAGCCGCATATTGCACAGCCGAGCGCCAGAAGAACAGATCCGTCATCACCTGGGCTTGACCATTTGCAGTTTTGGGATAACTGTCCGCAATGGCAGCCCGATTCTCCAGATCAGGTGTCATGAAATCAACAGCTTTCACCATGTTGATCTCTTCAGAGTAAGGCACCTGAGGCTGAATGAACAATGAGCCTTCATGCAAGGTGGTTCCGATGAGTACAGGGATGTCCTGTGCCGCGCCCTCTTCTACCGCCTGGAGAGGCGACTTCGGAAGTGTAACTCCATCCAGTACGGGCTGGAACAACAGGGCCATACCTGCACCGCTTTGTTGTTTGACCGTCTCGCCAGCAGCGATGATTTGCTCCACTGGAATGGTTTTAAGTTTATGCAGGTCATCTGGTGTTACACCCAGTACCTTCAGCATGCCATCACGAATGGCTGAAGCCTGATCTGCTGGCACGACTTGTGAAGCTCCACTTTGCATAATGGCGCGATGGAACAATCCTTTGGCTGCTGGCATCGCCATCAAAGCGGCAATACTCATGCTGCCCGCGGACTCTCCGAATACAGTGACGTTATGCGAATCACCGCCAAAAGCCTCAATGTTGTCCAGTACCCATTGCAGCGCAGCAATCTGATCCAGTAAACCCACATTGGATGCAAAACCTTCTCCAAGCGGAGCCAGATGCAGGAACCCTAGCGGCCCCAGGCGGTAGTTGATTGTCACGACGATAACGTCTCCCCGAAGGACGAGTTGTGTTCCATCGTACATCGGCTGGCTGCCAGCGCCTGAAACGAATGATCCGCCATGAATCCATACCATCACGGGAAGTGGATCATGGCTTTCTTTTTCAGGTGCCCAGACATTCAGGTAAAGACTATCTTCCGATTCCACTGGAGGCTGTCCGGATATGGCCTCGGTTTGAGGATTTCTTGGCTGTATATTTTCAGGGCCGTATTGCTTCGCCTCTCTGACTCCGTCCCAAATCTCGGGTGGAACCGGAGCCTGAAAGCGTAATTCACCCACGGGTGGTTTAGCATAAGGAATGCCTTTCCATACACTTGCTCCATGCAGAAGCTCTCCTTGAACCGTGCCATATCTTGTGTTCACTTGAAGTTCCCTCATGCGCATATACATCCTCTCTACTGATCGATAGTTCCAGCTTACGACTGGTGTTGCTCAGATCCGGGTGTAACTTTGGGCTGACGAAATTCTGTCTCAAGGTTTATTATTAAATAACGTACACGAAGAATAATCTTGTATTGCTTCAACGCCCTTTCGTACGTACTGGCAGGCGCGTTTCCACTTATTTGAGTATAGATCTCCGCGAGACCCATTTACAAGTTTGTCCAGATTCAACCGCCACAACTACGTTTCACGTGGAACTTTTACAGCAATAATAAAGACTCCGCTACAACTAACGAGCGAAGTCTTCTATTGCTGCCCTGCATATTTCATCAACTTACCCGATGTATGGATCAATTACCCCCATTTACTTTTACCGGATAATGAATTGTATATTCCGCGCCTTCAATCCAGCTCCCCGTCACATGATCACGCCCCTTAACGACAACCCGATCACGGTATACATCCACATGTAAACTCTCACTTCCCTCCAGATGCTCATCCTCATCCGTCCAAAGATAAGCTACAGAGGAAGCATTAAACATCGTTGGCATCTGTCCGCCACCTTCGTACATGGTACGTTGAGCCTCTAATTGCCAATGGGTGTGCCCAGAGAAGAGGATGACCTGCGGATAACGACTTAGAACAGCCTTTAATGCTGCGTCCTGATTCACGCCATACCAACCCTGTTCCTTCATGGAACCGGCGACTGTATCCATTAGTGGTTGATGGAGGAAGACAAAAATCGGCTGCTCAGGCAACGCTTGTTCCGACAGTTTGGTTTCCAGCCATTGCATCTGTTCGACAGACATATCACAATCTTTCGGATGAGGCTGCTCCGTACCCAGGAAGATATAATGATATCCGTCGATCCAGTGGTCGTGGTACGATCCGTTCATACCTGTGATTGCTGTAAAATCGTTCAACCGCTTCTGCCATAACTCTTCAATCGAGATCGATTCTTGCAGTTTTTCAATATCATGAGCCTCTATTTGGCCCATATCCCCTGAATGCCCCAGCACCTTACCCACCTCATGCTGGGTCATTGTGATCAAGTTCAGCGGTGGTTCTCCCCATAGAATGGCTCCAATATCATGATTGCCTACGGTGTAACGTATTTGAGGTAGTGAATCACCGTGAGCCTCCAATATACGCTGCAACTCCTGGTATTCTTGCGGCAGTCCACGATCGGTAACATCGCCCACATGCATAATCCCGCTGCTGCCATGGCTATACGTTGCGATGTCTTCCAGCGCTTTCTCCAGATGACGGTTATGGATATGATCAGCCTGCTCTCTCACATGAGTATCTGTGATGACCTGGAAGCTGATTATCGGTTGTTCGTATTTATTTTCATTATCCATCAGGAATCACTCCATTTCAGTCCAATAATGCCAATCAGAATAAAGCCCATCCAGACGATCGACATCGCCTTCAGACGTTCTCCCAGAAAGTAATGTCCCACGATCCCAATCAATGTAATGCCTATGCCCGACCAGATGGCATAAGCAACACCCAGCGGCATATACTTCACAGCAAAATTCAACAGGGTAAAGCTCGCTCCATAACAGGCAAACATAAGAATGGAAGGCCATAAGCGGGTAAAACCATCCGAGACCCTCATCAGAATCGTACCACTGAGCTCCAATCCAATCGCTAGGGCAAGCAGTATCCATCCCGTATACGAATGACTCGTCATCGGTTTACCTCGACTTCCAGCAATTCATCAAACGAACGAACCGTAAGATCTGCGAGCTTGATATGAGCAGGTTCACCGACAGCAATCTTCCAGGCAGCTCCCGCAGCACGAGCCATCTCCATATCACCATCCGTATCGCCGATCACGACAGCTCTTGCAGTAGGTACACCCAGACGCTCACACGCCAGCAACAACATGTCAGGAAACGGCTTTCCCCGTCCAACCTGATCCGTTCCTACAACTACGGAGAAAAAAGATTCAATACCCATCCACTTCAAATGAATTAGGGCATTTTCTGTCTCATCCGCTGTGACGACGCCCATTTTCACCCCCTTGTTGCGACACTGTTCAAGAAATGCAAGAACGCCTGGGAGGGGCTGAGCAGGGCGTTCCTTATTCATCGCGTATTCTGCCTGTAGCAAACATTCCCTCACAATAATTTTCGCTTCCGCCCAGCTCAATCCTGCACGATAGCCATGCCAAGTTAATACGGCGTAAACTTCCTCCATCGTTCCCATGGCAAGGGGCCCTCGCACATCATAACCGTTCATTCGTCCCTGCTCATCATGGAATGTTCCCCATATATGAGGAATCTCTGCTGCATTGAACTGAAGGCCACGGGCAGCAAGCTCTTCTCGGAAGTTCTCCATCACACGATCTGTCCAGAAGCCCCACATAGCTGTAAAATCAAGCAATGTCCCATCCTTGTCAAATAAAATAGCCTCAATTGGGGTAGAAAGGCTCCCCAGCGTTAATTCGGGCATTGGTTACGCTCCTTGTCTGCTGAATTACTAAGTCAGAAAAGCGGCACATGACTGCACCGCTCCTCCAAGTTAAGCTTGTTTCCCTTGTTATTTCACGCGATCCAATTCTTTTTGAGCCTTTTCTTTGGCTTCTTTCAGCGCTTGTGCCGCTGGAATGTTATTAATCTGTACCTGATCTGCTGCATCCTTCAGCGCATCATTGATTTTGCCTCCAGTCGGGTCCTGGAACGGAGCCGAAGCATGGGAAGCCTGCTGCAGTGGAACCTTGATTTGCGGGTTCTCTTCACTGAACGTTTTGAAAGCAGGATCTTCTTGAGCAGATTGACGAACTGCAATGTAACCTGTGTTCATGGACCAAGCTGCTGTATTCGCTGTTTCCGAGAAATACGTCAGCCATTTATAAGCTGCTTGTTGCTGTTCTGGACTTGCTTCGGCCGGGATACCTGCCATGATCGCACTCGCTACAGGTTTGCCTTGGCCTACACCTTCCCAGCCCGGTTGTTCCATAGCTGCAACGATGCTGAAATCCAGATCTCCCTGATCACCGCTGGAACCGGTGTATCCAGCTGCTTTATTTTTCATCACATCATCAATGGTTTTGTACCAGTACTCCCAGCCTTGGCCGCCAAAATGAATACCCATGGTCTTGTCCTCATTAATCCACTTGCGGAACAGCTCCCACGTCTCTACCCATTCCGGTGAATCAATCGTTACGGTCTTGCCGTCATCACTCAGAATCTTCCCGCCTTTACCCAGCACGGCGTCGATCATGTTATCGCTACCCCACATCGGCTCCCAGCCATAGAAGGTTGTCTTGCCATTCTCCTGCTTGCTCATCTTCGCTGCCGCTTCAGCAAGTGCTTCCCACGTGGTCAGAGTGGCAGGATCGATATTATTCTCTTTCAGCGCATCCATACGGTAATACATGATCTGAGTTGTTCCGTACATCGGTAAGAAATATTGCTTGCCGTCTACTTTCCCCTGCTCCAGGAAGGTCTGCACGTAATTTTCCTTGTTAAAGCTCTGATCAGCAGCGATTAGCTCATCCAGGGATGAATAGTAGCCTTTGCGCGCCCAGTCGATATTGGAGCTTAGTACAGCGGCGGGTACTTTTTTCGAGGCAATGGCTGCCTGCAGTTTTTGTTCCGTCTCCGTGTAATCTGCTTGTACAATCCCTTTCACAACAACTTCGCTCTGGGATGCATTGAAGGCGTCAATCGTCTTCTTCATGTTATCTCCCAGGTTACCACCCAGACCATACCAGAACTCAATCTCGACCGGACTACTTGATGCAGAATCAGCCCCATTCGCAGCAGCTGCATCTGAACCCGTGCCTGTGCCGCTATCGGCTGAGGAACCACATGCGGTGATCAGGGCAAAACTCGCAGCCAGTACCAGCGACATGCCCCCTCTCCACCTGAGCTTTAATTTGTTCCGCCATTTCATACTCGCTTGACCCAATTTCATTTTGATTCCTCCTATATAAAGTATATTGTGAAAATCAGTTCTTGTTAACGCCGGCAGTAATATTCACACTCTGCATAATCGTTTTCTGGGTAAACAGGAAAAGGATAAGCAGCGGTGCGATGGTAAAGGCACTGGCAGCCATGATCTGCGGCCATGCCAGACCGTAGGCTCCACCCTCCACGAAAAAGCTGCGCAGACCTGCGGATACCAGTTGAAGATTCGGGTCTTTGGTAATGAGCATCGGCCAGAAATAGTTGTTGTACTGGTCAATGAATGTAATCAACACCATCACGGCAAACGACGAACGAACCAGCGGCGTCATAATGGTCCACAGAATGCGGAAGTGCGACGCTCCATCCAACTGGCCGGCTTCCACCAATTCGTGGGACACCTGCATGAACGCCTGACGGATCAGGAAGATAGAGAACACACTGACACAGTTGGACACAATCAGTCCGGTGTAGGAATCCAGTAATTTAAGTTCGCTGAGCACCAAATAACTGGGCAAATAAACGGCGGTACTCGGAATCATGTAGCCTACCAGAATCAGTCCGGTGAGTACCCCTTTTATACGAAAACGCATATGGGTGAGTGCATAGGCCATCATGCTGGAGTTAATGACCTGGATCAGACAGATCGCTGCCGCTACCCCTGTACTGTTCAGAATGTAACGGGCAAATGGAGCAGACTGCCACGCATCCACGTAATTGTTCCAGCGGAACGTTTCGGGCCAGAAGGTTGGCGGGAACTGCCAGATCTCGTCATTCGTCTTGAAACCGCTAATGACCATCCAGTAGAACGGAAATGCCATCGTCAGACTAACCAGAGCAAGAAGCAGATAGCGGATTGCGATAGCAAATCCTTTTCCTGTACGAGAGACCTTCCGTTTCTGCACTTCCTCACGACTATTATCTTTTCTTGTTTGTTTGGTTAAAGTAGTCATGTTCATCAGTAATGCACCAGGCGTCGGCCGAGCAGGAAGGATACTCCTGACAGCAGAACGCAGATCAGAATAATAACGACGGCGATGGAAGAAGCCTCACCCACATTGAAGGACTCAAATGCAGATTGATAATACATATAAAGCAAGGTCCTTGTTGATCCCGCCGGTCCCCCTTGCGTCATCACATTGATCTGGTCATAAGCCTGAAGCGACTGGATCGTCAGGATGATGGACAGGAAGAACGTGGTGGGTGAGATCAACGGCAGTGTAATGCTTCGGAACTTGTCCCAACTGCCTGCTCCATCAATCGATGCCGCTTCAAGTAAATCGGATGGTAGATTACGCAATGCAACCAGGTAGAATACCATGGACCAGCCAATCGACTTCCACAGCGTGACGATGAGAACAGCTACCAATGCCCAGTTCTGATCTTTCAGCCAGCCGATCGGGGATATACCGACCCAGCCAAGCAGCAGGTTGGCCAGCCCCACTTCAGGTTCGAAAATCCATGACCACGCAATGGAGACTGCGACAGTCGGAGTCACCCAAGGGGAGAACAGCAGCGTCCGGAACAGACCGGAGGACTTAATCTTGCTGTTCATGAGCATGGCCAGCGCCAGTCCACCCACAATCGTAGGCACTACACTTCCAAGACCGAACAACAGCGTAACTTTTAATGAACGGTAAAATTCAGAATTGGTTAGCAGATAGCTGTAGTTATCCAAACCGACGAATAATTTGTCAGGACTCATGAAGTCCCAATCCGTAAAACTCAGATATACAATGTATCCCAGAGGCCCCAGCCAGAAAATGAGTAATGGGATAAGGGCAGGAAGGGTGAAGAGAACCGCTTCTGTCTCCCTCCATAATTTCACACGCAATTTGCACACTCCTAATCGTCCAAATTTTATTTAATTTCTCTAAAAATCAAACCTTCAAACACCCTTTAATCTCTTCTGTACAAAAATGATTGTATAATACATTTGAAAAATGTAATTCCGGGTTATGTTAAAATAACGCGAGGTCATGTAAAATATGAAAAGGAAACAGGGAGTCCCATCCATATACTAGAGGTGAGATTGTGGGAAAAGAAGCTGCCGAGGACCAGAACCATTCGTCGTTGTCCTATCGGCCCGAGCTGAGGGAGAAAGTCATTGACGCCATTGCCAATACCATGGATCTGTATGGAGTCAATCATTCATTTGGTCAACTGTATGGCATTATGTATTTTGAGGATCGTCCAATGACGCTGGAAGAGATGAAAACGTCCATGAACATGAGCAAAAGTAATATGAGTTATGCTGTACGTTCGCTTACCGAATCTCAGATGATCTATAAATTGGAGGAAAAGCGGGAACGTCAGGATCAGTATCTGGCCGAAACCAACTTTTTCCGTACGTTTCAGAACTTCTTCGGGGCCAAGCTTCAACGGGAAATCGATGTGATGCAGGAAAGCCTCCGGGAGGTCATTCCGCAGTTATCGGAGATTATTCTCGCCAGAACAACTCCGCCGGAGGAACGGGAAGACGCTTTGCGGGATTTGCATAAACTTCAGCATGCCGAGCAGTATTATGATTGGTTGCAGGGATTTGTAGATCAACTGCGAGATGGTGTTTTTTACAAAGACGCTCCACATGAAAGTGATTAATGCAGCGTTGCGAGGGCTGTAGGGGGAATTTCACTTTTACACTTGTAGCCTTATGTTCAGCTCGCTAAGGAATCATATGCTTTATTATGAATAGCATTCACTCCGTTCGTTTAACTAAAAAATCCAGCTCAGTGAGCAACGATGGATGCAGGACTTGTTCTGGCTTTAAATAATTAAAAGGGGAGCCCGCCATGTTTTCATGGTTGGGGCTCCCCTTTGTTGTTATAGATATGGTTATCTTATTTCTGTGCCGCAGCCTCAATGTCTGCATAAGCCCAGTGTGTTGCAGGTACGTCTGTAAAAGATGGCGTAGTTACGCCTGTTGCCGGCGTCCGTTTGAACAATACATTTAATACTTTCACGGCTTCAGCGCGGGTAAGTTTGTTGTCCGGTTTAAATGTACCATCGTTATATCCGGTCATCAGGCCAGCCGATTGAACGTAGGCAATCGCATCAGAAGCCCAAAGGTCGGCGGACACATCTGTGAATCCAGCACCATCCGTTTCTTGTGATGTGCTGCTTGTCTCATCAGCGCTTTGTTGCTGTATCCAGCGGTATGCAATGGTCGCCATTTGTGCACGGGTAATTGAACCCTCTGGCGCAAATCGAGTGGCGTTCATACCATTCATGATGCCTGCGGATTGCGCCTTTTCAATATCGCTTGCTGCCCAATGGGTTGCAGATACATCGTCATAGTTTACAGCGTTCGCAAATGCGGTTCCCGCTTCATCAGACAAATTACGAGCCAGCATCGCTGCCATTTGCGCACGTGTTACGAATGCATCCGGACGGAAATCAGCACCAAAGCCGTTGATATACGGGTTGTGCGAGCCTTGGGAAGCTTTCAGTCCATCCACCACAACGAGCGTGAACGTGCTGAATTTGTTAACTGTAAATTCAATACCTTCATTGGAATCGCTGAGATTCACCAGTTTGCCTTGAATCAACTCTTTCGTACCGTCACTGTGTTCAATGTACACAGCCAGGTTATCCAAAGCTTGCTGGCGAGCAGCAGGGTCAGTTGGAAGACTGTCGCGCAGCGGCAATGTCAGTGTTACTTCATGGCTTTGCATATTCGTTTCGATTTCAACTGGACGAGCCAGTACTTTTACGTTGGTATTTGGAGCAATCTGTTGGATCAACTGCTCTTTCTTCGCACGTTCTTCTACTTCCTTGCGCTCGGATTCCTTTTTCAAAGGAACTAAACGGAAGTACAAATCCTGGTCAAATCCGGCAATTGACTTTGTTGGAACCGAGATAATGACGTTCTCTGTGGAAATCTCAAGGTTAAGTCCACCATCATTCAGCTGTTTCACCGCTGCTTTTGACAGTTCAATGCGCGTCTCGGACACAGCATCTTTGGCGTCAGGGATGACAATGCGTGCAGTATTCATGTTTAATTGCTTCGCTTTTTCCACCGATTCCTTGGCAATCGCCTCAGACATTTTCACGAGGTCCTTGATCGTACCGTCGGCCTCGGTTGTACGTGTGATTGGTGTTTTGGTCAGGTTGGTGCCATTCGCTCCGTTCACGTCCACGACAATTTGTTCCTGCTTGGTCGTCGGCGTAGTCGTTGCAGGTGTAGTCACTGACGATCCTCCACCTGTGCTTCCACCCGGGTTAGGTGTTGAACCATTTCCGTTATTGCTATCTCCATTTGCCGTGAAGACAATCTTCACCGCGCGTCCTGGCAATAAGTCACTGATGGCTTTGTAACGAACCCATACCGTTTTGTCACCACTAAAATCAAATTTCTGAATAGAGGCAACATCAATCCAGTTCAGTTTGCCGTTAAAAGAGATCTCCATTGTGTCATCCAAGCCAGTTATGGTGTTGTTGATATCATTTCCCGTTACATTGGGGGCCGTAAAGAATCGGTTGATTACATATTGTAGATTCCCAACATCATCGTAGCTGTCTTGTTCATTAAGCACCCATTCGGCCAGTTCTTTTTTGCCTTCCGGGCTGAGTTCAGCTCTTTTGGACAAATCAAGGGCACCTGAAAGATTGAATTTGTATTGGTCAAAGAAATTGTGTCCGTTAAACTGTTCATTCATGGTTGTCTCAAGCCATTGATTCATTTGGTTTATAGTCGTGGCATTCTCGATAGGTTCGAATGGTATGGATAGGAGTCCAAGGACAAAGCGCGGATCAGCAATCTCTACTTGGGCCTGTTTCGAAACTCGTTCCACTCCCAACAAATGCAGATACTTAAAAGCAAATATAGGCTTGTTCACCTTGCTTAGTTCCAGATGATGCAGCCCAACTTGACGAAGCATATCTGTCTCAGGGTCATCAAAATAATCGGGTCCTTCAGACAGTTTCTGTGCAAAAAGATCCAGCTTACCTTGAAGTACACCTAGTTCTCTTTGCTCCCAGATCAACTGAGCCTGCACAGCAAGTTCGATCATATATTGAACTTGTTCCTTATTTTCATAATCTTTCTTGATATTATCGTACAAGAACTCTGCCACATAGTCTTTGACCTGCTTAGATAAGGAACCGTACTCATTTGGTAAATTAATACCCAAATCAGGATTCTCCATAGCCAGACGCATAGCATCTATATTTTTGTTAACTCTTGCAGCATTTACGGCAGCCAACGCATCACTTTCATTGTTAGGGAAAAATTGATTAAAAACGGTCTGAATGGCTTCAAAACTTTCATATCCATTAACCGGTCTTTCACTAAGCATATGGCTAGCCAATTGCTCCTGCTCTTCGGTTGTCAGGTTATCCATTTTGCTGATATCTAGAGACAAGCTCTCCATTGGGTTTTCCGAGTTAGCTGTATTATATGACTCGATATCCAACTGAAGCTCAAGCAGCTTCTGCAACGATGACAACATTTCCTCTGTCGTCTCCGTTTTATTATTAATTAAAGGTGTGTCCATTACTGCTGTATCCATATAAGACAGAACACGTGAAATTGAAGGGCTCCTTTTGAGTTTAAACTCATATAAATAAGCCGTCATACGTTTTTCGATTGCGGATGATTCAAGATACAAATCAACCAATTGATAGAATTGACTTCCAGTGGCAGGATATTCAAAATCCCGCACTCGCTCTGCTTGCTTTGCATATAGGTCATCAAGCGCAGCTACTGCATTTGGCCCACCGATTTGGCGAGTCACCTCAAGGGCTCTCAGAGCTAATTGCACCAAAAACCGTACTTGCTCCTTTCTCTCATACCCATCGTTTGTCGGTGGATCAATACTCAACAAATAAACTGCGATATCCGACTGATCGTCTTCAGACAAGGATTTGAAATTAGGCTCAGCTATGAATTGTTCATTACTAAGCAATTCAATCACTGCTGGTATGAAATTGGCGTTCTCGTGCTCATTTCTTTTTTTAATATCGTTGAACTGATCCAGCTCACTCAGCTGCACAGTGAATTCAATAGATTGCATTTGATACGCAGCTTCCAAATATCGATCTTTAACAACGACATTGAAATAGTAGGTATCGCCTTCGATTAGATCTGTAATTATTTTTGAATATGTACCATCTGTAGATTCTGAACCATTAATAGGATCACCGTAGGAACGTCCTGATGTTCCGCTAATTTGTTGCATGTCTGTAAGATCAGGAGCATTAGATATGTAAACCTGGTAATTTACATCAGGTGGTGTAGAAGATTCGGATCGTGCATACTCCCACTGTAGTTCTATTGAGTTCTCGTCCACATACTTTATCGTTAATAGACCATTATTCCCTGGTACCGGATACGATGCTCCTGCACTTACCTTTCCTGCAGGTGCTGCCAACCATGGAGCTACCAACACCAAAATAAGCAGCATGCTCATTATTTTTCTGTATTGCATATATTCTTTCCTCCCTAATCTCGGCTCTCAAAGATAGGTCTACTGTAGTACACAACTCTGAACGGATTCTGAACATCCGCCCCAATAAACGGAAAAAAATCCGGCCTGTAGGTGAATAACAGGCCGGATCTCAAATATTTTTCGTCATTATTCATCATTTTTATTGCTTCGAGTAATTATAGGGTCCTACATTTCACAAAATTTAAGATATCTGTCACGTTCTCTGTACTCTTTCACCGCTCCTTCCACAACCCACAGGTAGACGCATCAAATCATCGTGTATCCGCCATCTACAAACAATGTGCTCCCTGTCGTAAATGTATTCGTCATGAGATACGTAACCGTATGTGCGATCTCCTCATTGTAGCCCACACGCTTGAGCACAGACAGCTTCTCATAGTCTTTGAAATGTTCGCCGCGAGGCGTACCCTCCTGTCCCTCACGCCAGATGGTTCCGGGGGAAACGACATTCACGCGAACAGGCGCGAGCTCCACCGCAAGTGCTTTGCCCAGACTTTCAATTGCTCCATTACACGCAGCGTAAGAAGCACCGCCATCCAGCGGACGTTGGCTGAAGCCGCCCGACATTAACGTAATCGAACCCGAAGCGGATAGATACGGAGCTGCGTATTTGGCAGCAAAATACTGAGGCCAGAACTTGCCCTTGAAGCAGCTTTCTGCCGTCTCCCGATCTGAAGTTAACGGACCACGGGTGTATGCAGCTCCAGGGGTGAACAGATGATCGAATTCGCCAACCTGATTGAAAAATTGCTCGATTTGCCGTTCATCCTGATTGTCCAACACATAAACTTCGATGGACACCCCTCCAGTCTTGGCTTTGCCTGCGACATGTACAATCTGTTCCCTCGCTTCCTCCAGCCTGGTCTCCGATCTACCTGCAATAACCACATGTGCACCTGCCTCAACAGCCTGAATTGCCGTTGCCAACCCAATCCCAGAGCTTCCTCCTATAATCACGACACGTTTATTCTCCAATGTAAATGGACTCATTCTGCATCTTCCCCTCGTATCGCCAGAACTTTCGTTGTACCAGCGTTTTGTTCATTATTATTGAAATCAACATCGCTGAACAGTACGCAATTGGATCGTACCAGGTACGAAAATTCGTACTATTGGAACCCGATAATATGGTTATCCTTGCCCAATTCACACAGACAAAACAAGCGGAAAGCGAAAAAATCAGGTATGATGGAATTACATATAGTTGTTTAAATCGAGGTGAATACTATGGATTTACAGGAGCCACGATTACAAGGTGTACTCGTTACGTTGGAAGCCATTAATGGAAAATGGAAACCGCTCATCCTGTTTATTTTATTGAAGGAAGGCACGAAGCGATTTGGTGAACTAAGACGCATGATTCCCGATGTAGCACAGGGCACGTTAACGAAACAGCTTCGCGAGCTGGAACAGGATCAGATTATTGTGCGCACTCTCTATGGCGATGTTCCGCCGAAGGTCGAGTACAGCCTGTCCGAACACGGGCAGACGATTGGTACGCTGCTGGATGGCATGTGCGGCTGGGGCAAGGCGCATCTGGAATACTTGAACGGAAGTCAGCAGAGGATTAATGCGGAGAAATTAGCCGGGGACCCCCATAACGAGGCAAGTATAAAAACAACAAGGTAGCCCCTTTAACCTTTTACCTTTTAGGAAACAAACTTGTTTAAAACAAGCACGTCAGCTATACTTTCGTTCAGATGCACAATGGATAAACAAGGCTGAACAGGCATACTAGAGACAAAAACACTTGCACCTTGTTGGCACAACGGGAGAGGGGGATATGTAATGTTGCAGCTTTCGGAAAAACAGGCACAGGATATTGTCGATAAAATGATGCAGGACATCCCCTACAACATCAACATTATGAATGAGCAGGGCATTATCATTGGAAGCGGACAGAAGGAACGCGTAGGCACGATTCACCAGGGAGCTGTCCGTGCCCTGACCACCGGAGACCGGGTCGAAGTCTGGCAGGATGGTAGACTGGAGAAAATGGGCACCAACGAACCGATTCGGATCAATCATCAGCATGTCGGTGTCATCGGCATTTCCGGCCATCCTGATGAAGTCCGTCCGTTCTGCAACATTGTACGTACAACCGTATCTCTCCTGATCGAACAGCGTAATCAATTGGAAAGTCTGGCCCATGAAGCTTCTCGGAAAAAAGCCTTTCTGGAACGGCTGCTTGCCCACTCCGGTTCCTATTCGCAGAAGATCAGGCGGGAAGCAGCACAGTACCATATCGATCTGCAGCTGCCGACGGTTCTTCTATACATTCGCTTTCCCCATGAAGCCCCTGAGTTTGGCACGGAGACAAGCCGGGCCTTACTACAGCTTCCCTCTTTCTTCATCGAGGAAGACGATCTTACTCAGATTATTCTGATCCAGAACGAATCGGACGTTGATTCGATAATCCAGCTTGTACATCAGGAACAACCTCAAGCCCTCATCTCTGTTAGCAGACGGGACGCCAGTATTGCCACCTGTTATGAACAGGCAAGATCTGCGATGAACATCTTGCTCGCACTTCGACCTGCGGCACCATTGATCCGTTATGATGATGTACAGTTTCTGGTGCGCTTCAGCACGGCCAACCTAGCTCGCCATAGCAACGTCGTCAGTAAGCTGGAGGATACAGCCGATCTGCTGGACACACTTCGCAGTTTCATTCATCACAATGGCAGCATGTCAACGACTGCAGAAGATCTCAACATCCATCGCAATACCCTTCAATATCGGCTCAAACGGATCCAGACCCTTACAGGCAAAGACCCGCGCAATTGGCTGGAGCTCATTGAACTTACGCACGGACTACTCGCGTCTTATCAGTAGATCCCACAACAAAAAAAGACTGAACCGGAATGCCCTGTCTCTTGTGGACGTCCCTACGTTCAGTCTCTTTATACTCTTCAAACCCCACATAACCTCATCACAGAATGTTAAGAAATCAGACCCAATTTCAGCACTCTCGCAATATTCTCGGTTGTACGCTCCACATTCTCCGGGCCTTCACGCAGAAGCTGCTCCAGATCAGCCGCCCCCGGCACAATACCAAACACCGCATCAATCCCTTCAGAGTACAACGTATCTATCCCTTCACCAACGTAACCCGCGATGGCGATAACCGGCTTGCCTGCTTCTTTGGCTGCCCGCGCCACACCGTAAGGCGTCTTGCCAAATTTCGTTTGAAAATCAATGCCTCCTTCGCCCGTAAACACCACATCCGCATGTACCAGCTTGTCACGCAATCCAGTGTATTCAATGACAATTTCAATGCCTTTGCGCAACACAGCCTGTGTAAAAATCAAAAGCCCTGCGCCCAAACCACCTGCCGCACCTGCACCCGGCACATCACGTATATCCTTGTGCAGCTGCTGCTTCACTACATCCGCATAATGGGAAAGATTCGCATCCAGCACCTGCACCATTTCCGGTGTAGCTCCCTTCTGCGGCCCAAATACCCGTGAGGCGCCATGCTCCCCACATAACGGATTGGTTACGTCGCAGGCGACAATGAACTCCACATCCTGCAATCGTTCATCCAGCCCAGTCACATCGATATGCGCCAACTGATCAAGTGCGCCGCCTCCGCGTGCAAGTGACTGTCCGTGGGCATCCAGAAACGTTGCACCAAGCGCTTCGGCCATGCCTGTACCCCCATCGTTGGTCGCACTGCCACCGATTCCGATAATGATTTTACGAATACCCTGATCCAGACACGCCCGAATCAGCTCTCCAGTACCATAGGTTGACGTGCGAAGCGGGTCCCGGGTTTCCTTGGTCACCAGATGAATGCCGCTCGCCGATGCCATCTCAATCGCCGCCGTTAACCCATCGCCCAGAATGCCATACTGCGCTAGTACAGGCTGTCCCAGTGGCCCGCTCACCTCTCTCTGGTGAATTACGCCGCCAGAAGCATCCACCAGTGACTGCACAGTGCCTTCGCCTCCGTCAGCCATCGGTACATGAACATAGTTTGCAGCTGGGTAGATTTTACGCAATCCTTTTTCCATCGCCACACATACTTCTTTCGCTGTCATGCTCTCTTTAAATGAATCCGGTGCCAGTACAAATGTCGTCTCTCTCATCTTCTCCCACCCCATCCGTGTTATTAAAGGATAAATCCGTAGATTAACGTCGCTACAATCGCCATCGTTCCACCCACGATCGCTTCATAAGGAATAACGCCCATCCGCTGCTTGATTGTCATCTTCATGCTGTCAGCCGAGACGTGGAAGTAATTTCCTTGTGGCAGGGAATCGATAACTGTCGCACCTGTGTGCACCATAACCGCCGCTGCGAGCGGAGCGGTCCCCATGTTCAGAATTGCATCTCCGAATGAACCGGTGGCAAGTATAACTCCTGTCGAGGTGGAAGCCGTCGCTGCCGCCATCAGAATACCGGCAATCGGGGCCAGGAAGGTACCGGATATCCCGGAAGCTTCAATAAGACTAACCACCTGACCAGACAGATCGGATGCAGAGATCAGTCCCGCGATGCCTCCGGCACCGACCAGAATAAGAACGGTGGCAGTCATTTTATTCAAGCCGGAAGTCGTGTATTTCACAATGTTTTTGCCCTGGCCCATCGCCAGCATGCCGATAATACCCGCAATCGGGAGAATGTACATCGCATCCACTTTGAATGTAGATAATGCTGTAATGCCTGTTATGGAGCCGATTGGATTAATCATCAGCAGGATGATAGCAACCAACGGTGCCACAATCGCTTTTTTCAGTGGTGGGTACTGTGACGTATCCACTTCACCCTGCTCTGCTTCCTGATCGGTTACCATTACACCTTTGTTTCTAAGCATTGAAGCTACGATAACGGTTACAATTAATCCGCAGATGGCTGGAATCACGCCTGCCAGCATGACATTGCTGAGATCCAGATTGAACCCCCGCGCCGCAGCGATCGTATTGGGATTCGGGGAGATAATATTCCCTGCCTTGCCTCCACCTGATAAAGCCAGCAAAAGGGCCAGCTTGGATATGCCCATTTTGTTACCGACAGATAGCGCAATTGGCGCTACAATCAGGACGGCCACGGGAATAAATACCCCAACCGCTGTAATAATCATCGTTGCCAGTGCCAAAGCCAGAATGGCCTTACTGCCGCCAAATTTTCGTACGATGGCCTGGGCGATTGTCTCTGCTGCCCCCGATTCCATCATGACACCAGCCAGCACCCCGGCTGCCAGAACGCGGAGCACAGTACCCATGACACTTTGCGTGCCGTTCACCAGTATATTTACGGTCTCTTCCAGATTGGCTCCGCCAATTAAAGCGCCTACAATTGCGCCCAGAAATAAAGAGTAGACCGGATTCAGCTTCCTCAGAATCAGTATAATCGCAATTGCAAGTCCTGCCAGCGCGCCGATCCAGCTAATTGTTAAAGGTTCCATTGTCCATTGCCCCCCATGCACTTGTTGAACACGCTTTCATTATAGTTGCTGGCGAGCCAAATAAATATTGATGAACAGACGAAATTCATTGTTCATATGCACAATGAATAGTGGCAGGACCGAATATCCTGCCACCGTTACACTAACGTGCTTCGCTGCTTCCTAGAGAAGCACACGGTGTTCCATTATATTTTTCATACTGATATGAGATTTGGATGGCCCTAGCTTCACAAGAGAGTCCTGGAACTCAGCAAGCTCTTCAATGGTTGCCGTCTGTACCTTAATCAGATAGTTGTACTCACCGCTAATCCGATATAAATCCGTGACCTCAACAGCTTGTTCACAGAAGTGAACGAATTCCTCACAATGCTCTGTTTTAAGTAGAATAAAAGTCGTTGTCCCACGATTTAGTTTGGCTAGATCATAGATGGTTGAATATCCCGATATGACCCCATTTTCCTCCAGTTTGAGGATTCTCTCCTTAACAGAAGGCTGGGACATGTTCACCTCTTTGCTAATCTGTACAATTGGCATGCGTGCATGGTGCTGCAGCAAGCGCATGATCTGCTGGTCGATCTCATCTATAACATAACCCATTTGTAGTCCCTCCCGAGAATCAGGCTAATTTAATAAGTTTTTTAGGATAAAAGAGCTCATAAATTGCAACTCTCACTCCATTATATCCTTTGATATCGCATGGTTCCAATGCGCCGTTCCCTTTATACTTTAGAATACAATCTGAAGAAGGAGTGATGGAGCATGAGTGTAAATGGACTTGCTCACGTAGCCATTCAAGCACGTAATTATGAGGATACCCTCTTGTTCTATACGGATGTATTAGGGTTTAAAGTTGGTCACTCCTGGAGTCTGCCCGCCTTTCAAATTACCGAGGCATGCATGCTGATCTCACCGGATCAACGGACCTGCATTGAACTGTTTGACCCCGGAGCCGTAATCGCGGCCGAAGGTGAACCAGCAGAGTCTCCCGAAGCAGTAAAACATGGGGCATTGCTGCATTTCGCCTTTTACGTAGACAATGTGGAAGTGATATACGAGCGAGCGCTTGCTCATGGTGCTAAGCCTTATGTTCAACCCGATTGGATCTCACTTGGTGAACCCCCGCTTCAAGTTCGAAATGCAGTTGTGCATAGTCCGAATGGTGAAGTGATCGAATTCCTTGAAGAGGTTGATTTTGACCGTTCGTCCACACTATCGATCTAACGTTACACAAACCGAACAGCCTGTTGCCCGGAAATCCGTGGCGGCAGGCTGTTTCATGGTTTTATTCCTTGCTATTCCTTGCTACCCAGCTCCTCGTTTCCCGGCTTATACTCCTTTAACTTACCTTCATATACTAGCTGCAGTTGTTCACTTTGGCGAAAATCATCCGGGGTCACCAGCGCAGGTAGCTTGTTCCACAGCTTGATGCCTGAGCGTTGCAGAATCTCGGCAACAAATTGCGAGCAAAAGTAGGAGTTGCTGAACTCTACTGGCTCCTTCAACGTAATGCCAATCACACCAAGCAGATTGTACATATATTTCTGGCGGCTGCGAATGAAGATGTGCAGCACCCGTTTCATTTTTTCCACCTCACGCTCCGTCACCTGAAGCTCATAAATCACACATGTGGTATTTGGATACTTACTGTATGTACCTGTCTGAATATCTTCCTTCACAAACCCGCCGTTCAGCGGATTGCTCGGATGCTTGCGACCAAAGCTGTATAGCTCGGATAATTCCCGGTCAAATGAGATGGAGGCATGGTTGTATGGTGCTCTGGTGTAACTTTGAATGACTTTGGTAAACAATGTTCCCGTATTCGTAAGCAGGATATAGATGGAGCGTGTATCTGTCATAACGAAATTTCCCCTTATCAAGTTGGCACTATTCCTTCATAATAACATAGGTACCCTATATTGGAATCTTACTTCTGGATAAGCAGGTGATTGTACTTGAGCAGTTCACTCTTTACCTTAACACTGATTTTTATTGCTTTATTGGTCATACATATCGTGTACAAAATCATTACGAAGCTTCAGCCGGACAAGGATTATTCGGGCATTGGCAACAAAATCAAAACCTGGTGGGGCATGTTGGTCATCTTCTGTCTCGCCACCCTCTTCAATCCGATTGTCTCCCTGATCTCCCTCATGGTACTCACCTTTTTCGCGCTGAAAGAGTACTTCTCCATGATCCGCAGCACCCGCAAAGCAGACCGCAGGCTGTTTCTATGGGCGTATCTGGCGATTCCGGTACAGTTCTACTGGATCTATATTGGATGGTATGGGATGTTTATCGTGTTTATTCCGCTATATGTCTTCCTGGTGTTACCCCTGCCACGTCTGATTAATAAGGGAACGGTTGGTTTCCTGCGCAGTGTCAGCTCGACGCAATGGGGATTGATGCTGATGGTATTTGGACTTAGTCATCTGGCCTACTTCCCGTTCGCAACACCGGAATATGGCTCAAAGCTGGTCTTGTTCCTGGTCGTGTTAACCCAGCTGAATGATGTGGTGCATTATCTGGCCTCACTCTATCTGGGCAAACGCAAAGTGGTGCCCACGGCCAATCCTTTTTTGACATGGGAAGGGTTCGCCTGTGCATTCGTTGTAACTACCGCTGCCTCTTATTTCATTCATCCTTACCTGACTCCGTTTGATGCACGTTTCGCGCTTTTCATCGGTGTGTTGATCGCTCTGGCTGGGTTCTTCGGAAGTCTGACGGTTTCTGTTCTGAAGCGGGATTTGTTAATCGGGGATGACAATAAGTTCGATGCATTGAAAAAAAGCTACCTGAGCCGGGTCGACAGCCTGACGTACACCTCTCCAGTAATGTTCCACGTGGTGCGTTATTTCTTCGACTTCATGTAGGAGCAGCAGTATCTGTTAAGAAGCGAGGGCCGGACACACTCAGTCAACTAGAATAAGGTGTGATCTCGCGCGATCAATAAAAAGCAGCCTTGACGGCTGCTTTTACTCATTTATGGGAGAAATGAAGGCGCACGTATAATGTGCATATTTCATTTTCCATTTTTGAATTAACAGAAAGCACCGCACACGGTTATGATCTGCCTGATTATTTTAATTTAATTTCCTTCTCCGAGGTCACTTCTTTCCCATCTTCATTGGTAAACACAAACGTCGCTTTGCCGCGTTCACCCTTCATCTCATCCGAATAAATAAATCCGGAGAATTGCCCGTCACCGCTGATATAAAATCCTTCTTTTCCATTCGCGCCATGCTCGATCGCTTCCTTGTAGGAATTCACAATCGTTACCGTGTTGGACGTCCAGCGCATCTCGGATAAAGCATAGCCCTCAGGAATTTGTTTTATTGCAAAATCAAAGCTATTACCCTCGGACGGCTTATCCGCCTGGTCAATTACGATCATGACCTGTCCTTCCGCATCAGCGGAGGATTCCGATTGAGCCGTAGGCTTGCCCTCACTCCCAGTTTCGTTCGCCTGATTATTGTTATTCTTCGCCTCAATATTGGGAACGGAACTATTTCCCGCTTCCTCTATGGGCTGCTTCGATTGTGGATAGGCGTGTTCCTGTACGGATTCATTGTTGTTTTTCGCCCCACATGCGCTGGTCAACAGCAGAATACATAGAGCAGACACCCAGAGTATAGATTTATTTTTATTATTTTTCATCATTGGAACTCCCTCCATTTATCTAAAGTAACAATCACGATGCATTCATCCAAAGAGAACTTTCCAATCAGCACCTTCTATAGTAATTACTACACCATATCGTCTCACATTAAGCTCCATATTATGTAAATGAGTTATAAATTCAATTCGTTAATACAGTTCGATGAACCATGAAATGTTGGCGTGTTACCCTGAAAGGGTCAAAAAATACGCTATATGAGGGAGGAAAAGGGTTGAATCGCTTTGCTTTTATGATGCTCGTTATACTCGCCACTTCGCTTATGGGTTCATCCTTTGCTGTGGGCAAAATCGGACTGGCTTATGTCTCACCCATTCTGCTGGTCGGTATTCGATTTACGCTGGCTGGAGGACTAATGGCACTGTGGGTACGAAATAAAAACCTTCCCGTGACCGTGCCTGACTGGCTCCGGTTATTCGTCATCGGTCTGTTCCAGACGACAGGCGTGATGGCCTGCATTTTCCTGAGCATGCGTACCATTCCTTCAGGACAGACATCCATTCTCACTTTTACGAATCCGCTATTGGTAGTTCTTCTCGGGAGTGTATTTCTTGGTCTGAGATATAAGGTATACCAGTGGTTTGGGGTGCTCATCGGTATAACGGGGGTGTTCATCACGCTTGGATTCCATCTTCAATTCTCCGGAGGAACGTTACTGGGTATGGGGTCTGCCTTGTCCTGGGCGAGCGCTACCCTCTTGGTCAAACAATGGGGGTCACGCTTCAGCACCTGGGTGTTAACGGCATATCAGATGTTATTCGGCGGACTAACGCTGTTATTGCTCAGTTTTACCATGGAATCAACAAAACTCATCCTGAACACCACGTCCATAGGGGTGATTCTGTATCTGGCGATTCTCGGTTCCATTGTGCAGTTCGCTACATGGTATTACCTGTTAAGCAAGGGTGACCCAGGTAAGACAAGTGCCTTTCTGTTTCTCGCTCCATTCTTCGGTGTCTTATCCGGCTGGCTGCTACTGGGCGAAGTTATTCGGAATTACGTCTATGTGGGCGGGCTATGCATATTCCTTGGGATCTTTCTGGTAAACTGGACTGGACGAACGAATAATAAGAATGTATTGATGAAATAAAAATATTCATGCCTGATTTTCGGCGATGCCCTGTGCATCGTTTTTTTATAATATCAATAAGGATAAACTCTACTGATATAAGGACGTGCGCCCAATGATTTCTGCTGAACTGAAAGAACAATACTATCAGGCTCTGGTTGCCAAGGATTCGGAATATGAAGGTCTATTCTATGTCGGGGTCAAGACCACTGGTGTATTCTGCCGGCCTACATGCCCCGCCCGGAAGCCCAAATTCGAAAACTGCGAATTCTATGAGACGGCGCAGCAGGCCTTGCTTGCTTCATATCGCCCTTGCCAGCGCTGCCGCCCGTTATCTCATCCCCATCAGGTATCTGATGTGGTACGCGTATTGGTGGAAGCCGTGGAGAACCATCCGGAGAAACGCTGGAAAGGCCAGGATTTCAAGGCATTATCCATTGACGAATCCACCGCCAGACGTCAGTTTAAGAAGCGATTTGGCATGACCTTTGTGGAGTATGCCCGTGCCCGTCGTATGGGACTGGCCCTGAAAAATATTCGCTCCGGTCGCACGGTCATTGATGCCCAGCTGTCCACCGGTTACGAGTCCGGCAGCGGGTTCCGAGATGCCTTCTCGCGAATCATGGGCGCAGCGCCTACACAAGTAGATGAAGAACATGTATTGAAGGCGTCCTGGATCGACACACGTCTTGGACCCATGATGGCTGTAGCCGATGAGAAGGCGCTATATCTGCTCGAATTCGTGGATCGCAGAGGTCTGGAGCGTGAGGTGGAACGTTTGCGTAAACGAACGAAGTCAGCCATTGTACCTGGAGTAACAGAACCGATTCGTTCAATCGAACGGGAACTTGCACAGTATTTTGAAGGCACGCTAACTGTATTCCACACCCCGTTGTTCTGGTTAGGAACACCATTCCAGAAGAGTGTATGGGAGCAGTTGATTGCGATCCCACCGGGGGAGACGAGGTCATATCAAGATATCGCGAATGTTCTGGGTAAACCCACAGCATGTCGAGCGGTAGCACAGGCCAACGGAGCTAATCAGCTGGCCATTGTTATTCCATGTCACCGTGTGATCAATGCCAGTGGAGAACTGGGTGGATACGGAGGAGGACTAACACGCAAAAACTGGCTTTTGACTCACGAGAAGCAGAATACCTGAGTAACTCAAGAGATAAGAAAAGAACGGTAAGTGGTATGAAGAGGATTACAGCTATGTAACAAGAGGAGATAAATCTTATGAGTACCCTACAAGAAAAGGCGTCGTTGTTCCACCAATTGCATGTGAAAGGCAATCCATTGGTTCTGGTCAATGTCTGGGATGCCGGGAGTGCACTCGCCATCCAATCTGCTGGAGCAACAGCAATCGCTACTGGAAGCTGGTCTGTAGCTGCTGCCCACGGCGAACAAGATGGCGAAGCGATGCCGTTCCAGCAGGTACTGGACAATCTGGCCCGGATTACAGCGAGCGTGGATTTGCCTGTAACGATCGATATTGAGGGAGGGTATGGCAGGTTTTCGTCAGAAGTGAAGGAAAATGTGAGCCAAGTGATCCATCACGGTGCGGTAGGAATTAATATCGAAGATCAGCTCCCCTCTGGCGCAGGACTGTACGCTGTGGAGGAGCAATGTCTGAGACTGTCGGCTGCCCGGGAAGCTGCGGAGCAGGCAGGCATTCCGCTGTTCATTAACGCCCGCACAGATATCTTTTTGCAAAATGCACCTGAACGACACAATCACGCTCTCCTGGAAGAAGCACTTATTCGTTCCAAGGCATATGCAGAAGCAGGCGCCAGTGGTATGTTCGTTCCGGGCTTACAGGATCAACAACTGATTCAGGAATTGTGTGAACGTTCGTCGCTTCCGGTCAACGTGATGGTTACATCCCATGAGCCTTCACCAAAACAACTTGCTGGGCTGGGTGTGTCACGAGTAAGCTATGGGCCTTATCCTTATCTGCAAGCGATGGAATACCTGAAAGAACTGGGGCAAAGTATTCTATCTGGAAATTAACAGAAAGGCGCGCTTCTCATTTTTTACCAGAGGAGGGCGTACTTTCTCACGATATTCAATAAAAGCTGCTATTATAAAGCGATCATCTATGATGTGAATCCTCAAACAGGTGCTAGACTGCGCCTGTTTTTTGATGCTTATCTTTTCACTTATGTATGTTATAATCACCACTACCCAACACTAACAGGAGGAAAATATGCTTAACGTTGAACAAAAGCTTGAAGTGCTACAATCGTATCCCCAACTGCAACGCAAAGATGTTTCTCTCGGCCGTGTAAATTTCCACTACGAAGAAAGTGCGTACGAGAAAAAGATTATTGCTCTCCATATTCATCCTAACGGTAACGGTTATATCTATGCAGGGCTACTGCCCAACTATGAGACCGATGATAAAGGATTCGTCAATATTCGTGATTACTCCGAAGCAGATCTACGTACGCTGTTAGATGAGACAATCAAAGCGATGTCAACCAATCCCAACGCAGTAGAATCAGAAGAGCCAGAGCCAGAACAAGCAAAAGCTGCTCCTACATTAGCTACAACTTCTACTGGTGGCGGAACATGGATCGATGAAGATGGACATACACTTACTTTAAAATATGAAGATGACATGTGGTATGTGTATTCTGGTCTTAATCTGGATATGGCTTTTGAATCTCGCAGCGAAGCGGGCGAGTACCTCAAAGAAGAAGGATTCAAACCACAAGCTCAAGCTTAACTCATACAAAAAACACGAGGCGTGTATGTACGCACTCGTGTTTTTTTGATCTTATCAGTCTTTTCTGCCTTTCATTGTAAGCGGCGCATTCTTCATCATGGGGTACGTGCTCAGAAGCAAAGCACCTCCAATGACCCCCAGAGCGGAGAACAATGCCATGCGATTGACCCCAGCAATCCACAACATAAACTCACTAAGATCGGTCAAAGTAAATACCAGCGTGACGATTAAGCTAAATCCAAAGAACAGACTGAAAAAATTGCGCATCCCCAATCTGATCCAACAGACGGTTGAAAAGATGGACAGTCCCAGCACGAGAAAACCAATCATCAGGTCGATCCACAAATAGGAGAAAAAATGATATTCGCTTGAGTACAGCATGCCTGGTTGATAAAAGGTTACGCGAAGTGCTCCATATTCAAGGAGAAGATGCGTAATAAAATAGATTATATTCAGGATGGTAATTGTGCCTATGACCATCCAAACCGAAATGATATAGAAGGATTTCATGAACTGAATTCGTGTACTCCCTATACCTATCGCAACCGGAAACAATGTAACGATTCCCGCAATCGCAAAAGCACAGATTCCTCCATACATTGGACCACAAAGTTGTGTAGTATAAGCAATATCAAAGATGAATCCAATGGCCAGATAGACTACAGTAAGCATAAGGGTGATGAAGGAGAAGATCATCAAATACCAGCGCATATCGTCCAGAATCAGCCGATTCGTACCTTTCACCGAGTTCATCGCTTAACCCCCTCCTGATTACGCGTCCTGTTAACCAAATAATCTTGTAATGTCGCCTTCTCAATGGAAAGCCCCTGCGTATGAGCGATGTCTTTCCACATTTTCGAGTATGGCTCATCAATCATCACTTTCAAGGTCGATCCCATCTGGGAAGATTCTATGACCTCCACGTCTGCTGTGACTCGGTTGATATCTTCTATTTTCCCTGTTAGAAGAACTCCTTTTTCGCGTATCTTTTCCATGGGCTGATTAAATAACACTTTCCCCGCTTGCAGAACGATAAGCGACTCACATAAAGGCTGAATCTCCTCAATATGATGGCTTGATATTAGAATTAGACGCGGGTTATCTTCATAAGTCTCCAGTAAAGCATTGTAGAAATATTTGCGCTTCTCTGCATCAAGTCCGTTGGTGGGCTCATCAAGAATCGTTACTCGTGCATTACTGGCAAGACCCAGTATCATCTGGGCGGCGGTCTTCATGCCTTTTGAGAATTTGATGATCTTCTTCTTCACTGGCAATTCGAACATATCGATTAATTGCTCCGCAAAGGTCTGATCCCACTGAGGATGGAAATATTGGCCGAATCGAACCATGTCGTTAATCGTCCAATTTCTACCCAGGGGATGATTCTCCTGGATATAACACAGGTTCTCCTGCGCAGCCAAATTATTGTAAGGGTTCTGGCCCATCACTTGGATGGTCCCATCATCAGGTCGGTTATGGCCTGCGAGCAGACTCATCAGAGTTGTTTTGCCGGCACCGTTTCTTCCCCACATTGCACTGATGATCGGCTCACTCTCATGTAAATTCACGTTGTTCAGAACTGGCGTTTTTGTTTTCTGATAACTGTAGTTTACCTGCTCGATATGAATCATAACTCACTCTCCTTATCCTTCTTGCCGCGGATCAAATCGATAATCATGTCCTCATTCATGTGAATCCGTCTGGCCTCTTCAAGTAAAGGCCTAATATATTCCTCGTAGAAATGCTGTTTTCGCTCAACAAGCAACGCTTCCCTGGCTCCCTTCGCAACAAACATTCCAACACCTCGCTGTTTGTAAATGATACCTTTGTCCACGAGCGTTTGAAGCCCTTTGCGTGCCGTGGCTGGATTAATATTGTAAAAGCGAGAGAGCTCATTGGTAGAAGGAACCTGTTCCTCCACCTTCAATCTGCCGTCTACAATGTCATCCATAATCATCATGGATATTTGATGAAAAATGGGCTGAGATTCATCCAAATTCGATTTCATGCGATTCCAACTTTCATTCATCGTTAATTAGTTAGTCGGTTAGTTACTCATGTGACTAACTATAGTACACGGAAACCAATATGTAAATAGGCGAACCACTAATTAATCAACTTTTTCATTTTAGCTCGATTGTATTGATTAATAAGACCGTCCAGAACTACAGATTGCTGGATGACTTCAGGATGAAGCAGACTGCCGTATTCCGACTGCAAGCGGTGAAGCTGTTGTCTGGCTTCTTCGATCTGTGACATTAACTCCAGGCAATCCATAGTATCCCTCCTTTTTGTCATATTTTAGTTTATTATGCCAATCGATAGGCCGCAAGGGGTACGACATACTTATTCTTCCACCAGACGTAAAAAAAGACGCCTCTGAATGAATATTCAGAAGCGTCCCTTGGCTTAGGCTTATGTCCCTAAACCGTGGTCATTAGTTCGGTAAATTGAAGGGTTCGGAACTTCCTCAGTGGGGACAGGTCCAATAACAGGAGCAACGATGTTCACCACTATACTACATGTAACTATCAGCAAAGCCAGCTTTCTCTTCATTGAGTTTCTGCACCTCACTAATCAAAATTTTGTACTGCTGTATAGCTGTGTCAGACGCATAATCCCTATATTGCTCAAATAGCCCGACACCTCTAAGCATACCTCGTCCGTCACTAATTTCAAGAGAAAACCTCAAACTATCAAGAACAAAATCTATTCCCTTGGCAAATTCATCTTTTTTAAGGTAATAGGTTCCCAATCCTGACAACAGACGAACATATCGATCATCCGTAACTTGCTTGCTGACTTTCCCTATTCGGTTGCTTTGTTCTTGGTAGGTGAAATAGGCTTCGTACTGCTTCAGTACATAATCAATATTCATATCATAGCGATTTGCAGCAGTTACAATGTCACAAAGTGCAGGGAAAATCTCATTTTCTTTCGTTGAGATGTAATCGAGATAGTCAGGCAATATCTCAAACTGTCCAGCCATCAATTGATATATATAACGGTTTCCCTCAGCCCATTCCTGAAATTGGTTAATCACAACCATCTCATCCGAATCAGGCTCTCTCACCCAACTGTAGTCCGTATATAAAGAAACGTATTTCAGTGCAATTTCATAGTTGTTTAGATGGAAATTAGCACTTCCAGATGCCAAATAGGCATACATAATATAAAAGATAATCGGTCGTTTCGTCTCTTCCTGTTTCCTTCTCCCATTCAACTCATAATGAATGGTTGCCTTTACTTTCAACTTTTCAGAGAGCTCTTGAACCTTGCTCCACCTGTGAAGGGATGCAAAAGCATTAATCAGTTCGTTAAGCGCATCCAGCTGAAAGCGTTCATCCAGCCGATCCACATAGTATTCGAATTGGGCCGCGATGATCAGATTTCGTTGCTGATCATTGGTCAGCCCCAACCTGAATAGTCGATACTGACATAGTGCAAGCCGTTCGGAGTGTTGCATTTTCTCACTTTCGGCTATCGTTTCATATAGTAGAACGGCCGGTTTGAATTTACCAGCATGATAGAATTCTTCAGCCAGTTCAAATAACAAAGGAATATAAGATAGATTATCCATCATCAACCGGATAACATCTTCAATACAATTCAATTTATTCAATTCTGCACATCGATGAAGGAATGGTCCCAGTCTTCGCCAGTCAGGGGCAGCATGGACAAAACACTCATCTATATACAATTCATAGAAGTAACCTTCTTCAAGTCTCATAGCTGAAGTGATTCGATCCAGCTGCTGCATCGCAATCGGACGATTCTTGTTCAAAATATTGCTCAGCGTACCCGAGTTAATTCCTGACGTTTCCGAAAAAAGACTAATGGACATCTGCTCACGCTTCAAATAACTCTCTAAATGATCGCGTATCGTGGTTGTCGGCTCCAAACTAACACCACCCTCCAAAATAAAAAACCATAAACAGGATTAACGGTATGCAAAAGTAATTATATGTAATAATTAAGCAAGGGTCAATAAGATAAATTCAACTAATTTGTATTAATTACAAAAAAATCCTTTTGTTGAAATAGAGGCCCTATCCTTATTTTATACCGGGAACGAATAAGCATCAAATAAAGGATAAAAAAAAACACGAGCGGTATATACGCTCGTGTTTTACATGCAATACAGCAGATCATTCTGCCATGTATTGATTTGGGTTTAAGGCAGCACATTGCCAGCTGCACGATAAATTTCGTACCACTCTTGGCGTGTAAGGTGAACATCGCCAGCTTTGATGCAATCCTGCAAACGCTGGAGATTCATTGTGCCTGTCACTGGCTGCATGTGCGCCGGGTGACGTAACAACCAAGCAATTGCGATGGTCGTGTTGCTCACTTCATATTTTGCAGCAACCTCGTCGATCTTCGCATTCAGTTCCGGGAACTTATCGCTACCCAGGAATACGCCTTCGAAGAACCCGTATTGGAACGGGGACCATGGTTGAATCGTGATATCGTGCAGGCGGCAATAATCAAGAATACTGCCATCACGGTTAACCGCGGCATCATTCTCCATATTTACGTTGATTCCACTGTCAATCATCGTGGTATTGGTAATGCTCAACTGCAACTGGTTGGCTACCAGTGGCTGTTTAACGTATTTTTTCAACAGTTCGATCTGGTTCGGATTCTGGTTGGATACCCCGAAGTGACGCACTTTGCCTTCGCGTTCCAGTTGATCAAAAGCTTCAGCCACTTCTTCCGGTTCAACCAATGTATCCGGGCGATGCAGCAACAGAACATCAAGGTAATCGGTTTTCAAGCGTTGCAGAATGCCATCCACCGAATTCAAGATGTGCTCTTTGGAGAAATCAAACATGCCTTTGCGGATACCGCATTTGGACTGAAGAATCATATTTTCACGAACCTGGGGATTCATCTGCACAGCCTCTGCAAAGATCTCCTCACACGCTCCGTTTCCATAAATATCAGCATGATCAAAGAAGTTCGCGCCTGCTTCCATGGCGGAATGAACAAAATGTTCAGCTTCTTTGCTGCTTAATGAATTAATTCGCATGCAGCCAACGGCTACAACCGGTATTTCGAGTGCGCTGCTGCCAAGTTTAATTGTTCTCAAGATGATTTCCCTCCATATTCGAATAGTATCGTACATTCATTCTCATGATCATTGCCATCTAGTATATACTTGTCTTCCGTCTATGATTGTGACACAGAACTGCAATCGGTTTCAATGGAATTTTAGAACTCTTATATGGAATAATGGAGGTTTTTTTCTGCATCGTTCATCCACTTATACTTCTTCCGGGACTATCACTTCAATATGCTGAGGCAATACACTGATTCGAATGGGCAGAGAAGGCCCTTCCTCCCCATCCACATTTGTGCGAATGGCTTCTGTAGAACGGACGTGAACTTCTTTTGCCGTAAAATAATCAACATCCTTATGGTTCTTCAGATTACCAAACAGCAGGGACGTTCCGAGTGTAACCGTATTGAAGACGTTCATGCTACGGATCACAAAACAATGAATTAACCCATCATCCACCGCTGCTTCCGGGGACAATTTCTCAAAACCTCCAACCGAATTAGTCAGCGCCGCGAGAAAAAGTGGAGACTCCCCTTCCCATAACTGCCCGTCATACTCAATAGTTATTTGCTTGGCGGGTGTATTCATTAGGTCTTTCAATCCTTCTTTCAAATATGCGAATGAACCCAGCTTCGACTTCTCTTCCGATGATACCGAGAACAACGCCTCTGCCAATGAACCAACTGCCACCACGTTGGCAAACAGACGATCATTGATTTTACCGAGATCCACCCTATGGATCTGCTCCGAACGCAACTGACGGATGGCTTCCTCCGGATCAAGCGAGATATGCAGCGCACGCGCAAAATCATTCACCGTACCCAGCGGAACCACACCCAGTCTGGGACGATGTTCCTGATCCATCATGCCGTTGATCGTCTCATGCAGCGTCCCATCCCCTCCGATGGAAATGACGAGATCACAGCCATCTTTGCAGGCACTCAGACAGTAGTTGGTCGCATCGCCCTCACCGGCGGTCTCATTAACCACCACTTCATACTGCTGTGATTCAAGAATTTCTTGTACCTGGGATACATATTGCTGAGCCTCTTCTTTACCCGACGATGGATTACTAATGATCATGGCTTGGCGCATACCTGCATCTTCTCCTCCAAATGGCATTCTTACTTCATCTATACCCTTTCTGCCATGGAGTTGAATAGCATCTGGGGGAGTTGTACAATTTATTTTGAAAAAGATGGCTGGAAGAGTGCAGTATGGGGTTTGAATCATATAGAATAGAAGTAGATGTTCTGCCTGTCATGAATTTCTTGTTCCTTTTGCCCTATGATGGGTTAATAACTATAGATGTGTTTTTATTCGTGCCTGCATAAGTTAAACTGGTCCATTTACACTTACCACTCTGATGGCAGAACAACCTTCCGATCACTGTTATCCCAGGATTTCTTTGATTCCCTTTTTCTAAAGGGAGAAATCCCGTGATAAAGGTGACCGCTTCGCTTCTTCAGGTTATTTCTGCCCTCTCCGTTATCGTGTAAATATTGTACTTACCTTATATATCATCGAAAAAAATCAATCTGTTCGGAGTATTTTATAATCTCAAAATCGGAATCGGAGGGAATTCATGCAATGAGAAGAATGACTCTACTATTTCTAGTCTTCATCCTGAGTCTCGGAGCGGCTGGGCAAGCGATGGCCTATACCACGGCAGATTTGGGCGAAGGAATCATCGAAGATCCTGCACTGGAGAACGGACTGAAGCTGATCCTGAACAAACCGGTAGATTCCCCTCTAACCTCATCCGATCTGGAGCAGTTGAACGTTGTGGATCTGAGCAATGCAGGCATTCAAAGCCTGTCCGGTCTGGAATACGCCACGAACCTGACTCACCTCCGGTTATATGGCAATGAGATTGAAGACCTAACACCGCTGGCGCATCTGACTCAGCTTCGCGAGGTTGATGTTCGCAATAACTACATTACATCGATTGATGCACTGGCTGATTTGAAAGACCTGGGACGGCTGTATATCAGCAACAATTCCATTTCTTCCATAGAAGTTGTACGTGGATTCACCCGATTACATACGTTTCACGCCAGCGGTAACCAGATTACCAGTCTCTCCGCACTGGCTGATGCAGATGATCTTCAATGGCTTGAAATCTCGAACAATACGATAACGGACCTGACACCACTGGCGGATAAAAGAAAACTGAAACAGCTCAATGTGGCCAACAACCACATTGACACACTGGATGTACTGGTTGATCTGCCGAATACACTTCAGAAGCTGACTGTGGCAGGCAACGAGATCTCCGATCTGATGCCCTTGGAGCATCTGACGCGTCTACAGACGCTGGACTTCTCCGGGAATCAGGTTCAACATCTGGCACCCTTGGAAGACCTGGTAGGGTTGAAAGAACTGAATGCGGAGTCCAATCAGATCTATGATTTGGAGCCATTACGCCAGCTGTCCAAGCTGGAAGTACTGAAACTGTCCAATAACCGGGTGTGGGATCTGACACCGATTGCCGGTTTTACTTTTACAAGAAATATCTCTGCAAATACTAATACTATAACGGATATCTCGGCTTCCACTTCCTTATCCTCCGGTACGCAGACCTCGGTCTCTGAACCGGAACCTGCCGGACTCACGGTGCAAAATAATTATCTGGATGTTGCGAACGGCAGTGACACGATGCGGCTTCTAAACCAAATGAATGTGCGGGAACAGAAACGTACTCCACAGGGCAATTTCCAGCGGCTTATTGAAGGCTCTACCACGGCCTATGTCGGGGATCGTGCTTACGCACTGGAGGCTGCACCTTTTATCGATGAGGGACGGACCTATGTACCGCTCCGTTTTGTCTCCGAGCAGTTGAATGCCAGCGTGAACTGGAATCCGGATACACAGGAGGTTCAGATTGCGCAGAATGGTACAGTGGTTCGGTGGACTGTGGGCAACAAACAGGTGATTGTAGACGATACGCTTGCGATGAACGATGCACCTCTGTTGATAAAGGATGGAAAGGCGTTTGTCCCGGTACGTTTTATTTCGGAGCAATTCAATACGACGGTTGCGTATATCGGAAGCAGTAAAACAATTCTGATCTTCGAAAACAAAGCTCAGAACGAGAAAGTACAACCTTAATTAAGCAAAGCATAATCAGGCATCAAGCACTTATCTCAACTTATCTCAATGCACAATTCAATTCATATGCCCTCCATGTAGATTATTGCATAACACAGCGAAGTCCCCGTCTGAACATCAGCGGGGATTTTTGATGAGCATTAAACTGGATACGAGTACGCGGAATGCGATTGTTTAATCGAAAAAACGGATGCTGCCCATGGTCTGCCTGTATTCACTGGGACTCATGCCAGTCCATCTTCTGAACTGCCGACTGAAGTGCGCAAGACTGGAATATCCGAGCATGGCGGCAACCCGAGTGAGGTTAAGATCAGGCTGGTGTATTAGCTGCTTGGCCTCGTGGAGCTTCAGTTCGGACAAATATCTGCGCGGGGAGATGCCGTATACTTTCTGAAACGTCTCCAGTGCATATCCAGGGCTGATTTGAAGCGAGGCCGCAATCTCTTCAATCCGAATCTCCTTATCCCCCAGCCCTTCCCGCTGGATATTCCCGGCATTGAAGCGGCTTTTGATTGCCTCGGCAATCAGTGTTGCATAGTGCGCCACAGTAGGCGATACGGCTTCTTGGGAACGGGAGGAGCTTTGCTCTGCCAATATCGCCAAAATCTCCAGCAAACCAGCCTGCATACGGAACAGATCTGATGTTGTATATTCTTCTTTGTGCTGAAGCAGATCCACCCATTTCATCATGACTTCCGTTAATCGCTGGTTATCCTCGCCGCCACATGGGAACAACATCTGCACATGTCTACTCATCTCCTGACGAAACAGAACCTCATCTACATTGAAATGGGCAATAAAGTAGGTCAGCCCCTGCTCCTGATTGCATTCATTGGTATGTTTGCATCCAGGCGGGATAAGCAATATATCTCCTGCTTGGAGATCATAACGGATGTTCTCCAGTATCGTCGTCTGCGATCCTTCCAGAATCAATATCAATTCAAAGGCCAAATGCGATTCCAGCGGCACTTGCCAGCCCTGTTTCACCTTCTGCATGTGAGCACCAAACAGCTTGACGTTCCAGTCCGTCGCAGGCAGCCATCGGCTCTCCGGAGATAGATAAGAACGGTATGGTTCAGGAATGATCATGGATTTCACCACCTTGGATTAGGGCAAATTTTACGCGGTTCAGCGTATCTTCTTTTGCAGTGGGACTTGATATACTGACTGTACATCATACCTGAGATTCAAGCGAGGAGGAAATTCCAATGTCCCTGACATTACATGGTTATTCCACTACACCAGATCATGCGTGGAAAGAGATCTCTTATACATCTACAAATGAAAACGCTAACTTAAAGCTCACAGGTGCACAGCATCAGCTTGTAGAAGGATTTGGCGGTTGCTTTAATGAGCTTGGTTATATTGCCTTGTCTCACTTGAATGAGGAGCAGCGTCATGACGTATTTCATTCCCTCTTCCACCCGGAAGGTGAACATAAATTCAACATCTGTCGCCTGCCCATTGGCGCGAGTGATTATGCAGAGCAATGGTATAGTCACAATGAGGTGGACGGCGATGTGGCCATGGAACATTTTTCGATCGAACGTGATTTCAAATATCTGATTCCATACATCAAAGAGGCCCTGACCTATAATCCGAATCTGCAATTCTTTGCCTCGCCGTGGAGCCCGCCTACTTGGATGAAGTCACCGAAAGCATATAACTACGGAACGCTTCGCTGGGAAAAGGATATCCTGGAAGCTTATGCGCTGTATTTCGTCAAATTCGTACAGGCTTATCAGGACGCTGGCATTACCATCCATCAGGTCCATGTACAAAACGAAGTCATCGCGGATCAGAAATTCCCTTCCTGCATGTGGACAGGCGAGCAGCTGCGTGAGTTTATCGCCGATTACCTGGGTCCTGCTTTTGACAAGCATGGTCTGGATACGGAAATCTGGCTGGGAACGATCAACGCACCTGATCCATGGGAAGAATTGATCAAAAAGAAAACAAATGATTTTGACGAATATGCCGGACTGGTGCTTAGTGATCCCAAAGCCTACGCCTATATCAAAGGAGTCGGTTATCAGTGGGCAGGCAAAAATGCCATTCAACGTACAGCCGCAAGCTACCCGGAGCTTCGTTACATGCAGACCGAGAATGAATGCGGTGATGGCAACAACTCGTGGAACTACGCCAAGTATGTATTTAACCTGTACCAGCACTATTTCAGCAATGGAGTGAATGCGTACATTTACTGGAACATGGTTCTGGAGCCGAAAGGCCGCAGCACATGGGGGTGGGAGCAAAACTCCATGATTACGGTAGACCCGGATGCCAAAGAAATCATTCGGAATCCCGAGTATTATGTGATGAAGCATTTTGCTCATGATGTCGTTCCTGGTGCGCGAAGAGCGGGTCTGTCTGGAGCCTGGAGTGGCAAAGCCGTGGCTTTCCGCAACCCGGACAATAGTCTCATCATTGTCATCAACAATCCGTTCAAGGATAGCCGTGATCTGCATCTGGCATATGAAGGACAGACACTCCGGTTCGAGCTGGAGGCTGATTCCTTCAACAGTATTGTCATTGAACCGAATTAACTACCACTTAAATACTCGCAGAAGTAGCGTCATGCTCTGGGAAATTCCCTGAGCAGGCGCTATTTTTCTGTTTCACGATCCACTATGATCACACCTGTAGAACGCCAACCATAGATGACTTAACCAAAGGTCATTTTGTTTTTATATTTACAAATCTATAAATATAGATATAATGTAATCCAGTGAACCAAACCTTACTGACAAATCTTATAGAAGGGCTCAACGATATTTATTTTTAAGTTATTATATCTATTTATCTGTATATTTAAATTAATTGGAGGTACGCTTCACATGAAATCACAGCAGGTCAACCCGCTACTTATCCTCATTCTGGCACTGGGTGTATTCGCCATCATCACTACAGAAGTAGGCATTATAGGAGTACTACCCCTGATCACGCAGAAATTCAACATTACCGCTGCACAGGCTGGATGGCTGGTAAGTATTTTCGCTCTAGTTGTTGCCGTGTCTGGCCCTTTTCTGACTTTGCTTGTATCTGGTATCAATCGTAAAACTATTTTGTTAACTGCTGTACTGTTATTTGCCATTTCCAATGTAGTCTACGCCTACACAACCCGCTTCGACATGATGTTAATCTTTCGGATTATCCCGGCCATTTTTCATCCGGTCTTCTTCTCTGTTGCTCTCGTCACGGGTGCCAAGCTGGTCCCACCGGAAAAAAGCAGTCAGGCCGTTGCCAAAGTGTTTACCGGGATCACTGCTGGCTTTGCATTTGGCGTGCCCCTAACTTCCTATCTTGCGGAACGATTCTCGTTGGAGGCTGCGTTTTGGTTCGGAGCGGTTGTCAGTCTCATTGCTTTCGTCGGTATATGGATTTGGCTGCCCTCGATGCCTGTGCAAGAAAAGATGTCTTATGGCAAACAGATCGGTATATTGCGTAAACCTGCGCTGTGGCTAAATATTGCTACTGTCGTTTTTATTTTTGCAGCGATGTTCTCCGTATACAGTTATTTCGCCGAATACCTTGGGCAAGTCACCCGTATGGGCGGTTCATGGATTAGTGTGATGCTCTTGGCCTTTGGTGTTATTATGATCGCCGGAAATTTGGTATTCGGACAGCTTCTGCATCGGAATATTCCGAGGACCGTTTTCCTCTTCCCGTTGCTATATATGGCGGCTTATTTACTCGTTTATTATGCAGGTTCCTATTTCATGCCGATGATTATCATGGTGTTCGTCTGGGGTGCGATTCACTCTGGCGGTCTGATTGTCAGCCAAACTTGGCTAACAACGGAGTCTCAGGAAGCACCGGAATTCGGAAATAGCCTCTTTGTCTCTTTCTCTAATCTGGGGATTACCCTTGGTACCTCCATCGGTGGCTGGTTCATTGCCCAACTCGGCATCCATCAGGTTATCTGGAGCGGAATCATCTTTGGTCTGCTTGCTTTGGTATCCATCGTTGTCAAAATAAAATTTTTCACCTCTCGTAGTCGTAGTTCAATTGAACGGCATAAGAGTTAAGGGTCCAGTTGGTCTGGAGCGAAGCGCTATCTCTCCTCCATAACGAAAAAGTCCCTTCTTTATCAGTAACATTCTCATATTGAAGTTCCAAGCGTCATACACAATCAAATATGATTTGGGTGTTGTTGAGGAAGAAGTTAAACATATAAAGAGACGTGTAGAGACTACTCTGATCATTTCCAGTGGCATTTCCTGTGAATGATCCAGAGCGGTCTCTTTTATTTGTCATTTTGTGGTTTACATTTACCAAATGTTTATCTAGTATTAACTCCAATGACACATATCTTTACATAACACTAGATAACAAGGGAGATTACAACATGCGCAAATTTTCGCCGAAACGTTACGCCGGATGGCCCTTATCATTCCTCTTATGTGCCTCCATCCTCTTCGCACCTTTTGCCTCCACTCCGGCTCAGGCTGCTGAAGCAGACAGGGAAACTAAGATTACGTTGCTGGGAACATCGGACATTCATGGCCGATTTATGCCGTGGGACTATGCCCTGGACGGTCCGAATCCGACAGGTAGCATGACACAGTTGTACACGATCGTGAAAAAAGTACGTGCTGAGAATCCGAATACAATTCTGCTGGATGCAGGCGACATGATTCAGGACAACTCGGCTGAACTGTTCAACGATCAACCTCAATCTCCCATGATGGTCGCAATGAACGAAATGAAATATGACGCATGGGTCATGGGAAATCATGAATTTAACTTTGGATTGGACGTATTAGAGAAGATTTCCTCACAGTTTAAGGGACAACCCTTGGTAGGTAACATTTTCAAAGAAAACGGCGACCGCTACATGCCTGCCTATACGATTATTGAGAAAGACGGTATCAAGGTTGGCGTCATCGGAATGAACACACCTATGATTACTGAGTTCGAAAAAGGTACGGATCACCTGAATGGCATCATCGTCAAAGATCCTGTAGAAGAGACCAAGAAGGCCATCGCCGAGCTGAAAGGCAAAGTGGATGTGATGGTTGGACTCATGCATATGGGACTGGATAACGAGAACGGGAACCCGGGCACCGGGGTCACGGATATCGCCAATGCCAACCCGGAGCTGGCTGCCATTTTTGCCGGACACATGCATACGCTGATTGAATCCCAAACGGTTAACGGCGTATTGATCTCCGAGCCAAACAAATATGGTTCACACATTTCACGGATTGACCTCACGTTTGCCAAAGAAGGCGACAAGGTTGTACTAAAAAGCAAGGAAGCACAAGCACTCGCTGTAAAAGCAGCTGATGGCTCTTATGAAGTGTCCGATCCCGGACTGGAAGATACACTGCATCCGTTCCACGAGTTCGCTCGTGCCGATGCCAACATTGAAGTAGCTGAACTAAAAGGAACCAACATGGTACCGGCAGATGAGATTACAGGCATTCCTGCTGTGCAGATTCAGGAGACACCACTCTCTGACTTCTTCACCGAAGTCATGTTACATTATAGCGATGCCGACGTTGTCGCACACCAGATCGATAACGATAAGGCCAAGCTAGATGTCGGACCGATCAAGAAAAAGGATATTGCGTTCAACTACCAATATACCTTTGGTGAAGTAACGGTATATGAAGTGACCGGACGTGATCTGAAGGATTACATGGAATGGTCTGCGGGTTATTTTAACTCCACACGCCCTGGCGATGTGACGATCAGTTTTGATCCGAAACGACGTGCTTCCAAATACAGCACCGACGATTTCTTCGGCGGAGTGACGTATGAGATTGACCTGACCAAGCCTTACGGCAGTCGGATTACGAACCTCAAATACAGCAATGGCACAGTGGTTAAAAAAGACGATACGCTCAAGCTCGGCATGAACGCCTACCGGATGGAAGCCCTGATTGCCAAAGGTGGAGCACTGGAAGGACGTAAGTTCAAGCAATTATGGTCCTCCAAGGATGCTTCAGCATTTGGCGAGATTCAAGGTACGATCCGTAATCTGTCTATTGCTTATCTCAAAGACGTGATGAAAGGCGTTTATGAACCGAAAATCCAGCACAACTGGAAAATCACCGGTGTCGATCTGACAGCACCTGCACGTGCAGATATCGTAGAGCTGATTAATGATGGCATCATGTCTGTTCCGACAACGGAAGATGGCAAGTATACCAATATTGCGTCCATTAACATTTTGGATGCGGTGACTGAAGAAGAAATGACTACACTTGCCGCCAAAGCGAACGTAAGTATTGCGAAATTCTCTGGCGTGAAAACCAAAGGTGAGTTCTATCAGGAGCTGAATAAAGCTCGTAAGGCGTCCACTGGCAGTGGTGAAGAAGAGACTTCACCTGAGAAGCCGACGACACCAACGGTACCGAAACCAGACACATCGAAACCAGGCAAACCATCTACATCACCAAGTACAGGTAAACCGGGTACAGTCGTTAAAGGTAAACAAGCCAAGGTTACTGCGGACTACCTGAACGTACGCTCCAGCGCTTCATCCAAAGCCAAAGTGGTTACTGCCGTACCGAAAGGCACCGTTCTTGAGGTGATCAGTACAGATAAGTATGGTTGGGTCAAAGTGAAACTGGATGGACGCGTAGCTTATGTCTACGGAAAATACGTAACTATGCTGAAATAGATTGCCAATTAACGACTTTAGGTAATTAATCTATTCATAAGAAAGACCTCCTCCACAATGCATGTGGAAGAGGTCTTTTCTTTTTTGGATTTTAGAGCCATACGTTACGTGTTCACCTACTCCTGCGCCAAGCTTCGCACCTTTTTCACAAACTGATCCAGCTTGATTCCATTCGTTTGTTTGGTGAATTCAAGCGCCTCGTTGGAGAACCCCTCATAGGCAGAAAGGACATAATCCCCATCGACGATATAGTACGTGCCATAACGAGAGAAGGAATAACCTCCACGTTGCTCGGACTCTACTCCCTTTTTGATCGCTGTAACTATTCTCTGACCAGGCATAAGTTTAGGTTCGAGCGCCGCAAACGCTGCGTTATAGAACAGAAATGTCTCCTTGGCTACATCTCCTCCTACAATCACTTCGTGCACCTTTACCTCGTAAGAGACGAACTCAGCTTCGTAGGGAGTCATTCCCGTAGTCTCCTGCTTTTCTGCCACTTTGCGTTCAGGTGTATCTGATTCAGTGGTCAACACCATACTGAAATTCGGCAAAACGCTCACAACCTCTGCCACAATAACTGCATCTGAGAAGTCCATGATCTCTCTAATGGTCACTTTTTTCATCCATGGAGTCACGAGAGACTGTGGCGATAATGGGTAGTCCTCCCTCAGTTCCTGTAACCGTTCTTGGGAGAGAACATCTAATTCATTATCATCCGAGTTAGAAAAAGGGGCCGAACAACCTAATAGACCGACTGTTAGCGTGATTGCAAACAACCAACACACTACACGAAGTTGTGTCACGCACCCTTCTCCTCCCTAGCGTTTATTCGCCTTATATTAATCCCGCTTGATATCCCAGCTTGCAAGCATACCTCTCGCCATCTCCATATTGGATTCTTCCCCAGTGATTAATGCAAACTGTGCAACGATTGCCGGGTATGCCGCCCACTGCTCCCGAATATGCTCCAGCATCCGAGGCCATGTTCTTCCCCCTGCCTTCTCATAGCGATCGAGCAAATTCCGCAACCCTTCCTCTTCGAAGAGCGCATAATAGATGACAAAATCCTTACCCGGGTCGGCAATCTCCGCCTCAGTCCAATCAATCAGCCCGGTAACCCGCTGGGCATCGTCGACGATAATGTGCGGTGGATGCAGATCACCGTGATTGAACGTTGAGTGCTCAGGCCAATAGCTGTCCGTTGTCAGCCACCCTTCCCACCGACTGGCCAGTTGATCTGGCACCTCAAAGCTTTGTTTAATCTCCTCAATATTCGCTGCAAAAGCTTCACGAGCTTCTGTAGGCGTCTTGCTACGCACTCCGCCCTTTACCGCCTCATCAGGATCAATGTTATGCAGTGCCACTAGTGAAGCAGCGAGCGAATCGAAAAAATCATCGGACAAGCTTTCCTGTGGAAATCGCCATGCGTACCCTCCCCCTGCCGGATCAACGATCGCAATCGGTTCTCCATCAAGTAAAGGATAGGCGATCAGCTCCGGCGTAAAGATCCGCCATTCCGGTACCTCTACCGGCAGATGCCCTTTTACAACCTTCAGCACCTTGCGCTCATTTTCAGCCCGTTCCCATACATCCTCGCGCCGTGGCTGGCGCAGTACCCACTGTTGTCCCTGTTCATCGGTGGCAAATGCTACACGAAAGTCCATACCGGACTCATTGATGTTCATGGATTCCTCAGCAATATGAAGCCCGTTCTGTGCAGCTAAAGATTTTAGTTCCTTTTGAAATTCCAACTGCTCATTCACGTTCGATTTTGTCATTTCAGGATTTCCCCTTTTCCTCAATAAAATAAAAAAACACAGACATTCATGCCTGTGCAGTCCATTTGGATATTGGGTAACCTGAATGCTCGCGAAAAAATAGTAGTGCATTAAAGAACCACTCTATTGGAGCGATTCTTCAACGACTAGCGGCATACGTGTAAATAGGCAAACCGATCCCGATGAGCTGCACACAGGCAGAAACACAGCAAGCGCAAACAAACGTTTCGCCATACTATCTCCATCGGATATAATTTGCCACACGTATCCCTCCGTTCCGTAAGTTAACCATATGTTAACATATTCCATTTTTTTGTTCCAGCTTAAATGTAGGTTTTTTGTTCTTTTTTTTCAGCGATATGCAGGAACTTTGGTGGCTCAAAAACCGTCATACGTATAGATACATTACAAAAAGGATGAGGTGAGCGACAAATGTCCATTGTACGAAAATTATCCGCATTACCGTTCATCTTGCTTCTGTTAACGTTAGGATGCGTAGAAGAATCAGCGAAAAAGGGGAGGAGAAGCCCCATTTACGCGGGATTATTACGAATTTTTATGAAGAAAAGGGACAGGTCCTCATCGACAATGAAGAAGATAACGGTGTTGAATCAGGACCCATCTTAATTTCACTTCATACAAATGCCGAACTCATCATCGAAGGAGAGACCGTCACAGTACCTTTGGATGAAACACTGGTTGGTCGAAGGGCAGATGTATGGATAGATGAGTTTATCGCTAAATCCCGTCCTCCGCAGACTAAGGCTCTGAAGATGGTCATCCATTAACACAAGATTGAACAGATGATATGTTATAATAACGAAATAATCTTATAAGGAACGGGGAAGGATTCGCATGGACGCTAAACAACCCCCAGATCAAGAGAATCCCATTTCTCGTGGTCGACCAAGGAGTACAGAAGTTCACAAACGCATACTGGATGCCACGTTAACCTTACTTGGCGAAGTAGGTGTGGAGAAACTGAGTATGGAGTCTATCGCACAGCTCGCAGGCGTAGGCAAAAGCTCAATCTATCGGCGTTGGAGCAGCAAGGAAGCGCTGATCGTGGATGCATTGGAACGTGTCAAGCCGGAGTTCAGTACAGCTGTACAAGGCGAACTACATGAAGTGTTGTACGAAATGGCCCAAAGTTTTGCCCATAAGATGAACAATCCGCTTGGGAAGCAGATGCTCTCATTGCTGATTTCAACCCTATCTGGCAGTTCACAGATTTCAGAGTCGTATTGGGAAAACCATTCACTGCCGAAGACCAAGGAAATCTCCAGTCTGCTTGAACGTTATATTCCGAAAGAAAAACTACGTCAAGATACAGATCTGGACCTGGTGTCTGATTTTATAATCGGCTTTATTATGTATCAACTCTTGCTCAAACCGACTTCATCCGATCTGGATAACGAACTGAAACGCGGTATTGATATGATTTTAAACGGAATACAACCCAAATGATTTAGGTCCCGCTATGATTAGCAGGACCTTTTTTATTGACAATTAACGATACGATACAGTATCGTATCTAATATAAAATCATTTAAGGGAGTGTAATTCATGAGTAAACCCAATAAAACAGTGATTATTACCGGCGGTAATACCGGTCTTGGATACGAAAGTGCCAAAGTGATCGCTTCATCTCAGAAGTGGCATGTCGTTATTGCTTGCCGCAGCCTAAGTAGAGGAAACACTGCGGTGCAGACTTTGATCCAATCTACCGGTAACCCCAATATCTCGGCTATGGAGCTAGATTTGGCTTCAACGACATCCATAAGGAAACTTGCAGCGATATATATACAAGCCGATCTTCCGCCTCTCTATGCCATCGTTTGCAATGCTGGGTCTCAATTTGTGCAAAATACACAATCTACTACGGATGGTGTCGAGGCAACCTTTGGTGTGAACCATCTGGGGCATTTCCTGCTCGTTCGCTTGCTGCTTGAGTCGCTTCAGGAACAGGGGCGAATCATCGTTGTATCCAGTGACACGCACGATCCCGGAACCAAAACCGGTATGCCCGCTCCTCGCTATGCTCACCCCAATATCATGTCTGATCCTGCCCAGTCCGATCAATTACTCGCCGCCCTCTCTCCTTCTGCCAGGGGACAATTACGTTATACAACATCGAAGTTATGCAATTTATATTTCACCTATGAACTCGCCCGCCAAGTCCAACAATCTGGAAGAACTGTTGCAGTCGCTGCATTTAATCCTGGGATGATGCCTGGCAAAGGTTCCGCTCTCGCCAGAGAGTATCGCCCGCTCCTTCGTTTCATGTGGAATTATGTAATGCCTCTGATGCGTTTCTTTAATGCTGGCATACGCACCACTAAGCAATCAGGAACTGACCTTGCAAGTCTCGTATTACATCAACCTACAAGCGAATTAAAGGGAACGTACTGGGATGGACCGAAGAAAATCTCTTCTTCCGAGGAGTCGTACAACCCTGAACGTGCCGTAGAATTATGGGACTGGAGTTCAGAAAGAGTCGGTTTGCATCATACGATTTAAACATCATTGTGAATTACTCCGTTAACCCACCTGCATATAGAGTATAATGAAGAGGTATACGATAAATGTACGGTGCAATGCTTGTATATAAGCATATTGCACAATTCGATTCCAAACGCTCCCGTGTACAAGTCGCTTTAAGGAATTATGCAATATGCTCTTGTATTCAAAACTAACGTAAAAGAGGTTAACGATGAGTAAGCAACAATTTAAAGATTATGGACTTGGCGAAGAAATCGTAAAAGCGCTGGATAGCCTGGGCTATGAAACCCCAACGGAGGTTCAAACCAAAGTTATTCCAGTAGCCCTTGAAAATAAAGATCTTGTGGTCAAATCCCAAACAGGCAGCGGGAAAACAGCCGCCTACGGCATTCCACTCTGTGAACTGGTGGATTGGAACGAAAATAAGCCTCAGGCTTTGATTCTAACGCCCACCCGTGAGCTGGCTTTGCAAGTCAACGAAGATATTACCAATATCGGTCGCTTTAAGCGTATTAAAGCAACCGCACTATACGGTCAGTCCCCTTTTCATGTTCAAAAAGCGGAGTTAAAACAAAGAACGCATGTCGCTGTAGGTACACCTGGACGGGTACTGGACCATATCGAACGCGGCACCCTGCCACTGGATCGCATCTCCTACCTTGTCATTGACGAAGCCGATGAGATGCTGAATATGGGCTTCATCGAGACGGTGCAAGCCATTATTCAGGCACTGCCTAGCGAGCGAGTGACGATGTTATTTTCCGCTACGTTCCCGGAAGATGTAGCCAAGCTGTCACGCAAATACATGAACAATCCGGTGGAGATTGAGATCAAGGCAAGCGGTCTTACAACAGCCACGATTGAACATGCTGTGATTCATGTTCCAGAGGTGAACAAAACGGCGCTGCTTCAAGACCTGTTTATTGTTGAGAATCCGGACAGTTGTATCGTGTTCTGCCGTACGCAGGAGAACGTGGATAAATTATTCCGGGTCATGGCTGACCTCGATTATCCAGCAGATCGTATCCATGGGGGCATGGAACAAGATGAGCGCATCGAGGTGATGAATGCATTCAGAAGAGGACAATTCCGTTATCTGATTGCAACGGATGTAGCCGCACGCGGGATTGATATCACGAATATTACCCATGTCATCAACTACGATATTCCTTTGGAAAAAGAAGGCTATGTGCACCGTACAGGCCGTACGGGTCGCGCAGGGAAAACAGGCAAAGCCTTTACCTTGGTTACCCCGAAGGATGGCAGACGTCTGGCCGAGATCGAATCGTATATCGGATTTGCCATTCCTGTCGTGAAAGCTCCTTCCGAGGAAGCTGTTGACCGTCGTCGGGAAGAGTTCGAGAAGCGTTTGAAGATCGTGCCTGAACGCAAAAAGGACAAGCGTGAACAGTTGAACCAACAGATCATGAAGCTGAACTTTAACGGAGGTAAGAAAAAGAAACTTCGTGCGGTAGACTTCGTGGGCACCATCGCCAAGATTGAAGGCGTCACTGCAGACGACATTGGGATTATTACCATTCTGGATAATGTAACCGATGTGGAAATTCTGAATGGCAAAGGCCCACTCGTGCTTGAGGTTATGCAAACTACAACGATAAAACGTATGCAGCTCAAGGTTCGCAAAGGTCATAAATAGAATTTGAACCTGTTTAAATAGAATGTTATCCAACAAGGGGTAGTGGCTTATTTTATAAGTCTACTACCCCCTTTTTTATAAATGCTTTTCTCTACTTCTACGTTGAGGATTATTGCCGATGGCACTCATAAATGCAGGTAAATTACTCGCTATTGCCGCTATATTCCGGATAAAGTTCCATTTGTTCATCAGGGTACACATTGTTCACTTGTACAAGATTCTATTTTAATTACACTAAATATGTAAACGCTTCACAAAGGACCGATATTAGGAGGTTTGTGTAATGGGCAACAGGAAAGCAGTCTGGTTTCTGGTCTTCGCGCTCACGCTAACCATGTTTGGTGTTCATCCCGAACGGACCAGCGCGGCAAGTGTGACGATCACCAACAGTTCCGATTGGCTGGATACTGCGGGTAACCCCATTCAGGCCAATAGCGGAAACATTCTGAAAGTCGGCAGCACGTATTATTGGTACGGAGAGCATGCAGTCAGCGGTAAGTTTGACAGCGTTAATGTCTATACTTCAACCGATCTAAAGAACTGGACGTTCAGCAATGCCATACTGACCAAGGATTCAGCCACCGAGCTAGCCTCCAGCAAAATTGAACGTCCCAAAGTTATCTACAATGCCTCCACGAAGCAGTATGTGCTATGGGCGCATTACGAGAACGGTACTGATTACAATCTGGGGCGGGTTGCGGTAGCGACCAGCAGTACACCGAACGGAAAATTCACGTATGAGGGAAGTTTCCGGCCTTTGGATTACGAGTCACGCGACATGACTGTTTTTGTAGATACAGATGGTACAGGTTATCTGATCACAGCATCCCGCAAGAATGGCGGGGCCAATGATACCATGGCTATTTTCAAAATGAACGCCAGCTATACCGGTGTGGAATCCTTAGTGGGTTGGCAATTCGAGAACGCCTATCGTGAAGCTCCTGCCGTTGTGAAAAAAGGGAATCGCTACTACCTCTTCACCTCCCAAGCTGCTGGCTGGTATCCGAATCAGGGCGCGTATGCAACCGCATCGTCCATGACAGGCACGTGGTCCGCTCTTACACCTTATGGCAATCCATCCGCCTTCGGCTCCCAGATCCATGATATTGCCACCATTACAGGCAGCAACACCACATCCTATATTTATATGGGCGACCGCTGGAATCCACTCTATCTTGGTGAACATAAACATATCTGGCTTCCATTAACCTTGAATGATTCAAACGGAACCGCCTCACTGGAATGGTACAAAGAGTGGAATATCGATGCTGTAACAGGCACGGTAACGCCACCTTCTCTTGTTAATCACGCCCAAGGAAAAACAGCTACCGCCATCTCCACAGCCTCCGGATCATCTGCAGCCAATGTTAATGACGGCAACTATCAGACTTCTTGGGCAGCATCGTCCAATACTTGGCCAGCCTGGTGGCAGGTCGATTTCGGTGCACCGAAGACCATCACGGAGATCGATATCTCCTGGTTTATGTATAAAGGATCGGAAGGCTATTATAAGTACAAAGTTGAGATCAGCAACGATGGCGTCAACTACTCCACGCTGGATCGAACCAGCAATACCACCTATGGTTTTACGACCGACGCTGTTCATTTTACCGCTCGTTATGTACGTATCAATATGATCAACGCTGTCCTGTGGAACAACCCAGGTAACTGGTACACCCCAACCCTGCATGAGGTCAAAATGTTAGGGCCAGCAACACCTGATGCAACAAATTACAGCCGTTTCAGCTCCTTCAATTATCCGGATCGGTACATCCGTCATTCCAACTTCACTGCACGGATCGACGCCAACGTCTCACCTGTACTGGATTCCCAGTTCCGCGTTGTACCAGGCTTGGCCAGCTCTACAGGCATCTCACTGGAGTCCATCAACTTTCCTGGCTACTCCTGAAACGCAGCAACAGCAACAAAATCGTACTTGAAGCGTACACGGATACCGCCGCCTATAAAGGAGATGCCACATTTCTGAGCAGCCCCGGCTGGGCTGACAGCTCCAAAGTATCCCTCCAGTCGTAATGCAGCTGGATGCCATCAATGCCTCCAGCAGCGCAACGGTGAAGAGTGATGCCACATTTGGGCGAGCTGATTTTTAGTTAAGCGATCGGAGATGGGAATGAGCATCCACATCTCTGGAAAGAGGCTGCTTCTTCAGGAATCTTAGCTGGAGACATGGCCTCTTTCGGCTTTACCAAATTCCTAATTCCGACAGGGATAACCCTATTTGATATTGATTGAGAATGCAGGTTTGATTAAGGCATAATCTCCGGCCAGACTGGCTACCGGCCGCCAGTTCTCTATTGCTATTTTATAATCACCCGCATAAGCCTCATCATCAACCTGAGCTTGCTCTACTTTTCCAAGAACCAGATGATCTGTACCCACCTCAATAATCCGATCCAGTGTAAGTTCAAAGGCAATCGGAGCCTCAAGCACCGAAGGCACATTCACACGTTTGCCCGGATTAGGCGTAACACCTACCAGTTCGAATTCATTTTTCCCCGATACCACATCAGCTGACGATTGCTGCATCGACTCTACCAACGATGCTGAGACCATATTAATGACATACTCACCTGTCTCCCGAATATTAACCAGTGTATCTTTGACGGTACCCTCCCTATCGCCTACGCCTGGTCCAATGGAAATGAGCAGTGTGGGTGGGTTGCGCGAAGCTACGGTAAAAAAACTAAAAGGCGCCAGATTAAGAACCCCCTCCTTACTCCTCGTGGAAACCCACGCAATAGGCCTTGGCACCACAGACCCGATCATCAATTTATACATTTCCTCTACAGAGAGAGTTGCTGTTACAAACTCATTTGCATCATGTTTTGGCAATCTTTCTCGTCCTTTCTTCCATTCCCATTCGCGGCTCCTTCGGTTTACAAACTCCAATGGGACAAATATAGTTGATTTAAGAATATACACATGTTCAGTACAAAAAAAGTACGCACTTCAAAGTGCGTACCTACACCTACTCGAAGGAGCGTATCTACGATGGATAAACTAAGTACACCCAAGGAGGAAGCACTGACTCCATTTGACTACACCTTGTCCATCATTGGCGGAAAGTGGAAGATGAAGATCATGTATCAACTTGCCTTTCATGGGGTTACACGTTACGGAGAACTCAAGAGACGTGTCCCTGGAATTACGTACAAGGTGTTAACCTCCCAACTGAATGATCTGGAGAGCGATGATATTGTGAAAAGGGTGGAATATGACCAGACACCACCAAAGGTGGAGTATTCCTTAACACTTAGGGGGCAGAGCCTGATGCCGATTCTCGAGGAAATATGCAAATGGGGAGTACACAACGTACCGGACTCACAGACTCTAAATGAATTACAATGACTTATTGACGATATCCAAGATTTCTTTCATATTGTATGTGTCGTCCTGAATGCGCCATTCCCCTTGTTCCTGTAAAAAGGTAATCTCCCCTTCTAACGGAATGGTCTTCGTTTCTTCTCCATCATAATTCGTAAATACCAAATTTAGCGTGTACTCCACGAGCATCCAATCGTTTTTACTTTCTTTAATCTTCGCTTTTATATCTTCAGCATGCAGTGACGCATCTTCTTTGTCTGCCACCTGAAATGGCAAACCCATACTATTTCTTTCAAGATTCCGTTCAGTCAGGAAGGGCTTCATGATCTCTTTTTTGGCTAGCACCTTTTCTACGGTTAATAATTCTTCACCCTCCTTGTTATCGACTGCAAACTCCGTCTTTTTATAATCCAAGGTCATTTCAAGAGCCTGCTGCTCTTCCTGGGCAGATGCCTTTTGGTTCGTCAATATACTCAACTGACTAGTTGAAGTTGGAGCTGGCTCTTGAATACTTTCGTTTTTTTTGGACTCGTTACACCCCATCATTATGAAAGACATCAGAGTAACTGTTCCGATGATATAATTTAATTTACGCAAAATCATCCTCCATCCTGTGCGTTCTTTTTATCGGCTACAGCTGAATACATAAGCAGGCGGCAGGTTACGGTACACCCTTGTCATGCTTACGTTTTCGAAAAATTGCTTGAGCAATCCCCGTTTAAGTAACGTGTACTGAAAAGTAATGAACTTGCCATCTTTCTTCAAATATTGCCTTGATTTAGATAAAATGTCCAGTGATATCTCCGCAGGCAGACTCGCAAAAGGCAGTCCGGATACAATGTAATCAACCTTGTTCAGTCCATATAGTTGTATGTGCTGATCGACATGCACGGCAGAATCATGAATGATGTGTACATTCGGAAGATGACCGTACTTGTTGTGAAGCAACTGGCAGAAGCGGGCGTTGTTTTCAATCAGGATCAAGACCGTCCCTGGCTGCATGTTCGCAAGCAGCATTTCCGTAAACACCCCCGTGCCTGGCCCATACTCCACAATGCATGATGCACGGTCAAATGCGATGTCTTTCACCATTTTTGCTGCTAGATATTTTGAGCTGGGGGCAATCGCCCCAATCCATCGGGGTCCCTGGATGTATTGCTTCAAAAAGGATAACCATTCCATGCTGTCCGACCCCCTAAGTTGATTTCTGAGATCAGTATAGAATCCAAATCTGAAGAAGCAGTCGATGAAACTAAGAAGAATAATGAAGATTTGCGATCTTGGTATGCTATATCATATTCCGGAAGGACAGACCTTGCGAATGCTGCCGGGGTAAACGTGAAGAAAACACAAAAAGCCACATTCGATTTCTCGAATGCAGCTCTAACCTTTTAATCACTTTTTGGAATATACAATTTTCTTGATACTGTCGATGGACAAACAAAATTGCTCTATGAGTTGGTCGATGGACATGCCCGCAGCGAATAGCTGGCGGATCTCATCGTTTCTTTGCTCCAAAACCATTCGGCTGCCCGAATTCTCGCCCCACTTTTGATGGGTTTCCTTCGGTTTGGGGATATACACCAATCCACCAGGGATATGGCGCTGGATTTCCTTCAATAATGGTTTCGGGAAGATGGTGTCTGCGTTAATATATTTCATATTTGCTCCGCTCCTTAAAAGTTAAGATCTTTAAGGCAGCAGAGTCAACCGATGAACACTGTTATACGCATTATAGTGGTGTGGCGGAAATGGACTTCAAGCTCTATACAAACAACCGCCGTTGTTCATCGCATGGACTCTGCATAGAGCGGATCGTGAAACTTCTTATGAATCGAATCATGGTAGCCCCCCATTCGGTGAATCCTATATTAGTTACTTTCATGGTACTCTTATAAGTTCAATATGAGAACACAATATCCTTTTACAACATTCAGTACTGATTCAAACTCCGTTCCAGCATCTCTCTCACTTGTTGTTGCAGCTCCAGAGGCTCAACCACCTTCACTTCAGGCCCATAGGAAAGCAGCTTCCTCGCTGTAAAAGGAAACTCCTCAGGCGGAACAAGTCCTCGCCATTCATTACCTTCAACCGACTTGAACAGTACATCTGATCCTGCCAGTCTCGCCCCAAAATCCGTGAATTGCAGCACGACTTCTACGCTTTCTCTCTCTTCCTTGAAATTCAACCACTCTTGCAAACTAGGAACCGACTCGTCGATGGAATCCAACATAACCAGCTCTTGCATGCGATCCACCCGATACAACAGCACCCGATCCTTCCTCCGGGCCGGCATATACCAATGCCCGTGATCGTAATAGATGCCGATGGGGAAGACCTGTACTTTTTTATGTCCCTGCCGGGAATGATATATAAATTCAATTTCTCTTTTATCTACTGCCGCGCCTAATATCTCTGTTGTTAATGCCTCGACCTGCACAGCATGATGTTGAAGGAACGTAATGTGCTGCCTCATCCGTGTAATCAGATCCTGTACATCCTGAGGTAAAGTTGAATAATATTCCTCGGCGAGATGCTCACGTATCGATCCGTACGGAAAATCCGGGACGTTCTCCAAATATTCAATCATCATAAACAAACCCAACGCCTCATGCTGTGTAAGTTGGAGTGGTGGCAAAATCCGATTAGGCAGCACTCGGTAACCCCCGTTCACTCCAACCTCCGTATACAAAGGAAAGCCCAACTCCTGCAGATCATTCAGATCTCGCTGAATCGTACGGATCGACACCTGAAAACGCTCCGCCAATTCACGAGCCGTAAATTTCTTTCTCGAATCCATCAGTCGCATCAATGCGAGTTTTCGATTATTCATGTTCACCCCACCTAACTACGTCAACATTTGTCATAGTTGAAGTGTATCATACATTTCAGAAGGGAGCGATTGATATGTCTAACAATAAAGTCGTGTTATATATTGCGATGAGTCTGGATGGGTACATTGCAAGACTGGATGGTTCAGTGGATTGGCTGTTCGATGTGGAAGGCGATGGTGGCGATAACGGGTATGGCGAGTTTTATTCAACGATTGGATCGGTGGTTATGGGACGTCTTACGTATGAAGAGGTTCTCAAGCTGTCAGAGGATTTCCTCTATGCGGACCGCCCGACGTATGTACTTTCCCGTTCCAAACAAGCCCCTGCACCACATGTACAATTTACGGATGAGGCTGTGGAGAACCTGATTCCTCGATTGAAGCAAGACTCCAGCGGTGACATTTGGATTGTTGGCGGAGGCCAGCTGGTGCAAGCCGTTCTGGAACAACAACTGCTCGATGAGGTTGAGATTGCCATTATCCCGAAAATTCTTGGTGAAGGAATCCCCCTATTTCCAACAGGGACGGTACCCACCCATTTCAAAATGATTCATACGCAGACGCTGGGGCAGATCATTTCGATCCGCTATCAGGTACAAGGTCAGTAATCGTAGTATAAACATCTCCTCCCGATGTACAAGGTGCACTAAAAGAAGAGCCAGGCCTCTCTAATTCAAGAGAGGTCTGGCTCTCCGAATTCAAATGTAAATTAAAATTATTTTAGAATCCCCTTTAGATATTCCGCTAACGCATCAGCAGTCCTTCGATGAGATAACTCACCCGGATGGCTTCTGGCGCCTACCGTCTCCTCGGTCGTATCTGGAAGCTGTATAACCGAGACTTTCGTATCTCCAGCCTGTTTCGTATAAGCGTCAACAGCACGATAGATCGCTGGCATCATTGGGCATCCAAGCATGCCGTATGCCCATACGAGATGCGCTTCTGGATTGTTTTTTCGAAGTTGAATCAAGAATCGGGTCACGGCATTCTCAAAAACAGCTAGATCCTCTTCGTGGTACGTGCCGTCTTCGTTCAAGCGTTGCTTATGCACCTTTCCGGTAACGGGGTCCTTCCACGCCGGGGTTTGAAAGGCTCCTCCATCATTGCTTCCCAAATTAATCACCACTACATCCGGCTGCCAGGAATTAAAATCATGCTTACCCCCTGCGCCAAGTGCTGCGTTCTTATCTCCGGTCACCAATCCACAGACTTGCTCGTAATAATCAGGGATATTTGCATTCGGATTGTTATCCCAACTCGTCAGTACACCCCAGCCGCTCTGCGAGATGACCCGGTATTCTGCATTCAGCGCTTCTGCTGTCATGGCTGTATAATTATGTATAGCACTGAACCACATCGGTATCCAATCCTCTTCCGCTTTGGCCCCAATCGCACCTTCTCCGGATGTAATACTGTCCCCGATAAATTCAATCTTGTACGTTTTTTCCTCTACAGGCACGAAGGCACCATCTGATTTCATCGCATGAATCTGCAAGGAACAGCCCGGATCTCCATTCATGGCCTGTACATCTTTGACGATACGTACATTTTTCACCACATTCTCGTTCATACCTCGGAATACGCAGGTCCAATACCTTCCCGCTATTAACATCTGTCTGCTCACCGGGACACCGTTAATCAGAATGCTGATCCAGGGCTCATACAGGTCATAATCGGACTCGATCTCCACCCACAACTCGGAGCCTTTTACATTAATTTCAACCGCACTTCCGGTCCAAAACAAGGTTAAGGGCGACCGTTGTCCTGTCGTTCTACCATGTACTTTGAGGTTGCTGACATCAGATAACGCGTACGTCTGTAATTTCTCATTAGCCTTCACGATGTATCCTCCCCTCCCGCATGATTATCGGCCCCAGAGGGCAGCCTCATATGACTAGATTTTGAGAAAATGGTCTACATGCTTCTGGTACTTCTCGTACCAGATTTTCCATTCTGCTTCACGAGATTCCAAGGCACGCCCATCCAGTAATGCCTCAATGACGTTCAGGCAGACATGCCACCCCGCTAGATCTTTAGGTGTATGGCTTGTGATGTGATGGATGGTTTCAAGCAGCAGCAGACGACACCCATTCGGCTCTGGGTATAACTCAAACCGAACCCGGTCTTCTGCCCAGGTATATTCGAGAACAGAGCCAGGGATAAGCTCGATAATGTTGAGTTCCTTGAAGGTACCATCCGGCATATTAAACTTGATGCTTCCACCTTCCCGAAGGTCCGTTACTTCGAGTTCGGAGAACCATTTTGCAAGCTTTTCGTTTTCCGTTAAAAAGGACCATACATCCTCCGCAGCGTGCTTCCAATGACGTTCAAAACAAGCCATGGTGCCATTCGGTACTCGCTTCAAATCTGCAATCATAATGGTACCTCCTCCATAAGAATAAATCGATTTCTTACCGCTCTGAATGTGGAATTATCCGATATTGTGCAAAGCCTGAAGCGCTTCCTCTTTGTTTTTCAAAAAGAAAACATGCTTGCCATGGTTGCACTCATAGATGAAGTCTCTGAGGCTTTTACTGTTGTATCCGTCAAAATCTCCGACTATGGCAAGCTTCACCTGATAGTTCACGTATTTCTGCAAAATATCACCTGCAAGTTTGGTCTTCAGTTCGAAGAAATCTTCGGTGAGGTTGGATTTATCAATCAGGATTTTATGAGCGTCATCTGTGTAGTTCACTGAGGCCATCAAATCCAGTGCGTCTTGAACATTGTTAATAACGATGTCATTGCTTTCGATGATGGCAACCTTGGAGTTACCCAGTTGGTCAATGGTTATTTTCATTGTAATTTCTCCTTCCGCACAGCTTTTCTTTATAATATCTCGCAGTTCCATAGTGAAAAGCAACGACTTTTTGAGCGTGTTTATTTATTCATTTGAACAATCCGGTTGTTATGAGTTGTCCCTTGTTTGTAATTATTGACAACAATTCTTCTGCTTCCAACTACACTTCGGTTAACAAAGAAAAAATTTCACTCACGTTTGCAAGTGATTCCGGTTACGCAACGCCTAAAGTTGATATTCGTGGTGTTGTTTTCAGGGAAAATAAAATACTTTTGGTTCGCGAGAAAATAGATGGGGCATGGGCATTACCAGGGGGATGGGGCGACATCGGCTTCTCACCATCGGAGGTAGCCGTGAAAGAAATTAAAGAAGAATCCGGGTTTGATGTCCTGCCGATGAGACTTTTAGCCGTATTGGACAAAAAATTTCATGATCATCCACCCGAACCCTATCATGTATATAAGATGTTTATTCAATGTGAAATTGTTGGAGGAAAAGCTGAAACAGGGGTGGAGACCAGTGCGGTTGAATTCTTCTCATTGGACGAATTGCCTGAGCTTTCGTTGGAAAGGAATACGATTGAACAAGTTAAAACCATGTTTGAGTTTCTGGAACAACCCGATAAAAAAGTGATTCTGGATTAATCATTTTTGCTGGATCATCCATGAGGATGTGAGAAGGAGTCGCTCCGCTCCATCCTCATCCGGGTTCAATGATATCCATCAGCATGATTCTGCACATGACGTCATCATCCACGATCTGGATAGAAAGTGTCGTCTGCACCGTCTTCCTTAATGAGATTCGCTTTTGGAATGGATACAACAAACGCGGAGCCCTTATCGCCTTGCGGTGCTGATTTCACGCTGATTCTACCTTCCAGAGACTGAACGATATCACGTACATGGGACAGGCCAATTCCAGTCGCCGCAATGCCCACTTCATTGAATTTGGTTGTATAACCTGGTTCGAAGATCACGTCTCCCTTCGCCTCGGGTACACCTTTCCCAGAATCGATGACTACAAATTGCACATCCGCTCCCTCTTCCAATACTCGAATCTGAATTGTTCCGTCGTATTCAATGGCTTCCACGGCATTGGCGATCAGATTGTTCATCACAGTTAAGAGAGGAATGTAGTAAGGGGAGTCGCAATCATATTGCTGGTCGATATGGATCTCAATCTTCTTATTCAGCATTTCACTATATTTCCGATTTCCTTTGGTCGCAAAGTTTAGTACCTCGGAAAGGCTCATATTCACTGATTTTTCGCTATCGTACAATTTCAACAGACCTGCAAGGATACGCTGGGAATCCTTCTTGACCTCATGAATCTGTTGAGCGATGCCGAGCGTCCGCTGGCTATATTGGTTCAATTCCTGCTCTCTGAGATCCCGATAAAGGTCGTAGCTGTCTACGGCAATGCCTTCAATCGTATTCATGGCTTTTTTCAGATAAAAGACTTCACCGTACAGACCTGAGTTAACGCTCAGCATCCGCTCCATCCGCTTCTCTTGCTCAGCATGCAGCAGTCGCATCTGCCTCACCGCAACGCTGTTATACAGCCCGATGATAAAGTAGCTTCGCAAACCACCGAGCACCAGCAGATAAAGCCATTCTTTCATATAAAAGATATTCGTCCCACTCAACACACCGCGAATGAATAGCTCCACGAGATTAGATGAAAAATCAATGCACGTAATCAATCCACCTAGCACAAGAGGCGGTATCTCATGGAATCTGTTCTTAAATTTACTGAGGCCATAGGTAAACACGACATAATACATTCCCGCGCCCAGATTATCCTGCATGCTTTCGATGATCGAGATCGAATTCACATGATTCAGTAAATCAGCCGATTGAAAGATGAAGTTCGCAATCCCCGCCAAAATTCCCGTCTTCACATAAGACAGATGCGGCATAATCATCAGCAAAAATAAAAGTATACTTACACCCAGTCCAATCCGGAAGTAATCTTCTCGAAAAGGATTTATTTTAAAAAGCGCCCCTACAGCTGTAGCAAAAGCAACTGCAGTCATTTGCACATTTCCATTTCGAACCCAATTGCGCATCATATTCCACCCACCATGACCCCGATTAGCGCCATTCTTTCATCCGCGCTTCTGACGTTAAACATACTAACATATGAAGAACTCATTAGAAATGATAAAAATAAGGGAAGGACTCATTACACTAAAGAACCTTCATAACCTGCTCCAGACCCATATATTACTCTCAAGTGCGTATGTCACTTTGAGGTGCGTACTTCTCATCTTTCTTTTTCTGATCCACAATAATGACAGAAGAAGAGAGGAGCATGCCCATTGAAACCCGATCAATCTGTTACCCGTTACACTGCGCTTGTCATCGGTGCTGGAGGCGTCATTGGAAGTAACCTTATTGATTACCTGATGACACTTCCGGAATGGAATATTATTGGTGTATCGCGTCGTGGAGGGGAAGATGCCCCTAGGTTACGTTATATTTCGGCCGATTTGCTAGACGAAGCGGATACTCAGGCCAAACTGTGCCATTTAACGACGGTTACTCATATTTTCTACGCTGCTTATCAGGATCGCCCGACCTGGGCCGAATTGGTGCAGCCCAATCTCGCGATGCTCGTCAATGTGGTGAATACCATCGAACCGATCGCCCCCAACCTCCAACATATCAGTCTAATGCAAGGTTATAAGGTATACGGTGCACATCTGGGCCCATTTAAAACACCCGCCAGGGAAACGGATGCGCATCATATGCCCCCTGAATTCAATATCGATCAGCAGCAGTTTCTCGAGGATCGGCAACCCGGAAGCAGTTGGACCTGGTCAGCCCTGCGTCCATCTGTTGTATGTGGATTTGCTTTGGGTAATCCAATGAACCTTGCCATGGTTATTGGGGTGTATGCGTCCATTTCTAAGGAACTTGGATTGCCACTTCGCTTTCCCGGGAAACCCGGAGCTTACCATTCCCTACTTGAAATGACCGATGCATCACTGCTCGCTCGTGCGACTGTCTGGGCGGCAACCGATCCACGCTGTGCCAATCAGGCGTTTAATATCACCAACGGCGATCTATTTCGCTGGAATGAACTTTGGCCCAAAATCGCTGCATTTTTCGAACTGGACACGGCACCACCACTGCCGCTTTCGCTTGCAACCGTTATGGCAGACAAAGAAGTGCTTTGGAGTTCCATGATTGAAAAGTATGGTTTAATGAATACCTCCTATGATGATGTCTCTTCCTGGTCCTTCGGTGATTTTGTCTTCTCTTGGGATTATGATTTCTTTGCAGATGGATCCAAAGCTCGTCGCTTCGGATTTCACGATTTCGTTGATACAGAGACTATGTTTATGGATATCTTTGAAAATCTACGCGAGCGCAAGATCATCCCGTAATAGAAATAAAATGCACAATAAGCCGATTCCTGTTTTAAGAATCGGCTTTGTACCGTCAACGGTCCGAAGTCGGCGGCTTGAACAGAATTTTTCCTCGATCACCATAAACCTTTTCCACGTGTGTATCTCCCCATCTACACATCAGATGAAGAATCTCTTTAAGACTCCACCCATACTCCGTTAACTCATACTCCACCTTTGGTGGGACCTGGTGATGGGAAATACGGGCAATAATCCCCGCCTCCGTCAGTTCGCCAAGCTGTTGGGTCAATACTTTCTGTGTAATGGTAGGTAGCAGCTTCATCAGTTCGCCATTACGTTTCTTGCCAAAGGTAAGATGGAATAGAATAACCGGCTTCCACTTGCCGCCAATCACTTCAAGAAGAGCCTCAACTGCGGTGTTATATACTTTGATCGGTTCCTGCATATCACCTTCTGTCCCCCTTCCAAAATATCGTGCATCCTGAACAGATTATTTTCTTGTACACCAGCGATACGCTGGATCATTATTGATTTGAAGTACTTGGCAAAGATGCCTTACCCTTATATCATAACTAAAATTCTGCATGGATAGGTATTAGCGATACAAAAAAATAGCCTGCTTCCTTTATGTTAAAGGTTCAGGCTATTCTTCAATCTTCCCGATTCATCTTCTCAAAAATATTTACTAATTGTGCTCGATCCTCTTCGGTCAGTTTCTGGAATAAATTCTTACGCAGCTTCTGCCCCTCCAATATTGCTCTTTCAAGGACTTCGGCCCCTTTGTCGGTAATGTTCAAATATATAATGCGGCGGTCAGCTTCATCTACCATCCTGACGGCTAATTTCTTGGCAACCAGCTTATCAGCTAAATAACTGAGCGTAGGCGGGGTTAGCCCCAATAGTTTTGCAATATCCGAAGGTCGGCTTTTTCCATTTTGATTGAGATGACTGAGTACAAGCACATGAGAGACGCCGAGGTCCTCATTAAACGATTTGTTCCACTGTATAATCAATTTATTGGTAAAGTTGTCCATGTTGTGTATGAGCTCAAAAATGTTCTGTTCTTCCATGTGATCCTCCTCGTAAAAATAAACAACAGCCCTCATTCAACTTAAGGGCTGTCATCATTTTACACGCTATTGGGCTGAGTATCCACCATCGATAACCAGCTCAGATCCTGTAATGTACGAAGAATCATCCGAAGCCAGGAACAACGCGGCGTTGGCAATATCGATAGCCTGACCCAGACGTTGCAAAGGCGTTGCCTGAATTAGTCGGTCTAGCAGTTCCTTCGATGTGTTCAGGGATTGAGTCATTGGTGTTTCGATAATCCCAGGGAAAAGAGCATTCACCCGAACACCTTGACGACCAAAGGTTGTCGCCGCCGCTTTGGATAATGCGCGTACCGCCCCTTTGGATGCCGAATAGTGGTTAAAGCCTTGTCCTATCAATGCGGTGTATGAAGAGATATTGACGATGGAACCTTTCTTTTGCGCTGCCATATAAGGAGCTACATGTTTCATGCCAGCAAACGGGCCAAAGCCATTAATGGAGAGCATTTTCTGCCAATCCTCTGCATTGATTTCCTCAAACGGCTTCTCTGAAGAAATGCCAGCATTGTTGACCAGAATGTCAATTTTACCAAAACGTTCGTTAACTACTTTCGCTAATATCTCCCAATCTTCATCCGAGGAAACATTCAACTTCATTCCGTACACATTCTCTTTTTGGCTTGCTTTCTCCAGTGCTTCCTCATTAATGTCTGCAGCAATAACGATGGCGCCTTCCTTTGCAAAGAGATCAACCATGCCTTCACCAATTCCTGAAGCTCCACCAGTAATAATAGCTACTTTATTATCTAATCTTCCCATATGAAACGCTCCTAACGTAATTTATTTATACGACGCTGCTTTAGTTGCTAAGCGTATTGTGTGATTTCATAAACTGTTCAAAATCCGGAACGGTTGGGTTGGCAATATAATGGCCGCCCTCAACCTGGATGGTCTGTCCGGTAATGAATTTGGATTCGTCTGAGGCCAGAAATAAGACAGTGTATCCAATATCATCGGGCTCCCCGTGATAAGGCAGTGCGTTATATTTTGCGAACATATCCAATACATCTGGAGGCATATTATTCTGGGCTGCCGGGGTCAAGATCAATCCAGGTGCGACAGCATTGCAACGAATGTTATGCTTGCCATATTGTGTGGCAATATACCTTGTCAGATTCACGACTCCTGCTTTTGAGGCACCATAGGCAACCCGAACCGCATCTCCTGTAAAGCCAGCCATAGAGGCTGTATTAATGATGGAACCTTCACCCGCTTCAATCATATGAGGGATGGCGAATCTACAGCCGAGCAACACGCTTTTCAGATTCACGTTCATCAGCCGATCCCACTCGTCTAGATCTACGTTAACCACGTCCAAATCCTTCTTCAGGTTGGTCAGGCCAACATTGTTGAACAGACTCGTGAGTTTACCATATTGTTGCACCGTAAATTCCACAGCTTCCTTAATCGAAGTTTCGTCTCCGGCATCAAGAAAAACGGCCACTGCATCTCCGCCTTCAGCTTGAATATTCGCTGCCGCTTTTTTTGCCCCATCGACATTGAAATCAGCAATAACGACTTTTGCTCCTTCTTTCGCCATCAATTGGGCTGCGGACAATCCTATTCCAGAAGCGCCTCCAGTTACAAGGGCTACTTTCTCTTTCATTCTTAACAAGGTTCTCAAGCTCCTTTCATAAAGAAACCGAAAATAAATAAATAACCAATCTATTATTTAGATGACTAAATATTAGATGTCTAAATAATAGCAGAGGAATTGTCTTTCTGCAATGCATTCGGCCCTATATCCTTATTTTGGATATCTTTAGCGAAGCAAGCGAAGTGTTTAAAATGGAAATTGGAAAAACCGGATAAGGCTAACCTTATCCGGTTGGCTTAATTAGGTCCTTTAGTTGGCCTATTTTTAATTCAACAATTCAACACAGTCATACACCCACCCGGCACTTAACCAATTGCCTAAATCGCTGGAGCCACTGATCGGCGTAATGGTTACCGTGTTTGCCCCATTAACGAAATAGGAAGCCGGGATATTCCAGGAAAAGGTTGTATTGTTGCCCCGATAGGTTCCAATCGTAAAGCTGCGCGAATTCGGTTGGGAGGAAGCTGCCGGATTCGTTAACGTCTGACCGTTAATCGTTACGCTGGGTCTTCCATTGTTGTATGCTGCCGTAATACCGATGTTAAGAACATGCGAAGATGTAGCTTGAGAAGAGTTCAGGCTAAAGGTAACGGTTGTGGGCGAGTTTTGCCCCCGGAACTGAATCGCAGGGAACTTGTTGGTTGCACTGCCGGTCGCATAACTGACAGGGCCCCAGCTTGGATTACGGCTATCGGAAGGATGACGGATTGGAATCGTCTGGCCGTTCAGGAACTCCGACGGTGTACCGTCCCAATTCCCAATGCGCCAGATGCTGGATGCTTTACTTGGGTCATTGTTGATCGTACGTGTATTCAGCGTTGTCGTTGATCCTCCAGTGACGTTCACACTTTCGGTATAGACGGCCAGTTCCCCCTTATACACCGTCATGGTGTATGTACCTGGAATCATGCTGTATTTGCCAGCCGCCCCGCTGGAAGAAGCATTCACCCAATATTGGGCGTTGCTGTTGGCAAAACCAACTGTATATGCATAACCCGTATCCATGCCAGAGAGCCCGTTAAGCACGACATTACCTCGGCTGGACACCCAACCAGTCAGGTTAAGACCCGACATCCAGCTAAAATCAGGTACGCTTGGCGTTGCGCCGGTGGTGAAGATCAAGGCATACGGCCCATGCAGGCCCATACGCCAACTTTCTGTCTGGGCATGTCCTGAATTCATGTAATTGTAGACCTCCGTATCCCCACCACTCTGGAACTGGATATCACGGAAGAACGGACCTCCCGAGCTTTTCTCTCGGTCGCCATAGGCCATAAACACGCCTACACCGTTACCCGTAACGCCTCGAATGGTCAGATCCTTGGCCTGATCGTTGCCGTAATACTTCGAGGTACTCTGTCCGTTGGCGTAACCAAAAACGTCCTGGCTCTCAATTGCTCCGGTATTGTTCCGATTATTCGAATTGGCCGGAACCCCTGTCAATACGCTGCCGTTGCCCCGGAAAATATATCGCAATTCACCTACAGACGGTTCTGCTGTGACGTACGTTGCCATATAGATGATGTTCTCACCACCACGTGATGCATAGTAGTGGGTAAGCGTGCTGGTGGAGACGGTGATCAATACGGTTGATCCCGAAGGAGAGGTGTTCCAGGTTACATTGGCTGAGCCCAAACCAGAGCCGATATGGGACCCCTTGCTGGAGCCGTTCAGCTCCGTTCCGTTCATTTTGGCTGATATGATATCGCCATTGGTTTTATTCACCGTGTATACCAGCCCTGCTCCTGTATTCACTTCAATCCTTGACCCGTTATCCGTAACATTGATGGTGGCTGCGTGTCCGGTGGATGTTGGATATAATAGCGCTGCTGCCATCATCACCAGTAATAGAAACGAACTGAATCCCTTCTTCATTAAACGTCTGCTCACGAGCTAATCCCTCCCTGGAATCGTTTTTTAACGTTTTCGTAATGGGCCAAAATCAGATTTAAATATCGTATATGCGATAGCTGAACTAGAAGTGAAGCGCTTACATTATAATGTATGACAAACGAGCCTATGTCTCATCTCGGTATTCTTGCTGCGTGCGGCATATCCATGGGGTCAACAATTTTCCCTATCGTTCTCTTGTACCACCTCCTGTATAGAAATAATCTGCATTCAACTTACTGGTAATATCAATAAAATAATACCATTATATTACATACTGTTGCAATGAAAATAGCTATCTACCTACCATAATCCCTCTCTATTTTTTTATCATATCCAGATAAAAAATAGCGACCGCTCTCCGTAACCCTACCGGAAATCAATCGCCTCTACTTTCCTATCCAAAATATCTGTCCAGTGTTCCCCTCGTGAACTTGAAACTTGAAACTCAGAAGCGTCCTACCGCTACGAACACAGCTAATACCAGGAAAACGATATTCACAACAATTTGCTTATACTCCTTACGGGCAATGTGGAATATGGCTCCTAACAGCACAACGACAGCTAGGCCAATGGCCGCCAGCGGTGTCAATCCAGGGGCGATATTCGTTGCTTGAGGAACAATAAGTCCAATGACCCCAACCAGTTCCATGACCCCGATAAAAAATACCAGCCCTCTTGAAACTTCGTTTGCCCAAGGCCACGATTTCTTTGCCTGCTCATACTGGAACGCCTTCATCCATCCCGAGAAAATAAATCCTACACCCAATATGCTTTGTACAATCCATAACGCCATATTCATAACTCGTAAGCCCCTCTTCTTGTTTATGATCAACACCTAGGCATATAATATTTTATGGGGTAACTATTTGGAAGTAGGCACTTAAACTAAACATAGTATACAAAAAGAAACCTTAGATAAATAAAGGATTGGAGGGCTTCCTATGAGTACTTACTGCAAGTTTGAAACGGCGTTGGACATCCTTGTTGGGAAATGGAAACCGGTGATTTTACTTCGGCTTTTCGCCAATGGCACCATGAGATTTAGTGAACTTCAGAGGGCCATCCCTGACATTACCAAGAAAATGCTGACCCAACAATTAAGGGAATTGGAGTATCACGACATCGTCCATCGTGAGATCTATCAGCAGATTCCTCCCAAAGTCGAGTACTCCATCACGGAGTACGGTCAACGAATGACCCCTTTATTACAGGCCATGAATGATTGGGGTGAGGGTCACATCACTCATTTGAACGAGCTTTATGGGGAAGATCCGACGACAGAGCTGCCTGAACGCAGCTAAACAATACACACGGTGATCTCACCATCAACATTACGTCCTTCTTCTACCGCATGGAATGAGAGGATTTCAACTGAAAAAGCTGCATCCTTTGTGACGGATGCAGCCTCTTCAATATTTATATAACAGGAAGCTATAACCTTCTTTACAGTGAACCCTCAAGGTTTGCAGGTTGATTTCCCTCATTCACCAAACCTTGAATAAAGGTCTCAACATCGGGCGCAAGCCAAGTGATCTTGTAGCCTTCTGCTTTATTCACATGAACAACCTCGGGCTCACCGGCATTGCCAGATTCACGATAATCCAGCATCACGACCTCCGAATCGGAAGGGCACTCAGACAGAACGACACCGATTTCGGGGTACCCCCCTTGTTCGATGATCACCCGGCTTCCAGCTTCTCCACACAGTGAATGTGCCTTTTCCCGTCCAATACCCAGGATATTCGAAATTTCAACTTGAATCTTCCCATCATTCTCCGCCTGACTAACCGGAAAATAACGATAGTGGGGAACACCACCATTATGTAGTTTCATCATGTTCACATAGAATGTCGGCAGCTTGAACACCAATTGCTCCTCCACCGCTTCAATTTGCTCATCGGTAGGAGGGGACAACACATATTGATCGACGTTTGCTGGACTGTCATTCCAGAAGCTCGTCGATTCGGCATGGATACCAGGTGCAGCTTCGATGGTGATTTCAGTCACCGAGTGGACTGTATCCACGGGCTCCTCTACCACTTCTTCTGTAAGCTTGTCTGCTGTTTTATTCCGAATCCATTCCAGGAACTCCTGTGTATCCTCATCTCCCGGCTCCAATCGGTCCGCTGCTTCGAAAGCTTCACGCGCGTTCTCATATTGCTCCAAATAATAATACGCCAGACCAATGCGGTAATGCCAAAGCGGATCATTCTGTCCCTCTGCTTCAACCGACAGGAATTGCTCCACTGCCTCCTGGTAACGCTCCATATTATTCAGCGCTCTACCCAGATGGTTGACCAGAATATAATCCCGCTCCTCTTCCGGAACCTCTGTAATCGCATCCACAATCTCTTCAAATTCATCCTGTTCATGCCAAGCCTCTAGCCGTTCCAAGAGTTCATCATTCATTGATCTTGCCTCCCTCTCTTATTCGTTGTAGAAATTATATCATTTAGGTGCTGCCTGCTCCAAAAAAGGCGATTGTCACCAACTTAGCCACAGATGAAATGTTCAACTTTCGGGACGATAGAGTGTCTCTTTTAATATCCTTGTGACGAACGCGGTTTTATTATCACAATAACGATCGATATCGGATCGATACTGCTCCGCTAGCCTGATTTTTAATTGTTGGTATTCATTGCGCGCCGTCTCATTATCTCTTAAATAGTCTCTTAACGCGATATGTTCCAGATACCCTTTTCCATCCTTAGGACAAACATATAAATGATACTTCATATGTTCATCTTGAAACGTCCTTTGAAAGGCTTCTCTTCCCTCAATGCCGAGATTCCCTTGGTATTCGTACCCTTGTAGTGTCAACCGCTTAATAATCTCTGGGAGTACATCATAGCTATCAATGACAACATCCAGATCGATAACGGGTTTAGCTGATAAACCCTCAACCGATGTACTGCCCACATGCTCTACTCTTAGAATTAAGTCACCAATGTAACTGATTATCATTTCTTTTATCTGTTCAAAAGCGACTTTCCATTGCGGGTCGTATGGAACGACCTCAATAATAGGTGTTTTTTCGGCCATGATGATCCCCTCCCTAAATCCATGGTATTCATTATCTCCCCTCGTTCATGTTGAATTCACAATTGTGTATTACCGTTAAACAATACTTCAACTACAGTCGTCAACATTCACGAGGAGGATATTCCTTATGTATCAGATTATTATTGAGTTTGTAAGTATCTTTCTAGCCGGCATCCTGGCTGGTGAAGAGTTTGTGGTACGGTATGGAGTGCATGTGTCCCTAACTATACTGGATGAACCTTCGCAGATTCGGGTTCGCCAAGCACTAATACTGAAATTACGTTTACTTGTACCTGCCATCTTTCTACCCACGGCCATTTCAGGGGTTGCAGTTCTCATGATGAATGGTTCCGAACCCGGATTCGGCTTCCGCTGGGCAGGCGTTCTTGCTTTACTTATCTTTATTTTGACTACACTTATCGGTACCGTGCCTATTAACAAAGGTGCGCTCGCCTGGAATCCCGATGTACCACCACGCAATTGGAAGCAGTTAGTGAGACAATGGGAGCGATTAGACGTGGTTCGTTCTTCGGCGGCAACTTTGGCTTTTGTGTTCTTCTTGACGGCAGTGGCGCTGCAGTTAGTTGGAAATTAAAACGGGCCTTGCTGCCTATTCTTATTTGGTATTCATAACAAGAGAATACTTATTGAAAATCCAAGAGTCCTTCAACTCGTTTACAGCACGTTGGCTGACACGAACGGATGGCTTCTGCTCTTGCATGGCATCTACTCCAGGTACGGAGAAACGAAGCAGTTTGGTCATTTTTTTGATTTCGCTCGCCACTTCATCATAAAACGTATACGTTAACGGCTGATGCTCCCGAATATCCTCATAGATATAATATTTCCCTTTTTCATCTTCCAGATTGATTTGAAACCCTTTAGGAAGTGACAGCATTATGAATGGTAATTCGTCCTCGGCCCATTGTCCAAGGTACGGAAAGCTGACGGCTTCGTTTCTTACGAAAAATCCGGACTGTTCCTGTTCTAGGGCAAAAGAGATCGAATATACGAAGTAAGGGTGTCCCCCCTCCCTGTTCTCTTTTTCAGCAGCAGCATAGAACTGATAAAATCGGCTATAGGCCTCGTATACCTGATTGTAATCATACTTGGTTTGCGCATGGTTGGATCTGATAAATTGCGCCTGTTTCTGCTCAAAAAGAGCTAACAAACTTTTGAACTCTTGGGGTGTAATGAAGAATTTTAATTTGTAAAATCCAGCGTTCTTTAATCGTTCCATTCTCTCACCGCCAATTCTAAAATGGGGAGCACTCATCTAGGTAACTATATATTTCTTCGCTCATATAACACCATCCACCAAAGTTATCAGAATTTAGATCACAATACATCCGACCAATATCCTGATTCTACATTCACAACAAAAAGAGCAGCACTCCGCCGCTCTTCTCTATCCTCCATATTCACATGTGATGGACTCAAGCCAAATACTCCGCCATAATCTGCTCGATATCAAACGGGGTAATTCCTTGATCCACCGAGTAGATCGTATCGGCCTGATCCATCGTGTCCACTAGTTCACCTCGGGCCTTGGCATGGAGTGTGAATAAGTCGTAGAGATCCGGTTTGCGTAGCGTGGTCAGGGCTTTGCCCATCAGGACCATCCCTTTTTGATTGCCCTCCACATTATTGTGATACTCCGGATGCCTAGTCAGCGCCAGATCCGTCCAGATTACCGTACGCTCCACCAAATCCATAATGACGGGAATCGCTATCTGCGTATCTGCCGTGATATCAATCTTGTTAGCCACCGTGGACGGCTCGAAGATCTCGCCAGAACCTGGCTTCTTCCGCATCATCCAGCCCACAAAGCATTCCGGCAAATCGCAATATGGATGACTCGTAAAGGAAAGCAGACTCGCCACCACATAACGTCCGCCATAAGCAATAATTGACGGAATATGCAGGTCAATGAACTCGCTCGCACCATGAGGCGCTGTCACGATATCCCCGCTGTGAACGGCCTTGTAGTTGGATGAACGCAGATTCGTATAGGAGATGTGCTCTACATAGTTCCAGTTCTCATCGTACATCACTGCAGACAGATCGATATCCACGCGCCCCGTTGCTTGACCGTTCACGGTCCCTTCCTTCCACCAGTTGAAGAAACGAATTGTGTCTCCTTCTGCCATCGGTACTCGGCTTCCTCGAACAATCGTATGAAGGGCCTTGCTCGCCGATCTTTGGGAAAAGGGAACCAGATAATCATGGAGCTGTGGATCGACATACGTCTTCCCAAGCGAAGGAAGGGCGGCGAAATGCTGCACCAGCGCCTGTTCACACATCTGCACGACGGCACGACAAGTATTATCGTCCATCTCTGGAAGCTGATTCGGAATGGCGAAAGCCTTCGCTACATTGCCTTTCGGGAAAAATACACGCAGATCCTGCGGCTCATTACGCCGGGCAAAATGCTGCTTCACCTGCAACAATACCGGGGTCGATACTTGCTCCAGAATTTCTCCAAACGCCAGCAATACATATTCCTTATCCGTGGTAGAACGCAGCAGGTGATCCAATCTTCTCGCAAATTCACCAGGGCGCTGCTTCAACAGCTCAATCAGACTCCACACATTCTGGTATTGGAAGGCAAGCTCCACACTTCCGTTAAAGGTCGTAAACGACTTGTTATTACGCAAAATATCAAAAGCTTCCTCGCATCGCGGGTACCGCAGCTTATATTCAGATGGATGCAGAATTTCGCCCAGACGAATCCAGCGATCCTTATAACGAAGCATGTTTTCCGTAATCGAACCGCATTGCTCCAGGAGACCAAGCAACAGGCGTCTCTCACGCCGCTTGAATTTACGGAAAGGCGAAGCTAGAGCCAGGCTGACATCGCCATCCGACCAGGCCACAGCGAGACGAAGGACATCCGTTGCCGTTCTGAAATACGGGCCGATTCGGTCGATATTGGCCTTTTCATACTTTAATAAGGAAGCTACCACGAACCCCACATTTTCCTTAAAAGGAATCTCGACTGGCAACAGCGCATCCACTTCATCCGGTTCCGCATGCTCCAGCACCGTATCGATATCTGCTTTGTCTGTCTCCGAGATGGAGCCCTTCGCTTCAATTAGTTGGCGGATGAGCGTCTGAAAGTCTGCCTTGTTTCCGAGGCCAATGACTTTCAGGTTTACTTTATCCAGCAAAGGCACTCTTTCCACGGGTTCACGATTCGGATATACCAAGGTCAGATAATGAAGGATAGCATTCAGGTAAAGCTCTACCTCATCTTTCTCCATCACCTGCGTTGGAAATCCAGGGTACATCGGTTTGTAGTCCACATGTGCGCCGACCATGATTCTCAGATCAGCCACAACCTGGACAACCAATGCTTCAAACTGTTCCTTGGATAACGTTCGCACGGCTTGCATCAATTCATCCGAGAATGTGTATCCAAGCGTTTCTATATTTTTAAGGGCAGTCGCCAAATAAACCTTCGGCAGCTGTTTCTCCCCTTGTTCTTGCTCGATCATGAGTTTGTTCGCTCTGCGCAAATAGATTGTATTGTTCATGATAAAAGAGTCCAGGAAAGCCATATCCCTACAATTGGTGGTCTGCTGTAGAAGGAAGGAATATGATAGCCTGGACGCCTCCTCTCTGAATTGAGATCTTCAGGAAAGCGGCAACCCTAAGTTCGCCAATGAAGTTAGAAGGAAGGATCGCCATAGCCTGAAGACCAAAGATCCGAAGTTCGTGACCCGAACCTTTGATGAACCCATCATCTCAGATTCCACGATCTCCCAACAGGGCGAAAGTATTACGACTGGTTAAATTAAGGGGAATTCTCTGACTTGTGTCGAGTAGTACTCAAGAACGGCATACAACTGATGGTACATAAAAAAAGAGCTAAGCACGGTTTTTAGCCGGCTTAGCTCTTTATCACACGCACGGTAAACAGGTTGCATACCAGCTCGTTACATCCGAACGACTGATTTCTCAGCCGTCAGCCCAAGCACCCGAGCGGTTGAAGCATGTATCTGGTTCAGTAGACTAAGATTGTCAACCAGTGATTCGCCATAGGAAGGAACCATTTCCTTGATCTTTGGTTCCCAGGCATCCATATGCTGCGGGAAACACTTCTGGAGGATCTCCAGCATCACGTGAACAGCAGTTGAAGCACCCGGCGAAGCACCAAGCAATGCCGCAATCGAGCCATCCGCCGCAGTGACTACCTCCGTGCCGAATTGAAGCGTTCCTTTGCCGCCTTGAGCCGTATCCTTAATCACCTGCACACGCTGGCCCGCCAGCACCATATCCCAATCCTCGGTCTTGGCACCTGGAACAAAGTCACGCAATTCCGCCATGCGTTGTTCCTTGGATAACATCAGTTGTTGGATCAGGTATTTGGTTAGTGAGATTTCTTTCACGCCTGCCGCGAGCATCGTGAGCAAGTTATGCAGCTTCACGGACGTAATCAGATCGGCATTGGAGCCTGTCTTTAAGAATTTTGGCGAGAATCCGGCAAACGGTCCGAAAAGCAGCGACTTCTGGTTCTCAATAAATCGGGTATCCAAATGCGGAACAGACATTGGCGGAGCACCCACCGAAGCCTTCCCATATACTTTGGCATGATGCTGTTCCACGATTTTAGGATTTTTGCACACCATAAAGATGCCGCTAACCGGGAAGCCGCCGATATGTTTACCTTCGGGAATACCGGATTTTTGCAGCAAATGCAAACTTCCGCCCCCTGCACCGATAAACACAAATTTCGCCGTATGGCGCTTGACTGCACCACTGCCCAGATCTTTCACTGTTAATTCCCAAGATCCATTGCTTGTGCGTTTCATATTCTTCACGCTATGTTGGTAGTGGATATCCACGTTTTGGCTCTTTAAGTGTTCCATTAGCATACGCGTTAAAGCACCAAAGTTAACGTCCGTACCGGAGTCAATTTTGGTGGCTGCAATCGGTTCATTGCCCGTGCGGTTTTTCATCATCAGCGGAATCCATTCCGCCAGTTTTTTCTTATTATCCGAAAATTCCATGCCAACGAATAACGGATGTTTCGATAACGCTTCAAAGCGTCTTTTTAGAAACAGGACATTCTGCTCTCCATGTACATAACTCAAATGAGGAAGCGGCATAATGAAGTCCCGTGGATTACGAATCAGATTGCTTTTGACGAGATAGGACCAAAATTGCCTTGAGATTTGAAAATGCTCATTCACCTTAATGGCTTTGCTAATATCTACGGATCCGTCTGGTCGTTCAACGGTATAGTTAAGTTCGCACAATGCTGAATGCCCGGTTCCGGCATTATTCCATTCGTTGGAGCTTTCCTCCCCCGCACTGGCGAGCTTCTCAAAAACCTTAATATTCCAGTCTGGTGCCAATTGTTTAAGCAAAGTTCCCAAAGTTGCACTCATAATTCCGGCACCAATCAAGATAACATCTGTACTCGTTTGTCCCTGGCTCATGTCTACCGTCCTTATATCCTATATTTGCCAAAAGGATGTAAGCGTTATCGATTTGGCATTGCAGCAAGCCCCATTCTTGAACAGGCCCGCCCCTTCTCTGAATGAATATAACCTTGATCTAGTGTATCAATAATATGGGTCAATTTAAATATGCAATTTGAAGATATTTGCTATTCCATCAGTATACGCTAGTTTATGTCAGATAGATAACCCGGTTATAGGGCTGAAAGATTAATTTGTTCAATAAAAAGAGACAATTCTGGTTGCTTTGCCTGAATTGTCTCTGAAAGTTGGTTTTTGGGTCTTAAATTTATATCTACTCTTCGTAGTCATCCTCCAACTTTGGTATAAATGGCGAGAGAACAGTGTCATGATGCTCCGCGATCTCGCCCCGAATTAATGAATACACCTTAAATTGATTGGAAAATTCCAAATCATCACTATCTCTTACATAAAGAACGCCATAAGAACCAGGAGCTATTTCCCCTACCTTTTTCAACACTTCGGTTGGATCATACTTTGATACAGGCTTGTGATTATTGAGTCCGGCTATCCAAAGTTGAAAATCACCATTTACTGCTCTTAAGTCCAAAACGCCTGAAGGCCACTCTAACTCTTGCACATATTCTTTAAGCTGTTGAATAACCAATTCATATTGATCGTCATCTTCTTCAAACGAGGCACTCTCTCTAATTGTTGCCCATCCATGATACTCGTACATATTCTATCATCCTCTCATAATTAAAGGGGTAATTGTCTTATCACTCTATCGTCGGGTTTGCCATCAAAATGAAAATAAGCTTTTCTCCCTGTCTCAATGGCTGCTTCTATTGTAGCTTTAGCCTGCTTTCTAAATTGTTTATCTAAGCTATTTAATGGTGGCTTCGTTTGAGCAATATACTGATCACTTACTGTGTCAAATTCACGCCCATTAGGATCATTATTAAATTTAACTCTAGACTCACCACTAAGTTTTTCTGCTAACATATCCGCTGCTTTATCTTCTTTTGGAACCTTAACTAATCCACCAGAGTATTGTCCAGTGTTTGTTGCTATGGATTTGCTCTGTACATCAGATATTTTCACTTTTGTCGTCTCTGCTTTTGATTCAGCATTCTTTATATTATTCTTAATTTTTGCTGCCAAACCGGATGACGATGTTCGAAACGGTCCTGAACGTCCTGGAAAGCTCCCACGAACCATCTGAATCGCCATAAAAACTTGGGCAAACTTTAGAGAGGTAACCATGGTTCGAGCATAAGAATCAGAGACAGTTTCTCCTGTATAGGGATGTATTCCGTTCTGGAATGCCTTGATCTGTAGTGAAAATATATCCTCCCCAGGTGGTTCAACCTTCACACCTTCCATGCGATTAACATCCAGATGTCCATGATCCTTCTCATACGCCTGAAGAGCAGCCTGATCCGCAACACCATCCTCGTTGACAGGCATCCACACCCACTTTCCAAACATATTGATTTGTGCCATCCGATATCCCTTATCACCCGAGCTTGAATCACCTGCTGAATTGGTCATGATTGCTGCGGCACCGACTGCTCCAGTTGCACCACCCAGACTTACCAACTGAGCATCTGCATCCTGGAAGCGCGTAGCGATGTCCTTCAATCCCTTGGATGTATTCACCATACTCTCCAGCGCTTTATCCAGTATAGGGCGTGATTGCTCAAACTCATAGTAAAACCGCTCCTGCGTCGCACCCATCCACATCATCTGAATGAACATGATCTGTCTCGTCAGATCACCCCGTATATGCTCCAACTGTTGTCTGGCTTGATCCACCTGATTCGATACGTGATGTAGTTGTTCAGGGGTAACTTTGATTGTACTCATACGTTTCTCCGCTCATTTAAAATAGGATTAACCAATGTTAGCAGAAGTTTGTAACATAGACCATCAGGCTAACATCCTGATTTGACCATTTTTTAAAACATAAGCTGTACCCATCATCGGTGCTATGGTCCTATATGCATTTACCCATTCCAGAGTACTTATCACCAGCAAATAATCCCCTTACCCTATCTCCTCCAAAAACGCCCGATACCGCCCAACCTGCTCCTCCGTCGCACATTCCCGCAACGATTCCCATAGTGCCGCGCATTTTTTGAAATACCGATTCATCTCAAGCTCATCCGCTAACCTGAGTGCCTGCAAAATGAACTCCACCGCTTTCTTTTGCCTTCCCATCCATTGTTCATATAAAGCCCGCTGATAACAGTAATGGTACATATCACCGTTGTTTAAAGAATTCACTTCTCTGCCAACGCCCTGAACCTGACTCGCAAACATATGTAAAACTCGATCAATCTGCCAATGATACCGAACCGCTGCCTCCACAATCGTTCTCAAACCTTCTATACATTCCTCCGGATGCTCTAGCAGAAAATTCACATACTCCTCCAGCAGCTCTGCATGCCCCGCTTCAATCTCCAGCGCATACCGATTCACCTGTGCTCGATGCCTAAACTCCTGCACTACCTGCATTCCCGCCTCATCCAGCTCCTCCATCCACCATAGCTCTGCATACTGGTCAATACACGCCCGCGCTTGATCCACCTGCCCCATCTTCTGGTGAGCCATGCCCCGCATTTGGAGACTGAACCCGTAATAATAGATCAACGGACGCTCGGTATGAATATATGGTAAAGGTAATCCCTTGGTCCGATGCTCTTGTCGCTCTTTACGGATGCACTCAACACACTGGTACAAAACGTCCGCCGTCTCCATCACCTTGTTCCAATTTTCAAAAGCAACAGCCATGTCCAACATTTCAACAATAATGTCCGGTTTAAGTGATTTCAGGATAGATTTTCGCAAAAGGGTTTCCTCCTTAATTATCCATTTCAAATAATTGTATAGGTAAAGCAAAAGAAGATCAATATAAATTGTACTTTTAAGTACTATTATATTCGGAATCAATTTGCATCCATTGGTCTGTAACGATTCTATAACCTCTTCTAACCTTAAGTGGAGGTGATCATATGAATTTACCAGAAAGTGTAGGGAATCGGATACGCGAGTTAAGAAAGGCCAAGGGTTGGACTCAAGAGCAATTAGCAGAAGCAGCAGGTCTTCATTACAGCTATATTGGTGGAGTTGAACGGGGAGATCGAAATATTTCTCTGGAGACTCTAGAAAAAATAATAAATGGATTCCAGGTTCCTGCTGAAGAAATCTTCAAATTCAACGAAGAATCCGAGTACAAAAGAGCTTTGGATGAACATATAACATTAATAAGTGGTAAAAGTTCAGATGAAATCGCATCATTAACGAAAATTAATAAAGAGATTCTTAATACTATAGAAAAACTACAAAAAAATTCTGATTAAACACATCAGCATAAAATCAAAAAGAGTGGAGTACACCTCTCACTCTTTTTAAATTTCATGAATTTATAAAACAACCGGCTCAAACTCAGCAAACTCAATCCGATTACGCCCATTCTGCTTCGCCTGATACAGCGCCTTGTCCACTGCAGCGAACAGTTGAGTCAAATACCCCTCCGGATTCTCCGGTACATGATCAACTTCAAAATCCTCGATAGACAGAATTCCTATGCTAATCGTAATGGACACCTGTTCGATCTCATGATCCACCACAATGAGGTTAGACTCCACCGCTGATCTCACGCGTTCGGCTATTTGTTGCGCTAGCTGGCGTTCGGTATGCGGAAGGTAGATCATAAATTCCTCCCCGCCATATCGCGTTAGAATATCGGTGCTCCGAATGGATTCTTTGACAGCCTGAGCCGTGCGATGCAGCACTTCATCCCCGATGACATGTCCGTAGCGATCATTGATCGCTTTGAAGTAATCAATATCCAGCAGTATGAGTGAAAACGGCGTTTTATATTGGATATTGGTGATGACCTCGTGATTCAGGTGTTCAGTCAGATAACGGCGGTTATAGCAGTTGGTTAGACTGTCCGTCAGGGCGAGTTCTTCCAGCTTGCGATTGGCCTCGGACAACTCCAGACGAATGCGATCCAGGGCATGATTACGCTCCTGAAGCGTCTCATTCTGCCGATTCATTTCTTTTACATAGAAGCGCTCTTGAGAGACATCCTGGAACGTAAGGATATGTCCAATAGGTGCACGAGCAGCATCCACAATGGGAGACGCTTGTAGGATATAATGACGGATGTCATTCCGCCCCACGAGTACTTCAATTTGAGACAAGGTATTGTCTTTTTGCTTATACTCCTCCAGAAACTTCTGGCGGCTGCCCTCTACACGAACAGAACTCAGAAATGCCTCCATATCAAAAGAATCCCCCACATGCAGATCCATGAAGGATCGGGAGGCTTTGTTCAATTCAATAATCATCTCATTCTCATCCAGTACAAGGATGCCGTAAGGAATGGTATTGATCACATCCTCATGCGCGATGGAAACCAGATCGAACACATTGTACCTTTTAATAACATAGACGAAGAAAAGGTCAGACACGAAAATCCCCAGCGAAGTCAGTCCGGGAATGATGAACGGTAAATACGCTCTTAGAACCACATTAAGTAGAGCGTCGATTGTTGCAAAAGCAGCCAGCACGAATATGCCCCATAGCGTAACTTTCACCTGATTTTTAATCATGGAGGACGTTCGAGAAGAATAAAGTGCCCGGAATAAAATAAAGAGGGACGTTACAAAGTAACTCACGAGTATAGCCATGACAACCCAGAACCAGTGTCCATATGCCCGCTCGACATAACCGCCTTCCAGCGGAGTTACAAACCAGCCCCATGGGTTCAGGATCACGCCAACCGCTCCAATAACCGCAGGGATGAACAATAGGAAGGATCTTTTTGGGCCTAATCGCTCCGCCTCACCCGTAATGAAGATCGTAAGCAGCAGCCAACCGCTCCCGAGTAAGGAAACGGCGACAAAAGATAACGTAACATAGAACAACTGCAAGCCGGGGTCCTTGGTCAACGTACTCGCAAATTGACAGAATGGCCAGAGCATCATCAACCCATGAAACAAAAAGTAAACCTTATGTAAGTTCGTAATTCTAACCGTAGCAAAAACATATACGTATACACCAAACAATAGGACGAATAGAAAGAGATCATACCATACTAATGGGCTCACGAATCTTCTCCTTTTTGCATGCGACAACGAAGATAGTATTGAACTGGGTTATTCCTTAACGCTATGTGAACCTTCGATAAACCTATAAAAGATATTCCTATATTATTGCTATTGGTTAATTTAACCACATCTTATCACACCGCTAATGGGGTGAGTAGCCCATACAATGGCAAACCAACCAACCTCTGATTGAATTTTGCGCAATTTTTGCGTTTTTGTGAATGAAATTGAATGTTTGGATGCAAACCGGGAGGGAAGAAGACCTTGTTAGCTGTCGTAAGAAGCAAGCAGGTATGAATGTAGGGCCCTCCGTCACCGGACGGCCCTCTCCTCATTCGTGTACAGTAGCCAAAGGTAAATTGTCTGAGAACAAATCCGGATTATCTTGGAGCATGCCCGTAATTACTTCCGTCAACAAGGCCGCATCACACACTCTGACAATCGCATCGCCAAGCTGCCCCTTACGCATTGCTCCCTTACGTTCAAGAACGTCATCCACTTTCCAAAAATGCTCCGACCACGACAATCCGCAATGTCTCCGTGAAGGCACCGAGATTTCGGTTCCATCGGGTAAAACCGTACGTAACATCTCAGGCTCATCCGTTAATCTGCCCGGGATGTCGACCCATTCTTCGATACCATGGATAAACGTGTTCCGTTTCAGATCAACGCCGATCAAAAGGATGGTTGCCTTCCGATCGAGCAGTTTTCCCCAGGCTGAGCCTCTCGCACAAGGTGTATCGAAAAGATGATCGTCCTTCGTGAATGCTTCAGCATCCCGTCCCAGGGCACCTACCGAATGCGTAGGGTGCCAAGAACGTACTACTTCAGGTCGTTTGCGAAATAGCTCAGGAAGAATACCGACACAGCATGGTGAGGATTCCACGTGGAACATCGGATTGTCCGCATTGATCGTGGACCATGTATGCGTTGGCAATACCAGCAGTCCGCCCTTCATATACTCGGTCAATGCATCCAACACCGTATCCGCACCGCCTTCGACTTCTCCCATGCTTTTCATGGAAGAGTGAACGAGCAGCGTCCCTTGGTCGTCAATGCCAAGCTGGCGCAGTTGGTGGAGCAAACTTTCTTGGGTATGCATCATTAATAGATAACCTCCTTTGGGCTATTATAGCAAAATAGAGCGTAGACGACGGTACTAACGTTATCCTTTGTATTGGAGAGAGCACAAGACCCGTTTCAGGCCATACACCATGCGCCTCATGGCAAGACAAAGGGCCGGGGAACCCCCCGGCCATAAGGAAAGAATTTGTATAAGTTCATGAATAACAAAACTATTTAATCACAACGTACTCCAGGTTCACCAATTTCGCATAGGTCACGATTTGATCAGTAGTCAGGTTCAAAGATACTACGGTATGGTGACCTCCGCCATTCTCGATCCAAGCTCTAACCCCATCCTGGAAGTTGGGCTTCACGTTCCACAATACACGTGCTACCGGCAGATTAGGCGCTGGAACTGTCGGTTCAAATGCAGATACTTCGTTGATCAACAATTTGTAATGCGTTCCGAAGTCTGCCATGGATACCACGACACCTTCTCCTGCTTTGCCATCGAATACGAGACGTGCAGGATCTTCACGATCGCCAATACCCAGTGGGGATACGATGATTTTAGGTTTGTTGCTGGCGAGTGTCGGGTCTACTTCAAGCATATGGGATTGAAGTATCGCCTCTTGACCAGCCGCCATCTCGTACGTGTAATCCTCCATGAAGCCCGTGTTTTCGTTATGGGCCATAACTTTGAGCAAGCGGTCGAGTGCAGCCGTTTTCCAGTCGCCCTCTCCAGCAAAGCCGTATCCTTGGGCCATCAGACGTTGAACAGCCAGACCCGGAAGCTGCTTCATGCCATGCAGATCTTCGAAGTTGGTGGTGAAGGCACTGTATCCACCCTCGTCCAGGAAACGTTTGATCGCAATTTCATAACTTGCTTGTACACGTACGCTAGCTTCCCAAGCTTCTTTGCTGTTCGTGCCATAATCGAATTCATACAGCTCTTCATACTGAGCGATCAGATCATCGATTTCTTGCTCCGTTACGGCATTCACGTATTGCACGAGGTCGCCGATACCGAAATAATCGACTGTCCATCCGAATTGGATCTGTGCTTCCACTTTATCCCCTTCGGTCACGCCCACGTTGCGCATATTGTCGCCAAAACGAGCAACCTTGATGTTGAAGCTTTCGTTGTAAGCAACCGCTACGTCCATCCAGTCTGCAACCTGCTGCTGCACTTCTGGACGCTCCCAGTAGCCAACGACGATTTTGTTTTGTTTTCTCAGGCGTGCATTGATGAAGCCATATTCACGGTCACCGTGAGCCGCTTGGTTCAGGTTCATGAAATCCATGTCGATTGTCGCCCAAGGAATGCTTTCATTGAATTGTGTCGCGAGATGAAGCAAAGGTTTTTGCAGCAATTTCGTACCCCGAATCCACATTTTTGCAGGTGAGAACGTATGCATCCAGGTGATCACACCCGCTACCTCGTCGCGGTAGTTAACTTCCTTCATGATACTCGTGATTTTATCTGCGCTTACCGCCAAATCCTGCAATACGAGCGGGTATGGCAGAACGCCGCTTGCATTGAGGGCATCCGTGATTTTCTGTGCATTGGCTTTAACCTCACCCAGTGCTTCTTCCCCGTACAAATGCTGCGAACCTACGACGAACCAAAACTGTTTAGCTGCTGTTGCTGACATGTAATCATCCTCTTTTCATTTTTATAGTTGAACAAATGGGTTTACACTTACCACTCCGATTGCAGTACCATCTTCCGATCGCTGGTTATCCCCGGATTTCTTTGATCAATTTTAATAAGGATGATATCCCGGGATAAAGGCGAAGTATATCCTTCCGAAGTAGCTTTCTTGCAGAAAGCTTTTAGCTTCGCTTCTACAGATTGGTTCTGCACTCTCCGTTATCGTGTAAATCTTAAATCCTAATATAGATCACTCAGTAACCAGAACAATCTTCAATTCGCTGTTTTCCTGCTCATATCATTTTTGTCCGTAGTAGGCGTCTTTCCCATGTTTCCGCAAATAGTGTTTATCCAAAATGCCTTGCGGCAGTTCTTTTGCAAAGTTATTCAATTGCCGCGCATACAGGTTCATTTTGCACACTTCCTCCAGCACGACGCTGTTCACAACCGCTGACTTGGCGTCTTTGCCCCATGTGAACGGTGCATGACCATGAAGTAGAACTGCCGGGATCGCCATCACATCCAGACCCCGCTGTTTGAACGTCTCGATGATGACATGGCCTGTCTCCGCTTCGTAGCCCCGATCGATCTCACCCTGATTCAAGAAACGGGCACAAGGTACGGCACCATAGAAGGTATCTGCATGCGTCGTCCCCATCACGGGTACGTCCAATCCGGCTTGCGCCCAGATGGTCGCCCACGTGGAATGGGTGTGCACGATACCACCAATTTCCGGGTAATGTTTGTACAGCACCGCGTGAGTCGCGGTATCAGAGGAAGGTCTCATTTCGCCCTCCACCACATTGCCGTCCAGATCAACCACAACCATCTCGCTTGGTTTCATCTTGTCATAGCTGACACCGCTCGGTTTGATGACAAACAGGCCACTATCCCGATCTATTGCGCTGACATTACCCCATGTGAACTTCACGAGTCCGTGCTTCGGAAGCTCCAGATTCGCCTCATATACCTCTTCTTTCAGTTGTTCTAACATGTGTTAGTCCCTCCCGTTCTCTACCAGATGATCTACCGCCGCCTGCTCAATCGCGAGGCCCTTCCGATAACGTTCGATAAATGCTTCAAAACCTTTGACATCCGATGCATCCGGCGTAACTTCCTCACCCTGGACATCGCTAAAAACCTTCTGCTCTAGGAACACATCCAGACTCTCCTGCTGATCCTTGTTGATCATGTACGAGGCCAGAAGCGCCATACCCCATGCGCCGCCTTCACCCGCTGTAGACATAACTGACACTGGCACGTTCATCGCTGCGGCTACGATCCGCTGTCCGACGACAGGAGTTTTGAACAGACCACCATGAGCCAAGATGCTGTCAATCGCCACATGCTCGTTCTTCGTCAAAATGTCCATGCCAAGCTTGAGGGCACCAAAAGCGGTGAACAGATGTGTACGCATGAAGTTCGCCAGATTGAAGTTGCTTTCCGGTGAGCGGACGAACAATGGACGGCCTTTATCGATGCCCGTAATGTTTTCACCCGAGTAATAACCGTAGCTCAGCAAACCGCCACCATCCGGGTCAGCTTCCAAAGCCTTATTGAACATCACGCTGAACAATTTACCGGTGTCGACTTCGTATCCCATCGCCTCGGAAAATTCACGGAATAATCCAAGCCAGGCGTTGATGTCACTGGAGCAGTTGTTGGCATGCACCATGCCTACCGGACTGCCGTCTGGCGTCGTAACCATATCGATCTCGGGATACACTTTGGACAATTCCTTCTCCAAGACGATCATCGCGAACACGGAGGTGCCGACGGAGATGTTGCCCGTACGCTTCCTCACGCTATTCGTTGCTACCATGCCCGTTCCGGCATCACCTTCTGGCGGACAGAGTGGAATGCCTGACTGCAAATCATTCGAAGGATCGAGTAGCTTGGCTCCCGCTTCGGTTAACTCACCAGCATTCTCACCTGCGCGATACACCTTGGGAAGAAGGTCCTCGACCTTCCACGGATAACCTTTACTTGTGATCAGTTCATCGAACTGCTTGATCATGGACGGGTGATAATTATGCGTAGACTCGTCGATTGGGAAAATGCCCGAGGCGTCGCCGATACCGATGGCTTTATTACCCGTCAGCAGCAAGTGTATGTAACCAGCCAAGGTTGTCAGGTGGTCGATGCGAGGCACATGGACCTCTTCGTTCAAGATCGCTTGGTACAAGTGAGCGATGCTCCAGCGTTCCGGGATATTGAACTGCAGAAGATCCGTCAGCTCCCTCGCAGCCTTCCCAGTAGTCGCATTACGCCACGTCCGGAATGGTACCAGCAGTTCTCCCGCGCTATCCAGTGCGATATATCCATGCATCATGGCGGAGAATCCGATGGAGCCTACCGTTTGCAGCGTGATTCCGTATTTCCGCTCTACGTCTTGCTTCATTTCACGATACGCAGTCTGAAGACCTGTGATGATATCCTCCTGGTTGTACGTCCAATATCCGTCTTTCAGGAGGTTCTCCCATTCATAACTGCCTGACGCAATAGTCTCAAAACGTTCGTCAATCAACACCGCCTTGATCCGCGTCGATCCAAATTCGATGCCTAGTGAAGTGGCTCCCTTGGTAATCGCTTCTTTCATATCCACATGACTCATGATCACGTAGTCCCCTCTCTGACCACAGTAGGTAAAAGTAAAAATAGTTTTGGCTTAAAGCTGATTAAAATAGATTCATATTTCGGTTCATTGAAAAGAATGCGCTTTCCTTTTCTGACAGCCTTAGTATATTTTTTGTACGTACATTTGTCAATAATATATAATAGTTATACTTACATTAGTTAAGATATAACGTCTAAACGATCTAATTTCTGTGCTCAAAAGGTTATGTTGTAAGGTACACATCTCTATTTCAAGACGTGATTTGTACGGTTTATTTTGTGAAACTGGCTGCTTTATTTCCATTCGGTTCGATTCATGATAAAATATGTACGTACAACTATGGATATGACGATGTTTTTTTATAGATAAGTAACGATGAAAGAAGTGGACTGCGTGAAGCCAAAGTATCAGGTCATCATTGACGATATCAAAAGCAATATCCTATCGGGAACCTATAGCGTAGGCGAACAAATCCCTACCGAATCCGCACTGCAGGACAGCTACAACGTGAGCCGCCAGACGGTGCGCAAGGCCATTTTGGAGCTATCGAACGAGGGCTTTTTGAGAAGTGAGAAAGGTTCCGGCACCTATGTAAGCAATCTGTATCGATCCAGAACCGGCGGCAACACGATGAAAAAAACAATCGGCGTCATCACGACGTACATCTCCGATTACATCTTCCCCTCCATCATTCGCGGCATTGAAGGTCGGTTGAATGAGGACAATTATTCGTTGCTGTTAGCCAGCACCAATAACGACGTTGCACAAGAGAAAAAGGCACTCGAAATGATGCTGTCCTACGGTGTGGATGGCCTAATCGTCGAACCGACCAAGAGTAATTTGTATAATCCCAACATTGCGTATTACCTTTCCTTTAAAGAGCAGGATGTACCGTTTACAATGATCAATGCCTTTTATGAAGAGCTCGAGGTGCCTTTCTTCTGTCTGGATGACGTGCAGTCCAGCTATCTAGCTACCCGGGAACTGATCGCCAAAGGACATAGCCAGATCGGCATTATCGCAAAAATGGATGATTTACAAGGGAAGTATCGGATGAAGGGATATATCAAAGCGCTGGGCGAAGCCAAGTTGCGGTTTCATCCCGAGCAAGTGCTTTCGTTCGATACGGCATCGAAGCCGAACCTCTCCACTAACCTGGAAGTGTTTCTGGAGGAAAACAGAGATGCGCTGACATCCCTTGTCTGTTACAACGATGAGGTGGGGCTAGAAGTCGTACATGCATGTAGAAAGCTGGGCATTTCCATTCCAGACGAGCTATCCATTATCGGCCAGGACAATTCATACATCGCCAAGAATGCCAACATCAAACTCACGACGTTAACCCATCCCCAAGAGCAAATGGGCCGCGACGCAGCGGATTGGGTCATCAAGAAACTGCAAGGCAAAAAGGATCTGCCCACCAACACCTACTACCAGCCAGTGCTGGTTGAGGGAGAGACAGTAAAAGAGATTGAGTTGGAATAGTATTGGGACTAAGGTTTGGGTGATGTGAATTGCTCCATAAAAGGGGAAATCGCAGCCTCAACCACCCCCCCTTTGTCTGCGGTCGGCATGTTCTTGCTGAAATACGAAAAGGCTGCCGTAATGGCAGCCTAAGATGTTTTGCTTTAGTCATTCTTTTTAGCTAGAACAGGAACTAACTCATAGGGAGTATCTCTCCCAATGGAGCGGGCTCCATTATTTTGTGATACCATTCCAGAACGTCAGATCGTCAATGGGCAGTCGAGTCGTCGGATGCCCCGGTTGCGAGGCTTTGCCGATGGAAATAAGAATGGTTGGAACATAACGATCGGGAATATCGAACGCTTCAATGAATTTATTTTTATCGTATCCAGCCATTGGAACGGTATCATAACCACGCGCTTTGGCGGCGAGCATGAACTGCATCGATAATAGACCACAGTCAAACATTACGCCATCCTTGATATATTGAGAATCCATGCTTCCCAGCATTCCCTTCATGTTGGTAACCAACGAATCCTTAACTTCCTTCGTCATATAACCAGCTTCTACAGAAGCGTCATAAACAGAGTCAACCTGCTTAATGTATTCCAAATCCCCCAGCACCGCAATAACGGCCGAGGCATCTACCACCTGCTGCTGGTTATTCGCGATGGGAAGCAATTGTTCTTTCAGAGCCTGATCATTAAAGACAATGAATTTCCATGGCTGCATATTCGCGCCAGACGGAGCAAGGGCTGCTTCAGTCAAAATATCTTTCAATTCCTGCTCTGAAATGTTGAACGCAGGATCGTAATGCCGTACAGAACGTCTTTCCTTTACCACTTCCATGAAGCTTTGCTCTTGTTTTACGCTCTCCATCCCATTTTGCCTCCCATATATATACTGTGTATTATTTAACACAGTTAAGGGTAAAAAAATGAACCACTTAACTGTGCTAATATAAGCACAGTATATATGTGGATGGGTATGTTGTCAATTCTCCATTATCGGACTCATCCTGTTGGCCATGTCGGCAATGGTGTATTTTCGCAGGATTTCCAACACACTATGATTAATTTCCCCCGTAATATCGTTGAACATATCATGCATCTGGATGCCAAATGAGTGATCGCCTGTGGAATCCAGCATTCCTTCACACAGCGATGCCTCGGTCTGAAGCGCCAGATATATATCGGCCAATGTCACGGATTCCGGCGGCTGCTTCATGCGATAACCTCCATCTCGTCCTTCACGAACCTCCAGAATGTTCTCCTGAGCGAGTTTCGCCAATATTCGGCGAATCAATGTTGCTTCTGAGCATAAATGATCGGCGATATTGTTACTTGGATAGCGGTTAGGACTATCCGACATGAACACAAGGGCCTGCAATGCCAAGCCGAATGCCTTGCTATTGGAGGGACAGGTATGTTTGGCCTTTTTCATCGTACAGGGCTCCCTTCTTCGTTGCGTCCTGTGTGAATTATAGCAAACCCCCAACTCCCGTTCAACACGGCATCGAGGTTTGCAGACAGTGGCTTGCTCGCTATTAAAAATCAGGAGGTACACGCAAAAGAACCTCGATTGCTTTAACGAAGGCTAAAGGTATCATTGCAAGTTAACTCGTATTTATTCCGGCTTGTCCGCCAGCACCAACGGGGAAATGCTTGCAAGGGGTTCTTTTAACTCTGTCACTCTTTGTATACTAAGTATATAGGTAGCATATTTAGAGGTAAGTCAGGCGGCAATACATACGTATTTAAAACTTGAGCGAAGTGGAGGATGGTATCCATGAAAGTCGGGTCCGCACGAAAAGCAGCGTATGAGTGGGTTATGGAGCATGCCAGCAAGGAGAAGGGATTCAAAGGGGCCTATTTCAGTGGTTCAACGATAGACTTGCCTGATGATAAAGAGTTGTCAGCTACCTCCGACATCGATGTTGTGGTCATTACGGAAGAAACCGCGCCCCCGCTAAAGCTTGGGAAGTTCCTCTACCGTGGTGCTTTGGTCGAAGTCACGTACCTATCTTGGGACCAGATCGCCTCAGCCCAAGAGGTTCTGTCATCCTATCATCTGGCAGGCAGCTTTCGTGTGGACACGATCATTGCTGATCCCACCGGACATCTAGGCAGACTTCAAAATGAGGTATCTCACCATTTTGCCAAGCAGGTGTGGGTACAACGCCGATGCGAAAACGCTCGGCAAAGAATCGAAAACGGGCTACGGGAAATAGATGCCGATGCGCCAATGCATGACAAGGTAACAGCTTGGTTGTTCCCGACTGGAGTGACCACACATGTGTTACTCGTTGCAGCGCTTCGTAATCCAACTGTGCGCCGCCGCTACCTAGCTACACATGAGGTGCTTAAAGAATACGGCTACACCGATCTGTACGAAAATCTGCTGGAGCTGCTCGGCTGTGCTCACCTGACTGCTCAGCGCGTCGAATATCACCTTGGAGAACTCGCCCGAACATTTGACATAGCTGCAGCAGCAGCGAGGACACCTTTCTTTTTCAGCTCCGACATCACCACTACTGCCCGTCCGATTGCAATCGATGGTAGTCGTGAACTCATACAATCCGGATACCATCGCGAAGCGGTATTCTGGATCGTCGCAACTTTTGCTCGCTGCCATAAAATTCTGACCGCGGACGCTCCTCCTGAGATACAAGAAACACTCACTCCTGCCTTTGAAGCAGCTATCGCTGATCTCGGCATCGCTTCTACCAACGACTTTTTCAGTCGCGCCGATGACGTTACCAAATTCCTGCCCCGACTTTGGGAGACTTCCGAAGCGATCATATCCTCTAATCCTGGCATAGTAGGCAAGTAATATAGCTATTTTGTTCAAATAAACTTCAAAACATCATATAATAACCACTTACATGCCTATAATTGATTCTCAGTGAAGTCATGCCCTATACCGCTTTTCTCCTATTTGAATTTAATGTCAGCCACTTGACCACTTTCAACAAAACCTATATTTTGATAAACCTTATTTGCATCAGGGTTCTTCAAATCGGCATATAGCATTGGATCTAAACCCTCTGCTATGAGGATAGTGCATAATTCTGCTACAACTGCACTTGCATATCCATTCTTACGAAAGGCAGACGGTGTATATACTGCATTAATTCTCGCATGTCTTGGAGAGCGATGTGCAATATTAGCCATAGATACAGGGTAACCATCTACTAGCCATAGATACAAATTGCCTGTTTCTATGATCAACTCTGCTGCTGATATTTGACTAGACGGTTCAACTTTGACTCCATAAGCTCCTTCTGAGAAACCAGCTAAAAATTCCGCCACTGTCTCCAAATGATGTTTCGTAGCTAGGTGCAGTGTCCCTTCTACATGAACTGGCTTCTTTACCTCAGAACAAACGTAGGATTCCATAATCATATAAGGAACGTATTGAAGCCCACTAGACTCTGAATATACCTCAGCAAAGTGTTCAACAGTCGTCCGATCTCCTGATATACCCGGCAGTTCAGTTCCCTTGAGAAATTCTAAAAGTTCTTGCAAGAGCTTGTTCTTTGGTTCAGCTGCAAGTTCTTTGGAAATCCACAACCAAGCGTTGTGCCCTTCTGACTGGGCAAAGATCATTGTTTCATTAGATGCTTTTAGACAGGTTGAACGCTCTGACTCGCAGATACGATGAATAAGATTGTACTGAACTTCATCGGCCATAAACATATTCTGACGCAGTACTCGATCTTTTACACCAAACTTTTGCCACATACCCATTCCTCCTCGATTCATAAAAAACACAAAAAAACCCATCCCATTAGGGACGGAGTCTATTCCGCGTTACCACCCTGATTGGTGTATGAATGAATACACCCTCTCTGCCACCGTCCAACAACGATGCTTCTATATAACGGTAGAATACCGGGCCCGTCTACTATTATTTCGGAGGCCTGCTCTGAGGCGATTTTTGATTCGGATACCTACTGCCTCGCACCAACCGGCAGTTCTCTGAATGGTATTTCCGTATCTACTTGTCCTCTTCGTTGCATTTAATTGCAAAGTAATTAGATACACTATATTTGTTAAGGAATATTATGTCAATTATTTCGAGTCGTGAAACCGCACTTTTCCATCGATATTCGCTTGTTTTATGAATAAATCTATCCTTATCCGGAGTCTATCATTTACAAATTTTTCATTGACACTCCCTTTCAAATAAAGATATATTTGTTGATGTTGATAATCATTCTCATATGTAAAACGTTTTATATTCATTTACTTTGATGAGTTTGCACAGCCAGAAAGTCAGATTCAACAAATATATTACAGATTAGAAAGGGGAAACACATGAACACGAAAAGAAAGCTCTCTTTAATGACACTACTCATTTCGGTAGTGCTGATCCTGGCCCTGGTAGGTTGTGGAAGCAAGCCAGCAACTCCTGCAGCGAGTCCGGCTGCGAGTGATTCAGCAACTACCGAGACTACTGAAACTCCAGCCACTCAAGATGAGAATACCGAATATCCGATGACCATCAAGCACGCTTTGGGAGAAACCGTTATTGAGAAAAAGCCTGAGCGTGTAGCTACGGTTCAATGGGCTAACCATGATGTCGTTCTCGCTCTTGGACAAGTCCCTGTAGGCTTCTCGGCGGCAAACTTCGGCGTTCAGGATGACAGCGGACTGCTGCCTTGGACTGCGAAAAAACTCGAAGATCTCGGCGTAACAGACCCGAATGTCTTCAAGGACACAGACGGTCTTGATTTCGAAGCCATTTCCGATTCCAACCCGGATGTCATTCTTGCAGCTTACTCCGGTATTACCCAGGAAGACTACGATCTTCTTAGTGAGATTGCTCCAGTTGTAGCTTATCCAACTGCTCCTTGGGCAACAACTTGGCGTGAACAAGTTCTCCTCAATTCCGAAGGTATGGGCATGAAAACTGAAGGTGAGCAACTGATTAAAGACACTGAAGCCATGATTAATGAAAAAGTAAGCGCCTACCCTCAGATTAAAGACAAAAAAGTGGTTTGGGTAAACTTCTCAGCTGAAGATATGTCTAAACTGCACATTTATACACCTGTAGACTCTCGCGTCTCATTCCTGAATGAGTTGGGACTAGTTGTTCCAGAAAGCATCACCAGCCAAATTACAGACCCTAACAGCTACTCCCTAAGTTTAAGTGCTGAGAATGCCGAAGCCCTTAATGATGCGGATATCCTTGTTGGATATGGAAATGCCGAGTTGTTGAAAGCCCTTCAGGCTGATCCACTTCTGGGTAAAATTCCAGCAGTTAAACGAGGTTCAGTAGCATTCATCGAAGCAGATACACCTTTGGTTGCTGCTGGAACGCCAAACCCACTGTCTATTTCTTATACTATTGATGATTATCTGAAACTAATCGGCGGTGCTATTGATAAAGTAAATGAATAGTTCATCGATTCCGAATAACAATCAACCACGCTTGAATATCCCGAAGAATTTCGGGCTGGTTCTGGTCATCTGTTTTATCCTGCTCATTGTAAGCGTAGTAGCTTCACTGGTCCTCGGTTCTCGGCCAGTGGGGTTTCATGAACTAATCGACGGATTATTTCACCCGGAAGTAGACTCCTATGGGGCAAACATCGTGCGCAAGCGGATTTCCCGAACCGTCTTCAGTTTATTATGTGGGGTGGCACTCGGGGTATCGGGAGCGATTATGCAAGCCGTCACACGCAACCCGCTTGCTGACCCAAGTATATTGGGTGTTAACACAGGCGCATCTTTGTTTGTGGTATGCGGCATTGCGTTCCTGAATATCAGCAGCGCGGGGCAATATATATGGCTGGCTTTGGCTGGGGCTGCGATTACTGCAGTGTTTGTATTCGGAATCGGCTCTATGGGGCGTGGCGGCGCCACGCCCATTAAGCTTGTTTTGGCCGGAGCTGCTGTAAGCGCTGCTCTTTCTTCTCTGGTCACCGCGATCATGATTCCCCGCTCGTATGTCATGGACCAATTCAGGTTTTGGCAAGTGGGAAGTGTCGGATCGGCAACATGGAGTGGGATCGGCACATTCATTCCATTTCTGATCATCGGAATTCTCATTGCATTTGTTACCGCCCCGGCACTCAATGCGTTAGCGCTGGGAGATGATGTGGCTACGGGATTGGGCGTTCGAACCGGAACACTGAGGCTTATTTCCGCGCTTGCAGGTGTACTGTTATGCGGAGCGGCTACCGCTCTGGCTGGGCCTATTGGTTTTATCGGATTGTTATCCACTCACGTCATACGCCTTATTATTGGGCCTGATTTACGCTTTGTTATTCCGATGTCAGCCATTGCCGGAGCCATCATTCTGACGATCTCCGACGTAGGTGGCAGGCTCATCAGCAATCCTGGCGAGCTTGAAGTCGGCGTAGTGACAGCATTTATAGGTGCTCCCATTCTCATTATTCTAGCTATGCGATCGAAAGTGCGTTCATTATGACCAATCATTCTATTGAATTTATTATGGCGGGCAGACGTCAAAGACGCCGCCGATGGATCCTTGTCACCAGTCTCCTTGCAGTACTGGCATGCATTCTATGCTGCGCCATGCTTTTATTAGGAAATACAATATATCCGGTTAAGGACGTTATTCAAGCCCTCTCAGGTGAAAAAATCAAGGGTGTCTCTTTTGCCGTGAGTACCATTCGTTTACCAAGAATGCTGACCGGTCTGTTTGCCGGATTTGCGTTCGGTATTGCAGGTTACACGTTCCAGACCATGTTGCGGAATCCCCTCGCAAACCCCAATGTCATCGGGATTACATCTGGTTCAAGTGCTGCTGCTGTTTTTTGCATCGTCATTCTTCATGCAAGTGGAGCCGTCGTGTCCTTCGCTGCGGTAATTGCAGGTCTGATCACAGTTCTGTTCATTTATGTACTTTCCAGAGGAAAGGTATTTTCAATCGGGCGATTGATCCTGATCGGGATAGGTATACAAGCGATGCTTGATGCTGTTATCTCTTATCTTCTACTGGTTAGTTCTGAAAAGGATGTTCCCTCAGCGCTCAGATGGCTCACAGGTAGTCTTAACGGTTCACAGATGCACGAGCTTCCGCCTCTTGTGATCACCGTCATCATCTGTTCGCCGATCATCATCTTGCTGGGCAAACATCTCAGCATATTGGAGCTTGGAGAACAATCGGCATTTTCCCTGGGCGTAGACACGGACAAGACCAGAATTGCACTTATTATAAGTTCTGTTTGTATGGTTGCGATTGCTACGGCTACCACAGGTCCGATCGCTTTTGTCTCATTCCTTTCGGGCCCCATTGCAAAAAGACTCGTCGGTGTTGGCTCATCCAACATCATTCCAGCAGGTCTTGTTGGCGTCAACCTTGTCCTGGCATCCGATCTCATCGGACAATTTGCTTTTGAGTACAGATTCCCCGTAGGCATCATTACCGGATTACTCGGAGCGCCTTATCTGATCTTCCTGTTAATCCGAATGAATCGAAAGGGGGAACTATAATGAAAGCAACACATGTTTTTCAAGCCGAACAACTGGTCGCAGGCTATGAGAACAAAACGATTATACATGGTGTGGACCTAGTCATCCCCAGTCATAAGATAAGCGTTATTATTGGATCGAACGGATGCGGAAAGTCTACGCTCCTTAAAACGATGGCCAGGCTCATCAAGCCCATATCCGGTAAGGTCACTTTAAACGGTAAGCCCCTATCCAAAATCCCACCCAAGCAATTGGCTCGTGTGGTGGGGCTGCTACCCCAGTCTCCCATTGTCCCGGAAGGGATCTCTGTAGCAGATCTGGTCGGCAGAGGACGATTTCCGCACCAATCCTTGTTCAGTGGCTGGACCAAAAAGGATTACGAGGCCGTTGCCGAAGCAATGACCATCATGAATATCACCGAGTTTGCCAATCATAATATTGACGAGCTCTCAGGCGGCCAACGACAACGTGTCTGGATTGCTATGGCCCTGGCGCAACAAACGGACATCCTGTTTCTCGATGAACCGACAACCTTTTTGGATATTACCTATCAAGTCGAGATTCTTGATCTGCTCACGGAGCTTAATCGGAAACACGGAACAACGATCGTCATGGTCCTTCATGACATCAACTTGTCCGCACGTTATGCAGACCATATCTTCGCACTTCATACAGGTAAATTGGTCGCTGAAGGCGTACCGGCAGAGGTCATTACAAGCACACGGGTCAAAGACATCTTCGGCCTGGATTGCACGGTAATTGATGACCCGATCTCGGGATCTCCGATGGTCGTACCCAAAGGACGATATCATGTGATTCATGAAGTAACTTCCTAATAGGATTTAAACCAAACTGATCTCTAACCTCAAAAGGGCAAGTTAGCGCCGTTGTCACGACTGACGCTAACTTGCCCTTCATTTATCGTAAGGTTTTAACATAAGACCCTTCAAACTTCCTTTACTCCCCATCGGTAGCCAAGAAGCGAATTGTAACGGTCGTCCCTACACCTTTCTTACTCTCATAATTAATTTCCCCTTCATATTTTTCTACAATATTAAAACAGATCATTAATCCTAATCCGGTGCCATTACTTTTTAATGAATAAAACGGCGTCCCGAGCGGCTTCACCTCATCCTCTGACATTCCGCTCCCTTCATCAATGATTTTGATCTCGATATAATGTTGATTTCTCTTAGCAATGACAGCGACGGGCTTACCCATATTCGAAGCTTCCAGAGCGTTTTTAATTAAATTCATCATCAACTGCTTAAACTCAATTGGATTAATAAATATGAAGCAATCCTCCTCTGCCTCGATATTCATCTGATTATCAGATAACATCGCATAGGAACGGACCAGACCTGTTACGCTCTGAAGAGCATCGTTCACATCCACTTTTTCTGGCTTCTGATCTCTATTAGGTTTGGAAAGGGTTAGAAACTGTGAGGTAATCTGTTCAACGGTATTTAACTCATCAATCATTAATTTGAACTTGTTTTTGATTGGATCATCAAATGCAGGATCTTCTCTGTATAACTGCAAAAAACCTCGAACCACGGTGACTGGATTTCTAATCTCATGCGCCACAGCTGCCGTCAAATGAGCTATCATCTTTAAACGCTCCGATTGTTGTAATTGTTCATGATAGAGTTGCTGCTTTTTCATACGACTAAAGGACAAATGGAAAATGAGAAATAATAATACCTGACTCGCTATAATATTAATGAGGTTCCCTATGATGTCATGATGTAAATAGGAATATATATTACCTTGATCAATCAGGATGATATAGCCAAACGTGACCAAAATTAAAAATCCATTCAAAATGATGGAGAAATAAAACAATTTTAAATCAAAAAATAGAATGGCAAGTGAGGGAATCAGACAAATGAGAATGTACGTAGTCCACGTCTCTGGATATAAGAAGAACAGGGTATAGAAATAAGCAAAACCAAACAGGATGATGATTTTTCTGAAAACATAGGTTTCATGCTTAGGGTAGATCAACAAACAAACCGCTAGAAAGGCCACACACGAAAAATGGATAACATACCCCACTGTAATTCCGCTTAATTCTGTCGTCGATAGGATTAATCCAGATAACATAAGAGCAATGAGAGTTAACATCGAAATATAATATGTTTTTCGGTTCACCTGACTGTACAATTCTTTCATCCACTCACCACTTTAAATTAATGTCGACACCTTCGGTATGTATGTAGCCCTTTTCATTCCAATATTTAAAGGCATCCAACGGGATGCCCTTATCTATAATAGCATTGTATCTCATTTAACTAGCTATACAATATGAAAATCTATAATACGCTAATGAGTTCCAGTTCCCTTTACCCGTGAGATTCATTACATCCAAAAGAGAAATTTATTTACCTTATTGACTTAAACCATAGTTTAAGTCGTATGCTATTCCTGTCGACAGAGTTAACACCCATTTGGAGGTCTCCAACATGAAGTATCTTTCCATTAGCGAAGCTTCAGCCAAATTAAATATTCCAGAATCAACCTTACGTTATTATGAGAAAAAAGGGCTTCTGCCCTTAATCGAGCGTGATGATGCTGGGCGGCGGTTATTTTCAGAAAACCAGATGGCTCTTCTGGAGACCGTTGTTTGTTTAAAGAACACGCATATGCCCATTAGTCAGATTAAGCAATATATGGATTGGATCATCGAAGGAAATCGAACGCTCGAAACACGGCTTGATATGATGCAAAAACATAAGCAAGCGGTGCTGGAGGAAATTTCGATAATGCAAGAATCCCTAAAGGGCATTGATTTTAAAATTACACGTTACACCCATCAGATACAGGAAAGAAACCAAAACGAGGACTAAGAGGAGAGAAAATACAATGAAACTTTCAGGAAATACAGTACTCATTACCGGCGGAAGCTCTGGGATCGGATTAGCATTTGCAGAACGCTTCTTAAGAGCTGGAAATACAGTTATTGTTACGGGACGACGTGAAGCAGTACTTCAACATGCAAAAGAAACACACCCGGACCTTATTACGTATGTGAATGATCTGAATATTGAATCCGATCGCATCGCATTGTTTGATTGGGTAACCACAAACTATCCGAAAGTAAATGTATTGGTCAATAATGCCGGTATTCAACAACGCTTTAATATACTCAAGTCAGACGGGAAGAACGATTGGAGTTATTTCAACAAAGAAATTACAACGAATATTGAAGCTCCACTTCATCTATCCATGCTGTTCGCTCCATATTTGGCAACACAAGAAGAGGCAGCGATTATAAACGTCACTTCCGGGTTGGCCTTCACGCCGTTTGCCATTGCTCCCATCTATTCAGCAACCAAAGCGGCCCTTCACTCCTTTACCATCAGTCTGAGACACCAGCTTTCGGATACATCTGTAGAGGTCATTGAAATCGCTCCTCCGGCAGTAATTACTGATCTGGGTGGAGCAGGCTTGCATACGCATGGAGAACCGTTGGATGACTTCACAGATGGAATCTTCAAAGGTCTGGAAGAAGGCCACCAGGAAATTGGATATGGTACTTCTGTCGCTCGCTTACGCATGTCCCGAGATGAAGTCGACGAGTACGCCGAACAGATGTATAACGCAACGAAAAGTCTAATTGAATAACTCGCCTACGCGACACGTGTGACTCATCCGTTTCGCTGTATATTAACAAAGAGGCCTCTCCAACTACGGAACGGCCTCTTTGAATATATTCTTTATATAAAACTCATGTATCCCTTTCTTATGCCGGGGGGAACATCAAATCAATCTGATACTAACCTTGAATACATATGGAGATCGTTAAACGTTCCCTCAACTCGTTCATATTCTCTAAATGTTCCTTCTAATGTGAAACGGAGCTTTTGTAAGAGCTTTATCGAATTCACATTTTCGGGATCAACCTTTGCTTCGACTCGGTTCAGTTTTAAAGATGAGAATGCATGATCTACCAAAGTAGAGACCGCCTCTGAAGCATATCCTCTTCCCCACGATGATTTAGCAATATCATATCCAATTTCTGCTTTTAAGTTGTCAAAATCCAAAGAATTATAACCGCATGAACCTATAATTTCGTTGGATTCTTTTTTAATTATGGAGAAACGAATAGCCTTACGATCTTGAGAGAGATCATCCAGAAGTTTGATCATTTCTTTCGCTTGCTCTACGTCAGTAAAACAACTAACATTCATAAATTTAGTAACCTCGGGATCAGACCAAACGGTGAACAAGCTCAAAGAATCCGACACCTTCACTTTTCTCAATTGTAAACGTTCTGTGTGTAACTCTGTAATCAATACTTTTACCTCCATTAGGATTTAATAGTTAGGTTTAAGATATTGATATCTGCGCATAGTTCAGTCCCTTCATTTCCAGGCTATTTACATTATACCAGGAATTTTGACCGAATCAGAATCCACTCTAATGATCTCAAGTCAGCGTAAGAATGATCTGTTCCCCGGAACGGGTAATCTTGTAGATCCCTTCTTTCATGTCAATGCCATAGTGCTTTTTCAGCAGCCACTTTGCGTTACGATCCGTCTCCACGACGACCAGATAATCGTAGCCGCTCAGGAGGTTATCCATATTATCCTCATAGAACAACACGATCCCGTCCACATGCGGAGCATACAAGAAATACTTCCCGACATACTGCATGTAATAATTCGTGACCTGCTGGTCCCTGTCCGAGGCGTAGAACAGATATCTGTTGTTGTCCTCCTGACCACCTTTATACCAGCGATCACCGGTAACCGCATGGATTTTGTAAGGGAGCGTTGTATCGTAGGTCTTAGCAATCGAGACAATCCCGTTGTATTCCGATAAAAGGATAGTCGCCGCAATCGCCATACAGCCGATGATTCCTTTTTGATAATGCCCCTTCGTCTCGACCGTCTTGAAGGCTTGATAATCAGGCACTTCACCAATCCGATAGTGGAATGAACGCTCCAGGTCGATCGCAGAGCACAGCACCAGCCCACCGGCGAACAGCACCACAATACTCGAAGCATAACGCTCAAAACCTGCCAGCACGATCGCCTCATCCAGCGGCATGGAGAAGAGATACAGCGCCAGAATGCCTGCATAATACAGTAACAATACAACATCCAGCGCAATCAGTGCTTTCCACAAATTCCACTTCTTCTTGAGTACTACATAGGCAAATACCGAAGCCGCAATCGCTACAAGTTGGAAAATGACAATACCGATGACCGGTCGTGTCGTAATATCCGTACTCGACTTTAAGAACAGCCACAGAATCTCATTCATCTGCTCCGCCGTTTTGCCGGATTGAATCCCGGAAGTGGCTACATCGAATTTGTTATCGACGCCCTGAAACACCGTTGCCATTCGCCAGCTCCAGCCGAAGTATGGAATCAGTGAACCGCAGATGGTGCCAATAACAGCCAGCGCAGTTTTCCAACTGAACTTTTGTTTGTGTTTTAGCCATGTATACACCAGGAAGATCAGGCCGATGGCTGCGAAAATAATGCCTGTGCTTTTAATGACTGTCAGCACACCTGCAAGCGGGAGCATGATTATGCATGCTCGTTTGATATCATGACGATATTGGTATATGACCGCCAGGATGGCGAGCGCATAGATAGGAAGCAAGAAATCCACGAGCAGGTTGGTAATCCGAATCGTAAGGTTGAAGAAAGACAGTGTAGACAATCCGAGTCCGAGAAACGCATACAGAAGAAAACGTTTCTTCTCGGAAACGATGCCAAACATGGCGTAAAAACAGGAAAAGATCAGCAGACCTTGTGCCAGGAGCATCACAGACTGGGAATGTCCCATGAAGCGACAGACGTAATAAATAAAAGATGAAGTTCCTAGCGGATAATTTTTAAAATCAATTAGGTTCGAATCCGGTGTCGGAAAAGCATCTGTGCTGAGCATCTGCTTCAAGACAATCGCCCAGTGGGAAAAATTATCGTAGTGCGTCAATTGATTTTGGAAGAGTACCAGTAAGAAAATGAACGTCCCTGCCAGGAATGAAAACTGGAATAAGGAAAAAGAAATGCGAAAGGATGCTCCTCGGCGCATTCCGAGAAACACCATTCCTCCATACAATAGTAATCCGACGAGAAGAAGGACAAGGCTGCCAATGTAGAGCTGCCCTGCCAAACCGCTAAGAAAGACAATACATGCTATTGAGGAAAACACAAATACAGGGATGAACTCCCAACGTATAGATAGTGCCTTTCGAACAAACTGCATGTAACCAATAAAGGAGAATATCAATAAAACTCCCATCACAAGTTGAAGCATATACAGCATCTCTATCTCTCCTAACCCTCTCTGGTGAAACGCTCGGCATGTGGATGGGTCAAATCACTCAGCAATTGATCAATCAAACCGCGCTCCACGATATCATCAATATTCTCCACCGAGAGAAGCACTTCGCGACGATTGGCTGTCGTTTTCCCTGTATGCTGCAAAATGATTTCAATATTACTCTTCGTATAAAAAGTAACGATCGATCCTGCCGCAATATCACCATGGAGACCCGTGGCGGAAAAGAAACGATAATTAAAGCTGCGCAGCATACATCCAGCATGATTGGTGAAATGAACTGGAAGTTGAAGGGAAAGCCTCGGCATTTTTCGTTGATCTGATCTAGGTTGAACAATACGTTTTTTTACATTGCGAAGCATATCGTCGTATGCCGTATCCCACAGATTCATCTGCTCTGGCAACGAGTGTTTACGGTCATAGATGATTTGCATGTATTGACGGTTATCCGTCTCATCAATGGGCTGAACCGTCGCGGAATAACGCCAGCCTTCTCCATCCTGTTTCACATAAACGATGACCGCGTTAAGATTGGCCTCATACCGCTCGGATTTTACGACCAGAGAGATCGTCTTCTGTTCAGGTAGATAAATGGGATACGGGACATAAAAGGCGATACCTTGTTCAGATACATCTACTGTCTTGGCTTCATAGCGCACATTCGTGTCCTGATCGTGGATCATGACATCCTCCTGTGCCCGAATCCGCTCTGTCTCCCGATACGCACGGCGGCCGATCATGAAGAACAGGGCATAACACAGCGCAATCATATTATGAATGAGCCAGAAAATAATGATACTGCTAAAGAACAGCGCGATGCCATACTTGCCGTTAACATATCGAATCACAGCCGCAATCGAAAACAAGAGCAGGAATATATGCGGAAGTGCATATAACAGAGCAGACATCCATTTTCGACCGTTCGCTCTGCTTTTGTTCGTAACCTTGAATTTTTTTTCGCGGATGCCCAGCGTTTCAAGGAGTACCGGCCATATCAGATAAGGCATAAATATAGTATCAATAACCTGACTCCAGCGCTGATTCCGAATATTGCTCGACAGATAACGCATCGATACACTGTAGAAGAAATAGGACGGAAGCCAGAATATTAAAATTTGCCAGAAAGTTGTGTTTACAATCTTGAAATCAAACAACGCAAATAAAATAGGAGCCAGAATGAAAATCAACCGGTTAAAGAAGGACCACCAGTATAAGAAACTGCTTAAATAGGTTACCCTCGTCCAGAAAGGAAGCTTCTCGGATATAGGAGCACGTGTATTCTGCAGGCTCTGAATAATACCCCTTGCCCAACGAATTCGCTGCTTGATCATGCTTGGAACAGTTGTTGTCGTCTGCCCGGCAGCTTGAACCTCTTGAGTCGCATAGGTAATATAGCCTTCCTGCTGTAAGCGGATGCTTGTCTCAAAGTCCTCCGTGATCGTATTCAGCGGGAAACCGCCGATCTCTTCCATGCCTTGCCGGGAAATGATCGTATTGCTTCCGGTATAGGCTACCGCATTGGAGGCATTACGCAGGATGTTCACTTCTCTGGAGAAGAAATCCTGTTCATTCGGAATTCCTTGCTCTGCATACAAGTTAAACTGGAACAGATCCGGGTTGTAGAAGCTTTGAGGGGTCTGTACCAACCCCAGCTTGAACTTTTTATCTATTTCATCCTCACGGCGAAGCCGCCATCTTCCGTTCTCTTCTATAAATGTGGAGAGCAGGAAATACGGGACGGTTTTCATCAAAAAGGTGTGTTGCGGGATCATATCTGCATCAAAGGTTGCAATGAGTGGAGAAGAGGTTTTGCTCAGGGCATTATTCAGGTTACCTGATTTGGCATGCTTGTTGCCGGGAAAATCCAGATATCCTACGCCAAACTGCTTCGCAAGCTCCTCCACCTCAGGTCGTGCTCCATCATCACACAGATAGATGTGAACCTTCTGCTTGTCAGGGTAATCCATGAACGTACAAGCATTGACGGTTTTATATAACAGATCGACCGGTTCGTTATGGGTGGCAATGAACACATCCACATGAGGATAAAAATCGGGAGGAACGATGGGAAAGTCGAGCTGTGTACGTTCCTTTTGCATCTTTTGAAAAAACAATTCAAAGGTGGTCAGTACGGTTACCGTCTCAGCCACAATTAAGAGCATGCCGAAGATGACGTTCAGAACGCCTTCCCCCCATGGCAGTGTAAAGAACATCCGCCATAGCAAATAAATCGACATCAGGATCATGGTGATGACAAAGAAAATATGTTGTCTTTTTTCGTTTTGCACTACAGCTGCTTCCTCCTTGCTGCAAATACCCATCTTCGCTGCAATTGAAAACTGAGCAGGAACAGCAAGGCATCACAGACAAATTTCGAGATTTTCTCATCCACGAAGAAAATCGTATGGAACAAATATACCCCCGTACTGGAAAGCACAATCACGAATCCGCACAACGTCAAGTAGCGCCATAGACTGCCCTGACTATCCTCTTTACGGAATACAAAGTGCCTATTCAGTACATAGTTGACGACAATAGAAATAATTCTCGCAATCACGGTTGCGAGCAGAATTCTTAGATAATCCTGCTGACCCAATATAGGCCGCAAAAAGTCGATCAAAAACCATGCAATTCCCAGATCGACGACAGAACTCGCAACTGAAGAGGAAATAAACCGCAGGAAGTTGGAGAACAGCACACCCATCACCCGAGCGCTGTCCTGAATCGCTTTAAAGTGTGTCCCTGCATTTCCATTCTCATAGATGACTTGAATCGGCATGGTATGAATCGGTATGCCTGACTGAATGCATGAGATGAGCATCTGCAGCTCGTATTCGAAACGAGTTCCGCGAACATCTTGCATGAAAGCAAGCAGCTCGGGGCCAAAAGCACGAAGCCCGGTCTGGGTATCTGACAGCTTTTTGCCGTAAAGCACAGCAAAAATAGAGGATGTCATCCGATTGCCGAGCAAAGACTTCGGCGGTATGCCTCCCTCGCTGAAGTCCCTTACCCCGAGAACCAGCGCATCAGAATGAAGCCTCGCTTCTTTCGCAAGTCGGTATACATCCTCTGCTGCGTGTTGTCCATCAGAATCCGCAGTAACGACAAAGGAGGACGCATCAAACTGCTGTCCGATATACTGAAATCCGGTCTTAAGTGCAGCACCCTTTCCCAGATTTTCCGCATGCCGCAGCAAGACACACCCGTTCTCACTCAGCTCTTCGAAAATCGAATGATACGCCTCACCAGACCCGTCGTCCACAATGACAATATTGGTCAAGCCATATTCTCGCAATTGCCATACATAGGCTAGAAGTCTCTCATCTGGCTCAAGCGATGGAATAAGGATGATCGTTTTGCCGTCTTTATTTATATCCATAATCATCCTATTAAGCCTCAATTCGACATATTTTCACAAATTCTTTTTTAATATTGTGAGTATAACATCGAAATGGTAGACAGTAAACGAACAACTTGTATATATTTTGGTAAAAAAGTTGTATTCGCATTTGTGCTAGTGTATAGGCGAAAATTACTAGGAATAGGACTGTGGTATACACAACGAAAAACTCGCCACGATTATGGCGAGTGAATGTTCAGGTAGCATGTAACAATGCTATTCTATTCGAATTGCTTCGATATAAAGCTCGATGCTTACTTCATTTCCAACGACAATTCCACCCGTTTCCAGAGGCGAGTTGAAGCTCAAGCCAAATTCATTACGATCTATACTGGCAGTCGAATGAAATCCCACACGTTCCCGGCCTCGAGGGTCTTTATTAAACCCTTCAAAAACGGTAAGAAAAGTAATAGGTTTTGTTACGCCATGCAGCGTTAGATTGCCAGCAAGTTCATATTGCCGTTCGCCAGTAAGAACGCAGTTGGTGCTTTGAAATGTAATTGCTGGATACTTGGCAGCATGAAAGAATTCTTCGCTCCTCAGGTGTTCATCGCGTTGCCGCTGGCGAGTTGTGATACTATTTGCGTCGATGGAAGCCTGAATACCCAGGGTTGTTACATCGTTGGGGTCAAAACTTAAAACCGCTTCGAACTGCTCGAATACACCTTTGATTTTATTAATCATTAAATGCGTCACCGAAAACTCAACAGAACTGTGGTCTGGATCCACTTCCCATTTGACATTGCTCATAAATAAATTCCACCTCTATAATAATATGATGAGAACGGTCGCCCTATCTCCAAAGCACTGCGCTATTCGCATGCTCTTAATATACAAAAAGGCTACTGACAACGTGATGTCAGTAGCCTTTTTAGCGTTCTAGCATTTTTTAGCTTTCTCGTTAATCCGATTTCGGAATGACTTAGGCTCGAATAAATTCTAAATAAGTTCTAAATTATGAAGCTTTTGCTGCAACAGCTTTTTGAATTAAAGCTTTTGCATCGTTAGTAGAAAGACCTTGTTTAGGTTGAAGCAGGTTTTTCTCTGCTGCACTAAGAATACCTTTGTCAATCAGTTTTGCCATAGATTTCACCGCATAGGTAGAAACGGTTTTGCCATCTTCAAAACCTGCAATGATCGTAGCCGCATTTTTATCAGAAGCTTGATCTTTCAGCAATTTAGCAACAATGGTAGCTGCTTCTTCACGAGTGATATCACGATCAGGATTGAAGTTACCACCGTAGCCTTGAATGAATCCAGCATGAGTCGCTTCAGCGATTGCATCTGCATATGAAGCGTTAGCAGCAACATCCTTGAATGCAGGTGCTGCAGCTACTTCGTTCAGTTTCAACAGGTCTACAAGAGCACTTACAAATTCAGCACGGGAAATGAATTCTGTTGTTGCAGGTGTTTCTGTTTCCTCTGTAGATGCAGCTATATTCGTGATACGTCCTTCCGTTTTAGCCACAATGTCAGCGCCTTTATACGTATCTACAATGTACTGGTAGAATACATCCAGATCGATAGGACCAGCCAAGGATGATTTAGCATCTACTAGCACTTTATAGTTATCTCCACCTGCAGCCATAAAGTTGTTAACTACAGCCGTATATGTTTTTGCAGGATCAATAGGTGCGCCATCTTCAAGACTAAGACTAGTAACACGTTCTGCAACTGGCTTATTGAAATCGGCAGTATATTTCAAACCAGAGATCTGTAGAGTTTTTGTGTTTGGTGTACCGTCAGCGTTGGTACCCCATTGTTGCTGCAACAAAGTTTTAATTTGTTCGCCAGTCAACTCCAGTTTCACTAGAGTATTGCCAAAAGGTTGGATTTTAGCAAGATCAGCAAAGGTCACATCGCCTTTTGGCAGATCCGCACGAATACCACCTGGATTCATAAATGCAAAGTCAGCAGCACTTGCCTTATCCCCAAAGTCTGCTTCACGCATTGAATCTGCAATGAGGTTGCCCAGAGCGGCTTCGTTATTATAAGCATCTGTACGGGTAACAGAACCATCCGTTGTACCTACTGGCTTAGTCAGCTCAGGATGCTTGTCTAATGATTTTTTAATAATAGCTAAAGATTCAGGGTCTTCTTTTACACCCTCTTGGAAAGTCGATGTAACGGTAGCTGATTTTTCGGTTACATCCCCAGTAGCAGGGTCAATCATCAATTTAATATCTTCAAATGCCGTACCATAAGAGAACGCTTGAACGATCAATTTTCCATTCACTTCACCGTTAGCCAAGGCATGATTGTCACCTGCAACGATAACGTCAACAGGGGAATCTGCTGGCAAAGCTTTTGCTAAATCAGCCGCTTCTCCAGTGGTTACGCCTTCTTTGGTTGTTGCTGGATCATGCGCCAAAACGATGATCGTTTCTACACCTTGATCTTGCAATTCTTTTGCATATTTATTAACGGCTTCAACTTCTTCTTCTGCGCTTAAGAAACGCACACCAGCTGTCCCAGATGGGGATACTTTGGCAGGTGTGGATTTCGTCACTAATCCGATGAATCCGATTTTGACTCCGCCTACTTCTTTAATAACATACGGCTTAATCAATGTTTTGCCAGTGGCAGTTTCAATGACGTTTGCATTGACGTAATCAAATTTTGCACCAGCATGAGTTACTTTGCCTTCTTTTGGATCAAGGCCACCAAAGATTTGTGCCTTCAAGGCAGCGATACCTTGGTCGAATTCATGATTGCCTAGAGAACCTACATCAAAGCCCATCATATTCATCCATTCCATGGTAGGCTCGTCACGATCGAGAGATGAGACTGGAGCAGATGCACCCACAGAGTCTCCATTATGGAAGAGTAGGGAATGTTCATATTTTGCTTGAGCTTCTTTTAAGTAGGTTGCTAGAATTGGAGCCGTTCCTGCCTTTTTATCACTAACGATCGATGTGGTATCTAACTGACCATGGAAGTCATTGATACCAATCAAGTGTACTTCTACATCTTTGCCTGCGGCAGAGACAGAACCCGCTGCGCCCAATAGTTGGGTGAGTAATAGTGCAGCAGTTGCCACACGAATTGTGCTTTGGCCCAGAACTTTTTTCCAATACATGAATTAACAAAACCCCTCTCCAATTATAGATCCTGAAATATTTTACCATAGTTCAATTCATAAAAGTCGTAGAATATATCAAATGGATGTAAAAAATTTAAAGATTGATAGAGAAAGGACATACCTGTATCTGGATTTTAACCAAAGCTAGTCCTTGGGGTTTCAATCTGCTCTGAGGTCTATTTTATTTGAAGATGACGAATTTTAAATTCTTTTCTTTTAAGTGTTTAAGAATAGCTGGAAGTGCTTCTAATGTGTTCTTGTTCTCGTGCAGCACATATACTCCCCCAGCAGCTTCGACCTGATGAAAGTATCGAATAATGTCCTCTGGCTTCTTCGCATTCCAGTCCTCCGGATCGCGATTCCATAGGAGGGTCTTCATATTCAACTTCCTGACCTCGGAGACAAGTTCGTCGTTAACCGCACCGTATGGTGGACGGAACAAAGTAACCGTTTTATGCGTCAATGATTCCAGAACGCTGTTTGTCTTCGACAAGCTCTCGCTCTGATCCTGTGGGGTGTCCTTCGGAAGCAAACTGTGATCCCAGGAATGATTCCCAATCGCCATTCCATGTTCACTCGCATAGATAACAGCATCTCGATTGGGTCCCACCTTCTGCCCCACGAACAGGAATGTCGCCGCTACCTTCTGTTCTGTCAGAATGTCCACAAACTGCTTCGTAAGCGTGGAGGGTCCGTCATCAAAGGTTAAAGCCACATATTCCTTCGGCAAACCAAAGAAAGACTCCTCTTTATCAATATCGATGACTTCAAAGGATTCGTGATTACTGTCAGGCTGATCGGATACGTGTGATAGGACGATAGGATTTGTTCTGGCAGCCGTAACTGAAGTTTCCGTCTTGTATGGTTCACTTATAGCTGTAAGCACCATCGGCGCTTCAAAATCATCGTCTTTTTCCCCAGCCATCGCCACCCCGACTGATCCGCTAAACGTATTTGCAGAATCGTCATTCCCCTTTGAAGTGATAGATAGAACAATCAGCAAGCCGATAGTTACCAGGGACAGAATCAAAATTTTGGGCATGTGAGCAGAGAATTGCCGCAGGAGTTGTGTCCGTTGCTGAGTGGGTCCCTCTACTCTGTCCTCCACTGGAACGGGCGGAAGGTTCCTGATCCGCTTAATTTCATTTATGTATGCTTCGCTGCATGCAAAATACTGCACATCCCGGGAAACTTCTGTGGTTCTGATTATGGAACTATAAAAGGTATTTCGGTATGGATCCCACTTGGAATAGGGAGAGAGTCTGATCCTGTCTCCATTTAGTGGCTTTAACACTTCAAGCCCAAGATATGTAAACTCGTCAATATTAATTTCGTATATAGCTTGCCTATCCTCTTGGGACACTGCGACCGTGATTTGATTTACACCATCCGAGGTCTTCCCAAGCGATAACAGCTCCATTACCTGCGTAATGTATGTCTCCATACCATTCGTCCTCTCTTCCGATCAGCAATGACTTTAATCGATTGGAGATTCCTCGGTTGTTCCTGCGTTCGATGCAAACGGAGATGTCAATCTGTTAGTAAAGTCATTTACAACATTAAGCAAATGCGTCTTCTCCTGGCGAAGAGCATCGAATTTCTGTTTCATTTGAGTGAGCTCGGATTCATATCTTACATTCTTCTCCTCAAGCTCGCTGATTCTCTTATTCTTATCGGTAATCATCTCATTGTGCTTCTGAAGCAGGCCGGCATAATTCTGGCGTTCAAGCTCAATTACACCTTTAAGCTCCTCATTTTGACCAGACATAGTGGATTGAAGCTCCCGAAAGTCTTCCATTATTTGATCGACCTTCAGATTCTTATCGGCCAGCTTCCGCTCCAGCTCCAAAATGCTCTTCTCGCGTTCCTCAATGACCTTGCCCAAGTTCTTTAGGTCTCTGTTCAAACGATCATTTTGTCCGTTCGAATGGTTTAGTCGATCCTGCAAATCATTATGACTCATTTCGACATGCTGCTTGTCCTTAATCATCTGCTCTACGGCGAATACCAGATCAAGCGAGCTCTTATCCATAAGACCCTTATTGATTAAAACAGAACTTGAAGGCTCTTCCTTCACCTCGGAAGGAGTCGAATTTAGCGACACTTCCTCTTGTGGCTCGTCCAAGTCCCTCCTCATGTCAAGGTCCTCTCTCGATTGCTGCTGCTCAAGTCTACTCTTCTTCTTTTGGAACGGTGAAAACATATATTAAATCACCTTTTCTAGGAAAATGTTGTTAAATGTCGATTTATGGCATATAACCGCATATTTATTATCGGAAATTTACCTTTATTTTTTAATATATTCGATAAATAAACATCAGAACGCAGAAAAAAGAGACGCGGACATCACTCCAGCGTCTCTTAGGGCTATTTCCCATGACTCCATCAACCTGTCCTCTGTCGGCGTGGCGAAGGAGATTGCTGTCCTCGATTTTCCAGCTCTTCCTTGTACGAGCGATTCGGTGAACATAGCTTTCGTTTTCTTGGGGAAAATCATAGTACTGATCTGACTGATATTCTCCCATATCGATCCTTCTCGCAGTAAGATAAGCTTATTTTCATATATTGACAAATTAATGTGTTAGACTACTAAAAGAAGAATTGCCGATCTATACTAAAGAACGCTGCACAACTGGATGCAGGCAGTTATTACGATAAACGTAGTTAGAAAGGAAACCCCATGAATCGTTCCTTGAAGCAACTAATGAAATCATTATTAGCACCAGCGTTCCCCGGTGGAATCATAACCATTCTGATATTTTATCTTGATTACTTTCAATTCGAACTTGTTGAAAAGTTTCTACTTTTTGCGGCTTTCGTCATTGTACCTCTTGTGATTTTACTTATGAACCATGACGAAAAGAATAAACATCAACGAATGGTTTATGCTGCTATTAAATGGCTTCAGTTTCCCGCTGCGCTTCTTACCCTAGCCTCGGTAATGAGTAGTAAGATGTGGGGGTTAGAAAGTACGACAATCCCAGGGATTCTGTCCCTTGGGTGGCTACTGTTCACACTGCTGCTTGGAATCTATGGCTTGACCACTATTGTGATCGCTAAAGGAAAAGCAGCGGAAATAGCGATTGGCGCAGGGCTCGTTTATTTTTTTATCGGAGGCATTTGGTTTACCTTATATCAATATCAAGTGAACCTCTTCCAAGCTAATCCTACAACGCACGCATTAAGCTCAGTTCACTTTCATTTCTCATCTGCTATCGTTCCAATTTTTATTGGTGAACTTGGACGCATCATGACGAAGAAAAGCTGGTATCCCTGGGTCGTTGCCATCGATATCATCGGACCCATCTTGATTGCTATTGGTATGATTTTCTCCAAGCCAATTGAATACATTGGTGTCACTTTGTTCGCCTGTAATATTGTGGTTTACACTGCTTATCTCCTTGCTTACTTGAGGAAAAACGCTTTGGATAATAAGGCTACCTTCTTTTTAGGCCTATCTTGTCTAGCCTTTTACACGGTTGCTGTGCTTTCCATTTTATATCCGCTACTAAAAAAGATATTTTTCTTAACCATACTTGATTTCATTCCCGTTTACGGATCTCTGCATGCATTTGGTTTTGTTTTATGTGGACTGATTGGTTGGGTGTACACGGTAGACTTCATTAAGAGAAAAAAGATTGTCAAGGAGAATAGATAGGTTGATACATCTATATGAGTGATTACATACAAAAACATGAATTGGTGAATGTGATGTATAGGCTGTCAATCGGCTTCATAGGAGTAGTTTAGTCAGGTTCGTGCTATAATAGTGTTCACATAAATAACATTCATCATTCTGCCGAGATGGCGATGATTAAGGAGATTGAATTTTGACGAACAACCATGATATTGGAGCAGTTAACGAACTACCGGAAAACTTTGAAGAGCTCAAACGAGCGGCTAATCGGACGAGCTGGAGAGACAGACTAAATGCGGTGAACGAATTGGGAAACTGGGATACAGCCCCTACCATTAAGTTACTGCAGCATGTTTTGACAAGTGATCAGGTGTTCCAGGTGCGTGAAGCTGCATATTTCAAGCTGAAGCAGTTGGATGAAGATGTTCAAATGCCTGCCAAAAACAAAGGTGAGCTGTTTAAAGGTCTTAACAAAATTTTGCTACGGATTAAAAAAAGCCTTCCTGAAGGTCACACATTTGAGCAATTTAAGGAAAAACTGCAAAAGACACGTCTGGATATTTATGATACTTACGAGGGTGACAAAGATGCTGAGTTCGACTCTTGGCTCCATGGAATTTGGGAGACACTAGGTAGAAAATAGTCGCGTATAATTACAAAGTAGTCTTTGCACAGACTCCATCGGGCTGATTTAATATTGTAACTTTAACTCGACCCTTTGCTTTATCACGATCGCTATTATACCGTTCACCGTATAATAGCCGAGTACAAAGCCACTCCAGAAAAATGGAGTGGCTTCTTTATTTCTTATTATTTTGATTGTCACCAGTTTCCATCTCACTCTTTAGCACTTTGAAGTATGAATGCAGTAACATTTCAACATTAGTGTCATCATTAATGCTTTTGAAGTAATTCCACAGCAACATTTTCTCTGAATCAATTTGAATGAATTCAAGTTCCATCTCTCAGAATTTATTTACTATAACTTGTCCTAGATATAATTTTGTTTCTTGGATTACTCTTTGAATGGTTTCGCTAAGCTTTCTATATCCTCTACATCTGGCATTACATATTCCGTTGCTATACCGTCCTCTCACAACGTTTCAATATTCGCAATCCACTCCTTAAATCTTTGTCTAATCATTATCCACCGTCTTAGCGCCAAATTCTTACTTTCTTAATGCTTCGTCAATAAGCCTAGCGTTCCCTACTTATTCGTTCAAGAACAAGCGTCAGGGTCACCTCCATCAGATATGGGTTATTTTTTTCTCTAAAAAGTTGCTACTGTCAAACTTATCTGACAAAAAAACGCCCTGTCTACTGATTCTTAAAGATCAGTAAACAAAGCGCAAAGTTAGAGCCTACATTCAATTTCACATGTACATTCCCTGTACGATGTCGAAGTTGTGTGCTATAAGATTTATTCTGGTATATAAGGAAGATCCAGTGTCTTCGGAACGTTGATGACATGCTTTTCTGTATAAGTGAGGATACCTTCCGCGCCGTGTTCACGGCCAATACCAGATTGCTTGAAGCCACCGAAAGGGAACCGAACATCGAGACCCTGCACAGCAGCTGTATTGATCATTGTCGTTCCAGCTTCGAGTTGACGTGCGACGGAGATGGCATCCTCTTCTTTCCCCCACACAGAACTCGTCAATCCATATATGCTTTCATTGTGTAGATTAATAACCTGCTCTTCATCGTCAAATGGCAGAATCGGAACCTTAGGACCAAACTGTTCCTCCACCACAATCGGATCATGATAATCGCAACCTAAAACAAGCGTAGGTTGTAGGTAGTAACCTTGTTCAAACAGCTTCTGATCAAGAATTTGGCCAAGAGGGATGACCTTAGCCCCGCGCTTTTGCGCATCTTCAACCAAACCAAGCACGTAATTTTTCTGCTTCAGGTTATTAACCGGGCCTACTGTCGTATTTAAATCAAATGGATCACCAATTCGAATCTAGCGATTAGCCGCCTCTATATAATTTTCCACAAACTCATCATAAATAGAACGGTGTACATACACACGTTTGGCGATCATACAGATTTGACCTGCTGTCAAGAAATTAGAAATGACAATCCGACGCATTGCTCGCTTATCATGAACATCAAAGCTTTCCAAGAAGATAGCCGCATCCCCTAGAAATTTTTTTCTCCGTTTATTGTACAAAATCCAACAAATTTTTTCATCTATTCTATATCACTAAATAAAAACTTGCCGTTACTTATGATACGGTTCACCGTAACAAATATTCATAGAATAAAAGGGCATCCGATCGGATGCCCTTTTATAGCCTTTAGCGCGATACGAGAACGACTTCTTCATAATTATTGGAGCCTCTCCGATTGACTGCGTCAAAGTCAATTAGATATGTTGTTACCGGATAGTCGCCGAATGCCTCAATCTCGTCATCACGATTAACCGCGATTACACGCAACTCATAAACCGTATCTCAGGCTCGATGTATCATTAATAAGGTAAAGTTTAAAGAGGACCTATTTAGGGTGCGCTCATTTTTGATCTAATTTTCTCTTGCACTTTTCCAATATCGTGGACTTAACATCATCTTTAGTAGCTTATCTTTGCATGTAATAACTTCGAACAGTCAATCCGATCAATCCAGAACTCCCGTTCCTGTGGCACTTCCTTCGATACGGTGGAAAATGCACCCTTGAAACCATTAGCGACTAGGATTGGAGTTAATTGCTCTCTCATCGCTTTATGGTGTACACCTCCACCAAAAGCAGGAGTATACCACTCAGGAGAAGACCCTAATACATTCATAAGATAGTCTCTGCAAGGCTCAATTTCCTTGTCGTAGAACTGTTGAGGATTTCCACAGTAAGGCTGATGCTTGTTGCAGTGCACTCCTATGGTCATTCCTTCACGACGCATATGCTTGATTTCCCGCTCTGTCAAGTAAAAGTCATTAATGAATTCAGCCTTATCCGGAAACAAGATATCAAATAATAATCCCAGGATTTCAGTTGATTCTTCTGTTGTTAATCTCACATTCAACATATACTTGTTATACCTACGCAATTTATCAAGCTCATAAGAATAGATTGTGCTTGCTTCTTCTATATCGGTCGTATCATGCTTCGAACGAATCAGCTCCCAGATTTGTTCATCGCCGACAAACGAGAGAACAGTATGTACAAGATGCATCACAGGAACAACACCTGAGACCAAAGGGCCTGACATCACTGTAAAATAGGCAGGGACCCCTTTACGTTTCAAAATTTCAAACGCATTGGTATATTGATCCTTAGTTCCATCATCGAAAGTCAAGATACACCATGGCCTCGATCTGGGTATGTTCATCTGATCCAGTGAAATAATGTCATAGGTCTTGCTCAGCATATCAATTTGATGAGAGAAATCCTGAGGCGACAAAGGGACAATACCTCCCCAGTCATCTCGCTCCCGGATATAATGGTACATTACGGCAATATTATTCATGGGAATTCCATCCTTTGGGTAGCAGCTAAATATTTAATCTGTATCTTATATCGGTTAATTTAGACTGTTAATAAAGGTTTTGGATGTCTCTTCAAGAATTAAATCTCCTTAATAATGTGTTAAGTTATTAATATGATTTGTCGATAATAACTTATAGAAAAAGAATTCAAGTAGAACTTATAGAAAATTCGCAAGGGGGATGTAATTGAAATATGGAGATAAGGCTCTTTAGAAGAGATGAGACTCATTTATATATGGAAGCAATTGATAAAATATGGAAGAAGGGCCATATCTTAAGTCGGGATAAGGCTCTAGCTGATTTCATGTTTTATAACACCCCGCAGCATGAAAAATATATTGGGAAAGAAAACTATGGTGCTATCGGTGTTTGGGAAGATGGGAAAATCGTTGGTTTAGGTGGCTTGATGTTATTTGAGTTTAACTTAAATGGCGAAACCGAGGCAGCATGTAATGTAACCAATTCTATCGTATTGGAAGAGTATCGAAGCTCTATGGCAGGGCTACTATTATATACTAAACCTCTTGATCTGTATCCGTTCTTTTGCAATTTCGGGATAGGTCTTAGTAAATTTTCAATGCGGGTTTCACCAGCTTCTATTTCAAGAGATGCTGTAACACAACCTATTTATAAACTAGACCGGATGGTCGGCATTTTTGATAAGAAACGAGCAAGTGAAGTTTTACTAAATGGGAATGAGGATTATTTAAGAAATTATGATATGGTTTTCGAGGTAACGCAATATGGTAATAAAACAGTTAAGCAAGAATTGGTAGAAGATAAATGGAATAGCTTTTACTACACATATATTGCTCCAAAAACGGTTAGTATCTCGCGTAATTTTGAATTCTTAAGCTGGAGATATTTAAATCATCCATCTTTTAATTATTTGGTGTACACTTCTCAAGATCAGTCTGGTAATTATGAAGGTTTATTTATAGCGAGGGTTGAAAATATCGTCAATAATACAGCTAAAATTCTGCGTATCATTGAATTCATTGCCAAGAACCAGGATGCTTCCATCGCACTTGCAAATAAAATCTTAGAAATTGGAGTCGAAGAAGCTATCCTTTTCGCCGATTTCTATTGCACGACAGATATGTTTAATTTCGGACTGGAGTCAGTTGGATTTAAGAAGGAATTTACTTCAGATGATGATAAAATCGTCTTGCCATCCAGATTCCAGCCAGTGGATTTATCAGTTGTTAATTTGAATGCATGCTTATCTTTTTACGGAAAGAAGGTAAAAAGATTGAATCTTTTAAATAATAATATCTATTTTACTAAAGGTGATTCAGACCAGGACAGACCAAATTAGGATAATTACAACATAAAGTAGAAATCCGTTTATATGAAATAAAAGGGCCTTCTGACTGCCAAAATATGCTCAGTCGTAAGCCCTTTTTACTTTACGGTATCTAAAAATATTTTAGTGAGATGTTGCTCCTGCATCAATAATAAAGTCCGTCCCAGTAATATATTCAGAAGGTTTTGAAAGTAAATATGCAATTGCATTTGCAACACTTTCGGCAGAAATATAGCCTGCGTATTGTTTTTCTAGTAATTTAATTCTTGCTCCTTCACCCGCTAGGGTTGTATACTCCTCAAGCATCTCCGTTTCAACAAAAGAAGGACACACTGTATTTACGCGTATTTTTTTATCGGCTAGCTCCACTGCCATTGATTTTACAGCACTATTTAATGCCCCTTTTGATGCACTATATGCTATTTTTGTTTTATAACCTAGAAAAGAAGCAGTAGATGACATAACGACAATACTTGAATTTGGATTAAAGTTCCCTTTTTTTGCAAATATTCTAGATAATTCGATGAATGCAAAAACATTAATTGTAAACACATCATTTATGAACTTATGCGTTGTCATATTTAATGGACGCATTGGACCAATTCCTGCACAATGCACCAAACCGTCAAGAGCCCCTGCTTCTGAAATCAATTTCTTCATCAAGTCCTCAATACCACTAATATCTTGAAGATCATATATATATGAAAGGTGGCTACCACTTTCCATCTGTTCCAAAGTTTCAATTAGCTTTTGTTCGTTTCTAGCCATCATAAAAACTTGAGCCCCTAGTCGGCTTAGTTGAATACAGGCAGCTCTTCCAATACCGGAAGATGCACCTGTAACTAATACCTTCTTACCACTTAAGTCCATAGGATTAATCAACCACAATTCCTCCGTCTTCGAAATAATCATCTGTTTCAATAATCGGCAAGCAGTTTTCTGCTAACATATCAAAATAGTTAGTTCCCCAAGATAACCCTATTCCAAATCCGGGCGCCAGTACTTTTTTATTCCCCTGTCCTTTGCCTCCGTAAGCATCACAAATTGTGATGGGTATCGATGTTACACTTGTGTTTCCGTATCTGTCCATGGAAACTCCGAGCTTATCAAGCGGGATCTTTGCTTTTTTAGCAATATGTTTAAGCATAAATACATTTGCCTGATGGGGTGCAAACAGGTCGTAGTCATTATGAGATATATTATGTTCGGCCATAAAACTTTTTAACATATTTGGCACTTCGGTGATAGTAAAATCGAATACCTCCGCCCCATTCATGTATAACTCATAATCAGAGCGAAGCACACCTTCACCAAACGCTCTACGTTCACGACTGCCCTGTGGATTGCGGCAAGCGCCGGCTGGTGTAATTATAGATTTATATCCGGTACCATCGGTATGATAACAGTAAGGGATTTGCGACGCTTCATCATACTCAAGGGCTGTGGCGAATCCAGAATCACCAAATAGCATAGTAGCGGACTTGTCCAAGGGCGATATACCTTTTGTTAATGTATCTCCTCCCAAGAATAAAACACGCTTTGTATCTCCGGTCTGCATCAATGAGCCTGCAATGTATATACCATATACGAAACCGGAACAGCCTAAATTTACGTCAAATGCAATACAATCTTTTTTTAGACCTAACCGTCCGTGCAAAACAAATGCAGTAGCTGGAGCAATATAATCAGGACTTTGAGTTACAAAAATCAAACCATCAATGCTGTCAATGTCCCATTTCAAGTGCTTAATAATATCCTGTGCTGCTGCAAAAGCTAAATCAGAGGCCGTTTGTTTTTCTGATGCTACGCGACGTTGTTCGACGCCGGTCATTTTGACAAATTTTAAAACACTCTCTTCTCCGAATATCCCATTACTTTCCGTTGTTTTTACTACAGTTTTAGGCACTGCACATGCAATACCTCGTACTGCTACATTTCTCAAAATTCCCTTTGGCATATACGATGCCTCAGTTCATAAAATCTATGATATCTTGCACTGTTTTGAACTCTTTAATCATGGCTCCGGTTAATCTCTTTTCGAAATGTTCATCAACAAGAGCAATTAACGAAATTGCCGCAAGCGAATCCCAGCTTTCTAAGGATTCAAGGTCGGTTGTCACCTCTAACGACCCTTGTTCAAGCTCTAAAATATCTTCTAGCAAGTTTAATTTTGTTTGTACATCCATACTCATTTCCTCCTATTTAAATCAAAATATCTATATTTACCATACGATAATGGTTGAACCCCAGGATAATCCTACTCCAAAACCCACAAGAAGGATAGTGTCACCTCTTTTGATGCGACCCTCCTTCTCTGCCTGATAAAGTGCAATTGGTATGGTCGATGATACCGTATTACCAGTATCAATCATGTCTATAAAAAATTTCTCCTCCGGAATGTTACACTTTTTCCTCAGGTGATTTAACATGTAACTGTTTGCTTGATGAAATACGAAAAAATCGATATCGTTAAAGGCTAGGTTATTTTTCTTCAACACGTTATCAATAGATTTCGGAACAACATCTATTGTAAAATTGAATATTTCTGGTCCATTCATATACAGGCTATGTAAATCATCTTGAATATTGTTTCCTGTACTTCTTGACCTAACTCCACTTGATGAAGCGATCAACTGTTCCGCGCCGCTTCCATCAGTACCCAAGTCGAATTCTTTAATTTGCGAGACTTCATCATAAGAAATTAGAGCTGCGGCTGCTCCATCTCCAAAAATGGCCACAACGCTTTTTTCCTTTGGATCGATATATTTTGAATAGGTTTCCGCTGTGATTAGCAGTATATTTTTTGCTATATTTGTATTTATTAATGACTTTGCTACAGCCAATCCATATATAAAGGCGGAACAACCCAGATTAATATCAAAAGCGCCAGCAGACTTGGGAATCCCTAATCGATTCTGCACCATACAAGCTGTTGTCGGAACATTATAATCTGGGCTCTGTGTAAAAAGGATTAAAAAATCTATATCTTTGGGTTCAATTGAATGGTTGTCAAATAATTTCTTGGCAGCACAGTAAGCGAGGTCAGATACATATTCATCATCATTTGCAATGTGCCTATTTACTATTCCTGTTTTATTGTAAATTTTTTCCTCTGTCCAACCCGGAAAAGTTTTTGCAAGATCTGCGTTTGAGAGAATCTTTTGAGGAAGAAAATATTCAATTGCTTTTATGCCTATGTTCATTCCAAGACCTCCTCAGAATTTACCTATAATCACCTATTATCAAAGGCTTTTTTCTTTACACTTTAATATCGACAGTTATCGATAAAATCTTTACACTATAATTCATTAAAGGTTCAAAGAAATTTTTTATTAAATAGAAATTGATGAGTTGATTCCTGAACTTACTCTAGATGAGACTCTGTTTTTCTGCTCCATCCTTCCTGAGAAATTCCAATATAAAATCCAGTGTACTGAAGTAAGATAGACAATCGTTCTCTTGATTGATTCAAGTTTAGTAGTTCTTCAAGGAAAAATATAAAAGTACCTTGACTTCCTCTGGATGTTTTGAGCTTGGTCGCTTGAAAAGCTCTCCAAATTGTAATCAAGTCCTTTTACACGCAGAAAACCTTGTCGCTCAAGGACTATTCCTTCGACCTTGGGACTCTGGTCTTCATCACTTCGCATCCTCTCTGGCGCAACAAGCTCTAAAGCCATGGCTGTACCAAGCCGCATTATAAGTTCTCTGTTCCTGATGCCCTATCCTGGAAAGACACCTCTTTCCATCCAGACCTGTCCAACGTGCTTATTAAGCCGATCCTCACGTTTATCCACGGACCATCCGCAATTCCGTGCTCCCGTATCTTTTTAATCGCTTAGAGACAGCGTATTAATATGGAAAGTGCGACGTCTGGCTGGCGTTCCTTTTTCAGAGGCATATGCAAAAACGCGAAAATGTGTCGGATCTGACATTACAAGAGTTTCTTCAGCAATGTGGTCCATCTAGGATCCTCTTCTTCATCTCCGGTTGGCTTAAGGTACTCGTGGTAAGGCAGTAGAAATTCTTCACCCCCTTCATCACGAAAAAATCACGTAATTAGTCGGTCCCAAAGAGATAATCATATGCGTACACAATCACCCGAACGGCGATCCGACACCTTCATCGGAAGACATCCAGCCTACAAAACGCCTGGCAGCATGTAACTTGAAAAATTTCGCCCTACTTGTGATACGGTTCGTTCCGATTGATCTTCACCGCCCGATAAATCTGCTCCACCAGCACCAGCCGCATCAACTGGTGCGGCAGGGTCATGCGCCCGAAGCTCAAACGCTGCTTCGCGCGGCGCAGCACCTCATCGGAGAGCCCATGGCTTCCTCCGATGACAAACACGACATGGCTCGTCCCATACGTGCCAAGCTTGTCGATCTCCATAGCCAGCTCCTCGGAACTCCAGAGCTGGCCATCCAACGCGAGCGCAACGACATGCGCCTCGCTCTTCACGTGCGCGAGGATGCGTTCACCCTCGCGCTCCTTCACTGCCCGCACCTCAGCTTCGCTCAGGGTTTCGGGCGCCTTTTCGTCTGCGACCTCGATCATCTGAAACTTGATGTACGGGGCGAGCCGCTTGGCATATTCCTGAATGCCCAGAGTCAAATATTTTTCCTTCAGTTTGCCTACACCAATAATCTGAATCAACATGAAGATTCATTCCTCCTAATCGTCCTGCGAAATAATCTATAATTAAGATGCTTCAATACATCGTTTGTATCAATATTAAAAGCTAACGAACTCCACACACCTTATCTAGCCCAATTTCGGCTCCTTTAAAATCTAAAGAATCTGAGACACGCTATTACAGGCAAAACACGCCAAAAACACAAAAAGAGCGCTCCGACACGCTCTCTTTGCTTCTTGCCTGTGATGTTCATACCGGATGGCAGGCGAGCGAGTGCATCCATGACAGACGCACCAACTGCGGATGCCTACACAGTACGCTAAACGACCAGATACTCGGCCTTTTGTTCGCACTCGGCGCACTTCGCAGGCGGGTCCCAATCGGCAAATTCCGTCTCCTTCAAATCGACGATATCCGGAGCGTCCTCATACTCATCAACAAACATGTCGATGGCGATGTCCACGTGTTCTTTGCATACAACGTACATCCGTTCAAGCATCCTTTCTGTATCCAGCTATGCTCCCGATTCACAACCGCTTATCCATACAGGATAGCCACTTCTCTGTTCTATCACACCTGCCGCGGAAAAGAAACCCCTATCCCCCATTTATCGTGTCCAACTTCCACCAATCTCCTCATTTCAGCAAAAACCAAACCAAAAAAGCGTCACTTCTCGATACCCCGTTGGCATCCCAAAGTAACACTTCTCCTAATTCCGAATCTATCCCACTCATTCGTTACTATTCAGATTACCGCACATATGAAAGCCATCGTCCGATTGTATTCAATCCATCCTCAATGGATATCGATCTTACTCCAGCCCCGACTGCGCCTTTGTCAGCAGCTTGCCGCCCTGGAATGCGATTACTGCATTGGATACCGAACTCCCGGTGCCTTTATAATTGTAGACCACCATATTTTCCGCCTCGCTCAATGCCTCGCCTTCACCGCCAAGGATGTCGATAACTTCCTCTACCGCCATGCCAACCTCTAGCTTTTCATACTGGGCAAACGTAATCAGCACCCCATCTCCCTTTCCAGCCGATCCGTTGTTTCCCGAGCCAACCGAAGCTTTGCCGCCAGGCTCATTGACCGCAATCACGGTGGTGCTTAGCTCCTCCAGCTTCTTCTCCAGATCCGCGATCTTTTTGTTCTGCTCATTATTCTTCTCACTCTGGTCCGCAAGCTTCTTCTCCAGTCCCGTAATCTGCTCCTGTAAACCACTAACATCAGCAGTCCCTGACGGGGACACCTCAGAAGTACATGCGGACAAAACAAACAGCGCAGATACCAGACCTGTTCCCCCCAACATGGTTTTCGTCAAACGTTTCATTGAATTAACCCCTTCCACTCCAGATTGAGAATACAGTTCGTCAAACAGATGTTACTCGCACAGCCGCACATCACCAACACATTCCCAACAGTTTACCATAACTGGAACCCTCTATAATAGAGGCTTTGGCTCCGGTCCTAACCTACATTGGGAAACGACAAAATTCCCCCTGTAACCTCATGAATTTGGTTTGTATGTAAATCAAGATTAGTGCAATAAAAAAGAGCAGATCAACGAGTTGATCGACTCTCCTTTATTACCCTATTTCTGTGTGCCATGTACATGAAAGCAATTCTCTTTACTCCGGTTTGTCCGTGAGCTTCACCGACACCTTCTCGGCGTTGCCGTCCCGGTAAAAGGTAATTTCAATCGTATCGCCGATCTTCTTCTTATCGTACAGATATTTCCGTAGATCAAGCGTAGAGGTAATTTTTTGCCCATCAAATTCAGTAATGACGTCATTCAGCTTCATGCCCGCTTCGGATGCCGGACCGGACGCTTCCAGCACAACCACCCCGCTATCTACGTGGGATGGCAGCTTCAGATCCTTGCGCTGCTCATCATCCAGTGGGGCGTACGGATTACTCAGATCGACTGTATACACGCCCAGATATGGACGAGATACTTTGCCATTCAGCAGCAGTGAGTCGACCGTTTTCATCACTTCGTTCATCGGAATCGCAAAGCCGAGGCCTTCAACGCCTGTATCCGAGATCTTCATCGTGTTGATGCCGACCAATTTGCCGTTCAGATCAGCCAGCGCCCCGCCACTGTTACCTTCGTTAATCGCCGCATCCGTCTGAATTACGTTTTGTTCCCAGTCGTACACACCATCCTGATTAATGGATACCGGCAAGATCCGATCTGTGTAACTCACAATACCGGATGTCAGCGTACCGCCCAGACCGAGCGGATTCCCGATCGCCAGTACCGTTTGACCGCGCTGAAGTTTGCTGGAATCACCAAGCTCAGCGGCTGGACCGATGCCCTTATCATCTTGCACTGACAATACCGCAATGTCACTCACACGGTCTTTGCCCACCAGCTTCGCCTTATGCGTTTCCCCGTCCACTGTTACAATCTCCAGATCACTGGCACCTTCCACGACGTGATGATTGGTCATGATGTAGGCTTTGCCATCTTCCTTCTTGAAAATGACCCCTGATCCCAACGCGGAATCTTCCATCGACAGGCTGCTGCCCGTTTTATGGTTCACGATGCTCACCACGGAAGGGCGAACCTTCGCCGCTGCCTGGATAATCCGGTCGTACGGATCAGCAGCCTGCGCTGTCTGTGTACCGCCTCCGCCGTTCCCTGCAGCGTTCGCCAGAGGTAGAGCTGCAGGCTGCATGATAAAGCTGAACAGCGTAACGGTCACGATGGAGCTGATTACCGAACTGATCACGGCTACTTTGACCGTGGAGCTAAAGCCCGAGCGTGACTTGCGTGGATTCTGCCAGCGGTCACGTCCCCTGCCTCCAGGGCGAATGATCTGAAGTTTACCTTTCTGTTCAGATTCGGCGCGTCTTGATACTTTGGTTGAATAAAAATCGTCTCCAAACAATCCCATCGTGATCCTCTCCCCTTCGTTGTCACGCATCAAGACCCTGACCGCCGCCCGATCGTTTTCGCATGGCCAACGATGGTGTTCTCACATAGCCCACTCCGCCGGCAGACGAACCTTCCGATCGCTGTTACTCACAAATTTTCTTGATTACCCTCTAATAAGGTAAAAATTTGTTCATAAAGGCGAGCACTCCGTTTCTTCAGGTTCCTTCTGCCGTCTCCGTTACGTGAAGACCCCAACGGTTTTCCATGCTTTCTTGCATGTTTTAAAAATCGTTTTGCATATCGCTGCCATCCCCATTAACTCGGAATGAAGCGTCTATGTACAACAGAACGGACATCCCATTCTGCCTGTGACTCTATCAGAAATGCTCTCGCATTCTACGACATGCCTTTTTGCGCGCAAAACAGCCTCTGCTATAAAAGCTCCTTATATACTAAACACGCCAAATCTTAAAAAGTTGCATAATTACGAAGATTAACGGAAATTTCCGCTATAACGCGCTTAACAATAAAGGTCCATAGTATCTATCACCACAAAATCCGGTTCTCTAAGCGCAATTTCGCCTATTCCCGTGAACTTTTTCATCTTCTTAAGCAAAATGCGCCCCTGGTTCAGCATACACGTCCCTTACGTGTAATTATAGCGGCAAAAAGAGGAATGTTTTCCACCAAGCCTGACTACAATAATAGTAAAAGACAATTCGAAGCTTCATAGAAGGAGGATTCACATTATGGATCGCACGCGTACACTCACAGCAATGGATGAAGTTCATATGGCGGCCAAGCTGGCCGATCTCAAGGAAGAGCATTACCGCAATACCCTTGCCCTAAGCACGATTATTGAACTACTCGTCGACAAAGGCATTCTGACCCGCGAGGAAGTGGAGCGCAAAGCTACCGAACTCGACAGCTTTATGGCTCACCCACCCTATCCCATGGCGTAGGCCGATCATAATACGTATCACAGAGCTTGAACTCATGATCCCGATAAAAGCACCCACGGCTCTCCATCGCATCACGCACGGTCATTTTCGCCAAGTCCATCATATTATGATCCCGGCTCAAATGTGCCAGATACGTGCGCTTGATGCGTCCGTTCATCAGTTCACTGAGCGCAGCTCCCGCCGCTTCGTTCGACAAATGCCCAATGTCGCTCAGAATGCGGCGCTTGGTGTTCCATGGATACCGCCCCATGCGCAGCAATTCGACATCATGATTCGCCTCCAGCACAAGTACATCCGAATCGGAGATCGCATCGCGAACCTTGTCGCTCATATATCCGAGATCCGTCGCGACGGACAGCTTCTCACTGCCATCATCGAATGTGTACCCTACCGGTTCCGCCGCATCATGGGAGATGCCGAAAGATTCCACGCGCAGGGAGCCAAAATCATGCTTTTCACCGGTCTCAAACACCCTCCGATTTTCCTCTGGAATCGCCCCCACGGACTTCTCCAGTGCCGCCCACGTATTCGTATTTGCATAGATTGGTAAATTATATTTCCGAGACATCGCGCCTAGTCCTTTAATGTGATCGGAATGTTCATGTGTAACCAGAATCCCGTCCAGCTCCGTTCCCGAAATCTCCCGTTCCAGGAACAGTGCCTCCAGCCGCTTCGCACTGAGACCTGCATCAATCATGAGGGACGTGCCCCCATGCTGTATAACCGTGGCATTCCCTGTCGAACCGCTGGATAACACGGTAAAATAAATCCCCATAACGCATTACTCCCCTGGTTTGTCTGTCTTGGGACTGAATACATCCCCACTGATGCCCTGCACGTACAACACTTCGCCACTTTCCAGCACGAACCGCCATGCCGGCATCGCCACCTGCATATCTGAATTAAACAACTGGCCGTAATAGCCCAACTGAATATCTTTGACAATCGCATCATTTGGCAAAAAGTTCTCGATCAGTGTACCCAGCGCCTTCGACGCCGGAAGCACCTGCTGATCGCTTTCCTCCGCTGTCGTAATCCGCACCGGAGTCTGACGATAACCCGTAATTTTCTGATCGCTGTAGAATAGCTCCAGGCTAACATTGAAGAGTGGCCATTTGCCATCCACCAACGGATGAAGCACAAATGCCCCATCCTCCGCCATCAGCTGATCCCATCGATACGTACCGATCTGAGGAATCTCGTCCTGTAGTGCATCCTCCAGCTCGCTTTGCGAGAAGATCAGCTTGCTGTCCACAGGCTTTTCCAATTCAACCTCAATGCCTGCCTTGTTATCTTCAATGAACTCATACGACAGCTTCGGCAGCTTCGGCGTCTCATTTGGAATAGGAGCCAGCACCTGAATGCCCTTCTCCTCCATCGCCTGTTGTGTATTATCCGCCAGCGAGGTGAAGTCCAGATTGGCTCCGGCCGTCTCCCGCGCATCCATCCAGATCTGGTATCCCAGCACCAGATTGAGCAGCAGGAAGGCATAGATCAACACATTTTTCGCCCGTCCCCAATCCAAAACATTCACCTCCATCATTTGATAATTACGACTACTATCACACTTACCACTCCGTGGCCAGAACAACCTTCCGATCGCTGTTATCCCCAGATTTCTTGATTCCCTTTTCCTAAGGGAGAAATCCGGAGATAAAGGCGAGCGCTTCGCTTCTTCAGGTTTTTTCTGCCCCCTCCGTTAACGTGTGATCTTAAATCCCACCAGGATATCAAATGACTTCATATCCTATAACCCATCAAGAAACGGTGGTTTCCTCCCCGTTTCCAAAGCGGATTACCCATACCGGGATCAGCTTCAGCCCATCCTCAATGCTGGACGGACGGTACGCCGGATACACGTCTACGACCTTACGATTGGTTCCCGCCACCTTCTGGATGAGCGCCTTCAGCTTGTCCCCACCGGGCAGAGTGACCGATTTCTTCGTCTCTGCGCCTTCGTTCAGATATTCGAGCGAACGTTCATAGCTGGATACCGTCTCCTGCTGCATCTCCATGCTGATCGTGCCGAACCGGAACTGCATCGAGTCCATAATCGGGAAGCTGCTGTAATATTGTTGGAACTGGAGCTTCGTCTTCGTATCGGTAGTGTCCAGCATCATGCGCGAACGACCTTTCCAGCCGCCATGCTGATTCACAAAATCAACAGCGGACAGCGCATCCTTCGCTGCATCAATCTGTCCCGCAGGCGGTGCCGCCGGATCGGTGTAGCTAATCCAGCGCTGTTCTTGCTTAACTTGCAGACTGCGCTTGCTGTCTGTATAGATCTCCGATCCATCTTTTTCCCGAATGTTTCGGGTCATGCTTGGATCAAAGAATAGGCTTCGCTGCATCTGCTCAACAGTGAACTGGCCTGTAGGCACGTCAGCCTCAATCGTTTCCAGTGCTTCAGCCGGGATATAATATCCGCCGTCCATCAGCGTATAAGGTGTCCAGCTGCTACCGAAGTCGACATGCTGCTGCACGTCCTGTACTGTCAGATCCGCCTGTGTCGCCTCGTAGACCACATCACCTTTGGCGCTGAAGAACAGTGCGTGAGCCTTTGTTTCATTTTTGGCCGTATAGATCGAGATCCGGTTAATCGTTTCCCCCTGGAATAAGGAGTCTGTCCCGAGCCGCATCACGCGCTGTAACAACGCTACAGGGATGCCTTCCTTGAACGACAGCTCAAAGCCAGGATTCTCCTTACGAATCTGACCCCAGTTGACCGATTGCACACTCCGACGCTGGAAATCATCAAATGTACGCCCCTGCAACCGTGAATAGATCAACTGATAGAACGTATTACCCGGATAAAATACCGTATGTTTGTCCTCTCCCAGATGAATAACCATCTGATCCGGGAAAATTAAATCTTCAATATTGCGTTCCTGGCCCATATTCTCGGTTTTTACATAGTTCGTCTCTGATGTCACAATCGAATCTCCCCCACCGGGCAAACGATAGATGAGGAAGTAACTTTGTACCAAACTGGCAACGACGAGGGAAGCAAGCACCAGAGATTTAATCCGCTCTTTCAAGGTGCTCACCTCCTTCCTCACGCAGGGGCAGTGTGAACGTTACCGTTGTCCCCACGTCCACTTCGGACTCCAGTGAGATATTGCCATCATGGGCCTTCACAATTTCCCGGGCAATGGACAATCCAAGCCCTGTGCCGCCCATACTGCGGGAGCGAGCCTTGTCCACCCGATAAAACCGTTCAAAAATGCGATCCAGATCCCGCTGTGGAATCCCCATCCCCGTATCGGTCACTGATATGGCGAGAGTATGATCATCATTGCGTCTGGCTGCGATTGTAATCGTGCCACCTTCAAGCGTGTATTTCAGCGCGTTGGACACGACATTATCGAGCACCTGGTCAATTTGGTCCCGATCCAGCGGAACCGCTGGAATTCCGTTCTCCACAGAAAGCACAGGTTGAATATCCTTCTGATGCATCTGGAACGAAAAACGGTCCGATACTTCTTCCAACATCTCCATGATGTCGGTTGGCTGTTTGCGCAGCATCGCTTCCTTAGAATCGAGCCTGGACAGATGCAGCAAATCCGTAACCAAGCGAATCATACGCTCCGTCTCATTCTGGATTACTCCAACGAATCGTCCGGCGAGCTGCGGATCTTCCAGAGCCCCATCATCCAGCGCTTCTGCGTAGCTCTTAATGGTAGTCAGCGGTGTACGCAGCTCATGAGAGACATTCGCCACGAATTCACGTCGTGATGCTTCCAGTTCTTCCTGCTCCGTAACGTCCTGAAGCACAGCGATCGTACCCGTAATGCCCAGTTCACGACGATGAACCGGTGTAAACGTCATGCGAATGACAACGGGATCTTCTTGTCCCGCAGGTGCAATCTGGAGCAACGTCGAACCTGTAAAGCCACTGGCTAACGCTTCAGCATCTTCCGGATCAATGCCGAGCAATACGGCAAAATGCCTTCCTTCAATGTCCGCCGGACGCATGCCCAGAATGCTGCTTGCACGGCGGTTCACCAGAATGACTTTGCCATATTCGTCCGTTGCGACCACGCCATCGCTCATATTGGTCAGAATGGACGTGAGCTTCTCCTTCTCCTCTTCGTTCTGGGAGAGTGCATCCCGGAGCCTGCTAGTCATATAGTTGAATGCCCGACTGAGCTGTCCAATCTCATCCGTTCCGAATACAGGGGTCTGCTGATCGAAGTTGCCTTCCGCGACCGCCGTCGCCCTTCGGGTGACTTCCTTGATCGGCTGCGTAATCGTATGTGACAGAATGACACCAAGCACTGCGGTTAATACCAAGGCAATCAAAATGCCGGAGATAAAAATCTTGTTAATGCCCTCCATTGTGGCATATAACTCATTCATGGAGGCGGCGATGTAGACCGCGCCGATAATCTTGCCGCCGGACAGCACCGGCTTGGCAACGACCTTTTTGCGAACATTATCCTCGTCAACGATATATTCCTCATTGTCTCGAATGCCTTGCAGCGCACGGCTGACAACGGTTTGGGTGTTTTTGCGCCCAACATAGTCTGAATGGGAACTTAGCGAGGTGGTCAGCACTTTGCCGCTAGCATCCAGCACCTGAATTTCGGCGCCGTTAATGTTGAACAGGTTGTTTACCAACACACGCAGGTTTTCCGTTTTGTCCTCGCCAGCCTCGGCTTCTCCACCAGCCATCGTCTCCCCTACAAGCACAGAGAGCATCTCAGCCCGTGCCTGCAAATCCTCAGTGAAGTTGCTGGTCAGCGAGTTCTTCATCGCACTGACAAAATAAACGCCGATCAATTGCATCGCAATCAGAATCAGCAGTACATAGATAATAATCAGTTTCGCCTGAATCGTTCGAAAGAACGAAAATCGCGAGAAACGCCCCATTATATCCCCACGCTTTTGGGACTGCGCACGAGATAACCCAGCCCGCGGCGAGTCAGAATCGTTTCCGGTTTGCTCGGGTTCTCCTCAATCTTCTCACGCAGACGACGAATCGTAACATCCACGGTACGCACATCCCCGAAATATTCATATCCCCATACAGCCTGCAGCAGATGTTCACGTGTCATTACCTTGCCGGAATGCTTCGCCATATAATAGAGAAGTTCGTACTCACGGTGGGTCAGATCCAGCGGTTCGCCGCCTTTGTAAGCTGTATACATGTCCATATCAAACGCCAGATCAAATAAACGCATGACCTGTTTCTCTTCGTCTTCCGGCGCTTCAGCCGTGATGGCAGGCTTCTGCCGTCTGCGCATCTGTGCTTTCACCCGGGCGAGCAGCTCGCGCGTACTGAAAGGCTTCGTCACGTAATCATCCGCGCCCAGCTCCAGACCGAGCACCTTGTCGATCTCGCCATCCTTTGCGGTCAGCATAATGATTGGCATCTCCAGATGGGCACGCACCTCGCGGCACACATCCATACCATCCTTACCTGGCAGCATCAGGTCCAGCAGCATCAGATCCGGCTTCTCGGATAACGCCAATTCAACCGCACGAATGCCATCAAAAGCGCAGATGACCTCGTACCCCTCTTTTTCCAAATTAAACTTCAGAATGTCCGCAATGGGCTGTTCATCGTCCACCACCAAAATCTTCCCCTGCATCGGCTGTCTTCACCCCTATATCCTGCTTGATCCGCCTGAGCGGTCTATCTCTCTTATTCAACTTATATAAAATTGTGTTTCTCACGATTCAATGACTATAGTCTATATCATATGGATTGTTGCCTATAGTCTATAGTTTAACATACCTGAAGCACCGTCACATCCCGATCAGGGCCAATGTGCAGCCCAAACTGAAAAATTTTTACAGCAGCAAAAAACAAGGCCAGCATCAACTGCCAACCTTGCCCTCGATTGCGATATAACTAGTTCAAGTATGTCAACGGATTTTCCACCGTTCCGTTCTTGATAATCTCGAAATGCAGATGCGTTCCGGTCGAACGACCCGTGTTGCCCATTACGCCGATGCTCTCACCTTTTTCAACGACTTGTCCAACCTTAACACCAATGCTGTTCAAGTGCCCATAAAGTGTTTCGTATCCATTACGATGGTTAATAATAATAACATTGCCATAACCACTCTTCTGTCCTGCAAAAGTAATCACGCCCTCATCAGACGCTTTCACGTCCCGGTTACCGACAAGATCGACACCTTTGTGCTGGCGACCCCAGCGTTGTCCAAAGCTGCTGCTCATCGTAGCGTTGGATACCGGCCAAGCAAATTCTCCTGTACCTTCACCGACCACTTTGGTTCCACTCAGGACCACTTCAGTAACCGCTGCTTTGATGACTTCCTGGCCAAGCCATTCCTCCTGAACGACTTCACCGTTTTCTTTCGTTATCCGATATTGCATGCTTTTCAGACCGCTTTGACCTGGACGCACCACTTTTGTTGTGCCTGCTTTGAGCTCAGCACTTTTGCGTACTTCCACCTGCGGTTTAATTTCAATCTGTTCAACCACCTGCTCAACTGATTTAACAGTAACGGCTGGCTTTGGTACCGTCAACGTAAGCTCGTCCCCAATTTGCAGCGACGTTTCTTTGACGCCCGGATTATGTTTGCGAATCTCGCTTTGCGTAATTTCGTATTTGGCAGCAATGGAAGAGATCGTATCTCCTTCACGCACGACATAAGTTACAGGCGCGTCTTTACCAACGGTTAAAGCTTCAACCGCCTCGGACACATCCCATATTTTGTTCGGATCAGCCTTTACCACATCTGTCGCTACATCTTCCTTGATGCCCACCGACTTCAGCGTAGTACTCGGTCCCTCGGCTTTTTTCGATGAGTTTGCCGATACCGACTTCGTCTTGAGCGAACTGCGCACAGCCGATGCCGATATGTACTTGTTCTGCACTTGTTCCAGAATCGCGTCTGCTGTTGCCTGATCCTTCACAATGCCGATCACTTCACCGTCTACCTTGAGCTCTACACCCTTGGCATAGGCGGTAAGCATGTCGCCGAGCTTGTCCAGCGTCTCATCGCTGTTCACTACGGGCTTGTATGCTTTAATGGTTTCGGTCGTGATACCGTCTGTGTTCAGCACCATTTCCGCTTCTGGATATTTATTTTGGAATTCCTCGGTTTTGTCTGCAAATAATTTCTGTAATTGCGCCTCATCCGTGATGGTGCCAATCTCATTTCCTTTAACCATCACTTTATAATATGGGACGGTGTTTGCAGCAACGTATTGTTTGCCTGCGAATCCGATCGATGCAGCGATGAATAAACCACATGCTGCTGTAATGATCCATTTGCGCGAGGCCAGAACGCGCTTTTTGTTACCACTGAAGTTGGACATGCTCATGTTGTTTTTGTCTTCGGCCGTCCGGTGTTCCCCGGATTGTTCGTGTTCCCGGTTCTTGCCCGGTTGGCGTATGCCTCTGAAACCTTTCATGATTCTCTCCTTTTCAGCACTTCTCAGTTCGCATTTCTGTCAAGACATCACCCAATGTGTCTGTCCCATGCTTGTCGATATTTGTATTCGGGTGTCCGCAAATCAGGACTTTAGCTGCGCTCGTAAAAGTGTCAAAATTTTAACCTTTTATCACACCCGTATACTTTAACACAGGTTTTACACTCATTTCAACTGTACACGTCATAGCGCAAAGCCGCGCTACGCTTGGTTTTCCTGTATTATCCATAAGATGGCAGATCTATATTCTTCCCCGTAACACCTCTACTTCAGGTATACTATGTACTTTTGATCATTTTTTAAGACTAGGTTCTAAGACCCACCGAAATGTGTTTTCTTTTTCATAAAAATACAAACTGAAATCCCTCGCCAGATCATCTCTGGTGAGGGATTTCGTTAAACTCTTGCATAAACTTAGTTTATTCCGCCTGAAGGACTTCCATCAGATTATCGTATTCTTCGCTCGTCAGATACTTGGAGATCACCTGCTCAATATCGCGCAGCTCCTGCTCAGTCAGGCCGCCTTCCATAGCGCCTGAGATTTGCTGCATCTCTTTCTGGGGCAACTTATTCATCAGCAAGCTGAATATCTTTTCTTTTTCCTCCAACGGCAGCTTGTCTTTCTTGCCTGTGATGTCATCCGGAGATACTACAATCTCATCATTCCCTGAAGAAGCCGTACCATTGGAATTCGCACCTGTTCCGTTGCCCGATGCTGTACTGTTGCCTGTTGTTGTCCCTGAATCGGTACCGGCATTTGTACCAGCATCTGCGTCTGTCCCCGCGGCGGAGCTGCCCCCTGGGCTTGATCCCGTAGCGGAGGAGTCCGTTCCTGAGCCTGCTCCTTGACCCTCGTCTGATCCCGTACCCTGTCCTGAGCTGTTGTCTGTATTCGCGCCTGTTTCTCCATTTTCTGTTCCATTGCCCATGACAGATATCGCATCTTCTGGAACGTGTTCCTCCTCCGCTCCTGCCGGCTGATCTGTCGTGCCCGTTCCCGGCTTCTTCTCTTCACCGGACTTACCACCCAATGCACCCTGAAACATGGCCGTTAACCCCATCGGCTGGCCTTCCCACTGAATATTGAAACTCGCCAGAAGCGATTTTACATATGACTGAACGATTAATCCGGTTGTCAGCAGGGTCAGTGAACTGACCAGCATCACGGTAAGCAATATTTTAATGAACCATTGAAGCAACTTCATTCCCGTTCTCTCCCTCCGTTTTCCGACCCCATATCACATTCGATGTTTCAGGATCTATGAGTCTACTGTTAACCAGTATTGACGGAAATCCGGGGATTATATCAGGAAGGCATGCGAAAAACCCCAGCCATCGCTATTTAAGCGATAACTGGGGCTCTATGATGCCTGCATAGGCATATCATTTGGATGAACGTTTAACTTAGTATTGCCGAGTTAACCTAGCTGCTTATTCGTAGATAGGAAGAACCTGATTCGTTTGCTCACGGTTACGGCCTACAGAGAAGATAGCAATTGGGATGCCTGTCAGTTCGGAAACACGTTTCACATAATTCTGTGTGTTCACGGGCAGGTCTTCCAGTTTCTTCGCCGAAGTGATATCTTCGCTCCAGCCCGGAAGCTCTTCGTATACCGCTTCACATTCTGCCAGCATTTTTAGGCTTGCCGGATAGTGAGTGATTACCTCGCCGCGGAATTTGTATCCTGTGCAGATTTTCACCGTTTCCAGACCTGTCATTACATCCAGGGAGTTCAGGGAAAGACCTGTAATCCCGCTGACACGACGAGCGTGGCGAACAACAACACTGTCGAACCAGCCAACACGACGTGGACGTCCCGTTACAGTACCGTACTCATGTCCGGTCTCACGGATTTGATCACCGATCGCATCATGCAGTTCTGTCGGGAAAGGACCATCTCCTACACGTGTTGTATAGGCTTTAGCCACACCGATAACCTGCTGAATACGAGCTGGGCCAACACCAGATCCGATACATACGCCGCCTGCAGACGGATTGGATGAAGTAACAAATGGATAAGTTCCTTGATCAAGATCCAACATAACGCCTTGTGCACCTTCAAACAGTACTTTTTTGTCCTCATCGATGTATTCGTTGAGTACAACCGATGTATCACGCACATAAGGACGCAGAATTTCCGCATATCCCAGGTAATCTTTCAAAATTTCTTCTACATCTACAGGCTCGCCGCCATAGACTTGCTCGATTATACGGTTTTTTTCTTTTACCAAATGACGCAGTTTCAGTTCAAACTCTTCAGCATCAAGCAGGTCAACCATACGAATACCGATACGGGCCGATTTGTCCATGTAACATGGGCCAATTCCCTTGCCTGTTGTACCGATTTTGTTCGGGCCTTTGCTCTCTTCTTCCAATGCATCCAATACCATGTGATATGGCAGGATGATGTGTGCGCGTTCGCTGATGGACAGGTTTTTGGTCGTAAAGTCATTGTCATGAATATAGTTAATTTCTTCGATGAGTGCCTTCGGGTTGATAACCATACCGTTACCAATTACACATGCTTTGTCTGTGTAGAAGATACCCGATGGAATCATCGTCAATTTATATTTTTTGTTATCGATCAGAATCGTGTGTCCTGCATTGTTACCGCCTTGGTAACGAGCAACCACGTCTGCGGATTCCGCCAAATAATCCGTAATCTTGCCTTTACCTTCGTCTCCCCATTGCGTTCCCACTACAACTACCGTTGACATAGTACATACCTCCGTGGGTGCCTTGCGCACCTTTGTATTGGTCTGTCCGTCCTCTATCTCGGCAGGAATTTGAAGTGAAATTACCAGCGGAGAAGCGTGCTAACGGACAGTGAAAATCCCCCTCTGTTTACATCCAAGGGAAGGTTTTCGCTGCTTTAACGCAGCAGTACTAGTGTACCAGTCCCTTTTTTCAAAGTCAAATCAAATGGCGAACAATTAGATATAGTCAAACTCTAATGTTCGGAATTGACTCAATAATGCGACGCAAAAAACCGGCGAAGCCAGTCAAAGCTTGCTTGACGGCTAACCCCGGTTATACGCTACGCTTTCAAATCCAACGCTATATGTCGTATTCACAACGTATTTATGAGTTCAAATGATCTAATGGTTGATGCCGGGACAGACGATTTCACTTCCTTATCGAAGCAGTCTGTGCCTGTCCCCTACATGGCAAAGGCATCATTATGTGCCCGCTCGTAATTAACGAATTTATTAAAGTTTTTCAGGAAGACCAGTTCCACCGTACCTACCGGACCATTACGCTGTTTGGCGATAATAATCTCGATAATGTTTTTCTTCTCGGTCTCCTGGTTATAGTAGTCATCCCGGTACAGGAACGCTACGATGTCGGCATCTTGCTCAATCGAACCCGATTCCCGCAAGTCACTCATCATCGGACGTTTATCCTGACGTTGCTCTACACCCCGGCTCAGCTGAGACAAGGCAATAACCGGAACTTCCAGTTCCCGGCCAATCTGTTTCAGGGTACGTGAGATCTCGGATACCTCTTGTTGACGGTTCTCGCCGGCTTTACCGCGTCCACTAATCAGTTGAAGGTAGTCGATCAGAATCATGCCCAGACCTTTCTCTTTCTTGAGACGACGGCATTTAGCACGAATATCAGCTACGGTAATCCCTGGCGTATCATCGATATAGATGTTGGCTTCATTCAAGGCTGCAATGCCCATCGTCAGCTTCTGCCAGTCTTCATCACCCTTGAAATCACCCATACGCATAACGCTGGCATCCAGATTGGCCTCTGCACAGATCATACGCTGTACGAGCTGTGCGGCTGACATCTCCAGACTGAATATCGCAACCGTCTCCTGCGCCCGAATGGCTACGTTCTGGGCGATATTCAGGGCGAAGGCGGTCTTACCTACAGATGGACGTGCCGCTACAATAATCAAGTCACTCCGCTGGAATCCGGCGGTCATCTTGTCCAGATCGATGAACCCCGACGGAATGCCGGTTGTGGTGCCCTTGTTCTGATGCAGCGTCTCCACACGGTCGAATACTTCCATCAGTACATCCTGAATGGCTATAAAACCGCTACTGGAACGTCGGTTGGAAATCTCCAGAATGCGCCGCTCTGCTTCTCCAAGCATAGCCGCGACATCCTCACCACCCGTGTATCCTTCACTCACAATCTGCGTAGCCGTACGAATCAGGCGACGCAGCATGGATTTCTCTTCGATAATCTGGGCGTAATAATCCACGTTTGCGGCAGTCGGAACACCATGAGCCAGCTTCGCCAGATAACTGACGCCGCCGATGTCCTCGAGCTCGCCTTTATCCTTCAGCAGCGAAGTCAGTGTCACGAGGTCAATCGGTTGATTTCCCTCGCCAAGCTGGATCATCGCTTCAAAAATTAATTGATGGGGTTTATCATAGAAATCCTCGGTTTGCACCCGTTCCATCGCTGTGATCAGGGCTTCGCCCTGCAACAGGATTGCACCCAGCACGGCCTGTTCGGCTTCCAGGTTCTGTGGGGGAATCCGGTCGAATAACATTTCGCCGCCCATCTTACTCCTCCGTTACCTGCACCTTCAAGGTAGCCTTCACTTCAGGGTGAACCTTGACAGTTACTTGCGTTACGCCGAGTGTGCGAATAGGCTCGTCCAGTTCAATTTTGCGTTTGTCGACTTTCAGACCTTTTGCTGCCAGAGCTTCTGCGATTTGTTTGCTCGTGATTGCACCGAACAGACGGCCGCCTTCGCCGGATTTTGCTTTCAGTTCAGTCACTTCAGCTTCCAGCTTTTTAGCCAGAGCTTCCGCTTCTGCTTTCTCATCCTGCTTACGTCTGTCTTCCGCTGCCTTCTGGTTGTCCAGTGTTTTCATGTTTCCGTCTGTTGCCGGACGTGCGATTCCCCGTGGCAGAAGAAAGTTCTGTGCGTACCCCTCGGACACTTCCTTCACTTGCCCTTTTTTGCCTTGACCCTTCATATCTTTTATAAAAATGACTTTCATTCGAACAAACCCTCTTCCTTTTCGATTTCAGCCAGTACGTTCGTCAGCCGTTTTTCCGCCTCTCCAAGCGTTCCTTCAAGCTGCACGGCAGCATTCGTCAAATGTCCGCCACCGCCCAGTCGTTCCATGACCACCTGAACATTCATGCGCCCCAGCGATCTCGCGCTGATGCCAATCAGTCCATCCGGACGTTCACTAATGACAAATGAAGCGACCACGTCGGTCATATTTAGCAATGTGTCCGCCACTTGGGCGATCATCATCTGTGGAATCTTGTTGCCAGGGTCCGTGACCGCCAGCGCAATGTTCCCGTATACCATTTTAGCATGCTTTATGATTTCTGCCTTAGCAATATATTCTGACAGATCTTCTTTCATCAACCGCTGGATCATAATGGTGTCTGCACCACTACGACGCAGGAAGCCTGCCGCTTCAAACGTTCTCGATCCCGTATGGAGTGCAAAATGCTTCGTATCCACCGTAATCCCGGCTAATAACGCCGTCGCTTCCAGTGGAGTGAATTGTACCTTGTCATGAATATATTGGAGAAGCTCAGTTACCAGTTCTGCTGCCGATGATGCATATGGCTCCAGATAGATCAGCACTGCATCGTTAATGAATTCTTCACCCCGACGGTGGTGATCCACAACCACGACACGCGTAGCGGATTGAACCAGCTTCGGCTCCATTGTCATGGATGCCTTATGTGTATCGACAACAACGAGCAGCGTGTGCTCCGTCATCATCTGGATGGCCTGTTCTGGTGACACAAAGGCTTTGGAAAGCTTCTCATCTTTATTCACCTGTTCCATCATGCGTTCAATGGAAGGGTTGGGCCCATCCAGCACAATTCGTGCCTCCACATTGTACAGACTCGCCGCTTTCCATACCCCAATAGACGCGCCAATCGCATCCATATCGGGCATTTTGTGACCCATGATAATCACCCGGTCGCTCTCCTGCATCAGATCACGCAATGCATGCGCGATAACCCGGGCCCTTACCCGTGTACGTTTCTCCACCGCGTTGGACTTCCCACCGTAAAAGGACAACCGCTGTCCAGATTTTACGGCAGCCTGGTCACCACCACGGCCAAGTGCCATATCCAGACTGGACTGAGCGAGTTCTCCCATCTCACTGATGGTATCCGAACCAAATGCCAGTCCAACACTTAGTGTCATCGGCACCTTAAGATCAGCGGTCATCTCCCGGACTTCATCCAGAATGACAAATCGACTCTGCTCCAGTTCCTGCAAAGACTTTTGGTTCAACATCATGAGATAACGATCGGAGGACAGCCGACGCAGATATACTTCATACCGCTTCGCCCAAGACGTGATCTCACTTGTCACACGAGCAATAAGCGCAGTTCGCTGCTGGTCGTCCATGCCCTGGGCTGCTTCGTCCAGGTTATCGAGAACCAGAATGCCCAGGGCAATGCGTTCATTCTCATATTTATCACGAAGAATGGCTAGCTCCGTAATCTCGTAAACATATACATACCGCTCCTGCGGGTTATGGATAACTCCATAATATCGATCATCCAGTTGGAATTCGTCATGAAGTTCCTTGGACGACTCCTTGTTCCCATCCTTTTTCTCCTTAGGTTGAGGAAGTTTGGGAAATAAATTTTGCAGCGGATTGCCAACCATCGTCTTCTCTTGGAACATGTCCGCGACGAAGCGATTATGCCACTCTACGGTACGATCTTCGCTGTACAACACAATACCGAATGGGAGCATGCTGACCGCTTCCCCCTCCATTCGCTTGATACGAATGGAAAGGCCATTAATGTAGTCGTTAAGCTCACGACGGAACGCGAGCTCCGCCTTAATCATGACGATTCCCAGCGCCGAAGCCAGTATCAGACTAATCAAACCAAGCGTCCAGTTGTAGATGGTCACGAACATAACAAGCAGAAGCAGCAGTATGAACGCCCATACGGTATAGTAGCCGTGCCAGCGTTTCTTCAGAAATTTAGGCATGACTCATCACCCTATCGTTTTGGTTTCGATATTGCCTCGCGAAGCGGGAACGCCAGATCGATAATCCCGATAATCCGCAGCGGTCCAATGAAGAAGACTGCTGCCGCCAGCAAATACGGTACAACCGGATTCCATTTCTTTGCATGTGAGAGAAAGAAGAAGAATCCGATGGCTTGAATCATGAAGCCCAAATTGATTAGAGGCGACAAGTTCATGGCAATCATGGTCCAGTACGTTCCGTCACTCTGCCTGGATATCACTTCGAACAACAATGCAAGGAAGTAATACCAGATCAGGGCACGCGGCATACGCCATTCACGCGCAGGTGGAAATTTCGGTACAACCACACCCATTACGTTTAAAATCGGACGTGCAATGAGATGTGTGATTAGAGCCATAACCAGAGACGTGACCACCAAGGCGAATGGAATCATAAGCTGCGTCTGTCTTGCGACATCCTGAGTCATTTCAGGTGTCCATACAAACCCATTTACCATCTGACTGGATGTATTCGTCAGGGGTTCAATCGTCAATCTAACCACGTCATCAATATAACTCGATAAATCAAACTGGAAGATTACACTTCCAATCAACAGGAGCAACAGATACTCGGCCAGCATGGCTCCACTTCCTGCCATTAGGGCAAACAAGGCCGACTTCTTTTTCTTGTAAGCATTGCCCATAACAATGGCGGGCAGGGTGAACAAAAGCAGTAATAACAAATAAATCGGACTAAATATGACCAAAATAATCGCCACTGGGACGAGATGCCATATAAATGATTTTACCGGTAATGAAGCAAACAAAATAACTCCTGGTATCATCATGAAAAATATGGCCAAAACCGATAAAGGAGTTAACAGCGAAAGTAGCAAGAGCAGATAAACTACGCTCCAGACAGCTGATTTAAAGCTAAATTTCAACAAATTCACCTCTTACGCATGTGATCTTCTAGCGCGGAAATATCCTGGTACCAATCTTCCAACTGGTGACCTTCCTGTTTATGCTTTTTCAATTTCTCAACAAGCAGTGCATCCAAATCCTTGAAAGGAATACCGAGCCTGCGGCCCAATATGTAACTACTCATCATCAAACTGGCGAGACTGTCCCCGATTCGGGTTGTACTGCCTTCCCATAACGCTTTGAATAATCGGGATACCTGATCAAGCACTTCGGTTTTAAGCCATTCAATCACTTTAGCGCGTTTGGCTACATCCAGTTCTTTAGGCATATTGGCGAAAGTCACTCTCCCCCGAAAAAGCTTTATTCTCCATTATAGCATAAAAAGGGGGGCCGCAAAATTACCCCAAAAAGCGGAGAAGTCCTCCGAATCTTATCTCAGGTACTTTGCGGGGACCCCATACAACGAATTCGTATTTAATCTTGTTGAAAATTTATTTAAGTTCGCTCTTGTTTAGCTCTTCTTAAGTTTAACATGATACCGGACGGCTGTGATTATCCACGCTGTTGCAACAATATTGAAATTTGTTTCGACTTACTTCACTTTCATGGATTCCTTGGCTACAATACCCTCGCAATACTCAATAATCTGACTCCGTCTTACGATCCCAATGAAGCGCTCCATATCATCGACGACCGGCACAAAGTTCTGCACTTTGGCCAGATTGATCAAATCCTCCATGTTGGCTTCAATGGATACCGGCTTGATATCCAGTCGAAGTGGAACGTCCTTGAGCAAGAATTTTGAAGCGTTTTCAAATGTAATCTTTCCCTCAGCGTTCTTCATATACCACAACAGATCACCTTCGGTAACCGTGCCGATATACTTGCCTTCCTTATTCAAAATGGGCACCGCTGTGAACCGATGATATTCCATCCGTTCTAACGTTTGCCGCAGAGTAGAATCCGACGTCACGCACGTAACTTCTTGTTTGGGCAGCAAAAAAAATGCGATGTTCATACCCTTAAGTATCCTCCTTATGAATTTCATCAGTCAGCTTATTACATTCAACTTACATAGTACGTATTAGAACGCAAGATGTTCCAAAAGGACATGATTCCTTCTACAAAGTAAAAAAAACAGCAGCCCGCCAATAAACGCACTGCTGATCGTTGTCTAAAACATTAACGTCTGTATGGAATTGGTTACTCGATCTGCTGCCGGTCAGGAATTATCACTTCACCGGCTGGGGTCGACTGATCCATCCAGTTGTTAATCAGCTCTTTGGCATATTGGACGTCTTTCTCATCTGCCTTGCCATAATAAATTCCGTCTTTCCGCATCCCCTCGCCCAATATAGTGAAGCTTGAGATTTGCGGTTTTTCCTGAGTCAGTACCTGCTTGGCCAGATCAATAATGAAGGAAGGTTGCATATCCGTCTGGAAGCTGTCTCCCATAATCTGAATCAATTCCGGGATTTTGCTGATAGCGTTCAGATTAAGCATCTCATTCGCCATCGCATTAAGGAAGATCTGCTGCCGCTTGGTGCGATTAAAATCGCTATCCTCACGGTATCTTACATAGTATAGTGCTTCCTGCCCGTCATAGATCGGCTTACCGCCTTCTATTGTGAACTGCACATGTTCCGGGTTCTTGTTCACAATGTCCTCATCAATCGGCAGCTTCACGCCACCAAGCGCATCAACGACTTTCTTGATCCCGTCAAAGTTAATCGTTGCATAGTAACCTACATCCGCATCGAGAAATTTCTCCACCGTATTGATAGACATATTCTCCCCACCGAAAGCGTAGGCATGCGCGAGCTTGTCATAATCATCCTCGCCATCCTTGTTGGCATCACGTCCAACAATCTGCACATAGGTGTCACGCGGAATGGAAACCAGGAGTACACGGGATTCTTTCGGACGAACAACTGCATAGATGACCGTGTCTGAGCGTCCACGCGTTTTCTCATAGGCACGTTTGTCTGAGCCTAGCAGCAACACCGAGAACGGTTCTTTGCGATATACCGTTGGGTCGGGCGTATTATTGCCCTCCTGGGGAACATAGGAACGGGACAATTGATCTTCAACTGAACCAGCGAGAAACAGATCGAAGGCCGCTACAGCAAGCTGCTGACGAAACAAATAGCCCCCGATTAACAAAACAACGAGCGATACGAGCGTTATATATAGACCTTTTCTTCTTTTCTTCTTCTTATCTTTAGTTCTGCTTGTCATCCATCGATTCCTTCTTCACTGTCAAAATGAAATTCGATACTACTACTATATAAGTTGAATTTAACTTGTCCTGACCCCGCAATGGTGCAGTGTTAATTAATCGTTCAACTTATATATTTACCATTAAACGTGCGGAATGGCTTGTGACACGGTGTTCTCTGAAGTTTCTCTATATGAAAAGAAAACGCCGCTCACGCTCGTTCTATTGTAATCATTGCTGGATGATGAAAAGTTACAATACGGTTAAATTGAAAAGAACAGCGCCCTTTTTTTACTGGCAAAAGGTGCACTGTTCTCTTGATGTGGAATGTCCATCCATTCAGTTTGTTGAGGCTGTCTCCACCCGATTCCTCTTCTCTTTATGACGCTGTCGCCCTGCAATAAACGCAGCGACCAGCGTGAGTACACTGAAAATAACCGCAGACCAGAACAGCCCACTATAACCCTCGCCGATTGTCTGATGTAGAGCCTGTAGCAGCACATCTCGAATGCCCGTATCAGGAATTTGGGATAGTCCTTCGGTTAAGCTGGAAATATCGCTTCCTGAAGCTGCGCCGCCAGATGCATATTGTTGAAGCGCTTCGGGCGGCACCTGAATGCCCTGATCTGTGAGACCCTGCTGAATATTGGATCCCAGGTTGGTGAAGGAACGAGCCAGGAAACCGGCAAAAATGGTTGGCGCGATCGCCATTGCCATCTGGCGGAACAAGGAACTGGTCGCTACCGCAATGCCTTTGTTATTCTCACCCGCTTGCTCAGTAACGAGCACGTTCACCGGAGCTCCCAGCATCATACCGAAGCCGATCCCCACGAGTACACTCGCAATCACGAATTGCCAGATATGCTCTACCCACAGCGGGAAGAGCAGGAAGCCGATTGCCGACAGCAATCCTGCCACAGATAACGTCCATATTGGCCCTTTGCGGTCAACAAGATAACCGCCACCGCCCGCACCAATGCCTGAAGCCAGAGCAAGCGGTGTAAACCAGTAGCCGGAGGCTGTGTTGGATACCCCGAGGTATTGCTCAACAAAGCCTGGAATGAAGATCACAGATGCCAGAATGGCTCCTGAGAAAAAGGCAATCAGCAGCGTCCAACGAAAGGACGCAATGCCCAGAAGTTGTGTAGATACAACAGGTTCACGTTGTGATCCTTCCAGCCTTTTTTCAAGAAAGTAGAAGATGACCAGAATGACCACACCTGCCAGGAAGAAACCATAGAACGTCGGTGAGCCAAGACTTTGCAGCATATCTACGCCATCCAGGTTGCTGAAGCTGTACATCAGACTGAGCACACCCAGCGTCAGGACTGCGATACCACTCCAGTCCACCGCCTTACGGCTCAGCTCCTGTTCTTCATGAATATAACGGATGCCTGCAATAAACAACAAAATGGCAATCGGTACATTGATTAAGAACAACCAATGCCAATTTCCCGTAATGTCGAGGATAAAAGCACCGATATTCGGCCCAAGAATCGCCGCAACCCCGTTCATACCTCCCAGAAGACCCAAGGCTGTGCCCTGACGCTCCGCTGGGAACTTGCTTAATACGTAAGAGCTCGCAATGATAAAAATCCCGCCACCACCCAACGCTTGAATGACACGAGCAATCAGGAAGAAGGTAAACGATGTGCTTAGCGCAACGAGTAAAGACCCGATTCCGAACAAAGCCACTTCAATCAGAAACAGCTTCTTGCGTCCATAACGGTCGGAGAGCTTACCTGCAATCGGCACACTCACCGCAAGTCCGAGCGTATAGAGCGTGATTGTCCATGCTCCCCACGTCGGCGACACGCCAAACGACGCATTTAAAGTCGTCAGAGACGACGTAATAATCCCGTTATCCAGCGCAGCCATAAACACCCCGATAGCAAATAGGATAAGCGGCCATTTCATTTGTTTTTGCATTACATGTTTCCTCCCCGATCAGATTGCAATCCAGTAGCGTAAGGCTGTAATGATACATATATATTAAACCGAACCGAACAATAATGACTCATTGGTCATTTTAAAACAGAGTAATTGCATATGTCAATTTGTTAATATGCTTGGATACCTCATTCAATTCCCTGCTCCACAAAATAAAACCGTCCCCCAGGTTGGATGGAACCCGTGGGACGGTTTTACTGTTGATCTAAACTACTATTGCTGCATCAGGTGACGGTTCAGGAATTTTTCAATGGCACGATACAAATCCAATTGATTTTCAACATTGCCGAAGCCATGTCCTTCATTTGCTTTTAACATATAAGGCACATCTACTCCACGCTTGCGCAGAGCCTCCACGATCTGATCAGACTCGGCCTGTTTGACACGCGGATCATTTGCGCCCTGAACCACGAACAATGGGGCTTTCATCTGATCAATATGGAACAGTGGTGAGACAGCTGTCAGCAGTTCCTTGTCTTTCTCCGGATCACCCATACGTTCATAGAACATGTTGCGCTCCGACTCCCAGTAAGGTGGCAGTGAATCCAGCAGCGTGAACAGATTGGATGGCCCAACATAGCTAATTCCTGCGGCATACACTTCTGGCGTGAATGCCAGTCCTGCCAGTGCAGCATAACCACCATAAGATCCACCATAGATGGCTACACGCTTCGCATCAACCGTTCCCTCTTTAACCAGCCAATTTACACCGTCTGTGAGATCGTCCTGCATCGCTTTACCCCACTCTTTGTTGCCGGCATCCAGGAATTCCTTGCCGTATCCAGTAGAGCCACGGAAATTTACCTGTAGCACGGCATAACCACGGCTTGCGAGAAATTGAATTTCAGGATTGAAACCCCAAGAGTCCCGAGCCCAAGGTCCACCATGCGGAACAACTACCAAAGGCAATTGGGAAGCCTCTGCTCCTTGTGGAAGCGTCAGATAACCATGAAGCGTTAAGCCATCACGTGACTTGTACGTAATGGGTTTTACATCCGACATTTTACTCTCATCGATCCAAGGTGCCGCATCAGCTAATTTATCCAGTTTACCTGTCTTGGAATCGTAGAAGTAATACGTACCCATCGATTTATCGCTATACGCAATGAACAGAACCTGACCTTCTTCACTTATGTTTGAAATGCTTACTTCTTTACCCGGAACTTTTACCTGAATATCCTGCATCAATTTTTTGAAATCATTGTCGAAGTATTCATAGTTAACCTTGTCCGTCTCATAGACAGCTGCAAGGATTGTGCCTTTTTCTTTAGAAGGAACGAAACTGGATACATCCACATCCTTGTTTTCATAGATGGTTTTCGTTACTTTTTTGCTGCTTGGGCTATATTCAACAATCGCAGTTTTATCCCGCTCCAGATTGGATACAGCATAGATGTTTTTGTTATCATACGTGAACATCACCGGCGCAAATGTTTCTCCCAGCTTGGTGGTCATCAAATTCTCAAATGGTTTATCTTCCGATTCACGATACATCAACGAAGAGACGTTACCATCATTCGATATGGCCACACGGATTTTACCCTCATGGTCCGTAAGCCATCCCGTAATATTGCCCGGGTTTTCTGCAGCAAGCACAGCCTCACCTGTCTTGATGTTAATCCGGTACACGTCAAAGATTCGCGGATCACGTTTGTTCATACCTACTAGAATTTCATCCGGAATATTCTCCAGAGAGTCTACCAGGATCGCTCTTGTATTCGGATATGGTGTCAGATCCTTGCTGTTCTTACCATCAATATCCGTTACATAAATATGATAGTTCTCATCCCCTGCTTCATCCTTTACATACAACAGCTTATCTTTTGTCGCCCATACAAATCCCGCTATACTCCGCTCTGTCTCGCTCGTGATACGTACCGACTTGTCCTGACCATTCTCTTTCACCACAATATTCATTCGGTTGTTCCAAGGCTCCATGTAGGCCAGATGTTTACCATCCGGAGACATCTGGAATCCTGCTTGAGCCGGCTGTTTGAAGAAGTCTTCCAGAGGTGTGAGACCTTCTGACTGCACATCAAGTCCAAGAGCGAGGTACAGCGCATCAGCAAACTCCCCATGGGTCACCGAATTTTTGGCGTTAAACGCACTGCCTTCAATAATAAAATGCTGCTTCAGACGAATGGCATCCTCCGTATGTACCTTCGGAATCTGCGCCATATCACTGTATACAACCTGAATGCCATTATCCTTCAGTTCAAATGCCCGAGTAAACAACGATGCCATCTGTGCTCTTGTGAGAGGTGCATCTGGTGCATATCCTTTGGCTTGTCCTTGAATAAGACCACTTTGCTTCAGCGCGTAAATGGCAGGAGCAGCTTCATCCTTAGCCAATACATCTGCGAAACCTGTAAGAGACGCTGGAGCATCCAGTTTAAGTACACGCTGCAGGATGATTGCCGCCTGAGCACGAGTAATTGGCGTTTGTGAGTCTCTCATTCCATCTGTTGTGCCATCTATGTATCCCAGTTGCTGTAGTGTCTGTGTTGCCTTCGAAGCAATGGATTCAGCGATTGTCGCCGTAGGCTTCGCCGCTTCTGCTGCCTGGACCGCTGGTTGAATCAGAGCGATTGACATCGCCATAGTAAGCGTGAGAGCATATACCTTTTTAGTCATTGCGTTCAAGCTATTTCCCCCTTTAAAGTGAATTACATCATAATTTGGAATTATACGTAAATCATTTTACCATGATCCACCATAGGTTAACAGCTTAGAGCTCCCTGGAAATCCCATTACCCCCTTACTTTGAACCGGAAAACCCATAATTGAACAGCTTGCGTGTCTCGATGAAACGTCCCTCACGACTATCCGAACCCAGTACAACGGAGATCAGTCGCTTGCCATTTCGCTCAGCCGTTCCAACGAAGTGATACCCGGAATCCTCATCATATCCGGTCTTCAATCCATCGTTTCCATCGTAAGCATACGGTCCGCCAATAGAGGACAGCATCCAGTTCGTGTTGCTCATATACATTCCTTTTTGGTGCATCGACACCTGCATTTGGCTGGAAACTCTCAATATTTCGGGGTAGTTATTCAGCAGATAACGTGCAAGATTGCATGCATCTACAGCGGTCATTACGGTCTGCCCTTGTATATCCTTGGGACGATTCGGACCAAGTAGTTTTTCGCTTAAACCTGTTGCATTGGTAAACACCGTCTTGTCAGACAGTCCGATCTCTGTAGCCTTCTGATTCATCTTTTGTGCAAAAGTCTGCTCTGTCCCACTAATATGTTCAGCCAGAGCAATAGCAGCGTCATTCGCGGAATAGACAGCTACAATCTGGAATAGCTCCTGCACAGTGAATTGCTCGCCTTGTTTCAAACCCAGGTGGCTGCCACCTACTGAACTTGCATATAGGCTGATATTAACAGGGTCGTCCCAACGCAACTCTCCGTTGATCACGGCCTCCATTACCAACAGTTCTGTCATCAATTTACTGATCCCTGCAGGTGCAATCTCTTCAGAACCGTTAAAGTTGATTAGAATCTGCTCAGAGTTCATATCCATTAATACAGCCGATTCAGCTTTAATCCCCGGTTTGCCCACCAGCATGTCCGGTTTTACACCCAAATATATAATGACCAGTAGAGCCAGCAGCATTCCTGCCCGTATCCACCATCTTTTCATCAGAAAATCACCTCTTACAGATATAGACGAAGTGAAGAGGCATTTTGTCTGCAATTTTTATAAAAAAAGTTAAATTTTTTTTATTTTTTTGTTACCAAAAAAAACATGGACCCCATACCCCCCCATGCCAGAGTGTACGGAATCCATGTTTTTAAGACTTTTTCTATTCATACCTAGAAGAATCTTTTCAATTAGATCTAGCAACCGACTTCTTAAAGGACCCCAATCCTTACTGTTGCTAATGCTTTTTTATTACTCTGCTACAGCAGCTTTATCCGCATTAACTGCCAGATCATTCAGGTAAATGCCAGTTCCATCACCAATCGCGTAGTTCATTACACGTTTGTTCACTGGTGCTACAACAGCACGGTACAGTGTCGGGAATACAGGAACTTCATCAACCATGTACTGCTGCCATTGGTTGTAGATCTCTTTACGCTTGTCTACATCAAACGCTTCAGCGGATACACCTTGTGCCAGCAATTTGTCGTTTTCTTCACTAGAGAATCTGGAGAAGTTATACAGTGCATCGCGGCCATACAAACCTGCTGGATCTACGTCAATACCTACGCCCCAAGCAGCTTGATACACATCAATATTCGGATCATCTTTACCTGTGTTACCTACACGGTCATAGAAATTGTTGAACTCAACCATTTCCAGGTTAACTTTGAGACCGATTGCTGCCCACGATTGAACGTAGTAACGTGCCAGTGGTTCAGCTGTATCGCCACCTGTCATCGATACAAAGTTGATTTCAAGTGGGGAACCATCTGGTTTCGTACGGAATTCTCCATCCAGTTTATAACCTGCTTCGTCAAGCAATTTTTTCGCTGCTTCTGGGTCATATGCTACACCCGGATTGTTAGAATCATGGAATTCTGGGTGAGACGGCGGAATCAATGTTGTTGCATTCCAACGCAGACCGTTATAGAAACGTTTACCAACTTGGTCGTTATCTACAGCAAGCCACATCGCTTTACGCAGATTTTTATCAGCCATTTTTGCATCAGGGTTTGTTACAACTTTGCCGTTGTCAGCATCCCATGTGCCCAGTTTGAAACCAATATAGGTGTAAGCACGATCGATTGCACCCAGGAATTCAACGTTAGACATATTGGCATTGTCTTTATATTGATCTGTCGGGAACGCATCCACGAGGTCTACCCCGCCAGATTTCAATTCTTGAACAACCGTTGTTGGGTTGATTACTTTCAGAGTCACTTTGTCCAGTTTTGGAGCTCCACGCCAGTAGTCATCATTTTTAACGTAGGTTACGGACTCACCTGGAGTGATCGTTTCCACTTTAAATGGACCAAAACCGATTGGTTTTTCACGTACTTCTTTGGAAGAAGACATTTTCGCTACATCCATATCACCGAAGATATGTTTAGCCAGCGGATATGTCCACACGCCACCTGTCAGCAAGGAAGGTGTAGATTCCTTGTACGTGATGCTAATTTGTTTCTCGCTAAGAACCTTGATTCCAGAGATTGTTTTTGCTTTTCCAGCATGGTATTCATCCATACCTACTACACTTGTGAAGTTGGAATCGTAACGAGGACCATCATAAGCCTTATTACCGATAACTTCGTAAGCAAATTGCAAGTCTTCAGCCGTTACTGGTTTGCCATCATGCCAGTTTACGTTGTCACGAATGGTCAGTGTGAACGTTTTGCCATCTTCCGATGTTTCATACGTTGCTGCACCATCATTGGTATATACATAGTCTTTATCCCAAGTCAGCAAACCTTCGTCAAACCATTGCAGAACTTGTACATCTGGATTACCCGAGTAGAAGTTATAGTTGAGTGTACCTTCAAAAGCAGTATCTGATACAAGTCCGAATGTAACTGATCCGCCCTCAATGGCCGTACCTTCATTCGTTTTGACATTGTTGAAATCTTCGATAGAGTAAACGCCCTCTTCTTTGGTAGGCTTCTCCTCTGTTTTCTTTTCCCCTGTGTTCGTAGAAGGCGTTGGTGTTGCCGCCTCTTTCTCCGAGCACGCCGCAAGCGCAAGTACGAAGACCAACATCATCGTGAAAAATAGTCCCCGTGAAAATAATCCCTTTTTCATGAACCTTTCCTCCCTTTTTTAACCTCTTCTTTGTCTTGCATCAGTCGCACGCTTCAGGGCCTGTCCGACATTATTTATACTCAACATCAATACCAGAATAAGTACTGACGCAGGTAGCCATATCCACCATCTGTATTCCAGTGTTTGCGGATTACGAGCATAGCTTACGAGTGTTCCAAGACTGGGTGTACTTTCCGGGAATCCAAATCCCAAGAAGGACAGACCCGATTCGAGGCCAATGTTGGCAGCGAGATTCAACGTCATCGTTACGATGATTATCGAGCTAAGATTAGGAAGTACCTGTGAGAGCATAATCTTCAGATGGGACGAACCTAATGTTTTTGAAGCTTTTACATAGTCCAGTTCCCGTTCCTGTAATGCCTTGGAGCGGATCAACCTGGCAATCCCCATCCAGAGAAAGGCTGTCATGATTAATGAGAAAGATACAATATTATATTTGGGTACTGCAGTAACAAACGCGATAACAATCATCAGCATCGGAAGAATCATGAAGAAATCAACAACGCGCATAAACAAGTTATCGATCATTCCACCGAAGTAACCGGATAACAGACCAACCAGGATACCTATACAACCAGTCATTAACGTGACGATAATACCAATGGTTAGAGAGTTACGTGTACCGATTATTAGTTGTCCGAATACGTCACGACCGCCGTAATCAGTTCCCAGCCAATACTGCGCGGAAGGCGGCTCATACAAAGCGAACAAATCTACCTTAACAATTTCAGCTTGATCCAGGATCAAAGAAGTACCATAGACCAGTAGTATGACCAGTCCCAAAAATATGAGCGAGACTAATGCCACCTTATCTCTGACAAGCTCCCGCCACAAGATACTCAAGCTGGAGGGGCTCTTATCAATCTTCTGTGAAGTTATAACGACATCATTGGCCTTGCTCATCTTATTTTCACCCCGAAATCTTCAAGTTCTTACTTGATCCGTATACGCGGATCAACAATACCCAGAATAATGTCAGACAGCAACGATCCTAGGATTGTAGCTATGCCATATAACAAGACGAGTGCAGTTACTACACTGAAATCCCGAAGAGAAATAGAATTCAGGAACAACTGTCCCATACCTGGATAACTGAATATGCTCTCAATGAAGATGGTACCTCCGATAAGTCCCGTAATCTCATAACCGAAAAATGCGGCGATCGGCAACAGGGAGTTTCTTAAAATATGTCTGTTGTAGATCCGAGATTCCGAGGCGCCCTTGGCTCTCGCAGTAAGAACGAATTCCTTATGCTTGATATCGATAATTTCACTACGCAAGTATTGGACGGTAGATACCGTTGCAATTAATGCCATGGATAGTGACGGTAATAACAAATGATAGAATTTGCTTGTTATATAGCTGAATGTACCTGGTGTAAGTCCAGGTTCCACGCTTCCCCCGGTTGGGAACCAGCCAAAATGGAATCCAAAAATCCATAACATCACCAGTGCGAAGATAAACAACGGGGCTGCAAAGCCCAAGTAGGTGTAACCTGTGATCAACCGATCAGACCAGGTATCGTTGTAACGACCACTGATAATGCCAAGTGGAATGGCAATCAGATAAGTAAACACGAGTGTCGCCAGTGCAAGCCAGAACGTATTGGCTACACGCTGACCAATCAAATCAGATACTGGCATTTTGAACCGGAAAGATTGTCCGAAATCGCCTTGTACAGCATTTTTGATCCAATCCCAATATTGTACATACCATGGATTGTTTAATCCCAGTCGTTCCCGCTGTTCATCCAGCGCTTTTGGATCAATACTCGGATCGAGTAATCCGGTAAGTGCATCCCCAGGCATCGCCTTGGCCATCAGAAAGACCAACAGGCTAAGCAAAAAGATCTGAGGGATCATAATGATAATTCTGCGTACTATCGTTTTCCACATATGGTCTTCAACCTTTCTGAGGTAGAGCTACTCGGTGAGTATCGGAAATGGATTGGAGCGAGTATGCCAGCCCTTCCTCATCAAAGAAATTTCGGTATGAATTTTCATACTCGGATTTGACCTGCTGACGGAAGGCTACCATTTCTTCACGTTTGGTTGGGTCCATATCCGGAATGGCTGCAATTAAACGCTTGGTATAGATATGTTGTGGATTCTCAAAAATATCATCCGTTGTGCCTTGCTCCACATATCGACCTTTATACATAATTCCGATCTGATCACACATATGACGGATAATGCCGAGATCGTGACTGATGAACAGGTAGGTCAGATTCAGCTCTTTTTGAATTTCCTGCATGAAGTTGAGCACCTGGGCTTGTACAGATACATCGAGCGCAGATACTGGCTCATCTGCGATGATTAGCTTCGGCTTCAATGCAATCGCACGAGCGATGCCAATCCGTTGCCGCTGCCCCCCGGAAAACTCATGAGGATACTTATAGATCGATTCGGGACTCAATCCAACCTTCTCCAGAAGGTCTCGGACCTGGCGTTTCTCTTCCGTAGCCGTCAGCCGTTCATAATTACGGAATGGTTCAGCAATAATGTCGATAACCCGTTTCTTGGGATTCAATGAAGAGTACGGATCTTGGAAGATCATTTGTACATCACGCTGCAGTTGTCTATCTTTCCGCCGCTCTGTAGCCAGATCTCTTCCATTGAAAAGAATTTTTCCAGCCGTTACATGGTTCAGACCAATAATGGCTCTACCTGTAGTCGTTTTACCTGAGCCTGACTCACCTACAAGACCGTACGTTTGCCCCTGCTCAATGGAGAAGCTCACATCATCAACCGCTTTGATGTTACCAATTTCACGCTTGATCAACCCTCCGCGAATCGGAAAGTGTATTTTTAGTCCTTCTACTTCGAGTAATGCCATTATGTTATTCCTCCTCAGCTTGATCAGGGAAATGAAAGTGCTGATAACAGGTACACCGTACAAAGTGACCTGGCGCAATTTCATGCATCTGTGGGTTTTCTTCATGAGCCGAATCACTTATCCATGGAATTCGAGCCTTGAATCGGCACCCTTGGCGAGGAAGGTTTTTCAGTGAAGGAACAATGCCTTGAATGACATGAAGCTTCGATTTTTCTTCAGAAATGGTAGGAATAGAGTTTAGTAGAGAACGTGTATATGGATGCTTGGCATCCGTCATTAGAGTATAGATATCGGCAATCTCAACAATTTCACCTGCATACATAACTGCCACGCGATCAGCCATCTCGGCAACGACTCCCAGATCATGGGTGATCAGGATGATTCCTGCGTTAATCTCGTTCTTCAATTCGCGGATAAGCTCCAGAATTTGTAGTTGGATTGTAACGTCAAGCGCTGTTGTTGGTTCATCGGCAATCAGCAATTCAGGTTTATTGGCAATCGCAATCGCGATAACAACTCTCTGTCTCATACCACCCGATAGTTCGTGAGGATATTGCTTGTATAATTGTTCGGGACGCGGAATCCCTACTTGATTGAGTAAATCAATTACTTTGTCTTTCTTTTCTTTCGAAGATAGCTTGGGTTGATGCAGTGTCAGAATCTCTTCGATCTGTTCACCGATCAGCATCAGAGGATTTAATGCGGAAAGTGGGTCCTGAAAGATCATCCCCATCTCTTTACCGCGGAGTTTGTTTAACTTGTTGGGAGATATATTCGCTATATCCTGCCCTTTGTACAGAATTTCACCATCAATTTTGGCTTTGTTATGCAGGCCCATAATTGAAAAAGCAAAGGCACTTTTGCCTGATCCTGATTCTCCCACAATAGCCAATACTTCATTCTTTTTAACCGTAAGGTTAACGTGATCAACTGCTGCATAATAGTCATCTTCAATTCTGAATGATGTAGTTAGATTTCTGACTTCCAATAGCTCTGTATTCAAATCAATCACCCTAACCCCATAATTTCTGCGGACTGTATTCATGTGTAGAAGAATGCATCCACTGTATATTTCCATGTTCTTGAAGATAACGAACGAAAGTGTATACAAAATACCAAATCATTAGGAGAATCCATTTTTCACACTGCTATTTAGACCGTTGGTCAATTAATGCTGACAATTCCTAGCGGGATTATAATGCAAAATAATTAATGTAATCATACGTGTAAATTTAGGTGACGTCAATGCTTATTTTGAGATTTATGGTATAAATGTTTTTTATAGCACAGTTCTGGGTATTAGTTATACTTTAAAGGGAATAAATCAAGAGAATCCAGAGTCAATTGCATATTTTCAATGGTAGAGTTTGAATCTTAAAAATACCGATTATCTAAATACATGACATTATCATTACATAACGTGTGTAGTTAAATGTTAGAATTATAGATATAACAAACTATTATGTTAGGTATGAGGGAATTGTAGAGGACATATTTCATTTGGGAGTAAAATTGATTTCTATCCAAATTTTGTACTTTTAGAGGTGTAATTTAGATATTACTAAAGGATTGAAGTTAAATTTCTAGTTATTATAGTATAGTTTCATTTAATCGCTTATGTAAAGAACAAATTGTCATCTTTTATCAATTATTTTACAAAAGAAAGCAAAAAGCCCTGCAAAATGCATGGCTTTTCTAATATTTATACATATAGATGTATATATAATATCGTGTTTACTGTGAATCCGGAGGTCTTTTCCCACGCTTCAAATCATTGATGCTTAATCCAAATTCCATCTGCAAGTGAGGATAATCCGGGAAGTTAGCCCAATCTCCTCCCCATGTAAACCCTAGTTCTTTGGCAAGCTCCACAACTTCCAGCCAATCTGCCTTTCCATTGCCATTATCATCACGTTCCATATCCCACACCACATCTCCATCAGGAGTCCGCAATGCAAAATCAATGGCCAAACCATAGTTGTGATAGGACTCTCCCCCTTTGGCGTTGGTAACGATATTTCCGGAAAGAGAGCGTCCTTGATTATAGAGGGCATCTTGTTCATCAATGCTGCGAAAATCATGTGTAATCACAACTTCAATTCCTCGTCTAGCCGCCTTTCGAACCAACAACTTCTCACTTTCCGCTACGACCGGGTGAAGTCCTGTAATCGGCACTGCTTCTTGTACGTTGGTTCGTGGCCATATATCATAGGTGTCTCCTTTTTGCTGTAACCACACATATATAATGGAAAGCAACAACGTAGCTACGATCCAAAATCGCAGACTACTCTTGCGTCTCTGTTTTACTTTACGTTTAGATGTATTCATGCTCTCTCCTGATGGTGGAATCTATATTCGTTCATACTCACGCTATCTGATATCAGCAATATATTAGACTCTATTATAAATCATTTACGCCTTAATTGCTTCTATCGTCGCAACTCCTTACTAGATCCAATTACCAGGAGAGCACACCATTAATGTATTTTTAGATGCAAAAAAGCAGCCGGCTATAAGCCGACTGCTTTGTATCCATGCTGAGTAAGACTACTCAGTTGTGTATGGCAGTAATGCGATTTGACGGGAGCGTTTGATGGCAATCGTCAGCATGCGTTGATATTTAGCGCTAGTACCTGTTACACGGCGTGGCAAAATTTTTCCACGTTCGCTGATAAATTTACGAAGCAAGTCCGTATCTTTATAATCGATGTGAGTAATTTTGTTAGCTGTGAAGAAGCACACTTTACGACGTTTATTACGGCCGCCACGACGTGCCGGTCTTTTATCGTTGTCTCCGCCTTCTCTTTGCTTGAAGCCCATGCTTTTCAGTCCTTTCCTATCATGTAACCCATATCTCATTAGAGTATCGGCTCACGTTAAAATGGCAAATCATCATCCGATATATCAATCGGTTTTCCGTCATCGGAAAAAGGATCCTGATTGTTGCTACGCGAATTATTATTATTGTTCGCGCGCCCGCCGCCTCCGTAAGAAGGCTCTTCACGCATCGGTTGCCCACCGCCGCCACCGTTATTATCACGGTTAGCTGACTCCAAGAAACGGACGTTATCGGCAATGACTTCGGTCACGTATACACGTTTTCCTTCGTTATTCTCGTAATTCCGTACTTGAATGCGTCCTTCGACTGCAGCTAGGCGTCCTTTGCGCAAATAGTTTGCACAAGTCTCAGCAAGCTGTCTCCAGGTTACGACCGGAATGAAATCCGCTTCCTTTTCTCCACCTTGGCTTGTAAACGGTCTGTCCACTGCCAAAGTAAATTGCGTAACTGCTACTCCAGCTGGAGTATAACGCAACTCAGGATCCCGGGTTAACCGGCCGATCAGAATGACACGGTTCAACAATGTAATCCCCTCCTTCAGAGCGTATTGGTGCGTTGATCACGAGTTGTCTTAAGCAGACTTAACGTCGTTTGTAATGAGATAACGAATTACTTCGTCAGAAATCTTCATGAGACGCTCAAGTTCAGTAACTACTGCTGGTTCAGCAGTGAAGTGTACCAAAACATAAACACCATCACGGAATTTCTTGATCTCATACGCAAGACGGCGTTTACCCATAACGTCGTGAGCTGTAACTTCACCACCGCCGTTGGAGATGATGCCTTGGAATTTATCGACTGTAGCTTGAACAACTTCTTGCTCAACATCAGGACGAATAATGTACATCACTTCATATTTGCGCATAATTTTCACCTCCTTATGGACTCTGGCCCTCAATCTAGGTTGAGAGCAAGGAACGAGCACAAACTCGAACTATATTAATATAACAAAAATGACGTCTCAATGCAAGCAAACGTTCCCTCTTCTTATTACACATGATCATAACTCCAATGGAGCACACTACAAAAGCAACATTGAAATCCATTATGCCAAGGAGGTTTTATCATGGGTGAAAAAACCGAGTTTGAACCAGGAGACAAAGCTCCAAACGATGGCGAGTACACCGAGGTTGGTGAGAAGAGCTTTCATACGGAGATTAACAATCCGAAACGGGTAACCCTCCAAAAGGGTGAAGCTTTCCCTGAAACAAGCAATCAGAATCGCAAGTGGAAGAAGCTGACCAAAGCCCGCGTCCACTAATCGTAAAGATTTTTTTCAGACTGCTGTATATAAAACGTACTAATGCACATAATACAATCAGGCGATGCACGAGAGAGGTGTGGTTCCGTTGGACAACGAAGCCGAACATTCACTGTTGGAGATTCAGCACGTAATTTAAGAAGCAAGATGGTTGTGTGTAAGGCCTTTGTCTGAAGCACGAGTATTGCTACTTGCAGTACACCAAGTTTCTGATCGTTACGACCGATTGTTTCCTAACAAACCGAATGCATCGCCGAATGAAGAGCCCTTAGGGGCTCTTTGTTTTTTTAATTACAAATGATTATCAGACAACAAAATTGGAAATAAAAAGACCTTCCATCTGGAAGGTCTTCTTGCATGTATAGAGCTCAACACACGTTGAGTAAATTATTCAATTACAATTACAAAGCAATATCTATTAGTGGCGGAAAGGGTGGGATTCGAACCCACGCACGCTGTGACACGCCTAACTGATTTCGAGTCAGCCCCCTTGGGCCTCTTGGGTACCTTTCCGCAGCAATAATGATTATAGCATGATCATTTACAGAACGCAATACCTGAGCTATGCCCGCATGTAAACGTTATTATGGAGTGCGAAAAGAGTAAACATTAACCGCATTATTTCATTAGTATTCAGCCGAATCCTCTGTTGAACGGAGTACCTTTTTCATGTTTTTCTCGAATTTCGCTCTGGGAATTAAAACGCTGTGTTTACATCCTACACACTTGATGCGAATATCCATGCCCATCCGTATAATCTCCATCTCATTGCTGCCACATGGATGCTGCTTCTTCATCTGTACAATGTCCCCAAGCTGGAAACTTTTACGCTCCACCTATGCCATCCCCCTCATCCTTCTCCTGAGCTGCTGCTTGCTCTAATGCTGCTTGATTGCTCATCTCATGATACTCCAGTGTTTTCTTTACATCACTCTGAATTTGACGCTCTACAGATGCTCTGGAGTTCGGCAGGCACTCAGCAACAATGCGAACCACATATTCCGAGGTAGACATCGACTGGATACCAAGCACGTCAGGTACTTTAACGATGTTCAGATCTCGATCCTCAATCCCAGTCAAAGCTCGTTTCACCAAGTGCACTGACTCGTCCAGGGTCTGTTCACCCTTCATCGGAATATCCACAACTGCAAGGGAATTCGACATCGAGTAATTAGTTACACTTGCAATCGTACCATTTGGAATGATGTGCACCTCACCCTGCCAGCTAACCAGCTTGGTCGTTCTCAGGCCAATGACCTCAACCGTTCCTTTATAGGAACCTGTTTGAATAACATCGCCTACTGCGAATTGATCCTCCAATATAATGAAGAAACCGGTAATAACATCCTTCACCAATCCCTGAGCACCGAAACCGATAGCCAGTCCAAGTACTCCCGCACTCGCTAACAATGGTCCGACTTTCACGTTGATCTCAGATAACAGTAACAGAATCATAATGAAATTACATGTTATGGAGGTCGCATTTTTCATCAACTCTCCAACCGTTATAAATCTCCGCGGGTTGACGCGAATCTTGCCTTCCTGCTTACGTGCCATCGTGCGATCTATAATACGTGATACAATCTTGATCACAATACGCGTAATAATGAAAATAATAACGATACGGATCGAACTGAACAATATATTAAACCACATATCTGCATCGGCGACTTTATCCCATAATCGGTCTGTCCAGCTTATAGCACTTTTTACGACGTTCTTCGGAGACTCATTGTCCACTGAAGCAAACTTAAATGGCAACATAGATCAAACCTCCTCTACATGGGTATGTTATCATAGCTGTCAGCGGTTTTGAAATAGAGGCCACGGATCTCCACAAATTCGTTACGAATGATTTGTTTCACTCTCTCCAGATCTTCTTTTGGAAACTGAATACATAGAGCACAGCCCGCTGTGATCTCTTTTGGGGTAGGAAATAAGTCAATCTCAATCTCGGCAAACTCCAGCAGCATTTCTGCCCGCAGCGCCTGCTGGGTGGAATCAAAAGCAATCAGCATCCAATCATCTATCCACTCGTCCATGTCCGGCTCCTTTCGCGATACATTCATCCCTTTGAAAAAGCTTGTCCCCACGAAGTATAAAACGTTCTATCCTTCCATATACTGTTACTACTATTCCAAGGGAAAGGATAGATCCTATGAATCCCATTTCGCATTCCTTCTCATCTCAAGACATGGCCAGTTTGAAAATCCCACACACAGATCCAGGCATTCACTCAGCCATCATTCATCGTTTAATGTTTCATCTCTATAAAGCCCATTCTTTGCAAAATGTAGTTGTCGTTTGTATCGGTACAGATCGCTCTACGGGGGACTGCCTTGGCCCGCTCGTCGGCTCGTCGCTTGCCAAGTGGGACAGCCCTCTATTCCATCTCTATGGCACATTGGATGAACCCGTACATGCAATGAACCTGCAGGAAACCCTTCACAAAATACACAACACACATCACAATCCTTATGTGATCGGCATTGATGCCTGTCTCGGACAGTCTTCGAGTGTTGGATGTATCCAGGTCGTGAATGGACCGCTCAAACCAGGAGCGGGTGTAAATAAAGAATTACCGCCGGTCGGCGATATCCATCTTACAGGTATCGTTAACGTCGGCGGCTTTATGGAATACTTTGTTTTGCAGAACACACGCCTCAGTCTCGTCATGCGCATGTCCGAGATTATATCCAGCAGTCTATACTCCGCCATTCGAGAATGGCATACCCGTTCTACTCTGCTTGCTGTGCCAGAGTAATGGCTTCCTTTTCCTCAGGGGAAAGAGTATACGTGGACTCTCCCCCTTTAAGAGGTTTAGCATATACATAGGAACCGTCTCGATTATAGATACCCGTGAGTACCATACCGTCCTGGCTATCGTTAACCATCGCCATGGAGAAACTCAGATCACTGCCAAGCTCCCCATAAGCGTTGTACCGTTTCACGCCCACTTTACCCTGGATGCGGGTCAGCTTCTGCATGACAGCCTGTAACTGATCCGTTTGCAGTGTATGCTCATCCTCAATGCTGTCCATCTGAATTTTCAGATTGATTAACAGCGACTCCAGATCTTCCACTCCACTGCCAGCCATCATGGCCTCATATTTCCCTTTAAACTTCCGTAGCTTTGCGCCTTGAGCAATACTTATGATAAGCAAAATCACCAAAAGTAATGCCATGCCGCCAATAATCCATATCAGCTGTTCCAGAATCAGCTCATTTAATTCAGCCATGTAGTGCAACTACCCCTCTGTTGGTTTGTTCAGGTTAACGTTTGTAGCTTCAAACGTACTCCACATCTTCGATCCATTCAGCCAAGTAAAGCCATCCAACGCACTAATGTGACCCTCAAGCTTACCCTTATTATTCACCAGATAACCCCTACGGTTAATCACTCGTTTTGGCTTCTTGCCTCTTTTGCTTTTTGCTTGTTCAAGCGATTGAAATTCATGTTTTATTAGGGCTGATTCATACAGATCTTGATGCAGTTAATTCGATAACTGCTTCGATCAACGCATCGACATCTTCTCTTGATGTACTATACCCCACGCTCGCTCTGACAGCCCCACTTGCCGTTGTGCCAGCCGACTCATGGGCAAGAGGTGTGCAATGAAAACCTGAACGCACAGCGATACCATAATTCCGGTCTAATTGAAAAGCGAGTTGAGCCGAATCATATCCTTCAACAGTAAAGGATAACAATCCGGTACGCGGCTGTCCAATTTCAGGACCAAGCATTCGAATCCCCTGTACTGATGATAACCCATCCATCATATGCTGAGTCAAATCCCACTCCTGTTTATATATGAATTCAGGCGTCAGTTCAAGCACATGCTGCACTCCGGCTGCCAGACCTGCTATACCCACGGTATTCGGCGTACCCGCCTCATAGCGATCAGGACGAACAAGCGGCTGCTCAATCGCCTCAGATTGGCTTCCTGTCCCTCCGTGAAGCAATGGTTGTACATCCAGCTCAGGAGCGATATACAGCCCACCTGTTCCCTGCGGTCCCAGCAGCCCTTTATGCCCTGGAAAGGCAAGCATATCGATGCCAAGCTGCTTTACATCCACAGGTATAATCCCTGCACTTTGAGCAGCGTCAACAAGCAAAGTCACCTGATGTTTTTGACACATCAGCGCAATTTCACCAATGGGTAGAATACTCCCCAGCAGGTTCGAACTATGCGTGCAGACAACCAATCTTGTATTGGAACGAAACAACCGTGCGAATTGGACCAGATCGATCTCCCCGGCTGCATTAACAGGCACATAATCAACCTCTACATTACGAGATCTGCGCATGTACTCCAGGGGCCGTCTTACTGAATTATGTTCAGCCATCGTAGCAATGACGTGATCGCCTTCTCTTAACCACCCTTGAATAGCTAGATTCAAAGCTTCTGTGGTATTAGAACCTAGAGCAATATCATTGGCATTACGAACACCCAAAAGAGTGGATATCGCTTTTCTAGCACCAAATAAAACTCGGCTCGCCTGTACAGCCATTCGATGACTGCCTCTGCCTGGGTTCGCCCCTGCCACATCCAGAGCCTTCATCATGGCTTCCCCGACAGCAGGTGGCTTAGGCCAAGATGTCGCTGCATGATCCAGATAGATAACTCCCTCCACCTCATGACCACCTCTGTCCCTAATTGATCGTTCGTTTTGATAGATTCCCTAGAAACAAACAATGACATATCGTTTCTCCATGGTACAGAGGCGATATGTCATCACATGAAAAAGCCCCGCATGTTGTTCATCGATCATGGAATCATGACTATTATTGCAACAGTTCCAACAGTCGCTCCAGATCTTGTTTGCTGTAGTAGTTGAGCTCAATTTTGCCTTTATCTTTGTTATGCTTAATTTTCACCGTTGTTTTGAACCGTTCACGTAAAGATTCTTCCAATGTATCAATAAATGGATCTTTTTTCTTCAACTTGGATTTTGCTTTCGCTTCACCCGTTTTGGAACGATCCAATTGTTGAACAGCCTCTTCCAGTTCACGTACACTCCATTGCTGATCAATGGTTTGTTTTGCCAGCTGCTTCACAAGGCTTTCATCTTTAACACCGACGATAGCACGTGCATGCCCCATTGACAATGTTCCACGTGAAACATGATCCTTCACTTCTTCCGGCAATGATAACAGACGCAGGAAGTTAGCGATGTGAGAACGTGATTTACCCACTTTTAAGGAGAGTTCTTCTTGGGTTAATCCGAATTGATCCATCAGCCCCTGATAAGCAACTGCAACCTCCATCGCATTCAGATTCTCCCGCTGCAGGTTCTCAATCAAAGCAATCTCCATAACCTGCTGATCACTGAAATTACGAACTACGGCAGGCACAGTGGCATTACCGCAATATTGGGAAGCTCTGAAACGCCGTTCACCAGCAATGATCTCATAACCTCTTAAAACAGGACGTACAATAATAGGTTGTATAACACCATGTTGACGAATTGATTCAGCGAGTTCATGTATTGCATCCTCATCAAATACTTTACGAGGTTGGTAAGGGTTTGCCCGCAGTTGACTAATCGGGATTTCTACGACTTTATCATCGTCATTAATTGAAAGCGAAGGAATGAGGGCATCAAGACCTTTTCCAAGCCGCTTACTCATAAGAAATCACTTCCTTTGCGAGCTCTAAATAAACTTCAGCCCCTCGGGATCGAGGATCATACGTAATGATAGACTGACCATGAGAAGGTGCCTCACTAAGCCGCACATTGCGCGGAATAATGGTCTGATACACCTTTTGTTGAAAATACTTCTTCACTTCTTCAATCACTTGAATGCCCAGATTCGTACGAGCGTCAAACATCGTCAGCAATACCCCTTCAATTTGCAGGGATGTATTCAGATGTTTCTGCACCAAACGAACCGTGTTGAGCAATTGGCTCAACCCTTCGAGCGCATAATACTCACACTGAATCGGAATGATCACCGAATCGGAAGCTGTCAACGAATTGATCGTTAACATGCCTAGGGAAGGTGGACAATCGATCAGTATGTAATCATAGTTTTTTTTCACCATGGCGAGTGATTTTTTCAGGCGGACTTCACGTGATATCGTCGATACCAGTTCAATCTCGGCTCCGGCAAGCTGAATCGTTGCAGGTATGATATGAAGGCCTTCAATCTGAGTTTCCACAATCGCTTCCTGAGGGGGAACTTCATTAATGATGACATCATATATACAATTGGCCACATCTGCTTTGTTGATCCCGACTCCGCTGGTTGTATTCCCCTGGGGGTCAATATCGACAAGCAGCACCCTTTTCCCGAGCGAAGCCAATCCTGCACCCAAGTTAACAGATGTCGTCGTTTTCCCCACACCGCCCTTTTGATTTGCTACGGCCATAATCTTAGACAATTACTTCACCTCAAATAAAATAGGAGTCTTTTCTTGTAGGTTGTGAGCTACAGTTAACAAAAAGCAGGTGGCTATCATCCACACAAACATCAACTACCGTTTCTTCATGGTGCTATTCTACGCTGTTCATGCCACTCTCAACTTTATAGACAGAAAAAGCGGCCCATTGCCGCCTTAAGCTTCAATTATTTGCGTTTCGGGATATGGATAACGATCTCGTAATGGTCCTCATGGTCCGCTTCCTTGGTTTTGATGTCTAGACCGGAGCCCGATACCATATCAATGGATTGACGAATCGTATTAAGTGCAAGTCTAACGTCCTTCGTGAATGAGACACGTTTGGATTTTTTGATCTTCGAGGATTCCTTGTAAAAAGCAACCCGTGCTTCCGTTTGTTTTACATTCAACTCTTTATCAATAATCTCGCCGAGCAATTTCATTTGCAACTCTTCCGTATCCAAAGAAAGCAAAGCTCTGGCATGACGCTCCGAAATCTTACGTTCCATCAGCGCTGTTTTAATGCCCTCCGGAAGCTGTAACAACCGGATTTTGTTGGCGATCGTCGACTGGCTTTTGCCTAATCGCTGCGCAAGACTTTCCTGTGTAAGTTGGTGCAGGTCAATCAATTTCTGATAAGCAACAGCCTCTTCAATGGAAGTGAGTCCCTCACGCTGCAGGTTCTCGATCAATGCGATGGACGCTGCCTGAGAATCGTTAAATTCACGTACAATGGCCGGGATATGATCCAAACCAAGTTTTCGAACTGCACGCCAGCGACGTTCCCCGGCGATAATCTCATATGATCCATTTCGTACGCGGACGACAATCGGTTGTATTACTCCATGTGTCTTGATCGTCTGCAACAACTCATCAATTTTATCATCATCAAAAATAGTACGGGGTTGATATGGGCTGCTCACAATTTCATTGACCGGAATTTGTTTAATCTCATCTCCGTTATTGCGCTCCGCCAAACCAAACAACTTCGAAAATTGTTCTTTCATTCCGTATATTACCACCTAGTTTCGTAATAGCTCCCGCAGAGTTGCAGGTGCTTCTTATTCAATATGCGACCCTTCCAAATACTGTCGTTCTTTGAATAAGTTTTGCCTTCCATGACGATTTCTGTAACCTATACAATAATGCTCAAAAATCTATCTATACATATAATCTATGATCTCTGTAATCCAGGACCGGATACTTCTATTCTATCATCTTTTCTTCCATAATCCTATGTTTACCTATTCTTTAAACTCTTCTATTTTTCCTGCTTTTTCTTCATGAACATTAGCGATACGACTGCTTGTACATAATAAGATATGGAGGAACTCTGTAGAAAGGACCTGCTCATAGTAGCTACGTTGTGTACTCGTTTAATGCCAGGTAAAAATGGATTTCTCCAAGATAGCCTTGGTGGCAGAAAAACCTCTTCCTTGCGTGTCTTCTATTCCATTACTCTCCCTTTACCCCGAGGGCAGTGCACCATTCATTCGAGTATAGCTTGAACAAGAAAATAGGTATTCATCAAGAAAACTTCTATGCCAAAATAAATATTATCGATTTCATTTTTCTCTGCTCTATGTAATCGGAATATAGATGCTATCTATACCTATATAAAAAATCAAAAAACAAAAAGAGGATGTTTCACGTGAAACATCCTCTTTAATCTTATTCAAAGTTCTTCATTAAATAAACGAAGAATGATCTTCTTACCATTTTAATACATACGATGTTGTGCCAAGAATTATACCAAAGGTGTTTTTAGTGGTGTTCCTGGTTTACGTGGATATTTAAATGGTGTCTTATCAAACTTCTGAATCAGAATGATATGACGTGCCGATTCTTCAACAGGCAGCTGGAACGGATGAACTGCTTTTACACGTCCTTTCAGCTGGTTAAAGCTGAATTCAGCTTCCTTCATTTCTTCGCGTGGGTCTCCGCCCTTCATTGCAGCGAATAATCCACTTTTGCGAACAAATGGCAGACAGAATTCGTTAAGCACCGCTAGCTTAGCAACTGCACGCGCAGTGACGAGGTCGTAGCTGTCACGATATCCTTCTTTGCGTCCAAGTTCCTCCGCACGACCATGAATCAATTCTACATCGGTCAAGCCGAGCGTATCTACAAGATGCTGCAGAAAGCCAATACGTTTATTTAGCGAGTCAATGATCGTCAGCTTAATATGCGGAAAACAAATTTTAAGAGGTAGTCCTGGGAATCCTGCCCCTGAACCAATATCTGCGAGTTTGTTTACCTTAGACATATCTGTATAAAACGCTAGCGATACCGAATCATAGAAATGCTTTGTATATACTTGTTCACGTTCGGTAATCCCGGTTAAATTCATCTTTTCGTTCCAGGCTACCAGCTCCTGAAAATACAATTCGAATTGCTCCAACTGGCGTTCATCTAGCTCCAGTCCATGTTTCTTCAGGCGCCGTTGTAGCTGCTGTTGAATATCGTCCATTATTGTCCCCTTGCTGCGGTTACACGGTTATAATGCTCCAGGTAAACCAGCAGAATGGAGATATCCGCAGGAGTAACCCCGGCAATACGGGACGCCTGTCCTATAGAGATTGGACGAATCTTAGCGAGCTTCTGCTTTGCTTCCATCGCAAGGCCATGAATTTCGTCATATATAATCGTGTCCGGAATTTTTTTCTTCTCCATTTTTTGCAAACGTTCCACGTGGATCAATTGTTTCTCAATATAACCCGCATATTTAATTTGAATTTCAACTTGCTCTTTCATGTCAGCAGTCAGTTCCACCTCAGAAGGTGAGATCTGCTCAATCCAGTCATACCCGATCTCTGGGCGGCGCATCAATGTAAGAAGTGTGCTGCCATCCTGAATCGGTGTGGAACCGATCTCTTCCAGCTTCGAATTTACTTCGACAGGGCGAACTTTAGCTGCCTTCAGACGAGCCACTTCCTGTTCAACTTTTGCCTTTTTGTCCAGGAATTTAGCGTAACGCTCATCAGGAATCAACCCAATATCGTGGCCCATTTCCGTCAAACGCATATCGGCATTATCATGACGAAGCAACAAACGGTATTCTGCACGGGAAGTCAGCAGACGATAAGGTTCATTCGTACCTTTTGTTACGAGATCATCAATCAGTACACCAATGTACCCTTGGGAGCGATCCAGTACGACAGGCTCTTTATCCTGTACTTTACGTGCAGCGTTGATACCGGCCATCACGCCTTGTCCTGCCGCTTCTTCATATCCGGAGGTACCATTAATCTGCCCTGCTGTAAACAGACCTGGCAGACGTTTCGTTTCAAGTGAAGGCCACAGCTGTGTTGGCACCATCGCATCATATTCAATAGCGTAGCCGTTACGCATCATTTCTACTTTTTCCATACCCGGGATGGAACGAAGCACTGCCAATTGAACATCCTCTGGCAGACTGGTAGACAGACCTTGTACATAGTATTCGGATGTGTTTTTGCCTTCTGGTTCCAGGAAAATCTGATGCTTCGGCTTGTCGCTGAAACGCACAATTTTATCCTCGATCGATGGGCAATAACGCGGTCCGGTACCTTCAATAACACCTGAGAACATAGGCGCACGGTGGAGATTATCGTTAATAATCTGGTGTGTCTCCACAGACGTATACGTCAACCAGCAAGGCAGCTGCTCATTATCGGAAGATTCCGTTTCATAAGAAAAGAACTTCGGCTTGTCATCACCCGGCTGAATTTCCGTTTTACTAAAATCAATCGTATCCTTATGCACACGAGGCGGTGTACCTGTTTTAAAACGAACCAGGTCGAAACCAAGCTCACGCAGATGTTCGGATAACTTAAGGGAAGGCTGCTGATTATTCGGACCACTCTCGTACATCAACTCACCCATAATTACTTTACCGCGCAGATACGTACCTGTTGTCAATACAACGGCTTTGGCCCGATACTCTGTACCCGTCTGAGTAACCACACCTACGCACTGTCCGTCTTCAACGAGCAGGCGATCAACCATGCCTTGGCGCATCGTCAGGTTGCGTTCATTCTCCATCGTTTCTTTCATCGTATGTTGGTAAGAGAATTTATCCGCCTGAGCACGAAGTGCGTGGACAGCAGGACCTTTACCTGTGTTGAGCATTCGCATCTGAATAAAGGTCTTATCGATGTTCCGTCCCATCTCTCCACCAAGTGCATCAATCTCACGTACCACATGCCCTTTTGCCGGCCCCCCAATAGATGGGTTACAAGGCATGAAGGCCACCATATCCAGATTGATTGTAATCATCAGTGTTTTCGAACCCATACGGGCTGCAGCCAGTGCCGATTCCACACCAGCATGTCCTGCCCCTACGACGATTACATCATAACTTCCGCCATCAAAAGCCATTCCAGTTTACCTCCTTTTTGCCGCCGCACGCCTAAATTCATGCAAACGATCTATTTTCTGTAAAAATCATGATGAAACACGCTCCGCACTCTACGGAATGCATTTCGATCTATATTAAGCCATCAAGTCTATAGGTACTTCAGACATATTCGCGGATTCTTTGACCACCCACAGATGGACTTTATTATCATACTACTTTTCAGAGCCGGTATGTTTGTCAGGTGTTATTTTCCGAGGCAGAATTGAGAGAAAATTTGATCAATCAATGCATCATGTGCTGTATCGCCCACAATCTCACCCAGTTGCTCCCATGCCAGACGAACATCAATCTGGATCATATCAATAGGAATCAGCTGCTCTGCCGCTTCATAGGCATCAATGAGTGACTGCTTCGCTTTTTTGAGCAAAGCAATATGACGCACATTGCTGACATACGTCAGATCGGCCGACTCCAGCTTGCCACTGAAGAACAACGTCGAGATGGCATCTTCCAATCGGTCCACGCCCAAATCATCTTTCACCGACATCGGAACAAGCCGTTCCTCAGGGATGTAACGAAGCAGCACTTCGCGGTCCGCCTGCGGCGCTAAGTCCATTTTATTCATAATAATAATTGATTGTCTACCGCGGATTTGTTCCAATAATTCAATCTCGTCCTGATGCAGCGGCTCGGCAGCATTGATAACCATCAATAACAGATCCGCCTCATTTACAGCAGAGCGAGAACGCTCCACCCCGATTCTTTCCACGACATCCATCGTTTCCCGAATACCTGCCGTATCGAGCAGTTTGAGCGGTATATTGTTAATCGTAACAAACTCCTCAATGACGTCACGCGTTGTACCTGGAATGTCCGTTACAATTGCCCGGTTGTCCTGGGCCAACGTATTGAGTAATGAAGACTTCCCTACGTTTGGCCGGCCTACGATAGCTGTTGTGATTCCTTCACGCAGTATCTTTCCTTGCTCTGCTGTTACCAGCAATTTATCGATTTCAGTCATCACCCGACTGGATTTTTCTTTAATAAATTCAGAGGTTAGTGATTCTACATCATGCTCAGGATAATCGATATTTACTTCGATGTGAGCAAGCGTCTCCACCAACGTGTATCTTAGCTCGCGCAGCTTGGACGACAATTTGCCCTCCACTTGTTTGAGTGCAACCGAGAAAGCCCGATCGGATTTGGAACGAATGAGATCCATGACCCCTTCCGCCTGGGACAGATCAATCCGTCCATTGAGAAAAGCACGCTTTGTGAACTCACCGGGTTCAGCGAGACGAATATCGAGCTGCAACAACAGATCCATTACACGCTTGACCGAAACCACTCCGCCATGGGCGCTAATCTCCACAACATCTTCTGTAGTGAAGGAACGTGGCGCACGCATCACCGTAACCAATACTTCCTCGATCTTCTCGCCAGTCCCCGGATCTATAATATGACCGTAATGAACCGTGTGGGATGCTGCCTGTGTTAGTGGGGTTTTGCTGCGAAAAATCTTCTCCGTCTCCGACACCGCATCCGGGCCGCTCACCCGGATTACAGCGATACCCGCTTCTCCGACCGCTGTTGATATCGCTGTAATCGTATCACTAATCATCGTTATCTCTCCTTGCTCTATTTTAAAATTGCGCCCCTCGGGACGCTATATTAATTTCAATATATAGTTCAGTTGCACAACGCTTCTTACCGCATCATTCATATCTTGATATGGCTTTATTGAAGTCGCTCTATAGTTTTGGAAAAATACTTCTGTACGAAAAAAGCAATGGCTTCTGCACCGGGCAGGAAGCCATTGCGTCTTCAATTTCGTGTTATTTCGTCGTAATGACTACGCGCCGATTGGGCTCCTCGCCCTTGCTGTATGTCTTAATCTGAGAGTGATTTTGCAATTTCGCATGAATGACTTTGCGTTCGAGTGGGGGCATTGGCTCTAGCACAACTTCCTTGCCAGTGCGAATGGCCTGTCCAGCCAAACGTTCAGCCAGATCCTCCAGCGTCTTGCGTCGACGTTGACGGAAATTCTCTGCATCGAGTACGATGCGAACGAAGCTTTCCGAATAACGATTTGCTACAATGTTCGTTAAATATTGAAGGGCATCCAGCGTCTGTCCACGTCTACCAATAATCATGCCCAAGTCTTCACCGGCAATATTGAAGATATGTCCGTCACGCTGTTTTTTGATATGCACTTCAACATCCAGTCCCATACCTGCTGCCACTTCTTTTAGGAAAGCAGCCGCTTCCTCATAGGGATTTTTAGCACCCACACCCTCAAGTGTTGCTTCATCTTGAGGTATATGTGTAGCCGGTTTGATCGGCTGTGGAACAGGTTCGGGCACAGGCAGAAGTTTCACTTCCACTTTAGCGGCCTTAACCCCGATCAAACCCAGGAATCCTTTTGACGGCTGCTCTAACACTTGTATCTCGACCTTGTCCCGGCTCACGCCAAGCTCAGCCAATCCTTGGTTTACAGCATCTTCAACGGTTTTTCCTGACGCAATGACTTTGGTCATTTCGATTTTTTGGCCCCTTTCGAACCTTTTCCAGAGACAGTTGCCTTGCCACCGTTTTTGCGTTTAGCTCCATTTCCATTTTTGGAAGAGCTGGTCTGCTTCACGTTGACCTCAGCCACGACTTTATCATTATTCCGGTAAAGGAAATAGTTTTGCACGATCGTGTAGATGTTACTGTAGAACCAGTACAGTGGCAATGCAGCCGGGAACTGATAAGACATTACGAAGATCAGTATCGGATAAACCCACAGCATGAACTGCATCGGTCCAACTTGCTGTGCAGGATTCATGCGCATCATCATCCACGTTTGCACGAATGTTGTAATGGCAGCCAGCACTGGCAAAATAAACAGGTGATCCGGCGATCCGAGTTGAAGCCACAAGAAATCATGCGTTCTCAGACTCGAGTTTCCGTAAATTGAGTTATAAAGTGCGATGTAAATCGGCATCTGAATCAGAAGTGGTAAACAACCCGCCATCGGATTAACTTTGTTCTCCTGAAACAACTTCATTGTTTCTTGCTGAACTTTCTCAGGTGTATCTTTATACTTGGCTTGAATTTCTTTCAACTGCGGCTGAATAGCCTGCATCGCCTTGGAGCTGCGAACCTGCTTCATTGTCAGCGGCAAGATTAACGTCCGTACAATTAACACCATCACAAGGACGGCCAGTCCATATTCACCGTTAAACCAGTTGGCGAATGTATCGAGCGCCAGTGAGAACCAATAAATAACATTGCTTTGCCAGAATGAGCCGTTTCTTAGATCTTCCGTAGTAACCCCCGCACCTTGCGGAGTACACCCGGCTAGTACGGTGACCATTGCAATGACTGCAATGAGGAGAATCCACTTCCCCTTTGATGTCTTCAATCGCGACACTTCATAACCCCTCTCTTAACCATTCCATTCCACCGTAAATCATACCATAATTAGGAGGACAAATAAACCGAAGCTTACCGCTTGCCCGACTTCAAAAGAGAGCCCTTGCGCATCGCATGCAGCAGGCTTTTTTCCATATCCTTATAGGACATGTCCAATGCACCTTTTCTGACGATAAAGATCAGATCCATCTGCGTGACAATCTCTTTCTCATGATGGCGTACAATTTCCTTAATCATGCGTCTCATCCGGTTGCGTACGACAGCGTTTCCGATTTTCTTGCTACAGGATACACCTACTCGGAATTGTTCTGTATCTTTACGACGACAGCCATACACCACAAACTGATGATTGGCAAACGATTTCCCATACCGGTATACGCGGCTAAAGTCCGCCCGGTTTCGTAAACGCAGTCTTTTATACACGGCGCTTCTCCTTGCTGTTCTCCACCAACATTATTGACGAAGGCCTTATTACTGATTTAGTATAGGCTTTCTTGAATAACGATAAACCGTCTTGGCGGCAACTTCATTATATAAGGAACGTTTTCGAAAAAACGGACATCTCATTCATTGAACATAAATGTGTACTCATGCTTTTGCGCAGCCAATTCAGACCTGATCTATACCAGCATCCAGTCTGAAATGACCTATTTAAGAAAAAAAAGACCACCTCGGTGGTCTTCACAGTGCATTAAGCACTCAGGACTTTACGGCCTTTAAGGCGACGTGCAGCCAGAACTTTACGTCCGTTGCTCGTGCTCATTCTTTTCCGGAAACCATGAACTTTTTTACGTTTGCTAACGTTCGGTTTGAATGTAGGTCTCAATGTATTGCACCTCCTCACAAGGAAATACTTATGTGATGAATCACTTTCATCTTCACAGAAAACACCTTTATATATTTAACCATGAACACCTGGAAAAGTCAACTGCGAGCCTCTTGCCTCCTTCCTCCTTCTAATGCCTATTCCACCCTACCTAAACGGCCATGGATTCGTACTCCTGTTTACAACCTTCTTAAAGCATCATTTAGAAGCTCCAAAAGTTATCCCCAAGTTCCAATTCATTCACCAAAAATCAGTTTTCACGGTTATCCACACCCCTCAAACCCCTTAATTCTATCTTTAATTACCATTTCAAGTTATTCACATGTGGATAAGGAATATTTATCGATGACAGACTGTTTCATTGGCTCTGCTTTCGGTTAATATTCATACGTTTCTGAAGAACTTCAGTGGAGCAGCAATCCATTAGATGACCAATATATTTTGGCTTTTGAAATGACATACTTTAAATTTAATGTATCCGCTTTATTCTTATGGTTTACAAGTTTTCGAGAAAGGTGTAGGATAAAAAAATCAAATCTTGTATACAAGTATACTTATGGGAAGCACAGTACAGATCCAGACTCATTTAAAGGAAGACAATTATTCCTCTAGCTCTTTGAAAAATCCATTTGAAGCAGTATGACGTTCCTAAATTCAACACGCGCACAGAGCATACTGCCATTTATTCTCGTTATAAGGATTGGTGTAAAACGCTCAATCAGCAAAATAGTTGTGCTATGATCAGTATTGAACTGATTACTTATAATAGGAGCGTTAGCCATTATGCTGTTTCCTTCATCCTGGCTTCAGGGAGCTTCCCGCGGGGAAGCAATTGCCTGCGAATTAAGACTACGGATCATTAGCGGAACTCTTCGTCCTGGCGAAATTTTGTCAGAAAATCGGATTGCCGCTGATTTTGACAGCAGTCGATCACCTGTACGTGAAGCGTTAAGAACATTGTCGAATGAAGGGCTCATTCGGCTAGAGCGTATGGGTGTCGTTGTCATTGGATTGAAAATTAAAGATGTCGAGGAATTGTACGACGTCCGTTTCCTGATTGAAAGTTTTGTGCAGCAGCGGCTTGCGGGGGATGTGCCAGATCAATTGATTACCCAGCTACGCAATGTGATAGACAAAATGGACTTGGCTGGACGCCACCAAGACGCGGTTGAATTCGCATATCAGGATCTTACTTTTCACGAGACTATTATCGAAGCCGCCCAGCATTCCCGTATTTTACATCTATGGAGGAGCATTCGTTATGTTGTCATGACGGTTATGCTACTCACCACCCGCAGGGTCTTTATTCAGGGCGAACAGAAAGTAAGCGCTGTAATTGGTAAACATCGTTTGCTGATTGAGGCTCTTGAATCGGGTGATAAAACACGCATTCAATCTGGAGTCCGCACGTATTTCCAGGATTCAGGCAAGACGCTGCACGAAAGCTTTGATTCCTAATGACATGTAATGAAATTCCATTCGTCACTTTATGGAATATCTATGCAGGGGTTCGCAATCATATCCGTTGTGAATGATTGCCCTCCAACTTGTCGACAAGTATACAAAATGCGATTTGTTTCATTTTTTTGGGGCATATTAAGAGGGATTAAGCCGCCCTCGCTTCATGAATCATATAGTGTCTTCCCTCCGCTTGATCATGGATCTGTTGTAAGCGTTATATATCAGAAAAAAAAGGAGCATACCTCATGAGCACTCTTTTTGGGCTATCCCATAATGCAACGTTATTGGTTTGGACATTAATTGCGATTGTCTTTCTGATCGTGTTGATCTCCAAATATAAATGGAATCCTTTCATTACCCTTTTAATATCTGCATTAATGCTTGGTTTATTTACAGGCATGAAACCCGCGGACGTAATTACTTCCATTACGGGAGGACTTGGCGGCACACTCGGAACGATTGCCATCGTCATCGGTCTTGGTACCATGCTTGGTAAGATGATGGCTGAATCCGGCGGAGCCGAGCGTATTGCTACCACACTTGTAGATCGTTTCGGTGTAAAACGTGTGCACTGGGCGATGATGATTGTTGGTTTTATCGTTGGTATTCCTGTTTTCTTCGAAGTCGGCGTTATTCTGCTGATTCCGATCATTTTCACCGTTGCACGTAAAACCAATATGTCACTGCTGCAGATCGGTATTCCGATTTTGGCAGGTCTCTCTACTGTACATGGTCTGGTTCCACCTCACCCGGCTCCCATGATTGCCATCGAAGCGTTCAGCGCCGATTTGGGTAAAACGATCTTGTACTCCCTTATTGTAGGTATCCCTACTGCTATTATCGCTGGACCTCTGTTTGGTAAATTTATCGGTAAAAGAATACATACCGAACCGCCTGCAGAGCTGGCTGAACAATTCGCTACGAAAAAAAGTAACAACTTGCCAGGTTTCGGAATAACCCTGTTTACCATCTTGCTGCCGGTCATTTTGATGCTTATTGGCTCCATCGCCAATATCGTAGACCCGGACGCCACAAGCGGATTTACTGTTTTCTGTGAATTTATTGGCCATGAAATTATAGCCCTGCTGATCTCCGTCGTGTTCGCCCTCTTTTCACTCGGATTCTCACGAGGGTTCAACAAACATGACATCTCCCGCTTCACCAGTGAATGTCTGGCGCCTACGGCGACCATCATTCTCATTATTGGTGGAGGCGGTGCGTTCAAACAGGTGTTGATCAATAGTGGCGTAGGTAATGCCATTGCTGAGGTCGCTACACATGCCAACATTAACGTGATCCTGTTCGCCTGGCTTGTAGCTGCACTCATTCGGGTTGCTACCGGTTCAGCGACTGTGGCCATGACGACAGCAGCTGGTATTGTAGCTCCGGTTCTTGCACTAACGCCAGGTGCCAATATTGAGCTGGTTGTACTCGCTACCGGTGCAGGTTCACTTGTGCTTTCCCACGTGAACGACGCAGGCTTCTGGATGATCAAAGAATTCTTCAATATGAGCGTCTCGCAGACCCTGAAGACGTGGACCGTTATGGAAACACTACTATCTGTCGTGGGATTGATCTTTATTTTGCTGCTGAGTACAGTCGTATAAATTGAATATCTATATAGAAGAAGAAAATAAATTCAAATAATTAGAGTTTTAATTTTGCGGGTTTAAAAGAAAGAAGGTTTATGTAAAATGAACAACTATATGATTGGTATGGATATCGGTACAACCAGTACCAAATCCGTACTATTTACGGAACAGGGTGAAGTTGTAAGCACATCAACTCAGGAATATCCTTTATTCACCCCAGCTCCGGATGTCGCTGAGCAGGATCCAGAACAAATTGTGCAAGCTGCCCTTCGCTCCGTACGCGGGGTGATGGATCAAAGCGGCGTAGCTGCGGAACAAATTATGTTCGTGTCCTGCAGCTCTGCCATGCACAGTGTCATTGCGATGGGACAAGATGGGATCCCTCTCACCCGCTGCATCACTTGGGCTGACAACCGGAGTGCTGCCTGGGCTGCCAGACTGCAAGAGAATGGACTGGGACATCGTATCTATTTGCGAACAGGTACACCGATCCACCCAATGTCGCCACTGACCAAATTAATGTGGCTGCGCCATGATGAACCTGAACTTTTTCAACGTACCGCCAAATTTATCTCTATCAAAGAATATTTGTTCTTTCGTCTGTTCGGTCAATATGTCGTGGATCACTCCATCGCATCCTGTACCGGTCTGCTCAATCTGGAACAACTGGATTGGGATGCCGAAGCACTTGAGGTTGCAGGCATTACACCTGACCATCTATCGCAGCTCGTACCGACCACACATACTATAGAGGGAATGGATCGTACATGGGCTGAAAAAATGGCTCTCTCCCCCTCTACTCCCTTCGTGATCGGTGCAAGTGACGGGGTATTGTCCAATCTGGGTGTAAACGCCATTGAGCCTGGCGTTGTTGCAGCAACGATCGGCACCAGCGGTGCCATTCGCACCGTCGTTGACCGTCCTGTTACCGATCCAAAAGGTAGAACCTTCTGTTATGCCCTCACCGAGAATCTTTGGGTTATCGGCGGACCTGTGAATAACGGTGGCATGCTTTTCCGCTGGGTAAGGGACGAATTCGCTGCCTCCGAAGTGGAAACAGCCAAACGGCTCGGCATCAATTCCTATGATGTACTCACCAAGATTGCTGAACGCGTCAGCCCCGGTTCGGAAGGGCTTCTATTCCATCCGTACCTTTCAGGGGAACGCGCCCCTTTATGGAATCCGGACGCCCGAGGTTCCTTCTTTGGTTTGACCCTTCATCACCAGAAAGAGCATATGATCCGTTCCGTTTTGGAAGGGGTTATTTTCAACCTATATACGGTACTGCTGGCCATGGAAGAACAGATCGGACAACCTACCTCCATTCAGGCAACGGGTGGTTTCGCTCGTTCCCCACTCTGGCGTCAGATGATGTCCGATATATTCAACCAGGAAGTCATTGTGCCCGAGAGCTTCGAAAGTTCCTGTCTGGGGGCCGTCGTGCTCGGTCTTTATGCTACAGGGCGAATTCAGTCGCTTCATGCCGTTTCATCTATGGTAGGTACAACACACAAGCATACCCCTATCAAAGAACATGCATCGATCTATCAGGAGCTGCTCCCCATCTTTATTCGCATTTCGCGAAAATTGGAAGAAGAATATGCAGACATCGCGGAATTCCAACGTAAATTTTCCGCTCATATCAAGTAAAACATTCTTTTATAACCACCAAAAAGAGGTTGTTCTCTTAGACCACCATTCCGGTCTTAAGGAACAACCTCTTTTTGGCATAAACAAATCTGCTGCATTGGAGTCGCATCCATCTCCAATATTTGTTCGCATAGCCAGCCTACCTCTTTTAGGAATAAATTCTAAGTTCAGTTCATACAAATCAGTAAACGCTCCTTCCGTTCAACAGGCCTCTCCTTGATCTCCCATGTCTTTCATTTCGTCGTTTCTCCAATTCCTTTCTTCGAAAAAGGAAAACGGGCATGAAGAGTTACTCTCCTGTAAATCCCCAAAACGGCAATTTTCACTTTACGGTTATCCACAGAGAGGTTATTCACAAACTGAGAATACTTTTACACACAATTCAGCATCATTTGACGAATAACCTGTGTATAAAATAATTTGGGTTTTTGGGTCATCTTGTCGAAAGTTAAACAATTTATAAACAATATATTGTGTTGTGATTAAAAATTATACACAAGTTATTGAATTTGTGGATAAAATCACGTGATACATTGAAATGCCGGGCTTCTTTTGCTATGATTGTATTACTTTTGGATGTGAATATGTGATCTGACCCATAATATTATCAACAGCCTGTGGATAAAGTTGTGAACAATTTTCCGTTGTTCATTCTTTTTTTGTTTTCGACCTGCGGGGGTTTGGGGATAAATTCAACAATATATCTCGTATTTCGACACTGCATCATGGCTTAAGCCACACTTGGAACATGTAAAAGGAGTGACAGTCTGTGGACAGCCATACTTCTGATTTATGGCAGCAAATTTTATCAATCATACAAAACAAGCTCAGCAAACCCAGCTTTGACACTTGGTTCAAAGCAACCAAAGCTACCAAGCTGAATGATCGTTCGATCGTCATATCCGCACCAACCACGTTTGCCGTCGAATGGCTGGAGAGCCGTTACACCAAACTGGTCGGATCGACGGTATATGAGCTGCTTGGCAAACAGGTCGATGTGAAATTTGTCATCGAGGAGAACAAGCCTGCTGAACCGGACCCTCAACTGCCAGCGCCAACGCCTACAGTTGTTCAGGAAGAAGCGGTACTCAGCATGCTCAATCCGAAATATACATTCGATACATTTGTCATTGGGCCGGGTAACCGTTTTGCCCACGCCGCATCGCTGGCGGTCGCTGAAGCGCCCGCCAAAGCATACAATCCTCTGTTTCTTTATGGAGGGGTAGGTCTCGGCAAAACTCACTTGATGCATGCGATCGGACATTACGTCCTGGAGCATGATCCGGGCAGCAAAGTTGTTTATTTGTCATCTGAGAAATTCACGAACGAATTCATTAACTCGATCCGTGATAATCGCGGGGAGAGTTTCCGTAACAAATACCGTAGTGTCGATATTCTGCTCATTGATGATATTCAGTTCTTGGCTGGAAAAGAATCGACGCAAGAGGAATTTTTCCATACGTTTAATGCGCTGCATGAGGAACGGAAACAGATCATCATCTCCAGCGACAGACCGCCGAAGGAAATTCCGACCCTGGAAGAACGGCTTCGTTCCCGTTTTGAATGGGGGTTAATTACGGATATCCAGCCTCCTGATCTGGAGACACGGATTGCTATTTTGCGTAAAAAAGCTCGTGCGGAAAACCTGGATATTCCGAATGAGGCGATGATGTACATCGCCAACCAGATTGATACCAATATTCGTGAACTGGAAGGGGCCCTGATTCGGGTTGTTGCCTATTCTTCGCTGACTAATCAAGATGTAACCACTCATCTAGCAGCTGAAGCACTGAAGGATATTATTCCTTCCAGTCGTCCGAAAATGATCACTATTCACGACATCCAACAAAAGGTCGGCGAGTATTACAGCCTTAAGCTTGAAGATTTCAAAGCACGGAAACGGACCAAGGCCGTTGCGTTCCCAAGACAGATTGCTATGTATCTCTCTCGTGAACTTACAGACTTTTCTCTGCCCAAAATCGGTGAAGCATTTGGAGGGCGAGATCATACCACCGTCATCCATGCGCACGAAAAGATCTCCCAGGCGATTAAAGTCGATCAGGATCTCTATAAAGTTATCAACAACTTAACCGAAAAAATTAAGAATCCAACCTGAATAAGTCCCAAGCCTGTGCACAACGTATACACATGTGGATAGGCTTGGGCTTATGGGTTTATACCCACTTATCCACATATTCAGTGCCCCTATTACTATTATTACTATAAAGATCTAAAAGATATCATCTCCAAATAAGCGATTTCGAAGCTCGGCCTCCGGCCTTTTGAAAACCACATTTCAACACCTCTACACCCAAAAAACCCGCTAGGAGTGAAACCATGAAAATCAGCATAATGAAAAGCTACTTGAACGAATCCATCCAGCAAGTATCCAAAGCCATCTCAAGCCGTACGACGATCCCAATTCTGAGCGGTATCAAATTCGACGTTAATCATCAAGGTGTGACGTTGACAGCAAGCGACACCGATATTTCAATTCAATCCTTCATCCCGCTTGAAGATGGTGATAAAAGTGTTGTTCAGGTGGAACAACCTGGTAGTGTTGTACTGCCAGCCAAGTTTTTTGTCGAGATCATCAAAAAGCTGCCTTCCCAAGAAGTGCACATGGAGGTAAAAGAGAACTTCAACACCTTTATCTCCGCAGGAGCTACCGAAATTCAACTGGTTGGTCTTGATCCAGAAGAATTCCCAGTATTGCCAAGCATCGAAGAGAACCAAACCGTCTCCATTCCAGGAGATTTGCTCAAAAATATGATTAAACAAACCGTGTTCTCCATTTCCACACATGAAACTACGCCGATTTTGACAGGTGTACTCTGGAGTTTGGGTGACAATGAACTGAAATTTGTGGCAACTGACCGTCATCGTCTTGCTACTCGTTCAGCAATGCTGGATAATGCAGAAGGTGTGAGATTCAACAATGTGGTGATCTCAGGTAAAACGCTGAACGAACTCAGCAAAATCGTGCCGGATCAAAATACACTTGTGGATATCGTTGTCGCTGACAATCAGGTTTTGTTCAAAATCGACCGTGTTCTGTTCTATTCGCGCATTTTGGACGGAACTTATCCGGATACTTCTAGAATTATTCCGACTTCGTACAAAACAGAACTCGTTTTGGATACAAAAAAATTAAGTGAATCCATTGATCGGGCTTATTTGCTGTCGCGTGAAGAAAAAACAAACATTGTGCGGATGCAAACGATGGATTCTGGATCGATCGAAATTTCATCGAGCTCTTCCGAGCTGGGGAAAGTAAGAGAAGAAATCGAACCTGCCGACTTTAACGGCGAACCGCTGAAAATCTCGTTCAACTCCAAATATATGCTGGATGTGCTGAAAGTGGTGGAGAGTGAACAGCTGATGATCGCTTTCACTGGTGTCATGAGCCCCATCATCCTGAAACCGCTGGACGACAGTCACAGCTTGTACGTCATATTGCCTTACCGGACGACCAACTAACGAGAGGAAGATCATAGTGAACCAAGTAGCGATTCGTACGGAATATATTAAGCTTGACCAATTTTTGAAACTGGCCGATTGCATCCCAACCGGAGGTATGGCCAAAGCACTGCTTCAGGACGGACTCGTACGTGTGAATAAAGAGCCTGAGGAACGCCGGGGGCGAAAGTTATACCCTGGGGATATCGTTGAGGTGGACGGAGAAGGTTCGTTCGAAGTTGTCGCACAATAAGAAGACCAGTTAGATCCTGCTGCCTCCTGACGGACGGGATAAAAGGGAGGTTACCGCGTGTTTGTGAACAGCATAGATCTGCAGCAATTCCGCAATTATGAACATCTGAGACTAGATTCATTTGGTCCTGTGAATCTTTTGATCGGGCAAAATGCCCAAGGCAAGACCAATCTTGCAGAAGCCATTTTTGTGCTTGCACTCACCAAGAGCCACCGTACATCCCGCGACAAGGAACTGATTCGTTTCGGTGAAGAACGTGCCAGGCTTGCAGCAGAGGTCGACAAAAAGTACGGATCGGTCAAGCTCGAGCTATCTTTGTCGCAACAAGGCAAAAAAGCAAAGATCAACGGACTGGAACAGCGCAAGCTGAGTGATTTTGTCGGAGCGCTTAATGTGGTGATGTTTGCACCGGAAGATCTTGAGATTGTCAAAGGCACACCGGGGGTCCGCCGCCGGTTTCTTGACATGGAGATTGGACAGGTGGCTCCAGGCTACCTGTATCATCTGCAGCAATATCAAAAAGTGCTCGTCCAGCGTAATAATCTGCTCAAGCAATTATGGGGGCAGAACGCTTCAGCCCAGACCATGCTTGAGGTGTGGAATGAACAACTGGTGGAGCATGGTGTTAAAATCGTCAAAAAAAGGAAACAATTCATAAAGAAACTGCAAAAGTGGGCTGAAACGATTCATCAGGGCATCACCGGAGGCGGAGAAGTCCTGCGTCTGGCCTACCTTCCTTCCTTCAGCGAAGCCGCTGAGGAAGATGAAGCTGTCTTAATGGACCAATTTATGATAAAATTATCACAAATGAAAGAGCAGGAGATTCGCCGAGGCACAACGCTTAGTGGGCCGCATCGGGATGACCTGTCCTTTTTCATTAACGATCGGGAAGTACAAACGTATGGCTCGCAGGGGCAGCAGCGCACAACGGCGTTGTCCCTTAAACTTGCGGAAATCGAACTGATTCATGAAGAAATCGGAGAATATCCGGTCCTGCTGCTAGACGATGTACTGTCTGAACTGGATCCTTTTCGTCAGACGCAACTGATCGAAACGTTCCAGAGCAAGGTGCAAACCTTTATTACGGCTACCGGAATCGAGAGCTTAAACGTTGACAAGCTCAAAGATGCCAGTATTTATCACGTTCATGCCGGACAGGTTGAACGCTAAGGAGTGAGGGCTTATGTACATTCATCTGGGCGGTGAGAAGATTATCCGTTCTTCCGAATTGGTCGCTATTTTTGATATATCGATTGAAAAATCCTCAAAAATCTCCAAGCAGTACGTCACGCATGCCGAGCAGGAAAAAACAGTGGAGCATATTGGTGAAGAGGAAGCCAAGTCCATTGTCGTGACCAAAAACATTGTGTACTACTCGCCTATTTCCTCAGCTACGCTAAAGAAGCGAGCTCACATTTTTCCTGATCTCTAGCCTATCGGCCGTACGAGTTATTGTACTTTCTGCTGCTTGTCTTTATTTAGATTGCTTACTGGAATTACGGGGATATGTTCATTTCAGCATGCATTCTTAGTTAACGCATATTTACGATATTGAATCTATAGAAGTAGGTGAAAGGCATGTCTATGAATCAACCTTCATATGGTGCAGATGAAATTCAGGTACTTGAAGGGCTGGAAGCCGTACGTAAACGACCGGGGATGTATATTGGTTCCACCAGTGCCAAAGGTCTGCATCATCTCGTTTGGGAAGTAGTGGACAACAGTATTGACGAAGCACTCGCAGGTTATTGTGATCATATCGAAGTTACTATTCATGAAGATAACAGCGTCACTGTAGTCGATAACGGGCGGGGGATTCCTGTCGGCGAACATGCCAAAATGAAACGTCCTGCGCTTGAGGTTGTAATGACTGTTCTGCATGCGGGCGGTAAATTTGGCGGTGGCGGGTACAAAGTATCCGGTGGTCTACATGGTGTAGGTGTATCTGTTGTCAATGCTCTATCAGCGAAAGTTGTTGTTACAGTTAAGGTTGACGGCCATGTGTATCAACAGGAATACCGTCGCGGTGCTCCGCAGTATGATCTGAAAACGATCGGTACAACGGAGGATACGGGAACAACGGTTACGTTCCATCCGGATCCGGAGATTTTCACGGAAACAAGAGTTTATGACTATGAAACTTTGCTGACTCGTATTCGTGAGCTCGCGTTCCTGAACAAGGGAATTGGCATGACTTTAACCGATGAACGTACAGGTGTAACCAACTCTTTCCTGTATGAGGGCGGTATTATCGAATATGTCTCCTTCCTGAACCAGAAGCGTGAAGCGCTGCACGAAAACCCGATTTATGTGGAAGGATCAAGAGACAACATTCAGGTTGAAGTTGCATTGCAATACAATGACAGCTACACCGAGAATATTTACTCTTTTGCGAACAACATCAACACACATGAGGGTGGAACGCACGAATCCGGATTCAAAAGTGCCCTTACCCGGATTATCAATGATTATGCGCGCAAAGCGGGCGTAATTAAAGACAGCACAGGTAACCTGTCGGGGGATGATGTACGTGAAGGTCTAACAGCGATCATCTCAGTCAAGATCCCTGAACCGCAATTTGAGGGACAGACGAAGACCAAGCTGGGTAACAGTGAAGTGCGCGGAATTGTCGAATCCCTGTTTGCTGAGAAGCTGCAGGAATTCCTGGAAGAGAATCCTTCCGTATCCCGTCGCATTTTGGAAAAAGGACTGCAAGCTGCCCGTGCACGTGAAGCAGCTCGTAAAGCCCGTGAACTGACGCGTCGTAAAGGTGCACTCGAAGTCAGCTCTTTGCCAGGTAAATTGGCCGACTGTTCATCCAAGGATGCCTCAATCAGCGAATTGTACATCGTCGAAGGTGACTCCGCCGGTGGATCAGCGAAGCAAGGACGAGATCGTCATTTCCAAGCGATTTTGCCACTGCGTGGTAAGATCCTGAACGTGGAAAAAGCACGTCTTGACCGTATTTTGGGTAATGCGGAGATCAGAGCGATCATTACCGCAATGGGTACCGGAATTGGTGATGACTTCGATATTGCCAAAGCACGTTATCACAAAATTATTTTGATGACGGATGCCGACGTCGATGGTGCCCACATTCGGACATTGCTTCTGACATTCCTCTATCGCTATATGCGTAAAATCATTGAGGCGGGTTATGTATACATTGCCCAACCGCCATTGTTCAAGATTGAGCGCAATAAAGTGATTCGTTATGCTGGTTCCGAGAAGGAACGCGATGAAATTATCGCAACTCTCGGCGAAAATGCGAAGTTCAATATCCAGCGTTATAAAGGTCTCGGTGAAATGAATGCCGGACAATTGTGGGAAACGACGATGGACCCTGAGAGCCGGACCATGCTTCAAGTATCGATCAACGATGCGATGCTGGCCGATGCTATGTTCGACACCCTGATGGGAGATAATGTTGAACCTCGTCGTGACTTTATTCAGGAAAATGCAAAATACGTGAAAAACCTCGACATCTAACGATATTCGAAGAGGCGCCTGCGAGGGCGCCTCTTTTACATTATGGGGTTATAGCATAGAAATTTTAGGTTGGACTCTGGAGTGCCTGTTATCGATGTGTGCGGCTTTTGGCAGAGGAAGCCTGGGCTTTGGAGGAGTTACGGGATGTTTTCCCCTTTTTGGAGGGTAATCTGCCGTACGCTCTCGCATAACGCTGGATCTTCCGGTACGTTTCCTTATCAGGCAACAGGCCAAAAGCATAGATGCCCGGCAATGTGTTGACTTCAATAATCCATGGCCGTCCATCTTCGTCCAGTGCGATATCGATACCAATCTCTTTGAGTCTTGGAAATGACTTCTGTAGCTGTACCGCTGTATGAATACCTAAACGATATAGCTCACTGCGCAGTTGTTGGAACCGCTCTTGGTCAAAATGAGGGCGTACCAACTCATTAAAGGTGGCCAATCGTCCGCCGCCATGAATGTTGGTAATGATCTTGCCCGGTGCAGCAACTCTTCCCAGGATACCTGTCGTTTCCCAGTTGCGTTGTAGATTTTTCTGGGTCAGTACCCGCAGGTCAAAAGGCAATCCATCATGTTTCATCAGCGGAATGCCTTGCTGAATGATGTAGTCCCGCTTCTGGATACGTTCAGTGAGTGCCAGGTCCAGCTCATCTAGGGAATGGAAGTATTTCTCCTCCGTCCCATACCGAAGCTCATACGTCGTCAGGGGGTCCTCAGCAGAGATATCGGCACCGACTTCAGCTGTGGAAGTGGAGAGTGGATCAGCAGGGTTTTCCGATGTGTTTGAATCGGTAGTCGTGTGTGGGTTTATACGGATGGTTTTCACACGCATAACGCCATTTCCGTAGGTTCCCCGATCCGGTTTGATATAGTTTGACTCGAATAATTCAGTCATCCGTTCCAGGGTCTGGCGATTATATTGTCGTGTTACCGGTATATATCCATTCACATTACGGCTGCGTTGTAACACAGCTGTCTTGGTCCATTTGCTGGAGACACGCTGGATGCCCAAGAGCCATCAGTCCTTTCGTGTTTTAATGGGGTTTATAAGAGTGGCAGACGCGGAGAAATCAAAGGACAAGAGATGATTTCAGTGGTATAATAGAGAAATATGGCGTTTTGTGCGGTTTTGTTGCACAGATGTAGTTTGATCGTAGAACGGGAACGGTCTGAGCCTGAATATACACAGTACATTTGTCGCTTTTTCTAGCATTGTATGTGCAAATGGGGAGGAAGGCAGGGCGAATCCCCAGACTCTCTGAAGTTCCCGGAAGAAAGGCTATTGCCCAGCGGACGTTTAATTGTTTACCTTTTGTGAAAGTAATATAATAAAGAGTAGCGTCCTTGTGCGGTTTTAGCCTTGTTAGGCTCTTCACATATAATTAATTTTTGAATGACTGAATGGAATGTTTGTTGAAGGACAAGAAGGAGGTCCAGCATGGCGGAAGAAATGAACTCGCAGATTAAAGATCGGGATATTGGCGTCGAGATGCGTGAATCGTTTATGGATTATGCGATGAGCATTATTGTGAGCCGTGCCTTACCTGACGTGCGTGACGGATTGAAGCCGGTTCACCGGCGTATTCTGTACGCAATGTCCGAGCTAGGCATGACACCCGATAAACCACATAAAAAATCAGCCAGAATCGTCGGCGAAGTTATCGGTAAGTATCACCCACACGGTGACTCTGCCGTATACGAAACGATGGTACGGATGGCACAGGATTTCTCCCTGCGCTACATGCACGTAGATGGACATGGTAACTTTGGATCGGTGGATGGCGATATGGCAGCAGCCATGCGTTATACGGAAGCCCGGTTGTCCAAGATTGCTATGGAAATGCTCAGAGACATCAACAAGGATACGATTGACTTCCAGCCGAACTATGACGGTGAAGAAAGTGAACCTGTCGTTCTGCCAGCTCGTTTCCCTAACTTGCTTGTCAATGGTGTCGGCGGGATTGCGGTAGGTATGGCGACCAACATTCCTCCTCATAACCTGGGAGAGGTAATTGACGGCGTACAGGCTATGATCAAAAATCCGGACATCACTTCCATGGAATTGATGGATTATATTCACGGACCAGACTTCCCAACTTCCGGTTATATTTTGGGACGCTCCGGGATTCGCCAGGCGTATCAAACCGGACGTGGTTCAGTAACGATGCGGGCCAAAACCAACATCGAAGAAAACAACAACAAAGCACGGATTATCGTTACGGAACTTCCTTATCAGGTGAACAAGGCAAGACTCGTTGAGAAAATTGCTGAGTTGGTACGTGATAAAAAGATTGATGGTATTACGGATCTCCGTGATGAGTCTGACCGTAACGGTATGCGGATTGTGATTGAGCTTCGCAGAGACGTGAACCCGGGTGTGGTGCTGAACAATTTGTACAAGCATACAGCGATGCAGTCCACCTTTGGGATTAACATGCTCGCGATTGTAAATAAAGAACCTAAGATTCTGAATCTGCGTGAAGTGTTGTATCACTACTTGCAGCATCAGATTGAGGTTATACGTAGACGTACACAGTTCGAACTGAGAAAAGCGGAAGCACGCGCGCACATTCTGGAAGGCTTACGTATCGCGCTGGATCATATCGACGAAATTATTGCGTTGATACGTTCATCCAGCAATACAGATGCAGCCAGAGAAGGTCTGATCGAGCGTTTCTCACTCAGTCATGATCAGGCTCAAGCTATCCTCGATATGCGTCTGCAACGCCTGACAGGTCTGGAACGTGAGCGCATCGAAAATGAGTATAACGAACTGATGGTCAAAATTAAGGAATATCGTGAAATTTTGGCCAACGAGCACCTGGTGCTCGAAATTATCAGCACGGAGCTGCAAGAAATCCGTGATCGCTTCAGCGATGATCGTCGTACCGAAATCACTGTAGGTGAAGAGAGCATTCTGGACGAGGATCTGATTCCGCGTGAAGAGGTTATCATCACCATTACCCATACAGGCTATGTGAAACGTCTGCCGGTATCCACATACCGCAGTCAGAAGCGTGGCGGACGTGGGGTTGTGGGAATGGACACCAAAGATACCGACTTTGTTGAGCATCTGTTTGTGACCAACTCTCACAATTACCTCATGTTCTTTACCGACAAAGGTAAAGTGTACCGTCTCAAAGCTTATGAGATTCCAGAGCTTGGACGTACAGCACGGGGAACGCCGATTATCAACCTGATTCAGATCGAGCAGGGTGAATCGGTCAATGCCGTGATTCCAGTTCAGGAATTCGAAAGTGATAAGTTTCTGTTCTTTGCTACCCGTCAAGGGGTTGTGAAGAAGACACCACTTGAGGATTACACCAACATTCGCAAAGGCGGTCTGATCGGGATTTCCCTGCGTGATGATGATGCCCTTATTGATGTTAAGCTGACAGATGGACAGCAAGAGATCATTATGGGTACAGCTCACGGGATGTCCATCCGATTCTCGGAAGGAAATGTTCGTTCCATGGGACGGAGTGCAACCGGGGTTAAAGGGATCACACTGGATGAGCAGGATGTCGTAATCGGTATGGACGTTGTAGATCAGGAACTGGATGTTCTGATTGTCACAGCCAAGGGTTACGGTAAACGTACCCCTGTCAGCGATTATCGGATGCAGACTCGTGGCGGTAAAGGGATTAAAACCATTAACGTCACAGATAAGAACGGTGCGGTAGTCAGCCTGAAAATGGTTAAGACAGAAGAAGATCTGATGATCATCACTTCCAGCGGTACGTTAATTCGGATGAGTATGGAAGGTATATCCACTATGGGTCGATACACGCAAGGCGTGAAGCTGATTCATATTCGCGATGAAGATGCCGTAGCTACAGTCAGCCGAATTGACAAGAATGAGGAAGAACCAGACGACGAAGAATTGCTTGAAGGTGCAGAAGCTGCTGATTCTGAAGGTCTAGAGTCAACTCTGGATGAGGGCGCGGTTTCCGATGCTGAAGTTGAGGGCGATAATTCAGGTTCCGAAGCATAGGATCAATTTTCTATAACTAAAATCATTTTATGATTGCAATGAAGTTGGAGGGCTCCCATATGGGGGCCCTTTGTTATTTTCACAGCTCCAGGACCATTCTCCTCGAAATCTGGGATGTACAGCCTGATTTTTGAGTAATATAATGGGAATTAACGTGAAAAACCGGGACTATGGTCTTGTTATCATTATAGAAGAATGATGAGTGAGGGGAATAAACATGGGATTAATCACCCTGTCTGAAGTCAAACCAGGACTTAAACTGGGAAATGACGTGCAAACGCTTCGTGGCAATGTTCTGTTTCAGAAGGGCAAAGTCATTTTGCCCAAAGATGTTGAAGTACTTAGAGCCTTTATGATTCATCAAGTGGACATCGAGCAAGAGAGAACAGGGACAAGCAGTACAGGTTCTAAGGATTCATCTACGTCTTCAGGCCATGCAGGTAATGAGAAGAACGGAGAACGGGCAGGGAAAGGCAGCAGCGCAGTCTCATCACCCGCAAAACCGTCTTTACATGAAGAGTATGAAAAGATGGTTGGACTGACCAAAAATGCTTTTCTATCCTCCCTGGCGGCTGAATTACCTGTATATGAGTTACGGACACAGCTGGAAGCATTGTTTGTTCATCTCAAACAGTATAACGTGCTTACCTTCAGTCCACGAGTCATTCAAGAACATGATTATGTGTATCACCATGCCGTATTGAGTGCCATTACATCTTATCAGTTGGCCCAGTGGATGGATCTGCCGTCCAAAGACTGGATGCAGGTAGCTTTTGCAGGATTGTTCCATGATATTGGTAATAACAAAGTGGATCCACAGATCCTTCATAAACCCTCTACGTTAACTGCGTCAGAGCAGGCGGAGATCCGACAGCATACGAAGTATGGCTATCAGGTGCTGAAACAGGCGAAGGCCATCAATGAGGGAGCTAGACTCGCAGCATTGCAGCATCATGAAAAAGTGGATGGATCGGGTTACCCGTTACAGCTCAGCGGCACGCAGATTCATATCTATGCCAAGATTGTAGCTATCGCTGATATCTTCCACGCCATGACTCTGGAGAAGATCTATCGCAAGGCGCAGTCACCGTACCTGGTACTTGAACAAATTCAGAGTGAGGCTTTTGGCAAATTGGATCCTGCCATCGTGAATGTATTCGTTCAGCGTTCCACACAGATCCATAACGGTATTCGAGTGAAGCTTAGCAATAATCAAATTGGTGAGATCATATTCTCTGATCGGGATCATCCTACACGGCCGATGGTATCGATAGAGGGAACTATCATCAATCTGATGCAGCAAAGGCAGCTACATATCCAGGAAGTCATTGGCTAGCTCAATCTTCAGTTCAAATATAAGAATAGGAGTCTTTCCAATATGGAGAGGCTTTTTTTATTAGCTTAATGTAAGAGATAACTTTATTAAAAATAAAGCTTGCGTTCCGAATCTGTACATGGTATATTCTAAGTCCGGCCAAGAAAACACGAGAAACACGGTGCGGCAAGCGAATGAAATAAGCTTCGAAAGAAACTTAAAAAAAGAGCTTGCAAAGTTGGTTCGGATGTGATAAGATATAAAAGTTGCTGAGGTGAACAACACCTGGCAGTGAAACAAGTTTGATCTTTGAAAACTGAACAACGAGTGAGTAAACATTCTGCTTGCAGAATGAACGCGAAAGTTTGAAACAAGCCTTGGCTTGAATCGACTGGAGCACAAATGAGATTTTTAATCTCGTCAGTTTCAAAATGAGCTTATCGCTCTTTTCAATACTTTATTGGAGAGTTTGATCCTGGCTCAGGACGAACGCTGGCGGCATGCCTAATACATGCAAGTCGAGCGGACTTGATGAGAAGCTTGCTTCTCGGATGGTTAGCGGCGGACGGGTGAGTAACACGTAGGCAACCTGCCCTCAAGTTTGGGACAACTACCGGAAACGGTAGCTAATACCGAATAGTTGTTTTCTTCTCCTGAAGAGAACTGGAAAGACGGAGCAATCTGTCACTTGGGGATGGGCCTGCGGCGCATTAGCTAGTTGGTGGGGTAACGGCTCACCAAGGCGACGATGCGTAGCCGACCTGAGAGGGTGATCGGCCACACTGGGACTGAGACACGGCCCAGACTCCTACGGGAGGCAGCAGTAGGGAATCTTCCGCAATGGGCGAAAGCCTGACGGAGCAATGCCGCGTGAGTGATGAAGGTTTTCGGATCGTAAAGCTCTGTTGCCAGGGAAGAACGCTTGGGAGAGTAACTGCTCTCAAGGTGACGGTACCTGAGAAGAAAGCCCCGGCTAACTACGTGCCAGCAGCCGCGGTAATACGTAGGGGGCAAGCGTTGTCCGGAATTATTGGGCGTAAAGCGCGCGCAGGCGGTCATTTAAGTCTGGTGTTTAATCCCGGGGCTCAACCCCGGATCGCACTGGAAACTGGGTGACTTGAGTGCAGAAGAGGAGAGTGGAATTCCACGTGTAGCGGTGAAATGCGTAGATATGTGGAGGAACACCAGTGGCGAAGGCGACTCTCTGGGCTGTAACTGACGCTGAGGCGCGAAAGCGTGGGGAGCAAACAGGATTAGATACCCTGGTAGTCCACGCCGTAAACGATGAGTGCTAGGTGTTAGGGGTTTCGATACCCTTGGTGCCGAAGTTAACACATTAAGCACTCCGCCTGGGGAGTACGGTCGCAAGACTGAAACTCAAAGGAATTGACGGGGACCCGCACAAGCAGTGGAGTATGTGGTTTAATTCGAAGCAACGCGAAGAACCTTACCAGGTCTTGACATCCCTCTGATCGGTACAGAGATGTATCTTTCCTTCGGGACAGAGGAGACAGGTGGTGCATGGTTGTCGTCAGCTCGTGTCGTGAGATGTTGGGTTAAGTCCCGCAACGAGCGCAACCCTTGATCTTAGTTGCCAGCACTTCGGGTGGGCACTCTAAGGTGACTGCCGGTGACAAACCGGAGGAAGGTGGGGATGACGTCAAATCATCATGCCCCTTATGACCTGGGCTACACACGTACTACAATGGCCGGTACAACGGGCTGTGAAGCCGCGAGGTGGAACGAATCCTAAAAAGCCGGTCTCAGTTCGGATTGCAGGCTGCAACTCGCCTGCATGAAGTCGGAATTGCTAGTAATCGCGGATCAGCATGCCGCGGTGAATACGTTCCCGGGTCTTGTACACACCGCCCGTCACACCACGAGAGTTTATAACACCCGAAGTCGGTGGGGTAACCGCAAGGAGCCAGCCGCCGAAGGTGGGATAGATGATTGGGGTGAAGTCGTAACAAGGTAGCCGTATCGGAAGGTGCGGCTGGATCACCTCCTTTCTATGGAGAATCGTTTCCCGCGTGGAAACATTCAAATACGCAGCTTAGCTGCAAAACTACTCACTCGTTGCTCAGTTTTGAGAGCTCAAACTCTCAAACAGCTTGCTTTTGCATGGAGCTTGTTCTTTGAAAACTAGATATCGAAACGAAATTTTGCGATTTAGAACATTCCTTTTTAAGCTGAACTTGTGTTAAACAAGTTTCAATAAAAACGGTAGATTGCATGAGCGAGTGATCGAAATGGAACGACTTTTGGCTTTGCGCAAGCAAAACAAGGGAAGAGACAGCTCGAACACGAGCGATATGGTTAAGCTACTAAGAGCACACGGAGGATGCCTAGGCGCTAGGAGCCGATGAAGGACGTGGCGAACAACGAAACTGCCTCGGGGAGCTGTAAGCAAGCTTTGATCCGGGGGTGTCCGAATGGGGAAACCCAGCTGGGGTAATTTCCAGTTACTCATAACTGAATACATAGGTTATGCAGAGGCATACCAAGGGAACTGAAACATCTAAGTACCTTGAGGAAGAGAAAACAATAGTGATTCCGTCAGTAGCGGCGAGCGAACGCGGAGAAGCCCAAACCAGAGAGCTTGCTCTTTGGGGTTGTGGGACGTCTCACATGGAGTTACAAAGGAACCGGTTAAGCGAAGAGGTCTGGAAAGGCCCGCCAAAGAAGGTAAAAGCCCTGTAATTGAAAGTCTGTTCCCTCCGAGACGGATCCCGAGTAGTGCGGGGCACGTGAAACCCCGTATGAATCCGGCAGGACCATCTGCCAAGGCTAAATACTTCCTAGCGACCGATAGTGAAGCAGTACCGTGAGGGAAAGGTGAAAAGCACCCCGGAAGGGGAGTGAAATAGAACCTGAAACCGTGTGCTTACAAAAAGTCAGAGCCCGTTTTAGGGGTGATGGCGTGCCTTTTGTAGAATGAACCGGCGAGTTACGTTCCCGTGCAAGGTTAAGGTGAAGAGCCGGAGCCGCAGCGAAAGCGAGTCTGAATAGGGCGACTTAGTACGTGGACGTAGACCCGAAACCGGGTGATCTACCCCTGTCCAGGGTGAAGGTGCGGTAACACGCACTGGAGGCCCGAACCCACGCATGTTGAAAAATGCGGGGATGAGGTGGGGGTAGCGGAGAAATTCCAATCGAACTCGGAGATAGCTGGTTCTCCCCGAAATAGCTTTAGGGCTAGCCTCGGAAAACAGAGTCGTGGAGGTAGAGCACTGATTGGGTGCGGGGCCCGCAAGGGTTACCAAGCTCAGTCAAACTCCGAATGCCATAGACTTACTTCCGGGAGTCAGACAGTGAGTGCTAAGATCCATTGTCAAAAGGGAAACAGCCCAGACCATCAGCTAAGGTCCCCAAGTGTGTGTTAAGTGGGAAAGGATGTGGAGTTGCACAGACAACCAGGATGTTGGCTTAGAAGCAGCCACCATTGAAAGAGTGCGTAATAGCTCACTGGTCGAGTGACTCTGCGCCGAAAATGTAACGGGGCTAAACACACCACCGAAGCTATGGCTTGATGCTTTGCATCAGGGGTAGGGGAGCGTTGTATAAGGGTTGAAGGTGTACCGTAAGGAGCGCTGGACATTATACAAGTGAGAATGCCGGTATGAGTAACGAAAAGATCAGTGAGAATCTGATCCGCCGAAAGCCTAAGGGTTCCTGAGGAAGGCTCGTCCGCTCAGGGTAAGTCGGGACCTAAGGCGAGGCCGAAAGGCGTAGTCGAAGGACAACAGGTCGAAATTCCTGTACCACCGTAAGCCGTTATGAGCAATGGGGGGACGCAGCAGGGTAGTGACGCGGACTGATGGATGTCCGTCTAAGCAGTGAGGCTGATGTGTAGGCAAATCCGCACATCGTTAAGGCTGGGCTGTGATGGGGAGCGAAAATTATAGTAGCGAAGGTCATGATCTCACACTGCCAAGAAAAGCCTCTAGCCAGGTGATGGTGCCCGTACCGCAAACCGACACAGGTAGGCGAGAAGAGAATTCTAAGGCGCGCGGAAGAACTCTCGTTAAGGAACTCGGCAAAATGACCCCGTAACTTCGGGAGAAGGGGTGCCCCGGTAGTGTGAATAGCACGAGGGGGCCGCAGTGAAAAGGCCCAAGCGACTGTTTAGCAAAAACACAGGTCTGTGCGAAGCCGTAAGGCGAAGTATACGGGCTGACGCCTGCCCGGTGCTGGAAGGTTAAGGGGAGCGGTTAGGAGCAATCCGAAGCTGTGAACCGAAGCCCCAGTAAACGGCGGCCGTAACTATAACGGTCCTAAGGTAGCGAAATTCCTTGTCAGGTAAATTCTGACCCGCACGAATGGCGTAACGACTTGGGCGCTGTCTCAACGAGAGATCCGGTGAAATTTTAATACCTGTGAAGATGCAGGTTACCCGCGACAAGACGGAAAGACCCCATGGAGCTTTACTGCAGCTTGATATTGAATTTGGGTACGATCTGTACAGGATAGGTGGGAGCCTTTGAAACGTGAGCGCCAGCTTGCGTGGAGGCACCGTTGGGATACCACCCTGATCGTATCTAGGTTCTAACCTGGTACCGTAATCCGGTGCGGGGACAGTGTCAGGTGGGCAGTTTGACTGGGGCGGTCGCCTCCTAAAGAGTAACGGAGGCGCCCAAAGGTTCCCTCAGAATGGTTGGAAATCATTCGAAGAGTGCAAAGGCATAAGGGAGCTTGACTGCGAGACCTACAAGTCGAGCAGGGACGAAAGTCGGGCTTAGTGATCCGGTGGTACCGCATGGAAGGGCCATCGCTCAACGGATAAAAGCTACCCTGGGGATAACAGGCTTATCTCCCCCAAGAGTCCACATCGACGGGGAGGTTTGGCACCTCGATGTCGGCTCATCGCATCCTGGGGCTGAAGTAGGTCCCAAGGGTTGGGCTGTTCGCCCATTAAAGCGGTACGCGAGCTGGGTTCAGAACGTCGTGAGACAGTTCGGTCCCTATCTGTCGTGGGCGTAGGAAATTTGAGAGGAGCTGTCCTTAGTACGAGAGGACCGGGATGGACGTACCGCTGGTGTACCAGTTGTTCCGCCAGGAGCACCGCTGGGTAGCTATGTACGGAAGGGATAAGCGCTGAAAGCATCTAAGCGTGAAGCCCCCCTCAAGATGAGATTTCCCAGTATGTAAGACCCCTTGAAGACGACGAGGTAGATAGGCTGGGGGTGGAAGTGCAGCAATGCATGGAGCTGACCAGTACTAATCGGTCGAGGGCTTATCCAATATGCAGGTTGTAAATCGCAAATTTCGTTTCGGATCTAGTTTTCAGAGAATGATCTCTGAATGTAAGCTAAGCTATGCGTTTGGTGGCGATGGCGGAGGGGTTCCACACGTACCCATCCCGAACACGACCGTTAAGCCCTCTAGCGCCGATGGTACTTGGACCGCAGGGTCCTGGGAGAGTAGGACGCCGCCAAGCAAAGAACCACTGCCGATGTTATTCGGTGGTGGTTTTTATTTGTTTATAAGCAAAAATGCAGGAATAGCTAGTGGTGGATGGATTGAATTCTGGCTTTGGAAGCTGATACAAATAGAGGGTGGATTGACTTTCAAAAGAGGGTAAATGGAATGCCTTAGAAAGTCTTGAAATGAAGGTAACATTTTTGTTACGGAAAACGCATTCGAAACCAGTATAATAGGACTATGTTAAATATGCTAAAAGTACCTGACCACAGAGCTGGAATGTGCAGCTGTGAAAAGGAGGGTGTGTGTGATAAGTTGGCGAAGACTAGTTCTTCATTCGTTTCTCTTGCTGGGCCTGATAGGCGTGCTTGTAGGATGCGGTGAAGCAGGATCTGTATGGACTTCTTATGAAGGAGCGGTAAACGAGAAGGGTTTCCCGGTTCCTAAAGTGGCGAATAAATCTGACCAGTCTGAAAACAATTCGGATATGGATTATGTTCGATATACGCTATCTGGTATTAGTGAGAACACTAGTATACCTGAGGTGTATCTAGACGAGATTAAAAGCTGGGGCTGGACAGAAAAGCAAGCCAAGAGTACATCCAATGACTCAAGTTCCCTACGTGTATTTGCTAAAGAAGGGCATACTGTACATCTAGCTGTACATGATGGGTTCTTCACGGTGATGGTTCCGAAAAGTGAAGCTACCCAGACGACAGTAAAATCACTTGATGATGATGATTGAATGAGTTGTGTTTTGATGTAATGGTTCGACAATTAACGGTGTAATGGTCCGTATGATAGTAAAGCTCCCGATCAGTGATCGGGGGCTTTTTGTATTTATTTTTGTCTGTCATGAACCATATTAGATGAGCAATGGATCGTTCGGAGGTTTTCTTTTGGTGGTGACTTAACCAGGAGCTGTAGAGAGGCAGGTTTACAGCACTCACACAGGAGACATGAGGCATAGATAGCAAAGATAGTAGGTGCCTGTAGAGGCTTGTATCAGTCGTCTATAGAGCAAGTAAACATAGAAGAGGGAGAAGATATCGAAAGGAGGTCGATTATGAGCCTAATACGTACTCAATATAAGAAACGGTATTCAACAAGCTAGGGCGTGGCAGAACGAAAATGAATGTACAGCGTTGGGGATAACCAGTTTAACTATACCCATGCTGTGGATAAAGGGGAAAGGGAGGCGAAATAAATAAAGGTTATCCACTGTGGATAACCTTTAAGGTTTGGAAGCATGAGCAGTAATCATGGAAGAGTGCCAAAGGAGTGGTTGCGTCATTTTGGGTAGAACGTATGGATGAGCTTTAGCGACTTATGTATTACTGGTTTCGACTATACGTTGCGTTAGGCAAGGTTAAGATCAAAGATAAAACAATTATTGCAGGTAGTAGGAGACATCTTGTTCATTTAATTTGATAAGCCCATCCTTGCGTTCGCGTGAAAGAACAAGAACAACATATAGACGCGGCACAAGCAGCCACAGATGCCAGAAAATCAACGATAGGGTGAAGGACAAGGGTGACCAGATTAAACAAACGGTAATGATACATAGCCCAATCCAGCTCATATTGAGGTGAACCCGGACGAACATGCGGTAGCTGAAATGTTGGTCTGGAATATAGCCGAACCAAGGCATTTTGAGATTCCAACGCCAACGACGTGCATAGGAGGTACGGACCAGCAGTAATATGGTTCTGGCGATGACATAATGAATCCACAAAGTAATCGGCCCTGCCAGGATAAAGTAGAAGAGGCCAGTCCAGGAGAATGCCAATAGATTAAACAAAAGCATAATTACAGGCAAAGACAGATAGCTGAAGATTAAGCTGCGGGCAATGGCCTTTTTTTTCAGAAGCCGGTATTGATAAAAGGTTGCTTTATTCTCCGGTTCGGCGATCATACGATTACAAATCCTCCTTCTGGGATCACGTTCATTTGTAAAAGGTATTCGTTTTCATTCATAAGGATATTTGACGCAGAGTTGCATATATGAACCTTGTATGGACTCCAGATTGATGTACAAGATATGGAAGTAGGTTAATCATATACAAGTATACCTTCGAACGATCTGGCTGTCAGGCTCTGAATGGTGATGTATTATATATCGGCTGAAAATCCAAGTTTTTTTAAGATTATAGAATATAAGTTTTTCATAGCTGTAGGAGGAGCAGATAATCACATGGGAAATACAATGAAGTGCGGGGATGTTTCTTGTAATGGCTGTCCATTCATGGTTTTCATATAATAGAAGAAATTGCAGGTCTGCGAGGTTTTAGCTACGTTATAAGGTAAGGAGAATGGGTAACAAATGCAGGCTGTCTCGCTGAAGTATAGAACGAATGGCATTTTTCTTATGTTTGTTTTCGGTACAGACACCCATAGAGGGGTAGGCGAATATATATATTTTATAGAAAGAAAGCACTATGAAAAGGTTTAAAATAATAGAAACTGTGCAATACTGATAGTAATACGTAAAACAAGGTGGGATGGTTGATGGAAGGACACGCCGAACACACATGCATTATCTGCGAACAGACCAAAAAAGAAGGCATTTTTATTGTATCTGAATTTATATGTGACGCTTGCGAAGCAGAAATGGTTCATACGGATGCACAGGATGCCAAGTACAATTATTTTATTCATCAGATGAAGCAGATTTGGGTGCAAAAGAACGCATAAAGAGCGTTAAATCATATTAGTGATACATCACATTGATTTGTATCGATGTGCATAGAGGCCCTAGGGGCCTTTTTCTGTTTCTATCCCGTAAATAAGAAGGGGAAAATGGACATGATAAGCACCCATGGGGTGACTGGATATGATGATGCTGCATTGGTGGAAACGGTGGTTTGCACGGGGGCTGGACAATTCCTGATATAATGAAAGGAGAAGTGCTTTACCTACACGTTTTGAATACAGCAGATCGTAGGATAGAAACATGCGTGGAGAGCTCTGTTGTTATAGAGAGAGCATTGGTACGAACAATATCAAAATTTATGAATGTACAGGATGATTATTCAATGGAGCATAAATCAAATACCGCACCTTTATATGAGGCGTTGCTTTCGTATCGTGATTCAGGGCAGCGTTCTTTTCATGTACCTGGGCACAAGAATGGACAAGTCTATCGCGGGTTACTGGAGCAAGCGGACCAGCAGCAGTCAGATGGAGAAGTTGGTGAAATTCACCGTAATGAGGGTGAGGCAAAGGGAAAACAAAGTCTGGGACGGACAGTAACTGATGGGGAAGAGAGCTTCAGACAAGCTGAGGAACAAGGGTATGGCATTGAAATTGGCGGTCTGATGGTTCATGGAGGGAATAGTACTGACGGATCTGCAGCAGATGTTGTACCGGTGAGTGCGTTTCTGGAGATGATGCGGATGGATGTGACGGAAATCTCAGGGACGGACGACTTGCATCATCCTGAGGGGGTCATATTGGAGGCACAGCAGTTGGCAGCGGATTGTTTTGGAGCAGAGGAGAGCTTCTTCCTTGTCGGAGGCAGTACGTCTGGTAATTTGTCTTTGCTGCTGACCGTATGTAATGAACCTAATAGTCTTGTACTGGTACAGCGTAATGTGCACAAGTCAGTCATTCACGGGTTGATGCTGGCAGGCGCAAGGGCTGTATTCCTGGAGCCATGGGTCGATTCAGCGAGTGGACTTGCGGTGATGCCGTCGCTTGAGACGGTGCAGGCCGCTGTCCAAGCATATCCTGAGGCAAAGGGAGTGCTTGTGACTTTGCCCAATTATTACGGCATGGGCGCTGATCTGAAGCCCATCGCTGAGGTGTGCCATGAGGCAGGCATGCCGCTGCTCGTGGATGAAGCGCATGGCGCGCATTATGGGCAGCATCCGGAGCTGCCAGTCTCTGCACTGTCCTGCGGAGCAGACGGTGTGGTGCAGTCGACCCACAAGATGCTGTCTGCATTCACCATGGGAGCCATGCTGCACGTTCAGGGACCACGGTTAAACCGGTCCCTGCTGCGTCAGCGTCTGGCCATGGTGCAAAGCTCAAGCCCATCGTACCCGGTGATGGCTTCGCTTGATCTGGCGCGCCGTTTGCTGCATGTGCAGGGCGCGAATGCCTTCACGGCGGGACTTGCCGCCGTGGACGCCTTTAAGCGCGGCCTCGCGGAGCTGCCGCGCTTTAGGTTGCTGCAGCCCGCGCAGCTGCGGCAGCAAGAGCCGCCAGCCGGGGCGAAGCCGGCAGCTGGCGGTAAGTCCGAGGCCACCGGTGCACCGGTGCGGCCAGAAGCAGTGCCCGCGGCGGAGTTGCCTTCAGCCGCGGGTTACACCGCTCAGGACCCGTTCAAGGCCGTCATTTATGACGGCACAGGGGTGCTGAGCGGTTATGGGCTGCAGCAGCAGCTGGAAGCGTGCGGCTGCGTGCCCGAGATGAGCGACGAACGATACGTCGTCCTGCTCTTCAGCCTGGGCTCAACGCTGCGCGATGCCGAGCACCTGTTGCAGGCTTTACGGCAAATCAGCCTTGAACAGGAGCGGAGCCAATCTCTTGGTGAGCAATCACAGCGTTTTACAAAAGATTCTGAAAATTATATTTCCACGTGGAACAATTTTCAAGAAGGAACTCCTTTCTCGGAGCCCATCCCGTTTACGTTGCAGCCGATTATGGAGGAGGATACGACAGAGGTATCCGTTGATAAGTGTGTAGGTCTTCGCTCTGCGGAAATGGTCATTCCGTATCCGCCCGGCATACCTCTTATGTACGCTGGTGAGCGAATAAGTGCGTCCATGGTTTCACGTATTAAGCTACTGAGAGATGAAGGAGCAAGGTTTCATGGTGTATCGGATACTTCGCTGCAATCATTGAAAATCATCAGGGAATAATTGAGTTTAGAAGACGCTCTTTGGATTTATGCAAAATGCTCAAACAAGTTAGGACATCATTGTTGTCTGGACATAAGAAAGAAGGGAACAAACTTTGGATATTCCGCTAAAAAAATATACGGGAATAGTCCTGCAAGTCATACTGATGTACAGTTTTTATTGGATAGGAAACCTGATTCAGGCTGTACTGCATCTGCCGTTAACAGGAAGTATTGTCGGGATGCTGCTTTTATTCATCGTCATTCAACTGAGATGGATCAGAATAAGCTGGGGCGAAGAAGGGTCATCCTGGCTTCAATCGAACTTGCAATTATTATTTATCCCTCCCACGGTGGGCATTATCAATCATTTTGATTTTTTTAGAGCCAATACCGTGCTGCTTGTTCTGGGGTTGATCGTTAGTACATTGGTTACCTGTCTGTTGTCTGCGAAAATCAGTGAATGGCTCATGGCGTGGAGATCGACGCATCAAGGCAAGAAGGAGGCGATCCCATGCTCGCATTCATCCTCGGAATCGGAATGATTGCCCTGACCGTGGCTATATATATTCCGGCGACTCATTTATATAGAAGGTTGAAGTGGCCGATTCTTATGCCCGTATTGACGGCAACGACTGTAATCGTACTGATTCTGATCATTTCCGGTATTAAGCTCGATACGTACATGCTTGGTGGCAAATGGATACAGGAGTTATTGGGTCCGGCTGTAGTTTCCCTGGCATTCCCTTTGGCGAAACACCTTGATGTACTGAAACGGAATATTATCCCGATATTAGGGGGGACCTTGGGTGGAAGCATCGTTGGCATGTCCACAGGGGCCGCCATATCGCTGCTGCTGGGTTATCCGCAAGATATCGTTATCGCATTATTGCCTAAATCCATTACGACACCCGTTGCCATTCAACTGGCTGATCAGGTGGGAGGAAATTCATCCTTCACTTCGTTATTTGTGATGATAGCCGGATTTTCGGGGATATTATTGGGACCCATGATTTTGAAATGGGCCAGAGTAAGTAGCAAAAATGCGTATGGGATCGGACTCGGCTCGGCTTCCCATGCACTGGGTATGGCAAGATCCTTTGAGTATGGAGAGAATGCGGTAGCGCTGAGTTCCGTATCCATGATTGTCAGTGCTATTGCCGGCTCTGTCATGCTCCCTCTATGGGTATGGATGATTTACGGCTGATCAGGCCAGGTGCCTTATCGGAAATATTGGAGAATAGCTGACCGCTAACGCGAGATCATGTATGGTATTATAGAAAGAAGCTCGTACCATACTCGAACCAACCTAATCCGTTAGTGATGAATATACACCTCTAGGCGGGCTATTTCATAGTCTGGAGTAGGAGAGGATCGAGGGCATAAATTATCGCAGCACAATTAGGAGCAATTATCGATATAGAAAGCAGGGAAGCATATGCAGGGCAGAGGTAAATTCATTACGTTGGAAGGGGGAGAAGGGTCCGGCAAAACAACGATGATCAGTAAGCTAGGTTCTTACTTTGAAAAACAGGGTATACCATATGTAGTTACTCGGGAACCTGGCGGGATTGAAATTGCGGAGAAAATACGTGCCATCATCCTCAATCCTCTTCATACGGCAATGGATGCACGAACCGAAGCGCTGCTCTATGCAGCTGCACGCAGCCAGCATCTGGCGGAGAAGGTGGAGCCTGCATTGAAGGCAGGGAAGACAGTTATCTGTGACCGATTTGTCGACAGCAGTCTGGCCTATCAAGGATACGCTCGTGGTCTTGGCGTAGAGAATGTTTGGGCCATTAATCGGTTTGCAATAGGTGAACTGATACCAGATGTCACACTCTATCTGGATATCGAGCCGGAAGCAGGACTCGCCCGCATTGATGCCCACGATGGACGTGAAGTTAACCGTCTGGATCTCGAAAGTCTGGAGTTCCACCGCAAAGTGCGTGAAGGCTATTTTTTGTTGAAGGAACAGTTTCCTGACAGGATCAAGGTCATCGATGCTTCTCAAAAGCAAGAAGAGGTCTTGGCAGCAATGATTTTGTCGCTTGAGACAGGGATTTTGAAGGATTTTGACGAGTAATTGTCTAATATATAGACAGGGCATTTCATAAGGTGCTTATTATCTGAAGGAGGTTATGCAGGATGAAACTGATTGTTGCGATTATACAGGATAAAGACAGCAACCGATTATCCAGCGCATTGGTCAAAGCAAATTTTCGGGCTACGAAATTGGCCAGTACCGGTGGATTTTTGAAGGCAGGCAACACGACGTTTATGATCGGTGTCGATGATGGTCAGGTCGAGTCCGTAATGAACGTCATTCGCAGCAGCTGTAAGGTTCGTGAACAGCTCGTGACTCCGGTCACTCCGATGAGCGGAACAACCGACTCTTACCTGCCGCTACCTGTCGAAGTTCAAGTAGGCGGAGCTACCGTGTTTGTTCTTCCGGTAGATCGATTCGAACACTTTTAATGATGCCATTATAAATAAAATTAAGCGTCCTTCTTGTAATCAAGAATCGCGTTCTCTGTCCGGAAAAAACTTTTCGATCAGGGAAAGATCTTATTTCGGACAGAGGTTGACTAACAACGAATAGATCCATATGGTGATATTTAACTACTATTATATATAGAGTATGATGTAGCACATATATAAGGTCTCCTCCACGCACAGGCGCAACGCGCACTGTGCTGATGGGCGATTGGCCTACTAAGATAGAAAGCAGGCGTTTCCATGAAAATCAACCCTGGATTCCGACCGATGCAGAGTGGACTCAGTTCTTCCGATTCCGGCTCCAAACCGGTTCAATCCAAAAATTTCTCTGATATGATGAATCACCAGGGTGAACGGGCATCACAGGCTGAACTTACCCGCCGATTAAGTGAGATACAGATGCAGGGTGACCGTTTGTCTCGTTCCATGACAATTCGAGAATTGAAAGCATACAAGCAGCTTGTAAAGAGGTTTCTGGAGGAAACGGTCCGTCGCGGTGTATCTATGAAAGAGACTCGAGGATGGGATCGTCGGGGAAGAGGGAAGCGTTACAAGTTAATTGATGAGATAGACTCTGCCTTATTATCTATGGCTGATGAGCTTTTAGAAACAGAGGAAGGCAAGATTACGTTATTACAGCAAGTAGGAGAAATTCGGGGAATGCTTATTAATTTAAGCTTCTGAGGAGGAAGTATGTCCTTTCAACAAATTATGGGTCAGCAGGCAGCCAAGCAGATGTTACAGAGCAGTTTGAGACGTCATGCCATAAGTCATGCCTATTTGTTTAGCGGACCATCCGGCAGTGGACAATTGCAGGCGGCGATCACATTTGCCAAAGCAATATTCTGTACAGAGCTTGAAGATGATGCCTGCGGACAGTGTCTTGAATGTCGTAAGGTGGAACATGGAAATCATCCTGATCTAACCATGCTTGCACCGGATGGAAATAACATTAAAATTGATCAAATTCGGGATTTGCAGCGTATCTTTTCATATCGTTCAGAGGCGGGGCATCCCAAAGTATATATTATCGAACAGGCCGAGAAGATGACTGTCCAAGCGGCCAACAGCTTGCTGAAGTTTCTGGAAGAACCTCAGGTGCCCGCGGTAGGCATTTTGATTACGGATAATGGACAGGCGATGCTGCCCACCATTCGTTCACGCTCTCAATTGGTTCCTTTCAGTGCACTGAATCCGGAAGAGATGCTGCAATCGCTGATTGTGGAAGGGCACCCTGCCAATCTGGCTCGCTCTGCCGTCCATTTAGCGTCAGGACTGGAAGCATGTAGAGAAATTCTCCAGCAGAATTGGTTTGCAGAAATTAGAAACGTAATGTTACAATTAGGGAAGGAGTCCCTGGGTAGAGGAAGTACATCATTGATCTCTGCACAGCAGAAGCTTTTTAAAACCGGACTCTCAGAACACCTGGATACGATGCTTAGCCTGTTCCATTTATGGTTCAGGGATATGCTGTATGTCCAGTATGGTAGGCATGAACATATCGTTTTTATAGATCAGTTGGACATGCTGTCTCAGTTGGCCCATACCCGCAGCACCGAGCAGTGGGTTTCCTACATGGATATGGCCGCAGCATGCAGAAAAAAATTGCGTTTCAATGTCAATGGCCAGCTTTGTCTGGAGCAATTTTTGATCGGTTTGGCATAAGACTGGGAGAGGACAGATTTTGTTCCAATCATATGCAAACGGTTATAACTTCGGCGGGTTCCCTAAGAAGACAGGGCTTCAGACGAAGTGGGATTGGCTTACGAGGGGGTTAATTTTTTGTATAGTGTAGTGGGTGTCCGTTTCAAAAAAGCGGGCAAAATTTATTACTTCGATCCCCTGGACCTTCCCATTGAAAAAGAAAACTGCGTTATCGTGGAGACAGCGCGGGGGGTAGAGTACGGTAAGGTTGTCGTTGGCAAGAAAGAAGTGGGCGAGTCTGATGTGGTGTTGCCGCTCAAAAAGGTCATCCGGGTGGCGGGCGAGACAGATGCCCGTGTCGTAGATGAGAACAAGCGTGCAGCAAAAGAAGCATTCGGTACTTGTTTAAATAAAATCAAAGACCACGGCCTCAAAATGAAGCTGGTCGATGTGGAATTTACGTTTGACCGCAATAAAATTATTTTTTATTTTACAGCTGAAGGAAGAGTGGATTTCCGGGAGCTGGTCAAGGATCTGGCAAGCATTTTCCGGACACGGATCGAACTGAGACAGATCGGTGTACGTGATGAAGCAAAGATGCTTGGAGGAATCGGACCTTGCGGCCGAGTATTATGTTGTTCTTCCTGGCTGGGAGACTTTGAGCCGGTATCAATCAAGATGGCTAAAGATCAGAGCCTGTCACTGAATCCGACGAAAATTTCCGGGTTGTGCGGAAGACTCATGTGTTGTCTGAAATTTGAGCATGATAACTATGAAAGTGTGAGAGAAGAATTGCCGGCTGTAGGCAAGTTGGTCGTCACCTCTTTGGGTGAAGGAAAAGTTGTCGGCATCAATGCCGGTAATCGCACAGTCCATGTTCAACTGTTCGACATCAGTAAAGTCAAAGAACTTCCGCTGGATGACGTCGTTATCAAGTAAACCATAAAGGTTGCTTCGGGGTGGAAACTTGGAAAAGAAAAATCTGTTTACGCACATTCATGAAATGGAAACCCAATTGGGTCAGTTGCACAGTGATTTAGGAGAGTTAAAAATGATTGTTAAAGAGCTGCTTGAAGATAATCAGCGGCTTACCATCGAGAATGAGCAGTTACGCAAACTGCTGAAGCGTGAGGCCCCGGCAGATTTGCCCATCGCATCGGCGCTCGCTCCGGTAGCAAGGCCTGCGGGTCCAGCTAATGGTGAAGATGTTGTAGGTGAAGGGTATGATAATCTGGCTCGGTTGTATCACGAAGGATTCCATATCTGCAATGTCTATTATGGACATTTGCGGACGGAAGGCGATTGTCTGTTCTGCCTGTCTTTTTTGAATAAATGAAGTGGCCGTAGGGATCCCCTACGGTTTTTTTTCAAGGTTAAGAACCTTGTCTGAGATATAGAGTACCGGAGGATGAGTGTATCATATGACAGAAATATCAGTAAAATTGCAAGATTCGGAGCGAATCGACGATTTGCTCTCTCATGATTTGAAGATTATTCAAAGTGATGAAGTGTTTAGTTTTTCGATGGATGCCGTATTGTTGGCCCGATTTGCTTCAGTACCGAAACGTGGTCGTGTGCTTGATTTGTGTACAGGCAATGGGGTTGTTCCCATTTTGTTAACCACACGAACGCAGGCGCGTCTGGAAGGCATTGAAATTCAGCCACGATTGGCGGATATGGCACGTCGCAGCGTTCAGCTGAATGCATTGGAAGAATCCATTACGATTCATGAAGGTGATTTGCGTGAACTCGTGAAGGAAACGGGCCATGCTGCATACGATGCTATAACGGTTAATCCTCCGTATATGCCCTTGAATGGAAGTGATCTCAAGATGAACACTCATCAGGCAATGGCACGCCATGAAATCGGGTGTACGCTGGAGGAAGTCATTCAGGCCTGCAATCGACTGGTGCGCAATGGCGGTAAAGTATCCATGGTTCATCGCCCGCAGCGTCTAGGAGAGATCATCTCTCTGATGCGTGAGTACAAACTTGAACCGAAGCGGATTCGGATGGTACATCCCCGTGCTCATTTGGAAGCCAATATGGTGTTGATTGAAGCACTCAAAGATGGGAAACCGGAGGTACGCATGCTTCCACCACTGATTGTCTACAATGAAGAGGGGAAATACTGCGAAGAAATCATGGACATATATTACGGTGCACAGCATGCACAACGTACAACGGAAGAAGGGTTATAGATGACATTGCATATTCAGAAGAGCTACGCGGAGCAGTTGGATGATGCCGGTAAACTATATTTGGTAGGAACACCAATCGGTAATCTGGACGATATGACATTTCGAGCAATTAAAACATTGCAGAGCTGTGACATCATTGCAGCGGAGGACACTCGTCAGACCCGAAAGCTGCTTACCCATTTTGAAATTACACCATCGATGTTGTTCAGTTACCATGAGCATAATAAGGCAGCCAGTGGGCCTGAACTAATACGCTATATAATAGAAGGAAAAAATTTGGCACTCGTCAGTGATGCCGGTCTGCCGGCCATTTCGGACCCTGGTTCCGATCTTGTAAAACTTGCGCTTGATGCTGGAATTACGGTCATTCCCATCCCTGGAGCCAATGCCGCGTTATCAGCTCTGATCGTATCCGGTTTACCGACGGAGCGTTTCACATTCGGCGGTTTTTTGCCGCGGGAGAAAAAAGACATGCGAAAAGTGATGGAAGCTTTTAATGAGTCCAACGGTACGTTGCTATTTTATGAGTCCCCTCACCGTATTCGCAAAACTTTGGCCTATCTCGAAGAGATTCTGGGTGATCGGTCGATCGTACTGGCGCGTGAGCTGACGAAACGTCATGAGGAGTTCGCAAGAGGCAGTATCCAAGAGTGCATAGAATGGCTTGAGGAACATCCGCCACTTGGGGAATATTGTTTGCTTGTAGAAGGTATCAGGGAAGAGGAGCGTAAGGCGGAGCGGGAAGCTTGGTGGCAACTGCTGTCTTTGGAGGATCATGTGAGCCATTATGAGAATGAAGGACTTAGTCGTAAAGATGCGATGAAGAAAACGGCAACGGATCGGGGTTTGACGAAACGAGATGTATATAACGCTTTAATCTAATAACGAATCAACAAAAATATGCTGGAATAGGGAACATAAACTTAAAGGGACCTTAGATCCAACCTTAATGGAATATGAAAACGAGCAGAGCGGGCAAAAAAATATATTACGAACGTCACCGCTCTTCTTTTTGGAGTTAAACAGACTCGTAGCTCGATTTTTTGGGTAATGAAAACCAATAATAAAGCAAAAAAATACCTTCCAGCGGTGGGGTTCACACCGGGAAGGCGATCAAGGAATATAAAAAGGTTAGAAATAACAATTTAATAAGACCATTATACCTGATACTTCTTATTTTGTCACAGGTGCAGGGATTTCGGAAATACATTCGTTACAAACAATTTTACCTTTGAAATAAGTAACGTTCTCTGCATTGCCACAGAAGATACAAGCTGGTTCGTATTTTTTTAACATGATGCGCTCGCCGTCAACATAGATCTCAAGAGCATCTTTTTCACCAATACCGAGCGTACGGCGCAATTCGATTGGAATAACTACCCGTCCCAGTTCATCCACTTTTCTTACAATACCTGTTGATTTCATCATTATAATCAGTGCTCCTCTCAGCTAACGATCATTGTCATTATTCGACATTATTTTATGTTTTATGATACTCATCATACCAACGATTCCCAAAACAGTCAACCTTAAAATTAGCTTAAAATAAAGGCTGTTTTTGATAAGATTACGAGGGGTAAGGGATTGGAAGCCATTTTTCGTATTTAAACATCAATGTCAGCTTTGTCGATTTGGAAAACGACAAAACTACCTTATTCGACAAGATTCGTCAAAGCGTGTCGAATCTTTGGTAGTATTATACTGAAAAGCGACAAATACAAACGATATTTAAAGGAGTGAATAGACATGGAACAGCGTTTAACGGAAGAAAAGGTGTTTAAAGATCCGGTACATAATTATATCCATGTGCAAGATCCGATTATATGGCAGTTGATCAACACGCCCGAGTTTCAACGTTTACGCCGAATCCGTCAATTGGGAACATCGTTTCTTACTTTCCACGGTGCAGAGCACAGCCGCTTCTCACATTCCTTGGGTGTCTACGAAATTACGCGTAAGATTATTTCCCAATTCGAAAGAAGTCACTATTCAGATTGGCCAAAGGAGGAAAAAACGGTAGCCCTTTGTGCAGCATTGCTCCATGATCTTGGACATGGGCCATTCTCTCACTCTATAGAAGAAGCTTTCGATATGAATCATGAGGATTGGACTTGTCGGATCATTACAGGTGATACCGAAGTAGGGGCGATCTTAAGACGGTATGCTCCCGATTTTCCAGAGAAAGTGGCTTCTGTTATTCAAAAAACATATGAGCAACCGATTGTCGTTAATTTGGTAACCAGTCCGCTCGATGCGGACCGCATGGATTACTTGCTTCGGGATGCCTACTTTACAGGTGTAAACTATGGGACGATTGACCTTGACCGTATCCTGCGTATGTTGCGTCCATATCACGGACGAATCGTGGTCAAGGAGTCGGGCATGCACGCCGTGGAGGATTACTTGATGTCCAGGTACCAGATGTACTGGCAAATTTACTTTCATCCGGTTACCCGAAGTTCGGAAATTATATTGCGGCAAATATTTAAGCGGGCAAAAAGTCTCATACAGCAAGGTTTTCAATTCCGCTTCATGATTGATCCACTGCCCCAGTTATTCGATGGAGATCTATCGGTGGATGAATATTTGCAACTGGACGAAGCTTTGATTCAGACGGCATTTATGCAGTGGCGCAAAGAGGACGATGCTGTTCTAAGTGAGTTATGCGAACGATTTATAGATCGCAAATTATATAAGTATGTAGAGATTGAACAGATCGACGTAAACATGATTGAAGAGATTCGGGAAGCCTTCACTGTAGCCGGTCTCAATCCCGAGTATGATCTGGAAATTGATTTTCCAACGGATAATCCGTATGATGTGTTTCGTCCGGATGAATCCACGGACAAGCAGATTTTGCTGCTTGATCGGCAAGACAAGTTACATGAGTTGTCAGAAGTGTCCGACATTGTCCGTTCAATCAGTGGTCTTCATCGCGGAAAGCATCACTTGTATTATCCGCAAAATAAGGTGGATGCGATTGTTCATGAATTACCGTCCCATATACGCCCCTATTTCTCACATTAAATGATGTGCAATGCTGTACATGAGTCATGATGCAAAAAGCTTTCTAAAAGAGCTATTTATCATGATACAGTAATCTGCTTTAATGGAGAGTACATGTAGATCGACATAATTTTGTAATCAGAGCAATTAGAATACAACCCGAGTGGCTAAGAATAAGCACATATAGATATGAAAGAACCTGTTCGTTCTACATGTTGTGCTCAATGAACTAATGGAATGAAATATAGAAAAAAGCATGATTTAATTAGTAATATTTATGTTTTGGTTAATACCTGCAGGATGGATTAAAAGAGATAGTCGTTTATTCGACATGAAGGGAGAAATACAGCATGATGTTGTTCGACACACATACACACCTGGATGCACCACAATTCGACGAGGACCGCGAGGAAATGATACAGCGTGCCGTGGATGCAGGCGTTGGTCGTATGATTAACGTGGGCTTTAACCGGGAGACCATTCCATCCACGATGAAGCTGGCTGAAACCTATGATTTTATATATGCTGCGGTAGGTTGGCACCCAGTGGATGCAATCACGATGCAGGAGGGTGATCTGGAATGGATTGCATCTTTATGCAAGCATGAAAAAGTGGTAGCCATCGGTGAAATTGGTCTAGACTATTACTGGGACACTTCACCGAAAGAGGTTCAACATCGCGTATTACGACAACAGATTGGTCTGGCACGTGAGTTGAATATGCCGATTGTCATTCACAACCGAGATGCGCATGAGGATATTGTAAAGATTTTGCGTGAAGAGAAGGCCGGAGAAGTAGGCGGTGTCATGCATTCCTTCTCTGGCAGCTGGGAAACGGCGAAGATGTGTCTGGATTTGGGCTTTCATCTTTCCTTCGGAGGACCAATCACGTTCAAAAATGCGAAGCAGCCCAAAGAGGTACTTGAGAAGGTTCCTATGGACCGATTTTTCATCGAAACGGACGCTCCTTATTTGACACCGCACCCTTATCGTGGAAAACGAAATGAGACAGCGCATGTACGTCTGGTTGCAGAAGCAGCTGCGGAAATTAAAGGCATTTCGGTAGAGGAAATTGCAGCAATAACGACCAAAAATGCCATGGAACGATTTGGGATTCGTTAAAATATTGAGCAAAACGGGTGAAAAAGTGAGTTAGGCGGAGTTAATTTGCTTTTTGATCCAAATAAATCGAGAATATTACAATATTTTAACCAAATATTTAGAAAAACGTACTTGAACAACGCTTTACAACATGCATAGAAACAGGATATCATCTTTTCAGTGAATTGTTGTGCGGAAAATTGGACAGATGTTCGGGGGATGAACAAAGGGACACTTTCCGATGAAACAACATTACTTTCATGAATCAGTCTCGCTGAGTCTCCGTTAACGGAGAGCGGGGGAACCAATAGGGCTTAAACATCGGTGATTGAAGCCGATGCGCAACATGCGCTGACCCAAAAGCAGCGTATGAATCTGCGAAGCCGTATTTGATTTCTTCTTTGGGTCTCGGGGTGAATTCAATGGCGTCCGCCATGAGCGGATGACCGGAGATAGGGCGGCTCTCTTTCGCCCGAACCCGACAGCTAACCTCGCAAGCGGAAAAAGAGAGGCAACCTCGTGCATGAATTTCCGATATTCAGAATCATTCGGAAGCCACGAAAGAGTTCCTCTTAAACTCTTTCTTTGGCTTTTTTGTTTTTGAATAAAAGAAATACGGTCATCATACGGTAAGTATTCAGGAGGATGACATCATGTTGCGAAGATTGATTCATGGTGCAGAACCGGATTATGTTGGTCCGATCTGTGTTCTGTAGAAAATTTGGTATAGTCGCGTCAAAGACATCATGCATTACTTTAGACGGCGAGGCTATGAAGGAGGACGGAGAAGTGGGCACATTCCAACCAGAAGAGACCCATGAGTCACGATCATCCAGTAAGTCTTTCGCGTTGCGGTGGAAGCATGAGAACTTGCGTCAAATGGCATTGATCGCGATTTTCTCAATTGCGCTTACAATCATGATCTTGTTAGTCGTTTACGGTCAGGCCGGGAAACAAATTTCACTGGTTATTGATGGCAAAGCTCAAGCGGTAGAGACTCGTACAGGAATGCTTCAGGAAATGCTGGAGGAGCAGTCAATCACAGTCAGCCCTCACGATCAGGTATCCATGCCCTTGAATGGGGCGATCACAGATGGAGACCGCATCGTTATTGAGCGGGCCGTTCCAGTTAATATTACGGCAGACGGAGACACCAAGACTCTGTATACAACCGATTCATCGGTAAAAGATGCGATTAAAAAATCAGGTATTCAGATTGCAAGTGAAGACAAAGTGTATCCGGCGCTTGGAACCACTATTGAAGCGGATATGAAAATCCGTGTAGTGCGGGTGACAAAGCGTACGGTGGAAGTGGAACAGCCGATTGCTTATAAAGTGATCAAAACGGCTGATCCTAGCTTGTACAAAGGCGACAATCGTGTCGTTGTGAGCGGTAAAGAAGGCACACTTGTACAGCATATTGAAAAGGTGTTCCAGGATGGAGAATTGGTCTCCAAAAAAATGGTGGGTAAATCGGTCGCAACGAATCGCGTCGATAAAGTTATCGCCGTTGGTACTAAAGCCAAACCTGTTGTGAAAGAGCCAGTGATTCAGACGGTATCGGCGCAGACTTCCACGACAAAAACAGCAACAACTACGAACTCGAAGAAAACCGCTGCCTCGGGCAGCAAAGTAATTACCGTCTCAGGCAGTTCTTTTAAATATTCAAAAGTTTTGAAAAATGTATCCATGACGGCATACTCTTCTGAAGAACCCGGTATCGGCACAAAAACAGCATCAGGTACTCGGGTAACTGAGGGACGTACCATTGCGGTTGATCCCAAAATCATTCCGATTGGCTGGTGGGTGTATATCGAGGGCCTTGGCTTCCGTCGTGCGGAAGATACAGGTGGTGCCATTAAAGGCAACAAAATTGATGTGTATTATGATAGTGTGAAGCATGCCCTGAACTTCGGACGGAAGAAAGGCAAGACGGTATATGTGATTGGTCCGGTGAAGCCGGAAGCGAACTAAAATCGTTTTACTTTGAAATGGGAATGCTATAAAATATAAGCATGAATGATTCATGCGGAATATGCGGCGGAGGGGTCTGAATTCAGTCTCCCCCGCCGTTTGGCAGAGAAGAGGATATTCCTCTTCTTTTTGCGTTAGAAAGGAAGAAATGGAACATGATAAAAGAAGTGATCGTGGTAGAAGGTCGTGACGACACTGTAGCCATTCGACGTGCAGTTCAGGCAGATACGATCGAGACCGGTGGGTCGGCCATCAACCCGCGCATTCTAAAGCGGATTGCACTTGCTCAAGAGAGGCGTGGTGTCATCGTACTGACAGACCCGGATCATGCAGGTGAACGTATTCGTAAAATCATCGCCAATAAAGTACCTGGTTGCAAGCATGCTTTCATCCCTGAGGCGGATGCTACGAGGAAAGGCGACATCGGAGTGGAGAACGCCTCACCGGAGGCGATTCGTCATGCATTAGCACGTGTACACACGTCTTATGAAGGCGCACCAAGTCTGATCGATTGGGAGGATCTGATTGCGGCGGGACTGATTGTGCACCCACAAGCCGCTGCACGTCGTATGGAGATGGGCAATTTGCTGGGCATTGGTTATTGCAACGGCAAGCAGTTTCACAAGCGGTTGAGTGTATTCCAGATTACCCGGGAAGAGTTCTCCGAAGCATTATCGCAAATTGAACGTGAAGGATTGTGAGCGTATGAAAGGCATGGAAGAAACCGTAGAGATTGCAACACCCAAACGAACCAAAGAAATTATTCAAAGACACGGATTTTCATTCAAGAAGAGCCTGGGTCAGAACTTTCTGATCGATCAAAATATATTGAACAAAATTGTAAATGCAGCTGATCTGGACGAGTCCAAGGGCGCACTTGAGATCGGACCAGGTATTGGCGCACTCACAGAACGTCTGGCTCGGGTAGCCGGTCCTGTAACGGCTGTAGAGATTGATCAGAGATTGATCCCGATTCTGGGTGAAGTGATGCAGCCTTATCCAAACGTTCGTGTGCATCACGGGGATGTGCTGAAGCTGGATCTAGCTGAGTTGTTCCGCACCGATTTTGGAACGGTAGATAAAGTGAGTGTTGTGGCCAATCTGCCTTACTATGTAACGACGCCAATCATGATGAAGCTGCTCGAAGAGAAGCTGCCAGTAGACAGCATTGTGGTCATGATCCAGAAGGAAGTGGCCGAACGCATGGCAGCTGCACCAGGATCAAAGGACTATGGCAGTCTGAGCATTGCGGTTCAGTACTACAGTATGCCGGAATTGGTCTGTATTGTTCCGCCCACAGTATTTATTCCGCAGCCTAATGTGGAATCGGCTGTAATCAAGTTAAAGGTGAGAGAACAACCACCGGTTGAAGTTCCCGACGAGGCACATTTCTTCGAGGTGGTACAGGCTTCCTTCGCGCAGCGTAGAAAAACCATCTCCAATAATCTGAAAGCTCGTTTCTTCACGAAGGAGAACAGAGAACAGGCTGATCAGCTGTTGGAGCAGGCCGGCATTCAGCCTTCGAGACGAGGGGAAACTTTGAGTCTGCAGGAATATGCCACACTCAGTACCGTAATGTGGGAAGTCGGGGTACGCGCAGCTCTGTAAAATTCGGATGAACCAATCCGGGTTTCTGCCCATACGATGGGGTAGAGGTGATTATGTTGATGAATATCGGAGACTTGGTCGTTCGAAAGTCATACGGTGGAGATGTGACTTTCCGGGTGGAAGGCCTCCAGTCGGACGGTGCCATTATTAAAGGGACCGAGTTCCGGCTGTTAGCCGATTCCCCTGTGGCCGATTTGATACAGGTTCCTTATGAACCGCAGAGTGCTAAGACTAGGCAGGCCCATGTGAAGGCACATCAGACGCTCTCACGCCTGCAGCAGAATCGAATGGAACAGGCCGAGCGTAATCGTGAAGGTATAGTTCAGGAATGGTCTGTTCAACAAGACCCGGCTTATTTCGAGATGCCAGGCAAAGTGCTGCACTTGGATGGCGATCCCAATTATCTAAAAAAAAGCATGAACCTTTATGAGCAGCTACGTGTTCCTGCAGAGGGGCAATATGTTCACGAGTCTGCCATGGCGGATACTTTATATCGTCTGCTGCCCAAAGTGCGTCCGGATATCGTCGTCATTACTGGCCATGATGGGGTACTTAAGACCCGTCAGCCCTATGACTTATATAGTCTGGGAAGCTACAAGAATTCGCAAAACTTCGTATCAGCTATTCAGGTGGCTAGGCAATATGAACGTCATCTCGATGCGCTCACGATTGTAGCTGGCGCGTGTCAGTCCCATTTTGAGGCCTTGCTGCGGGCTGGAGCGAACTTTGCCAGTTCACCAGGCCGAATTCTCATTCATGCCCTGGACCCAGTCTATGTGGCAGCCAAGGCAGCCTTCACGTCGGTGAGGGAAACGGTGAACATGAATGACATTTTGCATAACACGATTAGTGGTAGCCAGGGTGTGGGCGGCGTAGAGACACGGGGAAGTTATCGGGTAGGTCTGCCCGGGTTGAACGATTTATCCACGTTAAAAGTGAATCCATCAGCCGTCTGAAGATGGCAGAAGAAAGTCCCATTTAGGGGCTTTTTTTGTTTGCAAAAAAATTCATTGACAACAACTTTTTGATACTGATATAATAATTAGTTTTGATTTGACAATGACTGTAAAATCCGGTATAATGGACAAGAAAAGAGGTGGTCGTCGACAATGGCTAAAAATACGCTATTGGATATCAAACGCAATCTCGATGCACATATCGGTCAGAAAATTATGCTGCGGGCTAATGGTGGCCGCCGTAAGACCATTGAGCGTACGGGTGTATTGGAAGAAACGTACCCTTCTGTTTTTATTGTCAAGCTTGATGAGGAGCAAGAAACTTTCAAGCGAGTATCCTACAGTTATGCTGATATACTTACGGAATCGGTGGAAGTCATGGTATTTGATCCAGGCAGCCAGACGCATAGCTCCTACATGGAGACGTAAGTATCGATTTACGGCGATTCTGCCCCTTTGGGCAGGTCGCTTTTTTTGTTTTTAAAAATTCTGCTCGATTCATCTGAAGCCATATATGATCAGGAATGAGTCTGGCGAAGAAGCGGCATACTATTTGGACAGGTTCAAGGCATTTTCCTTGGCCTGGGGGCAAATAGTCCCGGATACGAATGGACTTATCATGAATGAACTATTTCGAGGAGGATGAACCATGAGCCGGAGAAGAAGAAGTGTAATGTCGGATGAACTCAAGAATGAACTGGCAAAAGACCTGGGGTTCTATGATACCGTCCAGCAGGAAGGTTGGGGTGGAATCAAAGCGAAGGATGCGGGCAATATGGTGAAACGGGCCATTCAACTTGCGGAAGAAGCGGCACGCAAATCGTAATCCGGTTCAATCGGTTTGGAGAGCGGGGCAATCCGGCAGGAATGACCTCGCTTTTTCCCCATGGATGCGGAATAGAAATGACTTGACAGCCCCATTTTGATATAATATGTTAAGTTGTCTTAGGGAAAAGGTGAGGACGGGTGAACGCCTTGAAAATTTACGAAAAAGCGCCTGCTAAAATCAATTTGATGCTAGACGTTTTACATAAAAGAAGAGATGGATTCCACGAAGTTGAGATGATCATGACGATGGTGGATCTTGCCGATCGATTGGAAATGTCTGAGCTGCCTCGTGACACGATCTTTATCTCCAGTCAGGCGGGATATATCCCCCTGGATGAGAAGAACTTGGCTTTTCAGGCAGCCAGGCTCATCAAAGATCGTTATGACGTGAGAACCGGAGTTCATATTCATCTGGACAAAAAAATACCGGTGGCCGCCGGACTTGCTGGTGGCAGCAGTGATGCAGCAGCAACGCTACGTGGATTGAATCGCCTTTGGCGTCTCAACATCCCGGATCAAGAGCTGCAGGAACTTGGAGCTGAACTGGGCTCGGATGTGCCTTTCTGCATTACAGGCGGAACAGCACTCGCCACAGGCCGTGGGGAGAAGCTGACACCGATGCCGAATCCCCCGCAATGTTGGGTGATCTTGGCCAAGCCGCCGATTAATGTGTCCACAGCCGACGTCTATGGACGTTTCCGCAGCGATAAGATTGTTCGTCATCCGAGTGCTGCCAAAATGGAGCAGGCCATTCGCAACCAATCTTTTGCCGAAGTTTGCGGGCAGATGGGGAATGTGCTTGAGGACGTAACGTTGAAGCTGTATCCGGAAGTTCAGCATCTGAAGGATGCCATGATTCGACTTGGAGCAGACGGAGTATTAATGTCAGGCAGCGGTCCAACTGTGTTTGGACTGGTCTCTAAGGAGTCCAAGGTTGCCCGGATCTACAATGGACTTCGAGGCTTCTGTAAAGAAGTATATGCCGTACGTATGCTAACTTAAAATTCGCTTTTATAATGTACAAACACGTATAAAGGTGGTATATTTTTAAATAATTATTCGGATTTGGATGTTTTCCGTGATCGTGAGGATGGATCTCTGTGAAGAAATTAAAACGAAGCGCAAGGCTGGTTGAAATGACGCAGTACTTATTGTCTAGACCGCATACGGTTATTCCGTTGACTACATTTGCCGAACGCTATGGAGCTGCGAAGTCGTCGATCAGTGAAGATTTGGCGATTATCAAGGAAGTATTCGAAGAAGGTGGTTCGGGAGAACTGCATACACTGGCTGGAGCAGCCGGGGGAGTAAAGTGGATTCCAAAGGTGTCCAGAGAACTGGCACTGGCTTTTGCAGAACGACTTTCTACCCAGCTCGCGCAGTCCGATCGGATACTGCCTGGTGAATACCTGTACATGTCCGACCTGCTTGGACAGCCCGCATTGATGAATGAAGCCGGCAAGATTTTTGCAACGGCCTTTGGCAATAAGGATATTGATGTGGTGATGACGGTCGAGACTAAAGGAATTCCGCTTGCTTATGCGACCGGAGCCCAGCTCAACCTGCCTGTAGTGCTCGTGCGCAGGGACCATCAGGCTACGGAAGGATCGGCCGTAAGTATCAATTATGTATCCGGATCCCATAAAAGCCTACATACCATGTCCCTATCTCGCAGGGCAATGCGTGAGCACTCCAGAGTGCTCATTGTAGATGATTTTATGAAAGCTGGAGGAACCGTCCAAGGGATGATCGACCTATTGGCCGAGTTTAATGCAACGGTAGCCGGGGTAGGCGTATTAGTAGAATCTGGATCAGTTGATTCGGAAGAACGACTGCTGACGGATTACATATCTCTGGCGAAGCTGACGGCGGTTGATGCGAAGAGCAGACACATTTCCGTCAAGCCTGGCAACTATTTTGACCTGTAGAATCATGACGAATTACATGTCGGGAAAGGTTCTTTTCCATCGACCTGGCACTAACGTTGTCGAATTGTGTATTAAATAAAAAAATTCCTGAAATTAGGACATTTTTGTGGTTATAAAAAGAAGGAGTTCGTATAGGCTGTGTGGAATTATACACCAAGTTCTGATGGAAAAAGGTGGTGAACACACACATGCAAATTACGGATGTCAGACTCCGCCGTGTTAACTCTGAGGGGAGAATGAAGGCTATCGCATCCATTACCATCGATAACGAATTCGTCGTTCATGACATTCGCGTCATCGATGGCAATAACGGAATGTTTGTTGCTATGCCGAGCAAGCGGACTCCTGACGGAGAATTCCGTGATATCGCCCACCCGATCTCTTCCGGTACTCGCGAGAAGATTCAAGCAGCTGTTTTGACTGAGTATGATCGCGCAGCAACTGAGGAAGAAGTCATTGAAGAAGGTGCCTGAGAACATTATTGGGGTTCGAAGGAAAAGAGAGCCATGTCTTATGGCTCTCTTTTCTTTTTGACCGGAATAAGATATATTCAGTATTGAGTTTATTCACAGAAGAGCATTTTCGCGGCTTGAATGTTGCAAAATGTTGAAAGAACAAAAAGCGCAGCGTGCGCTTGGTAACAGGGCGGCATCTTAGGAATCATGGGAATCGGTTAAGCTCGCAGGTACACGGCGTATACATATAGGTCACGATTTGTTGGTGTCCGCGTTGTTACGCGTGATTACAGAGACAGCAGGCGATGAACAAGACCGGCAAAAGCCGGCTGAACGTTACTCATCGGATATATACAGGTAAGGTCAAACGATGGGTTTTTCAGAACAGGAGGTCGTAAATTTTGAAAAGAATGGCAATCGTTCTTGCGGCAGGGCAAGGCAAACGGATGAAATCGAAATTGTACAAGGTACTGCATCCCGTATGCGGTAAACCAATGGTGGGTCACGTGCTGGATGCAGCTCTTCGCGCAGGCGTTGAACGCAGCGTCGTCGTGGTCGGTCATGGTGCCGAAGCGGTGCAGTCATTTTTGGGTTCCAGAGCAGAGTACGTGCTTCAGGCTGAACAATTGGGAACAGGACATGCGGTGAAGCAGGTTAAATCTCTGCTCGGCAGTGAAGCAGGGTCGACCATTGTGGTCTGTGGAGATACACCACTTGTGACCAGCGAGACGCTGGAAGGACTGATGAAGCTCCATGAGAGTCGTGGAGCAGCAGCAACGGTACTAACAGCTAAACTGGACAATCCCAAAGGGTACGGCCGCGTTATTCGCGGAGAAGATGGTTCTGTACAGCGCATTGTGGAACAGAAGGATTGCACGGAGCAGGAAGATGCTGTGAACGAAATCAACACAGGTACGTATTGCTTCGATAATGCCAAGTTGTTCGCTGCGCTGGAGAAAGTGACGAACCAGAATGCTCAGGGAGAGTATTATCTGACTGACGTGGTTGGCATTTTCCGTAATGATGGAGAAGTGGTGGAAGCTTACATGTCAGATGACATCGCGGAATCCATTGGAGTTAATGATCGACTTGCTCTTTCACAAGCAGAAGCGTTCATGCGTGAACGTTTGGCGGTGAGACATATGTTGAACGGTGTTACGATCATCGATCCGGCATCGACATATATCGGGGCAGATGTTACCATTGGATCAGATACGGTATTGTATCCGGGTACCATACTCAAAGGTATGACCACCATTGGTGAGGCATGCCATATTGGTCCTCAGGCTGATGTGGAAGACAGTATTATTCAGGATGGAGTTACAATCAAGCATTCTGTACTGTCACAGGCCGAGGTTGGATCAGAATCAACCGTAGGTCCATTTGCTTATTTGCGTCCAGGTACCAAACTGGGCCGCAAAGTAAAAATTGGTGACTTTGTTGAAGTGAAAAATGCTACAATTGATGAAGGCTCCAAAGTATCTCATCTCAGTTATATTGGGGATGCTAAAGTAGGGAAAAACGTAAATGTTGGATGCGGGGCAATAACGGTGAATTATGATGGATATAATAAAGCTGTAACGACGATTGAAGACGATGCGTTCGTAGGCAGCAATGTCAATCTGATTGCACCTGTCACGGTAGGAAAAGGCGCATATGTTGTCGCGGGCTCTACCGTAACCCATTCTGTTCCCGACAACGATCTCGCGATTGCTCGCCCACGCCAGGAGAACAAACCTGGGTATGCGGAGAAAATTCGCGGTCGTGCCAAAGCCAAGAAACAAAATGCCAAACCCGAATAAGGGATATTGATATTAAGAATTGCCTCCCGAACACCGGGGGGTGCCGACATGTCGCAGACGCTTATAGATTCCAATGAACCAGCACGGAGGGTTTTTATTTTATGACTTATTTTGATTCGAAATTAAAAATATTTACTTGCAATTCTAACCCCAAGCTTGCCCATCAAATTGCTGATTATATCGGAATTCCTATGGGTGAATCTCACACAACTAGCTTCAGTGATGGTGAGATCCAAGTGAAACTCTCTGAGAGTGTTCGGGGCTGTCACGTTTATATCGTGCAGTCTACTTGCTTGCCGGTTAATGACAACCTGATGGAAATGCTCGTTATGATTGATGCACTTAAACGGGCATCTGCCAAGACGATTAACGTCGTTATTCCGTACTATGGCTATGCTAGACAGGACCGTAAGGCCCGTTCGCGTGACCCGATTACAGCCAAACTGGTTGCCAATCTGATCGAAAAAGCGGGTGCAACCCGTGTAATCGCGATGGACTTGCATGCAATGCAGATTCAAGGATTCTTCGATATTCCGGTCGATCATCTGCTCGGCGTGCCGATTTTGGCTCAATATTTCCGCTCGAAACAGATCGAAAATCCGGTTGTTGTATCGCCTGACCACGGCGGCGTAGTACGCGCTCGGAAACTGGCGGACTTCCTGAATGCACCTCTCGCAATTATTGACAAACGTCGTCCAGAGCCGAACGTCAGCGAAGTGATGAACATTATCGGTAACATCGAAGGTAAAACAGCAATTCTGATCGATGACATCATTGATACGGCGGGAACGATTGTACTGGGAGCGAATGCTCTGATGGAAGGCGGCGTGAAGGAAGTATACGCTTGCTGTACTCACCCGGTATTGTCCGGACCTGCGATGGAACGCTTGGAGAATGCACCGCTGAAGGAAGTTATCGTAACGGATACCATTCCGATTACGCATGCTAACCCGACAAGCAAACTTAAAGTGTTGTCTGTAGCACCTTTGCTCGGAGAAGCCATTATCCGGGTTCATGAGGAATTGTCAATCAGCAAGCTGTTTGAAATTGAATAAGGATGTCTGCATAAAGTAGTAGAGGGGTTACGTTTTCCGTATCAATGGAAAATGTAACCCCTGTCGGCGTGCCGTTATATTGGAAGTGAAACAGTGCCTGCCGAATTTCTAGTATCCGGGGCGGGAGATAAAACGGAACCGGCGCCGATGAAAAAGAGTGTCGGCAATTTCGACAAATTGATTATCGAAACGTGTGATTAGTCCGATCTCAATATGGGTGTCGCGGTCATATACCTGTACAGGTACGTGATATTCCAGATGATAGATAAAATCGCTATGTTGAGTCAGTTGTCCGTTGTCTTCGCGCAAAACCCGCTCACCTTCCTGGGTTGATGAATAAAAGCTGTAAACATGATATAAGTTGAAACTGGCGTTTACACCAAAACGGAGAGTGCAGAACCAATCTGAAGAAGCGGAGCGTGCGCCTTTATCACCGGATTTTTCCCTTGGATCAAGGGAATAAAGAAAATCTGGGGATAAGAGCGATCGAAAGATGGTACTGCAATCGGAGTGATTAGGTGTAATAATCGTTCAAATTATATAACCAATTCGAATCTCACTTTGTTGATATTATATGAAATATAACATTCGAAGTCTATGCTTCACCTTAGGCTGATCCGAAGGAGGGAACAAGATGAAGTGGATTGTCGGCCTCGGAAATCCAGGCCCGAACTACGCTAAAACCCGTCATAATATCGGCTTTATGGCACTTGATCGACTTGCAGAGCGTCATAATATCTCCATAACGCAGAGCAAATGCAAGGCGCTCATTGGAGAAGGTGTAATTGGTGGCGTCAAAACGGTGCTGATTAAACCAATGACGTTTATGAACCTGTCCGGTGAGTCGGTAAGGGCTTATATGGATTTTTATAAAGTTAGTCTGGAAGACCTGATTGTCGTCTATGACGACATGGACACGGAAACAGGCAAAGTCAGATTGCGTTACCAGGGCAGTGCAGGTGGTCACAATGGAATCAAATCCATTATCCAGCATACCGGTACACAGCAGTTTAACCGGGTACGGATGGGAATATCCCGACCAGAACCGGGACATGCCATTGTAGACTACGTACTGTCGAAGTTTATGAAGAACGAAAAGGAAGCGCTCGATCAAACGATCGAACAGACCTGTGATGCACTGGAGTATAGTCTGGATCATACGTTTGAGCAGACGATGGCCAAGTTCAACGGGTGAACCGCTGCAAGTGACACTGGAAAAATGATCAAGATTCGGGTTCGATTCAGTCTTAATGGGCATACTGGACGTATAAACCATGTTCAGGAGGCATAAACATGTCAGTGAATTATGTGTGTAGGCATTGCCGTACTTTTATTGGACGAATCGATTCTGCCCGGATAACGGAAGCGCAATTGGGCTTTCATTTCTTGACCCCCGACGAGCGGAGGGATATAATAGCGTATAATTCCGGTGGCGATATAACCGTTCGGATTACATGTGATTATTGCAAAGAAGCTTTTGAGTTCAATCCTGAGCTGAGCCTGCTTGCGAGTCCGCTTCAATAACTATCTCGCCCGCAGCAAGAACTTATGACAGATGATGGCGGCTGCGGAATACCGCTCCACCTTTATAGCCTTGGCAGCCTGCTGAGGCTTCTTTTCAGTTGGGATGAAACCAGACTATATCCAAATTAGCCCCCAGCCACATCAAACGGATGTGGCAAAGTAGCGATTAATCCTTTATGATGAAACAGGACAAAAAGGAATTTGTATCCAATTTTTAATGTGGTGAACCTGCGCGTAGGCGTGAGATACTCAAGTAAGTTATAAGAGAGGTGCCCCTTTTGTTACAAGCACTTATACAGGCTTTTTCCAAAGATCCGGACTTCGGGTCCATTACGGCCGGAATTACATCCGGTATGAAGGAGCAATTGGTTTCGGGCTTATCCGGTTCGGCGCGTCAGATTATGCTGGCTGCCCTACATCAGGAAATGAACAGACCCCTGCTCGTTGTGACACATAATATGTTTTCAGCTCAAAAAATCGCAGAAGATTTACAGGAAGCGCTTTCACCAGATCAGGTGCTGCTCTATCCTGCCAACGAACTTGTTGCCGCTGAAGCTGCTGTTTCCAGTCCGGAAACATTGGGTCAGCGTATTGATGTGTTGGTCCGTTGCGCCCAGGGATTCAGGGGCGTTGTTGTTATCCCATTTTCCGGGGTACGGCGCTATGTTCCACTTCCAGAAGTGATGGCTAATGCTCAGATTACAATTAAACAAGGCAATACGCTCGAGTTGGATGCATTCCTGCTGGAGATGGTGAAGCTCGGATATGAACGTGTAGAGCGTGTAGAATCACGCGGCGAGATGAGTGTACGTGGAGGAATTATTGATTTCTACCCAGTCACGTCGTCCATTGCGTATCGTGTGGAATTATTCGACGATGAGATCGATTCCATCCGGACATTTGATCCTGCAGACCAGCGTTCCATTGAACGAATTGACGAAGTGACGGTACTGCCGTGCAAAGAGTTAATTGCAGATCGCGAACGTATGGAGAAGGCTGCGGATGCAGCCGTTATTTTGCTTGACCAACAGTTGGAGAAAATGACGGACCGGCAGGCGAAGCTGCGTCTGCGAGAAGAAATTCATCGCGAGATCGAACTTCTGCGGGAGCATGTTTATTTCTCCGAAATGTATAAATATATTTCACCGCTCTATCCGGAAAACAAGACGATCTACGACTACATGCCAGAAGATACGTTGCTTGTACTCGACGAGCCAGCAAGGCTCGCAGAGACGTCGAAACAGCTTGACCGGGATGAGTCGGAGTGGAATCTGCATTTGATGCAAAACGGGAAGACACTTCCAGACCTGCATCTGTCAGCCGATGGGGATGATCTGATCTATGAACGTCCATTCCAGACGCTGTTTATGTCCATCTTTTTGCGTCAGGTTCCTCATACTCAGCCGCAAAATATCCTCAACTTTATCAGCCGTGGAATGCAGGACTTTCATGGTCAGATGAACGTGCTCAAAGCAGAGATGGAGCGCTGGCAGAAAGCCGGAGTTCAGGTGCTGATGCTGGCTAACGGTGAGGAAAGACTTGATCGAATGCGCCGGGTACTCATGGATTATGATATCCCTGAGCCGAAGATGCTTATTGGCAACTTGCAAACCGGATTTGAAATGCCATCCATCCATCTGGCTGTCGTTACCGAAGGCGAGATGTTCTCACAGAAGCAGCGCAAAGTACGCAAACCGATTCGCAATGTGGACAATGCTGAACGAATTAAATCCTATAGTGAGCTGAAAGTGGGCGATTATGTCGTTCACCAGAATCACGGGATTGGTAAGTATCTAGGGATCGGCACACTTGAGGTTGGCGGTATTCACAAGGACTACATGCATATTCTCTATGCAGGTGGAGACAAACTGTCTGTACCGATTGAGCAGATTGATCTGATTCAGAAATATGTCGGTTCGGAAGAGAAAGAGCCGAAAATATATAAGCTGGGCGGCAATGAGTGGACACGGGTTAAAAACAAAGTCCGCACATCTGTACAGGATATTGCTGATGATCTAATCAAGCTTTATGCGGAACGCCAGACGTCAAAAGGTTTTGGCTTTGACAAAGACTCTGCGGAACAGCAGGAGTTCGAGGACATGTTCCCTTATGATGAGACACGTGATCAGGTGCGTGCAATCGAAGAAATCAAAAAGGATATGGAACAAAATCGTCCGATGGACCGTTTATTGTGTGGAGATGTCGGTTACGGCAAAACCGAGGTTGCGATTCGAGCTGCATTTAAGGCTGCTATTGAGGGGAAACAGGTTGCTGTGTTAGTCCCTACAACCATTTTGGCACAGCAGCATTATGAAACGTTCCGTGAGCGTTTCTCCGGTTATCCATTCAACATTCATGTACTTAGCCGATTCCGTTCACGTAAAGAACAGAACGAGACAGCCAAAGGCATTAAGGCAGGCACCGTCGATATCGTCATCGGTACCCATCGGTTATTGTCACAGGATCTAGTCTTTAAGGATCTTGGCCTGTTAATTGTAGATGAAGAGCAGCGCTTTGGTGTAACGCACAAGGAGAAACTGAAAAAGCTCAAAACAAACGTGGACGTGCTGACACTGACAGCGACGCCGATTCCGCGTACCCTTCACATGTCCATGCTGGGTGTTCGGGATCTGTCTGTTATCGAGACACCGCCAGAAAATCGTTTTCCGGTACAGACGTATGTTGTTGAACACAGTCAGGCGCTTGTTCGCGAAGCGATTGAACGTGAATTGGCTCGTGGCGGTCAGGTCTACTACTTGTATAATCGTGTGCAGGGAATCCAGGAGATGGCTGCCGAAATTTCCGAATTGGTGCCTGAAGCCAAGGTTGGTGTGGGGCATGGCCAGATGTCGGAAACGGAGCTGGAGAAGACCATTCTGGACTTCCTGGATGGTGAATATGACGTACTCGTCAGCACAAGCATCATTGAGACCGGGGTGGATATTCCAAACGTTAACACCCTGATTGTGCATGACGCGGACAAAATGGGACTTTCCCAGCTGTATCAGCTGCGTGGACGGGTGGGTCGTTCCAACCGGATTGCGTATGCCTATTTCACGTACCAACGGGACAAAGTGCTGACTGAAGTCGCTGAGAAACGTCTGCAATCGATCAAGGAATTCACCGAACTAGGTTCGGGATTCAAGATCGCGATGCGCGATTTGTCGATCCGCGGAGCGGGGAATCTGCTCGGAGCTGAACAGCACGGCTTTATTGCGTCTGTCGGATTCGATTTGTATTCTCAGATGCTGGCAGAGGAAATTAACAAACGCAAAGTTACGATGCTTGGCGAAGCGCCGGTGCCATCCGACCAGTGGAACACAACACTGGATCTCAGTATCGATGCGTACTTGCCGTCTGATTATATTTATGACAGTATTCAGAAGATTGAAATTTATAAAAAAGTGGCGGTTATTGCCTCCTTCGACGATGCAATGGAACTGGAAGACGAATTGGTTGACCGATTCGGTGATCTTCCGGAAGCCGTGATCAATCTGCTGGCGGTGGCCAGACTTAAAGTCTATGGAAAGATCTACGGTATTGAATCAATCTCCCAACGCGGAGATGATCTTACAGTGAAGTTCTACGAAGGCCGAGAACATGCATTTGAACTCTCAAAAATCGCACACATTGGAAATCAGTTCGAAAGACGTGTACAATTTGAACAAGGACCCCATATGCTTATTCATGTCAAGGGCAAAGGGCTTGGGGACAAGCAACTGATGGAGCTGGTAGAAAAATTTCTGGAGTCCATGAAAAGTGCTTTTAAATCAAAGGGGGAACTAAAGGATGTTAGCAAAGTATAAAAAAGTAGGGAAAGTACTGTCTGTGAGTATGGTAGCAGTACTGTCCTTATCACTGCTTGCTGCATGTGGCAAGAAGGAAGAAGCAAAAACACCGGAAACAAAGGATACAAGTGCTGTAGTCGCTACGTATGATGGTGGTACAATTACAGCCAATGAATTTGATATGGAGCAACGGGTCATGAAATTCCTCTATCCGGAATATGCACAAATGATGGATATGGATGATTTCAAGGAATACCTGGTGAAACAGGAAGTTGCATATGAATATTTGAGTGGAAAAGCAAGTGATGCAGCCAAAACCGAGGGTGCCAAAACAGCGACAGAGCAATTCGACAAAATGAAAGCTTCTGTTCAAGCTGACCAATGGACTGAGATGCTGAAAGCTCAGAATCTTACAGACCAGAACATCAAGGATTACATGACTCGCATCATGACCGTAATCAAGGACAAAGAAACTGGCGTTACTGAAGATGCGATTAAAGCTGAATTTGAGAAAAATAAAGATCAGTTCACAACAGCGTCTGTTCGTCACGTACTGATCAACTTTACTGATCCAAAAACGCAAAAAGAGCGTAAAAAAGAAGATGCTTTGAAACTTGCGAAAGAAGTGAAAGCCAAACTGGATGGTGGAGCAGACTTTGCTGAAATTGCGAAGAAATACTCCGAAGATACAGGTTCTGCAGAAAACGGCGGCTTGTATGAAGACACACCTGTAGCCAGCTGGGTAGATGCGTTCAAGGAAGCGGCAAAAACGCTGCCATTGAACAAAATCAGTGATCCTGTAGAGACTGAATATGGTTATCACGTCATGAAAGTAGAGAAACGTACAGAAGCGGACTACACAAAATTGACTGCTGAACAAAAAGAAACACTCAAAAGCCAATTGGCCGCTGCTGAGATTGACACATTCATGACAAGCGAACTGGACAAAATCGTAAAAGAAGTAAACCTGCCGAAAACAGACAAGGCTGAAGAAGGCACGACTGAAGGTACAACCGGTACAGGAACGGAAACAGGTACTGAGGGCGAAAAAACCGATGCGGGTACAGATACCAAAACGGATCAAGGAACAACTGGAACCGACAAGGATACAACAACAGGTGAAGGTACAGATACAAGCGGTAAGTAAGATAGCGAGTGTATACATTCAGCAAATACGTTTGTCTGGGTGATACACTGAACGGTTCGAATATGGACAACCATACAGAAAGCAAGGGGGGGACTTATGGCCTCCCTCTTGCTTTTCCTTGTATCTATGGAGCAAAGTGGGTACATGGTCGCTTTCTATGGAAGTTTACACAACTATATTCTCCAAAGTATGTATAAGGAAATGGGAACAGATGAATACTATGGTCAAGATATCACACTAAACGTTCTGGGACTTTCCTCTACCCATTAAGGAACAGTAGTTGAAAAATCTTCTCGAGAAAGTGGGGCAACATGTGAAATGAAAGCTACTGGTATTGTCCGCCGTATAGATGACCTCGGTCGAGTGGTCATTCCGAAAGAAATCCGCCGTACGTTACGTATCCGTGAAGGCGATCCACTTGAGATTTTTGTGGACCGCGATGGAGAGGTTATTCTTAAAAAATACTCGCCGATTGGCGAACTTGGTGATTTTGCCAAAGAATATGCAGAATCGCTGTATGAAAGTACAGGCCATGTAACGATGATCTCTGACCGTGATACGATTATTACGGTGGCAGGTGGCTCCAAGAAAGAGTATCTGGACAAGCAGGTAGGTCCACTGCTGGAGAGTTGTATGGAAAACCGGAAGACGATTTTGGAGACCAACAATGGTTCTTATGAGCTTAGCAAAGATCATGACGAGACGTTATCGTCTTTTGTTATTGCCCCGATCATTTCAGGTGGTGACCCCATCGGAACGGTTATTCTTTTCAACAAGGATGAATCGGTGAAGATGTCTCAGATGGAAATTAAAATGTCCGAGACGGCTGCCGGGTTCCTTGGCAAACAGATGGAGCAATAAATAGCAGATCAACTCCTGGTGCCCTGAGGGCATACAGGAGTTTTTGCATTTTAGGGAAGCTGTAGACAGTTTGGATGATGTCCTGAAGGGTAGGAAACCTTGAAGGGTTAGTCTGTGCGCCTTTGGACAGGTATAATAGCTAGGTATACTTTGAAGGAATAAATGCATGGACAATACGCAGGAGGGACATATGAAACAGTTGTCTACAGGCTCAAGATTGCTTCAGGGCGCATTTGTGCTTGGGCTTGCCGCCATTATATCCAAAATCATTGGTGCTTTTCAGAAGATTCCGCTACAGAATCTTGGGGGAGACGGTGTTTTTGGCATCTATAATACGGTGTACCCGTTCTATATGCTCATCATTACCGTTGCTGCTGCCGGGCTGCCTGTGGCTGTATCCAAATTCGTAGCCGAGCAGAATGCTCTGGGCCGACCGGAGGAGGGTAAACGGATTATACGCTTATCTTCGATGCTGCTCAGTGGGATTGGACTGGCGCTGGCCTTATTGATGTATATAGGTGCACCGCTTATTGGAGATCTGATTGGAAACGGAAGTGTCGTACCGTCCATTCGGACAGCTTCAATGGCATTGTTGTTTGTACCGGTGATGACAGGATTGCGCGGATATTTTCAGGGGTTGCAGCAAATGGTGCCTACGGCGGTATCCCAAGTGGTAGAGCAGACTGTTCGGGTCACGGTGATGATTGTTCTATTGTTGTGGCTCATGGTGCGTGACGCTTCATTGGAGACCATTGCAGCTGGAGCCATGATTGGCTCAGTGGCAGGTGGGTTTGCCGGGTTAGTTACGATGCTTGGGTATGTGTACCATCATCGACGGAAAAATGGGGAAAGGCTCGCTGTTATGAAAAGTACTGAGACAGCTGGGCAACTGGAGAAAACCAAAGAACACCGAAGCGGGGGGAGCAGCCTTCTGTCTGAGGAGCGGCGATCCAACGGTGAGTGGATGCGGACGCTACTGATCTATGCCATTCCGGTTTGTCTCGGATCACTGGCTGTGCCATTGATGAATTTGGTGGATACCTTTACGGTACCCCGACTGCTAAGACGAGAAGGGTTGGATGAGCTCCAATCTATGGTGTCCTTCGGAATTTACAACCGGGGCTTGCCGCTGGTTCAGTTGGTGACGATGCTTGCCACGTCGCTGTCTGTGCTCTTTATTCCGGCGATGGCCGAAGCCCGGCTGAAAGGCGGGCCAGAAGCCGTGAGGCAGCAAGCAGGCCTTGCGCTGCGCTGGTTCTGGTTGATCGGCCTGGCGGCATCCGCGGGTCTAGCGGTGCTGGCAGAGCCGATTAACCGCATGCTGTACGGGGATGCCGCAGGCACCGAAGCCCTGCGGTACATGGCGCTGACAGCTGCGGGCAGCACAGTCAGCATTATCGCGGCGGCGCTGCTGCAAGGCCTCGGCGCCGTGCGCGCGCCCGCGTTCAGCATGCTGGCCGCCGCAGGCATCAAGGCGCTGCTGAACGTCATGCTTGTGCCGGCGCTGGGCATCAGCGGCGCGGCCCTGGCAGGCGCAGTCGCCTACATGCTGGCGGCTGGCCTGAATGTGGCGCTGCTGGCGCGGCTTGTCGCCCTGCGCCCGGCCCCCGGCGCCGTCCTGGCGAAGCCGGCGCTGGTGATCGCCGCCATGAGCCTGGCGGCGGCAGGCACGGCCTGGGCCGCCGAAGCAGTGCTCGGCGGCATCGGTATCGCGGCCGATCGCCGGCTGGCCGCGATGGGCGTGAGCCTGCTTGGCATAGCCGCAGGCTCGGCCGTGTTCTTGCTGGCCGCGGCCCGGACGGGGCTGTTGACCGCCGCAGAGCTGGCGGCCGTGCCCAAGCTGGGGCCGCTGCTGGCCAAGCTGCTGCGCAGACTGCGTGTGCTGCGCTAACCCTCGTGTTGCGCTGCTACACTTAGCGCCACGCCGTCCATTCACCCCGGCTCTCGCATTCTAAAGCGGAGCAGCGGAGGTTGAATGAGTCACACCGTGTCATATGCAAATGCAATTATAGCATAACGTCTAATTCTGGTATAATACGTGTAATTATAGAGCCCTGTTCTGTACTATGTATGACCCATCCAAGATTGGTTGACCAAGGATGGGGAGTCGGAACGGGATAGTTCGGATGGAGGTTTATAAAGATGAGTGCAGCTTTGACAGTAGTCGGTCTTGGATCTGGAGATGCAGATCAGCTGACGGTAGGAATCATCAAAAAAATGAAACATGCAGCGACGCTGTATGTACGCACAATGGATCATCCCGTATTGAATGATCTCAAGCAGGAAGGGTTGGAGATGACATCCTTCGATGCCATCTATGAGGCGAAGGATTCTTTTCCGGAAGTGTACGACGAAATTGCAGATCGACTGATTGAGGCCGCACGCAAGGGCGAGCCGGGTACTGAGATCGTTTATGCCGTGCCAGGGCATCCCATGGTCGCTGAAGCGAGCGTACGCCTGTTGAAGGAGCGCTGCCCACAAATGGGCATTTCGCTGCGCGTTATGGGTGGGGAAAGCTTTCTGGATGAAGCGTTTATTCGTCTTGGATTCGATCCTATTGAAGGTTTTCAGCTTCTCGATGCCAGCAGTCTGAATACGGAACTGGTGCAACCGCAGCTTCATACCTTGATTGGACAAGTATATGATGTGTTTACCGCTTCTGACGTAAAACTGTGCCTGATGGACGTTTACCCTGATGATTATCCGGTATTTGTCGGACATGCCTTGGGTGTACAGGGACAGGAGATCATACACAAGGTGCCGCTGCATGATCTGGACCGGATTGAAGGGTACGGTAATCTCTCATTGATATATGTGCCGAAAAATACGGATGTCGCGCTTCGTCGGCGCTCCTTCGCACGACTGCATGAAATCGTGAATATCCTTCGCAGTCCAGGCGGCTGTCCATGGGATCAGGAGCAGACCCACCAGTCGATTCGCAAAAACCTGATTGAGGAAACCTATGAAGTCATTGAAACGATTGACGAAGATGATCCTGATCACATGAAGGAAGAGCTGGGTGATCTCCTGTTGCAGATTTTGTTGCACTCCCAGATGGAAGAAGAGGTTGGCACGTTTAACGTGTACGACGTTATCGAAGGACTGAACGACAAGCTGATTTTCCGTCATCCGCACGTATTCGGCGAACAACAGGCAGAGAACGCGAATGAAGCGTTGCAAAACTGGGAACAGATGAAGGCAGAGGAGAAAAAGCGCAAGGGACAGGATCTGCAGCAGATTTCTGTGCTGGACGGTATTCCCCGTGACTTGCCTGCCTTGATGAAGGGGTATAAATTACAGAAAAAAGCGGCCAAAGTTGGCTTCGATTGGGATGACGTGAATGGTGTCTTTGCCAAGATTGAGGAAGAACTGGCAGAGCTAAAAGAAGCGGTGCAGCATAACCAGTCTGCGGAAGAACGGAAGCTGGAACTGGGCGATTTATTGTTTGCAGCTGCCAATGTAGCGAGATTTATTGATACAGATCCAGAGGAGGCGCTTGCCGCCACCAATCGGAAATTCATTCAGCGTTTCCAGTATATCGAAGAGCGTCTGCGTGAACAGGGAAGAACTCCGTCAGACAGTAATGTCGATGAAATGGAGCAATACTGGCAGGCAGCGAAGAAGACTGGATTGTAAAGGGTCCTGGCATTTTGGTCGCTGATCCGATATCATTCACATAGGTGCATCATGCGTATCGTGTCGTCGAAGCATCTCGGGCGGGTTGCACGAGAAACCGTGTGATTAACGGAGAGGTGTTTCGGGTACTGGACTTAGACTGTTCTTGGGCAGGACCGACAAAAAGTGAAAAAAAGTCGAAGACCGAGGCAGGATTTCAGATGCCAAGCCAGAATACATGTGTAGTAACCTTGCGCGGAGCCAGCAGCAGATCTGTTGTCACGGATTCGCAGATACTTTTTTTTCAATTTGGGAGGCTTTTAAAAATGAACAAAACAGATCTGATTAACAACATTTCCACCAAAAGCGGTTTGACTAAAAAAGACGTTGAGTCCGTATTGAACGGCTTTTTGGGAGAAATTACAGATGCACTTGCCAGCGGAGACAAAGTACAACTGATCGGCTTTGGCACTTTTGAGACCCGCAAACGTTCCGGTCGTACCGGACGTAACCCGCAAACAGGGAATGAAATCGTGATTCCTGAGTCCACCGTTCCTGCGTTCAAAGCAGGCAACAAACTTAAAGAAGCCGTAAAATAATGCGTCTTGATAAATTCCTGAAGGTCTCCCGGCTGATCAAACGCCGCACCGTAGCCAAGGACGTTTCCGAACAGGGACGTGTGCTGGTGAACGGACGTGAAGCGAAGCCAAGCGCCGCTGTCAAAGTGGGCGATGAGCTTACGGTTCAGTTCGGTCAAAAGCTGGTCACCGTGAAGGTGGAGCGTCTTGCCGAGAGTACCAAGAAGGATGAGGCGAGCAGCCTCTACACCTTGGTTAAGGAAGAGCCGATCGCCAAGGATAACGGTCTGAACTGGTAACAGGGATGCCTGATATACTTTTCTACACATTCATTGCAAAATGAAGAGAAACGCCTTTCCCATATAGGGAAGGGCGTTTTTGTGTTCAACCGTTATCTGGACATTCGCTTTCATCCAACCTTGGTTCTATTCTGCACTTCTGATCCATAAGCTAGGGTTAAGAAGGAGGGGTACATGCCATGGTTGAGCAAAGTAAGACGAAACAGCATCATCTGAGCATGCAGAATCGGAAACTGCTGGATCTGACGGGTGTCTCCAATGTGGAGAGCTTCGACAGTGAGGAATTTTTGCTGCAAACTGAACTTGGGCATCTGACCATCCGGGGGCACAATTTACATATCAAAAACCTGAGCCTGGAGGACGGTTTGTTATCCATCGAGGGCACTGTCAGTTCTCTTCAATATCTGGACCCCGGTTCTCAGTCCAAAAACGGTAAAGGCCTGTTCGGCAAGATGTTCCGATGAGTCCGGATACTCAATGGATCACATTGATGTGGATGCTGATGTCGGGAGCCGTGATGGGGATGGCCTACGACAGTTACCGGGTACTGTCCGGTCAGCTGCGGTTCCCGAGATGGAGCGTCCACACGCTAGATCTGTTGTATTGGGTCGCTTCCGCGCTGTTCGTCTTCCGGATGCTGTACGCCGGGAACCACGGACAGCTGCGGTTTTATGTCTTTTTGGGGCTGATTATAGGGGTTTGCTTCTATTTTTGGCTTTTAAGTGTTACAACCCAGCGTTTTGTGGTAATGTTAATTAAACTCGCAAGAACGCTGATTCATTGGTGTGGACATATCCTTAACATCCTGATCGTTATGCCCGCTAAAGGACTTTACAAGCTAGTGCGCGTATTATTTGGTTTCGTACTCGCCATACTGTTATTCCTGGGTAAGCTGGTGCTGCAATGTTTGGTACCTTTCGGTAAGTTGTTCCGCTGGATGTTTAGGCCAATCCTGAAACATTGGGTTACGCCACGCTTCCTGATCCGTGCGGGTTCAAGTATCGCAGCAATGTGGAAACGCTGGTTTTAAGGAGGTCCGATAATGGGTAAAACACCTATGAGCAAATCAAAAGCTCCAGCAGGCCAAGGAAAATCTGCAGGTGCCAAAAGGCGTCTCATGCTATGGATGACCTTTATGGTTGTGTTTATCATTTGGGCAGGATATACGTTCCTTGTGCAGACTGCGCAAATTTCGGACAAGAGTTCTCATCTGGCTGCCCAGCAATCTTCAAAGGAAGAGACGTTGAAGAAGCTGGATCAATTGAAGTACGAAGTCAGTCGGTTGAAGGATCCCGAATACATAGGACAGCTGGCTCGAAAAAAAGGATACTATCTGCCTGAGGAAACACCAATTCAGGTTGAAGAGTCAGGGAACTGATGTAATTTGGCTCATTATCGAGCAAGGATTGTTATCTATATGTCTGAAGCCGTTATACCGGAAAAAATAGGCTACCTTAGGGGGTAGTGCTTAGTTGACCTTGGTTTGCGGCATAAGGTATAATTAAATTAGCACAGCATTGATTTTGGCATTCAAAAAAATCGGGTTGTATATTTTTAAGGGAGGATCATTTTATTCTATGGCAATTGAAGTGGGCACCAAGTTAGAGGGCAAGGTGACAGGCATCACGCATTTTGGAGCATTTGTGGATCTGTCAGGAGGTGTCACGGGTCTCGTTCACATCTCGGAAATCGCCGACAATTATGTCAAAGATGTCAACGACCACCTGAAGCTTAATGACCTCGTTACCGTTAAGGTCATCAACGTTGACAAGGATGGCAAGATTGGGCTTTCCATTAAGCAAGCTGTTGACAAACCGGTTGAGCAACAAACACAGTCCAGACCCCCAAGAGCTCCTAGACCGGAACGCAGTGGAGGAGATCGCGAACGATTCAGCGGTGGAGGCCCAAGTGGTGGCCAAGGCCGTGGCGGCGGTGGTGGTGGTGGTTTTAACCGTGACCGCGGAGGCCGTTCTTTCAAGCCCGCAGCAGGCAAACCTTCATTTGAGGATAAAATGTCACGCTTCCTGAAAGATAGCGAAGAACGGATCTCTTCGCTGAAGAAGAACACAGAAGGCAAACGTGGTGGCCGTGGAGCCAAACGCGTGTAATCTGGTTCAACCTGATTTAAAATATAAGAAAAACCGTTAGCCTTGGGGCTGGCGGTTTTTTTGCGTTTGTTTTTAATTTTGGAGTTTAACCATTCAGATATAGACATTTAACCGGATTCATAGCCGTTTTTGTAAAGTGAAGCTCCATATCCCCAGTTTTTCTGCACAGGAAAAAAAGTACATAAGAACATTTGTCGTCTACCATTTTTTACCGACAGGTTTCCGTGGCATTCCACAGGTATCCTGCTCAAATCGTGGCGATGACGAAGCGCGTCCGGTTCAAAATCAGACAAGTGTCTTGTCGGCAAGGGTCGTGGCAAATGGATGAAACCACAATAAGGCCGGGGGTTCCGCACCACCGCGCCGCGTCTGTTTCTTTTGTCGTAAAGTTTTTGGACCCTACCCACCAATTGTGACAAACTACGTCTTCTATTCTATCTATAATCAGAACCATCGAGAACGAAACACGAAAATTAAATTAATCGAATGGGGTGCCTTGAGGATGATGGAAAAGTGGAATGTCATTCAATTTCCGGGAATGAAAGCTGGTAAAGGAGGTACAGAAGCTCGGGAGGAGCTGTCGGTACGTCTCAAACAGTGGATTAGCTCCCGCAAGGCCGTCCAGATCGTTGCTGCACGTAAATGGGTGCTGCTTCTCACCTTTATGGGATTTTTGCTGGGCAAGGCTATGATTCTGAATGAATTATCGCCCTTTGCGATTGCTTACTTTGCGGTTATTGCTTTCATGCGCAGGGATTACATTATTCCGGTAGGGGCTGCGTTGCTCGCAGGAAGTCTCTTCGCCCCGTTCCCAGTACCGCTGATTGTTGCTTCGGAGATCGCCATCTTCTATCTGTTGTTCAGAGGACTGGAATCTTATGACCGCGCTGAATTATCTTATGCGCCAACGATGGTGTTTACGACTACTTTTATGGTCAAGTTATTCGCTGTCGTCATTGGGCCATCGTTCAGTTGGTACGCCATGCTGATGCTCACGATGGACTCTATACTCAGCTTCGTGCTCACCCTGGTTTTCATACAGGCTATACCGATCTTCACGTATCGCAAAAAAAAATTCAACCTAAAGAACGAGGAGATCCTCTGTCTGATCATCTTACTGGCCTCCGTAATGACGGGGGCGGTGGGCTGGACGATCCAGTCCCTGTCTGTAGAGCATATGCTCTCCCGGTATCTCATTCTGATCTTTGCGCTGGTGGGCGGAGCCCCCCTCGGAGCCTCGGTTGGGGTCATTACTGGTCTCATTCTGAGTTTGGCCGATATGTCGGCGGTATATCAGATGAGTCTGCTTGCTTTTGCTGGCATGCTGGCGGGTATGCTCCGGGAAGGAAAACGTGCAGCGGTCGCGTTAGGTATGCTACTGGGTTCCTCTATTCTATCCATATATCTGGGTGGTCCGGGAGATGTCATGAATTCCTTATGGGAGACATGTGCAGCCATTGTTCTGTTTATGTTAACGCCAAAAAGCATGCTGACGGCGATATCCAAATATGTTCCTGGCACGCAGGATCATACGAAGTCGCAGCATGAATATGCGAAGAGAATACGGGATGTCACCGCAGAACGGGTTACCCGCTTCTCTCAGGTATTCCGTCAGTTGTCGCGCAGCTTCGATCAGATGTCCGGCGCGGGGGAGCCGGTACAGAACGAAGGCGGGATGGAGCATTTCATGAATGCTGTAGCCGAAGGCACATGTTCGGGTTGCTTTAAGAAGGATCAATGCTGGGATGCGAAGTTTATTCAAACCTATAAATACATGACGGACGTGATGAGTTCCATTGAAGCCAACCCGGAGATGTCAGGCAAGCAGATTCCGGTGGAATGGAATAGGGTATGTGCGAAACCGGAGGAGGTACTTGAAGTGATGCGCGCCCAGTATGGTCTGCATCAACATAACATGCAATGGAAACGTCAGATTATAGATAGTCGACAGCTGGTTGCAGAGCAATTATCAGGGGTATCCCAGGTGATGGAGGACCTGGCGAAAGAAATTCAACGGGAAAGTGAGGAGATGGTACAACAGGAGGAGCAGATTCGGGATGCACTTGAGTCGTTAGGTCTGTCCATACATTCTATTGAAATCATTAATCTGGAAGCGGGGAATGTGGAAATTGAGATTGTTCATGCCTATACACGCGGATTTGACGAGTGCCGGAAAATGATCGCTCCGCTGATCTCGGATGTACTGGACGAGCATATTGCCGTCTTGAATGAGACCATGCTCGATCCTCGCCAAGGGCTGGCGACAGTCACATTTGGCTCTGCCAAAACTTTTGAGATAACAACGGGTGTTGCTGCTGCCGCCAAAGGGGGAGATGTGATGTCCGGAGACAGCTTCAGCACGGTTGAACTGGGTAACGGTACCTTTGCGGTTGCACTTAGCGATGGCATGGGTAATGGGGAGCGGGCACGCATGGAGAGCAGTGCTGCGTTAAATATACTGGAGCAATTGTTACAGTCGGGCATGGATGAGAAGCTGGCGATCAAATCGGTGAATTCCGTTCTGTTGCTGCGTTCTCCTGAAGAAATGTATGCAACAGTGGATATGGCTCTGATCGATGAATATACGGCAGAGACCACGTTTATGAAAATCGGATCGACTCCAAGTTTTATTAAACGAGGGCAGGAGGTTATCCAGGTTTCGGCAAGCAATCTGCCGATTGGAATTATCAAAGATATTGAGGTAGATCTGGTAACCGTACAGCTTCAGCCAGGGGATGTTTTAATTATGATGACAGATGGTATCTATGATGCACCGGGGTATGCCGTCAATAAAGAACTATGGATGAAGCGGCTCATTCAGGAAATTGATAGTGATGATCCTCAGGAAGTAGCAGACTGCCTACTTGAAAGTGTTATTCGTTACCAGCAACATGAGATCTATGATGATATGACTGTAATTGTAGGCAAAATAGAACATTATCGCCCGGAGTGGGCCACATTGAGAGTACCCGGAATAAGCCGGATGGAACGTCCGCGTACCGTCAGTTAATGCATATTCCTCTGTTTGAAGTCTCTTCATTCTGGCAATGCTAGTCATAGAGTTGGAGAGTAACCCAAAACGGAGGGATATCGGATGAAACAAATCTTGTTGATCACCGACGGTTGTTCCAATGTAGGCACAAGTCCGGTGCTGGCTGCGGCGGAAGCGCGAGAAGAGGGAATTACCGTTAACGTGGTCGGTGTTATTGATTATGGAACCATTGGTGAGATGGGCAGTCGGGAGATCGAGGATATTGCCAAAGCCGGAGGTGGAATCAGTCAGATCGTAGGCACCAGACAGCTTGCCCATACGATGCAGATGATGACAAGAAAAACGGTGGTTCAGACCATTCAACAGGCGGTTAATAGAGAGTTAACACAAATTCTGGGAGAGCATGAGCCGAAAACGGTAACAGACCTTGAACCGGCAAAACGTGCGCAGGTCGTTGAAGTGATGGATGATATGGCCGAGACAACACCACTTCAGGTCGTGCTTCTCATTGACGTAAGTGCCAGTATGAAGCCGAAGCTTGCTGCTGTGGAGGAAGGGATTCGGGATTTAATGCTTAGCTTGCAGGCACGTATGGGTCAGAGCCATCTTTCCGTCTTTCATTTTCCTGGACGACATAGCGGAGAAGAAGCTGTCATGGACATCGATTGGACAGTTGACGCGAGCCGTGTTCGTTCGCTGTTTGGACGTTTGCAAATGAAGGGAGCGACGCCGACAGGTCCTGCGATTCAAAGGGTGATTGATTTTTACCGTTATGGTACACTGGAGGAACAGCAGGAAATAGAAGGGAACTATCGCATTGAAAGAGAAGGGATGCTCGGTGACAACGTTGTCTGACGCCTCTTTCCCGCCAGGAACAGTCATCACAGGGAAATGGAATCGCAGCCGTTATACGATTCGGAAGCTGCTGGGCAAAGGAGCCAACGGCATCGTTTTTCTTGTCCAGCGGGGTGAGAATGGCAAACATTATGCGCTTAAAATGGGATTTGACCCAGTAGATCTGCAATCGGAAATTAATGTGCTCAAATCTTTTCAATTACAGCGTAATCATGAGGCCCTTCGGCAGAGTGGCATTCCTTCTTATTTGAAAGATGTGGATGACTACGCTATTCGTGGTCGTGATATTCCCTTTTATGTGATGCGTTACGTTCGGGGGGAGTCTCTGCACCACTTCATTCGGCGTCAGGGAACGGACTGGACACTTCTGGTTGGACTCAGACTATTGCAGAAGCTGGCTCAATTGCATCGGGCTGGATGGGTGTTTGGCGATCTCAAACCTCAAAATGTACTCGTATCGGATTATGGGCAGGTAGAACTTATCGACTATGGCGGAGTGACTTCTATCGGCCGGAGCGTCAAGCAGTTCACTGAATGGTATGATCGCGGATTCTGGAATGCGGGCAGCCGAACAGCAGATGGTACCTATGATGTGTTTGCTTTTGCGCTATTACTGATTCATGTACTTGAAGCTGGTGCACTTAAAGCGCTAGCTGCAGAAGGATTACCTCAACTGCGAAGTGTGAACCAGCTCACAGCTCTCGTGGAGCGCAGCGAACGTCTCCGCCCCTTTCGAAACTGGACTATTCAGGCATTACGAGGTCAATTTCAGGATGCCGGACACGCGGCTAAGGTCTGGAAAGAGATGATGGCACGCCCTTCTCCTCTTCGTCGCCGTTCCAAAAGTACAACACCGCGTTGGCTCAAAAATGCATTTGCTGTATCCGTTATATTACTTATTGGGGTACTCATCTATGCACTGCGATTCTGACCTGTGAGAGTGCATATACATAACGTAAGGAATGAGGAACAGGTATGGAGGCTTTACGCTGGAACAAGCTGGTGAATAACGTACTGGATGCAGCGGAAGAGCATCAGTTATGGGTTCCCGGGGATCGGATTGTCGTCGCAGTATCGGGCGGACCGGACTCGGTAGCTTTTTTGCATATCATGCATGAGATCAGTACCAGGCATGTCCCGCTTGAATTGATTTGCGCCCATGTACATCATGGTTTTCGGGTTGAATCAGATCACGAAGCCGAGATGATGAAGGAACTTGCGCACCGGCTTGGCATTGCATTTGAATGGGTAAAGGCCAATGTACCTTCTTATATGAAGCTTACCGGTCAAGGTTCTCAGGAAGCCGCGCGCAATAAGCGATATGAGTTTTTGCATGAAGTGGCTGCTAAATACGATGCGGCGAGCATTGCACTGGCCCATCATGCCGACGATCAGGCAGAGACGGTTATGCTCCATTTGCTGCGTGGGAGTGGTCTTTCCGGACTCGCGGGAATGAAGTTTAAACGGCGAGAAAAAAATGTGGAACTTATTCGTCCATGCCTTCGTATAAACAAGACAGACCTTGTAGAAGCTTGTAATACCCAGGGTTTTCTGTATTTTAATGATGAAAGCAATTCCCTGCGTAAATATCGGCGTAATGCCATTCGCTTGGATGTGCTCCCTTTTTTGGGGCAATATAATGGACAGTTGACGCCGTCTTTGAATCGACTTGCCGAAATTGTGGGCGATGAAGACGATTTCATGGAACAAGGTGCATATGACGCATACAGGTGTCTAGTGCAGGCGAACGGCGGAAGGCAAACCTTTGAGGTGCCTTCCTTTTTGAAGTTACATGTCGCTTTACAACGAAGGTTGATTAAACTAATATTGAATTATCTGCCTTTGGACAGTGATTTTGTCGACTTTACCCGTATTGAGACCATTCGCCGCAAGGTTATTCAGCCTGACGCGACGACCTGGAGCCTGGATATAGGACAGACACTCGCCTGCACCCGGGAGTATGATCTGATCTCTTTCGGCATACGGACTGACGTACAGGATCAATCTTACGAATATCGTCTTGCTCAATGGAGCGGAACTTATGAGCTTTCTCTCACGGAAATTGACCGGCATGTTCGGCTCGTTCCGATGAGTCCCGAGGACTATCATGTACCGGAATCGGCGGATCATGCCGCATTTGATGCGGATCAACTGCTTATGCCGCTGGTTGTGCGTTCAAGGTTACCTGGAGATACCATGAAAGTGATGGGATTAAACGGAAGCAAAAAGGTGAAAAATATTTTCATCGATGAGAAAATTCCCCCTTCTGTCCGTTCACGGGTTCCCGTGGTATGTGATGGAGCAGGCAATATCATCTGGTTACCGGGTGTTCGCCGGTCTAGTGTAGCTCCTGTCAGGGAGGATACTTCCGCAATCCTGTACATGACTGTAGGCGATTCAGCGATTCAGGGGTAGTGGTTATGGTTCAGGTAAGGCTTTCATATGTATAACTTAGGAGGTTCGCACAGTTGCAGAACGACATTCAGGAAGTATTGATCAGTGAAGAAGAAATTCAGAGTAAAATCAAGGAATTAGGCGCAACAATAAGTGCCGAATATGCAAATCGCAATCCTTTGGTCATTTGTGTGCTCAAGGGTGCGTTTATATTTATGGCTGATTTGGTTAAGAACATTACGGTACCTGTTGAGATGGATTTCATGGCAGTATCGAGTTATGGTGCTTCCACCAAATCATCTGGCGTGGTTAAAATCATTAAGGATCTGGATGAATCCGTTGAGGGACGCGAGGTTCTGATTGTAGAGGACATTATTGATAGTGGACTCACGCTCAGTTATCTGATTGAACTCTTGCAGAACCGCGGTGCTGAATCCGTCCGTGTGGTTACGCTATTTGACAAGCCTTCAGGTCGCAAAGTCGAACTTGAAGCTCATTACACCGGCTTTGACATTCCGGACGCATTCATCGTTGGCTACGGCCTGGATTATGCCGAGAAGTACCGGAACCTCCCTTACATCGGGATTCTGAAACCTGAAGTTTACAGCAACTAATGCTTAAGCTAGTTCCAAGCCCATATCTGTTGGTGGCTTCTGTTGAGAAGCTATGTCGGGCTATGTTAAAATAATTAAAGTGTCTCGAGAGGAGGTAGGGGATGAATCGGTTCATCCGGAATTCTGGTTTTTATTTGATTCTTTTTTTAGTTGTGGTGGGGATAGTCCAGTTCGTCAGCAATGGCGGCGAAGCCACCGATAATCCTAGATATGATCAGTTGCGCACGGCGATTAAGGCCAATAACGTCTCTGAATTGACGGTTCAATTCAACGGTCAGACGTACCTCGTGACCGGTCAATACAGGGAGACGCCTGACGGAGCCAAATCAGAAAATTTCTCAACGTATATTCCTCCTACGGATGAGGCAATTAGTGAGCTTGTAACTGCAAGCGAAACGAACAAATTCCAATATCATCAGGAACCTATGAAAGGTGACAGCATCTGGTTGACGTTGCTGACTTCCTTTATTCCTTTGATCATTATGTTCCTGCTGTTCTTCTTCCTGTTTAATCAGGCTCAAGGCGGCGGCGGTAAAGTAATGAACTTTGGTAAAAGCCGTGCTCGTCTCTATAACGAAGAGAAGAAGCGGGTTACGTTTGAAGATGTTGCGGGTGCTGACGAAGAGAAACAGGAGCTTGTTGAAGTCGTGGACTTCCTCAAGGACCCTCGTAAATTCGCAGCAGTAGGTGCACGGATTCCTAAAGGCGTATTGCTTGTAGGTCCTCCGGGTACAGGTAAAACCTTGCTCGCTCGTGCTGTTGCTGGTGAAGCGGGTGTACCATTCTTCAGTATTTCCGGTTCTGACTTCGTTGAAATGTTCGTCGGTGTCGGTGCATCTCGTGTACGTGACTTGTTTGAAAATGCGAAGAAAAACGCCCCATGTATCATCTTTATCGATGAGATCGATGCTGTAGGACGTCAGCGTGGTGCTGGTCTTGGTGGTGGTCACGACGAACGTGAACAAACACTCAACCAGTTGCTCGTTGAAATGGACGGATTCGGAGCCAACGAAGGTATTATCATCGTTGCTGCAACGAACCGTGCTGATATTCTGGACCCTGCCTTGCTGCGTCCAGGACGTTTTGACCGTCAAATTACGGTTGATCGCCCTGACGTGAGAGGCCGTGAAGCTGTCCTGAAAGTACATTCCCGCAACAAACCGATGACCAAAGATGTGAAGTTGGATATTATTGCGAAGCGTACAACAGGCTTCTCCGGTGCGGATCTGGAAAATCTCTTGAACGAAGCGGCATTGCTTGCGGCACGTCGTAATCGCAGAGATATTTCCATGCGTGAGGTAGACGAAGCGATTGACCGTGTCATCGTAGGTACGGAGAAGAAAAGCCGTGTCATCAGTGATCGTGAGAAACGTATCATTGCTTACCACGAAGCAGGTCACACCATTGTAGGTTACTTCCTGGAACATGCCGATATGGTACATAAAGTTACCATTATTCCGCGTGGACGCGCGGGTGGATATGTAATCATGTTGCCAAAAGAAGACCGTATGCTTGTAACCAAGCAGGAGCTGTTGGACAAAGTAACGGGACTCCTCGGGGGCCGTGTTGCAGAAGAATTGTTCATTGGTGAAATTGGTACTGGCGCATACAGTGACTTCCAACAAGCGACAGGTATTGTTCGCAGTATGGTTATGGAGTACGGTATGAGTGAGAAATTGGGTCCTATGCAATTCGGAAGTTCACAAGGACAGGTATTCCTTGGCCGTGACATCGGTCATGAACAGAATTACTCGGATTCCATCGCATATGAGATTGATCAGGAAATGCAACGCTTCATTAACGATTGTTACGAGAAATGTAAGGACTTGCTCGTAAAACATTCGAAAGAGATGCATCTGATCGCACAAACATTGCTCGAAGTGGAGACATTGGAAATGGATCAGATCAAGGAATTGATCGAGACAGGTTCCCTGACTCCAAAAGATGAGAACAGCAATGATGGTGAAGGTACGCCAAACGAAAGCGGAGAGGCGATCATCGACAACATCGGTGATGTCCGTGTCCGTATCCAAGGCAAAGATGAAACGCCTGAACCACCAGCCGGAGATATTCCTAACGAAGCTCCGAATCTGGACAAAGGAAACAGCAATGACCCGGATGATGGTGGAACGAAGCCAACGTCTTAATTCATAACACCATCAGTCTTTAGTGGCAGATGACAAAGAGAGCCTTCGGGCTCTCTTTTTTTTATGTATTCGTTCAAATTGTATAGATAACGATAACCGGGAGCTTTAGGGCGAACTACGTAGGAAATGGGTGGTTATGTCCTTGTTCTGGGGCGTTTTCATTTATTGACAGAGTCGTGAACGTTGTGTACATTAGGTGTTAAACCGCTTGTGATTCGTTTCTCAAGCGAAAATAACGACTTGGATTTGCCATATGAAACAGCGTATGAGGCTGTCCCGATAAAGGAGAGGATCACAGGTGGAAGCTCTGGCTTTAGAGCGCAAGGCTGAGATGAACCGGGAGCTGCGCGAGCGGCTGATGGAGTTGAAGAAGGAACGTAATGCCATTATTCTTGCCCATTATTATCAACGTGACGAGGTGCAGGAGGTCGCTGACTTCCGGGGAGATTCTTTTCTGCTAGCTCAGAAGGCAGCACAAACCGATGCGGATGTTATCGTTTTCTGTGGGGTTCATTTTATGGGTGAAAGCGCTAAAATTCTTGCCCCTAACAAAACGGTTATCATCCCCGACGAGCGTGCAGGCTGCCCAATGGCAGACATGGTGAACGTTGAAGGCTTACGTAAATTGAAAGCACAGCACCCGAATGCCAAAGTTGTAACGTACATCAATTCTTCAGCTGAGATCAAGGCAGAGACCGACATCTGTTGTACATCGGCCAATGCTGTCAGAGTCATTCAATCTGTTGATTCCGATGAAATCATCTGGGTACCGGATAAAAATCTGGGACATTATGTGCAACAACATACAGACAAGAAAATGATTATCTGGGAAGGTTACTGCAATACCCATGATATGCTGACGGTCAAAGACGTGGTTGAGATGAGAGCGAAGCATCCAAATGCCGAGTTCGTTGTTCACCCAGAATGTCGTCCTGAGGTTGTAGAGATGGGTGATTTCGTAGGTAGCACAACCGCCATTCTGGAATATTGTAAGAATTCGTCCGCTAAAGAATTTATCGTAGGTACCGAGGATGGTACAGGATACCAACTGCGTCTCGATAGCCCGGATAAACAATTCCACTTTGCTACCAAGTTCCTCGTATGTCCGAACATGAAGGTCAACAACTTGAAAAAGCTGGTTAAATGTCTGGAAACGATGAAGCCGCAAATTTATGTACCGCCAGCGGTTGCCGACAAAGCCAGAGAATCACTAGAGCGCATGTTACTGGTGAAGTAGCATGCGCTACTCTTGCTCCAAGACAGGTGAAATAACATGATACCGCAATATTTAGTGGATTTTGATCTGTCCGCGCTGCCGATGGTGGAGACGGATGTGCTGGTTATTGGTTCGGGCATTGCCGGTTTGTTTACTGCGATCAAGGCTAGTGAACAATGCAGTGTGTTGATGATCACGAAGAAGTCGTTACTGGAAAGTAACACCCGGTATGCGCAGGGGGGGATTGCTGCGGTTATTGCTGAGGATGATTCACCTGCCTACCATTTGCAGGATACACTTGTTGCAGGAGCGGGACTATGCCGCTCCGAAGCAGTAGAAGCATTGGTGAACGAGGGCCCGGACGGAGTGAAAGAACTGATTCGACTGGGTACTTTGTTTGATCTGGAGAACGGCGAGTTGGCGTTGACGCAGGAAGGTGCGCACAGCCACCGCCGTATTTTGCATGCCAATGGGGATGCAACGGGATATGAGATTGTGCGTGCACTAGCTGCACAGACGAATGAACATCCGGGAATTGAAGTGTGGGATGAGCATTTTGTCATTGACCTGATTACAGAGCAGGGAGAATGTGTAGGTGCGTTGGTTCAGAAGGCTGATGGTTCGCAAGTATTTGTGAAGGCAGAGGCAACCGTACTATGCTCTGGCGGGGCTGGACAGTTGTATCGATACACCACTAACCCGGAAGTGGCTACAGCAGATGGCGTGGCGATGGCCTATCGTGCCGGAGCGGTTGTCCGGGACATGGAGTTTATCCAATTTCACCCGACCTCCCTTTGTTATCCGGGAGCACCACGTTTCCTGGTGTCTGAGGCTGTACGTGGCGAAGGAGCCTATTTGCGCAATGTGAAAGGCGAGCGCTTCATGGAACGGTATCATGCACAGCTTGAACTGGCACCACGTGATATCGTCGCCCGGGCAATTGTCAGTGAGATGGAGTCGACAAACAGTACCTTTGTATATTTGGATATCACTCATGAACCACCGGAGATGATTAAACATCGGTTTCCTACCATCTTTGAGACCTGTATGCGATACGGACTGGATATGACCACAGACTGGATTCCGGTCGCTCCTGCTGCACATTACATGATGGGCGGAGTGAAGACGGATCTCAGTGGGGAGAGCAGCATTGGCCGGTTATTTGCCTGCGGTGAGGTATCTTCTACTGGAGTGCATGGAGCCAATCGCCTGGCGAGCAACTCTCTGTCTGAAGCGATCGTATTTGGCCGGAGAATCGTGGATCGTATTCAATCCCTTCCTCCGCTTGCTCCACTACAGACAAGGGTTCCCACATTAACAAGTATTCGCAGGATCATAAAGGAAGATCAGAAACCAGTGTCCGAAAGACGCTTGCGTCTGCAAAAAATGATGGTTCGTCAAGTGGGGCTGCGCCGGAATGGCGCTAACCTGCAAGGAGCAATAGAGAAACTGCAACAAGAACTGCAATTTTTTGATCAGAAGTTTATTCACAAAGAAGAGATGGAATATGCCAACCTTTTGACCTGTGCCTGGTTGGTTACCACTGGAGCATTACACCGCGAGGAAAGTCGGGGAGCCCACTACCGTGAGGATTTCCCGCAGCGTGACGATGCCGTATGGCAGAAGCATAGTCTGCAGCAGCGAGAACAAGCGATTGTGGAGGAATTGATGTCATGATACTGAACGGATATAATGAAGGACTCATCGAATCAATCAAAAACTGGCTTCGCGAGGATGTCGGTGCAGGGGATGTCACAACAAATGTGACGATTCCCGCCGGCAGTCAGTCCAAGGCCGTTATACATGCCAAAGACAATGGAATCATTGCAGGAATTACGGTAGCAGAACTCGTGTTTCAGGTAGTGGATCCGGGTCTTGCGTTCACACCAATGGTAAAAGACGGTGATGTAGTTACACATGGTACGATTCTGGCTGAGGTAGAAGGAAGCACACATAGCTTGCTGACAGGAGAGCGTCTGGCTCTTAACCTGCTTCAGCGCATGTCTGGTATCGCTACCCGTACACGTACTTATGTTGATGCGTTGGATGGCCTTTCTACACGACTGGTCGATACTCGTAAAACAACACCGGGACACCGCTTGCTTGAAAAATATGCAGTGCGGGTTGGTGGCGGAGCAAATCATCGGTTCGGCCTCTATGATGCCGTCATGATTAAGGATAACCATATCAAGGGGGCAGGCGGGATCACTGAAGCGGTACAGCGTGCTCGAGCCGTCATTCCGCATACAATGACCATTGAAGTAGAGACCGAAAACATGGAACAGGTCAGAGAAGCCTTGCAGGCTGGGTCAGATATCATTATGCTGGATAACATGCACCCAGATCGGATGCGTGAGGCCGTCGCTCTTATTCGTGAGCAGGCTCCGCATGTGAAAGTTGAGGCATCGGGCAACGTCTCGCTAAATACCATTCGTGGTATTGCAGAGAGCGGAGTGGATGTAATTTCAGTTGGCAGGTTAACCTACTCTTTTGAGAGCTTGGATATCAGCCTGGATTTAAACGAAAAGAAAGAGGGGTGAACCTCTTTGATTCTTGTGGTAGACGTGGGCAACAGCAATATCGTACTCGGCGTGTATCAAGGCCGGGAGTTGCTCCACCATTTTCGCCTGAGTACATCCCGGCAGTCGACAGTGGATGAATACGGCGTATTGATTTATAATTTATTTCATATGTCGGGTATTTCAACACGCGACATTGAAGGTGTGATCATCTCATCTGTGGTTCCGCCGCTGGTGAATGTGATTGAAGCCATGTGTGAGAAATACGTAGGCAAAAAACCGCTACTCGTTGGGCCTGGTATCCGAACCGGTCTGAACCTGCGGTATGAGAATCCTCGTGAAGTTGGCGCGGATCGCATTGTTAATGCAGTAGCAGCCGTTGAGAAGTATGGCGGCCCTCTGGTTGTGGTCGATTTCGGTACAGCGACCACATTCGACTGTATTGACGAGAAAGGAAATTATCTGGGTGGTGCTATTGTACCCGGCATCCATATTGCAACCGAAGCGCTCTATGAACGGGCGTCCAAGCTACCTCGCATTGAATTGGAGAAGCCCAAGAAAGTCATTGGTCGCAACACCATTCATGCGATGCAGTCCGGCATTATTTATGGTTATGCAGGGCAGGTGGACGGCATCGTGGAGCGTATTCGCGAGGAAATGGGAGCCAAGCCTAGAGTGATTGCAACCGGAGGCCTTGCCAAGCTGATTGCAGAAGAAACACGCAGCATCGATGAAGTGGATCCGCTGCTTACGCTTGAAGGGCTGCGTATCGTTTATGAGCGGAACCGGGAAAGGTAAGAACAGAGACGGCAAACAGCGGGCTGAGATTACAGTCTTATATGTTATGCCGTTTTTTCTATAACTGGCGATTACGCCAAAGGAGGCTGAATGACTTGGAAAACAACAACAAACAAGACCGGTTAATTCGCGGTACAGCAATGAACGGACGGGTTAGGGCCTTTGCTGTCCAGACGACGGAACTGGTTGAGGAACTGCGCAGAAGACATGATACGTTTCCCACGGCTACAGCAGCTATGGGGCGTACGGTTACAGCAGCATCCATTATGGGTGCTATGCTTAAGGGAGAAGAAAAGCTGACTATTCAAGTCAAAGGCGACGGTCCCATTGGACAAGTTGTTGCTGATGCTAATGCAAAGGGTGAAGTTCGTGGCTATGTAAGCAATCCGCATGTACATCTGCCGGCCAACAGTATGGGCAAACTGGACGTTGCTGGCGCAGTCGGAACAGAAGGATTCGTGAACGTAACCAAGGATCTGGGGCTGAAAGAGCCTTATCGCGGCAGTGTACCGATTATTTCGGGAGAACTTGGCGAAGACTTTACGTACTATTTTGCCAAATCGGAGCAGACGCCTTCTGCTGTAGGAGTTGGTGTACTGGTGGATACCGACAATTCGGTTATTGTAGCCGGTGGATTCATTGTACAGTTGCTTCCAGGTTTGACGGATGATGAGATTACGGTGATTGAAAACGCCATTGGTACAATGCCGCCAGTGACGTCTCTGCTGGCTGAGGGGCTTGAACTGGAAGCACTGCTTCGTCGCGTACTGCCTGATGTACAGGTCATGGACGAAATGGATATTCATTTCCACTGTGAGTGTTCACGTGAGCGGGTAGAGAAAACGTTGATCAGTCTGGGTCAATCCGAAATGGAACAATTGATTGAGGAAGAAGGCCAGGCTGAAGTGGTCTGCCAATTTTGCAATGAGGCTTACGATTTCAACAAGGAACAACTTGAGACCATCCTAGAGCAAGCCAAGAACTGATTTTATGCGGGGACGGGACGCGGAATGACAAGACAGGAAAAAGGGTTATGGACGGCTGTAATTGTCTTGACGCTTGGAATGCTGGTGATGGGTTCGGTTATGGTTGTGCAAGGCTTACGGAATGGACGTGAAGGAGCAGATTCGCCTCAGGATGCCAATCAGGAAGAGGGAAGTGCGGTAGCAACGATCAATGGGGAGGTCATCACCAACAAGGAATGGACCGATGCGTTGAAACGGCGCTATGGCAGTGAACTGCTGCTCCAGATGCTCAATCGAAAAGCCGTATATGCGGAAGCGCTCGATCGTAATCTGACGGTGACTCCCAAAGAAATTGCGAAGGAACTTGCCGCGGCCATGGATGGATATGATTCGGAGAAGGCGTATTTTGACGAGATGCAGTCCCAACTGGGTTTATCCAGGCAAGACCTCGAGTTGGAGGCAGGATACCGACTTTTACTTGAGAAAATCGCGACGAGCGGTATACAGATCAAGGATGCAGATATCGAGCATTACTGGAACGAACACCATGAAGACTATGTTTCCCCAGAGAAATATGATCTGTCTATCATTGTATTGAAGGAAGAGGAACGGGCCGAAACAATTCTGGATGCGCTCGACAAGGGAGCAGACTTTGAAGAAACCGCACGTAATGAATCGACGGACAGTTACTCCCGTGATTCGGGCGGTCGTCTGGGATGGATCGAGCAAAACGATCCGTTTCAGTCCGAAGAAATCCTCAAACTTGCAGCTCAACTGGACGTTGGCGATATTGCAGGGCCGGTGAAGGTGGAAGAAGGCTACGCCATCATTAAAATGAACGACAAACAAGAGCCTCAGGTGCAACCCGCAGAAGAGGTTCGCGAAGAGATTTGGATGCAGCTGGCTCTCAGCCAGGCTGATCCCCTGCCCCAGGTGGAGGAAAGGCTTCGCAACAAGTATGAAGCTGTCATCATCACTGAAATTCCGGCATCCTGATTATCCTGCAAACGAATGTCCTGCTGCATCTTGATAAAAATACTCTGTCTACAGCCTTAGGGCCCAGGGCGGAGTATTTTTTTGAGTACTCATATTGACAATAGGTTGTAACGTTGATAAGATAAAAATAATCAAAAACCTACTCATTTACTCGGAATAAAACCATTTATATGAACAAAGAAATCTTCGGAAACCCAGGTTCTGTCCGGTTTATTGCAGACGGAATGAACTCAGACGGATTTCCGTAGTTCTTCTATAACATCTAGAGGCTGCTCGGCCACACATGTATATGGCAACAGGACTTAAGTAGTATTCATCCCACTAAGGAGGGCATTCATATGGCTAAAGTAGTTAATAACGTAACAGAACTTATCGGAGGTACTCCGCTTGTTCGTCTGAACCGTATCGTACCTGAAGGCAGTGCTGAAGTATTCGTGAAACTTGAATACCAGAATCCAGGTTCAAGCGTCAAAGACCGTATCGCGATTAGCATCGTGGAAGAAGCGGAAAAAGAAGGCAAGCTGAAACTGGGTGATACCATCATCGAAGCAACAAGTGGTAACACAGGAATTGGACTGGCTATGGTGGCTGCAGCCAAAGGCTATAAGTCTGTTATTGTTATGCCGGAAACGATGAGCATGGAGCGTCGTAACCTGCTTCGCGCCTATGGAGCTGAGCTTGTGCTCACACCGGGAGCCGAAGGTATGAATGGTGCAGTTAAAAAAGCTGAGGAATTGCTTAAGGAAAATCCATCTTATTTCATGGCTGAGCAATTTAAAAATAAAGCCAACGTGAAGATCCACCGTGAAACGACTGGCCCTGAGATTGTTGAAGCCATTCAATCCGTAGGCGGTACGTTGGATGCTTTCGTTGCAGGAATCGGTACAGGCGGAACGATTACAGGTACAGGTGAAGTATTGAAGGAAACCTACCCTGGGATTAAAATCGTTGCCGTTGAACCAGCAGCTTCGCCAATCTTGGCAGGTGGCAAACCGGGTCCTCACAAAATTCAAGGGATCGGTGCTAACTTTATTCCTGAGATTCTTGATCAGGAAATCTATGACGAGATCATTCACATCGAGAATGATGATGCGTTCGAGACGGCTCGTCAGGTAGCGAAGGAAGAAGGTATTCTATCCGGTATTTCTTCCGGTGCAGCCATCCGCGCAGGTCTGCAAGTAGCTAAACAGTTGGGCGCAGGCAAACGCGTTGTAGTTATCGTGCCAAGTAACGGCGAACGTTACCTCAGTACGCCACTTTACAACTTCGAAGCTTAAGCTTAACAATTGATGAAACAAATCCTCCTTGCCCGCATGCCGGGTGTGGAGGATTTTTTGCTGAATGCTTTTAAAAGCAGCGGCGCTTTAGTATACTATCAGACAATAGAACTAGCGACAGATGGAGGGCGGCAAACCGCAATGACACACCTGATGACAACATACGCCGACTGGACAGAGTGGGCCGGAAAAGGTTGGACCATGATGCCGTATATGATCAAGTCGGATAAGGGACCGTATCATGGCGGTTTACCGTTAACGTGGGAAGCAGCCTGGCAGCAGGCGTCACCCTATGCAATGGTGTTGGAGAATGGTAAAGGCGGAAGGTATACCTTTCTGGGATTAAACCCGGTATCCGTTATTTCCGGCAAGGGCAATGAAGCTGTTATTCATGATCTTATTCAAGGCGGTACCCGGACTGACTGTGGGAAACCGCTTGAAGTATTAAAAAGGTGGGCTGCGCCATACAGTGCACCAAAGGTGAGCGGGGCTCCAGACTTTGGTGGTGGTTGTGCAGGGTATCTAAGCTATGACATAGCCAGATCCCTGGAAAAGCTGCCAACTTTGGCAGAAGACAATCCGGCTCTTCCGGATTATTGGTGGATGCGTTTTGAAGAAATATGGGCGTATGACCATGAACAGCAGGCGCTGTTCTGCATGGTTCATCTGGCTGTACAGCCGGATCAGGATGAAGCTCAGCTTCGCAGGTTGTTCGCAGAAGCAGAAGAGCGAGCAGCAGCCATGCAGCAGCGCTGGCTGCATATTCTGGGATTTGCCCAGGCGGAAGAGCAGCAGCAGGCATTGGAGCATCGCCATAACCACATTCATCTCACTGCGCAATCATTGGATTCGGAGCGGGAAACGGAAGGGTGGCATACCTCCTTTCCCCAACAGGACTTTGAGCAGGCAGTACGCACGGTGCAAGAATATATCCGGCAGGGGGATGTTTTTCAAGTGAACCTGTCCCTGCGACAGGAGAAACGTCTGAAGTCCAGTGCAGAGCACATCTATGAATGGCTCCGTCTCGTGAACCCCTCTCCCTACATGGGAATGCTGCGTAGTCCGGAATTTCAACTGGTGAGCGGTTCACCTGAGTTGCTCGTCAAAGTGGATCATGGCAAGGTGAGCGCTCGTCCAATCGCAGGCACACGGAGAAGAGGGCGGGATGAAGCTGAGGATGAGTTGATGGCCGCTGAGATGCTGAACAGTGAGAAGGAACGGGCAGAACATATTATGCTGGTCGATCTGGAGCGGAATGATATCGGACGAATTGCAGCTTATGGCTCGGTCCACGTGCCTGAACTAATGACGATCGAGAAGTATTCGCATGTCATGCATCTGGTTTCTCAAGTCGAGGGAACGCTGGCAGACGGACTATCCGTATTTGATGTGATCGCAGCGACGTTCCCAGGTGGAACGATTACGGGTGCTCCCAAAGTTCGCACCATGGAAATCATTGAAGAACTGGAGCCTGTGCGTCGCGGACCGTATACAGGTTCGATTGGGTGGATGGACTACAGTGGCAATATGGAGTTGAATATCGTCATTCGTACACTTTCCATTAAAGATGGAGTGGGATATGTACAGGCAGGAGCGGGCATCGTTATCGACTCAGATCCATATCGGGAATATAAGGAGTGCCGCAACAAGGCAAGAGCCATGATGAGGGCTGTGAGTTACAGCGAGGAAGCTGAAGCTGTTAAATTAAAATAATCAAGCAGCCGTCCTCTGTGTGGACGGAAGAGCAGGAGGAACAAAGACATGATACTGGTTATCGACAATTATGATTCCTTCACGTACAACCTGGTTCAATATCTGGGTGAACTGGGGGAGACGGTAGAAGTTCGCCGTAATGATGAGATTGATCTGGCAGGCATCGAGGCATTGGCACCTGATCATATTTTGATCTCACCGGGTCCTTGTACTCCGAATGAGGCTGGCATTAGTCTGGCGGTCATTGATCACTTCAAGGGCAGTATTCCGATCTTCGGCGTATGTCTGGGACATCAGGCGATTGGACAGGCTTTCGGAGGCAATGTTATTCGTGCCGACCGCATGATGCATGGCAAAACATCGGAGATGCATCATAACGGAACATCCGTATTTACCGGATTACCATCGCCCTTCACGGCAACGCGATATCACTCCCTGATCGTAGAACGCAGCAGTCTGCCAGATTGTCTGGAGATTACTGCCGAGACGGCGGAAGGCGAGATTATGGGCTTGCGTCACAAGGAATATGCGATTGAAGGTGTTCAGTTCCATCCCGAATCCATCATTACGGATCACGGTCATCAAATGCTGCGTAACTTCCTGTCTCAGCAGGTAAAGGTATAGAGATGAAATATGCCGCGATAAACGGAGAATTGGTCAATATGGCGGCAGCCGTGGTTCCGGTGACGGATCACGGCTTTTTGTACGGACTCGGATTGTTCGAGACGTTCCGGACGTATCAGGGAGTTCCTTTTCTGCTGGAAAGTCATTTGGAGCGGATGGCTTCAGGCTGCCGTGAACTGGGCATTCCTTTCACAGCAACAGCAGCGGAGGTGACGGAATGGATCAAAAACCTGTTGCTTGCTAATGAACTCCAGGATGCCTATGTGCGCTATACGGTATCTGCGGGCGAAGCCCCGCTGGGGCTACCTTCGGGGGATTATGTGAAACCCAATCATATCGTATTGGCAAAAGCACTACCTGAACCCTCTCCATCTCTATATGAAAATGGTAAAATGCTTCAACGTCTGTCGACGCCCCGTAACACGCCTGAAGGAGAAGTTCGGTTCAAATCGCTGCATTACATGAATAGCATTCTGGCGAAACGGGAACTGAACGGATACGGGCAGCATGTGCAAGGAGCGGAAGGTCTGCAATTAACCCGAGATGGCTACATAGCTGAGGGGATTGTCAGCAATGTGTTCTGGGTGAGACAGGGCGTACTCTATACGCCAGCACTTGCGACTGGCATTTTGCCGGGAATCACCAGAGCCGTTGTACTGGAGCTTGCAGCTCAGCAAGGAATGCCTTGCAAGGAAGGTTTGTTTCCTTGGGAGGAGCTATTACAGGCAGATGAGATCTTTTTGACAGGCTCTGTTGCTGAACTTGTTCCAGTTACTGCGTTGAGGGATCAGGATGGAATGGAAACGGTAATCAGCAGCGGACATATAGGCCCGGTTACAGAAGCGCTACTGGGTATGTACCGGCAGAAAGCGGGGTATACTTCATGACACTTACACCAGTCATTTATGAACGGAATTATGCGTGGGGGCCAGCAGCGCTAAAACTGGGCACACGTACACTTATTATGGGCATTCTGAATGTCACGCCGGACTCCTTCTCGGATGGGGGACATTATACCAGTGTGGAGCGAGCGGTGGCTCACGCCATTCAGATGATGGAAGACGGCGCGGATCTCATTGATATTGGCGGGGAATCCACACGTCCGGGTTCAGATATCGTTGGCGCTGATGAAGAGCTCAGCCGGATCATTCCGGTCATTGAAGCACTGCGGCGGCAGGCTCCACATTTTCCGATATCGGTGGACACCTATAAAGCGGATGTCGCTCGCCAGGCCATTCAGGCTGGAGCACACATCATCAATGATGTGTGGGGTGCCAAGGCTGACCCGGAGATGGCTCGTACTGCGGCAGAACTTGGATGCCCTTTGATCCTAATGCACAACCGGCAAGAACGAGACTATACCAAATATTTGGTTGATGTAGTCAGTGATCTTCAGGAGAGTATACAGATTGCGCTAGAGGCCGGAGTACAACCCGATCAGATTATTCTGGACCCGGGCATTGGCTTTGTGAAAGATCTGAACGAAAATCTGGTGCTCATGTCATCGCTCGGGCTGCTCAATGAGATGGGGTATCCCGTTCTGCTTGCCACCTCGCGTAAAAGGTTTATCCAGAACACCTTACAGGTACAGGCGGATGATGCGCTGGAGGGTACAGCGGCTACGGTTGCCTTTGGCATAGCCCAAGGATGCCAGATGGTCCGTGTCCATGATGTGAAACCGATTCGGCGCACGGTGGACATGAGTGATGCCATGCTGTATGCATCTCCAGGCTTGCGGAGGAAATGATCCTGGCGGGTTCGGTGACCCGTCCAGTAGAAGCGCAGCGTTTTGCAATAGGAACAAACATCGAACCATGAATTCATTATATATAGAGGGCAGGCGAACTTATGGATAGAATGGTAATGCATCGAATGGAGTATTACGGATATCACGGCGTATTTGCCGAGGAACGGAAGCTGGGGGCGCGTTATTATATTGATCTGGAGATCGATATGGATCTGGGCGAGGCTGGGCGTAACGATGATTTGACCAAAACCATCAATTATGCGGAGATCCATGAGCTGGTAAAACAGATCGTTGAAAATAAATCATTCCAGTTAATTGAAGCTTTGGGCGAACATATTGCATCTTCTTTACTAGACACTTATACTATTATCAATGCATTGACAGTCAAGGTGACGAAGCCGCATCCGCCTTTCGATATTCATTTTGGGGGCGTAACTGTAGAGCTTCGCCGCACAAGAAAGTGAGAACCGATCATGATTGCACATTCGACCTCTGAATCTTCAGAGGCTTATATTGCTTTAGGGGCTAATTTGGGTGACCGGGAACAGACGCTGCTTGAGGCGTTAACGTTGCTGGATGCACATCCTCATATATCCGTCCTGCGCTGTTCTGCGCTGTATGAGACGGAGCCGGTAGGTTATGTGGACCAGCCAGCGTTTCTGAATATGGCAACTGCGGTACAGACTACACTTTTGCCAGAGCAGCTGCTCACGGAACTGCTGGATATTGAAACACGGCTTGGGCGGGTTCGTGATATCCGTTGGGGCCCTCGTACAGTCGATTTGGATCTGCTTTGGATGGATGGAGAGACGAGTGATACCGAACGGCTGCAATTGCCGCATCCACGGATGGGTGAACGGGCGTTTGTATTGGTGCCACTGGCTGATATCGTAACCGAAGATGAGCATTCAGGTTTGTATACCTTTGTACAATCATCGTTGTCTGTACTGGATGGAAAGGATGGAATACAGCTTTGGAAAACGTGCAATTGGCCAATCGAATCCGGGCTTTCCGGAAGCTGAAAGGTTTAACACAACAGGAACTCGCTGCTGAGACGGGCATATCGCTGGCCATTCTCGGTATGATTGAACGAGGCAACCGCAAAGTAGTTGAACGGGAGCTGAATCTAATTGCTGGGGTATTGTCGATCAGCATTGAGGAATTACAGGGGAACTAAGACCGCTTTTTACTAAAAAGAAAACATCGTCATTATTCGTTGATCTTATACAAACTAAAACACAACCAGGATTCATGCAAGAGTCGGTTTAAAAAGGAGTGGAACGACTACCATGCTTAAAATTGGTGACATTGAAATGAAAAACCAGGTTGTACTTGCGCCGATGGCTGGCGTGTGTAATCCGGCTTTCCGTCTGATCGCAAAAGAATTCGGAACAGGCCTCGTATGTGCGGAGATGGTGAGTGGCAAAGCCATCGTGCATGGTAACAAGCGTACACGTGAGATGTTGTTTGTAGATGAGCGTGAGAAACCGCTGAGCCTGCAAATTTGGGGGGGGGATCGTCAAGCCCTCGTAGAAGCAGCCAAAATTGTGGACAAAGAAACCAATGCTGACATCATCGACATCAACATGGGATGCCCTGTGCCCAAAGTGACGAGCTGTGATGCAGGTGCACGCTGGTTGCTTGATCCGAACAAAATTTATGAAATGGTATCCGCTGTTGTGGACGCGGTAGATAAGCCAGTTACAGTCAAGATGCGGATCGGCTGGGATAACGAGCATATCTACGTGGTTGAGAATGCACTTGCGGTTGAACGCGCTGGTGGACAAGCGGTAAGTGTACACGGCCGTACACGTGAGCAGCTCTACACAGGTACAGCGGACTGGTCACACATCAAAAATGTCAAAGAGGCTGTCTCCATCCCGGTTATCGGGAACGGAGATGTATCTTCACCGGAAGATGCCCGTCGCATGTTGGATGAAACGGGTTGTGACGGAGTTATGATCGGTCGTGCCGCCCTGGGTAACCCATGGATGTTGTATCGGACCATTCAATACTTGAGTTCCGGCGAACTGCTTCCTGACCCGAATGGGGAAGAGAAGATTCGGGTTGCCATTTTGCATATGGATCGTCTGATTGCACTGAAGGGTGAGGCTGTTGCTGTTCGCGAGATGCGTAAACACCTGGCTTGGTATCTGAAAGGTCTGAAAGGATCTGCCCGCATCAAGGACGTTATTATGGAAGAAACCAAACGTGATGAGATGGTGCACATTCTGGAGAACTTTGTAGGCCAGCTGCATATGGAAGGCAATCTGGAGTCAGAACCAGCAGTAGCCGAAAATGCATCCTGATCTACTGCTGTAAAACGTTTACAGCTATAGGGGGCGTAACATTGACTTTTCGAGACCGTTACCCTATAATTTCACAGTATAAATTCGCCATGTGCGTCATAAGGCTAGTGCATCAGGAGGAACGTTCTGTTTCTCCGGAGAACTTCATATAGTTTTGAAGATGTATGCGGGCGGAGCTCTGTAAACAGCACTGGTTCCGTTGCCGTGCAATCAAATTATTCCCATGACAGGAGAATCGGTTGAGATGAGCGATAAGGAAGTTATCCTTACACCAGAGGGACTTAAGAAGCTTGAAGAAGAACTGGAAATGCTGAAATCAGTGAAGCGCCGCGAAGTGGCTGAACGGATTAAGGTAGCCATCGGGTATGGAGATATCAGTGAAAACTCCGAATACGAAGACGCGAAGAACGAGCAGGCTTTCATTGAAGGCCGCGTTATTACGTTGGAGAAATTGCTTCGGAACGCACGGATTATCAACAGCGACGAGATCGATACCGAAGCTGTAAGCGTGGGTGCAACAGTCACTGTAGAAGATCTGGAATTCGGTGATATCACCGAATATACGATTGTAGGTTCTGCGGAGTCCAATCCGCTGCAAAACAAAATATCGAACGAAAGCCCTGTTGGCAAAGCCATTCTGGGCAAGAAAAAAGGTACGGTTGTTGATGTAAGTGTGCCTGCTGGCGTAATTCAATATAAAATTGTAGACATCAAAAAGTAATATAAGCAATGAAGCAGTCGGGTACGGAGACAAAAGCTTCCTTAGGGAAGCTTTTTTCAACATTTGAGGCAGAATACCTCTGAAGATGCCTGCAATGTAAATAAGGAGATGAATATAGATCATGACGGATGAAGTCTTGAATCAGGAAACCGAAACCGAACTAAGTGAGCTTTTACAAATTCGCCGCGACAAATTGGACGAGCTCCGCAAATTGGGGATCGACCCTTTTGGCCAAAAATACGTACGTACGGAAGAAGCCGGCTCCATTCTGAAGAAGTATGAAGAACTGACCAAGGAAGAGCTGGAAGAGAAGCACATCGAAGTCAGTATTGCCGGACGGATTATGGCGAAGCGGGGAATGGGTAAAGCGAGCTTTGCACATATTCAGGACCTGAGCGGCAGAATCCAGATCTATGTTCGTCAGGATACTGTGCCGGAAGACAAATACGCCGCGTTCAGCCTGCTCGATCTCGGCGATATTGTAGGTGTCTCTGGGGTAATCTTCAAAACCAAGACAGGTGAAACTTCGGTTAAAGTTCAAAATCTCGAAGTATTGTCCAAGTCACTTTACCCACTTCCGGATAAATATCATGGACTCGCGGATGTAGAGCTGCGTTACCGCCAGCGCTATGTTGACCTGATTATGAATCGTGAAGTGCAACAGACCTTCATTACTCGTTCCAAAATCATTCAGTCGATGCGCCGTTACCTGGATTCTCTGGGCTATCTGGAAGTGGAAACGCCGACGCTGCACACCATCGCTGGTGGAGCCGCTGCGCGTCCATTCATCACGCATCATAATGCGCTTGATATGGAATTGTACATGCGGATTGCGATCGAGCTTCACCTGAAACGTCTGATTGTAGGCGGTCTGGAGAAGGTGTATGAGATCGGCCGTGTATACCGTAATGAAGGGATGTCGACACGTCATAACCCTGAGTTCACGATGATCGAACTTTATGAGGCATATGCCGATTATCAGGATATCATGCGTTTGACTGAGAATCTTGTTGCTCACATCGCACAGGAAGTGCTTGGTACACAAGTTATCCAATATGCAGACTATCAAGTGGATCTTACACCACAATGGCGCCGTGTAACGATGGTAGACGCGGTTAAGGAAGTTGTAGGCGTGGACTTCTCCGTGCACATGACGAACGAGGAGGCTCATCGTTTGGCGAAAGAACATAAGGTTCCGGTTGAAAAGCATATGACATTTGGTCATATTCTGAATGCATTCTTCGAACATTTTGTAGAAGAGACGTTGATTCAACCAACCTTTATCATGGGGCATCCGGTTGAGATTTCTCCGCTGGCGAAGAAGAGCGATGTAGATCCGCGTTTCACGGACCGCTTCGAGTTGTTTATCGTTGGACGTGAGCATGCAAATGCCTTTACGGAGCTGAATGACCCAATTGATCAACGTCAGCGCTTTGAGGCACAATTGCTGGAGAAAGAACACGGGAACGACGAAGCACACGAAATGGATGATGATTTCATCCGTGCGCTCGAATATGGTATGCCACCAACAGGTGGACTCGGGATCGGTATTGACCGTCTGATCATGTTGTTGACCAACTCGCCGTCCATTCGTGACGTACTGCTCTTCCCGCACATGCGTCCTCGTACACAGGATTAAATAAGGAACGTTTAACTCGTTCATAATAGAAGAGGAACCTGCCGTTCAGTATGATGCTGGTGGCAAGTTCCTCTTTAGGTTTACATAGGCATCGAAGTGACGGATTCGTCGAAACAACATTGTTACCAAAGTGTGGTGACAGAATTTGTTCGCCTACCTGCTTGTATTATGTTAAAAGAGGTGCCCTCCATGAAGTTTAGGCTTCACATTGCTAAATTCCTATCACCCCCATTGATTCTGGTTGGTGGTTTTATGCTTATTATCATGATCGGTACGATTCTGCTCATGCTACCTATCTCCAATCAAAGCGGCGAGCATTTGGCGTTTATTGATGCGCTTTTTACTTCTACCTCTGCCGCATGTGTAACCGGGCTGGTCGTTGTGGATGTAGGGACGACCTTCAACCTGTTTGGTCAAATCGTGATTATGGTGCTTATGCAGCTAGGTGGACTTGGCTTCATGACCATCGCAACGTTGTTTGCGCTAGTATTGGGTAAGAGAATCTCGCTTAAGGACAGGCTGCTGCTGAAAGAGGCTATCAACGCTGACAGTATGGAAGGCATTGTACGCATTATCCGCAAGGTGCTCATTTTTTCGTTTACCATTGAAGGGGTGGCTGCTGTTATATTGGCACTACGCTGGGCAACGGAGATGCCTTTTTGGCAGGCGGTATACTATGGTGCCTTTCACTCGGTTTCATTATTTAATAATGGTGGTTTCGATCTGTTCGGCAACAGTTTTCAGTATTATACAGGGGACTGGTTGTTTAACCTAACAGCTTCCGTGCTGGTTGTATCAGGTGGACTTGGCTTTGTGGTGCTGAATGATTTGTTTGAGTACCGCAAGCGACGCCGCTTATCGTTGCAGTCCAAATTGGTATTGTCCGTGTCAGGTGCGCTGATTGGTATCGGTGCAATTGTACTATTTGTATTTGAGTTCACCAATGGACACACACTGGCGTCTCTAAGTTGGAGTGAAAAGATCTACGCCTCGTTCTTCCAATCTGTCTCTACACGTTCATCGGGCACAAGCACCATTGATATCACCCAGATGAGACAGGCTACCCAGTTCTTCTTCATTCTGTTGATGTTTATTGGGGCATCTCCGGGATCAACCGGGGGTGGAATCAAGACGACAACGTTCCTGATCATGATTGGAGCGGTGTATGCCATGATTCGTGGCAATAAAGATATTGTATTTTTCCGTCAGCGTGTTCCAAAGGAGTTGCTGATGAGAGCATTGACGATTATTATGGTTTCCTTGATCATATTCATGGTTGTAGTAATGCTACTACTTACGACAGAGGATGCACCGTTCCTTTCACTCATGTTTGAAGCGGCATCGGCAATTGGGACAGTAGGTCTGTCGGTGGGAGTAACTCATGAATTAACGGTATGGGGAAAACTGATTATCGCCTTCACGATGTTTATCGGACGTATTGGACCACTTACCATTGCATATGCGCTTCGTCCACGTAAAGAGAAGAAGCTGTATCGCCATCCGGAGGGCCGGATTATTATTGGATAAAAAGAAAAACCGTCACGCATCTAGGACAACCCTATTATGGAATAGGTTAGTCACAACTAATGCCTGGCGGTTTTTTGTTTTAAGGAAGCAATTACTCGGTTCCTGTTGTGCGAAGGATCAGAGCTGTATTTAATTTTGTAAACGAATGTTATTCTGCATCCCGGCATAACGTTGCAAGATGCGTGGTAAGGATGTTCTCCATAATCTTGGTGTTCATCTGGTCAGGACGAAGAATCGCATGAATTCCCAAACCGTCGACCAGTGCGTACAGCCGTTCAATTTCCAGCTCCTTATCGAGGTCTGTTCGGGAGAGATTGAGCTTCACGAGGTAGGTGATAACCGTAGCCATCGCGTGTCTTAGTTCATCATAGACTTTGTCGGCATGCTCTTTGAGAACAGGGTCAGTCTTGGACTTGGCCGTAAAAGCGTACCACACCTCCATTTCGGCCATTTTTTCATCCGTACTTGGCAGGAGTTCTAACAATAGAAGCTTCATATTCTCCAAAGGGGAAGCATCAAAGGACATCTGTGTGATTCGATTCGATACCCGTTCGGACACCAGATTCATTGCGTATAGGAGTAGTTCCGATTGGGTTGAAAAGTAGTGGCGCATAGACCCGGTCGATATTCCCGCTTCTAACGCAATATTTCGAACGGAGGCCTGTTCCATGCCATCTCTTCGGATGACACGCCAAGCCGCTTCGGCTACGAGCAGACGTTGTTTCTCGTGATCAACTATTTTAGGCATAAAAGGATTATATCATTGTTGATTATTATAATACAAACGTGTTAAATTGTATTTAATACATTTGTATTATAAAAGGAGTGGATCATTTGATTGCCTATTTTATTATTGGATGTGAGATTGCCTTCTGGGTATTTGTCGCTGCAGGTCTGAGTGTGCGTTATCTGTTTGGGATGAAACGGACAGGGATCGCGCTGTTAATGGCGACACCCATTGTGGATGTTCTTCTTATGGTTGCGACGGTGATGGATCTTCAACAGGGTGCTACAGCAAGTGTGGTTCATGGCATTGCAGCTATATATATAGGTGTGAGTATTGCCTATGGTCATCAGATGATCGCTTGGGCTGATCGTTATTTCCTGTACTGGTTCAAGGGTGGAGATAGTCCTCGGAGCAGCAAGGTGTATGGCAGTGAGCATGCTAGTCGTGAGAGAGTGGGATGGCTTAGACATCTATTGGCTTGGGGTATAGGTAGCTTGTTCCTGCTCGCAATGATTTGGTGGATTGGGGATGCGGAGCGTACTGCGGCATTTTTTAATCTCATAAGAGTTTGGGGAATCATACTCGGGATCGATTTTATAATCAGCTTCAGTTATAGTCTATGGCCGCGAAAGATGCCGGTGAAGAAAGTGAAGTAACATATAATTGGATAAGGCGGGAGAACGTGCGGATTATCCGTAGAGAAAGGATGATTCGCATGTTCTGGTAAGAGATTGTTATTGATGGATTGATATGATCTTAGATACGCCCCAGCTTTAGGTGAATAGCTATATGAGAGTAGATATTATATTTATTAAAAATAAAGCTTGCGTTCCGAATCTGTACATGGTATATTCTAAGTCCGGCCAAGAAAACACGAGAAACACGGTGCGGCAAGCGAAACAAATAAGCTTCGAAAGAAACTTAAAAAAAGAGCTTGCAAAGTTGGTTCGGATGTGATAAGATATAAAAGTTGCTGAGGTGAACAACACCCGGCAGTGAAACAAGTTTGATCTTTGAAAACTGAACAACGAGTGAGTAAACATTCTGCTTGCAGAATGAACGCGAAAGTTTGAGACAAGCCTTGGCTTGAATCGGCTGGAGCATAAATGAGATTTTTAATCTCGTCAGTTTCAAAATGAGCTTATCGCTCTTTTCAATACTTTATTGGAGAGTTTGATCCTGGCTCAGGACGAACGCTGGCGGCATGCCTAATACATGCAAGTCGAGCGGACTTGATGAGAAGCTTGCTTCTCTGATGGTTAGCGGCGGACGGGTGAGTAACACGTAGGCAACCTGCCCTCAAGTTTGGGACAACTACCGGAAACGGTAGCTAATACCGAATAGTTGTTTTCTTCTCCTGAAGAGAACTGGAAAGACGGAGTAATCTGTCACTTGGGGATGGGCCTGCGGCGCATTAGCTAGTTGGTGGGGTAACGGCTCACCAAGGCGACGATGCGTAGCCGACCTGAGAGGGTGATCGGCCACACTGGGACTGAGACACGGCCCAGACTCCTACGGGAGGCAGCAGTAGGGAATCTTCCGCAATGGGCGAAAGCCTGACGGAGCAATGCCGCGTGAGTGATGAAGGTTTTCGGATCGTAAAGCTCTGTTGCCAGGGAAGAACGCTTGGGAGAGTAACTGCTCTCAAGGTGACGGTACCTGAGAAGAAAGCCCCGGCTAACTACGTGCCAGCAGCCGCGGTAATACGTAGGGGGCAAGCGTTGTCCGGAATTATTGGGCGTAAAGCGCGCGCAGGCGGTCATTTAAGTCTGGTGTTTAATCCCGGGGCTCAACCCCGGATCGCACTGGAAACTGGGTGACTTGAGTGCAGAAGAGGAGAGTGGAATTCCACGTGTAGCGGTGAAATGCGTAGATATGTGGAGGAACACCAGTGGCGAAGGCGACTCTCTGGGCTGTAACTGACGCTGAGGCGCGAAAGCGTGGGGAGCAAACAGGATTAGATACCCTGGTAGTCCACGCCGTAAACGATGAGTGCTAGGTGTTAGGGGTTTCGATACCCTTGGTGCCGAAGTTAACACATTAAGCACTCCGCCTGGGGAGTACGGTCGCAAGACTGAAACTCAAAGGAATTGACGGGGACCCGCACAAGCAGTGGAGTATGTGGTTTAATTCGAAGCAACGCGAAGAACCTTACCAGGTCTTGACATCCCTCTGATCGGTACAGAGATGTATCTTTCCTTCGGGACAGAGGAGACAGGTGGTGCATGGTTGTCGTCAGCTCGTGTCGTGAGATGTTGGGTTAAGTCCCGCAACGAGCGCAACCCTTGATCTTAGTTGCCAGCATTTCGGATGGGCACTCTAAGGTGACTGCCGGTGACAAACCGGAGGAAGGTGGGGATGACGTCAAATCATCATGCCCCTTATGACCTGGGCTACACACGTACTACAATGGCCGGTACAACGGGCTGTGAAGCCGCGAGGTGGAACGAATCCTAAAAAGCCGGTCTCAGTTCGGATTGCAGGCTGCAACTCGCCTGCATGAAGTCGGAATTGCTAGTAATCGCGGATCAGCATGCCGCGGTGAATACGTTCCCGGGTCTTGTACACACCGCCCGTCACACCACGAGAGTTTATAACACCCGAAGTCGGTGGGGTAACCGCAAGGAGCCAGCCGCCGAAGGTGGGATAGATGATTGGGGTGAAGTCGTAACAAGGTAGCCGTATCGGAAGGTGCGGCTGGATCACCTCCTTTCTATGGAGAATCGTTTCCCGAGTGGAAACATTCAAATACGCAGCTTAGCTGCAAAACTTACTCACTCGTTGCTCAGTTTTGAGAGCTCAAACTCTCAAACAGCTTGCTTTTGCATGGAGCTTGTTCTTTGAAAACTAGATATCGAAACGAAATTTTGCGATTTAGAACATTCCTTTTTAAGCTGAACTTGTGTTAAACAAGTTTCAATAAATAGTGAAAACTGCATTGCGATGGTATCGAATGGGAGTGACTTTTGGCTTTGCGCAAGCAAAACAAGGGAAGCGAGCAGTCGAAACCGGAGCAAATATGGTTAAGCTACTAAGAGCACACGGAGGATGCCTAGGCGCTAGGAGCCGATGAAGGACGTGGCGAACAACGAAACTGCCTCGGGGAGCTGTAAGCAAGCTTTGATCCGGGGGTGTCCGAATGGGGAAACCCAGCTGGGGTAATTTCCAGTTACTCATAACTGAATACATAGGTTATGCAGAGGCATACCAAGGGAACTGAAACATCTAAGTACCTTGAGGAAGAGAAAACAATAGTGATTCCGTCAGTAGCGGCGAGCGAACGCGGAGAAGCCCAAACCAGAGAGCTTGCTCTTTGGGGTTGTGGGACGTCTCACATGGAGTTACAAAGGAACCGGTTAAGCGAAGAGGTCTGGAAAGGCCCGCCAAAGAAGGTAAAAGCCCTGTAATTGAAAGTCTGTTCCCTCCGAGACGGATCCCGAGTAGTGCGGGGCACGTGAAACCCCGTATGAATCCGGCAGGACCATCTGCCAAGGCTAAATACTTCCTAGCGACCGATAGTGAAGCAGTACCGTGAGGGAAAGGTGAAAAGCACCCCGGAAGGGGAGTGAAATAGAACCTGAAACCGTGTGCTTACAAAAAGTCAGAGCCCGTTTTAGGGGTGATGGCGTGCCTTTTGTAGAATGAACCGGCGAGTTACGTTCCCGTGCAAGGTTAAGGTGAAGAGCCGGAGCCGCAGCGAAAGCGAGTCTGAATAGGGCGACTTAGTACGTGGACGTAGACCCGAAACCGGGTGATCTACCCCTGTCCAGGGTGAAGGTGCGGTAACACGCACTGGAGGCCCGAACCCACGCATGTTGAAAAATGCGGGGATGAGGTGGGGGTAGCGGAGAAATTCCAATCGAACTCGGAGATAGCTGGTTCTCCCCGAAATAGCTTTAGGGCTAGCCTCGGAAAACAGAGTCGTGGAGGTAGAGCACTGATTGGGTGCGGGGCCCGCAAGGGTTACCAAGCTCAGTCAAACTCCGAATGCCATAGACTTACTTCCGGGAGTCAGACAGTGAGTGCTAAGATCCATTGTCAAAAGGGAAACAGCCCAGACCATCAGCTAAGGTCCCCAAGTGTGTGTTAAGTGGGAAAGGATGTGGAGTTGCACAGACAACCAGGATGTTGGCTTAGAAGCAGCCACCATTGAAAGAGTGCGTAATAGCTCACTGGTCGAGTGACTCTGCGCCGAAAATGTAACGGGGCTAAACACACCACCGAAGCTATGGCTTGATGCTTTGCATCAGGGGTAGGGGAGCGTTGTATAAGGGTTGAAGGTGTACCGTAAGGAGCGCTGGACATTATACAAGTGAGAATGCCGGTATGAGTAACGAAAAGATCAGTGAGAATCTGATCCGCCGAAAGCCTAAGGGTTCCTGAGGAAGGCTCGTCCGCTCAGGGTAAGTCGGGACCTAAGGCGAGGCCGAAAGGCGTAGTCGAAGGACAACAGGTCGAAATTCCTGTACCACCGTAAGCCGTTATGAGCAATGGGGGGACGCAGCAGGGTAGTGACGCGGACTGATGGATGTCCGTCTAAGCAGTGAGGCTGATGTGTAGGCAAATCCGCACATCGTAAGGCTGGGCTGTGATGGGGAGCGAAAATTATAGTAGCGAAGGTCATGATCTCACACTGCCAAGAAAAGCCTCTAGCCAGGTGATGGTGCCCGTACCGCAAACCGACACAGGTAGGCGAGAAGAGAATTCTAAGGCGCGCGGAAGAACTCTCGTTAAGGAACTCGGCAAAATGACCCCGTAACTTCGGGAGAAGGGGTGCCCCGGTAGTGTGAATAGCACGAGGGGGCCGCAGTGAAAAGGCCCAAGCGACTGTTTAGCAAAAACACAGGTCTGTGCGAAGCCGTAAGGCGAAGTATACGGGCTGACGCCTGCCCGGTGCTGGAAGGTTAAGGGGAGCGGTTAGGAGCAATCCGAAGCTGTGAACCGAAGCCCCAGTAAACGGCGGCCGTAACTATAACGGTCCTAAGGTAGCGAAATTCCTTGTCAGGTAAATTCTGACCCGCACGAATGGCGTAACGACTTGGGCGCTGTCTCAACGAGAGATCCGGTGAAATTTTAATACCTGTGAAGATGCAGGTTACCCGCGACAAGACGGAAAGACCCCATGGAGCTTTACTGCAGCTTGATATTGAATTTGGGTACGATCTGTACAGGATAGGTGGGAGCCTTTGAAACGTGAGCGCCAGCTTGCGTGGAGGCACCGTTGGGATACCACCCTGATCGTATCTAGGTTCTAACCTGGTACCGTAATCCGGTGCGGGGACAGTGTCAGGTGGGCAGTTTGACTGGGGCGGTCGCCTCCTAAAGAGTAACGGAGGCGCCCAAAGGTTCCCTCAGAATGGTTGGAAATCATTCGAAGAGTGCAAAGGCATAAGGGAGCTTGACTGCGAGACCTACAAGTCGAGCAGGGACGAAAGTCGGGCTTAGTGATCCGGTGGTACCGCATGGAAGGGCCATCGCTCAACGGATAAAAGCTACCCTGGGGATAACAGGCTTATCTCCCCCAAGAGTCCACATCGACGGGGAGGTTTGGCACCTCGATGTCGGCTCATCGCATCCTGGGGCTGAAGTAGGTCCCAAGGGTTGGGCTGTTCGCCCATTAAAGCGGTACGCGAGCTGGGTTCAGAACGTCGTGAGACAGTTCGGTCCCTATCTGTCGTGGGCGTAGGAAATTTGAGAGGAGCTGTCCTTAGTACGAGAGGACCGGGATGGACGTACCGCTGGTGTACCAGTTGTTCCGCCAGGAGCACCGCTGGGTAGCTATGTACGGAAGGGATAAGCGCTGAAAGCATCTAAGCGTGAAGCCCCCCTCAAGATGAGATTTCCCAGTATGTAAGACCCCTTGAAGACGACGAGGTAGATAGGCTGGGGGTGGAAGTGCAGCAATGCATGGAGCTGACCAGTACTAATCGGTCGAGGGCTTATCCAATATGCAAGTTGTAAATCGCAAATTTCGTTTCGGATCTAGTTTTCAGAGAATGATCTCTGAAGTAAGCTAAGCTATGCGTTTGGTGGCGATGGCGGAGGGGTTCCACACGTACCCATCCCGAACACGACCGTTAAGCCCTCTAGCGCCGATGGTACTTGGACCGCAGGGTCCTGGGAGAGTAGGACGCCGCCAAGCGAAGAACCACTGCCGATGTTATTTGGTGGTGGTTTTTATTTGCGCTTTTTTACTATATATCACAGGTGGAACAATTATATTACACGTAAAAAGTATTTCCGAGAGATGCCCACGCATCTCTTGTTTGACTTTGTCCCGTTCCTCTGACACACTCATAAATGGATACATACATCACGTATCAGGCCATGATTTGAAAGATATCATAACTTAGAGAACGGGGTGCAGGACGACATGGAAATTCAGAAATTAACCGTAGATGATTTTGAGCCAGCTATGGCACTCTCCGAGTATGCTTTTCAAGTGGTAATGAGTGAAGAACAAACGGAGAAGCGACGAAGTCAATTTGATTCACAGGATATATGGGGTGTATTTGAGGAGGGACAATTGGGTGCCAAACTTCACATTATTCCTTTTCAAACCTATATTCATGGGAGATCGTTCGAGATGGGCGGTATTGCGGGAGTTGCCACATGGCCAGAATATAGACGCAAAGGCTGGGTAGCTGGGCTGTTGAAGCATGCGTTGGAGGAAATGAACCGTAATAAACAAAGTATATCGTTTTTGCATCCGTTCTCTTTTGCTTTTTATCGGAAGTATGGATGGGAGACGTATGTTGAGTTTAAACGGTATAAAGTGCCTACAGCTCATCTGCCTGCGAAAAAGACAACCCCTGGAACAATTCGGCGTGGCGATCCGGGACTCAGCATATTAAAGGAAGTATACAGTGCGTATGCTGAGAGCTATAACGGAACCTTGATCCGGGATGATGCGAGATGGGAGAATTCAGTTCTCACTAATGGAGCCAGCCAGAAAGCCGTATATTATGATGGAGCTGGTAAAGCACAAGGCTATATTTTATATGAGGTTAAGGAAAGAAAGTTTACCATTAAAGAGATCATTTATCTGAATGAAGAGGCAAGACAAGGTTTGTGGACCTTTATTGCCAACCATGATTCCATGATTGAAGAAGTCACTTTACAGGCACCAGCCAATGATATGCTTGCTTTTCAATTAGATAATCCGCGGATTCAGCAGGAAATTGTACCTTTCTTTATGGCACGTATTGTGAGTGTAGAACAATTTATTTCACAGTATCCTTTTGCGAGCCCAGACTCACCAGTACAGATTAATCTCCAGGTAGAGGATGCCCATGCACCATGGAATGAAGGGGTATGGCAGTTGAATTTGGCGATGAATGGTACAGCTTCGATATGGAAAACATCTGAGCCGGCAGCTAAAGATCAGACTGTTAAGGTAGACATTCAGGCGCTCACCGCAATGCTGATGGGGTATCGTAGGCCCACAGAGATGGCACAAATAGGTAGAATTGAAGGACCGGTAGAAGCGATTAAGGCTCTGGAACAAGCGATTCCTAAACGGGAAACGTATTTGCTTGATTTTTTCTGATCCTCATAGAGTAACGAGAATTTTTAGGATCAATTTCATAGACTTAAGATGTATAGCATTACGTTGCTAATTTGAGACAAATGGACTTCTCCGGCTATTTTGGAGAGGTTTTTTTGTGTCAGCCGAATATTTCGTGTAAAATCGTAAAAAATGAATAGTGCTCCCTCTTGGCAAAACCACAAAATATGCTATAATGTATATAAAGTCAAAGAAAGTCAAAGTCAACTAAAGGTTAAATACTTACGTAGCTTTCTTTCTGCAATCCGGTGGTGGGAGCCATTATAAGGTAGGACACATCAGCGGATAAAAGCAATATTAAAGGACCTTCGAGCGTCCTTCGCTCTCCTGCTAAAGACCGTTGAAGATCAGTTTCGCTGTTTCCTTGATTGGTTAAATGGGTTGAGAAGGTGTACTCTGTAGGGGCGTGTGGGTCCTTATTGACTTAACGTTTCAGACAGTGGAGGATGAGTGGATGCGTAATATCTCTGATATTATCGAACAATATCTGAAGAGTATTTTGCATGAAAGTCCCGAAGGATTGGTCGAAATTCAACGTAATGATCTGGCTGATCAATTTTCATGTGTGCCTTCCCAGATCAATTATGTCATCAGCACCCGATTTACACTCGAAAAAGGTTACCTTGTAGAGAGTAAACGTGGCGGCGGCGGTTATGTTCGCATACAGCGGATTGAATTGCCGGCTCACTCGGCTCTGCATAACCATTTGCACCATAGTATTGGAGATGAGATCGGGCAGACAGCTGCCGAAGGTCTGATCTACCAACTGGAAGAAGCACGTTTCTTAAGCAAAAGGGAAGCCGGGTTGATGCGGGCAGCTGTATCGAGAGAGATTATATTGGTCAAACTTCCTTACCGGGATCAAATTCGTGCCAGAATGTTAAAGGCGATGTTAATATCTTTGCTCGGTAAATGAAAACTATCGGGATCAAGGGGGTACATCATTGTGCTGTGCCAAGAATGCAACAACCGTCCAGCAACACTCCATTTCACGAAGATCGTGAACGGAGAGAAGACGGAATTCCATATTTGTGAGTCATGTGCTCGTGAAAAAGGGGAAATGATTCCCGGAACATCCAACGGATTTTCTATTCATAACTTATTGTCCGGGTTGCTTGATTTTGAACCCTCAGGCAAGAATGGCAGTGCGGGAGCAACACCTGCGCAGTCCCTTCGTTGTGAAGAGTGTGGGATGACCTATTCACAGTTTAGTAAAATTGGCCGATTTGGCTGTAGTTCATGTTATAAATATTTTGACAGTCGTTTGGACCCGCTATTCAAACGGGTTCATGGCAGCACTTCCCACGTGGGTAAAGTACCTGCACGAGCTGGTGGTCGCATCAAGGTCAAAAGACAGATTGCTGATCTGAAACGTGATCTTCAGGAGAGCATTACGCAAGAGGAGTTCGAAGAAGCGGCTCAAATTCGTGATCAGATCAGGGAACTTGAAAAAGGAATAGCTCAGGAGTAAAGTTTGTGATGAGTAGGAGGGATGCGTAATGCCTAATCTGCGTTTTACAGAGAAGGCGCTCAGCGACTGGATGCGCAGTGATGCGGCTGATTCCGAAATTGTCATTAGCAGCCGGGTCCGGATCGCACGCAACCTGCAGCATTATCCGTTTCCGATGCTGGCTTCCAATGAGCAATCGGAAGAAGTGCTGAATAAGCTGAGCGAAGTACTTCAATACGATGACGTTCATGCCTTTGGAGATTTTCATACCTTGGATCTGATTGATATCGATGACCTTGACAAACGGGTGCTGGTGGAGAAACACTTGATCAGTCCCAGTCTTGCGAACGAATCCAGAAATGGTGCTGTTATTCTCAGTGAGGATGAATCTGTCAGTATTATGATTAATGAAGAGGATCATCTTCGTATCCAGTGCCTCTATCCGGGGTTCCAGGTGAAAGAAGCCTGGGAGAAAGCTTCCGCCATAGATGATGCTTTTGAAGCGCATGTGGATTATGCTTTTGATGACCGCAGAGGATATTTAACCAGCTGTCCTACGAATGTAGGTACAGGTGTAAGAGCATCTGTCATGATGCATTTGCCCGCTCTGGTGATGACACAGCAGATCGGCCGCATTCTAACCGCAGTCTCCCAAGTCGGACTGACTGTGCGGGGAATTTACGGTGAAGGCAGTGAGGCGATGGGTAACCTGTTCCAGATCTCGAACCAGATCACACTGGGGCAGACGGAACAAGAAGTCATCGATAACCTGCATAGTGTTGTGTTACAGATGATTGGGCATGAGCGTACCGCCAGAGAACGATTAATTACCGACTCTAGATTGCGGATTACCGACAGGGTCATGCGTTCTTACGGCATTTTGTCCCATGCAGCCATTGTGGATTCGAAGGAAGCTGCACAGCGTCTGTCTGATGTTCGACTTGGTGTTGATCTCGGCTTGTTGGACGGCTTGTCCATAACCGTGATGAACGAGTTGAATGTGATGACGCAACCGGGCTTCTTGCAGAAAACATTTGGGGAAGACATGCGGACAGATGAGCGTGACATTTATCGGGCTCAGTTGATCCGTGATACGATCAGTGCAGCCACTCAATCTTAGGTTGTTCAAGAGTTATAACAAAGGTTTCATGCCGCAACTGCGGCTTTTATATAAAAGAGCATTTTCTATAAATGCTGAATGATTTTATTCGCAGCACGGCTGCAGACAAAAATGATATGAAGAATACGGTGGGATCTCTTCAACAGCCCCCGTTTTATCCAAAACCATGGAGGTGCAGGAGATATGATGTTTGGAAGATTTACGGAACGGGCCCAAAAGGTGCTCGCATTGGCGCAGGAAGAAGCTGTCCGTCTTGGTCATAATAACATCGGTACAGAGCACATTTTGCTCGGCCTCATTCGTGAAGGCGAAGGCATCGCAGCCAAAGCGCTGATCGGCCTGGGACTCGGATTGGAAAAAATTCAAGATGAAGTAGAAACGCTGATTGGCCGTGGCCAAGAGCAACCTACGAACATTGCATATACGCCTCGTGCGAAAAAAGTGATTGAATTGTCTATGGATGAAGCTCGCAAATTGGGCCATACCTATGTAGGCACAGAGCATATCCTGCTTGGATTGATTCGTGAAGGCGAAGGGGTTGCGGCACGTGTGCTGAACAACCTGGGGATTAGCTTGAACAAGGCACGTCAACAAGTGCTGCAACTGCTTGGCAGCAGTGAAGCCGTATCCAGTCATAACGGTACGCCTGCGAATGTCAGCACACCAACACTGGACAGTCTGGCACGTGATCTCACGGCGTATGCCAAGGAGAACAACCTAGACCCAGTGATTGGACGTAGTAAAGAAATTGAACGTGTTATTCAGGTACTGAGCCGTCGTACCAAGAACAATCCGGTATTGATCGGTGAGCCAGGTGTAGGTAAAACAGCGATCGCTGAAGGACTTGCACAGAAAATCATTGCCAACGAAATTCCGGAGACTTTGCGTGACAAACGTGTCATGACATTGGATATGGGTTCTGTTGTTGCAGGTACAAAATATCGCGGTGAATTCGAAGATCGTCTGAAAAAAATCATGGATGAAATTCGTCAAGCGGGTAACATTGTCCTGTTCATCGACGAATTGCACACCTTGATTGGTGCAGGCGGAGCTGAAGGTGCAATTGATGCTTCTAACATTTTGAAACCGGCTTTGGCCCGTGGAGAATTGCAGTGCATCGGTGCAACAACACTGGATGAATATCGCAAATATATCGAGAAGGATGCTGCGCTAGAGCGTCGTTTCCAACCGATTACGGTGGATCAGCCTTCTCCAGAAGAAGCAGTTCAAATTTTGCATGGCTTACGTGACCGTTATGAAGCGCATCACCGGGTGAAAATTACGGATGAAGCGATTGTGCAGGCGGTTAAACTGTCTGATCGGTACATTACAGACCGTTTCCTGCCGGACAAAGCAATTGACCTGATTGATGAGGCGGGTTCCAAAGTAAGACTGAACTCTTACACGATCCCACCTAACCTCAAACAACTGGAGAGTCGTCTCGAGGATATCCGGAAGGAAAAAGACGCAGCCGTTCAAAGCCAGGAGTTCGAAAAGGCAGCAGCTCTACGTGACACGGAACAAAAAATCCGTGAAGAGCTGGATGTAACGAAGAACCAATGGAAAGAAAAACAAGGTCGCACCGATTCTGAGGTAACTCCTGAGGATATCGCACAAGTAGTAGCCAGCTGGACCGGTATTCCGGTGAATCAGCTGAAAGAAGAAGAGACACAACGCTTGATGAATTTGGAATCAATTCTGCATGAACGTGTCATCGGTCAGGATGAGGCTGTGAAGTCCGTCAGTCGTGCAGTTCGTCGTGCTCGTGCTGGATTGAAAGATCCGAAACGTCCAATGGGTTCATTTATCTTCCTTGGTCCTACAGGGGTAGGTAAAACCGAGCTGGCTCGTGCTCTTGCAGAAGCCATGTTCGGGGATGAAAATGCAGTCATCCGGATTGATATGTCCGAGTATGGCGAGAAGCATTCCACTTCAAGACTCGTCGGAGCGCCTCCGGGATATGTGGGATATGAAGAAGGTGGACAGCTGACTGAGAAAGTTCGTCGCAAACCTTACTCTGTCGTCCTGCTCGATGAAATCGAGAAAGCACATCCGGAAGTATTCAACATCTTGCTGCAAGTGCTTGAGGATGGCCGTCTGACCGACTCCAAAGGTCGCGTCGTAGACTTCCGGAATACGTTGATCATTTTGACATCCAATGTGGGTGCAGAAGCGATCAAACGTAACTCCACTCTAGGCTTCACTGCAGTTGTAGATGCAGGGGCGGACTATGATAACATGAAGGGTAAAGTCATGGATGAGCTGAAAAAAAGCTTCCGTCCCGAGTTCCTTAACCGGATTGATGAGATTATCGTGTTCCATTCTCTTGAAGAAAAACATATTGCTGAGATTGTTACACTGATGAGTGAAGAGCTTCGTAAACGTCTGAATGAATACGAGGTCGACTTCGAGCTCACAGACAATGCCAAGGCTTTCCTAGCCAAAGCAGGCTTCGATCCAGCCTATGGTGCTCGTCCGCTTCGTCGGGCGATCCAGAAGCATATTGAAGACAAATTGTCTGAAGAGTTGCTCACGGGTAACGTGACTAAAGGTGATTCGTTGCTCATCGATGAAGAGAACGGAGCATTGTCTGTAACGAAAAAAGACGTTGTTGTTCCTTCCACTGAGGAAATCGAAACCAAATAAGAGACACTTAAGTGCTACTGAGTCTGATGTATAAAATAAAAAATCCTTCCTGGCTTTTGTCGGGAAGGATTTTTTGTGTTTTTGCGCCAGTCAGAGACCTATAGCTGTTGTTTATCAAAAAAACAAACTTTGAACTGGCACGAACATGTGTAAAGTTTGCGATAATCCTTTACGAAAAATCTCAAACAATGGTAAACTTTTATTAACCCTGCACGTCAGGGAGTTTAGGGCAAAATTCGTCGAAAAATGCAAAATGCTGTTATAAAATAAATCCTAGGAGTGCTGAAGTGGCCAAAGTTAAAACCAAGTTTCAGTGTACGGAATGCGGCTATGAAGCCCCCAAATGGTACGGCAAATGTCCGGGTTGTCAGTCTTGGAATTCAATGGTGGAAGAAACCGAAACGGTGGTCAAAACACAAGGGAGAAATTCCCCTCTTTTTGAGAGTAAAGATAAGCCACTTCCCATCATAGATATAGATAGCGGTCAGGAACCGCGTGTACAGACTGGAATCGAAGAGCTGAACCGGGTTTTGGGCGGCGGAATTGTTCCAGGATCTCTCGTTCTGGTGGGCGGAGACCCCGGAATTGGAAAATCAACATTGATGTTGCAAACATCTCATGCACTGACTCATTCAGGTTTACGCGTGTTATATGTCTCAGGTGAGGAATCAGTTAAGCAAACAAAATTGCGGGCTGACCGTCTGGGTGCGCTGTCTCCTGAGTTATATGTACTATGTGAGACCAATATGGAGCGGGTCGAGGAAGCGGTGGAGCAGATCCAGCCGCATTTTCTAGTCATTGACTCCATTCAGACCGTATATCTGCCAGAAGTCACCAGTGCACCCGGCAGTGTTGCTCAGGTAAGGGAATGTACATCACGGTTTATGCGGATCGCCAAAGGGCGAGGCATTGCAACTGTACTTGTGGGGCATGTTACGAAAGAAGGCGCCATTGCCGGTCCACGTATGTTGGAACATATGGTGGACTGTGTTCTTTATTTTGAAGGAGAGCGGCATCATACGTATCGCCTTTTACGTGCGGTAAAGAACCGTTTTGGTTCGACCAATGAGATCGGCATTTTTGAAATGGGCGAAGATGGACTTCGTGAAGTAGGCAACCCTTCTGAGCTCTTTTTGTCAGAACGTCCACTGGGTGTGGCTGGTTCTACCGTAGTTGCCAGCATGGAGGGCACACGTCCTTTGCTTGTGGAATTGCAGGCATTGATTTCAACCACACATTTCCCTTCTCCCCGGCGTATGGCAACAGGGGTAGATCTCCATCGATTAAACCTGATTATTGCGGTACTGGAGAAACGGATGGGCATGTTCTTGCAAACACAGGATGCTTATCTGAACGTAGCTGGTGGTGTGAGATTAGATGAGCCGGCAGTAGATTTAGCGGTTGCTGTAAGTATCGCATCCAGTTTGAGGGACGTACCGACCAAGCCGGATGACGTCATCTTTGGGGAAATCGGTTTGACGGGTGAGGTTCGGGCCGTTTCACGGGCTGAACAACGTGTGAAAGAAGCCCGAAAATTGGGCTTTAAGCGTGTCATTTTACCAGAAAAAAGCTTAAAGGGCTGGAAACATCCTCGCGGGATACAACTGATCGGTGTGAATACCGTGGCAGATGCACTAGCGGTTGCTTTAGATTAGGGGGCATAACAAGATGAAAGATTCGAGCCAACTGGATAATATGAACGAATTGTTAAGGCTGATCGCACCAGGTACACCTTTCCGCGAAGGTCTGGAGAACGTGCTGCGCGCCAAGACGGGTGCACTGCTGGTTGTAGGATACAGCCCTGAAGTGATGGAAGTGGTGGATGGAGGATTCTCGATTAACTGTGATTTCTCCCCGAACTATCTGTATGAACTCGCCAAGATGGACGGTGCCATTATCCTTAGCGAGGATTTAAAGCGTATTCTATATGCCAACACTCAGCTCATTCCTGACTCATCCATCTCTTCATCTGAGACGGGAATCCGTCACCGGACGGCCGAGCGAGTCGCGAAACAAACAGGTAAATTAGTCGTTTCTATATCGCAGCGCCGGAATATTATCACCTTATATCAAGGAACACTACGGTATTCCCTGAAGGAAATCGGGGTTATTTTGACCAAGGCGAATCAAGCGATTCAAACCTTGGAGAAATACAAAGCTGTGTTGACACAGTCCCTTACGAATCTGAGCGCCTCCGAGTTCGAGGAACTGGTGACGATTCCTGAGGTCGTCAATGTCATTCAGCGTACGGAAATGGTTATGCGCATCAAAACGGAAATCAAACGTTACATTCATGAACTCGGCAACGAGGGACGTCTGATCTCTATGCAGATGGAGGAACTCGTCGGTACAACGGAAGAGGAAGCCTGGTTGCTGTATAAGGACTATGCCCGTGATGACAGTGATGACAAAATCCGTGAAATTATCGTTGGTCTGAAAAGATTGTCGGACGATGAATTGCTGGATGCACATCATATTGTACGTCTGCTGGGATACCCATCGTCAGCGGCTACGTCCGAAGATTCGGTTGCACCTCGCGGATACCGGGTATTAAATAAGATACCCCGCCTGCCGAATGTCATTATCCATAACCTGGTGGATCAATTCGAACAATTGCCTCATGTCATCATGGCTACAATTGAAGAGCTGGACGAAGTGGACGGGATTGGAGAGGTACGCGCCCGAACCATTAAGGAAGGTCTCAAGCGTTTGCAGGAGCAGATGTTTATTGACAGACAAATGTAAGGGTTCGCCTATAACGGCTTGAAAATAATGAGGTGAAACAACGATGTTAACCAGATTCATTCCGAATCTCTTTACCTTGGGTAATCTGTTTCTTGGAATGATGGCAATCCTGCTTGCAATTGAAGGGAATTATAGTTTGGCTGCGATTTTGGTCATTATTGCGATGTTGTTGGATGGTCTGGATGGCCGTGTGGCACGTGCACTTAATGCCCAGAGTGAGTTTGGTAAAGAGCTGGATTCTTTGTCGGACATGGTTTCATTCGGTGCAGCTCCAGCTCTGATTATATTCATGGTCTCGTTTCAGGACGCCACTCCGGTTCTCGCCTGGATCGCAACCGCAAGCTTTCCAATTTGTGGTGCCATTCGGCTTGCCCGGTTTAACGTTCGCCCCGGTATCCCAGGGTACTTCACAGGTTTGCCGATTCCAGCGGCCGGAGGGGTCCTGGCAACACTGTCCCTGTTTAACAAGGATATCGGTCCTGTGAGTATGATGATTGCGACTTTGCTGTTATCGTATCTGATGGTAAGTTCGCTGAAATACCCCAATTTCAAAAAGGTTGGTCTGCCACGTAAAGCGATCTGGATTGCACCCTGGGTTATCGTCTTCGCGGTAGTGGTGGCGGTCATGTTTCCAGAACAATTGTCCAAATTGATCTTTATTCCACTTGTGTTATACGCTCTATATGGGATGAAGCATAATATGCGGACGGCAGCCTCACGTAACCGGGCCAAAAAGCGTAAGGAAGAGAAGTCTTCCCGTCCTTCCGATCGCTAGGCATTCCATCATTCTGGAAAATACAAAGAAAGCACGTACGCTCCTGAACAGGAGAATGCGTGCTTATTTTTGTTTTTCAAATCTATACGGTAACTTATAACCATTCGCAACGAAATACGTATTGTTTACGACAAATTGAACATCCCTAACGTCGAACATTTCTGTGACTCGTGATTTACGACCTCTTCCATGTTGATGTCCAGCAGATTGCAGAGAGCCGACATATAAAACAGGTTCCGCCCCAATTCAGAGCTGATTACCTCTTTACAATTCTCGCACAATTCACCTTCCACATGCGTTTCCAGCAGCCCTTTAGATTGAGCAATATCGCTCTCCGGGGCATATTTCTGCTTGGTGGCGTGCAGCTCAATGCAGCCGCATTCGGTAATGGCCTTAGACACGGCACGGTTGACAGAGGCGCCGGCTTGTCCTGTTTTGGACAGTACATCAATCAGGCTGCGATGACGCAGCAACAGCTCGGAAACTTGATCCTGAAAAGCCTGTAAACTTAGCGTACTCATTTTGCTACTCACCTCGGGATATGAATTGAATTCATTATATGCCAATAATTTACCTTCTTTCAACTGACGATTGCAACATTTCCAAAAAGTTCTTCAAAAGCGGGATTAGCAATCTGGGAATTGGATCATACTGGATATAAAGATGAAGATATATTGAAGGAGGTGCAGGGACTTATGTGGAAAAAAGGCATTTTAACTTTTACAGGATTGTGCGGTGCATGGTTCGGCTACACGGCATATCATCTGGCAGGAAAATCCGTCCCTTGGATGGCTGAATGGATTCAGTCAGCAGGATTACTGGGAGCTGGGGTATCAACCCTACTAGGCGCTGTATTGTTTATGTCCGTGTGTAACATCGGTGGAACATTGATGGCAACCAGGCTGCATAATAGTATTGATTCTTTGGCCAAAGTACCGATGAATGAATTGGCTGCAGGAGCGGCGGGTACAGTTGCAGGACTGCTGGTGGCCTTGCTGTTATATCCTTGTGTTGCCTGGCTGGGGACGGCCGGAGAAGTGCTGCAGGTGGCGCTGACGGTCATTAGTGCTTATGCAGGCTATATGCTTGCCATGGCGAAGAAAGACGATCTGGCGGCCTTCTGGATGTCAGGACGCTGGGGTCAACCCGAGGTGGACGAGGACAGACGGTTGGAAGAGCACAAAATTTTGGATACCAGTGTAATTATCGATGGTCGCATCGCAGATATATGCAAAACCGGATTTATCGAGGGCACGATTGTAATCCCGGAATTCGTTCTGGAGGAATTGCAGCACATTGCCGATTCATCGGACTTGCTCAAGCGGAACAGAGGACGGCGCGGGCTTGATATTCTGAATAAAATTCAGAAGGAACTGGACGTCAAAGTGCTTATATACGAAGGGGATTTTGAGGAAATTTCCGAAGTGGACAGCAAGCTTGTCAAGCTCGCCAAGGTACTTCAGGGCAAAGTTGTCACCAATGACTTCAACCTGAACAAGGTCTGTGAACTGCAAGGAGTATCCGTGCTAAACATCAATGATCTCGCCAATGCCGTTAAGCCGGTGGTATTGCCAGGTGAGGAGATCATGGTGCAGATTATCAAGGATGGCAAGGAGCACGGTCAAGGTGTAGCCTACCTGGATGATGGCACGATGATCGTTGTGGAAGGTGGACGCGAGTATATCGGCATGATGATGGAAGTACTGGTGACCAGTGTGCTGCAGACGTCAGCGGGACGAATGATTTTTGCCAAGCCGAAACTGTTGGAAAAAGCCCAATAAAGCGGTATGATGGGTAGTGTATCGTTAGAGGTTATAATATAACTGTATTATATCTCCGAACGATAAACTGACAGACAAGGCAGGGATTGCGGCATGGATAAAGGGTGGGGTGTTGTCATTGTGGCGGCAGGTCGGGGGACCCGGATGGGAACAACCGAGAGTAAGCAGTTTCTGCTGCTGCAGGACAAGCCCGTTTTCATACATACGCTTGAAGTGTTTGCGGCTTTGGACGAGGTCAGCGAAATGGTGCTGGTCACGGGAGCTGCCGATGTTGAACGCTGCCAGGATTGGGTAAAAGAATACCGACTGGAATCACGTGTCCGTGTCATCCCCGGAGGGAAAGAGAGACAGCATTCGGTCCACGAAGGCCTTAAGGCACTAGGGACAGACTGGGTCCTCGTTCACGACGGGGTACGTCCTTTTATAAACCGTGAGCAGATTATGGGGTGTATGAAGGCCGCCATGTCGGGTGGAGCAGCTGTACTGGCCGTTCCAGTGAAGGATACGATCAAACAAGTAAATGCGGAGGGAATCGTTACGGCGACGCCGGACCGCAGCAGTCTGTGGAGCATTCAAACCCCGCAGGCTTTTCGTCTTTCTTCCCTGCTGCTTGCATACGAATCGGCGGAACGGGACGGATTTCTAGGAACGGATGACGCAATGCTGGCTGAACGCCAGGGAATGTCAGTCAAGGTTGTGGAAGGCAGTTATACGAACATCAAATTAACGACGCCGGAAGATTTGGAATACGCCGCGTTTTTGCTCAAGGGAGAGAAGAAGCGATGATACGTGTAGGACAGGGATTTGATGTACATCAACTGGTAGAGGGACGCCCATGCATTATTGGCGGGGTCACGATCCCTTATGAAAAAGGACTGCTGGGTCACTCGGACGCAGACGTGCTGCTGCATGCCATCAGTGATGCCATTCTTGGTGCGCTTGCACTTGGGGATATTGGCAAACACTTTCCGGATACGGATCCGGAGTTCAAGGATGCTGATAGCCTGAAACTGCTGGAGCATGTGTGGCAATTGGTGAAGGATCGTGGATACCGTCTGGGGAACATCGATTCAACCATTATTGCACAGAAACCGAAGATGGCACCTTACGTTCCGCAGATGGCCGAGGTTATTGCCAAGGCACTTGAAGCGGATGTAACTCAGGTGAATGTCAAAGCGACAACAACAGAACAACTCGGATTCCCCGGACGGGGAGAGGGTATAGCTGCCCAATCGGTTGTTTGCCTTGTTCGCGTGTGATATCATCAACCAATTAGAGACGGAGGGGATATTATGAGCACCGAAGTTCGCGTGCGCTATGCGCCGAGTCCAACGGGACACCTGCATATCGGGAACGCCCGTACGGCGCTGTTTAACTATTTGTATGCCAAACATAATAACGGCAAATTCATTATTCGTATTGAGGATACGGACGTGAAACGCAACATTGCCGGTGGTGAGGAAAGTCAGCTGAAATACCTGAAATGGCTCGGAATCGAGTGGGACGAAAGTATTGATGTCGGTGGCGAGTACGGACCATACCGTCAGACGGAACGTCTGGACATCTATCGCAAATATACGCAGGAGCTACTGGATAAAGGTCTGGCTTACCGCTGTTATTGCACGGAAGAAGAGCTGGAGCAAGAACGTGAAGAACAGACAGCACGTGGAGAAACTCCTCGTTATTCGGGTAAACACCGTGATCTGACACCGGAGCAACAGAGTGCATTTGAAGCAGAAGGCCGTGTGGCGAGTATTCGTTTCCGTGTACCGGAAGAACGCATATATACGTTTGATGACATGGTAAAAGGGACGATCTCATTCAACAGCAAGGAATCCGGTGACTTCGTTATTGTGAAAAAAGACGGCATTCCTACGTACAACTATGCAGTTGCTGTGGATGATCACCTGATGAAAATTTCCCACGTCCTGCGTGGGGAAGATCACATCTCTAACACACCGCGTCAACTGATGATTTATGAAGCGCTTGGCTGGGAGCCGCCGCAATTCGGTCATATGACGTTGATCGTGAATGAAAACCACAAAAAGCTGAGTAAACGTGACGAATCCGTTATTCAGTTTATTGAACAATATGATCAGCTTGGCTATCTGCCTGAGGCGATGTTTAACTTCATCTCCCTGCTTGGCTGGTCACCTGAGGGGGAAGAAGAGATCTTCTCGCAGGAGCAGTTGATCTCCATTTTTGATACGAAGCGTCTGTCCAAGAGCCCGGCGGTATTTGATACCCACAAGCTGGCTCACTTGAACAATCACTATATTAAAAATGCGGATCCAGATCGCATTGCTGAAATGGCGATTCCACATCTGCAAAAAGCAGGACGTATTGCCACTGAGCTCTCACCTGAACAAAAAGAATGGGCATATACGCTTGTTCATCTCTACCAGGAGCAAATGAATTCTGCCTCCGATATCGTGGAATTGTCGGAAGTGTTCTTCCGTTCCCACCTGGAGCTGGAAAGTGAAGGGGCTACTGTACTGGCTGAGGAGCAGGTACCAACTGTTCTGAAGGCATTTGCTGATAAAGTACAGGCTAGCGACGAATTTACACCAAGCAAGATGGCTGCGCTGATCAAAGAAGTTCAGAAAGAGACTGGATTTAAAGGTAAACAGCTGTTTATGCCGATCCGTGTAGCTCTGACAGGACAGACTCATGGCCGCGATCTGAACCAAACAATTGTACTGCTTGGCCGCGATACGGTCATTGATCGATTGCATGCTCAAGTAAAAGGCGCGTAAGTAACGCCCTTGTTTAGTCTACTTTGACTTAAGGATGGAACTTCGTTCCCACCGATATGAAGGAAGATTGTTGTCAGTCCATAACCTTTTCGCTATAATAGCAACACAAAGGTTAAATGGTATGATTTTATCATTCATCATAAAAACAGCAAAGACCGGGAGAAGTAGGCTGAACCGGACAGATTCAGAGAGGATGGTCCCGCAGTAAAGAACAAGATTCTTTGCTGAGGTGGCTGTGAGCCATCCGCTGTCCGTCAGTCGAAATGCACCCGTGAGCTGCATAGCCGAATCCGGCCCCGCCCCTCGTTATGTAGGAGAGAGGAAAACGTCAGGATAGGTTGTGACGGTTGGTTCCCGTTACGGAACTGTTGAGGGTTCATTCTTGTGCAAGGATATGAGGCAGCTATAACAGGTAGCCTAGTTCTTGTATGTTAAGGCATGAACCGAGCAGAGTGGGACCGCGATAAACGCCTCTGCAGCTTAAATAGCTGCAGGGGCGTTTTCTATTTAGGTCGAGTCAGAAGTACACTACCATGAGGGCCGCGCCATCCGGAAAGCCGGAGGACGAAGACCTGAACAAGAGGGGAACGAGCATGTTCAAGAAGATCAGATCAGATATCCAGGCGGTGTTTGAAAACGATCCGGCGGCCCGGGGATGGTTTGAGGTTGTATTTACCTACTCGGGGCTGCATGCGATATGGGCGCACCGGGTGGCACATTTTTTATACAAGCGGAGATGGTTTTCTTTCGCCCGGTTCATTTCACAGGTCAGCCGTTTTATGACAGGTATCGAAATCCATCCCGGTGCTACGATTGGCAATCGGTTGTTTATTGACCATGGCATGGGCGTCGTGATTGGGGAAACGTGTGAAATTGGCGACGATGTTGTCATCTATCAGGGGGTCACACTTGGCGGAACGGGTAAAGAAAAAGGGAAGAGACATCCGACAATTGGCAATAATGTGGTTATCTCATCAGGGGCGAAGGTACTGGGTTCTTTCAGCGTAGGAGACCAATGTAATATTGGTGCGAACTCGGTTGTGCTGAAGGAAGTCCCTTCAAATAGCACGGTTGTAGGCATACCAGGCAGAATCGTGAAGCAGGATGGCCGTCGGGTGGACCGTCTGAACCAGCAGCTTCCCGATCCGGTCATCGATTCCCTGCGCAGCATGCAGCAAGAAATCGAACGATTGCGTGAAGAAGTGCGTACTTTGCAGAGTACCCGTGAAAGTGAGTTTTCCCGTGGTACAATAGAATAATGATGGAAACGGATGAAAGGAAAGTGACTATGACGCTTCAAATTTACAATACGATGAGTCGTACCAAAGAGAATTTTGTTCCCCAAGAGCCGGGGAAAGTGAAAATGTATGTGTGCGGGCCAACGGTATACGATTACATTCATATCGGGAATGCACGTCCAGTTATCTTTTTCGACACGGTTCGCGGATACTTGGAACAGACCGGGCATGAGGTGAACTATGTCGTGAATTTCACGGATGTTGATGACAAGCTCATTCGCAAAGCCGAGCAGCTTGGTACAGATGTTCCTCATGTCGCCGAGAAGTTTATTGCGGCTTATTACGAGGACCTCGAAGGGCTGGGTATTCCGAAGGCAAGCAGTAATCCAAGAGTGACCGAAAACATGCCGCTTATTATTGATTTTATCCGTGAGCTGGTTGAAAAGGACTTCGCCTATGAAAATGGCGGTGACGTATATTATCGCACAGGCAAATTCGCGGAGTACGGCAAACTGTCTAAGCAAAACCTTCAGGAATTACAGTTCGGAATTCGTATTGGTGTAGATGAGCGCAAAGAGCATCCGGAAGACTTCGTCCTCTGGAAAGCTGCGAAGCCGGGTGAGATTTTCTGGTCCAGTCCATGGGGCGATGGTCGTCCGGGCTGGCATATCGAGTGCTCTGCCATGGCACGGGAATACCTGGGGGATACGTTGGATATTCACGGCGGAGGACAGGATTTGCAGTTCCCGCACCATGAGTGCGAATGCGCTCAATCCGAGGTGTTGACTGGCAAACCACTGGCAAACTACTGGATGCATAACGGGTTCATCCGTATTGATAACGAAAAAATGTCGAAATCACTCGGAAACGGCGTGCTTGTCAAAGACCTTCGCAATCAATATAAACGCGAAGCCATTCGTTATTTCATGTTGTCTACTCACTATCGCAATCCGTTGAACTTCACGGAAGATACGATGGAACAGGCACAGAATAGTGTGGACCGGATCGCAAATGCCGTAGGTAACCTTAATCATCGCTTGCAGGCTGTGAGCGTGGATCAGGCTGTGTCAGCTGAGTTTGCAGCGAGACTGGAGCAGATTCGTCAGCAGTATCATGAGAAAATGCAGGACGACTTCAATACGCCTGATGCGATTACGGCAATGTTTGAGTGGGCTGGGGAAGCTAACCAACTGTTGCAGCAAGATGTGGTAAACGCTGCGGACATTCGCGCTCTGCTGGAATTGTTCAGTGAGTTGAATGCGGTACTTCGCATCTATACCGAGGCTGAACCAGAGCTTTTGGACGAAGAAATCGAACGTCTAATTGTAGAACGTAACGAAGCACGCAAAACCAAAAACTGGGCGCGGGCTGATGAAATTCGGGATGAACTGTCTGCGCAGGGTATCTTGCTTGAGGATACGGCTCAAGGAATGAGATGGCGGCGCAAATGAGCGAGGAACAACTGAAAAAGTTGTCTGAATCCGTCGAGCATGCCGAGCAACGGGAGGAACAGCAGACAGATGAACAGTCTCTGAGCGTTGACCAGGGAGGATGGTTTCCTTATCCCCCCTCCCGGCCTGCACGGTTGATTCCTCCCATCGCTCTCGCCTATATTGGTGATGCGGTATATGAGGTAGCCGTACGGCAGTATCTGTTATCCAAAGCCAACATGCGTCCCAACCATCTGCACCGTAGTGCGACCGGTTTGGTATCGGCGAAGGCACAAAGTCGTATTCTCACAGGTATTGAGGCTGAGCTGACCGAGGAAGAACGTGACATTGTCAGACAAGGTCGTAATGCCAAGTCTGGCAGTATTCCCAAAAACGCAGACGTTTTGGAGTATAGACATGCCACTGCTCTGGAGTGTCTGATCGGTTACCTGTATAGCAGTGGTCGGCATGATCGCATGATTGAACTGATTCGCCGGGGTATCGAGCATGCGGAACAAAATTCGCAATCACCGACAAAATAATATAAATTACAACAAAGCCGCTTCTGTAGGTGCGCCGATTAGGGTGCTGCAGTAAATCACAGGGCGTTATAGAGAGGATCGAACAAAGATGGAAGAAGAATGGATCGCCGGTAAGCACTCCGTAACGGAGGCGCTGCGTTCAGGCCGGACCATTAATAAAATATGGATTGCAGATACAGCTCAAAAACATTTGACGCAGCCTATTATTGCGGAAGCAAAAAAACTAGGTATTGTCATTCAGCACGTAGACAAGCGTAAACTGGATCAAACGGTGCCGGGCATTCAACACCAGGGTGTGGTGGCGCAAGCGGCTCCTTACGCTTATGTGGAGGTTGAAGACATTCTTGCTGCAGCGGCTGCTAAAAATGAACATCCATTTTTGATTTTGCTGGATGAGATCGAAGATCCACATAATCTTGGATCAATTTTGCGGACGGCCGACTGCACGGGAGCGCATGGTGTCATTGTGCCCAAACGGCGCTCAGCTGCAGTTACAGTGACTGTATCCAAAACTTCAGCAGGTGCTGTTGAGTACGTGCCAGTGGCTCGTGTAAGCAATCTGGGTCAAACTATTGACCGTCTCAAGGAAGAGGGCGTATGGGTTGTAGGTACGGATGTTGCTGCTCAGGAGAGCGTGTTTGGTAACGGCGTCTTTACAGGCCCGGTAGCCCTCGTGATCGGAAACGAAAACAAGGGAATGGGACGACTCATTCGCGAGAAATGCGATGTGTTGATCAAATTGCCGATGCAAGGTCAGATTAATTCCCTGAATGCTTCCGTGGCAGCGGGTGTTGTCATGTATGAAGTGCTCCGCTCGCGCCAAGCGCAGGACTAGAAGATATGGCTGATTCCCGTGATGTGCTTCTTGTAGACGGGTACAACATGATTGGTGACTGGCCGGAGCTATCCAGATTGGCGGAGAGTGGATTGGAGGAGGCCCGCAACAGGCTTCTCTCTCGACTAGCCGACTATCAGGCATTCTCCGGCTTGAGAGTCATTGTTGTTTTTGACGCCTACCTCGTGCCTGGACTCGGTAAATCCTTTACACAGAGCAAAGTGCAGATCTTTTTTACAAAGGAAAAAGAGACGGCAGACGAATGCATTGAGAGACTCGTTCGGGAACTAAGCACGCGAAGACGCCAAATCTATGTGGCTACAAGCGATATGGTAGAGCAGCATGTCATTTTTGGACAAGGAGCTCTGCGTGTATCCGCAAGGGAATTGCTGATCGAAGTAGAGCAGAACGAAAAAGAGTTACAGAAACGTTTGGAAGAAGATCAAGCTAAAGCAACGCGAAATACACTTGGCGGGAAGTTAAGTCCGGATGTTTTGAAGCAGTTTGAGCGGTGGCGCCGGGAATAACAGCACGGTTTTACAAAAATTAGAATTTTGAAACTCTTGACAATTATGTTATTGATGTTCTTTTTTAGGCAGAGCGTGGTTGACGGTGTGAGGTACCATCATATATACTGATCCTATATTTCATAGAGTAGAGTAACGGGGTACCTTGCGTTGCAGCCGGAGGGATTGTCTGTGAGTGTCGACCTCAAAGATATCATGTTATCCAAGTATGATTACCAAAGTGACGAAGACATTGTCGAAGCGGTCCGTGAAGGTGAAAGCGAAGCGCTGGAGTTTTTGATTAACAAATATCGTAACTTTGTACGCGCCAAGGCAAGATCTTATTTTCTGATTGGGGCTGACCGGGAAGATATCATTCAAGAAGGAATGATTGGACTCTATAAATCCATAAGGGATTTCAAAGGGGACAAGCTCGCTTCTTTCAAAGCCTTCGCCGAGTTGTGTATTACACGACAGATTATTACGGCAATCAAGACAGCAACACGTCAGAAGCATATTCCGCTTAATTCTTATGTATCACTGGACAAACCTATTTATGACGAAGAGTCCGATCGTACGTTACTCGATGTGATTTGTGGAACACAGGTCAGCGATCCGGAAGAACTTATCATCAATCAGGAAGAGTTTGTGGGCCTGGAAGATAAGATGTCTGAGATTCTGAGTGATCTGGAACGTAAAGTATTGATGTTGTATCTGGACGGGAGATCTTATCAAGAGATTGCAGTGGATTTGGACAGGCATGTAAAGTCCATTGATAATGCACTTCAGCGCGTGAAGCGTAAACTTGAAAAGTACCTGGAAGTTCGAGATAATTGAACACATGTTGTCGTTGACGGAAAAGGCTCGGGGTTTGAGTCTTTTTTTGCTGCCTCAAGTTTATAAAGTTAAAGAATGATTATACTAGTAATCGCTTGGTCCATGCAGGAGAAGAGAAAAACAGAGATGAGAAACTGAATGTGTTTGATAGGAACTTTTTACCCATTGATGAAAGGCTATTCTTTCATTGACATGGTTATACCCTTATGATAAAGTGTTTTAGGTAGGCCTAAATTCGCGGCTTTTTTTTAGGATTAATTTAGAGACTCCGCTTGAATGTGGAAGTCTTCGGGAGGTGTACATCATGCGGGTAATTATTACTTTGGCTTGTACAAACTGCAAACAAAGAAATTACACTACGACAAAAAACAAGCGTAATCACCCCGACCGCATGGAGATGAAGAAATTTTGCAAGTTTTGTAACGAGCAGACTTCTCATCGCGAAACCAGATAGTTTTTTGGAGGTGTAGTCGGCGTGAAACGTAGTTTCAAATCTCTGATTTCCTTTTTCTCTGAAAGCTGGGCTGAACTTAAAAAAGTTCGCTGGCCTAATCGTAAAGAGCTGACCAACTACACATTGATCGTTCTTGGTACTGTTGTGGTTATGACGCTATTTTTTTGGGTCATTGATATCGGCATCTCCGCTGTGATCGAAGCGATTATTTAAGAAGGGTCCCAGGTGGCTTGATATGGAAAAAAGATGGTACGTCGTTCATACCTACTCAGGGTATGAGAATAAGGTCAAAGCCAATTTGGAAAAACGCGTAGAGTCCATGGGCATGGAAGACAAGATTTTCCGCGTTCTTGTTCCTATGGAAGAAGAAGTGGTAAACAAAGACGGTAAGAAAAAAACCGTTATGCGTAAAGTTTACCCCGGATATGTCTTGGTGGAAATGGTCCAGACGGATGACTCTTGGTATGTTGTTCGCAACACACCAGGTGTTACGGGATTTGTCGGTTCGACAGGTTCCGGGTCCAAACCAACAGCCTTGCTGCCTGAAGAAGTGGAACAAATTCTGAAGCACATGGGCATGGTTGAGCCGAAGCCTAAAATTGAATTCGATATTAAGGAATCCGTACGTATTAAAGTTGGTCCTTTTGCGAATTTTGTGGGCTCCGTGGAAGAAATCTTGGTAGACAAAAGCAAGTTGAAAGTGCACGTGAACATGTTTGGACGGGAAACACCGCTTGAGTTGGAATACACGCAAGTGGAGAAGATATAGTCTCTTCAAGTTTCTTGTGGGAGGGCTGAGAGGCCCGTTAACCACTATTTTGCAAGGAGGTGTCAATCATGGCAAAAAAGGTAATCAAAATGGTAAAACTGCAAATTCCAGCAGGTAAAGCGAATCCAGCGCCTCCGGTAGGTCCAGCTTTGGGTCAAGCAGGTGTCAACATCATGGCATTCTGTAAAGAGTTCAACGCTCGTACAGCCGATCAAGCGGGATTGATTATTCCTGTTGAAATCACAGTATTCGAAGACCGTTCCTTTACTTTCATCACTAAAACTCCACCAGCAGCAGTTCTGTTGAAAGTGGCAGCTAAAGTGGAAAAAGGATCCGGCGAACCGAACAAGAAAAAAGTTGCTACCGTTAAACGTGATGCGGTACGTCAAATCGCGGAACAAAAAATGCCTGACCTGAATGCTGCTGACGTTGAGTCTGCAATGCGTATGGTCGAAGGTACTGCCCGCAGCATGGGTATCACCATCGAAGACTAATTTTTCATCTGAAACATGGCTTCGTAAAGCCGGCCGATTCGCGGCCGGTTGATGTGGGAGGTATATCCGCTAACACCACAAAGGAGGAATATAACATGGCTAAACACGGTAAAAAATACCTGGAAGCTGCTAAGCTGATTGACAGCGAAGCAACTTACGAGCCTTCAGAAGCTGTAGAGCTTGTGAAAAAGGCAGCCACTGCAAAGTTCGATGAAACTATCGAAGCAGCAGTACGCTTGGGCGTTGACCCACGTAAACAAGACCAGGCAGTACGTGGTGTTGTTGTCTTGCCACACGGCACAGGTAAAACACAACGCGTATTGGTATTTGCAAAAGGTGACAAAGCGAAAGAAGCGGAAGCGGCTGGCGCGGACTATGTTGGTGATGCAGACATGATCAACAAAATCCAACAAGGCTGGTTCGAATTCGACGTCTGCGTAGCGACACCAGACATGATGAGTGAAGTAGGTAAATTGGGCCGACTGCTCGGCGGTAAAGGTCTGATGCCTAACCCTAAAGCCGGAACGGTAACTTTCGATGTATCTAAGGCTGTTCAAGAAATTAAAGCCGGTAAAATCGAATATCGTCTGGATCGTGCAGGTCAAATTCATGCACCGATCGGTAAAGCTTCTTTCTCGACAGAGCAATTGAATGAGAACCTTAAAGCTCTCATGGATGCTTTGACTCGTGCTAAACCGGCGGCAGCAAAAGGTGTTTATCTGAAGAATGTAAGTCTTTCTTCTACGATGGGCCCTGGCGCACGCGTGAACGCAGCATCTTTTAGATAATATCTCTTGACAGGCTTGTCCTGTTCTGATATTCTATAAAAGTTGTGAGTCCGAGTGACTGACCGTTGACATTTGAATATGCTTACCGTAGACAGTAGGTGCCATTTTGGCTTAATTTCCTGCCGAGGTGTGATTATAGAACTTAGAACGATGAAAATCGGTTATGAGTATATATCAAGCCTTCGTGATTCTACGGAGGCTTTTCTTAATGGGATAAATTTGATCAGGAGGTGTACAGTTTGGCAAACGCAAAAGTGATTCAAGCAAAACAAGAGTCCGTTGATGCAGTAACAGCAAAATTGCGCGAGAGCGTTACTAGTGTTGTTGTTGACTATCGCGGTTTGAACGTTGCCCAAGTAACTGAGCTGCGTAAGCAGCTTCGTGAAGCCGGAATCGAATTCCAAGTGCTGAAAAACTCGTTGCTTCGCCGCGCAGCAGATGCAGCAGAACTGACAGAACTTAACGAAGTACTGACAGGTCCTAGTGCAATTGCATTCAGCGTAGACGACGTAGTGGCTCCAGCCAAAATTCTGAACGACTTCGCGAAAAAGAACGATGCACTGGAATTGAAAGGTGCAGTCGTAGAAGGTCGCGTAATTGGAGTAGAAGAAGTCAAAGCATTGGCAGAATTGCCATCTCGCGAAGGTCTCCTCTCCATGCTCCTCAGCGTGCTTCAAGCGCCAGTGCGCAACTTCGCGCTTGCGGTTAAAGCTGTTGCTGAAAAAGAAGAACAAGGCGCGTAAGCAACTTGATCTGAATGCTGCTTAGGCAGTGGTGAATTACAAAAAAATAATATTATATATGGAGGTTCAATCATGAGTAAAGAGCAAATCTTGGAAGCAATCAAAGGCATGACTGTACTGGAATTGAATGATCTCGTTAAAGCAATCGAAGAAGAATTCGGCGTAACTGCTGCAGCTCCAGTAGCTGTTGCAGGTGGCGGAGCTGCTGCAGCTGAAGCTGAGCAATCCGAGTTCGACGTAATCTTGACTAGCGCTGGTGCTTCCAAAATCAACGTTATCAAAGCAGTTCGCGAAATCACAGGTCTTGGCCTGAAAGAAGCGAAAGAAGTAGTTGACAATGCTCCAAAAGCATTGAAAGAAAAAGTTAGCAAAGAAGAAGCAGAAACGGTTAAAGCTAAGCTTGAAGAAGCAGGCGCTTCAATCGAAGTTAAATAATTTAGCTTTCATTAGCTAGATGAACAAAACAACAAACCCCTTGACTTATATCAAGGGGTTTGTTGCTGTAATTGTAAAGGGAAAGTGAGTGAGGACATGTCCAATCATTATTATTCGGACAAACCGCAGGTGGCACATGACAGACGGGCTACAGAAGCGGAGCTACGCGGATGGAAATTACGACTCGTTACAGATGCAGGGGTATTTTCCAAAAACGGAATCGATTACGGCAGCAGAGTGTTGATTGATACTATAGAGTTGCCTGCTGGAGCTCATGTACTGGATGTGGGCTGCGGGTATGGACCTATTGGTCTTACAGCAGCTAAACTTGTACCGGATGGACATGTCACCATGATCGATATCAATGAGAGAGCGGTTGAGCTTTCCAGGGAAAATGCAAAAGCGAACAGCATAACGAATGTAACGGTTATGCAAAGCAATCTCCTGGCGGAGGTTAAAAAGGAAGACTTTGACGTGATTCTGACCAATCCTCCGATCCGTGCGGGTAAGGAAACCGTGCATACGATCTTTGAACAGGCATATCGTCATTTGAAGATGGACGGAGCGTTATGGGTTGTCATTCAGAAAAAGCAGGGAGCACCTTCGGCAAAAGCGAAGCTGGAATCTCTCTTTGGACGAGTGGAGGAAGTAACGAAGGATAAAGGCTACCGAATTTTCAAAGCGGTAAAATTGGAAGAGGCGCCTTTTGGCTAAATCCTGATTTGTAAAGTAAGCAGGGTAGCATTTTTTTTGCAATAGGACTATTGACTTGAAATTCAGGTCGTGGTATTATTGTAAAATGTCAGTATTAAGATGCCCTATTTGGCTTTAGCTAACTAAAAATGTCAACCTTTTTTACGCCGAACGGGCTTATTATGCCTACGTTTGGCGTATAATATGTACATTTTGGGCAAACTGGGGATAAGTATGATTTGGAAAGACATCCGCCGATCAAAGTTGCTCTTTTTTCGAACGACATTCGAGTAAGGGCTTTTCTTTATTTGTGGATGCATTGCTTTGCTCTGTATGTGTACCATTATAAGGTTACAAACAGAGGTTCGCAACGAAATTTTTAAAGTGAGTAGACATTGAGGGGTGAGTTTAAGTTGGCAGGACATCTTGTTCAATATGGTCGACGCACTCGGCGCAGTTATGCACGAATTAACGAGATACTCGAAGTTCCGAACCTGATTGAGATCCAACAAAAATCTTACGATTGGTTTTTGGAGGAAGGGTTGCGCGAAATGTTCCAGGATATCTCGCCGATCCAGGATTTTACAGGTAACTTGATTTTGGAATTTATCGATTACAGTCTCGGTGAACCGAAGTATACAGTAGACGACGCGAAAGAGCGTGACGTTACTTATGCAGCACCGCTTCGGGTCAAAGTCCGGCTCATTAATAAGGAAACCGGCGAAGTCAAAGAGCAGGAAGTATTCATGGGAGATTTCCCGCTGATGACCGACACCGGCACATTTATTATTAATGGTGCGGAACGGGTTATTGTCAGCCAGTTGGTTCGCTCTCCTAGCGTTTACTTCAGTACCAAAGTAGATAAAAACGCCAAAAAAACGTATACCGCTACAGTTATTCCTAACCGCGGCGCTTGGCTCGAACTGGAGATGGACGCGAAGGATGTTGTTTACGTCCGGATCGACCGCACACGTAAAATACCGGTGACGGTTCTCCTGCGTGCACTTGGTTTTGGCACAGACGCTGAGATTCTGGATCTGCTCGGTAATGACGAATATATTCGCAATACGCTGGACAAAGACAATACGGATTCCACGGAGAAAGCGCTGATTGAGATTTATGAGCGCCTTCGTCCGGGCGAGCCACCAACGCTGGATAATGCGAAAAGCTTGCTCGTAGCCCGTTTCTTTGATCCAAAACGTTATGACCTGGCTAATGTGGGTCGTTACAAAATCAACAAAAAGCTTCATATCAAGAACCGTTTGTTCAACCAACGTTTGGCTGAGTCTCTTGTGGACACCGAAACCGGTGAAATTATCGCTGAAGCAGGTCAAATGATAGACCGTCGTCTGTTGGATGAAATCATGCCGCAACTGGAGAAGAGCGTTGGTTTCCGCACATATCACGTCGCTAACGGCGTTTTGGATGCCAATGATATCCCGATGCAAACGATTGATGTATTTTCACCGATTGAGGATGGTAAGGTCGTTAAACTGATTGCCAATGCTAACATTGATAAATCAGTGAAGAACGTTACACCGGCTGATATCATTTCCTCCATCAGTTACTTCATTAACCTTCTGCATGGCATCGGAAGCACAGATGATATCGATCACCTGGGTAACCGTCGTCTCCGCTCGGTTGGTGAACTCTTGCAAAACCAATTCCGTATCGGTTTATCCCGTATGGAACGTGTGGTTCGTGAGAGAATGTCAATTCAGGATGCTAACGTAATCACGCCTCAGGCTTTGATTAACATACGTCCTGTTATTGCATCCATTAAAGAGTTCTTCGGTAGCTCCCAATTGTCACAGTTTATGGATCAAACGAACCCACTGGGTGAGTTGACACATAAACGCCGTCTGTCCGCACTCGGACCGGGTGGTTTGACACGTGAGCGTGCCGGCATGGAAGTCCGTGACGTGCATCCATCCCACTATGGCCGGATGTGTCCAATCGAGACACCAGAGGGACCAAACATTGGTTTGATCAACTCCTTGTCGACATTTGCCCGTGTGAACGAATATGGATTCATTGAAGCTCCTTATCGCTGGGTAGATCCGAAGACTGGTGTCGTAACTGAGCAGATCGATTACCTGACAGCAGACGAAGAGGACAACTATGTAATTGCTCAAGCGAATGCGAAGCTGAATGAAGACAGTACTTTTGCTGAAGAAGCGATCATTGTACGTTACAACAAGCAGTCGGATAACATCCTTACGATGCCGAGTGAACGTGTTGACTACATGGACGTATCTCCTAAGCAAGTTGTATCTGTCGCTACAGCGCTCATTCCGTTCCTTGAGAACGATGACTCCAACCGTGCGCTCATGGGATCGAACATGCAGCGGCAAGCCGTTCCACTCTTGATTCCTAAAGCTCCGCTGGTCGGAACAGGTATGGAACATAAAGCCGCGAAAGATTCCGGTGTATGTATTGTCTCCAAATATGACGGGATTATTGAACGTTCTTCTGCGAATGAGATTTGGTTGCGTCGTGTTGAAGAAGTTGATGGTCAAGAAGTCAAAGGCGATATCGTTAAATATAAATTACACAAATTTATGCGTTCGAACCAAGGAACATGCATTAACCAACGTCCGATTGTCAAAAGAGGTGCTGTTGTCAAAGCTGGCGACATCCTTGCAGACGGTCCTTCAACGGAAATGGGTGAATTGGCACTGGGACGTAACGTAGTGGTTGCCTTCATGACTTGGGAAGGTTACAACTACGAGGATGCGATCTTGCTCAGCGAAAAACTCGTTAAAGAAGATGTGTATACATCCATTCATATCGAGGAATATGAGTCTGAAGCACGTGATACTAAGCTCGGACCTGAAGAGATCACACGTGATATCCCGAACGTAGGGGAAGAAGCGCTGCGTAATCTGGATGAGCGTGGTATTATCCGTATCGGTGCTGAAATCAGTGCCGGTGACATTCTGGTTGGTAAAGTAACACCAAAAGGTGTAACGGAACTGACTGCAGAAGAACGTCTCCTGCATGCGATCTTCGGTGAGAAAGCGCGTGAAGTACGTGATACTTCCCTGCGTGTACCTCACGGTACTGACGGTATCGTAGTTGATGTAAAAGTCTTTACCCGTGAAAACGGTGATGAACTGCCTCCAGGTGTTAACCAACTCGTTCGTGTCTATATCGCTCAAAAACGGAAAATTTCCGAGGGTGATAAAATGGCCGGACGTCACGGTAACAAAGGGGTCGTGGCCCGTATCCTACCGGAAGAAGATATGCCTTTCCTGCCGGATGGAACACCAGTTCAAATCGTTCTTAACCCGCTGGGCGTACCTTCCCGGATGAACATCGGTCAAGTGCTTGAAGTTCACTTGGGTATGGCAGCCATGCAGCTCGGTATTCACGTAGCTACTCCTGTATTCGACGGAGCGAAGGAGTATGACGTCTTCGATACGATGGAAGAAGCAGGTATGCAGCGGAATGGTAAAACCGTTCTCTACGACGGTCGTACGGGAGAAGAGTTCGAACGTGAAGTTACTGTGGGCGTCATGCATATGATTAAGCTGGCGCACATGGTTGACGATAAAATCCATGCTCGTTCCACAGGTCCTTACTCACTCGTTACGCAACAGCCTCTGGGTGGTAAAGCCCAGTTCGGTGGACAACGTTTCGGGGAGATGGAAGTATGGGCGCTTGAGGCTTATGGTGCGGCCTATACACTGCAAGAAATCTTGACTGTTAAGTCCGATGACGTTGTAGGTCGGGTGAAAACGTATGAGTCCATCGTCAAAGGCGAGAATGTTCCTGAACCAGGTGTTCCTGAATCATTCAAAGTATTGATCAAAGAGCTGCAAAGCTTGGGTATGGACGTTAAGATTTTGAGCGAAGATGAGCAAGAGATTGAAATGAAAGAAATGGACGATGAAGATGACGCTGCGAGCGATAAGCTCAGCCTCAACCTCGAGGGTACAGAGGTCGGAGCGGAGTAACCGCTTCGGGCGCATGATGACCGGCGTTTTTCATCAGGCTCGCGTCTTGCTCCGGCTTCGGCCGGAGGGGGCGTAACCTAGAATACAGGACTTGGTTAAGGAGGGTTGCTCCTTGTTGGACGTCAACAATTTCGAATACATGAAGATCGGGCTTGCTTCCCCAGAAAAAATTCGTTCTTGGTCCCGCGGAGAAGTGAAAAAACCGGAAACGATCAACTATCGTACGTTGAAACCGGAAAAAGAAGGGCTGTTCTGCGAAAAGATTTTTGGCCCTACAAAAGACTGGGAATGTCATTGCGGTAAATACAAACGCGTGCGTTATAAAGGCGTTGTCTGTGATCGTTGTGGCGTTGAAGTCACACGTGCGAAAGTACGCCGCGAACGGATGGGCCATATTGAGCTCGCTGCTCCGGTATCGCATATCTGGTACTTCAAAGGTATTCCGAGCCGCATGGGTCTCGCTCTGGATATGTCTCCAAGATCTCTCGAGGAGATTATTTATTTTGCATCATATGTAGTAACTGATCCAGGAGAAACTCCACTGGAGAAAAAACAGCTGTTGTCCGAGAAAGAATACCGCAGCTACCGTGAGAAATACGGATATGGATTCCACGCTGGCATGGGTGCAGAAGCGGTTAAAAAACTGCTTCAAGACATTGATGTGGATAAAGAGCTTGAATTCCTGAAGGAAGAGCTCCGCACTGCACAAGGACAACGTCGTAACCGTGCAATCAAACGTCTGGAAGTTATCGAAGCGTTCCGCAACTCGGGTAATAAACCTGAGTGGATGATCATGGATGTACTTCCTGTTATCCCACCGGAACTTCGTCCAATGGTACAGCTGGATGGTGGACGTTTTGCAACGTCTGACCTGAATGACCTGTATCGCCGTGTAATCAACCGGAACAATCGTCTGAAACGTTTGCTTGACTTGGGCGCGCCAGACATTATCGTGCAAAATGAAAAACGGATGCTGCAGGAAGCTGTTGACGCATTGATCGACAACGGCCGTCGTGGACGCCCTGTAACGGGTCCTGGTAACCGTCCTTTGAAATCCCTCAGCCACATGCTGAAAGGTAAACAAGGACGTTTTCGTCAGAACTTGCTCGGTAAACGGGTTGACTATTCCGGTCGTTCCGTTATCGTAGTTGGACCTTACCTGAAAATGTATCAGTGTGGTCTGCCTAAAGATATGGCACTTGAACTGTTCAAGCCTTTTGTTATGAAAGAGCTTGTAAATAAAGGGCTTGCCCACAACATCAAGAGCGCTAAACGTAAAGTTGAGCGTGTAAGTCCTGAAGTATGGGATGTTCTTGAAGAAGTAATTAAGGAGCACCCGGTTCTGCTGAACCGTGCCCCTACGCTTCACAGACTCGGTATTCAAGCGTTTGAACCGATTCTCGTTGAAGGTAAAGCGATCCGTCTTCACCCGCTCGTATGTACGGCATACAATGCCGACTTTGACGGTGACCAAATGGCCGTGCACGTTCCATTGTCCGCTGAAGCTCAAGCGGAAGCACGTATCCTGATGCTTGCATCAGGCAACATTTTGAACCCGAAAGACGGTAAACCGGTTGTTACCCCTTCCCAGGATATGGTGCTTGGTTCTTACTACCTGACTATGGACAACAAGGAAGAAAAGGGAACAGGTATGATCTTGCGTACGGTTAACGAAGCTGTATCCGCGTATCAACGTGGTACTGCTGGTTTGCATGCACGTGTAGCGATTCCGGTTAAAGCACTTGGCAAAACAATCTTTACTGATGAACAGCAAGATGCAATGTTGCTGACTACGATCGGCAAAATCATCTTTAACGAAATCTTCCCGGCAAGCTTCCCTTACATCAATGATGCAACTCGTGCGAACCTGTACCAAGGTACTGCGGAGCATTCATTTGTTTATGAGAAGGGTGCTGACCTTAGAGAAGCAATCATGAACGCTCCTCTGGCTGGTGGCGTCGGCAAAGAATATCTCGGTTCTATCATCGCACGTTGTTTTGAAATTTATCACACAACGGAAACAGCCGTTATTTTGGATAAAATCAAACAACTCGGATTCACATACTCCACTCGTGCCGGTATCACGGTAGCGGTGTCGGATGTTATCGTTCCACCTGAGAAATTTGAAATTCTTAGACAGTCTGAGGAAAAAGCACAGATCGTTACGAATCAGTACCGTCGTGGTCTGATCACGAATGAAGAGCGCTATGACCGTATCATTGATATCTGGTCAAAATCCAAAGATGACATCACTGAAATTCTGATGAAGTCCATGGATCGTTATAACTCCATTATGATGATGGTGGATTCCAAAGCACGGGGTAACAAATCGCAAATCACCCAATTGGGCGGTATGCGTGGTCTGATGGCCAACCCGTCCGGTCGAATCATTGAACTCCCAATCAAATCAAACTTCCGTGAAGGTCTGACGGTACTCGAGTACTTCATCTCGACTCACGGTGCGCGTAAAGGTTTGGCGGATACGGCTCTGCGTACAGCGGATTCAGGTTACTTGACTCGTCGTCTCGTAGACGTAGCGCAAGACGTAATCGTGCGTGATGATGATTGTGGTACAGATAAAGGCTTTACAGTAAGTCGTATCCAGGATGGTAAAGAGGTTATTGAAGATCTCTACGACCGTATTGAAGGCAGATACTGCTTCGAGACATTACGTCATCCGGAAACGAAAGAAATTATTGTAGGTCGCAATGAATTGATTGACTCCGACAAAGCAGAGGCTATCATCGAAGCAGGCATAACCAAATTGCAAATCCGCTCTGTACTCAGCTGCCGTGCAAGTCATGGTGTCTGCAAGAAGTGTTACGGTCGAAACCTTGCGACAGGTAAACACGTGGAGATCGGTGAAGCAGTTGGGATTATTGCAGCACAGTCCATTGGTGAACCAGGAACACAGCTGACAATGCGTACTTTCCACACCGGTGGTGTAGCCGGAGACGATATTACGCAAGGTTTGCCACGTATCCAAGAGTTGTTTGAAGCTCGTAATCCTAAGGGTCAAGCAACAATTAGTGAGATTGATGGTGTGGTTAAAGAGATTCGCGAGACGAAAGATCGTCGTGAAATCGAAATTCAAGGTGAAGCGGAATCCAAAGTATACGCCGTTACCTACGGTTCCCGTGTGCGTGTAAGCGAAGGCATGGAAATTGAAGCGGGTGACGAGTTGACAGACGGTTCCATCGATCCAAAAGAAATGCTGCGCATTAAAGGCATACGTGGCGTACAAAACTACATTTTGCAGGAAGTACAACGCGTATATCGTAACCAAGGCGTAGAAATAAATGATAAACACGTTGAAGTTATGATCCGTCAAATGCTGCGTAAAATCCGCATCGTCGATGCAGGAGATACAACGCTGTTGCCAGGATCGTTCGTTGATATGCATGAGTACGAAAGAGCTAACAAAACAGCGATTCTGAGTGATAAAGAGCCAGCGGTTGCAAAACCAATTCTGCTCGGTATTACGAAAGCATCCTTGGAAACAGACTCCTTCCTCTCGGCGGCTTCGTTCCAAGAGACTACACGTGTACTGACAGATGCAGCGATTAAAGGTAAAGTGGATCAGTTACTCGGTCTGAAAGAGAATGTAATCATCGGTAAACTGATTCCTGCAGGTACAGGTATGCACCGTTACCGCAGCATCAAATTTGCTGAGCCGGAAGATGGCCAATCTTCGGTAGAAGAACTTGAGCCAGTTTCGGTTGATTAAGATATTTCACTAGATTCATCCTTATTATAAGGGTGAACTAAAGTTTTGTACGCCGGGAGGCGACGGCTGTTTCATACAGAAGGGCGTTCCCGGCGAGGCAAAACTTTAAATGAAATATTTTAGGATTAGCATTGACATTGCTTGCGTTAGATGCTAATATATCAAAGGTGCGTGAGTAGCTGATTGTATTTGGTCCTATTCGGAGGAATGAACAATGTCTAATGAAAAAGGTCTGCAAGATGCTCATGTCAAAATAGGTACCAAACAGACCACGCGGATGGTTCAGACAGGTATGGCTTCTGAAGTTTATGTGGCTGAAGATTGTGATCCGCAGCTTACTTCCAAAATCATTGCTTTGTGTGAACAACACAATGTGAAGTGCACGAAAGTGGACACAATGAAAAATCTCGGCAAAGCTTGCGGGATTGGAGTAGGAGCAGCAATGGCTGCTGTCGTAAAATGATACGGTAAGGAACGTTTTTGTCCGAGAACTTTTAGGGATTCTCCAAGGCAAAAACTTTTCATTTGTCTTTTTATGAACCGCCTGGGTCTGTGGACTTAGCGTAAGAGGTTTATAAAGAAACATGAAAAATTGAGGAAGGGGGTGGCAATCACATGCCAACTATTAATCAACTGGTACGTAAAGGACGTCAAGCTAAAGTTGATAAGTCCAAATCACCAGCTTTGCAAAAAGGGTTCAATGCTTTGAAACGTGAATCAACTAACATCAGTGCCCCACAAAAACGTGGTGTCTGCACTCGTGTAGGTACAATGACTCCACGTAAACCAAACTCTGCACTTCGTAAGTATGCCCGTGTTCGTTTGACGAACCGTCTCGAGGTAACTGCTTATATCCCGGGTATCGGACATAACCTTCAAGAGCACAGTGTTGTGTTGATCCGTGGAGGTAAAGTTAAAGACCTTGCAGGGGTTCGTTATCACATCGTTCGCGGAGCTCTTGATACTGCAGGCGTGAACAACCGTATGCAAGCTCGTTCGAAATACGGTGCTAAACGTCCAAAAGCTAAAAAAGCCTAAAATATTATAAGTAGCAGTCCTGAATATCTTCTGGGTTAATCCCAGGAGGTGTAGGATGTGCTCATGAAGAAAGAAAGGGGGATATCCATGCCACGCAAAGGTCCAGTTACGAAAAGAGACGTGTTGCCAGATCCGGTATACAGCAGCAAGCTGGTTACTCGTTTGATCAATCGCATCATGCTCGACGGAAAACGCGGTGTTGCTCAAAGCATTCTGTATAATGCGTTTAAGTTGATTCAAGAACGTACGGGTAATGACCCTATGGAAGTATTTGAAGCAGCAATCAAAAATATCATGCCAGTCCTGGAAGTTAAAGCTCGCCGTGTCGGCGGTGCCAACTACCAAGTACCAATCGAGGTAAAACCAGAGAGACGTACTGCTTTGGGATTACGTTGGCTCGTGAACTACTCCCGCAACCGCGGTGAGAAAACAATGGAAGAGCGTTTGGCGGCTGAGATCATCGACGCTTCCAACAACACAGGCGCTTCCGTTAAAAAACGTGAAGATACGCATAAAATGGCTGAAGCGAACAAAGCGTTTGCTCACTACCGTTGGTAGGATTCGGTTCACAATAATAACTTCAATTTTGAAGGGAGACCCATTTCATGGCAAGAGAGTTCTCCTTGAAAAATACACGTAATATCGGGATCATGGCTCATATTGATGCGGGTAAAACCACGACAACTGAGCGGATCTTGTTCTACACAGGACGTACGCACAAAATCGGTGAAGTACACGAAGGCGCTGCGACAATGGACTGGATGGAACAGGAACAGGAGCGCGGAATTACAATTACTTCCGCTGCGACTACCGCTGCTTGGAAAGGCCACCGCGTTAACATCATTGATACCCCGGGACACGTTGACTTCACTGTTGAAGTTGAACGTTCCCTTCGTGTATTGGACGGAGCAGTTGGTGTATTCAGTGCGAAAGAAGGCGTTGAGCCTCAGTCCGAAACCGTATGGAGACAGGCTGATAAGTACGGCGTACCTCGTATCGCTTACGTAAACAAAATGGATATCATCGGTGCTGACTTCCTGAACGTTGTATCTGACATGCGTGATCGCCTTCAAGCGAACGCAGTTGCGATTCAACTTCCTATCGGCGCTGAAAATGATTTCAAAGGTATCATTGATATCGTTGCACAAAAGGCTCATATGTACAAAGATGACCTGGGACAAGATATCGAAGAAACCGAAATTCCTGCGGAATTTGTTGAGCAAGTTGCAGAACTCCGTAACGAATTGGTTGAGCGTGTTGCAGAACTCGACGAAGATTTGACAATGAAATACCTGGAAGGCGAAGAGATCACTATTGATGAGATCAAAGCGGCCCTCCGTAAAGGTGTTGTTGATGTTAAGATCTTCCCGGTTATCTGTGGGTCCTCGTATCGTAACAAAGGTGTTCAACTGATGTTGGATGCTGTTATCGACTACTTGCCGGCTCCAACAGACGTTGCATCTATCACTGGTCATCTTGAAGATGGAACTGAAGCAATTCGTAAGTCATCCGATGAAGAGCCTTTCTCCGCATTGGCCTTCAAAATCATGACTGACCCTTACGTTGGTAAGTTGACATTCTTCCGCGTTTACTCCGGTGTTCTTCAATCCGGATCTTACGTATTGAACGCAACTAAAAACAAACGTGAGCGTATCGGTCGTATCCTTCAAATGCATGCGAACAGCCGTCAAGAGATCACTGAAGTTTACTCCGGTGACATTGCAGCTGCTGTAGGTTTGAAAGATACGGGTACAGGTGATACACTGTGTGATGAGAAAAATCCGGTTATCCTGGAGTCAATGAACTTCCCTGATCCGGTTATCGAAATCGCCGTTGAACCTAAAACCAAAGCTGACCAAGATAAGATGGGTGTTGCTCTCGGTAAGTTGACTGAAGAGGATCCTACTCTTCGTGCTCATACTGATGAAGAAACAGGCCAAACGATCTTGGCAGGTATGGGTGAGCTTCACCTTGATATCATCATTGACCGTATGCGTCGTGAGTTCAAGGTTGAAACTACTGTGGGTAAACCACAAGTAGCTTACCGTGAAACTTTCCGTGCACCAGCGCGTGTTGAAGGTAAATTCGTTCGTCAATCCGGTGGTCGTGGTCAATACGGTCACGTATGGGTTGAGTTTGAACCTCTCGAGGCGGGTACAGGCAGCCAGTTCGAAAGTAAGGTTGTCGGTGGTTCTGTTCCAAGAGAATACATTCAACCAGCTCTAGCAGGTATCGAAGAGCAAATGAAAAACGGCGTTATCGCAGGCTTCCCGCTTGTTGACGTTAAGGCTACAATCGTAGACGGATCTTACCATGATGTCGATTCCAACGAGATGGCATTTAAAATTGCCGGATCGATGGCGCTGAAAGCTGCGAAAGACAAATGTAAGCCGGTTCTGCTTGAGCCAATCATGAAAGTAGAAGTAACCGTTCCAGAAGAGTATATGGGTGACGTTATGGGTATGCTTAACTCCCGTCGTGGCCGCATCGAAGGTATGGATTCCCGTAGTGGAGCCCAAATCATCCGTGCTAAAGTACCTTTGTCTGAAATGTTCGGATACTCTACAACTCTTCGTTCCGGTACTCAAGGACGCGGCGTATTCTCCATGGAGCTTTCTCACTATGAAGAAGTTCCTAAGAGCATCGCTGAAGAGATTGTTGCCAAAACAAAAGGAACCGAGTAGTTTTCTCTCATTGAATGAAAGTGCATAAGAGTCATGTATTCTTTGCACTTCATTTAGTGAAAACATAAAATTATAATTTTAAGGAGGCCACGTTCAAATGGCAAAGGCTAAATACGAACGTAATAAACCCCACGTTAACATTGGTACTATCGGTCACGTTGACCATGGTAAAACAACTCTGACTGCTGCAATCACTACTGTATTGTCTAAAACTTACGGTGGCGCAGCAATTGCATTCGATCAAATCGATAAAGCTCCAGAAGAGCGCGAGCGCGGTATCACAATCTCAACATCACACGTTGAGTATGAAACTGATACTCGTCACTACGCTCACGTAGACTGCCCAGGTCACGCCGACTATGTTAAAAACATGATCACTGGCGCGGCACAAATGGACGGAGCTATCTTGGTAGTATCCGCAGCTGACGGCCCAATGCCACAAACTCGTGAGCACATCTTGCTCTCCCGTCAAGTAGGCGTACCTTACATTGTTGTTTTCTTGAACAAATGTGACATGGTTGAAGACGAAGAGTTGTTGGAATTGGTTGAGATGGAAGTTCGCGACCTTCTTAATGAATATGAGTTCCCAGGTGATGATACTCCAATCACTCGTGGATCCGCTCGTGAAGCTCTGCAAAACCCTGATGGTGAGTGGGCTCAAAAAATCGTTGAGATGTTCAAAGAGATCGATACGTACATCCCATTGCCTGAGCGTCAAACTGACAAACCTTTCTTGATGCCTGTCGAGGACGTATTCTCCATCACTGGTCGTGGTACTGTTGCTACAGGTCGTGTAGAGCGTGGTACTGTTAAAGTCGGCGAAGAGATCGAAATCGTTGGTATTACTGAAGAAACTAAAAAATCCGTAGTTACGGGCGTTGAAATGTTCCGTAAATTGCTGGATTCCGCTCAAGCGGGTGACAACATCGGCGCATTGCTGCGTGGTGTTGATCGTACTCAAATCGAGCGTGGACAAGTTTTGGCAAAACCAGGTTCTGTTAAGCCACACACAGAATTTACTGCACAAATCTACGTTTTGACTAAAGAAGAGGGTGGCCGTCACAAGCCTTTCTTCACTGGATACCGTCCACAGTTCTACTTCCGTACAACTGACGTAACAGGCATCATCAACTTGCCTGAAGGTACTGAAATGGTAATGCCTGGTGATAACATCACGGTTACTGTTTCCTTGATCTCCCCAATCGCGATTGAAGAAGGAACTAAGTTCTCCATTCGTGAAGGCGGACGTACAGTAGGTGCAGGTTCCGTAGCATCGATCCAAAAATAATTCGGCTTAACGCTGAATAAAGCATATGCAACAGTGTACTGGAACGAGTAACATTGTATTGTAACGAAGCTTCGGAAGAGTTCTTTATCCGACATCGGATAAAGAACTCTTTTATTATGTAATAGTTTCGGAACCTGCGTCATACGAAATGAACATCATTTACGAATGTAGATGGATTGGTAAGGCAGCATGAATATTGAAGATAAACACTGCACTAAACGAAGTCATTTCATCAGAAAAGATAAGTTTAAATGTTTTTCTTAAATATGCTTGCAATACGCCCATCTTTTCTATATAATAATGAATGTTGTTCTGTGACGTTGCGATGATGTGAGAGGTTACTGGCACACCCGGCCCCTTTGCCATGGGACAGTGGCTAGAAAATTTTCACGGAGTATGTCCGATAAAAAATTGGGCGATAGAAGGAGGGACTAAAATGGCAAAGCAAAAAATTCGTATTCGTTTGAAAGCTTACGACCACAGAATTCTTGATCAATCCGCGGAGAAAATTGTTGAAACAGCAAAACGTTCGGGTGCAGGTGTATCCGGTCCGATTCCGCTTCCTACTGAAAAACAAATCATTACTATTCTTCGTGCGGTGCACAAGTACAAGGATTCTCGGGAACAATTCGAACAACGCACACATAAGCGTTTGATCGACATCGTTAACCCGACTCCACAAACTGTGGATGCCTTGATGCGCTTGGATCTGCCGTCCGGTGTAGATATCGAAATTAAATTGTAATACAAGCTACAACAAAGACCATGTATAAAGGAAAAGAGGTGTCAACATGAAAGCAATCTTAGGAAAAAAACTCGGAATGACTCAAGTATTTACACCTGAGGGTAACGTTGTACCAGTAACGGTTATCGAAGCAGGCCCTTGTGTTGTTTTGCAAAAGAAAGACATTGAGAATGATGGCTACGAAGCAATTCAAATCGGTTATTCCGATAAGAAAGAGAAAAATGCTAACAAGCCAGAAGCAGGTCACGCTAAAAAAGCGAACACTGCCCCTAAGCGCTACGTTCGTGAAGTTCGCGGTATCAACATCGCAGAATATGAAGTTGGCCAAGAACTGAAAGCTGACATTTTCGCTGAAGGCGAATTCGTTGACGTAACGGGTATTTCTAAAGGTAAAGGTTTTGCCGGCGTTATCAAACGTTGGGGACAAAGCACTGGACCTATGTCACACGGTTCGCGTTACCACCGTGGCCCTGGTTCAATGGGTTCGATCCAAGCTAACCGCGTTCCTAAAGGCAAACGCCTGCCAGGACACATGGGACATGATACTGTTACAATCCAACGTCTTGAAGTAGTTAAAGTAGACGCTGAACGTAATGTGTTGCTCGTGAAAGGTTCCATTCCTGGACCGAAAAACAGTCTCATTAAAGTTAAAGAAACAGTGAAAAAATAACCACTGAAGAAAGGAGGAACACAAAATGCCAAAAGTATCAGTTTACAATGTAGATGGTAGCCAAGTAGGCGAAGTTGAATTGAACGATGCGGTTTTCGGAATTGAGCCGAACCAACACGTTCTGTACGATGCAGTTCTTATGCAACGCGCTTCCCTTCGTCAAGGTACCCACAAAGTAAAAGGACGTTCTGAAGTACGTGGCGGTGGACGTAAGCCTTGGAAACAAAAAGGTACAGGTCGCGCTCGTCAAGGTTCAATTCGTTCACCACAATGGAAAGGCGGCGGTATCGTATTTGGTCCAACACCACGGAGCTATGCGTATAAACTGCCTAAGAAAGTTCGCCGTTTGGCGATCAAATCAGCTCTTTCATCCAAAGTGATCGACAATGACATTATCGTTCTGGACGCTCTCACGCTGAGCTCACCTAAAACGAAAGAATTTGCAGCCATCTTGAATAACTTGAAAGTTGGACGCAAAGCTTTGATCGTAGCTCCTAGCTATGATGATAATGTGGCTCTTTCCGCGCGGAATATTCCAGGCGTGAAATTCGTAGCTGCTGACGGCATTAATGTTCTTGACGTGCTTTCGCACGACAAACTGATCATTACGAAAGAAGCAGTTCAGAAGGTAGAGGAGGTGCTCGCGTAATGAAGGATCCTCGTGATATTGTAAAACGTCCGATTATTACGGAACGTACTGCTGACATGATGAATGACTTGAAATATGTATTTGAAGTCGATATCCGTGCAAACAAAACCGAGATCAAGAAAGCCGTGGAAGCTATTTTCAACGTAAAAGTGAAAAACGTGAACACGCTTCGTGTTCCAGCTAAGCCAAAACGGTACGGACGTTATTCCGGATATACTAGCGAATGGAAAAAAGCGTTTGTAACGCTGACACAAGACAGCAAAACGCTTGAGTTCTTTGAAACTGTATAATTGAATTTTTGAAGTAAGGAGGGAAACCCAGTGCCAATCAAAAAGTATAAACCAACATCCCCGGCAAGACGGAACATGTCCGTTTCTACATTTGAGGAAATCACCACAGATCAGCCGGAGAAATCGTTGTTGGCCCCATTGAGCAAACAAGCAGGCCGCAACAACCAAGGTAAAATTACAGTTCGTCACCATGGTGGTGGACACAAACGTAAATACCGTATCATCGACTTCAAACGTACTAAAGATGGAATACCGGGCCGCGTTGCTACGATTGAGTATGACCCGAACCGTACATCTAACATCGCTCTGATTCACTATGCTGATGGTGAAAAACGTTATATCATCGCTCCTAAAGGTTTGAAAGTTGGAGATCAAGTATTCTCCGGACCTGAATCAGACATCAAAATCGGAAACGCATTGCCACTCGAAAATATTCCAGTAGGTACTGTTATCCACAACATTGAGTTGAAACCAGGTAAAGGCGGACAATTGGTTCGTGCTGCTGGTACAGAAGCTCAATTGCTTGGTAAAGAAGAAAAATACGTTTCTGTTCGTCTCTCTTCCGGAGAAGTTCGTCGTATTTTGAAAGTTTGCCGCGCAACAATTGGATCTGTTGGTAACCAAGACCACGAGCTCATCAAAATCGGTAAAGCCGGTCGTAGCCGTTGGTTGGGTAAACGTCCTGAAGTTCGTGGTGTAGTAATGAACCCTAACGATCACCCACACGGTGGTGGTGAAGGTCGTGCTCCAATCGGACGTAAATCGCCAATGTCACCATGGGGTAAACCTACTCTTGGTTACAAAACGCGCAAGAAAAATAAAGCTTCTGATAAATACATCATTCGCCGCCGCACGAAGTAATACACATTGTGCATAACTTCGTGAGGCATCTGCGGATGCATAATAGCTACGTTTGAAGGGAGGATCTCCACATGGGTCGCAGTTTGAAAAAAGGGCCATTCATTGATGGCTACATGCTGAAAAAGGTAGAAGACATGGAAGCATCCGGTAAAAAGCTTGTTATTAAAACCTGGTCCCGTCGTTCTACAATTTTCCCGCAATTCATCGGACACACATTTGGCGTATATGACGGTCGTAAACACGTACCAGTATACGTAACTGAGGACATGGTCGGACACAAATTGGGTGAGTTCGCTCCAACCCGTACGTACAAAGGCCATACTGATGATGATAAGAAAACAAGAAGATAAATGAATATCTTTAATGTTTGAGAGGAGGTTACACAATGGAAGCAAAAGCACATGCTAAGTTTATCCGGATTGCTCCTCGTAAAGTTCAACTCGTTGTTGACTTGATTCGCGGCAAGCAAGTAGGTGAGGCGGTTGCCATTCTCCGTCACACTCCGAAATCTGCTTCTCCTATCGTTGAGAAGTTGCTTAATTCCGCTATTGCGAATGCGGAACATAACTATTCTTTGGATGTTAATAACTTGGTTATCTCGCAAGCTTACGTGAACCAAGGACCGACAATGAAACGTTTCCGCCCTCGTGCAATGGGACGTGCAAGTCGTATTAACAAACGTACTAGCCACATCACTTTGGTGGTATCTGAAAAGTAGAAGGAGGGGAAATGTGTGGGCCAAAAGGTAAATCCAGTCGGACTCCGTGTCGGAATTATCCGTGACTGGGAATCTAAGTGGTATGCAGGTAAAGACTTCGGCGATCTTTTGATGGAAGACGTGAAAATTCGTGAATTCCTGAAAAATAAATTGAAAGACTCCGCTATGTCTCGTGTTGAAATCGAGAGAGCGGCTAACCGCGTAAACGTAACGATTCACACTGCGAAACCAGGTATGGTTATCGGTAAGGGTGGTTCGGAAGTTGAAAATCTGCGTAATCAAATTACGAAAATCGCAGGCGGTAAAAAAGTACACATCAACATTTCTGAAATTAAGAACCAAGACCTGGACGCAATCCTGGTAGCTGAAAGCATCGCACAACAATTGGAACGTCGTGTTTCTTTCCGTCGTGCTCTGAAACAAGCTATTCAAAGAACAATGCGCTCTGGTGCAAAAGGTATTAAAACTCAAGTGGGCGGACGTCTTGGCGGTGCTGAGATTGCTCGTTCGGAAGGCTACAGCGAAGGAACTGTTCCACTGCACACGCTTCGTGCCGACATCGACTACGGTACAGCAGAGGCTCATACTACTTACGGCCGTATCGGCGTGAAAGTATGGATCTATCGTGGAGAGGTTCTTCCTACGGCTAAGAAACAAGCTGCTAAGGAAGGAGGCAACTAATCATGTTGGTACCAAAACGTGTAAAACACCGTAAGCAACAACGTGGACATATGAAGGGCCAAGCTAAAGGCGGAACTACGCTGAACTTTGGTGAATATGGTCTGCAAGCTACGGAACCGGCTTGGATTACGAACCGTCAAATCGAAGCGGCTCGTATTGCGATGACTCGTTACATCAAACGTGGTGGTAAAGTTTGGATCAAGATCTTCCCAGACAAACCAATCACTCAAAAGCCTCTCGAGGTTCGGATGGGTAGCGGTAAAGGTAACGTAGAAAAATGGGTTGCAGTTGTGAAACCAGGTAAGATCATGTTTGAACTTGCTGGTGTACCGGAGGATGTTGCTCGTGAAGCAATGCGTCTTGCCGCTCATAAACTGCCAATCAAAACGAAGTTTGTGAAACGTGAAGAATTGGGTGGTGAAGCAAATGAAAGCTAGTGAATTTCGCAACCTAACCTCTGCTGAAATCGAGCAAAAGATTGCCGGATTTAAAGAAGAACTCTTTAACCTCCGCTTTCAACTCGCTACCGGTCAGCTGGATAACCCGACTCGAATCCGTGATGTGCGGAAAGAAATAGCTCGTGCTAAAACCATTATCCGTGAAAGAGAATTGGGAATCGGTTAATTAGGGATCGGATGTATAATCCGTCCGTAATCAGGAAGGAGGCCAACAATGAGCGAAGAACGTAACGCACGTAAAGTGCAAACCGGTAAAGTGGTCAGCGATAAAATGGACAAAACGATTGTTGTTGCTGTAGAAACTTACAAAAAACACAACTTGTACCATAAACGCATTAAGGTTACTAAAAAATTCAAAGCGCATGACGAAGAAAACACTGCGAAAATCGGTGACACGGTGAAAATCATGGAGACTCGTCCGCTTTCGAAAGATAAACGCTGGAGACTTACTGAAATCGTAGAAAAAGCGGTTATCATCTAATGCATCAGCAGCATAGCTGAAAGGAGGAATACTAAATGATTCAACCATTTACACGTTTGACTGTGGCTGACAACTCCGGTGCGAAGGAACTGATGTGTATCCGCGTACTCGGCGGTACGGGACGTCGTACAGCTCAAATCGGTGATCTGATCGTTTGTTCTGTAAAACAAGCAACACCAGGCGGCGTTGTCAAAAAAGGTGATGTAGTTAGAGCGGTTGTCGTTCGTACGAAGCGTTCTGTACGTCGTAAAGACGGTTCCTACATCGGTTTTGATGAAAATGCAGCGGTTGTTGTAAAAGACGACAGAAGCCCGCGTGGAACACGTATTTTCGGACCTGTTGCTCGTGAACTTCGCGAGAAAGACTTCATGAAAATCGTTTCCTTGGCCCCAGAAGTTATCTAAAGCTTAATCTCGTGATGTTAGAAACAGGAGGTGTACGAAATGCCAAGAGTGAAAAAAGTTCTGGAATCCCATAACAATAAACTTCATGTTAAAAAAGAAGATACAGTTATGGTGATCAGCGGTAAAGACAAAGGTAAAAAAGGCCGTGTCATCGCTGCTTATCCTCGTGAGAACCGCGTCCTTGTGGAAGGTGTTAACATGATTAAAAAACACCAGAAGCCTAACCAGCAAAATCCGCAAGGCGGCATTATCGAGAAGGAAGCTCCGATTCACGTTTCCAACGTAATGCACATCGATCCAAAGAGCGGAAAAGTAACCCGTGTAGGTTACAAAGTGTTGGATAACGGAAAGAAAGTGCGCGTTGCTAAACGTTCCGGAGAAATTATCGACTAATTGAACCGAATGAGAAAGGAGGTCTATGATTCATGGCAGCAAGAATGAAAGAACGTTACCTGAACGAAATTGCTCCTGCTTTGATGCAGAAGTTTAACTATACAACGGTAATGCAAGTGCCGAAAATCGAGAAAATCGTTATCAACATGGGTGTGGGCGACGCTGTCCAAAACTCCAAAGTGTTGGATTCCGCAGTAAACGATTTGCAATTGATCGCAGGTCAAAAACCTGTAATCACTCGTGCTAAAAAATCTATCGCAGGTTTCAAACTGCGTGAGAACATGCCTATCGGTGTGAAAGTAACATTGCGCGGCGAGCGCATGTACTTCTTCCTCGATAAACTGCTCAACGTTACGCTTCCTCGTGTCCGCGACTTCCGCGGTGTATCGAGTAAAGCTTTCGACGGACGTGGTAACTACACACTGGGTCTGAAAGAACAATTGATCTTCCCAGAGATCGAGTATGATAAAGTAGACAAAGTCCGCGGTATGGATATTGTCATCGTAACAACGGCGAAAACAGACGAAGAATCCCGTGAATTGCTCACGCAACTCGGAATGCCTTTCGTAAAATAATGTTGCTATAACGTTTCCGGGTGTCTGGAAAGACTCCCTTTTCTCCGAAATTATTTAGGAGGTGTCAGGCTAAGTGGCAAAAACTTCGATGAAAGTTAAACAACAACGTACACCAAAGTTTAAAGTACGTGCTTATACACGCTGTGAGCGTTGCGGACGTCCACATTCGGTCCTGCAAAAGTTCAAAATTTGCAGAATTTGCTTCCGTGAATTAGCTTATAAAGGCCAGATCCCTGGCGTGAAAAAAGCAAGCTGGTAAAAAGTCCTGAACGGGAAGGAGGTTAACTCACAATGACTATGTCTGATCCAATTGCAGATATGCTTACTCGTATTCGTAACGCGAACACAGTTCGTCACGAAACGGTAGAAATGCCTGCTTCGACAATGAAAAAACAAATCGCCGATATCCTGAAGCGTGAAGGTTTCATCCGTGACGCTGAAGTTATCGATGATAACAAACAAGGGATTATCCGTGTTTTTCTGAAATACGGTCAAAATAACGAGCGTGTTATTACTGGTCTGAAAAGAATCAGTAAACCTGGTCTTCGTGTTTACACGAAAAGCAACGAAGTACCTCGTGTACTTGGTGGTCTGGGTATCGCTATCATCTCGACATCCAAAGGTATCATGACGGACAAAGAAGCTCGTCAATCAAAATCCGGCGGAGAAGTCGTCTGCTACGTATGGTAATATAACGTCACAAGATAGGAGGTGCAACATATGTCTCGTATTGGTCGCAAACCAATTACAGTACCAAGTGGTGTGGACATCACACTGGACAACACCGTTATTACGGTAAAAGGACCAAAAGGATCTTTGACTCGTGAACTTCATAAAGATATGAAGGTAACAGTTGAAAACAACGAAATTACAGTTGTGCGTCCTTCCGATAACAAAACTCACCGTTCTTTGCACGGCACAACGCGTAGCGTTGTAAACAACATGGTGAGTGGTGTTACTGAAGGATTCGCAAAATCTCTGGAGCTGGTTGGGGTCGGATATCGTGCAAGCAAATCCGGAGATAAAATCGTTCTGAACGTTGGCTACTCTCACCCGGTTGAAATTACACCGGAAGCGGGAATCGAATTCGAAGTTCCTTCGAATACGAAAATCATCGTTCGCGGAATCGATAAAGAGCGTGTAGGTGCTTACGCTGCTAAAATCCGTTCCGTTCGTGAACCTGAGCCGTACAAAGGTAAAGGTATTAAATATGAAGGCGAGCGTATCATCCGTAAGGAAGGTAAAGCCGGTAAGAAGAAATAAGATTTTTCTTGCCGCCTTTGCGCGGTTTTCGGCTTGCTTGCTTCTTGTGTTTCTAATATACCCCGTGGCTTCCGGTTTGAAGCCAGCGAGGTAACCTGAAAGGAGTGAATCCCTGAGATGATTACGAAAACAGATAAAAACAAGGCACGTCTGAAAAGACACCTGCGTGTTCGTAAGAAAATCCAAGGAACGGCAGCACGTCCTCGTTTGAACGTATTCCGTTCTGGTAAACATATGTATGCTCAAATCATCGATGATGTAGCTGGTGTTACGATCGCTTCCGCGTCTACTGTAGACAAAGAATTGAGCGGCGACATCCAAAATGGCGCATCTGTTGAATCTGCTCGTAAAGTCGGCGAACTCGTTGCTAAGCGTGCGAAAGACAAAGGCGTTTCAAACATCGTATTTGACCGTAGCGGTTATCTGTACCATGGTCGTATCGCAGCATTGGCTACAGCGGCTCGTGAAGCAGGACTTGAGTTTTAAGATATTTTTCAAAAGGAGGTTAACGACTTGCGTGTAGATCCGAATACTTTGGAACTGACTGAAAGAGTTGTAAATATTAATCGCGTAGCTAAAGTAGTAAAAGGCGGACGCCGTTTCAGCTTTAGTGCACTGGTTGTAGTCGGCGACGGCAACGGCTGGGTTGGAGCTGGTATCGGTAAAGCGGGCGAAGTACCTGATGCAATTCGCAAAGGTATTGAAGACGCTAAGAAAAACCTTGTACACGTTCCACTCGTAGGAACATCGATTCCTCACTTGGTAACAGGTAAGTTCGGCGCAGGACGCGTTCTGTTGAAACCAGCATCTGAAGGTACTGGTGTTATCGCTGGTGGTCCTGTACGTGCGGTTCTCGAACTTGCTGGTGTAGGTGACATTTTGACAAAATCTCTGGGTTCTTCGAATTCCATGAACATGGTCAATGCGACTTTGGAAGGTTTGTCCCGTTTGAAACGTGCTGAAGACGTGGCTAAACTGCGCGGCAAATCCGTCGAAGAGCTTCTGGGTTAAGGAGGGAATCTCATGGCTAAATTAGAAATTACCCTCGTCCGCAGCTTGATCGGACGTCCGGAGACGCAAAGAACAACTGTGAAAACATTGGGCTTGCGCAAAATCAACAGCAAAGTGGTTCAAAACGACAATCCTGCCATTCGTGGTATGATTAACAAAGTAAGCCACTTGGTAGCTGTTAAAGAAGTAGAAGCTTAAAAAAGGGTTAATCCCACAAATCTTTAAGGAGGTGCAACGAACGATGAAGTTACATGAGCTTTCACCATCTCCTGGATCCCGCAAAGAACGTAAACGTCTTGGTCGCGGTCCAAGTAGTGGTACTGGTAAAACATCAGGTCGCGGTCACAAAGGACAAAACGCTCGTTCCGGCGGTGGTGTTCGTCCGGGCTTCGAAGGTGGACAAAATCCATTGTATCGTCGCTTGCCAAAACGCGGTTTCGTAAACCCAACTCGCAAAGAATATGCGGTTGTGAATACTGAAGACCTGAACAGTTTTGCTGCGGGTACTGAAGTAACTCCAGAATTCTTGATGACGACTGGCGTAGTTAAAAACGCTAAATCCGGAATCAAAATTCTGGGTAACGGTGAAGTCACTGTGAAGTTAACTGTTAAAGCTAACAAGTTTTCTCAATCTGCGGTGGAGAAAATTGAAGCTGCCGGCGGTAAAACCGAGGTGATTTAATGTTCAAGACCCTAAAGAATATCTGGCGGGTTGAAGATCTGCGCAAAAGGGTATTATTTACCCTTTTTGTACTGATCATTTACCGCATCGGATCCTTCGTTCCAGTACCTGGGGTTAATAAAGAGGTTTTCGAAGCGACAAATTCTGCGGGTAAAGAAGTTTTTGGACTTCTCAATACGTTCTCGGGTGGAGCGCTCTTTCAGTTCTCGATATTTGCGCTCGGGATCGTGCCTTACATCACTGCGTCTATCATAGTGCAGCTGCTTTCCATGGACGTTATTCCTAAATTAGCGGAGTGGGCAAAGCAGGGTGAACAAGGTAAGAAGAAATCTGCACAACTGACCCGTTATTTAACGGTAGGTCTGGCATTGATTCAAGCGTTTGGTACGTCGATCGGATTCAACCGCTTGTACAATACAGAAATGGTGCCTAACGCAACATTTGCAGATTATATCTTGATCGCAATTGTACTTACGGCCGGTACTTCATTCCTAATGTGGCTTGGTGAGCAGATCACCGAGAAGGGCATAGGAAACGGGATTTCGATTTTGATCTTTGCGGGTATCCTATCAACGGTACCTAATATTATCAAACAAACGATCGAATCCGACTTCATCCAAGCTGATCAACTGTTCATGAACATTCTTAAAGGGGTAATCGTCGCAATTGTTATTGTGCTGATTATCATAGGTGTCATTTACATCCAGCAGGCGATTCGGAAAATTCCTGTACAGTACGCTAAACGTGTCGTAGGTAACAAAATGTACGGTGGACAGAACACACATATCCCGCTGAAGATTAATGCAGCAGGTGTTATCCCTGTCATCTTTGCTTCATCTCTGTTGATGTTCCCATCGATCATCGCAAACTTCTGGGCTGATCGTACATGGGCACAGTGGATCGGAGCCAATCTCACTACTCACAAACCTCTGGGTATGTTACTCTATGTAGTGATGATTTTCGGGTTCACATTCTTCTATACTTTTGTACAGATGAATCCACAGCAGATGGCTGACAACATGAAAAAGAACGGCGGTTACATCCCAGGCATTCGTCCGGGTAAAGCAACCGAGAAATATCTGACCCGTGTCATGACTCGTTTGACAACGGCAGGTGCCATCTTCTTGGCAGTAATTTCCGTTCTGCCTGTAATCTTGGGGGCACTTTCTGGTTTGCCTCAATCAGCGCAAATTGGAGGAACTTCTCTCCTGATCGTTATCGGTGTTGCGCTGGATACGATGAAGCAAATCGAAAGCCAATTGATCAAACGCCACTACAAAGGTTTTATCAATAAATAGGCAATAGGTACCGGTCAAGCTAAGATTTACTTGCCGGCACCTATTGTGCTGTTTGTTGATGTAGGGTAGTCTTGGAGGGAGTGACATAACGTGAACATCCTATTCATGGGCCCTCCGGGGGCAGGAAAAGGAACGCAAGCAGACGTCATTGTGAAAGAGTTCGGTATTCCCCACATTTCAACAGGCGATGCATTTCGTCTCGCGATTAAGCAGGGAACTCCCATTGGCCTGAAAGCCAAGGAATATATGGATCAAGGATTGCTCGTACCAGATGATGTAACCATCGGCATTGTTGAAGAACGTTTGCAGCAGCCTGATTGCAGAGAAGGATTCCTCTTGGATGGATTTCCAAGAACCCTGTCTCAAGCAGAAGCGCTCGATGGCATTCTGGATCGACTGAACTCAGGTCTCGATCATGTAATCAACCTGAAAGTGGACCGCAACAAATTGCTCGCCCGTTTGACGGGTCGTCGCATTTGTAAGAACTGTGGCGCCACATATCATGTCGTGTTCAATCCACCCAAGCAGGAAGGTATTTGTGATAAATGCGGCGGTGACTTGTACCAGCGCTCTGATGATAATGAAGAGAGCGTAGGCACACGTCTCGACGAATATATCAACAAAACAGCACCACTCCTCACATTTTATGAGAACAAAGGCCTTCTTCGTCAAATGGACGGAGAGCAGGATATCGATCAAGTTTCTCATGAAATCGTGTCCCTGCTGCGAGGTTAATTGAATGATCATTGGTAAGTCCGAAACGGAACTGGGCTTGATGAGGGAAGCAGGGAGAATTGTTGCGGAAACGCATCGTCTCTTGGCAGAGCATATCGCTCCCGGTATTACGACTGGAGAACTTGACCATATGGCCGATCAATACATCCGCAGTCAAGGAGCTGTGCCGTCTTTCAAAGGTTATAACGGTTTCCCTGCCAGTGTGTGCGCTTCAGTGAATGAAGAGTTGGTGCATGGATTTCCCGGCAAACGAAAGTTGAACGAGGGCGATATCGTTACGTTTGACATTGGCGCGCAGTACCAGGGTTATCACGGAGATTCCGCCTGGACTTATCCAGTCGGCCGTATTTCCGAAGAAGCCCGTCGTCTTCTGGACGTTACCGAGGCTTCGTTATACGCAGGTCTGGCGCTGGTAAAACCGGACGTTCGCTTGTTTACAATATCTCATGCGATTCAGAAATATATTGAAGATGAAGGGTTCTCGGTAGTACGTGAATATGTCGGTCACGGTATAGGAGCGGATCTGCACGAAGAACCACAGATTCCGAACTATGGTCTTCCTGATCGGGGACCACGGCTTAAAGCGGGCATGGTGCTGGCCATAGAGCCGATGGTTAACGCAGGTAGACGGTATGTGAAAACGTTGGAAGATAACTGGACTGTCGTCACTGTTGATGGATCGTTATGCGCCCACTTTGAACACACCGTAGCAGTTACACATGAAGGCATGGAAATTTTCACAAAACTGAATGCGTAGGTGATAAGGCATGAACAATCAGTCTAATCCGCAGCTCGGTCAACTTGTGAAGATCCGTAAAGGCCGCAATGCGGACCAAGCCGCAGTAATTGTTGCTATAGCGGACAGTAAGTTCGTATATATTGCGGATGGGGACAAACGTAAGTTTGATCAACCCAAGAAGAAGAACATTCTTCATCTTGAACTCCAGCCGATGATTAGCGGCGAGGTTGTAAACAGTTTAAACGAGAGTGGTCGGGTGACAAACGGAAAGCTCCGCTATGCGGTTCATTCGTTTCTGGAATCCACCAACATTCAAGCTGAAGAGAAAGGAGACTGACTAATGGCCAAGGAAGATGTCATTGAAGTGGAAGGTACGGTTCTCGAACCGCTACCGAATGCAACGTTCAAGGTTGAGCTTGAGAACGGTCATCAAATTCTCGCTCACGTTTCCGGCAAGTTGCGGATGCACTTTATCCGTATCCTGACTGGAGACAAAGTGGTTGTTCAGTTATCACCTTATGATTTGACAAAAGGTCGTATAACTTACCGTAAATAGTAGTAGACAGTTGCAATGAACTGTGAAGCTTATGAAGCGGGTTTTGCCCGGCAAAACTTGCGAAAGCTTCGAAGCCGGTTTTACAATAGTAGAACAAGGTCAATGCTTACGAAGAGGGTTTTGCTTAGCAAAACTTTGAGGAGGTAATTCACATGAAGGTAAGACCTTCGGTCAAGCCGATTTGCGAAAAGTGCAAAGTCATTCGCCGCAAAGGGAATGTTATGGTTATCTGTGAAAATCCGAAACACAAACAAAAACAAGGTTAAAGAAGGGGGTGTAGCGTAAAATGGCACGTATAGCTGGTGTGGATTTGCCACGTGATAAGCGCGTTGAGATCGCCTTGACTTATATTTTCGGAATCGGTAAAACGACTTCCCAGAAAATTCTGAGCACAACAGGCATCAATCGGGACACTCGTGTCCGTGATTTGACGGAAGATGAAGTCAGCAAATTGCGTGAAAGTATCGACAAAGAGGTCAAAGTAGAAGGTGACCTGCGTCGTGAAATCTCTTTGAATATTAAACGTTTGACGGAGATCGGTTGTTACCGTGGAGTTCGTCATCGTCGTGGTCTGCCTGTTCGTGGGCAACGTACGAAAACGAATGCTCGTACTCGTAAAGGTCCTCGTCGTACTGTAGCGAACAAGAAGAAATAATAAGGGGGGATAAGAGAAAATGGCTAAACCGAAAAAAGTCGTACGTACTAAACGTCGTGACCGTAAAAATATTGAATCTGGCGTGGCACATATCCGCTCCACGTTCAATAACACTATCGTTACCATTACGGACCCTCACGGAAACGCAATTTCGTGGGCAAGCTCCGGCGGCCTCGGATTCAGAGGTTCCCGTAAATCGACTCCGTTTGCTGCACAAATGGCTGCTGAGACTGCTGCCAAAGCTGCAATGGAACATGGGATGAAAGCCGTTGAGGTTATGGTTAAAGGACCAGGCGCAGGCCGTGAAGCAGCGATCCGCTCTTTGCAAGCTGCTGGTCTTGAAGTTAACCTGATCAAAGACGTAACTCCAGTCCCGCATAACGGATGCCGTCCTCCAAAACGTCGTCGTGTCTAATGAGATTTGCCCCTGCGTGTGGTATATTTCCGGCACAATCTGCTAATAATGGTTGTTTAGGCATACTACTACATGTTTTCGCAAGAGAAGGTAAATGTTTCATAGAGGACCGACGTTTTGAAGGAGGGGTATTGCAGTGATTGAAATCGAAAAGCCGAAAATTGAGACGGTAGACGTCAACGATGATGGCACCTATGGGAAATTCGTAGTAGAACCGCTGGAGCGCGGATACGGTACGACGCTTGGAAACTCGCTTCGCCGAATCTTGCTCTCGTCACTGCCGGGTGCGGCAGTGTCTTCGGTTCAAATCGATGGCGTTCTGCATGAATTTGCTACAGTTCCTGGCGTAATGGAAGATGTTACGGAGGTCATTCTTAACCTGAAAGCTTTGTCGCTTAAAATTCACTCTGATGAGGAGAAAGTGCTCGAGATTGATGCTGAAGGCGAAGGAGCAATTACGGCTGGAGATATCCGTGCTGACTCCGATGTGGAAATCCTTAACCCGGATTTGCACATTGCTACGCTCGGACCAGGTTCGAGACTTCACATGCGTATTTTTGCCAATCGCGGTCGCGGCTACGTCCAGGCAGATCGGAATAAACGCGATGACCAGCCGATCGGCGTCATCCCAGTCGATTCCATCTTCACCCCGATCAGTCGCGTTAACTACGCTGTGGAAAATACGCGTGTCGGCCAAGTAACCAACTATGACAAGCTCACGTTGGAAGTTTGGACTGACGGAAGTATTCGTCCTGAAGAGGCTGTAAGCCTTGGCGCTAAAATTTTGACCGAGCATCTGATGCTCTTCGTGGGTCTTACAGACGAAGCGAAAGATGCAGAGATTATGGTCGAAAAAGAAGAAGACAAAAAAGAAAAAGTACTCGAAATGACGATCGAAGAGCTGGATCTCTCTGTTCGTTCCTACAACTGCCTCAAACGTGCCGGTATTAATACCGTACAAGAGCTGACTACGAAAACGGAAGAAGACATGATGAAAGTCCGTAACCTCGGACGCAAGTCTTTGGAAGAAGTTCAAGAGAAGCTTGAGGAACTTGGTTTGGGACTCCGTACAGAAGAATAGACAGCCGAGTGCTTGAAGTGAAGGAGGGAAAACAATGGCATACCAAAAGTTGGGCCGTAATTCCAGCGCACGTAAAGCTTTGTTCCGTGACCTGGTAACCGACCTGTTCTTATACGAACGCATTCAGACAACTGAAGCGAAAGCAAAAGAGGTTCGCTCTATTGCTGAAAAACTGATCACTAAAGCGAAAAAGGGAGATCTTCATGCCCGTCGCCAAGTGGCAGCTTATGTTCGCCGCGAAACAATCGATGGTGAGCAAGATGCAATCCAAAAACTGTTTAGCGAATTGTCCGGTCGTTACGCTGAGCGTCCAGGTGGATACACTCGTATTCTGAAACTGGGACCTCGTCGTGGTGACGCTGCGCCTATGGTTTACTTGGAACTGGTTGACCGCGCGTAAAACAGATGAGATGAGGAAAGGGGACAGAATCACTGATTCTGGATTAACCCTTTTTTTCTCTTCATTTCGGAATTCGTGCTGTAATAGAAGCTCCGAAAGGGGCTTCTTTTGCTGTTCGGGATAGGCACATGTATAGTATGGAACAAAGGTGTGGTATTGATGCGCAACTTGTGTATGACGTTAACTTATGATGGCACTGCCTATTACGGCTTTCAGGTTCAGCCAGGAGGGAATACCATTCAGGATCATCTTGAAGATGCCATTCGTGCTTTAACCGGTGAGAAGGTTAAAATTACGGGTTCAGGCAGAACGGATGCAGGCGTTCACGCGCGCAGACAGATCTTCAATTTCCCTACGGAATCCCAGATCCCGATTGAACGATGGTGTATGGCGCTCAACTCCAGATTACCATCCGATATTATCGTTATTGATGCGGTTGAAGTACCAAACGATTTTCATTCTCGCTATGCTGCGAAAAGGAAAACGTATCGGTATACCGTCAATGCGAATCAATTCCCGGATGTATTTAACCGGAGGCTGCAATATCATCACCATGCCAAGCTGGACATTGCGGCAATGCAGGAGGGGTTGCGTCATTTTATTGGTACGTATGATTTCACCTCCTTTGCTTCACGCAAGTCTCAGAAAGAAAATCATGTACGTTCGGTATACGAAGCATGGATAGAAGTGGACCGTTCAATGTGTAGGGACCATCCGCGCGATCAGGGTGTCATTCACATCTATGTGAGTGGTAACGGCTTTTTGCAGCATATGGTTCGTATTATTGTAGGTACACTGCTGGAGGTCGGAGAGGGCAAACGGAAAGCCTCTGACGTACCGAATATGATTGCTGCTTGTAATCGTTCTTCTGCAGGACCTACTGCGGTTAGCTGCGGTTTAATGCTCTGGGACCTTGAATACAAAAAAGATTAAATTTGCGAAGTGAAATGCTTAATTAACACTTGCGATTTAAGCTCCTATCATGTAATATAAAAGTTGTGTTTTCTTAATGGCTTTCCCACAGCCCCAATTAAGAGGGTCACAACGAAAGAACTATCCATCAACACCTAAAGTTATCACTTAATGAATGAAGATAAATGAATATAATGATGTTGAACATTTTAAGGAGGAACTTTTCATGCGTACCACGTACATGGCGAAGCCTAACGAAGTTGAGCGCCAATGGCACATCATTGATGCCGAAGGCAAAACGCTCGGACGTTTGGCGAGCGAAGCAGCTGCTTTGATCCGCGGCAAACATAAGCCACAATTCACTCCACATGTGGACACTGGCGATTTCGTTGTTATCATCAATGCAGAGAAAATTGTATTGACTGGTAAAAAAATGCAAGGTAAAAAATACTACCGTCACTCGATGCACCCAGGTGGTTTGAAAGTAACTACTGCTGAAGAGATGGTTAAAAACAAACCGGAACGTATGTTGGAATTGGCTGTTCGCGGTATGCTTCCTAAAACTCGCATGGGCGAGAAAATGAAGTTGAGACTTAAAGCGTACAGAGGCACTGAGCATCCACATGCAGCACAAAAACCAGAAGTTTATGAACTTCGCGGTTAATTAAAAGGAGGACAGTTTCATGGCACAAGTACAATACTATGGGACAGGTCGTCGTAAACATTCGGTAGCTCGTGTTCGCCTTGTACCGGGTGAAGGACGCATTGTCATCAATAAACGTGATATTAATGAATACTTCGGTTTGGAAACACTCAAACTGATCGTAAAACAACCACTGAACCTGACAGAAACACTCAGCAACTATGATGTTCTTGTTATCGCTCATGGTGGCGGAATCTCCGGTCAAGCCGGCGCTATCCGTCACGGTATCTCCCGCGCTCTGTTGAAAGCAGATCCGGAATACCGTGCTTCCCTGAAAAAAGCAGGATTCCTGACTCGTGACCCACGGATGAAAGAGCGTAAAAAATACGGTCTCAAAGCCGCACGTCGCGCACCTCAGTTCTCCAAACGTTAATATGCATTACAAGCCTTTGGCCTCGGCCAAAGGCTTTTTTGTATTTTACAGACCAATAGGTGTATTAAATGTTCTTTACTTTAGAAGATGCACCAAAGTAGCTTCGGGTTCCTCTGTATCGGTTAAAGTTTCTTCCTCCAGCTAATACTCCAGTAAACGCAACCCTCCTATAGCACAAAGATCAAATTTGCAGGTTAGAACATCATAATGGTTGTAATCATTCATTTTTCATTCTCAATTTTCATCAGTTTTTCTTATGGTTTTGATAAAGGTCCCTTACAATTGAAGAATAGGATTCCCGCATTTATCTCATTATTAAATCCTTCTCATTTTTCTATATTCCTTCGATTCTATAGAGTTATTCTATACTTCGTTTTATCAAATTGGCACCATAAACCCAGCAGTGGCAAAGGATTTCAATGACAACGAGTCGAGAATAAAATAAAAATCGATGATGCTACACATGGTTGATTTTATCCTTAAATCGATTAAATGCGTAATTAACACCAAATTATTTTCAAAATGAACAACAAATAAAGGGGTAAAACTGATGTATTTTACCATATGGCAGGCATTGACATCCCCATTGAAAGATTTATACTATACATAATTCATATTAGATTAGTCGGCTTTAGTGATTGTGAAATGCAGAATGGGGGAAATGCAGACATGAACTTGTTGGAGAAAGAAGAACTTGCACGGACGAAAGCTGAAGAGTTGGAAAACGCAAGTCCAGAGGATATTATTCGTTACGCTATTGAGACGTTTCCAAATATCACTTTTGCATGCAGCTTCGGTGCGGAGGATGTTGTACTTGTAGATATGCTTCAGAAAATCAGCCCATCCACGGATATATTTTATCTCGATACCGATTTTCATTTTAAGGAAACATACGAAACTCGTGACAAAATGAAGGAGAAATACAATCTTGATTTTGTACGTGTGGCTCCGAAAATTACTCCGGAGGAGCAGGCGGCTCAACATGGAGAACAATTGTGGAAGTCGGATCCTAATACTTGTTGTAATATTCGGAAGGTTGAGCCGCTGACACGTATTCTATCCCAATACGATGCATGGATTACCGGTATTCGGAGAGATCAAGCACCGACGCGTGCAAATACGAAGAAGGTCGAATATGATGCCAAGTTTGGACTCATGAAGTTTAACCCGATCGCGCACTGGACTTCAGAGGATGTATGGGATTATATTCGTTCTAATAATGTTGTGTACAACCCACTTCATGATCAGAATTACCCGAGTATCGGTTGTGAGTATTGCACACGTCAGGTTATGCCAGGAGAAGATCCACGTGCGGGACGCTGGTCTGGGAATGAGAAAACGGAATGTGGTCTTCATAAATAATTTAGTTAGAGTAAGTGATGGTTTTTTTAATGCACATGCACTGAATTCATTCTTGATGATATAAAAAATGGTGAAACAGGGAGCTGACAAGATGACTTCGATTCTGCCTCATGGAGGTACGCTGATTCAGCGTGTCGTACAAGGAGAAGAACGGGAACAATTATTACGAGAGAGTGAGAAACTTTCCTCTATACGTATTAACAGCTGGACAATTTCGGATTTGGATCTCATTGGTGTGGGTGCATTCTCACCGCTTCAAGGTTTCATGAATGAAGAAGACTATCTTTCAGTTATATCTCGTATGCGTCTTGCTGACGGAACAGTCTGGAGTATACCCATTACCTTAGCTGTAGATGAGGAGCAGGCTGCATCACTCCAGATCGGTGAGACTGTGGCACTTATTGGCGATAATGACGGGGTAACCTATGGATTGCTGGAAGTGAAGAGCTTGTACAACGTAGATCAGGGTGAAGAAGCACGTCGTGTCTTCAAGACGGATGATCCAGAGCACCCGGGTGTGAAGAAACTGCTGGAACGACCTGCAACGTATGTAGGAGGTCCAATTCAAGTGCTGAATCGTCCCAAACCGGCCAAGTTCGAACAGTTCTATTATGATCCTGCTGAGACACGGAAAACGTTCCAGGATAAAGGCTGGAAGACGGTTGTCGGATTTCAGACGCGTAATCCGGTCCATCGTGCCCATGAGTACATTCAGAAGAGCGCAATGGAGATTGTGGACGCCTTGTTCTTAAACCCGCTTGTAGGCGAAACGAAGTCTGATGACGTGCCTGCCGATGTACGAATGAAGAGTTATTTGGTTTTGCTGGAGAACTATTATCCGGCTGATCGTGCGTTCCTAGGCGTATTCCCGGCGGCTATGCGGTATGCGGGCCCAAGAGAGGCCATTTTCCACGCGATGGTACGTAAAAATTATGGTTGTACTCACTTTATTGTAGGCCGCGACCATGCAGGTGTGGGTGATTACTATGGAACGTATGAAGCGCAGGAGATTTTTACTAACTTCACACCGGAAGAACTCGGTATCACGCCTTTGTTCTTCGAACATAGTTTTTTCTGCACCAAATGTGGAAACATGGCATCAAGCAAAACCTGCCCGCATGATAAAGAACACCATATGGCACTGTCTGGCACGAAAGTACGTGGCTTGCTAAGAGATGGCCAATGCCCTCCACCTGAATTTACGCGGCCTGAGGTAGCTGAGGTGCTGATTGAAGGAATGGCCGAGCAAGTCCGCTCCTAACGGTATATTTGTCCATCTTGTCCCATATAGATGATTAGAGTCATTTATAGGGACGAGGTGGTTTTTTTATGCGTAAAAATATGGGTAAGCACTTTGTGATCTGGATTAGGTTACGCACCATGAAGAGGGTCATGTTAAGCCTCTGTTTGCTTGCCATGTTTGTGGCAGTAGTGACGTATGAGTTGCCCTCCTCCAAAATGTCTGGTTACTGGGGTCTGCCATTAGCGGGTAAAGTCATTGCCATTGATGCAGGACATGGTGGACCAGATGGGGGAGCAGTGAGTAAGCAGGGAGTCATTGAGAAAGATATCAATTTATCCATTGCGCTGTATGTACGAGATTATCTGCAGCAAGCAGGGGCCCTGGTTGTGATGACTCGAGAAATAGACACCGATCTGGCTGCTTCAGATACCAAAGGGTACTCCAAACGCAAGACGGAAGATCTGAAACAAAGGGTAAGAAGAATCGAGGATAAGCAGGCAGATCTCTTTATTAGCATTCATATGAACAGTGTTCCTTCGAACCGCTGGAGTGGCGCTCAAGTTTTTTATACACCCAATCATCCCGATAATGAAGGATTAGCCAACCTGCTTCAGCAAGAAATGATTCGTAATCTGGAAAATACAGATCGAATCGCGAAAACGGTAAATACCGTTTATTTGCTCCAGGCGTTAAAAATTCCCTCGGCACTTGTGGAGGTGGGTTTCCTTTCTCACCCGGAAGAGGCGCGTCTGCTTGCTGATGAAACCTATCAGCGCAAAGTGGCTGCATCCATCTATAATGGAATTCTCCGTTATTCGTCAGGAGAACGTCCTAAAAGTTAGTCACAACGAGAAAGGTAATGATATAATTGGATCAGCATACCTAATTACATGCCAATAGATAAAGCTGAGGTGCTGTCTGATGTTATCAAAAGAACAGATACTTGAACTATTGCAGCCATTGCAGGAACCGCAATTGGGCGTAAGTTTGACTGAACTGCAGTGGGTCCGTGATGTCATGGTTAAAGAAAATCATGTTGCTCTTACTATGGTGACGCTGGAGAACCGCACAGAGGATACAACTGCTCTAAGCGATGCCGCGCGCAACCTGTTGTCCCAACACGGAGTGAATGATGTACATATTCGTCTGCGTGCAGCGTCAGAGCATGAGCGTGAGAGCCTGAACATGGGACAAGCGGATCATGAGGACGACGAGGACGAAGTGCTTGTCAAAGGCCATGCAGCAGGGCTGGACGGGCATGAGTTGTTAAGTCCTGAATCCGGCGTACGTTTTATTGCTGTTGCTAGCGGTAAAGGAGGCGTCGGCAAATCGACGGTAACCGTTAACTTGGCTGCGGCTCTGGCACGTCAAGGCAAGAAGGTTGGCTTGATTGATGCAGATATATATGGCTTCAGTGTACCTGATATGATGGGCATTGAGGAATATCCAGTCGTTGAGGACGGAATTATCCAACCTGTTGAGCGTTTCGGGGTAAAAGTCATGTCGATGGGATTCTTTATTCGGGAGAATAACCCGGTGATCTGGCGTGGACCTATGTTGGGGCGGATGTTGCGCCAATTCTTTACCGATGTAAACTGGGGAGAGTTGGATTATATGCTGCTTGATCTGCCTCCGGGTACGGGGGACGTCGCACTAGACGTACATCAGATGCTGCCTCACAGCAAAGAAATCATCGTTACAACACCGCATGCAACCGCTGCTTTTGTAGCTGCACGTGCAGGTGCCATGGCCATTCAGACGGAACATGAGCTGCTTGGTGTGGTTGAGAACATGGCTTATTATGAATGCAGCAAATGCGGAGAGAAAGATTATGTATTTGGCCGGGGCGGTGGGGGTACTCTTGCCGAGAGTCTTCATACAGAGCTGCTTGCGCAGATTCCACTGGGAGCGCCGGATAATCATATTTCGGAGCCGGATTTTTCCCCATCCGTGTATAAAGCAGATTCAAGCATCGGTGCGATCTACGACGAGGTTGCCCAGTCTGTTGATGCCAAGTTTTAATTTTTCTAATGACGTAAAATATAAAAAAGGCCCACATCCATGGATGCGGGCTTTTTTTCAACATGTGATAACTTTTAACTTTAAAGTATTATCGACTTACGATCCTCCATTACTGCCATCGCCGCTACTGTTGCCATCACTACTACCGTCATTGCTGCCGCTTCCGCCATTTCCATTGTCGTCTTTGCTTTGTCCGTCCTGTTTGCCACCTTGTTCTGTTTTAGGTTGCAACTCATCCTGGACTACCTTCTTAAGCAAAGTCAGCACTTCCATCCGGAACAAAGGATTTTGCATGACTTCCTGCATAACGGTCATCGTTTGTTTACGATATTCTGGTGTTTTGGTCATATCCATGAACATCTTGGATACTTCCGGAGACTTCATGACATCTCCAATGGACTTTTGATACGTAGGATCTTTGATTAACTGCATATGCAGTTGTTTGCTTTGGGAGTTGATCACTTTGGCGAATTCACCTGCAAACTGTGGATCCGTCATAATTTTCTCGAATTCCTTCTGGTATTCAGGAGCCGTAATGGTATCTTTTACAGCTATACGTATTTGTTCTGAAGATTGCATAGGCATTAACATTTTCATACCCACCGTGCCAGATCCACCGCCTGAAGCTCCACTTTGGCCAGAAGCACCACCTTCACCACCACCAGAAGAACTTTGTCCGGTGAGAGCTTCCTCGACCGCCTTTTTGCCTTCGTCACTTTTGAGAATATCCACGACCATCGTTTTCATCTCTTTATAACCGCCCTGAGGAGGTGAATAATTCTGATCTGAGCCACAGCCGGCGAGCATGACGGATAGTCCAAGTACGACACAGCATAACTGCCACAAAGGCCGTTTCATGTGCACAACCCCTCCTTGATTAGATACTGGATGTAGTATGTGATGGTAAACCGCTAAATATGTTGAATGATGATGGTTTTTTGCTGTGAAGGTTGGTAAAATAAACTCTCGGGGGTGGAAAACATTTGAATTTACGTAAATGGTTTTTCCTATTTTGGTCAGCTTTGCTTATTGGGGCTGCAGGATCATTAGTAACGGGTCTAATTATGATGTTGGTTAATGGAGAAAAAACGAATGGAATGACCGATTTTTTAATTTATCTCCTGATCTTGTTTGGTTCCGGTATTATGATTAGCGTGTATTCGCAAATGGGTTTTTTCGCATACTTGATATTGAACTATATGGGCAAAGGTGTATTTTCGAAACGCAGTTGGCAAATTGTACAGATTGTTCTAACCGTTTTGGCGTTGCTTGATGTCATGTTTTTACGTTTGTTTGTTGGTGGGGAACGAGAACGGCTATCCGATATTGTGCTTGGAATCATTATTTTGGCAGCTGGAATTGTTACCGCTTACGTAAAGGTGAAACAGACACATATTTCGGCGCTAGTGCCTACACTCTTTTTTATGGTGGCTGTTACCGTGGTGGAGACGATCGGTGTGTTGCGAATTGATGTGAATGCGGCTACCATCTTTATTGTGGTTCCACTGTTAATCTGTAATGCATACCAAATGCTGATATTGCACAGGCTGGTAGATGGGTCCATGGAGCAACGGGTGAGTGGAAAGACAGAGCAGGTACAAGAAAGTCATGCGTAGCGATTATCTTACAAAAAAAACGCCAAAAAGAGCTAACCTGGTTAGCTCTTTTCATTTATGGCGCTTCAGCGCCTTTTTACAAGGGAATGCTCCCAAGTTACAATACAGTTTGGCCAGCAATACTGATTTATTAACGTTTACTGTACACTGGCTTGGTCGCGAACTTCCGTACCTTTGACACTTGAATGGTTAAGCAGCTCAGAAACCGTCACGAACTCATACCCTTGATTTTTTAACTTGTCGATTATGGCGGGTAATGCTTCATGCGTTTGTTTCGAGGAATCACTGGCGTGCAGCAGCACGATGTCACCCGGATGTGCCTTGCTGACTACACGATCAACAATGGTCTGTACACCAGGGTTCTTCCAATCCTGAGAATCAGTGTCCCATTGAACAACTTGATAATTTAGACTGCTGGCAACCTGGAGAACACGTTTGTCAAAGTCGCCATTAGGCAGACGTAGCAATTTCGGTTCTTTTCCCGTTAGATCGGTTAAAATGCTATGAGCTGTCGAAATTTCCTTCCGGATTTCCTCTTCAGTCAGGCTGCTGTAATTATCATGCTTGTGACCATGGCTGCCGATTTCGTATCCTGCGTCTTTGATGGCTGTTACAATCTCGGGGTGTGTCTTACTCCAGGGGGAGGACAAGAAGAAAGTGGCCTTCTGAACTTTATTTTCTTGGAGGACCTTCAGAATAGGCTCTGTCCTTTTATCTCCCCAGCTAATGTCAAAGGTGAGTGCAATAACCTTCTTCTCGGTTGGAACGCTGTATACGGCGGATGGTGCATCCTCCGAGAATACAGAAATATTGCCGCTCTCCAGATAAATAATCCCGATAGCAAAGACGGCAGCAACCAGCACAATCAGGAAACGTTTGATCTTTTTGCCGCTAAATACATAGAACGAGTTCATTTCAATAAGCGCCCCTCTCCCATAAGAAATGCTTGTTTACTCTCCAATGTATGCTCGTACCTCGCAGTTATTCGTATCAGACGTTTGTTTGTCCAACATCTTGGTTCCACAGGAGGATATTATGTTAAAATTCAGTACATTTCTTAGAGCTTTAGGTTCCATTCGTGGTGCATTAATCTGGTCGATCGTATTGTTTGTTGTTGGAATAGGCACGGGATGGGTGAGTACAGGAACACTTGAGGATATATTGTTGAATCAAATCGGGGGACTAAGGGAGGTTAGTGAGCGGCTGGAGCAGGGGAACAATGTGCAATGGAACTTCTTCCTCTTTATCTTTTTCAATAACGCCATCAAAAGTGTACTCGTGATCTATGCCGGTATCTTCTTTGGCATTCTGCCTGTCGTTTTCCTGTTGATCAATGGCATGGTTATCGGTTTTCTGGTACACACCACAATGAACTATGGGGCCAGCTTCTTTGATATTGTTGTAAAAGGACTTCTTCCACATGGCATTATTGAAATTCCGGTAATTATTATCGCTTGTGCATTCGGTCTAAGGTTTGGTGGATTAGCTCTCAAAAGTCTTGGTCAATTTGGCGGGGAGAAACGAAACACAATTGGTAGCCAGTGGGGTGCGTTTATGCGCACAACGGTAACTGCATCCTTTTGGATTGTTATTTTGCTTTTTGTTGCAGCCATTATCGAAAGTACACTTACCTACAGCTTGGTGCGTGGATAAATTTGTATGGGATGACATTCATAAATTTTCAGAAAGTTGACCATAACAATAAAACGGGTTTCAGTAGCAACCACAAAAGGACAAACAAAGATGATCCTAAGGTTTGCTACTATAACCGGCGCTGTCCGATATATAGCCTGAATTAAAGGGGCTCGAATATGACATACACTGGGCACGCCATTATCCATATGCAGAAAAAGGAGAACTCTAATGCTGGGTATGCTGTTTAACGAGAAGGAATGCAAGGAACTGGATTATGTATTGCGCAAAGAGCTCGATGAAATGTTGTTCGACTTAAGTGACAACCGTCTCGATCAAGAAATTAAATACGCCATAGCGAGTCGCTACAAGACTGTATTCCGTATGTATGCACGCTTTGCGCCACCCAAAGAGCTATCCAAATATGCTAGAGGCGGTAAATTAAAAAAATCCAAGCCATAATGATGTGGTCGGTGGGATACTGAAGATTACCAATATAAGAGAGGTGCGGCCCGTAAAGCCAGCGCTGTACCTCAGACACCATGAATCAGGAATAGGTAGAATAGACAGCTTTGAAAAGGGATATGAAACAATTTGTCGAAAAAGGGTTGACCTTTTTTGTTCAATATGATAAATTAATTTTCGTTCCTTTTTTAAGGAAAAGTTAACCGAAACAAGCGCTGGAATAAAGCGATTGAAAATAAATCGAAAAAAAGTGCTTGCAAAGTAAACTTAAACATGATATATTATAAAAGTCGCCGCTGAAAATACGGTGACATGAAAAACTGGAACAAATTGAATGTTTGATCTTTGAAAACTGAACAACGAGTGAGTAACGATCTTGCTTGCAAGATCGACGCTGAGAAATCGGTACAAGTCTTCGGACTGTATGATTTCAAAGCAAATAAAAGAGATTTTTAATCTCGTCAGTTTCAAAATGAGCTTATCGCTCTTTTCAATACTTTATTGGAGAGTTTGATCCTGGCTCAGGACGAACGCTGGCGGCATGCCTAATACATGCAAGTCGAGCGGACTTGAAGAGAAGCTTGCTTCTCTGATGGTTAGCGGCGGACGGGTGAGTAACACGTAGGTAACCTGCCCTCAAGTTTGGGACAACTACCGGAAACGGTAGCTAATACCGAATAGTTGTTTTCTTCTCCTGAAGAGAACTGGAAAGACGGAGTAATCTGTCACTTGGGGATGGGCCTGCGGCGCATTAGCTAGTTGGTGGGGTAACGGCTCACCAAGGCGACGATGCGTAGCCGACCTGAGAGGGTGATCGGCCACACTGGGACTGAGACACGGCCCAGACTCCTACGGGAGGCAGCAGTAGGGAATCTTCCGCAATGGGCGAAAGCCTGACGGAGCAATGCCGCGTGAGTGATGAAGGTTTTCGGATCGTAAAGCTCTGTTGCCAGGGAAGAACGCTTGGGAGAGTAACTGCTCTCAAGGTGACGGTACCTGAGAAGAAAGCCCCGGCTAACTACGTGCCAGCAGCCGCGGTAATACGTAGGGGGCAAGCGTTGTCCGGAATTATTGGGCGTAAAGCGCGCGCAGGCGGTCATTTAAGTCTGGTGTTTAATCCCGGGGCTCAACCCCGGATCGCACTGGAAACTGGGTGACTTGAGTGCAGAAGAGGAGAGTGGAATTCCACGTGTAGCGGTGAAATGCGTAGATATGTGGAGGAACACCAGTGGCGAAGGCGACTCTCTGGGCTGTAACTGACGCTGAGGCGCGAAAGCGTGGGGAGCAAACAGGATTAGATACCCTGGTAGTCCACGCCGTAAACGATGAGTGCTAGGTGTTAGGGGTTTCGATACCCTTGGTGCCGAAGTTAACACATTAAGCACTCCGCCTGGGGAGTACGGTCGCAAGACTGAAACTCAAAGGAATTGACGGGGACCCGCACAAGCAGTGGAGTATGTGGTTTAATTCGAAGCAACGCGAAGAACCTTACCAGGTCTTGACATCTGAATGACCGGTGCAGAGATGTACCTTTTCTTCGGAACATTCAAGACAGGTGGTGCATGGTTGTCGTCAGCTCGTGTCGTGAGATGTTGGGTTAAGTCCCGCAACGAGCGCAACCCTTGATCTTAGTTGCCAGCACTTCGGGTGGGCACTCTAAGGTGACTGCCGGTGACAAACCGGAGGAAGGTGGGGATGACGTCAAATCATCATGCCCCTTATGACCTGGGCTACACACGTACTACAATGGCCGGTACAACGGGCTGTGAAGCCGCGAGGTGGAACGAATCCTAAAAAGCCGGTCTCAGTTCGGATTGCAGGCTGCAACTCGCCTGCATGAAGTCGGAATTGCTAGTAATCGCGGATCAGCATGCCGCGGTGAATACGTTCCCGGGTCTTGTACACACCGCCCGTCACACCACGAGAGTTTATAACACCCGAAGTCGGTGGGGTAACCGCAAGGAGCCAGCCGCCGAAGGTGGGATAGATGATTGGGGTGAAGTCGTAACAAGGTAGCCGTATCGGAAGGTGCGGCTGGATCACCTCCTTTCTATGGAGAATCGTTTCCCGCGTGGAAACATTCAAATACGCAGACTAGATCTGCAAAACTACTCACTCGTTGCTCAGTTTTGAGAGCTCAAACTCTCAAACGTTTGGTGGCGATAGCGAAGGGGTTCCACACGTTCCCATCCCGAACACGACCGTTAAGCCCTTCAGCGTCGATGGTACTTGGACCGCAGGGTCCTGGGAGAGTAGAACGCCGCCAAGCGTAAACCCATTACGGGTTTCAATATAATATATAATGTGGGCCCTTAGCTCAGTTGGTTAGAGCGCACCTCTGATAAGGGTGAGGCCGGTGGTTCGAGTCCACCAGGGCCCACCATGTATACCTTATAATCTAATATGGGGCCATAGCTCAGCTGGGAGAGCGCCTGCCTTGCAAGCAGGAGGTCAGCGGTTCGATCCCGCTTGGCTCCACCAACAAGATTTTACAAGCTTGTTCTTTGAAAACTAGATATCGAAACGAAAATTGCGATTTAGAACATTCCTTTTAGGGATGAATGCTTGTTCGGTTCAAGTAACCGAAACAACAATCATCCTAGCTGAACTTGTGTTAAACAAGTTTCAATAAATAGTGAAAACTGCATTGCGATGGTATAGAGTGAGAGCGACTTTTGGCTTTGCGCAAGCAAAACAAGGGAAGCGAGCAGTCGAAACCGGAGCAAATATGGTTAAGCTACTAAGAGCACACGGAGGATGCCTAGGCGCTAGGAGCCGATGAAGGACGTGGCGAACAACGAAACTGCCTCGGGGAGCTGTAAGCAAGCTTTGATCCGGGGGTGTCCGAATGGGGAAACCCAGCTGGGGTAATTTCCAGTTACTCATAACTGAATACATAGGTTATGCAGAGGCATACCAAGGGAACTGAAACATCTAAGTACCTTGAGGAAGAGAAAACAATAGTGATTCCGTCAGTAGCGGCGAGCGAACGCGGAGAAGCCCAAACCAGAGAGCTTGCTCTTTGGGGTTGTGGGACATCTCACATGGAGTTACAAAGGAACCGGTTAAGCGAAGAGGTCTGGAAAGGCCCGCCAAAGAAGGTAAAAGCCCTGTACTTGAAAGTCTGTTCCCTCCGAGATGTATCCCGAGTAGTGCGGGGCACGTGAAACCCCGTATGAATCCGGCAGGACCATCTGCCAAGGCTAAATACTTCCTAGCGACCGATAGTGAAGCAGTACCGTGAGGGAAAGGTGAAAAGCACCCCGGAAGGGGAGTGAAATAGAACCTGAAACCGTGTGCTTACAAAAAGTCAGAGCCCGTTTTAGGGGTGATGGCGTGCCTTTTGTAGAATGAACCGGCGAGTTACGTTCCCGTGCAAGGTTAAGGTGAAGAGCCGGAGCCGCAGCGAAAGCGAGTCTGAATAGGGCGACTTAGTACGTGGACGTAGACCCGAAACCGGGTGATCTACCCCTGTCCAGGGTGAAGGTGCGGTAACACGCACTGGAGGCCCGAACCCACGCATGTTGAAAAATGCGGGGATGAGGTGGGGGTAGCGGAGAAATTCCAATCGAACTCGGAGATAGCTGGTTCTCCCCGAAATAGCTTTAGGGCTAGCCTCGGAAAACAGAGTCGTGGAGGTAGAGCACTGATTGGGTGCGGGGCCCGCAAGGGTTACCAAGCTCAGTCAAACTCCGAATGCCATAGACTTACTTCCGGGAGTCAGACAGTGAGTGCTAAGATCCATTGTCAAAAGGGAAACAGCCCAGACCATCAGCTAAGGTCCCCAAGTGTGTGTTAAGTGGGAAAGGATGTGGAGTTGCACAGACAACCAGGATGTTGGCTTAGAAGCAGCCACCATTGAAAGAGTGCGTAATAGCTCACTGGTCGAGTGACTCTGCGCCGAAAATGTAACGGGGCTAAACACACCACCGAAGCTATGGCTTGATGCTTTGCATCAGGGGTAGGGGAGCGTTGTATAAGGGTTGAAGGTGTACCGTAAGGAGCGCTGGACATTATACAAGTGAGAATGCCGGTATGAGTAACGAAAAGATCAGTGAGAATCTGATCCGCCGAAAGCCTAAGGGTTCCTGAGGAAGGCTCGTCCGCTCAGGGTAAGTCGGGACCTAAGGCGAGGCCGAAAGGCGTAGTCGAAGGACAACAGGTCGAAATTCCTGTACCACCGTAAGCCGTTATGAGCAATGGGGGGACGCAGCAGGGTAGTGACGCGGACTGATGGATGTCCGTCTAAGCAGTGAGGCTGATGTGTAGGCAAATCCGCACATCGTAAGGCTGGGCTGTGATGGGGAGCGAAAATTATAGTAGCGAAGGTCATGATCTCACACTGCCAAGAAAAGCCTCTAGCCAGGTGATGGTGCCCGTACCGCAAACCGACACAGGTAGGCGAGAAGAGAATTCTAAGGCGCGCGGAAGAACTCTCGTTAAGGAACTCGGCAAAATGACCCCGTAACTTCGGGAGAAGGGGTGCCCCGGTAGTGTGAATAGCACGAGGGGGCCGCAGTGAAAAGGCCCAAGCGACTGTTTAGCAAAAACACAGGTCTGTGCGAAGCCGTAAGGCGAAGTATACGGGCTGACGCCTGCCCGGTGCTGGAAGGTTAAGGGGAGCGGTTAGGAGCAATCCGAAGCTGTGAACCGAAGCCCCAGTAAACGGCGGCCGTAACTATAACGGTCCTAAGGTAGCGAAATTCCTTGTCAGGTAAATTCTGACCCGCACGAATGGCGTAACGACTTGGGCGCTGTCTCAACGAGAGATCCGGTGAAATTTTAATACCTGTGAAGATGCAGGTTACCCGCGACAAGACGGAAAGACCCCATGGAGCTTTACTGCAGCTTGATATTGAATTTGGGTACGATCTGTACAGGATAGGTGGGAGCCTTTGAAACGTGAGCGCCAGCTTGCGTGGAGGCACCGTTGGGATACCACCCTGATCGTATCTAGGTTCTAACCTGGTACCGTAATCCGGTGCGGGGACAGTGTCAGGTGGGCAGTTTGACTGGGGCGGTCGCCTCCTAAAGAGTAACGGAGGCGCCCAAAGGTTCCCTCAGAATGGTTGGAAATCATTCGAAGAGTGCAAAGGCATAAGGGAGCTTGACTGCGAGACCTACAAGTCGAGCAGGGACGAAAGTCGGGCTTAGTGATCCGGTGGTACCGCATGGAAGGGCCATCGCTCAACGGATAAAAGCTACCCTGGGGATAACAGGCTTATCTCCCCCAAGAGTCCACATCGACGGGGAGGTTTGGCACCTCGATGTCGGCTCATCGCATCCTGGGGCTGAAGTAGGTCCCAAGGGTTGGGCTGTTCGCCCATTAAAGCGGTACGCGAGCTGGGTTCAGAACGTCGTGAGACAGTTCGGTCCCTATCTGTCGTGGGCGTAGGAAATTTGAGAGGAGCTGTCCTTAGTACGAGAGGACCGGGATGGACGTACCGCTGGTGTACCAGTTGTTCCGCCAGGAGCACCGCTGGGTAGCTATGTACGGAAGGGATAAGCGCTGAAAGCATCTAAGCGTGAAGCCCCCCTCAAGATGAGATTTCCCAGTATGTAAGACCCCTTGAAGATGACGAGGTAGATAGGCTGGGGGTGGAAGTGCAGCAATGCATGGAGCTGACCAGTACTAATCGGTCGAGGGCTTATCCAATATGCAAGTTGTAAATCGCAAATTTCGTTTCGGATCTAGTTTTCAGAGAATAATCTCTGAAATGAAAATCGGTACATCACGGAATGTGTGTATGATTTTCAGTTCCATATCTGATTTTAAGAAGCTATGCTTCGACAAATCGCGTTTGGTGGCGATGGCGGAGGGGTTCCACACGTACCCATCCCGAACACGACCGTTAAGCCCTCTAGCGCCGATGGTACTTGGACCGCAGGGTCCTGGGAGAGTAGGACGCCGCCAAGCGAACTCTTTCATCTTACATAGAAAACAGATTTTGTATGTTGACGTTGTACGATGAATTGCATTTGCACTGCAGATGCATATTATTCCCTGATAGCTCAGTTGGTAGAGCACTCGACTGTTAATCGAGTTGTCACAGGTTCGAGCCCTGTTCGGGGAGCCATTTGCTCTCATAGCTCAGTAGGTAGAGTGCATCCATGGTAAGGATGAGGTCACCGGTTCGATCCCGGTTGAGAGCTTTGGAAATGGGGCCCGTTGGTCAAGGGGTTAAGACACCTCCCTTTCACGGAGGTAACAGGGGTTCGAATCCCCTACGGGTCATAGCTATATTTATTAGCTTAATAAAGGGATGAGAATCCCAAAGGTTCGTCGGAGGATAAACTTCGTTAGCAATGGCTTCGCAGTCTCGAACGAAGTGAGAGTATCCCCTACGGGTCATAGGATGGAGGCTTAGCTCAGCTGGGAGAGCATCTGCCTTACAAGCAGAGGGTCGGGGGTTCGATCCCCTCAGCCTCCACCACTTAACTTAATGGGGATTAGCCAAGCGGTAAGGCAACGGACTTTGACTCCGTCATGCATAGGTTCAAATCCTATATCCCCAGCCATTTTAAATTTTAGTTTGAGTCATTAGCTCAGTTGGTAGAGCACCTGACTTTTAATCAGGGTGTCGAAGGTTCGAGCCCTTCATGACTCACCATTACATGCGCGTGTGGCGGAATTGGCAGACGCACTAGACTTAGGATCTAGCGTTTCACGACGTGGGGGTTCAAGTCCCTCCACGCGCATAGGTTTTGCGGACGTGGCTCAGCGGTAGAGCATCGCCTTGCCAAGGCGAGGGTCGTGGGTTCGATTCCCATCGTCCGCTCCAATATTTTGCGCCCTTAGCTCAGCTGGATAGAGCGTTTGACTACGAATCAAAAGGCCGGGAGTTCGAATCTCTCAGGGCGCGCCATTATTTTCATAAGTATCGGGATGTAGCTCAGCTTGGTAGAGCACCTGGTTTGGGACCAGGGGGTCGCATGTTCAAATCGTGTCATCCCGATTTTTATATGCGGGTGTAGTTCAATGGTAGAACTTTAGCCTTCCAAGCTAATAGCGTGGGTTCGATTCCCATCACCCGCTTCATGATTCATTGAAAAGTCTCTGTATTTACAGAGACTTTTCTTTTTATTTGTAGGAAAAACACTTCATTAAAATACCAATCTCCCCTCTATTCGTTTGATAAGTGAAAGAATACCTCAACTCTCTTCATTCATTTCTGCTAAAAGAAGCAAAAAATTATAAATACACTCTTTAATTTATTGCATCACTGTGATAAAGTATACAAAAGCTTGCTTTGCCGGTCATGTTTCTTTATGTTTCGTCTGGTTTGTAACAATGGAAATAGAGCAGATACGAATTCATTCAGGTGCAATGAACATTCCCAGTCTAACTGTATATTTATGAAAAATTAAGAATAGGTATGAGTTATTCGAGTAATGAAAAGTACGTGAAAAAGGTATCATGCGACAGCATCTGACCATTGATCGAAGCAGAACAAGAAAATGAATAATAAAGCGTGTTTTTGTGCTGTAAATCAGGGTAAATCCCCATTTTTACTAGTAGAAAAATAAAGATTTTCGTACCATTTTATTGTATGATGTTATGAAGGTGTCAAATTTACGTGTACGAATGGAACGATCAGATGGGAGGATAAGCATGACTGAAACTATGGTAACCGCCAGCAAAAGCCAATCCAACAACCTGCTTCGGCGAGACGTGCGGTTCCTGGGCAATATACTCGGAGAAGTTCTTGTCCATCAAGGAGGCACGGAGCTTCTAGATATCGTTGAGAAGATTCGGGAAACGAGCAAATCGTTGCGTGCAGAGTTCTTGCCAGAACTTTATGCAGAGTTCAAAACGATGATCCAGGAATTAGACTCGGAAAATCGTCATCAGGTGATTCGAGCTTTTGCGATTTATTTTCAATTAGTTAACATTGCTGAACAAAACCATCGGATCCGGCGTAAACGGGATTATGAACGTTCTGCAGGGGACGCTGTGCAGCCAGGATCGATTGAAAAAGCAGTACAAGATCTGAAGGAACGCGGACTGTCTCACACGGAAGTAGAGGATATTCTAGACGAATTATCGCTGGAATTGGTGATGACAGCTCATCCAACCGAAGCCATGCGTCGGGTTATACTGGACATTCACAAACGGATATCCGAAGATGTCATGCTGCTTGATAATCCTACGCTGACGTTGCGTGAACGTGAACAGTTGCGGGAGAAGCTGCTGAACGAAGTCATTACACTATGGCAGACTGATGAGCTTCGTGACCGTAAACCGACTGTGCTCGATGAAGTACGGAACGGAATGTATTACTTTCATGAAACGTTGTTCCATGTACTTCCGGATGTATACCAGGAGCTTGAACGCTGCCTGAATAAATTTTATCCTGACCATGACTGGCATGTGCCGACGTATTTGCGGTTCGGTTCCTGGATCGGTGGAGACCGGGATGGAAATCCTTCGGTAACTTCAGATGTAACATGGCAGACACTGTTGATGCAGCGTAAGCTCGCTTTGCGTGAGTATCAACGGATTATGATTGAACTTATGGGACATCTCAGCTTCAGCACGAACATCATCCACGTATCGGATGAGCTGGTGCAGTCGATTGAGCAAGATCGTAGTTGTGTAACGTTGAAAAAAGTGGATATGTGGCGGAACGAAAAAGAGCCATATCGCATTAAATTGGCATATATGATAGCCAAGCTGAACAATGTCTTGGATGAGAACAAAGTAGGGCATCCAGATCGCTATGACAGCGCTCAAGGACTGATGGATGATCTGATGATTATCGATCGCAGCCTGCGTCATCATTTTGCAGACTATGTAGCAGATACAACGATTCGCAAAATGATTCGTCAAGTGGAGCTGTTCGGTTTCCATACAGCTGCATTGGATGTACGTCAGCACAGCAAAGAGCATGAAAATGCGATGTCGGAGATTTTGGCCAAGATGAACATCGTAGAAGATTATGCCCGTCTGACGGAAGATGGCAAAATCGATTTGCTGGCTCGTTTGCTGGATGATCCTCGTCCGCTGACCTCCCCTTATCACCAATACACAGAGGGGACCAAAGAGTGTCTGGACGTATTCCGTACGATCAAGCGTGCTCAGAGCGAGTTTGGGGCCGGTTGTATCACAAGCTACCTGATTAGTATGACCCAAGGGGCAAGTGATCTGCTTGAGGTCATGGTATTTGCTAAAGAAGTAGGTTTGTTCCGCAAAGAACATAACGGTGAAGTGGTATCTACGCTTCAAGCGGTTCCTTTGTTTGAAACGATTGATGATCTTCATGCCGCTTCGGAAATTATGGAGAAGCTGTTCAACCTTCCGGTATATCGCGCAAGTGTGAGCGGGCGGAATGAACTGCATGAAATCATGTTGGGATACTCGGACAGCAACAAGGATGGCGGGGTTGTTACAGCCAACTGGGAGCTGCGAGTGGCGATGAATGCCATCACCGCTGTTGGTAATAAACACGGCGTCAAGCTGAAGTTCTTCCATGGTAGAGGTGGGGCGCTCGGACGTGGAGGCATGCCTCTCAACCGCAGTATTCTTGCTCAACCACCACACACCATTGGTGGGGGAATCAAGATTACAGAGCAGGGTGAGGTCATCTCTTCCCGTTATTCCCTTCAGGGAATTGCATACCGCAGTCTTGAGCAGGCTACATCGGCTTTGATTACAGCTGCACTAAACGGTCTGGAGCCGCAAGAGTCGGCAGCAGAGCGTCAGTGGGATAGCATCATCAAAGATATTTCCGAAGTATCCCTGACGAAATACCAGGATCTCATTTTCCGTGATCCAGACTTCTTTACTTTCTTCAAGGAATCGACACCGCTGCCTGAGGTAGGGGAACTGAATATTGGTTCACGTCCATCCAAACGGAAAAACAGCGACAAGTTCGAGGATCTGAGAGCGATCCCTTGGGTATTTGCCTGGACCCAAAGTCGTTATCTGCTTCCCGCATGGTATGCGGCAGGAACGGGACTGCAAAGTTACTATCAGGATAAAGAAGAAAATCTGGTTGTCCTGAAAGAAATGTATGAAAACTTCCCATTCTTCCGTACACTAATTGATACGGTGCAGATGGCTGTTGCCAAAGCAGATTTGGTTATTGCGAAGGAATACTCGGCCATGACTTCCAATGAGGAAGCACGTGATCGCATCTATGGTCAGATTGAATCGGAATTCAAACTCACCAAAGAGCTGATTCTGAAAATTACCGGAGAAGCTGAAATTTTGGATGATGTACCAGTGATTCAAGAGTCGATTCGACTTCGTAATCCTTATGTCGATCCTTTGTCCTACATGCAGGTCCAACTCCTGAGTGAGCTCAGAGATATGCGTGAGCGCGGCGAGGATGACACAGAGTTACTGCGTGAAGTATTGCTTACGATTAACGGCATTGCTGCAGGACTTCGGAATACGGGCTGATCGTTAAGCTGCTTAACCATAAATGAAGTGAATTTTCCAGCCATGTAGATAGTAAAAGCTTAATTCTTTCCTCTACTTGAGTGAGAGATGAAACGGGACTCCTTCTGGAGTTCCCGTTTTTACTGTTTTTGGCGGATATTTTCCGGCACAGTCTTGATTTTTGACCAAAGTTGATTTACGATTTGATTGGTGAATTACAAGTGTGGACGGGTATCAGAAGGCGGAAGACCCATCAGCATGTCTGGGGGAATAAGGGTGGACAATTTGGAGAACAGGCTTATTAAGCTGGTACTGAAGGGTGACCAGCGGGCCTTTGCAGAAATCGTTGAGTTATACAAGGACAAGCTGTTTCATCTGGCATACCGGATGCTGAACAATCGTCATGAAGCCGAAGACGTTGTACAGGAGACGTTTTTGCGTGTGTTTCGCAATATGGAGAAGTATGATCCGAACCAGAAGTTCTCAACCTGGATATACCGGATTGCAACCAATCTGTGTATTGACCGCTTACGGCGGAAAAAACCTTCTTATTCATTGGATGCGGAGCTGAATGATCAGGAAGGGTCTGATGGTTATGCGATGCTTCCAAGTGATGATCGTACACCAGAAAGCGAAGCACTGTTGTCTGAGACACAGACACTTATACGTGAAGCGATTGACAGTTTGCCGGCCAAGTATAAATCAGTCATGATTTTGAGATATTTACAGGACTTGTCGCTACAGGAAATCAGTGATGTGACAGGTATGCCCGTAACAACGATTAAGACTCGTGTTCATCGGGGTCGTGATTTTTTGCGGAAAAAGCTGGAGTATAAGTTGTGAATGTAAAACGTCTGTATTTTGGGCGAAATTATTTGAAACATATCCGAAACGGATACGTATGTAATGTATGCAAGTCTTATGCGTGCTTTTTGGCAATGCAAGGACTAAGTGATCTAAGAAAGGATTGGCTCTCATATGGATTGCAACTCGGCCGTCTCTTTAATGCATGAATGTTTGGATGAGTCGTTGTCCCCGGCCCAGAAGGTTGAACTGAAAAGTCACCTTGTGACCTGTCCGGATTGTCGCATGCGCTTTAAAGAGTTGGAACAGACGGAAATGCTACTCTTTGCCATGAAACACTATTCACCGTCTGCCTCGGATGAGCTGACCAATCGAATTATGAATGCTCTGCCCCAGCCCAAGAGACAGCAAGTATGGCTCAAATGGGTCAAAGGACATCCCGCGCTGACGGCGGCAGCCTTCTTTTTGGTCGTGATGCTCTTTAGCGCCTGGAATTTCTGGAATCAGAATAACGAAATGGTCGTTAAGGGAAATAATCTGGACCAGATCGTGATTGAAGGAAACACGGTTATTGTTCCGGAGGGCAAGTCCATTGCTGGCGATCTTACGATAGAGAATGGAACTGCTCAGGTATACGGTGATGTAAATGGCAATCTGACGGTCATCGACGGACAGTTGTATCAGGCTTCAACGGCACATATTTCCGGTCAGGTGAAAAGTATTGATCAGGCGCTGGACTGGTTCTGGTACAAAATAACCAATATGGTAAATGAAGTGGCTTATCGCTAAAACAGGGTAAATTCTTCAATGGTATATACCAAGCAGGGTACCTCCAGATTGCTGGGGTACTCTTTTTTTATCTAATGACTTTGTAATTTATGGGATTTGTGTTGTTTCTGCGCAGTTTGTGACTCCCGTAACTTGCAACCTGAACGTTAACGTTATAACCTAGATACTAAAGAGAACATACTACTACATATAGATAAGCTTTTTGCATAAATCCAAAGAGCGTTTTTCAATCAGCAAAATATAGATCGAAATGATTCTATTCGTCTATACGTTGGTTGGATCAGAGTGCTCCTTCCTGGCCAACTTTTGTACTTGAGGGCGAGCCTGAATGGATTATGCAAATGCGAGAAAAGGATTAATTAAATCCTAATGGGTTAATATGAGAGCAGGGTTTACTCATCAATGGGGATAGCGGGGGCTGGCTTATGAACTATTTTGCTGACTTAACGTGGAAAGAGTCCATTAAGGACGTTATCGATATATTGATCGTTACTTATATTATGTACAAATTGATTTTGCTTGTGCGGGGTACCCGTGCTGTTCAGTTGCTTAAAGGTATTCTGTTCCTTGTGGTGATCTGGGCATTAAGTACGTGGCTAAACCTCTATACGCTCAAATGGCTGATGAACCAGATGTTTACGTTTGGTGTCGTTGCGGTCTTTATTATCTTTCAACCGGAACTGCGCCGTGGTCTGGAGCAATTGGGTCGTGGCAAGCTGTTTGGGCGTTCGGCAGCAGCAAGTGATGAAGAATTAACGGTATTAATTGGTGAGATTATTAAGTCTGTGAATTATTTGTCACGGCGAAAAATTGGTGCACTGGTTGTATTCGAACGGGAAACGGGTCTGAACGATTACACGGAGTCCGGGATCCAGATGCAATCACTGGTCAGCTCAGAGCTGATGATTAACATCTTTATTCCGAATACACCGCTCCATGATGGAGCCGTCATCATACAGGGCAAACAGATTTCGGCGGCAGCCTGTTATTTGCCTTTGTCCGAGAATCCGTTTATCAGCAAAGAGCTAGGAACGCGTCACCGTGCAGCTATCGGGATTACCGAGGTTGCGGATGCGATCTGTTTGGTTGTTTCGGAGGAGACAGGACAAGTGTCGCTTGCGATGAATGGACAGGTTGTTCGTGATATTAAGGAAGAATCGCTGATTGCCAAACTATACGAAGAACTCCGTCCAACATCAAATTTGACTAAAAAGAATGGTTGGACTACCTTCTGGAAACGGAAGGGGGGACGTAAAAATGGATAAATGGTTCAATAACAACAATTTTGCCAAGATTCTTGCCCTAGCGGTGAGTTTGTTGCTCTGGTTTATGATACATCTGGACGAAGTACCAACTACACCAACGATCTCGACTGGGACGACCAATAAGGTTGTGGAGCGCACTGTGCCTGTTCAGCCTTATGGACTCGACAGCAACTCCTATGTACTTACTTCATTAAGTACGGACGAGGTCCGTCTGGAGATCAAAGGGCAGCGTTCGATGTTAACTTCGATTTTTACGAATGATGATTATAAAGTGCTAGTGGATCTTAGTCAGGTGAAGGATGGGTCCAATACGTTACCGCTAGTACCCGATCTGCCTTCCGGGGTTGAGGTAGTCAGCATGGAGCCTTCCATGGTTACGGTCAACGTGGAGAAATTGGGCACCAAATCCTTCGATGTGAATATTGTACCCGAAGGAGAACCATCCGCCGGATATAACGCTGGAACGCCCGTTGTTGAACCTTCAGGTCCAGTTAAGGTAACTCTGCCGGAAGGGCAGCTTGACGCCGTAGCGAAGGTTCAGGGCAGTGTGAGCGTGAAGGATGCGAAGGGCGACGTTACGCAGAAAAAAGTGAAGCTTCAGGCATATGATGCGGAAGGCAAGGTCATTGAAAATGCGATTGTTACACCAGAAACCGTTGAAGTCCGTATTCCGGTCAGTCAGCCCTATACAACTGTGCCCTTAAGAATCAAATATTCGGGACAGCTGCCGGAGGGAATGGTGCTCTCCACGGTTGAGCCAAGCGTGAAAGAAGTCTCGGTTTACGGAACAGAGGATGCGCTTGCGGGTATACAGTCCTACGACCAAGTAACCCTTGATCTTACTCAGTTCGATGAGGCAGGAACGTCGACAGTTAACGTGGACTTGACGCCGCCTCCAGGTTTTGAGAAAATCGAGCCTAGTTCGATTCAGCTTAAGGTGACGGTATCGCCTTATGATGAGCTTCAGGAGACGACCAAAGTCTTTCCGAACGTACCCATTACGCTTACTGGCGCGGGGAACGGGCTGGAAGGGACACTGGTTACTCCCAAAAGTGGTGGCTTGAATATTACGCTTAGAGGTTCTTCAACGATGCTTGAAGGTCTAAGTAGCGATGATATCAAGCTGACTGCGGATCTTGCTGGACTTGCGGTAGGTACGCATGAAATAAAGCTTGAGGCTGACTTGCCTCGTTTTGCCAAACTGGATGAGTCATCAGTTGATCTGAGCGCTACCGTCAAAATTAGCGAAAAGGCAGATGATACGACGGTTGCTCCCGGCGAGGAGCCGAGTGATGAAGGAACGGTGGGGCCTGATCCTTCGCCAGCCGAAGTCGAGAATGGGGATACCGAAACTGCTCCTGGAGAAGAAGAAACAGAATCGAATACGGACAATCAGGAGCAGAGCCAGCAGGGGAATACCAGTCGAGGTAACTCCAATAACAGCGGTAGCAGTAATAGTGGCTCCAATCCGTAATAGAAAATGTTCAGTTCAGAATTTTAAAAATAACGTTTATGCTCTTATATGATGCGAATAGAAGGAGTTAGATCATGGGGAAATATTTTGGTACAGACGGCGTAAGAGGTGTTGCCAATAAAGAGTTAACGGCGGAGCTGGCTTACAGCATCGGACGTTGTGGTGGTTATGTGCTTGCAGGTGGTGTGGAAAGACCAAAAGTGGTTATCGGTATGGATACCCGAATCTCGGGGCTTATGCTGGAATCCGCACTGGTTGCAGGTTTGTTGTCCATTGGCGCCGATGTAATTCGTCTGGGCGTTGTATCCACTCCTGGAGTGGCGTATATTGCTCGTCTGCTGAAAGCTGATGCAGGGGTAATGATCTCGGCTTCCCACAATCCGGTTGAGGATAACGGAATCAAATTTTTTGGGGGAGATGGCTTCAAACTGTCGGATGAGACAGAGAACCAGATCGAAGAACTGATGGATGCAGAAACGGATCAATTGCCGCGCCCTGTGGGTGGTGGTTTGGGAACCGTAATTGTGGATGAAGAGTCCCGTTATCGTTATTTGGACTACCTGAAAACAACGGTAAATGAATCGTTCTCAGGACTCAAAATTGTTCTGGACTGTGCTAACGGAGCAGCTTATGAGTTGGCACCCAAATTGTTCAGAGAACTTGGTGCAGAAGTCATTGCCATTGGCGCTGAGCCTAACGGCCTGAATATCAATGAGCAATGCGGATCAACCCACCCGGAGCATTTGAAACAAGAGGTGCTGAAACATAATGCGGATCTGGGCCTTGCTTTTGACGGGGATGCGGATCGACTGATTGCTATTGATGAGACAGGCGCTGAGGTCGATGGTGACTTTATTCTGTGCATCTGTGGTGATGCGATGAATCGTGCAGGCAAGCTGAAAGACAGTACCGTGGTATCTACCGTAATGAGTAACATCGGATTCTACAAAGCAACGGAGAAACTGGCACTGAAAACAGCAAAGACTGCCGTGGGTGACCGTTATGTGATGGAAGAAATGCGCCGTGGGGGTTACAACCTGGGTGGAGAGCAATCCGGTCATGTTATTTTCCTGGATTACAATACAACAGGCGATGGCATGCTAACAGCCATTCAGCTCGTGGACACGCTGAAGGCTTCTGGTAAAAAACTGAGTGAACTTAAGGCGCTGATGACCCAGTACCCACAAGTATTGGTGAACGTGCGTGTTGAAGATAAGAGCAAATACGAGGGCAATTCCGCGATTGAGCAAGCCATTGCTACAGTGGAGCAGCATCTGGGCGATAATGGACGTGTACTTGTTCGTGCGTCCGGGACCGAATCCCTGATCCGCGTTATGGCGGAAGGACCAGATAAGGATGAACTTGAACAATTCGTATCTCAAATTGCAGATGTTGTGCAAAAAGAACTGGTATAGGACCTGATCGATAGGCCTTCCAAACACGGTTGTTTCAAGGGAATCACTGTCTCATAAGGTTTAATCTAACAGGGGTTATGCCATACAAACCCATATTCCTACGTCCCGGCCTAGTGAGACCATGGGTCTGTTTATCTGGTCGGGATTGTGGGTAAATATGCCGAAATTGTCACAGGTACTTTGCTCCATTGCAAAATGAACCTGACGTGCATATAATGAGTGGAGTCGTCATTCAGACACAGAAAGTGAGGATCGTAAGGTACTAGTTACACAAGCGCCAGAGCTTGAAGTTGCGCGGGAAGGATTTTGATCGGTACGAATCTTGAAACAATGAAGATGCTACTGAGCAAGATCGACGGCAATCAAGCTGACGAGGTGGAGGTGTTCGGATTGTTCGGCGGGGACCTCCCGGTGATGCACCAGAGCCGTAAACCGGATTGCGGAAAATGGATGGGTGACTGTCCACACAACGCGCCGGTAGGTGCAAGAGTCAACTAAAATTCAAATGAATGTGCGCGAAGAGCGTGAACAGTGCGCGGACGGGAAAATGATGTACATTCATGATTGCATCTAATAACAGCTTATGACTGCGGGGCGGCAAGAGGCTGCTCTGATCATTGATAATTGAATAATTGAAAGTATTCATGATACGTTAGGCAATCATTTTCATTTTTCCGATATGCCGTGCCAGCTTGTTTCTCTTCGTGACACAGTATTCATATACAATCGGAGGAACTAAACTATGTGCGGTATTGTTGGATATATTGGTAATAAGAACACTCAATCGGTATTGGTCGAAGGATTGAAGAAACTCGAGTATCGTGGTTATGATTCTGCAGGTATCGCGGTATTCACACCAGAAGGTCTGCAAATCACGAAAGCTCTTGGTCGTCTTGCGAATCTTGAAGCTAAGCTGGATGGTGCACCACTGGTAGGTAATGCCGGAATCGGACACACACGTTGGGCAACTCATGGTAAACCATCGGATGAGAACTCTCATCCACACACGGATGGAAGCCAGAAGTTCTCAGTTGTGCATAACGGTATTATTGAGAACTATCTGGATCTGAAGGACGAATTGATGGCTCAAGGTCACACGTTCACTTCCGAGACAGATACTGAGGTTATTTCTCACCTGATCGCACGTGAATACAATGGTGATATCGTTAAAACAGTGCAAAAAGTGATCACGTTGTTGCGTGGCGCATTCGCACTGGGTGTATTGACAGAGCATGAGCCTGAGAAACTCGTAGCTGTGCGTCAAGCAAGCCCATTGATTATTGGTATTGGTGAAGGCGAGAACTTCATTGGTTCCGACATCCCGGCAATTCTGGAACATACACGTAACGTGTACATTCTGAATGATGGTGAAATGGCTGTATTGACACATGATGCTGTCGAATTGATGACGATTGAAGGTAACTTTATTTCTCGGGAAATGATTCGTGTCGATTGGGATGCTGTAACCGCAGAAAAAGGCGGATTCGAGCACTTCATGCTGAAAGAAATTCATGAGCAACCAAAAGCATATCGTGATACAATGCTGGGTCGCATCGATAATGAAAGCAAAAAGGTTCAACTTCCTGAGTTGAAAATGACAGAAGAGCAAATTAAAAATATTCGTAACGTTCAAATCATCGCTTGTGGTACAGCGTACCATGCAGGTCTGGTTGGACGTACTGTAATTGAGCAACTGGTACGTATTCCGGTAGAAACAGATGTTGCTTCCGAATACCGCTATCGTTCCCCGATCGTAAGCAAAGATACACTTGTGATCGTGGTGAGCCAATCCGGTGAAACGGCTGATACACTTGCTGCACTGCGCGAAGCACAGTCAAATGGTGCACATGTACTCGCCATCACTAACGTTGTAGGTAGCTCCATTGCACGTGATGCGGACGATGTGATTGCAACACTGGCAGGACCGGAAATTGCTGTAGCTTCCACTAAAGCGTACACTTCGCAATTGATCGCGTTCAACCTGCTGGGTCTGTACCTTGCACAAGTTCGTGGCACACAAACAGCAGAAGAGATTGCTCACACGCTGGCAGCAATGCAAGCATTGCCTGAGCAAGTTGAATCCATGCTGGAGCAAGCGGAAGCTATTAAAGGATATGCAGAACAAATCTCCAAACATGAACATCTCTTCTTCATCGGCCGCGGTCTGGATTATGCAGTAGCACAAGAAGGATCGTTGAAACTGAAAGAGATCTCTTATATTCACTCCGAAGCGTATGCTGCGGGTGAGTTGAAACATGGTACGCTTGCATTGATCGAGGACGGTATCCCTGTCATTGCTCTGGCAACGCAGGAGAACGTTCTAGAGAAAACCGTGAGCAACATCAAAGAAGTGAAAGCACGTGGCGCAGACGTACTGGCAATTACGTATGAAGAGCACGTAGCACCATTGCTGAAATCCGTTGACCAAGCGTTTGCGATTCCTAAGACGTTGCCACTGCTCAGCCCGGCTCTGTCCGTTGTAGCATTGCAATTGCTTGCATACTACGCTTCCCTAGCACTGGGTCACGATGTGGATAAACCACGTAACCTGGCGAAAAGCGTAACGGTAGAGTAAGGTCTTAATCTTCAATCACTGAAATGAAAAAAAGTCCCGATGATACCATCGGGACTTTTTTATTCTTACTAATGTTCATGTAATAATTGTTTATTTACTGTGCTGTTGTACGTTAACATTATGGTTGATAAATCAATCAAAAAGGCTGGTATCCAGTAAACTAAACACTTTCTGATAAGATTATTTGTCCTGTTGACTCTAAGTCAGCAGGACTTTCTTAATTTAAAAAATGGGGGTAACAATTTTAACTGTAGGGGAGGAATAAGACGTATTCGGAAATTACAAGTTCGAATATGAGACCCAAAATGATTGCAGATTTTCTTTATCTTTTAGGTGTCTGACTTGCTAAAATTATGCTCTTTTTAAGACTAGTGAGAATGCTACCGGCGAAACCGATATTCTTTCTTAAGTCACGAAGATAAGGTATAGAGATAGTGATTATTGTTAATGGGAATTTTACATTATGCAAAAATGAAGAGGTTGAAGCTGCACGTAGACTTTCCTGCGTAAGCAGCTATTGTTTTATGTACAATACATAATTATGAATGATCATATCAACAGGTCATAGCATTTCTATAGATGATATGTTCCGACTACCAAACTAAACCACCTTTCTAATTTTGTGCTAATCGAATCGTGCTTCACTGATTGCCTCGTTTCGCCCTCAAGCGTAGAGAACCGCTATCGATTGTTTTGGGAAGTTTGAAATGTGCTATAATTGTGGTAACCTTTCACCAGACGAATTCACAAGAAAGGAGCGACATTTTCATGACTGAATTATCAGATCATCAGTTCACCTTAATTTCCCGCGCTCTAGCCGAGCCGAGACGCTATCAGATGCTTAAAGAAATCGGCGCTTCCAAAGACCCTCTTGCCTGCAGTATACTTCAAAATAACCATAACGTAAGCGCACCGACCATGTCTCACCATATTAAAGAGTTGGAGACGGCAGGATTAATTCATGTCATACGCGAGGGCAAGTTTAAGAATCTCGTTCTGCAATCCGATACTCTCCGTACCTATCTGGATAGACTCTCGGAAATCGATGCGAATTGAATGAAACGCGCCGATGGAATTCAAAACTGTATATTTATCTAAACCCCCTCATGTTCCATGAGGGGGTTTTTGCGTTCGTTTGAGGAAGTCTGCAATATTAGAGTGCAGCTATACATTGTTAATCAAATTGAAATTAATAGAACAACTTGACAAAAATAAATCTCAATGAGATACTTTGACAAGTGTCTAAGTGTTATGAGATCGTTGGAGCAAATTTGAGCTGCTCTGGCACATCAACGGAGTATGGATGATTTTCGGAGGTTAATAGCAGGAGTCGCGGATGGTCAGTGTTGATAGGGTTTTCCGGATCTTGCAAGAAACCGTACTATCCAAGATGGAGAAGATCTTAAAAAAAAGGAGGAATTGAAATGTCAGAGCAACAAATTACGGCAGTCGCTTCCGGCAACATAAAAATAGGAAAGGATCTTCAAGTCAATCGGTTAGGCTACGGGTCCATGCAATTGACAGGCCCCGGAGTCTGGGGAGATCCCGCCGATCCGGAGGGGCCCTACGTGTTCTGCGGCGAGCGGTAGAGCTAGGCGTCACATTCATCGATACCGCCGATTCCTATGGCCCCTCCGTCTCCGAACAATTGATCAAACAGGCTCTTCATCCATACAAGGAAGATCTCGCGATCGCCACAAAGGCTGGCCTCACGCGTCCGGGCCCGGACGAATGGCTCCCGGTTGGGCGTCCCGAATACATACGTCAACAGGTCGAACTAAGCCTACGTCATCTTGGTCTCGAGCGTATCGACCTCATGCAGCTGCATCGAATCGATCCAAAAGTACCGCTCGAAGAACAGCTTGGAGAGCTTGTGCTTCTGAAGGAAGAAGGGAAAATACGGCATATCGGCCTCAGTGAAGTCACGGTGGACCAGTTGAAAGCATCGGAGAAAATCACACCAATCGCTTCCGTGCAAAATTTGTATAACCTGGTGAAACGTGATTCGGAGCCGGTGCTTGAATACGCGGAAGCGAACGGCATCGCCTTCATTCCCTGGTTCCCCCTGGCGACGGGCACTCTTGCGCGTGAAGGAAGCCCGCTTGATGAAATGGCCATACGACTCAACATGAAGCCCGCTCAACTCGCGCTTGCCTGGCTGTTAAAACGTTCACCGGTTATGCTGCCGATTCCGGGAACTTCGACCCTATCGCATTTGGAGGAGAATATCGCGGCAGCAGGTATTACGCTCAGCGAGAAAGATTTCAATACCCTTTCGCAATTGAAATAAAGGGTTTACTGAAAAAAGGAGTGTGTTGTTCATGATATTACCTACTGAAGTAGAAACAGAAAAAGTCATCGCCAAGCGGGATACCACTGACGGATCTCCTGCAGAGATTCCTTTGTTCATCGTCAGACCGAAAGGAGTTTCAAATTCTAATCACCCTGCATTCTTTTAATTCAAGAGGCATTTGGCTTGAACAGCCACATTCAGGATGTTTGCCGTCGGTTCGCCGCACAAGGCTATGTCGTCGTGTCACCCGATTTATATTATCGTACGGGAGTGTGGCAAACCTTCGGCTATAAGGAATATCCGGCAACAGCCCAGGCCCGAGAGCCGCTGACAGAGGAGAGAACGATGGGTGACCTCCAGGCTGTCCTCGACTATATTCTCGATTTAAAAGGCGCAGACGAAACAAGAGTCGGTGTCATCGGTTACTGTATGGGAGGCATGCTCTCCTATCTAACTGCTAGCCATTTCTCCGACAGGATCACAACGTCCGTCGTCTATTACGGTGGAGGACTGACGGCTCAAACTCCTCCATTTCCGGTTGCGCCCGTGAACAGAACGAACCAGATCAAGGTGCCTGTCCTCGGCTTCTTTGGTGGAATGGATCGAGGGATTCCCAAGGAAGTCGTTGAGCAAGTAGATAAAGCGTTGGAAATAGCTAACGTCGAACATGCCATTTACTATTATCCGGAAGCCGATCACGGTTTCTTCTGTAATGAACGACAGAGCTATCATCCTTTAGCAGCTCAGGATGCATGGCATCGCACATTATCCTGGTTCGCCGAAAAGCTGGGTGCATCCGATTCGATTCGTCTAGAGCAGCAATAAGCGGTTTAAGCGGACATTCGTTTAAAAAACAGTATTCAGGAGGAAACAATGAACACAAATGCAAATGCCGCCAATCGTCTTCCATTAGCGGGACTGCTGGCTTTGGCAATGACAGGTTTTCTAGCGTTGCTATCGGAGATACTGCCAGCCGGGTTGTTGCCTCAACTAAGCCAAGGGCTCGGTGTTTCACAAAGTATGGCTGGTCAATTGACCACTTTTTATGCGATCGGTTCGGTCGTGGGGGCTGTCCCCATCATCATAGCAACTCGAAATTGGGGACGTCGGTCACTTCTATTACTGACCGTTTGCACGTTCTTGGTTTTTAACACGATCACGGCCATATCATCTGTCTTTATATTAACTCTGGTTGCTCGCTTATTTGCAGGTGTAGCTGCTGGCGTTGTATGGGGAATGCTTACAGGATATGCCAGACGTATGGTATCAGAGAAACTAAAAGGCCGTGCGGTGTCTATCGCTATGATGGGTATCCCCATTGCATTGACCTTTGGTTTACCTCTCGGAACATTTCTTAGTTCTTTTATTGGTTGGCGCAGTTTATTTGGAGTTGTGTCCTTGGTCGCTGCTGTTCTAATAGGATGGATTTTATGGAAATTGCCTGATTTTCCAGGGCAGTCTGATAAAAGTTCAGTTTCGGTTTGGAGTGTTTTCAGAACACCTGGAGTACGTTCCGTATTGTTTGTCGTTTTGGCTTGGATGACGGCTCACAATATACTCTATACCTATATTTCTCCATTGCTAGCTTCCTTTGGCTTCAATCAAATCGAATTCATATTGCTCATATATGGTATTGCTTCGATCGTGAGTACCTTTTTAATAGGTAGGTTAATCGATCGTTACTTGCGTCCATTAGTACTTGGGAGTTTAATAGCTTTTATTTTAGTTACCCTTTTATTTGGTATCAGTAGCAACTTACCGGTAGGCATTTATGTTGCTATCATTCTGTGGGGATTTGTATTCGGTGGTGCAGCATCATTGTTACAGACTGCAATTGCTGAAGCCGTGGATGATCAGGCCGTAGATATCGCATTGTCGTTAAGTTCAACGACATGGAATTTTGCTATTGCTTGCGGTGGTGCCGCAGGTGGAATATTACTGAATACGGCAGGGGTGTCTTCATTCCCGTGGGTAGGATTTGTTTTGTTAATTTTGGCTATGTTCGTCGCATGGAATGCGAAAAAATACGGGTTTAAATCTAAACGGTGAAGGAGGTATGAGGGAACAAGGATGATATAAGTTTTGCGAAATAGTTCCTAATTTTCTTTAATAGTATCTTCTGGTGGTTCCAGACTGTTTCGAGATTTTTTACACCTGACAACGTTGTTAAATCATAATATTTAAATAAAGGGTCCTGATGACTAACAGTCATTAGGACCCTTTTTGCTATGCACGAATAATTAAATTTGTGTCCAGAACATCTAAATATAAAGGCATTGTCCTCTGTGATAAGTAAGCAAAACTTTTCAGTTGAATGTAGGGGGAATCACAGCACACGACTCTCCAATTTAATTGGAATCAATAGAGTACAAACCATTCTGCAACGAAATGCTCCCAGTCTGTCCAGTTGCAACCTTTACCTCAGTGGCAAATACACCAGGCATACGCCCGTCTGGGAACCAGGGCATCTCTTTGTCGATTACAATAAACATGCCTCCTGCGTCACCGATCGGGGCAAATTGTTTTCCGTCTCCGGCAAAGGGTTGAAGGTGATACTGTCCATTCATTTTGCTTATGGTATCGGGTACATCATCGACAGGCAGGCCGATCTCGCTAATGCATAGCAGCTGCCTAGAATCAAAGGTTTCTTCGGCTGCATTATCCAACGAATGGTGAGCGATGAACTCCATCAAATTACCACTCGGGTCATAGAAATAGAAAGCTGTTGCATCCCAGTAGGGAAAATAGAACTCATCTTTATCGTCCTTGGAAAGCAAAGAGATGTTTCGATCTTGAACCCACTTCTTGGCTTCAGCGAGTTGGTTTGTCGGAATCGTAAATGCGACATGATAGAAGGGCTTTTCCTGACCAGAAGCTTGCTGAAATGAAAGGATCGAATTTCCTGTGTGGAACGATATGGACGATGTACTTTCCTCCAGTAGCTCCAACTCCAATAACGTACCGTAAAACTGCTTCATGGCCTCCATTTGATCTGTGAACAAGTTAACCTCTTTTATTTGCATTCAAGTCACTCTCCCACTGAACTTATCCTTGATTAAAATAATCAATAGTTTTCTCAATAAATGCTTTGGCAGATTGGGTCAGGTAACGGTCGGACCGATGAATGATCTCAAAGTGACGGTAAGGGGCATCGTCCGTGATTCGGATGATGCGTAGTGTTGGTTCATTCATTGCCTTGATCAGTGGATATGGCAGCACTGTTCCGCCAATGTTAGCTTTGACCAGACTAATAATAGAGGTTGCCGAGCTTGTCTCCATGATCGTATTCAAGGTAAAGCCATATTTGCGGCAATAGCCATCAACCAGTTCTCTGCCTGTGAATCCTTCCGGAAACATCACCGTCTGAATATCGCGCAGTTCCTTAATTCCAATCTCATTTCGTTCAGCCCAAGCGTGGTTCTCAGAAACGACGAGTACGTATTCTTCGCTGCACAAAGGAATGCGGACAAGACGATCATCAGAAATGGAAGTGAGCTCGATGCCGATGTCTACTTCGTTATCCAGCACTTGATTCAATACATAAATCGAAGAAACAACCTTTAATTTCACCTTGGGATAACGGGCATGAAAGTTAACGAGCAATGGAGTAAGACGGTAGTCCAAATCGGACGGTAGGACACCGATCACCAGCTTGCCTCGCTGATCATTGCGGAATTCAGCTAACGCATCCTGGGTATTCTGTAAATGGCGAACCATTTGTACACAATGCTCAAGGAACAAAGTTCCCGCCTGGGTCATCACAATCTTTTTGCCTACCCGGTCGAACAAGGGAACGCCCAACTCATCCTCCAGCGCTCGAATCTGTTGGCTCAAGGTAGGTTGAGAAATGCCAATTTTATCTGCTGCACGTGTGAAATGGAGTTCCTCACAAACGACGATAAAGTTCTCCATTTGACGGATTTCCATATGTATCTCCTCGAATCATTGATTTTTGTAATCATTTTAATAGAAACTATTGTATTGTTCAATCATTATAATACTTCTATACTAGTCTTGCACCACAAAAAGATCTACAGCCTGGATCATTAGTGAATGCAACTATATAACCATACATGAGGTGATCCATAGTGAAACTGTTTTATATTCTTCTGGCGCTTATTCTGGCTTCATTGAATTTGCGACCACCCATTACATCCATTTCTCCCTTAATGAGTACCATACAAAGTGATCTGGGTATTAGCGGAATTACCGCAAGTCTGTTAACCACGCTTCCCGTATTATGTATGGGTATATTCGCTCCATTTTCCTTAAAGCTAAGCAGGAGGTGGGGGAATGAAGGCGCGATCGTTTTGGCTTTAATCCTCATTGGACTAGGTACGGTATTGCGGTTGTTCGTGGGTGCAACACCTCTGATGATGTTTACTTCATTTCTATCCGGTGTAGGGATAGCATTGGCCGGTCCACTGTTGTCTAGCTTTATCAAGCAGTACTTCCCTACGCGAGTTGCTGCCATGGTGGGGCTCTACTCTACAGCAATGGTCGTGGGGGCCAGCATTAGTGTTGGATTATCGGTTCCCCTTCAAAATCTCCTGGGGGGTTCCTGGAAGGGGTCGTTATCGCTGTGGGCATTGCTTGCCGTCATTGCTTTGCCGATCTGGATGAAATTAGCCTTGTCAGCACGAAAGGATCGACAATCGGGGCAGATTTCTGCTGTGAACGTTGAAGCTCTTCCAGTGAAAAATATACGAGCATGGGTGCTGACATTGTTCTTCGGACTGATGGCAGCGATCTTCTATTCATTGACTGCATGGCTTGCGCCTGCGATCCAGAGCCAGGGATACACGAAAGAGACTGCCGGCAGCATCCAAACGTTATTTACGTTGATTTCATTGCCGTCTACGTTATTCATTCCAATGCTCGTTCACCGTTACCAAAGACGTGTATTTTGGCTTGTTGGATGTGCGTTAATGGAGCTAATAGGAGTCTTAATGCTGAACCTGTCCGTCAGTCCATGGCTGGCCGCGATCCCACTCGGCATTGGTGCCGGGGGACTGTTTCCGATCGCTCTGATGCTGCCCATTGATGAGACGAATAACGCTCAGGAAGCCAGCGCCTGGTCAGCCATGACTCAATCGGGCGGTTACATTCTGGGCGCGCTTGGTCCACTGGCGATCGGCTGGCTCCGTGATATCACGGGCAGCTTTGTTCAAGCGTTCTATGGTTTGGCTATAATTATCGTGCTGCAAATCATAGTTCAGTTGGCGATAGGCAATAAAAAAAGCTCTCCAGCGGTTCATGATAAGTCAGAGTCCAGAGTTTGACGAAAAAAGATTGATATCGATGTGCGATGAGGTCGTAAACATCAAGTGGTTAGTTGGTGGCGATAGTTAAACATGGTCGAGTAAATCCAGATAGTGTTGTTTTAAGGATTCCTTTAAGGTATCGGGCTCCATGATCTTGATGGACTTGCCGAAGCTTGCGAGATAGCGAATGATGAACCCAAGCTCATGGGCTTCATACGATCCGACAAGAGTCATCTCTCCAGATTCGTTGATGAGCTGCATGGATGGAAACTGTTCTTGCTGGAATAGTTCAACCCCTGCTTCATTGATCATACATTTGAATGGGATGGCGTTCTCTGATGGTTTCCATAACGAGTGGGCATCCTGTAGATTGAGTTCATTAATATGTGTTATAGGTTCGATGTCTGTCGCCTCGGATGAGGTGATTCGGTCACATCGGAACACACGGTACGCCTGTTTATCGAGATCATACGCCTGGCAATACCAGTAGCCTTTCATGGCATAGAGGGCGATTGGCTGAATGGTACGTATGCTCGGCTTGGGTTTGTCGGGATTTGAGCTGTTATCGGGGTTACTGCTACTGCTGAGAATATGTTGTTGATACGTGATCTGTATCACTATATTCTGAACAGCGGCCATCAATAGAAACTCCAGATGCTCACTATCCCGGATTTGCTCGGTGTGTCGGAAAGAGACCCGATGCTGGATTTGTTCAATATCCTGTCTCTGGTTTTCGGATAGGGCACTTAGAAACTTCTCGTGAATGGAGCGAAAAGAGATCTGAAAGGGCAGGTTGGTAAAGCTACGTAATGCCTGCATGGCAAAGTAGAGGGCATGGAGCTCACTCGTATTAAACGAAATGGGTGGCAGCTGCATCTGCTGAAGCAAACGATACCCGCCATAACGTCCATACTCGACATAAATGGGTGCGCCGATTTCCTCCAATGACGCGATGTCTCGTAATGCGGTTCTCTTGGATATCTGAAACTCCTGCATGAGATCTTGCAGGGTGAAGTGTTGTTTTTGATTGATAAAGCGCAGCATCTGGTTCATGCGTTCTGATTTTTTCATAAAAAAAGCCTCTCAATGGTGCCATGGATTGGCACCTTTTTTCGTTATATTAAACAGTGTAATCCAATAGGACGAAGGAGGCAATACAGATGAATATAGAAGTGATCCCGTTTCTGTCGATGAATGGAGACGCTGCGGCAGCCATTGCTTTTTATGAGAAGTACCTGGGGGCTAACGTGTTATTCAAGAAAAATTATAAAGAGATGAAGCAAATGAATCCGGGGTTTGAGTATCCTGAAGGGCAGGATGAATATATTACACATTCGGTACTCCAGATCGGGGTAAACAAATTGATGATTGCTGAGGAAGAAATGGATACGGGTCGACCGTGGCAGCTGGGAAACAGCACGTCATTATGCATTCAATCGAAAGATAAGAATACGATGACAGAGCTGTATAATTCGCTGGTACAGCATGAGCAGGTTACGGTGTTGGTGCCTTATGAGCAAAACGAGTTTAGTCCGGGGTATGGAATTGTACGTGATCCGTTCGGAATCGTAATTCAGCTTTGCGTGACGGTGCATGATTTTTAATTAGGTGAAAATGAATCCGTCATGAGCCTGGAGGATGTATATCCTTTGGGCTCATTTTGAATTCTTTACAAGTTGCAGTGTTCTCTAAACTTTCTCTAAACGGGCGGCGTCCAGCTTGGCAAGACGTTTCATCACTTTCTTAAGCATAACGGAGGCTTTGACACGGAGAGGAAGATCGTTGGAGATTTCGATGCTGTACGTACCAGCGAGAATCTGCTCTTTGAGTTCGGCAACCGATGCGCATGGACGATCCAGCACATTGAATACACTGCCGTATTGCAGGCACTGGTGAGTATCGCTTCCGGCAGTGACGGGTTTACCGTGGGACTGGGCGAATGGTTCAACCTGGCTGCGGCACGTCTCGATGCCGTATTGGTACATATCCTTGGCGTTCAGATCAAAGGCGTCCAGGCGTCCCAACAAATCACGGTCCAACTGATACAACTGGGTGGACTCGCGGAAAGGGTGTGCGCCAATTTTGAGCAGAGGCCAGGCTTCGGCCAAATCCAGCAACTCGGCAAAAGGAATGAATGAACCTTTGGCTGTATATTGTTCCAGGCCGCTGCGGACGGCAAGGATATGTTCTTTTTGACCCACCAGCAAAATATGTCCTGTCTCCTGAATATCCACTTCCATACCGGGAAAAATGCGCAGCCCATCTGCATCGTAGTACTCTCCGTTGTATGGATAGAGACGATCAAGCGTCTCATAGACCTCGTAGAAGTTGCGGGTGTTAAAATGTTCGGTAAGCGCGAGGGCTTCAAGCCCGCTGGTTTTGGCTTCGCTGACCATTTCGGTGAAGTAATCGACTGAGAAATCAGAGTTTTTGGATAATTTGCCGTGAGTATGAAGATCAATGCGCATAAAAGACACTCCTTTATTCCATGAATGGTTAATGAGTTGAATTACAGTATTTCGTAATGCCCGCCGAGCCAGAACAGCAGTGCAACATAGATTGCCGATCCGGCGAGAAATCCGAGGTCACGTGAGGTGATTTTCAGATGAGCCAGCTTCAGGCGTTTGGACTCGGGATGCTTCATGCCGTACGAGAACCCGCGTGTCTCCAGTGCTTCCACGGTTGTGCGGGAACGTTTGGCGGTAGCCAGCATTAGCGGGAAGAAAGACACAATGAACAGCTTCATATAGTAGACAACGAGCCGCCAATAGAGCCATCCGTGCCGGGAGGGGACCTGACCCCGCAGTCTGTAGGACAGCATGATGTTGCGGAATTCACCGAACAGCACCGGTAATATGCGGTAAGCATAAGAGAGGCTGAAAGAGAACGTCGCAGGCATGCCTAGCGCAAGCAACCCATCGCCAATCCGTTCCGGGTCCATGCCCGAAAAGACGGTGATACTCGCCAGCGAGACGATCGACAGCTTCAGGGTAAGCAGTAGCAGGGGGAATGCAGATTCCAGATTTCCACCGAAGAACAGTGAGATGATAAACATCCACCCGACCTGACCGATCAACCCCAGGCAGAGAATGATAATGATAAAGGGAGCGGCTCTGGACAGTATGGTGGTAGTCACCATCAACAGAAACATGCCGAGCAGCACAGTTCCGTTATGAACAAACCAGGGAACGATGGCAAAAAAGAGATACCAGATCAGCATTGCACGGGGATCAATCCGCGACAGGCTGGCATGCCCGCTGCCATATACGGTATTCATCAGCTCAAGCTGAATGCGTTCAATGGATATTTTGTCAAACCAGTTGCGGACAAGCTGCATGACGGGCATCCTCCTTGGTGATTGATTGATTCAACAGACTATCAACAAAAGCCTCGGTAGTCGGTGAAAGTGTCGGCAGTCCCATCCGGTGGGAGAGCTCCATGATCTGTGTAAGCGCAAGTCCGGAGCGACGTAGAAGGGATTCATCGGCAAACACGTCGGCAGGTGTGCCGTCTGCTTCCACCTGACCATTGTGAAGCACGATAACGCGACTGGCCCATTGGGTAACCAACTGCATGTCATGCGTTGCAATGACGGTTGTTCGCACATGCTGATCAAGCTCATCCAGCACACCGATCAGTTCCTCGCGAGTGGCGAGGTCCAGATTGGCGGTAGGCTCATCCAGCAGCATAAGTGAAGGCTTCATGGCTGCACCGATGGCAAGTGTGACACGCCGCTGTTGTCCACCACTGAGAAGCCGGGCATCCCGCTCTTTCAGCGGTGTAAGCCGGAAACGCTCCAGTACATGTGCAATTTGCTGGTCAGCTTCCGGGATGCGACGGTTCTTCAGGAAATAGGCAACTTCCTTGCGGACACTGTCTTCGATAAACATTTCGGAAGAGTTCTGAAAAATATAGGCGACCTTACCCGCCAACTGCTCCAAAGAGGAACGGTGCGTAACTTCACCCAGAACACTGACACTGCCTTCCTGGGGCAGACTAATGCCAGCCATCAGTTTCAGCAAGGAGGATTTGCCGGCACCATTATTGCCAATCAAGGCAATCCGTTCTCCTTTATGGAGTGAAATATTAACACCACGAATGACTTCATGTTCTTTTTTGCCCAGTCCTCTGTAACGGAGCCGGGTTTGATGAAACTGTACAATAGGGATCAACGGTTCAGCAGCGGAGGCAATCGTTAGGCGCTCGGAATTCACCATCAGATTGGGAACGTCGTGTGCCAAGATCGAATAGGATGAAGGTTCATTTTGCAAAGAGCCGGATGGAATGGATGGGTAATGCTCGGCAAAATAAACTTTTGCTTCTTCCACAGTAATCGGGAAGCGTTGTCCTGAACCTGAGGGGTCAGCATTTGTTTTTTGTCCCTGCGATATCTCCGCAGCCTGAATAGCCGCACGTGTCACCTCAGGAGGCTGAATGCCAAGCCGCTCCAGATCCGCAATGCGATTCAAACCTTCCCTAACAGGAAGATTCCACAAGACCCGACCTTTGTCCATCAGTACCACATCCGCGCAAAAGTCGGCGATAAATTCAGTATGGTGTTCGATGACGATAATCGTCTTGGCATATTCCGTATTCAATCTCGAAAGGCACTCATAGATGAGTTTTGCATGCTGCGGGTCAAGCTGTGAGACAGGTTCATCCACGATCAGGATATCCGGGTCGAGCGACAGAGCTCCGGCCAGAGCGAGCAGATGTTTCTGCCCACCACTCAATTCCCAGATGTATCGGTTATGGATGGCATCCAGGCCACACATGGCAAGTGCGCGTTCACCGAGCTCCCGATAGTTGGGCAGTCCGTAATTGAGTGGTGCAAAGCAAGCCTCGTCCAAGACGGTGGGCCGCACGAGCTGGTTATCGAAATCCTGATAGACGTAACCGATCTTTCTGGACAGGTCTGCAACACTTCGGCCTTCGGCAGGCGTGCCAAGTACATGGACTTCACCGGAGAAGTCTCCTGTGTAGAATTGAGGGATGAGGCCATTGAACAACTTGCACAAGGTGGATTTGCCGCAACCGTTGCCCCCGATAATGGCTGTAAAACTGCCTCGTGGGAGTTCAAGCGAAGCTCCGTTCAGGACAGGCTCTTCCGAGCCAGGATACGTAAAGATGACATTTTGAATGGAAATTGCGGCATTCGATGCAGAAACAGAAGTAGATGAAGACATTTCATTATGCATAAGGGCGGTTCTCCGTACCTGGTACCGTTTTGTTTTTGCTCCGTTTAGCACGCATGATCAGTAATGTCACCACGGCAACCAATGCAGCAGCCCCGATACTAATCCATATTGAAGCCGAACCATATTGATCTGCATAGTCCGTCTCCCAAACAGCGAAGTTGATGTCCATTTCGGACAGGGATTCCGCACCAAAGGCGAGCGCAAGCAGCAGTACACCGATCAGGACCAGTTTCGGACGGAAGAAGCCGATGCTTTCATATTTCATCCCTGGATTACGAGGTTTGATACCGAGCAGCGGTTCAATTTTGCCGTAGAGCAGGGGTACGAGATACAGCGTAGGCAGCAGAGCGAACAGGATACCTGAGAACAGTACGTCATTTAGAAAGCCAACCCCTTCGATCAGTACAACGCTTTCCGCAAGTCCAGGGACTGCTTCCAGCTGCTCCACACCGATCCACACTTTACCGATATCGACCAGCGAACTGAGGAACTGATGAATGATGACTCCTGTCATAGCTGCGACTCCAACCTGTCTGCGATTGCGAGGATCACTGACCATACGTCCTGCGACATACATGGCAAAGGAAAAGGTAATGAATTTCTCCAGCTCGCCCAGTCCGCCGAATTGCCCCAGCATCAGCTCACCGAAGATCACTTCGCCAAGAGCCGCACCAAGGGCAGCAATCAAGGGATGGAACAAAATGCAAAGGGTTAACGGAATGAAGGCAAAGTATTCAACAGACAATTCAATCGGTCCAAGCTGGAGCTTGGGAATAAGCTCTGTGAACATGTTGGACAAGCCGTACAGTGACATGGAAAGAACAAACACCATCATTTTCTGTGAAGACGTCAGCGTATAACGCTCAGTCATCTTCTTCATCGATACATACCTCCCTGAAAGTTGGTGATCATCATAGCCACAGTCTAGGGGCAGAGTATTAACGGGAAAGAAGAGATTTGTAAATCGAATGTAATTTTTATTACACATTATAAAATTAATGAAAAAAATATTACATACATAAACCACTTCTTATTCTCTCAACTGATATACTGAGTGCAGAGCTATATAAATTGAATTAAACATTTACACGAGAACGTAGAGGACAGAAATAACCTGAAGAAGCGGAGCTAAAAGCTTTCTGAAAGAAAGCTACATCGGAAGCATACACCTCGCCTTTATCCCCGGATTTTCCCCTTTGAAAAAATGGAATCCAACATCGAAGTGGCAAGTGTAATTATTCTTTAGTTCAATTTATATAGAAAAGGAGTGCATACGGAATGAATTTGTTTACTCATAAAGAACAGCTGTCACCAGGCCATCTGAAAATTGCTGATTTTGTTGAACGTAATCCGGAAGAGATTCTGTTCATGACGGAACAGGAGATTGCCGACAGGCTGGGGGTCAGTATTGCGACCGTATCCCGTTTCTGGCGTGCGGTTGGATATGACAATGCCAAAGCGTTCAAAATCCGGCTTCGTACATCCGAAGACACTACACCTGCCCTCAAATTAAATAAAACCATATCCCGCATGGATACGGACAGCCTTCCCGTTCAGTTACTGGAGGCCTCTGTCAGCCATTTGCAGGAGACGTTGTCTCATATGAAGCAGGGAGATCTGGAGCACGCAGCAGCCATCCTTGCAGAAGCACGAAGAGCATATGTATATGCTCCAGGGCCCTCCGCTGGTTTGGCGGAATTATTGTCCTTTCGGCTGTCCCGATTCGGATTGACGGTCATCCACCTCGCCGGAGGTGGTCATGAATTATTGGAATCACTGATGCACGTGCAACGGGAGGATGTTGTGCTGCTGATGTGTTTTACAAGACTCTTGCCTGAAGCAGAAGTCATTCTGGATTATGCCAGAGATACAGGCAGCAAAGCCGTACTTGTAACAGATCGGGAAGACTTGTTATATGGCTTGGCGACGGAGGTATCTTTTTACGTCAGCAGAGGGGAGCTTGGCGAATTTCATTCCATGGTTACTCCGCTCCTGTTAATGGAGCAGCTGGTGCTGGCGGTGGGATTGATGCAGAAGGACCGTGCGCTGTCCAAGCTGGAACGGCTGGCTGATCTGCGCAGTCGGTACGCAGACAAATTGCCGCGAGGCTGAAGGATGAAATAGGTAGCTTAATGCACAGAGATGACTACTGATAACATCAAAACTATGGAATGTTATCCCATAATTAGGGGCGGTTAATCCGCCCCTTTTTGTGTTAGCATTTGCTCATCAATTATAATGTTTAGACAGTTAGTTTATTGGGTATAAAAAGTCGAAACCGAATTGTTAGAAATTGATTTGGGAGTGATCCAATTGACTGCAATTGGAGTATACAATAATAGAGTCGTCTCTATTCAGTTGGATACATAATTGCACTATAACAGGAACTGCCAGAATGAGAACGGTTTAATCATGGGAAGAAGTCAGGGAGTGGGGATCGCTTTGCCTATATTAGATGTGGAAAAAAAAGATGTTGTCACCGATGCGCTGGTCATTAAGGCCATGGAGAAAAGTCTGGCTATCATTCGATTCGATATGGATCGCCGGGTTACGTATGTGAATGAAGTTTTTGCCCAGACGATGGGCTATACGGTAGCTGAGATGTACGGCATGCAGCATGAGCAATTTTGTTTCGACGAATTCGTGAAAAGCCCCGACTATAACGCGTTTTGGAGCAGTATATTTAACGGTACCAGCTTCCAGGACAAGGTTGAACGCAAGGATGCAAAGGGAAATCCCGTATGGCTTGAGGCGACATATATGCCCGTCTATGATGAGTTGAATCAGAATATATTGGGTGTGTCCAAAATAGCTACCAACATTACAAGCCGTCAGAATAATATTTCAGCTGTAGTTAACGAACTGAAGAAGATGTCACATGATCTGAACGAACATGCTGATATCGGCATTGAGCGAAGCCGTGAGCTGATGTCCAGTATCACGTATATATCTGAAGTTTCCGCCCACAACCGAGCGACACTGAACCATTTGCGAGAACAGGCACGTTCTATCCAGGGAGTTGTTAAAACGATTCGCGAAATTGCGTCGCAGACCCAGCTTTTGGCCCTGAACGCTGCGATTGAAGCGGCACATGCAGGCGAATATGGGCGCGGGTTCGATGTGGTAGCCAAGGAAGTACGCAAACTATCGGCCATGGTCGAAAATTCCATTAATGAGATTCGGGATAGTGTGAATGGGATAACGAAAGAGATTACGAACATTTCTGGCGGAACACAGAAGGTTGAAGGATATGTGGAGCGAAGTCAGCAGCAGATCGAGGTAGCTTTGAATGATTTTACTACCATCGCGTCATCTGCACATCTACTGGATGAGAAGGCACAGCACGTAACCAAAATCGTATAGACAAGGTAAACTCCATAACCCTGTAGGGAAGCGGGTGCCAATAGAGGCATCTGCTTTTTTTGTTGTGAAAAAACCGGGAATTATTGTGAGCAATCAGGGAAACAATACTCAATGTTACCAAGAAAGTCTAGATAATGGGGTGATCCGGATGTGGTCGAAAATACTTTCTTATTTGCCGGAGTGGCCTATTTGGGGACAGGCCTTTTTATTGTTTTTGTTGCCGATTTTGTATATGAAAGGGTACCAGTGGTTGCGATCATCCTTAAAGAAAGGGACCTTTTCCAATAAAGATCAACAAAATCAGGATGCATCGACCAATTCTTCTTCAAACGAAGAGACTGGAAGTTACGCAAATATACAGCTTACCGGGGATTATGCTAAGGATCTGATTAGTGTAAAAGCAACGTTTGGTCAGAATGCGGATGTATTTATACGGGAGTTTACGATAAGAGGAACTAATACGCCTGCGGCTGTGATATACGTTGATGGGCTAGTCGATCATGATCTGATCGATACGCACATGTTCACGCCCCTTATGATTAAGGGGGTTCCCGACACAGAGCGGAGAATATTTGAACAACCGAGAGATGCAAATGAACTCAAAGCTTACGTAAGAAGTCAGCTGCTGCCTGTTAGTCAAGTTCAGGAAGCGGAGACGTTGCAACAAGCGGCGCGGGCGGTTCTTACCGGCAAAAACGCTCTATTTATTGAAGGAATGACTGGAGCTCTTCTTGTTGGCTCAGCCAAGGGAAAAAGCCGCAGTCTGGAAGAGCCGGTATCGGAGGCACTGCTTCGCGGGCCAAGAATCGGTTTTACCGAGCGGTTAAGCGATAATACCGGAATACTACGGCAATTCGGAGGCAACAATGCCTTGTTTATGACCAAACATCAGGTGGGCACTAGGGTCAAGAGAGATCTGGTTATTGCGTATATTGAAGATATTGCCAATGCCGATCTTGTCAGCGAGGTGGAAAAACGAGTCCAGAACCTTGACATGGATATCATGCTGGAATCCGGTTATGTGGAACAACTGATTGAAGATGATGAGCTGAGCCCTTTCCAACAGGTTCAGAATACAGAGAGACCCGACCGTGTAGTCAGTGGGTTGTTAGAGGGACGTGTAGCTATTTTACTGGATGGAACACCATTTGCATTAATAGTGCCGTCGACCTTCAGCATGCTGCTTCAATCTCCCGAAGATTATTACGAGCGCTGGATTCCGGGGACGTTTCTGCGTATGCTTCGTTTCTTGGCGGCCACGATTGCCCTGCTCGGACCAGCTTTATATATCTCCTTTATCTCGTTCCATCCGGGTCTTATTCCGACCAAGCTGGCTTTAACCATTATTCAGACCAGACAAGGTGTGCCTTTCCCGTCTATTATTGAGGCATTGATTATGGAAACTTCCATTGAAATTTTGCGGGAAGCAGGCATTCGTCTGCCCAAGCCAATTGGACCGGCGATGGGCATCGTAGGTGGTTTGATTATTGGGGATGCCGCAGTACAGGCCGGAATTGTCAGTCCGTTTCTGGTTATTGTTGTAGCAGTTACTGCCATTTCTTCGTTCGCAATCCCTACATATAGTGCCGGGATAACGCTGCGCATATTACGCTTTATAGGAATGTTCAGTGCAGCGATCTATGGATTGTTTGGGGTAGTCATGTTTTTCTTGTTGCTCTGCAGTCATCTGGTTCGGTTAAAGAGCTTTGGAGTACCTTATGTCACTCCGGCTGTGCCTTACAGCCTGTCGGATTGGAAAGATTTCTTTATTCGAGCACCGTTAGGAATGATGAAGCAGCGTCCAAGTATGATGCATCCGAAAGACCCTGATCGCAAAAAGTAGACATATGGATATTCAGGAGGTGAACCATGAATCGTAAACAGGACCAACTGACGACAGTTCAAGCCGCAATCTTTATCATTAATTACATGTTAGGTGCAGGAATTCTCACACTTCCTCGAACCACGGTGACGGCTGCCGGTACGCCTGACGTATGGATTTCAATAATATTGTCCGGTCTGTTAGTTATGTTGATGGGTATAATCCTGGTGACTCTGTGCCGACGATTTCCAGGGAAGACCGTTTTCCAATTCACTGAGGAAATTACAGGAAAATGGATTGCTTATGTTCTGGGAGTTACGATCATCGTCTATTTCATTATCATCTCTGCTTTTGAAATCAGGGTGATGGCTGATGTCACCGGATTATATTTATTGGAGGGAACTCCGGTGTGGGCCATTGTCATGGTGTTTATGTGGGTCGGATTTTATCTGATCTCAGGCGGTGTCAACTCCATGGCTCGCTTGTATGAGATCATTTTGCCCATTACGCTAATTCTTTTTGTGCTGGCCATTTTTCTGAGCAGCGATCTGTTTGAAATCAATAATTTGAGACCTGTGCTGGGAGAGGGGATTATGCCTGTTATTAAAGGACTTAAGCCTACGACTCTTGCGTATACAGGTTATGAAATCATGTTTGTAGTTATGGCTTTTATGAGAAATCCGGAAAAGGGAAAGAAGGCAATGGTCTGGGGAATCCTTATTCCTATGGGCATCTACTTGATCACCTTGGTTATGGTCATTGGCAGCTTATCCATTGAAGGTATGAAAACAAGAACGTGGCCAACCCTTGACTTAATGCGCAGCTTTGAAATTGAAGGTTTGGTCTTTGAACGATTCGAATCCTTGTTGCTGGTTATCTGGATTATGCAGATTTTCTCTACTTCTACCATTACCCATTACGCTGCTTCTCTCGGATGTTCACAATTGTTCAAGAAAAAGCTTCTGCCATTTATGATCATTTTGCTTCCCATTATTTATATCATTGCTATGCTACCAGAGAATGCGAACGACACGTTTAAGCTAGGCGATGCTGTCGGAAATGTTTCCATTTATTTGTTTGGTATTTTACCACTTTTGCTTCTGCTGTTGAGTATGATCCGAAAAAAAGGAGGAAAGTACAATTGAGCAGGTTCAGAAGGCAATTAACCATTTTGTTTACGTTGTTGCTGCTAGTGTTTACTTCAGGGTGTTGGAGCAGTAAAGAAATCGAGGATCTAAGTGTTTATGTGGGTTTAGGATTGGACGTAGCTGATGAATCAAAATTTGAAAAGAGTATTAATGAACAAGGAGGTCATTATCCCAAAAATAACAATTTTACAGCTACAGTACAGATCGTTCCACGGATTGGGCCCAAACAGGAAACTCAAAAAAGTGCCGGTGCTTCCGTGGGGCAGTCTTTTTTGAATGAAAGTTTAACCGGAGATTCCCTGTTTCAGATCTTTCGTCAGTTTGCTCTAAGAAGAGACCGTCCGCTCATTGGTCATCATTTAAAAGTCATTGTTGTTTCCCATGAGTTGACCAAGAAATATAGCCTGGAGCAGCTGCTTGATTTTATTTTGCGAGATAATGATATCCGTCCCAGTTCCCTTGTTCTGGTGAGCCATGGAACAGCCCTAGAAGCTCTTAGCTCCATAGAGCCTGGGGAAATCCCAGCCTTTTATTTAAAGGGAGTGGTGGCTAACTCCTACCGTTCCAATAAGATCCTTCCACCTGTATCTCTTGCGAAACTTGACGGGAAGATGCAATCAGGAGCAAGCTTTTTGCTGCAGAATGTCCTTACAGCTGAGGGGGAACATAAATTTTCAGGGGCAGAGATCTATAAAGGAGAAACGAAAAAGTGGATCGGCTCCTTTAACCAAATTGAGGTTGAAGGATTGTCCTGGATCACAGGGGAGGCCCAAGAAGGAGCTGTGAAATCGTACGCTCATCCTAAGGGACATACGGTAACGTATGAAATCAAGTCTACCAAGAGTAAGATTACTCCAATAATCCAAGGCAATAACATTTCTTTTCATGTAAAGATTGAATCAGAGGGCCAACTCATGGAAGATTGGAGTTCTCCAGAGATCCCTTCAACGGATAAGTACATTCAGGATCTGGAGGTACAGTTTGCTGATACGGTCAAAGAACAAATACAGCAGGTGATGAGCAAAATGCAGAACACCTATCGGGTGGAAGTAGCCGGATTCGGAGAGCAGTTACGGATCAAATATCCGAAGGTGTGGAAAAAAGTGAAAAAAGATTGGGATGAAACGTTTAGTCAAATTCCTGTGACATATGATGTGAAGTTGAATATTAAAGATTCCGGTTCATCGACGGATTAAAAAAATGAGGGGGAAGTCCGAATTCCCCCTCTTGGAATGTTATTCTTTTGCCTACGTTATTCAATGACCAACATACGTGGGGATGCTTCACGAATAATTCTTGATGAGAACCAGGAGCCAAGAGCTGCTGCGCCAATGCTTAGGCAAGCGAACAGAATAATGCCTCCCCAATTTAAAATAAGCGGAAGATGTACGATGCCATATCCAGAAAGGACCGTCTCAAGTAGCATAGGTAGTACATACACACCTACTGCGGTACCCAGTATCGCTCCAATGGCAGACAAAATCGTTATTCCCATGGCAACCGACAATCGAATACGACGGGAGGTCATGCCAATGGATTTGTAGATTCCGTACGTTCTGCTCTCTTTACGGATACTGATTCGGCAGGTACTGAAAATAATGATGAATGTAGCAAGGATAAACAATAGCCCAATCAAGCTCATGGGATAGATGAGGATGTCAGCGGCTTCTGCATAGACCGAATCGAGCAGTGTCTTTTGGGTTACGACTGAAGCGGAAGCTTTGAATTGCTCATTTAATTCCCCTGCAATCGTATCTGCTTGCGCTGGATCTTTTAAGTTGATGAAAATGGCATCGAAATCACCGTAAGAAGGGTTCACCGTTCTCATGGCATCGATGGTAATCCGCCCTGATACGGACATGTTCGCGATCGCCTGATAGATTCCGGTGATGATGAATGTGCGTTTTTCTCCCTCAATGTAAAGATCTATGAGGTCACCGAGTTCTTTATTTAATGTCTTAGCGACACTTACACCAATGGCAACTTCATTCGCTTGACGAGGATTATCTCCTTTTAGCGTCTCAAACCCAAACTCCTGATAACTTCCGTCGAGTACACTCAGATATAGGCTGGTGGATTGGCCTTGCATTTCTGATGAAGACTCCGGACTAACTACTCCGGTAATGTTTCCTTGCCAACCCACATTTCTAATCCTCAAATCCTTTCCTAACGCTTGCTTCAGCTCAGCCTGGGGAAATGTATTTTTGTTAACAACTACAGCTGCGATATTGGCAGTGTCATACCCCCATTGGGCGGCAGTCTGATAAATTCCAGTGATGCTGGTCAATAGAACATACCCCAGCACCAGTACGGAGGAAGCCATTGTGGTCAGCAGCAGCATCAAAACAGAACTTCTGGTGTTCTTGATCAAATTGCGGATTCCGATGACCACGGCTACAGGCAATCGCGCAAAACCGACCCAGTTACCTAATGGCGAATTTATTCGGTTTGCTATACGGGTATTATCCGCCTCTGACATTCCATAGCGGATGGCCTGCACCGGCTGGATGCTGCGTGCTTTCTTGGCATACAGAACGACGAACAATATCACTAGTACAAACTGAGACACACCTACTAACATGGCTTCACTAATTCCGTTGATCGCAATATGACGATTGCCTACCTGAAGGGAAGACACGGAGATATTAATGATAAATTTGGATATTACCACACTCAGTGCGAGGCCTGGGAGAATGGCAACAACGGATAGTAAAGAGTACTGAATAACATATGTACCTATGGTTCTGCTTGAAGTGAGGCCCAGGGATTTGAGAATGCCGATCGTTTTATAGTTGGCCAGAATGGCATCCGAAATCGTAAAGCCGATGGTAATAAGGGCGATTACAAGCATAATAATACCTAGGAATATCATGATGAATCCAATAATCTGGTTGATGATCAGATAGAAAGAGGAGATGCTCTCGAATTCCATCTTGGTTTCCAGGAAAGGAGTGCCCATCTCGCTCGCATAACGTTCCCAATGGCTTGAATTGGTGCTGTAATCGTCGAAATGGATGCCCATCATATAAGTGTCTTTACCCGCGATTGAATCGAAATCAGTTTGATAATCTGTGGGATTCATCCATACTCGTGCTGTGTTGGTGAAGGGGGCTCCATATGGCACATCGACCACAATGCCGGATACCCTCAGATCAAGTGTGCCGGAACCTGTCTTGAAACCTATTGTATCTCCTGCCGAGATATTGTAGGCATTCGCCAATGAAGTGGGAATCCAGACCGTACCTTGCTCGGGAAGAGCGCTTGAAGTTTCGTTTAGAAAAATGAGTTCATCCACACCCCATGGGGGTGGAGGGGTGTTAAGCATGTAAAGATAAACGTTGGGAATATCCGTACCCTTAAAGGCGATGCCTGACAATGTGCGATAGGTCAGTAATGGAGATACTTCGATTCCTTCCTGAGCAGCCCACCATTGATGTACATCGTTGGGATCATTCAACCCTTTCTCAAACGTCAGAATTTGGTGAGATCCATTGGTTTGATCATGCATATCTTTAAATTGATTACCTGTGTTGGTCAGGATGATGACCGCCGTAGATACAAGGAGTGTAGAAAGAAGAATCAGCAGAGCGATGAACAGGTTTTGGACTTTACTTCTGCTCAGGTAGGAGAGGCTCAGTTTCAGCACGGCAGCCATAGATTACTCCTTCCCCGACACAAAAGCGAAAACCATCGATTCCCGATCCTGGATCTGATGTTCGTCATATTTATCAAACTTCATAATACCACCCACCTTGCCATCTCGGATGAAAATAAGCCGATCTGCCCGACAGGCTGCCTTGATATCATGTGTAACCATGACAACGGATTGTCCTTTTCGATTGATATCCGTCAGGATATCCAACACGGCATTTCCATGTTCATAATTCAAGCTTCCAGTAGGTTCATCTGCAAAGAGGATATCAGGAGAATTGATGAGAGCACGTGCAATGGCAGCTCTTTGCTGCTGGCCTCCCGAAGTTTGAGAAGGAAGTCGATTACGCTGACCGTCAATATCCATGGCATTCATTAGTTGAGCGGTTCTTGTTTGTACTTCGTTTTTCTTAGTTCCGGCAATATACCCCGGCAAAGCGATATTTTCTTTAATAGAAAGGTCGGGGACCAGGTTGATGCTCTGATAGATATATCCGATCCTGCGAATACGGAAGTCGGACATTTCCCGTTCACTATAGGAATCAATACGTTGATTCTGGAAATAGACTTCGCCAGCCGTCACATGGTCAAGCCCGCTCATTAGATACAACAAGGTTGATTTGCCGGATCCAGAATTACCCATAATGACCGTGAAGTCTCCTTCATAAATATCAAGATCGACGTTGCGAATGGCATGATATTGTTCACTGCCTGTATTGTACGTCTTGCACAGATTCTGTGCACGAATGATGGTTTTTTTCGCCACGTATGATCACTCCCGATTGTAATATAGGGTTCATTCTAAAGGAGGGATATTGATGAAGCCTTATCAAATTATGAATAAAGTATTACAGGCACCATATGGCCAGACTGGGTCTCTTATTCGCTCAGCAGATCGGGAGATTAAACTGAAAGATTGTACCCTGTCCTTCTTTGCTTGAAAAGGAGATATGTCCTCCGTGCGCCTCAATAATGCTTTTGCAGATAGACAAACCTAGGCCTGTCCCTTCGTGAGCGTTTCTGTTTGACCAGGAAGTCTGGCCTTTAAAATAACGTTCAAAAACAAAGGGCATGTCCTGTGCACGTATTCCCTGACCTAAATCAGCGATTGTAACATTGAGTTGGTCGGCTTCCAGCTCTACATTTATACGAATGGCGTCTCCCGGAGAAGTATGCTTAAGAGCGTTTGAGACTAGATTGGAAATGACTTGTTCAATTCGAATAGGGTCCATCTGGATTAATACATTTGGAATGTTTTTGGGTGCTTCATAGATCATTCCACTGGTTAGAACAACATGTCCAATCGGTTGTAACATACGCTCAAAGGCGGGGCTGCTATATACTTCATAAGGCTCCACAGAAATCTGCCCCAGCTCCTGCAATGCATGAACAAGCAGGTCCTCGACAAGACGGGCTGTTTTGTCCGTATTGGTCTGCATGACTTTCATATACTCCATCAGAGTTTCTTTATCGGAGCATATTCCTTCCAGAATAGCTTCTATGTAGGCTTTTACTGTTGTAATCGGTGTTTTGATATCATGAGAAATATTGGTAATGAGTTCTTTTTGCGCAGTTTCCTGCCGGATACGAAGTTCGCTTAAATGCATGATTTCTGTACGCATCAGATCAAACATGGCGTATAGTTCGCTCATCTCATCCATGCGGTTACACTGTATCGGTTCACTATATTTTCCTTTGAGAATGAATTCGGCATGTTGCTTCAACTGATGAATGGGGGAGAGCAGCTGTGTCTTAAATTTTCTCTTCATCAACACCAGATAAATGCCAAGAATCATGGAAGTGACCAAGAGCGCGCCCAAAATAAAGAAAGGGAATATCACAGTTTCTTTGACCATAACCATTGCCTTAGGGATCGTGAAGATGGCATTGCCAATCTGGCTTCCTTCGGGACCAGCCATAACAGGGAAAGCGATGTTAAGCGAAACGTTTCCGTTCGTGGCCTGTACGGCATGATTCAGATCATAATGCAGGGCTGATCGCAGATTGACTTGTTTTCCTTCGGAGGTGGGAGAAGAGGACAGCAATATAGTCCCATCCAATCCGATATAGGACAGCTCGACCCCGTTTTCCTTTACGATGGAAAGAAGGTTATCTCGAACTCTTGGTTCCTGCAGTAGATGATTGTTCTGCTCCAGGTTGAGCAGGACGGGGTTAACCCGGAGACGAACTTGCTGGATGGACAGTTTAGAATCAGTCAAATTTCGGTTTTCAAGCAAATTAAGAAATAGAACCAGACTGGATCCGATCAGAATAAACAGGAGGATGAATGACGTTCTAAGCCATCGTGCGGACCAGGTGTTCAGTGACATGTTGCCTCCTCCAATCTTTGCCTATTCATGATTGAATTTGTATCCAACGCCCCAGACGGTCTTTAGAACAGACGGATGGGAGGGGTCCGTCTCAATTTTTTCTCTCAGTCTGCGAATATACACGGTAACCGTATTTTCATCCCCGTATGCAGCATATCCCCAGATCGCATCGAGCAATTGGGACTTGGAGAAGACCTGATTTTTGTTGCTCGCCAGATAATGCAGCAGCTCGAATTCCTTGGCGGAGAGAGAAACCTCTTTACCGTCTAGGGTGACTTTATAGGCTTTCTTGTCAATTTCCAGGTTAGCCAGACGTAGCATATGTGTTCTGTCCCGCTCGCTCGCTAAAGCTATACTGTCATATCGTCTAAAGTGGGCATTAATTCGTGCGAGTAATTCGCTCAGCGAGAAGGGTTTGGTCATATAGTCATCCGCCCCGAATCCCAGACCGAGCACCTTGTCTGTATCACTGCCCCGTGCACTCAATATGAGAATGGGAATGTTATTTCTCCGGCGAATTTCCCGGCATACATCGATCCCGTCCATATCCGGAAGCATGATGTCCAGAATAATATAATCCGGCTGCAACATGTCCATCATTTTCAACCCGTCTTGTCCATTGCTGGCCACTGCGGCTTCATACTGATTTTTGGTCAAATAGTCTCGCAAAATGCGCGAAATATCATGTTCGTCTTCGATAATTAAGATTTTACGTTTTGTTTCCATTGAAATCTCTCCAGATAATAGAGTGGTATAGTATAAGATTGACCTATGTATGAATCTGTAAGAATACTATATTTTAACTATACAGGTTTGTTTTCGTGAAGTCATGGGAACTACAAGAGGTTTTTTTGAAAGAAAGCAGCCGATTGAAAATCAGCTGCTTTCATTATGAAGAAGGAAGAGGATCGAGCCACAACTACACTTATAAATGCTCCAGATCAATGGATTGATGAGCCTGGGATTTGAGATATTCAGCTGGGGACATTCCAAAGTGGGATCGGAATACCCGGTGAAAATAGGAATAGCTTGCAAAACCGCATGTTTCGGCAATATGCTCTAGAGTCATATCACTGTACTTCATACGCTCTAAGGCAGCGTTCAGCCGAATCTCAATCGCATACTGGATCATTGTTTGGCCATAGTGCTCCTTGAACAATCGCACCGCACGAGACAGGCTTAGTCCTGCGTAGCGGGCGGCTTCTTCGAGTTTGAAGGTGACGGTAGCATGCTCTTCAATGAATCGTTTCAGCTTCAGTGTCGAGGAAACAGAACGATCCGTCTGGATATTCTCCTTGATGGCCCGATCGATATACAGACACAAACCGCGCAGCAGTGCATCACTCAGTTCTATATTTTCCTCCAGCGGTCCACGACGTTTCTCCAGGAGCATACTGCGCCAGAGACTGACCAATTTATCATCCAGCCCGATGTGGCTCACCGTGGATCGATGGTGACGCTTCCACCAGCTATCAATCCATTCCCCTTCACAGAACAAATAATAGTCTCCGCTGGATAACCTGCCCTCCTTATGAGGTTCTTCTACCACGAGATGATAGTCATCTCCGGGTTTAAGCAGTAATAAATCGCCGCCAGTCATCTTAAATTCTTCATCCTGCACATATACCTTGCAAGAGCCTTCGGTTTGCAGACGGAACAGATAAGTCTGCAACTCGCCCTTCATATTATGGTTAAACGCCTTATAGTGATAGGAATAGTCACAGATCAGTACTGAGGTTTCCAAAAGATGTAATCCTCCAAATTTAAAAATTTGATCAGATAGTTCATGTTCTGACGATATTGTATATGTTCATTCTAGCCTGTTTTGCGTTAGGATGATACCAGATAGAGCAATGAAAGCAAATTTGAGAGCAGAGGTGCATCTATTATGAAAAAACTTAATATTGGTTTGCAATTGTTTACACTCCGTGATGAAACTGCAGCAGATTTCCGTGGAACTTTGCGCAAGGTAGCAGAGCTTGGTTATGAAGGTGTCGAATTCGCCGGATATGGTGACATTCCTGCCGAAGAAATGAAAGCGCTATTGGATGAGCTTGGACTGAAAGGTTTCAGCAGTCACGTTTCATTACATGCCATGCGTGAAGATTTGCAACAACAAATCGACTACCTCAAAACAATTGGGGCTCAATATATGATCTGCCCTTACCTGATGCCTGAAGATCGTCCAGAGAATGCAGAAGGCTGGACCAAACTGTTCAACGAATTGCAACAATACGGTGCAGAAGCGACCAAACAAGGTCTGATCTTCGGTTATCATAACCATGATTTTGAATTCCACGGTCAGGTTGGCGACGAAAATGCCTTTGATGCGATGTTTGTTCAAACGACACCTGAAGCGGTTCAAGTGGAAATGGACGTATGTTGGGTACAATTTGCCGGACAAAATCCGATTGAGTATATCAACAAATATGCAGGTCGTCTGCCGTTGCTGCACTTGAAAGACTTCAGCAAAGACGAACAGGGCCAGATGAAGACATTGGAACTGGGACAAGGTTCGGTTAATCTGCCAGCTGTTATTGAAGCGGCTACAAGTGCAGGTGTAGAATGGCTGATCGTGGAACAGGACGTTTGCCAGAATCCACCGCTTGAAAGCGTAGCCAACAGCCATAACTGGCTGAAGCAGAATTACTTGAACCAATTCTAATTTATTTGTCAAAGGAGACATTTGTACATGAGTAAAATTAAAGTTGCTGTATTCGGCTGTGGAGCCATTGCCGAGCGCAGACATATTCCAGAGTACGCTGCCAATGAGAACGTAGAACTTGTCGCTTTTGCCGATCCGATCGTGGAGCGTGCGGAGAAGATGGCCGAAACTTACGGCGGTAAAGCTTACTCTAGCTACGAAGAATTGCTTGCAAGCGAAGAAGTGGATGCAGTCAGCGTTTGTACGCCGAACTACCTGCATGCCTCGATGGCCATTGCTGCTGCAAATGCCGGTAAGCATGTACTGGTGGAAAAACCGATGGCGGTTACAACCGAAGAAGGCGAGCAAATGATTGAAGCTGCCAAGAAAAACGGTGTGTATCTGATGGTTGGACACAACCAACGTTTGATGCCTCCACACGTAAAAGCCAAAGAAATTCTGGACTCCGGCAAACTCGGTAAAGTCCTGAATTTCCGTACTTCCTTTGGTCATCCAGGTCCGGAAGGCTGGAGCGTAGACGGTGCAGAAAGCTGGTTCTTCCGCAAAGAAGAAGCGATTATGGGAGCCATGGGTGACCTGGGCGTGCACAAATCGGACTTTATCCGTTATTTGCTGGATGATGAAGTATCCGAAGTTGCTGGTTTCATCAGCACACTGCACAAGGAAAATACCAAAGTGGACGATAACGCAACTTGCCTGCTTCGCATGAAGAGCGGTGCAATCGGTACGCTGGTAGCGAGCTGGACACAATACAGAGCAGGAGATAACAGTACGGTTCTGTGGTGTGAAAATGGTGTGATGAAGATCGGAACGGTAGAAGGAGACGAGGTTATCGTTGAGCTGACTAACGGTACGGTTGAAACATACAAAGTTGGCGCAATGTCTACCAACGAGAAACAAGTACCAAGCGGCGTTATTGACGCTTTTGTGGAGTCGATTGTAACGCAAACACCTCCAAGCATTTCCGGTGAAGAAGGTCTGCGTTCCCTGCAAGTGATTCTGGCAGCATTTGAATCCGAGAAGACTGGTCAGATCGTGAAGCTGTAATCGTAACGATATCATCGTCATTACTTTAATTAGTGTGACTATCTCATATTAAAAAGGGGCTTACCTCCAGAGAAATATTTCTGGTGGGTAGTCTCTTTTTATTACTTTTTCATGGCATCCAGATTGGTAGAATCCGCAATAGAGGACAAGTCTGGACCCGAAGTTTGGCGATATGCTGGTCCTAGCGAAAAGCGATTATTGATCCTGCCTGCGGCATGGCTACAATGGTTGAATGGTTAGCTGGCATTCCAAAAAGGACTGACTACTCCGCTATATCGCGGAAGAGTCAGTCCCTTAATCTTTAAACTTGATTCAAAGCGTATATATCTGTATTAGATACTAGGCTTCACATCACTGCCGAGATCCAGCCATGCTACTTCTTCAGGAGATAGGGTGATACGTGATCCTTCGTCACAGGAGAGCAATTCTGCCTGATTCTGGGCACCTATCAACGCACAGGTTGGAAACGGCTGATTCAATACATAAGCGAGAGCAATCTGGATGGGGGAAGTCTTTTTCGACTCGGCCAATTGTTCAGCACGGTGCAAACGTTCCCAGTTACCGTCACTGTAAAACACACGAACCAGATCTTCATTGTCCCGAACTTCAGGTGTGAATCGTCCGGTAAAGAAGCCACGAGCCTGGGATGACCAGGACAGCAAAGGAAGCTTAGTGCGTTCATGCCATGCCAGTGTTTCTTCGTCTGCCGATACACAGCCGGCCCAGAACGGTTCGTTCGCTTTGGCGAGACTGAGATTCGGACTGCTGAATGTAAAACCTTTCAGACCGTTAGCAGCAGCATATGCGTTAGCTTCCTCCAGCCGCTGCCAGGTCCAGTTGGAGGCTCCGATCGCGCCGATTTTGCCGGATTCAATATGTTCATTCAACGCTTCGAGAATCGCGCCAACAGGGATGTTTGGATCATCCCGATGCAGGGCATAGAGCTCCACATGTTCCGTTTGAAGCCGCTCCAGACTGGTAAGAAGGTCACTGCGGATAGCATCAGCATTAACACGTGGGCCGTTCTGGTCATGATGCGCACCTTTGGTCAAAATAACGATCTCGTTACGGTTACCCCGTTCCTGCATATAACGTCCGAGCACTTCTTCACTTTGCCCGCCACAATAAATATGCGCGGAGTCAACGGTATTACCGCCAATCGCCAGGAATGCATCCATGTTCGTAGCTGCTTTTTCATAGGAATCATGGTAAAAATAATCGGTTCCTTTAATCAATCGGGAAATAGGTTTTCCTGCACCAGCAATTTCAATGTATTCCATAATTCAGTTCATCCTCTCTTCTTATAGTGTAATACGTGTACGTTCTTCTGCTGAACGAAGACAAGCTTCGAGTACTTTCATATTGGCTATAGCATCGGATGGATCAAAGCGCAGAGCTTTACCTTGAAGCACAGCTCGTGCCATATCGTCGCCCTGGAGGGAGTAGTGATTGACCTGAGGGACTTCAATCTCCTTACGCTCACCGTCAACAGTTACGAAGAAGTTGGAGCTGCGATCCCGATTGCTGATAAAGGCAGAAGGAACCTCAATGATGCCATCCGTTCCAAGTACCTCCAGTGTGTTGCGGAAGGCTGCCCACATGCTGCTGTCAAAGGTGACGCCAATATGATTGTCGAACTCAAGCAAGCCGGAAGCCATCATATCCACATGATCATGTTCAGGGGAGAACATGCCAATGACGGTTGCCGCCGAAGGCTCTTGGCCAAGTATCAAGCGTGCTGCACTGATGGAATAACAGCCGATATCATACAGCGCGCCGCCGCCCCAATCACGCCGAAAGCGAACATTACCTGTTGAGCCTGAACTGTTGAACGAAAATGTACTATGAATGCCGCGGATCTCACCAATTTCTCCGCTGGCGATAATATCTTTAATCTGATCATAACGTGGATGATGTCGGTACATGAGAGCTTCAGCGAGATGCACACCAGCGTCTTCGCAGGCTTGCACCATTTCCTGAGCTTCCTGCTCCGTCAGTGCCAGTGGTTTCTCACACAAAATATGTTTACCAGCTTCTGCGGCACGGAGTGTCCACTCCCGGTGCAGATGGTTCGGAAGCGGGATGTAGACCGCATCAATGGAATCGTCAGCAAGCAAAGCTTCATAGCTGCCATAAGCTTGAGGAATGCCGAGTTTCTCAGCAGTTTGTTTTGCTTTTTCTTCATCTCGACTAGCAATGGCAGTCACTTCATTCAACTCGGATTGCTGCAAACCTGGAATAACGGATCCTACGGCAATGCTAGCGCTACCAAGAATTCCCCAGCGCAGTTTTCGATCTGAATTCATTTGTTGTTTCCTCCTATGAATGAATGTATATTGTGATTATAAGTAATAGATGGATGAATGAAAATGATAATATATTGAAATGAGTTAACACAATATTGTTTAGAAAAGAGAATGGGCCATGATGAGACAGACTGTACTGCTAACCTTGCAGGATATTCCATATTTTTGTTATCCAGAATCTGTTGGACTTTATGTTGACCACCCTGAGCACACCGTATTACGTGAGGCTGGCGCACTTAATAACTTCAATATTCACTACGTTGCTGCGGGCAAGGGGTACGTGGAAGTGGAGGGAGTAGTGCATGAGCTTCGTGCGGGTCAGGCTGTACTGTATTTCCCACTGCAGCGGCAACATTACTACAGCAGCGAAGATGATCCATGGGATGTACGATGGGTTCATTTTTACGGTGAACGGCTGCATGATTATATGATTGAGCGGGGGTTGCACCGCAATCTCTTGTGGACGCTGCGGCAGCAGGCTCCATGGGAAGAAGCACATATGGCCCTACTGAACGAAGCTGAGCAGAACCGGATGCTGCGTCCTGCCCAACTATCTACCCTGACCTACGCTGTGCTGGCCGAGTTCGTGCAGCATGCTGTTCCACTGAAAAGCACACGCACAAGCAAGGCTGAGAGTCGTATCCTTGGACTGCTTCCACAGATGCAGCAGGAGGCATGCCAACCGTTTTTGTTGCAGGATTGGGCGGATATGGCGGGTGTGAGTTCGTATTACTTTTGCAAAATGTTTAAGAGTGCCGTGGAGATGACACCGATGGAATTTATAACCCGTTCGCGGTTGCAGATGGCGAAGCAGTGGCTGCTGGAACGGCCAACGGCCAACATTGGACAGATCGCAGAGGAGGCGGGGTATCCCAATGCCAGTTATTTTAACCGCCAATTCTTAGCCCATGAGGGCATGACTCCAACGGATTATCGCGGGCTTTACCACAGTTAAATGTAATGATGTCCGTTTGTTTGATTCTGTGGAAATCTTCGACGTTTGACAGAGCGTTCAATCAAGTCTATTATAGATAAATTAAATCCGTATATAATGAGGTGCCCTCATGAAATATTCGAAAGCTACAAACTATGCCCTGCACACCATGCTTTTCCTGGTTGCGACCGAACCGGAACAACTGGTCAGTGTACATCAATTAGCTGAGATGCAAAAAGTATCTCCAACCTATTTGTCTAAAATATTGACCAAGCTGGTCAAAGCCGGTATGATCGAATCGACTTCTGGTGCCAATGGTGGTTATCGGCTTAGCCGGAAGAATCCGGACCCTTCATTTCTGGAGATTATCCATGCCATTGAAGGACAGGCTTCCCTGTTCGAATGCTCGCAGGATCATAACGAAGGCTGCCTGATTCAGCAGGTGATGGTCCGTGCGGAAGAAGAGATGGAGAGCTATTTGAACAATAAAAAAATGTCTGAGCTGGCTGCCCAAATGAAAGCTGCACATTCCGTATAACCTGAATCGGAGGTGCAGATGATCCTAAACGCAGCGCCCGATGAAGGGCGAATTTAAAATCCTTCCTCTCCCGCTTAAGGGAATTGGAAGGATTTTTTGCTGTACTCGGATGTGGGTCGAAGTTATAAGTTTCAGATGACTCTGGAAGACAAGAGGAGAGGAAATGATGCTCGTGGTCTGACGATTGAGCAGATGCGTAACCCGGACCCCATTGAACAATGCAATGTATACCCTCAACATCGGGAGTGTTCAAGATGGGGCGAATGATAGTATACAAACGTATAATATGCCATTGTACCTAATATGAGCGGAATGGTACAATAAGGAAGAAATTTATTAATACATATTTGCTTACATCTTAGATTTCTGGAGGGACAACACATGAGCCAATCAACTATCACAGGACTGGAACAACTGCTTGCACTGGAAAACATTCGGAATACCAAAGCTCGCTATTGCCGTTATATTGATACGAAGCAGTGGGATACATTAGGTGAAGTGTTCGCTCTGGATGCCGTAGCTGATTTCAGTACAGAAGGCAATCCAATCCCGGTATTAACAGGTCGCGACACCATTGTTCAAGTATTCCGAGATTTGGTGCATGTTGCCGTAACTGTGCATCATGTACATAGCGCGGAAGTTGAATTTGTAGCCGAGAATGAAGCCAAAGTAATCTCTCCAATGGAAGATTGGGTTACGTTCCCTGAAGGTAATGACAATAAATCCTTTCACGGATTTGGACATTACCATGAGACGTTTGTCAAAATTGATGGTCAATGGCTCATCCAGCATACCAGCCTGAAGCGTCTTCGTCTGGATCTGTTTGAATAATGTTTGTATTCATATAAAGAATATTAAAACGATAATAACCAAAGCCCCAGGAGCGCTATAGCTGCGTCCTTGGGGCTTTGTTTTGTTCAAGCTTTTACGTTCACTCAGGCTTGCATCCGAGGATCTGCTTAGAGTGAAAGGGTCTGACGTTTTTCTTTTGAAAATTGTTGTGTGACAATAAGCATACCTAACGAAAGCAGAACGAGCAGCAGACATACCCAATAGGAATTTCGATACCCCCACGCTCCAGCTGTCCATCCCCCTACCAGACTACCAAATAATCTTCCCAACGTGGAGGCATTGGAATAGAGTGTTGACGCATAGCCGGGCATGGAAGGAAGCAGATCCTGCATGTAACTGATCCCGATAGCAGAGATGACGGCGACAAAGAATGCGAGCAATAGTTGTCCGGCCAGTAAGTGCCACAGTTCCGTGGAGAACAAAACTATTACATAATAAGCGGCACCCATCAGGGAGCCCCATAACATGAGTGAGCGGTTGGGATACTTAGAGGCGAGCAGACCCAAGCCTAGCATAATGGGAATCTCGAGCCCTGCGCATAGACTGGAGATCCAGCCAACTTCCCGGGTTCCCCCGCCAAGATGGTGAATAATGAACAGTGATGCATTCAGATTATTCATCCAATGTGCCATATACAGGAGTGTAGTAATGAGAAAAGGCATATAGATTCTTGCATCCTGATGCAATTTCATGTGTATGCCACCTGTAGATGCACGGAGGGTAGGAGGCTCGGGAGCTTTTTTTAACAGAAAGAAAAATAATAACGCATTGATCAAAAAAATAAAACACGTTGAACTGAAAATACCGGTGTATCCAATATACGCAATCAGTAAAGTTCCGAGTAAGGGCCCCGTGATAAACCCCAGTGAAAAGGCGGAGCGCAGGGTTGAATTGGCCACAGCATGATCGACGTCCGTTGCGGTATTGACCGCTTCTCTTGCAGCTGCGAACAATTGTGGCATGGCGGGAGATCCGAGCGCAGTCAGCACCGTCATATAGATGAATAATAAAGTGAAGTCGTGAATCCACAGATACCCGGCAAAAGCAAGAGCATTGCAAATCATGGCGGTCACCAGAATTTTTTTACGAGCCCCGGGTTGATCCGATCGTCTGGCGATCCAGGAACTGAACAACACACCCGCCATAAGAGTTACGGCAGTGAATAATCCAAATGTAGCGATGGATACTTCGAGGCGAGTTGTAAAATAGACCGCCAGAAAAGGAGCGCTGATTGAAATAGCCATGCCTTGCAATAACATACAAATGAGAAACAGCCGGTATGTAGGGATACGAAATAGTGAACTAAACTGTTGAAGCTTCATGTGCGAAAGACATCCCCTTGGTTTTATCATTTTCAAAATATATATACGATCTGGTTATAATATAAGAATAACAGAGATAAAGTAATACGTATTGATATCTTATAGTCTAATAACAAACAAAAAAGCTAGAGATCAGACCCTATCGGTCCAATCCCTGGCTTTCTTATATGAAGAATCTATTATAAGTAAGATCCTTTATAACCTGCTTAGTGTGAAACGACGGTTTTCTTCCGTGACTGCATTCTCAGATACACCTGGGAGAAAATAATGGATGCCAGAGCAACCACAGTCATACCCCAGAAAATATTGGTGTACGCCGAGGCTAATGGTAATTGCTGCATGGCTGTCAATGCCACACCAGTTACGGCAACACTAAATGCTCCGCTGAAGAACTGGCTAAGCTGGAACAGTCCCATACCAGCACCAACCTGATCCATCGTCAGATTGCCCGACAATTCATTAGATACACTTGTTGTCAGTGCAGAGAAGCCTACGCTAAGCAGAATGTATACGGCCATAATGGCATAGATGCTGTCGTCTGCAAATAGAGCAAACAATCCGGCAGCAGCGAGCAGCAACCATGGTGCGAACTTGAGCAGTTGTGTATTGCCGTGCCGGTCAATCATGCGGCCAATCCGATTGGATAACAGCATGGACACGATTGCACCCGGGAAGATGACAAGCCCGGACTGGGCAGGAGTCAGGCCGTACAGATGTGCCAAAATTTGCGGTAGCAGGAACAGCGTCGAGAAGTTGTTAATATACGAGACAATCCCCAGTGAGCTGAGCATCATATATTTTTTGTTTTTGAACAGAGCCGGTTGCACAAAGGGATCAGCCGCACGGCGAATTCGTAGCCAGAACAGGACCAGTGCAGCCGCACCAATAACGAGGGTTACCCATTCACGTGAAGTCAGGAATAGCAGGACACCGGTTGTTCCAATCGCCAGTAACAGCGCGCCGAGCAAGTCGAATGACCCCTTTTGCGGCATCTCACTTGGAAGCAATTTGAGAAATACAGGGATCAGAAACAAGGTTAGTCCGGTAACGATAAACAGATCATGCCATCCGAGAAACTGTGTAATACTGCCGCCGATCACAGGTCCGAGTCCGAGACCCAGTGAGCTGGCAGACATGACAACAGCCATGGATTTACCCCGGCGGTCACTTGGAATGTAACGAGTAATAAGAACAATAGCTAGCCCTGGTACAGAAGCTGCACCCGCAGCCTGAATCAGACGTGCAATGAGCAGAAGGATAAAATGGTTACTGAAGAAACCAAGAACGGATGCCGCACCAAGCAGTGTAAGACCGGTCGTAAACAGCGTGCGAATCGGAATAAAATCCGATAGACGTGAGAACGTGATCGAGGAAATAGCAAAAACGATGGAATAACCGGTGACAATCCAGGAAGAAGAGACAGATGAGAGCATAAATTCAGCTGCAATTTTGGGTAGGGCCAGATTGAACATCATCGTATTCATAACGACAAGCACAACCGTGAAGCCAAGTAGACTTACGATTAACCCTTCCTGTATTCCTGCTGTCCGTTCCCCAGATGATGCAGTTGCGGTGTTGTTCATAAAAACCTCCTAGATTGATGTGTATTTCGCAACATTTCAGAAACGGTGTGTAACATTTGCAAAATGTGGTATAGAGTGAATCCCATGCCTGACAGCAGGGATACATAAACGAAATATGTTTGTAAGTTCGATTGGTATCGAACATTAGAAATATATCATGGAACTATGCTAAAATACAATGGATAGTCTGAAAAAAAAGGAGACTACAATGATGAAAATTTTGCACCATCCTCAAGTGCAGGATATCGAACTTTCTTCCGTATTGTACGCATTAAGTGATCCGATCCGTCTTGGGATCGTAACCGAAGCAGCCAGAAATGGTGAGCAGCCATGCAGTCATTTTCGTGTACCTGTTGTAAAATCTACGATGTCACACCATGTTCGGACCCTGCGGGAAGCCGGAGTCATTCGGGTAAGAGTACAAGGTACACAGCATTTCCTGACGCTAAGATCCGAGGATCTGGAAGTGCGTTTTCCTGGTCTGTTGCAGCCTTTGTTACAAGCGGCAGCTCAGTCTGAAATACATGATTCCTAAAAAATGTCCTTTCTTCAAGTTGAAGAGGGGACATTTTTTTATGTTTGGTATATTCCATACTGCTGCGACATTCTATGTCGTACCATGCCCTCTATAATAACGGTGAACACACAAACCATATCGAAAAGAGGTTCACAAACGTTGGCAAAAACAAAAAGAGGACGCGTCCTGTGGAATCTACCATCCCGAGGAAGAGGAACATGCCCGGTGTGCAGCAGCACCCGGATTAAATTGTTGTATTCGCAATCGAAAACAGATGGTACGAGTCTGAAAGTATGCAAGAAATGCTCCAAAGCTGTGCAGTCCAGAGTGGACAAGGTAACCGTATAACATAACAGGCCTGTTCTTCGGAACGGGCCATGTCTTTTGGTATAATACAATTACTAAATACGAAATGAGCCAGGGGGCGGGGAAATGAGCAATATGCATCGTATTCACTGGTTTGACGAGCAGATTCGGAGTGGACGTTTTCCGAACAGCAGCTGGCTTGCACGTGAATTTGAAATATCCCGGCGCCAGGCCCAACGCGATATTGAATATATGGCTATTTCTCTACGTGCCCCCCTGGTGTATATAGCAAAATATCGAGGGTATTGTTACGAGGATCAGACTTACCGGCTGCCCCATTTATATATGACGGAAGAAGAACAGCGGGTGCTTAAGTATCTGGCACATCGTTATCGGCATTACAATTATGATCAGTCGGATGCGGTGAAGCGTGTGGCACATTTGCTGGAGCGTTTTACGCTCGAGGAACAGCAGACGGGAAGCAGTCAGCTTCCTGTGTTTAAAGCAGATCCGCAGCAGCTTCAGTTCTTTGAGATTTTGTCTCATGCGATTGCCGAATCCCGCAAAGTACATATCCATTACAGAGACCATGCCGGAGAACGGCAATTTACCTGGTGTCCATTGAAGATGCTGTCCCAGTTCAACGCCGATTATGTGGTTGGTTACGAAACGGACCCTTTACAGCAAACGGCCATCCGGCTGGAGGGCATGATTCATGTGCAGATTACGAACGAGACGTTTCAGTGTCAGACAGACGGGTTGCTGGGTGCATGGGAAGAGGCGCTACCTGTCCGTAAACCGTTTGTCGCTGAAATAAGACTGAAAGAAGTGCAGCAAACAGAGCTGTGGCAAGGATATCGGATTCGGGAGAAGCAAGATCAGGTTCATTGGATTGAATTTTATGATACGGATGCTTTCCTACAGCATTTGTTCATTAGTGAGTGGGAAGAACTGTTGTCTCCAACGTGGCTTAGACGAAAGCTTCAGCAAAGTGCTGAAGGAATAATCGACAGGCTCGCCGTACAGCGCAAGGCAAACGTGAATTAGAACAACCATGGAGAGGAGATTTTTTTTGACTGAAGTTGTGTTAGAAAACCTGATCATGAAGCGGGAGTCCAAATCGTATGTGGATAGCCTACACGCTGTATTGACCCATGCGGGTCTGTTTCAGGGTTCCAAGTATGGGATAGCTGGATATACGGGTATGGCATTCAAACTATCGGTGCATCGCAGACTACTGCCCATGTCGGTTACAGCCTATGGTCAATGGGGAGAATCCCATCGCCCTGGAATCGATAACTTGGGGATATTCACGATCTGGGATGGGGGACGGACACGTCATCCCACATTCGGGTATTACCAGCGGGATGCGGTGAGTGGGGTAAAACGCAGTTTGGATGGAGGCATCGGGGTGATCTACTGGATTCCGGAATTTGGTGTCATTCAAGGGTATGATGACGGTGATCGCATCTTTTATGTGCAAGATGGCTGGAGCAAGGAACCACAGATCTTGCTGTATGACAATTTCGGATTAAACTTCACCGGGTTTTGGTATTGTCAGGTCTTTGGTGACCAGGTGCATATCCCCGAACAAGAGATGCTGTTGGAATCATTGAGATTGGCGATTGAGGATTGGGATATCCCTTATCGTCTACTGCCTGATCGGAATATCGCTTCGGGCAGACTGGCGTATGATGTGTGGGTGCATGCCCTTCGGAGTGGAGATTACGATGAATCAGGTGCTGCGTATATTTTGGAATCCTATTGCCAGTCCCGAACTGAAATTCAGATGTATTTGCAGGATGCGCGGGGGATATGGACCGAACTGGACCAAGCCTATGCATGCTATGAACAGCTTGGAGCATTGATTATACAGATGAAGGGATGCATGATTCAGGAACATAACAGATGGATTATACAGGCAGATGCCACAGAGAAACTGGCACAGGCATTATTGGAAGCGAGAGCACTGGAAGAGCAGGCTGTTGATTATTTTCGTTTGATATCCCTAAAGTACCCTGATCGCAAACGGTCCACTGTGCCACGGTGGGGAGCGCACTCGGCAAGGTAGAAGGGAGGAGTAGAGGATGGAGAGCAAAATATTGCTGGATTTAATTCATTTTCCACAGAGCAGGAATTCTGCACGTGAACACATATCATGGAACGGAACGTGCTCCTATATAGATGCGATGTATCGGATTCTGGTGCATAAACAGTGGACGGATTTGCCACGTCACATGATTGCGGGTATGACCGCAAGTGTGTTTCGATTAGTAGTGGATCGGCGTCTAACGACAGAATCAATCTCAGCGTACAACTGGATGGCCGAGAACTTTGTAGCTGCTGACTTCATTGGCGTCACGACCGGACAACACGGGGGATTTTCGTTCGAGCCGACCTTTCCGCTCTATCAGAAGTGGGCCCTGTTGGATATTAAAGCTTCCATTGACCGGGGTGTAGGGGCCATTCTGTGGCATGATCAGTTTGTCATTTGCACTGGATATGATGATGGGGAGCAGGTGCTATTTATCTGTGAAACTGAAGGAACTGAGGTCGTTCATCTGCCCTATGATTCTTTTGGTCGGAACAGTACACCATACTGGTACTATCAGGTGCTTGAATCCCATACAACCGTAGACATATGGGAAGTATGTAAGGAATCATTAATTCAGGCCGTATACAAATGGGAAACCCATGATTATATGCTACCTCCTCAGGATTACGCCTGTGGACCCGCTGCTTATGCAGCCATTGCTTCTGCCCTGCAATCTGGGACATATGAAACCGATCAAGCTGCCATTGTTTTGCGCTATTATGCCCAATCAAGAAAGGATATGGCCTCCTATGTTGCAGAGCTTGGGCATTTGTCTAATCAGATGAATCATGTTGTGCAGGAGTACGCGTTACTCGCAGACCTATATGCTCAGATGATGGAGAAGGTAGAGGATTCAACAGCGTGGGATGCGAAGGAACCGGGGCATGTGCTAAGGGTGATCCATCTGATTGAGCAAGCAGGGGAAACGGAACAACGTGCCATCGATGCCGTTAAGCAGGCCTTCCCAGAGACGATTGGCAATCGTTTTGAGGATATCGGATTAAGATGAATGGAACAGTGCACATAGTTCAAAATGGAAAGAGTACAGACTAATAAGACCGGAAATGGCCCCTGCGTGTGGTCATTTCCGGTCTTATTTGCGTTTTGTTTAGCCACATATATGGCCGTAATGACGACCCTCATACATTAGCTGCATCAGCATTCATTTTCTCGCATGAGCTTCAATTCGAATTGGCTCCGATGGAGCGCGGGGGCCAACATTCTGGCTACGTTGTCGAAGGTTGCCTGCCAATCGGTCGTGATGATGCTCCCGATATAACCATCTGGCCGTATCATGACCAGCGTGTCGCTGGTGATGCCATAGATATGGGTCAGTTTGCCGCTGGAGTCATGGAGGACGTTCTGATCAGATTTGTGTGCGGTACCAACGACGTAGCAGTGTAATTCGGCACCGCTGGTTGGCCAGTTCAACTTGGGAAGTATCTTGGCAGCATTAGGGCCAAAGGCAAGCAAAGTAAAGTGAGGCCCCTGATAGATGTCGAACAGACGCCGTTCCCCACCGGGTCCGTTGCAGGGAGCATCTGGCGCCCGGTCACCTACATGAAGGGTCTTCGTGGCCGATTCTTCACTAGATGCGAGCGGCCCACCATGGTACGAAAGTCTAAGCTGTCGCTCTTCGTCTCCGCGCTTGAGGCTAGCCAGGCGATTCTTGTCTAGACTTGCGTAAAGCTCGCTGGATTTGCTGAGGACACGAGCGGCAATCGGTTGACGCTCAGCCTCGTAGCTGTCAAGCAGACTATCAGGTGCACCAGCAGTGACCTGCCCTATTTTCCAGCCGAGGTTATAGGCGTCCTGTATACCCGTGTTGAGACCCTGTGCACCGGCCGGGGTATGGACATGAGCAGCATCGCCTGCAATGAAGACACGACCCGAGCGATAGTGCTCAGCCAGTCGAACGTTGGGACGAAACACCGAACTCCAGGTAATGTTGTAGAGACGCAAACCTGTAAGTTTGTGGAATTGAGCGGCCAGTGCGGCTTCGTCTAGGTTAGGCTTTTCATCCGGTGCCAACCTGATCATGACTTGGAACTGATCGGAGTGAGGCAGCGGGCAGGCTCCGACAAACGTGCCACGTGTGCGTGGCCACATATGCCACCTATTGCGAGACAGTTTGTCAATCGACCCGTCAATGATGAGCGTACGGTCAGAGTCGGTAGTCTCTCCGATAAACCGAATACCTGCCCCTTTGCGAACGATGCTCGAACCTCCATCTGCTCCGACGAGATATCTGCTGCGAACCTTCTCCCCGGAAGAGAGAGTCACCGTCACTCCATCGGCATCCTGTTCGAATTGCTCCAACCCGTTGTTAAATTCAATGATTAAGCCGAGACGTTTGAGCAGGCGGTGTAAGATGGTATCCGTTCGGTGTTGCGCCAACAGGAGAATGTTTGGATACGGATCGTTGGCTGTTGGTTTATTTTGCTGCTGCATGCGCCAAGGCACAGTTAACGGTCCAATATGAAAACCGGCAAGCGGGTAAGAACTTCCCTCTGACTGAGCCTCTTCCAGCACGCCGAAGTCCTCCAATACCTCCTGGGTTCTTGGTTGAACTCCCTTGGCACGGGAGCCTTGAAAGGCGTGAGGGGCTTTGTCAACGAGTCGGACACGAAGGCCGCGTCGTAGCAGGTCGACTGCAAGAGCGGAGCCAGTCGGGCCAGCTCCAGCGATGAGTACGTCAATATCGTAATGTTGGGTCAGTTGAATCTCCTCCTGATCACCCATATCGCAATGGATTAGATATCATGCTTTGTTTATTGTTTCTCTAGAAACTTTTTAATTTCTTATGAAACAATAATAGGTTAATCCCTCTCTATTGTCAATATTGTTTCCAGGAAACTTTAATTGTCGGACATACCCTGATATACTGGTATGAAGCTAACAATCGTTGGAGGAAAATTGAATGATCAACCCATCGGAAAATCAAAATAGAGATCACTTAATTCAAGAAGTATTGGAAGCAGTGAAAGATATACAGATCAGATTCCAATCAGAAGATGACGAAGAAAAACAGTGGCTGATCCAAAATAGTCCTAATCCGGCTGTTGAAGAGCTAATCAAAGAAATGACGGTTACGATGCTGCATGTGCTGGATGCTATTGGTACACTCGAGCCAGTAAACGGCATAAACATTTCAAAGCAATTCGGCTTCTCCAAAGGGACGGTCTCCAAAATCACGAGAAGACTCGTGTCTCAAAACATCATCGTAACCGAGTCACTTCCGGATAACAAAAAAGAAGTTCTGTTCCGTACTACATCGCTTGGAAAAGAGATTTATCGTTTGCATCAGGGCCTGCATCATCAGATTGATCTTGGGGTTCATCATTTCTTGCAACGGTATAACGTGGATGAGTTACAGTTTCTCGTCAACACCCTCCAAAAGACGTTGCATACATCATGGATTCATTCGGAAACAGAGGAGGGGGCCAGTGAACCCGTCCGAAGAGAGGCGCCTACAAGCAAGGATTCAGAAGCATTTAAGGCCAATAGTTCTTCGTCATTGATCGAGGAAATGAACGAAATCATGTCTATGCTCAACAAGTTGGATTCCCGTAATTTGAAGAAAGCAAAGACCATTTTGAATGATGTTTTTTTTGCAGACTATGAGTGACTAACTAACTTCAGCATATTTCATAAGGTAATGTTGTTTAGGGTTCTGCGAACAATAAATTAAGGTATAACAAAATACCGGATAAGGCTGATAAGCCTATCCGGTATTTTTTCGTATTTCGCCACATCTGAGTCCATAGCTTATCCTTATTTCAACCTGTACAAGAAAAAATATACATAAATTCGATTTTGGGGTAATGTGCAGCTCCCTTTGTTCCGAATATTATAATAGATGGTCTTTTTTGGATGGAGGATATTGAAGGACAACAGGGGGCGGGAGTATGGTGCATAATCCGGAAACCATTCAGGAATGTATCGAAAAGGCACGACAGAGGCTCTACCAGATTGCAAATTCTCATAAAGAACTGTGGCATCCGGAGGTCATTCGTCAATCGATGGTTCTGGATGAACTAATTAATCAATATAACAACGCCATTCGCGGAAAGTCATCCCGAAGTAAATAACAGCGCGTTATAAACCTCGGGATAAAATGATGCGAATGCATTCAGTATACGAACCCTATTCTTTTACAGCCCCAAGCACAATTCCTTTTACAAAGAAACGCTGCAAGAATGGATATACGAGCAGGATTGGCAGTGCCCCAATAAAGATCTGGGCTGCGTTAACCGTACGCTGCGACATGTTTTGAAGCTGCGTCGCATCGACATTCATATTGGAGAAATCCTGCTGTACAATAATCGTTTGCATCAATGTAGCGAGCGGATATTTGGCTGCGTCATTCATATAGATCAACCCGTCGAACCAGGAATTCCATTGCCCCACCATCGTGAATAGAGAGATCGTTGCAATGGCCGGCATGGACACAGGCAGATAGATACGGAACAATGTGGTGATATGGTTGGCGCCATCGATGAAAGCCGCTTCTTCGAGTTCTTTGGGTACGTTGCGGAAGAAGTTCATCATGAGAATCAGGTTCCAGACCGCCACAGCGCCCGGCAAAATCAGAGCCCACAGGGTGTTGATCAGTCCCAGCTTCTGAATCAGGATATAGGACGGGATCAGTCCGCCGCTGAACAGCATCGTGAAGATGAAAAACCAAGCATACAGTGAACGTCCCTTGAAATTCAGACTTTCCTTGGATAAAGGATATGCCGTCAGGGTGACCAGCACCATACTAAGCAGCGTACCGAACACGGTACGTTGCACTGAGATCCAGAGCGCGCTGAGAAAGTTACTATTACCAAACGTTTTGGTATAGGCATCTACTGTAAAATCAATCGGCCAGAGCGTTACCAGATTGGCGGAAGCTGCCGCTTTACCGCTGAAGGAAACCGCCAGAATGTGGATAAGCGGCAGCACACACAGCAGCGAGACGGCCGCGATGAAGAACAGGTTGAAGCCGTTAAATATACGGTATCCGGTCGTTTTGTGATACACCTTAATTCCTCCTTAGAAAATGCGGTAATTGGCGATTTTGTAAGCCATCCGGTAGGCAGTAATAACGAGGAACATAGCAACAAAGGATTTAAACAAACCAACCGCAGTCGCAAAGCTCATTTTGCCATTCAAAATACCCATCCGGTAAACAAACGTGTCAATAATATCGCCTTTATCATATACAAGTGGATTGTACAGGTTGAAAATCTGGTCAAATCCGGCATTAAGAATATTCCCCAGTGATAGTGTTCCCACCACAATAATCATCGGCACGAGTGCAGGCAGCGTAATGTGTAGGGTCTGTTTAAGTCGTGTTGCCCCGTCAACTTCGGAAGCTTCGTACAGAGCAGGGTTAATGCCCGCAAGGGCTGCAAGAAAGACAATGGTACCAAATCCGAATTCCTTCCATACATCACTGATGACCACGGTTACACGGAACCAGTCGCCATCTCCCAGAAAGAAGATCGGTTCAATGCCAACGGCCGCCAGAACCTGGTTAATCAGTCCGCCTTCGGGGGAAAGCATGTCCAGCAGGATGCCGCCCAGTACAACCCAAGACAAGAAGTGGGGAAGGTATACCAGCGTCTGTGAGAACCTTTTGAACGTGGAGTTCCGTACTTCATTCAGCAAAATGGCAAACACAACCGGGGCCACGAGTCCAGCCACAATTTTCATGGCAGCAATCAGCACCGTGTTCCAGATGACCTGAACACTGTCCGGATATTCGAACATGAATCGGAAGTTATCCCATCCTACCCATTTGGAGCCGGTGAATCCCAGCCATGGTTTGAAATCCTGAAACGCAATAATAATGCCGCCCATAGGCACATAGGCGAACAGCAATGTGAGCAGTACCGAAGGCAGCAGCATCAGATGCAGCGGCCAATTGCGTTTGAAATTCCAGCGGGTACGTTTGCGTGGATTGTGTGTTGCCTGCCGCACCGGCGTATTGGTCGTTAGTGGTTGTTCCATAGCCATCAGGTCCCTCCTTTATATCGTCCAGCCTCTGCATAATGAGGCCAGTCAGCCTCTGCAAATAGTGGAGCAACTGAATTATAGCAATGGAAGCGGGCGGGCTATAGAACAACATTTCAAGGCGGATGTTGATTTATTAACTTGTTAAAAACGTATACCGAATAGTGACTCATTTGAAATTCAGTATAGATATGTAAGGGGTTTCAATATAAAATAGGACTTCGATGTGTATCTTTACTTTAATCCGGGACAGGGTGAAGCAATGAAATTTACAGTATTCTCAAAAACAGTCATGCTGCTGGTCTGCTTGCTGGTACCCATCTTGCTGCTATATACCTACGCGAATCAGGCGAACGTGGATATGATCGTCGAGGAGAAGCAACAGTCCAGCTTGAACCAGTTCAACTATTTTAGCTCTCAGGTGGATAAAAATATTGAACAGCTCTCGCTTTACGGGCTGACTTTACTGCGTGATCCAAGCATTTTACACTATCGTTACATGACAGAATCGACCAGCCAATATGAGAAAAACAGCATCTATCTCGATATTCTCGACAAATTGTCGCTATACCAGTCCACCAGCCGTTGGAAGAACGATATAACCATTGTGCTGCCTCAGGCAGAGCTGGTCTTATCCACCATGTCGAACCGGACGGTCTTCAATGAGAAGATGTTGAAATTTCCACAGCCAGGCCGATGGCAGTTGAACGAAGGCAGCTTCACTTATTTCTTTACGGATAACTACGAGTGGAGTGAAAAACCTGTGACCACAGATGTGCGGACGGTGATGGAGATTGATTTTGACCCGATGAATATTGTTGCCATGCTGGATGATTTCAAGGAGGCCCAGGGAGGAGATCCCTTTCTTCTCGTCCCGGGCAACGAGCCTCTATTAAATCGCAGTGCGGACCCCGAGCTAGTGGAAGCCGTGATGCGGGACATGCCATTAACCGAACTGGATAGTGAAGGTAACCATCAGCTGGAGGTGGGGGGCAAGCAGTACTTGGTCAGTTATGTGCTCTCCAAACAGCTGAACGGAATCTATGTTAACCCGGTTGTACTGGATGATTTGCTCACACCGATGGACAAGAGTCGAAATATGTTCATTACTTCCACTTTGCTGCTGCTCGTGCTCAGTATTGGTGCTGCACTGTTGTTATACCGAAAGGTACAGGTGCCGATACAACGTCTGATGAGAGGGCTGCAACAGATTCGGAAAGGACAGCTGTCCACACGAATTCCGGTCGATCACTCTCGTGATGAATTCGCGTACCTGACTCAAAGCTTCAATCACATGGCCGAGCAGATTCAGGAGCTGATCGAAAAGGTGTACGAGGAACGCATCCGCTCGCGGGAAGCGACGTTAAAGCATCTGCAATCACAGATTAATCCTCATTTCCTGTACAATTGCCTGTTTTATATTAAAAATATGACACAGCTTGGCAACCGCGAAGCGGTTATTGCCATGTCGCTCAGTCTGGGAGATTACTATCGCTACATCACACGTGATGAGAACGATATGACGACCGTGGAAGAGGAAATTCGGCTGCTGGACAATTATTTGTCCATCCAACAGATGCGCACCAACCGTTTGTCGTATGAGATCGCCGTACCGCAAGAACTGATGCAGCAGCACATTCCAAGGCTGCTGATCCAGCCTATCGTAGAGAATGCAGTCATCCACGGCATTGAACCGATGGAGGGTAGCGGCCACATCGTGGTTACAGGCATGGCAGCACAAGAGCAAATCGATGGAAGGGAATACACACGATACAGTCTGTTTGTCGATAACGACGGTGTTACTTTGACGCCGAAAGAGATTGCCGCTCTTGAGCGGGAAATCAATGAACCGATGGGTGAAGAAATTGGCACGGGTACCTGGAATGTACACCAGCGGCTCGTTACACGATATGGTCATTCTTCGGGGCTTCACTTTGCAGCGATCCCTTATGGGGGTCTCAGTGTGGAAATACGATGGTTTGAGGAGGAATATCCTAATGATGAATCTAATGGTCGTGGATGATGAACACTCAGCGGTGGAATCGATTGCAGCTTCCATACCGTGGAGGGAACATGGGATTGGACACGTATATAAGGCTTACTCGGTTAAAGAGGCATTGCAGCAAATGGCGGCAAATCAGGTCCATATTATCATCACCGATATTCGTATGCCGGGCTTGTCCGGTCTGGATCTGGTGAGTCATATTCGGCAAAAGTGGGAGCGGACCAAATGTATCATTTTATCTGGACACGCATCCTTTGATTATGCGAAGCAGGCACTCCGTCATGGAACAGTGAGTTATCTGCTGAAGCCAGTGCGGGATGAGGAGCTGATTGAAGCCGTGCAACAGGCCTCCGTCCAGATTCGGCTAGAGGGAGAAAAACAGTTGATGCACCAGCGCGCCATGTATTCGGTGAGGGAACATTTACCGGAGAAGCGGGCGGGATTAATGAAGGATGTGCTGCTTGGACATAAATTTGCAGAGAGCGAACTTGTGGAGAAGCTAGAGCAATTGGAGATTGGATTCCGTCCTCAGGATAAAATGCAGCTGCTGCTCATCCGCTATGATGACCCACAGCCAACGCACAAGGCATTCCGTCTGATGAAATACGCCATCTCCAACGTCGTGGAAGAAATCTTTGGCAGCAGCTATCATCTGTGCCATACGGACGATGCGTATGATGATCTCGTCTTCATGGCAAGCCCCAAACAGGCACAGTCTGAACCGGAACTGCTGATGGGGCGGCTCGGAGAACGGCTGCTTCACAGTGTGAAGCAGTATTTGAATGCGACGATTTCACTGTCAGTCAGCCGGATAGGCCGTTTTCCAGAGCATGTTCCACAATTGTATCATCAGGCTGTAAGTGCCTTGCGCAAGCAGGCGGAAGCAGGCAAAGGACTACATCTCAATGTGGCTGCCGGCTCCCATGGGGCAACATTGAAATCACTTGCGGCGCTGTATGAGCCACCCGGATTAACCTCACTGTTGGAAGCAGGACGGATGGAGGATGCCAATCGCAAGATTGATTCGATTTTCGCCGAGTTATCGGATAGTGTGTTCCCGGAGCATGTCTATGTTGCTTTTCACTATCTCGCAGCCGCTTTCTCGTACATGGCTCATCGGGAGGGCAGACAGTTGTCGGATGTCCTTGGTGAGCAGTATCAGCAACTGTTGAAGGATGGTTACGGCGTGTCACTTCGGAGTCTGGAAGCATGGACCCGGAGCGTGATGGAACAATGGGCTCTAAGCACAACCGACACGGGCCAGGAAAGTGGATCGAGCATGATCAGGCAGGTTCAGCAATGGATTGACCATCATTTGGGCGAAGATCTTTCCTTGCAGGTTATTGCCGGGGAGGTACATCTGCATCCGGTATACTTATCCAAAATGTATAAACAATCGACGGGTGAAGGCATCAGTGATTACATTATCCGTTCCCGAATGGAACGTGCTGTTCACTTGCTGAAGCACACGGCTATGAAGATATATGAAGTCGGTCAAGAAGTGGGATATAACAATACTCCTTATTTCATTCAAGTATTCCGCAAACATTATGGCCTGACCCCGCAGGATTTTCGGAACGGTTAACAAATCAATATGAACATTGAAATTGTGATATATGTTTGCTTCCCCGGCTGCACTATCCTTTTCATGTAAGGGTATTCAAAGTGATTGAGGAGGGGTTTCATGTATAGAAAAATGATGACTGCATTGCTTGCACTGACGATGGTTGCCGTAACGGCATGCAGTTCGGGGGCAAAGGAAGAACCATCCAAGGAAGCGGCTACGCCACTTGCGTTGCAAGACGGTAAGTATGAACCTGCGGTTCAGATGAGCTATTTGCGAGCCTGGAATGATGATACAAAGTTTAAGAACGGAGAGACAGCACAGAACAACGTGCACACCAAATGGGCCAAAGAACGTTTGGGCATCGACCTAACCACACCTTGGGCTGTGTCCGTGACCAATGATGCGTTCTACACGAAGCTGCGCCTCTCTCTTTCGGCTAACGAAGAGCTGCCGGATATCGTCTCCATTCGTGGTGACTACAATCTGGTACGTGAGTTGATTGAGTCGGGTAAATTCGCCGATGCAGGTGAACTGTTCGACAAGTATGCATCCGACACATGGAAAGGGGCTGCCGAATCCGCACCGGAAGAGTGGTACCCGTACATGTATGAAGGCAAACGGTATGGTATCCCGATCTTCGACTATGCCTACAACGGCGACCCGGTTATGTTCATCCGTGAAGACTGGCTGAAGAAGCTGGGACTGGAAGAACCAAAAACGATCGATGAGCTCGTCACGGTGATGGATGCATTCACGAATAAAGACCCGGATGGTAACGGTAAGAAAGATACGTACGGTCTGACGGTCGGCATGAAAATTGCTCTCAATACCTGGATGACCGAATCCGGCTGGATCTTCGGAATGTATAACACAATGCCGGGACAGTGGAATCTGAATGCAGAAGGAACATTGGATTACGGCTCGATTCAACCGGGTGTGAAAGAAGGACTTGCAACGATGAAAGACTGGTTGTCCAAAGGCTATCTGCCGAAGGAAGCTGGCGTATATGATGAGATTAAGGCAGCCGAACTGTTTACAGCAGGAAAAGCCGGAATCATTGTGGGACCACACTGGATGCCGAACTGGCCGATTGATGATGTGAAGAAAAATGTGGACGGCGCTACCTACAAAGCAATTGCCCTGCCAACCGGACCGACTGGCGAGAGCCATCACCACGGTTCAGGTGCCGGCAACGGGGTCGTGTTGATCAATAAGGATATGGCAAACCCAGAAATTTTCTTCACATATCAAAATTATTTGTTTGATAACTTCGCCAATCCAGAAGTGGGTGGGGAGTTCGAACATGGCTTTGCCCAAGGATATGACTTTGATATTGTAGATGGCAAAGTGCTTGGAGAAGCTGATTTGAAAGACGGCGTATCCCCACTGAAGTATACACTCACTTATGATGGTGCGCGTATTCCGAACCTGATGATGGATACACTGGCTGAGCTTGCTACAGGCAAGGAACCTGAAACACCATTTGAGAAAAATACAAGTATTGCAAACAAACCGGAAGTGTTCGCTGCGGCTCAAGTCGTGGTAGCTCATAAGGATGATGCAATCAAGAACAAATTCACGGGTGCACCTACGGATACGATGAAAATGAAGAAAGACGCGCTCGACAAGCTGGAGAAAGATACGTTCAGCAAAATCATTTACGGTCAGGTTGGCATCGATGAATTCGACGCGTTTGTAACGAAGTGGAAATCCATGGGTGGCGATGAAATCACAACTGAAGTCAATGAATGGTTCAAGACAGTCAATTAATAGCGTGAATGATTCACCAGATGAATCATACTAAAGTAATAAAAGAAGGAAGAAGTATTACGTGAATACACCGGATTTGGGCGGAAAGTCGCCTGAATCCGGTGTTTTTGTTTTGTGTGCGGAATGCTTAGACATGTACGGAAGAGCTTATCCATTAATTTCTCTGCGTACAACCGTGCATAAGACTTATTGTTTCGCAGATGCGTGAGAGAGTAAGATAATAGGTAATATACGAACATCAATACGTATTTTTAGCATAGATGGTTTGAGGAATGATCTGATAAATGGGAAGGCGGTCGAAGGATGAGTACACTCTATGATCAGGCAATGGAAGAAATGATTGCGGTAATTCATGAATGGTTTGATGAACAGATGAAGCGGGGTGACCTGGAAAAGGCTGTGAAGCGAACAACGCTGCAAATGGGGATCTTTAATGATATTTTGCTGGATTACAGACCTGGGCGGACCACGGTAGACAGTGTGGATCTTGGATTGGATGAAGGATTGAAATCGAAGAAGACCGGTCCCTTTACGGAGGAACAGGTACGGAATGAGATCCAGCCCAGGCTTGTAGAGGTTGTTCAGGGGAAATTGGAAGAGCTGGCGGATACACCGTTGATCGACTATCGTTTTACCTTTCGCGGGAAATTCCCAACGACAGAAGGAAAGCTGCAAGTGACCATGCTCGAATATATCAACGAAGGGAAAAGGCAGCAGTTGCTTGAGCGCATTCATACATACGTAGACCAAAAGTTGCTGGAAGGTTCATATCCAACAAAGCCATTGGAATCCTTTTTTTTGACGCGTCACCTGCTTGACCCGAAATTGTTCGCTGAACTGGACGTAGCGTGGATAATAGCGCAATATGACCGCATTCAGGAGTTGAACAAAGGGCGTCAGGAAGCCCTGGCGGAGCATCGTGGTGACATTATCCGTGCGATAACGTCATGGGCGGAGAATCATTTTTTGCCACTTCACTTTGATGTACAGCCTTCTGCGTACAGCGCCAATGTATATACACTTAAGCCAGATGCTTCTTTGGAGGAGGACCAGCCTCAGAGTGAGCATGGCCAGCATATGGCACAGCCTATCGATCTGCTGCTGTACGCAGCCGTGATGATTCTTCGTTATGAGCCTAGTTACAGTAAATCGAAAGGCCTTACTTTCTTGGAACTGGCCAAAAAATTGGGTAGTAGCCGTGCGGTTCGCATGATGACGGAAGGTAGCGGAACCTATGCCAAGGAAGATATTCATTTGAAAAATGAGCAGGTGGAATGCACAGCCAACGATGTGTTCTCGATCATTACCATCATCATTCGCAAGGAAGAAGCAGCTGCCTACGAACAAGCCCTTGGTTTTATCACCCGTTTGCTGAAGCAGGGCTTCCCCAAAAGTTACAAGATCAAGCTCAAATCCAGCGTGAAGAAGTATCTGCCTGTTAAAGGGCTTGCGAAATCGGATACTCATCGATTTTTTGCAAACGCACTGGAGTACTCGAAGCTGCATCCGCTGCTTGAAGAATATGCACGTGCAGCGATCGAAGAGTTCGAATTTTATGCGGATACAGAGGGTGAAAAGAACTGTATGCCAGGCAGTTATGCAACCTTTGGACTTGGACTGTCGGATGAGCGGTATTTCCCTTTGGTTGAATATTACATGGGTGAAGTGGATGATGAGCACCAGTTGGTACAGGATAAATTCACCGTTGCGTTTGTTGAGAAGCATGGTGTAACGGCCAGCGTTATACCTGCATTAGTTGCCTGTTTGCGTCGTTCTACGGATTCCCTAAAGTTGAAAATCCAGCCAGAGCTGGAGGATGAGGAGAAGCTTGAACTTCTGGTCCAATCGTTGCAAGGAATGGAAACCTATGAAGTGGAGCGTGTGCTTTATCCAGTCTGGGGCACGGTGGAGAAGCTTAAAACGCTGGCACGTAAGGCTGAGGGAAGACGGAAAGAGTTGCTTTTAGAGCTGTTAAAGGCCGCAGGGAAATAAGGATATACCCGTGAGGGCTTTTCAAGGCTGATGTGATGTATAAGGATACAAGTAAAGGTGGATGAGTGTATGGAGCCATTAAATCGGGATGTATGGGAAGGGTTGTCTGCTCAGGAAAAGGAGAAGCTGCTGCGTGATTTGGTCAATCATTTTCCGACAGGTATGAAGTATGAAGGATTGGAGTCATTTGAACGATTCGGTCAGCGAATCGAGACAGGTGTATTTTCGTATGATGAGCAGAGATTTGTGTTTGTGCCTGGTGATCGGGTGACACTCGGCTGGGATCGCTGGCAGGATGGAATGAATGAGCAGACTTCCGCTGATTTGCTGGAGACGGTCAGTGAGTATGGTGTGGAAGACGTGGATTCTTTTTTGAGTAGCCAGATGTCTCCGGTTAGGGAAGTGTACATTGCTCCTATGGTAGTGGAGTGCAGCAACCATTCACTTGGCTGGATTGAAGTGGCGGAAGCTGAAGCGATGGCGCAGGAGAATGCCTATTTTGCAGAAGAGCTGGAGAAATTTAAGCTGTCCGATCTGAACCAGTATGAACTGCATCAGGAGTTCCGTCTGGTCCGTCAAGGTGAGGCAGTACAGATATTTTGGTTCAATGAAGATTTGACGCTGGAATATTTAATCGAGGAAGAAGAAAAAGCGGGTTTTGATTTGCTTACTGAAGACGAGTGGGAGTATCTGTATGGAGGTGGCTGCCGCACGTTATTTCCATGGGGAGACAGCTTTGACTACACGATGAAATTAAAGCATTTTGGAAGCCTCGAAGGAGTGGAGGGAATTGTGCAAGAAACCGCAGAGCCGGACCCTTCCCTATTTGAAGAGGATGACCGTTCGTATGATCTGGAGCTTCCCAACTTTTTTGGTGTCCAGTTTGCTGGAGATCCCTATAACTATGAACTTACGCTTGATGCGTCTGGAAACATGATGCCCAAAGGTGGCGACGGTGGCGCGATGATCTGTGGTGGTATGGGACCGTTGGTCGGTTTCCTACCCTCTGCGGCCGTATACTATCGTGATGGTAATGCAGGGGAATTGGACTGGGAGGATATGATCGATTATATGAACTATCGGAGAGTGATTCGTTTAATCGATTTGGAGGCTGGGTGATGGCGAGAAAATAGGTAGGGAAGGGGAACCAGAATGATTAAAGAACCGGAATTTAGCTGGATAAAGCATTGGGGTTTCGAGTGGCCCGAATAGATGGCGCGCAAAAATCATTCCCCACAATCACTAAACACAGATACGTCTGCCAGATATAAAGGAACGTCCTATCATCAGGATGCTTTTGAGAAGTATCTAGTTTGTTATGCAGCGGATGGCATTCGTTTCAGTGTAGGTACGCTGGTGCTTTTCTTTCTTAATGTATTTCTCCTTATTCCAATATTCAGTGTTCCGTTCCAGTCCTTATATGCTACTATTCTACTGCCAGTTCTGACAGTAATGAATTTATGGGCCATAGCCCTAATCATCGCGCCGCGTAGGCTGCAACTGAATTATGTCCTATTTCGCGGTGTATTTGGGGTCGTCTGTTCTTTGGGCTTTATCATTATAATTCAAAAGTTCGCCTATGGCATGCTGGGATTGACGACACCGTGGTATGCGATTGCTTCATTTACTTTATATGGTTTGGCCTTATTTCAGTATTCCAAGTTTCATTTGCGCAAACTGCAACAGTCTCCACATGGGAAAAAAGCGGGTGTAGGTGCCCAAATGCCCATCACTACGTTAACACTACTGACCGGAGCAGGATATATACTGGCTAACATTTCTCTTGCTTTTGTCACGCAACAGACGGTTGTTGTTGTACTTATATGTGTGTATAGTATGTTGGCGTTTGTTGTTTTTCATTTTATTATGGATTTGCATCGCTATTACTGGCTGCTTCACCATCGTCTTAAATAGGACAAAACACACATCGAATCTGTCCCTGACCACAGGAAGAACAGGATGATGTGTGTTTGTTATGTTGCATGGTTTTCAGTGTGTTTCTATGATTCTAGTTTCGAAATTATTTCACTTTTTGCACAGATATAGCCATTTGCTCCAGCTGTGTATGAGTCAATGCGTTATTTGCCGAGCTAAGGGTTACATAGCGATCATCGAGTTTGAATGTCAGCATGTCGGTTTGATCCGGTGTGTACCACTTGGCGGTAACGCCGTTTGGCAATTTAACATTTTTGCCGTCGTAGCTGAAGGAATAGTCTCTAGGTGACACAGTGACATTCATGTGATTGAAAACAAAGTTTACACCATCCCCGCCAGCAGCTACGTTTTTGAATGAATCCCCGGCAATCATGTGTTGTGGTGCGTAAGCAGTCTCGAATCCTTGGAGTTTCGCAAAGGCTTTGCGGATGGCAGTTGACTGTTCTTGGGTATATTTCACATCAGCGAAGCCTGTAACGCCCTGATCGTTACCTTGAACCTTTTGCACAGATACAGCAACTTGCTGCAACTGAGCCTGAGTCAGCTTATGGTCAGGTGAGCTTATTGTGACATAACGATCATCCAGTTTGAACGTGAGCATACCCGTTTGATCCGGTGTATACCATTTGGCTGTGATACCATTAGACAGCTTTACTTCTTTGCTATTGTAACCATCTGAATAATCTCTTGGAGACACATCCACTTTCATATGATTGAAAGTAAAGCTTACTCCATCGCCGCCAGCACCTACACTTTTGAACGTATCACCTGCAATCATCTGTTGAGGAGCGTATGCTGTCTCGAAGCCATCGAACTGTGCAAATGCCTTTTGAATGGCTTCTTTTTGCGCTGTGCTATAGGTTACATTGCTCAATGTGGAAGGATTGCTTGTAGCTTCGCCGATGATAACCTGTCCTTTTTTACCGTCATACGATACAGGTACATGCAGCGCATCAGCAATGGCACGTACAGGCAGATAAGTTGAATTGTTGTAAGTGATTGGAGCCAGTTTCTTGCCGTTGCCATCAGTCGGTGAGTACGCCGCACCGTCAACATTGAAGCTGATCCCATGGTTGAGGTATGCCGAGATTTTCTCCAGCTGAGTTCCTGCGAATACGCCCGTTGCTCCTGTTAATGTCATGCCCAGTACCATCATCGTTGCTGCGGATTTCTTGAAGTTTTTCTTCATGAGTATAACTCTCCTTTAGTTTATATAAGTTGAATTGGGGGATTTACACCTTACCACTCCGAGTGCAGTACCAACTTCCGATCGCTCTTATCCCCAGATTTTCTTGAATCCTTTTATAAGGGGGAAATCCGGGGATAAAGGCGAACGCTACGCTTCTTCAGATTGGTTCTGCCCTCTCCGTTATGGTGTAAAAGTCAGATTCAACTTATATATTTTGTTATTTATAATGGCTTGCTGTCCTTATGGCTTTATATTACCCCCTGAACATATCCAGAATAATTCTGAATTATCTCCAACTTGTAAACATGTGTAAGGATCTTGGCATTTGGAATTTGTTATTTACAGAGGAGAGCATTCACATTATAGATGTTGGAGAAGCAAGGAGAGGGGATATTCATCTCGATTTGGCAGCCGCGCTGACTTCCTCCATTCCCACATCTGTTACAGAGAGAGAAGTGGGAGAGATTGTAGCTGATTTTGAGCAGGGGTATACACAGGAAGGTAAGTCTTTCAGCAGGAAAGTTCTTTATGAACAAATGCATTTGTGGGTGGTACGTGGACTCTTGGCTATCATAAGAGAGAGGGGAATGGTTCGCCAAACCATCCCATATGTACAACGAAACCTTGAACTACTGGAAAAGTTCAGACATGTACTTTGCTGAGAGTAAGGCTATTCAGTTTACTAAATACAGGATGAAACCGCCTATACCGAGAACGATGGCACCAACGTATACATAGGTAAGTTTGCTCAGATTTTGCTTGGTCCTGCGATCATACTCGGGGTTGCTGGTCTGATTCGCTTTCGAATTCCCGATGATCATTGTAGCAATTCCACCGAACAGGGCAATGCCAACAATTAAAATATAGGGCAGCAATGTCATGTGATGACCTCCTTCATTGAAATCAATCGTTCTTTTCATTGTACTTCAAGTTTACCTTGGATGTAAGCTTGTTATTGATAAATTAAGGAAAATAAAGTCCTTCACTTACAGTATGTATGCAGTGCTGAATGGAGCGGATCACTATAATTTTAAAATTTTAAATTTGAGATAAACCTTGTTGTGGCGCGTATTTGCGGCTTTCCTGGACGGAGGCTGCAATTTTTTTTGCCCAGAGAGGTGATCCAGATTGAAGAACCCTGCGTTACACCCTATGAAGACGACGACGAGGAAACAAAGGATAAACAAAACTAACCGAGGAGTGAACACGTAATGAAAATGAAGAAATTTATCGCACCCATGCTGAGCTTGACGTTATTGATGCCAGGAATCGCCGGGGCTGCTGCAGCACCACAGACACCGATGACTACAATGAAGGCAAGTGTCAATACACCTGCTGCTGACCTAAGAGCGAGCCTGGATCACCTGTTATCCGAACACTTTGCACTCGCAGTAACCGCAATGGCGAAGGCATATGACGGAGCAAAAGATGCAGACGCAGCTTACAAAGCACTCGACCAAAATGCATTGGATATGCAGCCGGCAATCGCTTCCCTTTACGGTGATGCAGGAGCCAAAGAATTCGAACGTATCTTCCGCGCTCATAACAAATATACAGACGATCTTGTGAAAGCAACTAAAATGGGTAACCAGTCTGGAATCAAAAAGGCACAGGATAATATCAACGGTTTTGTAGAAGAATTCTCTACATTCCTCAGCACCGCAACGGAAGGCAAATTGCCAAAAGCAGCAGCCAAAAATGCTCTGAAAGTACATGAAGATCTCGTGCAAAAAGTATTTGATGAATATGTAGCAGGTGATTACACAGATGCATACAAAGCTTACCGTGAAGGTTTCAAAGAAATGTTCGATGTGAGTAAAGCACTTTCCACAGCAATTACAACACAAATGCCTGAGAAATTCGAGAACAGCAAAGCGGACACACCAGCAGCTGATCTGAGATCTGCATTGAATCACTTGGCTTCTGAGCACTTTGCTCTGTCGGCTCTGCAAATGCAAGAACAATATGATGGTCGCACAGCAGCATCCAATGTTCTGGTTACGGCTGAAGCTGGAAACACAGCAGATTTCAAAGCAGCGATCGCTTCCATTTACGGTAATGATGGTGCCAATGCGTTCGAGAAAATTTGGGTAACCAACCACGTGAATGCACAAAGTGACTATGTAACAGCGGTTAAAAACAGTGATGCAACAGCTCGTGCAGCTGTCGAGAAACGTATTGACGGATTCACAACGGAGTTCGCGACATTCCTGGATTCCGCTACAGCGGGTAACCTGCCAAAAGCTGCCGGACTACAAGCATTGACGACACATGAGAAGCAAGTACAACAAGTATTGGATCAATACGCTGCGGCTAACTACGAAGGTTCGTACACGACCAATCGTGAAGGATTCAAAGTCATGTTTGGTGTAGGTCAAGCCCTGGGTAATGCAATCGTGACGCAATTCAATGATAAATTCCAAGAGCAACCCACTACACCAACAATGCCTGAAACAGATACAACAACCGTATGGATGCAGCTGAACAGCAAAACGCTGAAAATCAATGACAAAACAACCAACATGGACACCACACCAATGCTTTGGAAAAACACAACCTACATTCCACTGCGCTTCCTGAGCGAAGGGATTGGTGCAACCGTGAAATGGGATAAAAAAGCACAACAAGTAACTGTAATGGCTGGCAATGATACACTGAAGTTCTGGGTGAACAACAATGTTATGGAAGTTAACGGCATGAAGAAAAATGTGGGTGCAACTGTCTTTGTTAACAAAGATGGACGTACACAAGTGCCAATGCGTTTCATCGCTGAGCTTCTTGGCTGGGATGTAAAATGGGCGCAAAAAGATGGCTCCATCACGCTGACTAAATCCATGTAATCACTATTTATAAAAGAAGAACGAAAAAAGCTGCCCCCATACGGCAGCTTTTTTTATTGTCGTTTCAGCAACCTTGACCTCATCCTACTCGGTGAATCTGCAATCCATTCTGCATAACATGGACGCAAAAAGGCCGCATCAAAATATTCAAATATTTGGTATAATCAAGGGAGTCAGCAACCTCGCCGCAACTTGTTATTTATCACGGTACGGTGGTGGACTGTACATAATCGTAATCGCTAGCCCGTTGGAGTCATGTATGTTGTATTATTATTCGGTATGATCAAACAAGAAAAGGGGGTTCAAGCGGATGGACACAGCTTCAAAGCCTGAGCGACGGGCAAAAAATATTGATACCCGTCTGTTTATTGCCTGGGCCATATCAGTCATTGCGACTGGAGGCAGCCTTTATTTTAGTGAGATTAAGGGATACATCCCCTGTGATCTGTGCTGGTTCCAACGGATCTTCATGTATCCGTTAACGATTTTACTGGGCATTGCCTACTTCAAGGATGACGTGGGCATCACCAAATATGTTCTTCCGCTTAGTTTCATTGGAGGCGGAATCTCGTTATACCATGTAACGATTCAGCGTATTTACTCGGCTACGGGCAGTTCAGTGGCATGCGGACAAATTCCGTGTTATACCGATTACTTGAACTGGTTTGGTTTTATCACGATTCCGTTACTTGCACTGATCGCATTTATCATCATTATTGTTATGCTCTGGGGAATTGGCAAAACAGCAAAATCTTCTTCATAAGAAAGGACAGATGATTGATGAGCGGAAAAGTCCGTTGGTTCATGCCCTTCATCATTCTGATCCTCCTGATCGTGGGGTGTTCGGAACAGAAGCAGACCCAGTCAGGTGAGATGCCGGAGATGATCAAGGTGAAGCTCATGGTACCGGACAAGGTGTCCATTAAGGAAAATGTTGCCCTGCAAATCCAGCTTACACAAGGGGGGCAGCCTGTGAATGATGCGGACCATGTGCAGTTTCAGATCTGGAATGAACAGGACGAACCCGAGGCACCATCTCTGGAACAAGGCATGATGAGTGCAGAAGAGCTTGAAGCCAAGGGAGCCATCACCGCGAAATCAGCAGGTGAAGGTTTGTACGAAGCAAGCTACGCGTTTGAGCAAACCGGAGTCTATATCGTTCAGGTCCATGTCACTGCTGGTGCAATGCATACCATGCCCCGAACGAAGGTAACTGTGGAAGAATAAATCGATGAATACAGCCCGATAATGTTGACGTACAAGCCACTTTCGGCCGCGTCGTTTATCGGGTTTTTGCACGTGTAATTAGCGATTGTAAATTTCTCGTTTTTATACCTTGACCTTGAAGTATACTTCAATGTTTATCCTTGATGTACTACAACATGTTGGAGGTAAGATCGATGAGAATTTTGGAATGGATTTTGGTCATTGTGACGGTTATTAGCGCAGTAGTCATGTTGACGGCTCCCAAACGTCGGGCAGTGAGAGTTGGTACGTTGTCGGCACTGGCATTGGCTATCCTGCTGCATGGGGTAATTGATCATTTTCGTGTGCAGTTGCTGCCCACCTATATCGTGGCCCTTGTTTTACTGATTGTATTGGCGATTCAACTGTGGAAGTCCGGACGCCATATGCAGAACATACAGAAACCAAAACGTCGTTCGGGGTTCAAAACCATCTTGGCATCTATTCTGGTGCTGGCTCTCAGTGCAGGTTCAATTGTGCTGACGTCTCTTTTCCCTGCATTCACGATGCCTGAACCGACAGGTTCATTCGCCATAGGCACCTATTCGCAGCAGTTAACGGATGAATCTCGGGAAGAAACCAAGACGGCTGAAGTGGGTGATAAGCGAGAACTTATGATCAATGTCTGGTATCCTGTAGACCAGGAAACAGCCAAAGGATTGCCGCTAGAGCATTATCCTGCCGAGTTGGGAGAGGCGATTAGTCTCGTATTTGGAATTCCACCGATGGTGTTCAGTTACCTTGATACGATTCCCACGCATGTTGTTAAAGGCGCTGAGGTGTCTGCCGCACAGAGCAAGTATCCAGTATTGCTGTTCTCACCTGGAATACGCTCAGCACGCTTTCAAAGTATGACCGCAATTGAGGAACTGGTAAGCCACGGCTATATTGTTGTTGGGATCGACCATCCATATACATCTGCTCAAGTAACATTCCCGGATGGACATGTTGCTTCTTATGAGCCGGATCCTGACTACCCAACGTCAGAGGAACTATATCAACATAATATAGAAGGTGTTGGCATTCGTGCAGCTGACGCAAGTTTTGTACTGGATACGCTCACCCAGTGGAATAAACATGATCCGAATCAACTGCTCGAAGGCAAGCTTGATCTGGATCATGTGGGTATCTTTGGTCACTCCTATGGTGGTGCGACAACAGCGGAAGCGCTAGCGCAGGATAGCCGTTTCAAAGCAGGGCTCAGTTTGGAAGGCGGATTCTGGGGAACCGTATCCACGACAGCCTTGAAACAGCCGTTTATGTATATCATGTCGGGTGGAACAGCCAAAAGTTTGGACCCGAACGCCAGTGCCAAGGATAAAGTGTTTTATCCCGAGTTTGAACCGGATTTGGATCGGGTGATGACAAGCAGTCTCAATGACACGTATTACTTGACCGTGGATCATTTCTTCCATCAGAGTTTCACGGATATTCCGTTAATTTCACCTATAATGTTTGCCAAAGGCATAACACCAGAGCATAATGTGGACATTACAAGATCATATACATTGGCATTCTTTGACCGTTACTTGAAGGGAGAAGAGCAGCAGCCTTTGCTGGAAGGGCCGTCAGACCGTTTTCCCGAGGCCACTTATGATACCAAGTATACCAAGGTGCGGAACAATCAGGCGGAATAACGCGGAGATGGATGGAGGAGTAGCATGAAAACCATGACAAGAGGAGAGTTGGCCAAACGTACGGGTGTGAGCATGGCAACGCTCCGGTATTACGAGGACAGCGGAATTCTGCCTGCTCCCCGTCGTTCGTCCAACGGATATCGTGTGTATACCGAGGATTATCTGGTTAAGGTCAAATTCATTAAGGATGCTCAATCGCTGGGTTATTCCTTAAAGGAAATACAGGATACGTTGCAACTGCTCAGTCAGGAGGACATGGAGAGTGAAGCACTAAAAACACTTGTACGTGACCGAATTGAAGAGATTCAGTTGCATATCGATAACCTGCAGCAGATGCAGACGCTTCTTGCCGGGTTGCTCCTGACGCCAGAGCATGATATTCACAATTACATTGAATCTTTTCGGATCAACAAGGAAGATGGCAATTCATAAGGTAATCTTGTAACCAATAGACACCTTCGAAGATCATCCCTGACGCGTTTGGCGTGAGAGATATCTTTGAAGGTGTCTTTTATGTTTCCGGCTCTTCATAACGATTCAAGCAATTCAAAACAGGCCTGCTTCGCGCAGGAAATGGTGCACAATTTCCGTCTGATACTTGATCCGGTCTGATCGGTTCAGACTCCAGCAGGTCTCCACCGTAACCGAGCGGGCTTGAAGCAGGCGAGCTGCGGCTGTTCGTGCTGAACCGGGCAACTCGTGTTGCTTTAGATTGAAGTGCCTGTCACGAATGGGAATCGACTGATTCATTCGCCCTATAATTCGTTTGCATACCGGAACAGCCCTGCTGCCTGGATTGGTAATCAGGGTTTGTCCCAGTACCCGTGAGCTGCGTTGGGATAATCCATTGGCTTCATGCAGGTCCAGCCACCAGGCAGGTCCATATTGACGGGCAAGCCGAAAGACAGCGGAAGCAAGAGGATGTTTGGCTTTGCCAGAAATATGCCGCGGGAAGGTGCGATTTAAATCAGGTTTTCCTCGGCGTTTGTTTCGATAAGCCTTTTGATTCACTCGTGGAACAATAATGAGGAGTCCGCGAACCACGTGTCGCCGCCCTGCCATGCAGTCATTAGCCAGCTTCTGCGCAGCGGCTATGCTCGCGGTTTCATTTCCGTGAACTCCCGATGTAATCATGATAACGGGTCCGGGCTTCGTGCCTCGAACGAGGTAATAGGGAGTGGCGTGTGCACTGGATGCAGCAAGTGTGTGTTTGGTAACAAGCATGACACTTCACCTCCGCTATTACAGTACGTCATGTCCTTCCCGCATGTAACGGCATTTGAACAGGCCCTCATCCAGTTCTGAATAAAATAGGCCTGTCAATACACTCGATGAATAATATCCTCGAAATCCGGTTCTTTCATCTCGACATCCTCAATCTCGCCCCATTGTTCGAGCTGCTTCAGAATGTCCATTGTGCTCCATTCTTTTCGGTTTACTTCGACAGTGACGATCTGGCTCTCTGCCCCTGTGATCTGAATGGCGGATGATATAGCATCTGGGATATGATACGAGCCGCGATACGTAACTCGGATAAGTGTTGGCAGACCGATGGTGTCGCGCAGAGAAGGGATCGAGCCGTCATACGTAAGTTGACCGTGATTGATCACCATCACCCGACTGCATAGCTGCTCAATGTCGTCCATGTCATGAGTGGTCAGCAAAATCGTTTTGCCAAACTCTTCATTTAAAGTACGAAGAAATTGACGAATGTTCCGCTTCGCGTTCACATCCAGTCCAATCGTCGGTTCATCGAGAAAAAGAAGTTCCGGGTCATGAAGCATGGAAGCTGCCAGATCGGCACGCATCCGCTGTCCAAGCGAGAGCTTGCGGACAGGTGTAGACCAGAACGATTCCAGATCCAGCAGCTCGGCGAACTGGGCCAATCGTTTCGTTTTGTCCTCCGCACGGACTCCGTACATCTCGGCCAAAATATCATACGAATCCTTCACAGGCAGATCCCACCAGAGCTGGCTGCGCTGTCCGAACACGACACCGAGACGTCCAACCGTGCGGCGTCTTTCCTGGTGTGGATTCATGCCATCGAGCAATACCTCTCCCGAGGTCGGATGAAGGATGCCCGTCAGCATTTTGATCGTGGTGGATTTGCCAGCCCCATTCGGGCCGATATATCCAACAAACTCTCCTTTGCCAATATCAAAGCTAATGTCTCGAACCGCTTCCTTAGACAGATACTCACGTGAAAACAAGGTGCGAAGGCCGGAGAACCGGCCCTCACGTACCACAGGGGTTTTGAATTCCTTTTGCAGATGCCGCGCTGTAATCATAGTCATGTCGAATTTTCCTCCTTAGCTACCTGTACTTTGATATTTGGTTAAACCGAATTTCCAGAAACGCAGACTTGCGGCCAGACTCAGGACGGCTACAACGACAATGGCAAAAAGAACCCATGCACCTAGTTCGCCGCGAAGCAGATAGAGTGACGGAACATAGTTGACGAAACCCACCGGGATCACGGTCAGCAGAATGCCAGAAATCCATTTGGGATATAACGTCAGCGGATATTGGGCAGCGTTACGCGCCGCATCCTCGGTGATGGTCTGCAGCTCTTCAATGCGTGTGGTCCAGAATCCAAGCGTTGCCGTGGCAAGCCCAATTGAAAAAAGAATAATAGCACCGGTCAGGATGACGAACAGAGAGAGGGGAATGGCGGTCCAGCCGATCTGTCCGCTATGCATCATGCCTGCGAGAGACCAGCAAAGAATAAACCCGCCTTGTAACACTTCACCAGCCATGATGCGGAAGTTTTGTGGCAGTAAGGCCAGCAATACGGGCATAGGACGGGTTAACAGTTGATCGAGTTCGCCGCCGACCAGATATTTTTCCAAATGATGCACTTCGTTGCCAAACGTTCGATATAGTGTCTTGGATAGGGTCATGATCGCGAAGAGGTAACCAATTTCATGAAGGGACCAGCCTTTAATGGCTCCGAATTTGTGCAGCACCAGAGCAACCATCAGAAACTCGGAGATTTGAATAAATGCAGCCAGAACGGAGGCCATGATGAAATTGAACTTGTATTGCATCCGACTGCGGATGCTTGTTCGAATGAGCATTTTATATAAAGTGAACCAGGAAGTTGTTTTCATCCCCCTTGCACCTCCACTTTACGGCGCAGCAACTGGGTGATCGCCAGACAGACGAACGTCATGAGGACGCACCAAATCAAGGTTCCCCATAGCAAGGAGCCATTTTCATAACCCAGATAGATTCGGGTTGGGACATAGAGCAGGAAAGGATATGGGGATAACCAGGCAATTCGTTCCAACCAGTCTGGCAGCCATTCCAGCGGAATGAAGAAACCAGCGAGCAGATTCATCATCGCGTGATTGCCCCAATGTAGCCAGGAGGACTCCGTAGTCCACATCGCGGTGGCGCCAATAATGTAATTCATACAGATGGATAAATAGGATGCGCCGGCAAGACCAATTGCGGCAAATAGCAGGGTTGAAGCTTCTGAGGGCCATTGCAGAGAAAATACGATGGAGAAGAGCAGGTAAATCGGAATGCTTTTGTACACGAACTGGTAGGCGACCTGCCCCCATTCACGTGCCATCAGGTGGGTAAACAGATGAACCGGCCTCATGAGATCAAGCGCGATCTGCCCTGTCCTGACCGTGAGTGGAATACCAAGTCCATTGGTGAGAAAACCCGAGATCCAGAGAGAGGATTGCGTAAACGCAATGTAACTGACCATCCCCTGTGTTCCGTATTCTCCGAGAGAGTGGTCGGCCCCGATGCCGATCCAGAGACAGGCGTACATGTAACCGAACATGGCGCTTGCCAGGTTATTGACCATGTGGGACCCGCGGTATTGCAGGTTCCGGGAGTAGGCTTTGGAAGCCAGAGTGAAATAAAGCATGTGACACCTCCGATAAGTTGGTTGAACGGCGGTTCCGTTCACTTCAGTCAAGGCGAAAAAGAGAGAAGGACAACAGCATACCAATTTATTCCTTCACAGGCAAGACATTTTTTTGGCATATACCGGAAGAAATGAGGCTGTTCAACAATGCGCCACAAGACAGTGGTTTGTCCGTTCCTTTATAATTGGGGAGCAAAGACGCAAACGTTTACAATATGAACTATTCAAATTTTAAATAATCCGCCGGGCATGTGCCTGACGATTGAGGATACAGCTTCAACAATCCGGCAAGAGAGAAGGTTGGAATGAGGAAAATTGCATGGGTCACGGACAGTACGAGTACACTCGATCCGCTATTTGCTGAGCAGAATCATGTTTACATCGTACCTCTGCGCATCGTTTTTGGAGAGGAATGTTATCGGGAGACAGAAGACATCTCGTCGGAATTGTTCTATGAGAAACTTGATGGGGCTTCACGTGCAACCAGTTCACAGCCGCCGATTGGTGAATTTATTGAACTGTATGAGTCGTTGAAAGGCAAGTACGATGAGATCATAACCATTCATTGCTCCACTGCGCTTAGCGGAACGCTGCACACATCGATGCAGGCAGCCGAGATCGCAGGTGTGACGGTTACCGCCATTGATTCCAGAGCAGGGGCTTATCCGCTACGGGAGATGATTTTGCAAGGACTGGAATGGCAGAAGCAAGGCCAGACAGCATCCGAAATCAAACTTCACATCGAACAGATGATTGATAACATGTCCTTTTACCTCATTCCGGCCAGTCTCCAGCATCTGCACCGCAGTGGGCGTGTGTCGGGAACCCAGCTTATTCTTAGCCAATTGTTGAAAATTCATCTGCTGCTTCGATTTGAAGAGGGCAAAGTGGTTGTGAATGAGAAAATCCGCACGTTCAAACGGGCCAAACAGCGCATGCTGGATGTGCTCAAGGTGGATATGGGGAAAGTGAAGCATGTATGTATCATGCACGCGAACAATCAGGAAGAAGCCGTTACAATCAAACAGCAGATTGCAGATTTGCTTCCCCTCTTGAAGACGGAAATTATGCCTTTTATCCCTGTGGTAGGAATTCATGCAGGTGCGGGAACGATTGGACTGTGCTGGATACGAAGCGAGACGGTATAAGGTTGTAAATGAGACCTGACAGGAGGTTCACTTTGAAAACATGAAGTGGCGATCCTGCCGGGTTTTTCGTATTTCATTGCCAATTGATGCAAACTGTGAGGTAATAAAGGAAAACGTTCATCTTGGAGGGAATTTCGTGTCAAGTTATCGCTTGCTGCTTGTTGAAGATGATCGCTCAATTAGTGAAATGGTCGGTCCTTATTTGGAAAAAGAGGGTTATGACGTCTCTTATGCATATGACGGACTGGAGGCGGAACGTCAATTCAGCCAATCACCGTCAGGCTATGACTTGGTCATTCTCGATCTGATGTTGCCACATAAAAATGGGATGGAAGTGCTCCAGACCATCCGTGCCACCAGTCTTGTGCCTGTGCTCATCCTGTCTGCAAAGGACGGAGAGGTGGACAAAGCCCTTGGCCTGGGATTCGGCGCTGATGATTACTTGAGCAAACCATTCTCGTTAATCGAGCTGACCGCTCGTATCAAGGCGGCTATTCGTCGTGCCAACTATACCGCACAGCCTGCAGCTGCAGCCGCCCCGAAGGTACAGCGCATTCACATTGACGGACTTGTGGTCGATACGGAAACGTATGAGGTAGAGCGTGATGGCATACCTGTAAAGCTTACTTCCAAGGAATTTGGCATTCTCAAAATGTTTGTCACCCACCCTGGCAAAGTATTTACCAAGGCTCAAATCTACGCTTCTGTCTGGAATGATCATTATTACGGCGACGAAAATATCATTAATGTTCATATGCGCCGTCTGCGCGAGAAGCTGGAAGTTGACCCGTCCAATCCCCGGTATATCAAAACATTGTGGGGTATCGGTTATAAGCTGGAGGTGGACCCGGCGTGACGTTGATCTTTGCCTTTTCTACCGGGATCTTGGCTCTTGTCGTCATTTTGTTGAGCGTAAGGCTGCATAAACGCAGTACCCATCTAACTTACATACATGAGAAATTGACCGCTATTATAGATAAAAGCACGTTTGAGCGTCTGCTCGTCTTTAACAGTGATCCCCAAATCAGTCAGCTCCTTAAGGACATGAATCAGTTACTGGATCATGCACATCGGGCTGAGGCGGGTTATGCCAATCAGGAGAAGGAGATGCGTAACATGCTCTCCAATATCTCACATGATCTGAAGACGCCGCTCACGGTTGTGCTTGGTTATAGTGAAACGCTGCTGCACAGCACTTCCCTAACAGATCAGGAACGCGTGATCATGACCAGCAAAATCCAGGATAAGGCGCAGGAGGTACTGCGTCTGGTTCATTCCTTTTTTGACCTAGCGAAGCTGGAGTCCGGGGATACCGAGCTTGCACTGACCAGGGTCAATGTAAGTGAATTGTGTCGCTTGAAGATGATATCTTTTTATGAAATGTTAACGAGTCTGGGTCTGCAAGTGGAGCTGTCCATTCCGGAAAGCGATATCTTCGTGAATGGCAATGAGGAAGCACTGGACCGTGTGCTGGATAATCTGATCACGAATGCCATGAAATATGGAGCCGATGGCAAGGTGCTTGGCCTTTCACTCGATTATTCAATAGGCGAACAAGTGACACTTAGCATCTGGGATCGGGGCAAGGGCATTCCTGAACAGGAGCACAGCCGTGTATTTGAACGTATGTATACGCTGGAGGATTCCCGTAATCGTCTCTATCAGGGCAGTGGTCTGGGTCTGACCATTACGAAGCGGCTGGTGGAGCGGATGGGCGGAAGTATTGAGTTGCATAGCGTACCTTTTGTGCGAACTGTATTTTTGGTTTCTTTAAAACCTTGTTAGGTGCGTTTTGTAACTTCCCCGGTAAGCTTAAGGTTTTTGTAAGATTTGATTAATAAAAAAGAAGACTTTTCTCTTTACAATACAGATATAAGAACCCGTCAGGGACGAACGTAAAGGAGAACATCAACATGACATATATTGCGCGGACCATAGGTGTGACCAAGACGTATGCAGGGGCAGAAGTGGTATCAAACGTCAATATGAGTATCAAGCAAGGGGAGATCTACGGGTTTCTTGGTCCGAATGGAGCAGGGAAAACGACGATGATGAAGATGCTCACTAACCTGGTGAAGCCGACTGTAGGCGAGATTGAATTGTTCGGAGAAAAGCTCACGCCTACTTCTTATGAATTGCTGAAACGAATGGGCAGCATCATTGAATATCCCTTTTTCTACGATAATCTGTCCGCCAAGGAAAATCTGGATCTCCATTGTGAATACATGGGGTTTCATAACAAAAAGGTCATTAACGATATGATGGAAAATGTAGGTCTTAAGGATACAGGCAAGAAGCCTGTCCGTGACTTCTCTCTGGGGATGAAGCAGCGACTGGGCATCGCTCGTGCGCTTATCACAACACCGGAACTGCTCATTCTGGATGAACCGATCAACGGGCTCGATCCCGTAGGAATCAAGGAAATGCGCGATTTGTTCAAACGTCTCAGCTCCCAATATCGCATTACCTTGTTGATCTCCAGCCATATCCTCGGGGAAATCGAACAGGTTGCAGACACCGTTGGCGTCATTCGGAATGGGCGTCTGGTTGAAGAAGTATCAATGGACAGCATTCGCGGGAGCCACAGCGAGTACATTGAGCTGCAAACGTTGGACCCGCGTAAAGCGACCTATGTGATGGAGCATCAGCTGGGGTTGAAAAATTATAAAATGATCGATGACCATACCGTACGCATCTATGATCCGGGCATTGCCCCATCCGAATTGACAAGCAAGCTGATCGGGCATGGCGTTGAGATTGAATCCATTTTCAAACGGGCACATTCATTGGAAGAACACTTCATGAACTTAATGAAAGGGGATGGGGACGTTGCTTAAACTGATCCAGCTGGAACTGCGCAAACATCGGTTTGCCCGGAATTTCAGAACGGCAGGTATCGCCAATCTCGTCCTTATCCTGTTTCTCATCATGGTTGGAGTCACCGATCAGGGGGCAGAAGATTACGCTTTTGCCGATTACCACGTCTCCTTCATGTTAATAGATACGTTTGCCCGAGCCGTCTTTATCATCTTTGGCGGTGCGTTGATAGCGAAACTGATTATCAGTGAGTATCGAAATAAAACGATGAACGTCATGTTTACCTACCCGATCAAACGCCAGAAAATCATTGCCGCCAAACTGATCATCATCTTTGTTTTTACCTTTGTGATGATTTTGTTTACCGATCTGCTGATGGGAGCATTGTTAGTTATTACAAACCATTTCTACTCCTTCATTCCAGACACGTTGTTGGTGAGTGATGCGCTGGTACTGTTGCTGAAGTATACCATTAGTTCTTTGTCCGCTGCGGGCATGGCTCTGATCCCTCTATTCTTCGGGATGCGCAAATATTCGGTCACGACCACACTGGTATCATCCATTCTGCTTGTTCTTGTGGTGTGTTCAGGATTCAATGGGCCTACGTTTTCCATCAACACGGTTATCGTGATTCCACTGACGCTGGGGGCAATTGGACTGTGGATTGCTTCGCTGTCCATGATTCGTCTGGAGACAAAAGATGTGAACTGATTCCTCTGGAAACCATACTCCGTCTGGCTTCACATGCCATTGACATCTGCTCGTACAAGGGATAGGATAATGTCAACTGAAGGACGAAGGAGAATGCAACTACCATGACGATTCCAAAAACATTAACAATCGCTGGTTCGGATACAAGCGGCGGTGCTGGGATTCAAGCAGATTTGAAAACTTTTCAGGAGCTTGGTGTGTATGGCATGACTGTGCTGACTACCGTTGTGGCGATGGAGCCTGATACGTGGGATCACCAGGTCTTTCCTGTGGAATTAAGTGTAGTCGAGGCTCAACTGCGCACCGTTCTGGATGGCATCGGCTTTGATGCAATGAAGACGGGTATGCTCGGTTCTGTAGATATCATTGAATTGGTTGCGAAGCACATCCGACGGAGCGGACTGCCACAGATCGTTATCGATCCGGTAATGGTCTGCAAAGGTACGGACGAAGTGCTGCAACCTGAGAATACAGAAGCAATGATCGAATTCCTGTTGCCGGGTGCTGATCTGGTTACCCCGAATCTGTTTGAAGCATCGCAGCTCGCGAAAAGCGGACCGATTCGCTCCAAGGAGCAGATGGAAGCTGCAGCAGCTGTCATTCACAATCATGGGGCGAAACATGTCCTGATCAAGGACAGAGGCGTTATTAACCCCGGTAAAGCGATGGATCTTCTCTATGACGGAACGAACTACGAATGGTTTGAAGCCGATGTTGTTGGCTCCGGATACACACACGGTGCAGGCTGCACCACATCTGCGGCAATTACCGCAGGTTTGGCTCGCGGTCTTACCGTGAAAGAGGCTGTTCGTGAAGGTAAAGCCTTCGTGACCAAAGCGATTGCTGGCGGATTCCCGCTGAACCGCTTTGTTGGCCCAACGTTGCATGTAGCACACCGACTGGAGAATCAACGCTAAGCGGTGCGCACATGTGGTGTGTAATCGCGGAGAAAAAACGTGGTCTTAGCCGAAAGTAGCTGTCAATGAGCAGAGGTTTGCTCGTTGACGGCTTCTTTTTTGTGGGAAAACGTATGGGATTTAGTAACTTTTGGTATATATTAATCGTATATAAGATGGAGTTCATTACAGAACTTGGCTGGACACACGGACGACACACGGAATCGTTATGTTAACAACAGAATGCTAAAAGGAGAGTCGGCCATGGTCAGAACAGTGCTTCTGGTGGAAGACGAAAGCCGCATTCGTGAGATTGTGGCCGATTATTTCATAAAAGAACAATGGAACGTTATTGAAGCAGAACATGGGGTAGAGGCGCTGGAATTGCTGGCACTGCATGAAGTCGATCTAGTCATTCTAGATGTGCTGATGCCGGAAATGGATGGATGGACCCTCTGTGGGCATATTCGTTCCCAGTCGACCGTACCTATTATAATGCTGACTGCCCGATCGGAAGATGATGACAAGATTCATGGCTTCCAGCTCGGCGTGGATGATTATGTTACGAAGCCATTCAGTCCTCGTGTACTGGTGGCACGTGCAGAGACATTAATGAAGCGAGTAGAGGGTGCCGTTAGCAAGGAGCAGAGTGTGATCCGGTTTGGATGTGCCACACTTGATCCTTGGGCGCGGCGGCTTGAGAAGGATGGAATCGAAGTGGAGCTTGCTCCCAAGGAATACGACCTGCTGCTGTATTTAACTCGCAATCAAGGGATTGTACTGTCCCGTGATGCCATACTTAATCGGGTATGGGGATATGACTTTGAGGGCGATTCGCGTGTGGTGGATACCCATATCAAAAAGCTTCGCAGCAAGCTTGGGGATGAAGCCAAGTGTATCCGAACCGTTATCGGGACCGGTTATCGATTCGAGGTCGAGGCATGAGACGTAACGGTGTAACGATGAAACTGTTTCTGGTCATGGCTGGATTTCTGCTTCTTCTATATGGAACAACGGTGATTGCCCAACTCGTCTGGTTCCCGGACTTTTACCAGCATCAGAAGATCAGCAGCATTAAGAAAAAATTAACGAAATTCGAACAACAATATTCCACTGGACATTGGAACGATGTGCAGCTGGCTAAGGAAACCGGGAAGTTCATGCGGCAGAATCAGTCGCATCTGGTCATCCTGACGAATACAGGTAAGCTGGTCAATGACCCATTCCACATCGTGCTTCTGCAAGAGGATGGCAAGCAAGTAAATATATCGCTGTCGTTGTTTATCAACAGTGAGAATGCAGGATGGCTTGCTTCACACTTGAAATATGGTCAGCAATTGACCGTTACAGGCTCAGCAAGTGGAATGAATGATCCTATGGTCTATCCGCTGAAGATAAAGGATCAGAGCTCCGTGGTCAGCGGAACGGAAGATTTTCAGGAGTTAACGGAGCCGGTAGAAGAATGGTCAGGAACATTGAAGGACGTTGTTCTTCCCAACCTAGGAACATGGAGCCAGAGACAGGGTCTGCTCGTGCAGGCGCTGGATAGCCGCTTCCCACTATCTACGGAAGACCAGCTCAGTCTCGCCAATGGGAAAATGATTAATGAGGAATGGACCGACAGCTGGAGTGGTGTACGAAATGTGCTTACCATTGCTCCGGTGCACAGCTCCGGACCTCAGCAGCAGCTCATTTTTTCTCTGACGTCCCTGCAGGAGATGAGGGAGGCGAGTGAAGCTACACAACTATTTTATGCGTATTTTGGTATTGCTGCATTTGTGCTGATTGTGTTCCTTTCACTGCTTCTGTCCCGAATTGTCACCAAGCCGTTGCTTGCCCTGAACCATGTTGCCAAAAAGATGTCGACCCTTGATTTCACAGTGAAATCGCCCATCCGCCGCAATGACGAGATTGGCAGTCTGTCCAATAGTCTCAACGCGCTGTCGACGACACTGGGTCAGACTTTGGAAGAACTAAGGCAGGCGAACAGTCAGATGCGCACCGATATGGAGATGAAGCAGCGGATTGAACAGCGTCAACGGGAGTTTTTTGCCGATGCATCCCATGAGCTCAAAACGCCTATTAGCATTATCAAAGGGTACTCCGAAGGGTTGAAAGATGGAGTCAGTGAGAGCAAACGTGAGCGTTACATCGAGATCATTGCCGATGAAGCGGTCAAGATGGAAACGATGGTCGAAGAGATGCTGGATCTGGTACGGTTGGAATCCCAAGCGATTAAGCTGAACACCGATGCGGTAGCTCTTGGAGATATGATTGAAGATATTGCCGGACGTCTGGGTCCACAATTGAAGGAAAAGGAACTGGAGGTCGTGTTGGTCTCCACCACCGAGCAGACCGTTGAGGGAGACCGCAGCAAGTTGGAGCAAGTCATCTATAATATGATGATGAATGCTATACGACATGCCGTCCCTAAGACCGATATTATGATTGAGATCAGCAGGCCGGAAGGGCAGGTTCGAATCTCCATCGAGAATCAGGGTGAGCAGATTTCGGAGGCGGAGCGGCAGTACATCTGGGAAAGATTCTACCGTGTGGAACGCTCGCGTAATCGCAAAATGGGGGGGACCGGGCTTGGCCTGGCCATCGCGAAGCAGATTCTCGATTTGCATGGATGCAGTTATGGTGTGGAGAACACGCCGGACGGAGTCCGTTTTTATATTATTTTTCCTAATGCTTAGTACGAAGGGGAGTCAAGTCTATGAAATCTTTACCGTCCATTCTAACGTTGGGCAACTTAACTTCAGGCATGTTGGCTGTAATTATGGCTATTCATGGCGAGTTTGCGCTGGCCGTGACGATGATTTGGGTAGCCATGTTCTTTGATCTGTTTGACGGGTTTGCAGCCCGCAAGCTGCATTGTGAGGGGGAATTCGGCAAAGCGCTGGATTCATTGGCTGATGTTGTTTCGTTCGGGACCGCACCCGTGCTGATTCTTTATTTGAACTCCATGAATGAGGTAAGTGCACTGGGTATGGCGCTAACAGCATTATTCCCGGTTTGTGGTGCATTGCGTCTTGCCCGTTACAATTGCCAGAAGACAGCAAGCCATGGTTTTGTGGGTATGCCGATTACGTTTGCAGGCGGTCTTATGTCCTTTTTCGCGCTCTGGAGTCCTTATTTTACTCATGGTGTAGCCTATCTTGTCATTATCGTATTATCCGGTCTAATGGTTAGCCAAATCCGATTCCCGTCTCTAAAACAAGTGCTAGCCCCCCATGAGAAGGATATTGTGGAACCGAAATAAGGAGCGAGTCAGTATGGAATTTGCAAGAGAATTTATTGGTCAATATGGTTATTTCGCAATTTACGGACTGCTGGCTCTTGGCGTGATTGGCATGCCTATTCCGGATGAGGTGATGATGACCTTTGTCGGTTATCTCGCCTCCATCTCGGTGCTGAATTATTCGGTGTCCATTGTTGTTAGTTTTGGTGGAGCGTTTACTGGAGGACTTCTGAGTTACACGATTGGCAAGAAGGCCGGCCGGCCACTGGTTGAGAAGTATGGTAAATGGGTCGGAGTCAACGCCAAACGGCTGGGCAGGGTGGAGTCCTGGTTTTTGAAATACGGGTACTGGTCCATCATACTGGGCTACTTCATTCCAGGCATTCGTCATCTGATGTGTTGCTTCTCCGGGATCAGCCGCATGGCTATAGGGCGATACGTGCTTGTCTCCAGCATTGGGGCGTTTATATGGTGTGTTGTCTTTATATCGATCGGTTTTTACGTAGGTGTATTAACTTAAAATGGGACAACCTGTTATGAACAGGCGAGGATAAAGACCTCTTGTTAATGGAGTGGTCTTTTTTTGTTTGTGTATTAATTGACTCCATTGAAAACGAAAAGCCCACCGCAAGATGCACGGTGAGCTGATTATAAATTTTTGATTACCCGCTTAGATGGGATTCCTCAATACCTTTTTCAACACGAGTTTCCCCTTTTTTGCGTGCAAAGGTGATTTTGAGTAAAGGTGGCGTAACCAGGGTTGTAACGATAACCATGATGACCACACTGGTGAAATACTCGGCGTCGAGTAATCCGGAAGCAAGTCCAGTGGAAGCGATAATAAGAGCAACTTCTCCCCGGGAAATCATGCCTGCACCGATGGCGAGGGAGGATGAGCGATCAAATCCGGTCAGACGCGCACCTGCTCCTCCGCCCAGAAGCTTGGTTACAATGGCAATGAGACTGATGACGATAATGAACCAGATTTGTGAACCCACTCCGTCAAAAGTCACGTTCAAACCGATACTTACAAAGAATACCGGAACAAAAATCCCGTAAGCGATCGGCTCAAGCTTGGTTTCGACCTCATGTTTGAAGTTCGTTTGGGAGATGGCGATACCCGCCGCAAAAGCCCCGATAATGCCTGCAACACCCATCCATTCCGCAAAGTACGAAAAGCCAAAACAGATGATTAATCCGGCTGTAATAACGGTCTCGGTGACCTTCAGCGGTGCCAGCCACTTCATGATCCGTGGAACAAGGAACCAGCTGGCGGCAATAATAACAACAAAGAATAACAGCTTCTTGCCAATTAGCAGAGAGATTGAAGTATCGGTTGCGCCTGTTCCGAGCAAACTCATCATGATAGCGAGGATGACCACAACGAGTACATCATCGACGACAGCTGCTCCAAGAATCGTTGTACCCTCACGAGAGCTGAGCTGATTCATGTCTTTTAACGTTTGAACCGAAATGCTGACCGAAGTGGCACAGAACAAAAGTCCAAAGAACAAAGCGTGTGTCTGCGACATGCCGAAAGCAGCGGCAGCTCCATAACCTCCGATGAATGGTAAAATAATACCACCCACCGCAACAGCAAAGGCTGCCTTCCAATTTTTCTTCAATTGCTCCAAATCCGTTTCGAGTCCAGCAATGAACATGAGCAGTAATACTCCAATTTCGGCCATATAATGGATGAAATCATTCGGTTGAACCCAGCCGAGCAGGGCAGGTCCGAGAATAACACCGACAATCAATTTGCCCAATACCGATGGTTGACCGAGTCTTACCGACAAATCTCCAGCCAACTTGGTGAAAATAAGAATGAGTGCAAGAACCAAAATAAATTCCATAGGTGTACTCCTCTCCAGCAGTAGCGTTTATAGGATTACCAGTCCAAGGGGGGATCATTCCAGGCCTCAGGAACAGAAAAAGGCATAAAACGGCGCTTGTAATAGTGCCGCTTTATGCCTTGAAAAAAGACAAGGAGGGCCCTTGGTGACAGGCTCCTCCAGTTCAACGCGTATTTGATTAATTGCATTAATTATACCATGAATACAGGATGGGGTAAACCAGTGATGGTGGGCTTTTAATGAAAATGGCCCGAAGGGGGCACTTTAAGGGTACCTGACAAGGCTTTTTGTTCAGAGTGTTGTCACTTAACAGTCGAGAAATGGCAAGATATAATGAGATAGAACATAGAAGTTAGGATATGAGGAGGATTTTTCATTGGGCAAACAGGACAAAGGGGACCCGAACATTCAATCCAATCAGATTGCCCCGACCAGTAATAAAAATTTTGCAGGTCTCATTATTACCATTTCCATTATCGCCAATGTCATTATTTTATTGTTGTTCTTTGCGCCGTCGATCGGATACAAAGGCGATGTAGCCTTTGACATTACAGTGTTGCCGCGGTTTAACGCCGTGTTCAACAGCTTCACCTTCATCTTCCTGCTTGCGGCCTTGATAGCCATTATTAAGCGGAATGTGAAATTGCACAAACGTTTCATTCTTGCTGCATTTTCAACAACCCTTTTATTTCTCGTTACGTATTTGTCGTTTCACTATCTGTCTCCGGAAACGTCCAAATACGGCGGAGAAGGTATCATTCGTTCCATCTATTTCTTCATTCTGATCACACACAGCATCCTGGCAGCCATTATTGTGCCGCTGGCTCTGTTCACTCTGGTATGGGGCTGGACGAATCAATTGAAGAAACACCGTAAAATTGCTCGCTGGACGATGCCAATCTGGCTCTACGTGAGTTCCACGGGTGTTGTTGTATATCTGATGATGGCACCGTACTATTAATAATTTCACATATCATGGGCATATCCGGCTCGCCTTGCGGGTAATGGTTTCATGGAAGGAGGATTCACGCTTATGTACAGAGTCGTATTGATTCGCCATGGACAGAGTATGTGGAACGTGGAGAACCGTTTTACCGGTTGGACGGATGTGGATCTGACGACCGATGGATACGGAGAAGCGCGCAAAGCGGGAAAGATCCTGAAGGAACAGGGTTTTGATTTTGACTACGCTTATGCTTCGGTACTCAAACGCTCCATTCGAACACTGGATATTGCACTTGATGAGATGGACCGAATGTGGATTCCGATCACGAAGACGTGGAAGCTGAACGAACGTCACTATGGTGCACTGCAGGGATTGAACAAACAGCAGACTGCGCTGAAGTACGGCGAGGAGCAGGTGAAGGAGTGGAGACGCTCCGTTAGCGTATCTCCTCCGGCACTGGACGAAACAGATGAGCGTTATGTTCAGGATCAGGACAAGTATCAACGGCTAGGCTGCACCATCCCGCGTACCGAGAATTTGATGGATACATCAAAGCGGGTGTTGGAGTATTGGAATGCAGAGATCAAACCGGTTGTGTCAGCAGGCAAAAGGGTACTCATCTCCGCGCACGGCAATACGCTCCGTTCACTTGTCATGCATCTGGACCAAATGTCCGAAGCAGACGTAATGGCGCTTAATATCCCGACAGGCATTCCGCTGGTCTATGAACTGGATGAAGATCTGCATCCGATCGGGCATTTCTACCTGACTGCGGATGGTTCAACATACAAACATGAGGAAATGACGCATGTCGCACCACCGTCCGATTGATCGGACGATTGTTATGACCAAGCAGGTTATACAGTAGTAACGATGAGTTCGACTTATACATCACGTTAGAAGATGGCTCCTGAATTCTCAGGGGCCATCTTTTTACGCTGTAATAGGCCATTCTCTAATTTTAGCGATTGCATCTGACGTTTCGTTTTTCTCCTACAGGGTAATCTCAAGCAAGACACGATGTACACTAATCCTGAAGGAGGAACAACATATGTCTAAAAAAAGTGGAATTATTGTAACAGCCATAGGAGCAGGCGTGACTTATTTGATGAGGAACAAACAAGCAAGGGATAAGCTGTTCAGTACGGTGTCAGGACTGATGAAAAGTTCAAGTCCATCTTCAAGCCCGTCTTATGGAAGCAAAAAAGGTTCACGTGTGAATTAAAATAGATATTGGTATGCGAGTCACTTTGCATGAGAAGCCCGGAGCTGGTATGGTCCCGGGTTTTTGTGTGTACTCATATGTCACATGCGATTTTTGCCATCAAGAATGATACAATGGAAACTTGCAGAACGTATGGAAGGGGATGTACAACATATGAAGAAAAATCGTCTGGGTTCATCCGAACTCATGGTTGGTGAAATTGGGCTAGGCTGTATGTCACTTGGAACCGAAGTGAAACCTGCTGTAGCCTTGGTTCATGAGGCATTGGATCGTGGCGTTAATCTTCTGGATACCGCTGACCTGTATGATGCAGGATTAAACGAAGAAATCGTGGGCCAGGCTATCCAGGGGCGCCGGGATCAGGTCATTGTGGCAACCAAGGTTGGTAATCGTCGCATACCGGGAAAAGAAGGCTGGTCATGGGACCCGTCCAAAGCCTATATCAAACAAGCTGTACGAGACAGCCTGAAACGGCTGCAGACGGATTATATTGATCTGTATCAGCTGCATGGTGGTACTCTGGATGATCCAATCGAAGAGACGATCGAAGCCTTTGAGGAACTGAAGCAGGAAGGTCTTATCCGGTATTACGGCATATCCTCTATCCGGCCTAACGTGATTCGTGAATATGTGCAAAGAGCTTCCATTGTCAGCGTGATGAACCAATACAGCGTTGCGGATCGCCGGGCCGAAGAGGAAGTATTGCCTTTATTGGAGCAAAAGGGTATCAGCGTTATCGCTCGTGGACCTGTGGCAAGTGGGGTTCTCGCCGATTCTGGTGCTGCCAAGGCAGATAAGGGGTATCTGGATTACACACCTCAGGAGTTGCACATCATACGGGAAGGCCTGAGCCGTTTGGTAACAGACAATCGCAGCATGGCTCAAACGGCTATTCGTTATGCTCTGGCGCATCCGGCTGTTGCCGCTGTCGTGCCAGGCGCCAGTTCGAGAGAGCAGTTGTTGCATAATATCGCTGCTTCGGAATCTGCACCACTTACGGCTGCGGAGATTAACGAATTACGAGAGATCAGCCCCGCCAATCTGTATAAGCAGCACCGTTAAACGTTGGCAGCCTATTTTCAATTGTAACTATACAAGGTACAATGAAGGTCAACCATAAAGAATCAAATAAGGGAGAGAAGACATATGGAAAGAATTCAAAGTGAACAACAATATCGCGATACAATCAATTCTGACGGAATGACCGTCATTAAATTTGATACAACCTGGTGTCCGGATTGCAAAAACCTGGATCGCTTTATTGGGGACGTTATCGACCAGCATGCGGATAAAACCTTCTATGCCCTCGATGCAGAAGAGTTCCTGCCGTTTGCTGAAGAGAACGGTGTACGGGGCATTCCAAGCCTGCTCGTATTCCAGAACGGCAAGAAAATTGCACATCTGCACAGCAAATGGGCAAAAACGCCTGCTCAAATCTCGGAGTACCTGCAGACTTTGGAGTCCAAGGTATAACAGGAATCAGTTCATTTAGATCGCAGTAGTCCTATGAAACGCCTCCTATCGCAGATAGGGGGTGTTTTGGTGTTGGGGGAGGGGGGAAGGTAGAAGTGAAAATCGGCTTGTTGATGAGGTTGTGCAAATTAAAAATGGCAACCTGGTTCCGAAGGGAACACAGGTTGCCATTGGCTTTTTTGTTACATGACTTGAAGATATGGTTACATCATTAAAATGATAAAGAATACGGCTGCCAGCACGAAACGATAGACTGCAAAGACGGTCAGACTCAGTTTTTTCAAAATGGACAAGAACGTCTTAATGGCAAGCATGGCTACGATAAATGCGGCAATGAATCCAATCGCGAAGATTGGGAAATCGCTGGTATTCAGATGATCGATACTTTTGTATAGATCATATCCTGTGGCCCCAATCATAATCGGCACAGATACCAGGAATGTAAATTCCGCTGCAGCTACCCGGCTTACCCCTGCGAACAGTCCACCGGAGATCGTCGAACCGGAACGGGAGAAGCCTGGCCATAATGCGAGAATCTGAAAAAGACCCACTACAAATGCCTGTTTATACGTAATATCGTCCACATCATGGGTTGTAATGCGCTCGCTACGGTGGCTCCAACGTTCAGCAACAATCATTAGAATACCACCAATAACAAGACTGTACAGCACCGTTTGTGCTCCAAACAGATGCGCCTTGATCCAATCCCGGAATACAAGTCCAATGACCACGGCTGGAACCATCGCCAAAAAGATATGTATGAGGTTCAGACGGGAGGTGTAACTCCTTTTGCCTCCGGTGAAGCGGAACATATCAATGAATTTGTTCCAGTACAGTACAACGACAGCAAGTACAGCTCCGAGTTGCACAACCACCTCAAACGTTTTGACTGACTCGTTGTCCTCTGATAATCCCAGCAAATGGGCAGTCAGAATCATGTGTCCGGTCGAGGACACGGGCAAAAACTCAGTCAAACCTTCGATGATGCCCATAATAATCGATGATATAAAGTCCAATTCTCTTCCTCCTTGAAATGCAGATGACAGCTTATAGGCTGTCCTGCGTGACAATGCCCGCTCATTTGAACAAGGCTATCATCTATTATGATCACAAATGCGCCCAACTTCAACTTATGCTCGTAATGAATTGTTTAAAACCATATTGACAAAAACCTAGTTATCCAATAGGATATACATTAACTGACTGACTGATCAATCGGGAGGATAGGCAAATGTCTAAAAACAATCATTTGGAACCCGGAGAAGAACGCCGGGACCAAATTATACGCATAGCGATGGAACGTTTTGCGACCCAGGGCTACCATCAGACAAAAATTTCCGATATCGTCCGGGAAGCGGGCGTCGCGCAAGGCACTTTTTACTGGCACTTTAAAAGTAAGGAAGCCATTGCATCGGAGATTGTGTTAACCGGCAGGGAGAAGCTGCTTGAAGCGATTGGACAAGGCTACCGCAAGGATGCCGGATCGGTTGAGGATATGGTAAGAGCTTCGGAACGGCTGTTTACCGACTTATTCTCCTTTGCAGCGGACAATCGTTACTTTATGGAGTTGTTGCTTAAAGGCATCGTGTCGGAGGATTCGGTACGCCGTTTGGTCGAGGAGACACGGGGTGCGGTGGAACAAGCGTTTCGCCACAATATGCATCGGGCCATTGAGCTGGGCATGCTGCCTGATTCCATGGATGTACCGCTCCGTGCTGCGCTGCTGGTTAGCATGATTGAAGGCATGATTACGCGCTGGCTGTTTGGCTCGGAGGAGCTTCACAGCGAGTTCTCATCAATGACAGCAACGAAGCTGGCTGCGGAGGCGGCAAGCTTTGAGTTTTACGGACTGCTCGGCACATAAAGTGTGCTGGCCCTGAAGCTTTATTTTCAATAACTGGATTAAATATTCACATGATTAAGCCAGCAGCAGGGAATAATGGGTACAACTGCAGTTTAGGAAGATAGGAAACAGAAGTTTCAACAAGACATGACTACATGGATGAGAGGAAGTTAATGACATGAATAAAACATATGGAATGAAATCTCGCAAAGGCTGGACTTTAACAGCCCTGCTGCTAATGACCGTGCTGGTACTCAGCGCTTGTGGCAGTAAAACTACGGACAACGGAAGCAGCAATGGAGCACAGGCGAACAATGAACTGGAGCAGATTAAGTCTGCTGGCGTCATTAAAGTGGGCATGATGGGCACATACGCACCATACAACTTCCTTAACGATAAGAAAGAAATGGACGGCTACGATGCAGATATCGCACGTGAGGTTGCGAAGCGTCTTGGGGTTGAGGTTGAATTTATATCCCAGGAGTTCTCCGGCCTGACACCAAGTCTGCAAGCCAAAAAGCTGGATGCCATCATCAGCCAGATGACGATTACCGATGACCGAAAAAAAGTATTGGATTTCAGTGATCCATATATTACGAACGATGTGAAAATCATTGTGAAAAAAGATAACAATGACATTACCAAGCTGGAAGATTTCAAAGGGAAAACGATCGGTGTAGGCCTCGGTACCAATGATGAAACGTACCTGCGTAACGAAGTGCTACCGAAAGTCGGCAATTTCACCATCAAGACTTATGACGATGTTATCACATCATTGAAAGATTTGGACGCTGGACGGATCGATGCAACGATCAACAACCTGTACGCGCTGAAACCGATCGTAGATGCCAACGGCTTCAACATCAAAGCAGTAGGTGAGCCAATCAAGAGTGACCAAGCGGGCATCGCTGTTCGCAAAGACAATCCGGAACTCGTAGCTGCACTGAATGATGCACTGAAAGGGATGAAGGATGACGGAACGTACAATACCATCTTCAAAAAATGGTTTGGTGAAGAGCCTGTGCAATAATGAACCGGCAGGGCGAAGGGAAGTTTGATCCATGGAACTGGTATTTGAGAATATCCCCTTCTTTCTGAAGGGGGCTTACTATACGCTGTATGTAACTGTGATCTCCATGTTTTTTGCCTTTATCATCGGAGTGCTAGTCGCTATCGCTCGTCTGAAGGGGCCGATGTGGCTTAGGTTGATCGCAAGGTTTTATGTATCCATCATGCGGGGAACACCGCTGCTGGTGCAATTATTCGTTATTTATTTTGGGCTGGTCGATTATGGAGTAACTTTGGGCTCGCTCACGGCAGCATGTCTCGGGCTTAGTCTTAATGCGGGTGCATTTCTGTCCGAAACGTTCCGTGGAGCGATTCAGGCTGTACCAAAGGGGCAGACGGAAGCCGCATATGCTACAGGCATGACACCGGCTCAGACCATGAGAAGGATTATATTCCCCCAAGCGGTGCGAATTGCGATCCCTCCGATGGGCAACACGTTTATCGGGATGCTGAAAGAAACATCACTTGTGGCAGCCCTCGGGGTTACAGAGTTGCTTCGCTCGGCACAGTTGCTGGTCGCGCAATATTACGTTAATATGCCGTTTTATCTGGCAATTGGCGTGATCTACTGGATTATGAGTATCGGCTTCTCGGCCATTCTGGAACAAGTGGAGCGCCGGCTGGCCCGGGCTTACTGATAGGAGGGGAGAACCGATGATTACAACAACAGGACTGACCAAACGTTTTGGGGAAAATGAAGTTCTCACAAATATAGATCTTCATGTCGATGCGAAAGATATTGTTGTTCTGCTGGGACCCAGTGGATCGGGCAAAAGTACATTGTTGCGCTGTCTAAACGGTCTGGAAGAGCTCTCTGGCGGCAAGATTGAAGTGAATGGTGTTGTAGTAGACAGTGCCGACTCGCAGCGAATCCAGCGGGCTCGGGTATTGGAAATCCGTCGGCAGACCGGCATGGTATTCCAACAGTTCAATCTGTATCCGCACAAGACGGTGCTCGGCAATGTGATGGAAGGGCTCGTGACTGTGAAAAAAATCAAGCGGGACGAAGCGGCCGAACGCGGCCGGATTCTGCTGGATCGAGTCGGCCTGTCGGACAAGCAGGATGCATATCCATCCCGTTTGTCTGGTGGACAGCAGCAGCGCGTAGCGATTGCCCGCGCGCTTGCCATGGAGCCTGAGGTGATGCTGTTTGATGAGCCTACCTCAGCCCTTGATCCCGAACTGGTGGGAGAAGTGCTCTCCGTTATGAAGGAGCTGGCACAGGAAGGCATGACGATGCTGGTCGTTACGCATGAGTTGAAGTTTGCCCGGAATGTGGCTAACAAAATTGTCTTTATGGCGGATGGATCGATTGTGGAAGAAGCAAGTCCGCAGGCCTTTTTTGAACACCCGACCCAGGAGCGGACACGCAGATTTTTGCAGCAAATTACTGAATTCTAAGAATTCTCAGAGATAAGCAGACTGAGTGAAGGGGACGGAATCGATTCTGAAGAAGCGTAGCGTTCGCCTTTGTCTCCAAATGAACGATCCGTACCCAGAACGGATATCTGCAGAGCGTAAACTATTCTAAGAAAGAAGGATAAACATCATGAATGTAACAACTGTATGGAAAGGCAAACGCGCGTTTACTTCCGAAGGACCCTCTGGCTACGCGATTGGCATGGATGCCACAGCAGCCTATGGTGGTGACAGCAAGGGTGCTACACCCATGGAATTGTTACTGGCAGGTCTCGGAGGTTGTATGGGGATCGATATCACGATGATTCTGGACGCTTTCCTGGACAAAATTACTGGCATTGAGATTGAAGCACAGGGTACTCGCAGTGAAGGTATGCCGAAAGGTTTTACTGCCATTGATCTGATCTTCAAGGTGGACGGCGATATCCCGGATTACCGGATCTGGAAAGCCATCCAAATGGCTGAAGAGAAGTATTGTGCAGTTTCCGCTTCACTTAGCGCAGATATTCATCCCAAACTGATTCTGAATGGGGTAGACACACCCCGTCCATAACGGGACATGGGTAAATTATATACTGAAGAGGCACTTCCAATTATGGGAGTGCCTTTTTGATTGTTCTAACATTTCGACCATTAGGAATTAAGGTCACGCTGGATGTTGAGCAAGGTCCCAGATGCCCATAATTTCGGTGATAGCCTGATCAAGCGTTGCATAAGGAACACCGTCCCGGGCTTGTGTAGAGATACCTTGCATAAAAGTATCAAAAACAGTGGTCAGCATCGAGACATTCGTGGAGGCAGGCAGTTCGCCGATTTCCACAGCGCGCTGGATGCAACCCTGCAGGCGGTTGCGAGTCAGCTTTCTTTTCTCTGCGGTAATGTCTCGGATATGATTGTTTTTGGAAGAACATGTGCTGGCTGACAGCACAATTAAACAGCCAGATGGATGTGCGCTGTCTGTTTGCATTTTGGCGGTACTTCTTAAAGTTGTTTCAATCGCTTCTCTTGGAGATAGCGTAAGATCCGAGAAGCTTTCCGTAACGCGTCCAAACGAACCCATATATCGTTCTACCGCTTCTTTATAAAGAGCTTCTTTGGATTCAAAGGCTGCATAGAAGCTGGCTGCTGAAATATCCCCCATGACCGCTCGAAGTTGAAGCAATGAGGTGGCTTCGAATCCTTGTTCCCAAAAGAGCATCATTGCCTGCAACAGGGCTTCATCCCGATCAAAAATGCGGGGACGTCCGGTTCTTGCCATAAGAGATTCCCCCTCGTTTTTCTTAATTATATACTAATCGATCCAAAAGTCGTTGACAAGGTGGGAGAGGGTGGATAATATAAGGAATGATCGATCCATAATTCGATTTTATGTCCTATATTATCTAAAAAGGAGCTGCACAGATGTCCGATAAATCTTCTCAACGTTTCCCATGGTTTGGGCTGCTGGCCTTGGCTATGGCTGGTTTTATAGCTATTATGACTGAAACTCTTCCCGCGGGGTTGCTGCCGCAAATCAAGGAAGGACTGCAGGTCTCTGAGGCAGGGGCAGGGCAGCTTGTCACATTTTATGCAGTAGGTTCTCTGATTGCCGCCATACCTGTGGCCGTGTTGACAAGAGGCTGGCGACGCCGTCCGCTTTTACTTTTAGCGATTATCGGTTTTCTGGTCTTCAACACCATTACAGCCCTCTCTTCAAACTATGTACTGACTCTTGTCGCTCGTTTTTTTGCCGGTGTTGCAGCCGGTGTCTCCTGGGGTCTGATTGGCAGTTATGCACTACGGATGGTGCCTGATCATCTCAAGGGCAGGGGCATGGCTGTTGCGATGATCGGAACACCGATTGCCTTATCATTCGGTGTTCCCGCAGGTACGCTGCTGGGTTCCTTTATGGGCTGGCGCTCGGTATTCTGGCTGATGTCGCTGCTGGCGTTTGTACTGATTTTCTGGGTGCTCTGGAAAGTACCCGATTATCCTGGGCAGTCTGCTGATCAGCGGATTTCTTCAATAAAGGTGCTGCTGACCCCTGGAGTAATACCCATTCTGGCTGTCGTTCTGGCCTGGATGCTGGCTCATAATATTTTGTACACCTATATCGCTCCTTTCCTTGCCGATGTTGGTCTGGAATCAAAGGTTGGACTTATGCTACTTGTGTTTGGCCTAATGGCATTGGTGGGCATCTGGATTACAGGTATTCTTATTGATCGTTGGTTGCGTATGCTGGTTCTCATCAGTCTTTCGGGCTTTGCCCTAATCTCTCTGGTATTGGGTCTTTGGAGCGAGCACGTTGCCGTTGTCTTTGGTTCAGTTGCAATGTGGGGGCTGACATTTGGCGGTGCGGCTACACTGTTACAGACTGCACTTGCCCAAGCTGCCGGGGAGCAGGGTATAGATATCGTAATGCCGATTAATACGACCGTCTGGAATCTCGCTATTGCTATTGGCGGATTGGCGGGAGGCGTGCTTCTGAATCAATGGGGAGCCTCGTCCTTTACCTGGGCCATCCTGCTCCTATCACTTGTAGCTCTGATTGTTGCGCTACGTTCCAAAGGACATGGATTCCGCTCAGCACACAGCCGCTAAGCAATCTGCTTTCCTTCCTACATTAGAAACAGCTATACAAACTTCATGTTTGTTTTATCACTCAGCATACAGCCTTTTTTGAAGCCCTCTTGCAGGGCTTTTGCTGTTATGTGGTATGATGAATTGGAAGGGCAGGCGTAATATGTACTGACCTTTATATGTAAGCGCTTATAAGCGACGGAAGGTGCAGATATGTTTAAAAGGCTCATACGAACATCCAACAATCTTAAATTAAAGCATAAATTGCTCATATCCTATGTACTTGTCGTCATGATTCCGGTACTAATTATTGGACTTGCTGTAACCGGATACTTTCGGAAGCAGGCGCTGGACAATGCAATTGGACAGACGATCAACAACGTGGACAAGGTCAAGAGTCAGACCATCACACTACTGCGTGTACCTACGGATATTTCCAACATTCTGATGTTCAACAATGAACTGAAGGAAATTGTGAACAAACGATACCAAAGCGTTGTGGAGCTGACCTCGGCTTACCTCGCGTATAAAGATTTTCAGGAATATAAGCGTCTGTACCGTGAGGTTGCGGGCATCCGGTTTTACTCCACCAATCCGACGCTGATCAACAATCTGGAGTTCATTCCAGTGGACAAGCAGACCGAGGAGAGCTACTGGTACCAAAAGGCACTGAAAACGACGAGCATCGGCTGGTTCTACATTCCTGACAAGGGAGATAATCCGGTGCACAAGCTTAGTCTGGTGCGCAAAGTGCCTTTTGCCGAATATCGGACCGAGGGTGTGCTGATGATTGTAATCAATCAGGATGAGCTGAATGGATTGTTACGTCAGGAACCGTTCGAGACGTTGATTACGGACGAACAGGGTTATGTGGTTGCAGCCAAAAATACCGAACTGGTGGGTAAAACGCTGGACGAGCTTGATTTTGGTGTAGATCTGCAAAATCAGGCCAAAGGCACAATTGAAGCAGATTTTCAGGGGGAGCCATCCAATATTGTCATTGATGAGCTGCGTCCTGGATCGAGCATGAACAGCCTGAAGATCATTTCGGTTTTTGCCACCAAAAATATTGTCAAAGACGCCAATACGATTAGCATGATCGGTATGCTTTTCATTACGCTTGTGCTGGTCATTGCATTGTTGCTTGTATATATCATTTCATTTCTCACGTCGAACCGATTGTTACGCCTTAGCAAACATCTGAATAAGCTCGCGCTGGGTGATTTGAATGTCACCTCCCGCATTGACGGGAATGATGAGATTGGGCAATTGTCGAGGCAGTTCAATTACATGGTGAAGAGCATTAATGAACTGATGACTCAGGTGGTAGAGGCAACGGAACAGAACAATCAATTGGAAATCGCGCAGAAAGAGATTAAACTGAAAATGATGGCCAGCCAGATCAATCCTCATTTTTTGTTTAATGCACTGGAGTCGATCCGCATGAAAGCCCATATCAAAGGCGAGGCGGAGATTGCCAATATCGTCAGGCTGCTAGGCAAACTGATGCGCAAGAGCCTTGAGATTGGCAGCGGCAAAACGACTTTCAGAGCCGAACTTGAAATGGTACGTTCTTATCTGGAAATTCAGAAATTCCGTTACGGCGACCGACTTGCTTTCCAGATCCATATCGATCCGGAGGTGGAGAAGATGTACATCCCTCCTTTGATCATTCAGCCTCTGGTTGAGAATGCGATTGTGCATGGTTTGGAAAATAAAGAGGGCACGGTCCGTGTGAATATAAATATTCGTTTGGTGGAGGATGTTGTCCAGGTGCGTGTCGATGACGATGGGGCAGGCATTACGCCGGAGCGTCTGGCTGAAGTGATGCAGTTCATCTGTGGACCGGAAGAACAGGAGAAGAGCCGAATTGGCATGCGTAATGTACATCAACGTTTAACGTTGACCTACGGCGAGCCATACGGATTACAGATTAAGAGTGTGTATGGGGAAGGAACAGAGGTTTCTTTCACCTTGCCAGCAGGAGGAGACCAGCATGTATAAAGTGTTATTGGTAGATGATGAACCGAGCATACGTGAAGGACTGACAACGATCATTGATTGGGAAAAATACGGCTTTCAGGTGGTTGGTACAGCTGCCAGCGGGCGTGAGGCCATCACCCGGTTCGAAGAGCTGGAACCGGACCTGACGATCATCGATATTCGCATGCCCGGCATGACCGGACTGGATGTCATAGAAGAATTGCGGCAGCACCATCCGGGGTCGCACTTTCTGATCCTGAGTGGGTACGCCGATTTCGATTATGCCAAGAAAGCCATCAGTTTTGGCGTGGATGGCTATCTGCTCAAGCCAGTGGATGAAGAGGAGATTATCAGTGAGCTGGAGCGGATCTCTGTGATGCTGACAAGGGAGCGTGTGACCCTGGCCCGCCATGCTGGCGAGGATACAGCCTACCGTGAGCATCAGATTGAAGCATTGCTTTTTGATAGCCTGGAAGGTACGGAAACAATGGAAGCAAATGCTCTTGGGTTGAATTGGTCGCAGTATCAAGTTGTGCTGCTGGAGATGCATGCCGAACCTGATTTACAGCGTGGTAGTGTGGTGAAACGCAGACTGGCGGAAGCTTTTGACCAGAAAGATCGGGGCATTGTGTTTTCGTTCCATTCCGGATTGGGACTGTTATGCAAAGAGCCTATTCTGACTGAACAAGCTGCCGGGAATTTATATGATGAGTTGGAAGGGCTGCTGGGAGAGTGGAATATTCATATGTACGCGGCAGCAGGTCAACCTGTAAACTCCACAGCAGACATCGCACATTCCTATAATCAGGCCAACGGCGTATTGGTCGGACGTTTCCTATTCGCGGAACAACGAGTTATGTTATGGAATGAAGGTGAGAAGAGCGAAAGTGATTCCGGGCCAGTTGTTGCCATTGAGGAAAAAAGTAGTGAACCGGATGAAGCAGAGCTGGCGGACAAGTTGTATTATGCGCTCGACATTCGGAGCAACGAGTCAGTAATGCGTGTGCTGACCGAGATGGAGGAACGCCTAATTCCGCATCACCAGACAGAGCAGGCGATTAAGACGGCGTTCTCCCAAGTGTTTTCATTGGCTATTAACAAACTTGCGGCAACCAATCAGCATATGCAATCCATTATGCAGGAGCATTCTGTTCTCATTACGGAGGTTTACCATCAATTAACGTTGTTGGATCTCAAAGTGATGGCCGCTGAACACCTGAACCGGCTTATTCAGCGCATGGGTGGAGGCAGCAAGGATACGGTACTGAAACAGATGATTGAATTTATCCGTCGTAATCCGGGCGAAAATCTCAAACTGGAGGTACTCGCAGAGGTATTTAACTACAATAGCAGTTATCTGGGCAAGCTGTTCAAAAACCATACCGGAGAATATTTCAATGCATTTCTCGATAAGGTTCGAATGGAGAAGGCGAAGGAACTGCTCGATGAAGGCTTAAAGGTACACCAGGTTGCCGCGAGGGTGGGGTATGCTAACGTGGATTACTTCCACGGCAAATTCAAGAAGTATGTAGGAGAATCACCTTCCGCTTACAAACATGCTAGAGAGCTTGCCAGATCACAGTCTAAAGATTCTTCAGGAGACCCGGAACGGGAGTAGCCCCTGTTCAGAGGATAGTACTTCTGTACCTGGTATTTCTCCTGATTAGGTAAAAAACGTTTTCGAACTAATAGTCTATTGAAAGGACCCCTGAGGTCCTTTTTCTTTTTGGTATGAAGTAAAGTAAACGATTTCTATAAAACGTTTTCGATAATTACCATTTTCAAATTAAATTCCCTTTTAATTTCAATGATTAATAATAAACAGCGTCATTATCACTAATTTTATAGATATAATATCGGATTTTATAGGGGGATATCTAATTTTCATATGATTTTCTCTAAAATCCAGCTGGTATTTTGAAAACGCTCTATCAGGTATGATTATTTTATAAATCAGAGGAGGGGGAACGGAGATGGAAACGCTAACAGAAAAATCCGCTTCCGCGAAAAAAAGCAGTGACCCCAATCCGCCAACACAAAAACGGCGGAACAGAGTTTGGGACAGTATGAAACAGCAAAAGTATCTCTATCTCATGTCATTGCCATTCGTAGCTTGGGTTTTTGTATTTAACTATCTGCCACTATGGGGATGGACGATGGCTTTCCAAAACTATAAACCGGCCAGATCGTTCGGTGATCAAGAGTGGGTTGGTTTTAAACACTTTGTAGAGTTATTCAGTGATGATCGCTTCTATCTGGTACTTCGAAATACGCTTGCAATGAGCTTGATGGGACTGGTTATCGGTTTTATCGTGCCGATTTTCTTTGCGATTCTCTTGAATGAGATGAAAGGCATGTTCTTCAAGCGCGCCGTGCAAACGGTATCATATCTGCCTCACTTTGTATCCTGGGTCGTAGTGGCAGGGATTATTACCAAGATGCTCTCCACCGATGGAGGGATTATCAATGACCTTTTGGTAAACCTAAACATTATCGATCAGCCGATCCAATTCATGGCTAAGGGGAACCTGTTCTGGTACATTGTAACCGCTTCAGATATGTGGAAGGAAACCGGCTGGAATGCGATCATCTATCTGGCGGCCATTACCGGTATTGACCAAGAACTTTATGAAGCTTCCCGTGTAGACGGAGCGAACCGCTGGAGACAAATGTGGCATATCACGTTGCCAGGCATTCGGACTACGATCTCTGTACTGTTCATCATGTCCATCGGGCATCTGATTAGTATCGGTTTTGAAAAGCAATTTTTGCTGCAAAACAGTCTAGTGCTAGACTACTCGGAAGTACTTGATCTATACGCGCTCAATTATGGTTTGAATATGGGACGATTCTCGTATGGTACAGCCATAGGCATATTCAACTCCGTTGTCAGTATCATCCTTCTGTTTACAGCGAACGGATTGTTCAAAAAATTCACCAAAGAAAGCATCATGTAGGGAGGGGACGACATTATGGCGAACAAAGCATTCAATGCTACTCGGGGCGATAAGCTGTTCGATATATTCAACATCCTCGCGATGACCCTGGTGCTGATTGTAACACTGTATCCATTCCTGAACGTACTGGCTATCTCACTCAATAACTCGACAGATACCGTACGTGGTGGAATTTACTTGTGGCCACGTGATTTCACATTGCAAAACTACAAAACGATTTTCCAATACGATGGATTGCTGCAAGGTTTGCAGGTATCCATTCTACGTACAATTGTAGGTACCGTGCTCGGTTTGATCAGTTCCTCAATGATCGCATTTACACTGAGTCGTCCTGACTTTAAGTTGAGAAAGTTTGTTTCTACTGCACTTGCACTCACGATGTATTTCTCCGGTGGTCTGATTCCGGTGTACATCCTGATGCGTGACCTGAACCTGATCGGTACATTCTGGGTATATGTATTGCCAGGTATGATCAGTGCGTTTAACGTGTTCATTATCCGTTCCTTCATTGATGGCCTGCCGTATGCATTGCAGGAATCAGCCAAGCTGGATGGTGCGAATGACTTTAAGATCTATTACAAAATCATTTTGCCGCTCTGTAAACCGGTACTTGCAACCATCGCGTTGTTCCTGGCTGTAGGCCAGTGGAATGCTTGGTTCGATACGTACCTGTATAATGGTTCGAAGGCGCATCTGACCACGCTCCAGTACGAGCTGATGAAAGTACTGCAAAGTACACAGCAAGGCTCGGGAGCCGGACGTAACGCCAATGACATGGCACAGCAGATGACACAGATTTCACCGGAATCCATCAAAATGGCGATCACGATCGTTGTTACGGTTCCAATCCTGATTGTGTATCCATTCCTGCAAAAGTATTTTGTAGGTGGTATGACATTGGGTGCAGTAAAAGCTTAAGCAAGTTTGTACAGGCCGCCACATAGATAGAGTGGCCGTATAATAAAAGAAGCATCAGAATGCCCGAAGCGCAGCCATTTGGCCTGCGCTTCACCGTATAGGGCTGCGGAGTGACATTCATGAAGCTATAGACAGGGACAAAAAAGTCCCGAATAGACAGACATATGAAACGGGAGGATTACCATTATGGCAAGAAACAAAATGAAGATTGCACTGGCTCCAGTGCTTGCGATGTCTTTGCTCGCAGGTTGCGGTGGAGGAAACAGCGGCGAAACGTCGTTTAAGGACACTAGCGGTGATACGTCTCCGATTACTTTTGACTTTTTTAGCGTCGATCCCAGTCCGAACTGGAACGGTATGAAGGATGAAGTGGGGAAGGTCCTTACAGAGAAAACAGGAGTAACCCTTAACGGTGAGTTTGCCGTCAGTGGTGGTCAGGATAAAGTATCCTTAATGGCAGCAAGCGGAGACTATCCGGATATCGTGTCACCCAAAGGAGAGCTAAGCAAGCTCGTGGATGCTGGGGCAATGGTCGATCTGACTGATCTGATCGAGCAATATGCTCCCAATCTGAAGAAGCTATATGGTAATTACATGGACCGGCTGAAATATAACAACGAAGATCAAGGAATTTATGTACTACCTACGTATTATGCGGTAGACCAGAAGTATTTTGATGCAGGCGGCGGATTTGGGATTCAGCAGCGTGTATTGAAAGAGCTGGGATACCCTGAGGTGCGTACACTGCAGGATTATGAAAATGTATTGAAGGCATATAAGGAGAAACATCCAACGATTGACGGTCAACCAACGATTCCGTTATCCCTGGACGCAGATGACTGGAGAATCATGATTACGGTAACGAATCCGGCCTTCCAGGCAACAGGTGCTCCGGATGACGGCGAGTACTATATTGATCCTGAGACATATGAGGCAAGTCTGCATTACAAACGTCCGGAAGAGAAAGAGTATTTCCGTTGGTTGAACCATATGTACGCAGAAGGACTGCTTGATCAGGACAGCTTTGTACAGAAAACAGATCAATACAAATCCAAAATTGCAAGTGGACGTGTTCTGGGCGTCATTGACCAGGATTGGGGTTATTCCGATGCGGAAAACGCATTGAAAGCAGCGGGCAAAGATGAAGCGACCTATTCACACTTCCCGGTAACTCTGTCTAAAGATATCAAGGATCATTCCTTCCAGGACCCTGGTTTTGTATCTGGATGGGGTGTAGGGATTACAACATCGAATCCGGACCCGGTTCGTACAATTAAATTCTTTGATTACCTAGCTTCTGAGGAAGGTCAAGTGCTGATGAACTGGGGTATTGAAGGTAAGCAGTACGAAGTGAAAGATGGCAAACGTGTGATTCCGGCGGATATTCAGGACCAAAAAACGAATAATGCTGCCGTATTCCAGAAAGAAACAGGTATTGGCCTCTATACCAATATGTCTGGTCACTATGGAGATGGCGTTAAAGATTCCACGGATAACTATTACACAACGAATTTCCCTGAGCAGATTGTAGCGGCTTATTCCGATGCGGAGAAAGAGACACTCAAAGCATACGGCGCAACAACGTGGAAAGATCTGTTCCCAAGTGAAGATGAGTTCCCAGTTAAATCATGGGGAGCAGCGTACAATATGCCGACTCCAGGTGACTCGGATTACAACGTTATTTTCCAAAAAACACAGGATATTATCCGTAAACGGATCCCAGAAGCAATCCTCAGTTCTCCAGAGCAATTTGATGCCATCTATGACGGAATGATTGCTGAACTTAACAAAGCAGGAGCAGAGGACATGGAAAAACAATACACCGAGCTGGTACAAAGCCGTGTTCAATTGTGGAGCGGTGAAGAGAGCAAGTAATGCATTTCAGCAGACTTAGTTTTTTCGAAAAAAAGGGCCCAGGAAACTGGGTTCTTTTTTATACCTAAAACGTTTTCCGAAAAACGTTTTCAATTTTGTGTATTCACTATTGACAAGGACTTTTAGAGGGATTATTATTCAAATATGAAAGCACTTTCATTACTAATTTATCAAGGCATGTACACGATTCTCTTCAGTCAAACAGAGTAAGGGTTGGTTCCTCGAATTACTGGATAGAATGAGTGTTTTTCACTTCATTTAGAAAACGCTTTTTATGTTATAAAATCAAACGTTTTACAATGAGAATCACCCAATTACGGTATGTGCAGGTCAGCCTGTTCTACAATAGATAGCTTCATTTTATCCATAAGGGGGATTACACATGAAGGGCAAAACACCAAAAACATTCGCAATGCTTCTGTTAGCCAGCGCTCTTGCCATTACAGCAGGATGCAGTGGTAGCGGAGGAGGAACTACGGCTTCAGAGACACCAACGGACACAGGGGATACGACCAGTCCAATCACCTTTACGTTCTTTGGTGCTGACGCAAGTCCAAACTGGAACAACATGAAGGACGCAGTCGGCCAAGAAATTACGAAACAAACAGGTGTTACAATTGAAGCCGAGTATGATGTGAATAATGGTGGCGACCAAAAGATACCTTTGATGGCTGCCAGCGGTGAATACCCTGATATTATCTATCCTAAAGGTAACTTGTCTAAGCTTGTGGATGCAGACGCGATGCTTGACCTGACAGATCTGATTGACAAATATGCACCAAACCTGAAGAAAATCTATGGGGACCAGATGAACCGTCTGAAATACAGTTTGGAAGATCAGTCCATTTACACGATCCCAACGAACATGGGTGTAGACAATGTTGCGTTTGATGCTACAGGCGGATTCGAGATTCAGCAAAAGGTATTGAAAGAACTTGGCTACCCAGAAGTAAAAACGCTTGAGGATTACGAGAAAGTTCTGAAAGAATATTATGCAAAACATCCAACTATTGACGGGCAGCCGACCATTCCGCTGACGCTGAATGCAGATGACTGGAAGATTATGATTACGGTAACGAATCCAGCCTTCCAGGCAACAGGAGGCCCGGATGACGGTGAATATTACATTAATCCTGAAACGTATGAAGCGGTGCTGCACTATAAACGTCCAGAGGAGAAAGAATACTTCCGCTGGTTGAACAAAATGTACAATGAAGGCATTCTTGACAAAGATACATTTGTGCAGAAGGACGACCAATACAAATCCAAAATCGCAAGCGGTCGGGTACTGGGGCTGATTGACCAAGAATGGAACTATGGTGAAGCTGAGAATGCTTTGAAATCAGTTAACAATGGCGAGAATACGTACGCTCACTTCTCTGTATCCCTCAACAAGGATATTGTGGATCATACGTTCCAACCTACCGGATTCGATGGATATGGCATCGGAATTTCGAAAACTGCAAAAGACCCTGTACGTATTATCAAATTCATGGATTGGCTCGCTTCGGATGAAGGCCAGGTGCTGAGAAACTGGGGGATTGAAGGCCAACACTACAACGTTGAAAATGGCAACCGTGTCATCCCTGCTGATGTGCAGGATCGCAAAGTCAATGACAACTCGGCGTTCACCAAAGAAACAGGTATCGGAATGTACAACATCTTCAGCGCTAGATATGGCGATGGTGTCAAAGATTCCACAGGCAACTACTACACAACGAACTTCCCTGAGCAGATCCAAGCAGGTTATACTGCCGCAGAGAAGGAAACATTGAAAGCCTATGGCATCACAACGTGGAAAGATTTCTATCCTTCTGAAGACGACTTGAAGCTGAAAGATTGGGGCGCAGCATATAACATGCCAGTACCTTCGGATACGGATTATAACGTAGCGTTCCAGAAATCACAGGACATTGTCCGCAAACGTATTCCTGAAGCTATCCTTGCCAAACCTGAGAACTTCGACAAAGTGTATGATGATCTCCTGGCAGAGCTTGATAAAGCAGGTGCGGTAGAGATGGAGAAACAATACACCGTTTGGATCAAGGAACGTGTAGCTCTGTGGACAGGTAAAGACGTGAAATAATACTGAAAATAAGTCAATATAAACGATCATTTTCAAAGCGAAATGGGTCCCTTGAAAGGGGCCTTTTTTGTTGTTGACGAAAGGGGGAGGATAGCATATAATCGTTAATGTAAGCACTTTCAGTAAGCGTTTTAAATTATTTTCCGAAAACGTTTTACGGATGTTAGAAGAGAGTTTTCATGAGTTTTAGATTTGATAAAGAAAGAGTAAAATTTATTTTTAAGTAAGCGCATACAGAAATGTGTCTTACAGCGGTATCCTCAGGCTTAAAGCCTGTTATACAGATAAAACCTTCATAAATAATAGGGGGACTAGACAATGAGAGGCAAAATGAAAGGCAATACACCCAAGACGTTTGCAATGTTGATGCTCGCAAGTGCAATGCTGGTTACAGCTGGCTGCGGAAATTCGGGAAGTAAAGAAGCCTCGGAGTCCAGTGGAACCGATCCGGTTACTATCACATTCTTTGGTGCGGATGCGAGTCCAACCTGGAACAAGATGCAGGATGCAGTCGGTAAAGAGATTACCAAGCAAACAGGCGTTACGATTGAAGCAGAGTATGATGTAAACAATGGTGGAGACCAGAAAATTGCACTTATGGCGGCTAGCGGTGAGTACCCTGATATTGTTTTCCCAAAAGGTAACTTGTCTAAACTAGTAGATGCAGGGGCAATGCTTGACCTGACGGATCTGATTGAGGAGCATGCTCCAAACCTGAAAAAAATATATGGGGACCAGATGAACCGTCTGAAATACAGTTCGGAAGATCAGGCCATTTATACAATCCCAACAAATATGGGTGTTGATAATGTTGCGTTTGACGCAACAGGCGGATTTGAAATTCAGCAAAAAGTACTTAAAGAGCTCGGATACCCTGAAGTGAAAACACTTGAGGATTACGAGAATGTATTGAAAGAATATGTGAAAAAACACCCAACGATTGACGGTCAGCCGACCATTCCATTGACGCTGAATGCAGATGATTGGAAGATTATGATTACAGTAACGAACCCGGCCTTCCAGGCAACTGGAGCACCGGATGATGGAGAATATTACATCAACCCTGAAACATATGAAGCGATGTTGCACTACAAACGTCCAGAGGAGAAAGAATACTTCCGCTGGTTGAACAAAATGTACAATGAAGGACTGCTGGACAAAGATACATTTGTCCAAAAGGATGACCAATATAAATCCAAAATCGCAAGTGGCCGTGTACTCGGTCTGATTGACCAGGAGTGGAATTATCAAGAAGCTGAAAATGCACTCAAATCAGCGGGCAAAGATGACAGCACATATGCTCACTTCTCTGTATCCCTGAACAAGGACATTGTGGATCATACATTCCAGCCAACCGGATTTGACGGATATGGCATCGGGATTACAACTTCTGCCAAAGATCCGGTTCGCATTATCAAATTCATGGACTGGCTCGCTTCGGACGAAGGTCAAGTGTTGAGAAACTGGGGAATTGAAGGCGAACACTACAATGTAAAAGATGGTCAACGGGTGATTCCTCAAGATATCCAGGATCGTAAAACCAATGACAACTCCAACTTCACTAAAGAAACAGGAATCGGTATGTATAGCGTGTTTAGTGCGAGATACGGTGATGGCGTGAAAGATTCCACGGATAACTATTACACAACGAACTTCCCTGAGCAGATTCAGGCTGGTTATACTGCGGCAGAGAAAGAAACGTTGAAAGCATATGGCATTACAACATGGAAAGAATTCTATCCTTCTGAAGATGATTTGCAACTGAAAGACTGGGGCGCAGCATACAACATGCCTGTACCTTCAGGTACAGATTATGAGGTAACGTTCCGAAAAACACAGGATATCGTGCGCAAACGTATTCCTGAAGCTGTTCTGACTACAGCTGCGAACTTTGATAAAGTATACGATGATTTCCTCGCCGAGTTGGATAAAGCTGGCGCAGTCGAAATGGAGAAACAGTACACTGTTTGGGTTAAGGATCGTGTTTCCCTGTGGACAGGTAAAGACGTAAAATAACTTATGTTTTAATTGAATAAGCGGATATACAAAAAAAGGCCCTGAGCAAGGGTCTTTTTTTGCTGACTATGTGATGTTTAACATTGACGCAAATTTCGAAATCAAATATAATTTTCTTACTGTAAGCACTTTCAGATAAACGACGATTCAGCCTTGTATGTAAAAGGGTTCAGACCAAGGAAAACAGTATTTATATTGTTTATTTAGATATGTCGAAAACGTTTTAGTAATAATTAAAAAATAGCTGATTCATGAATAGGAGTTATCTATGTCCCCATTTAATGAGAGAACAAAAGAAAATCGTCTGTGGTATCGTCAGCCCGCTACTCGCTGGGAAGAGGCGTTGCCTATCGGCAATGGTCGCCTTGGCGGTATGGTGTACGGCGGAGCAGCGGATGAACAAATCCAGCTAAATGAAGATACATTGTGGTCCGGATTTCCACGCGACACCATTCAGTACAGCAGTCAGCGGTATCTGAAACAGACCCGTGAACTGATTATGTCCGGGCAATATAGCGAAGCTGAACAATTGCTGAACCGCGAAATGCTGGGACGTGATGTGGAAGCTTATCAGCCGATGGGTCATTTTAAGTTGCAGCACGATGAACTGGATGGGATCGCGTACGATGAATTTGAGCGGGAGCTTAATCTCCATACCGGCATTACAACGACGAAGTATTCATATAAAGGCACTCGTTATGTACGTGAAGTATATGCCAGTGCGCCGGATGATCTCATGGTCTGTACCATCACTGCTGATCGTGAGGGATCTGTAAACGTCAGCGTTACGTTGGACAGTCCACATCCTTATAATGTTGAGACTTCGGGCGATGCACTTACACTATTCAGTCGCTGTCCAAGTCATGTTGAATCGAATTATTTCAGGGATCATCCGGAGTCTGTCATCTACGAAGAAGATCGGGGAACGGCTTATGCTATGCGACTGGCCGCGACTGCGACTGGCAAGAATGCCGAAGTTGCGGTTATGGACGGAAGACTTCATATTCAGGGAGCTGACCAGGTTATTTTTTATCTGACAGCTGCGACCGCCTTTGAAGGCTATGATGTGATGCCTGTTAAAGATGGTGTGCTTCTGGATCAGGAGTGCAGGGAAGTAATAACAAAAGCGATGGCTCATGGTATGAAGGCTCTTCGGGAGCGACATGTCCTGGATCATGGGACTTTATTTTCAAGAGTATCTATTGATCTCGGCGCTTCAGCCAATGAAGAATTGCCTACAGATGAGCGACTGCAAGTGTACCAGGCTGGAGCAAATGATCCTGGCCTGGAGGCACTCTATTTTCAATATGGTAGATATTTGTTAATGGGTAGTTCACGTGAAGGAAGCCAGCCAGCCAATCTGCAGGGAATTTGGAATCTTCAGGTGGAGCCGCCCTGGCACAGTGATTACACGATTAATATCAATACCGAGATGAATTACTGGCCGGCAGAAGTATGCAACCTGAGTGAATGCCATGAGCCGCTGTTTGGCTTGTTGGAGGATCTAAGCGATACCGGGAGAAGAACGGCACGCATTTTGTATGGAGCGCGCGGCTGGACAGCCCATCATAATGTAGATATCTGGCGGACATCCACGCCTACAGGCGGAGACGCAAGTTGGGCGTTCTGGCCAATGGGTGGCGTGTGGTTGACTTCACACCTATGGGAGCATTATCTGTTTACCCGTGATCAGCAATTCCTCGCGGAACGCGCGTATCCAATCATGAAGGAAGCGGCACTCTTCTGTCTCGACTGGCTGGTGGAGGGACCGGACGGATATCTGGTTACGGCTCCATCAACCTCTCCAGAGAACAAGTTTCTCACCGAGGAAGGTGAGGCTCGCAGCATCTCCATGGCTTCGACGATGGATATGACATTGATTCGTGAGTTGTTCGATCGATGCATTGAGGCAACCAAACAGCTGGATGTGGATCAGCAACTGGCGAATGAGTGGAGCGAGGCACGCAGCAAACTCTATCCATTCAAGATCGGAAGCGAGGGGCAGCTACAGGAATGGTTTAAGGATTTTGCCGAATCCGAACCGGGGCATCGTCACGTCTCCCATCTGTATGGTCTGTATCCGGGGGAGCAGATCAACCGACTGGATACGCCTGAACTGGTGGAAGCAGCGCGAGTGTCACTAGAACGTCGCATCTCACAAGGTGGCGGGCATACAGGTTGGAGCTGTGCTTGGTTGATCAATCTGTATGCGAGGTTGCTGGATAGTAAGCTCGCACATCAGTTTGTCCGTACACTGCTGGCTCGATCCACGCATCCTAATCTGTTCGATGATCATCCGCCGTTCCAGATCGATGGCAACTTTGGTGGCACTGCGGGGATCGCCGAGATGTTGTTACAAAGCCATTTGGGTGAATTACATCTGCTGCCAGCGCTGTCTGAGTACTGGGCCAGTGGCAGTGTGAAGGGGCTTCGGGCACGAGGTGCATATACGGTGGCAATTGAGTGGACAGATAGCAGACTCTCAAGCGCCGAAATCAAGGCTGATCACGATGGCTCGATAACCATTCGGAGCACATACCCACTGCGTGTGGAAGGGAACGATCAGGCTAAGGCGCAGCTTACACCTCAGGGTGATTATGTAGTTATTTTAACCATGACCGCAGGACAGACGATCTGCGTGTCATCATGAGACGGAGGAGTAAACGATGACGATTTTTCAATTTCCACAAGATTTCCGCTGGGGAACAGCTACAGCTTCCTATCAAATTGAAGGTGCAGCGCAGGAAGGCGGACGCGGGGTATCCATCTGGGATACGTTTGCCCGTACGCCCGGCAAAGTATTCAATGGAGATAATGGGGATGTGGCATGTGACAGTTACCACCGTTACGAGGAAGACATCGAGCTGATGAAAAAGCTTGGGATCAACACCTACCGATTCTCCATCGCCTGGCCGCGTATTATTCCTGATGGAGATGGCGAGATCAATCGTGAAGGATTGGACTTCTATCATCGATTCGTGGATAAGTTGCTTGAAGCGGGAATCGAACCTTTCTGTACGCTGTATCATTGGGACCTGCCCCAGACGTTGGAAGATATCGGAGGTTGGGGCAATCGCAGGACGGTGGATGCATTTGTAAAATATGCTGAAGTCATCTTCAAGGAGTTTTCCGGTAAAATTAATTTCTGGCTGACTTTCAATGAACCATGGTGTATTGCGTTTCTGTCCAACCTGCTTGGCATTCATGCACCAGGAAATAAGGACCTGCAAACATCCATTAATGTTGCTCACGGACTGCTCGTTGCTCACGGTAAAGCCGTTCAGTCGTTCCGTCGCTTGGGTACAACAGGACAGATTGGTATTGCACCCAATGTATGCTGGGCTGAGCCTTACAGCAAATCTCCAGAAGATCAGGCAGCCTGTGATCGGGCAATTGCTCTGAATACGGATTGGTTCCTAGATCCGATCTACAAAGGATCGTATCCACAATTTATGGTTGACTGGTTTGAAAAAGCAGGTGCCACAGTGCCGATTCAGGAAGGCGACATGGAAATTATCTCGCAGCCCATTGATCTTCTTGGAATTAACTACTACACCATGGGAATCAATCGTTTCAATCCAGAGGCTGGTGCATTGCAATCCGAAGAGGTCGATATGGGACTTACCAAGACTGATATTGGCTGGCCTGTGGAATCACGTGGACTGTATGAGTTCATGCATTACTTGCAAAAATACGGGAATGTGGATGTCTACATCACAGAAAATGGTGCTTGCATCAATGATGATTTGGAAAACGGAAAAATCAATGATGATCGCCGGATTGCATACTATGAGCAGCATTTGGCCCAAATTCATCGGATTATCAACGACGGGATCAACCTGAAAGGCTACATGGCTTGGTCTCTGATGGATAACTTTGAGTGGGCGGAAGGATACCGTATGCGCTTTGGTCTTGTGCATGTAGATTACCGTTCATTGGTCAGAACACCTAAAGAAAGCTATTACTGGTATCAAAATGTGATCAAAAATAATTGGTTGGAAACACGAATTTAGGCTTTAATTTCAATATTTCAGGAAGAAGTGCTCAGAACCTGACATAAATTAATAATTACGTTAGTTCAATTGTTAAATGTAGGAACATACGTGGTAATCAGAATAAAGACGGTGGTTCGGTAATCCGAAGCACCGTCTTTTTTATTGTTTTATTTTCAGCTAGGACTTACATGTTCATGAAGGTTTCATAAGGTCTAGGCTGTTTCATGTTATGAAAAGAGCGTTTTTGGGTTATAAGAAGTAAGAAGAAGTGATCTGGTTCTTGTCAACAGTTAAAATACAAATAAAGTGTCCAAATTGCGAAATAAATTTGAACATTTGTTGACTAAAAATCATACTGATGTGGTATATTGGTATAAGGAAAGCACTTACAAAAAGGGAAAAGGAAGTGTTTACTATGGCATCGAAGACAGCAATGGTAAGCCAATTGGAGCGCAAAGATAAAAATATGCGGCGTGCAGTGTTAACGATGACAGTTCTGGCTTGGATTGCCCTCATTACGGGAGTAATCATGTGCCTGATCAACCTGAATGATTTTAATGATCGTAACCTCGGATTAATGGTGGGTATTGGTTTCTTGGTCGGTAGTGTATTTATTTATGTAATTGCCAAATCGATTGGACTTGTTCATACACGCCGGGAAGACGAAGGCGCCGATTAAATAATCTTGCGTTAATTCGTTCATAATAAGACTGGATGAGCACCCGGAATCCCAGTCAATAAAGCCCTTTGCGGATTCGTTGATACTGTTCAACGGGACTGCAAAGGGTTTTATTTTGTGACTTGAAGTGTAAAGATTACAATGAGGAAATATCAAGTATGCAAGTGATTTGTGAGAAAAAATTCACACATTTAAGGTGCAAAATCGACAAATTTGTTAACATGAACAAAAAAGTTGCTCATTTCTGATATCTTTAGAAGGAAGAGAGTAGTATACTGTTTTTTCAGTATGAGCGAATTTAAGGAGAGGGGATCAAGATGAACAAGAAACCTAGGTCGCTAATTCGGATAATCATTCCGGTTGTCCTGACGTTGGTTACAATTGCATTGATTGTCTGGCCAATGCTGGCAGGCGGGCAGTACGTTGTTCTGGATCCGAAAGGGCCTATTGGCGCTTCGCAGAGAGATTTGATTGTCATTTCGACAATTCTGTGTGCAGTCGTTATTGTGCCTGTATTGATTTTGTCTGCTGTAATTGTATGGCGTTACCGCGACAAACCGGACAATAAATCTGCTTATGAGCCTAACTGGTCTCATAGCACTAAAGCGGAGGCTATCTGGTGGACCGTTCCGATTATTATTATTGGGTTGCTGGCGGTTGTAACAATTCGCTACACCTATGATCTGGAACCTTCGAAGCCATTGGCTTCCGAGAAAGCACCGGTGACCATTCAAGTATCTTCACTGGACTGGAAATGGTTGTTTATGTATCCGGAGCAAGGTATTGCAACGGTCAACACGTTGAATATCCCGGCAGACCGGCCCGTAAAATTTGAGCTCACCGCGGATTCACCGATGAACTCGTTCTGGATTCCGCAGCTTGGTGGACAGATTTATACAATGTCGGGTATGGCGATGACCTTGTACTTGCAAGCTGATCATGAAGGTCAATATTGGGGTTCAGGCGCCAACTTTACCGGGGAACACTTCGCCCAAATGCGTTTTGACGTCAATGCTACATCGGAGGAAGACTTCGACAAATGGGTGAATGAAGTGAAACAACAATCCCAACCGCTGACGCAAGAAACGTATAAAACACTGGCGGAACCGGGAACAAGCAATGTAGCTTATTATTCCTCCTTCCCTGAAGGACTGTTCCAAGACATCGTGACTAAGTATGTTATTGACGGTCAAAGTGCTCACAGCAAGCACGGTGAAGCTTCAGGTGCCAAAGAGATTACTACGCAAGACGTGGACAAGAGTGCTAACTAAAGATTCGAAAGGAGGCCCCCAATGTTAGAGAGACTTAAGGAGTTTGCATCGGAGTTTTTCGTTACCGGTGATCCGCTGATTTATGGTGCGGACGTGGCGATCGGAATTACGATGATTACCATCGTAGCGGTGCTGACTTATTTCAAAAAATGGGGCTGGCTCTGGCGTAACTGGTTAACTACCGTCGATCACAAAAAGATCGGTATTATGTATATTATTGCTTCCATTATCATGCTTTTCCGTGGTGGTGTGGATGCACTGATGATGCGTCTTCAGCTAGCTATGCCTAACATGGATTTCTTACATCCCGAGCATTATAATCAGGTCTTTACGACTCACGGTACGATCATGATCCTGTTCATGGCGATGCCGTTTATGTTCGGTTTATTTAATGTTATTGTACCGCTTCAAATAGGGGCAAGGGACGTTGCGTTCCCATTCCTTAATGCACTAAGCTTCTGGTTATTCTTCCTGGGAGCAATGCTGTTCAACCTGTCCTTCGTTATCGGTGGTTCACCGGACGCAGGCTGGCTCAGTTATCCGCCTTTATCGGAGCTATCGCATAGCCCGGGGGTGGGCCAAAACTTCTATATATGGGGTATTCAGATTTCGGGTATCGGTTCCCTGGCTACCGGTATCAACTTCCTGGTTACCATCATTAAAATGCGTGCGCCAGGCATGAAATGGATGAAAATGCCGATGTTTACATGGTCGGTATTCTCCACTTGTATTATCATTCTGTTTGCATTCCCAATCTTGACAGTGACACTTGCATTGCTCTTCCTCGACAGGTTTGCGGGGGCGCATTTCTTCACACTTGATCTGGGCGGTAATCCAATGATGTATATCAACTTGATCTGGATGTGGGGTCACCCTGAGGTATATATCGTTGTCTTGCCGGCATTCGGTGTGTTCTCCGAGATTGTAAGTACATTCTCGAAGAAAAAATTGTTTGGTTACAAATCAATGGTATTTGCGATGCTGATCATTAGCTTCCTGTCCTTCTTTACATGGGCGCATCACTTCTTCACGATGGGTTCGGGAGCAGACGTTAATGCATTCTTCGCCGTAACCACGATGTTGATAGCCATACCAACAGGGGTTAAGATCTTTAACTGGCTGTTTACCATGTTCAGGGGAAGGATACGCATGGATACCCCGATGCTATGGACACTTGCATTCATACCATGCTTTATCGTCGGGGGGATGACGGGGGTTATGTTGTCCGTTGCACCTGCTGACTTCCAGTTCCACAACAGTTACTTCCTGATTGCCCACTTCCACCAAGTATTGATCGGTGGTGTAGTATTCGGATACTTTGCAGGTCTGTACTACTGGTGGCCTAAAATGTTTGGATTCCAACTGCCAGAAAAACTGGGTAAATGGGCTTTCTGGACTTGGAATATCGGTTTCTATGTCTGCTTCATGCCGCAGTACGCTGTCGGTTTGATGGGTATGACACGTCGTCTGAGCACCTATGGCTGGGATACCGGCTGGTGGGAACTGAACTTTGTATCCACAATCGGGGCATTCCTGATGGGTGTCGGATTCTTGTTCCAGGTTGCACAAATCGCAGACGGCATTCGGAAATACAAAACACTCAAAGCTTCTGGCGACCCTTGGGGTGGTCGTACGCTCGAGTGGTCGATTCCTTCACCTGCTCCTGAATATAACTTCGCCATTACACCGCGCGGAGATGATATTGATGAGTGGTGGGAAGAGAAAGAACGTCGTGCCAAAGGCATCTATCCACCTGAACAGCCGCTTGAGCCGATTCATATGCCTAAAAATTCCGCGATTCCGTTCATCATGTCTATATGCTGGTTCATCGCCGGTTTCGGTTTTGTATTCGGATGGCTGTGGATGGCGATTCTTGGACTCGCTGGCGTAGGAATTTGCATGATCGCTCGTTCATTCTCATACGATACGGATTATTATATTCCGGTTGACGAAATTAAGCGTACCGAAGCGTCGTTAAGGGGGTCGGTATAAATGGCTCAAGCAGCCGCTAAGCACGGTCATGACCATGCACATGATCACGACCATGGTCACCATGACCCGCAAGAATTGAAAATACTCGGATTCTGGTTCTTCCTGATTTCCGACGTTATCCTGTTCTCCGTGTTGTTCGCAACCTTTATTGTGTTGCGTGACAATTCGGCGGGCGGACCTGTATTGTCTGAATTGATCAAAATGCCTGGCGTTATTGCCGAGACATTTATCTTGCTCACAAGTTCATTCACAAGTGGACTTGCGGTCCTTGCCATGAATCAGGGCAAGGTGAAGCAATTGATCAGCTGGCTGGCAGTTACAGCTGTTCTGGGTGCGAGCTTTATCGCCTTGGAAGTAACGGAGTTTATTGAGTTGATTCATGAAGGGTTCAGTTATACAACGAGTGCATCTTCTGGTGCATTCTTCACCCTTGTGGGTACTCACGGACTTCACGTATCGCTCGGTCTGATCTGGATGATCGGATTGATGCTGCAACTGAAAAAACGTGGAATTACCGATGTCACTCGCGGTAAAATCAACGTAATCAGCTTGTACTGGCACTTCTTGGACGTCGTCTGGATTTTCCTCCTGTCGATCGTCTATCTGATGGGGGTGATGTAGATGGCAGAGCATAACTCACATGAATCCCATGGCCACGAACAGCATGGTTCACTTAAGTCCTATGTCATCGGCTTCATTCTGTCCGTTGTTCTGACCATTGTCCCTTTGGTAGTGGTTCTGAACGACATGATGGGCAGAACAGCAACGCTGAGTGTCGTTCTGGTAACAGCAGCACTTCAGTTTGTGGTTCAACTCTTCTTCTTCATGCATATCCGTGAATCGGAGAAGCCACGTTGGAATGTAATGGCTTTGATCTTTGGTCTGTTGATCATGTTGACCATCGTTATTGGTTCCATCTGGATCATGTTGAACAATACAGTTGCACATTAAGTTTTATGCAATAGGTAGGGATCTCCCGACTTTATTTAAAAGTCGGGAGATCTTTTTTTTATCCTTTTTTCATCCTGAATGCGGGCAGAATAAGGGAAGGGACGCATGAGATATAAAAAGGCGAAAATAATGTCGAAAAAAGTTCTTGATTTTTTCTCTCGAATCCGTATACTCAGAAATATAAGTAATCCGAAACGTTTTGGAGGAAAGCAATTGGCTACAATCAAAGACATATCACAAATGACGGGATTTTCGATTACGACCGTATCCAGAGCTCTGAATGGGTACTCGGACGTCAGCGATAGTACGCGCAAACTGATAAAAGAAGCCGCCGAAACCCTGAACTATAGTCCAAATGGTCTAGCGAGAGGCCTGGTCATGAAGGAAACCAAAACGCTGGGGTTGCTCGTATCAGGCATGACGTACAAAAACATCGATAACAACTTTGTATTCGAAGTGCTTTGCGGTATTAATGATAGCGCTGCCAATTCGGATTATGATCTGATTTTGTTCAGCACAAATACAGCGAAGCAAAAGATGAAAACGTACACACAGCTGTGTAGGGAACGAAAAGTGGATGGTGTCATTCTTCAGGGTGTGAAGACGGATGATCCGTATTTGCAGGAAGTATTGGATAGTGACATTCCTTGTGTATTGATTGATATACCCATTCACAGTGAGTATGTTGGTTTTGTATCAACGAATCACAAACAAAGTGCACAGACTGCTGTAGAGCACCTTATTGGTTTGGGTCATCGGCAGATTGCCATGGTTAACGGGTACCCCGAGGCTTTTGTATCCAAGGAGCGCTATGAAGGATATTCCGATGCAATGCGAAATGCAGGGTTGAGCTTGAAGCCTGAATGGATCGTAAACGGGAATTTCACGGAAGAAGAAACACAGCAGCAAGCTTCAGAGTTGTTGAAGGCTTATCCGGAAATTACCGCAATCTTCTGTGCAAGCGACATGATGGCTCTGGGTGTAATGAAGGCTGCGAATGAACTAGGCATCTCTATACCAGATGAATTGTCTGTAGTGGGATTTGACGACATTCCAACAGCCGCATATTTTCAACCACCACTCACCACCATCGGACAGAACATGTATCAGTTGGGACATGAAGCTGCAAACCTGCTGATGGGCATGCTGAGATCGGAAGACAGCCCCAAATTTAATATTTTGCAAAATGAATTGGTTTTGAGATCCTCGACAGCCAAACCAGGTCGCTGAGTTTAGCTGAGAATACGGTTCGCGAGGGATTGCAAAATGAACGAGATGAAGAGAGAACCGAAATGTTTTATTAAATCCGAAACGTTTCGGTATTATTTTCACTCAAATCCAAAACGTTTCGGATACAACATAAGATAGACATAGGGGGAATACACATTGCTGAAATATGATGCAGGACAAGGAGAATGGAGTAACTGGCTGGTAACTGAAACCGGGTTTGATCCGCCTCATCAAGGGAAAGGCGAAGCTGTGCTCTCACTTGGAAACGGCTACATGGGACTTCGCTCGGCAACGGACGAAAATTATGTTGGACAGGTGCGGAACTGGTTCGTAGCCGGAACGTTCAATAAGTTTGACGAGCATGAGGTAACAGAACTCCCTAATGCAGCGGATGTAACGGAACTTTCAATCACCCTGAATGGGGAAACCTTCAGCTTGGAAAAAGGAAGAACGATCAGCTACAGTCGTCAACTGAATCTCAAGAACGGTGAGCTGACCCGTAACGTGGTATGGCAGAGCCCGACAGGAGAAAGCTTTGAACTTGAATTCCGTCGCTTTGTTTCCTTGAGTAACCGTCATCTGGTTGGTTCATCTGTAAGCATCAAGCCACTGGATGGTCAAGCGCGTGTTCACATTGCATCCGGTATTAATGGACAATGGACGAACTCGGGTGCGCAGCATTTCACGGAAGGCGAAAAACGGATATTTGAAAAGACTTATATTCAAATGACGTCAACGACGACACAATCGGCTGTTGATTTTGTAACCAATACGGTGCACCACTGGCAGCTGAATGGTGCAAAGGTTGAGCCGGAATTGCGTCAAACGATGGGACGCCGCAAGGTTGGCATCGAAGGCACAGTAACCGTGGAAGCCGGACAATCGGTAACACTGGAAAAAATCTCGAATGTGCATACCAGCCGCGATCTGGTGTACAACAACGGTGGATATTCACTGGAGCAAATGCGTGAATCTGCACTGACGGAGTTGAAGCAAGAGTCGCAAAAAGGGTATGATCAGCTATTTCGTGAAAGCGCTAACGCCTGGGCGGATACTTGGTCCACGTACAACATTGAAGTGGACAGCACAAGTGGATATGACCAGCTTGCCATCCGTTTCGCCATCTATCACCTCGTCATTATGACACCTGCTCATGATAATCGTATGGGAATCGGGGCGAAAGGATTAAGCGGTGAAGGGTACAAGGGACATTCCTTTTGGGATACGGAAATCTTCATCCTTCCATTCTTCATCTACAGCAATCCCAAGATCGCAAGATCCTTGCTGGAATATCGATATCAGGGGTTGGATGGAGCTAGAAGCAAGGCCAAGGAGAACGGATTCGAAGGAGCCATGTATCCGTGGGAAGCAGCCTGGATCGAAGATGGCGAAGTTACACCGGTATGGGGAGATGTAGATATCGTAACCGGAGAGCAGACGAAGATCTGGTCCGGCTTCATTGAACAGCATATTACCTCTGACATCGCTTATGCCGTTTGGCATTACGTCCAGTCTACAGGCGATGAGGCGTTCATGGATCAATATGGCTACGAGATCATTTTTGATACAGCCACATTCTGGGCCAGCCGTCTGGAGTGGGATGAGGCCCAAGGCCGCTATCACATCAATGAGGTTGTTGGACCGGATGAGTATAAGGAGCATGTGGACAACAATGCATTCACCAATCATATGGCTCACTTCAATATGGAACTGGCCATTCAATATTATGAAAAGCTTCAGCAGGAGAAACCTGAGTTGCTCAAAGCATTGTCTGCGAAGCTTGACCTGACATCTGCTCGGGAAGCGTGGAACAGACTGGATCAAATGTATCTGCCAGGGCCGAATGAACAAGGACTTATTCCACAAGATGATACCTACTTGCAGAAGAAAGTCATTGATCTTACCCCTTATAAAAATCAGACGAAAGTCGCCAGCATCTTCAATGACTACAACCTGGATCAGGTTGGTGAAATGCAAATTTCGAAGCAGGCTGACATCATGATGCTATTCTTCCTGCTTGAGAATAAATTTGAACCCGCTATCAAACGTGCGAACTATGACTACTACGAGGAAAAAACATTGCATGATTCCTCATTGTCCTTGTCGACGCACAGTATCCTTGCCAGTGACTTCGGTAATCGTCCGCTCGCATATGATCTGTTCCGCCGGGCGTCCGAGATTGATCTGGGACCGCATATGCACTCTTCGGATGCAGGCATCCATTCAGCTTCTCTGGGCGGAATCTGGGAATGTGTTGTGATGGGATTTGCCGGAGTTCGTATGTTGGATGGCCAGCTTCATCTCGATCCAAAGCTGCCAGAGTCCTGGAGCAGTCTGAAATTCCCGCTTTACTGGCAAAACCAGCTGTTGCATATCACAATCACGTCCGAGGGTATTCTAATCGAGAGTGATGCAGAGGAAGAAATTTCTCTCCTTCTGTCCGGTCAGCAAGTTACTTTCAGCAAACGGTTTCAAACCTTGGTTTAATATAAATCCATGTGGAGGTCATTCAAATGAAAAAAGGGTCCGCAAGTTTGGTCATGATGCTGATTTTGGTATTAGTGTTATCCGCGTGTTCTTCAGGTGGAAGTAATAGCGCGGAAGGCGGAAAAGGAGAAAAAGTAAAACTCACCTTCTCCGTATGGGGAGATGTCAACTCCGGTGCGGATGAAGTGAAGCTTGCGGAAGAGTTCAATGCTGCACACCCGGATATCGAAGTGAAGTTTGAGCCTATTCCAAGTGAAGGTTATGGAACAAAACTCACTACATCTCTGGCAGCAGGTCAGGCACCAGACGTATTCCTGGTTGGTGAAGGCGACTACTACAAATACGTTGATAAAGGTGTAATTGAGCCACTCGACGATTATTTGAGCAAAGACACTGCGTTTAATCTGGATATTTTCCAAAAGGATCTCATTGAAAATATGAAAATCGAAGGCAAACAATACTACTTGCCTAAAGATTTCAACCCACTTGCTCTGTGGTACAACAAACGCATGTTTGATGAAGCGGGAATCCCTTATCCAACAGATGAATGGACATGGGATGACATGATTGCAACTGCACAGAAACTGACTAAAAAAGATGGCAAAAAATATACTCAATTCGGATTCAACGCCGGCAAATGGGAATATCCAATCTATACGTACCTGTGGGATTACGGTACAGACATCGCGAATGAGGATGGAACAGCTGCAGAAGGTTACATGAACAGTGAAAAAACGATAGCGGCAATGGATCAATATGTTTCCTGGTCTCAAGGAGATAGCCGTGTATCCCCGACGCCACTGGATTCCGAGACGCTTGGCGGAGATTCATCGATGTTCATGACAGACAAGCTCGCCATGATGATTACAGGTCGTTGGATCAAAGGTGATCTCGACAAATCCGATGTTCAATATGGTTCTGCACTTATTCCACAAAATACGGACGGTACTCGTTCAAGCATCATCGCAAGTGCGGGTTGGGCTATCAACGCAGCAGGTAAAAATAAAGAAGCGGCTTACGAACTGGTGAAGTGGCTCTCGGGTACAGATGCACAGAAACTTCGCTCTGCGAACGGTAAAGTATTACCAGCGACTGTGAAAGAACTAGATGAAGTCAAAGCCAAAGAAGTAGCAGACAAACCAGTCATCGAAATGATGGATTATGCTAAAAAACCGGTAACCATGCGTTCTACAAACGGTCCTGTGTTTGTTGAAGAATTCACCAAGGCGCTGGAAAAAGTGCTGCTTGGCAAACAGGATGTCAAAGGCGCTCTGGATGAAGCTGCGAAGAACGTTGACAGCAAAATCAAGTAAAAACCATGCGGGTGAGTCGGCGGCCATGCTGATTCACCCTCTTCATCAAGGAGGCTGCTATGCGTAATTCTAAATCCGAGCGTGCCGGGTATTGGTTCATATTGCCCTGGCTTATAGGCTTGTTGCTCTTTACCATTGGTCCAATGTTATTCTCCCTGCTGCTGGCTTTTAGCAAATGGGATATTATTACCGGCGTACAATCGATTGAATGGGTCGGTCTGGATAACTTCAAAACGATGTTTCATGATGAGCTTTTCTATCAATCGTTGAAAGTTACCTTTATTTTCGCTCTGGTATCCGTACCGCTGTATCAAGTGGCATCACTACTTATCGCCTTGCTGCTAAACATGCGGAACAGAGGCATGAAATTTTTCCGCTTGATCTATTTCATGCCATCCGTCATTCCGGCTGTAGCGGCATCGATGATGTGGATTATGATTTTCAATCCGGAATACGGCATTCTGAACCGGGCGCTTGCCTTCTTCGGCGTACAGGGGCCAGCTTGGCTTCAAGATCCGAGCTATGCGCTGGGCGCACTGATTGTCATGGGTTTGTGGGGCGTCGGCAACACGATCATCATTTATTTGTCCGGCTTGCAGGGAGTTCCCGAAGAGCTGTATGAAGCTGCCAATCTGGATGGAGCGGGACCGTTTCAACGGTTTTTCAACATCACATTACCTATGATTTCCCCAACGGTGTTCTTCAACGTTATTATGGGTATCATCGGCGGATTCCAGTATTTTACACAAGCATTTGTTATGACCAACGGGGGACCACTTAACTCGACCTTGTTCTATAACTTGTATCTGTACAATAAAGCTTTTACCGATTTTGAAATGGGTTATGCTTCGGCATTGTCCTGGGTATTGTTCATCATCATTCTGGCGTTTACGTTGCTGGTCATCCGCAGTTCTTCGATGTGGGTCTATTACCAGGGCGATAACGAAAAGGATTGAGAGGAGGACAAATGATGAATCAAGCAACGACACGGAAACCGGTCTACTCGAAACTATTCTCTATGCTCATGCTTATTGCTGGTGCAGCCGTCGTGCTGATCCCGCTGTTATGGACGTTTGCAACGTCTCTTAAAACACCTGCCGAGGTGTTCAAAGATGATTTTTTCCCGGCTGTATGGATGTGGTCTAACTATAAAAATGCCGTCTTGGCCATCCCGTTTTTTACATTTTTGAAAAATACGCTGATTATTCTGATTCCGGTATTAGTCGGTACCGTATTCTCGTCTGCCCTATGTGCGTATGGTTTCGCCCGGTTTAACTTCCGCGGCAAACGCACGCTGTTCCTGGTGCTACTGGCGACGATGATGCTGCCTTCGCAGGTAACGATGATCCCGATGTTCATCATGTTCAAGGAAATCGGCTGGGTTGATACATTTTTACCACTCATTATCCCTGCATTCTTCGGGGGGGGAGCGTTTAACATCTTCCTGATTCGCCAGTTCATGCGCGGCATTCCGCGTGATCTCGATGAGTCTGCTTTTGTAGATGGAGCAAATAAAATGCAGATTTTCACTAAAATCATGCTGCCACTTTCCATGCCGCCACTGATTGCCGTATCGATCTTTACCTTTATGGGCGTATGGAATGACTTCCAGGGACCACTCATTTATCTGAACTCCAGTGAGAAGTATACGCTGGCTCTCGGATTGTCCATGTTCAAAGGGTTGTATAACGTGGAATGGAACATGCTAATGGCTGCAACGATGCTGATTATGCTTCCGCCACTCCTTGTATTCTTTGTTGCACAAAAATACTTTATTGAAGGCATTTCCATCTCTTCTGCAATCAAGGGCTAATCGTCCGTATGAATAGAAGAGATGAGCGGTGAGCCAAACCGCAGAGGAGGATTATCATGGCCACATTAACAAGCAGACATCCTTTTAATTTGTATTATAACGCAGGTGAATATGTAAAGATTTGCGGTACCCAGGACGGATACTTTCCCGACTTTGGGCATCATATGGCTAACGAAATGGGCGGTGTATGGCTGCATCCGATCAAGCTGCTGGACGGCTTCTGGCTGAAGGTAACTGATCTGGATCGTAATATTGCGGTATGGGCAAGGGCAGACGGATTCACAAGTGAATCCTGGGGCGGAAGCCGGTTCGATTATGATCACGGATTGAGCCACATTCCGGTATCCATTGAACGCAGCCAGTTTGCCCCCGATTATGAAAAAGGCATGGTCGCTGAATATGAGATCAGCGCTTACGGCAAAGGAACAACCCGGCTCAAGCTGGAGCTGCTGTCGCGTACCGATCTCCGTCCAGTGTGGTATTCCGATGAGATCGGAATTATCCCAGGAGCGGGTGAAACAGCAGAAGCCATTTCTTCGCGCAAAGTCATCGTCAAAGATGATGCCCAAGACTGGTATGCCGTGATTGGAAGTGACCTGCCTGGAACGGAAATGACAGTTGGTCCTGAGATTTACGGACCAGAACTGACGGCAGGCAAGGGCACAGGCATTTCTTTTGTAACCGAATGCACGCTGGAGGAGAAGGATGTATTCCGCTTCCGGTTATTTGTTGCCGGTTCGGAGTCGTCCCGTGAAGCCTGTGAGCAGACTTATGCAGTCATCGAACGTGACTACGTCAGCTTGAAAGAGCAGAAGCAGCAACTCTACGACAAGTTGGATCAGCGCGCAGTGTTGACCATTGAAGGCGAGGATGAGCTGAACGAGCAATTTGCCTGGGTGAAGCGCAATAATCAGTGGCTGGTGCAGCAAGTAGACGGAATCGGTCGCGGATTGACGGCAGGTGGACCCACATATCCGTGGTGGTTCGGCTGTGACAGTACGTATGCGCTTCAGGGTGTGCTTGCTACGGGAGATCATCAACTGGTGCGGGATACGTTGAGTTTATTGCTGGAGAAATCCAAGGAAGCGAACGGCAATGGACGTTTTGTGCATGAAGTGACCACGATAGGAGCCGTGTCTAATCGCGGCAACACGCAGGAGACGGCACACTATATCGCCTTTGTATGGGAAATGTTCCTGTGGACCGGAGACGATGCACTTCTGCGGGAGCATTATGACTACTGTGTTCAGGGAATCGACTGGCTGCTGGGTGAGATGGATCCGGACGGAGACCTGTTCCCTTCCGGTTATGGCATCATCGAGATTGCCGGATTGAATATGGAACTGATTGATAGTGCCGTATATACAGCCAAGGCTCTTCAGGCGCTGGAGCACATGAGTCTCTATTTGGGTGAAACGAAGCGGCACCAGACATATCAAAAACTGGCCGAACAAGCGGTACGTGCGGTGAATGATGTGTATTGGTCTGAAAAAGACAGCCTCTATGCGGATGCCGTTGCACCTATTTCCGATATTGTGCCCAAGGTGGATTACATGGTTTCTCTCGCTGAAAAGCAAGGGATCACAGACTACCGGGAGTACGTGGAAGGATTGCTGGCCGATGCAGGTGAAAATCAGAAAGACCGCGGTTGGCTGCTGAACAAAAACTGGGTCATTGTCACTCCGATGGAAGCAGGAATTGCCGATCAGGACAAAGCACAGCGTGCTCTGGAAGCAATGCGAAACCGCGATTTCATTGGTGAATACGGTACGTATCTTGCTGCCATGTATCAACAGGGCACGATGACAATCTCTACTGGAGCACATGCGATTGCAGAAGCGGCGTACGGGCATCCGGATCACGCACTGGATTTACTGCGCCGGATGGGGAAAAGCTTCTCACGTGTAGTGCCAGGTTCTTTCTCGGAGATGTCCCCTGACTACGGCTGTGTAGTGCAGGCGTGGACCATCTATGCACTGGCTGTACCAGTCGTACGACATTTCTTCGGCGTTCAACCGGAAGCACAGCATCGCCGTGTAACCTTATCACCTAATATGCCGCAGGCATGGGAAAACAAAACATGCAGTCTGGAGCATCTGATGGTAGGCGATGCAGAGTTCGATATTCATTTTGAATCCCGTGAGGGCAAACGGTATGCGAGCATTTCCAATGCATCGGGCTGGACGGTCGTTCTGGACTGGAAGGGCGAGAGACGGGAAAGCAACGAGAAACGAATTGAATGGCAACTAGAGCAATAACATGGGGAGGAACGGGTAATGAAAGGGAACGGAGCACTTCAAGCCGTTATTTTTGATTTGGATGGTGTCATTACTGACACGGCGGAGTACCATTATGTAGCGTGGAAAAAGCTGGGGGAATCGCTGGATATTCCGTTTGATCGGGAGTTCAACGAGCAGTTAAAGGGCATTAGCCGTGGGGAGTCGCTGGCGCGCATTTTACGTCTGGGTGGCAAGGAAGATACGTTTTCGGCTGAGGAAAAGGAAGAATTCGCACAGCGTAAAAACGAACATTATGTTTCGTTGCTGGACTCGCTGACACCCGAGCACACCTACCCTGGAATTCGGGAATTGCTGCTTGAGCTGCAAGCTTCCGGCATTCCTGCGGTTATCGCCTCGGCCAGCAAAAATGCCCCTCAAATTCTGAAGGCGCTGGAGTTGGACTCGCTGTTCCGCTATGTGGTACATCCAGATTCCGTACCGCACGGCAAACCTGCACCAGATCTGTTCCTGCGTGGAGCAGAAGAAGTAGGTGCTGACGTTAAAGCCTGCATCGGCATCGAGGATGCGCAGGCAGGTATTGAGGCCATCAAATCCGCAGGCATGATCGCCGTGGGTATTGGTGAAGAAGCTGTACTTAAAGGTTCCGGAGCGAACGTGGTGCTGAAAGATACGACACAGCTCACGCTGTCATTCCTGGAGCGTACGTTGCGGGAGCACAGCCATTAAGCACAAAAGGGGAGATGCAGCATGAACCGGGCATGGTGGAAAGAAGCCGTTGTATATCAGGTCTACTGGCGGAGCTTCCTGGATGCGAATGGAGACGGCATCGGGGATTTGGAAGGATTGATGCTCAAGCTGGACTATATCAAAAGTCTGGGTATTGATGTCATCTGGCTTAATCCCATCTATGAATCGCCGGATAAAGATAACGGATATGACATAGCGGATTATTATCGCATCATGGCGAAAGCCGGAACGATGGAGCAGTTCAAGCAATTGCTGGACAAGGTCCATGAACTGGGCATGAAGCTCATTATGGATCTGGTGGTCAATCATACATCAGAGCAGCATGCATGGTTTGAAGAATCACGTTCATCTGTCGATAATCCGAAACGCGACTGGTATATATGGAAGCCGGGGAAGCCGGATGGCCCGCCGAACAACTGGCGCTCCTATTTTGAACCGTCGACCTGGACATATGACGAGCGGACGGGAGAGTATTATTTCCACTCCTTTGCCAAGGAGCAGCCTGATCTGAATTGGGAAAATCCCGAGCTGCGTGAGGAGATTTATCGGATGATGCGTTTCTGGCTGGATCAGGGCATTGATGGCTTCCGCATGGATGTTATTAATCTGCTCGCCAAGCTGGAAGGTTTCCCGGATGCGGAGCACCCGGAGAACATTGATTATCTGGGCAATAATCCGGGCATTCATGAATATTTGCAGGAAATGAATCGGGAGGTTCTCCAGCATTATGACATCATGACCGTAGGAGAAATTCCGTTTGTCACACCTGAGGATGGCCTTCTGTATGTGGGCGACAATCGGAAAGAGCTGCATACGTTATTCCATTTCCAGGTGGCGGATGACATGCCTACATGGGATCTGGCACGGTACAAGGAAATTCAGGAGAGCTGGTATGAAGCGTTCCGCCATGAAGGTTGGAACTCCCAGTTCCTGAACAATCACGATCACACCCGACAGGTTTCAAGGTATGGCAATGATGGACAATACCGTGTGGAATCGGCCAAACAACTGGCGACCATGATTCATACCCTTCCGGGAACACCGTATGTATTCCAGGGAGAGGAGATCGGCATGACGGGTGTCCGGTTCTCTTCCATTGATGAATATCACGATATTGCAATGAAGAACAAATATAAGGAAGAAATCGGTAAAGGCCGTGCGCCAGATGAAGTCCTCCACAGTCTTCAGCCGCTGAGCCGGGATAATTCCCGCACACCAATGCAGTGGGACAGCAGCAAGCATGCCGGGTTTACCGAAGGGCAGCCGTGGATGCAGGTGAATCCCAACTATGAAGAGATTAATGTGGAGCGGGATTTGGCCGCGCAGGACTCCATATTTGCATATTACCAGCAGCTGATTGCCCTGCGTAAAACGCACGCGGTTATGGTCTATGGAGATTATCGTGACCAATCGGCCGGGGAAGAACATGTATATGCATATAGCCGCAGTCTAGATGGAGAGACATGGCTTGTCATGCTCAATCATTCGGACCGGGAGCAGTCCTATCGTCTGCCTGCTTCTTTCGCAGATCGAGCCATGAATGCCCGCTTGGTCATTGGCAATCTGGATCGCTCAACCTCGGATGAGGTTAGAGAAGGCACCCTTCGTTTGCGTCCTTATGAGGCGCTCATTTACTCCTTATAATACATCGCAAGTTAACCAGAGCCTGGCGGGGATTTTCCCGTCGGGTTCTTTGATCTATCGCAACATTGGGGACACTAGTGATATATTTTTACAAAGTACTCAATTGTATTGTGATATACGATCATTTGCAAAACTTACTTCACTTCTTTTTCAGTAATAACATGTACACTAAGTTCGTAAATGGGGTAATCTTTTTCTTGAGAGATCTCCTTTTGAAGTTGTGTTAGGGTGGCTATTAATTCTACTGAAAAGGATTTCCCTTTTAAGACTCAATGCCTGTATTTGGATAAACAACGTTGTTTATTGTCTATTTTATTACATACTATATTTATATTTTTATCTAAGAAAATTTTTTTTAGGAGATGCAATAATGAAGGCTAAGGTTATACGTTATTATCGTTTCGGCGAGCCGAACGAAGTGATGTGCATAGAAGAGAAGGAGTTAGTACCCCCTGGCCCTGGTGAATTAGCGGTGAGGATGTGCGCTCGGCCTATTAATCCCTCAGATGTCATTCCTGTTCGAGGTGCATATCCGCATCGGACCCTTCTGCCAGCTGTTCCGGGGTTCGAGGGAGTGGGTGTAGTGGAGGCAGTAGGGCCGGGAGTATCCAATCAAATGTTGGGTCGGCGCGTCCTGCCGCTGAAAGGCGAGAACACGTGGCAAGAGATGGTGAGAACTTTGGATCGAAATGCGATCATAGTGCCTGATGATATTAATGATCAATCGGCAAGTCAGATCTACATTAACCCGATAACAGCTTGGCTGATTTGTACGGATATACTTCATCTAACGTACGGCGATACCTTGATTGTCAATGCCGGTGGTTCCGCAATTGGGCGAATCTTCGCACAATTATCGAAGATTCTGGGATTTCGTATGATTGCGCTCACAAGAAATGATCGCCATACTGCTGAGTTATATCGCCTTGGGGCAGTTTCTGTTGTGAATACGATGGAAGAGTTGCTACAGGAGAGAGTTGCAGAATTAACGGAGGGGCGTGGCGCTAATGCGGCTGTCGACTGCATCGGAGGGGCAGATGGAGAGCAGCTCGTGAGTTGTTTAAGGCCGCATGGCACGGTAATAAGCGTCGGACTGCTCTCGGGTATCTCACCGTTATGGCATGAGATGACCCGCGGAACGCAAGTTAACGTTAAACTCTTTTGGCTAAAGCATTGGGTAGAGCGATGTTCGCAAGAACGATGGGAACAGGTATTCAATGAAGTGATTGAGTTAGTTCGGGAAGGCCGACTATTGATGGCAAACATTGGGGCAACATATGAGCTTGCAAATGTGAAACAGGCCATTGCAACCGCTGAATCGAGCATCGAGGGAAAGGTTCTTCTATTAAGTTAATGCAATAGATTGTAAAAATATCGAAGTATAGGATGCTGTTCGTATTATGAGGTTAACCAATAAATACTGGTTAGCCTTTTTTTTATAAAAAAAGGTACACAAAAGATACAAAATAAACTAAAATGAACTTATATGAACATTATCTGACTAACGAAAGGAATGGATTAATGATGCAAAACCGTTATGCTGCACACCCAAATGAAGTGAAAAACTATGATACATCCCGTCTTCGCGAGGAATTTCTGATGGAGCAATTGTTTGCAACAGATGAATTGGTGACCGTTTACTCTCATGTGGATCGTTATATTGTAGGAACGGCTGTACCTCAAAGCAAGGATATTGCACTTGAAGTGAATCTGAAGGATATCGGAACGAACTTTTTCCTGGAGCGTCGTGAAATCGGTATCATTAATGTGGGAGGCCATGGAACCGTGACAGCCGACGGTCAAGGATACGAGATTGGTGCCAAAGAGTGCCTTTATATCGGTAGAGGTGTAAAAGAGGTTGTATTCAAGAACAGCGGCAACGACCAGCCGGCTCAGTTTTATTTTGTATCTACACCAGCACACCATACTTATCCTACGCAAAAGGCAACTCAGGAGCAGGCTCAGCCGAACCATCTCGGTAGCATCGAAAGCTCGAATGAACGGACGATTTATCGCTATATCCACCAGGGAGAAGGCGGAATTCAGAGCTGTCAGCTGGTAATGGGTATTACGGAACTCGACAAGGGCAACATGTGGAATACCATGCCTGCACATACCCACAACCGCCGTTCCGAAGTATACTTGTATTTCAACCTGCCGGAAGATGGCGTCGTGTTCCATATGATGGGCGAGCCAAACGAAACACGGCATCTGGTTGTACGTGACCGTCAGGCCATCATCTCTCCTAGCTGGTCTATCCACAGTGGTGTCGGTACGAGCAGCTATACCTTCTGCTGGGCAATGGCTGGGGAAAACCAGACGTTCGAGGATATGGACGGCGTGGCGATGAAGGACTTGAAATAATAAATTACAAATATCTTTTTTAAGTTGAACTCAAGAAGACATGAGAACGGAGGGGACAGAAAGGACCTGAAGAAGCGAAGCGTGCGCCTTTATCACCGGATTTCCCCCTTGAAGAAGGGGTTCAAAAAAATCTGGGGATAAGAGCGATCGGAAGGTTTTCTGTACCCAAAGTGTTACGTGTTAAACTTGTTATTCACCTTAATAAAGATGTATAGGAAGTTGATCTGTGATGAATCCATTGAAAAGACATGAAAAAATTATGGAGGCTCTTCTGGAGCGGCAGGAAGTCACCGTCAGTGATCTGAGTGAACTGCTGCAGGTGACGGGCAAGACCGTACGGGAGGATCTCGATAAGCTGGAAGGCATGGGATTGCTCGTACGTGTCCATGGGGGTGCGATGCTGGCTCAGAACGACCAGTACGGCATCCTCACAAGTCGTGGGGCTACGGAAAAGCATCATTCGGAAAAAACGGAGATTGCTGAGCGAGCCCTTGCTTATATCCGGCCAGGAGATATTGTTGCGCTGGACGGCGGAAGCACTACGTTGGAGATGGCGAAGCGTATGGAGAATCAGTCCATTACCGTGGTTACCAATGATTTGTTCATCATTGCTGAGCTGACCAAAAAGGAGCAGGTGCGACTTGTTGTGCCTGGCGGGGCAAGAGTCCGCAATATGCTGGTGGGAGACGACACGGCGGCCTTCATTTCGGGTCTCAACATTCACAAAGCGTTTATCTCAACGACGGCACTTCATCCGGAATTTGGACTTTCCATATATACAGGAGATCTGGTGCCACTTAAAAAATCGATGATCTCTGCATCTCAGCAGGTCTATGGCGTCGTGGATCATTATAAATTCGGACAATTTGCCCTTCGGACCTTTGCACACTGTTCGGAGTTGGACTGCATCATCAGCGACAGTCGGCTGAATGAGGAAACAGCAGCCCTGTACAGGCAAAATGGCATCGAAGTCGATTATCAGAGCTGACCTTCAGTTCCACAGTGGTTACGTGACTGCCGAGGCTGAAGAACACGGTTTGCAACCCAATAACATGCGGAGGAATCATTCATGAACCCATTTGATTTAAGCGGACAAGTTGCACTTGTCACTGGTACATCAGGAGGTCTTGGGCAAGGAATGGCGATTGGCCTTGCCGAAGCCGGGGCAGATGTTGTGCTGGTGTCTTACTCCAATCCATCGGAAACAGCGCGTGCCATTGAGGCTCTAGGACGCAAAGCGTATGTGGTTGAAGCTGATTTGAGTCGTGAGGACGAATTGACCGGGGTGTTTGAAAAGGCATTAGACTTTCAAGGGAGAATTGATATTCTGGTCAATAATGCGGGAATTATTCGTCGTACACCTGCAGCCGATCACGGTCAACAGGACTGGCATGATGTCATAGGTCTTAACCTGAATACGGTATTTTTCCTGAGCCAGTTGGCCGGCAGACATATGATTGAACGGGGAAGCGGAAAGATCATTAACATTGCCTCCATGCTGTCTTATCAGGGTGGAATTAACGTACCGGGATACACGGCCAGTAAACATGGGGTAGCCGGTTTAACGAAAGCACTCGCGAATGAATGGGCAGGCAAAGGTGTTCAAATCAACGGGATTGCACCAGGCTATATGGAAACAGACAATACAACTCAGATTCGCGCCGATGAAAATCGGTACCGTGACATCACAGCACGGATTCCGGCTGGACGCTGGGGAACACCTGAGGATCTGAAAGGTCCGGTTGTTTTCCTGGCATCGGCGGCTTCGGATTATTTGAATGGTCACGTACTGAATGTGGATGGCGGCTGGATGGCTCGTTAACCCTGTCAGCGATCCGATTGCAAAGGAGGCAGTGACATGAAACTTGGTATTCTTGCGCATACGTTTGGCAAACAACCTACGGCACAGCTTGCACAGACCATCGCGGATAACGGATTCAATTCGGTACAGCTGGCATTAGCCAAGGCTTTGTCGGATGTAGACTCGGCCAATGGCAAGCTGAGCCCTGGACTGGCGAACGAGATCGGAGATCAATTTGCACAGCGCGGAGTCAAGATTGCGGTATTGGGTTGCTACATTAACCCGATTGATCCTGATCCTGTGGCCCGTCGTGCAGACATTGATCGATTCAAGGAGCATCTGCGTTATGCCCGGGATTTCGGTTGCAGCATGGTGGCAACGGAGACCGGGGGCCTAGATACGTATCGCGACTCTCATCCGGATGGATATGAAGAAAAGGCGTGGACGGTGCTGCGGGAGACGGTAGAGGAACTGGCGGAAGAGGCGGAAAAGTGGGGCGTTCATGCGGCGATTGAGCCTGTATCTACTCATACACTTCATTCACGTGAACATATGATCCGTCTGTTTGAAGAAATTCCTTCATCCAATCTGGGCATGCTGTTTGATCCTTGTAATTTGATCAAACAACCGCATGTGGCTGACCAGTCTGCATTTCTGCGTGAAGTGATGGAAACGCTGTATCAGCGCATCATTGTCATTCATGCCAAAGATGTGGCTTTCAATGCACAGGGTGAAAAGTTCAATCCGGTGCCGGGTGAGGGCATTCTGGATTATCCGTTATTTTTTGAACTATTGAAGACCTATAAACCACACATCGATATTTCACTAGAAGGGGTAACGGCGGAAGAAGCTGTCCCAGCGGCCAAGCATTTACGTGAGGTATGGAGTGGCGTTCGGGTATAGACGGTATAAAGTCGGGCAGAAGTTCAGCAGGTGATGGTTAAAAAAATCCGGAAAACCTTTGCGGGAGCAAAGGTTTTTTTGGTGTAGCAGTCTTACTGATACATATTTAACATTTCTCATCGGAAAAATCGGAAATATTTCTTTTCAAAAGCGACATCTTGTGAGAGAATATGGAAAACATACGCCACCATGTCATGACATCTAGGGATTTGCCAAACGTATAAGTTAAGGGAGGAAACAGATTTATGTCAAACGAACGTGAGCTTTCATTTGAAACATTGGCAATCCATGCCGGCCAGGAGATTGATCCGACCACCCATGCACGTGCTGTACCGTTGTACCAAACAACATCCTACGGATTCCGTGATACGGAGCATGCAGCCAATCTGTTTGGATTGAAAGAGTTTGGCAATATCTATACGCGTCTGATGAATCCGACCACGGATGTGTTCGAACAACGTATTGCTGCACTTGAGGGAGGCGCGGGTGCACTGGCTACCGCTTCCGGTCAGGCAGCGATTACGTTCTCTCTCTTAAACATCGCAGGTGCGGGTGACGAGATTGTTTCCGCAGCGAGTCTGTATGGAGGAACGTACAATCTGTTCTCAACCACACTACCGAAACTTGGCCTAGATGTAAAGTTTGTAGATTCCAGTGATCCTGAAAATTTCCGGGCGGCGATTACGGAGAAGACAAAAGCATTGTACGCTGAAACGATCGGTAATCCGCAAGGCAACGTACTGGATATTGAAGCTGTGGCAGCCATCGCCCATGAACATGGCATTCCTTTGATTGTAGACAATACATTCCCAAGTCCATATCTGCTTCGTCCAATCGAGCATGGAGCTGATATTGTCGTTCATTCGGCTACCAAATTTATTGGCGGTCACGGTACTTCCATTGGTGGAGTTATTGTGGACAGTGGCAAATTCGACTGGAAAGCGAGTGGCAAGTTCCCGGGACTGACAGAACCGGATTCCAGCTATCATGGTGTCGTATATACAGAAGCGGTTGGACCGATTGCTTATATTATCAAAGCTCGTGTACAATTGCTGCGTGACTTTGGTGCTACTATCTCACCTTTCAATTCATGGTTGCTCATTCAAGGGCTGGAGACACTGCATCTGCGTGTAGAACGTCATAGCAGCAACGCACTGGCTGTGGCGCAATATCTGGAGAAACATGAGGATGTGGACTGGGTAAGCTACGCAGGTTTGCCGAGTCACCCTTCCTATGAACTGGCACAGAAGTATTTGCCGAAAGGCCAGGGAGCCATTCTGACCTTTGGTATCAAAGGCGGAGTGGATGCAGGACGCAAACTGATTGAGAATGTGAAGCTGTTCTCTCACCTTGCCAACGTAGGTGACTCCAAGTCACTGATCATTCATCCGGCAAGTACGACGCACCAACAGCTGACAGAAGATGAGCAGACTGCAGCAGGCGTTAATCCTGAGCTGATTCGTTTATCTGTGGGTACAGAGAATATTCAGGATATCCTCTACGATCTGGAGCAAGCCATTAAGGCTAGTCAGCAATCAAGTGTTAGTGTTTAATTCATAACGTTAATAAATTAAATTTACACGAGCCGCTTGTCCTTATGGACGAGTGGCTTTTTTTAATTTTACATCGGCTAAGGTGAAAAACCCATTTACAAATGCAGAACACAGGCATATAATGAAGCAAAAGTTGTATTGGGTAAAAATAATTGCATAAGTACAAAAATGATTATCATTCTCATTCAAAATGATTCAAAAATCATTCAATAACCATGCTGCTGCGGGATTCCCGCAGCAGCATGTGTCATTTTTAGGGCATTAACAATGGCTCTCATTCTCAATACGACTTCAATACAGGGAACATGGATGCTGCAAAATGCACTCCACAACCCGACAATCAGAAAGGATTGTGATTCATATGCAAGCGATACACCAACCTATTCAAACCCAAGCAAAAGCTGAACAGCGCTCTGCCAACACACCTGGTCCGGGACGAGGGCGCAAACCAGACTTTCGGGCTATGCTGCGCAACAAGGAAATGCAAGCTGCTCTGGGCAGTGGACTTTTGATGCTTATTGCTTGGGCGACTGCATCGTGGTCCAACCCATTATCCGTACTGCTATATATCGTTGCGTATGCCATAGGTGGATGGACCAAGGCCAAAGAAGGCATAGAGACACTGGTCAAGGATCGTGATCTCGATGTAAATCTGCTCATGATTGCAGCATCGTTGGGAGCGGCAGCCATCGGTTACTGGAATGAAGGCGCCATGCTAATCTTTATTTTTGCGTTAAGTGGTGCGTTGGAAAGCTATGCAACGGAGCGCAGTCACAAGGATATTTCATCACTGCTGGCGCTCAAACCGGAAACGGCGCTGCGTATTGAGGACGGGAAGATGAATCGTGTATCCATCGATGATTTGCAGCCGGGGGATCTGTTGCTGGTCAAACCAGGCGAACTGGTTCCGGCGGATGGTGTAGTGTACCGGGGTAGCTCTTTTATCAATCAGGCCTCGATTACAGGAGAATCCTTACCTATAGACAAAATCGCTGGTGACGAGGTATACGCAGGTACCGTGAATGGCGAAGGTGCTCTATATGTGGAGGTGACCAAATCCGCTGAAGGATCGTTGTTTGGCAAAATCATTAAACTGGTGGAAGAGGCGCAGACGGAAGTGCCGGATTCCCAACGCTTTATTGAGCGATTCGAGGGGATATACGCCCGTATTGTTGTCGCCGTAACGGTGCTGGTTATTGCGGGAACACCGTTATTGCTTGGTTGGACATGGAACGAGGCGTTTTACAAAGCAATGGTGTTTCTGGTTGTAGCTTCACCTTGTGCCCTGGTTTCTTCGATTATGCCGGTCATGTTATCAGCTATGTCCAGCAGTGCGCGTCGCGGTATTCTCTTCAAGGGCGGCGCTCATGTGGAGAACATGGCCCAGACCCGGGTGGTTGCTTTTGATAAAACAGGGACATTGACGATGGGCACCCCACAGGTGACCGATATTATAACGGCAGACGGATATGACCGGGCACAGTTGTTGGGTACGGTAGCCGCGATTGAGAACCTTTCGATGCACCCGCTGGCTCGGGCCATTGTGGAGCAGGCAAGCAAGGAGGACATCATACTCCCGATTGCTGAACAGGTTCAAGCTCTGACGGGCTGGGGGATTGAGGGGAAAGTAAACGGTGTTCTCTGGAAAATTGGCAAAACGGATGAATTGGATACACATCATATCAGTGAGGTAATTAATACAAATGATACAGAGGAGAAATTGGGTGCTTCTGATATGAACGATCTGGCTGTGTGGCATGGCATACGTGCCCAACTTGAGGGAGTAGGCAAAACCGTGTCTGCCATAACAGCGAACGGGGAGATGGCCGGACTGATCGCGATGAGGGACACCGTGCGCCCACAAGCGTCCGCAGCGGTGGAAAAGCTGGAAGCTATGGGCGTGAAGGTAGCCATGCTGACAGGTGATCGTTCCGAATCGGCAGCGGTGATCGCCCGTGAGACAGGTGTAGGCTTGGTGTATGCAGATCTGTTGCCTGAAGATAAAGTGAAACAGGTGCATCTGCTTCGTGAACAGTATGGGCAAGTGTTAATGGTTGGCGACGGTGTGAATGATGCACCTGCACTTGCAGCGGCAACGGTGGGTATGGGCATGGGCGTATCGGGCAGCGGTACGGCACTGGAAGTAGCAGATGTTGTACTGATGAATGACAATATTGAAGAGATCGCCTGGGTGATCAGGCAGGCGCGCCGGGCACAGCGGACGGTGAAGCAGAATATGTTTTTTGCCATCACGGTAATTCTGGTTCTAATCGCGGGCAACTTCTTACAAGATGTTGCATTACCATTGGGTGTAGTAGGCCATGAGGGCAGCACGATCCTGGTTATTCTAAATGGGCTGAGATTGCTACGATAACAAGGCTGAGAGTGGTTTATGTTGGATATCGCTTCTAACTCAGCTAAATCGCATGGCGTTTGAACCTTGGGTCAGAGGGTAATGATTCGAAGAGGCGATTCCAGAGGAACGTTCCGCACGGAACAGGAAATGGAGCGTTGTTATTGAAATATAACCATGCAGTTCGGCATATGCCGTTGCAACGACATGACAATAAAGGGAGCTGTGAAATATGGGACGTTACGTACAAGTTGAACCGAATGTGAGTGTATTTGTTGAAGATATTGGTCAAGGAACACCAGTTGTCTTTTTGCACGGCTGGCCAGTCAATTATAAAATGTTTGAATATCAATTAAATGTACTGCCGAATCATGGCATTCGTGCCATCGCAATAGATTTCAGAGGTTATGGCAAGTCGGACGCACCGTCCACAGGCTATGACTACGACCGGATGGCGGACGATGTGCGTGCTGTAATTGATGATCTGGAGTTGACTGACGTGGTACTTGCAGGCTTCTCCATGGGTGGAGCGATTGCCGTGCATTATATGGCCCGCCATGCGGGACATGGTGTATCCAAGCTGGCCCTATTGTCTGCGGCGGCACCGGTGTTCACACAGCGTGATGGTTATCCGTATGGGCTGACTCCAGCGCAGCTCACCGAGCAGATTATCGAGCCGATCTTCGCAGATCGTCCGAAGCTGCTGGAGACATTTGGCGGCATGTTTTTCGCGAAGCAGCACAGTCAGCCGTTTATGGATTGGTTCCATGCACTCGGTATGGAGGCTTCGTCTTACAGTACGATTAACAGTGCCATTGCCTTGCGAGATGAGGATTTGCGAGGTGACCTGAGTGCAATTCAGGTGCCAACAGCGATTTTACACGGGAAGAAGGATGAGATCTGTCCGTTTGAGTTTGCCCAAGAGATGCACAAAGGCATTGCCGGTTCTCATTTGATTGCTTTTGAGGAGAGCGGTCACGGGGCGTTCTATGATGAATTGGAAAAATTCAATGCCGAATTGATTCGATTTATCAAATCCGGATTGTGATCGTCCAACGCCCTTTACAGATCGTTCAAACTATTTCATTGAATCTTCATTTGTGAACAAAAAAAGAACCTGAAAGTCAGCGAGCCGCTGTCCTTTCAGGTTTTTTTGCCGTCCATTCTTGTGTTCATGTGAGGGCTGTTCTATGTTCTTTCTATTAGAAGAGTTCAGTCAGGCCAATCATCGTGATTAGTCCGAGCAAAAAGGAAACCGTTGCCGCCCGTGCATTGCCGTCGCCGTGACTTTCGGGAATCAGTTCCTTGTACACGATGAACATCATCGCACCCGCTGCAAAGGCAAGACCGTAAGGGACCAGACCGGAGACCAGACTACTGAGTGTGTAACCAATCATGGCTGTCACAATCTCAACTGCACCCGTCAGCGTGGCGATACCGAGCGCCTTGAAGCGACCGATGTTCTGATTAACGAGGAAGAGGGCGACAAGGAATCCTTCCGGCGCATTCTGCAATCCAATGGAAAAGGCAATCAGATTGCCAAGTCCTGCGTCACTGCTTGCGTAGCTGACACCTACCGATAACCCTTCGGGCAGGTTATGCATGGTGATGGCTGCAATGATCATGAAGGCTTTGGCTTCAATTTTGAAAGGCATCTTCTCGGGATTTTCCAGATCAACATGTGGAATCTTCATCTCCAGCACAAGCAGGACCATGCTGCCCAGCATAATACCAAGGGCAAGTACAAACAAATTGGATTGCCCGAGCGCTTCCGGAATAAGATTGTACACCGAGGCAGAGGTCATGATCCCTGCTGCATAGGCAAGCAAAATATCACGCAGACGGTGGGTAACTTTACGCATAAATAGAATAGGTATGGCCCCAAGGCCGGTAGACATGGCTGAGATAAAGCTGCCAATGAGTGCATCGTTCATGCTTCCATTTTCCCTCCTGATGAAGACTTCTTCATAATCGCTGCCGAGCATTGACACCGTACATAAAAGAGATCATAATGAACAACAGATTAGAATGATTATAAATTAGAATTCCGTTTCTGCATAGGTTAATTGTCATAACGGGCAGTTCATGTGGACATGATGTAGGCTTTCGTTCTAGTGTATGCAAAAGCATTTGCTTTTGATGCCGGAGAGCCTGACCTTTTTGCAGAACCCGGGGGAGGAACTATACATGTATAAATCAATTATTATTGGAACAGGCCCTGCAGGGCTGACAGCAGCAATCTATTTGGCACGTGCCAACTTGAGCCCACTCGTTATTGAAGGACCGCAACCTGGTGGTCAATTGACAACAACAACAGAAGTAGAGAACTTCCCAGGTTTCCCTGACGGCATTATGGGTCCTGAATTGATGGACAATATGCGCAAACAAGCAGAACGCTTCGGTGCAGAATTCCGTACAGGCTGGGTAAACAACATCGATATGAGCGAGCGTCCATTCAAAATTCAGGTTGAAGGTATGGGTGAACTCGTATCCGAAACCTTGATCCTGTCTACAGGCGCATCTGCTAAATACCTCGGTATTCCTGGAGAAGAAACGAATGTGGGCCGTGGTGTCAGCACTTGTGCGACATGTGACGGATTCTTCTTCCGCAACAAAGAAATCATTGTTATTGGCGGTGGCGACTCCGCGCTGGAGGAAGCGAGCTTCCTGTCCCGTTTCGGTTCCAAAGTAACTTTGGTACACCGTCGTGAAGAACTGCGTGGTTCCAAAATCATGCAGGATCGTGCACGCAGCAACGAGAAAGTGGAGATGGCATTGAACCGTACCCCTCTTGAAGTGCTGGCTGGCGACAACGGCGTAACTGGATTGAAAGTACTGAACAACGAAACAGGTGAAGAAGAAATCATCCCTGCTAGCGGTGTATTCGTTGCAATTGGTCACACACCAAACACTGGATTCCTGGGCGGACAAATCACAACCGACGAACACGGTTATATTTTGACTACACCGGGCACATCCGAAACCAATATCCCAGGCGTATTCGCTTGTGGTGATGTACAGGATACCCGTTACAAACAAGCGATCACAGCTGCAGGTAGTGGATGTATGGCTGCGATGGATACAGAGAAATATATTGAGAGCTTGGAGCACAGCGCAGTAGTTCTGTAAGGGAAGAGCTGTTTTGATCAATAGATTAGTCTATAAAATAACAATATGAGGTGAATAAACATGGAAAACGTAATTGTATACACATCAACCAACTGCCCAAACTGCAAATCAGTAAAAAGCTTCTTGGCTGACAAAGGCATCTCTTATGAAGAGCGCAACATCGAGACAAGCGATGAGTTCGCACAACAAGTATGGGACATGGGCGTACGTGCCGTACCTCTGACTGTTATTGGTGAACACCGCATTCTGGGTATGAACAAAACTCAATTCGCCAAAGCGCTGGACGCTTAATTTACCCTGTATAGGGTAAGTTCAAGTCACATGCAGCTATTCCGGTTCGCGCGAGCCGTTTGAATATATATTGGAGAAGCCTTAGTCCGAATCAGGACTGAGGCTTCTTTTATCTGCAACATGAAAAATCCCCTTTCACAGCTACAACAGAGCACATGTTTCATGAACTCTTTTGTGGATGTAAAAGGGGATTTGACGTTAAAATCAAACATATTTTATCTAAAAAAATATACTCATAAAGGTCTGAAATACTACATACACCAGTACGCCTGACAGCATGTACATGAAACCAGCCTTCTTTTTGCTCTGAAACAATCGAAGTATGCCAAGGCTGAACAGCGGCGCAAGCACGATCAGGAACAGGAGTACGGTGACAAACATTTGCGCCGAGATATCTGAAGTATCCACGTAGGTCACGAATTTTCACTCCGTTTCGTCATCGGAATTAACACGGCGACATTCATGCCACCATGACAAAAATCACATAACCCTATTATACCTCTGGATTTCTTTAACAAAAAGGGAGGAAATGGGGCAAAATGATGTCAATTTTCATCGGTTATTAGACGGACACTCTTATTTTACCTAGAAATTGGGAAATTGCTGAGTAAGCGGCACCAACACGTGTGGACCGACTGCCCAGAGCAGCCCATTCAATCTGCAAACTGCGGCGGTGATAGGGCAACGTACGCTCCTCCACCACTTGTTTCAGCGCCGTTTCAATCCATGGCCCTGCTTCAGAAAGAGGGCCGCCGATAATGATGCGCTCAGGATTGAAACTGTTGACGATATTGGTGATGCCAACTCCCAGTTTGCGGCCGATTTCTTGGTATAGCTTCAATACATCATCATGGCCTTGCTGTGCATAATCAATCAATTCCCGTGTCGTATGTGCCGGCAAAAGCAACTGATGATCCGGATGCTCATAAGCTTTCTCCGAAGCATATAACTCCCAGCAACCACGATTGCCACAGGAGCAAGGTCTGCCCTCTGCTTCTATGGACATATGGCCTGTTTCTCCGGCATATCCCCAGGCTCCTTTGTACAGCTCACCATCCACCATAATGCCTGAACCGATCCCGATGCCTGCACTAATGTAAATCAGATGACGTACACCGATGCCTGCACCAAAATTTAACTCTCCATGCGCACCTGCATTCGCTTCATTGTCGATCGTGACGGGTAACTCGAATACTTCTTCCAGCATGGCACGCAGGGGAACCTTCTCCCACCCCAAGTTGGGTGCAAACAGCACCGTTCCTTCCTCGTCCACCATACCCGGCACCCCGATACCAATGCCAATTACCCCGTGAGGGGAGGGAGGGGCTGCATGAATCAGATGTTCTGCCGCAAGTTTCAACTGTTCAAATACAGAGGACACATCATGATGTTCCAGCTTCACGGCGTACTCTGTGATGATATGACCTTCCAGATCGGTGAGCACACCCTTTAAGTGGGTTACGCTGAGCTCCAAACCTACGGCATATCCCGATGTACCGCGAAATAGCAACATCAGAGGTTTACGTCCACCGCTGGATTCCCCAGGGCCAATTTCCTGCAAGAGTTCATCATTGATCAGATCGGCAACCAGATTGGATACCGTTGCTTTATTCAGCCCTGTAATCTCGGATACCCGCGCACGGGAGAGGGGGGCATGACGCCGAATCGTATCCAGGACGATCGACTTGTTTATTTTTTTGACCAGCATCTGGTCTCCGGTAATTTTCATATCCATAAGGCACTCCTATTCTTCTATAAAAGGGTTCAGACCCGCAATCCGTAAACAAGCTATTCGACTATTATAGCGTAAACAAACGTGCAAAAAAAATTTTATTTTTACTTTGTTTAACCAATAGACAAAGTGTAACCGATGTGTTAGGATAACGTTGTAAACGATTACTTTTAAAACTATTGAGGAGGCATTTTATATGGCCTATTTTGAATCCGTTAATAAAATTTCATTCGAAGGTAAAGATTCCACGAATCCATTTGCTTTTAAACATTATAATCCGGAAGAAGTTGTAGCCGGCAAATCGATGGAAGAGCACTTCCGTTTCGGCATGGCTTACTGGCATACATTAACAGCGGGCGGTAGTGACCCGTTTGGTGCAGAGACTGCTGTTCGTTCTTGGGATAAATACTCCGGTCTGGACCTCGCGAAAGTACGCGTGGAAGCGGCATTTGAATTTTTGGAAAAAATGAATCTCCCGTTCTTCTGTTTCCACGATGTGGACATCGCACCAGAAGGCAACAGCCTGCGTGAGTTCTACAGCAACATCGATACGATCGTTGACCTGATTGAAGGCCACATGAAATCCAGCGGCAAAAAACTGCTTTGGAATACAGCCAATATGTTCTCCAACCCACGCTTCATGTTTGGTGCAGCTTCCACTTGCAACGCAGATGTGTACGCTCATGCTGCAGCGCAAATCAAGAAAGGTCTGGAAGTGGGGAAACGTCTGGGCGCAGAAAACTATGTGTTCTGGGGCGGTCGTGAAGGTTATGACACGTTGCTCAACACAGACATGCAACTGGAGCAGGACAACATTGCCCGCATGTTCCACATGGCAGTAGACTACGCTAAGGAAATTGGCTTCGATGCACAATTCCTGATTGAGCCTAAACCGAAAGAGCCAACCAAACACCAATATGACTATGATGCAGCAACTTCCATTGCCTTCCTGCAAAAATACGGTTTGGACAAACACTTCAAACTGAACCTGGAAGCAAACCACGCTACATTGGCTGGTCACACATTCGATCACGAGATCCGCGTTGCCCGCACAAACGGTATGCTCGGTTCCCTCGATGCTAACCAAGGCGACATGCTGATCGGTTGGGATACGGATGAGTTCCCGGTTGATATGTACGATGCTACATTGACTATGTACGAAGTATTGAAAAATGGCGGTATCGGCCGTGGTGGTGTGAACTTCGACGCCAAAGTACGTCGTGGTTCCTTCGAAGCAGACGATCTGTTCCTGGCACACATCGCTGGTATGGATACGTATGCTAAAGGTCTGAAAGTAGCAGCGAAATTGATTGAAGATCGTGTATTCGATGACTTCATTGAAAAACGTTACAGCAGCTTCAGCGAAGGTATCGGTGCAGATGTGGTTGCAGGTAAAGCAACACTGGCTTCCCTTGCAGAGTACGCGCTGAACAACGAAAGCCCACGCAAAAACCAATCCGGACGTCAGGAATTGCTGAGAGCAAAACTCAACCAATACATCCTGGCTGACTAATATCAGTTAGGCTTTTGGTATGGAAGATTGTGAACCAACCATACGTTTTGCCTGTAGTAACGCTTGTGGAGGAGTATAACAAAGTGTGCACGCCAGCATAGCCTAAGCTTGTACCACGGAACGCCTGAACAAGCATGACATTCGGACCGTCCCCGACTTTCCCCTGGGAAGGCGGGGGCGGTTTTTTGATCCTTGAACCGAATGAGTTTCTTGTGCATTATGGTTTGCGTGTCCACTACTAATGACAGATATAGGTCGTAGGCACGATTTTAGCTACAGAAACGAGTACGTTTTACTCGTTTCATATCCATGTGTGTCCATGATTAAGCATGCAGAACGGAGTGAGCAGAAAGGACCCGGAGGAAGCGATGCGGTCGCATTTATCCCCGGATTTCTCCCATGTAAAAGGGATGAAGGAAATCCGGGGGTAACGGCGATCCAAGGGTTTTCTGATCACGGAGTGACTCTCATGTAAACTTGGATTCTTCGTGGATATAACCTGAGATAAACGAGAGGAGTTAACCCATGAGTTACGTAATTGGTGTCGATCTGGGAACCAGCGCAGTTAAAACTGTGCTGGTTAACCGTGAAGGGAAAGTGGCGTTTGAAGCATCCGAGGCTTATCCGCTGTACCAGCCCAAAGCTGGATACAGTGAGCAGAACCCTGAAGATTGGGTAGAGCAGACAATTGTTTCGCTGCGCAAATTGCTGGAGGTGTCCGGCGTACATCCTTCGGAAATTGAAGGACTGAGCTTCTCCGGACAGATGCATGGATTGGTGCTGGTGGATGCCGAGGGCAAACCGCTACGCAATGCAATTCTGTGGAATGATACACGGACAACGGCTCAGTGCCGCCGCATTGAGAAGGTGCTGGATGGCAAACTGCTAAGCATTGCCCGCAACCGTGCACTCGAAGGTTTTACCCTGCCCAAAATTCTGTGGGTACAGGAGAACGAGCCGGAATTGCTGCAACAGGCAGCCCTGTTCCTGTTGCCGAAGGACTATGTGCGGTATCGCCTGACAGGTGATTATGCCATGGATTATTCGGATGCAGCAGGCACATTGCTGCTGGACGTTGCAGGCAAACAGTGGAGCAAGGAAATCGCGGAAGCTTTTGAACTGTCGGTATCCTTGTGCCCACGACTTGTGGAGTCATTTGAAGAAGTGGGCACACTGCTGCCTGAGATTGCGGATCAAACCGGACTTGCAGCCGCAACCAAAGTATATGCAGGCGGTGCGGACAATGCATGCGGAGCCATTGGCGCAGGCATTCTGAGTGAAGGACAGACCATGTGCAGCATCGGAACGTCCGGGGTTGTGCTTTCCTATGAAGAGCGTAAAGATCTCGATTTCGAAGGCAAAGTGCACTTTTTTAACCATGGCGAGAAAGATGCGTTCTATATTATGGGGGTAACGCTTGCGGCAGGATATAGCCTGTCCTGGTTCAAGGATACTTTTGCAGCAGACAAATCATTTGATGTGCTCTTGCAGGGCATTGATGCAATTCCGGCTGGAAGCAACGGGTTGCTGTTCACGCCTTATATCGTCGGCGAGCGTACACCACACCCGGATGCGAACATTCGTGGTAGCTTTATCGGCATGGATGCCGGACATAAGCTGGAGCATTTTGGACGTGCTGTGATGGAGGGCATTACATTCTCGCTGCGCGAGTCCATTGATATTCTGCGTAACGCTGGCAAAACGGTCAATGAAGTTATCTCCATTGGTGGTGGTGCTAAAAATGAAGCCTGGCTTCAAATGCAGGCCGATGTCTTCAATGCAACCATTGTGAAATTGGAAAGTGAGCAGGGCCCAGCAATGGGCGCGGCGATGCTGGCAGCTTATGGCTGTGGCTGGTTCCCATCCTTGCAGGAATGTGCAGCAGCGTTCATTCGCCCTGCCAAATCCTACGCGCCTAACCCGGAAATGGTCAAGGTTTATGACGGACTATTTGCACTGTATCAGGATGTGTACGGGCAAACACGCAGCCTGAATGACCGTCTGGCAGCATATCGTTGATTATTCAGACCTCTTCCATATCGAGATCCCAATAGGTCATTAAATATTAAACCAATGAAATATTAAATTAAGGAGGTACCTGCGAAAGCGGGTGCCTTTTTTGTCGTTGTTCATGAAAGAAGGACATATCATATTTTGAAGGTTCCTAAACGTCATGAAAGGTTCCATGCCAGACATAACCCTATTCCAGACGCGCATAGATTAGATATTAAGGTTAACAAGGGTTATGCCATTTTAATCAGCCATATCACATCAGGTAATATGCGTGACAGACTCAGCCTGGAGGTGGGGAGTTGGAAGATAGTGAAACAACCACGAGGCCGCATGTCACCTTGTCCATGATTGTCCGCAATGAGGGGTACAGGTATCTCAGACAGGCGTTGGAGACGCACCGGCCGTGGATTGATCGTGCGGTGATCATTGACGACGGAAGTACAGACCATACCGTCGCTTTATGCCAGGAAATGCTGGAGGGAATCCCGCTTACGTTAATTGTGAACCCGGCCTCCCTGTTTGCAGATGAGGTGAGTTTACGCAAGCAGCAGTGGGAGACTACGGTGGCTACCAAACCGGAATGGATTTTGAATCTGGACGCGGACGAAATTCTGACGACGGATTTTGGTATTGTTCGGAATCAACTGTTGGGTGGAACGGAGGACGCCATTTATTTCAGGTTGTTTGATATGTGGAGCGATACACATTACCGGGAAGACCAATACTGGCAGGCTCATGTGTATTATCGGCCATTTCTGGTCCGATACCGACCAGAATGGAACTATGAATGGAAGGAAACCCCGCAGCACTGCGGCCGTTTTCCACTAACCATTCAGCATTTTGCCTATGGATGTCACTCCCCTCGGGTGAAGCATTATGGTTGGGCACGTGCAGAGGACCGGATTCGTAAATATGAGCGCTATCAGGCACTGGACCCGGATGCGAGATATGGCTGGAAGGAACAGTACGAATCGATTTTGGATGCAGATCCAAGACTCCTGCAATGGTCGGAATAAGGGAAGGAGGACAATAGATTTGAAGAAGGAAAAAGAAAAAGGTAAAGAAGAGCCAAAGGAAAAGGTTCTTATCGCAAGTCCTGTTCGGCAGACGGCTGCGGTACTCCGTGAATTTCTCCAGTCCTTGGAATCGCTTGAGCGAACGACGGTAACGACAGACTATCTGTTTGTGGACGACAATGAAGAAGAAGCGGCATCTAATATGCTCCATGAGTTTGTACTTCGGCATGAAGGCAACCTTTTGGATGCCAATGTAGATGAAGCAGATGCCAATCAGGGAAAAGGAATTTACAACAAGGACGAGGGTGGGCACTATTGGCGCGACGAACAGATCTGGCGGGTAGCCGGACTGAAAAATCGTATTTTGGCATACGCCCGTGACCAGAAGTACGATGCCGTGTTCTTGATTGATTCCGATCTCGTCCTGCATCCACGGACATTGGAACAGCTCGTATCGAACAGGAAGGAGATCATCTCCAATATCTTCTGGACACGATGGCAGCCGGGCACAAGGGAAATGCCACAAGTCTGGTTGCAGGATGAGTACGCCCTGTTTCGTAAGAACAAACGGGTCACAGGGGAGGAGGCAGAGGACGAGAGTACACAAACGGATACATTTCTGAGGCAATTGCGTACCCCGGGTTGTTATGAAGTGGGGGGACTTGGGGCGTGTACCATCATTCGTAGGAACGTATTGGAGTCCGGGATTTCCTATGACCAGATTCCGAATGTATCTTTCTGGGGTGAGGACCGTCATTTTTGCATTCGTGCTCAGGCACTGGGTTTCCGTTTATACGTGGATACACATTTTCCGGCCTATCATATCTATCGACTATCGGAATTGCCGGGAGTGGCTGCTTTTAATCGCAGAGCCATACGCGGAGAAGAATCGATCAGTATTTCGCTGTGTATGATTGTGAAAAATGAAGAGGCTTCCCTCGCCAGATGTCTGGACTCGGTTAATGGGATTGCTGACGAGATTGTGATCGTAGATACGGGTTCGACGGACCAGACGCGTCAGATCGCGGCTCGTTATACGGAACGCATTATCGATTTTGAGTGGGTGGATGATTTTGCGGCAGCACGGAACTTTGCCTTTGAACAAGCAAAAAGTGAATATATACTATGGCTGGATGCAGATGATGTGTTTGAACCGGATGACCGGGTGAAGCTCATTGAACTGAAGCGTTCCCTGGACCCTGCTGTGGATAGTGTTACGATGGATTATCATCTGTCCTTTACGGCGGAGGGACAGGTGGCATATAGTCTGAGGCGGAACCGACTGGTGCGGCGGGATCGGAATTATCGCTGGATTGGTGCCGTGCATGAATATTTGGAAGTGGCCGGTCATCTGCTGCATAGCGATGTGGCAGTCACGCATAAGAAAGATAAGGAATACACGGACCGCAATCTAAAGATTTATCGTAAACGCGAACAGGCAGGGGAGGAATTCTCTCCGCGTGATTTATATTATTTTGGCAATGAACTGAGAGACCATGGGCATCTTGAAGATGCAGTACAATACTATGGAAAATTTCTGGACACCGGGCTGGGATGGGTCGAGGATCAGATTGCAGCATGCCAGAAGATAGCTGATTGTGAGGTAGCACTTGAACGTTCGGAAAAGGAAGTTTCGGCATTACTGAGATCCTTTGCCTTTGATTTGCCGAGGGCAGAGATTTGTTACCGATTAGGTGGATATTTTGCCGACCATACGGATTACCGTAAAGCCTTATACTGGTATGAACAGGCGACCCGCGCCGTACGCCCGACCGATCCAATGGTAGTATTGAACGAAGCTGCATGGACATGGATGCCGCATTTACAATTGTGTGTGTGTTATGACCGGATGGGCAATCGGGCCAAAGCCAAAGAGCACAATGACATTGCTTTGATGTACCATCCGACACATCCCAGCATGTTGTATAATGATAAATATTTTAAGGATCTGGAGAAGGATAATGTGCTGGAAAATGCTTAGAACAAACCTCTCTAATGGAACAAAGGGGATGAATAATCCCTTTTTCCATGGAGAGGTTTTTGCGTTTCCAATTAAGTGTATATCGGAGACTTTGATGCACACTCTCTCCAAGAAATTGGATCAAATGATTTCATCCAGGGGACGATATGCTTTACAATAGTGACTAACGGAAAAGCGGTGATAAAGAATACTTGTCTTCGGCTGCCGAATCTATGAAACAAGGGGAAGTTGGCATGAATCTGACGGAAGTATTATTGGAATCGAGACTGGTCGCTATTGTGCGCGGTATTAGCCGGGAATCTGCTCAGGCAGCAGGGCAGGGGATGACAGATGGGGGAATCCGTCTGATGGAAGTGACGCTGAACACACCTGGGGCACACGATATTATTGCAGACTGGCGTGCAAGGCATGAGGGTAAGGCTTATATCGGGGCGGGCACGGTACTCAATGTGCAGATGGCCAAAGAAGCCGTTGCAGCGGGTGCTCAATTTCTGGTGTCTCCGAATGTCGATCTGTCCGTTATTGAATATGCTGTAGAACATGGAGTGGAGATCTGGCCCGGTGCGATGACTCCAACGGAGATTGTGGCTGCCTATGAAGCAGGAGCAAGAGTGGTGAAGCTGTTTCCAATGGCGAGTCTGGGTATTCCGTATTTACGTGAAATCAAGGCTCCATTGAATCATATTCCACTGCTTGCCACAGGAGGAGCCACTCTGGATAACATTGCAGATTATTATGCTGCGGGTGCGGCAGCAGTGGGCCTTGGAAGTGCACTTTTACCACGAGAAGCACTTGCAGCAGGGAATGATGAGCAGATTGCCGCTTGCACACGTGCATTTGTGGAAATAGCGAAAATCGAGGGTTGAACCTTGAAGCCAACGGAAGTGGATTAGACACATCAGGGTATATAAGAAGAGCTTCTGTACCATTAGATAATATAAGAAGTGATGTGGATTAACGTCCTGTTAACCTTGCTGTCGTATGATGGAGTTAGGCCAGAAAACGGAGAGGAGTGACACCAGTGAAAGCTAAAACGATGATTGGCGGGATGATTGCTGTTGCCGCGGTAACTGCGGGTAGTTTATGGAAGGCAGCTGTGAAGAGTCAAACCCCCAAAAAGATTCCGATTACGCTCACACCGCCCATGCCATTTGAGGATATAACCTTCGAGAGTGGAGGCGGGCGAGTGCATGGCTGGTTCATTCCGGCTGGAGCTCATGTCCCGAAGCCTTGGCCGTTGGTTATTATTGCACATGGATGGGGCTCCAACCGATCCCGGGTCCTCCGTTATGCACGTCCCATTTGGGAAGCAGGTTATGCGCTCTTTATGTACGATGTTCGAAGCCACGGAGCCAGTGATCCGGTTAAAGCGGCCTCAGCTTACCTGTTCCGCGACGATCTGCTGTCAGCATTGCAATATACGTCGTCACGGCCGGAAATTGATCCTGCTGCAATCGGTGTGCTTGGGCACTCCTTAGGCGGACTAGGGACGATCCTCGCTGTGACGGAGGGCATTCCTGTATCAGCGGTGATCACGGACTCCATGCCATCCCAATTCGAGGTTATTGTCAGTTCCGAGCTGAGACGGCGACGTCTGCCTCTGTTTCCACTGGCCCAGCTGATTCCGCGAATCTGGTTCTGGCGGCTCGGAGAATCTCTGAAAACGTATCGCCAGCGTGATCCAGTTATGCTGCTGAATGAACGGCGCAAGGGAATGCAGCTGCCGATGCTTATGGTACATTCCAAAGGTGATAACTTTATTCCACCGAGCGAACTTGAATATTTTATGTCTAAAGCGGATCCGCCCGTAGAGCATCTATGGGTCAATAGTGGAGGCCATAGCTGTTCAGAAGAAGATCCTGTGTTCTGGAATACGGTGATTCCTTTTTTGAAAACTCATGTACAGGTGCAGGCTCAGTCCAATGAATCTGTTATACCTAACGTCAATATAGAGAAAATTCAGCCCAATTAATGCTCAAGCTGATCGTTGAAACGCCAACGCTGTTGGCGTTTTTTGCTGTTTCTATAAAATATGCAGAAATTCACATTTGTAAAATTGTTGGGAAAATGACGATTAAAAAGGAAGCTTATGGTATCATAGAATAGACTGGCAATATTCATGCGAGGTGATTTTGCATGCATCCTTGTATGAAATTGAAGGGAGAGGTCCAGATTTGAGTTTTGATTGGAATTTTAATGTACGATTCAAAATGTTTACAGCCAAAGCGGCTACAGCAGCCATGGCAACTTTGCTTCTGGCATCACAGACACCAGGGTTTGCAGGCAGCGCGTCGGCAGCGACAGCGGAACAGGTAACAGAATCCGCAGCGGGGGAAACGGAACAACAACTTGGATTAACAGACAACGAGGTGCCTGAAGGAGCCAAAATCTCCTCCAAGCAAGCCAGCGAGAATATACTGAAATTATTTCCATTGTTAAAGAAGGCAACGATTTCATACGCACGATTTGATTCACCGAATTCTTTTCCACCACCAGATTATAAGGCGTGGGATATCGGATTTGAACTGCGTGAAGGGAACCGATCCACTGGATTCAGCGCAACGGTACATGCGGTTACAGGGGAAGTGCTAAGTGTACATTTGCCTTCTGAGTTGCTGGAAAGGCAGGTTTCGGATTCGGAGACGAAATTAACGAAAACCGAAGCGAGAAAGCAGGCAGATGAGTTCCTGTATAAGGCAATTCCGAATCTGAAGGAAGGTGGTTTTGTTGCCGTTGATGAACGGTATATAAACAACGCGCAGCAATCCCTATTTGGCCGAACAGAATATACGTACAGCTACCAACTGAAACATGAAGGCTTGGTATCCGAGGCGGAAACAGCCTACATAAGTGTGGATCAGAGCGGTGTGGTGACAGGATATTCACGAACTACGATTGGAGCTGAATATCCATCATCGAAGGCAGCCATTTCAGCGGAGCAGGCTCAGCAGAAGTTCGAGGAACAGTTCGATGTTCAGCTGGCCTATATTAGCGAAGAACGATTTTCTTCTCGCAAAGGCCAGAAGTATTACTTGGGGTACACGCCGAAGAACTCAAGTGTTACTCCACTAAATGCGGATACACTGGATCGAATCAATAGCTTGACAGGTGAATCCCTTGCCCAGGAAGCTTCCCAGGAGGACAAACCTCTTAAAGGCAGTGTAGCTGCTTTTACACCGAATACTGGATCGAAATTGAATGCTCAGCAGGCAGAGAAGCTGGTCAAAAAGAGTTTTAATATACCGGAAGGTTATCAATTGGAGTATAGCCAGTTAACCAAAGGCAGCTTTGCAAGTCCAAACAATCAGGTCTGGAGCCTGAGCTGGAGCAACCGCAATGCAAGTGTGTCTTATATGTTTATGAGAGACATTTCGGCACAGGTTGATGCGGCAACCGGACAGATCTACAGTGTGAACATTTATCAGCGCATGATGCCGGGCATGGATCAGGAGAAGCCGGAGATGGAAGTGAAGGGCAAGACCGTGACCAAATCTCAGGCAGAGAAACTGGCTGTCAATACAGTCATCTCACTTGTGCCGGATGCAAGCAAGCAATTCCGACTTTCAACGGTGCTTGAATTGGACGATGCACGAACATTTATATTCGAACGGTACCTAAACGGAATTTTGGTTAAGGATGATACGGTTCAGGTACAAGTTTCAAATGATGGAACGCTCAATGAATATTATGCGCTGGTTGCTGCAACGCCAGAACAGCTGCCGACGGATGTCAAACCGGCCATCAGCTATGAGAAAGCCAGAGCTACCTATCTTGAAGAATTCAAATTGGTACTGGCCTACTCTCGTTATGGGGGGTTCAGCATGGGCAACAGTGAATCCGTTCCCGTGGGTGTGAAGCTTGCCTACATGCCTACTCAAACTGACAGTTCGTTGACTAGCATCACGTATGAAGTGCTGGATGCCAACACGGGAGAATGGAAGTCGATGTACGGCAGTATCACTGGAGCAGTTCAAGTTACAACCAGTGATATTACGGGACATGCCGCTGAAGCAGCCCTTCAGAACATGGTGCAACATGGAGTGCTTCTTCCAGATGAACAGGGACGTGTATTCCCAGACCGGGTCATCACCAAGGGTGATTGGTTTACCTATCTGGCAAGAGCAGTTAATCCAAATATGGATATGTATTATAGTGGAGATGGGGATGGCAATTTATATGCTGACATTACCCCGGAGAGCCCTTATTACCAAGCTGTGCGGACATTGATTGATCAGCGCTGGTTAGCGGGTGCTGACTCTGAAACGAAGCTAAATCCAGAAGAGGAGATGACTCGTGAAGAGCTGGCGGTATTGCTCGTACGCATTTTGCGCTATGAGAAATTAGCCGGATTCTACACATTGCCATCGGATCTTCCCAACCTGGCAGATGCCAGTGCAGTCAACAACAAGGGAGCTGTCTCCCTCAGCATCAAGCTGGGATTGTTGCCTTCAATCGAAGGACGATTCATGCCTGCACGCAAAGTGACGGTTGCCGAAGCGGCTCAGGTATTGGAACGTCTGGCCAAGCTTCAGGGTAAGACGGATACCTTTATGAGCGGCAATCGTTTATATTGATTGGAGTTTGTTGCATAAATGCCCGGAAGAGTCATATGATGAGGATAACGGGTAGGTTAGGTTTGGTTTGATGAAGACAGAGGGACCTTCTGCGGAGGGTCTCTTTTGATGCTTTTCGACAAAACTAGAAGCCTGCCGTCAATCCCTTTTGTGATACAATGAGGCATGAGAACTTTGCAAAGAGAGGTGGTATCCTTTCATGGGCAAGCACGGAAAACGAGTGATAACCCTGCTATTGGCTGGCTGTCTCGTCGCTGTGGCACTGCCACATGCGGTCGATCTGGATCAGCTGTACGCGGCGTCGGGAACATCGGACATATCCACGAATACGGATCTGCGCGAGACGTTGCTTAATGCGATGTCCCAGCGTACGGAGGAACTTGTTTTTACATACAAAGGCAATGTGAAAGGCCTCAAGAAACAGTTGCAGAGCTCCATTGACGAAGCAATGACCAGTGATCCTTATATTCAATATACCGTTAAAAGTTACGCATTTAACTATAAAGGCTCCAATGTATCCGCAGAGGTGCATGTGAAGCTGGCATATCGGGAAACGAAGGAGCAGACCGATTATGTGAACCGTAAGGTGACCAACGTGCTCAAAGAGATTATCGTGCCTGGCATGACGAATCATGAGAAAGTTAAAGTCATTCATGACTGGATTGTACTTAACCTTTCCTACGATACATCCTTGCAGAAATATACTGCCTACGATGGACTTGTTACCGGCAGTACCGTATGTCAGGGGTATTCATTACTGGCTTATCGTATGCTGGAGCAGGTGGGTATAGAGAACCGGATTGTGGAAGGAACGGCTGGTGAGCAATTACACGCCTGGAATCTCGTCAAGCTGGATGGCAAGTGGTACCATATGGATACGACGTGGGACGATCCTACTCCAGACCGTAAAGGCAAGGTAAGTCACAGTTATTATTTGCTCAGTGATGATGAGATGGCACGTGACCATGTCTGGACAGCTAAAGGCAAGTATCCTGCTGCATCTGCCCCTTATCGTGAAGCTTTGCAAACTTTGGTGAAGGCGGGAGGCAGCAAGGCAACCACGTATCAGAAGCTGTATCGTACGCTGGAATATTCGCTCTATGATGAAAGTGATGCGGTTAGTGGTCATTCCGCTCTGAAAACAAAAGTTCAGAGTGCGCTCAAGGATGGCGGAACCTCGCTGACTTTCAGATACAAGGGTACTGAGACAGGACTAGTAGAGGATTTGCAGGATTTGTATCAGCTTGGCATGAAGTCGATATCGTATTACGTGTCCAACATGGAGGATACCGTCGATCTGCGTGTGAAGATTACTTGGACCATGTGAACAGCAGACTTTTTATGAATGATTATAATAGGACACACCTTATGGTGAACAAGGACGCTCGTGGATGAGCGTTCTTTTTTTGCGTGGATGATAGCTATCTCGAAACTTGGACGAACCAAAAAGGCATCCTTCTCTCCAGTGGAAAGAAGGATGCCTGTGCAATATCGTTATTCGTTTGTTGTTGTAAAATCACATTCCTGTAATGGTACAACTTTTGTTTTCTTAATGAATTTATAACCCAGCCATAAGATCAGGAACAGCGGAACGCTCAAGTAAGCGACGAGGGCACCGCTCCAATCGATCTGATCGCCCGTGAACGCCTGATAGTTTTGTCCAATAATTACGATGATACATAACACAAAAGCAAAGATCGGACCAAATGGGAACCAGCGTGCACGGTAGGGCAGATCGTTCAGATCCCGACCTTGGGCCACATAGGCACGGCGGAAGCGATAATGGCTGATGGCAATACCAAGCCAGGTGATAAAGCCACACATACCAGATGCATTAAGCAGCCAGGTGTATACAATACCATCACCGAAAAGGGAGGCTAGAAAAGCGAGCATACCCACCGCTGTGGTCAAGAGAAGGGCATTCATTGGAATGCCCTTTTTGTTCAACCGACCCAGGAAGCGAGGCGCTTTGCCATCCCGGGCAAGAGCATACAGGACACGACTTGAAGCGTACATGCCTGAATTCCCGGCAGACAGTACAGAAGTCAGAATAACGGCATTCATGACGGAAGCAGCAATGGCCAGACCCGCTTTTTCAAAGACAAGGGTAAACGGACTAACTCCGATGTTGTTCAGATCACCTTTAAGCAGATTCGGATGTGTGTAAGGAATGATCAGACTGATGACTGTAATCGCCAGAATGTAGAAGATCAGAATACGCCAGAACACTTGCCGAATAGCACGAGGGACATTTTCACGCGGATTTTCGCTCTCACCGGCTGCGACACCAATGAGCTCTGTTCCCTGAAAAGAGAACCCAGCAGCCATAAATACACCGAGAACCGCGAAGAATCCGCCATGGAATGGTGCGTCCCCTACAGTAAAGTTACTGAACCCCACCGCTTCTCCCCCGATAATGCCGAAGATCATGAGCACACCAACGGTAAGGAAGATGATCACTGTAGCGACTTTGATAATGGCGAACCAGTATTCCGACTCTCCATACCCTTTAACGGACAACACATTCAGGGCAAAGATTAATACAAGAAATAACAGACTCCACAACATGGATGAACTGTCAGGGAACCAGTATTTGATGAGTACGGTTGCGGCAGCGAGCTCTGCCGCAATGGTGACTGCCCAGTTGTACCAGAAGTTCCAGCCCATGGCGAACCCAAGGGCCGGATCGACAAAGCGGGCCGCATACGTATTGAATGAACCGGAGTCGGGCATGAAGGTAGCCAGTTCTCCGAGACTGGTCATTAGAAAGAAGACCATGATGCCGACGGCAACGTAAGCAATCAGTGCACCGCCGGGTCCGGCAGTGGAGATGGCGGTGCCGCTAGCGAGGAACAGTCCTGTACCAATGGATCCACCAAGTGCAATCATGGTCATATGTCGTGCACGTAGTCCTTTTTTCAGGGTGGGTCCTGTTGTGGTTTGGTTGTTGCGGTCTTGCATGGAAACACTCCTTCTTTCAGCGTACTAATGGGTTCAGAACAATGGAAAATAACACAAAAGACCGCAGGCATTAGCCTGCGGTCTTTATTATCGATCGTCCGCACCTCGTCCCAAATGTTTAAGATAGCTCAACACAGAAGAAATCATACCCTCCGAGGAAGGCATCATACATCTGTGACAGTTCTGCACCTTTCGGCAACAGCCCCAGCCGCGCTGGACAACGTAAGGAACCGTCCTGCGGGCTTCGGCGGGTGCACCTTTCGGCTGAATTCATAAGCGGCTCCTTAGCGCCTCCTTCAGCGTACTGATCGCACCCGCGACCTCTACCTCATCATCATGGATGAGGTGTATCTATTGTCTATGAAATTATAAATCACAGAACGTAACACTCGATGTTCTGTTTATTAAACAGACAATCAGTATAACCCCCATGGTATTCCAGTGCAATAACAATTGTTGGATATGAATCGAAAGCACTATTCCGACGTCTTGTTACGCCCAGCCATCTGCTGCCATACGGTTCCGGCTGCCTGTTCCCCAGATTCAATCCGTTCCAGTGCCATTTTGGCTTGCAGGCTGACTTCAAACTCAGGGTCATCGGCTGCTTTCCGCAGAGCTTGCTCTGCTTCTTCGGTTCCCACTTCGTACAGGAAGCGGGCCGCACGCCAGCGTACAAGCTTGCTTTTGTCGGATAATGTAGCTGTCATGGCTGCCGTTGCTGCAGGATCACCGATATCGGAGAGGGTATCTCCGGCAGTCCGACGTACAGCAGGTGAACTATCCTGCAGAGCTTCGTACAGCAGTTCCATCGCTTCCGGTGTACGGATATCCCCAAGATATACAACAGCCAGGCGGCGAATCTGCATTTTATTATCATGAAGTGCATGGGCAACGAGTGGCAGTCGTTCTACTGTGGGTTCCATACCATCAAATGCAGCGTAGCGAACATTCCAGTCCTCATTATGCAGAGCTTCTTCAAGCTCGGCACCATCCAGCTGGCGGCGACGTTCCACGAACTCTTCAGAATTAGTGCCGTGCTCAATGGCTTGTTGGATCACGCGTTCCAGACGCTCTGGCGGATAGGCTGCTTCCAGCTCCTGTTCAACTTCTCTTGCAATTTCAGGCAATTCCCCGTAGCGGACGCCGTAATCACTCAGTTTCCGTTCCTTGATCAGCGTTGCACTGGCGACTTCAGTAACTGCTTTGACGAACCGATCCGAGAGCGAGATCCGCTCTTCCTTGGAGCCGGCTTTAACCCGAATTTGCATCGGCACACCTCTGAAGAATTGAACGAATACCTGTGCTTCACCGAAGTGTTCACCAGAGACGTCTTCAGATTCAATCCAGTCCAGATCAATTCCTTGCTGCCCGAGACGACTTTGAACTTCGCCAAGTATGACGGACCAATCCGCATTTCCCTTGCGGTCAAGCGCTACGAAGTCGGTCGTGTGGAATACACTTTTTACTCCGGGAATATGAAGCATCTGGCGAATAAACGCCGGAGCAGACCGTTCGTTATCCAGTGTATATGTTCTGCGAATCCCGTCCTCCAGACGTTCATCCAGATGCAGCATCATCGTATTGGGACTGGGTGTTGGTTCAATGGAAACAATATTCATCGGTTCATAACCTCCTGTACCGGATTCATTCTTAAAGTTCCCGCAATTAGCACGGGCATATCCCTATTTTACATGAATTGCCGCAAACTGCGAAATGGGTAATGAACCTTACACAGTTTGTGAAGAGGTACGAAGATAGTTAACACTTCTTTTATGTTCACACACGAACATTTTTAAATGAAGATTGGCACAATAAGAAGAGAGAATGAACTGGAGGTTATAACTATGGAACCCATTACCGTACTTTCGGACGGAAGTCGTGGTATTGATTATGACAATATGATTGAATTGTTGAATGAATGGATAACAGACGAGCAGAGGGAGTCCGCAGTTAAAAAAGAAAGGAACGTGGAAAGCGAGGCTGGCTCGGAATGGGGCACAGCTCGATATTGTATTATCGATTATCAGGACGCCGGGCAAGCCGTTTCAGCAGCAAATGCCATTCGGGCATTTATGCCTCAGATTCCTTTACTGGTGATTACGGATTTCCAATCCCTGATTCGCAAGCGCCATTTGCAGCTTATTACCGGTACGGGTCTGATGAAGATGATCCTCTGGCAAGAGAAAGAACCAGATAGGCTGATCGTGGAAATCCAGCGGTGGCTGCATTCTTTTGCATACAAAACAAAAACAGCTCAACCCTCAACCCAGTCGATGAGATGATGACAGAGTGAGGACATGAGCCATTATTTCATTTCGGCGTGTACTAAATGACGTATTTATATCCCGTTCCCCAAACCGTCTTGATATACCGTGGGTTTTTGGGGTCGGGTTCAATTTTTTTACGCAGGCTGGAGATGTGCACATCGATTGTACGATCCAGATATGCCCGTTCTGAGCCTTTAATTCGATCCATGAGTTCATTGCGGGTGAACACTTTGCCGGGATTTCGGTACAACTCCTTCATAATTTCAAACTCAATATGAGTGACCTCAATTTCAATGCCATTCACAAACAAGGTTCTTCTGTACTCATTCACACTGACATGTCCGACAACTTCAGCAGGTTTGTCCTCTTTTATCGGTTTGTCCGGGTAGGAGATAGCGGATCTGCGCAGTAATGCCTTAATACGCGCATCAAGCTCTTTCAGACTAAAGGGTTTACAAAGAAAATCATCCGCACCATTGTGTAATGCTCGGAGCCGATCATTCAGCATGGTGCTGGCCGAGATCATCAATATGGGCACAGTCGAGTGCTGGCGAAACGCATCAACCAGATCATTACCGTCTGTTTCAGGCAGCATCAAGTCAGTCACTACAATATCGGGCTGGAATCGTGGGAAAAGTTGAAGTGCTTCGCGTGCATGATGAACCCATTCAGTTATGTAACCCTCCTCCTCAAGAAAGAAAGCAATCATGTCGGCCAGATTTTTCTCATCTTCTATAAGAAGAACTTTGATAGACATTGAGGTCACACTCCTGATGAAATGAATTTGTTAAGAAACTTCTAAAAAAATGGCGTGATTTGTGTGGAAATGCTGCAAAAATTTTAATGTTTGTATTCCAGAATATAGGATGCATATGTAGTAAGTTCTATAGATTTGAAGCCAAACTTCAGTATTTTACCATGAATGAAGGTCATTTGCCGATCATTCAAAATTTCCCAAAGCTGCGTTGAGTAGTAATTACAGTATAATGTATCAGAACGGTTTGAGGGAAATAAAGTAGCTCTTACGAGCTTTAATCCATAGGAGGTACCAACGTTGTTGTTGAATGCAAACATAGAAATCAATCATAAGGACGGCTGCCTGTGGACTACATAAGAGTAAATAAGGTGTTGGAGTGGATGGTAATCAAACTCCGTATTCCGTGGTTGGGTACGGCTATACTTATTATCCTGGGTACGCTGGGAACGATATTTCCGTTGACTCTTTTTTACGGGGTACAGCTCTTGTTTGGTACAGCCGCAACTTTTATTGCCTTGCGCTTACATGGAGCCATATACGGATTCACTACTTTGATAGCAATCTGTACCTTGGGTGTGTTATTCGCGGGTCTAGTCCCAAATAGTTTTTTTATGATTGGCGCTCATACTATTGAATTAATCTGGATGCTGGGATGGCAGATCCGATGGAAGAATGGAAGTGTCATGAAGGCCAATGCTGCATTCTGGGTCGTGATGTTATTGCCAGTGACCTGTTACGGATATTTCATTACGGGCATGAATCTTGAAGAATTAAAATATACCTACATGCATGTCGCTGTGACCAGCATGGTTAATGCACTGATTGCAGGTATTGTGGTGGACTTCTGGATTACAAATGGCGAGCTGAAGTCGAAACGAACAGGAACCATTCCGCTCACACGAATTGCTTTTAAATACGTCGTAGCCTTTGTAGTCGTTGTCTCTCTGGTTCTGTTATCGGCCGATAGTCGCAGACAACTAGGTCAGATCAATAACACTATCGTTTCTAATCTAAAACATGCTGCGAATGCTGTGATCAAGGATTTGAATGAACAATATCTAACCGAGGAGAACATGCATCAAAGTATGGAGCGTTACCATCATCTATTGGATGTGAACGTCATCATTCTCGATCCGAATGATAAGGTCATTGCTTCAGGGCTTGATACACTTCCAGTAGGGGAATACCTGGATATCAACAAATATCGTTTTCTCAAGCCAGGGGAGAACAGCATACTATTCCATTCCGGGGATGCTTATTATAGCGATGTGCTTACTCACTGGAAACAGGCATCGTTTATGTACGAAGCAGATATGACAACAAGTACACCATACAGGGTATTCGTTGAGACTGACTCAGCCAACTATTATACACGGATTGAGTCGATCTATCTGACTACGCTTCAATCTCTGTTTATCATTTTCGTGGCTTCTATGATTGTGGCTGCTCCGCTCAGCAAGAAAGTCGTAAGTCCAATGAAACGCCTCACACGGATGACAGGTTCCCTTCCAAGACTGTTATTTCGTAATGGCAAGATGGATTGGCCGACTAGCCACGTCACCGAAGTACAGATTCTGATTGGCAATTTGCGCAAAATGGCCGATGTGCTCCTTGAACAATTTGAGCAAATACGTCAGGACAAGCTTACGCTGGAAGACAGAGTCAGAGAACGAACCAAAGAGCTGAAGAATAGTGAGGAGATCAAACGCGCAATTATTGATTCATCTATTGATGCTATTATTTCTGTGGATTCAAACGGACTGATTATCGAGTTCAATCCCGAAGCCGAAAGAATGTTTGGACTGAAACGGGAAGAAGTTGTATTCGAGAAGGAGGCCCCTTCCCTTTTTCAGGGAGCGAGCTGCATGGAAATCAAGGAAATGCTGAATCAATGCGAGTATATTCGGGGTAAACGGCATGTCATTGTCGAAGAGATTTCAGGCATCCGCCGGGACGGTTCGGTTTTTCCAATTGAGTACAAAATAGTAGAAATTCAGTTGGGCAATAACGAGACGCTCTATAACTTATTTATTAAGGATATTACCGAGCGGACAAGGGCTGAAGAAGACCGTGTACGTCATGCGCTGGCTCTGGAGAAGCTGAATGCGGAGCTGTTTCATGAAAAAGTTGCCATTCAGGAACAGCGGGATATCAGCGAGCATTTCATTGAATCCGTTCGGGAAGGTCTGGTCATGTCTGATCGTTCTGGCACCATCACGATAGTTAACAGAAGGATTGAAGAAATGTTTGGCCTCGGAGATTTTTCGGGCAGATCCATCGAAGACTTAGCCAATGCAATTGATACTCTGGTGTTAACCGCCGAGTTCAATTTGGTGGAGCAGACTCGTGCTTTTCTGAACGGAGAACTGGCCTTTGTTGAGACTGAGTTTATATTCAATGATGTGGAAAAGAGTGTGTTTTCCCTGTACATGAAGCAAATGGATGTTCCCGGTAAAAACCATGGATTTCTTTTGGTGTTCCGCGATCGTACGGAGGAAGAACGCCTGAATCGGATGAAAAACGAACTGATCAGTGTGGTGTCGCATGAGCTTCGTACCCCTGTAGCGACCATTATGGGCTATGTGGAACTAATGATGATGTATGACCTTCCCACTTCGCAGCGTCAGGAGTTCATGGAAACCATTTCTTCGGAAGGCGCACGACTGAGCAGTCTGCTGGATGATGTACTTGATATTCAACGTCTGGACAATGAAGGCATGACCTACCACAAGACGTATGTACCGTTGCTTGAGTTGGTTGAGGGTGTTGCTGAGCAATGGAATATGCAATCCATTCAGCGCATCTATGTACATGCGTTTAATGGAGACTTTTTTGCTTACGCGGACCAGAACCGGATGGTCCAGGTACTGCATAATTTGGTTGGCAATGCAGTCAAGTACTCACCTGGAGCAGACCGAATCGATATCACGCTGTGGGAAGAAAAAGAATGGTTATGTATCGATGTACGTGATTATGGAATAGGTATTCCAGAGAACGTGCAGGACCTGCTGTTTACGAAGTTTTATCGTGTGGACAATTCGGATCATCGTCAGATTGGCGGGACTGGACTGGGGCTTTACATTTCGCGCAAAATTGTAGAGGATCACCAGGGAACGCTTACCTTTATATCCGCGCCGCACAAAGGAAGTACGTTCAAGGTTCGATTGCCCAAGCAGGACGAACTCTTGTAAGGCAAGAGAAGTCTTTATCTAATAGGATGCTTTCATCCTGAAATAGATAAAGGCTTTTTTTGTTTTTCAAAATTCCCCGGATAAAAAAACAACTTCTTTTGCAAACTGTCTACAGAGCCATAATTTGCATTCCATGCAAAAGGAGGACGGCCGGTCTATGTTCCGTAAACAAGAGAAAACCCTTATTATCGTCTGCCTGGTCGCAGCCGTGATCGTGCTGTATGCCGTTGTCAAAAGTATTATCCGGATCATGAGTTATTGAGGCATTTCATCACACAGGTGGTATGAAGTCGTACATAACGATTATGTGAAAGAGGAGTGTAGCCCCATGTCATCCCTGGACCCTGTTCTGCTCAGCCGGATGCTGACCGGTCTTACCCTGTTTGTGCACATCATTTTTGCTTCCATCGGTGTAGGCGTTCCACTCATGATCGCCTTGGCTGAATGGCGCGGACTGCGCACCAATGATATCCATTACACCTTGCTGGCGCGCAGATGGGCGCGAGGTTTTGTCATTACCGTTGCCGTTGGGGTGGTTACAGGCACCTCAATCGGTTTACAGCTCAGCCTGCTGTGGCCGATGTTTATGCGAGTAGCGGGGCAGGCGATTGCCCTGCCGCTGTTTATGGAGACGTTCGCCTTTTTTGTGGAGGCGATCTTTCTTGGCATTTACCTCTACACATGGGACCGTTTCAAAAAGAAATATACCCATATGCTGCTGCTGATTCCGGTGGCACTAGGTTCCTCTGCCTCTGCGATATTCATTACAACGGTGAATTCTTTTATGAACCAGCCTCAGGGGTTTACCCTGATTAATGGCATCATGAAGGACATCCATCCAATTGCTGCGATGTTGAACCCGGCTACCCCGACCAAGGTATCCCACGTGCTCGCCTCGTCATACACATTAAGTGCGGGTATATTGGCAGGCATCGCCGCATTCAGCTTGCTTAGGGGTAGGGATCATGTGTATTACAAAAAGGCACTTAAACTCACAACGGTATGTGCGCTCGTATTTGCGGTCAGCACCGTCATGATCGGAGATTCTTCCGGTAAATTTCTGGCGAAATACCAGCCGGAGAAGCTGGCTGCCGCAGAGTGGCATTTCAAAACGATGACAAAGGCGCCGCTGGTCTATGGGGGGATTCTTGACGAGAACAATGAAGTGAAATACGCCATTGAGATTCCCTATGCACTCAGCATACTGGCGGGAAATAGACCCGACACGGAAGTGAAAGGGCTGGAAGGATTTCCGGCCGATCTGAGGCCGCCGTTGTCCATTCACTATATGTTTGACCTGAAAGTAACGACCGGCGTGATCATTCTGCTGATTCCGGTGCTCTATGTGTTCCGGCGCTGGCTGCCGGGGCGCAAGCCTTATCCCAAATGGCTCTTGCTCGGCATCGTCCTGCTTGGGCCACTGGCCATGATTGCCATTGAGCTGGGCTGGATGTTCGCCGAGGTCGGCAGACAGCCCTGGATATTGCGCGGTTACATGAAGGTGTCGGAAGCAGCAACAACATCATCCTCCGTAGGCTGGATGCTGGTTCTGTTTATACTGCTGTACCTAATCCTTTGCTTTTCAGCGATTCGGGTACTCAGCAAGCTGTTCCGTAACAAGGAAGCAGAGAAGGAACTGGAGTCTCTCGGCTTGGAAGGAGGGATCGTGCATTGAGCTTTGAAATTGCAGGCATCGCGATCTTATGGACGTTTTTATTTGGATATCTGATCGTGGCTTCAATTGATTTTGGAGCCGGATTTTTCAGCTTTTACAGCATACTAAGCGGACACGAGAACAAAATCCATAACATTATTCAGCGCTATCTCTCACCCGTGTGGGAAGTGACGAATGTGTTTCTAATATTTTTTGTTGTCGGTCTGGTCGGATTTTATCCGGATAGCGCTTTTTATTATGGGACAGCGTTGCTTGTTCCAGGTTCATTGGCCATTGTGCTGCTTGCGATTCGGGGCGTGTATTACGCCTATAATACCTATGGGAATCATGGGCAGAACAGCCGAATCTACATGGCATTGTACGGAGCGACGGGATTGCTGATCCCGGCGGTGTTTTCCACCATTTTGGCGATATCCGAAGGTGGAATTATTGAGGAGGTAGGTGATCAGGTATTTTTTCGCTGGCGTGAGTTTCTGACGAATCCGTATACCTGGTCTGTTGTATTGCTTGCTCTGGTAAGTGTGCTGTATATCTCAGCGATGTTTCTTTCCTACTATGCCAAGCGGGCGGAGGATGAGACTGCGTTTGAAGTTCTTCGAGAGTATGCGCTCCTATGGAGCCTGCCTACGATCTTCGCCAGCTTTCTGGCATTTTTGCAAATTAACAAACAGAATCCTGCACACTTTGAGCAGATGTTGAATATCTCATGGATGTTTATCGCATCTTTTATCTGTTTTGTGATCGCCGTCTCGCTAATATGGAAACGTAAATATTTGGGCTGGTGCTTTATCGCCGTCATGCTGCAGTTTGCCTTTGCCTGGTACGGCTATGGGCGCTCGCATCTTCCATACATTCTGTATCCGTACATTAATATATACGACAGCTTTACGAACAAGACGATGGGTATTGCGCTCATTACGGCGTTCAGCCTGGGATTGCTGGTGCTCATTCCTTCACTCGTGCTCATTATGAAGCTGTTTCTGTTTGATGCCAATTATGTGCGGGGTAATGCTGGCAAAAAGAAAGGATGAGTCCGTTCATGCTTCCCAACATGCTGTTCATCATGCTTCCACGGTTGTTTTTCAGCTCTGACGCGGGAGTGACAGGTATTCCGGGTATAACGGGATTAAGTTTTTTTGAGACCTTTACGATTATGTACGCCCCACCACTGATCATCGTGGCTGCAATTGCGTTTTTGTTCGTCTACTTGGCGAAGTGCACAAATCCAAAGGATTGATTCGTTGGTACGTACTTTCCAATTCGGGGTAATCTTTTGTTAAGATACGAGGAGGGGAGGAGGGCCCTTTCATGCCGAAAATCCGTTATAACAACATTGATAATGTAAGTACAGACAAAACGCTGAAGGAATTCAAGCAATGGAGGGAGCAACGGCGCAGCAAAGTTAAGGATTATTCCTACACCGTGCCCAAGCACCCACCTGAACTGGATTACCTCCACGCCAACCGGGCTGAAACAACGATTACCTGGATCGGGCATTCCACGTTCTTTATTCAATATCATGGACTAAACATCGTGACAGACCCGGTCTGGGCCGAGAAAATGGGATTTCAGCGCAGGCTCGGTGCCCCTGGCATTCCGATTCAGGATATTCCGCCTCTGGATGTCATTTTGATCTCACATTCCCACTATGATCATTTGCATCTCGCATCGCTGCGGAAGTTGGTCACAGCCAAGACGCTGCTCATTGTTCCCGATGGTCTCAAACGCAAAATGGTGCGCAAAGGATTCCATCGGTGTCATGAGATGAAATGGTGGGAACATATTACGCTTGGCGGTGTCAAAATAACCTTTGTACCTGCGCAGCACTGGACGCGCCGAACCTTATTTGATACCAACACGTCCCATTGGGGCGGTTATGTATTCGAGCAGAATCACCCGGCAGTCATTCCGTCTGAGGAGAGTGCTGCGATGAGCGAAAATCATGATCATGAAAATTCCCGAGCAGAAGGAACGGATGATCCAATAGAGGCATCGGCTGATCATCCTAATGGCGGCCCGCCGGTTATTTATTTTGTAGGAGATACAGGATACTTTCAGGGATTTAAAACGATCGGTGAACGCTTCGATATCGGTGTCACCCTGATGCCAATCGGAGCGTACGATCCAGAATGGTTTATGACATCCCAGCATGTGACGCCGGAAGAAGCGTTGCAGGGATTTGTAGAAACGGGTTCCCAGCTTATGGTCCCTATGCATTATGGAACATTTAAGCTGGCGGATGACACACCCAAGGAAGCACTCGATCGAATGGACGTGGAACGAGAAAGACTGGGAATCAACGCCGAACGTATTCGGGTACTGGGACATGGCGAGACGCTCCGCATCCGGCACGAGAAAAGTAAACAAGACTAACAAAAGTGATCCAGATATGCTAATGTAAGGGTATACCCGCATGAACAGTACATTTACCAAATCTTTAACGATTAAAAAGCGGCCAATTTTCGAATTTGCCGCTTTTTTGTGTTATAATATGGTGCCAGAATAGGCTTCGGGATATTGAATCCATGATTAATGCAAGTTGCTATTCATGCAGTATGCAGAATATTAAATAAAGGATGGTATGCTTAATGATCAGTACAAGCGGCATCACGCTTCGCTACGGAAAACGTGCACTTTTTGAAGATGTGAATATCAAATTCACGCCAGGCAACTGTTACGGCCTGATCGGCGCCAATGGAGCCGGCAAATCAACGTTCTTGAAAATTTTGTCCGGTGAAATTGAATCGAACTCGGGAGAGGTGCACATCACCCCGGGCGAACGCATGGCCGTATTGAAGCAAAACCACTTTGAATATGATGAATTTCAAGTGCTCGAAACGGTAATTATGGGCCACAGTCGCCTCTATGCCATTATGAAAGAGAAAGATGCGCTGTATGCCAAATCAGATTTTACGGAAGCAGACGGCCTGCGTGCCGGCGAGCTTGAAGGTGAATTTGCCGAGTTGAACGGTTGGGATGCAGAGCCGGATGCAGCAGCACTACTGATTGGTCTTGGTATTGACCGTGACATGCATGAGAAGAAGATCGTAGAACTGAGCGGAAACGAAAAAGTTCGTGTCCTGCTTGCACAAGCATTGTTTGGTCGTCCAAACAACCTGCTGCTCGATGAGCCTACCAATCACTTGGATCTCGAATCCATTCAGTGGCTGGAGAACTTCTTGATGGACTATGAAGGTACTGTTATTGTCGTATCCCATGACCGTCACTTCCTGAATAAAGTATGTACTCACATTGCGGATATCGACTTTGGTAAAATCCAGCTGTACGTAGGAAACTATGACTTCTGGTACGAGTCCAGCCAATTGGCACTTGCTCTGCAACGTGATGCCAATAAGAAAAAAGAAGAGAAGATTAAAGAGCTGCAAGCCTTTATTCAACGTTTCTCTGCGAATGCTTCCAAATCGAAGCAAGCGACTTCGCGTAAGAAACAGCTCGACAAAATTACGCTGGATGACCTTCGTCCATCGAACCGTAAATATCCATTCATTAACTTCAAACCTGAGCGTGAAGCAGGTAAACAATTGTTAACCGTAGATCGTATCAGCAAGTCGATTGATGGTGTGAACATGCTGAATGATCTCAGTTTTGTAGTGAATAAAGGGGATAAAATTGCCTTTGTTGGCCCGAATGGCAATGCCAAATCGTTGTTATTTGATATCCTTATGGGTGAAACGGAAGCAGATGGTGGCGAATACACTTGGGGTATTACCACAACCCAGGCTTATTTCCCGAAAGATAACTCCAAATATTTTGACGGAGTAGATATGAGCCTCGTGGACTGGCTTCGTCAATATTCCAAAGATCAGGATGAAACGTACCTGCGTGGATTCTTGGGTCGTATGCTATTCTCAGGAGAGGAATCCCTGAAGAAAGCAAGTGTACTCTCCGGAGGCGAGAAAGTTCGCTGTATGCTGGCGAAAATGATGCAAACTGGCGCCAATGCCCTGATTCTGGATGAGCCAACGAACCACTTGGATCTGGAGTCCATTACCGCACTGAACAACGGTATGATTGATTTTGACGGCACCATGCTGTTTACATCGCATGACCATCAGTTCATTCAAACCATTTCTAACCGGATTATCGAAATCACGCCAAACGGCATCATTGATCGCCAAATGAGCTATGATGAGTATCTGGAAAGTGACGAAATTAAAGAATTGCGTAACAAAATGTACCCAGTAGAGGCTTAAGATAAGCTAATCTGTTTACATCGAGTATTGTTAACATGGTTAAACTGTTTGTTTTTATAAAGTGAAAAAAGAACCGCAAGCTCTCCAGAGGAGGCTTGCGGTTCTTTTTTTGGTCATACAGGGTGATCCTGTAACCATAGAGACTCTCATACAAGAGCTTCTTGCGGTCTAGGATCCGCCAGTACGGCGGCGCTGATTGTTAGGCTTTTTGTTGTTTTGGCTCTTCATTGCTTTGGGTCCGCCTTCAAAATAGGCACTGGACTGGTTACCTGTGTTTGCCTGTTCTTTCTTCTGCGCCAGTTTCTGGCGTATGGCATCCTGCAAACTGACCTTTTTCGGTTCGTTATTATCGCTCATCGTTGTTTCCCTCCCGGTCTTACAGTAAGCCGTCCAATTTGGACGGGATGTACTCATTTTATACGTTTTACAAAAGCCCCACAAGGGCAACCTGATAAAATGCTGGAATCCTTCACTTTTTTGACTGGGGCAACATTCTTTCTCTTCACCTACAGCCCTGCGGTCTGGCAACTTTGTTTCGGCTTCCCTACAGCAATGCAGCTTGGCAACACTGTTTCTGTAGACCCACATGGTACGCATTTGGTAACATGGAACAACCGTAATACGAAACGTTAAAGGAGTGTCGCCCGGTTTGAACGCCTATGAAGAAATACGCAAAGGGGAGCGCGGGGCTTGGGTCAGTATCGTGGCCTATCTCGTCTTGTCCGCCTTTAAACTGATCTGTGGATATTTATTTGCTTCCAGCGCTTTGCTGGCGGATGGTTTTAATAACCTTACGGATATTGTTGCTTCCGTTGCTGTGTTGATCGGGCTTCGGATATCCCAGAAACCACCCGATTCGGATCATGCCTATGGTCATTTTAGAGCGGAGACGGTTGCTGCTCTGATTGCTTCATTTATTATGGCTATGGTCGGCCTGCAGGTGCTGGTTGAAGCTGTTCGTTCCTGGTATGAAGGAGATTTTGTTGCTCCCAATCTTTGGGCCGCAGCAGTTGCTGTGGTCTGTGCGGTAGTGATGCTAGGCGTATATCGCTACAATCACCGTCTTGCCAAGCAAATTAACAGTCAGGCCCTGATGGCCGCGGCCAAAGATAATCGTTCGGATGCCTGGGTCAGCATAGGGGCTGCGGTCGGAATCATCGGTGCACAATTTGGTCTTCCTTGGTTGGACAAAGTAGCTGCAATTGCTGTAGGTCTGTTGATCTGTAAGACAGCTTGGGAGATTTTTCGGGATTCAACACATCGTCTGACAGACGGATTTGATCAGAAAGAACTGACAGACCTAAGATCATCTGTGGCTCGGGTTCCTGGTGTGGAAATGATCAAGGACGTGAAAGCGCGTGTGCACGGCAGTCATGTACTGGTAGATGTGGTTATTGAGGTGGATGGAGGACTGAGCCTGATCGAAGGTCATCAGATCTGTGACCGGGTTGAAGAGCGCTTGAAACGTTCACATAATATTATGCATGTACATGTGCATGTGGAGCCGAAGATGGAAGAAGGCACGACGGGAAGCCCTTGAAACCGGGAGGGATAAACCGGAAATAAGCGCATTTGAAATGAAAAAGAGGACAGCCGCTGCCTGCGTGCTGTCCTCTTTACTTATCGTTAGAACGATTATACGATACTATTGAATAGCAACGTGGATCCAAGCTTTACCTTTCCACGTATATACTTGTACCCATTGACCGCCATCGAATCCATCTACAACTTCACCTGTCGTATCGATGACTTGGGAACCCAGTGCACCGATTGGTTTGCCATTAGGTGCATCATAGAACCATGTGCGCTCCAAAAGGTTGAGCAGCATCGTAGGGACCAGCACCTCATCTCCTGCTTTTACAACAGGCTCATCGAACATTTTTCCGTCAGTTGTTGGAGCTGTTGTTTCAGTAGTCGTTGAAGTACCTTCTGTACCCGTTGTGTCTTCTGTTGTGCCAGTTACGGTCTCAGCTGTGCCTTCTACAGTGTCTACAGCAGGTTTGTTCACTTCAACAGCCGGCGTTGTTGTGGTTGCCTGTGTTCCTGTTTCTGGAGCTACCGTTCCGGTAACCGCTTCCTCAGCACCTGCGGCTGCAGCCATGGAACCCATCAAAGTCAGAGCAGCGGCAAAACTTACGATTTTTTTCATTTGTTTTTCCTCCTCGGTTAGGTATGTAATTTGTTGTCCTGTGTTAAAAGTAACCAAGCAAGCTCACTTGTGAATCACAAATTATAACAATATTTTCTTGGATTCTCCAGTGTCAACTGGAGCATATGTGGGTATAGGGAGAGCCTGTAAATATCATACTTCGGTGGGAGAAAACCGGGTTGGCTATGTCATAATGGTCCTGTTTTTATGATGTAATCGGGGAGAAGCGATGGAATAGACCAGAAGGGAGCGTAATACATAATAGAGATAAGTCGCGATGTCCTTGGGGAACAATTGTTGCAAAAAAGATATTATGAACGCACAAAAGCCTACCGGCTTTTGCAAGCACGATAGGCTTTTGTATGTATCGAGTGTTGTTCATATTTGGGAAGCCCCATTCATCGCATTCGGCTGCGTCCCGTAATCAGGGAGATGACGAACAGTACAACAAAGATGAAGAAAAGTACTTTGGCAATGGATGCAGCTGCCTCAACAATACCGAAGAATCCGAAAATACCTGCAACAAGAGCAATAATTAGAAATAGTACCGACCATTTCAACATGGGTATCATCCTTTCGTTTATAGAACTTGGTAGCGAGAAGTGTTCGTCTCACTGCCGTGTGTAGTTGTTCTTTAACCGAGGCCTTTCGGGTTGAAACATTGCGATATTTTACCAGCCGGGGTTGTTTTTACCGTTGATATCCTATTTGTTTCGCCTCGGAATTGGTCGGGTAACTAAGCAATAACAAAACCGATTTATACTGGAAAGTGAGGTTCTTTTATGATCTATCAAATTAGTGTGGCTTTAATTGCAATTGCATTTGCAGTACTTGTATTCTTCTTAATCCGTACCTTGAAGTCTGCTCAGGGTTCACTCGACAATGTGTCACAGACACTGCAGGAAGTTCAGAAGACCATTGATGAGCTTAGTTATGAAGTCAAACAGACGGTAAGGCATGCCAATGATATTACGGTTGATGTGCAGCACAAAATGAAACAAATTGATCCCGTTATGGAATCTGTACAAAATCTGGGAGAAGTACTGAACGAAGTAACGGAAGCAGCAAAGCAGGTGTCATCCACTTTGATGGCCAAGTTTCAGACGAAACGCAGCAGCAGTGAACAGAGCAAACGTTCAGAAGTAGACAATGTAGTACAGACGCCGCCTGCTACACCGACAGATCGGACACTACAATCCTATGAAGCTACATATCATGATGATGCCAAAGGCGGGAAAAGCTGGCTGAAATATGTGGATGTAGCCGCTAATGTATGGCAACGTATGCGGAAATAGCATGACCGTTTTGTAATTAATAGATGTCTTCAGAGCGGTGATGAACCTGATGAAAGGGTGAGAATCATGATGAAAATACTGCTTGTTATGTTTAGCGTAATTTCTCCCTTTTCCGTTCAACCGGCAGCGGTACCCGCTGCTCATGATATGCAATGGACGGTAGTGGAAGAGGAGACACCAGAGATCATTCTGGCTGCTGATCGATCCGGACCTGTCCAGCACTTTCGGACTCTGAATGGCATTTCTCTGGATGACAGCATCGATGATATTTTAGCCAATAAAGGCAAACCGGTTCATAAGGAACATGATCCTTATCTGGGTTGCCCTGAGTACCAATTCAAAGATGTAACGGTTGGGCTCTGCGAAGATACAGGAGTGGTCAATTATGTGCATATTGATTCATCCGAGAAACGTCTGAAGCTTAATCAGGAATGGATTGATATGAATATTGAAGCCATTCGAGATGTGTTAGGCAAGCCGTATTATGTAGCAGAGGATGGAGAAGTATTTCTTCGAGGAAGTCAGGCGCTGAAGGTTTATATGAAACCAGGCTCCAATCATATTGAAGGAATAGACCTCTTTGATGAATCGGTTTCCTAGGATTGGTTAATCCAGAAGCGTTTCAACCCGATATCGTATGGTTATATACTAAGTAGCTCGATAAAGAAGATCAATCAGAGGAGAGTGGAAACGATGAATTCAACCAATGCGCAAGCTTATGCAAAAGTGGTAGAAAACGGAGTCCAAGCGGTAGAAGCGGTGAAAGAATTGCAGATTACCGGATACCTTGCTGATCATATCTTCGTTCTAGCCCATGAAAAGGATCGTACAGATCGGATTGCCGATACGGCAGATGCCAAAGAGATTGGCATCAAGGAAGAAGGCGTATTTGATTCCTTGGCGAATCTGTTCCGCTCCCGCGGTGATGAACTCCGGGCCAAAATTGTTTCGATGGGCTTCACCGAAGCTGAGGCAGATTTTTACGAGAGTGAACTCGATAAAGGCAAAGTACTTGTGATTGCCAAAAAGAAAGAATAGCTTAGCCGATACACACACGTAAGCTGGAGCCCTCTGAAAATGGACAAGCTTCAGAATCGAGTATTTTGCATCATTCAAAAGAGCTTTCAAGTTGATAACGCAGAATGCTTAACCAAAAACATAGATAAGGAATGGGGATATCCCCATTCCTTATCTATGTTTTTGCAAGTTTGGAAGCGGGATCAGAACGCAGCAAAAACAGGGTAACAAGCGGGGGAATTCTCCTGCGATGGTGCCATTTACTGATAGAAGTTTTCTGATAATACGATTATAGTTATACTAGGAATTATTATGTCTACCGCTGTGTTGTATGCGAAATTTGTATAATTAAGGTTGTTAGCTGACCTGATAAGAATCGACAAACCCGGACGCCACAGATAAGGAGATAGAAATGAGAATACTTATTGTTGACGACAATCCGACGAATGTCATTATCATTCGAGAAATTCTGAAAAAAGAAAACTATCGTGACATTGTAACGGCAAGTTCTGCCATGGAGATGTTTGAAGTCCTTGGGATTGGTGAGGAAAACAATGAACTTCGTCCCAAGCCGTCGGATATTGACCTGATTTTGCTAGATATGATGATGCCGGAGATGGACGGAATCGAAGCATGCAGCATTGTGCAGAAATTTGAAAATCTCAAGGATATACCTATTATTATGGTAACCGCGATCGGAGATTCCAAGAAATTAGCCGAGGCGTTGGATGCAGGTGCATCCGATTATGTGACCAAACCTATTAACAAAGTCGAACTGATGGCCAGAATCCGTCTTGCGCTTCGTCTGAAGCAAGAGAAGGACTGGCATAAAGAGCGTGACCAACGGATTCAGGATGAACTGAAACTTGCGGCAATGGTACAGAATGCTGTGTTAAGTCCCGCTATTGAAGATCCGTTGTTTCACGTTAATGCTATTTATAAACCTTCGTTTGAACTTGCGGGTGATCTGTATTCGTGGTACCCACTTGGTGAAGGCAGATATGGAGTCCTGCTGCTGGATATGATGGGGCATGGGATATCTTCATCACTATTTACCATGTTCATTGCTTCCGTGCTGAAAGACACCGTTACAACGTATGTAGACCCGGAGAAGGTTATTCAGGAGTTGAATCGTCGCTTTAATCAGTTGCATCTAGAAAAACAGCTGGTGCAGTACTATTTTACAGCCATATATCTGGTAGTAGATACACGAATGAAACGTATTGATTATGTTAACGCAGGGCATCCGCCAGCACTCTTTTTCCGTCACGACGGAAGTGTGACAACGTTTGACAGCGTCTGCTGTCCTGTAGGTCTGTTCGACAAGATGGATATTGAACCACAGACGATTCACTATGAAGGCGATGGGCACATTGCACTTTATACGGATGGTTTAACTGAAGCCGTTCAGGGCGATCAGGAAATGCAGCAGGCTTTTCTAAAGGAACAACTGGCGGGTTCCCACGAGTGGGATGAAGCGGCCATGCAGGCGTTGTTCTTCGATGATGAAATTCCGCAGGAGCGGGATGATGATAAATGTTTGGTATGGATTACCTTAAATAAAGGGGTCGAAGCTGAATGAAGATCAGAAATAAACTGCTGATTGGCTTTACAGCTCTGATGGCCATTATGATCGTGCTTACGTTTGTGAGTTACGAACGGCTTAACAGCAGTAATCAACAGATCGATCAGATGTATCAGGAGCGATACCTCAAAGTCAGATATACTTCTGCTACACGTGGAGAGGTCAATGATATAGCCAAAGTGCTGGCTAACTTGTTGCTTAATCCCAATAATTCGATTAGTGCTGCAGACGGTGATTTGAAGGAAATGCAGGAAAAGGGCGAACGCTACCTTGAGGAAGTTCGGAATCGGGCGGACAGCGCACCAGAGCATCAACTGGTGGATCGTGTGAATACGGCCTGGGCAGCTTACAATGCTTATGCCGCAAGACAGGTCAGTTTTATGTCTCAGAATCGGGCAGAGGATGCCAATAACTACCGGAATTCAACCGGTTTGGCGGTACAAAAGGAAGCTGTAGACAGCCTGAATGCCCTGTCCCGTTATCAGGACCAGGAGATAGATACCGAGATTAAGGATGCGAACGCAGCCTATATGCGCGCGGTACAGATTACAGTAGCCATCATGATTGCCGGATTGCTACTCGCATTGGGTGTCATTATGTGGGTACTGCCAAGCATTACACGTGGTCTGAACACCGTGTCCATGATGATCAACAGTTTTGGTAAAGGCCGTTATCGAACCATTCGGCGTATACAGGTCAAGTCCACTGACGAGATCGGTCAGATTGCCAGGGTGTTCAAGGATGTCTCCAATGATTTGGAAGAGAAACTGGAAATCGAGAAAGCTTATGTACAAGCACAGCAAGATCAGAACTGGATGAGTTCGAACATAGCCAGAGTTCCGGAATTGTTGCGGGGCATAGGTTCAATTCGCCAGATTTCACAGATGTTCATCAGTGAATTTACACCTGTACTTGGAGCTCAACTGGGTGTCGTATACCTGATCGACGAAGAGAAGCATCCGGACGAACTGAGACGTTATGGTGCTTATGCATTTGAAGAGAATGAAGATGTTGGCAAAGAGGTTTACCGTATCGGCGAGGGATTAATTGGCCAAGCCGCATTGGATATGACGCCAATTATTCTGGAAAAAACCCCGGAGGATTATGTGAACATCGGATCAGCAACGGGGTCATCGCGTGCTTCTGGTGTGATGATCTACCCTGTCGTATTTGAGGATGAACTGATTGGCGTTGTCGAACTGGCTTCGTTTGAAGGGTTCACGAATCTGCATACACAGCTGTTCTCGCAGCTGATTATGAATCTGGGCGTCATTCTCAACAACGTTCGTCGCCGTTTGCGGGTGGAGGAGCTGCTGCGTGAATCCCAGGCGCTCACCGAGGAATTGCAGGTGCAATCTGAAGAGCTTCAGACACAGCAAGAGGAGTTACGCCGTTCCAATGAGAATCTGGAAGAACAGACGGGGGCCCTCAAACGTTCTGAGGAGCTGTTGCAGCGTCAACAGGAAGAATTGGAGCACTTTAATACCGAGCTGATTGCCAAGACTCGCGCACTGGAAGAACAGGTGCGTGAAGTGGAAGAGAAGAACGACGAGATTGAGATAACCAAAACACAGTTGGAACAGCAAGCCATGCAATTGTCGATGACGAGCAAGTACAAGTCGGAATTTTTGGCAAACATGTCGCATGAACTGCGTACACCACTTAATAGTCTTTTGATTCTGTCCCAATTGTTATCTGAGAACAAGGATGGAAATCTGAGTGTTAAACAGCAGGAATATGCACAGACGATCTATATGTCCGGTGCCGACTTGCTGAAAATGATTGATGAAATTTTGGATCTGTCCAAGGTGGATGCAGGCAAAATGGATATCAATTATGAAACGGTGCGAATGGAAGAACTGACCAGCTTTGTTCAACAGAATTTTGGCCCAATGGCTAATAAAAAAGAACTCAACCTGAACATTGAATTCGACAGCAATTTGCCGGAATGGGTATATACCGACAGCCATCGCGTCAAGCAGATTTTGCGGAATCTGTTGTCGAATGCGTTCAAGTTTACCAACCGGGGATCTGTAAGCCTGATTGGACGGAAGATGAAAATTGAAGAGCTTCCAGGGTACCTGAATACGAACCAGGAATATGTAGGATTTACCGTGAAGGATACCGGGATCGGAATTCCTTCGGACAAAACGGATCTGATTTTTGAAGCATTCCAGCAGGTGGACGGTACAACCAGCCGCAAATATGGCGGAACGGGCCTGGGACTGTCCATCAGTCGCGAACTTGCCCGCCTGCTTGGCGGTGCTATCCAGGTAGAGTCTTCCGAAGGTGTGGGAAGTTGCTTCACCTTGCTCCTGCCAGATAATCACGATGAGGAGGTTCAGGTGGACGATGCGGCAAGAGAAGCCGCTGCTGCTTCTGAGAGTGAAAACTTTGGAAGAAACTCACGGATGATGGGTTCGGGCAGACAGACCGTACTCACACCTGATCCGGAAAGTAGTTCATTTATGGAGCTGCCTCAATCGGACTCACCTGTGCTTGAACAACTGGAAGATGATCAGGAGAACCTCTTGGAAGGTGACAAGATTCTCCTCATTATTGAGGACGATGTGAATTTTGCGCATATTTTGATGGATATGGCGAGAGGCAGAGGATTTAAGGCTATCGTGGCGCTTCAGGGAGACAAAGGACTCGAAATGGCCCGTCAATATTTGCCGGATGCAATTATCCTCGATATTCAGTTGCCTGTGATGGATGGCTGGGCGATTCTGGGTGAACTGAAAAGCAGCTCGGCGACACGTCATATCCCGGTACATGTTATTTCGGTAATTGATGATATGAAACAAGGGCTAATGATGGGAGCCATTGCTTATCTGAAAAAACCTTCCAGTAAAGATTCGCTGGATAAAGCTTTCTCGCATATCGAATCCTATACAGAGAATCAATTGAAACGACTATTGATTGTGGAAGATGATGAAATACAGCGGAAAGCCATCATTGAACTGATTGGCCACGATGATGTCGCAATCACAGCAGTGTCCACGGGCAGTGAGGCCTTGAATGAATTGCACAGTCAACGCTATGATTGCATGGTTCTGGACTTGATGCTGACAGATATGACTGGATTCGAGTTACTTGATCAGATTCGGGACGATCAGTATCTGAATGATCTGCCGATCATTATTTATACTGGCAAAGAGCTGGACAGCAAAGAAGAGATGAAGCTTCGTAAATACGCGGAGTCCATTATCATCAAGGACGTGAAGTCACCAGAACGTCTGCTTGATGAGACGACCTTGTTCTTGCATCGAGTAGAAGCTAACCTGCCGGAAGACAAGCGTCGAATTCTGCAGAAGCTGCATAATAAGGAAACCTTGTTTGAAGGTAAGAAAATATTGCTTGTGGATGACGACATCCGTAATGTATTTGCCCTTTCAAGCGTGCTTGAAGGCTATCGCATGGATGTGACATTTGCGGAGAACGGCCGTGAAGCTCTGGAGATTCTGGATAAGAACCCGGAAATTGATCTGGTATTAATGGATATGATGATGCCGGAGATGGACGGTTATGAGGCCATGACACGAATCAGACAGATACCGAAATTCGAAAAATTGCCAATTATTGCCTTAACCGCAAAAGCTATGAAAGATGACCGTGGCAAGTGTATTGAGGCTGGAGCATCCGATTATGTGAAAAAACCGATCCAAACGGACCAATTGTTATCCTTAATGCGGGTATGGCTGTATTCGTAACCCGATAGTTTGGGTAATGAAAGACAATACATCTATTACGCAAGTAACAAATGAAGAAGTGGAGAGAAAATATGACACCGTGGGAACCTACCGAGGCGGAGGCAGAATCGATCCGCATGCCGCAAGACGAAGAGCGTGAACTGATCGAGATCGAGTTGCTGTTGGCAGGTATGCACCGTTTATATGGATATGATTTCAGGAACTACGCGTTACCGTCGTTAAGACGCAGAATCTGGCATTATGTACATGCCGAAGGACTGAAGACCATTTCGGGTTTACAGGAGAAAGTACTTCATGACCGTTCTGCATTTGATCGTTTTGTACAGAATCTGTCCATCCCTGTAACGGAAATGTTTCGTGATCCAACCTTGTTTCGGTTCTTTCGGGAACAGATTATTCCTGTACTGAGGACTTATCCATATATCCGGATATGGCATGCTGGCTGTTCTACAGGGGAAGAAGTCTATTCCATGGCGATTATGCTGCATGAGGAAGGACTGTACGACAAGGCAAGAATATACGCAACAGATATGAATGACCGCTCATTGCAACAGGCCAAGGAAGGCGTATATGGCATTGAGAAAATGAAATTATATACTACAAATTATCTGGAAGCCGGGGGCACCCGCGCATTTTCGGAGTATTACACCGCGAAATATAATTCCGTTATATTTCATCCTTATTTACGGAAAAATATTATTTTTGCCGAACATAATTTGGCAACAGACCGGTCTTTTAACGAGTTTAATGTGATCTTTTGCCGCAATGTCATGATTTATTTCAATGATGAACTGCGGAACCATGTACACGGACTTTTTCATGAAAGTTTGAGCCACTTCGGCATCCTTGTTCTGGGATCTAAGGAATCCATACATTTTACGGAATTCAGCGATGCTTACGAGCCGTTAGACCGGACGGAAAAAATATACCGGAAGATTAAATAGGGGGTTAAGCTTAGTCATGGGGCTCAATGAACCAATCCACATATTATTGGTAGATGACCGCCCCGAGAACCTGCTCGCTCTCGAAGCGGTTCTGGAATCGGAACAGTACAAGCTCGTCAAGGCAACCTCCGGGGAAGAGGCACTTCGCTGTTTGCTGAAAGACGAATTTGCGGTCATTGTGCTGGATGTGCAGATGCCTGGGATGGACGGAATTGAGACAGCAAAGTTAATCAAGGCGCGTGACAAGTCTAAGGACGTGCCGATCATTTTCATCTCTGCAAATAGCAGAGAGGCAGAGCACTTATTTGCAGGTTATTCCGCAGGGGCCATTGATTATATGGTCAAGCCGTTTATCCCTCAGATTTTGAAATCCAAAATTGAGGGCTTTGTAGAAATGTTTATCACGAATAAACGTTTGAAAACACAGACGATGCTGCTGCATCAGAAGACGCAGGAACTGGAGAAGATGAATCAGCAGCTCATTCAGGCTAAAGAGGAAGCGGAAATCGCTGCAAACGCGAAGACCGAGTTCCTTGCCATGATGAGTCATGAGATTCGTACGCCGATGAATGGCGTCATCGGTATGGTTGATCTGTTGATGGAAACGGATCTGAAGGAAGATCAGAAGGAATACGCGGACATTGTTCGTCGCAGTGCCGATGCACTTGTTACGGTGATTAACGATATTCTTGATTTCACCAAGATGGAATCCGGCAAAATGGAGTTGGAAGAGCATCCGTTCGAACTTGTTTCCTGTATTAGTGAAGTATTGAGACTGTTCGCGGCAGAAGCCAGCAAAAAGAATATTGAGTTGGAATATTTCCTGGAAGATTCGGTACCCGAATTGATCTATGGAGATATGGCAAGACTGCGTCAGGTTTTGCTGAATCTGATTGCCAATGCCATCAAGTTCACGGACCATGGCGGCGTGTATCTGATCGTATCCGTTAATGAGGAAAAAGACGGGCGAATGACGCTGGAGTTTGCTGTGAAAGATACAGGAATAGGTATAGCACCAGACAAAGTAGACCGTCTGTTCCAGCCGTTTTCCCAACTGGATACATCTATGACGCGCAAATATGGTGGAACCGGTCTGGGGCTGGCTATATGCAAAACGCTCGTTGAAATGATGGGTGGAAAGATATATCTAGATACGTCGGAGCTGCGTGGTGCAACGTTTGTATTTACTATTCAGGCGCAGCGGTATGTCGAAACTGAGCTGACGACAGGTATGGGGGACGTTCAGCTTACGGACATTAAAAAAAATTATGAAATGCATCCAAGCGTATTAATCGTTGATGATCACCCTATTAATCAGAAACTAATGTCAATTATGCTGAGCAAGCTTGGACTCATCGCAGATATCGCCGAAGATGGCAAGAAGGCGCTGGAGATGGTTTTGGCGAACCGCAACTATGATTATATATTTATGGATTTACAAATGCCCGTGATGGATGGATTGGAGTGTACTCGCAGAATTCGTGAGAGCCTTCCTCAAGACCAGCAGCCGGTTATTGTAGCGATGACCGCCAATGTCATGGATGGTATTCAACAGCGATGTTCCACTGTAGGTATGGACGATTACATCAGCAAACCTGTAAAAATGGGCAATGTGAAACAGAAGTTGTCCCGATTTCAGGAAGAAAGGCAAGTGTTCAAATCCAACGCATCGGCCATAAATCAGGCCAATTGAAATATTTTCTAATTCGATTACTGTTTCATATTTGCTGTAGATGGGTTATTAGGTAAAGAAACCATTGATCAGGAGAGAGATGTCTAATGAATACAAATAAAAATGAAAAATTCAATGCAAGAACAGAAACACATGACGGCGTGTGCACGGTGTATCTGACTGGCGAACTGGATTTGTCGGTTGCTCCTGAATTCCGTTTGGTGATGGAGCCGCTCGTGGACAACAAGGAACAAGATTTGATCATTAACATGCAAGACTTGAAGTACATCGATAGTACAGGCATTGGTATCCTGTTATCTGTTCTGAAAGCACGGCATGGAATGGAAGCTCGCTTTGAAGTACAGGAAGTTCCTGCGCAAATTCAGAAACTTTTTGATATGACGGGTATTGCCAAATTCTTTGTCTCACAGAAGAATTCCCAATAGGAAAGGATCGAAAAAGGAATGAATGCAGAAGTTCAAAGAGTCACCCTTAATTTACCGGCGACAGCTGATTACGTTGATATTGTAAGACTCAATCTATATGGTGTTGCGTCCAAAATGGGATTTTCTTATGAGGACATTGAGGATATGAAGGTTGCTGTATCCGAGGCCTGTAATAACTCTGTACTGTATGCTTACTCACACGAAGGCGGCATGGTTGAGGTTGTGTTCGAAGTGGATAATGACACGCTGGCTATTACCGTCAAAGATGAAGGTGCCAGCTTCGAGAACATTAACCCGGCGGTATCCCGTGCAGGCCTTCACGACAAAGAGCTGACAGATGCCCAAATCGGTGGACTTGGATTTTACCTGATGCAAGCTCTGATGGACGATGTCAGTGTGGAAAGTGAGACGGGCAAAGGTACGAAAGTAGTACTCGTAAAACGTCTTGCAAGAAGTGAGGAGAAAGTATGAATGAAAAAGTGACTCCCCCAGAGTCCATGTCTGAAGCTATAGGTTTGATCTGGGAATACCAGCAAACCCAGGATAACGAAATTGCAACAGTTCTTATCCGCAAATATGAACCGATGGTGAAGATGGCAGCAGGTAAAATTGCGCGGAATCGACCCGATCTGTATGAGGATTTGTATCAGACCGGGCAGATGGCTCTGATTCGTTTGCTTAAGCAATACGATATCAATCTCGGTATTCCGTTTGAACCTTATGCCATGAAGAGCATGATCGGTCATATGAAAAATTATTTGAGGGACAAGTCCTGGTATATTCAGGTGCCCCGCAGAATTAAGGAAAAGGGAGCACTTGTCCAGCATGCCATTGATGAATTGACAGTGAAGCTGGAGCGTTCACCAGGTGTGAACGAGATTGCTGAATACCTGGATTTAACCCCTGAGGAAACCATCGAAGTCTTGGCTGGTCGGGAATGTTACCATTATGTGTCACTGGATTCTCCGCTATCACAGGATGAGAGTGCGGCCACTTTGGGCGAACTGATCAGTTCTGATGTGAATGACTTCGATTCGGTTGAGAAGCGGATGGACTTGCAGCAGGCATTGGGACAGTTGAAGGAACAGGAACAAAAGGTGCTTATTTTGGCATTTCAGGATGGTCAGTCGCAGCGGGCAATTGCTCAGAAATTGGGAGTCTCCCAAATGAGTGTATCCCGTATCCAGAAGCGAGCCACTGAGAAATTAAAACAGATTATGTCGAATGCTTCATTATTATGAGATGCAGATCGGTGATGATATTGAGCACGGCATAGAGAAGGACACGTGATTCCAATGGAATGCATACGTGTCCTTTTTTTGGGATCAATGATTTTCTAATGAACAGTATGAATGCAGGAGTGGATGTTTGTGATTGTGGATAAAGTCAAGCTGGAAGCGCGTCGGGACAAGCTTACCTACTCAGACCATTGGGAATGGTGGGATTGGGTGGCACCTGATCAGGAGAGTATGGCTGATGCCTTGGAGGAACTAACGAGCGTATTTCCAGAAATGCAGTACTGGCTTCGCAAAATACCGGAGGTAGAGTCCAACTACCTGTCCGTCCGCTTCATGAACGGCACGGAGCCCGTGATATTCGGGTCATTATTATATGCGGTCAAGAATGAAAGAAACGATCAACGTAAAGATAATCAGATGTTTTTCTATGTGGATCAAGAAAGACTGGTTACCTTGAATGTAGATGACAATACCAGAGGGATTATGAATACAGGTGAACGTGCAGCCATGTTACAACAGTGCAGTGAAGCAAGGGACGGCATGTTTGTGCTCTTTCGTGCCATATTGCATTATTACCATGTGGGTATGGATCATTTTGAGATGAATCTGAGGGAATTGGAGCGGACGATGGAATCCCGCAATGCTCGCACGTTGATGGATCAGATACTTGCGGCTAGATTTGAGTTGCTGTATTGGAGTAATCTGTTCATTCCGTATTCCGAGCTGATAGCCGCCGCCAGGGAAGCCTACCTTGATGAATTGAAAGAGAATCGCTTTTTCCAGCAGCTCCAGCACCGGATCGAAAGGATGGAGCGTTTGTTCAAACATTATGAGACAGAGATTGATACACTGATCTCCATTGATAATGCCATTTCAGGGGTGCGGGGCAATGAGATTATGAAGACACTGACCCTTGTAACCTCGGTATTCACGCCGGCAACGGCTGCAGGAGCCATCTGGGGAATGAACTTCGAGAATCTGCCTTGGATCGACAAAACATGGGGTGTTGTACTCGTCCTTGCGCTTATAATCATTAGCATGATCGGCATGTATGTATGGATGATGATGAAGGGCTGGACAGGGGATCTGCTCAAAGTGAAGGCCTCCCAGCCGTCGGCCAAAGAAACAGAGAAGCATGCCAATGGCAATCGAAAGCGATGACGTTGCCAGCCTCACCCTGTGCCTTTTATTTTTTGTAATCTTCAATGTATCCCAGTAAGTCAGCAATATATTGTCCCACAATCGGCATGTTTACGAATTGACTGAGAATAAATGCGAGCAGACCAAGAACGACGAAGGTCCCTACCGTCAAACCCAAACCACGTGCCATACCAGCGGTGAAGTTGGTAATGATACGTTTTTTGGGACTGCTGTAGTTTTCGATAATATCCTTGATTTGAGATTTTTCCAGACTGTCTGCAATCTGATCCAGCCGTGTGTTCAGACGTTTGACCTCATGACGCAATTCAAAAGGGTGTTCTGTTGTATCATACTGTTGTGCGGGTTTTCCTCTGGTAATGGGCGTATTGCCGTTCATTGTGACTTTACTCATGTTCTTCCTCCTTTAATCTCGCAGTGGATAAAAAATAGCCAGCTGGAATACAGCTGGCTATTGGTCACTCGATCAACAAGCCTTACAGGCTGGTCGAGTTCAATTCTTTACGTGCATCTTCCTTTGCTTCTACAGAAGCGGCAGCCACTTCGTCCGACGCTTTGGATGCTTCATTCGCCACATCAGCGGAAGCTTTTCTTACGGAGTCCATAACGTCATTACGGCCTTGGTTTACCGTTTTTGCAATATCAGAAGTTTTGGAAGAGACCGTTTTAGCCAGTTCGGAAGCTTTATCCCCGACAACCGCTGCAACTTCTTTTGTGCGATCTGTAACGATCCCCACTTTCTCGGAAAGGTCACCACGCAATTCGCGCCCTGGTTTAGGGGCAAAGAGTAATGCTGCTGCTGCTCCCAGCAAACCTCCGATGAAAATTCCTTTGGCGAAAGTGGAACCGCTTTGTACAGGATATTGTTCTTCTGTTTTATTCATGTCAAATCACTCCTTCTTCAAATTTAAGAAACGGATACGAAACAACGAACACCTTGTTGACCGATCAGGCAGCCTGTCTGAACAGTCTGGACACAAGCCCCAGCAAAAAGACAAAGAGCGCTGTTCCAATGATGGCAGGAATTACGGCAAAGTTACCGATGACCGGTCCCCAGTTACCAAGCAAGAGTGCTCCCAGCCAGGCTCCGGCAAATCCGGCAACCATTGCACCGATGATTCCTCCAGGCATGTTATGGCCGGCAAGTGCATCACCAATCACACCGATAATGACTGCCATAACAATGCTGATAATGATACCCCACATAACAACCGCCTCCTTTTTGTTTGATGTAGGATGGTGTCTGTTCGCGTTTGCTTACTTCGTATATAAACGCCGTGCTTCCAGGTGAAACAATCAATGTAGGGAGAAATGTACTGGAAATTGTAGGATAATACAATTCAGACGGAACGTTGAATCCCCTTAATCATGCAGAAGATCCAAGCCAGACCAGCGGCGAATCCGGTGAAGACATCAGTTGGATAATGTACCCCCAGCATAATGCGACTGATACCGATCAGGAATATAAACAATATTCCGCAGAGGACAGGCAGAGTAACTCCAGATGCCCGTTGATGTCGTTCAATCGCCCAGATGACAAAGAGCATTCCGTAAAAACCCATCGAAATCATCGCATGACCACTTGGAAAACTATATCCGTGTACGACCAACAGATGATCCAGTTCAGGTCTGCTCCGCTTGAATATTTCCTTCAATAAGGTGTTGAGGATCCACATCATGGCAAAACTGCTGAGTAACGCATATCCATATATGAGGAAACGAGGACGACGCTGCCACAAGAGTAGAATTGAAAAACCGATAGCTGCCATGGCAGAAAGTCTGAAAGAACCGAGCGCAGTAATGAATGAAATGAAAGGCAACAGATGAAGACGTGAATCCGAGTTCAGATAAAACAACTGCTGGATACGATCATCCAATGAAAGGATAACATCGTTACCCAGCAACGCTCCCAGAGTCGCCAGCAAGAAGACGACCGAAACGCTGGCTATAATTCCGACACCAGCCCAATTGAGCAGTGGACGTACCGAAGTTTTGCTAGCTAATCCGGAAGTGGGTGAATGCGTTTTGCGCAGCATAAATGAATATCTCCTTCAGCGATGGTAGTAGGTAGATAAAGATTGATAAAGGATTACCCGAAATGTCTGTCGAAAAAACTGTAAAAACGTCGCTTTTGTACTATACTATTTAAGATATCCCATGCGGCGTCGTGACGCAAAGCAGAGATGAATTCGGGAGTATAAAGGAGAGAACTCGCATGGAGAGTGCCCTGTTAATTAAAGAATACCGTGCGGGCGTTATGGAATGCGCCCATTACGGACACATAAGCATTACGGATGAGAACGGCAATGTTGTATATTCAGCCGGCGATCCTCATTTTAGAGCGTTTACCCGTTCCTCCGCCAAACCTTTTCAGGCCATTCCGGGGATTCGGGCTGGTATTGCCGGTCATTATGGCCTTACATCTCAGGAAATTGCCATCATGTCTTCCTCGCACCGATCGGAACCGATGCATATTCAGGTGCTGGAGCAGTTAGAAAGCAAAATAGGATTGGGTGAAGAGTGCTTGATTTGCGCACCGAGTTATCCCCTAAATGAAGAAAGCCGGAATCAATGGCTGCGTGCTCAAGGAGAGAAGCGTCGTATTCTCCACAACTGCTCCGGTAAACATCTAGGCATTCTCGCATACACTCAGATGAAACAGGCCGATTTGGGAAGTTATGCAGAGCCAGAGCATCCAGTACAGCGTGAAATTCTGGAGACCATGGCCTATATGGCAGGGATTGAACAGAAAGAGATTAAACTTGGGACGGATGGCTGCGGCTTTCCGGTATTTTCGTTGCCGTTATCGGCATTGTCGAACGCATATCTGAAGCTGGCTTGCCCGGATCTGATCGAGGACCCATCTACACGCTCCGCGGTAGAGACCATTACTGGAGCCATGAACGAATATCCATTAATGGTAGGAGGAACGCAGCGTGTGGATTCCGTGCTGCTTGAAGACAGCAACATTGTAGCCAAAGGCGGTTTCAAGGGTGTGTTTGGTTTTGCCCTGAAAAAGGAACGCCTCGGAATTACGTTCAAAGTGCTTGACGGTTCGGAAGAAGAATGGGCCTTTATTGCCCAATCCATTCTGGAGCAGATTGGGTATAGCAATCGGAAAACCATTGAACGACTGGCAGAAGTATATCCACCTGACATTCGGAATGACGCAGGTAAAGTCGTAGGGCGGGCAGATAGCGAATTCAAGCTTCACTCAACAGAAGAAAGCGTATAACCATATGCAAGGGGCGTGATTAGAATTCCCGGACCACGGGTAAAGATGACATACCAACTGGTATTAATCTATAGAATTCTAAATATACACGCAAGAACTGTTGCGAAAGTGCGGCAGTTTTAAACCCTTGGAGGTGGATGAACATGATTAAAGTAGTGACATCGGAAGAAAGGCACACGTCGGATCGAGGTTGGATACACAGTGAATTCAGCTTTTCCTTTGCGGACTATGATGATCCAAGCAATGCCCATTTTGGTTGTCTTCTGGCTCATAATGACAACACACTGATGCCGCAGGAAGGCTTTAAGCGACATCCACATCATGACTTGGAGATTGTTAGTTATGTAATATCAGGTACGTTGAAACATACGGACAGCATGGGAACAGAGCAATTGTTGGAACCGGGAACGGTTCAGGTCATGAGTGCGGGTACCGGGGTAGAACATTCAGAGACTAACCCGTCAGAGGATGAACCGGTACGCTTCATACAGATGTGGTTCTTGCCTTCCCAGCGCATGCTGAAGCCAGCGTATACCAATCGTCGTGTGGAGGCTCAGGAGCATCTGAACCGTCTTTGTCCGATTGTATCGGGACAAGGGGGAGAAGGAGCCGAAGGAGCATTGCCTATTTCACAGGATGTAACTTGCTATCTATCCCATCTGGAATCCGGCAAAAAATTAATGTACTCTCAACATGAAGATAGGCGTACACATCTCTTTCTGATTAGTGGTCACATTGAGATTGTATGTTCAGATGGTAACTTCAATCTCAAGCCGGGTGATGCTGCACGAATCCGCAAAAGCTGTGATCTGCAAATTACAGGTACAGGCAGCGAGACTGCTGAATTTGTATTGGTGGATTTGCCTTGACGAAAAAACAACCGCAAAAGGACCTGTTTCCACTGTGATGTGGAGGACAGGTCCTCTTTTCCATGGGCAATGCCTAGGATTTGCGGAGATTACCCAGTTCGGAAGCGACAGCTTCCACTTCAGAGATACTCAGATGTTCCTTGCCCAGGACCATCTCATACAGGTCAAACAAATCTTCATACTTCTCAAGTGGGAAAGCCGAAGCCTGCATGGCAGCTCCACTGGCCATCCGCAGCTTCGTTTTGATCGCCTCAATCATATATTCCATGTTGGCTGCGCTTGCTTGCGTTAAATCCATCGTTATGTCCATCCCTTCCTTATCGGAAACTGTTGTCATTGTATCATGATTGGACAGGCCCAGGCCAATGCTTTTGCGGCGAAATCAAGCATCGGGTAAAATGAGGAATATAACCATAGAGCCTCAGGTAGGGAGCACATGTGTAAAGGAGGTAAATAGATTGGCAGCATATAAGCGGGAATTGGTTCGTCATCAAAGTAGGGAAGCCCGCCAAAATGTGCAGGGAGAAGACTTGGTATTATTTTTCAAGCACATCTATAAGCTTCATTCACCGGATGAAATCACCTTTGTCTGTATCGGGACGGACCGTTCCACCGGAGATGCACTGGGCCCACTGACAGGCAGTCTACTGCAGGAGTATGGAGTGAATCACGTTGTAGGGACTCTGGCTTCTCCTTGTGATGCTGATACACTGGAGAAGAGGCTGGCGCTTGTCCCGTCACATCATGCCATCATCGCCATAGATGCTTGTCTGGGTCCAAAACAGGCAACAGGTACATACTATCTTGCGGAACATCCACTTATTCCGGCAAAATCGGTTGGCGGCAAGCTGCCGCCAGTTGGTCATTACAGCGTGGCTGCTGTAGTGAATGCCAATGGACCGAGACCTTATTCCATTCTACAGATGACCTCGCTTCATTTTGTTATGGGCATGTCCCGAACGATTGCTGAGGCGGTCGCCGAAGCAGTGAAATACAGATAAACGTTTCATTAATGATATGCAGGCTTAATAATATACAACTTGAATTAATTTAATTCGCGCAGAGAGAGGGATTTATATGGAAAAAGTGATGTGTGACGGAACGACGATTTGTTATGCCGAACAGGGTAAGGGAGAAGCACTCATTTTGCTCCACGGATACTGCGGCAGTTCATCCTACTGGGATGAAGTGGTGCCTGAGCTTGCACGCAGCTATCGTTGCATCGTACCCGATCTGCGTGGACATGGCAAAACGGACGCGCCTGTAGGTAGTTATACCATTGATCAGATGGGCAATGACGTATTGCAATTAATGGACGAGCTAAAGGTGGACAAGGCTGTCCTGCTCGGTCACTCCATGGGCGGATATATCGCACTTTCTATTGCACAGCGCCACCCAGAACGATTGAATGCCTTCGGCTTGATTCATTCCACAGCGTATCCGGATAGTGAAGAGGGTAAAGAAAAACGCCTTCGTGCAGTATCCACCATCCAGACGGAAGGCATTGTTCACTTTGTAGATGGGCTGGTTCCCGGTTTGTTTGCACCAGAACATGTGGAATCGCTATCGACGCAAGTGACTCGTGTGAAGGAAATTGGTTACCAGACTGCACCGCAAGGGGCAACTGGAGCTGCACTGGCTATGCGAGAACGACCGGACCGCCGTGATGTATTGTCCGCTACACCGCTTCCTGTCCTGCTGGTTGCCGGAGAGAAGGATGCCGTCATTCCGCCGGAACGTACATTCACAAGTGACAAGCCACATATTACACAAGCCGTGATTCCTGGAGCAGGACATATGAGCATGTATGAAGCTCCGGAAGAATTAATTCAGGTCATTAAACAATTTTTGACGGGATTATCGAAGTAATAATGGAACATGAATAGAGTATCAGATGATTTCGCCTCCTTGGCGGAGCGTCGGTACCTTGCTAAACCCCTGTAACGTTCGCTCAAGAACGGCAGGGGTTTTATATTTGTTCAGGGCCAGAGCATAGGACGAGCCATAGACCATGTTTTGGCTTTTTGTCATGGCATGAATTAAAATGATGAGAATGGATCATGCAAGTGAAACTGGAATGTACACGATCGAATGATGAGGGGGCACATAGCATGTTCAGGAAAGATTATCTGCTCCGCATGATGGAGGAAATGACAGAAGCGATCGGCAAAGTATTTACACTCAAACAACAGCGAAAACACACGGAGGCTCTGTCTGAGTTGGACGAGCTCCTACGTAGGCAGTTTGGTTTGAATTTATCTCTGCTGAACTCACTGCCGGCCGAAGATGTCATTGAAATGTTCCGTTTTCGCGGCGTCATTGAAGTGGACAATCTGCAACAAGCCGCCAGGCTGATCGAAGAAGAGGCGTACATTTATAATGAAAAGGCCAAAGTAGAGGGCATAGATGACCAGGAAAAAATGGAGTCGGAGAATGAAGCACTTATTCGTCTGATGAGATCACTTCATTTTTACCTGTACGCACTGAATAATGGGGCTAATCCGAAGCTGCTGGATGCACCAGATCGTGTGGAGGGAATATTGAAGCAGACGAAACAATACGAACTTCCGGCACGAACGGAAAAGCAGCTTGCCCTGTATCGTGAACAGCAGGGGCGTTATGATCAGGCTGAGAATAGCTGGTACAGACTGCTGCAGGTAGACGACAGCCATCCTATTCAGTATCGGGGTGAGGTACAGGCTTTCTATGAAAGGTTAAGACAACTGGAAGATGAGCAGTTGCAACAAGGTGGCTTGCCTCGTGAGGAAGTGGAAGAGGGGCTTGCCGAGCTGAACCGTTAAACCGATGAATAGGACGTTAACTTGGAGAGGGAACGGAATTGTGTTATGGTAACGGTTGACCAAACCAAACCGAAAGTGAGATGTACCCCCGTGGATTCATTGCGAAAGCTTATACAAGACATCTTTGAACAGAATTCGCTGATTACAGCGACCTGGAGCCAGCTGCGCAGACGGGACAATGTCTCGTATACGAAAGTGCAAGTCAAGCCGGTAACGCTCAAGAATCAGCTTCATTATCAATTCGCATTTCATTATACCAACAAAGTGCTGCACGAGAATTTGACTCCGGATGAAGCGGCAGAGCGCATGACTTTGCTATGCGAAGAGACGTTTCGTCAAGGTCTGCTCTGTACTACAGACGCAGACTATCAAATTTTGATCAGCAAAAAATATAAAGTGTCCATCTTGACCAAGTCGCCTTCCAAGACGGCGGTGGACCTCTCGCATAATCGCAAAAAGCAATATGTGCTGGAAGATGGAGTTCCCGTTTCGTTCCTGGTCGAGCTGGGGATTATGAGCGAGGAAGGCCGCGTTTTGGCTCGCAAGTACGACAAGTTTAGACAGATCAACCGTTTCCTCGAAATGGTACAGGATGTCATCCCGCATCTGCCGGAGGGCCGTCCACTTACCATTGTTGATTTTGGTTGCGGGAAGTCTTATCTCACCTTTGCTTTATATCACTATTTGTCCGTACAGCAGCGCAGATCGCTTAAAATTATTGGCCTCGACTTAAAAGCCGATGTTATTGAACACTGCAATGATTTGGCAAACAAATTGCATTACGGTGACCTGAAGTTCCTCGTTGGAGACATCGCTGACTACGACGAGCTGAATGAAGTGGATATGGTCGTAACGCTGCATGCCTGTGATACAGCAACCGATGCTGCTTTGGAGAAAGCGGTTCGATGGGGCGCTTCGGTCATTCTATCTGTACCGTGCTGTCAGCACGAGCTGTTTGACCAGATTGAATCCAACGTGATGAATCCGTTGTTGTCACACGGTATTCTGAAGGAACGCTTCTCCGCTTTGGCAACTGATGCCATTCGGGCCAAGCTGCTCGATCTGATGGGATACAAAACGCAGTTGCTCGAATTTATCGACATGGAGCATACGCCGAAAAATATATTAATCCGTGCAGTACGAGGCCAGGCTGGGCAGACTGCTGACATGTGGAATGAATATACTGCATTCCGTGATTTCATTCACGCAGATCCTTATTTGGAGCGGGCTTGTGCGGACTTGCTTCCAGGTGACGGCAAGCTGAAAGAAGCTGCGCCGAACCATGGGGCAGATGCGAGCCAAGAGAATTCAAATGGGGAATCTATCAAAGATGTCACCCAAGATGCTAGCCACTGTGATCACTGTTGAATGTGAATGTTTACGGGATAATGAAAAGCGATGCATGATTTAGTTGCTTGATCCTTTGAGACGATGTAGATCGTCTGCCATCGCCTTTGACGGGACATACTGGTAAGAGGGTCCCGTGAAAATATATATAATGTGCCAAAGGCATGTAATCAGGCAGAAGACCCTAATGGGGACTTCTGTCTTTTTTTGTTTGAAACTAATTAAGAAGAATACGGAGACGGGAAAAAGGAGAGGGACGCATGAAGGGGGGGAAATCAGATAAGAAGGCTAAGTGGAGTTCAGAATCGGAATTAACGGCAGTTCTTGGTTTAATTGCAGTGGCTTTACTGTTGGCAGGATGTCTATGTAGGGGATTGTTTTATGCTACGGACGTATATCCTATGGTACTGATGGCATCAGGAAGTGTACTTATTTGGTTTGTTTTGTTCATTATGTGCTTCAATGCACCGAAGACGAGAGGGCAGCTAGGGATTGCTCAGTGGTTGGATTACCTCAAACGACTATATGTGGCCATTATGCAGTATGCTCATTTCCGCTGGATGCTTTGTCCCCTGGCTATGGCAGTCTGGTTTGGCCTGCATGTATGGATGGGCTCTGTCAGTGTACAGGGAAGCTTGGATGAGATGCTGCGCTGGAGCCTTCTGGCGATATTTGCGTTGCTAACCGTCATACTGGCCTCACGCGCAAACGGAGCGCGATGGTTTGCCTGCGGCTGGCAATTGGCAGGCGGCCTGCTTGTACTAAGCGGAGTACTTGCCGCGTGCGGTGTGCTGCCGCTGCCTTATGGGGTCATGCGAACCGCTGACCCCGAGATCAGCTCCGCCGGAGCCCGGCTCGGTGGATTGCTGCAGTACCCCAATGCGTACGGTGCCGTTGTTGGCATGTACGCATTGGAGCGGCTGGCTGCCGCCGCACGCGTCATGGCCCGGCCGCTGTCGGCCGGGCGGCTCATCGCGGCAGCACTGCCGCTCATGCCCGCGCAAGCCGCGCTCCTACTGAGCGAGTCGCGCGGCGCTTGGCTGGCGACCGGCTGCGCCGCGGTCGCCGCCTTCGCATTGCAGCGGCGCGGTGCCCGCCTGCCGCTGCTGCTGGCCACGGCCGCGCCCCTGGCGTGCGCGGCCTGGCTCTACCGCCAGCTGGCTGCTGCCCAGCTGGCGCCTGCACCCGTGCCCGGCCTGCTGGCGCTGGCCGGGGCATGGGCAGCTGCGCTGCTCGGCACGCTGCTGCTGTGCCGTTTGTGGCACAGCGGCGCTCGTGCGCGCGCCGCTGCCCTTACGGCCACAGTGCTGGCGGCAATCACCGCCGCCACTGTGGCCGTGGCCTCCACCACCGAACGCATGGCGGCTGGTGTTGGCACAGGGCTGTCCCGCCTTCAGATGTGGCGGGACGCCCTGAAGCTCTGGACCGAGGCCGCATGGCTGGGCCACGGGGGAGAGACATGGCGCAACATGTTTCGCGCCATCCAATCCTCGCCTTATGTTGGAGGCGAGGTCCACAACGGCTTCCTCGATCTGGCCCTTGATACAGGCGTGATCGGGTTGCTGCTTATCGCCGGATGGTTCTTTTCCACCTTGCGAACGATGTGGAGGCATGCACCACAGCTGCTGCCTTCGGTTATTGTTTTTGGCCTCCATGGCGCTATGGACTTTGACTGGAGCTTCACCTTCCTTTGGATGATGTTTATTTGGCTTGGAGGCTGGGCCCTCTCGTCGCCAACTCTACTGGATGCCTCGGCTGACAAAAAACACCCCCGTTTTTTCCCACAGTTGAGCCCGTGGCCTCAACGGATATTAACTGGACTGTTCGTCATGTTTTGGCTTGGCGGGACAGCCTGGCTTGCTGGACAACATGTGGCGGCAGAACAACAATATCGTCTAGCAATGTCAAAAGATACAGGGGGTGCTGAACGAAAGGTGCTGCTTACTTCGGCGTACAAGTTCAACCCCTACAGACCGGATATCGCCATCTCTCTGTCCCGTACGCTTCCAGCGGAAAAGGCTGAATCCATATTGGTGCAGAGCTTGTCCTTTTCCCCTGTTTCACCCCAACTCTACGGAGAGCTGGGGCGGTTAGCCGCTCAATCGGGTAGAGGAGAGTCGGCCGGGAACTATTTTGAACAAGGCCTGGCCCTGAATCGTTTTGACGCGTCATGCCAGTCCCAAGCCTTGTATTGGATGGAACAGGCATCACGGAGGGAACTGGCGGCAGGGTATGCTGAACGAGGGAGGCAGACCGCTGCTGCTGGAGTAAGGATATATGAACGTTACAGACAACTGGCGGAAGAAGTGGCAGCAGGGGAGGAGAGAAATGATCGGCGTTTTGGGCTTGAAGAAGAAGCATTACGTTATGGGGATAATCTGCGCCTCCTTGCTTTTGGTCCACTTGCTTCAGAAGTGACCAGAAAGAGTCCCTGAATATCTGACCTCACACAACGCCGATAGTGAACAAATTCCATGAAAACAATGATTCAACATACTCCCAACCTACAGGCGATATCCGCCAAACGCATTCTTAAAGGCAGCTTGCAGCGGTTCTACCTCCACACCCCATAGAGTCGCAATTTCTAAGCTGACATCCGCGTTCCACCATTCGCATAATTTTTTGCGATTATCCCGATTTTCTCCGATCCAGAGCAGATTGGCGATGACCTTCCCATAATACAATTCTTCCGCTTGCTTCATCAGCTCGGGGGAGATATATACCTTTAACTTTTTGGCTGTTCGATACAGCTCTTTGCTGCATGCTCTTCGGATACCTCGGGCAGAAGGCAGTTTCTGGCCTGGGGTGTTATGTTTTACCGGGGGAGTACCGGGTGCTGATTTGAATGACATCTTCTCACGCTCCTCTCCCGATACCATATGCAAACGGCTGCTTGCGGGACACTATCCCAAACGGGGGAAGTAGCAACAGCTACATGCCTGTGATAAAATAGGGACGAACATCCATGGTGTGGAAGGGCACTGCCAATCAGGATGAAGAAAGAGGGTCGAGATGGACGTTATTCATAACATTGTCAATCAATTATTCGATTGGATTCAGAGTCTTGGATACTTTGGAATTATGCTTGGACTAATGCTTGAAGTTATTCCGAGTGAAATTGTACTGGCATATGGAGGTTTTCTCGTTTCACAAGGCCATATTAATTTTTTCGGTGCAATGATTTTTGGTACCGTGGGCGGTGTCATAGCCCAGCTATTTATTTACTGGATTGGCCGTTATGGCGGAAGACCTGTACTTGAACGCTACGGAAAATACATATTGATCCAGAAAAAGCACATCGACCATTCCGAAGAGTGGTTCCGCAAGTATGGGACAGGTGTCATTTTCACGGCGCGTTTTGTTCCGGTCGTAAGACATGCCATATCGATTCCTGCCGGTATATCCAAAATGCATACGGGTCGATTTATTTTGCTGACAACCCTCGCTGTTATACCTTGGTCTGCATTGTTTATATATTTAGGGATGATACTTGGAGATCAATGGCAACATATCAACGAGAAAGCGGCACCTTATATTATGCCGATTCTGCTCGTTGCTCTTGCACTTATGATTGTTTATGTACTTATTAAATGGATGAATGTTCGTAAAAAGAAGGGAAGTGTCTAGTTATGGGAAAACCAAACTTGTCTCACAAATTCGGTAAAGGTCTGCCACCGAAAGAATTCATTGAGAGCATGACGAAGAACCAAAGTGAGTTTCAGGCAAACTACGACAGCTTTGCATGGCCAAGCGAGGATGATCGTGAATTTTTCGAAAGCCTGAATCACCGCGATGATTTGCGTGTGTTAATTTTGGCTGCTGACTGGTGTGGCGATGTGGTACGTAATGTTCCGGTCGTGTTCCAGGCGCTGGAAATCTCCGGCATTCCGACAGAAGTTCTTATTTTGGAAAATCACCCTGAAGTGATGGATGAGTTCCTTACGATGGGCGGACGCTCTGTCCCTGTCGTTATTTTTGCAGATACGGGCGGACATGTACTGGGTCAATGGGGGCCTCGTCCGCAACATGTGCAGGAAGTTATGGTTGAATTCAAACGTCTCAACCCGGACCGTGAAGCGGCAGATTATCAGGATAATTTGGCTGTTGCACGTCAAGAGATTGGGAAACGTTATGGGGAAGGAACGGAGTCAAATGCAGCGATTATTCGTGAGTTGCGTGAACTGATTTCGGGTTACTAAGCCGATATGCTTAACATTCGTACATTTTCATTGGGACCGCTCCAGACCAATGCGTATCTGTTGCAGGGTGATGATCCAGGTAAAGCCGTAATCATTGACCCGGGAATGAATCCGGGCCCATTACTCAAAGCCATTCAGGACCTGGAGATCGAAGCGATCCTGCTAACTCACGCGCATTTTGATCACATGGGTGGCGTGGATGAAATTCGCAAATTGAAAGGCTGTCCCGTTTATTTGCATGACTTGGAGAGCGATTGGCTCACGACGCCGAAATTGAATGGTTCTTTGAACTGGCCTCAGGCTACCCCGCCGCTTTCGACAGATCCAGCTGAATATGCCATGGACGAAGGGCAGACTTTGAACTTTATTGGCCATACGTTCAAAGTGTACCATACACCGGGACACTCACCAGGCAGTGTAAGTCTGCTATGTGGTGATGATCTGTTTGCAGGTGATGTTCTGTTCCGTATGGGTGTAGGCAGAACGGATCTGACCGGAGGCCGTGAACGGGATCTGATTGATTCGATCCAGAACAAGTTATACACCTTCTCGGATGAGGTCAAAGTGTATCCAGGTCATGGTCCCAAAACGACAATCGGTTATGAGAAGAAGAACAATCCTTACGTGTCTGCAAGATGATCCGACAATTTATGTGAAGAAAGTCTGGACAAGTGACAACTTTTTCATTAGAATAGCAATTAGTTGTTACAAGCGTTTAAGCACCATCTAACTGAAGCAATAAAAAGAAACACCCTAACTTGCGAAGCACGCAGACTGTGGTCTATACCCGGTTTGCGTTCTTTTTTTGTTTTCAGCCTCTTTTTTATCAAAGTTACATCCCGTTTAGCCCTACATACAGATCGTTGACAAGTATCTACAGAAGATTGTTCTAGTCCATTTAGTCAGTCGAATTATAATAAGCTTGAGATGATAATAGTCAGAAGAATTATGAAACAATAGCTAATGAGAGCGAGGAAATAGAAGTGGAGAAAAAGCGAGTGATTCAGTTGGGACAACGTGCCGAGCATGTGATCATCGAAGAAAACCGTCGAGCAATGGAAAGTAGCAGAATAGAAGCAGTTAACCAGCGTCCTCAACTACATAACTACATGAATAATGAGATGAATCCAATCAAAGATCAACAGCAAAATATCTGGAGAAGTCGTTTATTAAGCAGCGGAGCCCGCAACCAACCGTGGTTCGACAAACTGCAAGATTACCGAAATGAAGTCTGATTGCCCGGGAAATTGTCGGCTTCAGATTTTTTTTGGATTGAATTGAACGTTTCTGCAGAGCCTGTCGTAATAACATAAGACTGAGCGGAGAGCAGGTGATGATTCAGATGGAGGCAGCCGAACTGGAAGAGGTACAGAGAGCGATACAGGGAGATGACAGTGCACTGGCAGAACTGCTGCAGCGTCATTACGCTTTTGTGTATAAGTATCTTGTCAAAGTAACGATGGACCCCAACGTTGCCGAGGAGACGGTGCAGGATACAATGATTCGATGTATGGAAAATATTCATAGATACGATGGCTCGTCTGCCTTTTCGTCATGGATGATTACGATTGCCACCCGTATATATATCGACAAGACTAGACGCAGGCGAAGAGAACAGATTTGGCTGGAAGCAATTCGTAATCAGGCTGTACGAAAATTGCGATGGCAATTTGAGAGCCGGAATGAAGAATGGACAGATGTGATGGATGCTATGACAAGGTTAACCCCAGAACATCGTATTGCCGTCCTGCTGAAGCATTATTATGGTTATGGCTATGATGAAATTGGTGAAATGCTTGGTATTCCATCCGGAACGGCGAAGTCTCGAACTGCCTATGGCCTTCGTCAATTGAGAAAGGAGCTGGGATGAGCATGAGTGGATCTGAAGAACAGGATGAACAAGAGATTCTGATGCGGATGCAACAACAGTTGAAAGTGCTCGATGATGCGTATGAACCTGTAAATATTCCTTCATTAGCCTCAATTGAAGCCCAAGTCAAGGAACGAAGACAAATGAGACGACGAGCCAATCGGATCGAAATGATCTTGTTCTGGATTGTGGGATTGTTCATTATCGCTTTTGGTGCCTTATTGTTCCATTCGGCTCCAGCTCTATATTTGGGTATCCAGGCTATTAGCTTGTGCGCAGCGATTGCCGTGGCAGCAATCTGGTCAGGGCGACGCCGGAAGGAGACTCGTCATGAATGATCTGCATTATCCTTTAAATGAAATTCCGCTCATATGGCTTATTCTGATTGCCATTCTTTTGCTGATACAGGGAACATGGATCTTTCAGGATGCACGAAGGCGTGACCGTTTCCCCTGGTTATGGGGATTGTGGGGCATCACCGGATTCCCCACACCTTTGATCATATATTGGTTCGTTGTGATCCGAGCAGACCGCAGGACTCCTAAGCAAACATCGGGCAAATAATGAGTTTGCGACATGGAAAAAAGATTTTGCACAAATGTTTTGTTTAATTCTAGTAATCGTAGACATCGCTATTCTTTTCTAGTAGACTATACAAATAATAAAAAGATAGACTACCAGGAGGTTAGACGATGCTGCGATTAGGAGAGAAGGTTGTCATCGTCGCGGATGCGTTTGAGCAGAATCTTCCTGTGGGGGAATATGGTTTCATCATCGCTTATGACCGGAATCCGGACAATGCGTTCGATTACGTGCTTCGAGTGCCGCAGGTGAATCGGAACTTTTTTGTTCCATCCGGCGACGTCGATCTAGAAGAGGTTCTGCTGAAGCAGGAAGCTGAGCGGGTCGAGCGAGAAGCGTTGATAGATTACGCCCTTGCGACACACAATGAGAAACTGTTTCATCATCTGATGAACGGAGATTTTCAAGCTGTGGAAGAGGAAGAGGAAACCGCGAACGATGTTATGTCACAGGCGGATTTTATAAAGCAGGTTAACCTGCGTGCATGGATTTAGAATTTTAAGAGTCGGCTGATGCCGGCTCTTTTTTGATTAGATTGGAACGTATGAACGTTGAAGCCCTCATTATACTGGTTATGCGTGTGAAAATTCAGTTAATTAGGTTTTGAAATTTGCATTAAAGGAAGACTCCATTGTTATGGGGTTATTTTGCATATTCGGTAACTCGGGTCATTTGCATTGAATTGTCGAACTATCTCACCTATAATGAAAAAAGTTATCTTGGGACTTTAGCCCGTTAAACGAACGATTCGTTTTGGCGGTTTCAGGAATTAGAACGAATGAAGGAGGCATCCGGAAATGAGTATTTCGAATAATGACGTTCAGCATGTGGCCAAGCTGGCCCGGCTTAATTTGACTGCCGAAGAAGAGCAGACCCTGACTGGACAGCTGAACGCGATTTTAAAATATGCTGAGAAGCTGAATGAACTGGATACAGAGAACATTGAGCCAACCACTCACGTGCTGCACGTCAGCAATGTGATGCGTGAAGATGAGACGAAGGAAAGTCTGTCGATTGAACAGGTCATGCGCAATGCACCAGAAGAAGAAGAAGGGCAATTCAAAGTGCCTGCTGTAATGGAATAACGGATAACCGGAAGGAGGACGAATTACGTGAGTTTATTTGAACAATCGTTGCCGGAGATACATAACAAGCTGTACGCCAAGGAGCTGTCGGTCAGCGATCTGGTGAATCAGGCATATCAGAACATTGGTGAACGGGATGAAAAGGTTAAGGCTTATCTGGCGCTGGATGAAGAACAAGCACGTGCACGTGCACGTCAACTGGATGATCGTCTCGTCAGCGGTGAGGAGAAAGGTTTACTTTTCGGTCTGCCAGTCGGCATTAAGGACAACATCGTTACGAACGGACTGCGCACAACATGCGGCAGCCAGTTTTTGCGCAACTTCGACCCGGTATATGATGCAACGGTTGTCGAGAAGCTGAAAGCGGCGGATACCGTGACGATCGGGAAGTTGAACATGGACGAATTCGCCATGGGCGGCTCCAATGAAAATTCAAGCTTCTACCCTGTACGTAACCCTTGGGCACTCGATCGTGTTCCAGGCGGCTCAAGTGGTGGATCTGCTGCGGCTGTTGCGGCAGGAGAAGCTTATTTCACATTGGGATCAGATACTGGGGGCTCCATCAGACAGCCTGCATCCTATTGCGGCGTTGTCGGATTGAAACCTACCTACGGACTCGTTTCCCGCTTTGGTCTGGTTGCATTCGCATCCTCCCTGGATCAGATTGGACCTCTGACGAAAAATGTCGAGGATTCTGCCTATGTGCTGCAAGCCATTGCTGGTTATGACGCCAAAGATTCGACATCCGCGAAAGTGGATATCCCAGATTACTTGAGCGGACTGACAGGGGACGTCAAAGGACTTCGCATTGCTGTTCCAAAGGAATACATTGGAGAAGGCGTTGATCCTCAAGTTAAAGAAACAGTCCTGTCTGCCCTGAAAGTCCTCGAAGGACTCGGTGCAACATGGGAAGAAGTATCCCTTCCGCATACCGAATATGCGGTGGCTACGTATTATCTGCTCGCTTCCTCAGAGGCTTCTTCGAACCTGGCTCGTTTCGACGGCGTGCGTTATGGTGTCCGTGCAGACAATCCGGAAAACTTGCTGGACCTGTACCATCAGTCCCGCAGTCAAGGTTTTGGTCCCGAAGTGAAACGACGCATTATGCTTGGAACCTATGCACTCAGCTCGGGTTACTACGATGCGTATTATTTGAAAGCTCAAAAAGTCCGTACGTTGATCAAACAGGATTTCGACGACGTATTTGCCAAATATGATGTCATCATTGGACCAACTGCGCCAACAACAGCATTCAAACTTGGTTCCCAAGTCGATGACCCACTTACGATGTATCTCAACGACATTCTAACCATTCCAGTCAGCCTGGCTGGTGTACCTGCAGTCAGCATCCCTTGCGGATTCTCGGATGGCCTACCTGTCGGCATGCAAATTATCGGTAAAGCTTTTGATGAAACGACCGTACTGCGCGTAGCGCATGCGTTTGAACAAAATACGGAATTCCACAAGCAGCGTCCGCAGCTGTAGACTGCCCGGAACGGAGGAATATAGAAATGTCCGCATCTAAATATGAAACGGTCGTTGGACTTGAAGTCCATGTCGAGTTGCATACAAACTCCAAAATCTTTTGCGGTTGCTCCACTGCCTTTGGAGCACCGCCAAATACACATACTTGTCCGGTCTGTCTCGGACATCCAGGCGTATTGCCTGTATTGAATCGCCAAGCTGTAGATTACGCGATGAAAGCGGCCATGGCCCTTAACTGCACCATTGCTGATGTCAGCAAGTTTGATCGCAAAAACTACTTCTACCCCGATTCTCCGAAAGCTTATCAGATCTCACAATTCGATCAACCGATCGGTGAGAACGGCTGGATCGATATAGAAGTCAACGGTGAAACGAAGCGAATCGGCATTACGCGTCTTCATCTGGAAGAAGATGCAGGGAAGCTTACCCACGTTGACGGCGGCTATGCTTCATTGGTCGATTTCAACCGTGTTGGTACCCCGCTGGTGGAGATTGTCTCCGAGCCGGAGATTTCTTCTCCGGAAGAAGCGCGTGCATATCTGGAGAAATTGCGTGCCATCATGCAGTACTGTGATGTATCTGACGTGAAGATGGAAGAAGGGTCACTGCGTTGTGATGCCAACATTAGTTTGCGTCCGCATGGACAGGAGAAGCTTGGAACGAGAGCCGAACTGAAAAACATGAACTCCTTCCGCGGCGTTCAGCGTGGTCTGGAATATGAACAGTATCGCCAAGCGGAAATTCTGGACGACGGCGGTGAAGTGGTTCAGGAAACTCGTCGCTGGGATGAGGCTCAAGGGAAAACACTGTCGATGCGTGGTAAAGAGCAAGCGCATGACTATCGTTATTTCCCAGACCCGGACTTGGTGAAGCTGCATATCGATGCAGCCTGGAAAGAACGGATCAGAGCTTCCATACCGGAGCTTCCGGACGAGCGTAAAGCCCGTTATACCGCTGATTATGGACTGCCTAATTATGATGCGGAGGTTATTACCTCTTCCAAAGCGGTCGCTGATCTTTTTGAAGACAGTCTGAAATACACCAAGGATGCCAAAGCCGTATCCAACTGGATTATGGGTGATTTGCTTGGTTATTTGAATACCAGCAACCTTGAATTGACTCAGGTGCCACTGACTGGCCAAGGTCTGGGCGAGATGATTGGACTGCTTGAAAAAGGTACAATTAACAGTAAAATCGCCAAAACGGTATTTAAGGAAATGCTCGAGAGCGGCAAGCTTCCACAGCAAATCGTTGAAGAAAAAGGTCTGGTCCAGATTAGTGACTCAGGTGCCATTCTCGCCATTGTGGAGCAGGTTGTAGCAAACAACCCACAATCCGTGGAAGATTACAAGGCTGGTAAGCAGAAGGCCATTGGCTTCCTCGTTGGTCAAGTCATGAAAGAAAGCAAAGGCAAAGCCAATCCGGGACTAGCCAATCAACTGCTTACAGATGTACTGAACCGCTAATCCATCCGGTGAGGCCGGACAGAAAGAGGCTCGTCCCTGTGACAGCCTCTTTTTGTTAGGGGCACAAGTTTGATTTTATTGTCTGGATTCAGTGGACGTATGAAGGAGATGAGGTAGGTTATGAAGATTCAATCTTTGTCATTGAGTGATCTGGAGACAGTAGGTCAGCTCTGGCGACTGCAGCATGTAGCTTATCGGCTTGAAGCCGAAATCATCGGGTTTCAGGAAATTCCACCTTTGATGGATACGATGGAGACGCTGCAGAATTGTGGAGAGACTTTCTATGGCTATCTGGACACGGATGGCGAATTGCTTGGTGCGGTTGCAGTGGATGAGGAAGAGATCAATACGTTGACGATTACACGAATGATGGTGCATCCTGATCATTTTCGTAAAGGAATTGCTGCTGCTTTGATGACGTATGTGTTTGAGCAGTATCCGGATCTCCCTCGTTATATCGTTTCCACAGGAACGTTGAACCAGCCAGCCGTGAAATTGTATACCAAGTTCGGTTTTAAACCCGTGGAAGTTGTACAGATTGCACCTGGAGTGGAATTAACGACATTTCATAAGAATAAAGATTAATGATGTGAACAACTTGGAGGAGGAATACCGGCTTTGGGCAATCCCTGGTTAATAGATGAGTGGCACATTTTATTACGATTATTACTGGCTATGCTGCTTGGAGGGCTTGTAGGCCTGGAGCGGGAGCGTTCCAATCATGCTGCCGGTCTGCGTACCCATATTCTGGTGTGCCTTGGATCTGCACTAATCATGATGTTGTCTATTTATGGTTTTAAAGATTTTGCAAATGAATTAAACGTAAGGATTGATCCGGCCCGTCTGGCTACAGCCGTTATTACAGGCGTTGGGTTTCTTGGAGCGGGCACGATTCTTTTTACCGGCAAGTCGATTACCGGACTGACAACGGCAGCTTCCATTTGGGTTGTGGCAGCCATCGGACTGGCAACAGGCGCGGGATTCTTTTTTGCCTCTATCGTGTCAACAGTCTTGGTATTACTTAACCTCTGGGTATTCAATAAGTTGGAGCTTAGGTATATACGGGGAAACAAACTGCATGTCGTTACACTTCATACCTTGTCTGAGCCCGGTTTCCTGGAACAGGTATCTTCATTTATGGAGCAGGAGAAGATCAAAATCCGTAAAATAACGGTTAATGAGCAGGATTTGGCTTATGCAGAAATGATATCGGTTGAACGCAAAATTGAAATTGTGTTGCATGTTTACATGCCGCATGAGTTCAGTGCAGTGCAGCTCGTATCCAAGTTAAGACAGTGGGAACATGTAACGAAAGTGTCAGTCGAATAAATGAATTAAACCCTCTGAGGCCTGTAGTGCCGGAGGGTTTTTGCTCATAACCATATTTCTTCCAGTTACTCTCCTGGCTCTTTAGGGTACTATCTAACCAAATGCATGAAGAGCGGGAACGTCAGCCCCGGAAGAAAGGAGTCGTTTATGAAACGGAAACGTCAGTCGAACAATAATTCCAGCGGAACGCGCAGAAAACCTGTCCGAAATCGGACTCACAAGTTTATTGCCGGGTTGCTAAGTGCGGTTATTCCGGGTCTGGGCCATATTTATCTCCGATTATACATGAGAGGTCTGACTTTCATGATGCTTGTGCTTCTGGACCTGTCAGCACTCTTGTACTTCTCAACTATTGGAATACAGATCAATGTACCATTGCTTATCCTGCTGGCGTTGTTTATTCCGGTGATTTACTTTTACAATGTATTCGACGTATTACAATCTGCGGACTGGGTGATGATGCGCAGGAGAAGAGCGGTTACCCATAATAGCTCGGACAAGCCCATCCCTAATGATCGTTCTGCAGGGGAAGCCATGATGGTGTGGGAGAGAGGCATTTCGTTTGGGTTGCTTCTGATTGTAGGGGGATCGCTGCTGGTATTGTTCTTTCGTAAACCACGTTGGTTTAAAGAGCTAATCGCTGTCTATGGCGGATACACTTTTGCTGTTCTGATGATCGCAGGAGGACTAATCCTTTTCGGACGGGAAATCTGGGTCATGCTTCGCAAGAAGAAAATCTAGTGTGAACTATTCAAGGAGGGATAGCCATGAACCGTAAAGTCCGGGTCGGCCGCTATACGGCTGCCGCCTTACTCGTAGCTGTCGGTGTGCTGTTGATTTTGGATAAACGGTGGGGAACGGACTATGTATATGAGATGGTCGATTGGTGGCCCCTCTTGCTCGTTGTGTTAGGTGTAGAATACATACTGTTGTTCTTAGTGACACGTCGAAGAGGGAATGCAGCTTCAGACAACCAAGGTGAGAAAATTAAAATGCGCTTTAGACCCGATGCGAAGGGCATCCTGACGTCCCTTGTCCTGACGGCTTCTGTATTTATCGTTTCAGAGCAGGATCACTATATGCATTTGTGGAACAGGGTGAGTCTTAATCTGGGAGCAGCATCCATGGATTATAGTCAGGCAGCAGGATATATGGAAGATAAGGGCACGATTCGGGTGCCTGTAGGTATGGATACGTCGGACCTTGTAGTTGAGGGAGTTAACGGGGATATCTCGATACAGCGGGGGGACACAGAAGAGATTGAAGTGCGCACGGTAGTTTGGGTGGATCAGACAACTGAAGTACAGGCCAAAGCAGTAGCGGACGCTTCCTTTGTTGAGGCAGACGGGACAAAAGTGATTCATATCAAGACTACAGGCAAAACGTATGGAGAGAACGAGAAAACACAGCCGCGGATGAATATCACCATAACGATCCCGGATGATCGTCGTTTTAATCTCGATATTCGAACGTCCAATGGAGCCATACTGTTGAATCGTCCGGAGGCCATTAGTACTATTTTGGCCGAGACCGGAAATGGACGTATACGAATTACGAATGCGGTAGGTGATATTTCCGGTAAAACGCTGAATGGTGATGTCGTTGTGGCAAATGCGATCGGAAATGTGGACTTGAACAGTAATCGAGGCGACATGAAGGCCCGTGGGGTTTCTGGAAATGTGAATCTGACTACACAAGTCGGAAGTATTAGCATCACGGACTCCGTCGGAGAGATCACGGCGGATACCCGAAACGGAAATATCAGTGTAGACGGCGCAAGTTTGGCAGTCAAAGCTCAATCCCTCAATGGTAGTATAAGTATTGTATCCGCCAAAGTAGGCGGTGACTGGGACGTTTATAGCGCTGTAGGTGCTATTAACATTCTGCTTCCGGAGCGGGGGGATTATAGCCTCAGTGGTTCCAGCAGTTATGGAGATCTGCAAACGGATCTGCCGTTTAAAGTGAAGAATAAAACGATTGAGGGCCAGCTTGGTGAAGGAGAGTATACGGTTAAAGTTGAGGGAAACAGCGACCTCACTATTGATCGTAATCCTGCAGTGCCTCCTGTTGGAACGAATTCACTGGATTCGGAAGATACGGATGATAACTTGGAACAAATGACCGAAGACGGACAGAATTCCCAAGACCAAACGTCCGAAGTTCCCTGACTGACGCGTTGACAATAAACTTGCAATCGCCGTACAATAAATATAAACTGGCAAGGTTACACGGCAGGAAAATGTAAGTCGTTGTTCCAGCCGAGGATCAACTCTGAATGAAGAGAACAGTGATCATACATTCTGTCTCTGCAGAGTAATGAAAGGTAAGGCGGTGGGTTTTATGGCAACACGTGTCCAACATGCGTTGGAGCATCTGAAAACGACCGGTGTCCGTATTACACCCCAGCGTCATGCCATATTGAACTATCTGATGGAATCCATGGGGCATCCGACTGCCGATGAAATTTACCGTGCGCTTGAACCCCAGTTTCCCAGTATGAGCGTGGCGACTGTATATAACAATTTGAAGATGTTTCTGGAAGCGGGCATGGTCCGGGAGTTGACATACGGAGATAACTCAAGTCGCTTCGATGCCAATGTGACGGATCATTACCATGTTATCTGCGATAAATGCGGCAAGATCGAAGATTTTAGTTATCCTTCGCTAAAAAGCGTGGAGCTCCAGGCGGAGTCAAGTACAGGATTTGAAGTACATGGTCACCGATTGGAAGTTTATGGTGTTTGTAAAAGTTGCAGGGATTAAGAGAGTTGAATTACAATATTAACGTGCAGAATTCAGATTGGATTCTTCACGTTTTTTGTTTTTAGGACGATAGAATGTATATAGTCTCAGCAGGTTAGATATTTCATGATTCAGCATGATTAACGGAGGTAGACGTTTGAGTAGAAAAAGCAGATATACACGTCAGAAGCGCCGCTCGTTCTGGCCTGGATTTTTGGCTGCCTGTGTTATTGCAGGCGGTGCTTATTGGCTAGTAACGAATGTTTGGCTTAATCAGATTCACGAAGACCCCGACTGGATTGGAATGAACCAACCTATTTTTGTGGACGGACAACTGATGGATGGTGAGGCTTCAGGAACGGGGGATCAGCTTAAGTTGCCTGTATCGGTGCTGCAAGAGGCGATCGATTCCGGAATACGTTATGAAGCTGGCACAGGAGATATCATTATTGCAACACCGCAGCGAGTGCTCCATATGAAGGAAGGCAGTACGAAGGCGGAACTTAATCATCGAGATTATCCCATGACGGTTAAACCGGAGGTGGTTGGGGGCGAAGCTTATATTCCGCTCAAACCATTAAAAGAAGTATATGGGATAGCGATACAGGAAGATGCTATAACGGGTGCAGTGCTACTGATGCGTGGAGGTGACACCATTCAGTATGCAGAGATTGATACATTGTCTTCCAAGGTGGACAAAACGGTTCCACTATACAAACGCGGGGGAGAATCTTCTCCCATCATTGCTGATATGGAGCAGGACGCACGAGTAAGAGTATGGCAAACAGGAGATGACCAGAGCTTTGTTCAGTTGGATAATGGTTATGCCGGTTATGTGGCTAATAAGTATGTCACCCTTACGGAGAAAAAGGAACTGGACAAGCCAAAATTCACACTGACTGCGGCGGAGAAAAAGTGGCAGAATAAACCGGTCAACCTGGTTTGGGAAGCTGTATACAATCGACAGCCTGATGTGGCTTCAATTGGCAAGATGCCTGGAGTTAATGTGGTCAGTCCCACGTGGTTCCATATTACAGATGGACAAGGCAACGTAAAAAGCAAAGGGGATAAAGCATACGTCAACTGGGCTCACCATTCCGGCATGGAAGTGTGGGGCTTGATGGATAACAGCTTTGATCCGGATATTACGAAAGAAGCCGTTGCCTCATATGAGACACGTACGCATATTATTGAGCAGATGCTGGAGTATGCACAGACCTATCATTTGGACGGCATTAACATTGATTTTGAGAACGTCTATACAGATGATGGACCGAATATCACTCAATTTGTCCGCGAAATCAAAGCGATGGCGCGCATTCATGGCTTGATGCTCTCAGTTGATGTGACGCCGAAATCGAACAGTGAGATGTGGTCTGCTTTTCTGGATCGTCGCTCGTTAGGCTCTTTTGCCGATTATATTGTCGTTATGGCGTATGATGAGCATTGGGCTGCCAGTCCAAAGGCCGGTTCGGTTGCCTCGCTTCCTTGGACCGAGTCTTCTATGAGACGGATCCTGGAAGAGGATGAAGTACCATCGAACAAATTGATTATGGCTGTGCCGCTATATACTCGAATTTGGACGGAAGAGACCAATGATCAAGGAGAAGTGAAAGTGTCTTCCAAAGCGGTAGGCATGAGCACCGTCACAGACCTGATCAAGGAAAAGAAACTCAAACCTGTTCTGGATAAACAAAGCGGACAGAATTATGTGGAATATTCCGAGGATGGGGCCACTAAGAAAATCTGGATAGAAGATGCCGTTTCGCTTCAGGCACGTGTTGATTTGGTTGCTTCGTTGAAATTGGGCGGAGTAGCTGCATGGAATCGAAGCTTCGCCGATGCATCGGCATGGGAGACGTTAAAACACGCAGGGTATTCGAAATAAACATGAAATAGCTCTATTGAACTTATATATTAATTAATTTAAAAGTCTTTCTGAAATTCAAAAAAAGGTCCGGTGAAGATACCGGGCCTTTTTTCTGTCTCTGGGCTTTGATGAAAAGAACATCTAGCTGTTGGAACTCATGCCATGATCTGTGTCGGAAGGGGATGGAGGTGTGGAATGCGCTTTCAGTTGTGAACTGGTTGTATTGGCCTGATTAGGGTCCAGGGTAAGGATGGTGTGACAGAACATACAACGATCCGTCTTGCCGAGCATTTTGGTTAACTTGCCACATTCCGGACAGTCCACTTGTACTGCGCTTGTGGAAAGCATGCCAGCCCAGAAATAAATGGCCAGACTAGCCATCATGGCAATTAGGCCGATGACGAGTCCCACAGCGGCAAATACTTTGCCCGCGTGTCCCCAGAACACAATTCCGGCAGTTCCCAGTACCATTAGGCCCATGCCTAGCATGGTAAGTAGTAGTCCCCAAGTGCGAAAAGCATTAATTTTTGCTGATTTAAAAATCATGAAAAATGCTCCATTCGTATGAGTAGTATCGGACCTGGATAAGAAGGAAACTTCAATCTGCATGTAGAATTACATTATAACTGACTTGGCGCTTATCTGCCATGAATTGTATGGAGGGAATCGTGGAACTAAAGAACCTTGCTTTTTTGTCCGAACAGTCGGAAGAGACAGGGGCAGTTGGGGCTATCGCTTATTCCCACTCGGGAGAGCGATTCCACGGCTCCCTAATCCAGGATTTTGAATTGCTCGTACTTGTTGTTCATAATACCCACCAGTTGGTATCGAAGGTTGGACACTACAAATATGGTGATCTTCGTTATCAAATGATCTATGTCAGCCGTCATGAGCTGCAGAGCAGTGTAATTACGGGGGATAACAATAACATCATGCAGTGCCTTATTGAAGGTGAGATCATCTGGGAAGCGGATAACGCCTTGAGCGATTTGCGAGAGGAGCTATCTGCTTTTGGAACCGAATTGCGTGAGCAAAAGCTGCTACACGAATTCGCCAGTTTTTTGAGAATGTATGTGGAAGCCAAACGTTACATTCAAGAGGGCCATGTTGTTGATGCCTATTACAATGTGCTTGAGGCTCTAGGGAACTGGGCAAGAATTGTACTTATTGAACAGGGGATCTACCCGGATCATGCCGTCTGGACACATGTGCAGAGTCTGGATCGTGCCTTGTGGAAGCTCTATCAGGAGCTCACAGTAAGCTCGGAGACGCTGGAACAGAGAGTCGAGCTTGTACTGCTTGCTTGTGAATTCTCAGTGATGTCCAAAATGAGCGATTGCTCTGGATTGCTTCTGCGTGTGCTGGGAAGTCGAAGGGAACCGTGGAGTATGGATGAACTTGTCCATCATCCACAGTTGAGATTTGTAAGGGAGGATCTGCCACTCATTCTTCGTAAGCTGGTGTTTCGTTCTATAGTAAAAGAATCGGCAGGATGGCCATCCTTTATAGGAGGAGATGGACGGGAAATCCGCTATTGGATTGAGGCGTAACTACTCGTAAACCCTTCCCGTTATATGGTTGATAAAGTGGGAGGGGAAACCTTCCTTTTTTGTTTGTTTAATAATTTATAAAAAGAGGTTGACTCTTATTCAGGAAATATGATACATTATATTCCGTTCCTCAAACGAGATTATCGTCAACAAATGATAAATTCTGCATAGGAATTAGCAAAGAACTAAAAGCTTCAAAAAAAGAAATTAAAAAAAGTTCTTGACGAAAACAAACGAAATGTGATACATTATTTAAGTCGCCGCCGAAAACACGGTTAAGACGAAAAAGAGTAACACAAATGAGTTTGATCTTTGAAAACTGAACAACGAGTGAGTAACGATCTTGCTTGCAAGATCGACGCTGAGAAATCTGTACAAGTCTTCGGACTGTATGATTTCAAAGCACAAATGAGATTTTTAATCTCGTCAGTTTCAAAATGAGCATATCGCTCTTTTCAATACTTTATTGGAGAGTTTGATCCTGGCTCAGGACGAACGCTGGCGGCATGCCTAATACATGCAAGTCGAGCGGACTTGATGAGAAGCTTGCTTCTCTGATAGTTAGCGGCGGACGGGTGAGTAACACGTAGGCAACCTGCCCTCAAGTTTGGGACAACTACCGGAAACGGTAGCTAATACCGAATAGTTGTTTTCTTCTCCTGAAGAGAACTGGAAAGACGGAGCAATCTGTCACTTGGGGATGGGCCTGCGGCGCATTAGCTAGTTGGTGGGGTAACGGCTCACCAAGGCGACGATGCGTAGCCGACCTGAGAGGGTGATCGGCCACACTGGGACTGAGACACGGCCCAGACTCCTACGGGAGGCAGCAGTAGGGAATCTTCCGCAATGGGCGAAAGCCTGACGGAGCAATGCCGCGTGAGTGATGAAGGTTTTCGGATCGTAAAGCTCTGTTGCCAGGGAAGAACGCTTGGGAGAGTAACTGCTCTCAAGGTGACGGTACCTGAGAAGAAAGCCCCGGCTAACTACGTGCCAGCAGCCGCGGTAATACGTAGGGGGCAAGCGTTGTCCGGAATTATTGGGCGTAAAGCGCGCGCAGGCGGTCATTTAAGTCTGGTGTTTAATCCCGGGGCTCAACCCCGGATCGCACTGGAAACTGGGTGACTTGAGTGCAGAAGAGGAGAGTGGAATTCCACGTGTAGCGGTGAAATGCGTAGATATGTGGAGGAACACCAGTGGCGAAGGCGACTCTCTGGGCTGTAACTGACGCTGAGGCGCGAAAGCGTGGGGAGCAAACAGGATTAGATACCCTGGTAGTCCACGCCGTAAACGATGAGTGCTAGGTGTTAGGGGTTTCGATACCCTTGGTGCCGAAGTTAACACATTAAGCACTCCGCCTGGGGAGTACGGTCGCAAGACTGAAACTCAAAGGAATTGACGGGGACCCGCACAAGCAGTGGAGTATGTGGTTTAATTCGAAGCAACGCGAAGAACCTTACCAGGTCTTGACATCCCTCTGATCGGTACAGAGATGTATCTTTCCTTCGGGACAGAGGAGACAGGTGGTGCATGGTTGTCGTCAGCTCGTGTCGTGAGATGTTGGGTTAAGTCCCGCAACGAGCGCAACCCTTGATCTTAGTTGCCAGCACTTCGGGTGGGCACTCTAAGGTGACTGCCGGTGATAAACCGGAGGAAGGTGGGGATGACGTCAAATCATCATGCCCCTTATGACCTGGGCTACACACGTACTACAATGGCCGGTACAACGGGCTGTGAAGCCGCGAGGTGGAACGAATCCTAAAAAGCCGGTCTCAGTTCGGATTGCAGGCTGCAACTCGCCTGCATGAAGTCGGAATTGCTAGTAATCGCGGATCAGCATGCCGCGGTGAATACGTTCCCGGGTCTTGTACACACCGCCCGTCACACCACGAGAGTTTATAACACCCGAAGTCGGTGGGGTAACCGCAAGGAGCCAGCCGCCGAAGGTGGGATAGATGATTGGGGTGAAGTCGTAACAAGGTAGCCGTATCGGAAGGTGCGGCTGGATCACCTCCTTTCTATGGAGAATCGTTTCCCGCGTGGAAACATTCAAATACGCAGCTTAGCTGCAAAACTACTCACTCGTTGCTCAGTTTTGAGAGCTCAAACTCTCAAACAGCTTGCTTTTGCATGGAGCTTGTTCTTTGAAAACTAGATATCGAAACGAAATTTTGCGATTTAGAACATTCCTTTTTAAGCTGAACTTGTGTTAAACAAGTTTCAATAAAAACGGTAGATTGCATGAGCGAGTGATCGAAATGGAACGACTTTTGGCTTTGCGCAAGCAAAACAAGGGAAGAGACAGCTCGAACACGAGCGATATGGTTAAGCTACTAAGAGCACACGGAGGATGCCTAGGCGCTAGGAGCCGATGAAGGACGTGGCGAACAACGAAACTGCCTCGGGGAGCTGTAAGCAAGCTTTGATCCGGGGGTGTCCGAATGGGGAAACCCAGCTGGGGTAATTTCCAGTTACTCATAACTGAATACATAGGTTATGCAGAGGCATACCAAGGGAACTGAAACATCTAAGTACCTTGAGGAAGAGAAAACAATAGTGATTCCGTCAGTAGCGGCGAGCGAACGCGGAGAAGCCCAAACCAGAGAGCTTGCTCTTTGGGGTTGTGGGACATCTCACATGGAGTTACAAAGGAACCGGTTAAACGAAGAGGTCTGGAAAGGCCCGCCAAAGAAGGTAAAAGCCCTGTACTTGAAAGTTGGTTCTCTCCGAGATGTATCCCGAGTAGTGCGGGGCACGTGAAACCCCGTATGAATCCGGCAGGACCATCTGCCAAGGCTAAATACTTCCTAGCGACCGATAGTGAAGCAGTACCGTGAGGGAAAGGTGAAAAGCACCCCGGAAGGGGAGTGAAATAGAACCTGAAACCGTGTGCTTACAAAAAGTCAGAGCCCGTTTTAGGGGTGATGGCGTGCCTTTTGTAGAATGAACCGGCGAGTTACGTTCCCGTGCAAGGTTAAGGTGAAGAGCCGGAGCCGCAGCGAAAGCGAGTCTGAATAGGGCGATTTAGTACGTGGACGTAGACCCGAAACCGGGTGATCTACCCCTGTCCAGGGTGAAGGTGCGGTAACACGCACTGGAGGCCCGAACCCACGCATGTTGAAAAATGCGGGGATGAGGTGGGGGTAGCGGAGAAATTCCAATCGAACTCGGAGATAGCTGGTTCTCCCCGAAATAGCTTTAGGGCTAGCCTCGGAAAACAGAGTCGTGGAGGTAGAGCACTGATTGGGTGCGGGGCCCGCAAGGGTTACCAAGCTCAGTCAAACTCCGAATGCCATAGACTTACTTCCGGGAGTCAGACAGTGAGTGCTAAGATCCATTGTCAAAAGGGAAACAGCCCAGACCATCAGCTAAGGTCCCCAAGTGTGTGTTAAGTGGGAAAGGATGTGGAGTTGCACAGACAACCAGGATGTTGGCTTAGAAGCAGCCACCATTGAAAGAGTGCGTAATAGCTCACTGGTCGAGTGACTCTGCGCCGAAAATGTAACGGGGCTAAACACACCACCGAAGCTATGGCTTGATGCTTTGCATCAGGGGTAGGGGAGCGTTGTATAAGGGTTGAAGGTGTACCGTAAGGAGCGCTGGACATTATACAAGTGAGAATGCCGGTATGAGTAACGAAAAGATCAGTGAGAATCTGATCCGCCGAAAGCCTAAGGGTTCCTGAGGAAGGCTCGTCCGCTCAGGGTAAGTCGGGACCTAAGGCGAGGCCGAAAGGCGTAGTCGAAGGACAACAGGTCGAAATTCCTGTACCACCGTAAGCCGTTATGAGCAATGGGGGGACGCAGCAGGGTAGTGACGCGGACTGATGGATGTCCGTCTAAGCAGTGAGGCTGATGTGTAGGCAAATCCGCACATCGTTAAGGCTGGGCTGTGATGGGGAGCGAAAATTATAGTAGCGAAGGTCATGATCTCACACTGCCAAGAAAAGCCTCTAGCCAGGTGATGGTGCCCGTACCGCAAACCGACACAGGTAGGCGAGAAGAGAATTCTAAGGCGCGCGGAAGAACTCTCGTTAAGGAACTCGGCAAAATGACCCCGTAACTTCGGGAGAAGGGGTGCCCCGGTAGTGTGAATAGCACGAGGGGGCCGCAGTGAAAAGGCCCAAGCGACTGTTTAGCAAAAACACAGGTCTGTGCGAAGCCGTAAGGCGAAGTATACGGGCTGACGCCTGCCCGGTGCTGGAAGGTTAAGGGGAGCGGTTAGGAGCAATCCGAAGCTGTGAACCGAAGCCCCAGTAAACGGCGGCCGTAACTATAACGGTCCTAAGGTAGCGAAATTCCTTGTCAGGTAAATTCTGACCCGCACGAATGGCGTAACGACTTGGGCGCTGTCTCAACGAGAGATCCGGTGAAATTTTAATACCTGTGAAGATGCAGGTTACCCGCGACAAGACGGAAAGACCCCATGGAGCTTTACTGCAGCTTGATATTGAATTTGGGTACGATCTGTACAGGATAGGTGGGAGCCTTTGAAACGTGAGCGCCAGCTTGCGTGGAGGCACCGTTGGGATACCACCCTGATCGTATCTAGGTTCTAACCTGGTACCGTAATCCGGTGCGGGGACAGTGTCAGGTGGGCAGTTTGACTGGGGCGGTCGCCTCCTAAAGAGTAACGGAGGCGCCCAAAGGTTCCCTCAGAATGGTTGGAAATCATTCGAAGAGTGCAAAGGCATAAGGGAGCTTGACTGCGAGACCTACAAGTCGAGCAGGGACGAAAGTCGGGCTTAGTGATCCGGTGGTACCGCATGGAAGGGCCATCGCTCAACGGATAAAAGCTACCCTGGGGATAACAGGCTTATCTCCCCCAAGAGTCCACATCGACGGGGAGGTTTGGCACCTCGATGTCGGCTCATCGCATCCTGGGGCTGAAGTAGGTCCCAAGGGTTGGGCTGTTCGCCCATTAAAGCGGTACGCGAGCTGGGTTCAGAACGTCGTGAGACAGTTCGGTCCCTATCTGTCGTGGGCGTAGGAAATTTGAGAGGAGCTGTCCTTAGTACGAGAGGACCGGGATGGACGTACCGCTGGTGTACCAGTTGTTCCGCCAGGAGCACCGCTGGGTAGCTATGTACGGAAGGGATAAGCGCTGAAAGCATCTAAGCGTGAAGCCCCCCTCAAGATGAGATTTCCCAGTATGTAAGACCCCTTGAAGACGACGAGGTAGATAGGCTGGGGGTGGAAGTGCAGCAATGCATGGAGCTGACCAGTACTAATCGGTCGAGGGCTTATCCAAGATATGCAGGTTTTAAATCGCACATTTCGTTTCGGATCTAGTTTTCAGAGAATGATCTCTGAAGCATATTCCCTGATAGCTCAGTTGGTAGAGCACTCGACTGTTAATCGAGTTGTCACAGGTTCGAGCCCTGTTCGGGGAGCCATATGGAGAGGTGTCCGAGCTGGCCGAAGGAGCACGATTGGAAATCGTGTAGGCGCCACAAGCGTCTCGAGGGTTCGAATCCCTCTCTCTCCGCCATAGTAAGGCCCGTTGGTCAAGGGGTTAAGACACCTCCCTTTCACGGAGGTAACAGGGGTTCGAATCCCCTACGGGTCATATTTAACTTCAAAAAAAGAAGTTGATTTACACAGCAGTTTTATGATAAGATCATAAATGTGTTGTTCGGAGGCTTAGCTCAGCTGGGAGAGCATCTGCCTTACAAGCAGAGGGTCGGGGGTTCGAACCCCTCAGCCTCCACCATATAACTTTTAATAACGACGCGGGGTGGAGCAGCCCGGTAGCTCGTCGGGCTCATAACCCGAAGGCCGCAGGTTCAAATCCTGCCCCCGCAATTATACTTTCTTCCAAGAAAGTGATCTGGAACCGTGGTGTAGTTGGCCTAACATGCCTGCCTGTCACGCAGGAGATCGCGGGTTCGAATCCCGTCGGTTCCGCCATTTTAATCTTTACATGAGGAATTTGTTCACTTAATCTGCTATATGGCACCGAACGCCCTAGATAAAGTGTAACGTTTCAAGATTAAACTTTATTGTGGCTCGGTAGCTCAGTCGGTAGAGCAGAGGACTGAAAATCCTCGTGTCGGCGGTTCGATTCCGTCCCGAGCCACCATTTATCACAACATAATACGCCGGTGTAGCTCAACTGGTAGAGCAACTGACTTGTAATCAGTAGGTTGGGGGTTCAAGTCCTCTCGCCGGCACCATGTAATCCTGGAGGATTAGCGAAGTGGCCAAACGCATCAGACTGTAAATCTGCTCCCGTACGGGTTCGGTGGTTCGAATCCATCATCCTCCACCAGTTTTTAGGGGCATAGTTTAAAGGTAGAACAACGGTCTCCAAAACCGTTGGTGTGGGTTCAATTCCTGCTGCCCCTGCCAATTAACTTTTAAGAACATATTGTATTATGGCGGTCGTGGCGAAGTGGTTAACGCACCGGTTTGTGGATCCGGCATTCGGGGGTTCAATTCCCCTCGATCGCCCCTTTGTTTTTTTGGGGATTAGCCAAGCGGTAAGGCAACGGACTTTGACTCCGTCATGCATAGGTTCAAATCCTATATCCCCAGCCATTATGCGGACGTGGCTCAGCGGTAGAGCATCGCCTTGCCAAGGCGAGGGTCGCGGGTTCGATTCCCGTCGTCCGCTCCAAAATGTGGCGCCATAGCCAAGTGGTAAGGCACAGCTCTGCAAAAGCTTTATCCCCAGTTCGAATCTGGGTGGCGCCTCCAGTATATTTTTATAAAACATGATATGCCGGCGTGGCGGAATGGCAGACGCGCTCGACTCAAAATCGAGTGGGAAACCGTGGAGGTTCGAGTCCTCTCGCCGGTATTCAATCAAGTAAGTAAAAGCTCATTAGATGCAAAATCTAATGAGCTTTTTTTATTTGGCAGATATTAAGATGAAGTACAGGAGAATTCAACATGATCTACTTCGGCAAATACGTGACATTCTGGTATCTCTAGATCGTAAGCACTGCTTTAGCCGTAAGTATCCCTTCCTACAGAATCAATGATAAAATCGTAAGGTCCAGGTGGCCGGCAGCGCATGATGTGGAGTTAAGTTGACATCGTAAATTACCTTTCCTTCAGCATTTGCAACCTGCAACCACATTCCTTTTTCTTCGATGAGCTTGACCCATTTGGGTGAAATCTGAATGGTCCCATCCTTGGAATTAGCTTCTTGATCGATCAACTGCAGGGCGCCTGCCGGAAAGTTTCGGCGTATCTCATTGTTCTTCGCATTCTGAAAGTACAGGATGCAGGCTACCAGAGTAATGGTCAGAATCAGAAGGGAACAGAAGATCAATTGATACGCGAAGTGGAAAGCCATGCGTTGTTGTATTTTCATCGCTCCTGCGGTTCCTTCACCAGCTTGTATCCGAGCCCGCGGATGGTAACTAGCAGCTTCGGGTTGCCGGGATCGATCTCGATCCGCTCCCGTATGCGCCGAATATGCACTATGACCGTCGAGTCATCTCTCAGGCCGTTGATCCCCTAAACCTTGTCGTATAGCTGCGTTTTGGAAAATACGATTCCGGGATGCTTGCAGAAGTGCAGCAGCAGTTGGAACTCTTGTGCGGGGCATGGAACCAGCTGTCCATCCACGATCAGCTCGCCCTCCGCCTCGTTAACGGTAAGCCGGCCGAACCGTTAACCCCCCCGGATCAGGCCGCCTCATTAGGGTGGCAGTAGGAGCTTCCGGCTCCAGTCGGCGGATGCGCGCCTGAATTCTTGCGGCCACCTCCAAGGGATTGAAAGGCTTTGTGAAATAATCGTCGCCGCCAATGGCGAAGTTTTGGCCGTCAGGAACAAAATATGCGGATTCCCGTATTCACGGAGCTTGGAGCAGAGCTCTAGTCCGCTGCCGTCGGGGAGCATAATGTCGAGCCGGCCGATATCGGGGGCAATGCGCGCCGCTACGTCGAGTGCTTCTGCACTAGTGGAAGCCTCGTACAGACGATGGAACCCTCCCTGCGGAGCACCATTTGGAGCACCGTAACAATCGAGGGCTCGTCATCAACGATTGCGATTTTAATATCAGATAGATTTGTCATTATGTTCACCCTTTCCCAGAGTAGCATACTAAATGGGGCGATGCTAATCCCATCAGTTTGCTGTCATAATCGTGCTGGAAGGAATCGTATCCATGATGATTTGAGGTGTTTGTTCTAAAACATACAAACAAGCCGAAAGTCCGTCAATCTCTACTTTCGGCTTGTTTTATTTTGTAGTTATAATTGTGGTTACTGCTTAGGTACGACATTATTGACTAGGGATTTTAATTTCACGGACATTAGTTTGCCAACATCACAATTCCGCCAGATATTTGGCTGTGCGAATCATTTGACTGGTAAAGGAATTTTCGTTATCATACCATGCCGCTATTTTGACCAGGGTATCTGTTCCTAGCTCCGTTACTTTTGTTTGCGTTGCGTCAAATAAGCTGCCGTAAGTCATGCCGATAATATCGGACGAAACAAGCTCTTCCTCTGTATATCCGTATTGCTCCGACTGGGACTGCTCCATCTTCTTATTGACCTGCTCCGCAGTTACGGAACCGTCCACGACTACTGTCAATTCTGTCAGGGAGCCGGCCATAACCGGCACTCTCTGGGATACACCATCCAGTTTGCCGTCCAAGGAAGGGATTACTAGCCCAATTGCTTTTGCTGCCCCGGTTGACGTTGGGATGATGTTGCCGGCCGCAGAGCGCGCTCGGCGTAAGTCGCCTTTGGCGTGAGGGCCATCAAGGGTATTTTGGTCGTTTGTATAAGCGTGTATCGTCGTCATAAAACCTTTTTTAATCGGCGTAAGCTCGTTAAGGTAATAAACCATTGGAGCCAGGCAGTTTGTGGTGCAGGATGCGGCCGAAACAATAGTATCCTCTTTAGTCAGCGTTTGTTCATTAACACCATATACAATAGTAGGAATATCTTTTCCGGCAACGGTTGAGATGACCACTTTTTTTGCACCTGCTTCAATATGGGCTGCAGATGCTTTTTTTGTTGCGAAAAAGCCTGTACATTCCAGGACTACATCAACATGCAATTCTTTCCACGGGAGCTTGCCGGGATCTCTTTCGGCATAAATCGGAATATCCACGCCGTTCACGATTAAGCTGTTATCACTGTAATCAATCTTTTCATCATAACGTCGCTGCGTTGTGTCGTGCTTTAGCAAATGCGCAAGCATCTTCGGACTTGTCAGGTCATTGATAGCGACAATTTGATATCCTTCTGCACCAAAAAGCTGCCGAAAGGCAAGCCTGCCAATTCTGCCGAAACCATTTACCGCAATGTTGATTGCCATAATAATAACCACCTTTCTTTGTCTTGCTTAATTATATCCCACGAACCTTTGTGGTAAACTGTTATAAGTGAAGCAATTGACTATACTATCTGTCAGGAGAGAACCATGCCGCAAATTGACCGCCACAAAGACAGAACGGTGAATATTGAATTTGTTGCCGCCGAAGATTTTAAATGTCTTCCCTATCCGGAGCGGCTTACATTAATCTTTGTTACGTCTGGTAGCATCAACGGTGTACTCAACGAACGACCAATAGCGGTTTCAGCACCCGGGGTTCTGTGTTTATCCGAAGATGATACGATACAAATACTTGAGAAGCACAACGCCTGTGCGCAATCCTTCTGTTATCATCCCGATTTTCTGAATAGCACCCCGATTTCTGAAACGGAAGACTACTTTCCAAGCCAGTTAAAAATACAAACAGGGTTTTCGCTTTTTCTGAGCAATCCAACACGCACCGGAGTACCTTTTATTACCGAGAAAGCTTATCCGCAATTATTTGAGTGGTTTTTTGTGCTTGGAACAGAAGTATATGCGCAAAGCGATGCACGCTGGGCATGCAGAATAAAAAAATACCTCATCCAAATATTGGGTATGCTTGAGGATTTGAACCGCGAAAATGAACAATCCCCTGTTGATTTAGTGCTGGAATATATATACACTAATTATTCCGATAAAGTTACCTTGGAAGATTTAACGAAATGCGCACACTTGAATCGTGTGTCGCTTAATAAGAGATTTCAGGAAAGATGCGGATGTACAGCAATGGGATATTTGCTGTTGCACCGCTTGAAAGTTGCGGGGGATCTTCTCACCCACACAGACATGAGCTTGAACGAAATTGCGCGTGCCACCGGGTTTGAGTATGACACTTACTTCATCAAACAATTTACGGCTAAGAGAGGGTTGTCTCCAACCGTATACCGGAACCTCTCCCGTCAGTTCGCTACTGCACAATAAACTTCTGTATGGCTGGAGCTTTCTGGGAAGCTTTGTAACAGTTGTTGAACACCAGCTCCGGCCAACGCCACATTCCTTATCCCCGTGTTGAAGCCTTTTTGATTTGCAATGGTGGTGACAGTCGTCTTAGACATATTTATTACCCTCCCTGGAGCGTTCGCTCCGTTTATTTGTGAATGGTAGGGAGCGGGGCTGTTCTATCAAAAGTTCTTTCCGAGTTCTTTCCTTCGTCTAAAATGACTGCTTTTGGGTTATTGCCACGAGCCCTTACGAAGTAGTGACAATATACGGGCGACTAGCTTGTTTCTTCGTTCTGCCTAATAACCGCGAAGTGTGGAGTCTTCTCTCCATGCTTCACCGCTCATTCCATAACTTCAGAAGAGGCTTTGAATTTTGTTTCCTTGTATCATAAAACTTGACACAGATGGAAGCGGGAGGGTACAGTGAAGTATAAGATTACATGAGGAGAATGAAGCTGTGGCTAAGTACTCGGTTATCAAAGAAGATATTAAGCAAAGGCTGATAAGAGGAGAGTGGACTGAGAACTATAGGTTGCCATCCAGCCGCGAGTTCGCCCAATATTATGAGTCTAGTGTGAATACGATTGAAAAGGCGATTAAGGAGTTGGCGGAGGAAGGTTGGCTCATCCGGGATAGTCGTAGAGGAACCTTTATGAATAAAGGGAAGGAAACTTTGCAAAGTGGTACGCGTCTGGTGGCTGCTTTTGTTTTTGGCATTGATAATCCGATTTGGGCGACTGCGCTGCGAGGTGTGGAAGATACCTTATTTTTACGGGGCTATCAGCTGTTGAGTTCAAGTGATGATCGAAATCTTGAAAAGCTGGAATCCCTCGTACGAGGGGCAGTCGAAAGAAAGGTAGAAGGGGTTATCTTAAGTCCCTTTATGAGCGAAGGGCATGAAGAGATTAATAATCGGATCTTCTCCTTACTTCAGGATTATGGGATCAAATACATAAGCTTGGATCGGGTGGTCTATAACACAAGCATTCCCTATGTAACCAGCGATAATATTGCAGGCGCTTACAACCTAACCAAACTGCTCATCGAACAAGGACATAGGCGAATATTATTTATTAAAAATAGTAATATAAGCACGATAAATGAACGGCTTATGGGCTTTAAGCAGGCTTTTATTGACTCGGAACTAGCGTATTCTGATGAATTTGAAGTCTTTATTTCAACCAAGTATGAGGATTTCTCGGATGAATTTGATGATTACTGTGAAATTTTAGAGAAAAAAATGAAAGAGATGCAGTTCACGGCTGTATTTACTGCGAATGATCAAATTGCCGAGGCTGCCATCCGTTCCTTAGAAAATCTGAATTATCGTATACCTGAGGATGTATCGTTCGTTACCTATGATGCAGAAAATTTAAATCGCAGAATCAAATTAAATGTAACTGGGGTCACACAGCCTTTTTATGAAATGGGACAATGTGCTGCGCAATTATTGCTGAACATGATTGCTGACAATGAAGACCCATTGTTTTACGGACAAGTTTGCAAATCGAACATTTATATCGGGGAGTCTGTTAATTCGATATCTGAATGATCTTTTTTGGCATAAATTTATTGAGCGGCTTCATTGAAATTCCGTTGCGGACTTTCGATGAGGTCGCTTTTTTTTGATTCGTGTTTGGATAACTAATAAGTGGAATTAGGGCTTTCAACTAACGTCTGTATCATTTATTGTATCATTAATAATCTAATTATAAATAAAATATTGACACAGATATTCATTGGTTGTATTGTTTGTTGTAAGCGGTAACAATTATTTTTCTGGAGGAGCTTTAAGTGCTAAGTTTTTGAAGGGGGAAAGAGCAGAGATGGTAACTTCACACAAGTTTTTTAAACGTTTTTGGAAGCAAAGGTATTTATTTTTAATGGTCTTGCCTGGCTTTTTGGTTGTACTGGTGTTTAGTTACTTTCCAATGTACGGGATACAGATTGCCTTCAAAAAGTATAGTGCGGTTCGAGGGATGTGGGGCAGCGAATGGGTGGGGTTTAAGTACTTCATTTTATTTTTCCAAGATCCTATGGCGATGAGGGTGCTCAAGAACACCATATTGTTAGGTATCTATTCCTTATTATGGGGATTTCCCGCTCCGATCATTTTGGCCTTATTATTTAACGAATTAAAGTTTCCTAAATTCAAAAAAGCGGTGCAGACCATATCCTATTTGCCGCACTTTATCTCCACGGTCATTATTGTTGGTATTCTTCGGACATTTACTGAGAGGGACGGCTTGTTTAACAAAATTGCAGGTTGGTTTGGCGTTGATCCGATTGTGTTTCTGTCAGAGCCAGAATGGTTCAGAACCATATTTATCAGCTCAAACATATGGCAGGGGATCGGTTTTGGTACAATCTTGTACCTCGCGGCATTAAGCAGTGTTGATCCTACGTTACATGATGTAGCAAGCATTGACGGTGCAAATCGCTGGCAGAAGGTGCTGAATATTAACTGGCCGCACATCAAACCAACGACGATTATTTTGCTTATTTTATCTCTTAGCGGGATTTTGGGTACGGATTTCCAGAAAATCCTTATGCTTTATAACCCTGACACCTATGAGGTTGCGGATGTTATTGGGACCTATCTTTATCGTGAAGGGATCATGGGATCAAGATTTGAATATACGACAGCTATCGGGCTCTTCCAGTCCTTGGTTGCATTTATCTTACTTATAGGGGCAAACATGTTAAGTCGTAAAGTATCAGATACGAGTATTTGGTAGGGGGTGTGGAACATGGTAGGTAAAGAAAGTGTTGGTTCAAAAATATTTGATCTGTTCAATATTTTGTTGATGCTGCTTCTATGTGTGGTCATGTTATATCCATTTTTGCACGTCATTGCAGTTTCTTTAAGTAGTTCTGAGCCAATTCTTAGAGGTGAAATTACGATTTTTCCGAAGGGCTTTAATGTAGGCGGTTACAAATACATCTTGCAGGATCCATTTCTGTATTCAGGCTACGCGCATTCCATTATATATGCACTCGGGTCTACCTTGTTTATGCTAACCTTTACTTCGCTAATGGCGTATCCGCTGACGATTCATGATTTCATGGCCAAAAAATTTCTTTCGATCTTTCTGATCATTACGATGTTCTTTAGTGGTGGCTTGATTCCTTCTTATTTGCTCGCACGCAGTCTTCATTTACTTGATACCTATTGGATTATGATTATCCCCGGCTGTGTATCTGCGTTTAATGTCTTTTTGTTCAGATCCTTTTATCAATCCATACCAGCAGATTTACGCGAATCCGCTGTTATTGATGGTGCTAACGATGTTCAAATCTTAACGAAAATTTATTTGTCACTTTCCAAGCCACTCTTGGCAACATTTGCACTATTCGGCATTGTCGGGAGCTGGAATGGATGGTTTGAAGCACTGGTGTATCTTCAGGATGAGAATAAGTATCCTTTACAACTGATCCTAAGGAAATATTTATTCTCCATTTCCTTCGATTCCGGGACGGGAACAGAAGTCATGCAAGCGATGATGGCGCAAATGAATGTGAATCCGAAAAATATTCAAATGGCGATTGTTGTCATTGCGATGTTCCCCATCATGGTGATCTATCCGTTCCTCCAAAAATATTTTGTGAAAGGTGTCATGATTGGCGCTGTTAAAGGTTAATTTAGCAAGGCAGCTGAGAGGATTGGGCAACAAGATGACAATGATTCCAGGAGGGGTAACGATGAGACAACGCTTCAAATTATCTTCTTTGTTGCTTGCAAGTGTACTAAGCGTGGGAACCATCTTGGCAGGATGCAGCTCTGACTCTAATTCCACAAATTCGGGAAACAGTAATACTGCGGAGCAAGCTGGAACGCTAAGCTTTTCTGTAACCCTGCCTTCCTTTGGCGCCAAAATTGAAGATTCTATGGTGCACAAGGAATGGATTAAACAGATGGAAACTCTAATGGGTGAGGAGCTGGACATTAAATATAATTACATCCCAATTGGTGAATACGAGGAGAAATCCAAGCTGCTGCTTGCGAGCGGCGATACAACGGATTTGTTCATGGTCATGAGCAAAGACCTTTTTAAGCAATATGAAACGGAGGGCACGTTCCTGGAACTGAGCAAGTATAAAGACCTTCTGCCTAACTATATGAGTTTAATCGACCAAGCGACAGATGGGAAAATCAAGGCGATCCGCTCGGATGGACAGTTCTATGGATTATGGAACATTGACCTTCCAAGGCAAGCAAAAGATAAAGGTATGGGCGTATACACGCCGGCAACCTATCGATATGATATTTTTCAAAAGGAAGGCATCCATATTCCAAGCACGATAGATGAGCTGTATGCAGCCGCAAAAACGTTGAAAGAGAAATATCCAAATTCCTATCCGGTGAATACGCAAAGCGGTTCTTTCGATCCACTCTTTTATGCTAATCACAATGGAGGCACGTCCATCTATTGGAACGGGAAAAACTATGTTTACGGACCATTCGAAGAATCGTATAAGGAAGCGCTGCAGTTTGCCAATAAGCTATATGCAGAGAAGCTGCTAGATCCTGAGGTGTTCTCGGATAAAACCGATGCTATTAAGAAAAAAGCAATGAGTGGTACGAACTTCATCTTGCTGTCCAATTGGTTCACCTTTGCTGGTGACTGGAATCGCGCATCAACGGGAGGGGAGAAGTTCGTCATTTCCCTATTCCCCGATAATCCAAAATACGGGAAAGCATGGCAAAGCGTAAACGACTTCAGTTCCGTAGGGGTTAGCTCGGGTGCGGTGATGGTGATCAATCCGAAGGCAAAGCATGTGCAGGAATTAGTGAAGCTGTTGGATTTGCAATATAAGCCGGAAATTATAAACTTGATCACTTGGGGGATTGAAGGTACCACCTATACTAAAGATGCCAGTGGCAAACCGACCTTTGTAGATTCGATCAAAAGTGCGGAGAACCCATGGATTGAAAGCGATAAATACGGAACGAGATCAAGCAGTTCTTACCGGCCTGGTCTGCAAATGGCCATTGATACAAAAGCATTCATTGATTTTGCACCTAAGGACTCCGGTATCGTAAATAGCAAACTCGTTGATCAACCATGGGAGACCGCGTTCCAAGACATGCCGTACCCTAATGATTATGTGCCTCCAATGATTTTCGAGCCTAGCCTTGAATTTACAGATGATGAACGCGAGCAGATCACTTCGGTCATGTCGCCGGTAAATACGTATGTAGCAGAAATGCAAAACAAATTTGTGAATGGAAAAGAAAGCTTTGATAAATGGGCGGATTTCCAGGCTAAGATTAAGAAAACAGGCGATCTGGACAAAGTCCTCAAGATCTATGACGATGCGCTGAAGAGATATGAAGAAAGACGTGCAGCGAATAAATAATTAACGATCATGCCCGCTATGTTCCTTCTAAAGGGGGCGGGCATGATTTTGAACATTAAAAACTGGTGGTGGATATCTGCATGGTAGCTGTGGAATGGAAACAGAGAGTAGAAAAGTATAAGGGGATCTTTACAGAACCTCCGAAAATTGTACCTTCAGACAAGGTCGTCGATAGCCCGGTCATTGGCAATGGCGATCTCGGTGTCACTATTAGCGGAAAGCCTGAACAGCAGCGTATATGGATCTCGAAAACGGATTTCTGGAAAGCCCAGCTGATGTACTCGAATGGTAGCCCGTGCTTGCTCGGAGGGATTGATATTCATATGCCCGATCTGGCAAATGCTTCGTATTATAGCGAGCAGCGGCTGGATGAAGCAAAAATCGTATCGACATTTCATGGAGCGGTAGCGTCGATCACCATGACCTCCTGGATATCAGCCATGGAAAATGCGTTAATTGTGGAGCTGAGCTGCGACAAGCAAGCCGTTGCCGTTACGCTAGATCTGTGGGTACAGCCCGGAAATGGCTCGGAAACGGAGCAGGGGCAGGATGGTGACACTGCGTGGGCGGCACGTAAATTTACCGGTGAAGGCATCGAATGGCCGACGGAAGGTGTTATTGCTTTGCGTTGCTCGTCGGGCAGTCAGTCTTTTGAACTAAAACCTGGAACAAAACAATATATTATTGCTTACGTAGTGACGAACCATGATGAGGAAAACTATTTGCAGGAGTCTATTAGAAAAGTCGGGCTTTATGACGAGAATCGGATTGCTTCGCTGCGCTCGGAGCATGCTGACTGGTGGAGCGGGTTCTGGTCAAAGTCTGCAATTGAAATTGGAGATGAGTTGCTGGAGAAGTTCTGGTTCGGTTCCCATTATATTATGGCTTGCTGCAGCCGCAACAAGAAGTTCGCGCCGGGCTTATTCGGCAATTGGATTACGACAGATAATCCGGAATGGGCGGGAGATTATCATTTGAATTACAATTACCAGGCCCCTTGGTGGGGCGTGTATTCGTCCAACCACATAGAACTGAGCGAACCGTATGATACGCCGCTGCTGGAGTATATGCCTAATGGTCGCCGGTATGCGGAGGAATACTTGGGATGTAGAGGGCTCTATTACGATGTTGGTATTGGCCCGAAAGGGTTGCCTACTGCACTATGTAATACGCCCTATGAGAATGGGCACATGTTTTTGGGGCAGAAGAGCAATTCGGTGCTAAGTACAGTCAATATGCTGATGCGGTTTTATTATACGTATGATTTGGAATATGCCGGCTTGATGTACCCGTTCCTGATTGAGGTGGCGAATTTCTGGGAGGATTACCTGACCTTCGAGGATGGCCGTTACGTGATTTACTGTGATGCTATTCATGAAGTCGGAACCTATACAGAGTCGCACGACAATGATGATTGGGATCGCGGTTTGGAGGATATGAATCCTATCCTTTCATTAGCGCTCATCCGGATGTTATTTAAAGGGCTGCTCGATATTTCTGGACAATTACAGCTTGATGGGGATCGTCATGAGAAGTGGACTCATGTCTTGGAGCATATGAGCGATTATCCGACATTTGAGCGCGAAGGGAAAATGATATTCCGCCTAACGGAGCAAGGGCACGAATGGTGGGGGGACAATACACTCGCGATCCAGCACATATGGCCTGCAGGCGGGATAGGTCTAGATTCAGATCCCCAGCTTCTGGAGATTGCCAAGGACACGATTACAGTGTTAAATCGCTGGACAGATTATAACGGCTTTCCAACAATATTCACCGCCGCCGCGCGTGTCGGTTATGAGCCTGAGACTATTCTCCGTGAGCTTCGTCGTCAATGCTCGGAGCATAGCTTCCCAAATTTGTTTATTTTCTTTGGCGGAGGGGGCATCGAATGCTGTAGTGGTGTACCTTCGGCCATCAACGAAATGCTGCTGCAAAGCCATGAGCAGGTGATCAAGCTGTTCCCGGTTTGGCCACAGGAGAAAGATGCCCGTTTTCATAACCTGAGAGCCGTTGGAGCATTTATTGTATCCAGTGAGCTGTCGGAAGGCAAGGTAACGCACATTGACCTTACAAGTGATAAGGGCAGAGCCTGCAGCATCTTGAACCCATGGCCAAACGGTGAGTTATCTGTTGTGGAAATAGATAGCGCTGGTAATCAACAAAGGGAAATCGAGTGGCAGTTGTCAGAAAACATTATTTCTTTTAATACAGAAGCCGGCAAGTCTTATAGGCTGCTGGGTCATTAGAAATAAAACTACTAGCTACGAGGTTACGATTAAATGTAGCATGTCAGGAGGAAAGTGTGTGTCAAAAATTAAAGATATACTCGTGCTTCACCACAGCCATTTGGATATCGGCTATACTCATGCGCAGCCTATTCTACTGGAGCTGCAAAAGAAATATATCGATCAGGCCTTGCAATTATGCGAATCGACCGAGGATTGGGCGGAGGAAAATAAATTCCGCTGGACCTGTGAATCCAGTTACCCTGTGCTTCGATGGCTGGAGGATGCAACTGATAAGCAGGTTGAGCAGTTCCGTCGTTATCTGCACAGCGGGCAAATGAGCATCGCCGCTTCTTTCATGCATACAACACCTCTTGTGACCGCGGAGCAAACGACTCGTATGCTGCAGCCCATCATAGAGCTGCGCAGCCGATTTGGGATCGAAATTAATACGGCTATTCACCATGATGTCAATGGTCAGCCTTGGCCTTACAGCCAATTGCTGCTTGATGCGGGTGTAGAGTTTTTCATCATGGGGATCAACATCCATATGGGTGCCGTTCCATTCAAAAGGCCGAATGCTTTCCACTGGAAGGCACCTGATCTCAGGAAGCTGCTGACGTTTAACGGTGAGCATTATTCACTGTTCAGCCAAATCTGCGACGTAAACGCTAGAAGCACAGATAACATGGCGCAAGGCCTTGCCCCATATCTAAAGAAGATCGAGGATAATCCAGACTATCCATTCGATTTCGTCTATTTAACCGCAACCAATCTACCGTTATACGATAACAACCCGCCGGATCAGGAGCTGGCAGACCTCATCAAACAATGGAACAGTGAGTCGCGCGAACAGCGAATTTCATTCGTGACGCCGGAGCAGCTGCACGCAAGAGTGCGCAAGCATTCGGAGGAGCTCCCGACATATGCCGGGGACTGGACGGATTACTGGAACTTCGGTTCCGGCAGCGCAGCCAAGGAAACGAAGCTGAATCGCCGCACGAAGCAAGGCATGAAGGCAGTCGAGCTGCTGGAAGCTTTCCAAGGAAAGTCGGATGGAAGATATCCTGCGATCAAACGGCAAGCTTGGGAGCAAATCCATTTATACGACGAACACACCTGGGGGGCATTTAACGCCATCGCCGATCCCGATCATCTAAATGTTGATATTCAATGGGCACACAAATCGCACTACGCCTACCAAGGAAATAGTCTGACCGGCTATTTGCTTGGAAGCCAACTGGAGCAGCTCTCCGCAAATCCACTTCAGGGTGATGACCCCGAGGGGATCATGCTTGTGAACTATTCATCCGTGCCGATCAAGCATGATCTGCGGGTGCCCTCAAGCTTTAGAGCGCCTGGACGGCATCTTAGCGCGGACAGAATGAGGCAAGTGCTCATGAACAACGATCGCCTTACTGGCGGAGAGAGCTATGGTGTGATTGAACTGCCGCCGTTCAGCTGGCGGAAAATTCCGTTCGATAAGCTGCAGAAGGCGGAGCAGGCTTCAAATCTTGAAGTTTTTCCTGGCTCTAAGGAGCAATGGAACGATCCGTTTAGTGCGATGAATCGGGGATTTGAGATCAAGGTGCTAGACGGCCATATAGAGTCTCCTTATCACCGACTACAATTCGATCCAGTTCGGGGAAGAATTCTGAGCTTGTATGACAAGCAAAACGGCTGGGAAACGCTTGATTTGTCCAGCCCATGGACGTTGTTCCAATATGTTCAGGAGACGATTGACACGACCGCTGCTGAAAATAGCAGACAAACTATTTTTTCGCGGGAGATTGAGAAAGGCAACAATAGTGTCAGCTGCTGGAATAACGACTGGCCTGCCGTAAGGCGGACGTACTCCAACTTGATCGACTGCTTCGTCGAGCGGGGAGCGAATGATGCGACACTGGTGCTGCGGTGGGATGCGCCTGGAGTATATAACTTAGAGCAGCGCTTCATGCTATTCAGCTACCGGCCGGAGATTGAGATCAAAGTTTCTTATATGAAGCAAGACATCACCACCCCGGAAGGAACGTACTTCGCGATTCCACTCAATTTGGAAAACTGGCGATGCTTCTACGATACTGCCGGACAGCTAGTGGAGCTGGATGAGCAGCAGTTGCCAGGTGTATGCAGGGATTTTGTGACCGTGGACAAAAGCGTTTCCCTATTCAACGAAGAACATGGTGTGACATTGGTTTGCCCCGATGCGCCTTTGGTTCAAGTAGGGGATTTTAATTTCGGCAGAGAGCACAAGCAAATCGATAAGTCGGGCAATCCCTTGCTGTTGGCCTGGCCTATGAATAACTACTGGGAAACGAACTTTAGAGCACGCCAGCCTGGTTTTAATACTTTTACTTATCTGTTGTCGACCTATCGGATATTCGAACCGTCAGCCATCACTGAAACTTCCGCTCAAGCCGTCTCACAAATCTACGCAACGCCTGTTATGGATTGCAAGAAGGCAGATGAAGGGCAATTCATCCATTTTGTGAGTGAACATGTGCACATTTTCGATGTGAAACCGGCGGAGATAAGCAAGGGCATTATTATACGGGTAAGTAATGTGAAGGACGACAATTCAGAGGCACATTTGAGTTTTCCAGGCAGAGTGATTGCGGAAGCGTACGAATCAAATGTTCTGGAGGAGCAGCTGAATCCATTGGCTATCCAGGATGTAGATACGCTGCACATCAGCCTTGGAGCCAAGCAAATGCGGCATCTGCTAATTTTATTAGAAGAATAGGACAACGAAAGATGAGAAAATAAATCTTCACCAGAGCAGCATAGTGATTGGTGAATCGGTGCAGCATGTGCGACTCAAAATCGAATTGAAACCATAGGGGTTGAGTCCTCTCGCGCACTGAATAGCTCTACAAATTGCAAAAGCAATTTGCAGAGCTATTTTTATAATTACATTGGATGATACTGTCTTAAGAAAGAATATGGAACTATTTTTGTTTATGTATTGACGCATAACTTCAATGAGTATATTGTGGATATATAAAGTCTCTGATATAATTTCAATTAATTATGGATATTATAGCTCTTTTAAATTCATATAAAGGATGCTTATCAAAAAAAAGATAATATCCTTTTGCGAATTTATATTTTATAAAAGAAATGGAGGGAAGCAACGTGTCTGAGGAAAAACATATATCCAAGCATTCTGGAAGTTTATTCAATCTATCTGTATGGGAAGAAGCGTGGAGGAATCAGTCTACAGCTTCAAAATACAATATGAAAAGCGTGGCGTTTGACGCGACAGAAGCATTTGAACGATGGGCTAGAGAATATCATCAACAGTCGTTTACTGAAGAGGGAAAGCAGCGATCCGAACGCATCATAGGCTGGATTGAAAATCAGGGAGTGAATTTTGACGGGTTATCGATATTAGACATTGGAGCAGCGTCGGGCATCTTTACGATCCCTTTTGCAACCAAAGGAGCGACCGTTACAGCTGTAGAGCCCTCTGAACTGTTAGTTTCATTAATGAAAGAGACAATTCCTGCATCCCTTACATCCAGTATTGATATTACTTCAGAACGGTTCGAGGACATATCAATTCAGGACAAGGGCTGGGAGAAGAAATATGACTTTGCATTTGCATCCATGTGCCCCGCGATGTCGAATTGGGAAACGATTGAACAGGCGATCAGCACTGCACAAAAGTATGTTTATATCAGTACGATGGCTGGGCCAAAAGAACACACACTAATTGATGAGCTTAAAGAGGTAGTAGGTGTTTATCCATCATACAGCGCTGGAGATATGGGATATATGCAACAGCTGCTGTACCTGAAAGATTATTCTTATACTACCTTGATCACTAAAGAAACAAGTTTCATTGAGATGCCTGTTGAGGAAGTCGTCGATAAGCTTAAGGAATGGCTTAGTACGTACGGATTACCTGCAGATGAAGATTCACTGGCACTGGCTGAACAATATATCAGAGACACTTACAATGATGGTATGGTTACATTTTCACGCGGAGGGAAGTTCGGTAAAATTCTGATTCAATTGGAGCAACCGAACATGAAAGTGGTACGTACAAAGGAGTACTAAATCATTTCAGAAGTAATCATTTTAGATGAATTTAAAAGGGGCAGTTATAACTGCTCCCTTTTTGATGCTCAGTTATAAAACAACTTATTCTTCGACTAATCAACAAACGTTCTTCTTCTATAGAAGAAATAGTTATAACCGTCATACTTCATCCTCAAAAGAGCCGCTTACTTTTTCATGGATAGATCAGGCTTCTGCTTACGTTCCCTATACTGTCCAGGCGTGATTCCTTCCCATTTTCGAAAAGAGCGGATAAAGTTCTGCGGGTTGTTATAACGAAGCCGTGCAGCGATATCCTTGACCGTTAGCTGGCTTTCGTCCAGCCACTTTTTAGCCATACTGAAGCGGTACTTCGTCAGATACTCACTAAATGCACAGCCTGTCTCTTTGCGGAACACACTACTTAGGTAGTTTGCATTGTAGTGAAGTCTGGATGCGCACTCCTCCAACGTCAGATCTTTATCGTATTCTTGCTGAATCATGACAATCATTTTCTCAGAGATATGCTGATATTGGGCGTACTGTCTTTCCTTCAAAATGAGAATGATCGGTATGATAATATGTTCGTTAAACCATTGCTCAACCTCAGCTGCGTACTGTAAAGCATGAAGTTCATTGAAAATAGACCCATGTCGTTTGGAAATCTGCCCTAGTCGTATACCGGATTCCTGCATCATCTGCAATATATGTGTTAACAATCGGGTAAGTGCTACCTGGTATTCTTCCGGTGTGCATTCCATGCCAAAAAGCACTTCAAGCAACTGATGGAGATGAGATGAGGCCTGAACTTCATCGGCATTTTGGATAGCCTGTATCAGCGTATACTCCAATGATTCGGGATATGGCAATGCCCAATGAGATATACGATTATCGTTCGCCTCAAATTGAAAGATGATGCCTGCTCCCAGTTTCATTCGATGCTTGAGCGCTTCAAGGGCCTCCGTATAAGCTTGCGGTATCTGAAATAGGGAGGTGTGAGGCTGACTAAAGCCAATGCTTACCTGGAGACTAAGGATCTCCCTGATCTGATGTTGGAGTTGTTCCGTTAACGTATACAGATGCTGTGAAAAACGAACACGATCTTGCTCAGGGGTACCGATGATTGTAATGACAGCCTGTTCATATACCACAGGAAGTAACTGTTGTTCTACATAAACACTCTCCTCCAGTATATTTTGAACGGCAAACAGCAACAAATCACGATCCTTGGCATGATATTTGGTGTGATTTACAAGATCAGCCTGAACTGCAATGACGGCTATTTGTTGCCACTCGTGAAGCTGTGAACCATAACCATTCTCTCTGAGTGTGTCATGAAGAGTGGACGGTGCATTTTTGCCCAGTAGCAGGTTGATTAGAAAATGAGTACGGAGCTGCAACATATATTGATTTAGTTTGCTTTCAAGCTGGGATTGAGAAGTAGATAGCTGGGAAATGCCGGCTCCGATTTGATCAAATTCATCCATATGAAGTGTAGACTTGCTTCCAAGGCGATTTTTGGGTAAGCGTTTGTCACCGAGTTGTGCAAGAAGCCTGCGGATGGGAATATGCATTCGCCTTGACCCGATCCATGAGAGCAACAGTGAAAGCAGTAGCATAACGACACTGATATACATGGTGTGTAGCCCAATCTGAACATATTCGTGAGTAAGAATATTCGTAGGTGAAGCGAGAATATATGTCCACCCTTTTAGAGAAGAATGCGTATAGGACAGCGAGTAATGTGTATCAGCAATACGTACCTCCCGTTGGCCAGAAGAGGCAGCGAATCCGCGATTAGATAAAAGGTCGCTAAAGTTGGCACCCGATTTGCTATCTTTTATTCCTGCTGCAGCCATGGGCTGTCCAATATATCGAGGATCAGGATGAACCATAATACGCTGTTCACGATTCAAAATGATCAGTCCGGCCGCAGAGCTGTCTGGAGACTCCTCTTCCAGTGGTTTTTGCAGTGAACACGCGGGAATTCCCGCAATCAGGGCAGCGTCAGAAGAAACATTTACATCGGGTATCGATCTGGCAAGTGCAATATGATAGATGCAGCCGGAATTCACTAGGCGTTCATTATTGTTAAACACAGATGATGGTGTAAGCTGCCAACCGGATGTGAGTGTGTTCGATAACAAGTCTTTCATCGGTAGAGCCATTGGGAAATCAGCATTAAGGTATAGGCCAGCATGATCGATAAGCCAGTCCTGGGTCTGATTTACGAGTGTAATATCCATTAGAGGCTCCCATGACCTCATATTCTTGAATTCGGTCTGTAACTTCTCAGCAAACAAAGGTAAGGTGCCTTGGACCGATGATGATGAAGTTAGAGAATGGAGCGCTTCCGGTGACCGAACGGCCTGATCGAGCATATAGCTTACGGTTGCAAGTTTGTGCTCCACATTGGTTTGCATTTGGATTAACAGTTGTTTATTAGCTTGAGCACGATGCAGCTCTGATTGTTTCGAAGAATAGACAAAGGCGGCGATTCCCGTCAACAGAATGGGCAGGGTACTTAACAAGATTCCGAAGACTATCATTTTATGTAGATAGCTGAATGATCGCACAGGTCCACTCCTGACTTTGGATTAGTAACACTTCCTATTTTAGTAAACGCTTACATATAGAACAATATAAATTTTGTTTATTTGGATAAAAAAGTAATAAAAGTTTAGGTGAAAATCAAAGTTATGAAATCCTTCAAATTATGTTAGAGGCCGTTTTAGCTTTTATGGAATGCGTAATGGGAAACGTCAGTGAAGGGAGAACGTAGATAAGAGGTATGGGTGTCTTATTCCCACACACGGGGGGAACGGCTTTGAAAGAGGGCAATAAGGAATATCTAAGGCCTTTATTCGGTACAGTGGTCAATGGTCTGATCCAGGGACAGTCAAAGGTCCAACCCGATCCCCGACCTGAGTCTAGGATGAAAAACCGTCCACGGTCTGTTTTGAAAAGTCGCAGTTTCCCCTAGAATAAGGACATAAGGTTAAACAAGAAACAAACGAACAAACACACAAACCAAAATTAACGAACCGAAAGGGTGGTGAACAATAATTATGAGATGGAATAAAGGAAATGGATGGGCGGTTGTACTGATTGCGTTGGGTGCACTTCTCCTCTTCGGAAAGTTAACTCCTCTACTGGGACATTTAATGGGTTATCTAATTCCGATCCTGATGATTGCACTTGGCTACTACGGAGTTAAACGAGGAAATGTATTGCTTGGATGGATTGTTCTCTTCATCGGTATCCTCTCATTGCTGGGTAAACTGGCCTGGCTGATCGGACCGATCATCGCGATTGGGTTAATCATCTTCGGATTCTCCATGTTGAGTAATAATCGCAGTCGTCGTGGCCGTTACTAAGCTTTCACGATTATGATAAGGAGGACAGACAAAATGAGTGTATTTCGTCGAATGCGGGACATTACCGTAGCTAATTTAAACGAACATCTGGAGCAAAGTCAGGATCCAGTCAAACTGATTGATCAGTTTCTGGTCTCGACCCGCCAAGACATCGGTGAAGCCGAGAAGCTTCGTCATCAATATGCAAGCCATACCAGACAAATGAAACAACAAGCGGATCAGGCAGCAGGTATGGTACACAAACGGGAAGAGCAAGCTTCCATGGCTCTTAAAGCAGGCGAGGAGCATTTAGCTAAACTTGCTTTGCAGGAGAAAATTCTCCACGAGGAAAAAATGGAGCAATACAATGAATTGTACGCACAAAGCAATGCGGCTTTACAGGAACTTGATGAACAGATCGACCAACTGAAAGTGGAGTATCAAAATGTATACAGCAAACGCCAATATTACTACGCTCGTATGCAGACGATTCAATTGCAGCAACGAATGAATCAGAGAGGTCACTACAACGGTCAGAATGTACCCCGTATGTTCAACCGGCTGGACGATCAGGTTTCTGATCTCGAATATGAGGCACAAAGTCTCCGGGATTTGCGGCGGATGAGTCAGGATGGGGCAGGAACGTCTGGTACCATGTCTTCCTCTACGCTGGACAAAGAACTAGAGCGGCTGAAACAAAAGCTGAACAATGACAGAAAGGAGTAGACACATGAATAAACTTTACCGCTCATCGCGTAATCGTATGCTGACAGGTTTGATCGGCGGCATTTCTGAAAATCTTGGATTTAGTTCCACGCTGCTGCGTATCATTTTCTTCATCAGTATTTTCGCTACGGGAGGTACATCATTGCTGATCTACTTCATCGCTGCATTGGTAGTGCCAAAAGAATCCTATCACGCTGATCCATACACTTATGGTGCTGATCACGTAAGAGGATACAAGTAAACGAAAGGAGTAAGCACATGAGCAAATTATATCGCTCAACGCGTGACCGGATGCTGACAGGATTATGTGGTGGGATATCCGAGTCGATCGGCATGGATTCAACCTTGCTGCGTATCATCTTCGTCATCAGTATCTTCGTAACTGGCGGCACGTCGTTGTTAATCTACTTTATCGCAGCACTGGTGGTACCAAAAGAGCCATATCCACCTTATGATCCCTACGGCTATGGTCCGGGCCCTGGTCCTGACGCTGGTAGAGGATACAACAACTTTGATCACGAGCCGCCAAGAGGTCCTTTCCAAAACAACCGTAATCAAGGCCCAGGAAACTTCGGTCCTGGCCCAGGATACAACAGCAGACCTCAGTCTGGTCCACGTTCTTACGACAATAACGCCTACGGAGCAGGGTCACAGCAAGAAAGTGAACTTGATTCCATGATGAAAGATATTGAGAAAAAAGCATTGAAAAAAGAAGTTGAAGAGCTTCGCCAAAAATTATCTCGTTACGAGAAGGGAGAAAAGTAAAATGGGAGTATTTAAACGGATTAAGGATATGACTAAAGCGTCAGTAAATGATATGTTGGATAAAGTGGAAGACCCGATTGTAATGTTGAACCAGTACTTGCGTGACATGGAGGCTGAAATTCATGAGGCAGAGGTAACAGTCGCCAAACAAATGGCGAACGAGCGTCGCATGAAACAGCGTCTGGACGAAGCAGAACGTACATCGGTACAACGTGAGTCTCAGGCAGAGGCTGCACTGGCTAATGGTCAGGAAGAAGTGGCACGTAAATTGCTGGAAGAGAAAATCTACTTCGATCAAAAAATCACGGAGTACAGAGAACTTCATGCTCAGTCCGAGGCTCAAGCGAAAGATTTGCTGCAACAGCTGCATGATATGAAAGATGAGTTCTACAAAATGCGTAACAAACGCAATGAACTCGTATCCCGTGCACAAATGGCGAAAGCCAAAAAACAAATGTCTCAAATCAACAGCTTGCACTCCATCGAGAGTGGTGGCGCATCCCTTGGATTCCATCGCATGGAAGAGAAAATCATGCAAATGGAAGCAGAAGCTGATGTGACCCGCGCACCTTATCGTAATACACAATCTACGTACACAAATCCTGTAGATACAGAAAAGCAATTCAAAGTGGATCAACAACTGCAAGCTCTGAAAAACAAAATCGGCAATGGTGTCAAGAATGAAACGGGTGGTACTTCAAAAGAATAACTGTTCGCTCAGAAGACAATATGATATTCTATAAATCGTGAATAAAGAACGGTTTCTAGAACAAAGGTTAAGCCATACAGGTATTCAATGCCTGATATGGCTTTTCCGTCGAATTGGGAAGATTAACTTACAGAGGAGGTGCGGCAGAGATGAATAAGAAGGGTCAATGGCTTGCTGTTGTAATCATTGTTATCGGCATGCTGATGTTACTGAACCGAAGTATTAACCTGCTGACCGTCGCCGCACTGATTCTGTTAACGATAGGTATGGTGCAAGTTCGTAAGGGTGACACACACAAAGGTTATCGATATCTCGGTATCGGTGCAGCTCTGTTGTTGCTTGATAATCTAATGATTGTATTTTTGATTGTACTGGCTTCGCTGGCCTATTTTTATTCCAAAAACAAAAAGATTCATTTAGATGGAAATATCATGCGCAAACAAAATTTCATGGCTCGTTACTATTGGGATCAGGCACCATGGACATTGCGCAGCATGAGCCTATGGCATGCCTTGGGTGAGATCAATGCAGATCTGTCACTCTCCCTCCCGGAAGAGAAACAAACGATTGTACTTTTGCAGGGGGTTATGGGGAATGTTCGTCTGACACTGCCTGAAGATTATGGCGTTGAAATTGAGGCATCGGTACTCTTTGGACGGATTAGCCTGAATGGAGAGCAGGATAGTGGCATGATGAACAAATTGGTATGGAGAACTCCTGGATATGAGTCCAGTGAACATAAAGCAAAATTTGTCATTTCATATATTGTTGGCGACCTAAACATCAGTAATCCGTAATAAGTTAAATAGGTGGAGAAGGAGGAGACCCGGATGAAGACAAAACGACATACCGACATGGTAACCCGAAGTATGGGTGAAGGGATCCTCCTTGTTTTCATTGTGCTCATTGTAATCTTGTATGTATTGTATACATATGGTTATCTTGCCCCGTTTACCGGATGGAGCCATCTGATTCAATCAGGTCTGGCATTACTACTGCTCTTGACTGGTATGGGTGCGGTCTTCGGATTCTATCAGAGTTACCGGGTCAAACGCAGGCTTGAACTGTTGCGAGAGACGCTGCTGCAATGGGAAAAGGGCTCACTCTCACGTACTGTGCCGGACCTCGGCATTGATGATGTCGGCCGATTAAGTGAGCAGCTTGGACGAATCGGCAAAAAGTGGGAAGATCAGGTATCCTCACTGCAGAGGCTGTCTACGAATAACGCGCAGCTGGCTGAACAGGCCAGAATAACGGCCATTGTGGAGGAACGGCAGCGACTGGCACGAGAACTGCATGATGCGGTATCGCAGCAGCTGTTCGCCATATCCATGACCGCAACAGCGGTTGGACGCAGAATGGAAAAAGATTTTGCACGTGCCCAGCGGCAGGTGGCGTTAATTGAGGAGATGGCTTCGGTAGCCCAGTCGGAGATGCGTGCGTTGCTGTTACATCTGCGACCAGTCTATCTGGAGGGTAAACATTTGGAACAAGGTCTGCGTGATCTTGTAATGGAATTGAAAACAAAAGTACCTATGGACATTGTGCTCGAAATGGATGACGACATTCATTTGATCAAAGGCATTGAGAATCATCTGTTCCGTATTATTCAGGAAGCGATGTCCAATACATTACGTCATGCGAAGGCAGAAAAGATGGAAATTCGACTTCAGCGCCGGATGGATGCCATTCGGGTACTGATTCGCGATGATGGTCAGGGATTCGATCTCGACGATCAGAAACAGGCCTCCTATGGTTTGACTAATATGCGTGAACGTGTGACTGAAATTGGCGGAGCTATTCAATTTGTAACGGCGCCGGGCAAAGGAACACGAATTGAGATTACGATACCTTTGATGATTGATGAAAGTGAGGAAGAACATGTCAATGGAGACGGGAATGGAAACGGAGACGGAAACGGAAACGTCGATCAAAGTGTTGCTCGTGGATGATCATGAGATGGTGCGTATAGGCCTCGCCGCGGTACTTGATACCGAAGATGGCATTGAAGTTGTAGGTGAAGCGGGCAGCGGTGAGGAAGGCATTCGGTTGGCACAGGAGTATAAACCTGATGTTGTCTTGATGGATCTCGTCATGGAAGGGATGGACGGGATTGAAGCTACGCGGCAGCTGCTCAAAATGTATCCGGATTGCAAGGTCATTGTGCTAACGAGTTATCTGGATGACGAAAAAATGTATCCGGTTATTGAGGCAGGAGCCTTCAGTTACCTGTTAAAAACATCGAGAGCGAATGAGGTGGCAGATGCGATCCGCGCAGCGGCTCGGGGGCAATCGGTTCTGGAATCACAAGTTGCTTCCAAAATGATGAACCGTTTCCGACAGCCTCAGGCAGCGGCACCAGCTCATGATGAATTGACTGATCGGGAGATGGATGTACTTCGGTTAGTAGCTAAAGGCAAATCGAACCAGGACATCGCAGATGATCTGATTATCGGGATCAAGACGGTCAAATTCCATGTCACGAACATCCTTGCAAAACTTGGCGTAGATGACCGTACACAGGCAGCCATCTATGCATATAAGAATGGACTTGCGGAGTAGGACATGAAGAATGTGCACGCACAGCATGCGCTATTGGGTTGTTGAGTAGATAGATGAAGTGAATAAATCGGGGCAGGACGCATTCGGAAGTGTGGTCTGCCCATGATATGATATAAGGTCCGATCAGCCATGAAGATGGTGGATGGGGCTTTTTTTGTATGCCAAAAAGAAGTTTAGCAAATGAGTAATGGGGGCATGCTGTTGATAGATTCATAGAATGCAAGAAAGAGCGGAGGATTCGAATGTTAAATCGATGGATGACAGCAGGCATACTGGCATTAGCAATCATTATACTTGTAGGCATGACTCATGTGTACGCTGAGAAGACGGAATCCGAAGCAGGCAAACTGGAACAATTGATGAAGACCGCAGATACAGCAATCGATCATGTGGAGCGTTTAGTCATTAAATGGCAAGGGGAAGGCCGTGGAGATGCAAAGGAGCAAGCAGAGCTGCTCGCTCATCGGCTGGGATTGCAACAGCCTGAACGCGTTGTACAGACGGGGCATGATGTGTATCGTAGTGAGAGGGTTGCTGATGCTCAGCACACAGGCATTCTGGTCAATGTTGTCGTTACGGGGGAAAAGGAATACTACGCGATCATCCAGTTATCAGGCAATGAATATACGGACCAACGTTTATTGACCACATTACATGAACAGGTATCCCGGTTGCTCACAGACTCGGGAATGAAGGCGGCATGGAATTTCGCTGTGCAGGGCACAGATGCAACGGAAAGTGGCGCCAGCAGTCAATTGCAGCAAATCGAGGAACAGCTTTCTGGAGATATGGACATGCAAGCGATAGAACGTTATACAGATAACAGCACTGCCAGCGTGTCTTATGAGGCATCGGATCTGCCCATAGCGATTAAGAGTGGTGCGCATCACTTGAACATGCAGCTGGCGGTCCACCAGGATGATGAAAAGGGGACCACTCGAGTTACAGTAGGTTTCCCGGTGATCACGATTGAATATTAATGCAATATTAAAGCAGATTTATAAGTTTGATCATGAATTTTATAGATGAAATTTCCATGAATTGTGGAAAAATAATGATTATATTTCTTGGGAAAATTAGTGCAACCCATGGGGCTTTATGCTAAAATGGCATCACATCCAAGAAGGAAATTTGCTGGTAATTGACGGTTGTATGTTGCGTATATAACACCATTACATAGCTCGGGGAGAGTGTGGAGATGTCTTCCCGGAAAGAAAGAGGAGCCCATGGTCGAAAAACAAATGCAAGATGAAGTGCAGACACCAGGTGCAGTATTTTTCATTTTTGGAGCAACGGGTGATTTGGCCCGCCGGAAGCTGTTTCCGGCTATCTACAGTCTCTACCGCGAAGGCAAGTTAGCCGAAAACTTTGCGGTTATTGGTGTAGCGCGTCGTCCGAGGTCACCAGAAGAATTCCGGGAAGACATCTATGAATCCATTAAAGAGTTCTGCCGCTATCCGGCGGGGGAACCCGATGAGTGGAATGCTTTTGTCGAACATTTTGAGTATAAATCACTAGATATCAATAACGTGGACGGTTTCAAAGAATTGCGTGAGCAGACTGAGAGCCTGGAAGCGAAATTTAATACACCGGGTAACCGCCTGTTCTATCTGGCGCTGGCACCTGAGTTGTTTGGCAGCGTCTCATATAGTTTGCGTGATGGTGGAATGCTGGAGAGCCGCGGGTGGAATCGACTTGTGATTGAGAAGCCATTTGGATATGATCTGCAATCTGCGGAGCATCTGAATGAGCAGATCCGTGAAGTGTTCCGTGAGGAAGAGATTTATCGGATTGACCACTATCTGGGCAAGGAAATGGTGCAGAATATCGAAGTAATTCGCTTTGGTAATGCCTTTTTCGAACCGCTTTGGAACAATAAACATATTGCCAACGTTCAGATTACCCTGGGAGAGACGGTCGGTGTGGAAGAACGCGGTGGATACTACGATCACTCGGGAGCATTGCGCGATATGGGACAGAACCATATGCTGCAGATGCTGACGATGATTGCCATGGAGCCGCCAAGCCGTTTGTTTCCGGAGGACATTCGAGATGAGAAGGTTAAGGTATTGCGTTCTCTGCGTGCGTTTACCTCTAATGAAGAAGTAAGCACTAACGTTGTGCGCGGGCAGTATACCGAAGGGGAGTATCGTGGTAAGCAGCTTCCCGGTTATCGTCAGGAGGACAAGGTTGATCCGGAATCCAATACGGAGACTTATTTTGCCGCACGCGTATTTGTAGATAATTTCCGCTGGGCAGGTGTGCCATTCTATATTCGGACAGGCAAGCGCCTGCCGGTGAAAACGACCGAAATCGTGGTTGAATTCAAATCCATGCCGAGTAACGTCTATCTGGGGAAAAAGTACAAGCTGGAGCCGAATTTGCTCGTGATTCGGGTAAATCCGATGGAAGGCATTTATATTAAAATTAATGCCAAGAAGCCGGGCTCGGATTCCGAGATTCAGCCGCTCGCCATGGATTTCTGCCAGAGCTGCATGATTGGAATCAACTCGCCGGAGGCGTATGAACGTCTGTTGCATGATGCAGCAGAAGGAGACTCCACCTACTTCACCCGTTGGGATGAAGTTGCTACAGCGTGGTCCTTCGTTGACCGGATTGCGGCGGCTTGGGTGGAAAATCACGGAGAGCTGCACACGTATCCAGCAGGTACGTGGGGGCCGGAAGCAACAGGCAAACTGCTGGAGCAGGATGGGTTTCACTGGTGGCCGGTGAACGGTCAGGACGAAGACAGTGTGGTCTGGCAAGTGAACAATTAATCGCGGGAGTATCACTCATGAGTGGCAGGGATTTTGATTAGTGTGATGTCATTTTGTTGGTGATAAGATTAACACTGTTATAAATAAGACTTGGGAAGAACGCAGAGATGCGATCTTTTCAGGTCTTTTTTGCGATGGAGAAGTGGGAGGATGTAAAACTTTACATATAATAAAATAAGTTATTGACAAAAAGTAAGTATATAACTTATACTCAATTCAAGAGATAAAGAGATTACGCAAAGACATACGAAACCCGATGACGAATCGGATACGTACATCATTCATGAGATAAAATGTGAACCAGGTGAAGGGGTTACGAAATACATTCATGAAGAAAAAAATTTAGCATAATATCTTTAATCTAAGAATACTATTTTGTATATATTGAATGGAGGAAAAGAAAATGTTGGATGTAGGATTGTTGTTGATTCGTTTGGTGATTGGATTGTCGTTCATGGCGCACGGGGCTCAGAAACTGTTTGGATGGTTCGGGGGATACGGAATCAAGGGAACCGGCGGCTGGTTTGAATCGATGGGTATGAAACCCGGCGCAGTGGTAGCATTGCTGGCAGGGCTCGCTGAATTCGGCGGCGGATTGCTGCTCGCTCTGGGTCTGCTCACACCGGTAGGCGGCATTCTGATTGCTCTGACTATGGTCATTGCCATTGTGAAGGTTCATGGTGCGAACGGATACTGGTCCACGCAAAACGGATTTGAATATAACCTTGCAATCCTGGTGGTTGGTGTAGCACTGGCATTGACTGGTGGAGGACAATACGCACTGGATGCATTAATTTTCTAAGTTCGACAAACGAAATGAATGAGGAGTGCCTGGAAGCCATAATGATGGCTGAAGGGTGCTCTTTTTTTGCAATCGGTAAAGAGAAGATTCTGATGTACGTAATCGGTTATTTTCGGTAAAGATTATGGTACAATAGGAAAGTTGGATTATAGATCAGGTCTACGGCATGAATGGAAGCACAACGCTTAGGGAGGATGAACTCCGTTGTAAATGTGTAAAATTAACATAGGATGCTTAATTGCCTAATGTGCGAAATGCGAATGTACAATCAACCGGCATAGCCGGATTGCATAAAGATTGAATGGTAGACCGGCCTCGCCGGATTAACGTGAATGAACGGATGAAAGGGATAGAACCTATGAGCAAAGCTGCAGATAACATTCTTCAACAGGAAGTGGACAAACGCCGGACGTTTGCCATTATCTCTCACCCGGATGCGGGTAAAACGACATTGACTGAGAAGCTGTTGCTGTTTGGGGGCGCGATTCGTCTTGCCGGTACAGTAAAAGCACGGAAAGCAAGCAAACATGCAACAAGTGACTGGATGGAAATTGAGAAGCAACGGGGGATCTCGGTTACATCTTCCGTCATGCAGTTTGATTATCTGGATCATCGTGTCAATATTCTGGATACACCAGGTCACCAGGACTTCAGTGAAGATACGTATCGTACACTGACAGCTGCGGATAGCGCGGTTATGTTGATTGACGTGGCGAAAGGCGTCGAGGCACAGACGATCAAATTGTTCCAGGTTTGTGCGAAGCGTGGTATTCCCATCTTTACGTTCATCAACAAGCTGGATCGTGAAGGACAAAGCCCGTTTGATCTGATGGAAGAACTCGAAAATGTACTGGGTATCCGCTCTGTACCGATGAACTGGCCAATTGGTACAGGTCGCGAGCTGTGCGGTGTATATGACCGAATGAAAAATCAGGTGGAATTGTTCCAAGGGGACGATCATTCGACCATTAGAGTACAAAAAGTAGATGGCTACAAAGATCCGATTATCCGCGAGATGGCAGGGGAGTATCTTCATGATCAATTGTGTCAGGACCTGGAACTGCTTGATGTAGCGGGAGACCAGTTCGACATGGAGAAAGTACAGCGTGGGGAACTGACGCCTATATTCTTCGGTAGTGCCATCAATAATTTCGGCGTGCAGACGTTTTTGGAGAATTTCCTGCAACTCGCACCGAAGCCTGAACCTCGTCGTAGTACAGCAGGAGAGATTCAGCCGACGAATGAGAAATTCAGCGGTTATGTATTCAAGATTCAGGCGAACATGAACCCTGCACACCGCGATCGTATTGCGTTCCTGCGGATCGTGTCAGGCAAGTTCCAACGTGGGATGAGTGTGAAGCATAACCGTGTGGGCAAAGAGATCAAGTTGTCCCAACCACAGCAGTTCCTGGCACAAGACCGGGATATTGTGGAAGAGGCGTATGCAGGCGATATTATCGGTTTGTTCGACCCAGGTATCTTCCGAATTGGAGATTCACTGAGCCAAGGCAGCGAAGTTATATTTGAGGAATTGCCAACATTCTCACCAGAGATTTTCGCCAAAGTTACCGTGAAAAATGCGTTGAAACATAAACAGTACCAAAAAGGGATTGACCAGTTGACGGAGGAAGGAACCATTCAGGTGTTCCAGACCGTAAGTTTCGACGAGACCATACTCGGCGTAATTGGTCAACTCCAGTTCGAAGTATTTGAATACCGGATGAAGGGCGAGTATGGGGTAGACGTGCAATTGCAGCGCATGCCTTATCAATTCGCGCGCTGGATCGTGGACGAGAACTTGGACCCAAGTAAATTCCGGATCAACTCCGCTCTGGTGAAAGATAAAAAGGGTAATTATGTTGTCCTGTTCGAAAATGAATACGCGATGAGAACCGCAATGGACAAAAACCCGACGGCGAAATTCCTGGAGACAGCTCCATAAGCCGTTTCTTCCTTAAATCAGTAAAGATAGTAGAAGCAAATGACCTAAATCCCTGATCAGAGGGATTTAGGTCATTTTTGTCGTTCCCAGCTTTTATATCTCATTAAGGTTTCACGTTTAGGGAAGAAGGGAGAATAACATTCAGTCATCATTCAGTTTGCTCATTGGTATTTAGAGGCGGCTGCTTCCTTGGGAGCTGATATACACAAACAAGGTACAGCCTCCTGAGTTATGCTCAGAGGCTGTACCTTGTTTGGTTGGGGAGCCTAATTAGTCTATGGGGATATAACTGCCTTGCTCTTGGAGCAAGGCATCATCCAGACCAATGAGCCAAAATCTTTCTTTGCAGACAGAACAACGTGATGATGGTACCTTTCCCTCCAAGGCTTCAGTTATCTGATGGGTTGAACGGGAATGGTGTGCAGATGCTCCTGCGCGATTTGAATTAATTCTTCCTGCTTGGCTGTTTCCGTGTTCTTCCAGATCATTTCGAAAATGGCACCAAGTCCGGGTAATGCTGCTTCCGGTCCATCTACAGAACCTTCGATCATCTCCCGGAGCTGATCATCACTTTTGTCATGAACCTTATGAACAATCGCTTCACGCAGGCTTAATGTAATTGGCATCGCAAGTCCCTCCTCGTATATTCGGCTGCTCTAATACTGTTCCCTGGGAAGCGTGAGCGCATTCAAGTTTATTGGGCTTTGTGGTATACTACGAAGGATATTTAAGTAAACATTCACCCTTTAATTGAAAAATGGACTACCAATAGATGCGTAATGCTGAAGTGCAGCGGGAGGTTAGACCCTAATGGCAAAAAAACAATATGCCGTCATTGGCATGGGACGGTTCGGATCAAGTGTAGCCAATGCACTGAGCGGCATGGGATTCGACGTACTGGCAATTGATGCGGACGAGCAGCGGACCCAGGAAATGTCCAATGTGGTGACTCATGCCGTATCGGCAGATTCGACAGATGAAGAAGCGCTGCGTGCGCTGGGCATACGGAATTTTGATGTCGTTGTTGTGGCGATTGGTGAAGATATTCAGTCGAGTATTCTTACAACCCTTATTCTGAAGGATATGGGTGTACCTGTTCTGATTGTAAAAGCACAAAATGAACTTCATGGTAAAGTATTACAGAAGATCGGAGCAGACAAGGTTATTTATCCTGAGCGGGATATGGGACTACGTGTAGCCCATCATCTAACATCTCCAAACATTCTCGATTACATCGAGTTATCTGAGGACTACAGCATTTTGGAGATGAGAGCGTCTGAGCAAATGATCGGTAAAAATCTGCTGGAGCTAAATATTCGTGCACGTTTCGGTTGCAACGTGATGGCGATCCGCAGTGGGAATTCGATGAATATCTCTCCGTATGCCGAGGATCGGATTGCAGACGGGGATGTGCTGATCATCGTTGGTCACAAGGACCATTTGACGAAAATGGAGCTTGCGTATCCAAAGTGATAAGTATGATGATTGGATAATGGAACATTCTTTGGTCGGAAAATTTCAATTCGTCATGTAACTTGTTGATAAAAAATCCCGCAGACGGGAAGGATGGAAAGATGGATATTGTATCACCGCAAAATACACGTGTGAAGGAATGGGCACAGCTGCTGGAGAAAAAGCACCGTACCCGTCAACATAAATATATTATTGAAGGCATTCATCTCGTACAGGAAGCGCTGCGTGCCGGGGCAGATCTGGAATGCATCGTTTACGATGGGGAGCAGGGTGTACCCAAGGAACTGACTGGACTGGAAGCTCCACTTCAGCGTGTGGAATGGATCAGTGTATCCCCTGCGGTTATCGCCAAGTGCACGGATACGATGACACCCCAACCTGTTTTTGCCGTTGTACATAAAGGTCGTGAGCTGCTGCAAAGCTTGTTGTCTTCCTCCAAGGGGCTGGTCGTGGTATTGGACAATGTTCAGGACCCCGGTAATGTGGGGACGATCATTCGCAGTGCGGATGCAGCGGGAGCGGCAGGTGTTGTGCTAGGTGCTGGTTGTGCCGATGTCTATAATCCGAAAACGATCCGTTCGACGATGGGGTCATTGTTTCATTTGCCAATCGTAGAAGGTCAGTTGGAAACGTTGCTGCCTGAAGCGAAGGCTGCGGGCGTAAAGTTGGTTAGTACGTCTTTACAGGCAGAGTATTCTTGTTATAGTTATGATTTTAAACAATCGGTGTGGCTTGTGATTGGTAATGAGGGCAAGGGCATATCGGAGTCTACTGCACAACTGGTGGACGATGCGATTACGATTCCAATGCAGGGACAGGCAGAGTCACTTAATGCTGCGATGGCGGCGACGATCTTGTTGTTCGAGGCGATGAGACAGCGGATGGTTTAACCCATAAATAATATACTTTATGTTCATATGAAGTAAGAAATATAAGCTTATTCCAACTCGAACGATGAGTGAGGAATGAGCTTTTTTTGTATGGTCGGAGAAATTTGAAATAAATAAATCGAACGATATGGAGATGGTATGCCAATATATAGTGTAAGGAGGAAGGGGATGGATAATGAGTGAGGCAGAAAGGTACATAAAACTTGTGGAATTAACCCGGGCTGGCGATTACGAAGCATACGGGGAGTTATATGAGCTAACGGTGATGGATGTATATCGTACTGTTCGTTTTCTGATTCGTGACCCATCTGACGCGGAAGATCTGGTACAGGAAATCTATATTCAGGCATACAGGTCATTAGAGCGTTACGATTCGGAGAGAGCGTTTCGTCCATGGTTAATGGGTGTGACGATGCGGCAGGTCCGAAGTTACCGGCGCAGACAGTTGACACAATTTCGTTTTAACAAGCGGATGGAGAAGTCTGATACTGGGCTGGAGTATGATTTTTCCGGTGATTCAATCAACAAACTGGCAAATCGCCCTCTGCTTGAGCAGGTGCACCGATTGCCATACAAGCTGCAGCAGGTGGTAACTCTTCACTATTTGAACGAGTACACGCAAGAGGAGATTTCATGCATATTGGACATTCCGCTAGGAACGGTGAAATCGCGTATTCATGCGGCATTAACCAAGCTGAGGCAGAATCAGAAGTTGGACCTAGGCATTCGGGGAAAGGTGGAGGATTTACATGAATCTCGATGAACAGCTGCGAACAGCCTACCAGGAAGAGACCAAAGACTGGACAATTCCTGAGAGAACAAAACATAAAATCATGAATGCTATTCGAAGTGAATCACGTTTCAAAAGACATCGGAAAAAATGGCTGGTTACTGTGCTGCTGGCTGCTGTGCTCATCATTCCTACTGGAGCTTATGCAGGTTATACCTATTTGGCTAACGAAATGTATGGTTCACAGGAAAATATATCAGAGGTGGGTGGAACATCGGAGGATTACATGAGACTGGAAGCGAAGCTGCAGACAGCCAAAGCACATTTAAGTGAAGAGGAATTTATTCAATTTATGGGTCTGATGAAGCAAATGGGGCAAATGGCTTTGAAGTATGCGAATCAACAGGGAGAGATGCACCCCGAGCAATGGAGTGACACAGAACAGACGGAGTTTAATCGTCTTACTGCAGAACTGGAACCATTTTTCAAAAAGCTGGAAGCAGCAAGTGTAGACTCTCCAAAAGAACCTAAGGACCAGGAACAATTTTGGAAGGAACATCTAGCAATGGCAGAGACGAAGTTTTCCAAGGAGCAGTTTACCGAGTTCAAATCGTTGTATGCACAGATGAAGCAGTATGAAGCCATGGTGATGGATCAGGATGGGAACATCCATGAAGAACGATTGTCTGCGGAGCAGAAGGAAGAACTGAAACAGGTACGCGAGCAGATTTTTCCCTTCTTGGAGAAGTTGGGACTGGATGTACGCAAGCCGGGTGAGTAACTTGGGTAGTGTTCAGGAGCTGAGGAGCGAAAGGATGTTACACCTTTTGCTCCTTTTCGTTTCGTTGGATGACCTTCTTATCTGCCCTGTACATTCAGCCGATACTGATGCGGCGTGGTGCCTGTTGCGTTGCGGAAGACTTTGCAAAAATAAGATGGGCTGGACATGCCTACACGGTGGCCTATTTCCGGAACAGTATGTGTGGTACTTGTGAGTAACACACAAGCATGACGAATACGTGTAGCTTGGGCGTAAGCAACGATGGTGGTGCCGGTAGCTTTTTTAAATATATGGGACAAATGATAAGGCGAGAGATGCAGTGTATCTGCGATATCCTCCAGACGAAACGGTTCATTGTAGTGCTCTTCAATCCATTGCATGACAGCCTCAGCATGAGGATGCAGAACGGAAGAACCCGTTGGGAGCGTATTAGAGCTAGGATATTGTTTGTCTTTCCAAAGGTAGCGAAGTTGTGCGAGCAGTCCAAGTAAAAAGAGTCGTGTATCCTCTTCCGCTTCATGTGGAAGTAACGTAGGTAGAATATCGGCAAATTGCTCAATCATCTGAACCAGCGGGGACGCAGCGGATATACGGATCGGTTGAAGCGGAGATGTTTGCCCGAGAAGGTCCATTGTAAAACGATTTGATACGGCAAATTGCCGAGAGTGCGGGTTCAGCAGGTGCTGCTCATACATCAGTACGCTGCGAATAAAGGGATGTTCTTTCGTGACTTGAATCTGGACCTGATGCAGCTGAAAAGGCCGGAATATCATCAGTGTACCCGGTTCAAGGGGGAATGCCTGTCCCTCTGTTATCAACTGTCCATATCCATCATGGATATACGTGATTTCCATCTGTGAATGAGCGTGAAAAACCTCTCGGAACGCAGTGGTGGAGGTGCGACGGCATGCCAGATTAAATTGATCCTCAGTGATGATGGGCATTAAGACTGCCTCCCCTTCAAGAGCGCAATATAGTTTCATTTTATCACAAGATGAACGCATAAAAGCGCTTTATTATTGTGTATTGTGAAGGGAATAAGGGAGGTATGCATTCATGTTGAAAGTAGCCATTATTGGAGCAGGCGCGATCAGTGCAGCGCACATTACAGCGTATTTGGCATTTCCAGAACGATGCCAGATCGTAGCTGTGGTGGATATGTATACGGAAAAAGCAGAAAAGCGAATTAACGATTATGGATTGAAAGGTGCGCAAGCTGTTACCGATTATCATGAATTGCTGGATCAAAACATTGATTTGGTTTCCGTCTGTACCCCTCCGTATACACATGCACCGATCACATGTGATTTTCTGCATGCAGGAACACATGTGTTGGTCGAAAAACCGATGGCTTCTTCTTTACAAGAGGCGGATATGATGCTGGAAGCGGCGCAAGAGAGTGGTAAGTTGCTTTCGGTTGTGGCGCAGAATCGTTTTACGACACCGATGATGAAATTGAAAGATGTGCTGGATAGCAAACTTATGGGTCCCATTGTCCACGTTCAGGTCGATTCGTTTTGGTGGCGGGGCTATAATTATTATGATCTGTGGTGGCGTGGTACATGGGAAAAGGAAGGCGGAGGCTGTACTCTTAATCATGCGGTACATCATATTGATGCGATGCTTTGGATGATGGGTCCTCCGATGGAATTGCAGGCCATGATGGCGAATACGGCGCATGATAATGCCGAAGTGGAGGATATTTCCATGGCAATGCTTCGTTTTCAAGAAGGAGCACTTGGTATGATCACCAGTTCCGTGGTACACCACGGAGAGGAGCAGCAGTTGATTTTTCAAGGTAAAGGGGCCAGGGTATCTGCGCCTTGGAAGGTCGTTGCTTCTACGGCACGAACTAATGGATTCCCAGAACCCAATCCAGATCTGGAACAACAGATTCAGAAACTTATTGACGACTTACCGGATGTTATTCATGTGCGTCACGCAGGGCAAGTGGAGAATGTGCTAAACGCCATTGAGACAGGATCACCCCTTCTGGTGGATGGGAAGAGTGGACGGAATACACTGGAACTCATTGTAGGTATTTATAAATCGGCCAGTACGGGGGAGAAGGTTACTTTTCCACTAGAGGCGGAGGATGCTTTCTATACAAGGGAAGGGATTATGCAAAATGCGGTGCATTTTTATGAGAAAAAGACAGAGGTAGAGAACTTCGAGGATGTGGATATTACGTTAGGGAGAAAGTTGGAGTCTTAGTTATATAACAAAAAAAGAGGCCAGTCCCACAGATATTGTGAGGTCTGGCTTCTTTTTATTGGAATCATATTTACAAAACAAAATCAATACACCCGATGTTTCCATCCATTTAATTTCGCGATGGCCTCCAGATAATAATAATCTCCATAGATCAGGGAGACATCGATGAAGGAATTGCCACTGCCTGTGGCATGCAGCAAAATCGATTCATGCTCTGGCTGATCCCAGACCGCATAGTTCTCTGTTAAGGAACGCAGGATTCGTTCGGCTGCATCGGCATAGAGGCGTTTTTCACTTTCCGGAACGGCGGCGGCCAGCTCCAGCAGGCCGGATGCGGCGATTGCTGCTGCAGAGCTATCTCGGGACTGACCCTCCAAAGTCGGAAGTCTGAAATCCCAGTAAGGTACATGATCCTCTGGCAGCGCAGCAATAAAGTAATGGGCGATTCGTTTCGCTGTGTTCAGGAAACGTTCATCCTGGGTATAACGATACGTATTGGCAAACCCATATAATCCCCATGAGGTACCACGACTCCATGAGGATTCAGGAGCATATCCCTGTCCGCCAAAACATTCAATATAACGACCATCCTCCGGGTCAAAGGAAAGGATATGTTTGGTTGATCCGTCTTCACGAACACCATGCTGCATGGTCGTCTCGGCATGGCTAATGGCAATATGTTTGTAGCGTGGATCTCCCGTCACTTCTGAAGCCCAGAACAACAAAGAGATATTCAGCATGCAATCAATGATGGCCCAGCCATATTTGTCTTCATTCCATGCACGAATGAATTTGCCTACCGGATTATAGCGCCCTGCAAGGAAATTGGCTGCCTCCAGACCACGTCTGAGAGCATCCTCATCACCTGTGATTTTATGTTTAATTACAGCAGTAGAGAGAAACTGGAAGCCAACATCGTGATGAAGCTCTCCTGTTGGTCTTATAAACCATTGCTCCAAAGTTTCATCCCACGACCATGCCGCATCCCGGTAGCTTTCCTCTCCTGTCATATCGTACATAATCCACAGCATACCCGGCCAGAAACCTGAAACCCACCAATCGGTGTTGATGTTATCATACTTGCCATCATCGCCTGCAAAATGAGGGCATTTATCCCCAATGTTTTTTTTCATCTCTGGGAATTTGTTTTCCAGCTTCTGCATGACTTCCTGCCAATATGTCGTAGTTACAGCGGGTTCTGCCTTGGCCATGAGATAACCTCCTTAGGTTTAATTAGAAAGTAAAGATAACGCTTTCCTATAAGGAGATTATATCTTTTTAAAAATCTTAAAAGTTGTGTTAGGATATGAAGAAATGTTGCTCTGTTGTCATTGTGAAGAAGGGGGAACGAGAATGTTTGAGCGTGTGGACTTTGAAGGAAATACTTTGGTGTGGGATTATCAAATTAAATCGCTGAACGACTTCAAAGGATATTATCATTGGCATCAATGCGGGGAAATCCTCTATGTCCATGAAGGGCAAGGCATTGTGGTTTTAAATAATCATACTTATCCCATTCGTAAAGGCATGCTCTTCTTTTTTCAGCCATATCAGCTGCATCACGTTTATGCCGAGGTTCATCCAGATACTCCGTATGAAAGGAATATTTTCTATGTAGAGCACATTGTAATGGAACGATATTTGGAAGCGTTCCCGCATCGCCGTGCTTTATTTTCGAGGTTATGGAAAGGACGCAATCAACCGCAGGTTTTTGATCTGAGTTCATCTATGGATCAGCTGGATTGGGTATATAAAAGTTATCATCAGTCACGCAGTCGGATTGGGGGAGAGTGGGAGGAATCGGTGCTGTTTTTACTTCAGCTTTTGAATGTTTTGTATCAACAAAGTGATGGGAAACATGCGGGGCAAACGCACTTGGTCGAATCACGTCAATTAAGACATGCGGAGAAGATAATGCATTGGATTGAAGAGCACTATATAGCCGAAATCAGACTGGATCATATGGCGGACGATATCCACTTATCCAAGTCATATGCTTCCCGTATCTTTCAGCAAGAAACAGGAAGCAGTATTACGGACTACGTCACAGCCCGAAGACTCAAGCAGGCTTATCTTCTGCTGGAAACGACAACTCTGTCCGTTGAGGAGGTTGGTAGGCGGGCGGGATTTCCCAATGGATCTTATTTTATTCAATTATTTCGCAAATCGGCGGGAACCACTCCGCTACAGTATCGGCAGCATTTTGAACGCAGCAGCAGACATTAAATCACATGAGAGTTACTGCTGATGTTATTAAAAGTAGCGTCAGTACATTATCGTGGTGAAATTTAAAGTGTTATTTTTAATTCTCAATGTGTCGGAAGTTAAATTAAAAATGAAGTTTCTCCTCTAAAATAGAATGGGTTCCTATACTTTCCTCAAAAGTAGTGCTACAGCCACTTATCGGCCCATCGTTCTACGGCGCTTAATGCGCGCCCCAGCTCTGTGCCTTTGCGGGACAACATATATTCTGTCCGAACAGGGCGTTCCGTAACCACATGACGCACAACAAGTCCCTCTTCCTCCAGTTCCTTCATCCGTTCATTAAGTACCCGTTTGCTCAGGTCCGGGATATAAGCGTGAATTTCACTGAATCGTTTGGGTTCTTCCATCAATGTATGAATAATGAGGGCTACCCATTTCCGGCCAATGATCTGATAAGACTGTTCCACCTTTTCGCATATTTGCTTGGCATTCTCATCATCGCTCATAATAGTACTCCTTTGATTTAGTTATGCTTATTATAGCATTAGTATACTTATTGTAACCTGAGTGTCCACAAGCCCTATGTGTAAAATGTCACATACCAATTGTTCTTAATGTTACCACATAAAGCGTTAACATTAAATAAAAACCCTATAAACACTGGTGTTCACAGGTTAGACACGATTGTTGACGAATTGTGACGACAGGTGTAATATGGGTAACGTCAATTCAATTGGTTACAATTTATAACCTTGATTAAGGTTGTGGAGAGAAGGAATGTTCCATGTTTAATTCAGGTCAGATACACAAGCGGAGGTAAGGCGGGGAACTCCCCCACTAATTCCGTCTTTTGTCATGCTTGGATTTGAACATTTTGCATCATCATATACTATACTGCACAGATCACAGGAGGCACTCCAATGGACGCAATGACATTTGTCCTCTTCGGGGCAACAGGCGATTTAGCCAAACGTAAGATTTACCCTGCATTATATAATTTGTACATTGATTCGAAAATGCCGAAATCCTTCTCCGTTATCGGTCTTGGACGGCGTGAATTGTCGGATGCTGACTTCCAGGCGAATGTTGAAAAGTCACTGCACACCTTCTCCCGTCAAACACCGGAAGAAGAAGCTCAGGTTCGCGACTTCATTGGAGCTTTCCGTTATTGTTCTTTAAATAATACGAAGCTTGAAGATTACACCAAATTGCTGGAACTGGTTCAGAAACGTGAACAAGAGCTCAATATTCCCGAAAATCGCATGTTCTACATGTCGGTTGCACCGGAATTCTTTGAGCCAATCGCACTGAACATTCAAGAAAGCGGCTTGGGTAACACCAAAGGCTGGAAGAAACTCATCATCGAAAAACCATTTGGACACGATCTGCAATCTGCTCGTGATCTGAACGAAAAATTGAGCAATACCTTTGCAGAAGAAGAAATTTACCGTATTGACCATTTCCTTGGTAAACCGATGGTTCAAAATATTGAAACCCTCACTTACGCGAATCCGGTCATTCAGGCTTTGTGGTCAAACCGTTACATTGCCAATGTACAGATTACAGCAAGTGAAACGGTTGGCGTTGAAGAACGTGCCGCGTATTATGACCAAAGCGGTGCCCTTCGTGACATGTTCCAAAATCATATGCTTCAATTGCTGATGATGATTGGTTTGCATTTGCCAAAACGCTGCACACCAGAAGAAATTCAATTCAAAAAGCAGAAGATCGCTGAAGCTCTTCGTCCATTGACGAAAGAGAATATCGCTTCCGAAGTCGTTCGTGCCCAATATGAAGCAGGCGAACTGCAAGGTACTTCTGTTGTTGGATATCTGGACGAGCCTGACATTCCAGCTGGTTCTCAGAATGAAACATATGTTGCCGCGAGACTGTGGATCGATGATCCATTCTGGAGTGAAGTTCCATTTTACATTCGTACAGGCAAACGCCTGGCTGAGAAATCGACTAGAATTGTTGTTGAATTCAAGGCTCCACTGAAAACAGGTCATGAATCCGAAAATACAACAGAGCCTAACCTGCTGACGATTGAAATTGGTCCGAAAGAAAGCATCTCGCTTCAATTAAATGCGAAAAACCCACTTAACCAAGGCGAAGTGGAACCGATGCATATGAGCTTCAACTCAGGTGAACGCAACATTCCGGAAGCTTATGAAAACCTGATCTTTGACGCGATGCGTGGAGATTCTACATTCTTTGCTCACTGGAACGAAGTTGAACTGGCTTGGCAATGGGTACAGCCGATCTTGGAAGCATTCCAGGAGGGCAGTGTGCCGCTTGATACGTACAGCGCAGGTTCGCAAGGACCTAAGTCAACAGATCGTCTGATTGCAGAGAACGGCTACCGTTGGTGGTAAGTCTAATGTAAGAGCAGCATCAGAGAAGAGAACGCAGCATCAGAGAAGAGAACACTACAATCTGTTCTGCTCTACAAAATTTTTATGAAGTACACCGTTCCAATTTTGCATAAGCCCTTCCGGTAATCCCGGAAGGCCGCGAAAATTTTTGATATAGATTAGCGGCTCAATTTAATTAATTTTTGTGTTCGCACCGTAGTGAAGGAGACGGAATCGATTCTGAAGAAGCGAAGCGTTCGCCTTTGTATCCAAATTTCAACTATGAGAGAAATAATTCAAGAAAATTTGGATACAACAGCGATCGGAAGAACGATCCGTCACCGGAACGGTTGTTGCGAAATGCAATTAATTAAATGTGAAACGCAGATAAAATTAGAAATGTTCATAACAGGAGGAACTTAGCAATGAAACTTGGACTTATTGGATTAGGTAAAATGGGATTGAACCTGGGTAGAAACCTGATTGACCACAAACATGAAGTGGTTGCTTTTGACCTTAACGCTGAAGCTGTAAATGAAATGAAAGAATACGGCGCAGCAGGCGTATCTTCTTATGCAGAAATGGTCGCTTCTCTTGAATCCCCACGTGTATTGTGGATCATGGTTCCTCACAACGTGGTTGACGCTGTATTGGCTGAAGTAAGCCCACTGTTGTCCAAAGGCGACATTATCATTGAAGCGGGTAACTCGCACTACAAAGAGTCCATCCGTCGTTACGAAGAAATGAAACCTAAAGGCATTCACTATATGGATGCTGGTACATCCGGCGGTATGGAAGGCGCACGTAATGGCGCATGTTACATGATCGGTGGCGATCCTGAAGCTTGGGCTGTAGTTGAGCCTGCATTCAAGGATACTTCCGTTGAAAATGGTTACCTGTATGCAGGTAAAGCGGGTAGCGGTCACTTCCTGAAAATGGTTCACAACGGTATCGAGTATGGTATGATGGCTTCCATCGGTGAAGGCTTCGACGTATTGGAGAAAAGCGGCTTCGATTTCGACTTCGAACAAGTTGCTCGTGTATGGAACAATGGTTCCGTTATCCGTTCTTGGTTGATGGAATTGACAGAGCGTGCATTCTCCAAAGACGCTAACCTGGATGAAATCAAAGGGGTTATGCATTCTTCCGGTGAAGGACGTTGGACGGTTGAAACAGCATTTGACCTGCAAACTGCTACGCCAGTTATCGCGTTGTCCCTGTTGATGCGTTACCGCTCCCTGGAAACAGACACGTTCACAGGTAAAGTTGTTGCAGCATTGCGTAATGAATTTGGCGGTCACGCTGTAGAAAAAAATTAATTCATATATAACTGTTAACATATACGGATAATTGGGTAATGATGAGTATAGTTGTTTATAAATTCATCAAGTGGAGGGAACATATCATGAAATTTTTCTTAGATACAGGTAATGTTGAAGAAATCAAACGGATCGAACGTCTTGGTCTGGTGGATGGAGTCACGACCAACCCGTCTTTGATTGCCAAAGAAGGTCGCGTATTTAAAGAAGTGATTCAGGAGATCTGTGGCGTTGTTAAAGGCCCGGTCAGTGCTGAAGTGATCGGACTTAAAGCCGAGGATATGTTGAAGGAAGCTTATGAAATTGCAGAATGGGCACCGAATGTAGTGATTAAACTACCGATGACCGAAGATGGACTCTATGCTTGTCATGAACTGACCCAAAAAGGAATTAAAACTAATGTAACGCTGATCTTCTCTGCAGCACAGGGTCTGATGGCGGCAAAAGCTGGAGCAACATACATCAGTCCATTTGTTGGCCGTCTGGATGATATTGCGGTGGATGGCATGAAGCTGATTCGCGATCTGCGTCTCATTCTGGATACGTATGATTTGCCTTCCGAAATTATTGCAGCAAGCATCCGTAATATCAAACATGTCGAGGATGCAGCTCTTTCTGGTGCGCATATCGCGACCATTCCGGGTTCGCTCCTGCCAACATTGTGGAAACACCCGCTGACAGACAGCGGCATTGAGCGTTTCTTGAAAGATTGGGAGTCCGTTCCGAAATAATAAAATGTGGACAGGGATCTGATTCCTCAGAGCCATATTCCATTAAAAAGCCTTCCGTCTTGCAGACAAAATCTGCTGGCGGAAGGCTTTTTTTGTTGTAAGTGATGATATCCACGTACGAGCAGGTGCTGTCCTTCTTTTTCGGGACAACAGTGCATAAGGATAGTATATAGCCTATAGCTCATCCCGCAGGGGAGGGACGCCCGATGATGAGAAGACGATGGCGAAGTCGAAGACGCCGCAAGCCGCCAAGTGGAAGGCGCAAAATGTGGTTGATTATTTTATTGGTAACAGCGTTTTGTTTGATGCAGGGTTTTGCCTATGTGGATAAGAAAATGAAACCACCCATCATGCATCTGGCTAAAATCAGAGTAAAGCAGATTGCAACGGAAGCGATCAACAAGGCGATTACAGCGCAGGTTTCCGAAGGCAAATCCACCGAAGGATTGATTGATTGGAAAACCGATACGGCTGGGAAAGTGTCCGGATTCATGCTGAATTACGATGAGCATATGCGAATCACCGCGAGTACGATGAACATCGTGCAATCCACTTTGCAGAACGTGCATATGTTAAAAGAAAAAATTCCGCTGGGGCAGGCGTTGGGCAGTCCGGTACTGGCATCCTTTGGTCCAAGTATACCGGTTCGTATTGAGCCTCAGGGAGCCGTCAAGGTGGATCTGAACACCCGTCAGCAGAATGCCGGTATAAACATGATTCTGGTGGAAGTGTACATTCACATCATTGCCGAAGTTGCGGTAGTGGTGCCCTTTGACATGGAACCCGAGACCGTCGATACGGAAATTCCGATATCTTACCTGTTGGTGGTCGGGGATGTGCCGATGTACTACTACGATAATCAGGGCAAACCGGTAGGCACCAACGGCAGCAATGCACCCGCGATTGCACTGCCATCGGGTCAGACGGGTGTTTCGAGTGGTCATGGAGGAACGCCTAATTCAACCTCTCCCAACCAGCAGCAGGCTCCAGCAAACGGTCTGAACAGAAATGGACTGGAGGTTGAGCCGGATTTGTCTGATCTCAATGAGGGATTGCAGCTTGACGTGGATGTGAACCACTAATGAGTCAAAGGCAAATATCGAATAAAAAAACGGGGCCCCTATGATAGAGGTCCCGCTTTGCATTAAAAATCATCTCAAACTAAATAGATACTTATTATCCTTTATTCCAACTTCATTTTGACTCATTTACTTTTGGCCTTCTTCTGTTTGCGTTCTTCCTGCTCCCAATGCTTCAGATTCGGGTAAGGGTCGAACGACCATTCATTCAGACCACTGTCACGATAGATGCCATAGTGGAGATGAGGAGGAAACTTGCCTTGTGTACCTGGTTTTCCATAGCCTGAACTGCCCACCCAGCCCAAAACCTGACCAGGGGTAACCACTTCGCCGATATGGGCGTTTTTGTCGAAGCCGGATAGATGAGCGTAATAGTGGTAATGGTTGTTCAGATCACGAATACCGATACGCCAGCCGCCAAACGGATTCCAGCCTTTGATTTCCACGACACCGTAACAGGTACTGCGCACAGGCAGGCCATGCGGTGCAAAAATATCTGTGCCTTCATGAATACGGTACCCGCCCCAACTGCGTTTAGTTCCCCAGGTGCTGCGATATGAATAGTTGGTTCCGAGAGGGACGGGAAAGGCGTGACCAAAGAGATCGAGGCTGTCAAAATGCTCATATAATTTCGCGAATTGCTGAATGCGTTGCACAGCCCGGGAGTTATGATAATATTCCCACAGAGCGATGTTGAAGTCCTCCGGCTTGTTCCCATAATTCTGAACAATGGAAGCCATGCTGTAAAGTACGTCCAGGTCATTATTAGCATCTGCTACACCATCACCAGAACCGTCACGACCATACCCATTGAAAAAGACAATGGAACCCGGTTGTTGATCCGTCTCATCCGGATTTAGCCAGCCTCTCCAGGCAGGGGAGGTCATGAATATGCCGGTCAGCCGTTCCGGATGTTTACGATCTTTCGGATGTGCACGCGAGATGGTTCGTTCATATTGATCAATCGCTGCGAGCCTGTACCAGGGAATTTGGGTCATCTGACCAATGCTTTCATATAGATGTCGGCGTGAAGCGAAAATGTCCGCTGGTTTTTGCTCTACAGCTTGAGGTTTGGAATCAGCGGCGGTGGGTTCACCGTAAACATCAACAGGCAAGAATGGGAGAAGCAGTGTGCCTGCAAGCAATGTTTTGATCCAAAAGGAATAAGTTAACCGCGATGTAAAGCGATCTTGCACAGGGAAGCAGCCCCCTTTCCAATGAGATGATGCATATGGTGCCCGGTGAACCAAGCTATAACCTAGCGTTCTTCAAAAGTCTTCATTTTATCCATGTAAGACATGAATGCACAAGATGTGACAAATGGGGGTTTTTCCAGCGCTTTCATGGTATAATATGTTCCGAGCAACAGCCTAACTTCAGTAGAAAGAAGGTTTATGCATTGGCTAAACGTGTTAAAGAACCGAAACCGGACTGGATTCGGATCAAATTGACAACCGGCGATAACTATCAGGAAATGAAAACGATGATGCGTTCCAAAACGCTGCATACAGTATGTGAGGAAGCACGGTGCCCGAATATTTATGAATGTTGGGCCAATCGGACGGCTACTTTTATGATTTTGGGCGACATTTGCACACGGGCATGCCGTTTTTGCGCGGTGAATACCGGCTTGCCAACGGAACTTGATTTGCAGGAACCAGAACGTGTGGCAGAAGCAGCAGAACAGATGAATCTGCAACACTGCGTAATTACAAGCGTGGCGCGTGATGACCTGAAGGATGGAGGAGCGACGATCTTTGCGGAGACGGTCAAGGCCGTTCGTCGTCGTTTGCCTTTATGTAGCGTAGAAGTGCTGATTCCGGACTTTTTGGGTGACCGGGATTCCTTGCAGATTGTGATGGATGCCAAACCGGATATCTTGAATCATAACATCGAGACCGTTGAGCGGTTATCGGACAAAGTCCGTGCCAAGGCGAAATACAAGCGTTCACTCGAACTGCTTGCTCGTGCCAAGGAAATGCAGCCAAATATCCCAACGAAATCGAGCATCATGCTTGGTGTAGGTGAGGAATATCAGGAAATTTTGCAAACAATGGATGATCTGCGCGCTGTGGATTGTGATATTATGACGATTGGTCAATACTTGCAGCCATCAGAGAAACATCTGTTTGTGGAGAAGTATTATCCGCCAGAAGAGTTCGCATCATTGAAGCAGGAAGGACTGAAGCGTGGATTCAGCCACGTCGAATCCGGACCTATGGTCCGCAGCTCCTACCATGCCCATGAACAAGTGAAATCTGCTGCGAAAAATACTGAAAAGGCGGCATCTCACGCATGATGGAGGAGACAGGTTTGGAAGAAGAAAAAAGTTCAGAACAGATTCAGGAATCGGTTCAGGAGCCTGTCCAGGACGAACCCAAAGAACCGGTTATTGTTCAAATCGGCGGAAAGAATTATGAAATCGTGCAGAACCACAAAGAAGGCTGGAATCCTGAAGTCTTCCGCGATCGTTACAGCGAAGTGCTGGAGCGGTACGATTACATTATTGGGGACTGGGGTTACAGCCAGCTGCGGTTGAAAGGTTTTTACCGGGACAACCATCCCAAAGCAACGAAGGATTCCACGATCTCCAGCATGGTGGATTATATCAATGAATATTGCAATTTTGGCTGTGCGTACTTTGTGCTTCAGAAGAGCAAAGATCAGCCTCAAGCCAAAGCAAAAAGCGGTTCCTGAGAAGGACCGCTTTTTTTGTTGCGTGTATTTAGTCCAAAAAAGCTGTGCGAACCCTGTTCCAAAACGGATAGGGCCGGAAACGGGCAAAGCTGACCTTGTGACGGGCCACCTGGCAGCGTACGGATATGAGATCTTCCACCATAACGTTTACGTGGTCAATGGTAAGCAATAACCGCTGATCCTTGCGTGAGAAGATATCACAGTGATGGTGCTTGGGCAAAATAACCGGTGAACCCAGCGTCCGATAGACGCGGTTATTGATTGAAGCAATCTCGGCGATCTGAATAGCCTCGATTGTGGGATGCACCATGGCGCCGCCAAGCGCCTTGTTGTATGCCGTACTGCCTGAAGGTGTCGATACACAGATACCGTCTCCCCGGAACATCTCAAACGTCACGTCATTAATGTCGACCTGAGCAACGACCGTACCGTCTACACCTTTTAACGTAAATTCGTTCAGTGCGATATAAGAGGTATTGCCCGACTTTTTACGAATCTCAAGCTCCAGCAGCGGATACTCCACAATCCGGGGTTTGAGTCGTTCCGGGTCTCCTTTGCCGCTCATCAATCTAACCAGTTCCCGTAATTCTTCCTTCTTCCAATCGGCATAAAAGCCGAGATGGCCTGTATGAACCCCAACAAAAGCAATGTCCGGGATGCGGTCGATGAAATTGTGAAATGCTTGCAGCATCGTACCATCGCCTCCGATGGAGATGACAATCTCCGGCGATTCTGCATCCAGCTTAAACCCTTCCTCTTTTGCCAGCGCATGAAACTGCTGACTGAGATCAATCGATAACTGGTCTCCGCGGTCTTGAACATAGTATCTCAAGATGAAAGCTCCTTTGTGGTCATTATACTACCGATGATAATCAATTCCAGGGAAGAACACAATGTTGGATTGATATTCAGTTGAATATGAACGCACAGGATGGCTTATTTTTTCATACGTCGAGGTAAGAAAAAGGGACTTACTAGAGAAAGCATGAGCAGTAAAAGTAATACGCCTCCAAGTACACCTACTCCCGAAAACAGGATCTGTCCCCAGTCTGGTGTATACGAAAATAATTCTGGCTTGGCACCCGTTTGGAACAAAACAGGCCATTCCGAATCACCCATCATCGGCAGCCATAACAAAAGTACAAGTATGGGTGCAATGAGAGCGTGGATTACTCTGGCAAACAGAAAGGGGCCGTACCTCATCGGTGTGTTGCTCAGGACACTCATAATCTGGGCATGAACGGATAATCCTCCCCAAGAGAGGACGAAGGCAGCAGCAGCAGCTTTGTACACGAGCGGAATGGAAATGCCTGCCCCTCCTGCTTCCTTGGCTCCCAAAGTGACTTCGAATAATCCACCTACGAGACTGTGGGATAAGGCAGGGGGGAATCCTGTATATAGAAGCAGTTGTTCCGTAATGGCATATAATCCACCTAGCCATCCGGTTTGAACGAGTAATTCCATCATAACGGAGAAGAATACAACTAACCCGCCTACGATAATAATAAGGCGAAGGGATGAGGAGACTGCCTGGCGCAGCAATTCACCAAATGCCCGTCCGTCAGCCTTTCTTGCCTCGTGCATTGCATAAATGGCTCGAAGCAGTCTGTTTCTGTGTACCTCTTCAGATGCGGAGGGAGAGTCGATGATCGACTGTTTATCCTTTACGGAGACTCCGCCATGGAACCGCATGAGCAGGCCCACAAGAAATGCAGCACCATAATGTGATGTGACCAGTACGGGAGCGATAGCTACATTATGAAAAAAACCGACCGATACGGCTCCAATCATGAAGATGGGATCGGATGATGTGGTGAAAGCAACGAGGCGTTCACCTTCTTCCCGAGTAACTAATTTTTGTTCCCACAATTGTGCAGTCAATTTGGCTCCAGTGGGATAACCGGAAGCGCAACTGACAGCAAACACAAAGCCGCCGCTTCCGGGAACGCGAAATAGCGGACGCATCAATGGATTTAAGAGGGTACCCAAAAAATGAACAATGCCGAAGCCAAGAAGCAGCTCGGATAGTACCAGAAAGGGAAAAAGGGAGGGGAAAAGCACGTCCCACCAAATGGATAGTCCACGTACGCCTGCATGCCAGGTTTCCGCAGGAAACAGCACCATCAATACACACAGGATCAGGAGAGCTAATGGGATCAGGACATGGGTGATTCGTTGTGAAGCGGCCATGAATTCTTCTCCTTTATTTTTGGAATGGTCAGTGTGCAGCAGATCGCTGGTGCTTTTGCCATCAATATATGAGACAAAGCGGACAAACAGTACAAATTAATGTTTAGAAAGCGCTTGCAAAAGTGGCTGTGTTTTTAAGAGATGTATGCTAAAATGATAAAAACGCCTGAACGTCACCTAATTACCTAGAAGGTGGAATTAAATCGGATGGAGTGATGATTATGAGTCTTGTCACCGGAATCCTGGTTTGTGCTTTTGTTTATGTTATACGTGCCTCGCTTGTGCGCTCTGAAGAAGAGGACTGGCGAAGTTATTAATGAAATATCTGGTGCGCCAAACCTCATGTTTGGCGCTTTTTTTGTGTCTTCTGTATGAGATAGACCTGTATGAGACATGGCTATGTGGGACCATAACCCTTTCATGTTATATAGGACTTTTGGGATTTTTTTGATAGAATGAAGATTAAGGCGTTCGTGGCCTTGTTCTTCTATCTCCTTTCATAATTAAGCATGGGAGTGTAATATATGTCAAAATTCGACACCTGAAAGGAGGGGAAAGCGGAATGAATCCTAGTTTGAGTATCTATGACAATCTTGGTGGAGAGGCAGGCGTTCGCGCACTGGTCGAAGCTTTTTATCCGATTGTTCAGCAGAATGAGAAGCTGGCATCTCTTTTTCCGGAGAATATTCAGCCGGTAATCGACAAGCAATACATGTTTTTGTCTCAATTCTTCGGTGGTCCTGCATTGTTTTCCGAGGCTTTTGGTCATCCGATGATGCGTGCCCGCCATATGCACTTTGAAGTGACGGTTGAACGGGCAGAAGCCTGGCTTGCATGTATGGATCAGGCGTTGACACAGGTCGGTGTGGAAGAGCCTTTGCATTCTTTTGTCCTGCAGCGATTGTCGGGGCCAGCACATCATTTTGTGAATACACCTTAGTTCCGATTACAAGCTTGTGGGAGAGGGATGGAATGAGTGGAATTAGAGCCTCTGTATAAGGTAAAGGTGAAGTGTCATTATTGCGAGACTGAGTATGATACCTCACGCGTAAGACCAAGCTTAAAACGGCCATATCGGACGGATTCCGATTTTTGCGCGTATTACAAGCGGGAAAATCCAGATTTCTATGTTGTTCGAATCTGTCCGAAGTGTGGATTCGCTTCGACAGAGAATTCGACGGAACAATTGAACGATAAACAGCGCAAGGCTTTCAAAGAGCAGATCGGCAATCGTTGGGTGAAACGAGACTATAGCGGAGCACGGACACTGGAACAGGCGATGGATTCATACAAGCTTGGATTGCTGTGTGCGCAGGTTATTCAGGAGAAAGATCGTGTCGTTGCCGGTCTGCTGCATCATATTGCCTGGCTGTATCGATACATGGAGGATCATACCCAGGAAAACCGTTTTCTTGAATTTAGCCTTGAGGCTTATGTAAAGGTTTATGAACGGGAAGGTACTGGCGGGAATGAAGCCAAGCTGTTGTATCTGCTGGGAGAGTTGAACCGCAGGGTAGGTCGATTCCATGAGGCTGTAAAATGGTTCGGCAGGGTCATTCATGACAAGCGCATTACCGATGCTGCCATGATTCGTGCTTCGCGGGAGCAGTGGGCATTGCTGCGGGAACAGATGATTTCGGGCAAGCTGGAATTGCCAGATGAAATGATTGAAGCAGACAAAGAGGCTGCGAAACGCAGCCCCATTTGATAAGTGACAGTTGTTCTCTAATTGCGGACAGGACGACTGGATAGCAGGTAATCACTATCGTTGTCGATCACAGTCATGCTGGCATTACAACAAGGAAAGACCAGTAATTTCTTTTTGCCTTCGCGAATGCGTACAAGCTCCTTCGGTTTGAGTGGCAGCAGTACATTGTTTGCATGGCAGTACGGACATTGCTGTACATAAATGTCCCCCATTACAATATCGTAAGGCCAGCTGTTCTCAAAGGGGATCATTCTTGCTCGCCTTCCGTAGAGGCAGGTTTAGCCGCTTCTTCTTTGGCCAACTCGGCGATTTTCTGCATCAGAATATGCTGCGGCATATGCATCAGATGTTCGAGAGGAACACCCAGAGATTCTGCTAATTTGACGGCTGTGTCAGCCGAGACTTGTAAAGGTTTCATACGATTACCTCCTGAAAATAGCTTAAACTATTTCTCTAGTATAGAGATATAGCGCTTATAAAACCAGTTCTAATTCAAGGTTAATTATCCATTCTACTGAGAGAGGTGCCTTATTTAAATGAAAACACCATTACAACCCGTCTGGGATCTGGAGTCCATCTTTAGTGGAGGTTCTGCCTCCGAGTCGTTCGCTGCGTATTTGATTGAGCTGGAGCAGGATGTACGCAAGCTGCAAGCCCTTTTGAAAGAAACATCTGCACCCAAGTCGTTGGAAGAAACGAATGCGTTTGATCCGATCCTGGCATTGCTTCAGAGCTGTTATATCCGAATTTCGGAAGGGTCGGCATTTGTGTCCTGTCTTTCTTCACAAAACCAAAAGGATAAAAAGGCAGTTCAGCTTCAGGGAACCATAAGTTCTCTTAGCGCGATGTTCAACAGCACCAAGTCCCAATTCGATAATACGCTTAGCCAGACGACAGACTCTGTATGGGAAGCATGGATTGCCCGGGAGGATATTCGGCCGCTTGCCTTTGCATTGAACGAGAGCCGCACGCAAGCTCGTGAGAAACTGTCTCCTGAGCTTGAAGGCCTTGCGCTTGATTTGGGCGTGGATGGTTACCATGGCTGGGGCAAATTCTATAACACCATTGTGAGCAAGGTTAACATTCCATTTGAGCAAAATGGTGAAACGGTTATGCTGTCCGCAGGCCAGGCTTCCAACAAGCTGAGCGACAGTGACCGGAATGTGCGCGAGACTGTATTCGCCAATTGGGAACAAGCTTGGACCGATGTCGAAGACTTCTGTGCAGATACATTAAACCATCTGGCAGGCTTCCGTCTCAAATTGTATGAGAAGCGCGGCTGGGATGATATTCTCAAGGAACCTTTGGCGATCAATCGGATGTCGCGTCAGACGCTCGATACAATGTGGAACGTAATTAACGGTGCCAAACCTGCATTGGTTCGATATTTGGAGCGCAAGGCAAAACTGCTTGGTGTGGAAAAACTCAGCTGGAGTGACGTGGATGCACCTGTAGGCAAGTCGGGTGGAAAAGTCACATATGACGAGGCAGCCATCAATATTGTTGATCAATTCGCCAAGTTCAGTCCCAAACTTTCCAAATTTGCAGAGATGGCGTTTGAGAAACGTTGGATCGAAGCAGAGGACCGTCCTGGCAAGCGTCCAGGGGGATTCTGTACGTCATTGCCGCTCAGCAAAGCAACACGTATTTTCATGACCTTCTCTGGAACGCCGTCGAATGTGTCGACACTTGCCCATGAACTTGGTCACGGATATCATCAGCACATTATGGAAGAACTGCCGGCCTTGAATCAACGCTACGCCATGAATGTGGCGGAAACGGCATCTACCTTTGCTGAGTTGATTGTAGCCGATGCACTGGTTCAAGCAGCAACGGATGAGCAAGAGAAGCTTGCTCTGCTCGAAGACAAGATTCAACGAAGCGTTGCATTTTTCATGAATATTCACGCTCGTTTCCTGTTCGAAAATCGGTTCTATGAGCAACGCAAACAAGGTTTGGTGAATGCAGATGAGTTGTCCAAACTGATGGTGGAAGCACAGCAAGAAGCGTTCTGTGGTGCGCTTGCATCCGATCATCCGCATTTCTGGGCATCCAAGCTGCATTTCTATCTGACAGGTGTACCATTCTACAACTTCCCGTATACGTTCGGATATATGTTCAGTGCAGGCATATACGCCAGAGCGCAGGAGGAAGGCACGGCATTTGCCGATAAATACGATGACTTGCTGCGAGATACGGGCCGAATGACGGTAGAAGAACTGGCTCAGAAACATCTGGGTACAGATCTCACACAACCTGATTTCTGGCAAAATGCAGCGAACCTGGTCATTGCCGATATTGATCAATTTCTTGAGATGACAGAATCCGCAAAATAGTATTCCTATATATGTAATGGGGCTGCAATCCTGTGTAAATACACACGGGGTTGCGGCCTTTTTTGTGTTTTTTAAAGTTAAGCTCCCGCTAAATAATTTGTCGCAATTAAGAGAAATAACTCGCTAAAAGGACGCAAAATGGCAATTAATTGTGCAAATTATAGTTATAATTACCCAAGTTTGTTTGTCTTTGTTGAATGACCACATTTGTTGTCATATAATGAGTCGTAAGTCCTTGTTTTGAAGGATGAAGTGCATAAAGGAGGAGCGTTATGGTAAAAATTGACCAGCTTTCATTAGCACGACAGTTGGATCTGGTGTTCAAAGAGCTTGATCATGAATTATCAGGGTTAGATTCAGGTGTAGTTTTTGTGCAAATACGAAATAATGTAATTGGAAAGTTTGGGATTCGACATAATCCGATAACCGGACGTGACGGTCAAATGGAAGTGGAGGACGGTGGACTAAACGAAACCCAGCGCTCTTCTTTCCGCGCAATGGCACTGGAGACTTTGAAATTTAAGCGAAATTGGACGCATGGAGAAATTGCATTTGATTTTACAGTAAGACAAGGCATGATTCTAGTTGATGCCACGATGGAGTCCAACTATAATATGGCGAACCTGATGATTCGTTATCCAAGAACCAATACATACATGGATTCAGGCATGGAGTCGTCTTCATAATTGTGATGAGCACACAGGAAAGCGGCACTTCCGAGGAAGGCCGCTTTTTTGTTCTTGCATATACGAGCACAAATTACGAGCTTACGAACGACCCGATAATTGCTGCTCAGCGATTTGTACCAGACGTTTAGTGATGTAACCACCCAGAGAACCTGTCTCACGGGAAGTGTAGTTACCGTAGTAACCGTCTTGGGGAATAGTTACACCCAGCTCTTGTGCAGCTTCAATTTTCAATTGTTGCAATGCTGCTGTTGCTTGGGGAACAACCAGATTGTTGGAGCGGCTTCCGCTACCTTGGTTTTGACCTCCGTACATGTGTGTCACCTCCTTATGGCTTGGTGATGTTAGTATGGTTAGAGAATGAGGAAATATGCATGATATGGCATAAGGTATAATTTGGATAAAAGAGATGAGATATAACATGGAAAAAGCCGATCCAGTATGGATCGGCTACGAAGAATAAAAGGGAAATATAGGGGCTATGTCCCATAGAAGGCCCCTGAGAGTGCAAGAGTTACTACTCGGTTGGGGGAACAATCTCAATACGTGTAAATAGCTCAACTGGCTGTTCAGGTTCCAGACGAATCAGTCCCGTTTGCTCGTCTGTTAATTTCAAATTGGGTGCATCAGGGAGCCATGTGTAGGGTTCAATGCATAGAAATTGATCGGATTCGCCCTTTGTAAAGAGGACCCAATGTTTGAAATATGCTTCATCCGCTGAATATTTCAGCGTATATCCATCCTGCCTGCGCAAGTGAGCTACCGCTGGTTGCCCTTCGGCAGCTTTCAAAATAGTATCCCAGTTTCGTCCTTGCATGTTCATGCCATCGTTCAAAGAAGACCATTCTCCGAGAGATTCAATCTCACCTGTAGGCAGTTGTTCTTCATTCTGAGCGTAAATTCCGGACACAGGAAGTTGAAGTGTCCATTCGGCAGGTTTGCCGTCAAGCAGAAACCATGTATGATATCCCATTCCAAAAGGAGCAGGAGTAGAGCTCAGATTGGTCACACGCAGACGCTGGCTTAACACCGCGTTTTGTAGTCTGAACGTCATCTCAAGCTTCAAAGGAATTGGAAATTGAGCCATCCAATGCTCTTCATTTTCAGTTAATAATTCCGTTGTAATTGCACAGCCATCTTCATCTTCTTCGATGTCGCTGACACACCAGGACTGGCTGCGGTGGAGGCCGTGAATATGGTTGTCATTGGCCGTATTCTGATCGAATTGGTAATGAACTCCCTCATATTCGAATTGTCCTCGATGAATGCGGCCTGGCGGAACAAGAAGCGGAACGCCGAAGTGATACGGCTTCTGCAAATAAAAGGCAAGTTCGTCTTCTTCCGGACTGCGAACGACATCGCGGCCCTGCACCAGATCGCGAATCGAAATAATATTATTTCCAAGACGCGGCAGCAGGGTAATCTCCAATTCACGGCTATGTAGGATATACGTGTCGTAACCATTCCATTGGCCTTTGGTCACTTTTTTCATATCGATGCTCCTTTTCCCACTTGAAATCTGTCTGCAAACGACCATTCCTATATGCCGTTGCAGGCGTGTCATTGTGTACATGCCACTTATCCCATTAGCATACCGAATGAATGCTGGTAATTAGGATAAGCAATTCCATCATAACAGATTTCTGTGAAGTGGGTAAAAAAAGCTATTCCCATTTTGACATTCTGCTCCGTGCGGATTAAGATGGTATTCTGAACGAAGTGTTTTATTTAATGAATTATAATCAAAGCGATGACAGGGACAAGTAAGCCAAGAGAACTCTCTTCAGAAAGCCGATGGATGATGTGAATCGGTGTGAACTCTTTACCGAATGGACCTTTGAGTGCTGGTTTGAACAGGCGATGTCTGGAGCTTGGACTACCCTTAGTAGAATCGGACGTATACTCCACGTTACGGAGAAATGAAGGCATTTCTTCTACATGATCTAATCAGGTCTTGAGGATTGGAGAAATGCGAATAAGGGTGGCACCACGGTCTCACGTCCCTTGCGGATGTGGGGCCTTTTTGCGTTCGCGGAGAATAGGAACAAACAAATAGGGAGGCGTTATGTGAAATGAAAACAGTACTTTCGGGAATTCAGCCGAGTGGCAAGCTCACATTGGGCAACTACATCGGAGCAATTAAAAACTTTGTGAAATTGCAGCATGACTATCAATGTCACTTCATGGTGGTTGATCTTCACGCTGTAACGGTAGCTCAAGAGCCAGCAGCGCTGCGTGAGCAGTCTGAGGCGGTAGCTGCATTGTTCATCGCAGCTGGAATCGATCCTACGAAATCCAATGTGTTTCTGCAATCCCATGTACCGCAGCACGCGGAATTGGGCTGGTTGATGACCACCCTGACTTCGATGGGTGAGCTCGAACGCATGACTCAGTTCAAGGACAAATCATCCGGTAAAGATTCTGTTGGCGCCGGACTGTTTGTATATCCTTCATTAATGGCTGCTGATATTTTGCTGTATAATGCTGATCTTGTGCCAGTAGGCGAAGACCAAAAGCAGCATCTGGAACTGACACGCGATTTGGCGGGACGTTTTAACCATCGTTATGGTGAGTATTTCACGATTCCAGACCCTTATATTCCACAGGTGGGTGCTCGTGTAATGTCACTGGACGATGCTTCTTCCAAAATGAGCAAAAGTAATCCCAATGCAGGCAGCTACATCGCCTTGCTTGATCCGCCAGATGTGATCCGCAAAAAAATTAGCCGTGCCACAACCGATTCTGGTCGTGAAGTTGTATATGATCCGGCAAACAAACCTGAAGTCAGCAACCTGATGAGTATCTACGCTGAATGCGCAGGTCTGACATTGAACGAAGTAGCGGAACGCTATGAAGGCAAAATGTATGGACCGTTCAAAAAAGAACTGGCTGAAGTGGTGGTATCCGTTATTGAACCTTTACAGGAACGGTATCGTGAGATTCGCGAGTCTGGCGAATTGGCCGACATTCTGGAAACTTCAGCTCGTCGCGCAGAAGCGGTGGCTTCCCTGACACTTAATGCGGTTAAAGAACGCATGGGGTTTGTTCCTAGACGTACGTTGTAGTAGGACGAGGCAAGTAACTTAAAGTAAATGAATTGTTCACATAATAAAGAGGAGCCCTATTGGGGCTCCTCTTTATTATCGTACTATCCTATGAAGTTTACTGGGTCAAGAGGCGGTTTCTGAAGTGGTACGTCCTTCATGACGCTCTTTCTTTGCGCGAATAACGAATCCCCAGCCGATGTTGGCAACGGACACGATAAACAGCAGCGTAGCCAACCAGCCGGAGTAAGAGATCATAATCGCCGTAACCGCTAACAACATAATCGAAGAGAATGCAAACCATAGCGATAAACCTTTGCTCATTGGGAAAAACCTCCATATAGAAATTTGATGAAATTCCGTATAACCTGATGCGCACGAGCCATAATAATCTTGCAAGCTTGCAATTACATTACAGACACAGATTGAAGGGAGATTTTAAATATGGCTCAAGGATCTCGTTCTAACAACTTGGTGGTACCTCAAGCAAATTCAGCACTGCAACAATTGAAAATCGAAGCTGCACAGGAACTGGGTGTAACTATCCCACAAGACGGTTACTACGGTAACTACACTTCCCGTGAGACAGGATCTCTGGGCGGGTATATCACCAAACGTCTGGTACAAATCGCTGAGCAGTCTCTGGCTGGGTCTGGCAAATAATTATTATAACCAAACAGCAACAAGCAGAAGCCCGGAGCGGAAACGCTCCGGGCTTTCTCGCGCATTCGTTCCTATGTCTGATTGTGCCCTTCCATGCACCTTTCGTCAAGAGCGTGCGGATAAAAGTTTTTTATCCATTTTCTCGTCACTTAACCAGCCGACATACGTATCAATCGTTTCGAAATTTCGATCCATAACGACTACAGCGACAAATGGATATTGTTTGCGGTGTCGATAACGTACATCTGCCCAGCGAACCTTGTATCCTGCTGGTAATTCTTCCACCTCTGCAACAGCATAGGAGGTGAAGTACAGAAACGCAGTGACTTCAGGAGAGTTGCGTGAGGCGGCGACAGCCGCGTGAGTGGACGATGAAGCATGGAGATTCCAGGTTAAGACGGAATGATCCATTTTGCCAATCTCATAACTGCCGTCTTCATATCTTTTCACCACATGCCATCGGTTCCAGGATATCGTTGGGATGACCATGTAATGAGCCTCAGAATTATTTTTGTCGAGTCGCTTCACCTGTCTAACAGCCATAGCACGTGCTATTGTCCGCCATACATAATACAAGCCAATCAAAATATACAGTGAAACAAAGAGTGGAGCAGGAGCAATCAGATCGAAAGCCCATAACAAAATGGCCAGCACATGTGTGGTAAACAGAAACGGATCAAAAATATGAATGATGTTCCAGGCAATCCAGCGTTCAGTAAAAGGCCGTGCTGCCTGAGTTCCATAGGTATTGAACAAATCGGTAAAAACGTGAACGCATACAGCGACAGCAGTCCAAGCTGCGACGTGTCCAACAGCGACACCCGGGAAGATCAGTGCAATGACACCGGTGATGAGCAGAACCCATAACAGGAGAAATGGCAGTGAATGAGACATACCCCGGTGATTCCGAATGTAGAGCGAGTTGCTTTTGAGACGTAACGCAGTGTCGATGTCAGGAGCCTGCGAGCCTGCAATGGTGCCAACCATGACCGCAGCTGCGAGCATGGGACTCGTCGCGACAACAGGATCGACATAAGCCAGACCGGCCAAACCAATCCCCATGACAAAATGTGTAGAAGTATCCATAAACGTCTCCTTTGTGTGGTGTATCGTTAATGCGAGTTGCTTCTCTATCTAGGTGATACCCATATATAGTGTATATTATCCGCCTACCGGGAAGCAAAACACTCTAATTTGCAAAGAAATGACAAGAACCTGCTCAATTGACAGCAATTGTACGAGCATTGTCAAACTCTTTTTCCTTTTCCTGTGATAAACTTTATATCGGAGGCAGAGAGAGAAACCTCCATGAGATCAAGAAGAAGGGGGATTCACAAGCGTGGACAATCCATTGAGATACCAGGCTTCTTCCGATTCGGCAACACGATCTGCGCCTCCGATGAAATCAGGGACGTGGAAAGATTTTATCCATATTACGAAACCGGGCATTCTTCGAACCAACCTTATTGCGGTTTTTGGTGGCTTTTGGCTTGCATCCCAGTGGGACGTCGACTATGGCAAGATGGTGCTGACCCTGCTTGGGACGGTACTGATTATGGCTTCTTCTTGTGTATTTAACAATTACTTTGACCGTGAACTTGATCTCAAAATGGAACGTACCCGCAATAGGTCCTTGCCAACAGGACGTTTAACACCCAAAGTCGTTCTATCCTATGCCATTATTTTGGGTGTGATTGGATTATCCGTACTATTTTCCTTCTCCGGGGTACTTGCCGGATTATGCGGCATTTTTGGCATGTTTGTCTATGTGTTTATGTACACCCTTTGGTTAAAACGTTCGTCGACATGGAGCACCTCCATTGGCGGTCTGTCTGGTGCAATGCCGCCAGTCATCGGGTATGTTGCAGTAACCGGACGGATGGATCTTGGTGCATGGCTGCTTCTGGCCATGTTGTTTTTATGGCAGCCTCCACACTTCTGGGCGCTCGCGATCCGCAGGGTAGAAGATTATCGGGCTGGTGGATTTCCGCTATTACCGGTTGTAAAGGGTATTGAACGGACCAAGATTCAGATGATCCCTTATCTGGTTTTGCAAATCTTTGTCCCAGTCCTCATGTACGCTTACGGATACGCAGGCATCTTTTATCTTACCGTTTCACTGATACTTTCCGTGCTGTGGCTGTACTACGCTCTTAAAGGTTTCCGTGTACAAAATACAGATGCCTGGGCCAAAAAGGTATTCCTTTACTCCATTAACTATCTATCCTTGAGTTTTATATTGATGATTCTGGATACAGTGCACAAATGAGCAGAATGAAATGCTTTAATAAACATTAGATGGGCACGGGTCCGCGGAACAGCTACAATAACAAGGGGGCCCATTGTCGGTTGGGTTCTTGGTATACATATGCATCAAAGTGGTATGGGAATGAGGAAATGGCATTAAAAACACGATCCAGAGTCCGTGAATTTTATAGAGAACCGTTACAGCTTTATGTATGCGTATTCATATGATCTGATATAGGAAAGGACGATAATGATGCTGAAAAAGTATAAATGGACATGGATGCTGCTAGGGCTTGCGCTGATTATGGCGGTATATTTAATGTGGGGCACCGTATTTGCCAGCAAGGAAAAATTACCCGAAATTCGGAAGATTCAATCCTTTTCGATGGAAAATGTGGATGGAAGCACAGTATCTCTGGATGATACCAAAGGCAAGGTGCGTTTGTTCTACTTTTATTTCACCAGTTGTCCGGATGTGTGCCCAATTACGACGTTTACGTTATCCCAGGTGCAGGATCTGTTGAAAGAGGACGATACCTTTGGCAAGGATGTCTCATTTGTGTCCATCTCGTTTGATCCGAAAGTGGATACCAAGGAGAAGATTAAGGAATTTGCAGATCGATTCCACGCGGATTATGAAGGCTGGTACTTCCTGCGGGGGGATATGGATCAAACGAAACAGCTCGCAAGGGATTCATTCCAGATCCTCATTGAGGGTGAGAACAAGGACGATTTTGCCCATATGAACATGATTGGATTGGTGGATCGGAATAACCAGTTGCGCAAGGTATACAATGCGTTTAATACAGAGGATGTTGCACCAGCAGTCATTGCGGAAGACATTCGCAATCTGATCAAGGAATAAAGATGCGTTCATTATAATCGCCAAATAAAGAGGCTGCTTCCTGGGTTGAATGAATACCCTGGCGAGCAGCCTCTTACGGTTTAAAACGATGGGAATTCAGGATATTGGATATACGATTCCAATCCGGCTTTCTCCAGCTGGGCGATGATGTATTCATCGGGAGTTCCCTCTACACCCGCATAACCGCGTCGTGTATACATCTGTACTGCATCCGGGAAGGCATCTCGCAGCACACCCCTGATTTTTTTACCCGAACTGTCATTATCCATAAATAAGTAGACCTCATCGTAACCAACCTGTTTGCGCAGCGACTCAAGCTTGAGAGAATTCAGTGTTCCAAACGTGCACAAAATGTTGATTTCAGGTCCTACAAGACGTTTTAGTTTGCTGCGGTCGTTTTTACCTTCCACAATGACATGAATAGGCATCATATTCACCTCTTGATCAAGAGCTTGTGTCGACATTCCCCGGGAAATGTTGCAGCGAAAATCGACTGGATTATATAAAATGGACTTCTAATTTTTACACGGCGACTACGCTGACAGAAACATCTTCGATCTCTAACTTCTTTTCCACATTCTGAACTGAATCTCTAAGCATCAGTGGCCGTTCCGTTTACGGATCGTTCTTTCGATCGCTGTTGCCTCCAAATGTTTTGAATTTATTTTTGAAAGGTATAACATCTGGAGTCAAAGGCGAACGCTACCGCTTCTTCAGAATCGATTCCGTCCCCTCCACTACTTCCGCTGATCGTCCATTCCTAATGAGGATATTTAAGAAGAAATCTTGAAGATGAAGAAGTCACCTCGTTTGTGTGTAAAACATCAGTCCATTTTATATAGTTTAGCTGTAAATGGGGGAATGATGCAAAGCTAAGAAAAATACAAGCCTTTCTATTGTCAAAGGGTTTGGATATAGATCATCTTGATACGGTTAACCCAGTATGCTTTTAGGATCAGATAGGGAAGCTTCGCGTCTGGCTGTGAAATAAGGGAGCAGCATAATACCGATCATTAATAATACAAAGCCAATGAAATATGGTGATAGACCCACGCGAAGCTGTCCTGCTGTGATTGGGCCGATGAAAGAACCAATGGAGGTAGCAATAGATTGCAAAGAGAAGATGCGACCCAGCTTGTTTCCGCCGCTTAAATGAATAAACAGTGTTGCCATGGCAGGGAAAATAATGCCTTTGGACATCCCCAGAACGAAGAGCACGGAAGACAAAGGAATCTGTGGTATCGCCGCCATAGCAAAGAAACATAAAGACATTAGCAGCACTCCTGCAATCAACCGCAGTTTGGGAGAATAACGGTTGAGAAATAGCATGCTCAGGGTAAATAGTGCTCCAATACTGATAATGGAAAACAAAAGTCCGGTAGACATCATGGACGAATGTCCGCCTCCACGCAGAGGCAGTTCAAAAAAAAGAATTCCTTGGGCACAAGCAATGACAAGGGGCAGAGCAAAGTATCGCCAGGATACGGGCAGGAATTTTCTTTTTTCTTCAACCAGGTTGCTTGGCATGGCGGGCTCGGTCATTACTTCTTGCTGAACTTCAGCCAAGCCTTTGGGCATGGATAACCATGCGATAACGCCGGACAGAATGAGCAGATAACCGAGACTCGCAAAGGTGGCGGAAAATCCTAAAGCTCCGACGATTAATGCGCCTGCGGCGGGGGAAACCACGGATGCCAGCGTATGTACGACGCCATGGCCTGACATGTACTTGCCTTGCTTGATTGGATCACTTGACAGTTGCGCAAGCAGTGCGAGACAGGCCGGAGACAGAAAAGCAAGTACAAACCCGCTGATGGAGCGCAGGGCGAGCAGCTGCCATGGTGTATGGATTTGCGCCTGGATAAGCAAAATGATGCCTGCACCCAGCAAACTGAATACAATGTAACGACGACTGCCATGTTTGTCGATTTGGGTTCCGGCAATCAGATTGCCTGGGAGATGAGTCAAGGAATAGATGCCCATCATCCAGCCGATGAAGGTCGGGGCCGCCCCGAGCGAGATAGCGAAAGGGGTCAAGATTGGATACTGTGCGTGCAGATCAAAAACAGCAAGGAACAAAAATAGATATAGCCAGATGGCCGTTTTCACATAAGCCCCTCCTTGTTAAGCGATGCATGTTCAATAACTGGTCATGCCGTGTTCCCCGTTCCTTTGGACAGAACCTCATGGTACTACTTGTACGCCCGGCGGGACGAACTTAGACCGTTTATTTTTACATAGGAGGGCTTAGCTGACAGCAGCTTCGGAAATCATGTATAATATTCGGGAAGTGTTAATAATCAACTCTAATACGGAAGGTGTAGTCATGAACATAGAAGTAATCAAAGAGTTTGTGATGCAGAACTGGCTGGTGATCGTGGTTGCGTTGATCATTTTGTTCTTTGTTCTGAATGTGGTCAAAACCGTATTGAAATGGGCGATTGCCATCATCATTATTGCGGCTCTACTGATATACAGCGGCATCTCCATTGATCAGATCAAAGAGACAGTTACTGACGTCCAATCGAGTACGATGGACACATTGAAGAAGGAAGCGACCAGCATGATGCTCAAGGAAGCTTCCAAAGCAACATACACCAAGGGACAGGATGGAGCATTTACCATCACAAGTCCCAATGTGGAGATTAAGGGTAGAACGAATTCGGATAAAGTCGATGTTACATTTCGGGGGATCTCAGTGGGTGAATGGAAAGTCGACAATGAAACGATACGAACTTTTGTCAAACAGGCACAGGAGAACGGAACAGCACCGGCTTCGTAGTAAAGGAGGAATGGATACGTGCTGCAAAGTTGGCTGGATAGTCTGAAAGAATTCAACGGCATAACGATTATGCTGCTGCTGATTGTGGCCGCTTCATTGCTTCAGGGGTGGTCCAGAGGTGCTTCGCGTTCGGCAGGAAGACTCTTTGGATTCCTCATGGATGGCATTATGGCGGTCATTGGTATTCTGTTATCCATCGGTTTAACATTATGGCTTGCGCCATATGTTCAGCAATGGTTGTCTGTGCATGCTGCAGACATGCCAAATCGTGAATTGAACCGCTGGGAGCAGATGTATTATACATTGATTACGGCCATTGCCGATTTTCCGCTGATGCGGTTTGCCGTGTTGTTTGTGCTTAGTTATGGCTTCATCCGATTGATTCTCGGATTGCTCTCTTCCTTTATTTTCAGCAGAAGATACAGTTCAGCAGAGCAAGAGAGCAGACCAAAAGGATTTTTCAGCCGCTTTACGGGTGCTGTGATCGGTACAGTCATTGGCTCAGTCCGTGGGATGATTGTGATTGCTGTGTTGTTCATGATTGTCAGTCTCTATCCGGGCAGCATGTTTAGTCGCTATGTAGAGGCTTCGCCCATTTATATGCAGGGGGCCAAATCTGTTATAGAGCCTTTATCAGGTACATTCATCAAGGACAAGCTGCCTGTGTTTACTCAAGCAGTGCAAAAGGAACTTGGCGCGATTCTGCAACGCAAATATGAAGTCATTGATCATAACATTCCGGCGGATATTGAATCTGCGGCAAAAGAAATTGTGAAAGGGCACACGACAGATGAAGCCAAAGCCAGGGCATTATATGACTGGGTAGGTTCTCGCATTCAATATGACTATGGTAAAGTGGATGACTATGAGCAAAAGGGCATATGGCACGAGCAGACGCCACAAAATACATTTGATACACGTGAAGGCGTATGTATCGATTACGCTCGTCTATATGCAGTCATGGCTCGTTCACAGGGTCTGGAAGTCAAAGTGGTTACAGGTCTTGGTTATAACGGGCAGGGTGGATATGGTCCGCATGCTTGGAATGAAATATATTTGAGTGATTCGGAAAGTTGGATTCCGCTTGACCCCACTTGGGCGATTAGTGGCGATTGGTTCAATCCTCCTAACTTTGCCGATACCCATCTGAAAGATCAATCAGCTTAACATTACGCCGGACATGGGTCTGGGAGATGACGACGTTGCCAGGTTATCATGCCGAGGCTGTACAGCCTGGACGGTATGCATCAAGTCATGAAAGAGGTAGGATGAATGAAAAATCATTCAAAAGAGAAGGACGAACATACGGACAAGCGGCGCTTCAGTTACCGGATGAACGTATTTTTCTTCGCTTCCTTTGTTATTTTTAGCGTTATTATTGTACGGCTGGCATTTTTGCAATTCGTGGAAGGGCCTGAGCTCAGTCAGGAGGAAGCGAGCAACATTACCAAAGATGTGCCGCTCGCTCCCGTGAGAGGAACCATCTATGATTCCACAGGTGAGGTGAAGCTGGCTTACTCCAAGCCGATTCAATCCTTGTATCTGACCTTATACAAAAATTATGGTGATGTGGATGGCAAGCCAAATCCGAATATAGCGGAAGTGGAGGACATCGCAACCCGGCTGCATGATGTTTTTGAGCAGTATAAGAAAAAGGATTCCGAGGCCCTTACGGTCGATAACATCTTAGAAGCAATGGACCTCAATTCGCGTAAAGCGAATGGGTTCATGCCACGTCTGATCAAGAGTGATCTGTCCGATGAGGAAGTAGCCTATTTTCTGCAGCACAAGGATGAATTCAAGGGAATTCAGATTGTAGAGGAAAGTGTGCGCTACTATGATCCGGATACGGTAGCCGTTCAGACGATTGGTTATCTCAAAAAGTTCAAAAGCTCTAAAACACTCAATAAATACAAAGAGGTCGATGAGGCCAATAAAAAGCAAACGGACCCAGGTCTTGTATATACCGAGAATGAGTTTGTTGGCTTCGATGGACTGGAACTGCAATATCAGGATGTTCTGCGGGGGAAAAGCGGTTATAACTCCGTTGATGTTGACTTGCGGAACTTGCCTGAAGGTGTAGCAGGTTCAACCCCACCCGAAAAAGGGTATGACCTAATTACAACCATTAACAAAAATGTTCAGGTGAAGACAGAACAGGCGATTCTGGATCAACTAAGCTGGCTTCATTCACATCCGGTTTCTGGTAAGCTGCATCCGAATGCCAAAACAGGTTTTGCGGTAGCGATGGAAGTGGATACAGGGAAGATTGTTTCGATTGCCAGTATGCCAGATTATGACACGAATATCTGGAGAACGGGTAGTATTAGCAACGATCAATATGATGACATCAAGTATGTATACCAAAATGGTACAATTCGTTCGTTCCCGCCCGACGATTCTAAAAAACGAGCTGAATCTATCGTATTACTTGGTTCAACGATTAAACCGCTTAGTGTATTGATCGGTTTGAAAGAAGGATTTTTCACCACAAATACGGTTTATTCAGACAGAGGTTCAACGACTTTCGGTGGAGATAACCGCAGAGTCCAGAACTCATCAGGACATGTGTATGGTTCGTTAACACCCCATGATGCAATTCGACATTCCTCAAACGTGTTCATGATTGACGAGATTGGCAAGAAGCTTTACTCCCAATATGGTGCAGAGGGAATCAATGTTTGGGATAAATACATGAAGCAGTTCGGTTTGGGTGTATCTACTGGGGTTGATCTGCCGAATGAATTCTTGGGTATTCGGGATTATATGAACACCGATGAAAGTTCACTAACTCGACTTGTTTACGGTTCCTTTGGACAACAAGGGAAATATACAACGATGCAGCTGGCACAGTATGCTACGATGCTAGCGAATAAAGGAAAACGTATGGAACCACAATTAGTCAGTGAGTTCCGTGATTCGCAAGGCAATGTGGTTGAGAAAATGAAACCGAAAGTGCTCAGCACAGTCGATTTTAATGATGCTTACTGGAATGAAGTACAGCGAGGCATGGCAACCGAAGTAACGGCGTTTAGTGGATTCCCTTATGACTTTGCAAGAAAAACAGGTACATCCACACAGTTAGTCGGAGGCAAGTTGGTGGATAACGGGGTGTTTATTGCTTACGCTCCACGCAACAATCCGAAGCTGGCTGTAGCTGTGGTCATTCCGGAAGGGGGCTTCGGTTCGAACAGTGCGGCTCCCGTAGCACGTGCGATCTTCGATGCGTATGATGAGGAGTTTGGTCTGGACGGTGTACCGAAAAAAGATAAAAATAAAGAATCAGATACGCAGTAATGTGAGTCTTTGATTCAAAGAGGGGACCCTTTCGAGGGTCCTTTTTACGTTTGTCAGGACTGAGAGGCCACTTTCCCACAAGCTGCTGCAAATCAGTATGTAACAAACATCGTTTATGACACGTTTATATAAGAGAATGAAAATTTATTTCAAGAGTAAAGAGATTAACGATATGTCTGTATTGACATCGTTTCGAAAGAATCGGCATATGTCTCTCCTGTTTACGAAAATGTAACCAAAATCTGGAGGACATGGCAGTTGACCTTTGATAGACTTGTAGAAGGAAAGGTATGTTATTTGAACCGATTGATGCAATATGCGTGATAGATGAATCTACTTTTACATAAGAACGGAGAGGCTTATCCCATGTTTAACCGATTGAGGAAAAAGAAAATGTCCAATGAAGATACACCAGTCAACAACAAGCCGTCTAGTGTAAGAATGAATATGTTTTTTTTCGCTGCGTTTGTGATATTCAGTATCCTAATTTTTAGGTTGGCCTTTGTACAATTTGTCGAGGGACCTGAACTGACCTATATGGAAACCAGCCGTAATACCAAAGATATTCCGCTCGCCCCTGTTCGTGGGCCAATCTACGATGCGACAGGGGAAGTTGCGCTGGCTTATTCGGAACCTGTGCAGTCCCTCTATGTATTGTTGTATGAGGATTATAGAAATGATGACCGCAAGCAGGAGGCGCAGGGACTTGCTGATGAACTGGCGGCTGTGTTTAAACAGTTTAATCCGGGTGACAAAGAACAACCAGATGCAGAAGAGATCATGAAGCGACTGGATCTGGATTATCAGAAGACTTTTGGGTATGTACCAAGGTTGGTTAAATCCGATTTAACAACCAAAGAGATTGCCTATTTTATGGAGAAAAAAGCAGAGTTTCCAGGCGTTATGGTTCTTGAGGAAAATGTCCGAAGGTACGACCCAGATGGGGTAGCCGTTCAAGTGATTGGATATACAAGAGAATTCAAACGGGCGCCGGATACACTTAAAAAGTATAAAGCCATTCGGGAATCAGCAAGTACCCAGCGTGACCCGGGTCTTATTTATCACGAAGAAGAGAAGGTAGGCTTTGACGGCTTGGAGCTGCAATATCAAGAAGAACTTCGTGGACGAAGTGGCTACCAGTCCATTGATATTGATGCACGAAATTTGCCGGACGGGACGATGAATCTGACTCCACCTGAAAAGGGATACGGGCTTGTAACAACGATCAACAAGGAAATTCAGATGGTTGCACAACAAGCTATTACAGATGAATTAAGGAAGTTGCCTAAAGCTATAACGGGATACGCGGTAGCCATGGAAGTGGATACAGGCAATGTAGTGGCTATGGCGAGTATGCCGGACTATGATCCGAATGATTGGGATTATGAGAAGATCAAGTATGTATTCCGCAACGGAACCACGGAGTCGTTCCCTCCTAATGAATCAGGTAAAAAGGCCGAGTCCGTTATTTTGTTGGGTTCCGTTATTAAGCCTCTTAGTGTACTAATTGGGTTGAAAGAAGGTCTGTTCAGTACAGGGCAAACCTATTATGACCAAGGCTATGCTACATTAGGCAAAGATGGAAGAAAGGTTAGGAATTCACACTCGGCATTTAACGGCTCTATTACGGCGAGAAGAGCGATTGAGAAATCTTCTAATGCTTTTATGATCGATATGGTGGGTAAGGGTCTCTATAACAAATATGGGGCGACCAAGGGTGTAAAAGTGTGGGACGAACATATGAAAGAGTTCGGTTTAGGCGTGTCTACAGGAGTTGATCTTCCGAAAGAGTATCTGGGTACTCTGGAATATAATAGTGATAATAATGAATCAGGTTTGACACGTCTCGCTTTTGCCTCATTTGGTCAGCAAGGTAAATATACAACGCTTCAACTTGCACAATATACGACAATGCTTGCCAATAAAGGCAAACGGATCGAACCTCATTTGGTGAAGGAAATCCGTGATGCAGATGGCAATGTAGTCAAGAAAATCAAACCAAAAGTGTTAAACGAGGTTGATTTTGCGGATGCATACTGGAATGAAGTGCACAAGGGTATGGTCACCAAAGTAAGTTCGTTTGAAGGTTTCCCCTACGATTATGCGAGAAAAACAGGAACCTCGGAGCAGGGAACAGGGCCGAACAAAAAGGAAAACGGAGTATTTATCGCATTTGCACCCCGGGATAATCCGAAGCTGGCTATAGCGGTTGTTGTACCCGAAGGTGGGTTTGGCTCGGTCAGTGCATCTCCAATTGCACGTAAAATTTTCGATGCCTACGATGAAGTGTATGGCCTCGATGGGACTCCAAAAGGGAAGAAAGATCAGGGGAAAGATACAGATTAACGTGAAGCAGCGCAAAAGAAATAGGATAGATAAGCGAAAAAGACAAACAGGCTAATTAAATCGCCAATATACTCATTTGGACAGGCAGGGGAAATTATCCCTTGCCTTTTTATTTTGCATCGGCTAAAATTTGCACAAGGGAAACATTATTAGTCTTGTATAAATTTTAATACCTTGTACAACAAAATTAGATGGGGACAATTATTTTAGTGTAGGGAAAGGGGCGGTTTGAATTGTTGATGGTGAAGATGAGGAGCATTCAGAGAGGGTTGATGACACTGGCAGCTGTTGTTCTGGTTATCGTGCTAACAGCATGCTCAAGTGCAGCGGAAACAGGAGGCAGTGAAGGGAAGGTACGGGTCACAGCCACAACAGGCATGATTGCGGATGTAGCGCGTGAAGTCGGCGGGGCATATGTTGATGTGACCGGGCTGATGGGCCCAGGTGTAGATCCTCACTTGTACAAGGCTTCGCAGGGAGATATTCGGAAGCTGGAGCAAGCGAAGGTCATTTTCTACAACGGGCTGCATCTTGAAGGAAAAATGACAGACATCTTGGAGAAAATGTCCAAGAGCAAAATAGTAACAGCTGTCACGGAGAACATTCCGGTGGATGAATTGCGATCAGGAAAAGATACAGGCGGAACGGAATACGATCCACACGTCTGGTTTGATGTCAGCCACTGGATGCATGCCGCAGAGGCTGTGCGCGATACACTCGTGGAAGCAGACCCGGAACATGCAGAAGAGTACAAGGCCCAGGCTGAGCAGTATCTAACGAAACTGGAGGCATTGGATTCTGAGGTGCGGGAAAAAATCCAGGAGATACCGGAAGCCAGCCGGGTATTGGTTACGGCGCATGATGCCTTTGGATACTTCGGCCAAGCTTATGACATGAAAGTAATGGGGCTTCAAGGAATCAGTACAGCAGCAGAGTATGGTGCAAGGGATGTCAGTGAGTTGCGAGATTACCTTGTGGACAACAATATCAAAGCGGTATTTGTAGAATCCAGCGTACCAGCAAAAGCGATGGAAGCGATTATTGCTGGGGCGGCTGAAAAAGGACATACCGTAAGCATTGGTGGTGAACTGTTCTCGGATGCGATGGGTGCTGAGGGAACAGAAGAAGGAACGTATATCGGCATGATCCGCCATAACACTCAGACGATTGTAGAAGCATTAAAATGATAAACGATATGAAGAGAGGAGTGGACAGAGCATGAACGATACAATTTTATCCGAAAAATCTCAACCACAACTAAATGCTAACCATCTGAAGGGAACACAGCCTACATCAACTCCTCTTAGTGTTCGGGACCTGGCGGTGGCTTACCATAAAAAGCCGGTGCTCAGTGGGGTGTCTTTTGACATCCCGGAAGGTCAGCTGATTGGCATTCTTGGTCCCAATGGGGCAGGGAAATCAACCTTGATCAAAGCCGTTCTGGGACTAGTGCCTAAAATGCACGGTGAAGTGAAAATTTTTGGTCAGTCCTACCGAGAACAGCGGCGCCGTATCGGTTACGTACCTCAGCGTGAATCTGTTGATTGGGATTTCCCAACCCACGCCCTCGATGTTGTCATGATGGGGCGTTATGGACATCTGGGCTGGTTCCGCCGTCCTGGCAAAAAAGAACGGGATCTGGCAGCTCACTGCCTGGAGCAAGTGGGCATGGGTGATTATATGTACCGTCAGATCAGTCAGTTGTCCGGAGGGCAACAGCAGCGTGTCTTTCTGGCAAGAGCACTGGTACAGGATGCCGACTTGTATTTCATGGATGAGCCGTTTGCAGGTGTGGACGCCACAACGGAGAAAGCTATCATTTCACTGTTGGAACAGCTAAAGAAGCAAGGGAAGACCGTACTGGTTGTTCACCATGATCTGGCGACAGTAGAGGAATATTTCGACCACGTGCTGTTGCTTAATGGACGGCTGGTTGCAGGTGGACCGACGAATGAAGTATTTGTACCGGATACTTTGCAAGAGACGTACGGAGGCCGGATAGCGATGATCGGAAGCCGGTCGGAGAAAGGCCAGGTGTAGTGCATGTGGAACTGGATAGTAGCCATTTTGTCCGATCCCAATACACGCTGGATATTGCTTGGCTGCTTGTTGCTCGGATTCAGTAGTGGAATTATTGGCTCTTTTACATTTTTGCGTCGTCAGAGTCTCATGGGAGATACGCTGGCGCATGCAGCTCTGCCAGGAATTTGTATCGCTTTTATGTTGACTGAAACCAAATCAGTAGGATTATTTCTGTTCGGTGCGCTTGTGGCTGGAATCATTGCGACCTTCGGGATTTCGTGGATTACAAGGTATTCCCGGATCAAGCAGGATGCGGCAATGGGGATTGTGCTAACTGTATTTTTCGGTATTGGCGTAGTGATGCTTACTCGGATTCAGCACGGTGCAAGCGGCAGTCAGAGTGGACTTGATAAATATTTGTTTGGGCAGGCCGCATCCATGGTGATGACGGATGTGTATGTCATGGGCGGTGTCTGTCTTGTATTATTGATCGCTTGTCTGGCATGGTTCAAAGAATTCAAGCTGGTGAGCTTTGACCCGGGATTTGCACGAGGTATGGGACTGCCGGTTGGCATGCTGGAACAACTGATTCTGCTCTTGACCGTTATTGCGGTTGTCGCAGGGATTCAGGCGGTTGGCGTGGTGCTGGTCGCCGCTTTGCTGGTGACCCCTGCAGCAGCAGCTCGCTGCTGGACGGACTCGCTCTCGCTTATGGTACTGTTGGCCGGCGTATTTGGAGCACTGAGCGGTGCGACAGGTACAATCTTCAGCACCCTGGTGCCTAATCTGCCGACAGGGCCAGTAACGGTACTGGCAGCAACAGTGCTATTTGCGGGTTCCGCATTGCTTGCTCCACGACGCGGACTGTTAGCACGGCGTTTGCGAAGTATACAGGCGAAATCCGCTTATTTGAGAGAAGAACATGCCACGCTACAGACACTCTCTGCACAGCGAGCACAGCAGGAACGGGGTGAGTTGTAATGGCAACGTTTTGGATTATATTAACGGCTATCCTGGTATCCTCCGCCTGCGCCATTCTTGGCTGTTTTCTCATATTAAGACGGATGGCTCTGGTTGGAGATGCGATCAGTCATGCGGTTCTCCCAGGTATTGCGATTGCTTTCCTGTGGAGCGGTTCACGTGATTCGTTATGGATGCTGCTTGGGGCAACCGTATTTGGATTACTGACGGTGTTCTTTATTCAAAGCTTACAGGCTGGAGGATTATCATCGGATGCTTCCATCGGAATAGTGTTTACGGCACTCTTCGCAGTGGGTGTGATTTTGATCAGTTTGAATGCCGGGCATATTGATCTGGATCTCGATTGTGTCTTGTTCGGTGAGATCGCTTATGTCCAGTGGGATACCTTAACGCTTGGAGGGACGGATGTAGGCCCAAGGGCGGTCTGGATGCTGGGCATCACCTTGCTGGTCATCCTCCTTGTAATCGGCCTGTTCTACAAGCAGTTCAAGTTGTGTGCTTTTGATCCGGCGTTGGCTGCGGCCTGCGGTATTCCGGTGGTGTTGTTCCACTATTTGCTTATGGGGCTCGTTTCCATGACATCTGTGGCTTCATTTGAGAGCGTAGGGTCTATTCTCGTGGTAGGCATGTTGATTGTACCTGCAGCGACGGCTTACTTACTCACGGATCGATTGGGCAAAATGATTCTGTACAGCGTGCTCGTAGGAGCAGCTTCCTCGGTAGGAGGCTACATCATGGCTTACGCGTTGGATGCTTCCATTGCAGGTTGTATGGTGGCCGTAGCAGGAATTCTGTTTGTGCTAGCCCTGCTGCTGTCTCCAAAGCATGGTATTGTCTTCCGGTATGCTCGTCGCAAATTCGCGGCACGTTAATGGATAAAAAAAGTAACAGCCGCCTGCATCGCAGGCGGTTTTTTCATGGCTACGGGTAATTTTATTTCATACCAGACTCTTACATGAATTGGAACAGACCCCTGTTGCCATGTTGTAAAGGTTCACCCGTATCGTGGGTTACTTTGTTGCAGGCCGACGATCTGTGGTAAAATGTCGTTAGCTGTGACGTCCGGAGCATCCGCCTACGCGAATGCCGGGCGATCTTTTTGTGAGAGTATGTTGGGTAGGGAGAACTAGAGACAACTGAGGAGGAAATACGGCATGAGTGAACTAAAATACAAATTGCTTGCATTGGATATGGATGGAACATTGCTTAACGATAATCATGAGATCACACAGGAAACCGCCAAATGGATTCAGATCGCCATTCGTCGGGGAGTGCATGTGTGCCTTTCGACGGGAAGAGCTGTTTTTCATGCGATGCCTTATGCGGTACAGCTTGGGCTGGAGACCCCGATGGTAACGGTCAATGGCAGTGAAGTCTGGAAAGCTCCGCATGATCTGCATATGCGCCATCTGATGGACCCGGCATTGATCCGCAAAATGCAAGAGATTGGCGAAAAATATAATAGCTGGTACTGGGCATACTCCGTGGAAGAGCTGTTTAACCGGGATCGCTGGACGGACAATATTGAAGGTCTGGAATGGCTGAAATTCGGATTCAATACCGAAGTAGATGAAGTCCGTCACCAGATTATGATGGAGCTGCAACAAATGGGCGGCTTGCAAATGACGAACTCATCACCTGTTAATATTGAGATTAACCCTGGTGGTGTATCCAAAGCGAGCGGCGTAGCTGAAGTCTGCAAGCTTCTGGGCATAGAGATGTCCGAAGTGGTTGCTGTTGGAGACAGCTTGAATGATCTGGCTGTTATTGAAGCTGTGGGTCTTGGTGTTGCCATGGGCAACGCGCAGGAACAAGTGAAGGAAGCGGCTGACCTGATCGTAGCGAGCAACAACGAAGATGGCATTGTCGAAGTCATCCGTGATCATATTTTGAAGGGGGAGTAACCTTTGCTCGCAACCGTTGGCTGGATTTTAATTGTACTGCTGTTTGCGGTGGGGATGGCCGGAACGGTATATCCCATACTGCCTGGTGCTGTAGCGATTTTCTTCGCGTTTCTGGTCTATGGCTGGTTCTTCAGCTTTGTTCCGTTCGGTGTATGGTTCTGGATTATCCAGATATTGATTGTAGTGGTGCTGTTTGTGGCTGATTATGTCGTCAGTGCCTGGGGCGTGAAGAAATTCGGCGGCTCCAAATTATCGACGACTCTCAGTACGATTGGTGTCATCATTGGCCCATTTGTCATTCCGGCATTCGGACTTGTACTGGGGCCATTTATCGGTGCTTTTATCGGGGAACTGATCGGAGGTTCTTCACCAGCCAAAGCTTCTAAAGTCGGATTTGGTTCCGTGGTGGGGCTGTTTACGAGCACCGTAATGAAAATTATTTTGCAAATCGTCATGATTGTTCTGTTTATTATCTGGGTGGTAAGATTCGCATAGACGTTCGGGAGCGGCTTCATCTGGATGCACGTCGGTGTGGGGGAAAGAAGGGGAATTGGCTTGTCTAAGAAGGAAACATTCATTAGAGGTACGCTCATCTTGGCGGCAGCTGCGCTGATTGCGAGGGTACTCGGATTGGTTCAACGGGTGCCGCTGGAGCATATCCTCGGCGATATCGGTAACGCATCGTTTACCATCTCCAACACGGTATATTTAATGCTGTTAACCGTTGCTACAGCAGGCATACCGAGTACACTTAGCAAAATGGTCTCGGAACGTTATGCACTGGGACGCGCAGGTGAAGCTCAACAAATCTACCGTGCAGCCCTGATCTTTGCGGCTGTAGCCGGGGTAGTGATGTCTGCTTTATTATGGTTCGCAGCACCTTATTATGCGACGTACGTATCCAAAGTACCGGAATCGGTGAGCGCCATTCGGGCCTTGGCTCCAGCGCTGCTTCTCTTCCCGGCCATCGCAATGATGCGTGGATATTTCCAGGGTCGTGGCAATATGACGGCAGGCGGCATTTCACAGATTGTGGAGCAGTTTGCACGTGTAGGTACAGCGATCATCGTGGCGTTTGTTATGCTGCAATGGAATTATGATGATCAAACCATTGCAGCAGGGGCTTCATTTGGGGGCGTATTTGGAAGTATTGGCGCTTTTGCTGTCATGTTGTACTTCACCTTGAAGCTTCGCAAAAATGACCGTGCGGCACAATTGAATTACGAGCGTGCGGAGCAATTGCCCATGCGGGGTATTTACAGCGATATATTCAAACTTTCGATTCCAATCGTATTATCTTCACTCGCTGTTCCAGCGATTAACTTTATCGATTCATCGTTGGTAGTTCCACTGCTTAGCGGACGAATCGGACTGGAAGAAGCGACAGGAGTTCTTGCCATTCTCGGTGCCAAGGCCCAAAGTATTGCAGGCATTCCTCCGATTTTGGCTATCGCACTGAGTCAATCACTTGTGCCAGTCATTTCGGCAGCTTTTGCACGCAAGGATGAAGTTCATCTGAAAAACCAGGTGACGCTTGCTTTGCGCATTTCGATTCTGACCGGGATGCCAATCGTTATCGCTCTATGTGCGGCTGCGTATTCCGTTAACGGCTTGCTGTTTACCAGCCCAGACGGGACACCAATTATTACATTGTTGACGTTCGGTACTATTTTCCAAATTACAATGATGACCACGAACTCCATTTTGCTTGGGGTGGGTAAACCACGGATTACAATGATCAGTGTAGCTGCGGGTATCGTAGTCAAACTCATAGCGAGTTTAATCCTGGCTCCGATTTTTGGCATTTACGGAATCATTATTGCGACCGCATTGTGTTTCTTGGTTATTACGTACCTCAATCTGCGGGTACTTCGCAAAATTGTTGATTTCTCGATCATGGGTGATCGTTGGAAAGGATTCATCATTACCGTGCTGCTTGCAGCAGGTGTTGGTTTTGCAGCGAACTGGGCTGGGAACTCCATCTTTGATTTATTCCTGCCAGCACGTGTATCATTCCTCGTTACCTGTCTGTTTGTGGGTGCGCTTGTGGTTGTCGTGTATCTGGTACTCATGGTTGTTCTACGTGTACTTCGTAAAGACGAACTGGGCAGTTACCCTCGTATTTTGCAAAAAATACTCCGTCCGCTCATGCGTCTACAACGTGGAGCCGGGCAACGTGGATAATCGATTCAACACATAATACACACTTCGTTATATTGTTTGAAATAAGTACAAGCTCTGTCTGCTTTCATAGCGGACAGGGCTTTTTTATTTATACCAATAAAGGTAGGCCATTTGCTTTCTAGACGAGATTTCCCTGGTAAGGCCTCTGTCCTTAATGAGTTAAGGTTTTGGCATCATGGGCCAATGCGGTCTTCAGCATGCCATACCGATGTTCATGGCTCATCTCAAACAGCCAAGGGCGGCGTGGGATCGTGAGATGACCGAGGCAATCTCGATTTTTAAGCCAATCCTGCCTTGTAATCGGTTCATACGGCGTATCACCCCATACAGCCAGCAATTCAGGACTATATAACCGTTGTCCTTCCGCTAGCCATTCGTGATCCAGCAGCTCCTGACTATAGAGCTCAGCTCCTCCGGCTTCATCTTCATTTGCGGTGAACAGACCGGGCCAGTATTCGGCTCGTGAGCCACGGTGGGGAACCGAGCGCGCAAACTCCAATACTTGTGTGTACACTTGTTCCACTCCAAACAGCATCGCATATAAACCTTTGCCAAACATAATCCGCTCATCCAGCTTGCCAAAATGTTCAATAACCCGGCCTGCAAGACCTTTTTTCCGTCCGAGTGGAAACACGATATGATTCAGCCCAGCCAGATTATGCAGATGGAATGCGGGTTTGGAAAGCACTTGTTTTTGAAAATAAGGATGCTGCACGACCCGGCTCTCGATATAGTTCTGCTCATTAATAATTAATGCCACACTAAGCAGCGAGCTGCATCGCTCCAGCCAAAATCGTTCCCAGAACGGCGTCATGAACGCCGATACATGAAAATGGGACAACAAATGAAAACAGCTCCGGCCGATCCTGCGGCTGTTCATATACAACAAAAGTTGGGGATATGCGTCTTGGAAAATGAGGGCATTGCATCGCTCCAGTAGTCGATACATGTGCTCACGGTCTGTTTGATTTTGCAGATTATGCATAAGGTCACTCTGAAGATCGGTCATGTGATATCCGCCGTTGCGGGATACCATATGGGCAAGCAGGGCCCAATGCAGCTCTGGATATTGTTCGTAACATTCCAGGTATGCTGCTGTGCGAGTGATGTTACTCCGGTTGTTCTCCTGCGTTAATGTTTTGATCTCTTCTAGAATAATGCAGTCCTCTTCACACACCAGTGCGCTGAGCGTATTTTTTGCAAAAGAACTCTCGTTTCCAGGCAATAGGCGCTCCACCTCTGCTTGTAAGGTTGCAGCCATATCAGAGTCCCAAGCCATATCACGCAAGGGATGACGAAGCTGTGCAGAGGCTTGCCAAGCCGCTTGTTTTCCCCTCCACACTTCCCGGGCCGCACCTGGGATGGAACGGACCATCTGCAATATCGACCCGTGATGGGCAGACTCGGAGGAATCCGTTTTAATGGAAGTCATGACATGACCTCCTTTCCTGATATTCTGATTACGGTTTTAGTTTAGGAAGTTGTTGATGTCAGTATGCTCCGAATATTTGACTTCCACTCCGCAATTTGCTTCACTTAGAGGATAAGACAAGGTATAGAAAGGAAGATGTTGTAATGGAAAAGATTACATCGAAACCGGAATTTGATGTGGCAATCCAATCTCCGCGTTTGACTGTAGCTGTATTTAAGGCAGATTGGTGTGGTGATTGCAAGTACATCGATCCGTTTATGCCTGAAGTTGAAGAGAAGTTTGCTCGTGAGCTGAAGTTGATTGAGGTCGACGTAGATCAGGTGGGTACAGTGAGCGAAGAGCAAAATATTCTCGGCATCCCCAGCTTTGTAGCTTACACAGATGGCCGGGAACTTGTTCGTTATGTGAACAAACTGCGCAAGTCGAGAGAAGAGATTGAACAATTCCTGCAGCGTGCAGTTGAGGTGTATACCACGATTCATAAATAAATCATGACAGGTTCACCATGTTAAAGGTTATAATTAAAGGAACGCCATTTCTCTTGAAATAGGGAAGTGGCGTTTGTATTTTTAACATTTTTCGGGGAAGCTAATGATGTACATAGTCCTTCATAAATAGAGGGTCAACTTTTCGACAGACGTTAACATTTTGTCACAAAGCGCGACGTCAATGACACATTTATCCGGTATAATGAATTTAGTTGTGAAATAAGTGTCAAAGTACCGAATCAAGCGGAGGATGTAGTTCTTCGCAATCTTAAACCAACAGCGGGTGAGAAAAAAATTGAAGCACTTAACCTTGTTTAAATGGTTAACCGTATTAACCTGTCTTGTCATGTTTCTGGCCACATTTGGTGGAGGCGTTGTAACCCGAACGGAATCGGGCCTTGGCTGCGGCGCGGAATGGCCTTTATGTAACGGAAAACTTGTGCCTGCACACACTGTTGCCTCACTTATTGAATTTTCCCATCGCGCCGTCAGCGCACTGGCAGGACTGTTGTCCATAGCCTCTTTTGTAGCATTTTTGCGGTTTGGCAAATCACGCCGTGATCTGCAATTGTTTTCATTGTTAACGCTGATATTTGTTATTGTCCAGGGAATCATGGGGGCTTTTGCAGTCGTATTCTCCCAATCTTCCGCAGTCATGGCACTGCATTTCGGATTTGCCTTAATCGCTTTTGCCAGCTCCTTAATGATGGCGCTTGGTATTCGCCAGGAGGCTCGCCATGGTGGATTGGAACGACTGAATCGATATCCGAGAGTCAGCAAAGGGTTCCGAAATCTGGTGTGGTTTTCCACAATCTATACGTACCTCGTGGTATATACTGGAGCATTTGTGAGCCATACGGATTCTGCTGGAGGCTGTTCAGGCTTTCCGCTCTGTAACGGGCAGATTATTCCTGAGCTCTCGGGAGGCGTAGCTGTTGCTTTTGCTCACCGGGTGGCGGCTGTTTCATTAGTAATCGTCATTGCAATCCTCGGTCATTTTGCGTATCGCAAACATCCGGATAACACGGAATTAAGAGCACTCGGCGTCATTTCTGTTGTGCTGGTTTTGTTGCAAGTGGTCATTGGTTTTGGACTGATGCTCACGATGAATCGGCCGGAAGTGTATATGTTCGTGGCGCTGGCGCATATGCTTGATATTGCGATTTTGTTCGGGGTATTAACCTATATGAGTTTCCTGGTGTACAAGTTGCATCGGCCCGTTAACCGGTTCTGATATATCCGAATTATTGTAGTTCAGGGATAATCCAGTGAAGTTCACCATCCGATGATGTACATCATTGGACAGGTGAACTTTGTTTGATGTCAGGCGTGTCAGGGCACCCTATTGTAAGCAGCGGTCATACGTTTACTCTGATTCCGATTTTGTTTAATATGATGAATTATTATTAATTTGATGATCTGCAGAGTGGAAAGAGGAGGCTATATATGCTGCGAACGTTGCTGGGTGAAAAGCCGCGTAAGAACGAAGGCATACTAAAGGACGCGATGGAAGCGATGGCGGATACGCTTGAGCTATTTCAGCGACAGATGCATGTGGACCATGATCCTACCCATGATTTTCGTAAACTGTATATATGGACCCAGGGATTGATCTCTTCGCTGGATGAATTGGAGCAAAGCTGTTTTGCAGCTTCCCATTTCCGTCAGAAAGTCAAAGCGGGCTCTACGGATGATATGACATTACCAGAAAAAGCAGAGTATGCCCGTTACGTCTATTTCTATAAGGATGGCTTCATCCGATGTTTTGCCATTCTGGATAAGTTAGGTACAGTGTTGAATGAGATATTTGAGCTGAATACAACCAATGTTAAAACTCATTATTCTTATTTCACCGTATTAAGACAGTTCGGATATGATAAGCTGCATTATGTTCTTGCTAACGAACTAATCCGGATCAAGGACTCTTACCGTGAGCCAATGAGCAAATTGCGCAAACGGCGAAATATGGAGATTCATTACATGAATTCCGAAATGCAGGATGATCTGTGGCAGCTGCACCAGACTTTGCAAGGGAAAGTGAAGCTGGAAGACCTGGATCAGCATCTTTTGGAACTCCGGCAGGGTGTGGATATGGTATGTGAGACGTTAAAAGCAGCGTATGGCTACATCAACGAGAAGTGGCATAAGCAGGGAATGCATCAACCGACGAACTGATTGGATAGTAATATTTGCCTTTGACAAATCGGAATACTTGGATTATACTGAGTTCCTGATCGACAGTTAGATGGAATTAACATTTATGACATTAACATTATAACTACTACTGAACTTATAAATTAAATATTTCTTATCGAGAGCGGCGGAGGGACAGGCCCGATGAAGCCCGGCAACCGATTTATAACTGCATGACAGCTGTGTCATACTTTATAGATGTTAGGTGCTAATTCCTACAAAATGGTGCAAGGCACGATTTTGGCAGATGAGAAGGTATAATCTTTCACGTGAAGAGCCCTTTTTGTTTCTGCAAAAGGGGCTCTTTTTTTTGTACGATGAAGGGGAGTTTTCCTTTCATTCGGGTAAAGATACATGTAGGCAGTGGGAAGGAGCAGTAATTTTGATTGAATTAAAAGGTTTAACCAAGACGTACGGTAAAGGTTCAAAAAGTACGACGGCCTTATCCGATCTAAATTTGAATATCCGCAAGGGTGAAATATTTGGAGTTATCGGCCATTCCGGTGCAGGCAAGAGTACATTGATCCGTTGTATCAATTTGCTCGAACGCCCCACGGCAGGCGAGGTTTGGGTTGATGGAATCAACCTAACCGATCTCAACAAGTCCGATTTGCAACAACAACGGCGAAAGATCGGCATGATTTTTCAACACTTTAATCTGTTATCCTCAGCTACGGTATACGACAATGTGGCTTTTCCTTTGAAGCTCGTTAATACTCCCAAGGCAGCAATTGATCGGAAAGTGAAGGAAATGCTCGCATTGGTTGGACTGGAGGACCACAGCAATAAATATCCGGCCCAACTGTCAGGCGGACAGAAGCAAAGAGTAGGCATTGCGAGAGCACTCGCGAGTGATCCGAACGTGCTGCTGTGTGATGAGGCGACATCGGCACTTGATCCCCAGACAACCGATTCGATTCTGAAGTTATTGCTGGATATCAATGAAAAGTACAATCTCACGATTGTTCTAATCACCCATGAGATGCACGTGATACAGAATATATGTGATCAGGTGGCGGTTATCCATCAGGGGGGCATCGTGGAGCAAGGGCCAGTAACGGAAGTATTCCTCAAGCCGCAGCATGCAATTACCCGTGACTTTATGATGCGGGACCATGAGGTGGGAATTGCATTGGAAGAGACCGCTCTGGCGAGTGCGGATGTTTCATTGCAGACGAACGGAGCTTCAAAGCTTGTGAAAATATCCTTCCTGGGCAATAAAACCTATGAGGCGATTTTGTCCAGAACGGTTCGTAAAACAGGAGTGGATTTCGCCATTTTGCAAGGCACCATTTCAACAATCAAACAAGTTCCCTATGGACAGCTGACCGTTCGGTTTGAAGGGCAGTCAGATGAGATTAATCTCACCATTAAAGAATTAGTGGATCAGGGACTTGATGTGGAGGTGCTTCGTTAAATGGATTTTTCAACAGTACGTTGGGAAGAAATCGGTAAGGCTTCAATTGAAACACTGCAAATCCTAGGAGCATCGGGCCTATTCACGATAATCATTGGTTTGCCGCTAGGCGTATTGCTATTTATGACGGCAAGGTCGACTTCGATTCAGTCTCAAGTGGTGTACACGATGCTATCGTTTATTGTAAACATTCTGCGATCGGTGCCATTTATCATTCTGATTGTTGCACTCATTCCGTTTACGCGTTCACTGGTTGGCACAGCTACAGGGGTGCTGGGTGTTATACCTCCGCTCGTCATTGCCGCAGCTCCATACTTTGCCCGGTTGGTGGAAACTACACTGCGTGAAGTTGATCGTGGCGTCATTGAAGCGGCACAGGCGATGGGAGCTTCAACTGGACAGATTGTGCGACGTGTACTTCTGCCAGAGGCATTGCCGGGTCTGATAGCTGGTATCACCATTACAATCGTAACTCTCGTTTCCTACACGGCAATGGCGGGGATGGTTGGTGGTGGAGGTCTGGGAACATTGGCAATCAACTACGGATACTTCCGTTATCAGAATGAAATTATGATTATATCTGTTGTATTTATGATCATTCTGGTGCAAGTGCTTCAGATGGCTGGCGATCGTTTGGTTAAATGGTTCACCAGGAAATAACACATATATAGCATTTGCCTGATTCGGTATCGACTTGGTGCAAAATGCAAAAAAAATTATTGGAGAAGGGGTTTTACACATGAAAAAATGGTCTTTTGCTCTACTTAGTATTATGCTGATTGCGGTTCTAGCGGCTTGCGGAAACAATAAGGATTCCGACAGCGGCGCTGACAATGCTGGAGGCGCACCGCGCACCGTAGAATTGAAAGTGGGAGCATCACCTACACCACATGCGGAAATTTTGGAAAGCATCAAGCCTGAACTCGAAGCTGAAGGCATTCGCTTGCAAATCGTGACTTTCAATGATTATGTTCAACCTAACCAACAGCTTGAAGATAAACAACTGGATGCGAACTTTTTCCAACACCAGCCTTACCTGGATACAGAGAACAAAGAACGTGGTTTCCACCTCGTTGCTGTAACACCTGTGCATGTTGAGCCATTTGCTGGCTATTCCAAAAAAATCAAATCATTGGATGAGTTGAAAGACGGCGCAAAAGTAGCTATTCCTAATGACCCATCCAACGGTGGTCGTGGACTGTTGTTGCTTGCAAAAGAAGGACTTATCACGCTGAAAGACAACACAAATATCACTTCTACGATTCAGGATATTACAGCCAATCCGAAAAACCTGAATATCATCGAGCTGGATGCAGCCATGATGCCTCGTCAACTGGATGAAGCAGACCTGGTATTCATCAACGCTAACTACGCGCTGGAAGCCAATCTGAACCCAGAGAAGGATGCGCTGTTGATTGAGGACCTGCAAGGTAACCCTTATGCAAACATCCTCGTATCCCGTGAAGATAACAAAGATGCTGATGCTATCCAAAAACTGGCTGCAGCTCTGCATTCTGAAGAGGTTAAAACGTTCATCAAAGAACGTTATCAAGGTGCTGTAGAACCTGCGTTTTAAGCTAAACGATTAAGCTGGAAATTAATTGTGTACTCGGCTCCACTTCTTATGGAACTACTAAAGAAAGCCCTGCATTCTCTTTATAGAGAATTCAGGGCTTTTTGTTTTGTACATCATGTTAGAGAGCGCTTTGATGTAAAGTACATTAGGTACTTTACTTTGTAAGTTTTAAGGTTTATTCGGATCAGTATCCGAACGTCCATCTGTCTGATGGCTATCAGAATCTGTGGACTCCTGTCCAGCAGCATGCTGTTGGTAAGCTTCCTCAGCAGGAGATAGCGGGTTCTGATCTCCTGGGACAGCATCCTTTTTGCGGCCAGTCAGCTTGCGACGAATCCATCCGAAAGCACCAACAAGGGCGGCAACGATGACAAACCATCCTTTTTTAAGCAAAAGCAATAATCCGACTTTCTTAGCTACAGCTACTCCAGCACCACCGAGAATCAGACTGGTCAGGCCAAGTTCAGATTTTTTGTCTACGGATGCATCAAACTCTTCATAGGTGTTTCCTTTGATCACGTTGAGCTGGTTAAGCACGGAGCTTTCAAACTGTTTGCGATTTTCTTCAAAGTTGGCACTATCCGTAACGAGGATAACACCGATGTATCCTTCGCGGGTGAGTACGTTCACATTGTAATTGACGAGTTTTTCCCGCTCTGAATCCTCAAGACCAAGAGAATAGATCAATTGATGTTTGCTGCTGTCATAGGCAGGCTCAATTTCCCATCCGGTGATAAACAGTTGATTTTCGGGTGTTGTTTTCTCATTTTGATCTTCTGTACCTCTTTTGTAGCTATCGAGCAGTTCATCGGCGTCCAGATCGTCTTTCTCACTGTCGTCGACATGACCGGTATCGTTATATTCGAAAATAACATACCAGTTGGAGTTTTCGCCGGCACCATAGATACTTCCAATTTCCGTTCCATTGGGGAAGGAATCGGTGTCTTCCAAAAACCTTTGGGTGTTAGCTGCATCGAGATAGGAGAGGTTTTCGGCTACGGTTAATGTTGCTTTGTTATCAAGTACTACGTTTGAAGGCCCGTCAATCCATTGATAATCTTCGGTGGAGCTATTGCTTTCACTTTCTGCAGATGCTGTGGTCGAGAATGGAGCTTGAAATGAGGCCATAAGCAAAATTGCGAGTAGAGAGGCTAACCATCTTTTCATTTACGTTATATTCCTTTCGAGGGTGTCATGCAATGTTGTCATTTACATGAACATATGTATTGTGTCGTTATGTTCATAAGAAAATAAGGACTTATCGACAGTACCATAGGCATCCGGACCAGACAAGGGAATTCTGGAGATAAAGGGTTAATTTTCCTACAAAAGACCTAATTCATTTTATTTCAGTTGTTTGAAAGATAAGTATTTAGTCCTTAATTTACACTTTTTTGCAAATGGTACAGATTGGTGGGAAACGCGAGTTGTGGGGGAATGATAAATCTTTTATACTGGATGAGTGACTGCTCTTTGAAGAGGGGGATGAACGTGAAGGGAAAGATTGCCCTCATAACGGGAAGTGCCAAAGGTCTTGGTAAAATGACGGCCCTCAGTCTGGCGGATCAGGGTTGCCATATTGCTCTGAATTACGTACATAGCCGTACGGAAGCTGAGGCGTTAAAGGATCAGATCGTAGCCAAGGGTGTGCGGTGTATTGCCGTTCAGGCCGATATTTCCAAGACAGAAGAGATCACTATGCTGGTTGCAACGGTTGAAGAGAAACTGGGCAGCATTGATATTCTTGTGAATAACGCGGGTCCTTTTGTCCGTGAACGTCGACTGTTTGCCGAGTATTCCGAAGATGAGGTTCAGATGCTTGTGCAAGGAAACCTGCTTGGACCGATGCTGCTGGATCAGCGAGTATTGCCTGAGATGCGGCGCAAGCAGTGGGGACGAATTATACATTTTGGCTTCAGTCATGCGGGAGAAGCGAGGTCATGGCCTCATCGGGCGGTTTATGCTGCTGCGAAGGTAGGTCTGGTTTCATTTACAAAGACACTTGCTGTGGAGGAAGCTCCCTACGGTATTACGGTTAATATGGTCTGTCCAGGTGATATTCGCGGTGCCAACAAAGAGAAAACGATTGATCAGATGGCAGGTATAACCGACGAGGAAACGCCGAGAGGACGTCCTGGAAGCGGTGAAGATATTGCGCGGGTGATTACCTATCTGTGTCTGGATCATTCCGATTTTATAACAGGTAACATTATGGATGTATCTGGAGGACTTGACCCGATTCGTCCTAACATACAGCGTGAGGATGCATAGCACAAAAAAAGAGCCCTCCGCTTCATGTGAAGCGAAAGGCTCTTGAGGTTTATTTCGTGAAGGATTGATTAGAATACTTGTACGACTTCTTCGACACCCTCAACTTCTTCGAGAAGGGCGCGTTCAATCCCGGCTTTTAAGGTAATGGTGGAGCTTGGGCAGCTGCCGCAGGCACCGACCAGTTTCAGCTTAATAATGCCGTCCTCCACGTCGACCAGTTCCACGTCACCGCCATCGCGTTGCAGGAACGGACGAAGTTTGTCAAGCACTTCAGATACCTCATCATACATGGTGCTTTGTGCGTTTTCGCTCATTTTTTTCAACTCCTTTCCTCACTATAGTATATTACAATTGGCCACAAATTAAAATGGTCAAACAAAGCAGGTGAACCTACATGAGACCGATTATTGAATTTTGTGCCAATAATATGCATTTTGGCACAGATGAAGTCATGGATCAACTGGAAGAAAATCCAGACTATGATGTGATAGAATACGGCTGCCTCAGCAATTGCGGCCAATGTTACATGACTCCATTTGCACTAGTGAATGGTGAGTTAGTTATCACCGACAAAGTGGAGGATTTATATAACGCCATCTTGGCCAAAATTGCCGAAGCCGATGCCTGGGATCAGTTGGATCTCGATTAACCGAGATGACGCTTGGACATCCAGAGCACGCCGCTTTTTAGAATACGTGGCACACGTCCCATCATGGACGTTTTGCCCATCAGCCCAAATCCAGCCTTCTTGCCGAGTGCACCGAGTGTGCCACGAAGCTTGAGTGGCTGCGGATTGGGCTTTTCGCCTTTCCAGAGGGCATGCTGAATATGGGCGATTTGTTCACCCTGTACTTCGGCAGCCTGACCGCTTGGTGCATAAGGCACGCTGGCGCAGTCACCTACTACATAGACATCGGTATATTCCGGAATTTGATAATATTCGTTCAGTACGACACGACCTTGTGGATCCTTGGTCACATCGAGATCCTGTACGACTTTTACGGGCTGAATTCCGGCAGTCCAGACTACCGCATCCGTTAGAATTTCTTCATCCCGGTTGAAAATGGCATTCGGTTCAAGTCGGGAAATGGCAATATGCCCACGTGTCTCGACCTGATGTTCGCCGAACCATTCATGAACATAAGCGGACAAGCGCTGCGGAAAAGCGGATAATACACGTTCACCACGGTCCAGGATGCTGATGTTCAGATCCGGTCTGCTCTCACGAAGCTCGGCAGCGATCTCGACGCCGCTCAATCCACCGCCGACGATATGCACGTTACCATAAGCTTTGACTTCGTTAAGACGAAGGTAGGTTTCCCGTGTTTTGCTAAAGCTTTGAATCGTACAGCTATATTCCTCGGCTCCGGGCGTGTTGTGGAATCGGTCTGTACATCCAAGTCCAATCACGAGCTTGTCATATTCCAAAGGGTCTTGTCCTTCAAATTCAATCTGACGCTGTTCCAAGTCGATCGAAGTTACTTCTCCGTAACGATAAGTGACTTTGTCACTGACTGGAAATTGGATACGCAGGTCATAATCGGATACGGTCCCTGCTGCGAGTGCGTAATATTCAGTTTTCAATCCTTGGAAGGGACTGCGGTCCACCAACACGATTTGTGTATCTGACGGGATCTTGCCTTCCAGAAGTTCCTTGATAATCGTGAGGCCACCGTAGCCGCCTCCGAGAATGACGAAATTTTTCATGACTCGGCTTCCTTTCTGCATCAGTCCCGTGTGAACGGGGCTGTAACCTGTGGAGCAGCTATGCAAATAACATAGCTGCTCCTTTTGTTTTTATTTGAAATGATTGAAAATGGGCATTGAAAATTACAGATATGTTCCAGTGATTTGCACCACTCCATGCCAAACACTTCCGGGTAGGATGAAAGTGGCTTATGGGAATGATGCTCATATTACATGCTATTCGTACACTTGAATTTCATTGTAGAACGTATCGCGTTCAACCGGAATACGGCCTGCGCCTTTAATTAACCATATTAGCTCTTTGCGGGTGAGGCCTTCAGGCGTTAGTGCGCCTGCTGCATGACTAATCCGTTCGCGAACGATCGTGCCGTGTGCATCCGAAGCACCGAATCCAAGGGCGACTTGAGTCAGCTGTGGACCGATGTTGATGAAGTAGGCTTTGATATGATCAATGTTATCCAGCATCAGACGACTGATCGCAATCGTTTTGAGATCCTCGTATGCGGAGTTACGACGCATGATGCTGGCGTTTTTGCTTTTCGGCTGCATGGAAAGCGGGATAAAGACCATGAATCCGTTGGTTTCATCTTGCAGTTCACGAATCTGTACCATATGGTTCACGCGATCCTCATAGGACTCAATGGATCCATAAAGCATCGTTGTATGGGTACGCATGCCCAGATTATGAGCAGTACGGTGCACTTCCAAATAACGGTCAACGTTCGCTTTGTTTACGCGCATTTTTTTGCGATATTCATCGGACAGGATCTCAGCGCCGCCGCCAGTCAGTGATTTCAGACCTGCTTTTTGCAGTTCTTGTAGTACTTCCTTGATGCTCAGTCCGCTGATGCGGGTGAAGAAATCAATCTCGGCAGCCGTGTAGGCTTTCAACGTAACGTCCGGATATTTCTCGTTTAAAGCACGCAAGGAATCGACATAATATTGAAAAGGAACATGGTTATTATGTCCGCCTACAATATGGAACTCGCGTACACCTGGGTGAATATGCTGTTCTACGTAATCAATCATTTCCTGACCGGACAACGTGTAAGAGCCATCTTCGCCCTGATCTTTGCGGAAGTTACAGAAAGCACAGTGGGCTTCGCATACGTTGGTAAAATAAAGGCTCATGTTTTCAATAAAATAAACTTTCTTGCCATTCTTACGTAGGTTGGCCTCATTGGCCAGTTGGCCCAAAGTCAGCAGATCATCCGTTTCATACAGATAAACGCCGTCTTCTACGGTCAGCCTTACGCCGTTCTGCACTTTCTCAACGATTTCAGCCATTCTTTTGTCTGTGAACGGTGTTACCAATGTAGACATTTTGTATCCTCCTATTCTTAACCGGAATCGAGTTGTGTGTAGGACTTACTTACAGAACTACATAGAAAAGATGCGGTCATCTGCCGCTTCTTATATGGACTAACTCTTATTTACCCGGTGCAGCCTGTGCTGCGTACGTAAAGCTAAGTTTTCATCAAAATGAGTCTTATGACTCTATATGCATTGGGGACTGCGTGCAGTCTCGAAATGTGAAAAAAATTACAACTCCATATATGACCATCACCTGAATAAGTCATGACAAAATATCGACATTTCAAAGCGATCACCTACTCATTATAAACCTCGTGTCCCGGGGGTTCAATACACTGGGAAGAAAAAGGAGTTAAGGGGGAACGCGGAAACAGGCAAAGATGACTTGAGCCCCTTGACGGGGTGGAGTATAATTTAAAGAAGAGTTAACGAAAAGGAGAGTGACCTGGCATGATTAACATCAGCGAAACGGCTGCTGACAGATTGAAAGAAATGCTTGCACAGCAAGAGACACCTGGTATGTTCTTGCGTCTTGGCGTAGCACCGGGCGGTTGTACCGGCTTTTCGTACGCCATGGGCTTTGACGATAAAGAGTCCGATGAGGACCTCTATATGGATATTCAGAATATGAAGGTTGTTGTAGAGAAGGAAAACCTGAAATATTTGAATGGACTCGAAATTGATTTTGAAGAATCCGGCATGTCCGGTGGTTTCACCATTCACAACCCGAACGCAGTGGCAACATGCGGCTGTGGATCATCCTTCCGTACGAGGGAAGAAGCAGGCGTACCGGATAAAGATTGTTAATATTTGTGAATCGCGACCTCTATAGCGGATTAGTCTCGTACTAATTACGTTATGGAGGTCTTTTTTTGCGTGGTGGTTTGGTATGTACTTTGGTTGTTCATATTAAGGGGGCACCTGAACGCTTTTTTATAGAGAGCTGAAGTTGACAAGTTATGTTGTAACTAATATAGTTACATTATGAAGTGACATGAATCTAGCCAAAGGAGAGATTATGATGAAGATTGGAATTATTGGCGCGACAGGCAAAGCGGGTAATTTTATTTTGAAAGAAGCGTTGGATAGAGGGCATGAAGTGACTGCGATCGTTCGTAATGCATCCAAAGTGGAAGATAAAAGTCTGAATGTACTTGAAAAAGATGTATTCGACCTCACGGCAGAGGATGCCAAATCATTCGACGTGATCGTCAATGCATTCGGTGCACCAGCCGGTAAAGAGAATCTGCATGTGGAAGCAGGACAAGCCTTGATTAACATTCTGAAAGAGGCGCCGAATACTCGTCTGATCGTTGTTGGTGGTGCAGGCAGTCTGTTCACAGATGAAACTCAAACCTTGCGTGTTGTAGACTCCCCTGGATTCCCTGATGCATACAAAGCAACAGCAACCAACCAGGGTAAAAACTTGCAGGATCTGCAAGCTTCTTCAGGTATCCAATGGACATTCCTGAGCCCGGCGGGATTCTTTAATCCAGAGGGGGTACGCACAGGCAAGTACCAATCGGGTAAAGATCAGATTTTGGTGAACAGTGAAGGCAACAGCTATATCAGCTATGCTGACTATGCCATCGCTTTGGTTGATGAGATCGAGAACCCGCAGCATAAGAACGAACGCTTTACGGTTGTAGGCGAAGCGAAGTAATTGATTTGAACTGAAAGAGATGTAAAATGGACGCTAATCTTATAAGATTAGCGTCCATTTTTTTATTATGAAGTTGAAGTTCTATAATCCTCGATGCTAGTGAGGTGTAACGTCATCTATATTAGGATTTTCTATCAATTCTATGGACTCTGCTGACTCTATACTTTCAACACCATCCACAACCTCAACGAGTCCTACAGCCAATGTAGTAACTGCTGCAGCGGCAATTAGATTCTTGGCCCCGAGCTTTACTCTCTCCATGTCCTCGTTTTTCATGCCGACAACAACATCTTTGCCACCGTTATACACATACTTAGCTGATACTACTACGCCTTTAGCTGTATTGGAAACAGCTCCTCCAATATCGGCAAGTCCCACATCTAACGTTGTATTATCTTTTCTGATCACACCACTGGCCATATCATATGTACCGCTGGCAAGTTGTCCTACCGTTTTCCCTGTGTTAATCGTAGCTTTCTCAACGCCATTACCAATTTCTTTGATGAATGGACTCCCTGTAAGTTCTCCAGCCACTCTGACAGTGCCGCCGAGTACTTTTCCGGTAACTTCTCCAGCAAATTGACCCAGTTCTTTTAAAAACCCCATACATATTCCCCACCTTTGAAATAAGGTTGCACATGTGCTGTCTGAATCTTTTATCTTATTATATAAGTATATGAGCGAAAAGACTATTTACGTTTAGATTCATCAAAGCGTTCCTAATTAACATGAAACCAATCCACGAATCGATCTAACGGAACTAAAAAAGCTAACCGATCTAGCCTTGCTTAAACTCACTACAACCCCCAAAAAATGCGCTGCTCCCCAACGGAAGTAGCGCATTTTTCTTTTTACTACCCAAAATCACTACTTAACACATTTTAGAAGTGTCTCATAAGCAGCCAACGTAGTGGAGGGGACGGAATCGATTCTGAAGAAGCGGTAGCGTTCGCCTTTATCCCCGGATTTTATCCTATGAAATAGGACATTCAAAAAAATCCGGGGATAACAGCGATCGGAAGAACGATCCGTACCCGTAACGCCACCTGCCGCTCTTAAAATACTTATCCCCGTGTTTAGTCGATAAATCCTTCCAACATTACGGTCGGCAAGCCATTAGACTGCCAGGCACCTTTGCTATAACCGCCGTTGTAGCCCGGTGTTGCTTCAGGCTCCCAGTAGAATACGCCTTTACCTTTGCTGCTCGGCAGATTGCGGAATTGCGTTTTCATCGCTGCGACAAAACTTTTACCAGCTGCCGGTTGGGCATTATCCATCCCGATTTCCGATACGATAATCTCCTTACCATACCGGTTGATCAGATCCTTGGCGTTGTTCACAGCATTGGTGACAGCCGTGTTCCAGCCGGAAGCGGAAGGATAGAGGGACATGGCAATCATATCAAAGTTAGCACCGTTATCGATCAGACCACCGATATTCCATACATAGAGGGCATTGTCATCTCCGCCCGCCAAGTGAACGATTGTTTTGGTGCTGGTGCTGATGGACTTCACAGCATTATGGCCCGTGTTCACCAGCCACGCATAATTTTTCATGTTGGTGGATGCTTTTCCATCTTCCCATAACATACCGTTGCTTGTTTCGTTACCGATTTGTACCCAGTCCGGGGTTACGCCTTTGCTTTGCATGGCTGTCATAACTTCACGCGTGTGATTCCATACAGCATCCATCAGCTGCTGGAACGTGTAGTTTTTCCAGGCCGCCGGTTTCGTTTGTTGACCCGGGTCAGCCCAGGAATCGCTGTAGTGTAGGGTCAGCATGACACTCATGCCTGCATTTTTGGCACGCAGGGCCAGAGCGGCTGCACGATCTTTATTCATGTAACCGTTACCATAATCATTCGAAGGATTAACAAAGACACGAATACGAACGGAGTTGATCTGGTAATCATTTTTCAAAATATCAATAATATCACGCTGCACTCCGTTTTTGTCTTTCCATTTGTAACCTTGTGCTTCCATTCCGGGCACCCAACTGATGTCGGCTCCTTTGGCGAAGCTCGGTGCTGCACTGGCATGCTGGCCTGCGGGCAGCATAATGGAGGTGAATAACAAAACAAAGACCAGAGCGATGGATGTTTTGAAACCCCTTACATTTTTGAACATTACAATATGCCTCCTCGAATATGGGTTGAGTTGCAACCTAATTATATCGAGCATCGTTTACTCAGCTACAGGGTCCATTTCCAATATTTTGGTTGTTTTTTCAACCTCTCCCGAAAAAAGGCAAAACAAAAAGCCGTCCGAAGACGGCTTTTCTACCCGTGGCGCTTTTTGAAACCTTGATCCGTATCCCGCGCCTCCACTAGAATCAGTTAATTTGAGCTAGTGGATCGGGTAAGGGACACGTTCAACATGTGATTAGATATGTTGACGCACCTCCTTTCCTTGTGGCAAGAGTATACAACACTCTTTTCCGGAAAGCTAGTCTTTTTTTCATATTTACGCAAAATTATTTTTCGGTTTGGAACATCGTGATATCCCGGTCATAATGACTCTTCGTACCGTTATCGTTGCGAATGCGCACGCTATCTTCGCCGATCCGCTCTACGATGCCACGCCCTACCTCGCAGTACACCCCAGCCGGATCTTCCTGCCATGCGGTTACCGTGCATTGGGATAGGGCAGCTGTGAAAAATTCTATATTTTTTTGTAACGTTCTAGGTTTATTAGATTTCATTATATACTCCTTTAACAAAAACAATTTTGGAATGTGAACAGGAAACGAACCATTTTACACTGTACATCACTTTACTCTGTCTACTTCTCTTTGTAAAGGGATGGAAAAAGTTATCGCCATAAGGTATCATTTACATAAATTTTACATAGCATTTACACTGCGCTGACGCTTGTAGCCAATCACGAATAGTACAATTAGTTGAGAACATCTAACCAAGAATAGATATGCAACAAATTCGGAGGCCATACATGCATAGAGATGTCAAAACAGGTAATTACGTTAACCGTGATTTAAGTTGGGTAGAATTCAATCGCCGTGTGCTCCAGGAGGCGCAAGATCCAACAACACCTCTGCTGGAACGCATGAGGTTTCTTGGTATTGTCGCCAGTAATCTGGACGAGTTCGTAAGTGTAAGGGTAGCGGAGACGAAAGAGAAGATCAAGGCTGGATTTACGCAAAAGGATTTTACGGGCTACACCCCTGCTGGTTTGTACCGTAGATTGATTAAACGAACGGGGACCATGGTCGCCGAGCAATATAAAACCTATCGGGAGCTGATTCGTCTTCTCGCCAAGAAAGGCGTCCATTTTCAGGAATATACAGATCTGAATATGACCCAACAGCGTGCAATGGACCAGTATTTTCATGAGATCATTTTTCCGGTATTAACACCAATGGCTATCGATTCGAGCCGGCCATTCCCACTGGTACACAATAAGTCTGTATATCTATCCGTGATGCTGCAGAAGGAAGAAGAGCAGGAGGGCGAGCCATTTTTGGCTATTGTTCAGGTACCTTCCAATCTGCCGCGGGTCGTTCAGGTGCCTCTTCGGGCGAATAGTAAAAAGAAAACGTTCATTTTGATCGAGGATCTCATCAAACATCATATTCATACCTTATTCAGCGGATATGTGCCGCTGGCTGTACAGGAATTCAGGGTAACCCGCAATGCGGATCTTTCTATTAATGAAGAAGAAGCTGAGGATTTGCTTGAAGCTATTGAGAAGGAACTACGGCGCAGACGCCGGGGAGCACCGGTACGACTGGAGATTTGCAAAGATTTCCGCCCGGATGCGTTGCTAGAGTTGCAGGAAGAGTTCGATATTCAAGACCCTGTGTACGAGATCGATGGACCGCTGGACTTGAGCTTTCTGGCCGGGTTTGTGGATAGTCTGGAAGGGTTCACTCATCTGAAATACAGTCCGGTGCAGCCAGTGTATCCCCTGGAGTTCCTACCGCGGGAAAGTCACTTCGAATTGCTGCGTAAACGGGATGTGCTCGTTCACCATCCGTACGAATCGTTCGAACCGGTAACGGACTTTATTGTGGAAGCCTCGGAAGATCCACGCGTGATGGCGATCAAAATGACGTTATATCGGGTGAATGGAGATTCCCGACTCATTCCTGCATTGGCGCATGCAGCCGAGAGCGGCAAACAGGTGACGGTTGTTGTTGAATTGAAAGCCAGATTTGATGAAGAACGGAATATTGCATGGGCCCGCACGCTGGAGAAGGCAGGTTGTCATGTCGTATATGGATTGGTCGGATTAAAGACTCATGCCAAGATTATTCTCGTCGTACGCAGGGAGCAGAGTGGTCTGAGAAGGTACGTGCATGTCGGAACAGGTAACTATAATGAAAGTACAGCCAAAGTATACACCGATGTAGGACTGTTTACCTCCAATCCCATCATTGGTGAGGATGCATCGGAATTGTTTAATGAGATTACCGGATATTCAGGACCCAAAGCGTTGCAGGCATTCCGCGTCGCCCCTGACGGCATGAAGGATGAACTGTTCGCGCTCATTCGTCGGGAAAGGGAGCATGCATTCAAGGGAAGACCGTCCAGGATTATTGCCAAAATCAATTCCTTATCCCATCAGGATATCATTGATGAATTGTATCTGGCATCTCAAGCTGGAGTACAGATCGATCTGATCGTGCGCGGTGTATGCTGCTTGCGTCCCGGGGTAGAGGGACTTAGTGAGAATATTCGTGTGATCAGCATCGTGGACCGGTTTCTGGAACACTCCAGACTGTTTTATTTTGAAAATACCGGGAACCCGGATGTGTATCTGTCCAGCGCAGACTGGATGACCCGTAATTTGAAGCGGAGAATAGAACTGATGTGTCCCGTGTTTGATCCAGAGCTGAAAAAGATGCTGGTCGACATATTGAATCTGTCGCTTATGGATAATGTGAAGGCAAGAGAGCTTATGCCTGGCGGCAATTATGTATTTGTACAAAATGAAAAACCCCCGCTGAGAAGTCAGACGGAGGCGATGGGCATTATTCCCTGGAAGCCTGCTGAATGGAGTGCGTTAACGTAACTCCCCAAGCTTCCTGCAGATCCTTGACGGCCTCTTCAAGGCCGCTCAGTTCCAGTAACGGCTCGGCTGTACAGATGAATTGCATCTGCAGCGAGTCGTTTTCTTTTGTTGCCATTATGGCGGTAATACTTTCAGAGCGATTAATCGCTTCAGTCACGCGCAGCAGAGAGCCCAAGCGATGGGCATGCCGTTCGTCCGAATCCTTGAGAATGTCCTTGTGCTTATGCAGCAGCTGGGGCGTTCTTTTTTTGGGATGATAATCGGCTGCAATAGCACTCAGGATGGTCTCCCGATGAGATAGTCCATAGATGCTTGCATTCATGATCCAATAGGCCGAGTGCTGCGGATACCGGAAATAGTTAATCTGTTTTCCAGCCATGTGCAGCATGGAGACCGTGTACAGAATCCGGGCATCCGCTGGATCGGGAGCACTACCTTGTAGGGCAGTATACAGGGTAAGCGCATCATGGTGGATCCGATTCAGACGTTTCTCCGGAATGGGTGGACCAAAATGGATGAAGTTGCGAATGCTGTCCTTCAGCGCATCTGGCACGACCGGCTTACCTTCAGCCAGGAGATCCCTTAGCAAACCATCTCGTAATCCCGCTCCGCTCACGACATAACGATCCCCCTGGATGATTCGGAAGACCGTCCGCAATATGAGTACACCTGGAACAATAATGTCCGCCCGATCCTTGGCAAGTCCGGGGACTTTCTTGCGTTGTGCCGAGGTTAGATGTGGCAAAGAACGAGCGATATTTTCCATTTCTTCTGCACCGATTTCGTAATGATGTGTAACCGGTAATGAATACTGTGTTCTCTTCTGCTCCACTTTGGCCAGTGTACGCATGGTGCCACCAAGCCCTATAAGAGGTAGTCCGGGATGTTGTCTGACCCAATCCTGGTCACTTAATGCCTGTATAACTTCATTACAAAGTGCAGTCGCATTAGCTTCAGTCCACTGATCTTCCCCACCATAACGGGCATGTGAGTTAACCGCACCAATAGGCAGAGAGATGCTGTGCAGTCTTTTTCGATCACGGAATACAGTGATCTCGGTACTGCCGCCGCCAATATCCACAACATAACCATCTGGAAGTTCAATCGATTGAGTGACACCAAGGAAACCGTAATAGGCTTCCTGATCACCGGACACACATTCGATGGTGAGTCCCGTCTCGGCTTCCAACCAACCTATAATTTCTGGGGCATTGCCTGCATTCCGAACGGCAGCCGTGGCTGCAGCGCGGATAAGCTTGGTTTGATAAGCTTCGCAAGTAGCCCTGAATTGTCGCAAAATGGTGATGGCCTTGTCCAGTGAATGTCGCAGTATGGTTCCGTCTTGTTCAACCACATTGCTTAGACGAGCAGCATATTTGTCTTCATGAATGATGCGATAGGCCCCATCCTGATCGAGTTCATAAATAACCAGACGAATGGAATTGGAGCCGATATCGATGATTCCGAGTATTTCGTTATGTGTCATAAGCATCTCCTTCTACAGAGGTTAATCTACCCGATTTTCAGCAAGGCAGCCATGGCTTCCGGTGAACCCGGAGGCGTGGAGGAGAAGGGCGTGGTCAGCATGACCACAATGATGAAGACGATAAAGCAGGCAAACAGAATACAACTTATAGCAAAACCGCGATTGCTTTTCTTCATAAACAGTCGAATACCTGTAACGAATAGAAGTACCGTAATGGCTACCAGAACGATAGAAATTGCAAAATAGGCTACGCCATACAGTGATTTAAAAAATGATTCCATGTCTTCTGAACGCTCCTTAGATCCTCATATTTAAGCCTCTCCATACCATTCCTTAGTAGCATACGATAGATTGATGCGTTTGAAAAGCAAACCAGGCGCCTGTTCCGGCCTTGAACCAAGCTGATGGACTTTATCTACGGAAAAGGGGCTCCAGCCTTGGACAGACATCCAAGAAAGCACGGCTCCTGTTGAGTATGTATAAGGAAGGACTATTGTTCACGAAAGGAGATCAACCCATGTCGAGACAACTTGCAAGCAAATGGCTGAAGACAGCGGCGCTGTTGAAATATCCGGTAGCTGCTGTCCATATTCCACAGACGAAGGCGTTCAACTCGGGGAATCTGCTAAAGATGCTTAGTCATTATGGAATGGTGTATATCAAACCTGTTGTCGGTGGTGGAGGTTACGGTGTCATTAGAGTATCGGCAAGCGGAGGAGCCTATCGATACACTCATATGAAAATAACCCGTTCTTTTACTCATTTTAATCAGATGTACCGTTCCCTAATCCGTGTAAAAGCCAGACGGAGATACATGATCCAGCAAGGCATTCATCTGGCGACCATTCAAGGCAGACCTATCGATTACAGAGTCAAAGTCGTCAAGACGGAAAGAGGCTGGGTATTCCGTTCTATGGTGGGACGGCTCGCTCGTCCGGGACTGGTCGTGACCAATCTTAGCAAAGGAGGAACGATGCTGTCTGGTAGGAGAGCGCTCGCTCTGTCTCTACCTCATATTTCCGGAAAACATAAACGTCGAGAGATGCGTTCACTGACACTCACCTGTACACATATCATGGAAAGTCGGTTCCCAGGTGTCGGCCAGCTCGGCTTCGATTATGGACTGGATCATTCAGGAAAGATATGGATTTTGGAAGTGAACACCAGACCGCAATGAAAATGGAGAAAAAAGCTAAAAAAATCCAAAGAAAATCCGATAGTAATATAGAAAGAAACTAGATGGAGAACGTTTGAAATATAACAATAAGGGTAATTTACTCGCATCAACTCTTGAAACTATGATTTTATTCTAAAAAAAAACGCTCTGATAATCGTTCTGTTCGATAAGCTACGATCCTGTGTATAAATACTGTCCACACTATCCACGTTGATCAATCAACATTTTTACCATTTATCAACAAACTATACACAGGATTTCCACATAACGTTGTGGATAACAAGAACGCTTGTTCTCTTTATAAATCTCTGATATGATAGTTTCGAGGAAAAAAAAGGAAAGGTTGTGGCGGGAAATGGCTATGTTATCCGATGAGATGTTGTTGGATTCCTACCATAAGGCGATTGAGTTGAATCTCGAACGAGATTTCATCGCACTGCTGTTGGCAGAAATCCATAAGCGCAAACTGGGTACCGACGTATCTGCCATTCTTCACTAGAGATCCTCATTGCAGGCAATGTTACAGGTTTCCGGACATGTCCCATAGATGGACAGGCCATAGCGTGCTTGTCTGGCAGTGGTGACAGAACATCATATGATTGCAAACGTTTTCGGCTTCGTCTGCCATGTCAGAGGAAGTTTGAAATACGTAGGGGCTGTACGGTCCGGTGTAATCGTCCAATTTGCCGCATTCTGACAGTCCCTGAAGGCAGTGGGGACAAGCCTGCTCCGGTACAACCAGACCGTTACACAGCGGGCATATATAAGACAAGGGTATCCCTCCTGATGTTGGATTCATTCAGGAGTAAGATACCCTTTTTTGTGTCTTTTATGTTCTATATGATTCCATAAAGGAATTAGCGCTTCATGTTACTGCTGTGTCCCGGGGACAACTTGGCATCTGGGTCGAAGTAGACCTTAGCATTGTTGACTGCGGTTGGCGCTTCACCGAATCCAACAGCAATCAGCTTCAGCTTGCCTGGATAGGTTGTAATATCTCCGGCAGCATAGATACCCGGAATCGAAGTTTCCATGCGGGAATCAACCACGATGGAATTGCTGTCAATTTCGATGCCCCATTCTGCAATAGGTCCCAGGGAAGAGACAAATCCGAAATTGACGATTACATCATCGACTTCAATTTCCTGTGTTTCCTTGGTTTTAACATGAGCCAAAGTAACCTTGGTAATACTGTCTTCACCGTGAAGTTCCGTAATTTCGGTAGGTGTAACGATGTTAACCTTGGAATTCATCAGGTTTTCGACACTGTGCTCATGCGCGCGGAATTTGTCGCGGCGATGGATCAGGGTTACTTGCTCAGCGATCGGCTCGAGCATAAGCGCCCAGTCTACAGCGGAGTCACCGCCACCGCTGATCAGTACTTTTTTCCCAGCAAAGGCGTTCAGATCACTGATGAAGTAGTGCAGATTGGTTTTTTCGAATTTGGCCGCACCCTCAAGCTCCAGACGACGGGGTTCGAATGCACCAACACCTGCAGTGATAATTACGGCTTTGGCGTGATATTCATTCACATCGGTTTTTACGACGAAGTGACGTTCTTCTAATTTCTCTACCGATACAACCTTTTCCTCCAGACGGATGTTCGGGTTAAAATGGCTCATTTGCTCTACCAGATTATTCACCAGTTCCTGAGCGGTAACTTTCGGGAACCCGGCTACATCATAGATGAATTTTTCGGGATAGAGGGCGGCAAGTTGTCCACCAAGTTGTGGCATACTTTCAACCAGAGTAACAGATGCCTGACGCATCCCTCCGTAAAACGCGGCGAACAGACCCGCAGGGCCGCCACCAATAATAAGTAAATCGGTCATGTCATGACCGGCAGTTTGTGCAGTCAAGAATCAACAACACCTTTCTTATTTTAATAGGTAGTTAACAGAAATAATGAAGCCGGGTACGTTTGGTAACCAGCGTTTGTTGCTGAACTGTCTTTTTCATTATAAACGGTGTAAACTGGGTTGCAAAGTTGGCAGTTTGATGAATCTGGGAACAATAGATGAAGATCAGGTGAGAATAGGATGAAATTGGAAATGAAAGGTTATGAAAAATAACAAAAAAAACCTTGATCTTTGCCAGAAATACAGATATCCTTGACCTGTACTATGTGTTTTTTTGTCTAATTTAGCCCCAATTTGTAATGTGAAGACAATACCCGCGTTTTGTTGAATCTTGTGTATAATTTCACAATTTTAATCGATAACTTGCATGCAAAAAGTTCAAATAAATTCGCGAAGTTAACATTTGTCGTCATAATGGATAAGACCTCATCAATATGGGTAAGTAAGAGCTTTTTTACAACAAAACAATCGAATGGCTGATGCAACGAAACCGGAAGGGGTATAGACATGAGCAGTATTCCCAAAATCGTCATCCTCGGCGCGGGCTATGGCGGGATTCTGACAGCCCAGCGGCTGCAGAAGGAATTGAACTATAACGAGGCCGATGTCACATTGGTGAACCGGCATGATTATCATTATATCACTACACATCTACATATGCCGGCAGCCGGCACAGATACCATTGAACATGCAAGGGTCCCGATTTCGAAGCTGATTGACGAGTTCAAGATTGATCTGGTCAAATCTTCGGTGAAGGAGATCCGCCTGCAGGATCGGAAGATTATTCTGGAGGATGGCACGTTATCCTATGATTATCTGATTATTGGATTGGGTGGAGAACCGGAGACCTTTGGTATTCCAGGCATGCTCGATCATGCCATGACGATACGCAGCATTAACTCGGTCAGAATGATTCGCGAGCATATCGAATATCAGTTTGCCATGTACAAAAATGATAATAAACGTAACCGCATTCGTTTTGTTGTGGGTGGGGCTGGCTTCAGTGGTGTCGAATTCGTGGCTGAACTTGCGGATCGCATTCCTCAGCTTTGCAAGGAATTCGACGTGAATCCCAAAAATGTGCACATCTATAATGTGGAAGCAGCACCTTCAGCTCTGCCGGGCTTTGATCCGGAACTGGTTGAGCATGCAATGAACGTGTTGAAGAAAAAAGGCGTTACTTTCAAAATCGGTGTTCCGATCAAGCAATGTCTGCCAGACGGAGTCATTGTGGGTGAAGGAGAAAAACTCGATGCAGCAACGGTCGTATGGACTGGCGGTATTCGTGGGAATGCTCTGCTTGAGCAAGCAGGCCTTGAAGTGATGCGCGGACGGGTGAAGGTCGATGAATTTCTTCGTGCCCCAGGGCATGAGCACGTCTATGTCATCGGTGACAATTCACTCGTGTTCAACAACGAAGGGCGTCCATATCCACCAACAGCTCAGATCGCGATGCAGCAAGGTGTTAACTGTGCCAAAAACGTTGTCGCTGCCATCCGCAAAAAGCAGCCGCAGCCATTTGTGTTTACAAGTAAAGGTACGGTTGCGTCACTGGGGAAAGGTGAAGCTATCGCCGTCGTAGGCGGTAAGAAATACAAGGGATGGAAGGCGGCTCAGCTGAAAAAGCTGGTGGATCTCCGGTACTTGTTTATCATCGGTGGCATTCCCTTGGTACTGAAGAAAGGGCGGTTTTTTGGATGAGACATTGCAGTGTTCAGGTCAGAGGATTACTCACACGCGAAGAACTGGATCGTTACAACGCCCTGATGCAGGTTGGCGGTTATCTGGAGGAACAGGATCAATATGATCTGGCTTATATCGTTCAGAAGGAAGTTGATATTCTCATTTTGCCTGCCATCGAGCGGCTTAAGGAGAAGGGACGTGACCGTGACCGGGCAACGGCTGAGTTTTTGGAATCTCTGAAAGCGGTTGATGAAGAGGATCAGGATTAAGGAATCACATTTCCAAAAGAACCTGAGTCATCCATTTATAATTGAACATTTTATATTCATTCGAAAAAAGTAAAAGCACCGCTGATCCTATCCTTAATGGAGGTATCGCGGTGCTTTTTGTGATTTATACGATTTACAGCTTAAGCATATCTTCCAATGTTCCTTCGTTCAGCAGGCTTCCCACATAGAAAGAGCCGAATTCGCCAAAACGGGCACTGACTTCGTCAAAGCGCATCTCGTAAACGAGCTTCTTGAACTGAAGTGCATCATCCGCAAACAACGTAACGCCCCATTCCCAGTCGTCGAAACCAACGGAACCGGTAATGATTTGTTTCACTTTGCCAGCGTAACTGCGACCAATCATGCCGTGGCTGCGCATCATCGTACGACGCTCGTCCATCGACAGCATGTACCAGTTGTCGTTCAGCTCGCGTTTTTTGTTCATTGGGTAGAAGCAGATGTATTGCCGCTGTGGCAGGACCGGTTTGAGACGGGCGATGATTTCCGGGTTCTGCATAGGGTCTTCGCCCTCTTTACCAAGATAGTTACTCAGTTCCACTACACTGACATAGGAATATGATTTGGTGGTGTACTGGGCAAACATCGTTTTGTTGAACGCGTTCTCAACGGCCTTCAGATCTTCCAGCGTTTCACGCAAGTGCATCATGACAAGGTCAGCCTTCTGTCCCACAACGGTATAAACGACAGTGCTTCCTTTGGATGAATTCTCTACAACTTTCCATTCCTTCCAGAATGCCTGAAGCTCGTCCAGTGCTACGGCGCGTTCCTCATCATCGGCTGCTTTCCAGGCGGCCCAGTTAATCGAGCGGAAGTCATGCAGGGCGTACCAGCCCTCCAGTGTTGATGCGGCTTCGTTCATTGAATTGATTCCTCCTGCAGGTTATATTTCCAAATCCCGGTAAGGGACGGTTGAGTACTTTATCGTCTTCATTGTATCCCAACAGGAAGCAGAAGGGCAAATGAAGAGAAGGTGAATATAGGGAAATTTGTCCAGAAAGTTCGTTGCTTCGCCACATTTTTTGCGGTACACTATCTACTATCCGTAGTAAGAGTAACCGAGTCAGTGAAAGAAGAGGTGAACGTCACCCGATGCAGTTTATACCTGTGCTGGTATTGATGGTGTTATTTTTCGTTATGATGTTTGGTATCGGTTTCATTCTGAATATGCTGATGAAGACAACCTGGTTTCCTTCCTATCTGTTCATTATTGTCATTCTGCCTGTTGTCGTGTATTCCTTATGGGATCATACGGCATCGTTGATGTCGCATCTGGGTTCTTTCCATATTGTAGACTATATGACGGGGGTAGCTGGACTTGGTGGAGCGGTCATCAGTGGCTGGGCTATTCGCAAACTTCGTCTGGGTGGGTACAAAATGTTTTAAATGGCTAGCCAAATGGCAGCAAACGCTGGACTGTATTTTCCGTAAAGGTCTTGCCTTTGTCGTAAACGCTTACGAGTGCAAAGGGAAGGCTTTTTGGCATGCATCAAAAAAATGAGCATGATTATTCGGACATGTCTCATATATATATGGATAACATTTCTCCATATGTTCACTTGTGTTCTAAGGCTGTAGCTTTTATAGTAATCTAGCAACTCTGCGAAAACGTGAATGCTGTCGACCTAGGACGAAACGGAGCGAGAACAGGTCCGTTTTTTACCTGTTTTTGAGCATTTGAGGATCGGACATTTATGATAGAATAGATAAACATACTTTTGGGGAGAAGGAGATCAAGCTATGCGCATGAAGAATTTGCACCATTATACTGAACATCATCGCTACTGCGTATACAGGGAGTTTGGACTTAGTGCCCTGGATGACCGCATGCTCACCGGAGCGTATCAGCCAATGGTAGGTGCCTTTGCGATAGGCTTGTATCGACTGCTGTTTCAGCATCTTCCCGGTGAACAGGTCGGTTACTCGCCGCTTGAACAGCAACGGAGGCTGTTCATGACGTTGGGACTCGAGCCCAGCGAGAAAGGGCGCAAGTATTTGGTGGAGCAGGCATCCAAGCTTGAAGCTGTTGGTTTGCTTCAGACTTCTCGGCTGTATATTCCGGAAAATGACGACTACATTTATGAATATGAGCTGCAACCTCCGCTCTCTCCGGCAGAATTTTTCCGTACACAGCATTTGACACTGTTGCTTCGTGACAAAATCGGCAAGTTCGCCGTACTCTCACTGCGTTCCGGTTTTTCGGCGATAGAGAGCGGTGACGCGCCTTACCCAGCAGCGAATAAAGAGAATATTTCCGTTCCTTTTTACGATATATTTGAATTGAATACCCATGTCATTGATTATGAACTGGAACAAGCGTTGTCGGAAGTTTCGACTTCGGCCCAGCGCAGCGGGATAAGTGGTGCAGCCGAAGAAAACAGCCTGAATTATGCCGACATTATATTGCGTTTTCCGCGTGAGTCGGTCAATCGCCGTCATGTGGAGCAATTGCGGTTCGATCACGAACAGCTCGGCATTGTGAATTATGTGGTGAACAAGTTCAATCTCAGCGTACAGGATGTATGTCGTTTGTTGGATGAAGATGATATCTTTAACCCACAGGGGCAGCTCGTGCTGGATGATCTTCAACACAAGGCAAGCCTGCAGTTCAGACAGACCAAGAAGCGACATGAGCAGCAGACGGTACAGGCAGCGAAGGTTGTTGCCCTCAGACAGCATATGGAGGAGCCTGAGCGGAAAGAGGATTCCGGTGAACCGCCTGTCGAACATGTGGTACAGATGGAATACTACGTCGAAGTGCCTCCGCAATTTTCGACCAAGTGTGATATTCACCAATACAATATGATGCTGCGTAATGAGCCCTACACACGATTGCTTCAGACGTTCTTCCCTGGTGCCGTACCGGACAACCTGGTGGACATTTTTGAGAAGATCGACCTCAGCTACAAGTTGCCTGGTGAAGTGATCAATGTGCTGATTCATTATTTGATGGCATTGCTTGTATCCGGCGGTGAGCAAAGAATTAACCGTAACTTTGTTGAGGCTATTGCCTCCAACATGCTGCTCAAGCAGGTGAATTCCTATGAGAAGGCGGTACAATACATTCGTGACCAAGCCAAGGTCAAAGGCAAACAGGCTGCTGGTGCAGCTGGAACCCGTTCCCGTACATACGGCAAAGGAACCAAAGCCAAACCCGAAATTCCGATTGTACAAGACATAGGCGCCGACGGCGATGCAGTATCCGAAGAAGAGTTCGAAGAGATGATGAGGTTTGCCCAGCAGATGCAGGCAAGCAAACAAAAGGGAACTTCATAACTTTCATAATAATGACCCAAAAGGCGAGTCACCTAAATCAAAGGAGACTCGTCTTTTTAGCTAGATGATTATGTTTTACATCTTTGAACAATACATAAATGACTTTTATTCTTTCAAGGAAAAGAGGAGGGCTCCCGATGGCGAAATGGGATAACATGCTGTCCATGCTTTGGATGCTGCGATCCGGAAGAAAGCTCACCGCCGCTCAGATCGCGGACAGTTTGGAGATTAGCGTCCGCACCGTTTATCGATATATCGACGCATTATGCGTCAGTGGCGTGCCAGTCGTTGCGGAATCGGGCCATGATGGCGGTATTCGTATTCTGGAAAATTTCAAGGAAACGCCATTGTTCTTCAACTCTGTAGAGTTGAAGGCACTTGTGGATGCGTTTAAATTTGCCCAAGGTGCTGGTTATCCGTATGTGCAGGAGCTGGAGTATGCGTTGAAGAAGGTGGAGAACGGACTGCACGAGGAGCAGCGCCACGATCTGTCTCGCCAGCAGAGCAGCTTGGACGTCGTTTCTTCAACGCGTGCACCTTCTGTTGTTCCGTTGTTGCGGGACTTGGAACAAGCAACGAAAGACGGGCGAACGGTCCGTATGCTCTATCGCAAAGCGAATGCGGAGCAGGCTGACGAACGTGAAGTCGATCCATATGGGCTAGCGTATGACCGAAACGAATGGTACGTTGTCGCGTTCTGCCATCGGTCGCAGGCGATGCGGACGTTTCGCGTCGAACGAATCAAACGGCTGGAGTCAACCGAAGCGAGGTTTGACAAGCCGGAGTCTTTCTCTGCGTCCGCGTTTTTCTGTGAGCAGTCCAACCAGAGACGGGAGGCAGAAGGACCGTTAACGGTTATCCGTATCGAGGGACAGCCTGACACGCTTAATGCGGTTTGCAACCACTGGCATCTGCGCCACTATTTGACGGAACGAACCGATCGGGAGGCACGGTTTCTGATCGATGCTCCGACGATGAACAAATATCTACCGACATATCTCCTGACGTTCGGCACGGCCATTCGCATCCGCGAACCACTGGAGTTGAAGCGGCGGATTCAGGAAAAGGCATACGGTATCGCCAAACATTATGAAGACGATCCGGATTGAAGTTTGCTGACAACATTTGTCAACAAACTTGTTATATGATAAAGACACAGCTGCGGCAGCCAAACCATGCGAAGAAGGGAAAGGTGAATTTATCGATGCTTCAACAACCATACCGACTGTATGACTATCATGTTTGGGCAAATGATCGATTGTTTGCACACCTGGAGCAACTCCCAAAGGAAGTATTCCATACGGAAGTGACGAGCGTGTTCCCATCCGTATCACAAACATGTGTACACATGTACTTGTTCGAACAGCTCTATATGCTCGTGCTCGCAGAAGTTCCGAACGAGGAGATTTTCCCGAAAATCTCAGGCTGGACAGAGGAAGCACAGGGCAAAACCGTGAATGAGATGAGGGAGCTGTTTAGCAGTGTTGCCGAACGTTTCCGCGATTTACTGCGGCATACGCCTGACCCGGACAAAAAAATGACAATCGAGCATCCGAAATACGGTAAAATGGAAACACATTTTTCGGACATTCTACAGCATGTTGTTAACCACGGGACATATCACCGGGGCAATGTGACCGCGATGTTGAGACAGCAAGGTTATAGCGGTGTGCCAACCGATTATATATTTTATTTGTTGGAACAGCAGAAAGTTCAAGGGTAAATGAATCAGATTAGAGTGAAGAGCGAATCAACCACAAAACAAAAAGTTGTATCGATAGGGTATGCCATGCTGATCGGAGTTATCATGGGGGTGGCAGCCAAACTTGTTGATGTTCCGGGGGTAAACCCTATATTTGACAGTATAGGTGGGCGTCTGGGTGTATGGGTATTTGTTGCAGCGCTTATAGCGGTTTTTAGCTATTCTCCCCAATTGGCGGCAGTAAAAATATTCATCTTTTTTGGGTCAATGCTGACCGTGTATTATGCTTACACCGTGTTATTTCTACATTTTTCTCCAGAAAGGGCTATGGTTTTTTGGGGGATATGCGCGGTGGTATCTCCGATCTGTGCTTATATTATGTGGTATGCACGTGGGAGTGGGCTGTTATCTAATGTTGTTGCAGCTCTCCCAGTTACATTACTACTGTCAGAAGGGTTTCAATTACGTCACGCTTACTTACCCATTCACACTCATTACTATTTAATTCCAGTCCTTATGATAATATATCTAATCATGATTGTTGTGTTGTTGCTGATCATACCGATAAATAAAAAACGATTTTTACCCATTCTATCGATAGCAATTATATTGTCATTTATTATGATCTATTTTAATGTTTTAGGTCGGATATTTGGTGGGATGAACGGCGTATTGTAGGGTTTAATTAAAAGTACCGAACATGAATTAGGCCCTTCCGACTTCCTGTAGGGAAGCGAAAGGGCTGAATTGATTTCTTGTGAATCTTTTATCGTAGAATCGTCGTTGCTTTATTGCCAGCATAATCTTCGATAACGAGCTTCAGGGAGCTGGCGCTGGATGCAGGCGTGAATGTCAGTTCGCTCAGCTTCGTTCTACCCCGAATGATATAAGGGAATTTTTGCGAAACGTAAGTTACTCCGAATTCGCGTGCTACCTCATTTTCATAGACATAGATTTTGTACCAATCCTCCAAATCAGGCAATGCGAGGGTATACTTTCCATCCTTTACCGTAACCATTTCCTTGGCATATGGTGTAATCTGAGTATCTGCCAGTTGTCCAGTCGTAGTGACTGGATTCTGTTTTCCAATGGCAATATCCAGGACGTAATGTTCGCCATTGGTCGGAAGGCCTGTCAGAATGGCAGACTGTTTTCCTTTTTTGACCTGAAGTGTCTTGGTGAAAGGTTCCTTCGTGTACTCAGTTTGGAGTGTAAGCTGGATCGGATCTTTACCTAGGTTCTTCTTCGGGTTTTTCCAACTGACAATAGCATCGCCATTGTTCTTGAATTTCACATCAATGTCCTGAACAGCTGCATTCAGATCATAGGACAGGACGGTTGCTTCACTCTCGGTACCATCTGCGCCTACAGCACGAATGGACAGTTCGCCAGCGGGATGTTTGAGCGTTTTAATATAAAATGTGGAGTCATACACGCCGCCGACATAAGCGCCGTTCTCATACAGATTATATTGCTTAACCTTCGAATAGTCCTCGATATCCCATTCGACAACCAACTCATCGGTGTTGGTCAGTGCTTTGGCAATATGGAATCCGGTTGGAGCATTCGGTTTGGCGGCAGAACCGTCGGATATACGAATCTCACCAATGTTCATCTGATATTTTTCAATCGTAGTGCCGTTAGGATTGAAGGATAGACCAAAAGCTGCGACGGTCTTCCCTTGGTATGCACTCAGATCGAGTGAAGTAGTCTTCCAGCCTGCCGTGTGCTGACCTGAATCTGGCACTTTAACTTTGACCACTTTGGTTGGTTCATCCTCAAATATCAGTCCGACATACATGGAGGAAGCGTCGTTGACAGACGGTTTATTATAGGTGAGTTCCAGTTTGGATTGGGCGTTGATCGACAGATCCGTCTTGTACAGACGTAGGAAATTGTCCGTATTTAGACTTCCATTTACGACAAGAGAACTGCCGCCAGTAAACGCACCAACGGAAACATAAGTATAACGAGCACCTTTTTCATAGGTTGGACCATAGTCAAAATCAACAGTGAGTTTGTCACCTTGACTATCCATCCACCACTGCCAGGTGACCGGGATATCCTGAATATTAATATTGGACCATTCGGTTGCATTGGAGACGGTTCCGTCCTCATAATATTTCAGACCGTGGCCTGTATTGAAGTTGGTCACAAAATTGGAGCCGTGAATAACGGAGCGTTCGGTGAGATAAGCGGCTATTCCGTCCCACTTTGCACCAGAAGCATACACATCGGACAGATCGACGGATGCCGTACGGCGTGCATTGGTTGGGTCCTGATTTGGACCTGACCACCAAGCGCGGTCACGCACAAAGGTCATCCATTGGTACTCATCTTCGGCTCTATGATTCGTGCTGCCATCGCCCATCTCTTCATCCAGGGCATTATGGGTAAAGTCGGCACCGAGTGTTGCAATACTGTTCATCGGTTGACCGTTCTCGTCCAGATTGTTACGCAGATCGTAGAGCTGCTTCCAGCGGCCAAACTGGTCATTCCCACCTTCGACACCGGCAAATACCGTTTCCAGTGGATCAAGTCCCAAATCTAGGGCATGATCGCGCGAATCACGCAGCATGTCATGGTTCCACACGTAATTCAGGAAGATCGAATCCGAGACTCTGCCTAATGCAGAATCTTGCACAAAAGGACTGTTGAGTCCATTAAACTGGTTCTGGTATTGAATTTTGCCCGTTGTATTGATGGTGGAGTCATACCACTGAACATATAGTCCTTCGTTTTTTAAATATTTCATGAATTTCTTGTAGGAAGCGATGTCTTCAGGTGCAACGCCTTTGGCAACCTCTTCCTGATTGAAGAAGTATCCGTCGTAATTATAATACTTTGCCATCTCGACCAGCTTTGCAGCGACAGGAAAATTCCCTTTTTCATCCTGCACAAGCATCTGCTTGTAGGTTTGTGGTCCGCGATCGTTGTCGGAGAAGAAGATGTTGGCGATGGACCGGACACCATTTTTGTGTGCTGCATTGGTGTAGGCCGGATTTGGAATGTTCAAAATGCCAAACTCAAAGTACTTTTCCGTCCATTCCTTATTGGGGTCATACAATTCCTCAGGCACGCCAGCAGAAGCCATACCATGCCAATAGCTGTAATAGTCTGTGTACTGCCAATAATTAAAGAGGTACTCGCTGAATTCATTCGTGTAAGGAGTGCTGTCAAAGAACGCGTTGCCATAATCGCCACTCATTGTAAACAACTGGGTGTCCGGGCTGAGTTCGGGGTAAGCTTGCGTGGCCGCAAAGGCATCATTACGTGGCTGCAAAGGTACATGGGCACGAAGCAGATCACCATGGATATCACTTTCGGGTGTCCAATTCAGAATCTGGGCAGCCGTGTAGCCATGCTGATAAGGCTGATTTACTCCCTTGGCGCTGTCACCTGTGTAAGGGAGCGTGTCTCCGGCATAAACGGATGAGGCAATGACTTGTCCAAGCAGAGCCGAAGTGAGAACCATTGCGGTTACTTTGGGGATAAGGCCTTTGGGTTTGTGTTTGCGTGTCATGCTGTTCCTCCTTCAAGTCGAATGAATGTAAGGTATTCTTTTACACAAAAATAAACTTATGGTTAACGATAGGGCATGAAAGCATTTTCAAATAGGGTTAAATTAAAGAAACTCAGGTATAAACTAAATAAAAGTTCAAGGTGACAAGTTAATGTCAGAAGGCAAATGATATACTTTAGACAGGAAAACAGCATCGGGGGGAACATGCGACTTGAAAATTGTTAGCGTTTACAAAAATTTCTTTAAAAATAATATGTTTATGAAGATGCTGTTCATCTTCTCCATGATTTCGATTATAACGATTATTACCTTGTCTTATATCATTTTCCTGTCAGTGTCCGATGCCACGATTCGCCGAGAATTGGCGATTCAGAAAGCGGCCATGGAGAGTGTCGACCGATATATTCATCAGCAGTATGAATCAGTGCAAAATATGGTGAGAGATATGCATCAGAATGAGGCGTTATCGTCTAATATCACCTATCTGATGAAGCACACGTACGCCGAGTATGTACAGCATCTGACGAATGGCTATTATGCGAATCAGGATGATTACTCAGCTGATGTACTGAAACATTTTCAAAATATCATGGATCGCAATTCGGATATCAATCAAGTGATGTTATATAGTGCAGAGCGGCAGGATCTGTCCACCTTCAATCAACATAAGCAGTTCAGAAAGTTGAACACCAATGTGGCTCATTCCTATATTCCTGACGTGATGGCGATGGAGACACCAAATATCAGCTCACCAAACTATTGGATTCGTAAAGAAATTGATCAATGGGACCCGGCGCTGTATGCGATTCGTGTGCCTATCAACGATACACAGACCCTTCGAAATTTGGGTCAGTTCCTTGTTTTCTTTGACTCAGCAGGTATTGGCAACGCTTTGGACAGTTATGAAAGTAATCTCAAGGGAGAAATTGTGGTGCTGTCAGCCAAAGGTACAGTATTGTTCGATTCCAACAGTAACTATTACGGCAAAAAGTATCCGTATATAAATGTGGCCGATTCCCTGTTTGATCAGACGGATATGGATTCGATGAAAAAGGAGCGAAATATGTATGTGAACAAGTTTGTCTCGGCGGATCAGGGATATGTGGTCGTTGGCACGGTTCCTGTGGATGAGATGGCTGAGGCCTATGCGGGTACACGCAATACAATTGTTTCGATTAGCATCATATGTATCCTGTTTGCAGTGCTGGTTCCGGCGTTTTTCATTATTAATTTTGCCAAACGCACCCGCAGAATCATTCGTTTCACCCAAAGGGTGAAATACGGCAATCTGACAGCACGCATCGATGATGCCCGTGATGATGAGCTTGGACAGATCTCGCACAGTTTCAACGATATGCTGGATGAACTTAATCAATATATCGAACGCGTCTACAAAGCCGAGATCAAACAAAAGGAGACAGAACTGGTCGCTCTCCAGGCACGGATTAATCCTCATTTTCTCTATAACACGCTGGAGGTCATCCGTATGAGGGCAATTTCGCAAGGGGCGAAGGATGTCGGCGAGATGATCTACAGTTTATCCGTGTTATTCAAGAGCCTTGTTCAACAGAAGAAAAATTATACGCTGAAGGATGAGATGGAAGCTTGCCGCTTATATCTGGAATTGTTCCGGATCCGGTATAAGGACATTTTCATGTATACGATTCAGTTGGACCCCGTGCATAACCAGCATCCGGTGGTCAAGCTATCCCTGCAGCCGATTATTGAGAACTATGTGGTGCACGGCATTCAGACAGAACGTTCGGATAATCAATTAACAATCGTTGTTGAAGAATTGGGCGACGCTTTGCAGGTAGAGGTCAGAGATAATGGTAAAGGCATTGAGCCTGCACGCCTGACTGAAATTTTAGAAGAACTGGAACGTCCAGAAGAGTCGGGTAAAATGTTTGGACTGCGCAGCGTTCACACCCGTTTGCGTTTCCTGTATGGACCGGAATTCGGCATCACGATAGAGAGTACACTCGGAGAAGGAACCCTGATCAGGGTACGTTATCCTCATACAGAAGGGACAGGTATTTAAAATGTACAAGGTATTTATTGTGGATGATGAACCGTTCATCATTGAAGGATTGTACGATATTTTGGATTGGTCGTCGTTTGATATGGAAATTGTAAGCCATGCCGGCAATGGACAGGCCGCATTAAACGCCTTGTCTGCGCAGCCCGTGGACATTCTGATCACGGATATATCCATGCCATTCATGAATGGTCTGGATCTGATTCGGGAAGCAAGGCAAGTGCAGCCTGACATCAAGGTAATTATTTTAAGTGGTTTTAATGAGTTTGAATATTTGAAAGAGGGCATGCAACTGGGCATCGAAAATTACCTGCTCAAACCGATCAATGTCGAAGAGCTGGAATCGACGCTTCGCAATACGGCTTCCAAGCTGGACCATGCGTCGTCACCTCAAACGGATGATGCTTATGGTGTTCAGATTCTGAAAGACAACATCCTCCATCGATGGCTGACGGGACAGATTGCGGCCACAGAATTCGAGGAACGGGCACAGTTCTTGAATCTTTCGCTGGATGCACCTGATGTTGCAGTAGCTATACTGCGAACTAAAGGGGAAGTATCCGGCATGTTCGAGCGAGTGGAGGGTATGCTGAAGGGAAAGTCCTATGTGAATATATTTCATGACATCGATGGAGACATCGTCATAGTTGCCAATGTGCATGCAGGTGAGGACGAGAAAAAGAGGTTTATGGAGTGCCTTCAGGCATTATCCGCCGCGCTATCTGAGACACATCCTGCTGTTCTGATTGGGGCAGGAAGTCTGATGCGTGGGCTTCACCATGCGCCTGCAAGCTATCAGGAGGCGAAAAAGGCGCTCCAGTATGTGATGATCTATCCCGACCTCAAAGTAATCGATCATGCCATATTGGAGAAGGGTGGGAGCTCTGCTTCTTCCTTCTCGATCGATTGGAAGGAGTATGCGAAGCTCATTCTATCCCGTAATGCAGAGCTGCTTGCGGAGCGAATTCGGGTCGATTTTGAACAGCACCGCGACGGGGTTACTCCGGCTGAGTTGCAGAACATCGCACTGGAAGTGGTCATTCGTTTCAAGATGGAATTAGAGGGCATCAAACATTCGGATGAATCGGCCATTTACCAACGTGGACTTCGCCTTGTACTGGACAGCGGAACCTTTGATGAACTCGTGCAGGCGTTGCAGCAGGTCGGTACGGAGACGATTCAGTCCCTGCTTCAGGATTTAAAGAATCCGATCGTCAACCAGGTGCTTCAACATATTGACAAACATTATGCAGAAGAGCTCTCCCTGAAGCTGCTGGGTGCTCACTATCATCTTCATCCGGTATATTTGGGACAACTGTTCCACAAGGAGACGGGGGAGACTTTTGCCGAATATATCAATAAATACCGGATTGAACGTGCCAAGGAACAGCTGCGCAATTCGAATCTGAAGGTACATGAGATCGCAAGGAATGTTGGGTACTGGGAGACAGGATATTTCTATAAACAATTCCGCAAGTATGTGGGAATATCACCTACCGATTATAAGGTTTTTGGATGATTTCCAGTGGATCATAGATTGGACCAGTGGACTGAAATGGATGAGACATTCTGGGGACAGTAGGGCATGCAACTAAGCTGGTGCCAAATGTTACTCAGCATGTCTTTTTTATGTAAGCGATTTATTCAAAAAGGTACAAATTAAGGAATCGGTACTGATTTCTCTTTAATTTGTACCTCGAAATATTAAGTTTATCTTCTTTTTGAAAATGCTTTCATTCGATAAGGTTAAAGCAGTTAGTTTGTAGAGCTAAAGGGAACACGAAAAGGGAGGATCAAGGAAATGAGTAAACAAAGAAAAAGTTTTTCTCTCGTTCTTGCATTGTTGATGGCGGTTACAGTTGTTCTTAGCGCCTGTGGAGGAAGCAAGGATGCTTCAGAATCAGGGGAAGCAGGAGATGATGCTGTCGAGCTGATCTGGTACACCATCGGTACCCCTCAGAAAGATGTTAATAAAGTGATGGAAGAAGTCAGCAAGTACACGAAAGAAAAAATCAATGCCACAGTAACGATGAAGATGGTTGACTGGGGTGACTATCCGCAAAAGATGCAAGTTAACGTGGCATCCGGCGAGCCAATGGACATCCTGTTCACTTCTTCCGGCGGATTCGATTATGTTCAAAATGCCAGAAAGGGCGCATTCATGGAGCTGGATGACTTGCTACCTAAATACGGTCAGGATCTCATTAAAACCATCGATCCTGCATTCCTGAGCGGTTCGAAAGTAGACGGACACAATTACGGAATTCCGGCTAACAAGGAGTTGCCTCAACAAGAGGTATGGCGTTTCAACAAAACGCTGCTTGATAAATACAAAATGGACATCTCCAATATTCGTACGTTAGACAGTCTGGAGCCTCTGCTCAAAACAATCAAGGAAAATGAGCCAAGTGTGACTCCATTTGGAATGGATAAAAACTTCGTTCCTTATGTTCCTTATGACTATGTCATTCAGAATTTGCCAATGGCAATCAAACTGGATACAACGGATTACAAGATTGTGAACATTCTGGATACGCCAGAAATGAAAGCAGCACTCAAAACGATGAGCAAATACTACAAAGCTGGTTATGTATCTGCAGAGGCAGCAACAACAGGCTCCACCAATGACCTGACTACATCAGGCAACTGGTTCCTGGATCGTGCACAAACTCAACCGCTTGCAGACAACCAATGGTCGGCAAGTTACGGATATCCGGTAGTTTCCACACCAGCTAGTGACGCGATCATCACCAACACGTCTGTACAAGGTTCAATCATGGCCATCTCGTCCAACTCCGAATATCCGGAGAAAGCAATGGAGTTCCTGAACCTGTTGAATACAGATCCAGTGCTGCGCAATATGGTCGATTCCGGTATTGAGGGCGTTCACTACAAAAAAGTGGATGATACGCACATGGAAAATCTGGCTGAATCCAAGAACTACGATATGCCTTCTTACTCCCTCGGTAACAACATGTTGTTGTATCTGAACAACAATGACCCGGATAACAAATGGGATGAGTTCAAGAAGTTTAATGCAGAGGGTGTAAATTCCCCAATTCTGAGCTTTAACTTTGACTCAAGTAAGGTGTCGTCGGAACTGACAGCAGTGCAGAATGTCAAAGAGCAATACTGGGCCGCATTGATGACAGGTACGCTGGACCCAGAGAACAATTTGGAGCAAGTGATTGAGAAGTTCAATCAAGCCGGACTTGAAAAAGTGATGGCTGAAGCCCAAACCCAGCTTGATGCCTGGAGAGCGGCAAATAAGTAAGGGTAATTTCAGGGATCGGGCCGCTGCTTGTTGCGCCCGATCCTTTTTCATTCAAGCCTGAAGGAGGATCTCCATATGACCGCATTTTTGAAAAATTTGATTAGAAACCGAGTCATGCTGTTCATGGTGCTGCCAGGCGCCATCTGGTTCTTCTTCTTCTCCTACTTACCATTGGTTGGTACAGTAGCAGCGTTCAAACAATATCGCTTCAGCCGCGAAGGTTTCTGGGCAAGTCTTGTGAAGAGCGAATGGGTGGGCTGGGACAACTTTAAGTTCCTATTCAGCACCAACGACGCGTGGCTCATTACTCGAAACACGCTTTTGTATAACATCACGATTATTGTGTTAGGGCTGGTATTCGCTGTAGGTTTAGCGATTCTGCTCTCAGAGTTGGTCAATAAAAGATTGGCCAAATTGTATCAGACAGGTATGTTCCTGCCGTATTTCTTATCTTGGGTTATTGTCGGTTACTTCGCGTTCAGCTTCCTGAGCATGGATCGGGGGATGTTGAACCAGATTATTGGGTGGTTCGGTGTGGAACCGATTCAGTGGTATTCGGAAGCGAAGTATTGGCCGTATATCCTGGTGTTCGTAGCTTTGTGGAAAACGATTGGATACAACAGTATTGTTTATCTGGCTTCCATTCTGGGCATTGACCGGTCGCTGTATGAGGCGGCGATGATTGATGGAGCGAGCAAATGGCAGCAGATTCGTAACATTACGATTCCATTGCTTTCACCTATCATTACGATTATGACCTTGTTGGCCGTAGGCCGCATTTTCTATGCCGACTTTGGACTGTTCTATCAGGTTCCAAGGGATTCGGGTACGCTGTATTCCGTTACGAACGTTATTGATACGTATGTATATCGTGGCTTGAAAACAAGCGGAGAGATTGGCATGAGTACGGCTGCCGGATTGTATCAATCCGTTGTAGGCTTTGTGCTCGTTATCATTTCCAACTACGTAGTACGCAAAATCGATAAAGATAGCAGCCTATTCTAGGACAAGGGAAAGGAGTGAACCACTGTGGCTCAAATCGTAAAAAAACGCGACTTCCATCATGTATCCAATGCCTGGAACGTCGTTATGAATATATTGGCCGGACTATTCGCTTTAATCTGTGTATTTCCATTCGTGTTTGTAGTGATCATCTCGTTTACGGACGAGAAGGCACTCGCCCGTGACGGGTATCGACTGATTCCGAAGGAATGGAGTCTCGCAGCCTATCAGTTTGTTTGGCAGAGTGGTGACACGCTGCTGCGTGCTTATGGGGTAACCATTTTGGTGACGGTACTGGGTACCATCATCAGTCTGATTCTAATGTCGCTGTATGCTTATGCGATATCCCGCAAGAGCTTCCGTTATCGGAGATTTTTCTCCATATTTGCCATTCTGACCATGTTGTTTAACGGCGGGATGATTCCGACCTATATGGTCGTGTCCCAACTTCTTCATTTGAAAGATACCGTGTGGGCACTGATTCTGCCACTTGCAATGAATGCCTTCTATATCATGATTCTGCGTACATTCTATTCAACCAGTGTACCGGATGCGGTCATTGAATCCGCGAAAATTGATGGAGCCGGAGAATTTTATACGTTTATGAAGATTGTCATTCCATTATCGTTGCCGGGGCTGGCGACAATCGGATTGTTCAGTACGCTCGGTTACTGGAACGATTGGTTCAATGCGCTGTTATATATCGATAATCCCAACCTCGTACCGCTACAATCGATGCTGATGCGGATCGAGTCCAGCATCCAGTTCATCCAGCAGAACTCGGCGAACAGCTCGATGAGTCTGGCGGCGATGCAATCCATCCCGCAGGATACTTCACGGATGGCTATGGTGGTTCTCGCCACGTTGCCGATTATTTTCGCTTATCCGTTCTTCCAGCGTTACTTTGTACAGGGTCTGACGGTCGGAGCTGTCAAAGAGTAACCGAATCACTTCTATAGGGTGGAGGCATCGAAGGATGATGATATATAAGGACAAAAGCAAATCCGTGGAAGAGCGAGTAGAACATCTGCTGGGCTTAATGACGACGGAGGAAAAGGCGGGTCAACTCATCCAGCCTTTTGGTTGGCAGACATATACCAATGATCAAGGGAACATCACGCTGAATGAATCCTTTAAGCAGCAGGTGGAAAACGGGGGCGTAGGCTCCCTGTACGGTGCACTTCGTGCAGATCCATGGACGGGTGTTACGCTTGAAAATGGACTGTCTGCCAGAGAAGGGGCAGAAGCAGTAAACCTCATTCAGCGCCATGCTGTGGAGCATTCCAGACTGGGGATTCCCATTCTGATCGGAGAGGAATGCTCTCACGGACATATGGCGATTGACGGTACGGTCTATCCGGTTCCCCTGCTCTTGGGAAGTACCTGGAACGTGGATCTGTACCGTGACATGTGCCGGGCGGTCGCTCGCGAGACGCGTGCTCAAGGCGGTGCGGTAACGTATTCTCCGGTGCTGGATGTTGTACGTGATCCACGCTGGGGGCGTACCGAGGAATGCTTTGGTGAAGACCCGTATCTCATTGGTGAGCTAGCTGTTGCTTCCGTGCAAGGACTTCAGGGCGAGCGTTTGGACCAAGAGGATGCGGTAGCGGCTACACTGAAACACTTTGTTGGTTATGGAAGCTCGGAAGGTGGACGCAATGCGGGACCGGTGCACATGGGCTGGCGTGAGCTGCTGGAAGTAGATCTATATCCGTTCCGCAAAGCTGTTGAAGCAGGCGCTCAATCCATTATGCCGGCTTATAACGAAATCGACGGTATCCCGTGCACGGTTAATACGGAACTGCTGGATGATGTTCTGCGAAAAGACTGGGGTTTTGACGGTCTGGTGATTACGGACTGCGGTGCCATCAACATGCTCGCAAGTGGGCATGATGTGGCGGCAGATGGATTGGAAGCTTCCGTACAGGCCATTCAGGCAGGTATTGATATGGAAATGTCTGGTGAGATGTTTGGACAATATCTGGTGCAGGCGATCTCGGAAGGCAAACTTGAAATGCATGTACTGGATCAGGCTGTCCGCCGTGTGCTGGCACTGAAATTCAAGCTGGGATTATTCGAGCAGCCTTATGTGGATGCCGATCGAGCTGCAGAAGTCATTGGCAGTGAAAAGCATATTCAACTGGCACGCCAATTGGCTGCAGAAGGTGTGGTTTTGCTTAAAAATGAAGCTGCAACGTTACCTCTGTCGACGGCAACAGCGGGCCGAATTGCTGTCATTGGTCCTAATGCAGACCAAGCCTACAACCAGTTGGGCGATTATACATCTCCCCAACCGAAGTCCAAAGTGTCTACGGTATTGGATGGCATCTGCAGTAAGCTTGCTGTAAGTGAGAGTGGGCACGCGGAGGAGAACTCAGATGGACATTCGAATGGTGAAGCCCGGGTGCTCTATGCACCGGGATGTCGCATCAAGGGCGATTCGAGAGAAGGGTTCGAGCATGCAATAGAAACTGCACGTCAGGCGGATACGGTCATCATGGTCGTTGGCGGCTCGAGTGCCCGTGATTTTGGTGAAGGAACGATCGATCTGAAGACAGGTGCTTCCAATGTGTCCGATAACTCATGGAATGACATGGAGTGTGGCGAAGGCATTGACCGCATGACGCTTGGACTCGCCGGAGTCCAGCTGGAGTTGATTCAGGAGATTCACAAGCTTGGCAAAACACTTGTCATTGTATATATCAACGGTCGTCCCATTACCGAGCCTTGGGTGGATGAACATGCCGATGCCATTCTGGAAGCTTGGTATCCTGGTCAAGAGGGTGGGCATGCCATTGCGGATATTTTGTTCGGCGAAGTAAATCCTTCCGGCAAACTGACGATATCCATTCCGAAGCATGTGGGTCAATTACCGGTTTACTACAATGGTAAACGTTCACGCGGCAAGCGTTATTTGGAAGAGGATCTGGAGCCTCGTTATCCATTCGGATATGGGCTTAGCTATACTACCTTTAATTACAGTGAGCCGAAGCTGAGTACAGAATCGATGAAGGCAGACGAGACAGTCACCGTATCGGTGGAGGTCACCAATACGGGGTCTTGCAGAGGTGCAGAAGTCATACAGATGTATGTATCCGACGTGGTCAGTCGAGTCGCTCGTCCAGCCAAAGAGCTGAAGGGATTTGCAAAAGTGAATTTGGAACCTGGAGAGACGAAGACGGTAGCCTTCCATATTGGAGCGGAGCAGCTGCAATATATCGGTCGTGATCTCACACCTATCGTTGAACCAGGTCAATTCCATATTCATATCGGAAGACATGTGAAAGATACGCAGTTCGCCGAGTTGACCGTAGAGGAGGCGTAAGGAAATGGAACGCATCAGACGATTTATTCGCGAGTTGTCCGAACGTCAGTGGTTGGAGCAAATGGAGCTGCGCAGCTGGGACATCACCCGCGCTTATTATAAAGTGCCAGGACAATATGAGGATCAGAAGGCTTATCCAGAAGGCGAGGGGTTGAATCGTTTCCCGAGTGATCAGGGAACGACCTATTTCTTCCGGACACGGCTGGATGTACCTGCCTCCTGGCAGAAAGAACCTTACGGACTTGTATTTGAATCCGGTGGGGAAGGCTTGCTTCGGGTGAATGGACATTCCTATCAGGGGCTGGATCGTAATCATACGTATGTAACACTCGACCCTTCCCGAATAGGGGCTCAGCCTGAACTTGAGATTGAGTTATTTGATCCAGTACCCGAGCCTGTAGATCCACTGAACCAACAAGCGGTTATTCAGCCGCCGATTACATCAATCAGCAGTTTGTTGGTGCGACCGAATGAACCTGTCCGTAGCCTGATGTACACGGTTACGATTGTGCGTGATTCCGCGGTGCTGCTGCCGGAAAGTGATTTCCGCCGTGTGCGCCTGCTGGAAGCGATCTATCGGGCGATGGATCAATTCGTGAGTCTGACAGAAGAGGCTGTCAAGCAGGGGAATGGCATCCATAGTATCGAAGAAAGATTGATCCATGAAGTGCGAGAGATTGGTGGAAACGCCGAAGGCTTGGAGCATATGGTGGGGCAATCGCACATCGATATTGCCTGGCTGTGGCCTGTACGTGAGACGGTGCGCAAGACCAGTCGTACATTCTCCACGGTGGATGCACTCATGAATGAATATCCCGATTATATTTATTCCCAGAGTCAGCCTTTGCTGTATGCTTTTCTGAAGGAACATGACCCCGAGCTGTATGAACGGGTGAAGAAGCGCATTGCCGAAGGACGCTGGGAACTAGTTGGTGGGATGTGGGTTGAGCCGGATCTGAACATTCCGAGCGGGGAATCCCTGATTCGTCAGATGTTATATGGTCAGCGCTTTTATATGGAGGAGTTCGGCAAAACATCACAGATTGAATGGCTGCCGGATACATTTGGTTATTGTGCTTCCCTGCCTCAGATTTTGAAGCATGGTAATGTCGAGTACTTCATGACGACCAAGCTCGGATGGAATGATACGAACGTGTTTCCATATGATCTTTTCCACTGGGTAGGCATTGATGGTACGGCCATCCTGTCTTATCTCAATCATGGCGTCAACGAGCATACGCTGCCGAAGGACATTCATGATCATTGGCAGTCTTACCGCGAGAAAGCAGCGCATCCTGAGCATATGCTTTTGTACGGGCACGGTGATGGTGGCGGGGGAGTAACGCGAGAGATGCTGGAGTACGTGGATCGATCCGAGTTGATGGTGGGACAGCCGAAGAATGGTTATAGTACCGCCGGAGCCTTTTTTGCCGGAATCGAGAAGGCACAGCCTGATCTTCCGAAGTGGCATGGCGACTTGTATCTAGAGCTTCACCGGGGTACCTACACGACCCATGGCCGCAATAAGCGCAACAATCGGAAGGCTGAAGTGCTTTATCGTGAGGCGGAGTTCTGGAACACACTTGCGCTACCTGATATGGAGGCACAGCAGGAAACGGAAGTACGATCTTCACTGCATGATGGCTGGAAACTGATTTTGCTGAATCAATTCCATGATATTATCCCAGGCTCGGCAATTACCGAATCGTATGTAACTTCAGACGAGGAATATGTCCGGGTATTTGAATTGGGTCGAGCAGGACTGAATCAAGGGGTTGCCGCATTGACGAGCGGAATTAACACGCAGGGGCCAGAGGGTTCTGTTCCTTATGTTGTGTTCAACAGCCTCGGCTGGACTCGAAGTGAAGTTGTTCAACTTCAAATGCACGATGGATTGGATCGTTACGTTATAGATGAAGAAGGTCAGCGTTTGTGCATGGATCGGGAAGATAGCCAAATTTCGGTTCTGGTTACGGATATTCCAGCGTTTGGTCATAAGACGATTTGGCTCGTACCGGAAAATGCAAGGGAAACGAATGTCCGGGAAATGGCGAGCATTACCGGGCAAAAGAAATTTACAGATACATGGGAAACCGCGTATTACCATGTGAAGTTTAACGAGCGTGGCGAGATATCCCGCTTGTGGGACAAGACAGCAGAACGTGAGATTCTGAAGCCGGGTGAATGCGGCAATCAATTTTACTTTTTCCATGACCGTCCGACGCTCTGGGATGCCTGGGATATCGACAGCCGTTATGAGGCTCAGGTTGCTGGAGAAGTCGAGCTTGTGGAGAAAAAACTGGTTTTGGCGGGTACTACGAAGGACGTACTTCGTTTTCAGTGGAAGCTTCATCAGTCTGTGATTACACAGGATATGGTGTTCTATCATGACAATCGACGGATCGATTTCAAGACCCATGTAAGCTGGAATGAAGATCATAAATTGCTCAAAGTGGGCTTCCCAATCGATGTAGTGAGTTCCAAAGCGACCTATGAAATTCCATTCGGTGCATTGGAGCGTCCGACTCATCGCAACACGAGTTGGGAGCAAGCTCAGTATGAAGTGTGCGGACACCGCTTCGCAGATGTCGCCGAGCACGGATATGGCGTCAGTCTGCTCAATGATTGCAAATATGGATACGACGTACAGGGAAGCACGATTCGCCTTTCCTTGTTGCGTGCACCGAGATGGCCTGACCGGACTGCGGATATTGGAGAACATGACTTCACCTATTCCCTGTATCCACATGAAGGCGACTGGAGAAGTGCACATACGGTACGTCAGGCGGCCGAATTAAACCATGAAGTGCCTGTGCATCAGGTGGACCAGAACGCAGGCGTACGCCCGGCAACTGGAGCATGGATTGAATTCGATAGCAGCCATGTCATCTTGGATACGGTCAAACCGGCAGAGGCAGGAAACGGTACAGTGCTCCGTTTCTATGAATCTTCGGGAACACGTGAACGTGTGACGCTGCAATGGCCGCATGCATTTGAGCAAGCTTATCTCTCCAATGCTTTGGAAGAAGCAGGCGAGCCTTTGGATAGCACCAATGGTCAGATTACATTATCTTTTAAACCTTACGAAATAAAAACCGTGCTATTACGGTAAACCTTTTTGAAAATACTTTGAGCTATGTATGTTCAGCTCTTTATTCACACGTTAACGGAGAGGACAGAAATAACCTGAAGAAGTGAAGCTAAAAGCTTTCTGAAAGAAAGCTACATCGAAAGCATATGCTACGCCTTTATCCCCGGATTTTAACCTTTTGGAGAAGGGAATCAAAAAATCTGGGGATAACAGCGATCGGAAGGTTATTCTGTCATCGTAGTGGCTAGTGTGAATGTTCTCAGCTGATCTTGCTACGGCTACACCATTCAATTTGTTTAAGGAGTGCACTCATTCATGGAACAATTCAGACTACCCAAAATACCGATGCCACCTGTTGCATTGCCACAAGCCGTACAGGCTGTAATGGAAGAAGCGGAGCAGAAGCTGGCACATCGACCGAAGCTGCTTCAACTATTTAAGAACTGTTTCCCGAATACGATTGAAACAACAACGAAATTAATGGATGACGGCACGACCTTTGTCATCACTGGCGATATTCCAGCTTCCTGGCTACGGGATTCCGTGGAGCAAGTGGTGCATTACATTCCATTTGCCAAAGAAGATCAAGACCTGCAACGCATTATTGGTGGTCTGATCAAGCGCCACATCCAGTACGTTCATATTGATCCGTATGCCAACGCCTTCAACGAGACAGCCAATGATTGGCACTGGAACACCACCGACGTGACCGAGATGTCACCTTGGGTGTGGGAGCGCAAATTCGAGATTGATTCTTTGTGCTTTGTCGTGCGTCTCGCTTATTTATATTGGAAAGAAACTGAACTGACGGATATTTTCGATTCCAGCTTCAAAGCCGCAATGCGCAAAATCGTGGATTTGTTCCGAGTGGAGCAGCATCACATGGAGAAATCACCATACAGCTTTACCCGCAATAACGGCATTGCTACGGATTCAATTCGTAATAACGGACGAGGTATGCCCGTCAATTACACAGGCATGATCTGGTCCGGTTTCCGTTCCAGTGATGATGCGTGTGATTTCCATTACAACATTCCAGGCAATATGTTTGCCGTCGTTGCCCTGCGTCAGATGCAGGAGTTCGCGGAGTGGGTATTCCGGGATATGGAGTTCCTGCAGGAGCTTAAGGATCTGGAAGCCGAAGTAGATCATGGTATTCAGCTGTACGGTATTTACCGTCATCCTGAATTTGGTCCGATCTATGCTTATGAGACGGATGGTTTCGGCAACTACTGCCTGATGGACGATGCGGGTACACCGGGACTGATGTCCATTCCTTATCTTGGTTACGTCACAGCGGATGATCCGATCTATCAGAATACGAGACGTTTTGCGCTCAGCAAAGAGAATCCGTTCTATTATGAAGGCAAAGTAGCCAAAGGAATTGGCAGCCCGCATACACCGCCGGATTACATCTGGCATATGGGTCTGTCCATGCAAGGATTGACGGCCCAGTCTGCTGAAGAGAAGCTCGAAATCATTCAGATGCTGGAAGCAACGGATGCAGATACAGGATATATGCATGAAGGTTTCCATGCCGATGATCCGACGATTTTTACGAGAAAATGGTTTGCTTGGTCCAACAGTTTGTTCTCCCAGTTGGTCTATAAATCCATGAAGGATGGTTTGCTATGAGTAGCGCACAGGTGAAGAGAACCAAGCTGATTATTTTCTCTGATCCAACGTTTCCGGTGGAAGGCACTTTGCCAACGCAAGGTGCTCTTGATTCATGGAAAGCATCGGAAGAGATCATCGTTGTGGGCGCGGATGAATTGGCTTCGGCTTTGAGCAGGGCGGCAGGTGAAGGATGTTTCGTGAACCTGCATGCGCCTTATTTTCCTAAATCCGCTTGGACCGAAATTGCAGCTTTTCTTCATCAGGGTGGAAGTCTGATCAGCATTGGTGGGGCGCCATTCAAACGTCCTGTTCGTCAGGAGAATGGGGCATGGATTTCCGAGTCGGAACAAACGGCCTATCACCAGGAACTTTATATTCATGAGGCGTTAAAGGTATCCGCAGCCAAAGTGGATTCACTAACTTCCTCAGAAGATATTCCACTCCTTGCAGGCAAAGAGGGACTGTTCGAGAGTGCGGATACGTGGAATCTGGTACCTCATACAACCAAAACAAGCGATTTGCCACATCAGATGGGTTCCTCAGGTCCGATGAGCACGCAGATTTCTCCGCTGCTTCGCGGCCACAGCAAGGATGGTCGCAGCATCGCTGCCCCAATCGTATTATGGGAAAACTCCCGCAGTACGTTTGCCGGTTCGCGCTGGCTGTTTGTGCATCTGCCTTTGACGGCTACCTTCTGGGAGCAGAATGGAGCAGCCGAAATGGTGAACTGGGCGCAGTATTGCGCCAAAGGTGTAACCGAACTATCTCTGAAGCCGAACTATGCTTCGTATGAACTGGGTGAACGAGCTTCACTGATCCTTCAAACCCAAATTCTACAGCGTGCGGGTAGCAGACGAAGTGAGCCGGAACTTTGGATGTTTGATCTAACAGTTGAACGGGAAGATCGCACAAACGGCACGGTAGTGAAGGTATGGAATCATCAACTGGAGATGGAACTTTCCGGCGAACAGCGTTTTGAACGCATTCTTCTTCCGGTTTCAATCGAGAGCGGGCTGTATCGAATCGTCGGTCGTGTTCAGGCACCTGATGGAGAAGTTCGCATACTGCGGCAGGGCTTCTGGGGTCAGGACGCAGCGTTGTTGGCAGAAGGGGAAGTCATTACACGCAGCAGAGATTATTTTATCAAAGACGGTCGTCCGCTACCTGTTGTTGGTATGACCTACATGACCTCGGACGTGGCACGGAAATTCCTGTTCCTTCCCAATGCGGATGTGTGGGATCGGGATATGGCACAGATGGCAAAAGCCGGCATTAACTGGATTCGGACCGGAATCTGGACTGCTTATCGTAACATGATGCAGGTGGATGGTCACATGTCCGAGGATGTACTGCGTGCTATTGATGCGTTCCTGTTAACGGCAAAACGGCATGGCCTTCAAGTGACGTTCACCTTTTTCTCCTTTACACCCGAGACGTGGGAAGGAACAAATCCATATTTGGACCCGCAGAGTGTAGATGCACAGAAACGATTCATCCGCAGCATTGTTAGTCGTCACAGACATTCCACACATGTGGACTGGGACTTGATTAATGAACCGTCGATGTTTGATCCTGTGCGCATATTCTCCGATGGGCCACGTTCGGCAAGAGATTCATATGAGCAGCAGGCGTTTATCGAGTGGCTCCAGCAGCGGCATCAGACGATTGAAGCGTTGCAGGAGGCATGGAACATGTCGCCTAAGCAGCTCCCGGACTTTACCGCAGCAGTCATTCCTGAACCGGAAGAGATCAATTTCGATGTACAGGACATGCACAAGGCTAAAAAGGGAACACGCTGGCTCGATTATTGTCTCTTCTCGATGGAGATGCATAATGTTTGGGCGAGAGAGCTTGTAGGCACGATCAAGGATCTTGTTCCCCATCATCTGGTTACGGTGGGGCAGGATGAAGCTCTCGGAGCACAGCGGCCTTCACCGTTCTTCTATGAGCGGGAAGTGGATTATACAACTGTGCATTCCTGGTGGCTCAACGATGACCTGATCTGGGACGGCATTTTCGCCAAAACACCACATAAACCCAATCTCATTCAGGAGACAGGCATCATGTATGTGGAAACTCCGGATGGCCGGGCCAAACGCACAGAGGAAGAGCTTCACAGCATTCTGGAGCGCAAATACGCCTATGCCTTCTCAACAGGCGGTGCTGGAGCTGTGCAATGGATCTGGAATACCAACTTCTATATGGATAATGCCAATGAATCTCATATCGGAGCGCTGCGAGCGGATGGTACGGAAAAACCTGAGGCTGATGTGTCTTACGATTTTGGCCGATTCATGGAGCAGATTCGAGACCTGTTTACCGATCGCGAGCTGGAGGAAATTGCGGTGGTCTTCCCGTATTCCAACGATTTCTCGAACCGTTCCCTGGCTTACGATGCAACCACAAAATTGACCCGTGTGATGGCTTATGAGCTGAAGCAGCCATTCCGGGCTGTATCCGAGTATCATCTGGAAGCGTTGAAGCAACAACCACCGAAGTTGATCATGGTTCCGAGTCCGCACAACATGGACAGCGATGCGTTAAGCGAACTGCTGAACTTCGCGGAGAATGAAGGAGCTACGCTGCTTATCACTGGGCCGCTTGGGCTGGATGCTTATTGGAAGAGAAGTGATCGGGCAGATCATCTTGTCGGCCAGCGCAGTCTGGGTAACGTACAGCGAGAAGAAATGCTGAATATTAACGGGGTGAATCACCGCGTCACGTATGGTCGTCGCCGGATTGCCGAAGTGGCGAAGGAAACGTTGCTTCATGCGGAGAATCATACACCTGATGAAGTAGTAGTACTGCCATTAGGCAAAGGCAAGTTGATCTGGAGCCCGCTGCCGCTGGAGCTGAACGGCCGGGATGAGCCGCTGGCTGACCTGTATCGATATGCGTCAGAAGTGGCTGGCATTGAGAATGAACTGGAATGGATATCTGGCGGTGAACTTGCAGGGATTTATGGTCGGAAGTTGAGCTTCCCGAAAGGGAATCTGTACGTATTTGTATCGGAGTTTGCTTTGGATCATGAGGTGAAAGTCAGAGATACGCGTACCGGAGTCATATATACGTTCCTGTTGGAGAAAAATCGTTCCGTACTGTTTGCCACAGATGCTGCCGGACAGCTGCAAGCCGTGTATCGTCCGGATGAGGTAGAGATTGTACAACAAAAGGTAGAGGGGGAATAATTCAATGACTAAACCGACAAGCAAATCGAAGAGAGCGCATATTATTTCTCACACGCACTGGGATCGGGAATGGTATTTGCCGTATGAGAAACATCATATGCGATTGGTGCAACTAGTGGATGCCTTGCTGGATCAGCTCGATCATGGGCCGGATTTTAAAAGCTTTTACCTGGACGGACAGACGATCATCATCGATGACTATCTTCAGGTTAGACCTGAGCAGAAGGAACGGCTGGAGAAGCATATTCGCGATGGCCGTATTGTCATTGGGCCTTGGTATATTTTGCAGGATGCCTTCCTGACCAGTGGTGAAGCGAACGTTCGTAATATGCAGGTTGGACATCGGGATGCCAAACGTTATGGAACACCTTCAAAGATCGGATACTTCCCAGATACGTTCGGACTTGTAGGACAGACACCGCAGCTTATGCTGCAATCGGGCATCGATAATGTCTTTTTCGGGCGAGGCGTGAAGCCAACCGGCTTCAACAACATGGTGTCTGACGATGGATACGAATCCAGTTTCTCAGAGTTGATGTGGGAAGGTCCGGATGGATCTAAAGTACTCGGTGTTTTATTTGCCAACTGGTACTCCAACGGGAATGAGGTTCCGGTGGACGAAGCTTCAGCTCGCAAGTTCTGGGAAACCAAGCTGGCTGACGCGGAGAAATATGCATCGACGAATGAATTGCTGTACATGAACGGATGTGATCACCAGCCGATTCAGAAGGATCTGCCTGAAGCCATCCGTATGGCTGAACAATTGTATCCCGATATCGAGTTTGTTCACTCCAACTTCCCGGACTATCTGTCAGCGTTGAAAGCATCTGCGGTTCAGGAGTTGTCTGTTGTAAAAGGAGAGCTGCGTAGCCAGCGTACTGATGGCTGGGGCACTCTGGTGAACACGGCTTCCGCACGTGTTTATCTGAAACAGATGAACCAACTGGGCCAAGCCATGTTGGAAAAAGTGGCTGAGCCACTGGCTTCGTTCGCGCATCTGCTGGGTCATTCATATCCGCATGATCAGTTTACCTATGCCTGGAAAACGTTGATGCAGAATCATCCGCATGACAGCATCTGTGGCTGTAGCGTAGACGAGGTACATCGCGAGATGGTCACACGGTTTGATAAGAGCCGTCATGTCGCTGAGGCCCTGATTGAGGATAGCACCAGCCAAATCGCCGCAGCGGTCGATACTTCAACATTTGAACGCTATGGTGAAGAAGCGCGGCCTGTGGTTGTGTTTAACACTTCGGGATGGGAGCGCAGCGGTGTGGTTCAGATTGAACTGGATGCGGCCCGTCTGTACTTCCGTGAAGGTTTCTCATTGGAAGATATGGCAGCCAAAATGAACGCCATCGACCTGTCAGGTCGTATATTGGTGGATGAAGAAGGCAAACCAGTTCCGTGTACGGTAGAGGATCTGGGTCTGCAATTCGGCTATGATCTGCCGGATGATCGATTCCGTCAGCCATATAGCTGCCGTCGGGTCAGCATTACGTTTGAAGCAGAGAATGTGCCTGCACTTGGCCTGAAGACGTATGCTTTGGTTCGAATGGACAGCAATGCTGTGAGTGACCCAAATGCTGTTGCTGGAGAGTCTTTGGTTACCACTACGACTTCAAATACACTGTTGCGTGGCGAACGTGGTATGGAAAATGAATATTTTATCGTAAATATTGCAGACAATGGATCTTTTGCACTCACGGATAAACGGACAGGCCGGACGTATAAAGATCTTGGCGTGTATGAAAATGTCGGTGATATCGGAAATGAGTATATGTTCAAGCAACCGGAGAACGAATTAGCACTGACTACGAAAGATCTTAAGGCAGAAATTCGGGTTATCGAAGATGCGCCTTACAGATCTTCGTACGAAATTGTTCATCATTGGGAAATTCCTGAATCCGCCGACGAAACGCTCGATCGTGAGCAGCGGGAACTGATCTATTATCCGCATCGCAAAGCTCAACGTTCCAAACAAATGGTTACGCTCAAAATCCGTACCATTGTGTCGTTAAGCCGCAGTGGAAAAGGCATCAAGCTCGAAACAACCTTCAACAATCAGGCGAAGGATCATCGGGTGCGGGTACTCTTCCCGACGGATCTGACAGCGGCTGTTCATTACGTAGACTCGATGTTCGAAATTGCTACTCGTGATAATACGCCTGCACCGGAATGGCAGAATCCGAGCAACACCCAGCATCAGCAAAGTTTTGTTGATGTGAGCGAGGATCAGGCTGGGTTAGTTGTAGCCAATCTGGGGCTGAATGAATATGAGGTTCTTGAGGATGGACGGAATACGATTGCCGTAACACTGCTTCGTGCCGTGGGAGAGCTTGGAGACTGGGGATTGTTCCCGACACCGGAAGCTCAGTGTCTCGGCGAGCATTCCTTCCAGCTGGAGATTATCCCTCATGACGGGAACGGGGCAACATCCGGAGCGTACAATGAAGCTTACCAGTTCCAGATTCCATGGACTGTGGCTCAGACGAACGTACACCCGGGTTTCCTGACGCCAAGCAACACACCGTTTGAGTGGCAAGGGGACGGTCTGGCGTTTTCTTCACTGAAGGTGAACGAGGATTCGGGTGATCTGATGTTGCGCTGGTATAATATGAGATCTAATACGACTGAGTTGAAGTTTGCTGCTTCTGAGTCCATTCCGCAAGCATTGGAAGATGCATATCAGAGCAACATTCTGGAGGAAGAGACAGGTAAGCTGAATTCTTCAGTTATAAATGAATCTTCCACTGCCTTGATCAGCAAAGAATGGGCTCTTCAAGCGGGACCTTGTGAGATTGTTACGGTGGGGTTGCGTAGATAATTTTGCAAGTGTGATCGGGTCAATCTTTGTGTATAGCTCTACCTGAAGTTATGCGTATTGTCATGGAATGGATAATGCTTTTTCCAGCTGAAAATGTTGAGTTATTCCTCAAGTTTATATAGAATGAACATTAGAATTACAAGCGATCGAAGGTTACCCTGCCATCATGATGGTCATCGTAAAATTCAATTGTTCATTCTATATTGAAACTATTAAGGGGGCTTGAAGCCATGGAATCCTTGGGAGGACTGCTTCAGCAGCTGAATCCTTCCTTTCGTGAACAGTCGCGGCGGATTGCGGCGGAATTGATGGAAGATCCGTACGTACGCGAATTCCGCGCAGGTCATCCTGAACTGAAAGATGCACAGCTTATTACCGATCTGAGCAAGCTGTATCAGTATGCCAAAGATTCGAAGAACTGTGCGAACTGTCCGGGGCTCGACAACTGTCCTAACGATTTCCAGGGTCACTTTTGCAAACTGGAAGTAGAGCATTTTAACGGTAAACCCGAAATTATAGATAAAAAAGCGCCTTGTTCCAAACATATCGCACGGCAAAATGAGCATGTTATCAAGCAAAGAATCCGCAGTTTCTATGTGGACGAGCGTGCGCTCAATGCAGGATATAACGATGTGGAAATTATGGGCAAGGATCGGATGCGTGCTCCGGCGGTGAACCAGGTTCTGCGTTATATTAACGACACCAAGGAGAATGGATTGTCTCCGCAAGGACTGTTTTTGGAAGGATCATTTGGAACGGGCAAGACGTTTCTGATGTGTTATCTGCTGCATGAACTCGCGGTTGTGGGCCACACAGGTGTTATTATCTACATGCCTGATTTTGTGGAGGATCTGAAATCCATGATTAGTGAAGGAAACAAGCTGAAGGAAACGACGGATATTCTGAAAAGCTGTGATCTGCTCATCTTTGATGATATCGGGGCAGAGAATCTGAATTCGTGGGTACGGGATCATGTGATGGGGTCCATTCTGAACTACCGTATGAATCGCAAACCTACGTTTTACACGTCCAATTACAATCTGGAGGGGCTTGAGAAACATCTTAGCTTCACCAATCGGGATGGCGAGGAAATGAACAAAGGCCAGCGTTTGATGGACCGGATTCGTCCGTTTGTTGATGTCATCTCGGTTCGGGGTGAGAATCAGCGTGGTAAACGTTAATTCCTATTTATGTTACTGATCTGATCTATTTTTACTCATATAGTCCCAAAAAAAGCCTGGCTTTCGCATTGTCGCGAAAACCGGGCTTTTTTGGCCTGCGTGCAGCCTGAAGATCCTATTCGGTGATAAATTTGAAAATCACCATTCCGAAAAAGATAACCGTCATCAGGCCGGCCATGCCAGCAACACCCGCTATCAGATCAAACAAATCATTACGGGGTTCCTCGTTCACATGTTCACGCGGGTCGTTGATCCGCACATTTGCATCCATGGTATTGCCTCCTTATGGGGATAACAGCTTGCCCTTACAGGGAACTGAAGCCCGGAGTAATTTTAGTATACTTGGAAAAGAAAGCGTTTGTAAAGATTTTGCAGTGAACCTGCAAGTTCTTCAATTGTGAAGATTTGATGTTGGGAAGATGAACATTGATCCGTTCATTTCACAACATTAGAGTAGCTGTGTTATACTGGAAGTGTCGTTCGCGACGTTACAGGTTAAAATAAACCGTAAGTATATATAAGGAGGACAATTTCATGGCTATTGTTAACGTATCCGATCAATCCTTCAACGCTGAAGTCGAAGGCGAAGGAACGGTTCTTGTTGATTTCTGGGCGCCTTGGTGTGGTCCTTGTAAAATGCTCGCTCCAATCTTGGAAGAGCTGTCCACCGAAGTTGGCGATGCAGTGAAAATTGCTAAAGTCAATGTGGACGAAAATCCGGAATCCGCTTCCCGCTTCGGCGTAATGAGCATTCCAACATTGATCTTCTTCAAAGATGGTCAACCGGTTGATAAAGTGGTTGGTCTGAACTCAAAAGATGCTCTCAAAGGAATTATCGAAAAACACCAATAATTGATCAAGATTTCACATACGCCTCCGGTTATGCGCCGGGGGCGTTTTGCGTCGAATACTTTCATATAGGACAATATAAAGTATAATTATTTTTACACGATAACGTAGAGTGCAGAGCCGATCTGGAGAAGCGCAGTGCTTGTATCTATCCCAAGACTTCTTTTCCCTTATATATTAATGGAACTAATTATTTACACAGTAACGGAGAGGACAGAAAAAACCTGAAAAAGCGAAGCGTTCGCCTAAAGCTTTCTGAAAGAAAGCTGCATCGGAAGCATACGCTATCACCGGATTTTCCCTTTGAAAGAAGGGAATCGAAAAAATCTGGGGATAACAGCGATTGGAAGGTTGTTCTGTCATCGTAGTGTCGGTGTGAATTATCCGGGGATAACGGCGATCGGAAGATCGTACTGCAATCGGAATGGTACAGTGTAACCTTTTATTTATACTTTTTTCGGGAAGGAGGACCCACCGAATTATGGATGAATTCATTACAAACGTGCAGGAGCAGGAGAAGGCACTAGAGCAGATCCGCCACAAGCTGGCTTTACTGCCCGACATGTCCGGCTGTTACCTGATGAAAAACAGTGAAGGTACTATTATCTATGTAGGTAAAGCCAAAGTGCTAAAGAATCGCGTAAGATCATATTTTATCGGCAGTCATAATGGGAAGACACAGCGCCTAGTGTCCGAAATCCGTGATTTCGAATATATCGTTACCGGCAGCAATATGGAAGCACTCATTCTGGAGTGTAACCTGATCAAGAAACATATGCCGCGGTATAACGTGTTGCTCAAGGATGACAAGACATTTCCTTACCTTAAAATTACGAATGAAAAGCATCCCCGACTCGAAGTGACCCGGCGGGTGCTCAAAGATAAAGCCAAATACTTTGGACCTTATCCGAATTCATATGCGGCACACCAAACGAAAAAGCTGCTTGACCGGATGTATCCGTTACGCAAATGCGGCGTGATGCCGAAGGAAGTATGCCTGTATTATCATATGGGACAGTGCCTCGCTCCCTGTGTGCAAGAAGTGGGCAAGGAGCAGTATGATGAGATCTCCCAGGAGATCAGTTCATTTTTGAGCGGTGGGCATGAGGAGATCAAGAAGGATTTACAGCGCAAAATGCAGGAAGCGGCTGAGGATCTGTATTTTGAACGTGCCAAGGAACTTCGGGATCAGGTCATTGCCATTGATGCGATGATGGAAAAACAGAAAATTACGATGGCGGATGCCCGAGACCGCGATGTGTTTGGTTTTGCCATTGATAAAGGCTGGATGTGTGTCCAGATTCTATATATGCGTCAGGGGAAAATGATCGAACGCCACGTATCGACGTTCCCGTTTTATGGTGAGGCGTACAGTGATTTTATGTCTTACGTGACCCAGTACTACAGTGATAATCCAGCATTGCCACAGGAGATCTTACTGCCGGAAATGCCAAAAGATCTGGGAGCTGGTGACGATAGTGCGGATGATATATCCGAAGCTGATGGAGCGGTACCTGCGGCCGTGACAGTCGAGTCAGAACAGACAACGCACTTGGCGCAAGATTCTGCGATTGAGCTACGTGTTGCCGAGTCCCGTGCAGCTTATGGCGATATCCAACCCGAAGCAGAAGCGGAAGAAACTGCGATGGTTATCCAGGAAGACGCTGTTGCTCAGGAAGATGTATCGGCTGATAAACAGCCTCCAGGTCTTGAAGATCCTTCTCAAGTCGCAGCAGCATTGCAGGAATGGCTGGAAATCAAAGTCCACATTCCGCAGCGCGGGTTGAAACGGCAGATGATCACAATGGCTGTGGATAACGCGCGCGTAGCATTGGAGGAGAAATTCCGTCTGATCGAGCGCAACGAAGAGCGGACCTCGAAGGCCGCGGAAGGTTTGGGACGCTTTATTGGTCTGGATCAGCTGCGCCGGATCGAAGCATTTGATAACTCAAACATCCAGGGAACGAATCCGGTATCTGCTATGATTGTATTTACTGATGGTAAGCCGGATAAGAAAGAATACCGCAAATACAAAGTACGCTCGGTTGAAGGACCGGATGATTATGAAACGATGCGAGAGGTCATCCGTCGCCGTTACGAACGGGTGTTGAAGGAAAACTTAACCCAGCCTGACCTGATTGTTGTCGATGGAGGCAAAGGCCAGATTTCGGCAGCCGTGGACATTTTGGAGAATGAATTGGGATTGTTTATTCCGGTATGTGGATTGGTGAAGGATGCGAAGCACAAGACTTCACAATTGATGATCGGCAATCCGCCGGAAGTCATCTCCTTGCCGCGTGACAGTCAGGAATTCTACCTGTTGCAGCGGATTCAGGAAGAGGTCCACCGTTTTGCAATTTCGTTCCACCGGGAGCAACGTGGAAAATCGATGGTGACTTCCCGTCTGGATGCCATTCCGGGGATCGGAGAAAAGCGGCGCAAGCTGCTGCTGAAGCATTTTGGCTCTTTACGCAAAATAAAAGAGGCCAGCGTCGAAGACTTCCGGCCTCTATCTATTGGTGACAAGCTTGCGAATCAGATTATTGCAGCACTTCGTGATGAGGAGTCGTGACATACGGCTTCTCTTTTTGTTTTGGATTCAGTTTGTAGATGACATAACCAACGATGGCGGGAAGCACAATCCAGAAGAGCCCGGCGGAAATGTTTAGCACATCACCCATGAAGATCAGGCTCAGGCCCATCAACAGGCTGTCAAAGATAACATGTGCGAATACTACGGCGATGAAGCCGTGACGCAGCATGATCAGACTGAACAAGAGTCCGATGACAGTAAGCTCTATTGGACGTGTGATGACTGGATAGATCGGATATAGGGTGTGTCCCAGTGCCCAGATCAATGTTGGGATGAGGCAGGCGATGAACGTGTTTCGTACCACCTTCTGCATCATGCGAATCCCGAACAGACGATAGACCGTTTCCTCACCGATCCCGGCCATCCAGGCCATAATCGGGAAGATCCAGGCATAACTCATGTTGTATGTGGACTGGTCAGCCGATGTTGTTGACCAGCTTCCAATACTCCGTTCCAGAATAAAGAACAGTACGGATTGCACACCCAGCAGAATCAACGCCCATAAGTATCCTGTATACATACTGTGCAGTACATATTTGCCATATCCGGGTTCTTTGGCCCGAGGCCAAGGATTCAGACCGATTTTGCGCCACATGCCGTCACCGGCAACGAGCGACAGATAGATGGTTGCACTCATGACTAGCGTTATCCCAGCTTGCATCACCATCAGGAAGGTCAGCATAAAGTTAGACAGCCCCTGCGCCTGAAAGAGCGGAATCATGTTCAGTGTGCCAATCACGGAAGCCGCAAAGTATACCAGAGACAGAGTGATTCCGCGTTTGAATGACGTGTGTGCTCTCGTCAGAATACTGTAGATGATCGCGAGCACGCCAAGCACAAAGGTCAGAAAAGCATAACCGCCGTAAGTCATCCAGTTGGCTTGCCGGGTCTGATTTTGTACATAGTCGGTATGGGAGGTAGGAACCGAGAAGACCGATTCGAAGGAGCGGACCGCTCCATTTTCAAACGTGAAATTCAGTTCCAGCTTGGAATCCCCAATTTGCTTTTCATTATCCGTGTATTGCAGCCCCGCTTCTTCTCCACGGGTGTCCAGCTGAAGTTTCGGTACATTATACCCGAATTCGCCAAGTACGCCAGCGGCAAGCTGCTCTTTTTCATTTAGGGAAAGGTTATCTTCAGCTAATCGTTGGGCAGCATTCACTTTACTTTTGTCCTGCTCAGCCTCAATGGATGCATACAGGGAAGAAGGGAGTTCGCGCTTGAAACCGACAACTTTTCCTGTTCTCATATGTACGTCAACATTCAAATAACCGCCTTTGTCCTGATCGGGCAAACGAACGCGGTACACATCGTAAGGATAGGTTGTTTCCCATTTCTTGTTATAGGTTTCTAACTGCTTGGTTTTGGCCATATACCCATAGATATCGGAATGGGTTTGGTACGTTACCAGCTCGTTTCCGGTATCCGTCGGAAGGGTATAATCAGGTAGAGAAGCTGCAAAAGATCGTGCCGACTCCGCCGCTTTCTCCTTGCTTATGAAGGAAGTAGACTGGATATCAGTCGTTTGCGATGAGGTGGCAGGAAAGATTTGAAAAACGAAAAACAGAATCAGGCCAATCGCCGCAAGCAACCCTAAACGCTTGAAGTTAGCTTTGAGTACCAAAGGCTGCCCTAAGGGATTCATTTAATATTGTTCCTCCTTTATTAATATGGATATTAAAGTAAAGATAGCACAGCCCAAGCCCCGAATGCCAATGGCGAAACGAGAAGTCGTGCAAATGCATGAAAACGAATGAAAATGATCGAAACAATCTGATCTATCCGTCGCCATATCTGAGTTTTTCCCTTTTTGACGGAATTCGATGCTATTTACACAAAAATCGTTTTGTATACAAACGTCGCAGCGCTTATAATTTTGAATCAAATGTCCAATATTCCGCATGTCTTTAGGCTAACAAGGGAACGAATAGAAAGTATAAAATGTATTCCAACCTAATGTATATGTGTTACAGCAAAAATCATACATGTTTACGCTCCGAAATAGAGCTTTCCAAGGGCTTGGGTGTTCCGTCAAGTCATATGGAAAAGCGCTTCGGAGAAAGGCTCCACGGTCGTGGGGTCATTTTCTTTTTGGCAGAGGTGGATGATACTCAAGTGAAAATGAATATTCAATGGATGCGTCTGTCACCACCCCGAATTCTGGTCCTAGGGTTCGCGGGTATTATATTGCTCGGGACACTTCTGTTGATGCTCCCGGCATCCAGTCGAAGCGGGGTCAGCCTTCCTTTTATTGACGCACTCTTCACCGCGACTTCCGCAGTCTGCGTAACAGGGCTGGTTGTGGTGGATACGGGTACCCATTTTTCGACGTTGGGTCAGATTGTGATTGCAATCCTGATTCAAATTGGCGGCCTCGGCTTTATGACGATGTCGACACTGGTGGCAATTGCATTCAAACGGCGGATCTCTCTGCGTGAGCGGTTGATTTTGCAGGAAGCGATGAACCAAAGTACGATGGAGGGAATTGTCCGCCTTATTCGCAAGGTTGTAGTCTACTCACTCATATTGGAAGGCATATGTGGCACGTTGTTCGCCATTCGCTGGTCGTTCGACATGCCAATGGGGCAGGCTATCTATTATGGATATTGGCATGCCATCTCTATGTTCAACAATGCTGGGTTTGATATGTTCGGAGAATTCCGCAGCTTAACCGGGTATGTGTATGATCCGCTCGTAAATTTTACAGCCATGTTCCTGATTATTGCAGGTGGTATCGGTTTTGTCGTTCTGTCTGATCTGGTGGAGTATCGGAGGACGAAGAAGCTGTCGCTGCATTCCAAAGTGGTATTGCTGGCAACAGGATTGTTAATCGTATTTGGTGCACTGGTTATTTTTGTGTTTGAATTCAGTAATCCCCGGACATTGGGTGGCCTGAACTGGGGTGGCAAAATTCTCGGTTCGTTCTTCCAGTCCGTTACCCCTCGAACGGCAGGGGCGAACACGGTTGATATTGCTGGACTGAGACAGGCAACGCAATTTTTCCTCATTATATTAATGTTCATCGGGGCTTCCCCCGGTTCCACTGGAGGCGGCATTAAAACAACCACATTCATCATTATGGCCGGAGCTGTCATTGCGATGATGCGGGGACGGGAAGATATCGTCTTTTTCAGATATCGGCTTCTACAGGAACGGATTTTCAAAGCACTGACGATTACGCTGCTTGCCCTGTTGCTCATTATTGCCGTAACGATGGTGCTTAGTACGACGGAAGACAGCAGTTTTTTAATGATATTATTTGAGACGACATCCGCCTTCGGTACCGTAGGTTTATCTATGGGACTTACACTGAAGCTGACCACGATCGGCAAGCTTTTGATCTGTTTCACCATGTTTGCGGGACGTCTTGGACCGATTACGCTCGCGTATGCACTCGGACAGAAAAAGGGTAAAGAGTTGTACAGGTATCCGGAAGGCAAAATGATTATTGGATAAGGGGTTCGTGAAGAACAATGAAAACACAGCAGTTTGCGGTAATTGGGCTTGGGCGCTTTGGCTCCAGTCTGGCACAGGAATTAATGGAGCTTGGGTATGAAGTGCTGGGTATCGATAAAAATGAAGAAGTCGTTGAAGACATAAGTGAATTGGTCACCCATGCCGTCGTCGCGGATTCAACTGATGAGGAAGTGCTGCGCTCCCTGGGCATCCGCAATTTTGACTGCTGTATCGTTGCTATTGGGGCTGATATCCAGACCAGTATTCTCACTGCCATTTTACTGAAGGAACTCGGTGTAAAAACAGTTGTGGCCAAAGCCATTTCGGTTCTTCATGGACGGGCACTGGACAAGCTGGGGATCGATCGTGTCGTTTATCCTGAGCGTGACATGGGAATTAGGGTTGCCCATCAACTCGTCACCCCGAATCTGCTGGATTATATCGAATTGTCCGATGATTACAGTATTGTGGAGATGAAGGTTCCAGCCTGCCTGCATAATAAAACGCTGTCCACTCTGAATGCACGAGTACGCTTTGGTTGCAGCATTGTAGCCTTGCAAAAGGAAGCCGGGGTCATTATTGCCCCGACTGCACTGGACTCGCTTCAGATGGGTGACATCATGGTGATTATCGGCATGAATGATGACATTGACCGTTTTGAGGAAGAAGTGATCAGCCAGGAGAGCTGACTCCTTTAAACGGAAGGCTGAACGCTGAGCGTAGATAGAGCCCTCGGCTGATTGATATGAATGCTAAGGCGTCGTAGTCCTCCGTGAGGGCAGCGGCGCCTTTGCTGTAAAGAGCGCAGCCGTTTCTCTGACCCACTGTCTGGAGGTTTGGCTGAGGTCTTCCTTTTCCCCATAGATCATGCAGGTTGTTCGCCGGGTCTGTTGCAGTTGTGGCAGATATACCGAGACGAGATCATTGTCCGCAAGCAATTGAGGGCGGAGATACGACTTGGGCAACAGGGCTGCGGCTTTGCAGGTAGGAAGAAGACGGACAATCGCTTCAAAGGAATCAATCTCCATGCGAATATCCGGCATCACGGCGCAGCGCTGGAACAGATCGTCGGTTAATTTGCGATACCAGGTTCCTTTGGAGAATGTAATCATCGGCAGATCTTGCAAATGTTCCATTCCGGCTTCTTTACCCGATAGGGGATGCGTTAAAGGCACAACCAGCTCCAGATGATCATCAAATAGTGGCACACAGTTTAGCCCGGCTTCACTTATAGAAGAGGCAACGATACCTACATCGGCTTTTTTATCCCGCACAAAAGAGACAATTTCATGCGTTTTCCCCGTCACCAGCTTGATTTCCGCGTTCGGATGTTTCTCCATAAAGGCATTTACCAGCGGTGGCAATGTGGTTTGAAGCGTTGTCAGACTGGCTCCAAGCGTAATGGAGCTTTGTTCTTCGTCCTTGTACTGGGCCAGCATGGTCAGAAATTTTTGTTGCTGCTGTTTCTGCTCTACCGCGAAAGTGTAGGCAAACTGGCCTACGCTGGTTAATTCAAGTCGTTTACCACGGCGATGAAAGAGCGCCACGCCGAGTTCATCCTCCAATTTGGAGATTTTGCGAGACAGCGCGGGCTGTGACAAATTCAGCAATTTCGATGCACGGTTCAGACTGGACTGCTCTACAACCGCCGCAAAAGCGTTTAATTCCTCGAACATGAGCACTAACCTCTTTTCTAATGAACGTACTTTGCGTGAGGCATCTCCTTGTCAAATATTTCTTCATGTTGTATGGCCTGCACGACCGATGTTTATAACTTATACCTATAGGTTATAACATTTAATAATTATATTGCAATTCCCTTATAAGAAAAAAAGGAGTAACATGAATCGTGACACAAGTTGTTCACACCTGAAGAAAACGGAACAATTTGTCGAACCTTTCCTTGGGAAAGGTTTGTGTCATGATAAGCGAATTTATTTATGAAAACGTTGTATTTAGCGAAAGGGGATCGACATTTTATGAAAGGGTTTTACTCCAGAAAGCTGCACTCCTTGCTTGGCGTCATTCCGCTCAGTCTGTTTTTCATTGAGCACATGGTGACGAACTTCTCGGCAGTTGAAGGCGGCAAAGAAGGCTTTAACGATGCAGTTGCATTTCTGAATGGCCTGCCGCTCGTGATTGTACTTGAAACGCTTCTCATCTGGTTGCCGCTGTTCTATCACGGTGTATATGGTTTGTACATTGCCTATCAAGCCAAGCCTAACGTGGGACGTTTTGGCAATGAGCGCAACTGGCGCTATACGTTGCAGCGCGTCAGCGGTGTCATTACGTTTGTGTTCGTCATCTGGCATATTTGGGAGACTCGTTTCCAGGTTGCGCTGGGGAATGTCACACACGAAGAGCTTGGCGGTGTTATACATGGCATCGTGATGAACCCGGTAACGTTTATTTTATATCTGATTAGTGTGGTTGCGGCATCCTATCACTTTGCCAATGGCTTGTGGTCGTTCCTGGTTAGCTGGGGAATTACCGTCGGTCCTCGTGCGCAGCGTGTATCTTCCTACATCTGCATGAGCTTGTTTGCTATCGTAGCCATCATGTTTATTGTATCGTTGCTTGCTTTCCGGAGCATGGATTTCCAGGTAGCAACTTCGATGATTGACGCAGTTAAGACAGTTCTGATTTAAGCATTTGGACTTTAAATGCTGACTTATAAGGGAGTGAACAGCAATGGCATCATCTAATGTAATTATTGTGGGCGGAGGTCTCGCGGGATTGATGGCGGCGATCAAATCGGCTGAAGCCGGAGTCCATGTTCATTTATTTTCACTGGTTCCCGTCAAAAGATCCCACTCCGTATGTGCCCAAGGCGGCATCAACGGTGCGGTAAATACCAAGGGTGAGGGCGACTCCCCATGGGTACACTTTGACGATACAGTATACGGCGGTGACTTTTTGGCGAATCAGCCTCCAGTCAAAGCGATGTGTGAAGCGGCACCAGGTATCATTCACCTGATGGACCGGATGGGCGTAATGTTTAACCGGACACCGGAAGGTTTGCTTGATTTCCGTCGTTTCGGTGGAACGAAGCATCACCGTACGGCGTTTGCCGGTGCAACGACAGGACAACAATTGCTCTACGCGTTGGATGAGCAAGTACGTCGCTGGGAAGCAGCGGGTCTCGTTACGAAGTATGAGAACTGGGAGTTCCTGCAGGCTGTTGTGGATGACGAAGGCATCTGCCGCGGGATTGTAGCACAAGATCTGAAAACGATGAAAGTACAAACGTTCCCGGCAGAAGCAGTTATTCTGGCGAGCGGCGGCCCTGGCATTATTTTCGGTAAAACAACCAACTCGGTTATCAATACAGGTACTGCCGCAAGTGCGGTATATCAGCAAGGTGTAAATTACGCGAACGGTGAGTTCATTCAGATTCACCCGACAGCCATTCCAGGCGATGACAAGCTGCGTCTGATGTCCGAATCGGCTCGTGGTGAAGGTGGACGGATCTGGACGTACAAAGACGGTAAGCCTTGGTACTTCCTCGAAGAAAAGTATCCGTCATACGGTAACCTTGTTCCGCGTGATATCGCGACGCGCGAAATTTTCAGCGTCTGCGTGGATATGGGCCTCGGTGTGAACGGCGAGAACATGGTATACCTTGACCTGTCACACAAAGATCCAAAGGAGCTGGATGTGAAGCTCGGAGGAATCATTGAGATCTACGAGAAGTTCATGGGTGATGACCCACGTAAAATCCCGATGAAAATCTTCCCGGCAGTCCATTATTCCATGGGCGGCATGTGGGTAGATTATAACCAAATGACAAACATTCCAGGACTGTTCGCAGCTGGTGAATGTGAATACCAATATCATGGTGCGAACCGCCTCGGTGCGAATTCCCTGGTATCGGCAATCTATGGTGGTATGGTAGCTGGACCGAAAGCGGTTGAATATATCAAAGGACTTAAAAAATCGTCCGCAGATATCAGTTCTTCCGTATTCGATGGTTATACCAAGCGCCAAACCGATAAATACGAAGGCATCCTAAACATGCAGGGCAATGAAAATGCCTATGTCATTCACAAAGAGCTTGGCGAGTGGATGACGGCGAATATGACGGTGGTACGTTACAACGATAAGCTGGAAGCGACCATCGGCAAAATCAAGGAATTGAAAGAGCGTTACGGCAAAATCAACATGTACGACACTTCCGGTTGGAATAACCCGGGTGCAGCGTTTACCCGCCAGCTGTGGAACATGATTGAACTGGCAGAAGCGATGACGTTGGGCGCACTGCTGCGTAACGAAAGCCGTGGAGCGCATTACAAACCAGACTTCACTGAACGTAATGACGAGGAATTCCTGAAAACAACCATCGCAAGCTGGTCGAAGGAAGGTCCAAAAATTTCGTACGAGCCTGTAGACGTTTCCCTGATCCCACCACGGATCCGGGACTACTCGAAGGATTAAGTAAACGAATTTATTTATAAGGATTAAAAAGTTAGCACCTGAACGGAGAGGGCAGAAGAATGATGAAGAAGCGAAGCGTTCGCGGAGCTTCTCAACGTTACTGCCCATCAAGAATGAATTATTGCTACTTTCAGTAAAGCGCTCTATAAGCACGACGCAGCGGAGGAGACGGAAATGTCCTGAAGAAGCGAAGCGCCCGCCTTTGCTGCATAACATCAAGAGGATTTATTTAATATTTACATGATCTAAAAGTTAACACCTGAACGGAGAAGGCAGAAGAATACTGAAGAAGCGAAGCGTTCGCCTTTATCCCCGGATTTCCACCCTTATAAGGTGGATCAAAGAAATCTGGGGATAACAGCGATCGGAAGGATCTTCTGCCAGCGGAGTGACCATTTGTGAACATTGTGGTCTTGTAACGATAGCAATCAATCATCGTCACCAAAGGAGGGGACAACGATATGACGGACACAGCTACAGCAAAAAAAACCGTCAAGTTTATCATCACCCGTCAGGACAGCCCGGAGTCATCTTCGTACAACGAAGAGTTTGAGCTTCCGTACCGTCCCGGCATGAACGTTATTAGCGCCCTGATGGAGATCCAGCGGAACCCGGTTAATACAGAAGGCAAGTCCATTGCCCCAGTCTGCTGGGAATCGAACTGTCTCGAAGAAGTCTGTGGAGCATGCTCCATGGTCATCAACGGCAAGCCGCGTCAAGCGTGTGCAGCCTTGATCGATAAGCTCGAACAGCCGGTTCGCATTGAACCGATGAAAACCTTCCCGGTGGTTCGTGACCTCGTCATCGACCGTGCCCGGATGTTTAACGCCCTGAAACGGGTTAAAGCGTGGATTCCGATTGATGGTACCTATGACCTCGGTCCAGGTCCGCGGATGCCGGAGAAGAAACGTCAGTGGGCTTACGAGCTGTCCAAATGTATGACATGTGGTGTATGCCTCGAAGCATGCCCGAACGTTAATGAAAAAACAGACTTTATCGGTCCGGCTGCACTTTCTCAGGTACGTCTCTTCAATGCTCACCCAACAGGGGAGATGAACGCCGAAGACCGCCTGGAAGCACTTATGGAAGACGGAGGTATTGAGGGCTGTGGTAACTCGCAGAACTGCGTTCGCTCTTGTCCAAAAGGTATTCCGCTGACTACTTCCATTGCCGAAATGAACAAACAAACGACCAAACACATGTTCAAACGCTGGTTGGGCGTGTAATCTAGTCATATCAAATGCAGAACTTCGAATCTGTACCATTAGAAGAAGTCGTGATCCTTGGCGCATGTAGCCTAAGATCCCGGCTTCTTTTTCTGTATGCGCAGAGGAACCGGGCTAGTCATGCAGAATATGGTATACTAAGGGGATGGATTTGGAGCGGAAGAAGGAGGGGGACGCATGGGAGAAACACCGCGTGAGGGCAGCAAGATCTCGCCGCCCCGGCGCTCACAGTATGGATCTGATTCGGAGGACTCCATTTTTCCCGGAGAGGAAAAGGATCATGATCCCTCCCGGCGCAGTTTTTTGCTGCGCATGATCTTAATGACGGCGAGTGCTAGTTTACTCACAGGAGGATATGCCTGGTTGTGGGAGCCTCGTCATCTGGAGATCAAGCATGTTGAATTGAAACTGCCCAAGTTTCCAAAAGCATTCGCGGGACTGCGTGTGATTCAGTTCAGTGATGCTCATCTTGGATTCCATACGGGGCTGAAACAAATGGAGAAGCTGGCTGAAACGATACGGGAGCAGCAGCCTGATCTGATTTGTTTTACCGGAGATATGGTTGAACGGGAAGCAGAACCGATGCGTGAATGTATTCCTGTACTGGCCTCGATGCAAGCGAAGTATGGAAAATATGCCGTATTGGGGAACCATGATTATCGAGGTCAACAGCAGCATGAAGTTGAGCTGATGTTCAAGGAGGCCGGGTTCACGTTGCTCCGAAACAGTCATGTTCTGATTGAACGAGGGGATTCACGTATCGCGATAGCAGGTTTGGATGACGCGCTTACGGGCAGACCTGATCCTGCTTCGGCAATCAAGGGACTGAGTAGAGAGGTATGGAAACTGTTGCTTATGCATGAGCCCGATTATGCAGACATTGCGGCACCGTACGGTTTCGGACTGCAGCTCTCCGGACACAGTCATGGCGGGCAGGTACGTTTTCCGTGGATTGGGGCACTGACAACACCGAGAGGTTCACTTAAGTATATTCAAGGGTTATATTACGCAGGTGATAAGCATATGCCAGTCTATGTGAACCGTGGCTTTGGCATGACCCAACTGCCGATTCGCTTTTTGTGCAGGCCGGAATTGACTGTTTTTGAACTAAAGGGTTAACAACATAAAGAATATAGAGCATAAAGGGAGGTTAGCCAGATGGAACGAATTGCGATTGTATCCGATATTCATGGCAACATGACTGCTTGGGAAGCGGTATTAAAAGATATTCGGAGTCGCGGATTGAAGCGAATCTTTTGTCTTGGCGACCTCGTTGGTAAGGGGCCTGATCCTGTACAGGTTGTAGATCTGGTAAGAGAGACATGTGAGCAAGTTATCCGTGGCAACTGGGATGAGTTGGTTGCGGTTAATCAGGACAATGAGAATTTTACTTGGCAAGCGAAGCGGCTGGGTAAGGAGCGATTGGCGTATTTAGAGAGCTTGCCATTTAGCCACCAATTAGAGCTGAGTGGTCGTACGATCCGCCTGGTGCACGCATCTCCCCAAAGTGTATATCACCGCGTACAGCCATGGGATAAGATCGAGAAGAGGTTAGCGATGTTCGATCCTCCGGCAGATGAGCCTGAGCTTGGTATGGCGGATGTCGTCGGATATGGGGATGTGCATAACGCATACTTGCAATTTATGAATGGGAAAATGTTGTTCAATGCAGGCAGTGTGGGTAACCCGCTTGATTTTACCCAGGCTTCTTACTGTATTCTTGAAGGAGAGAACAGCAACGATCGGAACACCCCATTCAACCTTCAATTTGTAAGGGTACCTTATGATATTGAGCAGGAAGTACAGACTGCTCAGCAGGCCCAGGTACCTTCGCTTGATTTCTATATCCGAGAGCTTCGTACAGGCGTTTATCGCGGGTTGCAAACGGATTAGTCATCTCAGGAATAAACGACTGTAATGAATTGGCATACTAATGTTCGGGCTACTGAGCGGAGTATAGTGATGTTTCATTGTTTATCCATGTATTTTATTTGCGCCGGATCATCCTCAGAGCATGCTTGTCTTACCGGACTAGAACCCGTTAGGCAAAAGGAGCGATTGTCATGCTGACCCGAAAAATGCTGGGCCAAGGATTGCCTGCTTTATGGACAGAGCGCCTTGTTCTTCGATCATTACGTCAGAGTGATTACAGCACGTTGTCGGAGCTGTTTTCCGACCCGCAGGTGATCCGTTATGTAAACAGGGGGAGTCAGCCCACGGCAATTCGGGCTAGGCGATTATTGAATCAGATTCGCAGCAGCAGTGCCAAGCTGGATTCACTGCATTACGGCATCTGCTGGAAAGGCAGCGAACAGATCATCGGCATCACTTCATTCCAGCATTGGAACGATCAGAACGGTACCGCACAGATCGGATACATCCTGAACAGATCCTGCTGGGGTAAGGGAGTGGCTACCGAGGCAGTACAGCGATTGCTGGAATTCGGTTTTGCCGAGCTTAATTTGTGCAAAGTGGAAGCCCGCTGTTACGAGGCAAATGTATCATCCGAACGGGTTCTCTGCAAAAGCGGTATGATTTATGAGCGGACCCTACCCTCGTTTGTTTTGAATCATGAGGATGGTGAGACGCCGGATACTCTGCTGGATGTTAAGGTGTACAGTCTGTATCGTGAACAGCATGTCCGTTCTCATTGGGAAAATCGCCTGCAAACGTTGGTATCCGACAAGCACGAGTAACATAGAATTAAATGAAACAGCAGAGGTTTGAAACGAACTTCAATCATTTGTTACACAATTGAAATATAGCTGCAATTGAACTCTAACAGACAGCGGGTAAACTTATCTCATGACCCCCTTTTTGATAATAGATTATGCTGTTGGGACCCGCGCTTAGCGGGTTCATTTTTTTTGTCTATATAAGTTTAACTATGGAATTACTACACCAACACTCCGATGACAGAACTACTTTCCGATCGCTGTTATCCCCAGATTTTTTGAATCCTTTTTAAAAAGGGGAAATCTGGGGATAAAGGCGAACGCTTTCGCTTCTTCAAGTTAGTTCTGTCCTCTCCGTTATCGTGTAAATATTTAGTTGAACTTATATAACATTTTTTTTATATTAGGATACAAAGAAAAACCCCACAGCGTTTTTTACGCCGTGAGGGCTATTGTGATGCTCTATGTTTAAAAAGGTACAACTTGCATTTGTTTCTGCTTGAAGTATACCCATTCGGTGAATCCAATCTCTTGCAGACGTGTACAAACGTCATCTAGTTCATCAGCAACACGCTGCGGTTTGTGGGCATCCGATCCGAAGGTCACCTTCACCCCGTAATGATGCGCACGCTCCAGAATGGCATCTGACGGGTACCAGCCGCCACTGAGCTTGGTTTTACCCGACGTGTTAATTTCAATAGCCACGTTCGATTCTGCAATGACCTGCAACGTTTCATCAATGGCTTGATCCGCGATAATGTCCGAGAAAGGTGGATAATTTCCTTTCATAGCATCAATATGTCCGAGAATCTGGAACATGCCGCTTCGGGCTGATTGCCGAATCAATGCATAGTAACTCTCTTTCACTTCAACCTTACGCGCATCGCTTAATCCATTCCAGCGGGTTTTGTTGAATATGCTGACATCTTCCGTATGATGAACTGAACCAATAATATAATCAAAAGGATATTGCCCCAGCGTACTGCGATACAATTCGGCATGGACAGGGAAATAGTCGGATTCAATGCCAAGCAGCACATCAATTTTGCCCGCGTATTCTTCCTTCAGAGCCAGTACTTCTTCCACGTAATGACGCAATTCCGACTTGCCCATCGCAATCCGGGGGAAAGCCTGTTCTTCGTCACTGCCAAAGTAAGGTGTGTGATCCGAGATACCGATGACCTGAAGTCCAGACTGGATACCTGCCTCGATATAGTCGCGAATATTGCCGTCTGCATGACCACAACGAAAATGATGGGTGTGAAGATCAAATTTCATATGAAATCCTTCCTTTCTCATGGCTCATTTATCATTCTGAACTGATGAACTGGGTCTCCGGCATGCCTTTGAGATCGCTCAGGAATTGCTGCATGGCCGAATTGAGATAACGACTTGATTTGTAAATGACTCCGACAGGGTGACTGACCTCCAGTTCACTGAGTGGAATCATACGCAGTGTGCCTTGCCGCAACTCGTGGGCAACGGATTGTTTGGATATAACGGCTGCCCCGAGATTGATTTCCACCATCCGTTTCACTTCTTCGCTGCTCGACAACTCCATGACGATATTGGGCTCAATATTATGTTTCTTGAAAATGCCTTCCGTAAAGCGACGCCCCACCGTATCCGGAGATAGCAAAATCAGAGGTGTGCTGCGCAGGACATCCACCGCAGCATGCTTTTGCTTCGCCAGTGGATGGAATGGTGATACGACAAGTTCGAACGTATCATAATACAGCACGGACGTATTCAGGTTAGGATTACGCTCCGTAAGATAACCGATACCAATATCGACCATACCATTCTCGACCTGGGTATAGATCTGTGAGGAAGGCAGGGATTGGATACTGGTCTTGATGAGTGGAAATTGATCCTGAAAGTAGGATAAGACCCGTGGCAAAATCTGAATGGCAATGGACGTGGTTGTACCGAGTCTGATATGTCCCTGAGGAGTCTCATCGAGATCCATCAGCTTCTGTTTCAACTCACCCACGATGTCCAGCATACGTTCGGCATGTTGAAGAAACACTTGTCCACGATCGGTGAGGGTGACCGGTTGGTTACGATCAACAAGAACGGTTCTGAATTCGTCCTCCAGGCTCTTGATCTGGGCCGAGACGGCGGGCTGGGTCAAGTTTAGAAGTTCTCCGGCTTTGCGGAAACTCATCGTTTTCGAGATGGTAATCAGCGTCTCCAGTTGACTGATATTCATGTATGGCCTCCTTGCACGCAAAATGTCTTCTGTCTATCCATAGGTGGAATCCCGTAACTGGTCATTGCTTGCGTTCCTTAAATTATAGGTGATTCAGGACAGCAGGGCAATGAAGGGAACTTCATGGATTTGGGGAGGTCCATTAGAACGAGAAATTAATTTAATTTCAAGAAATTAAAATTTTTAATGTTTTAAGAAGCAGTAAAAAAGTCCTAAATGCCTTTTGCCATGCCTCTCTATGGCAATTGTTCTTGCAGCAGATGCGAAAAGCCTTGTTTATTCGCTAGAATCAGCTATAAACATTTACCACGCGGATGACGATAAATTATAGTACACATGCTTTACCGAATTCTTGGTGAATTCTTGTACGTGATAAAGTATAATAAATTTATTGAATATGGGACTTTTGGTATGTGACCAATAACCCAGTGTAAGGGGGACATTAGACAGTGAAAGCGGAAGTGATTAATCCTTTCCTGGAATCCGCACGGAACGTATTCGAACAGCTCATCCAAGTTTCGCCTTCCACCGGGAGTCTTGCCGTGAAAAATGTGGAGTACATTGCAGACCATGTCTGGATCGTGATCGGAATGACTGGACAACTGAGCGGAAACATTGTGTTTGGAATACAAGAGTCGGTTGCATTGAAAATCGTTTCTGCCATGATGGGCGGTTTTGTCATTACAGAAATGGACGAAATGAGTAAAAGTGCTATTTCGGAACTTGGCAATATGATTAGCGGCAATGCAAGTACCATCCTGTCCAATCAGGGTGTCATTGTTGATATTACACCTCCACAAGTGATGAATTCTGAATATCTGACTTCCTTTAGTGCAACGAAGGCATTGAGCATTCCTTTGCTGATGGACGGAATCGGTGAGATGGATATTCAAGTGATGATCTCGTAGAATAGAACCATACGCCTCTAGGGGCAATATGTGTTCAATACGGGAGGACATCGGGTATGCTGAAAGATCAGGTTGTTTTTATCACAGGTGCGTCGAGCGGAATCGGTGCGCTCTGTGCGCAGATGCTGATAGAAGAAGGAGCCATCCCGATTCTGGCTGCCCGCTCGCGGGACAAGCTGGAAGAGATTGGTGCCTCGCTGAAAGGGCAACATGAACTACTCACGTTAGATGTAACGAATGATGAGCAAGTTCAGACAGCCGTGGATGCGATGTTGCAGAAATACGGACGAATCGATATTTTGCTGAATAACGCTGGTTACGGAAAATTTGCGGCCATGACGGATATGTCTGTGCAGGAATTCGATGAGATGATGGACGTTAATTACATGGGCATTGTCCGCTGTACCAAGGCAGTGCTGCCGCAGATGCTACAACGAGGCAGAGGACAAATCGTAAATGTAGCTTCCATGGCTGGCAAGATCGGAACTGCAAAATCCGCTTCATATACGGCGACCAAACATGCCGTACTTGGCTTCAGCAATGCCCTGCGCCAAGAACTTCGCAAGACCGGAGTCACGGTAACGACCATTAATCCCGGACCCATCGATACACCGTTCTTCCAAAGGGCAGACCCCTCCGGTAACTATGTTAATAATGTACGTTGGATGATGCTGAAGCCGGAAGAGGTTGCGGGGCATATGATCCGGGCGATGAAGAAGCGCAAGGAAGAAGTGAATCTGCCCAGACTGGCTTCGGCTGGAGTGTGGCTGTATCAGCTATTTCCGCGTCTCGCTGACAGATTGTCGCACGGTGTAATGAATCAGAAGTAAGATGCAACAATGGGCATCATATATCGGATGAAAGAAGGGCTCCGCCGAGGGGCTTTTCTTTTTTTTGCGTGCAAAGACATGTTTCATGAATAAGATTTGGTCCGGAGGCTTTTTTCGCATATAATGAAAGGTAATGTGATGACAGGCTTCGGTTTTATTAGTACAAGCAGGGCTATATATGTTCAACTAAACATTTACACGATAACGGAGAGGACAGAAATAACCTGAAGAAGCGAAGCTACAAGCTTTCTGCAAGAAAGCTACTTCGAAAGCATACACTTCGCCTAAAAGCTTTCTAAAAGAAAGCTACATCGGAAGCATACGCTATCCCCGGATTTCCCCTTTTCAAAAATGAATCAAAAAAATCTGGGGATAACAGCGATCGGAAGGTTGTTCTGTCATCGGAGTGTTAGTGTAAATATTTATTAGTTGAATGTATATAGCGTCATAACGAATAAATTTAAAGGATGGACATACATGACGAATCAAACATTTGCTTCAATTGGCGTAGAACAGGATCTTGAGGCTGTACTCGCCAGACATGGCATCAACGAACCTTCACCGGTACAGGCACAGACGATCCCGGTTATTTTGGAAGGTCGCGATGTGGTTTCGAAATCTCAGACGGGAACAGGCAAGACGCTCGCCTATCTGCTGCCATTGCTGCAATCGATCAAAAGTGATGTGAAAGGGACACAGAAGCTCATCATAGCTCCTACACAAGAGCTGGCGATGCAGATTGTACGCGAAGCACAGAGATATGGAGAAGAACGCAAAATTGGCGTTCTGGGGCTAATTGGCGGCGCCGCAGTAAAACGTCAGATCGAGAAGCTGCGTGAACACCCGGAACTGGTTGTAGGAACGCCAGGACGTCTGAAGGAACTGATCACGCTGAAAAAGCTGAAAATGCACAACGTCTCCACGATTGTTATTGACGAGGCAGACCAGGTATTCCAGCTCGGCGGGGTAAGTGACGTGGACTTCGTATTGCGCAGTGCCCTGCGCGACCGTCAGCTCATTTTCCTGTCAGCAACGATCGATGAACATACCGCAGGACTTGCGAAGCGGGAGATGAAAGAGCCGGTACAGATCGGAATTGAACCGGACCGGGCAACCGCGGCAGGACTGGAGCATTTTTATTTTGTGGAAGAAAACCGTAACAAAATTGATATGCTGCGACGTCTGGTTAGACAGTATAACCCGGATCGTGCCATTGTCTTTGTGAATGCTACCGAGGATATTGGCGAGGTTGAAGCGAAAATGAATCATCTGGGCTTCTCCGCAGCTGCGCTGTATGGAGATGCTGACAAAGTGACCCGCAGCAACGTGCTATCTGCATTCCGCAACGGCAAACTGCAACTGCTGATCGCGAGCGAGGTTGCAGCCAGAGGACTGGATATTGAAGGTTTGCCGATGGTCATTAACTATGACCCTGCATTTGATTCGGAACACTATGTTCACCGTGCAGGAAGAACTGGTCGTATGGGTCGTAGTGGTATCGTGTTGTCGATCGTGGACGAAACGCAAATTTTCATTATGCGCAAGTTTGCGCGGGAACTAGGAATCGAATTGCCGGAACGTGTATTGTTCGGGGGTAAAGTGCTGGAGGCTGATCCTCGTCCGGATACGCGGCCTGAAGGGCATTCTTTCTCCAGAAAACCAGGGCAGTCCCGGGATCGTAAACCAGGTCAGGCCAGCCGCAATGGCGGCGCCAGAACTGCTGCTCCGAATCAACGTCCGGCGGGCGGCAAGCCAGCTGGCAATACAGGCAGAACAGAACGGGACCAGGATCGCAAGAACAAGGGCGCTCCCAAATGGAGCAAAGGTAAAGAGCCACGCTCTGAAGAATAAAACCTGACGAAAGAGGTGCAGGGATAGATGGATAACGTTCAACCACCCGTATTGAAAATCAACGGGCTAAGCGGAGGATATAGTGCCAAACGGCCCGTCCTCCATGGCATCGATCTTGAAGTTGGGCGCGGAGAAATGGTCGGACTGATCGGATTAAACGGTGCTGGAAAAAGTACTACGATGAAGCATATTTTAGGATTGATGACCCCGCAGCAGGGAGAAGTGCGGGTCATGGGCAAGAAGCGGGACGAAGACCCACAGGTATATCAATCCGCCATGGCCTTTGTACCGGAATCTCCTGAGTTGTACGACGAGATGACAGTCATGGAGCATCTGGAGTTTACGGCCAGAGCATATGGTGTTTCTGAGGCTGATTTCAAAAAGCGTACGGAGAAACTGCTGGACTTGTTCCGAATGAATGAGAAAAGTACAAGTCTGTCGACCCACCTGTCCAAAGGTATGCGGCAAAAGGTCATGATCATGTGTGCCTTTGTGGCAGGTCCGCCACTCTATATCATTGATGAGCCTTTCCTGGGACTTGACCCCCTCGGAATCCGCTCTTTGCTTGATTTTATGCTTGAAATGAAGGCTTCGGGATCATCCATTTTGTTGAGTTCACACATTCTGTCCACCATTGAAAATTACTGTGACCGTTTTATTGTCCTGCACAGAGGACAGGTCATTGCTCAAGGGACGCTGAATGAGCTGCGTACTCAATTCGGGGAATCGGATGCCACGTTGGAGCATATGTTCTATTCCCTTGTACAAGGCAGGGATTAAGCATGGATCTCAAGCAGTTATGGAAGCAAAGACGCACGGGATTCTGGAATGGAATTCTTCCTTATCTGGGTTATGTCATTCAGAGCGGCGTAGCCATGGTGTTCTTATTTCTCGTCATTGCGTTCTCCGCCTGGTATACATCGTTTGTACAGCACATTCCGGCGGGATTTCCGATTCGATGGATTACGTTGCTGTTGTTGGCGCCACTGGTGCTGTTTAGCAGCTATCGTACATATCTGCATCCGGCAGACATCGTATTTTTACGTCCGCAGGAGTATCGGATGCACGAATATCTGAAAAACAGCTTCGCTCGTGGCATTATCTATAAAACCTTGGGTATGCTGCTCGTATTTGTAACGTTATGGCCGCTCTATGTTCGAGCAGATCAGGATGCAAGGCCATTTGGCTGGTTTATCCTGCTTCTTCTGTTGTGGAAAGGGTTATCAAGCTATGGGGCTTGGCAAGAACTACGCATGGTGCAAATCGGTGCCGCTAGAGGATATCGTTTGCTCCGATGGGCTTTGGCTATACTGGCGATTGCCGCCTGGTTGTGGCAGCCTCCACAGCGCAGTATCTGGTTCCTGCTGCTGCTGGCCATCGTTTATATCGTTGCTCTGCGTATCCCTCTGAAACATCGGGTTTCATGGGACCGTCTCATTCAGGTGGAGCAGGGCCAGGCTGGACGAGTGATGCGCACGCTGGGATGGTTCGTAGATGTGCCTTCATCAGGCCAAAAAGTAAGTTCTCGCCGCTGGCTCAGCAAATGGGGGAGTGGCCTCCCGTGGAACGCAGGGAAAGCCTATCGCTATCTGATCACCAAAACGTTCATCCGAACTGAAGTGTTCTCTATCGTTGTGCGCTTGGTTGTACTGGGCATGCTGCTGTCCTGGTGGACGGCAGGCAGTTATTTTGGGATTGGTGTATACCTGTTCTTCCTGCTGCTTGTGGGTGTGCAACTGGGTGCACTGCGTCGCAGTCATGGTGAATCGTTCTGGATTATGATTTATCCCATCTCGGGAGAAAGTCGTCGTTCCCAGGTGCTGGGGTTCATCTCGAATCTGCATGCACTGACTGCCTTGCTCATGTGGCTGCCGATGCTGGTTGCGGGATGGAATGGACTGAGCATGATCGGAGCAGCACTGGTCCTTGGTGTGCTGGTCATCTACTTGATGCGACGTTCTCAGGGCAACAAGTGGTTGAAGGAAGAAGAGGATGAATGAACGATCGAGCGTCTGACTAGTTAACGTTCAATGGCAACGCCGACTAGGGACGCTTGCGTAACATAACAAAAGAAGGGTATTCCGAGCTGTATCCCGGAATACCCTTCTTTGTGCTACAGTCAGCTTACCTTGTTCCGACTCCTGGTGAGGACGTATGAACTAACAGAGGAACGATTTTGTGATAATGACGAGCAAGATGAACAGAACGAGAATGGCACCTGTATTTGTAAATCCTCCTCCGTAACCGCCGCATCCATAACCGCCTCTTGTTTCTTCAACTACTCCAGACATGGTCATTCCCCTTTCAAGTGGTGTTGGGCACGCCCTTGCGTACATCGTATATTATGTGCTTTGGGGATAGGCTGATTGGGCCGTTGCCCGGTAGAGCCTGAAAATCATCGTTTTGGGCATTTGCCCGTCAAGATAGTAATACGTTTTCAGGGTGGAACACAAAACACCCCTTTGTATCGAGAGATATTCATCAGGATACAAAGGGGTTCATATTTGTCAGGAAACGGACGCTATTCCGCTCCCTGACTTATTTATTTGGATAAGCATTACTGCATATGAATTAAGTTGTCTGTAGATCCAAAACTCCACGATAGACCGTATCGAACAGATCTTCCAGTCCGGATTCTTCAATACAGGAGAAGGCAATCCGAAGATCAGCCTCACCCAGCGCAATGGTACCGACGCCGTATTTCTGTAGCAAATGGGTCCGGAGTTGCTCTGCGCCCACATCCTTCAGCTTCAGACACATAAAGTAACCGGAGTTGAACGGATAGTAATCCCATACCTCACCGTATTTATCGCTATCGAGGATGGCTTTTACTTTGTTGGCGCGGCCTTTCATGATTTCAAACTTTTCCAGCTTCTGTGCTTCGAACTCAGGTGCCTTCAGCGCATCCAGTACAAAAGTTTGGGAAGGATGCGGACCACTGGAGATGGTTGCCCGGATAATACCGAGTGTTTTTTGCTCCAGAGCATGGAGAACTGCAGCATCTTCATGGGCGTACGTGATGAATCCAACGCGGAAGCCCCATACGAATTCTTCCTTCGTGGCACCGTCAACTTTGACAGTCAACACACGTGGGTGGAGGTTCGCCAGTTTGCCAAACAGGGATTCGTGAATGGAATCTTCGAAGAAGAGACCAAAGTAGGCATCATCTGTCACAGCAACAACGTTCACACCAGCCTCAGCCGCTTGAAGAATCGTATCCACGATCGCATCTGCTTCTTCGGCTCCAGGCGTATAACCTGTCGGGTTGTTCGGGAAGTTCAACAGCACGATTGCTTTGCCTTTGTCCTTCTGCGCAAGCAACGCTTCGAGTAGGCCTGCACTGTTGAAGTTCAATTGATCATCGAACAGGGGATAATGAACTAACTCGCCGTGACGACGAATTCCGAAGGTCAGCTCGTAATTTTCCCAGTTTTTATCCGGATATATAACAGCGTCCCCTTCTTCGGCGAACAGGTCGGCTACGATACTCAGTCCATGAGTTAATGCGTTAGTCACAATGGGGTTACCAAACGTTTTACCTTCAAGGGAAGGTGTTTCCTTCAGCATCTTGTCTCTCCATACGGTCCGCAACTCAGGCTTTCCTGCAGGCGGAGCGTAAGGGTACAAATCCTTCGGTTGGTATGCGGACAGCTTATCCTGAATAACAGCTAAGTGCATCGGCACGCCACCCTCAAGAGCAATACCAATCGTAGCATTGTAGGTTTTGGCCAGACTTGCTGCTTCAGCAGACTGACTCAAGATACCTTCTTTTGGAAAATAGATTTCTTTGCCGAGCTGCGACAGCATGGAGTAGACGTGACTGCTGCCTGCCTGAATACTTTCGTTCAACTGTTCAGCCAGTGGATTCATTCTTTTCATCCTTCCAAGTCTTTGGGATTCAACTGCCTAACATTATAACACCTTGCCTTGCCCCCGTCACGGAAATTACGCATAATGACAGTTTTATCACTTCACCGCGTTGTTGCAGGTGTTTTTGAGTTAGGTTAATGTTACTTCTCCCGATTGATTATAGTATGGAAAATGGATGTTATTTCTGATGAAAAGGACAATATTTCTGCATCATTTCGGCAGTTTCCGCATCTCGTCCTTCGTTACGCTGTTCCAGTTCGCCGCTAATATGATCAAAGCGTTCAGCCGAGAGGTTCTGTCCAAATTTGAACTTGGCACTCATCCGTTCAGGAACAATGCGGACCACAGCAACGGCTTTGAGATTACCCTTGTAGCGGGGATCAGCTGCATCAATGGGGATATATCCGCCCTGCGGCTGGAGTTTCTCCATAAAGCGTTGCAGAACCTTGCCCTTGATGTCCAAATCCTGAATCGGCTCTGCCTGACCGAATGCCATTACACTTTTGAAAAAAGAGGTTGCCGGACAAGCTAACTCCGGATCACTGAAATAAGATGGAATCAGGGAAAACTCTTCTGCCACGGTAAAACTGACAGAGGAATCCTGCTTGATCTGCTTCATCTTCTCTCCGGCAAGACTGCCGTGGAAATAAAAACAACCATCCATATATACGAAGTTTAGCGGTGTCACCCGTGGCTGCCCGTCCGGACTGACCGTTCCCAGGAAACCAAAGGAGCATTGGTCCAGAAATGTTATCATTTCCTGCTCTTCATCTACATTGAATTCTTTTCTTCTCATCGTTGTTCCCCCTTGAAAGGCATGTGGATTAGATCGCTGTACTTTAGCCATAACAATAGAACCTACATTGACATATAAAAAGATCCAATTTACATTCACTTTAATAGACCAATTTTTTCAGAAAAAGAGGTGCATGATGGAATTGTGGCTGCCTATGGATTCATACGAGCTTCAACACCGCTACAAATACGAGGCATTGTACCATGCTTTGCGTGACGCCATTCATGCTGGGACGCTGGTTGGAGGCACAAGACTGCCTTCCACCCGAGAGCTGGCACGTCAATATGAAATGTCACGCGGCTCCGTAGCCCAGGTATATGACATGCTGCTCGCCGATGGTTATGTGCGGGCACATAGGGGAAGAGGGACTTTTGTTTCGGACACCATAACAGCACAGGAACATGCGGAACAGGAGGCAATCATTCAACTTTCTCCATGGGGAGAGCGGGTGAGTACGCTGAATATTCAGAATCAAAAGGAGAAATTGTCAGCCCTTGACCGGGAGCAAAGGGTCATCAACTTCCATGTACAGCGTATGCCAGCCGATCATTTCCCACAAGCGGAATGGAAAAGTGCGCTGGCCGCTGTTCATCGGAGCGGATCGCATGAACGAAGTGGTGCTGCCGGAGACCCTGAACTGCGTGAGGCCATCGCATCACATCTGAGGTGGACACGGGGCATCCAGGCTGAGGCATCACAGATTGTGCTGTTTAGTGGTTCCATGCAGGGCATCACTTTGCTGGTACAGCTGCTTATCCCTGAGGGGGCCGCTGTCGTATTGGAAAATCCGGGATATCAGGGAATTGCTCATGCCGTTAAGTCCTGTGGAGGAAAGATTATTCCAGCGGAAGTAGATACCGGGGGGATTATTCCGCAGTCCTGGGAAGCACAGACGTTATTTGTGACACCAACCCGCCAGTTTCCTACAGGAGCTGTTCTAGGTCTGGACAGACGGAGAGCCATACTTGAATGGGCCTCGGAGCGAAATGCCGTCATTATTGAAGATGATTATGATAGTGAATTTCGCTGGGGAGGTAGGCCGATTGAACCGCTCAAAGTACTCGATCGTGAACAACGGGTCATCTATGTCGGATCGTTCTCACAAACGATGGTTGCATCCTTCCGGCTTGGTTATGCGGTTCTGCCACCCAGTCTGGTGCAGCCACTGATCGCTGCAAAAGCACTATACGAACCCGTACCTCCTGCCCTTCTGGAGCAGCGCGCACTTGCGAAGTTTATGGCCCGAGGAGGGTATTTGCGCCATCTAAGAAGGTTAACCCGTCTCTACGGGGAACGGCATGCTTATTTTGTCAATGAGATGAAGCGGGAATTACCGGAACCCTTCATCATGCAGCCTGGGGATGCTGGATTGCATATTTATGCTGCATGGAAAGGGAATATCGACAGTTACGAGCGGTTCAAGGCACTGGCTCAGGAAGAAGGTGTCGTATTCCGCGATGCGGTGCGTTATCGGCTGACTCCTGGTCCTCCGGCTGTGTGTTTTGGCTTTGCACATCTGGAGAAGGAGGAGATTCAAGAGGGGATAAGGCGAATGAGGTTAGCATGGGAGAAGTGCACATTTTCGTTTCGGTGAATTCCGCTGTATAATGGAATAAGGCGTTTCGCTCCAGCAGGAGCAGAAATCATATATAGACACATATCGCATCATTATTGATGCAGTATGCAAAAGAGATTAACTTTCAAGGGGGAGTGGCGACATGCTGCAGGCATCGCCGTCATCTTTTGTTATTTTGCCCGCCGTCGCCAAAATTGTCTGCGAACCGGGATGGAAGTGGCAGAAGCGGGAAAAACCGATGCAAAACTATGACTTATTTTATGTATGGAGTGGTGAAGGGACCGTTGTGCTGAATGACCGGTCGTATGAAGTTGGCAAGGGTAGTTGTTTTCTGTTCAGGCCAGGCGATCATCCTACTGCAACACATAATAAGCAAAAACCGTTGGTACTTACGTATATTCATTTTGATGTAGATATACCCGTTAATGATGTTCCCCAGTCCTATCGTGAGGTACTGGAAACGGTGGAATTTGAGCACTTGCTGGCTCGGTATGTAAGACTGTTCCTATCCGATGTATATGGGCGGGATGAAGAGAGCCGGCTGATTCTGAAACAGTTGATGATTCATTTGCTACGTGCAGATACAGAAGCTCCTGTGGAGAAAAAGGTGAGCAACCAGTTGTCTGATGTCATCCAGGAGGTTGCTAACTATGTTCGTCAACATCCGGGGATAACACATCGCGTGGAAGACCTCGCTGCAAGGGCTGGATTATCGCCTCGATACTTCTCGATCAAGTTCAAGGAATTGATTGGTTCGTCCGTGCAATCCTATATCATCCGCATGCGCATTGAGCGGGCTGAGCATCTGTTGGTGCATACCGGCATGAATGTAACCGAAGTGGCAGATGCCCTTGGGTACCGCGATATCTTTTTCTTCAGTCGTCAGTTCAAGCAGTACACCGGCAAAAGTCCGTCGGAGATCCGTTAGGGCCTCTCTGTCCGGTAGAATATGGCAACGTTTCAATTCTGGGAAGCGGGGGTAAGTATGTAGCATTCCAGACGATCGAAAGGGGGAACTTGTGATGAACGGAAAACGTCGGGTCCGCAACCGGGGATGCTCTATCAGGGGCTTTAATATTTTCCGGAACCGTCTGCGCCGCTCCAAACCGGCAGAGGAAATGCAGGACGTATGGTTTTAAGGAATGGTCAGAAAACCAATATGACGAAGCTTAGCTTCGTATTGCATGTATAAATGGAATGGGAACGGTAATCATCCTGACTTCTACATAGCTCTGAAGCGGATAATCGGATTCTCTGATCGGCAAAAGGTACTCATAGCCTGGACACTTTACCCTAAAAAGGTGTTCCGGCTGTGAGTACCTTTTTATATTTTTTTATATAGGTCAAAGTTCTGTGTAATCTCTTTCTTGAGATCTGAAATTAAAAAAGATGACTCCTGTTATTCAGGAATCATCTGCGCATTGCTCAATGGATTGGTTTTAACCGACCGAGCAATTCTCCCATTTTGACGGAGTCGCCAGGCTGCAAGCCTGGGTCCGGTTCAAATGTGCCGCTCTGTGTTAACAGTACGACGGTGGAACCGAATTCAAAATATGCGAGATCATCGCCTTGTGCCCATGAACTTACATCCGTACCAGCGTACTGTATGCTGCTCACATTCATTGCGCCTACTTTCACGACAGCAACTTCTCCATAATCATGAGCAATATACGTAATGAGCCGTTCGTTCCGACTCAGCACCGATTTCATATGGGTCAGACCAAAATCATTTACGGGATAAACCTTGCCCTTAATATGCTCACTCTCAATGCGGCGACCGCTAACAGGCGCGTGAATGCGGTGGTAGTCGCGTGGGCTGAGATACAGGACAAAGGCATAACCGTGCTTGTACTTCTCCAGATGTGGTGAGTGGTTTAATAATTCAGCAAGTGTATAATTTTGTCCCTTAACATTCAGGAGCGTTCCAGCAGATACAGGACCGGCTGCCGTGATTTTGGCATCTACCGGACTGATCAGTGCATGTTCTGAAAGTTCAAGCGGGCGCATGCCCGGTTTAAGTTTACGGGTAAAGAAATCATTCAAAGAACGATATTCCTTCCAGTCTTTCTCAGCTTCCTGAACAGGGATGTCGTAGGTCCGGACAAAATAAGGGATAAATGCCTTGCTTCCCCGGCTCTTGGAGAAGGCTCCCACAGTCCGGGAGATCCATTTGCGAGAAGAAAGCTCGGTCATTAACCGCAACAGCGTTTTTGCCATGAATATCCCCCTTAGGGTTAGTGCGAACTTCAAGGCCGGCAGGACCGGCCGTTCTGCATAATATTGACACAGAATGCCCACGAAATCAATATAGGCCACGATCATACGTCTGGGGTTGCCGCGGTATGCGCGAATTCTGCTCCAGCAGGAGACGTCCGTAAGCCATGGGTTGCCGGTAGCTGGCTTTCCAATGCTCCTTCATCCCGGCCTTGCGGAAACCGTAGCGCTGATCCCTTCCGTTGCATTCGATAAAATAAATCTGGCCCTTCTCTGTTATGCCCAGATCAAGTCCAAGGTCCGCAAGATGTGGCAGGCTCGAAGCCAGAGTCCGTGCGATTCGGAGTCCGACAGACCGGATTCTGGCCTCCAGTTCAAGTACATGCCAGTCTGTTGTCTCCAAGTCAACGGCTTCAGCCAGCGTCAGGACTTTGCTGCCTTGGGCGATATTCGTGACAAACGTATGAGCAGGAGCCACCTTGGCGAATATGCCCGTGATCCCCCACAAACCGTCACTTCCACGTTGCACAGATACCCGCAGATCTACGGGTCTTCCTTGATAACGAACCAGAGGTATACGCTCTTCAATGAGATAGGCATGACGGAAAATACGGCGCAGGGTGGCTGATGGCAGTTGTCCCTTACTCAGTCGAAAGGTGGCCCATCCCTTACGTGAAGTCCTTGTCTCACATGTCAGTTTCCATTGACCATCCTTTTGGAAAATCCGCATGATGCCGTGACCGATGCTTCCGCTGCATGGCTTGATCACCAGATCATCGTAATGTTCCATCATATATGCCAAAGACTCAGGTGTAGCTTTGACCGCGCGGGGGAGATGTTGCCTGAGACCGGGGTCCTGATAAAGCATCTCGTGAATGTGGTCTTTGCGGTATCGATTACGTACATTGTATACCTGTATGCCCTGCAACAGCAGTTTGGTCACCTGATGCTGCTCCGTACGGCGAAGCTGGAGAGCCCGGTTATGAATAACGGAGGGCAATGGCATCCTTTGACGAACGTATATGCCCTCTTTTTTTACATAAGCAAAACAGGTTTTGTTGTCCGAATCCACATCCTCCAGCCGCAAAAAACAAGGGGTTAATCCATAACAGGCCGCTGCCTGTTCATAATTCGCGAGTGATTCCTGACCCGTCCTTCCAGCCGGTATCCCCCGGTACATGCGTGAATCGAACATAATGCCGATCGTTTCTTGTAGCATGACCGTTCCTCCTTCAATGTTATCGCGACCATGGATCATCCATTCATGGAATGCCGGCCTGTCACCGCATGATGGACATCACGATAACGTAGACCGGAATCATGATGCATCGATATGCACCGACATGTTCTTGTTAGCCTTCCGCTTCCGTTCAATCCAGATAGAGGCGGGTTTTACAGTGCGGATTGGAAGTCATTTTACGGATTTATACGAAATGCTTATGGAGTATCGTATGACATTGCTGGATCAAGGGCGTGGACAGCCGCCTTTCATCTATAGCCGGGCACAGCCTATTTCGCCATGGACAGGTACATCATTCGCATGTTGACTCCTACATTCATCCAATGTTATCAGCAAAAGTCGTGATTTGAAGTGGCAGATGCCTATATCGAAGCATATGATGCCGGAGACGAACGTCAGAGGAAGGAGCTAGCTGCATGAGTAAAAAAGGCAATAAGAAGGTTCCTACGCCGAAACTGCGGCATGTGAGTCCCAAATTTAAGGAACTGGAACTGACCAATCGACGGTCAGATACAATGAACTCAGGTTTCACTCTGAATAGGGAAGAACGCTTGAATACAAATAAACGAGTTTCGAGGGCCATTCAGGCATCAGAAGATTTCCTATCCGAATCAACGGAACTACCTGCTACAACGAACGAGCTGGAAGACCTAGAGATCGTAGACAAAATCATCAAGCCGGAACCCGTAGAGTCTGATAGCAAGGAAGTCGAGACGCAAGATAGCCCGGAAAAGCAGATTCAGGTCAGCAGCGTGGCTCCGCTTGCTCTGGAAGAAGAGCAGGGCATCAACAAACAGGAGACAGTAAGCAAGGACCGGCTGCAGATCCTGAACCAGAACCAGATGCCGGGTCATACCGGACACTATATCTACACGGATGACTTGAGTGAATTTGCTGTCACGGAGAGCAAACTGGCTCCGTTCTCTGTGGACGCTTCCAAGCTGAAACCGGATGCGGTCGGCAGTGAAGCATTGCAGGATTATGCGGTGACCAGCATTCACATTGCAGACGGGGCAATTGTTTCCGCGAAACTTGCGGAAGCGTCTGTATCCGAGGAGCACCTGATTGACGGCTCCGTGTCCGGTCACAAAATACGAAATGCTTCTATTGCTGGTGAGAAAATCAGAGATGGCAGCATTACTTCTCAGAAGCTTGGCAACCAGGTAATCGATTCAGCCAAAATTGCCGACGGTTCCATCGGCACAAGACATCTCAGCCGCATGCTGGTTACGGAAGAATTAATCAAGAATCATTCTGTAACTGGAGACAAGATCGCGATTAGCGGCGTGGATACAAGGCATCTCACGGGAGGAGCTGTGCATACCTCCAAACTGGCTGACGATGCGGTGACTACATCCAAAATTCGTGAAGGTGCTGTCACAGGCAGCAAAATCGAAGAACTATCCATCGAGTCTCACCATATTCAGGCAGGTGCTGTTAAACAGACACATCTGGCAGAAGGGGCTGTCGGTCGTTCACAACTATCTAATGGCAGTATTGGAAGTGACCAGATTGAGGATGGTTCCATACAAACAAGACATTTAGCTGAGGGTTCGCTAAGTGGAAGACATCTACTGGACGGTTCAATCGGTTCAAGCCAGATTCGCGCTCATGCAGTTGGCAAGGAGCAGATTGGCAATGGAGAAGTGGGCAGTGAGCATTTGACGGAAGGTGCAGTAACCAGCAGCAAACTGGCAGACCAGTCTGTTGGAACAGCAAAATTGCTGGAACAGTCAATTACGGCCTCCAAGATCTCTGATCAGAGCGTCATTTCTTCCAAAATTGCGGATGAAGCCGTACAGGGTAAACATCTTGCCAAAGGGTCTATTCGTGCGGAACACATTGCGAATCGTGGAATCACGCCGGTACATGTGGACAATTCCGCAATTCACTCCATTCACATTGCAAGTGGAAGCATCGAGGCAACCCATCTATCTACTGGAAGTGTGTCCGGAGATGCTCTCGCAGATGGCGTGGTGTCTGAGCGGCATCTTGCAGAGTCGGCCGTAGGTACGTATGAATTGCAGGAGGCTGCCGTTACAGACGTTAAGCTCGCGGATGGAAGTGTGACAACAGAAAAACTTGGAACGGCATCGGTTAGCAGCAGAGTGCTTGCCCCGGGAAGTGTCATATCCTCGCATCTTGCGAGCGGTGGAGTCACAGGTACACATCTGGCTCCAGGCAGCGTGGGATCCGAGGCCCTGAGACCTTATGCAGTGAAATCGGAGCACCTGACAGAACATGCCGTAGGTGTACCTCATCTTCAGCCGGGCAGTGTTGAAACGGACGCTATTGCACGGGCGGCGGTCACAGCAGACAAATTGGCTCCTGGTAGTGTAACTTCAGTCCAGCTGGCTGGTGGGTCCATTTTTCCGCCACATCTGGCAGATCATGCGGTTACCTCCCCCAAGCTCTCACCAGAGAGTGTTGCTACAGATAAACTGGCGGATTTTGCTGTCACGTCAGCTAAATTGGCAGACGGCAGCGTAACTTCTTCCAAGATTATGGCAGAAAGCATTAACGCCAAACATATTCCAGCAGGAACCATTCGCGGTTATCACCTGAAGCAGCATGCCGTTTCACTGGAACATTTGTCGGAGGAAATACGTTCACCAGAATTATTCGCCGATGGCAGTATTACTGGCAACAAACTGCGGCATGGGTCCGTAACTGCGGACCATTTGACAGCAGACTCAGTATCCGGGACAGAATTACAACAGGCTGCTGTAGGTAGCGAGCACTTGCAGCCATCCGTTGTGCAATCCGTCCATCTGGTTGAAGGAAGCGTGAAGTCTGAGCATTTGGGAGCTCAAGTAGTGAGCTCACAGCATCTGAAGGCAGATATCATTCATGAGGAGCATATTGCTGAACAGGTGGTCACATCCCATCACTTGGCACCTGGATCTGTCGAAACAGACCATCTGGCACCTTTATCAATTACAGCGGCTCATCTTCAGCCAGGTTTGATCAGTGGTTTGCATCTTCAGGCAGAGTCGACAAGTGCTGTTCACCTGCAGCAAGGAGCTGTACATTCTCGTCATATTCAAGATGGTGAGATTCTTCCTCATCATATCCATGAACGCAGCATCGGAACGTCTCATCTGGAAGAAGAAGCGGTAAGTACGATTATATTACAGGATGAGTCTGTAACACGCTCCAAACTGGCGAGTGGTAGTGTTGATGGCAGCAAATTAGCCGCAGGGACAGTATCGGCTACCCACATTGCAGACGAAAGTGTGCAAACCCGCCATATCCAAGAAGGAGCAATTCTTGCTGATCATATTCAAGAGTGCAGCATTGGCTCAATTCATCTGGATGAGGAGTCAGTAAGTGCGGTTCATTTGCAAAATGGATCTGTAACGAGTGACAAACTGGCGGACGGCAGTATAAACGGCAGTAAATTGCTCGAAGGTACGGTATCGGGGATCCATATCGCATCCGAAAGCGTGCAATCCGGGCATATTCAGGAAGGGTCCATCCATGCTGACCATATTCAGGAGCGAAGCATAGGCACAACCCATCTGGAAGAGGAAGCAGTAAGTGCGATTCACCTGCAAAATGGGTCCGTCATAAGTGCCAAACTCGCCGACGGCAGTGTAAACGGCAGCAAGTTGCTCGAAGATGCGGTGTCGGGGGTCCATATCGCGTCCGAAAGTGTGCAGTCCCGCCATATCCAGGAAGGAGCGATCCTTGCTGACCATATTCAAGAGCGGAGCATAGGCACATTTCATTTGGAAGAGGACGCAGTAAGTGCCATTCATCTGCAAAATGGATCTGTAACAAGTGCCAAGTTAGCCGACGGCAGTGTAAACGGCAGCAAGTTGCTTGAAGGAGTGGTATCGGATATCCACATTGCAGACGATAGTGTGCAATCCCGTCATATTCAGGAGGGAGCAATCCTTGCTGGTCATATTCAAGAGCGCAGCATAGGCACAGCCCATTTGGAAGAGGAGTCGGTAAGTGCAATCCATTTGCAAAATGGATCTGTTACGAGTGCCAAACTGGCGGACGGCAGTATAAACGGCAGCAAGTTACTCGAAGGTACGGTATCCGGGATTCATATCGCATCGGAAAGTGTGCAATCCGGGCATATTCAGGCAGGAGCCATTCATGCTGATCATATTCAGGAGCGCAGCATAGGCACATCCCATTTGGAAGAGGAAGCAGTAAGTGCGGTTCATCTGCAAAATGGGTCCGTAACGATTGCTAAACTGGCCGACGGTAGCATAAACGGCAGCAAATTGCTCGAAGATGCTGTATCGGGGATTCATATCGCATCGGAAAGTGTGCAAACTCGCCATATCCAGGCAGGAGCGATCCTTGCTGACCATATTCAGGAGCACAGCATAGGCACATCCCATCTGGAAGAGGAAGCAATAAGTGCAATTCATCTGCAAAATGGGTCTGTAACGAGTGCCAAACTGGTCGATGGCAGTGTGAGCAGCAGCAAATTGCTTGAAGATGCGGTGTCGGATGTCCATATTGCAAATGGAAGTGTGCAATCCCGTCATATCCAAGAGAGAGCGATTCATGCTGACCATATTCAAGAGCGCAGCATTGGGATCTCCCACCTCAAAGCGGAATCGGTAAGTGCGATTCACCTGCACAATGGTTCCATAACAAGTGCCAAACTGGCCGACAGCAGTGTAAACGGCAATAAATTGCTTGAAGGTGCGGTATCGGCTGTCCACATGGCAGACAAAAGTGTGCAATCTCGGCATATTCAAGATGGAACGATTCTTGCTGATCATATTCAAGAACGCAGTATTCGCACAACCCATCTGGAAGAGGAATCGGTAAGTGGGATCCATCTGCAAAATGGGTCCGTCACAAGTGCCAAATTGGCAGATGGTAGCGTGAACGGCAGCAAACTGAGTGAACAAAGTATTACCTCTAATCACTTGAATGCGGGCATTGTAGGTCCGGCGCATTTGAGCGAAGAGATATGGAATGCGATTCGTCAGTTCAGTGGAGAAACGCTGGGGCAGCTGGCAGCTATCAAAAGACAAGAGGCATTGCTTCAAGCAGAAAGTGAGGTTGTACAGCTATCACAGCAAGCAATCGTCGAGGCACTGCCGATTGCCGGTCTGGAGGAAACACAGATTCACCAGACATCGAATCAGGAGCTTGGGGAACAGCAAGAGCAGCTGGGGGAACAGCAAGAGCAGCTGGGTCAGACGGAGCAGTGGATAGAGTCATTGGCAGATTCATTGACGACAGATGATACAGCTCAGACTAATCCGTCTTATATCGAACAGCCACAAGAGACTGACAATATTGTAGAGTATAAGCTCGACCCTCAATCGGTTACGCAGGAACATTTGTGTGATGAAGCGGTGGGTAGCAATCAGCTGCAATCCGGAGCCGTTCAGGCCAAACATCTGGCATTCCAGCCTGTACGGAGTGTCAGCCGTCAGCCTGTCGTGCAGCAGTTCGGTATGGAGGCCTTTATATTGCCTGAGGATGAAGAATGTGTGGAAGTAACGGTGGCCTTTGAGGAGTCGTTTATATCGGAGCATTATGTGATTGTAGCCATGTGTAATGATCGGGGATTTCAGGTGTCGCTCCTCTCCCAGAGTGAAGATGAAGCCGTACTGGAAGTGTCACGTACTGCGGGCTCCACACACACCTATGGTTTGTTGTCATGGATTGCCGCCGGGCCTTCCGTGTAAGAGTGCGGGATCATGTGTTTTCATTCAAGATAACTGTAGACGAATGATTTCACATGTTTAAATAGACAAAAGCGGTTCCCGGATTTGTCCGGGACACCGCTTTTTTTCATATATAAGCTTGCTCCGCTCGGACGATGAGGGGTGTCTGAACGATTTAATATGAGTTCAACAACAAATGTGTTTTTACAGTCCTACAGCTTGATAAGCTTTGGTAATCGCAGTAACCTCAGCGGAAGTTGCACCGTACAGATCTTTGGCTGCTTGAATGGTGGCTGTTTTTGCCGCAGCAAATTTGGATGTTGGCGTCAGGTAGTTCACGAGTGTGCTATAGAAGATTTGAATGGCTTTATCGCGTCCAATTCCAGTTACAGTCACACCGTTATGCGTGCCGCCTTGAGCTGCAAGATAGTACGCTTTGTTGATGATACCGCTGTTGGTATGAACGCCGCCGTTGTCTGCTGTTCCAGTATAACGGTCACTGTATTTGTCAGGTTGTCCATACAATGTAGGGTTGGAAAGGGAGCGCAGTGCATCGCCTGAAATGTTAGGTGTGTAAATGTCATCACCGATCAACCAGTTTTTGCTTTGGATGGTGTTGCCGAAGATATCTGCGAAGGCTTCGTTCAATGCACCCGGCTCATTGCGGTACTCCAGATTGGCTGTGTTCTCAATGACACCGTGAGTCAATTCGTGACCAACTACGTCCAGATCACCGGACAGGGAAGTGAAGGTTGTACCGTCTCCATCACCAAAAACGATTTGTACACCGTTCCAGAAAGCGTTGTTGTAGTTGGAGCCGTAATGTACCGTGGATTTGATCAGCAAACCGTTGCCATCCAGACCGTTACGGTTGAATTTGTTTTTGTAGAAATCATACGTGGCAGCAGCATAGGCATGGGCATCTACTCCGGCACGATCGGTCCATACATTATCGGAATCTGTCAGGAGAGTACCTGGAATGGTGGAGCGATTGCTTGCGGTGTAGGTTTCAATCCCTTTGCCACGAGTGGTGTCTTTCAGTTGGAAGGTACTGCCGGATTGGGTGGTTGTAAGAGTTTTGGTATCACCAAGTACACCTGTACCTGTTCCTGTTGCGAAGTTGATGAGGTCATATTGTGAAACGATACTGCCGTCAATGGCATTCACGAAATATTTGGTACGCAATGGGGCTGGTTCAAGCACATTGACTTCGGTAATGTAAACAAGGTAGGTTTGGTTGTCCTCTTCATTGTGGTAAATGTTCAACTCGGCTTCAGGGGTTTTCTGTGGTTCGCCAAGCTCTCCAACGCGGGAAGTGGCTTCTTCCGATGCAATCTTGATCGCATCTTCTGCACTAATTTCAGCGACACCGTCATTAGGGATGGCTTGTTCTTCAACCGGTGGGAGATCTCCAAGTGCGGATGAAACCTGGCCTGTTTTGTCTAGGTGGATCGTTTGCTCGGCACCGTAGACTGGAATTCCCTTAATGTATTGTTTCAGGCGGAAGTGTCTTACACCAGAGGTGTCCGTAGTTCTTTTAATAATTTTGAGTTGGGATTTCACGTCGGAATTCAGGAATTGTTCCTGTTGTCCAAGGAAATTGAAGATCGTTTCGTCAGAGCCGCTGTTCAACTGGATACCCTCCTCAGAGGCATAAGGGGCCTGCAATGGAATGGACTGATCAGACAATGGAGCTGCAGCAGCAGACGATACGGAAGCGAGCAAAAGTGCTCCTCCAAGAATTGTTGGCATAACTTTAGCAAATTTCATAGTAAACTCTCCCATTCTCAATATGATTTTTTGGAAAATACATGATTATGCCAATCTCGGTTGGAGTTCCGTCTGCAACTTGGGCAGCGCGGAGTGTGGGGCTGAATCTGAAACGTGGAATACGACAAGAAACGATATGGAACAAAGTCGGCAGAGCCTGTATGCCTGTGGTTGGGCGTGTCAAAGGAGTACCGTTTATTCGGTTCAGCCATGAGGCTTAATCGTTCAGTGTGGTTCCTCTTTCAGATGCCAGGGGTCTTGTCCACTTGCGAAGCAGAAGATGTTCTTACGGAGCCGGGGTGTTCGTTCCGGGTTCACATAACAAAAACTGAATTACGAATTGAACGGCATCACTCCTTTCAAGGTACATGCAACAAAGCGAAAACACAGTCTCCTGTATCCTCCTGCATGCATAATTAACCTAAGGTCAATTAACAGGAATAAAAAAAATTTTGAAAGAACGTGCGTTCCTCGTTAGGATTTTTTTGTCAATTGACTGCTTGCAACGTATATTATCACAATGTAAAAGTTTGGAAAAGATGCAATTTTAAATTTTTTTTAAAATTGTGTCTGAAGTAGGGGAGCCATAGCATATTTCGCATATTTTGACGAATTATGTCTAAATAAATGGATTGACTGAGCCTGGTGGCAGACAGAACCTGCTTGGTTCAAGGACATACGCCGTTTCCACTGCTTCATGAATACATAGAATAACGTGTACTCCCTTTGCATGCCGATGATGTACACCCGGGAGGTGACTGTGTTGCAAAAACGCGGAAATACAGCTTTTTATGCAGCCAAATTGAATCTGGCACAAAGAAAAGCTCAATTAAAGAAGGGTCGTTTGAAATCTGCTTATAAAAAGGGTACAAAGGCCTACAAGTACGTAATTCCACCCGTGGAGCAAACGGAATTGCCTGCATTCGGAGCTGAGCATGCGATGAGCGAGACACTTGCACAGGATTCGACGAACTCGCATAAACCACTGCTTTCGGTCATTATACCTGCCATGAATGAAGAGCGAACCATTGGTGCAGTCGTCCGTCAGGCGCTGCGTATATGCCGTGATGCTGAAGTGCTAGTTATTGTGAATGGTTCAACGGATGGGACGGCAGCAGTGGCAAAAAAGGCGGGGGCGCAGGTGCTTCGTTATGTCGAAGCTTTGGGGCATGATGGAGGAAGAAGAATCGGTGCAGCGGCAGCTCGTGGCAGGGTGCTGTTGTTCACGGATGCAGACATTCCAATTCCGGCAGAACATCTCGCGCCTTATGTGCGAGCGATTCTGGATGGGACGGATGTGGCACTTAATGATTATAACGGACCGGTGGCACGTACCCCTGTTCACCCTGTGGTAGAGGCCAAACATGCGCTGAACAGCATGCTCGCCAGACCTGATCTGCGAGGGGCTTCCATGACAGCCATTCCACATGCATTAAATCGCAGGGCACTTGAATTGATTGGTACGGACACACTGGAGATTCCACCGTTGGCACATGCAAAGGCGGTTACCAGCGGGTTGAAGGTGCGTGCCGTTCATCATGTGCCTGTAGGCAAAATGAATGCAGTTCGAGTCAAGAAACGAAGTGGAACTGACCCGCTCAGTCAAGTGGTATGGAATGACCATCTGACAGCGATCAGGTGGATAACCGATACGCTTGGTCCACGCGGAGGACATTCCGATCTGCAGCGTGTTCGTAGCCTGACGAGGTGAGCATGTTGCATAAATTCAGAAAGAAACTTCGTCAAAAGATGCAACATGCTGGAGGTGAGAAAATGAAGGAGCGTTCAGGGGGCGTCCGTCGTCAGCGGACAGCAGGCAGACGAACAACAAGGAACAGAGCCAGAAACAAGGGCAGGAAGAGCATGACTAAATCGCTGCTAAAGAATGCAGCAGCGAGTAGGTCGACAACGAACAAGTCCGTATTTCATGAAGCATTCAGCGCAGGGCAACGGGCCGGACGCAAGACGTTGGAAAATGAGCAATCGATTGAACAACATGCACATTCTACATGGCAGGAGTATGAGGCTGCGATCTCAGCGGAGCTAAGGGGCTATTCTGCTGCAATGCAGGCAGGGAAAGCATTCATGCAGGGTTATGGTCACGCTGCGGGACGTTCATTGAATATCATTCCACTTGCCCTTAATAAACCTGCTGCTGCAGTCGTCTGTGCCTGCAATGAGGAACTTACGCTAGGGAAAGTACTTGTACAACTGAAACGGTTACCGCTGACAGATATCGTTGTGGTATTGAATGGAACAACGGACAACAGTCTGACACAGGTGCTTGAACAGTCTGGTATCACGCTGGTCTATGAACCTGACCGGGCGGGACATGATGTGGGCCGCGCCTTAGGGGCCAAGATGACGGAGGCGGAGACCCTTCTCTTTGTGGATGGGGATATGATCGTCCCGGCAGAGCAACTCGCCCCGTTTCTGTATGCGGTCGACCGGGGAGATGATGTGGCGCTGAACAATCTTTCATCCCTATTGCCTCCATTTGCCCGCCAGGATGAAGTGAGTCGGATCAAAGCATATCTCAACCGAGTGCTTAATCGATCGGATCTGGGTTCTAATTCGTTGACGGCCGTACCTCATGCCCTCTCGCGTAACATGATCCAGATCGTAAAACCGGAGGCGCTGGCCGTTCCTCCCAAGGCGCAAAGTCTAGCCATTCAGCACGGATTAAAAGTGACTGCACCCAGTCAGGTGGATGTCATTCGTTCCAATCGCCTGCGTTCCACCAATATGGGCAGCGGCAACGAAGTCGCCCGATTGATTATTGGCGACCATCTGGAGGCGATTGCAACCTGGCTGGATATGGGCGGCAATAAGTCACAAGCCCGATCCATTTCCCGTGCCGAAGTGGCCTACAGGAGGAACGCCAGATGACACTGACGAGTATTATTATTCCGACGTACAACGGACTGGATCTGCTGAAGCCATGTATCGATGCCATTCGAAAATATACTGATCGTCATACGTCATATGAAATCATCGTTGTGGATAATGGCTCGGTTGATGGAACGGCAACGTATTGTGCCCGGGAACGAATTCGTTTTGTCCGATTACCGGACAATCGGGGTTTCCCGGCTGCTTGCAATGCCGGACTCCGTGCAGCATGTGGTGATGAGCTGTTGCTGCTGAATAATGATGTTACGGTTACCTCCCACTGGCTTGAAAATCTGCGGGCTGCCCTCTACAGTGATGAAAACATTGGCATTACAGGTCCTATGACGAACTATGCAAGTGGCATCCAGCAGGTGGAACTTGAGTTCCGGGACATGGCACATTTTCAGGAACTGGCTGCTGCCAACAATATAGTCGACTCTTCCAGATGGAAGAAAGTCAGACGGATTGTCGGCTTATGCATGCTCATGCGGCGAAGTGTGATGGAGGACATTGGTGTGCTTGACGAAGTCTATTCGCCGGGACACTATGAAGATGACGATTATTGCTACAGGGCCTGCCAGAAAGGGTATCGTTTGCTGGTATGTGGGGATGTCCTGGTACATCATCGCGGCAGCGCGAGTTTCCTGAAGACCGATCCTGTAGCATGGAAACAGTTGCTTGAGCGCAATCGATCCATTTTTATCAACAAATGGCATGTCGATCCCCTTAAATATATTGAAACACCAGATGAAGGAGGGATAGTGGAATGAAAGGTGTAATTCTTGCTGGCGGAACAGGAACACGACTGTATCCTCTGACCCGGCTGATTAACAAGCATCTGATTCCAGTCGGCAAGCATCCGATGATTATGTATGGCATCGACAGACTCCGCCAGGCAGGCATTGAAGAGATATTGATAGTGATCAACAAACATTCCGCTGGGTTATACACGGAGTATTTGGGTGGTGGAGCAGATCATGGCGTCAAGCTAACGTATCGGATTCAGGAAAAGGCAGGCGGAATTGCCGAAGCATTGGATCTGGCGACATCGTTTATCCTTCCTGGAGAGAAGTTCGTTGTGCTGCTGGGAGACAATCTGTTTAGCGACGATTTGAAGCCTTATGTGGATCAGTATATGCAGCAGCCTGCGGGTACAGCTCGTGTCTTGCTCAAAGAAGTGGACGATGCACGGCGGTATGGTGTGCCGGTGTTTGATCCACAACATCCGGAACGAATCTCATACATTGAGGAAAAACCGAGTGATCCGAAGACCTCTTATTGTGTTACTGGCATATATATGTATGATGACCATGTATTCGATCTCATTCAAAACATTGCACCCTCTGCACGCGGAGAACTCGAAATTACGGACGTGAACAATCATTATGCAGCAGCTGGAGGACTGGAATACGATATTTTGCAAAAATATTGGAGTGATGCAGGGACGTTCCAATCGCTTCAGGAAGCAGCCATCCGCATGAAGGGTCAACTGCCCTAAAATATATGCGCCTGATGCTGCCGCTGTGAGGGGTCCCATGAGAGCAGAACAACCTGCGCCGGAGCCGGAAGAATGCTCCGGCGCTTTGTGCAGCGGCGGCACTCCTCGTGCATGCCAAGGGAGGGAATGCCGTGAGAGTAGCAAAACGCAGCGACTTGGGCAGGAAGAAGACACTGGGCAGTCATGCCGGTTCCTGGCACGTATCTGTGGGAGTGCAGCCCAAAGCAAGTTCGAATCACGTATGGAGAAACAAAGGCGTGAAGCAGGGAAGTGTGGAACTCGCAAGAATAGGGCGCAAGCTTCTTGCAGAACCGAAAGGCAAAGCCAGCGGACGTACCGGTGCAAGACGTGGTGGGAGCGCAGGAGCACGAGCCAAAACGGGAGTGAAAACAGGCGAAGGGCGGGGCAGTGCAAGCACCCGCGTGAGCCGTGGCAGTAAAGGGGCGCGCGCCAAAATGGGCAAGCGCGCAGCTGCAGGCCGCGGGCATGCTGCGCCGCGGGGCGCCCGCGCCAAACAGCGCACGGCTGCGCAGCGTGCGCCCGGGCCAGCACCGCAGCAAGCGACACACCGGCACGGCGGTGTCGCTCCCGCGGGGCGGGAAAGCGCTGCCGCGCATGCTGGAAGCGCAGGGGCACTACCACCTGCGCAGCCGGCAGCAGCGCCTGAGAGCGGCTACGCCGAGGGCTTCCGCGACGGCGTGTTCGCGGGCGGGGAGGCGCTGGTGGCGCAGCACATCCCGCCTGATCATATTCTGCCTGCCGTGGCGGCGGCAGATCTGATCGAGGCGGGATTTCGCCAATATGCGCCCACCCTTACCCGGCTGGCCAGCCCTCATGAGATGGCTGTCCATATCCAGGGGGCGCTGGATGCGCAGCGCCCCCTGTCCGTCGTTCGCCTCGGAGATGGCGAACTGCTGACCCTGGCAGCTGACACGGTGCTGCCCGGCGAACAAGTGCAGGAGCTGGCACCGTTTCTGCCCTATGCAGGGGTGCCACGCTCCACCCCGGACATCCGCGCTACGCTCGCGGAAGCCATTCGGGGCGCCGATTGGATAGGTGTCCCCATCTCGCGTGCGCCCACCTTTCAGGGACTGTTATTTCCAGTAATGCGGCATTTCGGCATTGACTGGTCCCGTCTGAATCTGACCAGTTCCACGATTAACTACAGCCTGCATCATTCGGGTCTGTTGTTGCCTGTGGTACAGGGGCGCCGGGTGCTGCTGATTGGAAGCCAAGCTGCAGAGCTCGGGGCCTTGTTGAACGGTCGCGGGGTACAAGTGACAGGCATCATAGGAACAGTGGATGGGGTTGCGGATATCCCGAGAGTGATGCAGCAGACTGCGGAGCATTCGTTCGATATCGCTCTTGTAGCAGCGGGAATTCCGGCCGTCATTCTGTGCCGCCGAATCGCTGGTGAGCTGGGGCGGGTTGCCATAGATTTTGGACATTTGGCTGACAAATTGGTTACAGGAGAGCTTCATCTCTAATGGACGATCTGGTGTGACGTTCATCGTAACGCGCATTTGGACGAGGGGAAATGGAGGAAGCAACATGAGCACATCAGGCAGACGTTCAAAACAGCGGAAAGCATCGTCATCCGAAACCGTTGTTTTGCACTCAGCTCGAAGCCGTAGTGGGAGGAAGATTAGACGCCAAGGCTCAGGTAAACGGGCAGCCAAGAACGCAAAACTGTATAAGCAGGGCTACCATAAAGGCTATGATGAGGGCGTGCGACAGGGGGAAAGCTCATTCGGGCTGGTATTTGAGGGCGTAAGCATTATTATTCCGACGTACAACCAGCGCGAATATGTGCTGCAATGTGTTTCCAGTATTGAAAAGCATACACCGGCCCCCTTTGAAATTATCGTTGTGGATAACGCGTCAAAGGATGGCACGGCGGAAGCCATGCTTCGCAAAGGTGGCATGGTAAGGGTCGCTGCGCTGGATAAGAATCGTGGTTTTGCCGGCGGTGTCAATCATGGACTGATGATGGCGAGGGGTCGACATATCGTGGTGCTGAACAACGATACACTGGTCACCCCGGGCTGGCTGGAAAACATGATGACCTGTCTTGACAGTCATCCCGAGATGGGAGTCGTGGGTCCGGTTACGAATTACATTGGCGGAGATCAGCAGATTGAAGTCCCGTACAGGGAAGTGGAGGATATGTGGTCATTTGCTGCTCGACATAATCGTCCGGATGCCACGAAACATCGGGAGACCGAAAGGCTGGTCGGATTTTGCTGGCTATTCTCACGGGAATTGCTGGAGCGGGTAGGTTATCTTGATGAAGGTTACGCCGTGGGCAATTTTGAAGATGACGACTGGATCATCCGGGCGAAGCTGGCGGGATACAGGCTGGGGGTAGCCGGGGATGCCTTCATACATCACTACGGAAGTGTAAGCATGAAGGGGCTGGGAGAACAGGATTATGAAGTCGTGAATAAGGATAACGAACAGTTTTATACACAAAAATGGGGAGATCCTCATGCGCTGGTTGCCGATACTTCCCGGCTCTCGCTGCATGCCAAGGTGTCGACCAGTCAGCAGGAAAACAAGACGCCCCAGGGCAAGTCAGACTCCCCTGATCTGCGACAGCGCATTTCCACCAAGGGCAGCAGCGATGTAACACATAAGCTGAGACGCAGCACGGACTTTTACCCGGAGGGCTGTTTCATCTCTGATATCAAGGGCGATGTTTATCGATTGATGCGTGGACAGCGACGCAAGCTGAACATCCCCGTTCCACGCGGCATTTCTCCCGTTCTGGTTGCGAAACCGGATCTGCTCGGGGTACCTGCAGGTGAGCCACTGATATCTGCGGGTGAGGTACAGGGCTGGCCCCTGGAAAGAAGTCATGTTCATGCTCAACCCGTTCAAAGCAACCGCGATGCGCTGGAGGAAGGCATGATTGTTGCCGCGACGAATGAGCGGGATATATGGTACCAGATTAGTGGCAGTAAACGCAGGAGGTTTGCAACCCCTTATGCTGCGGAACGGTGGGGAGTGCAATCCGGGCATATCGTTCATGTATCTGCGAACCAATTGCGTACGATTGAAGAAGGCTGGCCCATTATTGCTCCTCCCCAGCTCTTGAACGAAGATTTGTAATGACCGGGTTCAGCTGCCTTGTATATCGGCACGACAGCATGATGCGGAATATGATGTACAGCGTATCGTAACGCTACACATCTTTCCGCATCCGAACTTTACATATATCGCGAATCATGAGATGTAACGATTGAAAGATTAACGATTTACTTTTACACGAGCATTATGCATAAACCCCAACAGCGTTTGCCAAACAAGTCTTTAACATGATTAGGGATACGTTCAAAGATTAAAGGAGCTCTTGCAGAGCTCTTTTCAAATTTAAAATTTAATCTTTCTATCCTCTTATAGGTTTATTCTATTGGCAGATCCATTGACGCTTGAAGAGGTGAGGAGTACATTTATAGCCATAATTCTTATTTAACAGATAGGAATTAATGGTCTGGGTGGTAATCCATCCTGATCTGACAATGAATCAATCAGGAGGTATGCCGATGTCTTCTACATCGAAAAAAGTAGTGCTCTGGAGCAAAACAGGCTGTCATTTCTGCGGGGAGGTTAAGGCATTCCTAACGGCCCGCAACCAGCCTTTTGAGAACATCGAAGTGCAAGGCAACGATGTGCTGAGGGACGTGCTTGAAGCCAAATATGGCATTCGACATGTACCTGTCATTGAGGTAGGTGGAGACGGCAAGTATGAAGCATTGCTTGAGCCTGATTTGGAGAAACTGGCGGAACTTCTCGCCCAGCCTGATGAAGCAGCAGTCTGACCGGACGTGGCGGATCTCTTGATAAAGCAGTTTCCGGCTGCTAAAGGCTGTCATATCAGTGTGCAGCAGTCGGAGACTTTTATAAGCTCTAATCCATCCTCTTATTCAGATATCCAATCCTTATATAGAAAAGTTCTATAAGCAACGCTGTTGACCGATGTGCGGGGCAGTGATAAGATTTGTGAAATTAAAGCTGACCAAACTCATAGGAATAGTTAACTTTTGAATTTTCTTCATTCGTAATCCATATCATATCGGACTTTAGAAATTTCTTGATATATCCTAATCCAAGGAAGGCGGAATGTAATATGACGGCTCAGCGCAGTTTGAAATTTGGAGCGATTGTCCACGGTGTAGGAGGCAGCATGACGACTTGGAGACACCCGGAGATTCAATCGGATGCCAGTGTGAATTTTGAATTTTACAAACGCCAGACGTTGAAGGCAGAAGAAGGCAAATTCGATCTCGTTTTTATCGCTGACGGTCTTTATATTACAGAGAAATCCATACCTCACTTCTTGAATCGATTTGAGCCAATCAGCTTGTTGTCCGCCCTGGCCGCCATTACGTCACGGATCGGTCTGGTTGGAACACTTTCCACCTCCTATAGTGATCCATTCACAGTTGCCAGACAGTTCGGTTCCCTTGATCTGATCAGTAATGGCCGCGCTGGTTGGAACGTGGTTACATCCCCGCTTGAAGGTTCAGCCAAAAACTACAGTAAAAGCAACCATCCTACTCACCCGGAACGTTACCGGATTGCAACCGAATATTTGCAGGTGACCAAGGGCTTATGGGATTCGTGGGAAGACGATGCCTTTGTAAGAGACAAAGAAAGCGGCGTTTTCTTCGATCCATCCAAGCTGCACACACTCAATCATGAAGGAGAGTTCTTCTCCGTACAGGGCCCACTTAACATTGCACGTTCAAAGCAGGGGCAGCCGGTTATTTTCCAGGCAGGTTCTTCAGAAGATGGCAAGACCCTTGCTGCCAAAGAAGCGGATGCTGTTTTCACAGGACATGATTCAATTGAGGATGCACAGGCCTTCTACAAAGATGTCAAAACCCGCGCAACAACCTATGGACGTTCCACACAGGATATCGTCATTTTGCCAGGGATCAATCCAATCATTGGACGGACAGAAGAGGAAGCGGAACTGAAATATCAGGAGATTGCCAGCTTGGTGACTATCGATAAAGCGCTGGACTACCTGGGACGTTTCTTCGAGCATCATGACTTCTCCCAATATCCGCTGGATGAACCATTCCCTGAGCTGAATGGTATTGGCAGCAACAGCTTCCGCAGTGGTACGGACAAAATCAAGCGGGATGCCAAGGAGCAGGGATTGACGCTGCGTGAAGTAGCCCTGCGGGCAGCAACACCGAAGAGCAAATTCCTTGGAACACCGGAGCAGGTGGCTGACAAGATCCAGGAATGGTTCGAAGCCGAAGCGGCGGATGGATTCATTATTCATTCCGAACTGCCAAGTGGATTGTCCGATTTTGTGGAGTTGGTTGTTCCGATTCTGCAAGAGCGCGGCATCTATCGTACCGAATACGAGCATGACACATTGCGTGGCAATCTCGGGGTACAAATTCCGGTGAATCGTTACACGGCTGCCCGGGAGCAAGTCGGAACCGAGGCTTAAGAAACTGGGGAGCTGAAAATCGGCACAGTCTAGGAATGGGGCCTCCGGATGAACTATTCGGATTGCATATGCGGAAGGTGCCGAATGATGCTATAAAACCTAGTTAACGGATAGGTTATGTTGATAAATAAATCTATAAATCATTAATTCAATGAATCAATGACACCTGTATACACAGAGGGGGAAGCTATATGAACAGGTCTATCTCATGGATGAAATATATGGCATTGGCGGCAGTATTGGTGCTGGTATTATCCGGTTGCGGAGCGGCAGGTAACTCGAACAGTGCAGTTCAGGCTTCCGGTGGGGAGCAGGCGGCTGGGCAAGCAGAAGGTGGGAATCTAACCTACGCACTCGCCACATCGCCGGACACGCTGGACCCACATCGAAGTGGCCTTGCCGTAACTGTACGTGCGATTCGAACGATCTATGACAATCTGGTGGTACAACTGCCGGATGGCTCCATCAAACCTTGGCTCGCCAAGGAGTGGAGTGTATCGGAGGATGGCAAAAGTTATACGTTCAAACTGCGTGAAGATGTGAAGTTCCATGATGGTACACCATTTAACGCGGAAGCCGTGAAGTTCAATCTGGATCGGGTGATCGATCCGGCCACCAAAGCCGCCAATTCCCTTGCCCTGATTAGACCTTATAGCTCTTCGGAGGTCATTGATGAATACACCATCAAGGTGAATCTGGAACAGCCTTCGCAAGCCTTTCTCGGCAATTTGAGTCAGGCCCTGCTAGGGATCGTGTCACCTACAGCCGCCAAGAAATATGGGGATCAACTGGGTAAAAATCCGGTGGGGACCGGTCCGTATACCTTTGTGAAATGGGATGAAAATGCGGATATCGTTGTCGCCAAAAACAAGGATTACAACTGGGCTCCCGCAACCGTTGAAAATGAAGGTGCCCCTCATATTGATACGATTACGTTCAAAATTGTACCGGAAGAAGCAACGCGCATCGGCAGTGTACAAAGTAAACAGGTACTTGCCGCCGAGACCGTTCCGCCGCAAAATATTGCTGCCCTGAAGAACGATCCGAACCAGCAATTGCTGCAGGCCAATACCGTTGGCTTGCCGTATACTCTCTTTTTCAATCTGCGCAAAGCGCCTTGGGATGATGTGAAAGTCAGACAGGCGGTGCAATCTGCAGTTGATGTGGAATCCATCGTGAAGACACTGTATCTGGGCAACTACGAACGAGCGTGGTCTGCACTGTCTCCGGGAATCCTCGGTTATGATGCTTCTCTGGAAGGAAGCATCAATCCGGATATCAACAAGGCCAATCAGCTGCTTGATGAGCAAGGATGGGTCAAGGGAGCAGATGGCATTCGTGAAAAAGATGGTAAGAAGCTGACCCTGCATTATGTGGACGGTTCGCCGAACCGGGAGAAGCGTAACGACATTGCTGCGATTATTCAGCAGCAGCTCAAGCAGGTGGGTATAGCTGTTGAGGTTGAAATTACGAAGGACGTTGCAACTGTCATCTATCAGAACTGGGATTATGATCTTTATGGCAACAGCCAGGTCAACTCCGATCCGAATGCACTCTATGCTTTCTATCATACGAGTGCAGAAGGTGAACGTCCGACATTATCAGGTCTATCCGATCCGAAGATCGATAAACTGCTGGAACAGGGAGCGGTGGAGACTGATCCGGATAAACGCGTGGATATCTATAATCAGATTCAGCAATATCTGATCGAGCAGGCTGTAATTTTGCCGATCTATGTGTTCCCTTATACGGTTGCTGCATCCAAGTCGGTGCAGGGCGTCAAGTTTGATTCACTCGGGTATCCGTTGTTCAACGATGTTCGGATTCAGCCATAACACAAACCCTAAATTACGTAGACAGGAAGGAGACGACCCGGTATGGTTCAAACGATACTGACAAGACTTGCTACATCGCTTCTGGTTATTTTCGGAGCTTCGGTGCTGGTGTACTGCATCATGTATCTGCTGCCGGGTGATCCGGTCCTGCTAATGCTGGACCCGTCATCGGCAACACCCGAGATGATTCAGAACCTGCGGGCTCAACTTGGGCTGGATCAGCCGTTTTACATCCAGTTTGTCAACTATTTCGGCGATATGCTGCGCGGGGATTTCGGTAAATCAATGATCAATTCCGACCCGGTACTGCCCAAAATACTGGAACATTTCCCTGCCACACTGGCACTGACCGCGCTCAGCTCGATCATAGCGATAACCATTGGCATTACGCTCGGCGTACTGTCTGCCATTCATCGTAATGGCGTGATTGATTTCATCGCCCGGCTCGTTGGATTGTTTGGCATCTCCATGCCAACCTTCTGGACCGGCATTCTGTTGATCCTGTTGTTCTCGGTCCAGCTCGGCTGGTTCCCGGCGATGGGTTCCGACGGATTCAGCTCATTGGTGCTTCCTGCTGCAACACTAGGCCTCGTCGGTGCGGGTTTCATCGTACGTATGGTGCGTAACAGCATGCTGGAAGTGGTGAACGAACCGTTTATCGTAGCATTGCGAGCAAAAGGTCTTTCACAGCGAACCATCATGTACGGTCATGCGCTGCGTAATGCGCTGATTCCTGCGGTGACAGTCATCGGCATGTTGATTGGTGATCTGCTCGCAGGAACCGTCGTGGTGGAGACGGTCTTCTCCAGGCAGGGTATCGGCAGAATTATCGCGGATGCGTTGATGGCCAAAGACCTGCCTGTTGTGCAGGGAGTAGTCTTTTTCACAGCGATTATCTATGTAGTGTTGAATTTACTGGTGGATATCTCTTATGCGTACATTGATCCCAGAGTTAGGCGTGCAGTCCGAACGTGAGGACGGATGGAACAGTCTGAAACATCTGAACGCGTAGTGAGGAAGGAGGAGTCTTATGAGCATGAAACCATTGGTGGGTGACGAAAAAGGTTGGACGGCCAGAACAGGGCGTTTACGCCTCTGGAATCGCCGTCCCCTGCGTCACCGCGTCTCATTCGCGGTATCCCGTTTATTCTTTTATGCAGCTTTGCTGGTCGTGGTGTTTACCGTCACATGTGCAATTGTGCCGGGCTGGATTGCTCCCTATGATCCTACTCAGATGATGACGGATGCCATCCTGCAGGCTCCCTCTGCTACGCACCTGTTTGGGACCGATTATTTTGGTAGGGATATCTTCAGTGTGGTCGTGCATGGTAGCAGGGATTCACTGCTGATTGGATTTACCTCGGTGCTGGTGGGTGGTATTGTGGGCAGTGCCCTGGGCATTATTGCCGGCTATGCAGGAGGTGTTTTGGATACAATCACCATGCGGGCCGTTGATATTCTGATGGCTGTTCCAGGCGTGTTACTGGCATTATCCGTTGCGGCAGCACTGGGGCCTGGACTGCTTAACATTGCACTGGCTGTTGCGGTATCCTCCATTCCGGGGTATGCGCGGGTGATGCGTGGGCAGGTAATGTCCGTTAAAGGTTTGCCTTTTATTACAGCTACACGTTCACTTGGGGGCTCCAATGCCCGTATTTTCTGGAAGCATGTACTGCCTCATTCCTTATCACCGTTGCTGGTTATGGCGACGCTGGGCGTGGGTACCTCCATTCTGACAGGCTCCGGGCTCAGCTTTCTCGGACTTGGCGTGTTGAAGGAAATTCCGGACTGGGGAGCGTTGCTCTCGCAAGGGAGAGGTTATCTGACGGTTGCCTGGTGGATCTGTACCTTCCCGGGACTCGCAATTACCATGTTTGTACTGGCGGTTAATCTGATTGGAGACGATATTCGCGATCGGTTGGACCCCAAAGTAAAAGGAGCGGCTTGACCGCTATTCCAAGGAGGAATCATGATGTCACATGTCGTTATTATTGCCGGATCGCCTTCCAAACGTTCGCGTCTGACAGGCCTTACGGATTACAGCAGCAATAAATTAAGAGTGGCAGGCATTACCGTTGAGGTGATTCATGTAGTCGACCTGCCAGCGGAAGATCTAGTGCAGGCCAAGTTTGATAGCTCATTCATTCGTGATGCACTCGCTGTTGTCGAAGCCGCGGATGCAGTTATCGTGGCTACACCGGTATACAAAGCATCGTACTCAGGCGTGCTGAAGTTGTTCCTGGATCTGATTCCACAGGAAGGACTGCGGGGCAAGCTGGCTCTTCCATTAGTCATCGGCGGCTCGATTGCCCATCTGCTCGCCATCGATTATGCATTGAAGCCTGTTCTGGCAGCACTTGGCGGAAGACATATTCTCGGTGGAGTATACGCGGTTGATCAGGGAATTGATCGGCTTGATGACGGAAAATATGTGCTCTCGGCGGATATTACTGCACGATTGGATCGTTCCCTGGAAGAATTGATATTGACTCTGGAAAAGAATGGTATTACGATATCATAAAACCAAGTAAATTCATTGGATAAATATATATAAAAATTGAACTATACAGTTACACAAGAACGTAGAGGACAGAAAAAACCTGAAGAAGCGGAGCTAAAAGCTTTCTGAAAGAAAGCTGCATCGGAAGCATACGCTTCGCCTTTATCCCCGGATTTTCCCCTTTGAAAAAGGGATGAAAAAAATCTGGGGATAACAGCGATCGGAAGGTTGTTCTGTCATCGGAGTGGCAAGTGTAAATCTTCTTCGTTCAATTTGTAATTCGGGGGGCGCTTATGAATATTGAGAACATTGAAGCATTTGTATACATCAATCATTACGGAAGCTTCAATAAGGCTGCCGAGGTACTCTTTTTGTCCCAACCTTCTGTCACCGCTCGTATTCAGTCCCTTGAACGTGAACTCGGCTGCAAATTGTTTGACCGTCTTGGCAAACAGATTGTGCTCACGGAAGAGGGGAGAAAATTCCTTCCCTACGCCCAGCAGGTGCTGCAAGTGATTCAGAAGGGCAGACAGAAGATCCAGCAACGCCGTACGACGCCCGATGCACTACGACTCGGTAGTACGGTATCCGTATCCAACTATGTCATTCCCGACTTTCTGCCCAAAATCAAGGAAGCTTACCCTGAGGTCAGCATTAAGCTGACGACAGCAACGACAGACCAATTGATCGCCAAGCTGCTCAGTCAAGAGATTGATCTGGCGTTTGTTCGCAAGGTCATGCACCCGGCGATTCGTACGGTTGCTTTTTATGAAGATCCAATTCAGCTTTACGTTTACAAGGGACATCCGTTTATAGAACGTGGGCATGTCAGTATGGAAGCCATCCGGAATGAGCGACTGGTCTTTTTCGAATGTGGTTCACTGGACTGGCTGCGTATTCACCGGGCTTTTGACTCGCTGGAACATCCGCCGGATATTACATATCACGTTGATCATTCGGAAACGGCGAAGAAACTGGTTATGCAGGGGGCAGGCATCGCATTTCTTCCTGGGTTAACGGTGCAGAAGGAAGTACGGGAGCAGGAACTGTTCCCCATTCAGGTGCACGAGGTTGCAGGTGTATCATTGCAGATCAGCGTCGTTACGTTAAAAGAAGAACATTCGCCTTTTGCAGAACCTTTCGGGGAACTGCTACGGCAGCTATAGAGACTCATTAAGGAAGTAAGGAAGGATTTAAAAAGTCAGGTTCGGCATGATCGAAGGAGGAGAATATGATGGGTATTCGTGTTGGCATATTGGATCAAACCCCGATCTATGAAGGGGAGACGCCGATTGATGCTTTTCGGCATACGATTGAATTGGTACAGCGGGCTGAACAGCTTGGATTTCATCGTTTCTGGGTATCGGAACATCATGATTCAGGCCATGTTGCCGGCTCCTCACCGGAAGTACTCATCTCCCACTTGCTGGCCCATACGGAGCGGATTCGTCTCGGTTCTGGCGGGGTGATGCTTCAACATTATAGTCCCTACAAAGTGGCCGAGAACTTCAATGTGCTCTCTGCGCTTGGCCCAGGGAGAATCGATCTTGGTATTGGACGTGCTCCGGGGGGATTGCCCCGTTCCACACAGGCACTACAACAAGGGATTCAGGAGGCCGCTTCACTTAAGGAGAAAATCAATCAGGTGAAGCAGTTCATCCATAATGAACCGCATGAAGATGAAACACATCCTTTGGCCGGCTTGAGCGCTGCGCCAGTATCCCAAATCCCGGCCGAGCTCTACGTGCTTGGGGCAAGTATCGATAGCGCAGGCATGGCGGCAGAATTGGGACTGCCTTATGTATTTTCACTGTTTATTAATAGCAACACGGAGGTTGCTCTGGAGGCTTTGCGTATTTACCGGGAACAATTCGACCGCTCACATGGACGGGAGCCGTATGCCATCCTCGCTATATCATTAATTGTGGCGGAGAGTGCGGAAGAAGCCGAAGGACTGGCAAGTGAACATATGCTGGTCAAGATCCATCTGGAGAATGGTAAGGTATTAACGGTTGGTTCCGTTGAGCAGGCGGAAGAATTTGGACGGCAATCGAACGAGAAGTATCGGATCGAGATTCTGGAGCCAAGTGTGACGAGAGGTACGAAGGAAACGGTTGGTTCGGCTCTGGCGAAATTCCAGCAGGATTTTGCCGTGGATGAACTGATTGTTACTACAGCCACACGTGATTTTGCCAAACGCATTCGTTCATTTGAATTATTGCGTGAGGCGCTGGATGAGCAGGGACTGGGCGAATTCGCGAATGAGTCGACACCTGCGCAAGCGGTGATCGGTTAGGCATATACATGGTATAGAGCATACCTGTTGAAGTGAAGTGACCCGGGTATTATATCAATCCATCTTACTTGGCACATACGATGATAAAAGGAGGCAATATCGTGAGCAGTGATCTGAAACAGCCTGAGCAACAGGCAGAGCAAGAAGAACAGAGCCGCAAGCATGAACTTTACGTTGGGCAGGATGAAGAATTCGCAGAGCACTTAACCGCGATTCGGCGACATTTGCATCGTAACCCTGAGCTATCCGGAGAGGAACGGGAAACGACAGAAGCCATTCGGGGCTGGCTGGTGGAGGAAGGGGTACGGATTGCAGATGAATATTCGCTGCGAACGGGCCTTATCGCTGAAATTGGGCAGGGCAATGGCCCAGTAGTGGCATTACGCGCAGATATTGATGCCCTGCCGATCCAGGAAGAAACGAAGCTGGAGTATGCCTCGCAAATCGCTGGCCGAATGCACGCTTGTGGTCATGATGCACACACCGCCATTCTGATCGGTGCTGCACGATTGTTGAAACAGCGTGAGTCCCGGCTGCAAGGGAAAGTTCGGTTGATTTTCCAGCCTTCGGAGGAGAAGGCGACGGGGGCACGGCAGGTTATTCAGAGCGGAGCGCTATCGGAAGTTCAGTCTATTTTTGGTTTGCATAACAAACCGGATCTGCAGGTTGGTACGGTAGGTATCCGTGAAGGAGCGCTGCTCGCAGCGGCAGATGGTTTTGTGGTTAAAGTGGAGGGGGTCGGAACCCATGCGGCAGTGCCGGAAGCGGGCATTGACCCGATTGTGGTTGCATCTCATATTGTGACTGCATTACAGGCCATCGTGAGTCGTAATGTCGGAGCACAGGAGAGCGCCGTGATCAGTGTGACCAAAATTCATAGCGGCACCGCCTGGAACGTGATTCCAGAAGAAGCGATATTGGACGGCACCGTGCGTACTTTTGACGAGAAGGTTCGTGCCCGGATTCGCGAGCGTTTCAACCAGGTGGTTGCTGGAGTAGCAGCAGCCTACGGGACACAGGCTACCGTGCGCTGGATTCAGGGACCACCTGCCGTGGTCAATGATGCGTCATTGGCTGCAGCGGCGGAGCAGGTCGTGAGCGAGGTTGGGTTGAACAGTATCCGACCGATACCTTCCCCGGCTGGCGAAGATTTTTCCTTTTATCAAAAGGAAGTCCCGGGTCTGTTCCTCTTCCTCGGAACGTCAGGTCCGCATGAATGGCATCATCCTGCATTCGATGTGGACGAACGGGCGCTGCCGCTTGGCGCACATCTTCTGGCAGCGCTGGCTGAACAGTCACTGCAGAAGTTGCAGTCAAACGGAGAATAAGCGATAACTGCTACGTAAATGCGCGAATAATGAATAATTAATATGCTAATACAATATCGAATGGACGCAAAAAACGGTGACCTCAATCAGGTGGCCGTTTTTTGCTGTTTCCGTATTTTTAATTTAGTAGTTGTAGTTCAGCTGAACCGTTGGTTGCACTGGGGGATACCACTGTTCTGGATGAAGCGCTCAGTTCACTGGATGTTTCCGTTCAGGCTCAGATTCTGGAATTGCTTCGTTCTCTTCAGTATGAAATGAACATGACCTATCTCTTTGTTGCACATGATCTTCAGGTCGTGGCTAATCTGTGTGATCGGGTACTTTTTCTTTACCGGGGAACGATCGTGGAGGAGCTTGAACGGAATCGTCTCTCGGATGCAAAGAATGAATATGCAAAAGCTTTGCTGGCATCCGTTATGCCTTTTAGTCGTCGCTGATGTACCTCTAATTGCAAACGTTGGGCTAAATAGGGTTGACGCAAATGCGTCAGCTCTGTTCCTGTTTGAACATAAAATGACAGTCATAACGCTCTCTTTTTGATATGGAAATATTTGTTGACGCTCCCAAGTGGGATGTGCTATATTTTTCTCGACCGTTAATCGTAATTATTACTATTAAAGAACTATAGCTAAGTGAGCTCAACTTAATTCCATATCAAGAATAGGAGTAGCGGCCGCGATGAAACAGGAGATTGATTTTATCAAGTTTAATCCCACTCAAAATATGACGGTTCTGGTGAAGACGAATCATCCTGCTGAGACATATCCACACATCGCCGCCCAAATTATGTCCTATGATAACGTATACGCCGAACAAGTGGGGTTCATTGGCGGAGCGATAAAACCGGAGGCGGCTGCCCATTTGGAAATGGCCGGTGGGGAGTTCTGCGGGAATGCCTGCATGGCCTTGGCTGCGTATATCGCGTCCGAGAACGAGTTGAAATCCACTGATTTCACAGAAATCGTCTTGGAAGTTTCCGGGACAGATCAATTAATCAGATGTCAGGTGAAGCAGCAGCAGAATGAATATTTTTGCCAAGTCACGATGCCCATGCCTGAGCGGATTGAACAACGAACCGTCAAGTATGAGGGAATTGATATGGATATGGTGATCGTGCGGTATCGGGAGTTCATCCATATCGTCATCGAAGTGGAAGCGTTTGATGAAGCGATGAGAAAGAGGGCACAAGCGCTGGCGCGATTACTAGGCTTAACCTTGGGGGATAAGCTGATTGGCATTTTATTATACAAATCCCAATCGGAGGAGCTGGCACCGCTCATATTTGTCCCACAGCTGGATAGTCTGATCTGGGAAAGGGGGTGCGGTTCAGGTACAGCCTCGGTGGGAGCCTATCTGGCATGGAGCAGGCAAAGGGAAATCGTTCAGCATATCAAGCAGCCTGGTGGTGCAATTAAAGTGATGGCTGAGTGGAATGGAGAAGAGCTTGAGCGAGTTACGATAGAAGGATCTGTTGGAATCGTGGCCCAAGGCAAAGCCTTTATAGATGCATGACCATGACGAGTTATAGGAGGAAAAGGAATGGAGACATTGATTGATTTTCAAACATGCTTGAGTGAATTTTCCGGGAAATTCGATGAGTTGACAGGCAGATATGATCATACGGTTCAGCACAGCTCAGAGCTGGAGGCTTTAATTGATGACTATTCCACGTTTATAACGGACAAGGAGAATGAACGAATCTGGGAACAGCTCGATCATCAGGAATCAGGCAGCATGCATCAACTTGTCCTTGATCTACGAGACAAATCTGCACGGTGTGTGGCGGTCATGGAGAAATATCGGGCATTGAAGCTGCAAGACGGAGATGTGGAAATCGCGGATTATTTCAGAAATATAGAAGAATGTATTGAAAAAGAGTTTGGCAGCTTTCATGTCACCTCGGATTCCAAAGTGCTGCTGGTAGGCTCCGGGTCCTTTCCCATGACGCCTTTGTTTATCGCCAAGCGAACAGAGGCAGAGGTAGTTGGCATCGATATTGACGCAGAAGCCATTACACTCGGGCAGAAGGTTGTGGAGAAGCTGGGTGCGGGTTTGAACATCCATTTGGAGCAAACATTGGTGCAGGACCTTGCTTTTACGAGAAAAGCAACACATATCATTTTCAGTTCCACCGTTGCCAATAAATATGATCTGCTCGATCAATTGCATGTATTGACGAATGAACATGTGGTGGTGGCGATGAGGTACGGTAACCAGTTAAAGTCGTTGTTCAACTATCCGATGAGAGAGACCGACAGCAGCAAGTGGAAAATGGTCGACAATATTCTTCGTCCGGATGATGTGTTCGATATTGCGTTATACCAAAAAGCATAGCTCGCTTGAGCTTGGGAAAGAGAGGTCCATATGAGCGAATTTCAACGAGTTCTGTTGCTCGGAACAGGCCCTGCATCCATTCAGCTTGCGGTAATGCTCAAAAAGCAATTCCATTGCACCGTAGGAATGGTGGGAAGAGAATCGGTACGCTCAGAATCTTTTTTTGAAGCAGTTCGGCAAAGTGACGGATTCATTGGAGCAAGCATTCAAAATGAAAAGCATCGACCATTGGCAGGTGAATGCTTCATCGATCGGGTGTTTAAGGGATATGAGATGATTGAAGGCGAATGGGATACACTCATTTTCGCTGTGACAACGGATGCTTATGTCGATGTATTGAAACAAATGAAGGATAACTTCATCAAACAAGTGAAATGCATTATTTTGATCTCGCCAACCTTTGGCTCCAACATGCTGGTAAGCCATTATGTGGGGCAGCTGCATGCGGATACGGAAGTGATCAGTTTCTCTACCTATCTGGGGGACACCCGATGGATAAACGATCAACCATCCAATCATGTCATTACAACAGGAGTCAAGAAAAAGGTCTATATCGGTTCTACTTCAACTCCTTCTGAACATGTGGACAGACTGTGCAAGATGTACGAGCAATTGGGCATTGCGCTGGAAGTTATGTCTTCTCCAATCGAGGCGGAAACGAGAAATATTTCTTTATATGTGCACCCGCCACTGTTCATGAATGACTTCTCATTGGATGCCATCTTCGGAGCGTCAGACACTCGGAAATATGTATATAAAATCTACCCCGAAGGTCCTGTAACCCAATATTTGATTCGGGACATGCGGACACAGTGGAACGAAATTATGACGATTACGGATAGGCTCTGTATCCAGGGTGTCAATCTGCTTCAGTTCATGACGGATGATAATTATCCGGTACGATTGGAGAGTTTATCACGCCACGATATAGAGAATTTCAATCAGTTGCAAGACATTCATCAAGAGTATTTATTATACATACGATACACCTCGTTGTTGATTGATCCCTTTTCGGAGCCCAACCCGGAGGGCAAGTATTTTGACTTTTCGGCCGTTCCCTTCAGGAAGATGTTTGTCAATCAGGATGGAGCGTTGGACATTCCCAGAATGCCCAAGGAGGATTATTACCGCATCAAAATCATTCAGGGCATTGCAAGACATTTGCAGGTAAGCTGCCCAACCATCGATTCGTTTATTGACACCTATGAGGCGAAGATTCAAGAAGTCGCTCGCGCTTACCCGGATCAGGATTTATCCGATGCCTTTGTCGTTCAAACCTTCAATGAAGACATTCGGATGATCTGCACAGGGCTGGCGAACAGCAAGGTTTAATTACATCTCAATCTAGGGGATAAGAGCGATCGGAAGATGGTACTGCAATCGGAGTAGCACGATGTAACATTTTCTAAGTGAACTTATCATTTATCTTTCATTATCAGGAGGAAATGTTGTGAAAAAGGGTAGTGCTTTGGGTTTAATGTTGCTGTTATTGTCTGTCATTACCGTGCTCGCAGGATGTGGGCAAGATAGGGGGACAACAACGGAGTCAGCGAAAAGCGAGGTCAAGTCTGAACTCATTTATGCATCCGCCAAGGATATTAATGATATGAATCCTCATTTATACACCGGTTCCATGCCCGCACAAGGGATGGTTTACGAATCCCTGGTTGAAAACACGGTCGATGGAATCAAGCCATTACTGGCAGAATCATGGGAGATTGCCGAAGACGGGAAAACGTATACGTTCCATTTGCGACAGGATGTGAAATTCCATGATGGTGAACCGTTTAACGCCGAGGCGGTCAAACAAAATATCGATGCGGTTCAGGCGAACGCCGAAAAACATGCCTGGATTAAGCTGTCTACCAAAATCGTAAGTACAAAAGTCATGGATGAATACACATTCGAACTGGTGCTTTCCGATCCCTATTATCCAGCTCTGGTGGAGCTGTCCATGACCAGACCGTATGTATTTATATCACCCAAAGATTTTACGAATGGTGGCACAAAGGACGGGGTAAGCGGCTATCACGGCACAGGACCCTACAAGCTGACAGGACATAAAATCGATGAGAATGCAACGTTCGAAGCCAATGCAGATTACTGGGGCGGCGCACCTGAGATCCAAAAAATCACGTCCAAGGTTCTCCCGGCAGGGGAAACGACATTACTGGCATTACAGAAGGGCGAAATCAACTTTATATTCACCGATGATCGGGGTGCCGACAGCATTGATGTTGAAGCCATGAATCAATTGGCTGACTCGGGTGATTTTCAAGTGGTCCGAAGTGAAGCGATGAATACGAATATGATCGTAGCCAATAGCAGCAAAGTGGATAACCCTGTCCACGAAACGGCTGTTCGTGAAGCGATATGGGTTGCCATTGATCGGGAAACGATCAGCAATGATATTTTTAATGGAACCCAGACCGTTGCGGACACCTTATTCTCGTCGAACGTTAACTATGCCCATGTTGAATTGAAGAAGAGGGAGTATAATCCCGAGACTGCAAAAGAGCTTTTGGAAAAGGCAGGTTGGACATTAACAAACGATAAGGCAGTAAGAACGAAGAATGGCCAGTCATTAGCTCTGACATTGTATTATGACAGCAATTCATCTTCGCAAAAAACACAGTCGGAATTGATCCAGCATGCCTTAAAAGGATTGGGCATTCAGCTGGAGATTGTTGGTGAGGAATCCACTTCCATCGCGAACAGAAGGGCAACCGGGGAATATGATCTGCTGTTTAATCAAACCTGGGGACTGGCGTACGATCCACAGAGCACCATCTCTGCGTTCACTTCGGATTCCGCCTATAAACATACAACAAGCGGCATAGCCCAGGCGGATGAACTATATAAGAAAATTGATGAAGTCATGGTTTCTACAGATGAGGCATCCCGCCAATCCCTGTACGCCGATATTATGAAAATTGTCCATGATGAAGCCGTGTTTATTCCTATTACCAATGGGCGAGTAACTGTCGTGGCTCCCAAAAACCTGGACGGAATCTCATTCAAACAGACTCAATATGAGTTGCCATTTGAGCAAATGAATTTTAAATAGAGCGGGGATGGATATGGGAAGTTATATAGTCAAACGGATATTGCTCGCCATACCCTTGCTGTTCGTCATTTCATTGATAACATTTGTACTCATTAATCTTTCGCCCATGGACCCCGCGGTAGTTGTATTACAGGCACAGGAGGTTCCTCAGATCACGGATGAATTAATTGCCCAAACGAATGAAGCATTGGGGTTCGATAAACCGTTCGTCATTCAGTATGTGAATTGGTTGATTGCCTGTATGCAGTTTGACTTTGGCAGCTCGTATGTATCCGGTGAACCGGTGTGGTCTCTGGTTGGTCCTGCATTCCTGAACACATTAAAATTAACGCTGGTATCATCGGTATTCATTATTGGGTTCTCCATCCTGTTGGGTGTGATCTGTGCCATGAGAGAAGGGAAAGCCGTTGATAAATCGGTCAGAGGCCTCTCGTTTGTCCTGACCGCAATGCCATCTTACTGGCTCGCAGCCATCATGATCTGGACTTTTTCCGTCAAGCTGGACTTGTTGCCTACGAGCGGAATGGATTCGTTTAAAAGCTACATTCTGCCGGTGATTGTGATTACGGTGAGTTATACAGGCATTTATTTTAGAACAGTCCGGAGTTCGATGTTAAGCAACATGAATGAGGATTACGTGCTCTATGGAAAGGCAAGCGGCTTAAGTGAGAGGAAGGTGACCCTGCATATTTTACGAAATTCGCTGCAAGTGGCGGTATCCATATTTTGCATGGCGATCCCCATCGTGCTCGGCAGCACCGTCGTGATTGAGAATGTGTTTGCCTGGCCGGGACTTGGGAGGTTGAGCGTGAGGTCCATCCTCAATCGGGATTTCCCGATTATTCAGGCGTATGTTCTTATTTTGGCCGTAACATTTGTGCTGTTTAATACGATTTCTGACGTGATCAATGCGGCGATGAATCCCAGATTAAGAAAGGATCTCTAATGCGATTATTAAGAAATTTGAGCAAAGATAAGCTTGCGATGACATCGCTCGCTGTCATTGTGATCATTATTGCTGCGGGCATATGTGCCCCGTTGTGTGCACCCCATGACCCGGAGGAAGTGAATATGAAGCTTCGATATGCTTCCTCCTCCTGGAGTTATTGGTTAGGAAATGATCATTTGGGCAGATGTGTGTTATCCAGACTCATTTATGGTATTCGTCCCAGTGTGCTATGGGTTTTGGTTGCCTTGATGATATCTGTTCTGGTCGGAGCTGTCGTCGGATTTATCGCGGGGTACTTCAAGGGGAAGACAGATGCCTGGATCATGAGACTTTGTGATGTCATGCTGTCTTTCCCGGGATACGTCATGACACTGGCAGTGGTCGGCATTTTGGGTGCGGGACTTGAACATATTCTGATTGCGTTTGTGGTCATGAAATGGGTGTGGTTTGCCCGCGTCATTCGGACATCCGTGATGCAGTTCTCCGAGATGGAGTATGTGAAATTCGCCAAAGCCTCTGGCATTGGCAGCTTTAGAATTATAACCAAGCATATTGTTCCGGTTACATTTGCCGATGTTGCGGTGATTGCCAGTGGTTCCATGTGTTCGATGATGCTGCAGATCTCGGGACTTTCCTTTCTGGGTTTGGGAATCCAGGCCCCTCATGCCGAATGGGGGATGATGTTGAATGAGACAAGGGAAGTCATGTTCTCCAGACCGGAGTTAATGCTGGCACCTGGACTTGCCATTGTGATTGTCGTATCGGCCTTTAATTTTTTATCGGATGCGCTTCAGGTCGCTTTGGACCCCAAATTAATGACTTCCCAAGGTAAGCTTCGTAAAAAAGAGGTGGGAAAGGCCGTTTATGAATATAGTAGAGGTTAAACATTTGAAGATCTGGGATACCAATACGGACAAGGTCATTATTCATAACAGTTCATTTCAGGTCAAACAAGGAAGCTGTCTGGCCATTGTCGGAGAAAGCGGAAGTGGCAAGTCCGTCACATGCAGGTCCATTATGCGTTTGAATAAACCCTGGATTCGCCAGTCCGGAACGATTCTCTTCAAAGGCGAGGACATGAACCAGCTTTCTGAACAAGAGATGAGACGAAGAAGAGGCAAAAACCTGTGCATGATTTTGCAAAATGGCATGAGCGCATTTGATCCTTCTTCAGTGATCGGTGTCCATATCCGGGAGACGCTACAGACGCATTTCGACTGGAATAACAAAGAGAGCGAACGGAAGATCATTAGCGCCATGGAAAGCGTCATGTTAAAGAATCCGCAGGAAATCTTGAATCAATATCCACATCAGCTATCAGGTGGCATGTTGCAGCGAATTATGATTGCATTGGCACTCGTGCTGGAGCCGGATCTGATCATTGCGGATGAACCCACAACAGCATTGGATACGATCTCTCAATATGAAGTGGTTGAACAATTGATTCTACTACGCGAACGAATGGGTTGTTCCATGCTGTTTATATCCCATGACCTCGGTGTGGTCCAGAAGATTGCAGATGAAGTGATGGTCATGAAAGACGGTGCCATTGTCGAAAGTGGGCACATTCGGTCTGTTTTTACGAAGCCGGAGCATGCCTATACTCAATATTTGGTTTCCACCCGGTTGGAGCTGAGCAATCATTTCAGGAAATTGATGCAGGGAGGGGATACAGATGCTCAAGGTGGATGGGATAGAAAAGTCCTATAAACAAGGCGGATTGTTCTCCAAACAAAGGCAGCAGGTGTTGAAAAAAGTTGCATTTGAATGCCAGCATGGCGAATGTCTCGGCATCATCGGTGAAAGTGGGAGCGGCAAGTCGACATTAGGTCGTCTGATCCTGGGCATCGAGAAGCCTGATCACGGGCGTATTTTATTTGAGGGGAAAAACGTGAATGATCGCCGCGTGAGAAGGGGCAGCATCAGTGCCGTATTTCAAAATTATACGTCCTCCATTAATCCATTTCTCACGGTGGAAGAAGCCATTATGGAGCCTTTGAAGGCTCAAAAAAAAGTGGAAACCGATATGCAAAGCAAAGTGGATACGTTGTTGCATCAAGTGGGATTAGACTCGTCCTACAGGCTCAAATATCCGCATGAATTATCCGGTGGAGAGGCTCAGAGAGTATGTATTGCGAGAGCCATATCTACTGAACCCCGATGCATTGTATTCGACGAAGCCATCAGTTCTCTGGACGTGTCTGTGCAGATTCAGGTGCTGCGATTGTTAAAAGAATTGAAGCAATTCTATCAGATGAGCTACGTGTTCATTACGCATGATATTCAGGCAGCAGCCTATATTTGCGACAGGGTTATTATTTTCAGGGACGGTCAGATTGAGGAAATGGTGCCTATTGAGCAGCTGAAGGATGTTCAGTCCGATTATGCCAGGAAATTATTAACCTATTTAATTACGTTTCAGGGGGAGGACCAGGGATGAGTGGAGCGATGTCATGGCCGTTTCTGCGTTTGTACATCCTGGTTCTTCTGTATTTTAGTGCAAATGCAATTCTTAATGTCATTATTCCTTTACAGGGTGAATCCTTGGGGGCGAGCAGTACAACCATTGGGCTGATTATGGGCGCCTATATGTTTACAACTATGTTTTTCAGGCCATGGGCAGGTCATATCATTCAAAAGCGCGGACCAATCAAAGTACTTCGTTTTATTCTGATTATTAATGGTTTTGCCCTGATTTTATATACGTTTACGGGGCTTGGAGGCTATCTGGTCGCTCGTATTTTACAGGGGGTATCAACGGCTTTCTTTTCCATGGCTCTGCAGATCGGCATTATTGATGCTCTGCCGGAGAAAGACCGTTCCCAGGGCATTTCCTATTACTCGTTGTTCAGTTATATTCCTGGCATTGTGGGTCCTGTCCTCGCGTTAGGGATCTGGCAGACAGGCGGTATGGAATATTTTACAGTCGTTCTGATCGGTATGGCCGTCTGTACAGGCGTCTTCGGATATACTGCCAAGATGGACAAGGGCAAGGAGCAACATGCTGCTGGAAATCCATCGGAGCAGAACGTAAGCATGTTTCAATCCTTTCGTCAGTTGGTGCAAAATCCATTCTTGTTTAGATGCAGTGTACTGATGCTAAGTGCTTCCGTTGTATTCGGTGCCATCACGACCTTTATTCCCCTGTACGCCAGTCAATTGCCAAGCGGCAATGCGGGTGTCTATCTGATGCTTCAGGCAGGAACCGTTGTGCTCGCCCGGATGTTGTTACGTAAAAAAATCCCCTCCGATGGCAGGTGGCATGCTCCTTTTATCATGGGAACGATGCTGCTGTTGGCAGTAGCCGCACTATGTGTAAGCTGGGCAAACACGGGAGGAGCTGTCCTTTTGTATCTAGGGGCCATCTTGATGGGTATCGCTCAATCCATTCTCTATCCAACGTTAACCACCTATTTATCCTTTGTGCTGCCACAGTTGAATCGGAATGTGTTAATCGGTTTATTTATTGCGACAGCAGATCTGGGTGTATCTTTGGGCGGTGTGCTGATGGGACCGATCGCTGATCTATCCTCCTATTCGTTTATGTACATGATTTGTGCTATCCTAGGGGCGGTAATGATAGCTTTTGCCTATGAACGAAGAAAACCAGTCACAGATATGTCTGTGGGTTAACTGCCATATAAATTGAACTAAAGAATGTTTACACTTGCCACTCCGATGACAGAACAACCTTCCGATCGCTGTTATCCCCAGATTTTTTTGATATCCTTTTCAGAAGGGAAAATCCGGGGATAAAGGCGAAGCGTATGCTTCCGATGCAGCTTTCTTTCAGAAAGCTTTTAGCTCCGCTTCTTCAGGTTTTTTCTGTCCTCTCCGTTCTCGTGTAAAAGTTTAGTTCAATCTATATAGAAGAAAGTGGGGTAACGGTTTGAGGTCTTCTGTGACGGCGAACGGCACATTAAATCCGGTATCCTTTTCGTTTATCCGGTTTTATCTGTTGGCCTTTTTATTTTTTGCCGCGAATTCGGCTTTGACGATTATTCTGCCTTTGCGGAGTGAAGCAGCAGGATTGAACCAGGCCGAGATTGGACTGATGATGGGGGCGTACATGTTTACATGTATGCTTCTAAGGCCTTTTGCAGCGCAGCTTCTGGGGCGTTACGGTCCGCTCATGGTAATGAAATGGTTATTGGTTTTGCATGCCGCAACGTTGCTGTTGTTTGTTGTGTTTGGTGTGGAAACATATATGTGGCTGCGGGCGCTGCAAGGTGTAGCCACGGCTTTCTTTTCCATGACGATGCAGGCGGGCATTGTGGAAAAGCTGGAGGATAAGGACCGGGCTCAGGGATTGTCCATGTATACCCTTTTTACGATGGTCCCGTCTCTGGTCATTCCCATACTCGCCATCCAAATCTGGGAAAATGCCAGCGATATCTGGTTTACTATGCTGATGATCGGTTTGGCGGCTCTTCCGCTCCTGATCGGCTATAACGTAGACTTGCCTCGAAGCACGGTACAGAATAAATCGTATACGCTCGGGGATATGGTGCGGTCATTCGGCGGTATCTGGCGCAGCACACCACTGTTGATCAGCAGCGTAGTTATGCTGTTTGCTTCATGTGTATTCGGAGCCACGGCGACCTTTCTTCCGCTGTATATGGCATCGACTGGGAAGGCGAGCGCAGGGGTATTTTTAACAATCCAGGGACTGGTCGTCATCTTGTGCAGATTCATTCTGCGTAAAAAAATCCCTTCCGACGGCAGTTGGAATACATGGCTGATGGCGGGGCTTCTGTTATGCGCGGCACTGGGAACCCAGTTGCTCGCTCTGTCGGAGACGATCGGTCCGTTGGTTTACCTGTCTGCGGTTTTCAGTGGTTTTGCCGTGGCATTGCTGTACCCGACATTAACCACTTATTTGTCATTTGTGCTGCCGGCCGATTCCAGATATGTACTGATGGGTATTTTCATGTCCTCGTATGATCTGGGCTTCTCCCTTGGCGGGCTTGCGATGGGACTAATTGTACAAATAAGCTCGTATTCCACCATGTTTACGATCTGCACGCTGCTATCCGTTGCAGCCATGATTCTCGTCGTGGCTTTCAGGCAACGAATGGAAGCAGGTAATAGGGTTAAATCTGTGGTGGCAACCTGATTGTATGGCATCTATAAGAAAAAAGTTAAAGGTGTATGGACTGACTTTTCTGGAGACGTATCATTATGATGCAAAGCTACAGGAGGCAGGTCATATGCCTTTTTTTGCTGAGGTTATTCGATTTTTCATTAAAAATGATTTGACAACATCGCTCAACAGGATTATAGTCATTGTTGTTAATCGTAATAATTACTATTAAGGTCAGGGACATATGGACCACAACCATAAGGAGTAGATACACATGACACAAAAGCAGGTTCCGGTAACTGTTCTTAGCGGTTACCTCGGTTCAGGTAAAACAACCGTTCTTAATCACGTACTGCACAATCGGCAGGGGCTCAAGGTCGCGGTCATCGTTAATGACATGAGTGAGGTGAACATCGATGCCGCTTTGGTGAAGGGTGAAGCGACATTGTCGCGTACTGAAGAAAAGCTGGTAGAGCTGTCCAATGGCTGCATCTGCTGCACTTTGCGGGATGATCTGATGCAGGAGATTGAGAAGCTAGTGAACGAAGGCAGGTTTGATTATATCCTGATTGAATCGACAGGTATCAGTGAACCTGTGCCGGTGGCACAGACCTTTACATATGCCGACGAGGAGTCGGGTATTGATCTGACAAACCTGGCAAAGCTGGATTGTCTGGTAACCGTCGTTGATGCCCATCGATTCTGGCATGATTTTGCCTCAGGGCAGAGCCTGCTGGATCGGAACCAGGCTACAGGTGAGGAAGATACCCGCGATGTTGTGGACCTGCTGATTGACCAGATCGAGACCTGTGATGTCCTGTTGCTGAACAAATGTGATCTGGTCGATGACGTGGAGCTGAACAAGCTTGAAGCTGTCATCCGCAAGCTTCAGCCTAACGCCAAAATCATTCGGACTGTGAACGGACAGGTCAACCCGTCTGAAATTTTAAATACAAGTCTCTTCGACTTCGAGAAAGCGAGCATGTCCGCGGGATGGATTCAGGAGCTGGAGAAGGAATCACATACACCGGAGACCGAGGAATACGGTATTGGTTCCTTCGTGTATCGTCGTCGAAAACCATTCCATCCTTCTCGTCTGGCTGAATTCATGAGCTATTGGCCGGAAGAAGTGGTGCGTGCCAAAGGGCTGGTTTGGCTCGCGGCAGAAGGGGATGTGGCTGCAAGTCTGAGTCAGGCGGGATCGTCGATTCAGTTTGGCCCTGCTGGACATTGGGTTGCGGCACTGCCGGAAGCGGACAAGGAAGAAATTTTGCGTACGGAGCCTGATGTGCTGGAAAAGTGGGATGCGCAGTGGGGAGACCGTCAGACCGAGCTGGTCATGATCGGGATTGAAATGGAGCGCGCCATCATTGAAGACGAACTTGACCAATGTCTGCTCAGTGATGAAGAAATGCAGGCCGACTGGGGGCATTTCGACAATCCTCTGCCTTGGCCAGTTGAAGTCGTATAAAAATAAATTTATAAAAGGAGCTGTAATCCATGGCTAAAAAATCAAAAGTGGTACGTGAAAAACAACGTCAGGTAATCGTAGCCAAATATGCGGAGATACGCCGGGAACTGAAAGAAAAAGGGGATTATGAAGCACTGCAGAAGCTGCCGCGCAATGCTTCTCCGACTCGATTGAAAAATCGTTGTGAACTGACAGGCCGCCCGAGAGGATATTTGCGCAAGTTCAAGGTATCGCGGATTGTGTTCCGTGAGCTGGCTCATCAAGGGCAAATTCCGGGCGTCACGAAGTCAAGCTGGTAAGTGATTATGATTGTGTAATTGTGGGAGGGGGGCCAGCCGGAATCGGCATGGCCTCTGTCCTGCAAGATTTGGGAATGCCTCGTTTTACCGTGGGAGCAGCCTTTGCCGCACAACTGACAGGCAGACAGCTCGTAACGTCACTAGGCAGCGCACTTGTACTGTCATGGGTGTGGAACTGGATTGCATAACGATGTTGACGAAAGGGTGTGATCTCCATGTTGGACTCGTTTACCATTCGGAGAATTCAATCGGTGATGAACGGTTATATCCATGAGAAGGTCCCGGCACCACTGCGCACCATGGTGAAATTAACGTATGAGATGAATGACAATGAACTAATTTTGACCGAGGAAAGGCCCGCTGAACAACCGTATCAGTGGGACAAGATGCATATTGCCCGATTTTACTGGGAAGAGAATCGGTGGAAGGTATATGCCAAAGACGAACACAGTAGCTGGAATGTGGTAGACGTTATTGAGCCTTGTCCTGATTTTGAAGATCTGCTGGAGCAGGTTGAGCGGGACGATGCGGGTCTGTTCTGGCGCTGAACCCACGGCGTGTAACGGAAATTTGTGATGGAGGGTTTGTAATGCAAAAGGTACAGCAGAATGACAGGAACAACCGAGTAGCCAGCGATTCTTTTATCATGCCGGATAAAGCCGAGCGATTGCGGTTATTCGGCTCTGTTGATCCGATACAGGGAGATAAACCTGTACGGAAAGAAGAGATGAAAGATTTGCAGAATAGCAAAAATGATTTTCTGTTTGAGCTGCAACAAGTCGGTATTGATCAGGTGAAGTATCCCCTGGATGTCATTTCGGCCAAAGATCCCGTTCGATTGTCCAGCATCGGAACGTTTCGGCTGACGACTTCGCTGGATCGCGAATCGAAAGGCATTAACATGAGCCGCTTGATGGAGCAGCTTCAGCACAGTCGCGGTGAAGGGCTGAGTGACCGGATTCCGGATCTGATTGCGCTGACGCAACAGATGGCCGAACAGATGAATCAGCCGAAGGCAGAGCTGAAAGTGACTTATCCCTGGTTCTACGAACGAAGTGCCCCCGTAACCGGTTTGTCTGGACTAAATCATTCTTTGGCTACGGTTCATGTTATCTGGGAAGCTGGAAAATCCCCTGTTCTGAGAACAGGTTTACATATACAGGTCACGACGTTATGCCCATGTTCGAAGGAGATCAGCGAATATAGCGCACACAACCAGCGGGGGTTATTGCGTATTCAGGTCCAAGCCAACCCGGGAGAAGCGTTGCCGGGCTACTGGAAGGAAGAACTACTGAATGTGGCCGAATCCAATGCAAGCAGCTGTCTTTACCCCATACTCAAAAGGCCTGATGAGAAACGGGTCACAGAACGTGCATATGAGAACCCTCGGTTTGTGGAAGATATCGTCAGGCTGGTGGCGGCAGATCTGTATGAGAAGCACTGGGTAAATAAATTTAAGGTGGACTGCAAGAACGAAGAGTCCATTCATCAACATGATGCCGTAGCTCGTATCGTATATGACAAGTCTAGATAACGATAGCGTGATGGCTATGGGGTCATTTTATATCACTTTACAATATGAAGAAAAACAGAAGAACCACCGTCAGAGCTTCAGCGGCGATTCTTCTGTTTTTTCTGTGATCCCATGAGCAATCCAGGTGCCATTGCGCTAGACTTCGTACAAAATTTCACCCGTTCGGGATACATCGTATCCCTCAAATGATTGCAGTTCCTGCCTGAAATCCGGTGATTGCAGAATGCGCAGTACCGATTCGATCCACGCTTCGTTACCTTGTTTCTTCAGCATTACCAGATCATAACGTTCCTGAACTAGTGGAATAAAGTCAACCTGACCGACAAGTCGTGCGGCCTTTTCGCTGCCGATTCCTACATCGGCTTCACCGGAACTGACCTTGGCTGCTACACCCATATGACTAGTTTCTTCCACGTCATACCCAATCAGATGGGAAGCAGGGATGCCATGTAGACGCAATTGTTCATCCAGCAATACACGTGCACCCGAACCTTTCTCCCGGTTAGCCAATCGCAGCTCAGGCTGCTTCAGATCTGTCCAGTTCTGCAAGCCGCGCGGGTTACCGCGTTGTACGTACAGCCCGGCAGGCCGTGTCAGCAGATTGACGACCACATACGACCAGCCAATCAGGATTTTGCGAATGTAGGGCAGATTATATTCTCCTGTATCTCCATCAAGCAGATGGGTACTGACCAGATCGGACTCCCCGCGATACATAGAGATCAAGCCATCGAGACTGCCCATGAAAGAACGCAGCGGACGAATATCCCGTGTTTGTTTCTCCATATATCGCATGAGAATATCGAGGCTGACATCTTGTCCCGTAATGACCAGATGACGGGCCGAATGGGCTGACGAAGTGTTGACCGTCATGGAAGTTGAAGCTGGGAATGTCCCTCTGGATAGAGGAGAAGCATTTGCAGCGGGATGAACGGCATGATTGGTCGGATCGGTTCCCATCCCGGAATAAGATTCAGAGGGGTGAACTGAATCCACAGCGGCCCGGTGCGCTGGCGATTGAAGCTGCTTGGAGCGCTGTTTATAAGCCTCCAGATCGGTGGCATCAACTCGCATTTGTTTGCCGACGCGATAAGCGACGAGGTCTCCCTTTTTGATTAGATCGTAGACCGTCAGTTTGGATATTTTGAGTAGCCTGGATATTTCTTCGGTGGTATAGGATTGCTCCTCAGTCATCAGTGAAGATCCTCCTTCAAGGTGCAGATCATATAACGTTTCTTTCATCAACGCTCATCGTCCCGGATAAACGCTGGGGTCTCTTGTACTATACCATTAACAGCCAGAGGGGATAAACTCGCCCACCGTAATTAAACTATAGATGGCTTTGCTTGCAACGGGTGTGTCAAAGACTACCTTCCTATTTAAATCATCTTATGTATAATGAAATATAATTAATTATATCTAGTTATAACTAAACATAACATCGGGGGAGAAGTAGATGAAAAAGAGTATTGGATATGTGTTGGGGAGTATGTCACTTGGACTGGCTCTCGTATTGGCCGGTTGCGGTGCAAGCACGGACAGTAAAGATACATCCACAGCAATGGAACAAACCAGTTCAACACCAACGACATCAGGTGAGAGTTCAACGTCTGGGGCAACAGATCCTCAGGAAAAGGTGGAGCTAACGATCTCTGCGGCAGCCAGTCTCACAGATGCCATGAAGGAAATTAAAACGAATTTTGAAGCCGCGAATCCCAATGTGGAGCTTAACTTCAACTTTGGTGCATCCGGTGCATTGCAACAACAGATTGAACAAGGCGCGCCAGCAGATGTTTTTGTATCGGCTGCGACCAAAAATATGAATGCGCTCGTGGATGAGAAGTTGATTGCATCCGGTGATCAGAAGAATTTGCTGCAAAATTCATTGGTAGCCATTATTCCAGCGGATAGTTCAGATACCGTAACAAGCGAGAAGGATCTGACAGCCGATTCTATCAAGACAGTAGCGATTGGTATACCCGAAAGTGTGCCTGCAGGAACCTATGCGAAGGAAGCACTGACCAATGCCAACCTATGGGATCAGTTGCAAGGTAAGCTTGTACAAGGCAAGGATGTCAGACAGGTTCTGCAATATGTAGAAACAGGCAATGCGGATGCGGGTTTTGTGTACAAAACCGACGCACTCACTTCTGATCAGGTGAAAATTGCATTTGAAGTAGACAAGAACAGCTATACACCTGCCAATTATCCAGTAGGGATTATTGAAGGTACGAAGCACCGGACAGAAGCAGAACAATTCTACATGTATTTGCAAACGCCTGAAGTGCTTGACGTATTTGCCAAGTACGGGTTCACCATTCCGGAATGAATGTGAGCGCAATAGACTGGGCGGTATTCTGGCCACCGGTTCGTCTTTCCCTTCAGGTTGCGCTGCTGTCCAGTGTGATCGCAGCAGTGTTTGGCATCGCTGTGGCCTGGAAGATGTCGCGTACCTCGTTCCGTGGGAAAATTTTTCTGGAAACGGCATTTATGCTCCCACTGGTGCTTCCGCCGACCGTGGTCGGCTTTATATTGCTCGTGTTACTGGGTCGTAAGAGCCTGCTCGGACGGTGGATTGAAGCCATCTTCTCCGCACCTGTAATTTTCTCCTGGTGGGCTGCCGTGATTGCTTCTGTGGTGGTTGCTTTCCCATTGGTATATCAGACGATGAAATCTGGTTTTAGCGGGATAGATAAGGATCTGGAAGATGCAGGCCGCTCTATAGGAGCGAATGAATGGCAGGTATTTCGTTATATCTCGCTTCCGCTTGCGGGGAGAGCATTGATGACGGCTTTCATCCTGGGTTTCGCTCGTGCACTGGGGGAATTCGGGGCCACACTCATGATCGCAGGTAATATTCCGGGCAAAACGCAAACTGTACCCACTGCGATCTATGTTGCTGTGGATTCGGGCAATCAGACGATGGCCTGGATGTGGACCGGCTCCATTATTATCATTTCGTTTATCATGCTGCTCTTAACCAGACAGCCGCGCGATGGGAAGGCATGATTTGGGCTATTTAAAGTGAAAGCGATAAGGATTAGAATTCAAAAACCCGCTCAAGGAATCTTTCCTCGGAGCGGGTTTTCATTTACACAGGCCGCGTATATCGTATATCATGTATGTTTACGTTCATCCAAGCCGCTATTTGTTCAGCCTGTTTGAACAGAAGGCGTCTTATAACGGGAAGGATCGAGCGTTTTGACCATAAATACAATCTCTTCCTGCCGTTCAGGTGTCTGTACCGTTTTGTGATGAAAAGGTTCATATCCCCGCCGTTCATACATGGGAGCAAGCCAGGGATGGCGGGTCGCCGTTGCCAGAAATACGGCAGGGGCATCAAGCTTTTGCAGAATGATATGTTGCTCTACCCAATCCAGTAGTTTGGAGCCATAACCCTGGCTTTTATGGGCCGGACTTACCGCGAACCAGCGGATGAAAGGATAAGGACTGATGGCTTGCCGCTGTATATCTTCGGCTCGATCAAGGGTAACCGTGGCAATGATTTCTCCCCCTTTTTCAAGAATATAGCATTCATGCTGTACAATATTATTCTGTATGACTTCCAGTGTAGCGTGTCCGGCTGGAAAAGGAATGTTCAGGGCCCGTATCGTCTCATAGGCATCCACGGTAACAGCCTGCAATTGTTCGGCATCTTTAAGCGTAGCCAATCGGTATTGTTCGGTCATGGTCGATCAATCCCCTCTATAGAAATTAACTATTCCAACCTGTTAAGTTGGTTTAATATTTTGGAGTTATTTTATCATGAATTTCATAGTTGGAACATAATTCTCGAATCAGATCTGTCTATAAGTCCATCGAAAGCTTCTATATGTAAAAATGACAAAACTTTTTCCAATTTTACTCGTTTCAGGACTCGCCTAAAGCATGCTCTATCCTGTAAAATAGAACTAACTGATTCCAGCCAAGAACTGAAATAAGGAGAGACGACTAATGAATACGAAACCTGATTGCGGTATATCGTTGCAAATCGACGACTATCTGGATCTTTTGCATTTTGCCATCCAAATCGAGGATCAGGAATGGCAGCAGTCCCTTATCCACCAGCTCAAAATATTTCAGCCGGAAGCGGAGCAGCGCACACCTGAAGAAGAATTATGGATGAGATTTGATTATATCAACAGTAAACTGACAGGTCTCTGCCACCAGATTCACGCGGCCCATTCAACGGATGAACGCAAGAAGTTTGAAGAACGAATTGGACTATTGCAACTGCAGCGTATAGAAGTAGCTCGTAAAATTAAATGGGCTAGTCGCAGATAGATGCGTATTTGAATTTAAAGTGATCTGGAATTGAAGAAGCGATCCCCAGCCCAGTTGGAGAATCGCTTCTTTTGGTTTACTTTTGGATCATATAACTGATGAAGCATAGAGAAGTTCTATAACGTTATCAGGATGTCCTATTAACATATATATTGCCTGGGCATGACATACGGTGCTATTCTTTGTTCAACCTAATTCCGACTATACAAGTGTGAATGGTTAGTTAAATCAAAGATGAGGAATAGGAGTACACATCATATTGGCTGAAATGACAGCCTGTGGAGGAGATCGGGAATGGTTAATCAATGGGGGATTCAGAAATTCCGGACAGCATTGCTGTTCATTACTATGTTGGCGGTACTGGCGGGTTGCAGCTCAGGCAATGCATCGAATGAATCGGATACCGCATCTGCGTCCGGTCAAGATAAAGTGAAGAAGATCATTGTGGGTACAGGTACTCAATTCCCGAATGTTTGCTTTATTGATGAGAATGGCAAGCTGACGGGATACGATGTAGAACTGATCCGCGAGATTGATAAACGATTGCCTGAATATGAATTCGAGTTTAGTACGATGGAATTCAAAAATCTGCTTCTCAGTCTTGAAACGAAGAAAATAGACCTGATCGCACACCAGATGGAAGTGAATGAAGAGAGACAGGCCAAATTCCTCTTTAATGACGAGGCATATAACATTTTTCCTAATAAAATCGTTGTGAGCGAGAAAAACCAGGATGTAAAGTCCATCGAAGATCTGAAAGGTAAAAAACTGATTGTTGGCGCTACGAGTAATGCGGCTGTACTGGCTGAGAAATGGAATGCAGCGAATGGTAATGCCGTTGACATTGTGTATTCCGGAGCAGGGGAAGATACGAATACCCAGATCAAAACAGGCCGGGTGGATGCAACCATCAGCACACAGTTTGCCATCGATTATCAGAACAAAGTGGTGGATGCACAGTTAAAGACTGTAGGAGAGGCTCTGTCCAACTCCAAAGTGTATTTCATTCTGAACAAGGATGAGGAAGAGCTCAAAACGAAAATTGATGAAGCGCTCAAATCAATCAAGGAAGATGGAACATTGAGCAAATTGAGCACAGAGTGGCTGGGAGCCGATTACACAGTTGAGGAATAGTTCGTTGAGAAAGGTGAGCGACGGTTATGGGTAAATCATTCGATCTGTCATTGGTTCTGGATTTCGTCCCTGAACTGCTGCGATATTTGCATATTACACTGATTGTACTGGGCGGTTCCATTGTGCTCGGTCTGGTGGGCGGTGTGCTTCTGGCGGTTCCGAGGTTATACCGGATTCCGGTGCTGAGCCAGCTCGCGACCCTGTACGTCTCTTTCATGCGGGGCACACCGATTCTCATCAAGTTGTTTCTGGTCTATTACGGATTACCTGAATTGCTCAAGCCTATAGGGGTTGATCTGTCCAGGACCGATCCACTGGTATTCGTCATTGTGACTTATGCGCTAAGTGATGCAGCGTCCTTTGCTGAAATCTTTCGTGGAGCTGTACGCAGTGTGGACAAAGGGCAGACGGAAGCAGCTTATGCTGCGGGCTTGACCACGTTTCAGTCGTTTCGGCGCATTGTGGTTCCGCAGGCACTCATTGTTGCTTTTCCGAATATGGCGAATACGTTGATTGGCTCGTTAAAGGATACGTCACTTGCTTTTTCGATTGGGGTCATGGACATGGTGGGCAGGGGGCAAACGCTGATCTCGGCTACATCGCATGCACTTGAAGTGTATATCAGTCTGTCGATTGTCTACTATGTTATCGTGCTTGTACTTGAAAAAGGGTTTACTCTAGCAGAACGCAGACTCCAGCGTCACGAACGTAAGAAAGAAGTCCGTGGGCCAGCGGTAAGAGCTGAACGCCTGAAACGAATAGCGGGGTGAGCGAATGTCTATTGATTTCAACTTTATCTACACATCTTTTTTCCAGATTCTAAAGGCATTGCCACTAACACTCGTCATTACGATTGTACCGTTGATCGCAGGCTTTGGCGTTGGTCTAGTCACCGCTTTAATTCGAATCTATAAGGTTGCCTGGATCTACCGGATCGCTGATTTCTATGTCTCGTTTTTTCGGGGGACACCGATGCTGATGCACCTGTTTCTAATCTATTACGGGATTCCCCTGATCATCGACAAGCTTGCTGCCCGGTACGGCTGGGCCTTTCAGTCGTCTTCCATTCCGATTCTGGTGTTTGTGCTATTCGCTTTCTCGTTAACTGCGGGAGCTTATATGTCTGAGATTATCCGTTCCGGCATTCTGGCGGTGGATACCGGGCAGATGGAAGCTGCACATGCCGTGGGCATGAGTACCTCTCAGGCGTTGAGACGCATTATTTTACCTCAGGCGATTGGTGCGGTTCTGCCAAATCTGTGCAGCATGTTTGTTGGTTTCTTGCATGGATCAACACTTGCGTTTACCGTGTCACAGATGGATATTCTCGGTAAAGCGGATGTGGTGGCTTCAGTCAGTCTGAAATTTCTGGAGGCTTTCATTGCTGCCGCATTGATCTATTGGGGTCTGACGGTGATTGCCGAACGGATTACAGCTTTGCTGGAACGCAGAGTTGCCGTGTACAGCAAAGGAGGGGTGTCATGATATCACTGACGAATATACACAAATCTTTTGGTCAGCAGGAAGTGTTGAAAGGTATTGATCTGACTGTGGAGCAGGGGGATGTTGTTGCCATTCTTGGACCGAGCGGGTCCGGCAAAACGACATTGCTGCGTTGTGTGAATTTTCTTGAACGTGCCGATGAGGGCAAAGTACAAATTAGCGGATTAACCGTAGACTGCAAGCATGCCCGCAAACATGACATTGTGCAGTTACGGCGAAAAACGGCGATGGTATTCCAGCATTATAACCTCTTCAAACATAAGACGGTGCTGGATAACGTTACGGAAGGATTAATCATCGCCCAGAAAATGTCCAAAGCAGATGCTCGTGAACGAGCCTTGCGTGTCCTTGAACAAGTGGGTCTGTCCGCCAAAATTAATGAGTATCCCAGCATGCTGTCAGGTGGACAACAGCAGCGGGTTGGCATTGCTCGGGCGCTGGCACTGAATCCAGAGGTGATTCTGTTCGATGAACCTACCTCGGCGCTTGATCCTGAACTTGTAGGTGAGGTGCTGTCCGTCATTCGATCGATTGCCCAGGAAGGTATCACAATGATTGTTGTCACCCATGAAATGGGTTTTGCCCGCGAGGTGGCGAATCGAGTTGTATTTATGGATGGGGGTTCCGTAGTGGAAGAAGGAACACCGGAGGAAGTATTTGTGCGACCCAAACAGGAACGTACCCGCCAATTCCTCAGCCGATACTCATCCGATTGGAGTTATGTCATCTGACGATATAGGCGCAAGCTGGAGTAACTGACGATCCCGGCCCGGCATATGCTGTAGCAGGCAAATGCTGATAGGCCGGGTTTTTCTATGGGTGAAGCAGGCCGTAACGGTAAGGAGGAGGACCATGCAGAGCAAAATCGATGAAATACTCACACATATTGCACATTCTCACCAGCAGGTTGCGCGTGTACTGGATGCCAAACGTCAAGTCGCTGTGCGCATGTCTGAAATCATCAATCATTTGCCGGATATCGAACCAGAGCTGGATGGCGTTGACGGTCTGCTGGACAGCTCGGGACAAATCAACAAAAGCATCATCTCCTATTTGGGAGGCCTGGCAGACCTGGAAGAAGCCGTAGCCGAAACGCTGACCCAGGTGATGCGGGAAATGACGAGTCAAGAGGAAGAATAAGCCCGGAAGGCGGGTGAATGGACATGAGCAGAGAACAAAGTCTCATACTGATGCTGGATGCAGCAGCCAAGATGCAGTGGAATATTGCTCTGATTTTGGAGGCCAAGGCGATTGAAGCCGAGAAGGTAAGGAACTGGGCGCTAAATCATTTGAACGGTGAGGCTTTTCTGACGCATAGTGATCAGGTGGCTGAGCCACTCAAAATGCATGATCAGCTGGTGGAAATACTGGAAGGGTTGACCCGAATGGAAACCGGATTATGCAACAACCTGAAGGCCATCATGGTGCAGAGCGATGGTGAAGAAGGCGGCATGGACGGTGGCATGTTTGGCGGTATGGATATGGGGGATCTCGGAAAATGAGTCTGTTGCGGCGTGAGCAGGAAGCGAAACTGTCCCTCATTGAGTCCATTGCACACAGTCAGCAGGCGCTCGCCCGCATTCTGGACAGTGTGGCCAGCGTGTCTGCCCACTCGGAAGTATCCGCCCGCAGTCTGGCCGAGAACATTCGTTTGCTGAGCCGTTATCAAGAGGAGATGTCCCGGATGGTTACGGGGATTCAACTGGCCCGAATCCAGCATGGGGAGCCTGGTGTGCCATGGCTCAAAGACCCTGGATATGCGATACGCATGGTCCGGAACATACAGGAGGAATGTTGACATGTTAAAGAAGAAAAAAATACGTCTGAGAACCAAAAGAGCGCTGCTTGCTCGTGGGGCCCGTCTGCGTAAAATTCGTAAACTGCGTGCGGTCAAAGGCAAACGTGTACTGCACAAACGTACCCTCAAAGGACGCAGTGCGTGGCTCAAAAAAAAGAAACGTGCGGCAGGGCGGCATCGGAGTCTGAAGCCCGCACAACCATTCGTCCCGGCTACCCCTACCGATCCGAACCCGGACAGCGCCTACAGCCAGGGGTACAACGAGGCGTACAACGAGGGATTCAACGCGGGTTTCGCCAAGGGATTCGAGGACGGACATCAGCTGGCTTACAAAGCGCAATAACAGAATAGGTGTACGTTTTCTGATGACTATAGATAGCATGTCCAGTGTATGACGATTGCCCGGGGGGACAGATCCCTCCGGGTTATTTGTATCGCCGCAAAAGCGGACATGCCCGTGCAGGCGGATGTGGAGGGCAGACGCCAATTTTGCGCCTTGCAGGACACCCGTCCATGATGCATCTGACCCCGGGGCATATCCTTTAGAGGGAACACCAATCACGGGGAGAATCTGGAAGTGGGATCTCCTGAAGGAAGACAGGGTGAAGGATGTGGCAAAACGACGACACCGACCGCCTACAGAAGCGGAGACGGCTTACCGTGGCGGATATGCAGAAGGCCGCAGATTTGGCGGCTGTCAGGCCATGATGGAACGAGTGCAGATGTTTGAGCCGACCGTGCGGAATATGAAAGTGCTGTACATTCCTCAAGGATTCGATGCCATCGATGAAGGCGTCATTGGAGCCTTGCAGCAATCTGTTCGTGAATGTGTTGTCGGATCGCCGGCAAACATGCTGCAGGAAGCCAGCCAGCACAGACCCGATCTGGTGCTGGTCATGAATGGATTACACGTATTTCCCCCCGATCATCTGGAACAGGTGAATGGCATAAGGGCACTGGGAATTCGAACAGCAGTATGGTTTGTGGATGATCCGTATTTTACCGAAGATACGACAACCATCTGTCAGCATTATGATGTCGTGTTCACGCATGAAGAAGCGGCTGTGCCATTCTATACTGCACATGGAGCGGGTCGGGTGATCTATATGCCACTGGCAGTGAACCCGGGAATGTTTCAACCAAGGCGTACGGCACCGCAGCATCAGTACGACATTTGTTTTATCGGCACCGGGTTCTGGAACCGAATTGCGCTGTTCGACGAACTGGCTCCTTTTCTGGCGGACAAAAAGGTATTCATTGCCGGCAGCCAATGGAACCGGCTGACACGCTCCGATGTACTGGGTCGCTTCATCCATGAAGGCTGGATTGATCCCGGAACGACAGTGGATTATTACAACGGTGCCAAAATTGTCATTAACATTCACCGGACTTGCGAGAATGGGGAAGACAACCGCAATACGCATCATCTCCAAGGTCATTCCATTAATCCGCGGACGTATGAGATCAGTGCCTGCGGCACGATGCAGATAACGGATGCACGCAATGATCTGCCACGCTACTACCGGCCTGGGTATGACATCGAGACCTTTACAACGGCGGCAGAACTTCAGCACAAAATCAAATATTATCTGCACCATGAAGAGGAACGGCGAGCCCTAGCTTGGCGTGGGCTGCTTACCACACTTAACCAGCATACGTTCACCCGTCGTATTGCTCAGCTGCTGGAGCACGTGTAAATCTCTTTCTGCAAGACAGCAGAGTAAGAGAACCCTATCCCAAAAATAAAAGGAGTGGCGGTATGTCTCTCAAACACCGTAAAACGAGAAAGTTTCATGCACCAGTGCTCAGTCTGGCTGACCAAGCACGCAAAAACGGGCAACATGCCGGATATGATGCGGGCAAGGAAGAAGGATATTTGCGCGGCCGTGCCAACTATATCGTCAATTGTGCACAGGAGCCATTGCCTTTCCGGCAGCTTCACGTGCTGTATGTATCTTCGGGTAAGGGATTCCCATATTCCCCACTGGACGAAGCCATCATGGCAACATTGCAGGGCATGGTTGCACAGGTAACCCTTTCCGATCCGCGTCAACCTGTTTCTGAAATTGCGCTGCAAACCCGCCCTGACCTGGTGCTTGTGCTGGATGGCATGGATATTCCGCTGGAACATCTCGATGCGATTCGCCAAGCAGGCATTCAGACGGCAATTTGGCTCACGGATGATCCGTACTATACGGATATGACGCTTGAGACAGTTCAGCATTTCGACCATGTGTTCACATTGGAACTGAACTGTGTCGAGTTGTATCGACAAAACGGCTGTCCTTCTGTTCACTACCTGCCCTTTGCTGCATTCACTAATCACTACTTCCCAATTACGACGCCATCTTCACTCCACCGGGAAGTCAGCTTTATCGGTTCGGCCTACTGGAACCGGGTATATTTCTTCAATCCAATCATGTCACAGCTGATGTCACACAATACCGTATTTAACGGCATCTGGTGGGATCGCCTGCCTGATTATGCTGCTTACGGTGAGAAGATCGAACTGGGTCGCTGGATGAGTCCTCAGGAAACGAACGATGTCTATAACGGTACCAAAATTGTCATCAACCTTCACCGCTCCCACGAAGACGATTCCGTTAACAACAACCATGTTAAAATTCCACCAGCCTCCCCGAATCCGAGAACATTTGAAATTGCGGCTTCCACGACCCTTCAATTGACCGATGCGCGGGATGATCTGGCACGTTTCTATAAACCGGGTGTGGAGATCGAGACCTACTCTTCCCCTCAGGAACTGCTCGATAAGGTTGAATACTATCTCTCGCATGAGAAAGAACGCCGTGAGATTGCACTTCGCGGGCTGGAACGGACATTGAAGGATCACACGTATGGCAAAAGAATCAACGAACTGCTGAGTATTATATTCCCTTAATCCTGTCCGGAAGGAGGTGTGCACAGCACCCTGCATATTCGTATTCAGGGTCCGTGCAGCCATGGCGACTAAACCTAAACTCATGTTATTTTCCCATGTGTGCAACACCCGCAGCATTACGGGAGCGGAGAAGCTGTTGCTTCATTTTATGAGAGAGATGGGTTCCATCTTCGATTGTGTACTCGTGGTTCCTCAGGAAGGAAAGCTTGCCGGACTTGCACGGAGATTCGATATTCAGGTCAAAGTATGCTTCCTGCCGATGCTTCACGGTGTGTACACACCTTACCGAGGGATTGCAACCGATGCAGAACAGCTTCGCCATAAACCAGATTATCAGGACGTGGTCTCCCTTATCCGGGAGACTGCACCTGATCTGGTGCTAACGAATACCTGCGTAAATGTGATGCCTGCCGTAGCAGCGAAGTCTTTGCAGATTCCGGTGATCTGGAAGATTACCGAAATTATTCAGTTGAATGAACATACAAACGAGGCTGTACAGATGATTGGGCGTTACTCGGATTGGATCATAGGCATATCCGAAAGTGCGGTAGCTCCATTCAAACAAGCCGGCATGAGTGCCAAATTGACCGTGATCTCCCCAACCTGGGACCCGGCCTTACCGGACCCGGAGCGATGGCTTCACTTGAGGGAACGCAAACGCAAAGAGCTTGGTTTCAAGTCATCGCAGATCTGCATCGGTTACATCTCTTCCTTCATATATGATGCCAAAGGTCTGAAACCTTTTGTGGATATGGCTCTGCAATTGTGTGAAACCCATTCGCGCTGCCGTTTCTGGATCATTGGTACATCAGCGGACAAAAAGTACTATGACGAATGTGTATCACGGGTGAAAAAATCCGGTTATTATCGCAGATTTACCTTTACTCCGTTTGAAGAGAACGTATCGCTGGCCTATACGGCCATGGATATGGTGGTCATTCCGAGCATGGTCAAAGAAGGATTCGGCATGACCGCACTGGAGGGGCTTTATTTCGCCAAACCGGTTATTGCTTTTGCTCAGGGCGGACTCAAGGAATTGCTGGAATCGGTAGGTAGTGGTGCATTTTTGGCCCTGCCCGGGGATTCCCAGGCGCTTGCCACCCTGGCAACAACTCTGCTGAATGATCCTGAACTGGCCTCCGACACCGGTTGGCGTAATCGGACAGAAGCGGAAAAGCTGTACGGTATTGAAACCTACAGGGCAAATCTGCATACGATGGTGACACAGTGGTTGATGCGTTTTCCCGGATGGTTTCCGTACATTCAGCCTCCGAATGGTCCAGTGTACGCATGGGGTGAGGGCCGCTTGCGAACCGTGCTGATTCTGGAACCGGCTTCGGTTCGGGCACGATTGTTCCCATTGACGATGATTCAGGCGTTGCCACTCTCGCCCTTGCCTCCTCTTGCCATAGGTCAGCCTGTCTATGAAGAAACAGAACCTCGCTCAAGCCACAGAACGGGACGAAGTCGTTACCCGCATTCAACCCCACGCAGCAGGGCTCGTGACCGAATGAAACGAGGAAAGGGAACTGGCAGGAGGAAACTGAAGGCAAGTAAAAAGAAGAAACAACGTGTGCGCGTGGTGCAACCGACTGTCCGCAAACGTGCGCCTGGCAAAGCCAAACGAAGCCGGGTTCGCCGGAGATTATCCAATAGACGATGAAGGCAGGGATTACGATGAAGATCATGACGGTGCTGGGTACGCGACCTGAAATTATACGGCTCAGCCTGATCATTTCCAAGCTGGACCAGTACGCGTCCAAACATATTCTGGTACACACGGGACAGAACTTCACGGAAAGTCTCAGCGGTCTTTTCTTCAAGGAAATGGGCTTGCGGGCGCCGGACCACGTCCTTCAGGATGAAGCGGCCTCGTTGGGTCGACAGTTATCCTCGATGTTTACGCAAATGGAAGATTTATTAAACCAGGAGAAACCGGATAAAGTGCTGCTGCTCGGTGATACGAACAGTGCATTATGTGCTGTTCTGGCTGAACGGATGGGCATACCCGTCATTCATATGGAAGCAGGCAATCGATGCTTTGACCTGGATGTGCCTGAAGAGAAAAATCGCAGGGTTATCGACGCCATTTCTACCATTAATATGCCATATACCGAACAGAGCAAGAAACATCTGGTTAGTGAAGGGGTTCCCAGTCGCCGAATTGTGCTGACAGGAAATCCGATCTATGAAGTGATGCGTCACTACGACACACAGGTGAGTTCCAGCAAAATACTGAAAAAATTGAAGCTGAAGTCCGGGCAGTATTTTCTGGTTACGGCCCATCGGGCGGAGAATGTCGACCATCCCCCTCATTTGCTGGAGATCATGAAAGGCTTGAATCAGGTTGCTGAGGAACATGCCATGCGAGTCATATGCAGCATCCACCCTCGAACGGCTATTCGCATTGCCGAGCATCTGCAACTGGAGATGAATCCGCTGGTGGAATTTCACGAGCCATTCGGATTTTTCGACTTCGTCATGTTGGAACGACATGCACGCTGTGCACTCACGGATAGCGGTACCGTTCAGGAGGAGTGCTGCATCATGGGGGTGCCTACAGTGACCATGCGTCGTACGACGGAACGGCCAGAGACGGTGGATTGCGGCAGTAATGTGGTCTCGGGTCTGGATGCGGAGCGTATTGCGGGCTGTGTAAAAGTGATGACCGAAATGCCAAACGACTGGGAATGCCCGCAGGGTTACAAAGCAACAGATGTATCCAGTAAAGTGGTTAAATTTCTGCTTGGAGGGAAAATGCATGTTTGAAAATAAGCGTATACTCGTGACTGGCGGTACGGGATCATGGGGTTATGAACTTGTGGCTCAACTGCTGCCCCAGCAGCCCAAGGAGATTATCGTATACTCCCGGAATGAGTCCAGCCAAGTGGCGATGAGCCGTGAATTCGAAGACCCGCGTCTTCATTTTCGCATTGGTGATATTCGAGACAAGGAAGCGTTGACGGTTGCGTGTCAGCATGTGGATTATGTATTTCATCTCGCAGCGCTTAAGCATGTTCCGGTGTGTGAAGATCAACCCTACGAAGCACTCAAAACCAATGTGATCGGCACACAGAATGTCATCGAGGCTGCGATTGAAAATAATGTAGAAAAAGTCATTTACATCTCGACCGACAAGGCTGCTAATCCATCCAATTTCTACGGCATGACAAAGGCGATCGGTGAGAAGTTGATCGTATATGCCAATCTGCTTCACAGCAATACGCGGTTTGTCACTGTGCGTGGTGGGAATGTACTTGGAACAAATGGCAGTGTCGTGCATTTGTTCAAGAATCAGATTCGATCCAAAGGTCAAGTATCCATTACCGACATGAACATGACGCGGTTCTTTCTGACTTTGAAAGATGCGATTACCTTGCTGTTCAAAGCATCGGTGGAAAGCGTGGGTGGCGAGATTTTTGTCATGACCATGCCTACCTGCAAAATTGTGGATCTCGCTGAAGTGTTGATTGAAGATTCAGGTGTGGAGAATGTGTCCATTGTGGAGCGTGGCACCCGGCCTGGCGAGAAGATTCATGAAATTCTGATGAGTGAATTCGAGAGTATGACCACCGTTGTATATGATGAGCAATACTTGGTGATTTTGCCTACACTCGGCATTCCGGGGCTGAAGGAGCATTATACCAATTGTCCCCCTGTTTCCTTCAGCAGTTTTAGTTCGGAACATCAGCTGATGACCAAACAGGAGATTCGTGACATTCTGCAACGCGGAGGGTTCCTGTCATGAAGTTGCTGATACTTGGGGGGAACGGAATGGCCGGCCATATCTTGGTCGACTATTTCCGCCGTCAAGGCGTCCACAGTGTCTTCTATACTACCCGGGATGTGTCTGATCCTAACGGTCTGTTGCTGGATGTAAACGACAGCTTTATGGTTGACCGTCTGGTAGAGGCGGTGCACCCGGATGTCATCGTTAACGCTGTAGGTGTCTTGAACAGCTTTGCAGATGAAGACAGAATTACCGCTTATCACATTAACGGATTTCTGCCGCATCGTTTGCGGCGGGTCGCCGACACGATCGGTGCACGCTTGATTCACATCAGTACGGATTGTGTGTTTAGTGGGAATCGGGGGGGCTACCGGGAGGACGATGTTACCGATGGAACATCTTCTTATGCGATCACGAAAGCACTGGGTGAAGTCCTGGATGCTGGACATCTGACGATCCGCACGTCCATTATTGGACCTGAAATTCGGAAGGGCGGTATCGGTCTGATGCACTGGTTCATGTCTTGTACAGGCGAAGTTGGCGGGTATACGCGTGTCTTCTGGAATGGGGTGACCACTCTTGAACTGGCCAAATGGGTAGATCATTATCTGTCGTCCCCCGTTAGCGGCCTCATTCATCTGGCTCATCCGGTACCTGTCAGCAAGCATGATCTGCTCATCCTGTTCCAACAGACATGGGATAAGCAAGATGTTGTTGTCGTACCGGATGATAGCGTAGTGCAGGATCGTACGCTGGTGTCCACACGTGAGGACGTGAAGACAGACCTTCCGGATTATTCTACAATGCTGAAGGAGCTGGCATTATGGATGGAGCAGAGCTGACAGGCAAAAAGGTGCTGATCACAGGTGCGTCCGGTTTTACCGGACGGCATGCGGTCGCTTATTTCCGGGCAGCTGGTGCGGTGGTTGCAGCAGTGGTCAGGCGAGTCGGTGTGCATTCGTTTGGCAGTGGCGTAGCTGTACATGTCTGTGATCTTAACGATAAACAGCAAGTCCGTCATCTGATTGACGAGGTGCAACCGGACTATGTGCTGCATCTCGCAGGCAAAAATTCGGTGCCGGATTCATGGTCTGATCCGCTGCTTGTACTGGAGACCAATGTGATGGCTGTCCTGTATCTGCTGGATGCTCTCCGGAGCTGTCCAGCGGCACGGACCGTTATTGTAGGTTCCCGGTTAAAATATACCCCTGAACCCGGCCGGCTTCCGCAGCCTCCCCACCCGTACAGTCTCAGCAAAGCACTGGAGGAGATGGTCTCGCTGTCGTGGATGTCCCTCTTTGGACAGCAGATTATGCTGGCAGAGCCGGGTAATCTGATCGGGGCAGGTCCTTCAACGGGAATATGTTCGCTGCTGGCACGTCATGTTGTCGCCTGTGAACAGGAAGGCAAGACGGAGGCTTTCCGTCTATCCGGCCGGGATAATACCCGTGATTTTCTGGATGTCCGGGATGCAGTCCGGGCATATGCAACCTTGCTTGTTCAGGGCACGACAGGTACTGTTTATCCCGTTGTATCGGGCAATGAGCGAAGTCTGGGCGAGATAGCGGATACGCTGCTGACCATGACTGAAGCCGAAGTTCCCGTACGCTGGGACGGAGCTTCTTCCGGTCCGGACGGGGCTGGAGAACAGGAGGAATTGTCGCTACTGCGAAAGATGGGCTGGCAGCCACTGATTCCTTTTGCCCAATCTCTTCAGGACATTCTGAGCGATGTTCGTACCCAGCAGGGGAGGTCGACTACATGAATCCGAGAGTGTCCATTGTCATTCCGTTTTACAACTGTCCCTATGTACCTCAAGCGATCCAGAGTGCATTGAACCAGACATATACCGATGTGGAGATCATTATCGTCAACGATGGCTCTACCCGGCATGAAGAGCTGCTTAAGCCTTATCTTCCCTACATTTATGTTCTTGGCAAAAGCAACGGAGGTACAGCTTCGGCTCTGAATCACGGCATCCGTCATGCCTCTGGGGACTATATCGCCTGGCTGAGTTCAGATGACCTCTTATATCCGGATAAGATTCGTCATCAGGTTGAATTTATGCAACGGGAGAATGTGCTCATCTCACATACCAACTTTAATTACATTAATGAGCACTCTGCAGTTACCAAGCTGAACGGGGGAGCAGAACCGATGGCCGAACCGGATTGGCTGCGCCTCTTCGTAAACGGTAATCCGGTGAATGGCTGTACCGTGATGGTCCGCAGGGATCTGTTTAGTGCGGTGGGCCTGTTCGATGAACTGTTGCCTTATACGCATGATCTGGATCTATGGATGCGTATTCTGCTGAACGGACATCGTTTTCCATATCTGAACGAATCGCTTACGGCATATCGACGGCACGGGGGAATGGGGACGGTACGCTACGCGGATGCCATCGGCCGGGAGGCCTCCATGGTATGGTCCAGATATCGGGAGCCATTATTGCAGCGGATTGCTGCCATGGGGGGATAACGAACTTTGGTGGGGGTTATGGAGGCCGCAAGCTGGCCGAATAACGCCCTCTTTATTTATAAGCATTTCGATTTATATCTTACTGATTGAAAGCCGCTCTTTGGATTTATGCAAAATGCTCATTTAGTCGTGCGTAATTTATGCGTCGTTATGCAACAGATGCCTGATACCTAATGGATCTACCCTCATATAATAGAGAGAATGGTGATTATTCACGCGGAGAAAGGGGAGGACCGAATGGAGCCGAAAGTATCAATTGTCATTCCTTTTTATAATTGCGCGTACATCGAGCAGGCTGTTCACAGCGCCATTCACCAGACGTATCCGCATATTGAGGTCATTGTGGTGGATGACGGCTCTACGAAGCATGTAAAGCGGCTGAAACCATTCATGGATCGCATTCGCTATATTCGAAAAGAGAATGGTGGAACGGCAACAGCGTTAAACGAGGGAATCAAACAGGCGACAGGTGATTACTTTGTCTGGCTCAGCTCCGATGATGTGATGTTGCTGGACCGGGTAGAGAAACAACTGAAGTTCATGCTAGACGTTAAGGCATCGTTCTGTCACGGGGCCTATCATTATGTAGATGCGAACAGCGAATGGATGGACACCGTCAGACCAGAAGTAGGGAGTCGTCTGGAGATGCTTCAGGTGCTGACCGAAGGTTGCCCAATCAACGGTTGCACCGTGATGCTTGAGATGGATGCTTTTCGAAAGTTCGGCATGTTTGACACCGATTTTCGCTACACGCATGACTATGAGATGTGGCTGAGACTGTTTCCGCTTTATGAGCTGTTCTATTACAATGAGCCTCTGATGTGTTATCGGGTTCATGAATCGATGGGAACCAAGAAACACTTTGAGGCATTGAAAGCCGAGATGGAACTTGTTCAAGCGAAGCATCGGCCCGTACTACTCAATCTACTGCAGGTTGGCGGTTACTGGAAGTAGAGGCTAAAAGACGTGGAAGCACGAATACTAGATAGTGAACCGCAAGAAAAAGAGGGTATTCGGTTGCCGTTAAGTAAATGCGGCATCAACGAATATCCTCTTATTTGATCCTGTTTGTAAAGTTATTTAACTCTAATTTTTCTCAGAAGTGAGAATGTGCATGGTTGCCGGATCAGGGAAAACGTAACCTTTGGGCAGCTTCCTCATTAATTCGTTCATTACAGCGTAATCCACCTCGATATGCGTCGTCGACACAGGGGTGGAGAACCAACGATTATACAAATCACTGGGTACGAGCAATGTCATATCCTCTGACCTCCCAACTGAATGGCTTCCTGGTAGACATGCAGCGTGCGCAATCCCATCTCCTCCAGTGATCGATGTTGTTCAGCCCATGCTTTGGCTGCTGCTCCTACCTTTGCAAGGGTGGCATCATCCTGCAGAAGGGCATTCAACAGTGAGCTAAGGGCTTCGACATCCTGCGGTGGCACGACCCAACCGGTATGTTCAGGCTGCACCATCTCAGGCATACCTGCCGTACCGCTTACAATGACAGGCAATCCAGCGAGTTGAGCCTCTGTGACCGAGAAAGGCTGCGTATCCTGCAAGCTAGGCTGTACATAAATGTCAGCATGGCGTAGGAATGAAGGGATATTGTCCAGTTTACCCCAGAAAACGATGTCAGCACCTACTCCAAGATCATTGGCTAGGGAGCGCAAATCCTCCATCAGATTACCTTCTCCAGCAATCCAGCAGACCCAATCCGAGCGAATCTTCTTCAGGCCGGAGAGCGCTTTGATCAGAATATGGACCCCTTTGATGTGCTCCAGTCTGCCCGTAAAGGCGATCACTTTTTTGCCCGCTGGCTTGCGTCGACGGAACTTGACCCTCGCTTGGGCACGGTAGGCTGGAATATCCACAGCATAAGGAATAATTCGAAATTTGGACTCGGGAACACGGAGGTCCGTAAGTGTGCTCTTAATCCAATGGCTGGAGACCAGAATAAGCTCGGATTGTTCAGCGCTTCGCTCTTCCAATGACAGGAAGTAACGTCCGCGTTTGGATTGCAAATATTCGGGAAGCGTGAGCTGCGCGTTAGAGTTTTGAGCATCGTAAAAGGCTTCGCGCGCGAGCGCTCCGTGATAACTCGTTACCATGGGTGTGTTGCGGTTCAATATGCGTCTCATTGCGACGGCTGCTACCGGGTCCTGGGCATGGATGACATCATAATGATCAACGCCGAGATATGCGGCTCCCATTTCAAAGGCATACCTGTTCAATTCATAATAAGCCACGAGAGCATCGGCAGTAAACTGAGGCAAATCTGTCGGATTAAGTTTGGCTTGAAGCATGGGCCATACCTTATCTTTGGAGAAGGAGCGATTGAGATTGCGAATGTACACTTCATTTTTGGCTCCGTTGGTGCCCATTATATCCACCTCTACGCCAAGAGCCATCAGCCTGTCAGCCAGCTGTTTCACATATGTCCATATTCCACCCATCTGTGTAAGCTCCCAATAGGTCACGAGCAGAACTCTCATAGGTACCTCCTTGTCACGGCCTGCACAGGCCGATCTTCTATCCTGTTAGTCTATGAAAAAAGGCAGACGAAAGGGTGGGCATTTCCGTGGAATTGATTAAAATGGGTGATTGCAAATAGCAATGGACGAGAGAAGGCATACCATATCTAGAGAAAGGTTTAACTCTGCTCTACAGGAGGGATATACCGTGGCCGCATATGTGTTGGAGATTCACGAAAACTTGCTGCAAACCGTTGTTCCGGTGAGATATATGGACATTGAATTGTCATTTGTGGGGAATGACGATGTGGATATCTTTGTCGGAGGAATCAGTCATACCCGTGGGGAGCTGTATCGCTATCTTTGTCGGATTGGGGCGGATACGGGAAATCACATTATTCATAATCTCGCGGTCTCATCCGATCCGTGCGAACTGCGTATCATTAGCAACAGTTCTACACCAAGTCATCTGGTTATTCGCATGTACTGCAGAAGTGACCAAGGCCAGACCCTGGGTATACTTTCGGAGCATCAGATGATCAAGTTGGCAGATTAGCAAAGTTCACTTCAATGAGGAACGATTAACCAAATGGGTGGAGCAGGAGAAGACCTGGTCCATTTTTTGGCATACATACTTGATCCGTTATCTAATAAAAAAATAGCTTGACAGCAAAGGTATTTTCATTAGAATTAACCTATGCTTAAACAAGAGTTTAAAACGACGGTTTAAAACAAAAGTTTGAAACGTCGTGAATATAAGGCCGATGGAGAGGCGCATACAAAGATAATGCCTCCAGGCCGGAAAAGAGAGTGGAGAGAGTGAAACAACAAACAGCAGTGCCCCAGGACCCGGCGGAATTCTCGATTAAAACGATTATTCTGCCGCTACTGGCTATTATCGTCGGGATGATTATGGTCATCTTGGACAGCACGGTGGTTAACGTGGCGATTCCGAATCTGGTTCAATATTTTGAGACCGATCTGAAGACCATTCAATGGACGGTGACAGGATACACGTTGGCTTTGTCAGCCGTCATTCCGCTGGCGGGATGGTTGACCGACCGATTCGGTGCCAAAAGAGTATTTCTGTTCACGATTGCGATGTTTACTCTGGGTTCAGTATTATGTTCGATCGCGCAATCTCCTGAACAATTGATTATTTACCGTATCATCCAGGGACTCGGCGGAGGCATGGTTGCGCCGATTGGTATGGCGATGGTGTTCCGTCTGGCTCCTCCTGAAAGAAGAGGCTCTATCATGGGTATGCTCGGGATTCCCATGCTGTTGGCCCCTGCGCTGGGTCCGGTATTATCGGGCTGGTTCATTGAATCATTCAGCTGGCACTGGATCTTCCTGATCAATCTGCCGATTGGTATTGCTGCGTTTATTCTATGTATCAAATTCCTGCCAGATACGGATCGTGGACGCACGCCTGCGCTTGATCTGCTCGGTATGATTCTGGCACCAATCGCATTCTCGATGCTCGCATACGGTGTAAGTGAAGGCGGAACAAGCTGGACGTCTGCAACAACACTGACAGGTGTGATTGTCGGAGGCGTGGCGCTGATCCTGTTCGTTATCGTGGAGCTTCGTCACAAAAATCCGCTGTTGGAGCTTCGGGTGTTCAAATCATCTGATTTCACACGGGGTATTATTCTGGCATGGGTATCACAAGTTGCTTTGTTCGGGGCGATGATTTTGATCCCACTTTATCTGCAACAAATCAAAGGCTACACTGCACTGGAAACAGGACTTATTCTGCTCCCGCAGGCGCTTGCTTCGGGTGTGGGTATGCCACTTGGTGGACGTTTATTTGATAAAATCGGTGCAAGACCACTGGCTTTCGTGGGTCTGGGTATCATCTCGGGTGCACTGTTTATTCTGTCTTCGATTACGGCGGAAACGGGTCTTGGTCTGATCATTCTTAGCCTTGTCATGATGGGATTGGGTATGGGTTTCTCCATGATGCCACTCAATACGCATGTACTGAATGCTGCTCCACGTAAGCTGGTAGGTCGGGTTACCCCGCTTACTGCTGCTGCACAACAAGTAGTTGTGTCCTTTGCAGTTGCTGGCTTGACCGGATTCCTGACCTCCCATATTGCAAGCAATACAGCCGGAGCGACTGATGCTACAGGTGTGGTGAATGGATTAGTGGCTGGTTTTAACGACACCTTCTTCCTGGCAGCGTGCATTGCCCTGTTTGGATGCCTGCTCAGTCTAATCCTGCGCAAACCAAAACGGATGGAGGAAGAATCCCTTCAAACAGGGGATCAACCTGATCCTGCGATGATGATGGGACACTAATTCTTATAAGCCGATCTCAAGAAATTAATTTAGGGCAGTTCAGAGCATCTTTCTGAACTGCCTTTTTGTTTTGTTTAAAAGAAAATACTCAAGGCTGTCATCATTTCCCGAAATGAAGTGGCGTATCGATCAGGTGAGAAGGAGACGGCCATATGCTGTCTGCCTTGAATGCGTATATATTCCCGCAGCTTTTTGTTGCGCATAAGGTCTACCGCTTCAGAAACAGCTTTATTCACGTTGCCAATCGGATAGAATTTTCCCGTTCGGTTATGTGTTATAAAGGACCTTACACCATCCGAATCGGTACTGAGTACCGGGCAGCCGCAGCTGATGGCTTCAGCAACGGCGTATCCAAAGCCTTCAAGTAGGGATGTGGACAGCATAATTCCCCCGGAAGCTGCAACCATGGAGTAGAATGTAGGCATCTGGGAATGGGGGACGTTGATAAAGATGCCAATCCGATCTTCAAGCCCGTACTCCGCAAGCATGTGTCGGAACATGACCTCGTCCTCCGGATTAGCCAAGGTCGGATCGTGGAACAACCATAGTCTGGCTTTCGGAATTTTTTTAATGATTTTGCTGGATATCGTCAAATATTCCCGCCAGTTTTTGTTGTGTTCGAGCCTTCCCACCCATGCAAGTACCGGATAGGGAGGGGTGTCCACCGAAATAGGGGCAAAGGTGTTGGTATCCAGCATATTGGGAATGACAAACCGATGAAGCCATGGGCACATTTGGATGAACATCTCCAGTAAATGATCCGTTGGAGGGATGACCGCAGCGTTACAGTGGGCTTGCAGATAAGGTACTCCCATCTGAATGGTTTCCAGAGCCTGTTCACGCGTCCCAAGTCCCTGTGCTTCATAGATAATGCGTCCTTCATACCCGAGGGCTCTTAATCTGCCCGGCATGGCAATATCGGAGGTAACAATAATGGCATCATAACGATGATGATGAATCAAACTGTGAATTTCCTCATCACTGGAAGCGGTGAAGACCGGCGTGCTGGTATTGTTCTGCATTCCCGAGCCAGGGTACAGATACAATAGATGCGCTTCGATGCCATGGCGTTGCAGAACGGCTGTACGCAATCGGTTTAAAGTATCTACACCGCCACTTGGAACAAAAAACGTGAATAGTACTTTCACACGGTTCACCCTCTGACTTTTGTGCAGGTGCTCATGCTCCTGTACTGTAAGGTACGTTGCCCCAGAGTGCAGGGTGTGGGTGAATGAAGTGTTATTCACATTTTAGACACATATTTTTAAGCTCTCTTTTAAGTGACTTTAAGCTGTATTTAGGATACAACACGTAAGATACAAGGAACTTCCCGTGTTGACCATCTGAAGAAAGCGATGATGGCACACGGGTATTTTAACGGGAAAGGATGAATGATGTGCTCGAAGTGAAACAGGTAAGCAAAGTATTTGATGGACGGCGCGGCGTGCATCAACTGGATTTCACAATGGAGCGCGGTGAGATTGTTGGATTTTTGGGACCGAATGGTGCCGGGAAAACCACAACGATGCGAATGATTACGGGCTATTTGCATCCCACGGCAGGCTCCATTGCAGTGGATGGCATATCGGTGCACGATCAGGGCAGGAGTGTCCGTTCCAAGATCGGTTATCTGCCGGAGACACCGCCGCTTTATCCGGATATGACGGTACAGTCGTACCTGAAATTCGTCGCTAATCTGAGGGATGTCCCGACACGTGAAGTGAAACTGCGGATCAGTGAGATGGTGAGCAGGCTGGGTCTTCAAGGTCGCGAAAAGCAACTGGTTCGCGGACTGTCCAAAGGGTACAAGCAGCGTCTGGGACTGGCTGGAGCCATTATTCACAAACCGGATCTGCTCGTGCTGGATGAGCCGACTTCAGGTCTTGATCCGAATCAGATTATTGAGATACGGGATCTGATCCGTGAACTGGGTGAAAATCATACAGTGCTGCTCAGTACACATATTTTGCCGGAAGTGAGTGCGCTTTGTAATCGCATGTTGATTATTAATCAGGGGCAGCTCGTATTGGACGGTTCACCGCAACATTTTGGCTCAGCGATGGGCGACCAGTTCAAGGTGTCTATTGAAGTGAAGGCAACAGAGCAGCAATTACATAATGTGCTGACACCATGGGAGAAGGTACGGAGCGAAGTCATTCAAGCAGCAGATGGGCAGGCATCCACTGGTTCTACTGATACGGTCAAAATGCTGCTTACCGGTGAATCTTCCGAAGATTTCCGGGAGGAACTGTTCTATCTTTTGTCTGGTGCAGGCTTGCCGATCTTGGAGATGAAGAAAGAAAATCTCAGTCTGGAACAGATTTTCCTGAAGCTTACCACAACCGAAACGGAATCTGAAACGGAACTGGCAACGAAGGAACCTGAAGCTGATAAAGCGAAACTCGCCAATCAGACGGCAGATGCAGAGGTCAATTCGGACACCGCTTCAGATCAGAAGCAATCGACTAAGTCCGAGAGCGCTCCATCTGATTCCCACACAGGGGAGGATACCAAATGAGACGAATGATGGCGGTTTGCAATAAAGAACTGCAGGCATATTTCCTGTCACCGACGTCGTATTTCGCTTTTGCCGTATATGTACTGATGACAAGTTTGCTGTTCTACTCCAGCTTTGTCTACTATCAGCCAAGTATTGTGGATTATCGCCTAGTGCTGGGAGACACGTTATCGATGCTGCTGTTTGTGGTGCCGTTGCTGACAATGCGACTGGTGGCAGAGGAATTCCGGCAGGGAACAGACGAACTGTTGTTGACTTCACCTGCACGGGTAACCGAGATCATTTTCGGTAAATATTTGGCGTCACTCGCCATTCTTGTTGTACTTATTCTGTGCAGTCTCGTTTATCCGTTAATTATGTCCTTCTTTGGTGAACTGGATCTGACATCCGTATGGTTGTCTGCACTGGGTCTCTTTTTCCTGGGCGGAAGCATGATGGCGATTGGACTGTTTGCTTCCACGTTATCTCAGCACCAGATGGTGTCTGCGGTAGCCGGTTTTATTATTTTGCTCGTATTATGGATGCTTGATTCATTTGCAGGCAATTCCGGATCTGCGTTACAGCAATGGCTGAACCCATTTGCGCTTACGAACCGGTTTGACAGCTTCACGAAGGGTGTACTTAGTGGCCCAGATATATTGTATTACGTGACGCTCTCAGGTGTGTTTCTGCTATTAAGCATTCAAATTGTGGAACGGAAGCGGTGGAGGTGAGAAGATGAAAAAATGGTTGAGTCATACCAACAGTACCGTGCTGTCTGTAGCGGTGATTGGCATCTTTATTTTGCTGACCCTGTTTCTGAATTCGCTAGGCGGCTTCCAACTGGATCTGACCTCGAATAAACAATATACCTTGTCAGACCAGTCTCTTACCGCGATCAAAAACGTAAAAGAAGACGTCAACATTCTGGTGTTAACCGTCGAAAATGCGAATAATACGGTCTTGAACCGCGAAGTTTCGGATATGGTTCAGGAATATACGAAACGAAACAACAAACTGACGATGAAGCAATACAATCTGACACAGGAGCCTACGCTGGCCTCCAAATATGGCATCACAGGCAGTTCCATTGTATTGGAACAGGGCGATCAGCATAAAGTCATTGATATCGCCAGTCTATTCACGGCTGTCGGGGATGGTAGCGATGGATCGTACCAGTTCACAGGTGAGGAGAAGTTGACACAAGCCCTAATGAACTTATCTTCCACGGAGATGCACAAGATGGTCTTCCTGACAGGACATGAGGAGCTTGGTCTGGATCAACTGACTACGCTGCGCTCATCTCTGGAACAGAATAATATCACGACAGAAGAACTTCAGCTGAATCAAGCTGGTCAGGTTCCAGAAGATGCGGATGTGCTCGCGATTATTGGACCACAGCGGGATATTAGTGATACTGAACTGAAGGCTATTCGGACTTATCTGAGTAACGGAGGGAAATTGCTGTTATCCCTCGGTTTTCACGAAGACATGAAGTTGACTTGGGAAAATATCGATGCACTCATGACGGATTATGGCGTGGTTGATGAGCATGCAGTCATGGTGGATAACCAGCAAGCCAGCACAATGGGCCCACTGTGGGTCGTGCCAGAGTATGGCTCACATGGCATCACGGATAAACTATCAGAAAGTAAACTGTACCCGATGTTATCCCTGTCCATTGCCTTGACGAGCAAAGAGCAGGATAAATACACGTTGTCCCCGCTCATTCATTCATCGGATGACAGTTATGGCGAGACGAACATTGCAGGTTTATTGCAAAACGAAACAACCAACGATCCGGATCAGGATGTACAAGGTCCTGTTGAGCTTGGATATGCGGCGGATACAACAGAAGGCAAACCGAAGGCTGTAATTCTGGGTTCATCCATTTTCATGCAGGACTCGGAAATAGTGAACGGTGGGAACCGAGATTTTATTCTGAATACCGTCAATTATTTAAGTGAAAAAGAAGATGGAGTAACGATCCGGCCACGGGTGCAATCCGGTTATCAAACGGCGTACCTCGACGGTGAGCAAGCCAGAACCATTTTCTTCGTGGCGATTGTCGCATTCCCGCTCATTTTTGTTATGATAGGTGTACTCTTATGGTGGAGGCGCAGACGCGTATGAAAAAATGGGTCCCAACGATTCTAGTCTTATTGGTCTTGATTATCGGATGGGTCTATGCGGCCAGTCAGAATTATTTTCGTGAAGAGGAAGCGGAGAAGGTCAAGTTACTTGGTATTAAGTCTGCCGATATACAGTCCATCACGATTCATGATAACAATAAAGACACATCAGGTGCTTCAAAACCCTCATCTTCACAATTGGAACTAAAGAATGGCGTATGGAGTATGGTGGAACCCAAGGCTTATCCTCTGAATGGTTATACGGTTAGCAGCTGGCTTGATGCCTTAAGTGGTGCGGATCAGGAACTGGTTGTGGAGGAAGACCCGAAGGATCTCGCCAAGTATGGATTGGGTTCAGATGCAACGTTGCTGGACATCCAACTGAAGGATAACCGTGAGATCAAACTGAGCATCGGTGCTCAGCTGCCAGCAGATGACGCTCGTTATGTGCGGGTAGACTCCGGACCTGTCGTAGCTGTACAGACGGAATCCATCAGTAATATAGAAAAATCACGGCAGGATCTGCTGGATACGACTCCGTTTAATCTGGATGAAACCAATGTCACTACGCTGGAATGGGAAGGCGAAGCAGCCACCTGGATGCTCAAATCTTCCTCAGAGGAGGGTGCGGCAGAGCAGACGTGGACGCTTAATGGTGAAGCGGTTGAAGCTACCGATGCTGTATCGCTGATTGGCAAAATTAAAAACCTGTCCACAGCTGAGGATGTGCGCAAAGCTTCTGAACTGAAAGGAACCGTGCCACGCTTTACTTTATCTGTTGAGCAGACGGTTAATGGAGAAGCTGTTACGGATGTGTACCGGGGACTTACTATTCCATCGGAACCGGATCAGATCTGGGTAGTCACACCGGACGGTCAATGGGCCTATCCGATGGATACGGCTAGTCTGAAGGAAGCGGAGCAATTTCCGAATTCGATCAAAAAATCAGATGCAACATCTTCTTCGAGCGGAGATGATGCTGATGCAGATTCCTCATCCTCATCCACATCCAAGTAAGTGAATGGCTCCTTCAACATAATAATGAAGGCTTCAACTGGAACAGGAAATAAACGATTATATATAGCGGTGCTGCACTTTGTGCAAGCATCGCTTTTTTTTTTATGTGGAAGAGAATTGGTTTGGTCCCAGATAAAAGAGCTGATGTTCCATATCCTTTCAGCATATCGGTCCGTACAGAAGAGCATCCTATCCTTGTGACCAAAACCAACATAATTGGAGGATGAGACATGCCAGCAGCCAAAAAGGCGACAGCAATCAGCTTATCTTTGTCTACTGCAATCTTCGTAATGGCCGGATTGACGGGTTGTGGAACCAGTACAAAAGATAACAATCTGCACACCCAAAGTGTTCGTCATGAAGTGAAAGGCATTAACCGTTATGGTGTTGAGTCCAATGGAATGGATGGTATTCGTGCGAAAAGCTATCGCACGCATAACGTCACTGACCTGAAATCAAGTGACGAGCTGGCTAAACGTATTTCAGAAATGAAGGAAGTAAAGTCAGCACATGTTATGCTGACCGATCGTAACGCGTATGTTGCAGTCCGTTTGACAGATGGTCACACTGGCAAATTGGAAAGCAAATCTTTGCGTAACCGTGCAAATGGCACTATGCGTACAGAAAGCATGGGTCAGGATATGGGCGGTTTGCGTGTAAATGGTGGTAATGGAACCATGTCTCCATACAGCACCAGTGGCATTGCTCCGGGACTGAACACCAATGCAGCTACGGATCGCAGCCACATGGGCAATGACCGCAGTATCTATGGAACCATGGGAACCGGATCTTATGGCATGATGCGTGGTCTGACTAACAGTGGCAATGGCAATGCACGTACAATGACCGAAGGTCACTACGGGATGAAGAGTGAAACATCGCGTATTGACAGCACGGATGACAACACATCCGAAGAGATTAAATCCAAAATCTCGGCGAAAATCAAACAATTTGCACCTAACGTCGAGAACGTATACGTATCAGCTAACCCGGACTTTGTTCAACATGTGGAGAGCTATGCCACAGATATACGTAACGGCAAACCGGTTAGCGGCATGATTAACACGTTCCAATCGATGGTTGAACGTATTTTCCCAACGAATGCGTTGAACTCGAATCACCGTGATGGTGTGCTTGATGATGGTATTATGAATCGTAACAACAACGATGGCATGATGAACCGCATGAATCGGTAATTTAGGTTAGACAAGTATGCCTTTGCGCTGATGGTCAACATTAGCTGCAGGGGCATGTTTGTTTTTAGAGGGATATTGAAAATAACGATTGAGAAAATGATACATACTTATATGAGACCGAGTCCAAATTGACGATTAGGGGTTACTTAGTTTGTACCTACATGGGTTATTCATTCAAATTGCAATTCACTGCCCATTTTTTTGATAAAACTGAACCAACGCCCTTGACCCTACATAAGATGAGTTGACTGTATCCCCTTAACCTTGTTACACCAACACAACCCAGGCAAGGAGGGGTGAACATTGAAGGGTATCGATCATAAAAGCAAATTTCTGTTGACCCACCGTGAACGCGAAGTATTCGAATTACTGGTTCAGGACAAAACGACGCGTGACATCGCAGGGCAGTTATTCATCAGCGAGAAAACGGTGCGTAACCATATTTCGAACATAGTATAATCTGAAGCACACAACAAAGTGTGCTTCTTTTTTTGTTGATGTACCGCATATCTATAGCCGAAGGGCTTTAACCTTGGAGGGTAACCAAATGGAGAGAATCTCAAAAACGATCACAATTACATACAAATATGAAGACCAGGCAGAGATGGAGCAACATGAATTGGTGATGGTCAATGACGGATGGGTAAGTAAAATCCTATCCGGCCCTCTCTTAGTCGAGTATGTTCTAACCAGTGAAATGGAGGCGAATTAGATGAACATTTCCAGTGCTAAAAAAGGAAGCAAGGTCCGTTTTTGTCATCGTGGCGGTTGGGATGGAGAATACGAACGAGCAGCAAAGATATTAAAACATAATGGTGAATACGTTGTGGAGCGGGTTGATATTTACCAATCATCAACCGACGTTTTTTTGCAAGGATTCAAAGAATCGTTCAATAGTGTGTTTTTCGAAGATGTATATGGGAATGAGGATGGCGTAGACTATGCCCAAATCCGTAAGCTCACGAATGTTCCATTCACTGAGTTTGTCAGAGAACGGGTAAAGAGTGCCACCTTTCTACGTGAGATGGAACATTCATTTATTAGCGTTGATGATTTTGGGTGTGATCCGAATGATCCTGAAGCGGACGAACCAGATTCACCAGTTGTTGTTGTGGATGTAAAGGTAAGAGGGGCGCTATATACATTTTGGTTCAATACAGAGACTGATCTGTATGACTATACAATTCTCGGCGAGGATGCTGTCACAAGGTATCTCACGATATCTAAAGGAGAACGTCCAGAATTTCCGGGGATTTACACTTACGAATCAGAGTAGCGCAGGACTATTTCATATAGACAAAGAAATAGTCCTTATAGGAGGAATTAAATTATGAAGAAGAAACTTTTAATTGTTGTCATAGGTTTCCTTATGGCTCTGTACGTGGTCTATTTTAATAACCAAGCAAATGAGAAAGACGCAACACCAGCGACATCAAACGAAGTTGTACAGCTTCAATTCCCTGCGGATCGCTATCCTGAGACAGCCAAGCATATCCAGGAGGCGATAGACAACGGTCACGCAGCAACATGCACCATTGACCGTGATGGCGCAGATGAAAACCGCAAACTGTCACTACGTGGCATCGATACTAAAAAAGGATATGACCGCGATGAATGGCCCATGGCAATGTGTACCGAAGGTGGAGAAGGAGCAGATATTGAATACATAACTCCAAAGGACAATCGTGGTGCTGGAAGTTGGGTAGGTAATCAGTTAGAGGATTACCCTGATGGTACGTTAGTAGAATTTATTTTTGAGTAAGGAGGGATGGATTATGAAGCCGATGAAACCATCCATATTGCATAAGTCCATGAAACAACACACTGCAATATGGGCATTCGACAAAAAAATGGAGGATGGGGTTAGCGAAATAAACTTTCTTATTCCAGAGTTGAGAAAGATTTATGAAGATGTTAAGAGGTTAGAAAAGATTGTTCCTTCTAAAAAACATGAATTATCGCAATCTGACGAGGTTGAAATACAAAAGCTCATAAACAGTGAGGGATCAGTAGCTACGATATCAATAGATTTTCTTCTTTTTTTAATCGCGATTCACGATGAGTACGAAAAACACGATGAACCAGACTATTGGCAAGAAGGATAACAACACCCATAACTTACCGCCTCAATCCTTTATTGCAAAACGCTATAATTGGGTTGAGGTGTTTTTATGTTTATCAGTCCAATGTTACTTGAAACAGCACCAGGTCCCTTCTCACATTCGGAGTTCATTTTTGAGCCCAAAGTTGACGGGCACCGGTTGATATATTCGCAACAAGCCGGAGAAGTCCGGTTATATACACGTGGTAATAATGACCGCACTCTTCAGTATCCTGAATTGCATCTACCATTTGACGCAGATATTATCCTGGACGGTGAGGTCGCTTGCGTCGATCCAAAAACAGGTTTAAATGACTTCGAGGCCGTTTTGGCCCGGTTAAACACCAAACAGTCCAGCAAAATACACCAGCTCACCAAAGCGCTGCCTGCTACATTCGCCATGTTCGATATCCTCCAGTACAAAGGTCAGGACCTCCGCAAGCTGCCTCTCATGGAGCGCAAGGCGATCCTTCATAGTCTTAATTTGCCGTCCAGAAGCTTTGGAGTTGTGCCCCATATAGAGGGCGCTGGAGAGGATCTATACGCTCAAATAGAAGCTATGGGTATGGAAGGTGTAGTTGGAAAGCGCAAAGACAGCGTGTATGTCAGCAGGCGTTCCAAAGACTGGCAGAAGGTCATCAACTGGTCATACGCCGATGTTTATATCACTGGGTATCGAAAAGCTGAATTCGGATGGCTGGTTGCTGTCCCGGATACATTTGGCAAGCTGCGCCCGGCAGGGATCATCGAACACGGGCCGAGTCCAAAACATAAGCAGGCGTTTCGTGGAGTGTGCCAGCAGATCGTGACTGGTGAGGACAAAAACAACGTTTACCTTGAGCCCCGAATTCAGGCCAGAGTAAAAATGCGCAACTGGACCAAATCCGGCTTGCTGCGTATTCCTGTGTTTGATCAATTTATAGTTTAATGTAGCCAAAAAGACAAGATTATGTGGTTCAATGGCATAGCCTTGTCTTTTAAGATTAGCAGTGTAAATTATTTAAGTTGTATTTAAATTACATGTGAAATATATTGAAACAGTGAACATCATATCCTATACTTTTTTTAGAAATTCAGGGGAGGTTGATTATGCCGGATTTATTAATACAAGGTTCAAGTACGAAAGTTACTGAAGTACCTGATAGATGTCCTATTTGCCAAGTCTACGTAATACCACAACTACTGTATGGATTAAAAAAGGACTACAAAAACATGGTTGCTGTTTTTTTATGTACAAACAACCGATGTAGAGAAGTCTTTATGGCGTATTATTATGGAATTGAATATGCAAATACCAGTTCACCTCTACCTAAATTATACAAGTTGGACTCACTAGCACCTAAAAATATTAGCGTGCCTGATATAGATAAACATGTTGTAAACTTATCACCGAATTTTGCAGAAATATACACTCAGGCTTTACAAGCTGAATCATTAGGATTAGATCAGATTTGTGGTCCAGGATATAGAAAATCATTGGAGTTTCTAGTCAAAGATTATTTAATACATAAAAATCCGGATCAAGTGATAGAGATTAAATCCAAAATGCTTATGCCTTGTATCAACACTATTACAGATGAAAATATAAAGTTTGCAGCCCAAAGAGCAACATGGATTGGAAACGACGAGACTCATTATGTTCGAAAATGGGAAGAAAAAGATGTAACAGATCTAAAACTATTAATTGATTTAACTATAAACTTCATAAAAAATGAATTGATTATGGAGCGGTTTAAAGAAGAAATGCCTAATGGAAGGTAGCCACTCGACTGAATAGTGAAAAGGAGCCAATGAAGGCTCCTTTTTTTTGCCTTGTTTTTGATATGTATTTATGGTGCTACGTTGCTGAAATCTATTGGGTTATTAGATAAAAGCATGTAAGCAACACCGAATATTATTGGGATCATTGCTATGACAGCTCCAACTATTAAGAACTTCCTTTCCATCACACACCTCCTTCGAGTTAATACGCTTCATCCCTTACTCAGTGTCAATCTAAACTCAAACACATTACGGAAGTATCTCCTACCCATAATCTTAATGGATACTACGCTATAAGCCTCCACCGGGCCACCATAGTCAATGATGTGTTCGCGATCCTCTAGTACATGCCAGACAGATACACGAACCTGGGATAATGCTGCTGCAAAGAAATCCATATCATCCTTCAGTAACCTATATGTATGGTTCATTCTTTTCACCTCATGTTGTAATTCTTCAAAACTGTTATATTTCCTCTCTTTACGAACTATTGTGTATGCAGACTATAGCCCCATAATATTACGGTTAAATTGCCGTAATTTTGCGGTTAAATTGCGGCAATTTTGTGCGCTGCTAGGTTTTCAGGGGTGTATAGTTATAGCATGGAACAAAAAAGAGAACAGCACCCGACACAAACCATTACCTGTTTGACGGTGGTAGGCTAGAAGACGAGCGGCGACAGTTAGCCCCTTGCAATAAGACCTACACTGGAGCCGCAAGGGTAGCACAAGCGGGCATGCTGTTCTTTTTGTTTCCGCAGCTTGTCATAACCGCTTGAGGGTTACGCTCAGTTGTGTGGCTTGAGGTTATGAGGGGCTATAACACGTTTTTCAAATTTATGTTGCCTCCTGAATCATTACATGATTATGATTGTGTAAACGACAGGAGGTATTATGAATGAACAAAGAAGAAGCTAATGCAGAGATGGACACAATGCTAAGATTTCCGGGTTTTGTCAGGGTGTCCGAAGATCATGTTGTCAACGTTAAGCATGTTATAGGCGTGGATGAAATGAAGAGGGTTTTATTCTTGACTGACAAGAAAAAAGGAAAAGAAGAAATAAAAGTAGATGAAGAATATTGGTGGAATTTCATGATTGAATATAACAATCGGCAAGGGTAGGGTGGTATACTTATTTATCTTACACAAGATTATGAATTATGATTGCTGATGAGGTGATATTGTGAACGATAATTACAATTCGATAAAAACTATTGATGATTTAAAGTCAATATTCCCAGATGGTCAGGCAGACGAATTAAACTGGTGTATGCTATCGACTAGCGGAGTGCACGGAACATATACGAAGCTTGAAACCATTAGAGAGTATTTCTCTAATCCTCAAGAATTTGTGGAAGAACAGAATGGCGGAGAAGATTTCGAACCAAAGGTTACAGTGCTGGTTGTTAAGCCGCGAGAGATCAGTATGTTACATGGTCATATAAAAGTCGATGAACACGATATTGAGTATTTGAACGATCTTGTAAGTAGTTCGCTTCTTAAAATGAGCGAAAGTCAACAAGGGAATATATAGTTTCTCCAGCAGTCGCCCAAGATAGGCGGCTTTTTTCATGTCAAAAATAAGTGTTTTGGAGTTGATATATATGTTTGGACTTAGAAATGGACACCAACCTAAATCCAACAGTGAGAAGATAGCACCGCCTCCAAAGGGAAGCGGAGTTAAGCTCGTTGACCTTCCACGATTCTGTTTTAGATGTGGCTGCAGCGAGCACTACAGGGACTTCCCAAATAAAGAAAGCATGACTTGCACCAGATGTTTAGAACTGGGCGAACTGGATCGTGAGCGTCGAAACGCCGGAGCGGAAGAAGAACGTGTACATCAAAAATTTAGAGATAAGCTGGACTTGTTGGATAGGCTCATTCGATTGAAAGAGATCAGGTTTGATGTCGGTAGCTTGGGTGGGACGAGAGAAAACTTTGACTATGACGCTGATATCAAACTGCTCGTTGAATCGTTGATGCAGAATGCATGCATAGGTGTGGATACTGCCGGTGATTACGGAGAGACGGTCGATATACCATGAATAAACCTTTTCAAGTCATAGTCCACAGAGTTGATTACCAACAGGCTGAGTTTTCGTCATCAGGATACAGTGTTGTAGCATCGACAGTCGGATACACAATTAGTGCAACAGTGATTGTAGGCCATGCTAGAATGCTGGCTGAATATGAATTCAACTCCGGTGATGTGGTGACCACCAACGGGCTATTTGACCCTGAAGCGACGGTACGTAGGTTTGTCGAGAACATGGGCAAGCTGGCGTTAGGTGGTGAACGGGATGAAGCTGAGTAGAGATGAACTAATAGGGTTGTGGGTTTTCATTAAGCGTATTTCATTATTAACCACAATGAGCGTATTTCTGATAGTTATCTTCAAACTCTTGGATCGCTCCGGGCCATCGTCGTATTTGCACACATTATTGATGTATGTTGCACTCGAATTTTACTTCTATTGGAGGACTAAAATAGTCGCCAATAAGATCGAATGATACCTGGGTGGTGTGTATTATGGATGTCTCAATAAACTTCAATGAAGAGGTTAAAGTGCAATTGACTGCAGTAGGGATAGACATCCTCAAACAGAATCATCAACAGAGTGCAAAACATTTTATGGATCGAGGATTCACATATCCTGAGTTTAAACTCAAAGTAGATGATGAAGGGTGGTCAACATTCCAGTTTTGGCACCTGATGAACTTGTTTGGGAACCATATGTACCCTTCAATGGCGCAACCATTTGGGGCGATGGTAGTAATTCCGAAATCCAAGCCAATAGACACAGTTAAAATCAAAGGAGTTGAGGTTCCGCTATGTATCAGATGCGGGGTCCCAACTAAAAAAGAGTCTGAAGTATCTGAAGGCGATAAGCCATCAGCGAGGATTGTTTGCCGGACATGCTACGGTAAATAGTCCTTTTTATTGCGCTCCCTTAACTCAACGGTAGAGTCCGGAGGAGATCCGGAAAGCGGCGGTTCGATTCCGTCAGGGAGCTTACTCGATGAAAAATGACAGGAAGGGAGTGATGCCATATTCATTTGAGGTAAGAAAGAACAGCACGAATTACTCCAATAAAAAACATTAGTTAGGAGTGAGTGGAAAACATGTATACGCAGCCCCATCCAGAAAGTGTTGCCACAAAAGTTTATGTGGTGAATGGCAGTGATATCGGTTCGGGAGAAGGTGGAGGCGGTGGAGGAACTGCCGACCCTGAGATCATTACAATCCTGGGTTCCGGTTCAGCAGCAAATACAGTCAATTATCCTGCATCCGGGTCCGTTAAGAGGTCCACAGATATCACCGTCACATATGGCAGCTCTACTGCAGCAACTACGGGAACATTTACGACATTCCTGGTCGACATCAATGATCGGGAAAGTGTATTGCCTGGGATCCGAAACAATATCAGCATTGCTCAGGTTACAAGTGCGAATGTTGGAGATGTGGTGGATTATACTATTCCAGCAGGGTGCAAGTTACGGATCAAGTACAGCGCGCCTTCAGGCGGCGGCACACTCTCAATTAAGGGAGTTGTGTAAGATATGTCGGATAGAGGTTTTAAACTCGCTGCAGCCGCATCGGGGGAGCTACAGGACGAGAAGTTAAGACGTGGTTATCTCTTCAATGCTGAAATCGGACTTGCTAAATGGCGTTCGGCCCTCGCTAAAGCCTTAAATGGAGATGTATTGTCCACCCTGTGCGTTTATGGATCAAGCTCAGTTGTGGGTCAAGGGTCAGGTGGTGGAGGCATTGCAGGGACACTGACATATGGTAAGAACAAACTTGATAAAGGCTTTGTCGGTCGGTTGCGGACTGCAATTGCCAAACAATGTGGTGATGTGGGATCGGGATTAATCCCTCACTGGTATACATGGTGGTATACATTTGCAGGGACATGGGCCGACTCCGGCGTTGGTGGGATTCTGAATCTCCCATCTAAACGTGGAGAGTCGGTCGGTGCTACATGTACGGTGACATTCACAGGTACATCCTTTTCCGTAATTGGGATCGAGAGTGCCGAGGGTGGTAAGTTCACCATTTCAATAGATGGCGGAGCCGCCCAGGAGTTCAACTCCAACGGAGCTAGTGAAGCGGCCAAAGAGTATAAATACTCAGGTACGCTCACCAGTGCCAGCCATACAGCCGTGATTACGGTAACTGAGCTTGTAGCAGGCAAGGACCGCAGCGGTTTAGCTCTTATTGGTGTTATGTACGGTGGAGCATCAACGACAGGTGTTAAGGTGCACCAAATCGGTTATGCAGGCGGTAAAACGGATCAGATCGGTAACAACAGAGCCTTGTACAGACCGACGACGATTGATTTCTGGAAACCTAATCTATCTTTGATCTGCTTCTCGTCTAATGATTACAGCTCACAGACGCCGCTTGCCACATTCAGGACACAGACACAAACGGCGATCACACAGGCTAAACAATTCGGAGATGTTCTCCTGGTTCCTGTAGGAATCACAGCGCCGGACAAGGCTATTCCTATAACGGAATACTCTAAGATATACAAAGAGCTGGCTTTGCTTAATAGTTGTGCATACTACGACACTTACGCACGTTATCAAGACAGTTTCACAACGGCAAGGGATGTTTTGCAATTTATGGCATCAGACAACACACACATGAACGACTACGGGCATCAAGACCTTGCATCTGGGTTGTACAACGCTTTGATGAATTATTAATCAATGGGTACTCTATTGCCTGAAAAGCCGCAGGAGGTGACGGCGAAGTAGGGCACATTACTCTTTTGTTATGTGCAGGATACATATGGTTCTTGTCGAACTTAAATGGATAACCGGCATTGCTTGGGTAACTGAGTAATTAAACATTTTGCTCTTTAGTTGGCATACTCCGAAAGTTCAGGGGACGGCGGTTCGATTCCGTCGGAGAGCTTACATCAAGTTAATACTCCAAGAAAATAAAATAACTAAAAGGAGTTGTTGACATGCCAATTAATGAAGGGAACGTTGGAGACGCGAATGATGAAATCAGTGTAACCGCTGAATCGGTGGACTTGCTATCTGATTTAGATTTTTTCAATGTAAAATCATTTGGGGCTATCGGTGACGGTCAATCACATCCGTTATCAAGCATTTACACATCACTTGAACAGGCCAAAATTAAATATCCTGATGCAAAATCTTTAAGTGACGAAATTGATGCTAGTGCCATACAAGCTGCGTTTCATGCTGCATCGGAGCAGACAATTGGACTCAACACAGGCGGTACGGTTTATTTCCCAAAAGGGCGCTACGTTTGCAACATACCTATATACACCCGAGATGCTTCGGTAGATGGTGACCCACAAGCTGCCACCCTAGTATTTTCTGAGCTTGGGGCAGGGGTGGCGGCTATAACAGTAGACCGCACCTCAGGTAAAAGACAGGTATGGAGAAACATATCTGTTGTTGGGCCAGGAACTTGGAGCAGTGCTAATCGTGGGGTTCGTACCGCATGGTGTACAGGTATCAAAGTTGTAAACACAGCTATGCCTCTATTTGAGAACATAGCAATACGTCATTTCGGTTGGGGTATGGATTGGGCTAGTGATGCAGGACACATTAAGCTATTCCATACAAACATTGAGTACTGTTGGTATGGAATTTACGTGTCACATAACTCTGGTGACTATTGGGTGGATATGTCCACAGTCAATCAGAACGTCTTCGCTAATTTTGCCACCCATGCCAATTCTGGTATTGAAGCCCTGTCAATGCGAAGTAGTCATTGTGGGTACTCACCTTACAGCTTCTACTGCGAACCTGAACCTGCTACAACTAACAGTGTAAATACTTTCTTGAAGGACTTAGTACTGGATCATGTGCGATTTGAGCAAGTAGGTAATGGCGTCATCTACAGCGACCCTTCCATGGGTTCCAACCCGCGTTGTGAGGGTATACGCATACTGGATATGGGTTTCAGTTGGGATGCTGATAAAGGGAAATGGTTAGAGCTAGAAAACTGGCCTCGCGACTACGCTATCGATATAGGGTTTGCAACTACTTCCCCGATCTATATCCATAATGATAGCTACCCCTTCACGAAAGGGAAAGTGAACATGATGCGTATCAGAGATCAGCACGGCTCTGCCCCTGTTACAATTGTAGGTTCAAAAAACACAGCAGAAGACGTTGAAGTTGTGAGCGGAATAAAACGGGTGACAGTAGGTAGTGACTTCGTAATGCAGCAAGCGGCGAAGTATGCACCCCAACAACACTTGCTAACCAGAAGTGACCGTCCTAATGACACGTTTGAACTCAATATGACACAAGACGGGGCAACCGGAGCGGGGTTCCAACTAGCCCATCTTAAAAGTGGTGTGCGTACGGAAATCATGTATGCCACAGACGCTAACACGTTACGGTTCCGCAGACCTATCATACTGGATGAACTGCTACACCCTGCCCGTTCAGCCACAACCTTACTGAACGCCCGTGAAGGCTCAGTGTATATCGACACGAGTAACGCAGGGTATGAGTGTGTAAGAACTTACCTAGGAGGACGATGGAACAGACGTGGCGTGGGTACAGCAATGCCCACTACAGGAAGCTGGCAGCGTTCAGATTACATCGAAAACGCTGCGGTGGCAATTGCATCCGGGACGGTCATTAAAGGTTGGTTGAGAATTACATCAGGAACGAATAACGTACTTGGTACTGACTGGGTGGAAGACAAGATAACAGTATAATTACAGGGGTGAGCCTATGCCCGGAAAGCTGTATTAGTATGGCGAAGTAGGGCGTACTCTTCATGCATAATATACATTGATATACATAAATAATGAATGCTAGTGGTGGAGAATCATACCCCACAAAATAACGCTCATAAATATACTTTGTGGTGGAGAGTTATACCCCATTAGTGGTGGAGAGTTATACCCCCAAGAAAGAAAAAAGAAATAAAAGAATAAAAGATATAAAGATATATACAAGAGAAATCCAACTGCATATCAAAACCATGTATAAACACTCGTATAAAAAGCGGGTGTTTTTTTATTCCAGAGAAAGGAGTGAATGCAGATGTCTATACCAGCGATCTGTAACGAAGGATGTAATGAACAGTTCTCGATAGAGCAATTCGAGATTGAGCAGATGAATGACGGAGTGGAACAGACATACTTTGAGTGTCCGCATTGTAAGAAGAGATACGTTGCTTACTACACTGATCCGGAGATACGTAAACTGCAAGCCAACATAAGGAACCTGGGTAAGAGCAGCCAGACCGCCAAAGGCATGAAGCTGATAGAGAAGAATAAGCGGTTGATGAATGAGCTGCGAAAAAGAATGGAGGGCGGTGAAGCTGTATGAACAAACCTAGCGGATTGACCATTGAAGTTAGCGTGAAGGATACAGACGTGTTCAAACAATTTCTCGGTGTGGTATCCAAGATTGTAATGGACAAACGTATGCCTGGTGATTTACAAGAGGATGCAATGCGATGGTTATATGACATTGGCGCTTCTGCTGGATCAGTTATAGCAACCGGACCAACACCTTATGTACCTCAAAACATCGTAATACTGTGCAGCAATACATCACATGGTAAAGCACAGTGGCAGCATGTAAAACATAAGTTCAACCCTAATACCAGAGTTCGATTCATTGGACAGGGATCAGTGCCAGATGGTTTAAGGCCGGATAAGGTTGTATGGCTACCAGGATACGAGAAGAGTGCAGGCGCTCCAATTGTTTGGATGAACCAGAATGGTGAGTACACAGAGATTATAGACTTGACAGGTGATGACGTATGGTAAGGATGAAAATAGCCTACTCCATTAAGATCATAGCCGGGATGTTGTACGGATTCAGTGCTTTGATGTTAATCAACCATCTAACTCTATCATCAATCTCGATATGTGTATTGGGCATGCTGATACACGATATGGCTAATGAGGTACAGGAGGGATGAAGATGATCAAACCAATCGCTCAACAACAGAACAATGAAGATGGATTAACACCGCCGGGTACGATACAAGATGAGTTGTATCTTGTCGATGAACTACCCGCATACCTCGCATTCAAGTATGACATCGAACGTGTTAAAGCGATGTCTGTTAATCCGCGTGGAGCAAGAGAGTGGGAGAGAATCGCTCATAGTATTGGACAACCAATGGACGGAGGCGATACCGATGATCAGACAGGAGAAGCGTAAGCGCAGATGGTTGGAGAAACATGGATTTTTGTTTGTTGCTGATGAACCAACATTGTTCAAAGGATTTATGATAGAACGTTATGGACGACATTGGAACACGGATGGTTACTACGCCTTCCAGGTGGTTCGGCTATACAACTATGATAGGGACGTGTTGTACACATGGTCCATCTACGAATTGAATGAGCCTTTACACAAAATAAAGTTGAGGTATTACAAAGACTTGACTGGGTCATACCCAACTAGTGGGCTAACGAAGTTGTATAAATCAACTAGGTCCGCAGTGTTTGGATTCAAGAACCAACTGCATGCACTCATCAAGCATGGTGTTAACCCGTGGTGGTAAACGGAAAGAAGAAGGTAAATCCTTTTTATAAATCAACACTGTGGTTGAAATGCAGGCTCATCATCCTTGAGCGAGACCATTACCTTTGTCAGCCCTGCATGAGAGCAGAGATGATAACCACAGCCAACACGGTCCACCACATCAAGCCGCTTGAGGACTTCCCTGACCTTGCTCTAAGCGAGGATAACCTTGAGAGCATCTGTCCTACCTGTCACAACCAAGAACACCCGGAGAAGGGTAGGAGGAAGCCTGAGAAGGCGAAGAAGAGACGCGCAACGGTCATGAAGAGTCCGGCGAACCCTATTGAATTTTGACACACCCTCTCAGAAAGACTGGAAGGGTGTTTTAAGAGACTTTAGATTCAGGACAAATAAATATAGTCGGAAGATAATAGAAGCCCCCCCTGCCCTCTAAAATTCGTCGAGAGGCGACGCGGGACCGGTGTGGGACCTTCGTTTTCGGCGCGGACAAAAAAATCTATTACGAGGGGGGGGTGCAATGAATAAGCCAAAATCAAATATCACACTGAAGGCAGCCAAAGAGTTGTTCGATATTTTGGTCGAAGAACTTCGAGTGGACAGTAACTTGTCTGAACGGACGGTTATGATCGTCGATAATTTCGTATTGCTGGAACAGTTGAAACAGGAAGCAATAAAAGATGTGAAAAAAAGGGGCAGCATGGAGTTTTTCCGCAATGGATCGCAGGAAATGTACAGAGAAAACAAATCAGTGGATCGCATAATCAAAATCGTTGAACAGCAGCGGAAGCTTCAAGCGGAGTTGAAATTGACCCCTGCCTCGGATAGAAAGGTAGCGGCTGTTGTTGAGTCGAAAGAGGGAAGTGATGAGGGCGATGAGCTTGAACGCTTCTAGTACCAAAACAAATGATCTGAGGTTGGATGAATACGTTCAAGGGGTCACTTCTCACATCATTATTGCGTCGAAAAAGGTGTTTTTGGCTTGCAAAAGGCATTTAAATGACCTTAAAAGACAGGGTACAAAGAAATTTCCATTTGTTTTTGACGAAGCGAAGGCCTTCCGACCAATAGATTTCATTCAAAGATTTTGCAAACCATCTCAAGGTGACTATGATCGCCTGGAATTGCAACCATGGCAACACTTCATCATAGGATCATTGTACGGGTGGGTGCATAAGGACACAGGGCTCCGGCGATTTCGCGAGGGGCTTATTTTTGTTGGGAGAAAAAACGGGAAAACGACTAAGATATCTGGTTTATCCCTATTTGCTGCTTCAAAAGACGGTGAAAACGGGGCACGGGTATTTCAGTTGGCAAACTCAAAAGAGCAAGCGCGGGAATTGTTTGATGAATGTAAGGCGATGGTGAACGCTTCTGCGCTGCTTAACCGGCATTTCGATATGACGTTGCACGAGATTCGGTATGGTCGGACAATGTCCAAGGTTTTGCCTCTTGCCACTGACAGTAAGAAGCTTGACGGTAAGAACTGTTCGTTTGGTGTATTCGATGAAATTCACGAGTACAAAAATTACAAACTCATCAACGTCATCAAAAACAGTACTGGCTCTCGCCAACAACCCTTGCTACTTTACATTACAACTGCCGGTTACCAATTAGATGGACCTTTGATGGACTATTACGACAAAGCGGATCAGGTTTTGGAAGGGTCTTTGATTGATGAGCGGACATTCTACTTCATGGCTGAACTCGATCCCGACGACGACATTGAGGACACCTCAAACTGGATCAAGGCTAACCCTAATCTTGGTGTCACGCTCAAGCTGGAAACTTTGATTGAGGAATGGGAGTCACGTAAGCATGTCCCGGCTGAGAGAAACGACTTTATCACCAAACGCCTGAATCGATTTGTACAGTCGGACGAACAATCATTCATCGACTTCGAGATAATTAAAAAGAACGACAAGATTATCAAGCTCGAAGATCTAAAGGGAATGAGCTGCATTGGTGGATTTGACCTGTCGGAGACAGAGGACTTCACCTCAGCCTGCCTGGAATTCATCCTTCCTGATGGCGGCGTTTTTGTGCTGTCACACTCTTTCGTTCCGAAGAAGAAAGTCGAACTGGATAACGAGAAATTAGAGTGGCGTGACCTTGAAGAAAAGGGCTTGCTGACAATATGCGATGGCGAATACGTCGACTATAAATTGGTCTACGACTGGTTCGTGGAACAATCCAAATTGTACGCCGTTGAGTTGATCACATATGACAGATCAAATGCTTTCAGGTTGGTGGAAGAACTAAAAGCATTTGGTTTTGAAACACTGATGGTGAGACAAGGGTGGGAGTCGCTCAATCAAGGTATGAAGGATATCAAGGAACTTTTGTTGGACGGGAACGTGGTCTTCAATAAAAACGAGCTTTTCCGCTGGTACATGAACAATGTCAAGCTGATCAAAGACAGGAACAATAACTGGATGCCTACAAAACAAGGTCGCTACCGTAAAATTGACGGTTTTGCGGCCTTTTTGAATGCCCACACAGAGACAATGAAGCGTATGGTTATCCCGGTTGGTAGCGGAGACATTCAGTTCATGTCTATCAATGATTTATAAAACAGAAAGGATGATTGAGTATGGCTATTAATACTGTTACCAAAGAGCAGGTTCAGGAGATCATGGAAAATTCGGAATTCGAGGTGTTTCACAAGGTTTTCGGAAAGCAATGCATCGTTGTTGCGAAGCTACCCAACGGCTTTACAGTTGTCGGTGAATCAGCTTGTGTAGATCCGAGCAACTATGACGAAACAATTGGTGCGAATATCGCCAGATCCCGCATTGAAAATAAGATCTGGGAGCTGGAAGGGTACAAGCTGCAAAACACACTCTCTTGATCGGATTATAAGCCTGGGAAGGGGGTGAGAATTTGAAATGGCATCAACGATTAAGGGGTGCAGTAAAGGGTGCTGTTAAAGCTGCTGCTTCTGGCTGGAAAGGTGCAGGGTTTGATTTTTCATCTTGGGCCGGGCGGACATTCTGGGGAATCGATAACAGCAAGCTTGCCTCAAATGAGAATATTTTCAGCGTTGTTACCAAGCTTGCGAATACAGTGTCATCTTTGCCACTAAAGTTGTACCGGGATTATGAGATTGTCACAGATCATCCAGTATCCGATTTATTGATAAACAGCCCTAACCCTAACATGGGTGGCTCTGAGTTGATAAACAAACTAGAGGTAGCTCGTAATGAGACCGGCAACGGATACGCGATCATCGGACGGGATATCAGGTATCAACCAACATCTATAACACCGGTAGAATCTGCTGCGGTTACGCCTGTCATCAATACGGACGACAATGTTTTGTGGTACGAGGTGCGCGGTGTGAAAAACACCTATTACGTCCACAACATCGACATGATCCACGTTAAGCACATCACTGGTACATCGAGGTGGCAGGGTATCAACCCTCTGGATGTGCTTAGAAATACGATTCAGTACGACAAAGCCGTCCAAGAATTCTCTTTGTCAGAGATGCAAAAGAAAGACAGTTTCATCTTGTCATATCAGGCGAATGTCGATAAAGAAAAACGTCAAAAAATTGTTGATGATTTTAAACGCTTCTATGCGGATAACGGCGGGATCTTATTCAAGGAACCGGGCGTAGAGATTAAAGAAATCGACAAAAAATATTTCTCATCTGATACGTTGGCATCCGAGCGAATTACTCGCTCAAGGGTAGCCAACGTTTTTAATGTCCCGGTGAGCTTTCTCAACGACAGTGAGGGTCAAAGTTATGCATCGAACGAACAGATGCAACTCCAATTTGTCCAGATGAAACTGACGCCAGACGTCCGCCAGTATGAACAAGAATTCAACCGCAAATTGTTGCGGCCTGAAGAGAGAAGGCAAGGCTTCTACTGGAAACTCAATATGGGTGCTTTATTGCGTGGTGATAGTGCAGCAAGAGCAGCGTTGTATCACAGCGGGCTTCGTGATGGGTGGCTGAGCCGTGATGAGGTTCGGGTTTCAGAGGATAAGCCGCCGAGAGGTGGTGCGGCTGATCAGTTGTGGATCTCTGGTGATATGTATCCGCTGGACATGGACCCAACACTCCGGAAAACTTCCGGATCTGGAACAACAACGAAAGGGGGTGAGAAGAATAATGAGTGAAAAACCAAAGAAGTATTGGGATTTTAAAGCCGCAGTTAATGGTGTAGGTGAGTTGTACATCTACGGAGACATTGTTTCCTGGGTATGGGACGAGTATCCCGAAGACACAAGCGCAACCAGCTTTAAACGCGACTTGGAAGCTTTAGGCGATATTACAACCCTGAAACTGTACATCAATTCCCCGGGGGGCTCTGTCTTCGAGGGCGTAACGATTTACAACATACTCAAGCGTCACAAGGCCCGTGTGATTGTCTACGTTGATGGACTGGCGGCCTCAATAGCCTCTGTTATTGCAATGGCGGGGGATGAGGTGCACATGCCGCGCAACGCTATGATGATGGTCCACAACCCATGGACATTTACGTGGGGGAATGCTGCTGAGCTGCGCAAAGCTGCCGACGATCTTGACCGTATTGGTGGTTCGATGGGAGAAAGTTACTTGGCTAAAGCAGGCGACAAGATTACTCCGGAAAAGCTTACAGAGCTGCTTGATGCCGAGACGTGGTTGTCTGCACAAGAGTGTTTGGACTACGGTCTGTGCGACGTTGTAGAAGCGGCAAACCAAACGGCTGCATCGGTCAGTCAAGAACTGTTTGCCAAGTACCGTAATGTGCCCCGGGATATCGCTGCAAAGCTCAATGAGCCAGAAGCGCCAGAGGCCAGTGGTAACGATGAAGAAACAGCTGCTTATCTCCAGCGAATCAGAGAAACGGCGGGACTTGAATTACAAAATATAAACTCATACCTGGGAGGTATTATTAATGGCTAAAACATTGTTTGATGTAAAAAACGATCTGGTAACAATCGGGGCTTCACTGGCGTCAACTAAACAGGACAAACTGGCAAAGGCGTCCGATCCAGAGGCGAAAATTGAAGATATTAAGGCGCTTGAAACTAAGGAGTCCAGCTTGCAAGCTCGCTTTGACATCTTGCAAAAAGAGCATGACCTAATGGAAGCTGAGCAAAAAGCTTCATTGGATCGTGATCGTAGCCCAGTTGACGGTGCTGGTGATCCTAAGGCTAAGGTAACGGCCGCGAAAGCTGCTTTGGTACGTGCCACAGTGCGGGGACAACGGGTACCTGATGATGTTCGGGCAGCACTGGGTGATGGAAACAATACAGGTGGCGAGAAAATCCTACCAAAAACAATGACAAATGAGTTGTTGCATGAACCATTTGTTAGAAATCCACTGAGAGATTCCTCTACTTTCACGAGCGTAACAAACCTTGAAATTCCGCGGATTAATTTCACTTTGGATGATGACGATTTTATCGCGGACACTGAAACTGCTAAGGAGATGAAAGCAGTCGGTGATGTCGTTACCTTTGGACGACACAAGTTCAAGGTTTTGGTGCCGGTTTCGGAAACAATCCTTGCTGCCACAGATACCAACCTGGTCCAAACGATTGATCGTGGCCTGGAAAGTGGACTGGCTGCTAAAGAGAAGAAGGTTGCTTTCGCGGCTATCCCTAAAACGGGTGAAGAGCATATGTCCTTCTATGGCGCTGGTATCAAAGAAGTCACTGCAGCCAGCAAATACTTGGCTATCAAAAAAGCAATTGCAGATTTGCACGAGGACTACCGCGAAAACGCAACGATCTACATGACATACTCGGACTATATGGACATTATCGAAATCCTGTCCAACGGTACAACAAACCTGTATACTGCTCAGCCAGAACAAGTGTTGGGTAAGCCTGTTGAGTTCTGTGACGCTGCCGTTGATCCGGTTGTTGGTGACTTCCAATACTCGCACTTCAACTATGATCCTGAGGTCATCTACGACCGTGATAAAAACGTCCGTACTGGCGTGTGGGATTTTGTCCTCACTGCATGGTTTGACCACCAAATCAAATTGAAATCTGCTTTCCGTATCGCAAAAAAGTCCTAACCCCAACCGCAACATTAGAACTAACGGGGCGAGAGGGAGAACATAACGGTGTCATGCACGCTGAGTTCGCTCTGTTGGACAAGGACGGGGTTAATTTATCCCTTGCTGCTGGAAATGTTGAATACATCAAACAGAACGGCGTGAACTTGGTACCTGACGACCAGGAAACACTATGGTTCGACGTTAGCAAGCCAGCCGGAAAGTATGTATTTGAGGTTAAGACCAAGGCGGGACAGGAATACCTTGCAATATTAGATTGGGAACCAGACCCTATGCCATAAGGCAGGAAGGGGCTATTTGTCATGCTCGAATTACCACTTGAAACACTAAAAAAATATCTGCGGATTGATGGGAGCGAGGATGATGATATCCTCGCTCTTTTAATTGAGGTGTCCAAGGAGTATCTAGCAGGTGCGGGTGTTCCAGAGTCAAATACGGCTCTGTATCGTCTGGCTGTGATGATGCATGTTGCTCTCAACTACGAAAACCGTAATCCGGCGATCAAAATTGAGAGCATCAACTTTGCACTGCAATCCATCATTCTACAAACAAAGGAATGGGGTGTTAGGGATGAACTATCCAGTAGTGAAGACATTCCGTGACCGTACTAGCCTCAAACGATACGTTGAAGGTGGAACTTACGAAACAAATGATCAGAACCGGGCTGAACATCTTCAAAAAGAAGGTTTTATTGGCTCGGAAATAAAGGAAACAAAGCCTAAAAAGAGTACCAAAGGCAAGGAGAAGTTTTCTTCTGACTTGGAAAAAGTGGGAGAGGCAACTTCTGAAAGTGGAAAGAAGATATCAGAAGCCATGAAAAAACTTTCTGATACAGGCGGTGATGCTAATGAATCCAGCAAAACTGAATCGAAGGATACTCCTGCAAAAGAAGAGTAGCGGTGGTGAGGATGAATCTGGATACCCTACAGAGCCTTCAAGTGATTGGGAGGATGTAATGACTGTCTACGCATCCAGAGAGCCGCTGAGAGGGCGTGAGTTCTTCGCGGCAGCAGCTGCCAATGCAGAGTTAACTCTCAGATACAAGATTCGCTACAGGGATAGTATAACGCCTGATATGCGATTCAAAGACCTAAACAACGGTCGTATCTGCAACATCACTGCGGTGCTGGATGATCCCTACGGAGACAGGACAGAAACTCACCTAATGGCTTTGGAAGAACGCACGAATGCTTAAGAGGGGTGTTCGTGTGAAAGGGTGTGGTTGATATGTTGATTGATCTTGAACCGGTCGTAATCTCCGCTATGCGTAATGATCCGGAGTTAATTGGTCTCCTTGGCCGTGATGCGAAGGGAAATACAAAAGTATACCCGCTTGCTGCGCCAGACATATCGCTCCCGAAAGTAACGTTTTTCGAATTGACCAACTTCGATAACAAGTTCGCGGGTGATATGGCCTTGAGCAGTGCAATTCACTTCCAGGTCGACGTCTGGCACAACAGCAATACGTCCAAAATCTCCAGCGCGGTCAACCGTGTCATGGAGTCTTTGGGCTTTGTTCGTAGCGGGACGAACAGTCTTTATGAGTCTGATACAAAGATATATCACAAGGTTTTACGTTATAAAAAAACACAGATAGGGAGTTGATTTATGTGGCAGTAACAGGGATCGCGGTTCCAGTGGGTTTGCAAGACATTTATTATGCCAAAGTGACGAAAGATGATGCTACAGGCACGGAGTACGGAACGCCGAAAGCATTATTGCCTGCAATTACAGCAAACGTAACACCTACCGTTGAATCGGCTACGCTACACGGCAATGATGGTCCAATCGTAACAGCCAATGCGCTCAGCGAGATTGAGGTAGAAATCGGTGTTGCGAATATTGATTTGGAGCAACAAGCGGATTTACTCGGTTCAACCATGAATGCAGACGGATTGTTGATTGATAACTCCGATGACCAAGCACCAGAGGTAGCCTTGGGGTTTCGTCGAAGCATGTCTGATGGCAGCTTTGTGTATACGTGGTTATTCAAAGGTAAATTCTCACTCCCAGCCGAGGAGGCTACAACAAAACAGGGCGAGATTGAATTCCAGACACCAACGATTACCGGAATCTTTTTGAAGCGTCTGTCCGATGGACACTGGAGAGTGCGGGCTGATAGCAGGAATCCAGACAGTGCTGCAGCCATTGCTGCTTGGTTTACTGCGGTACCGACAATCCCAAAGGCGTAGCTCCTTTGCCTGCAACACTTGCTCTAACAGGTCGTGAGGGTGAACACAATGGTACGAACCATGTGGAATATGAGCTGTTAGACGGGCAGGGAGTCCGCATATCTCTCGCACTAGGTGATGTTGAATATATCAGGCGGAATGGAACGCCACTTGTTCCAGATGACCAGGAAACATTGTGGTTTAACGAGGAAAGCACAGCTGGAACATACGTGTTTGAGGCAAAAACCACGACAGGCAAAGTGTACAAAGCTACTTTAGTCTGGGCTCCTTAAGATGGCAGGCAAAGTCGAACTGCAAGGTGTTGATCAGATGCTTGCCGCAATCCGGCAGAAGCTTGGTGATGGTGCCAAGAAGTTGGAGAATAGTACCTTACGTGAAGGTGGTGAGATTTTCGCAGCGGCTCAGCGCGAATTGGTTGCGGTCAGTGAGATAGACCACCTGCATATGAGAGATGACATTAAAGTCAGCTCCGTCCGATCAAATGACGGGGATAAGTATGTTGCAGTCGGTCCGGGTAAGGCCACTGGTTGGAGGGCTCACTTTTTGGAGCTAGGAACATCGAAAATGCCAGCTCAGCCATTTATATATCCATCATTTCATGAACAAAAAGCTCGGGTAACGCAATTTATGGCATCCGAGTTCAGAAAAGCACTGAGTTAGCAGGAGAGGGCGAACCCCTCTCTTTTTTCATGCTCAAAAACAGAAGGAGGAACACTTTTATGTCAAATGTGCGCGTCGTCACTGTCCCGATCAATCTGGACAAACCGAGAAACATCGTATTTGACCTGAATGCATTTATCGAGCTGGAAGAGATTTATGGCACCAAACAAGAAGCGGTCAAGGCTTTGCAAACAGGAGGGCTTAAACACGTCCGAGCGTGGCTGTGGGCTGGTCTAGTACATGAGGACAGAAGCCTGACAGTTGAAAGAGTCGGCAGTATTTTCTCATACACAGAACCCGAGGTCATCGTTGATATTTCGGACAAGATTCTCAGAGCTGCAACCGGTAATTTACCGAACGTAAAAAACTAATTCCCCAATCCTCCGGTGCAGCAGACGGTGAAAATACCGGATGGGATTGGGACTGGATGTATTACATGGGCACCGTCTTACTCGGAATGACGGATCAAGAGTTTTGGCGATGCACACCACGTAAACTGTTCGGTTTGTGGGAAGTGCATATGCGAGTTAATGGGCTTGATAAAGAAAATGAGAAACCGTCTGCGCCACCCGGATATATTGACCAATTCATTTAAAAAAGAGGTGATGGAATGGCGGATGAAATCGAAGTTGCTAACCTAGTCACCAAGCTGACATTAAGTGACTCGGGCGTTGAGCAGTCAATGGCACAATTGGGTCGGCAGATGCGGGTGGTGCAGTCCGAATTTGAAGCAGCTTCATCCAAATTGAGCACGTTTGGCAGTGCGGAGGAACAACTACGTGCCAAGTCTGAGAATCTTAACAAGCAAATGGAGATTCAAGGACAGAGGATCATACAGTTAAAACAACGGTTTGATGAATCTGCAGCGTCTAAAGGCAAAGACGCCAAAGAGACGGAAAATCTTGAAAATAAGCTGAATAAAGCTGTTGCTCAGTACAATAAAATGGATGCCGCTCTGAGAAGTACAGAATCGGAGATTCAGAAACAAACATCAGCTTGGAACAAGATGGCTACCGCGCTTGATGCAGCAGCTAAAAAGATGGAATCAGCAGGCCGGGCCATGAGTAATGCCGGGCAGAGCCTAACGATGATGTTAACAGCACCACTTGCTGCTGTTGGGGGAGTCGCAACAAAAGCATCCATTGATTATGAATCAGCCTTCGCTGGCGTGAGAAAAACCGTGGATGCGACAGAAGAGGAATTGCAAGATTTCAGTGATGGAATCCGTGATATGGCAAAAGAAATACCACAAGCCGCAACGGCTATTGCAGAGGTAGCTGAGGCAGCGGGTCAGTTGGGAATAAAGAACGAAGCGATCATGTCATTTACCCGGACCATGTCTGACCTGGGTGTTGCAACCAACATGACGAGCACACAAGCAGCCACTGACCTTGCCCGTCTTGCAAACATCACGCAGATGCCGCAAGAAAACTTTGACCGTTTAGGGGCTACAATCGTAGGATTGGGTAAAATTTGTTGCCCGGTTGCGAGGAAACTCGTAGCATAAAACACAGACCAAAATCGGTGAAGGCTAAAGGTTTTTCGGTGGTTAGCAACCACCGAGTGTGATATAATGGTGATAAAAATTGCCATCGGGGATGATTCGATTTGAGGCGGCTCACACACGAAGATTTCTTAATACGTGTTAAGGAATTGAAAGGAGCAGAGTACGAGATTATGAGCGAATATACTCTGTCAACTGCTCCAATCTCAGTTAAACATGTTTCTTGTGGTCGCATTTTTCAAACCACACCAGACAAATTCTATACGGGTGGTTGTATAACATGCGGATATGAAAAAATGAAGCGATCACAGCGTAAGACACATGAAAATTTCTTGGAAGAAGTGAAAGATAAAGCTAACGGAGAATATGAAGTCATCGACAAATATGTCAACAATACAACTAAAATCAGGGTGAAACATTCTGATTGTGGTCACGTTTACCTCGTTACTCCTAGGGATTTTCTAAGTGGTAGGAGATGTCCTAAATGTAAAAATAAAAGGATATCCTTAGGGGTTTCGAAATCACATTATGAATTCATTCTCAGATTCAAAAGTGTTGCCGGCTCGGAATATGAAATGCTGGGTGAATATAAGTCTGCAACGGCAAAGGTTGAAGTTTTTCACAAAGAATGCGGACTTGTATATGAAGTCGCTCCAATTAAATTCATGAGCGGGAATAGATGTCCTCGTTGTGCCCCTAAAGTGATTAGCAAAAAACTATCAATGTCATTAGAAGGGTTTAAACAACGTGTTAAAGACTTAGTCGGCACTGAGTTCTCAGTGTTGGGCGAGTACGAAAACAACCGGACAAAAACGAGAATGAAACATGAAGTTTGTGGTCACGAATGGGATGTTCAGCCTGATTCGTTCCTATCTGGAAACAGATGTCCACGTTGTAAAGAGAGTAAGGGCGAGAGACTTATTTCTGACTATTTGGAAAAAGATGAATTACTGTTCTCCCGTCAATACAAGATCGATGGATGTGAGTCAAAAGCTCCGTTAATTTTTGATTTTGCCATTTTTAAGGATACTGAAGAGTTAGCCGCTCTGATTGAATATCAAGGTGTTCAACATTATAAGCCTGTATCTATTTTTGGTGGTGTTAAAGCATTGGAAAAGCAGAGAGAAAGAGATGAAATAAAGAAGAAGTTCTGCTTTGACAATGAAATACCACTTATCGAAATACCTTATGATGTAGAAGACATACCCAGTCTTTTAAAATCACACTTGTCTGCGATTAGATCACTCTGAATTAAAGAGTGGTCTTTTTGTTTTCTTAAAACCAATGCTAATACCGAGGTAAGCAGGAAAACCGCCTGCCACCGTAACGCATAGGGACTGAGCGCTATAGGAAGCAAAAATGTCCCCACGAGTGGTCTGCACAGAAGAATATAAGAACTTCTCCGATATCCCCGTATCGGCCTAACGTGATAATCGAGGGTGAAAATGTATGCTGACCTTACGGGAAACCGTAAGAAGCAGAGGATAAAAAGCCTTTGCGATAACAATGTGAATAATCTCGCAACAACTGAAAGTGAAATTGTCTCTATGTCTCTTCGCTTGGCGGCGGCTGGTAACCAAGTCGGCATGAGTGAAGCGCAAATATTATCGCTTGGTGGGGCTCTGTCATCCGTTGGTATCGAAGCGGAAGCAGGAGGAACAGCGTTCAGCCGAGTCATGATTGAGATAGCCACGGCGGTACAAGTTGGGGGCAAGAGTCTCAATAACTTCGCGATGGTTGCAGGAATGAGTGCGAAAGAATTCCAAGCATCATTTAAAGCTGATGCCGCTGGTACGATTCTTGATTTTACCGAAGGTTTGGCCCGGATGTCGGCAGCTGGAGAAAATACATTTGCGGTATTGGATGCCTTGGGATTATCCGAAATACGTGTACGTGACTCATTGCTACGTGCATCTGGTGCAGGCGACTTGTTCCGAGAATCTTTGGAACTTGGTACGAAGGCCTGGGAAGAAAACACGGCATTGACCAATGAGGCAACAACGAGATACGAAACTACAGCATCGCAGTTGCAGATTTTGAAAAATAGAGTAATGGACGCAGCCATAACGCTCGGTGACGCACTTGTACCCGCGCTTATGGCTGCTTTTGCTGCAATTGAACCTGTTATTCAAGGTTTGATTCGCGGAGCTGAGACATTCGCTAGTTTTGATCAATCCACGCAAACCACAATCATTACGATTGCTGCTGTGGTCGCCGCGCTGGGCCCTGCTTTACTCATCGTTGGACAACTCACTATCTCAATATCTGCACTTATACCGGTTGTAAAGGCGCTTGGAACAGCGATGGTGTTTTTAGCGACCAACCCGTTGGGACTGGCGTTGACTGCCGTTGCCGCAGCAGCTGCTATCTTGACGACCGGGCTATATAACGCGAAACAAGCAACGGAAGAATTGCAGGCGGCCCAGGAGTCGTTACAGGTAGTTCAACAGAACGGGATTGACCGGGCAGAAATAGCATCGACTGAGGAGAAAATTCAAAAGCTGAACGAGCTTGCTGATTCATACAAACTCCTTGTGGAGACAGCAAATGATTCCAATGCAGCAGCTATGGGCAACAACATGAAAGCTTTGGTTTTTGCCGCGGATGAACTGGGGGTCGAGTTGGATGACCTGCGCAAGACTGCAAGAGAATTCGGGATTGATCTGGAGTACATTTCGGATGAAGGAAAATTAACAACTAAGTCGCTCAAAGAAATTAAAGCAGCTACTGATACGTATTCAACGGCTATCAAAAATGCTCAGAAAGCTACGACATCTGAGATTAATGAAATGGCGCGAGCTATTGCCGTGCGTAACCAGCAAATAGCCAGCACCGAAAATGTACTGAAATCCTACCTCAATGCCAAAAAGGGATCGCAGGAATGGGCGTCAGCTCAAAAAAGTCTGATCGATCAATTCCCGCAGTTCGCGACTGCAACAGGTATCAACACCGAGGCTGTAAAAGGGCTCCTCTTGGTCAAGCGTCAGGAAATAGAGGCTGAATGGATAAGCATCCAAGTTAAAGCTCAGGAAGCTCTGCAAGAGAAAAAAACAGCCATCGCCAAACAAGAAGCGGCAATCACAATTGCTGAGGGTATATCAAAAATAACTGGTGCAAGTGGACTGGCTGAGGCTGCCGTTCAAAAGATGAACGATCAATTGACCCGCTTGCGCGGAGAAGCTGCATCATTGCAGGCGTTGCTTGATATGAAACCAGAGGATATCAAACTTCCACCTATCACCGTACCGCCTGTTAACATCCCCAGTGCAGCTAACCTCGACCTTCCTGGTGGCAAGAAAAAGGGCGGTGGGGGTGCAAAGTCCAAGAAGACTCCAGCCGAAAAAGCTTACGAAAATGCTGCTTTGGATGCTGCGTACAAGCAGATGGAGCATAAAAAGAAAATGGATCAACTTACGCTTGAGAGTGAGCTGAAAACTCTTGAGACCATCAAGGCCAAGTATGTCAAAACGGCTGACGAACGCATGGAGATAGAGGAACGAATCTATGCGGTCAAAAAAGAGCTTGGAGACAAGTCGTTGGACAAGGCGTTGAAAGATTACGATCGCTCCAAGACGCTTGGCAAACTCAATGAAAATGACGAGATCAATCGCCTGAAACGGATCAAATCGCTGTATGCGGACTCCGCAGAAGAACGCGAGCGTATCGACGACATGATTTTCGAAGCCACTCAACGAAAGATTGAGAAGGAAAAGGAAGTCCGTAAGGAAGCTACCGAGTACACGAGCAAAATGCTTAGAGCGGCTTACGAGGATCGTCTGGCTCAAGAAGAGTTGACCGCTGAGGAGAAATATAAACTCGAAGATAAGTTGATGAACGATCAGATCTGGCTCAACAAAAACTATCTCGAAAAAGTGATGAAGGATTCCCGGTATAGCGCTCAGGAGAAAAAGGACATTGAGCGAGAAGTCACCGAGGCTATCAGGGTTCAAACCAATGACCGTCTAAACCTAGCTCGGAAATATGCTGAAGATGAGAAAAAGATCCTGGAGCAAAACAAGAAGGAGCAGATCGACAGCATCAACAACCTCTCCAAAGGAATTCAGGATGCGCTAAAGGCCAAGTACCAGGCCGAGAAGAAAGTCGCAGAAGAGGCTATCAAAGATTCTATAAGCGCGAATGAGGCTTGGAAAACCAGTCAGCTTGATTCTATAAAGACTGTTTACAACGCTCGTGTAGAAGCCGCACAGAAGGCCGCAGACGAAGAAATTGCACGAATCAACAGTGTGGTTAATGCTCAAATCGAAGCGATACAGGCGCAACTTGATGCGCTTGATAAAGCTGAGCAGCAACGGAGCCGGGCTGAGTTGGACGCAGACGATCAAAAGAAGATTGACCGCCTCAATGGAATGATTGAATACGAACATGATGATTTCAACAAAGCGCAACTGCAAAAGGAACTGAACAAGGTCATAGCTGATCAAAATGAACGTCATCGGCAGGAACAGCTCCAGGATACAAAGGATGCGCTTAAGGCAGAGCAGCAAACGTTGAAGGAAAAGTTAACTGCTGAGACGCAGGCAATCAAGGATAATTTGGCTCTTAAAAAAGAAATCATGCAAGCAGACTATGACGCCGATGTTGCAAGGATAAACGCTCTGTACGAGACGCAAAAGGCTTCCCTTAATGCCCAACTGGTGGAGACACAGGCAACGTATGACAAGATGCTGGATGCCAAGAAGATCCAAGCTGAGGCTGAGAAGATGATTGTCCAGAATCAACAGGAGGACATCATTAAATTGCTTGATGGCTTTGGTGATGCGTACAACACCACTGGACAAACGCTTGGTGAAAAGATGTATCAAGGGTTTAAGGAAAAGGTTGATCAAATCCAATCACTCATTTCATCCATTAATGCTCAGATTGATGCTGCTAGAAGTTCGGCGGTATCCGCACTGAATGCAGTTAGTGGCGGCGGAGGCGGTGGAGGAACATCGTCTGGTGGCGGTTCATCAAGCAGCGGGACGGAGACAAGAACTGCCGTTAAGGTTGAAGTCGTCAACAACTTTAATAGCAAGGTGACGTCTCCGAGTGATGTCGCTCGTGCAACTCAGCAGGCAGCACAAAAAATGGCTTATTAAGGAGGTGCCAGATTGGAAAAGGTCACATTTACAAATTCACGCGGTGAGAGCCTTGTTTTTGGCACCTCAAAGCCGTTTTATATGGAAACTATCACAGGTGTTGGTGGCGTACCTGCCAACATCCTATCAAGTAAATCTCCCTATCAGGATGGGTCCTCATTCATTGGAATGAACTTGGCAGAGCGACCAATTGGAATAAAAGGTGGTATCATTGCCAGCACTCGTCAACAGATGTTTCAGTATCGGCGTGACTTTATGAGGATACTCAATCCCAAGCTTGGACTAGGAACATTGGTTTACACCAACTCAGCTCGAAGCTATTCAATTAAAGCCGTGGCTGAGGGCACTCCTGATTTCGATGATAAACGCATTGTGAATAACCAGCCATTTGTAATAAATTTCATTTGTCCAGATCCATATTTCACAGATGTGACCCGGATATCAAAAGGGTTAAGGTTCGAAGAGAGCGGCATGATTTTCCCTCTTCGCTTACCAACTCAATTCGCACTAAGTGCGTATCGGGGGATATTCCAAAATGACGGAGATGTTGAAACGCCTGTAGAGATCCATTACCAGGGTCCGGCGCTTAATCCGGTTGTTATTAACGACACTACAGGCGAATACATCAAGGTTAATTATGATCTTTCAGAGGAAGATGTTTTGGTCATTACCACAAACTTTGGTCAGAAGCGGGTTGAGGTCGTCAATCCTGATGGCACTAGGACAAATGTGTTCCACTGGATCGACCTGGGCAGCACCTTCTTCCAACTCTTGCCGGGGCAAAACATGCTGAGGTACGACAGTGACCGAGAAGGCGACAGGGCGGTGGCGATTGTTACAATCTACTGGTACAACCGATATGGGGGTGGGTGATCGATGGAGATCAAAATACCATCTGTTCGTATTCTGGATAGAGATTTTAATCTGTTGGGCGAGATTGACGATTACGAAAGTTTGCAGTTAACCCGGAGGTTTTATCGATCTGGGGAATTTGAGTTGCACATTGCACTTCATAAGCAACATGTCGACAAACTGCAAAAAGAGAACATCATCGTTATTGACAACAAAGGACATAAATCCGGGATTATCCAATATCGCCAAATCGGTCAGGATGACAAAGGAATCGAAACCCTGATCATTAAAGGGCCTACTCTTGGTGGCGCTCTTGATAGGCGGGTCACTGTAACGGATAACTTCGATCGAGTGCGTGGACCTGCCGAAACGGTGATGAAACACTATGTGAACAATCACCTAATAAACAGCTCTGTGGTTGCCAGACGCGTCCCATTCTTCGCCAATGCAACTAATCAAGGTCGGGGTAAAGAAACACCTTGGCAAACCAGATTCGAACCATTGAACGTTGTCATACAGGAGATTGCAGAGTGGTGTGATATCGGTTGGTATGTGTCACTGGATTATACATCCCACAAGTGGGTGTTCGAAGTGTTGGAGGGTCGGAATCTGACCGCAGGACAATCAGACAGACCACCTGTGATATTCTCCCACGATTTCGACAACATCGAATCTCAGTCGTTTGTGGACTCGGACCAACAGTATAAGAACATCGGGTACGCAGGTGGTCAAGGGGAATACGAGGATCGCCTAATCCAAATGGTAGGCTCGGGTTCGGGACTGGACAGACGTGAGGTGTTTCTGGATTGTTCGAGCGCTGAAGATGCTGCCGAGCTAGTGGAAATGGGCAACCAAAAGCTATCTGAGCAAAAACGGATCATTACCTTCGACGGAAGGATCCTGGATACTCGTAGTTTCGTATTTGAAAAGGACTGGGATCTGGGGGACATCGTTACCGTTCAAAACAAAAATTGGGGTCTTACTTTGGATAGTAGGATAACTGAGGTTAAAGAGATTTTCGAGCCAGAATCAAAAATAGAGGTATCGCTTGGTGACGAGATACCGACGATTACTCAGTTCGTGAAGCAACTTAAAAACAACGTAAAAAGGAGCGGATAACATGCCTGAAAAATCAGGTTTTTTCGACTCGACATCAGATGATATTCGGGCGTATCCAGCAAGGGACTTCGCTGATTACTTCGCTCAGATACTGACCAACGGTGTCTTTAATGGTGGCCAGTTTCTTAATCCGACTGCTACGGGGTTAGATGCTAATGTTTCGGTCAGTCCGGGCTACGCTTGGATTAATGGATATGTGTACAGCATCTATGATGGCCCGTTATCTTTGCCGATACAACCAGCAACTGCACAGGCCAGAATAGATAGGATCGTAATCAGATTAGATACAAGCACTGCTGTTAGATTGGTGAGGATGGTTGTTTTGCAGGGTAATCCTGCAACGACCCCGACACCGCCGCCATTGGTTAGGTCGGGCACTCAGTACGACATTTCCATTGCGCAAGTTCTCGTCCCGGCAAACTCAACCATCATCACACAGGCTAACATCACTGATGAGCGTTTAAACAATGCTGTGTGCGGTCTTGTCAACTCGCTTGTAAAGGTAGATACTACTGTATTCCAACAGCAGTGGGATGACTTCATCAGGGATGTGCAACAGGAAGGTTTTGCAACAACGCAATACGTTGATAATCGCGTCCTCACAGGTGGCTATGGAGCAACTACCAACAGTGGGAATGTGTACTCAGTGACTTTGAATCCTGCGCCTACAGCACTCGTTGCCGGTCTTAGGGCTACTATAAGAATTAATGCCGCGAACACTGGAGCAGCAACAATAAACGTAAATGGTTTGGGTGCGAAAGCTATCCTGAAATCAAACGGCAGTGCATTGACTGCAAATAGTCTCCGATCCGCATCGGTTTATTCGCTTGTCTACAACGGAACGTCTTTTATCTTACAGGGTGAAGGGGGTGAGTATGGTACAGCAGTAGCTGGGGATGTGAGGTCCACAAAAACAATCGGTACTGATTCAGGTATAGTGACTGGAGCGCTTATAACTAGAAATACATCGGAGACAATTGTTGTTCCGGGCGAAACTGATCAGGTGTTGCCTTCTGGTATTTACGATTTCCCGATAAAAGTAGAGGGTAGGGTTGCAAAAAAATATGCAACAGGATTAATCACTAGCCCTGCTACGTCAATACAGTTCACAAGTTACAACGACATTAGTTATGGAGCATACCCTCTTTTAGTAACTGGGCTAACATTCAGGCCTACAGTAGTTGTCGTCACAAGGCAGGTTCTTGGCACTCGCGATGTCAGTACGTATACGTTTGCTTTCAACAACGCCGCCCCTAATGCAAGTGGGACTACGTTTAATTATTGTTCAATTCTCAACACAACACAAAGTAACATAATTGAATTTATAAAGATAAATGAGTACACAGGGGCAGGGTCAAACGCACGAGGCTACATGAATGATACAAGTTTCTGTTTACCTGTTACGACGGGAAATGTTTTATACAGATGGGAGGCTTTCGGATGATAGAAATAGGGGCGAAGGTTTACTATGACAAAGATACAGGGAATGTCATTCAGGAAATTGGAGAGCGTTCAGGTGGTGTTATTGAGACGAATACTGAGCAGGACTTTACTTCTTACGTTACGCTATCTGAGCGAGTTCCTGAATCGGTTGAAATGATTCAGTTTGAATACGGAGCGTTCGAGGCAGATTATAAAATTGGCGGAATCATTACCCGCATCGATCTTGAAACGATGGAACCATTATTCACTTATCCCGACCCTAACGATCCCGAAACCCCACAAGAGCCGCGTCCAGCGCTCTCGGAACAGGTAGGTTCGTTAGGTGGTCAAATGGCTGAAATGAAGCTACAAGGGATTGAGAACCAAACGGTAATCAACAGCCTCGGTGATGGATTGACCAACGTGAAGGTGCAGAGCATCCAGCAACAACAAACGATCACCTCTTTGGGTCAAGAGCTGGCAGCAGCTAAGCTTGAAATCATCCAACTGAAGGGGGGTGAACAAGCATGACATTCTGGTCTCTCGCTTTTCGAATGAAATGGGTAACTGCTGAAGCGCTGAGGATTGCAGTGCTCACAGATAGCAACCCGTTTGGGGAAATTACACCTGAGCAGTATGGGCAGATCACAGGCATTGAATATCAATAGAGACGGCACGCCCGATAAATGGAGCGTGTTTTTTTGTGTCCAAATATAGAGAGAAGTGGGGGGGAGCGGAATGCCTGAGGAGGGGCTGACAATTGAAAAATTACGCACGAAAACCGACGAGTTAACAGCGCAATTGCAGAATCTGAGCGCGGAATTCACACGCTTGACTGCGCAGACATTATCAGACGAAGCCAGGTTTAAGCTTATCGAACAAACTACAGGCAGGCATGACGACGAGATCAGGCAACTCAAGGACTCCACACGTATGATGCAACTGCAGTTTGACCAGGTCATGACTAAGATCGACACGCTTGAAATGAAGCTGTTCAGTTGGCTCCAGCAGACGCAGCAGGACAGTGTCAAGGAGAGAACAACCAGTCAGAAGCAGTGGATGAGCTTTCTGCAGTTTGTATTAGGTGGAACGGTCATTGCTATCGTGACGGCAATTTTCGTTAAGGGAGGATTGTAACATGAATCCATTCGAGGGATTTCGTTTAACCAGTCCATTCGGCTGGCGTATTCACCCGGTGTACAAGACGCGGAAATTCCATAAGGGCGTGGACCTTGTTATAAGCCCGTCAAACGGCCCTCTGTACGCTTTTGTAGGCGGCGAGGTGTTACACGCTAAGATGGGTGTCACGGGGTCAGGATTCGGCGGATACGGGAACACAGTCGCTATTAAGGATGACAAAGGATACCTTCATATCTATGCTCATCTATCGTCGGTCAACGTTTCAGTCGGTCAGCGAGTTAAACAAGGTGAGAAGGTAGGAAACCAGGGTAGCACTGGGGTTAGTACTGGGGCACATCTGCATTATGAGATCCGGAAGAAATCCAGTCCGTCATATGGGTTCACGGTGGATGAATCCGGTGTAGTGGAGCCGACACAGTACCTTGTAAATTATTACGGGCAGCAGCCTACAACTGATAAGGGGGACGAGCCAATGACGGCAGAAGAAAAGAAACGGGTTGAGGATCTGGAGGCCACATCAAAGGCACAGGCGGAGTGGATCAAGGCTGAGAAGGCCAAAGCCAATATGCCATGCCCGGACTGGGCAAAAACGGCGTATGAGCACTACAAGGATTACATTGCAGACGAGACGGGCAGTTATGAATTTTGGCGGTTACTTGTGATTGAGTACCGTAAGGAAAAAGGAATAAAAGTCACTAAGGAGGCGGGTAAGTGATGGACACAGTATGGAATGAACTGGCACGTCCGGTCATTACGGATGTGCTTTTTGCTGTTATTACGTTGTTCATTGCAGCAGTGGGTATTTTTCTGTTGCGAAAGTGGAAAGAGCTTGGCAAGTACATCACCGCAAAAAGGCAGGCTACCAAGGCTTTAGGTACAGAGTCTTTACAGAATACGCTATGGAGTATTGCGCAGGAAGCTTATGTTAAGGCAGAGTACGCAGCCGAGAAGTTGGCCGGATCTGAAAAGATGGATGTCGCCTTGAATTATGCGTTGGATAAACTACGTGGATTGGGTATTAACCACACACGAGACGAGGTTAAGACCAAGATTCAAGAGGCGTGGGTGAAGCTGGATAAAGTGCCAAATCAACAGGGTACTACAAGTGTGGTTCCGCAAATCACAATCAGTCATGATAACGCTAATCCTGAGGCGGTTGCTAAAGTTTTAAGGGCGGAAATTGAGAAGGCGGTCCAGTCTGGGTGACAGATAAACAATGGCAATAACTCCATTGGTTGATTGCTGATGGAGTTATTTTCTTCTTGAATAACGAACGATTGTTCGCATATAATACAAACAAACGTTCTTGTTTGGAGGGGTGAATATGCCAGTAAAATACTTGGGTTGGTTAGTTGAAATCATTTATGAGGATCAAAGTGGGAAGATCACAAAGCGGAGAATACAGGTCAAAAGTATACGTTCAGGGATGATCAAAGCTGATGATTTATTGTCAGGTCAGCCACGGACATTTCGCGAATCAGGTTTGCTGGCATGCTATCCGATAAGAACAACAGCATAGGGGGCAGAGTCATGTTATCTGATTATGAACGAAAGGTATTACGGATCTTATACAACTACAGCAGCGGACGGCGACGCTTGCCAACTGTCCACGAATTGACGGTTAAAACAGGCAAGTATAAGGCGGACGTAATGGCTGCATTGGAGGCCCTTATAGACGCACGGTACATACACTGGGAGGATAAGTCGGATACGGCTAATATCGTCATCCTAGAGGGTTGGGAACGCGAGGGGGAACGACCTAAGGTTGATCATAGACCACCAGCGGCTAATAACCTTAACTATTGGACTGAATACTGAATGGAGGTGCTACCGTGCGAAGTAGACTTGAGGGAAACGGATTGTATGAAAGCTCAAGGATGATTATGCCAGAGCATAGGGAGGCATGGTTGGCACAACAGGAGGAAATGCTGGAGAAGGAAAAGCCTATGTTAGACGAGCAGGAATTGCAGCTTATTTACTCCTTGCTGAACGACTCCTTTCACCAGCGCATTCGCGTTCGTGTCACAGTCTTTGATCCCATTGAGGATAAGGTGTATGAAGGTATCGTATCAGTGGTAAACACATTCCTTAAGGAAATTAAACTGGTTTTTGAGGACGGGGATTGGAAGTACATCAAGCTGGCTACTATCATTTCAGTTACATAAACGACAAAAAAGAGCAGTGAGGACAATGACCTCCTGCTCTTTCGGTATTAAGGTTACTCTTTAGATACGTATTCCCTAGGTACCCATCCGGATCCACCGGGGAAGCTGACTTTCAAATTTGTTAAAGAGCTGCCCGCTATGTTTACCTCTGTTCCAGACTTAACTTTATACACTTTGCCCGAAACGATCATTTCATTTATACCATTATCGTTATTAGCGATGTAGTATTTGATAACCAATTCAAGATCGTCTTTTGTCAGACCTACATAGGTGTTTTGATTTATGTATCCACGATCTCCAGTTAATACGTTTTTAGTCGATGTTGCTTTGCTGGTTGAGTTCAAGTTGCTTTTATTGTTGCTACAGAAGGTCAGACCAAAAAAGAATACGAGAACAATAAGACCGATACATCCAATAGCCAGAGGGTTAGGCTTTTTCTCTTGCTGCTGCACAGGCTCCGGTGGTGAAGTCAACTCTGGCGTTTGAGTTGGTTCGGGGCCAGCATTATCAGACAACATACTCCCGCAGTGCTTACACTTGATTGCTTCATCCTGGATTTCTTCAGCGCAATAAGGACACTTTTTCAATTGGCATCACCTTTGACATCTCCAATTTTCTGGAGGTAATTATAAGTAGTCTAACAGACCTATGAAGGCATTTCTATAATTTCCCTATAATTCTGGTTTATCTATGAAAATACTTCTTGTAAAACATACGGCTTTACCGTATATTTAATCCAGACAAGCAAATAGGAAATTTAAGGAGGAATGAGCATTGACCTTGAATCAGTACCGAGAACTGGCTGATCAGATTGGAGGAGAGGTCGGGGAGCAGCTCACTGCACTTGTGGACGAACTGGAAGAAGCCAGAAGAATTATACGTGGGAAGAAATACCCACCACTCCTAGGAAGCAAAGAGGTAGCTACCCAGATTGGAGCAGATCCAAAGAATATGCATCATGTTCGCAAAAACAAAATGTTTCCTGAGCCTGATGTTATGGTGGGTACAAGACCATTCTGGTTCAAACCATCGATTGATGAATACCAGGAAAAAATGGAAGAGTGGCGCACAAAAGAGAAGCCAGAATAAAGGGGATAAAGCACGATGGAACTGGTCACGTTTCTGTTGTTTTCAATGATTGAGATGTTTGGTGCGTTTGTGTTCATGATGGTTCTTTTCAGAGAGAATCCACTGGAGTACACCTGGCAGGCTGCTGTCGTTGCAATTCTTATGGGACTCCAAAGTTATTTCTTGCGGGAAATTGATCTTGGATTTATAGCGGTGGTGATCAACATTTTATTTTATGTTCTACTGCTTGCGACTGTGGTCCGATTGCCGTTGATCTGGTCCGCAATTATAGCGTGCGCTGGATTCTTCCCTTATGCGTTTGCCCAGGCAGCTCTGTTCGAATTTTTTCAAGGAGAATTGCTGCAGTTGATCACAAGTATTTCATTCATGCTTTTGGCTTACATACTGTATCGATTCGGGATCGGATTTGAGGCGAATTATAGTATCCTCCGGTTCCGATGGGAAAAGATCATGGTGGTGTTAGTGGTTATAGGCGCCTTTTCTCTTACCGCAATCACTATGTATCAGAAAGCAGTATGGATCAACATTCTGTTCTTTGGGGCAGCGTCTGGTCTGTTCCTGTACTACGCTATTAGGAAAGAGAGGAAGGAAAAATGATTGAGGCAGCAGCCGGCAGACTCGCTAGACATATCAAATCAGTTGTGCCGGATCATCCGACTCCAGAAGAGGACCTAAACCATTCACTAATAATCATTATTAATTTCGTTACAGTTTTAGGCCTGGCAATGATCGGAGCAATCTTTACTGGACGGTTCGGAGAAACACTCTTGTTACTCCAATGCTTTGCCATCCTTCGTCAGTTAACAGGCGGTTTGCACTTGGAATCCAGTACATGGTGTGCAGTGGCAACGGCAGGTGTAGCAACAGCTTTATCTCTTGTGACACTTAATAATAGCTGGGTAATCACGTTGACGGCTGTCAGTGCAGTTATAGTGGCGCTATATGCTCCATCAGGAATTGAGAGACAGACTATAATTCCACCGCGCTTTTTCCCGATATTAAGATTAGCAGGTGTACTTGTCGTTGCATCAAATCTATGGTTCAACTCGTCAGTAGCAGCAATAGCATTTTTTGTACAGGCTCTTACTCTTATTGCTAACGAACACTTCACGAGAGGAGGTGAAACAACATGAGAACAGTAATCTATTCCGCAATTGCATCTAGCCTTGGAGCACTCGCAGTATTGTCTGTAATGCCTGCAAGTTTGGTTTTCGTTAATAATCCGAAGCCGCCACAGCACTTGCTCAAAAAATAATGGAGGACCACATATATGGAAAAAGTAACTCTTCTGGTTGATCCGAAAGGGAAAATGGGTGTGGTCCCAGTCCCGATCACCGACATACTATATCTGTCTTATATTAGCAAGCTTCGGAAAGTTGCTTTTTATACTGCCGATGCGACATATTACTTTATGGGCAGCAAAGAGCACTGGACTGAAGTTCTTAACAACAGTGGAGCTCGCTTTGTGGACGTTGACCGGAACAGCTCGGTCAATGTCGAAAAGGTTCGCCGCACGGAAGAAACACCTTACTACGCATACTTTGAGAAGTTTAGGAGAGTCAAAGAATTAAGGTGTTCTATGTCCGCAAGAGGATACAACGATCTACTTCAAGAACTCTCCATAGGTACTGAAAAACAATATAAACTTGTTCCAATATTCCAATGAAAAGAGGGGCCACCGTCATAGTGCGGTGGCCCCTCTTTTTTTGCGTTAAACATAATAACATAGTTCTTATGTAATATGTTGTCGAATTACAGTGTCGAATGCGTTAAATTCAGACGACCAATTTTAATTTACAAATCTTGTGATGTGGGGTTAAATGGGAAATAGGAACAAGATTTCCTCTTGACGAGTAATGAACTTTACAATGGTGTAAAGTTAAACCTCCGGGTGGAGCAGTGAAAATGCTCCGGCCTGTGAGCTATCTGGGCCACTCGTAAAGGTCCGCCTCCGTACATCCCAGTATAATGCAAATGCCCCGCATATTCAGGGCTGGCATGGGACGTCTGCCGTTTTCATATAACGAAAGCAGCGTAGGAGAGACAGTCAATCCGAGTTTAGTACGTAGCCTTTCAGAAAGTTCTTCCTGAGTAAGACCAGCACGTAACCGTAGATCGCGCAACAGGCACTTCCCGAAGGTCAGTGCCATATGTATGCCTCCATATTCGGTTGTTTAAACTCTTTTCTAAGAACGTTCGTTCGTATATAATTACAATACTACATACCGGGGGTCTTGCCTTATGAATAGCATTGATGCTGAGCATTTCCTAAAATCCATCGCAGCCGACACGCCAGAAAACCAAAAGTTGATTGAAGAGTTTCTTAATTCCCTGTCTTCCGATTCAGAAACAGACGAGCCATAGCTTGTAGTTCTTTCTTTTCCTCTACCGTTAATTCACGTCCAGCGAAATTGAAATCCCCTTTGATGAAAGATTCGTCATCCAAATCAACCTTCTCGATCATATCCCTCTCAGCCTCGGTTAAGTTGCTGTGGGGGTTATTTGTGTGTCCCAAAACCCAATCCATTGTTACCCCATAGTAGTCACAAAGCACTTTCAAAGTATCATAATCAGGTTTATTTCTTCCGGCCTCGTAACCACTCAAAGTCTTATTATTAATCCCCGTATGATCCCTAACTTGAAGCTGGGAGAGCTTCAAATCCTTTCTAATCTTTTTCAATCTTTCAGCGTAAATTGCAGCCATTTTTCTGTTCACCTCTTCTTATGGATATTAGCATATTGTCCAAGTTAAGAAAAATTATTATCTGTTTCAAAGAATTATTTTTTGGAAAAGGTGTTGACTTCTTCGATACAGAGAATTATATTGGGGATACGAAATTTCTCTGATACAGAGAATTATCACCCCAAAATGGAGAAAGGAGGACGGAGGATGAATTCGAGTGAAATCGCCATCCATCCAGTTGAAGATGAATTTATTGGAATTCCAGTACGTGTGAGGCTTCTTCAGTACATTAAGTCTAAAGGTTATGTATTAAGGGTTATTGCTGAAAAGTCTGGGATTGGTGAAAAAAAGTTCTACAAGATTATGAATGGTGATTGCCGATTGACAGCCGATGATTTAGAAAAGATTTGCACGAAAGGCTTGGCAATAGAACCAGCATATTTTTTTGAGAATAAATTCTCTGAAATGGAGAATTGATACTAGAGAAAGTATACGGTAAAACCGTATAACCGTCAATAGAAATGTTACTTATTTTAGTGAAAGTTGGTGGTTAGATGAATCGATCAGCAGAAGCATTGAATGATTGGCAGGCTGCAATGTTTGTACAACGAGGCGACTCTAACATTCTCACACTACTACAAGAAGAGGAAAAAGATTTAGAACTGGGATTCGCATTACCGGCCAAATCGTTCAGCATCGCTGATACGCAGGCAATCATCTCTCTTCGAAATATGCTCAACGATCTGGATCTGGGGGGAGAAGAGGAAGTTGAAGTCGGTGAACCCTTATCCGGGAAAGGAGCGCTATGGATTGGAATAAGAAAGAGAGCTTTGCAGCGACTAAACCTGGAAGATTCGCCCCTGAGACATCAAGTGAAAATTGTTCTATCAACCATAGTTCGTGCAACACTCGGAATAAAAACAATCCTGGTTATGACGGAAGAAGAGGCTGCTGTGGCTGAGGAAATAGTCAATGAAGTGGTCGAAACAATGCTGAAACACGAACGATAACCAAAACGAATTGAAAGGGGCACACACACATGTCTATCGCAATTCACAAGGTTCACCGGGCAATGGCACAAATCACGATGGTGAACACAGATAAGCAAGGGAACCTGATCCTCAGTGAGCTTGAACTGAAAATAATCTTTGCTTTACTCAAGAAAAACCTTGAATTGGTTTATGAGATTGACGGCTTGAAAGAAATTGCCTTTGCTGCTCAGAAGAATAACCAAATGGACTTAGTGCAGCACGTATGTGAAAGACTCGATGAACTGGAGGCGCAGCTAACATGATCAAGCGCGGTGATATCTACATGATTGAATACGGAGACGGCGAGGGGAGCGAACAACAGGGTTACCGTCCAGGTCTCGTTATCCAGAACAACGTGGGCAATGAATACTCAACCACAGTCATTGTTGCAGCAATCACGAATTCTGGAAACAAACGCTTGATGCCCACACACTTTCCACTCGGCATCGAAGAGGGGGTACGCAAACCATCGGTTGTTATGTTTGAGCAAGTCAGAACGATTGACAAGACTCGGTTAGATGACAGGATCGGTTCTCTCACGCCTGAACTGCTGAAGCAGATTGAGCGACCATTAATGATTAGCCTCGGATTGATAGAGGCACCTAAACCAAGCAGAAGGGGAGGTCGTGTTGCCAGATGAAAACGGAGAAGCAGTTAAAGGACTTATGCACATTCTTTGAAAGTTTCGAACAACGCATGATAGCAAGCGGACGTCTGCTGGTAGCCCGGTACGCTCGGGGCCAGTATCAGAAGTATAACAGGTTGCTTTTAGTTAAGTGGGAAACGGCATGAACGTAACTAACGCTATGAAGATGTCAATCCGTATCAAAGCAAGTAACGACCCAATAGATTTGCAGGCACTAAAGGAGTCGGGAGGAAGATACTTGGATATCAAATATCCCAAGTTTGAGTTTCCGAGCGAAGCCCACCAGATGAAGTACAACCGTATTCGTCGTCGCCTGAGAGGAGGTGAGGGGAGCAATGAGAGTTAAATGCGGGTGTGGAAATTTTGCAGACTACGCCGTATATGAGAAACGAGATCCACACTGTCTCATTTGCATGATGGAAGCTGTGGATACACCGATAGCAATTCCAGTTAGAACGCTTGATCCATGGGAGCAAGAGGTTCCAGAGATCAAACCAGAACCAACAAACCATTTATTCAACAGGAGGAATGTTCAATGTTAGATCAATATAACGGAAATCAAAATAGTGGTGGATTCGCTCCAGCTCCACAACATAATTCAGCAATGGAGGCAGCGGTAGTGAGTCGGCAGGCTCAAGAGGTTCAGGCGGCTATGATACTTGCAAAACGTTTCCCACGTGACGAGAACGCCGCTTATAACAAAATCATTCAATCGTGCCAACGTAAATCATTAGCAGAGTCTGCTGAATACGAGTTCCCGCGTGGTGGTAGCAAAGTATCTGGTCCGTCGATCCGCTTGGCCGAAGTACTGGCACAGTCCTGGGGCAATATCGATTACGGGGTTACTGAGATTGAGCAGAAAGATGGCGAGTCCACAATGCTGGCTTATTGCTGGGATCTGGAGACGAACACAAGACGTTCAATGACTTTTGTGGTGAAGCACGAGCGGAAAGCGAAAGGGAAAATTAATCGCCTTGATGACCCTCGTGACATTTATGAAATGACAGCAAATCAGGGTTCGCGTCGTGTCCGTGCCTGCATCCTTGGAGTCTTGCCAGGAGATATCGTCGAAGCTGCTGTCAACCAATGTCGCCAAACGTTGACAACGGATAATAAAGTTCCTTTAAAAGATCGCATTCGCGAAATGATCACAGCGTTTGATGGAACATACCAGGTGAAAAAAGAGTGGCTTGAAAAATACATCGGATGCAATGCAGATGCCTTCAGTGAGAATGACGTTCGCAGATTGGCAAACGTATTCCGCTCTTTGAGGGATGGCATGGCAAAACGTGAGGATTACTTCGGGGAATGGATCAAACCTGAAACGAAAACACCTGACACGGTGAGCAGTAAAGCCCAAGAAGCATATGAGAAGAGTCAAAGCACAGATAAATAGGTGAGGTGAATTGAATGCTGGAGTTGACCGATTCGAACTATCATTCCAAAGAGGCGAACCGGCAGTATATGAGTGTCAGCCAGTATAAGGACTTCCTTAATTGCGAAGCTGGGGCAATGGCTAAGTTGCAAGATGAGTACAAGGAGCCGGAATCAGATGCGCTGCTTATCGGCTCCTATGTACATGCTCATTTCGAGGGTGTGCTCGATTCCTTCAAAATCGAACATCCTGAACTTTTCTTGACTAAGGGATCACGAAAAGGTGAGCTTTACGAGAAATATACATTAGCTGAAAAAATGATTCAAGCCTTAGAAAAGGATTCATTCTGTAATTTCATTCTTCAAGGGGAGAAAGAAACCATAGTTACCGCTGAATTTGGCGGTATTCCCTGGAAGGCAAAAATAGACGTTTTGAACGAAGAACAAGAGCGCTTTGCCGACATTAAGACGGTTAGGGACATCTACGGTAAGCATTGGAGCAGGGAACACGGGGCTTACGTTTCATTTGTTGAGGCTTATGGATACGTTCTGCAGATGTCTATGTATGCGGAATTGGAACGCATACGGTCCGGTAGAGATACTTGGTTAGAACCGGCAATCGTGGCAGTGTCCAAGGAAGATGTTCCAGCAGTCGAGGTAATCGGAGGGTTTGAACCGCGTATCGAATTGGAAACGGAATTAGTCAAGGAGAACTTGCCAGGAATAATCGCAGTTAAAAGTGGGTTGGAAGCCCCTCGGAGGTGTGAGCGCTGTTCGTATTGCCGCTCTACCAGACAGCTCCGAGGTGTTATCCACTACATGGACCTAATGCCATGAGTTCTCAAGTTGAAATATATCGGCTCAGTCCGGATTGCCAGATATGTGGCGCTCATATTTCAGCGGGGCGGGAGCAATACAGTCGGGGCCGCAGGGTATGCGATGAGTGCCACACATCGTTGAATGAAATGACGGAAGCGAGACGCCAAGCGCGTAAGTCTCGGATAAATAGAGTGAAGAAGGAGAGAGTCAAATGAATACAGTTCAAATCAAAATCGTGGCAGCTTATAAGGCAAAAGGTGGCGTGTGGTTTCATTCAGGGGAGAAATACAACGCTCGTAGATTGACAATTGGAGTGCTTGATTTAACGACACCATTCCAACTCATTGACGGTAACCGGTCTGGCATCGAGATTCCTTACAAAAACGCAATTGTCCTGAAAGAAGAAAAAACATGCAGCCAGAAGCAGTATGACGAAATCTTGGCGCAACGGGACGAAGCACTGGCGCAACGTGACACTGCGTTATCGGATCTGGCGAAGCATGGTCAGACAATCGTTGAATTGCAGAACGACAAGATTGCGCTTCTCAACACCATCGAACGTGCTGTCACTCACAACCAGATTCAGACGCTACCTCGCGAAGTAGTGCAGGCGCTGGAAACACTCAAGCGTGACGGTGAGAACTTGGACACGGTTATCAGGTGGATGCTCATACCCAGCTATCAAGTAGGCGTCAATATTATTAGTGAAATTTCCACACTTCGAAACTATGCTTTCGAAAATGGATGGAAACTCATTAACGGCATGATTAACGGATACGTTGTTGAGCCGCAGTTGGAAGACCCTTCAGGGATTGCGGAAACGGTTCTGGAGTGGTGGAAAGAGCGTGACATTGATGCCAAGGAATCTGATTTGGAAAACTTGGTTGATCGGCTGAAAAGCTATATTGCAGAACGGCAAACAGTACAGTAAGCAGGTGAAGTGAATGGCTAGTCCGCAAACTGAAAATGGGTTTACAAGCCTTGCTAACGAGATCCTTGAGCAAGTTTCGCGGCAGCGGTTTAACGGAATCCAAAGATCAATAATAGATACCGTTTGGCGGTACACGTACGGGTTCCAACGGAAGGATCACTACTTAGCATCCAGCTTTATAGCTGAGGCAATAAAGGCTGATCTGAAAGGTGTAAAGGTGGAGATGCAAAGGCTGATCGACTGGAATGTAATACGTGTGGTCCAAGAGGGTCACGGGGCCCGCCCAAGAAAAATTTCTTTCAATAAGAATTACGATGAATGGACTGTGGGGGAGAATCCTCCCCCGAAAATAAAAAAAGTTGCTGGTGTAGAGTCATCCACCGCTGTGGTGGAGAGTAGTCCACCATTAATGGGGGAGAGTTCTCCACCCAAGAAAGAAAGAAAGAAAGTATTAAAGAAAGATAATAAAAACAATAAAGGAGCTGCTAAAGAAATGGCTTCTAAAACCAAACTGGCTAAGAGTCGTGAAGATAAGCAGGAGTACGCAGATGAAGTGTGGCTTAAACCGGAGGAACACACAAAGCTGCTGAATGAGTTTGGGCAAGAAGGACTTACCTGGATGATAGATGTACTCAGCTCTTATAAACTATCCGTTGATAAATTTTACGCAAGTGATTATGCAGTCTTCAAGAAAGGCGGCTGGCTGCGCATGAAATACGAGGATCACTTGGCGAAGCAAAATAAGCCAGTGTTTCAATCAAAATCAGAGAGGACTAAAAGTGTTCTGGATGAAGCGATGGCAAAGGAGTTGAACGGGGATGGAACGGGCAGACGTGATATCACTAATGAAGTTCATCAGCTTGGTTTACCAGAACTTCGAAGTTAATGACCCGGCGAAGATTCAGGTTTGGGAAATGCTCCTGAAGGATGAGGACTATAACGATGTTCAGCGAATGGCGGTTGATCATTGCAAGACAGAGAAGTTTCCACCTGTTCCTGCTGATTTGATACCAAAGAAACATTCGATGACTGTTTACGATCATCAACAACTTGAGAGAGAGCAAGACTTGATCGAGTTACAAGAGTATCACGAAAACAACAAAACTGTACCGATGCCAGACTACATCTTGAAAGAGCTTCAAAGTATGGGCGGTGGTGATGACCTGTGAGTATCTTCGAACGCACCCAGGACGCTGAGATAGCAGTTCTCGGATCGATCATGACAGACCCATCACTGTTAGATGACTGTCCCTTGACAAAGGAATCTTTTGATCCCGAAGGAATTAACGGCAAGATTTTTGAGGTCCTGAAATACGCCAAAAGAAAACATGTGGAAAAGAAGCGCGAAGGTGACCCATTCGACCCGGTCTTCCTACACCAGTTGTGGGGCGACAAAATTGATCAAGTTGGCGGACAAATCTATTTGGTTAAAATAAGGGGTTCTATTGCATCTACTCATGGTTTTGATGGTTATGTGAAAATCGTAAGTGAAGCACATTCGCAGCGAGAGTTAACGAACTTCGGTTACGAAATTTCTAGCGGGAAGATGAATTATGCGGAAGCTAAAAAACGTCTGAAGGATATCGAAGAGTTACAGATCGATGACGGAGAAGGCCCGGTATTGTTCTCCAGCCTACTTGATTCACACGGAAAATTACTTGCTAAGAGATCACAATCGGCGGTAGAGGGCTTGACCGGATACAAAACCGGAAGTGAAGGTTTTGACAAACTTACAGGCGGTCATCAAAACGGTAGTTACACGTTGATTGGAGCCAGACCGAGCATCGGAAAGACTCAATATGTTTTGAACGACATGTTAGCAACATCATGCGCTAATAATGCGGCTGCTTTTTTCTCTCTTGAAATGAAAAAATCTTCCGTCCTTGACCGTCTTATATCGATAACATCTGGCATAGATAGCAACAAAATAAGGTCGGGCAGGCTAACAGATTCCGATTGGGTCAACTACTACAAAGCATTGCAAATCATAAAGCAGGCTAATATGTTCATCGACGACAAGCCTGGTCAAACCGTTGAATACATTTGGCGACAAGCCAAAAAACTGAAGAAGAAGTATCCACGCCTGGTGATATACGTTGATTATCTACAGATTGTTGGAACAGAAGAGAAGTCCAAGTCAAATGCTGAAAGGATAAGCCACGTATCTAGCTGTTTCAACCAGATGAAAAACGATCTGGACATACCTGTCATTGCGATAACTTCCGTTAACCGTAAATGTGAAGAAAGACCGGATAAACGGCCCACTATGGCTGACATCCGGGAATCAGGCGATATCGAGTTCCATGGCGATGTGATCGGATTCCTTTACCGGGACGATTATTACTATCCTGAGACTGAGCTGAAAGGCTTGGCTGAACTGAACATTGCTAAAGGTCGGGATGTAGGTACGGGTACGGTTTACCTGAACTTCAACCGTAAAAACGGAAGATTCATTGATATGGATAAAGACGCCTTATACGAAATGCAGAAGAGGGAGCAGGAAGCGAAAAGGAGCCGCCGATGAGTAAGTTAATCCAAAATGATGATCAACTTAAAAAAGCCATTGCGGGTATGGAGAGGTTGACACTCAAGATCGAAGAACCGGACCCATTGGATGATGCGGGGTTGGAAAAAGATATTGCTATCTTAAACAGAACCGCCGACCTGGTGCAAAGATATAGCCGAGGCAAGGAAGTACAGGCGGACCCATCAAGGGCTGAATATTACGACCAGATGGGATGGTCATATCAGGACTTCACAGCGCCTGCTGAGACACCTCAAATAGCACCGAAAACAAATACACCGACCGAGACGAAACAGGCTCTAAAACAGCCAACAGAGCCACCAAAAACGGCATCAAAAGTGTCATCTTGGTTGGATGATTAAGGAGGGGAACGGATGCGGTTCATTGGAATAGATCCGGCCACTAAAACGGGATTTGTGGCATTGGATATTGACGGAAATGTTCTTGAGCAGATCGAGCTTCAAGGAAAGGGTCCAACAGTGAGTGGTGGGATTTCAATAGAGAAACTTGTCTCGCTGGAAAATAACTTGTTTCAGCAACTTCAGGAACATGATGAAATTCTAATCGAGCAACCGGCAATGGGTACCCAAAAAGGGGTCACCACCGGAATGATACATGGTGGACTGAGGACGATGATCCACCGCAAAGGGATGACCTTCAACGAGATTAATCCCACGAGTACCAAGAAATATGTTGCGGTAACCGGGTGGACTGGTGAGGTCGGAAGCAAAAGGCGTTTGAAGGATAAAGAGAAGAAAGCAGCAGTAGCTGACGCGGCTAAAGAGTTGTTCGGCTTCACTCACAAAAGCGATAACGTCACGGACGCGTACATTATCGCCAGAGCAGCGGTCAATCTCTACCGGATGCGTGAGTACATGCCACTGCTGGACACTGAGCTTTATCAAAAAGAAGTCATTGAATCGATCCTGAATAAAGAATAACACCCGGGGCTTGTGCGGTCCTGCGGCGGACAGTTGCGCCCAAAAAACGGAACAGACGTGCTTATTTTAGCCAGAGAGGAGCGAATCACTCGTGGGTACACCTATCCCAAATCGCAATGTGGAAACGGGTCAACGAGGAAGTAGTGAGGTCAGAACATACACTTTGACTCCTGAAGAACTGGCTGCTTTACCTCCGACTCAACCAGCGCAATTTAAACGTAAACCGCCGATTGGATTAGGCAACAGAGACTTTGTACCGGGTCAAAAGCAGATGGGTAGGCCACCCAATATTGAATCCGAAATTAAGTTCACACCTCGCGGTAAGACAGTCCAGGTGAGTGCTGAACAGGCAAAGGCGATCCTGTTCCTGCTCCAGCCAATTGAGGGTGGGTGGACAGAGGATGAACTGGTAGGAGAACACTCAAAGGCTCCGCATGACTGGCGGGATGAAGCTGCGGCGTTGAATGAATGCCCCTCGGGGATTTAATAAATGCCTTGTACGTAGGCATGGAAATTAAGGAGGAATAGCGAGTATGGATGATGATCAGAAACGCCGGACGTTCCAGAAGATCAAGGCGATGTCCAAGGATACATTTTGGTCCTGGATGAATCAACTGCACACACGGGCTTATGCGCTTGGGATTGACCACATGACTGATGCGATGAGCTGTCACCCACGTATCAGCAAACCGATGAGAAACGAAGTTCTTAAGAAGGCGGAAGAAATCCGGGAAGTGTGGGACGGCTTGAAGATGGTAACGGTCGACGGAACCGAGGGAACGGAGTACAAGACGGCTGACCAGATAGCACAGGGTTTTGATTCCACGGAGGCAGCTATATACAAATTGACCGAACCCCACATTCTGCACATTGGAGATAAAAAATTCGTTATCCGGCCTGCAACCGAGGCTGAGATTCAGGAGGCTGAAACGGCATGAACATCGCTAAATTGTACGGAATGCAAAAGACACTGGATGCACGAATCATTGAGGAAAAGGGACTGCGAGGTCAAGATTTGCTCCCGAACACGATCCTTGCACTACAGGTGGAGCTGGGCGAGATGTCTAATGAATGGCGCGGATTCAAGCATTGGAGCAATGACCAGGAGCCACGATTGGAAATCAGATGCGCAAAGTGTGCAGGTGCAGGAAATCATTACGAGCAGTACGGTTGGACACCTTCGAGAAAACCTCCTAAGTCAAAATGCGGTGCGTGTAACGGCAAAGGACATACAAAACAACCTCTGCTTGAAGAATACGTAGATTGCGTCCACTTCTTCCTGAGTATCGCACGACAACTTGGCCTGGATGATACGGACCTCACAATCATTGACGATTACCTGGAAGGTAGCACAACCAATGTGCTCACACGATTGATATATCACGCTGGCGGCATCGGTATGGTATACAGCCCGTATTCAGGCATTACATCGTACCGGATGGCGTTCAATATGTTCTTTGCTCTCGGACAGCAGCGTTTCGGATTCACGCTTGAACAGATCGAGGCAGCTTACCTGGAAAAGAACAAAGTCAACCACGAGCGCCAGGCTAACGGATATTAAACAAGAGGTGACATATGAGACTTAAAGTTGCTCCCCGAAAACTGAAGAAGAATTGCATATACTGCAATTGCTCATTCAAGAAAGGCGACCCTTATTGGAAGTGGCGTCAGGTTTATAAGGATGATTACATCGGGAATGGAAAGTTGCTCTCTTGGACAGAAAATGTATGCCCTCGTTGCAAGTACAAGGAAGAAGATAGAGAAAGACGCTCACGCAACTTGCAGGAACGTTGCCAGCACCCTGAACACATGATTGAACTTCAATACAGTTACATCCCAGGTGAAGCGGTTATGCACCCTGATCATTACGCATGCAGGATATGCAACAAGGTAGTTTAGGCTCACCCCGCCGGGGATAACAGAGGAAGGGAGACAAGACACCGTGATCAAGATACTTGAACTGTTCGGCGGCATCGGGGCACCACGCAAAGCGCTTATAAATCTTGGCGTTGAACATAAGTCGATTGATTATGTGGAGTGGAACGAGAAAGCTGTCCGGACTTACAACGCGATGTTTGATCACCGGTATAAACCTGAATCGGTGGTCGGATATAGTTTGCAACCAGACATACTTGTTCATGGTTCACCTTGCCAGGACTTTAGTATTGGAGGCAAACAGTATGGTGGCAATGTAGAAGACGGAACAAGAAGCTCCCTGATGTTTGAAACAATCAAAATTATTGAAAATCTCGGTGTTTGGAAACCGAAAGTGGTCATCTGGGAAAACGTAAAAAACGCATTGTCTAAAAATATGGTATCGGCATTCAATCACTATCTAAGCGACATGGAAAACTTAGGTTACACGAATTCATATGAAGTCTTAGATGCTCGTGATTTCGGAATCCCTCAAGCAAGAGAACGACTCTTCACTGTTTCGTTGCTAGAAGATAAGTATTTCGATTTCACCAGGTTGAAGAAGCGGCCTATGAAGCCAATAACGGAATTATTGGAGTCAGATGTAGATGAAAAGTATGTCGTTACGCAACCCAGTATGGTCCGTAAGCTTCCTGGCATGCCGTTGGTGAGTGGCAATTTCGGCGGACGGATGTTGGAAGAGATAAAAGACTTCGCTTATACGATTACTACAAAGCAGATGCGTTGCCCTAATAGTGGGGTTGTGAAAATGAAAGATGGTCGTTACCGCTATCTCACAGAGCGTGAATGTTTTAGGCTGATGGGTTTTGAAGATCGCGACTTCGAAGCGGCATTAAAGGAACACCCCTCAAAAGAAGGTTGCTTGAACGGAACTTTGTATCACCAATCAGGCAACAGCATAGTTGTGAGCGAGTTAGAAGCGATATTTGAAGTTTTACTAGCAAAGGACTTCATAGAAGCTCCTGAAAAGCAACTAACAATGAGTTTTTAACAGAGGAAGGGAATACCCTCAAGGGCCGAAATGAAACGCCTTGTCATCCTCATATAGAAATCGTAAGACAACCGGCTCCTTATTGCTGGTATGCAGGCTACTAAACGCGGAGGCACCATTTTCACCAATGCTGATGGTCATCATATGCCCTGACTTCAGAACCTTTGCATAATCTCCCAGTTCACCATCTATGGAGTAATCCATGATGATCTGATGTTTTTGTCCGGGCACGAAACCGAGCAGCTCTCGAGCGGGCAATGAAATATAGCATCTATTTTTAGTGAAACGAATGTACGGCATTATATCAGCTCCTTTATAGAGCAGATTACAGCACGGAGTGGGACCCGTAAATGTTTTACGAGAGGTAGTAAGAACAAAAGAAGGTAGGAGGAAGGGAATACCCTCCGACACAAAAATCAGGGTGGGTTTAGGCCCACCAAAGGAGAGATAACATGACCAAAAAGAAATTTAAGCGCCTGATTCAACGTGTTACAGGCATTCATAAAATTCACCACATTGTTTACTCATACGGATACAAGTTTCCTTTGATCAGAGCAGCCTATTTCCGCTCACACGGATTCAAACGGATCACCAATGATAAATACCACAACTGCACAAAAACAGGGGTGTATTGAGGCTCCGGCCTCTAACCAAGGAGGGATATACAGATGTCCGGCAATATAACTCGTGAGTACACAGTATGGTGCGGTAGGTGCCCAAAGTGGACGCAGGATGCGACATCAAATACAAAGGCATTAGCAGTCAAAGAGTTTCGGCGGAACGGCTGGAAGGAAAGTAAAAACGGGTGGGTTTGCCCGGATTGTATGAGGGAGGAAGAACAGTCATGAGTACTCCGATAAATATTTACTTAAAAATGAAAGAGGAACAAAATCGGATCACCAAAGAACTGGCAGCTAAGAACAGCACCATTGAAACATTAACCAAACAGATAACGGATGAGGTCGCTTTATCAGCAACGGCAATTGTTGAAAGGGATCGGCATCGTAATACCCTTGCATACGCAATGAAGCTGATCGAAAACAAGCATTACAGTATGGCGAGAAATTATATTGCAGCTGCTTTGGGTCAGGAAGGAGAGGGGAACCAATGAGCGATATCCATCCCCTGCGTCACGGCGACAAGGTTGTAATGCATACATGCGATGAAGCTAATTTCGCAGACTATCACGGTCGGATCTGGACATGTGGATCGAATGAATGGGTATCCGGTGAGGGTGTATACGCTGAACGACATGTAATCTTGGACGATTGGTTGAACGGGCCGTTCCTAACAAAGTATCTGCAAAAAGTAAATGTAGAGGGCTGAGGCGTAGGCCTATCCCTACTAAGGAGGATATATAAACCATGAACAAACAACAATTGCTGGACCACATGAAAGATTTGATTAAAAATTCCCCTGATATCAACTATGACCAAGCAGTTGAGGACTGTATGAATCTGGTTAATCGTCTGACTTCCATCGAAGATTCTAACGAAACATTGCGGTACACATTCGAGTACATCAACAAGTCAAACGGAGAAATGTCCGAGTTCAGCCAGATGGCAACCAGCAGGGAAGAAGCTGAAACTTTGATAATTCCTCGCATTGCTGATCTGGAGTTTGCGGGACCTGAAGATATAGTTCTTGGTGATCTGATAAGCATTAGTAAAAAGGTTGGAGACAACTACATCGCCTGTGAGGGCTGCGCATCCTAATTCAAATACAAACCGCATTCATTTAATGGCCGAAAAAACGAACTAATATTACCAATTCGAAATTGGGAGGAATGGAGCAAATGACAATAGTGATGGTAACTAAAGAACAATCAGATGGTGTTAAGCAGTTGCTTAAAACACAAACACGGGAAACGATCCTGAATAAACATTCAGAAGCAAAGGCAAAGGGGATTGCAAAATTTTGGGGGATAGACGGCCTGAACGATCTTTCAAACGAAAAGATGGCTATGCTGCTTTACAACCCGAACCTGGTCACGGTGGAGCCTTCACTTGAAGATCATTTGCGTGATGCATATATTGGCGCAAAAAACCAAGACTTTGCGGACGGACTGGTGATGGCAGCTACATTGTACGGCATCAATCCAAGCATGTTTGAGGGCTTAGTCGAATGGGTCCCGGAAGATCAGGAACCGGCAGTAGAACCCGACCAGGCTTAGAACGCGGCCTTATTCTATTAATCAACCAAATTAAAAATTGAGAGGGGAAACAACCCATGAATATTACAGTAAAAGCACACTTCAACAAGCAAACGAAAGATTCCAAGAAAGAGCTCGTTCAGTTTTATGTAACAGGTGAAGATGAGCGCCGTCCGGAACTGAACCAAATGACTCGCGAGGTTGTGATTCTATCCATTACCGGAATGGACGGGGTGGAGCTGACAGCAGAGTTCAAGAAATCGGCAAAGGATTCCAAGAAGACGATTCTTGAGTTTGAGGTTAAAGGCGACTCTTCTGCATCTCAGACATTCGAGTTTTACAAGTTGGCTGGTACAGACGTTGAATTATCTATCACTGAATCACAAATGGATCTGGACGAATTCAGAGAGCAGCAAGCAGAGTACCGCGAAGGTGTTAAAGGGAAGATCAATGCAGACGGAACGGTTGATGTTGATCCGAACCAGGCGAAGTTGCCTCTTGAGGGTGAAGCCGCCGCTGCTGAGATCATTGCTACGACTCAAGAAGGTACAAAGGTCCCTGTCAGTGACGACGATCTGCCTTATTAATATAGTTTCACTCCCCGGCTCCGGTCGGGGAACCATCCTTACATTAAGGTGAGAGGTGATACAAAGGTGGGTCAACCAATTTCATACGCCAACATTGACAGGCATAGGACTACCGAGGCTGTCAAGGAAGCACTGGAGCAATACCGGATATTTAAGTACCTTACCTTTGATGCTAGGGAAGCAAGTACAACAGCAGCATATACAGAGAGGTTCCACGGTCCAACCAATGTAACCAGTGATCAAACAGCAAACATTGCTATATACAACGTAGATACAGAAGCATATCAGGCAGCTTATTGCGCTCGAATAGAACGCGCTGTTATGGGACTGCCGGAAAAAGAAGCATTCTTGATGGAGAAGCGATATCTTACAAAAGAATATGACTACATCACTGATAAACAAGTGTTTGGTTTCGAATTTGATCCGCCGATCAGTGAGGGCAAATATAGAGAAATAAGATGGAGAGCTTTTCGCAGTGTTGCTTTGACTATGAAAATCGCAGTGGAAAAGCCGTCACAAGCATGAGCAGATAAAGGGCAAGTTGTACTTGCCCTGGCTCATAGCATAAGAGTGGGTGATGATAATGGGGAAGCAAACAGAAAAGAAGAAGCCGTATACAATAAAGTACATTTGCACAGGCACTCCAGAGGAATCGGATCGTATATTAAGACAGTTTGCAAGAGATGTGATTCAAAAAGTTCTGGATAAACATGGGGCAGTAGCGTACAATCTGGATGAAGTTCTGAACAAATATATTTCGGAGGAAATGCGTAATGAGCAAAAGCGAAATGGGAGAAGATCGGGGATATGTGAGGGTTTCGACCCTGAAGGATTCACAGAAGGATAGTCCAGAGCACCAGGAAGCGATGCTTCGCGAACATGGTAAACGAATGGGGTTAAACATTGGACGTGTTTATCAAGACCGTGATTCCGCAACCAGTATCGTATCCAGGGAAGACGTACAAGAAATGATTCAGGATGCAAAAAAGGGGGAGATTCGTTCTCTCTCTTTTGTCTCTTTATCCAGGTTCAGTAGGGATCAATTGGATGCTATCTCTTTAAAACGGATTTTGGTTAATGCTCTCAAAATCAGAGTGATTTCTATTGAGGATGGTTACGACTCAGCGGTTAAAGATGATGAATTGTTATTCGGAATAAAATCAGCGGTGAATCAAAACACAAGTGGTGATATCAGTATTTCGTCGCGTCGAGGAATAAGGCAATCGGCACTGAAAGGTAATTTTATCGGTTCAATTGCACCTTACGGCTATACAAAAGTAGTAGTTGATGGTAGAAAGACATTGGAAGTCGTTCCAGAAAAAGCAGCAGTAGTCCGACAGATTTTTGAATTATATGTAGGAACAATGGGAGTAAAAGAAATAGCCAAATATCTCAACGGAGAAAGAGGAGACGGATCAGTTGGTTTGCAGATACCTTCTCCAAAAGGAGGGGTGTGGGGGATATCCACTGTTCAGACAATACTTAACAATGAGTGTTACACAGGATACAATGTCGCCGGGAAAAACACTGTTGAAGTTGCTTATGATGACATAACGGATCTGATGAATCGACGTAAAAAACAGGTGCGTACAACTCCTGACAAGTGGATAAAAAGTGAAGAGCCTACCCATGAAGCTATTGTATCACCCGAATTGTTTGCTTTAGCCCATGAGACACGAATTCTTAGGGGAGGCGCTTCGAAGGGTGGTAAGAGGACATTTACGAATCTATTTGCAAAGTACATGTTCTGTTCAGAATGTGGGTCTTCTATAGTGTCTATGCTTTCCAGATCCAAAAGGGGCGCAAAGGATTACAGGTACCTCATGTGTTCAAGAAGACGCCGCACAGGACAAGCTGGATGCTCTAATTCAAAATGGCTTCCATACTACGAATTAAGAGATGACCTGATGAAAGGCATTATGACGATGGTTCGGGAACGGATAGAAGCTATGGAAACGGATGGAGTCGCAATCGTCGATCCAACATCACCATACAAGGACAGTCAGATTGATAATAAGAAACTCGAAAAAAAACTTGAAACGAACCGCCGACTGTTGTTTGAGATTAGACGTGATCATATGAATGGAGATATTGATTCATCTCAATATGAGTTTGAAAAGATACAGTACGAAAAAGAGATATCAGATGCCGAAAGGCAGCTTGATGCAATGAATGCTCTAGCCAAGAAAATGATAAACAAGAAAAAGATTTTGGAGGAGACTCGCGGCGCCTTTAAAGAATTATCCAAGATTGAAAACTATGATGATGTCGATACCGTCCGAATATATCTAGGGCGAATGGTTCGAAGGATTGATATAGACCATCAGGGAGAGGTTTCGGTCCATCTTTATCTGAGCTAATTTTTTTTGCTCTTGATATGTGCTTGATAACACACTACAAATGTGATGCAAAAACTCAATGTTAAGGGTCGTTCGCAAGCAGTTGTAGAGCTGATTAAGCTCGGAGAACTGAAGATCTGACGCGATACTGCACAGTTGATTGAAGCAGCATGAAAGTCTTTTTCTATTCTTCATGATGAAGAATGGGGAAAGACTTTTTTGTTTTAGGTTGGAAAGCGAAAACAAGCGAATCCCTAAAGTGAAGGGATCGCTTGTTTTAAATAGTCATTCTCAGAAGTCTGAATTCAGAAGCTGCTGAGTGCAGTCAGCTATTCTGGTTAGCTCAGATTTTGGATAGCCTAGCCGCTTTGTCTTTTCGCAGCACCACCAGCAGGAACAATGTATTTTGCCTTTGGCAAAAATCCCTTCGAACTTATAGGACCAACCGTACCGTACAGCAAGCAGTTTTTTATGTTGAATAACACGCCTTCTGTGATGCCTGTAATAGGCTTGATTTCTTTGCTGAGATTTCATGGAACATCACGCTCCCTTGGGAAAAGGCTCAGCCCGCAGAAATTCCAAGGGTATAGATTGCTACGGGCAGAGCGTGATGGAAATCGTAATCATATATGGCATAAGGGTTCACCTACATATTGTTATTGAAATGCTCCTTAATAAAGGATCTCCATTGTTTCTTTGAAAAAGGCTTATAGAAGAGCTGCTCCAATTCCCCGTATTGTGTTTCATCTAGGTACAGATAGAGTGCTCTGTTTTATGGCAATAATCCAGGTGGAAGGAATCATTTTTTGACGTTGTCGTCGATTCATCGAGTGTATGCTCCCTCCTTAGAAAATGAAATATCCACATTCGCTTCAAAGTTCATCTCCAATATAAACGGAATTCCTCTCCTTAATCAAGAAGATGCTTTCTCAAAATTTCATCATACATACCGCGAATACATAGTGAGAATGCTCTTGATTTGCAACAAAGTATTGATTAAAATGAAAATATAAAAATAATTTTCTTTATTTATGATGAATTCATAAAAATAATTTTCAAAAAAGGAGTACTCATGGCAGCCATACTACATGCGTTGCAGCAAGAGCTGAATGAACTTCCGTCTCAGGAACGACGAATCGCAGAGGTGATTTTACAGTCCCCATCTGATATTCCTGGCTGGACCATTAACCATCTTGCACAGCAAAGCGGAACAAGTGCGGCTACGGTAACCCGCTTCTGCAAATCATTCCATTTCAAAGGTTTTCCTGATTTCAAAATGAAGCTGGCCGCAGAATTGTCGCATTCCACCAATGAAACAGCATATCAGGATATCGTGGCAGGTAATCCTTTATCCAAAATTGTGGAAGCCATCGAAGCCAATCATCTTGCATCCATTGCGGACACCACCCGTTTGCTGGATCTAGGAAGGCTGGAGCATGCAGTTCAGTTACTATGTCATGCCCGTCGTATCGATCTCTACGGTGTCGCAACCTCTTCCATTGTTACGCAGGATTTCTATCAGAAACTTGTGCGGATCGGCAAAAGCTGTACTGCCTTCTCGGATTCACATATGCAAATTACGTCGGCTTCTTCACTGGGTGAGGGAGATGTGGCGATGGCGGTATCTTATTCGGGTGAAACACCGGAGACGATCGATGCCTTGCATTGTGCCAAACAGGCGGGAGCCTCTACCATTTCACTGACATCCTATGGAAATAACAAACTTGCGGGGGTGTCTGATATTCCGCTCTTTACGTCTTCGTTGGAAGAAGGCATGAGACGGGGGGATATGGCTTCACGTATTGCACTGCTGCATGTCGTCGATATTCTATTCACGGGCATGGTTAGTGCCGACTTTGACCGTTTTATCCCCAAATTGGAACAATCGTATCACAATGTACAGTCTTATCGAGTTCAACATAACGGAGGTGCCTAAGAAGATGAATATTCGTATTTTTGAAAATGAAGAAGATTTGAATGCAACGGGTGCAGGTGTGATTGCCAGTTTGCTACAAACGAAACCCCGGGCTGTACTGGGACTCGCGACCGGAAGTTCTCCTGTGGGTATCTATAAACAGCTTATTGCTTTGTATCAAAAAGGTCTGGTCAGCTTTGCGCAGGCATCTTCCTTCAATCTGGATGAATATGTCGGTCTTCCTGTAGAGCATCGCGAAAGCTACCGCAGCTTTATGAATGAACAATTGTTTTCCCATATTGATATCGATCTCGCCAGAACCCAAGTGCCGGATGGGCAGGCTTCGGATTTAGGTCAAGAATGTGTTTCCTATGAACAACGGATTGATGATCGTGGGCCTGTAGATCTGCAACTGTTGGGTATCGGACATAATGGTCACATTGGCTTCAATGAACCTGGAACCGAGCTCACAGGGCGGACGCATGTGGTAGATCTCAAAGAAGAGACAAGAAAAGCAAACGCCCGCTTTTTTAATAGTATTGATGAAGTTCCGACTCAGGCCATTACGATGGGTGTAGGTACAATTCTAAAAGCCAAACAAATCTTGCTGATCGCCCGTGGTGAGGAGAAAGCTGAAATTATTCGTGAAGCTTTTATGGGGCCGATTACGACGCAATGTCCCGCTTCGCTGCTGCAATGTCATCCAAATGTGGTCGTATTGCTGGACCGTGCTGCCGGGAGGTTGGTGAAGTGAGCATAGAACATACGGAGAAACATGAGCAAGAGAGTGAAAAAACCATTTCCCTTCTTCGAGGCAAAATCGTACTGCCCGATGGTGTAATGGAGGATGGTGTGCTCGTCTGGACAGAAGGGAAAATCCTTTATGCTGGCGCACCCGAGGGACTATCTGTACACATTCGCCGTGAAGCCGTTTCTGTGCCTGTTTCTAAGCATGGCGTTATTGTCCCTGGGTTTATAGATATCCACGTACATGGCGGTAATGGAGAAGACTTCATGGATGCGAGTAAAGAAGTGTTGGATAAGATCACTTCTTTTCACTGCACGCAGGGGACAACAGCAATGCTGGCAACGTCCATGACAGCGCCCAAAGATAGTCTGGATCGGGTATTGTCTGAAGTGGACAGCTATCGTTCCGAACACATGCCATTTGCACAGTTGGAAGGTGTGCATCTGGAGGGTCCCTTTTTCAGTCCTAAGTGGCCTGGCGCGCAAAACCCGGATCATATCGTATTGCCTAATGTATCTTGGCTTGAGGCGTGGGAAAAACAATATCCGGGCCTGATCCGTCAAGTCACACTGGCGCCGGAACGTGAGGGAGCGCTGGAAGTCATTTCATGGCTGCGTGAACAGCGAATTACGGCAGCATTAGGGCATACGGATGCGACTTATGAAGAGGTACAGCTTGCAGTCGAAGCCGGGCTGCACCATGCAGTGCATACATTCAATGCGATGACACCGTTGCATCACCGAAATCCCGGAGCTGCCGGAGCAGTACTCAGTGATTCCCGCATCAGTGCAGAGGTCATTGCAGACGGTATCCATGTGCATCCAGCGGCGATCTCGCTCCTTGCACAATTGAAGCAATCTATTGATCAAATCGTATTGATCACGGACGCGATGTCTGCTGCCGGGCTGGATGATGGTGAATACAAAATTGGCGATCTGCCTGTGATTGTTAAGGAAGGTGTAGCACGTTTGAAAGACGGAGGCGCACTGGCAGGAAGCACGCTCACGATGATTCGCGGTTTCCGCTATCTGGTACAGGAAGTGGGCTTGAGTCTGAATGCAGCTTCACGCGCAGCCAGCCTGACGCCGGCACGTCTGCTCGGGATTGATCACCGCACGGGTTCCTTTGCTAAAGGCAAACAGGCGGACGTCGTTTTGCTGAATGGTGATTTGAAAATTGAGGAAGTGTGGGTGAAAGGCAGACGAATCGGCGGTTAATTCTCCGTCTGTAGTGTTGTAGTGTGCCTCAACAGGCAATAGCTTGCGTAATGTGTTAAAATAGATCTCAAAAAAGCCGGGATCTGCGGATCACGCATTACGGAGGCGTGAAACATGGAACGTAACGCTATGCTCGAATTCGACCCGTTCATCACAGAGCTGGCGGAAAAGCTGCACGTACACGGATATTATGCCTTTTATGGCGAACACTACAATGAGACCGATATGGAGCAGTACCGCAGACACCTGTTCACCTCATTCAGCAATATCGTATGGGTGGAGCTGGATGCCCGCAAAAAGTATATGATTGTGGATCATCGTGGACGCAACACGGTCATGAAATTGATCGACGGTATGCTGAACACCCGTAGAACGCTGCGGGCCAATCTGGCGATGGCAGGTACGGACACCTCCGAAGTCCAGCAGGAAATCACGCACATGATGCAGCTTGTGCATATGTTAAATTTCACAACCTTCCGCTCATAAGTGGAGGATGCAGGAGTAGAACTGGAGGATGTCTCCGGAGGTAGGTTTGCCCCTTCTGGACACTATCGCACCAATTACAAAAGGGGTGTGCCGTCATAAATATAGACGGCACACCCCTTTTATATACTTATATATCTACCTACTACCCTTCATTTGTAAAGTAGGTTCAATCTTAAAATCAGTCATGGAAAAGCTGCAAAGTAGTGAAGGGGACGAAATCGATTCTGGAGAAGCGAAGCGTTCGCCTAAAAGCTTTCTGCAAGAAAGCTACTTCGGAAGCATATGCTATCCCCGGATTTCACCTTTGGAAAAGGTATTCAAAGAAATCCGGGGATAACAGCGATCGAAAGAACGATTCGTATCCGTAACGGCCACTTCGCACGCTGACCAGCACTTATTTTTGAAATGAACTAAACTTTACAAACTCTTCAAAAACTGAACAATCGTCAACAACCCTTTATCAAAGTTCTCCAGGTTGAAATGCTCATTCGGTGCATGCAGATTCTCATCTGGCAAACCAAAGCCCATCATGACAGCCGGAATACCAAGCACGCGTGAAAGTTTCTCCACGATCGGAATGGAGCCGCCGTCTTTCGTAAATAGCGCGCGAACGCCGTACACTTGCTCATACGCATCAGCTGCTTTTTGCAGTACTGGATCCGATGGATCTGTATTGAACGCAAAGGCTTTCTCGATTTGTTTCACATGCAGCGTTGCGCCTGGTTGAACATGAGCGCGCAGATGTGCTTCGATTCGGTCCAGCACCTGCTGTGGATCTTGATCCGCAACAAGGCGGCATGTAATTTTGGCATGAGCTTCCTTCGGAATAACCGTTTTGGTGCCTTCACCTTGGAATCCGCCCCATACGCCATTCAGTTCCAGCGTCGGACGTGCGCCAACACGTTCCACGAACGAGTAGCCTTCTTCCCCATACAATTGCTCCAGTCCGAGGTCTTGACGAAGCTGTTCTTCATTGAAGCCCTGCTTTACGAACTCTTCTCTCATCTCAGGAGAGAGCGGCAGAACGCCATCATAGAAACCATCTACGCTCACGCGGCCTTGCTCATCATGCAGCGAAGCGAGCAGGGATACGAGTGCGTGCAGTGCGTTCGGTACACCACCTCCAAATGAACCGGAGTGCAGGTCCGTGTTGGCTGTATTCAGATCCACTTCAAGCGAGCAAAGACCACGCAGACCTGTGGAGATCGCCGGTTTTCCTTTTTCGAGCAAGGACGTATCCGAGATCAGTACCATGTCTGCACGCAGTTTGTCTGTATTGTCATTCAGGTAGATCGGCAAGTTCGGGCTGGAGATTTCCTCTTCGCCTTCGATGCAGAATTTCACATTAACGGGAAGTTCCTTGTTTTCGGCAAGCAGAGCTTCAACCGCCTTGATATGTAAGAAAATTTGTCCTTTGTCATCCGTAGCACCACGTGCAAACAGTTTGCCGTCACGAACGGTAGGTTCGAATGGAGGTGTTTCCCACAGGTTAAGCGGATCGACAGGTTGTACATCATAGTGTCCATAGATCAGTGCGGTTGGTTTGCCGGGTGCATGCAGGTGATCTGCATATACAATCGGATGTCCCGCTGTTGGAATAACCTCTACATTTTCCATACCTGCACGAGTGAGTGCATCTGCAGCCCATTGTGCCGCACGGTTAATATCTTCTTTATGCGCCGAAATGGCTGAGATACTTGGAATGGATAACCATTCATTCAATTCTGCCAGGTTTTTCTCTCTATTTTCTTGAAAATAAGTTTGTTCCTTCATTAAAAGGCCTCCTTCATGTTTTGCTTTACCCTATTGTAATCCATTTTGATGCGTTAATAAAACATTGGTTAAAAAATGATCTGCTACATACCGTTTCATTCCCCCGGAAATTATGCGTATAATACAAGAAACGGATTTCATCCATATATTCTCATGTAAACCATTCAGCAGGGGAGTTGAGGGAGTTCCCATGACAGTCAGACCATACGCAAGCAGGCAGGTGAGCGCTGATGGAACCAGTTAGGAAGGTAAGACCCTCCGGCAGACTCACGCGTTGGCCAGGGTTAACCACAGGACGACATAAAGGGCGTTTTTATCGAAATAGTTTGATGCTTATTTTGCTCATTGCCAGCATTCCCGGACTGATTACAGGCATCGTGATGTATCAGTTGGTCGTTGGCCGGATGGAAAATGAATTTAATCAGATGCACCAAAGCCAGATTGAGAACCGGGCGCGCAACGTGGACGACCAACTCGCTTATCTGGAGATGACCTTGTCCCATTGGGCTTTTGAACCCAGGTTTGGCAATGCGCTGCGAACGCTGGATTTTGTGTATTATTTCAACGAAACACAGGAGATCGTCACCACACTATACGTGTTGCAAGGCTCCCATCCGCTCATCAAATCCGCGCAGCTATATTTGCAGGAACCGAAACCGATTTTGTTTAACCGGGATTATAACGAGTTGAAGGATGATGCAAAAATACAGGCCTTTGACCGCTATCTGACGATGGGCAACCATGTGTATTGGACAGACTGGATTGCGAGCCAGAGTAGTGATAAAGCATCTCGAACGAATGATAGTATACTGCATACCGATCCGGGTAATGCACTGGTTCTTGTACATAAAATTCCGGGTGAAAGCATTAATCCATTTGGTGCGCTGATCATTACGCTGGATAATGAGAAAGTCGCCGGCTTATTGAAAACGCTTACTCCATATGATGAAGGGTTAACGTTTCTCATGGACCAGCAGGGCAATACACTGGTTACCGGTAATCCGGTAGCAGGGAAGGCTGACCTTGCTTTTGAGCAGCAGGTAAAAGAAGAAATAGCCCTGCATGCAGACAATCATTCATTCCTGTTCAAATATGAGGACGAGACCTATTCTGTGTCCTATGGATCACTGAGTCGGATTGATTCGGACTGGACATATGTATCCGCAGCTCCGCTGACATCGGTGACCTCGCCGGTGAAGCTCGTATCCAAAATCATCGTTATTGCAAGTGCAGGCAGTCTTATCCTGGGGTTGGTGTTATCCTGGTTTGCCTCACGCAGAATATACTCTCCCGTAGCAAGAATGCTCCATTTATTGACGCCGGGCAGGAATGAAGCGACAACAGACACCAGGCTGGATGAATTCCAGCTGCTGGAACAACAGTGGAACGAATTGACTTCGCAGAGTCTGACCGCCCATCGGCAATTACAGGAGCAGCTTCCCCATTTGCGGGACAGTTTTGTATTGCAACTGGTGCAAGGACATCTGTATGCCTATAACGAGCAGGATCTTCAGCAACGGATGAGGAATCTTGGATTTGAGGTGGAAGGCCAGCAGTTTTTGCTGCTCCAGATGTATTTTACGGGCTATGCTCAGTTGCAGGGGAGATTTGGGAGCCAGGACACGGGGCTGGTTACCTTTGCGGCAGTTAATATCATTGAAGAAGTGGCTAAAAATGTTTTCAGTCAAATTAGTGTAATGAACTTTCACGATCTGTCTTCAGCCATGCTTGTGATTGCTGCCAACGACGAGCCTGTGAAATCACAAGCGTTATTATGGGGACAGGAGTTGGTGGAGGTCATTGGTCGGACCTTGAAGATGAACGTGACGGTGATCGTAAGCCGTCCTGCTGCTTCCCCGCAGGAATTGCCGGGATTATTTGTGGAGATGGAGCAGGCGGTTGCTTATCGCAGCGTGGAAGACGGGAGCCAGATTCTCGATCTGGAGGATGAGCAATGTTTCCGCAGAACGGAAGAAGCCTCGTATCCACTGGGGCTGGAACGTGAGATCCTTCAGGCGATCAGGCTTGGGAAGAAGGACGAGGCTGAGCGCGTACTGGAGCAATTCATGACCGAGGTTACCCGAGCGGGCAGTTCCGAGTTCCAGGTGCAGCAGATGATGCTTCAGTTACTGGGAAGTATTCAGCACATGATGCTTCAGACCGGGGTAACGCCTTACAAGCTGTTTGGTGGCTGCAATATGTATGAGCGCTTGTCCACGATTCGCGAACCTGCACAAATGATGAAATGGATGATCGGAGAAGTATTGCTGCCATATGTTCAGGAGATCGAGATGCGTTCCCAGGAGCCGCTGAAGCAGGTAGTGGAACGTACGATGTTGTTTATTGATGAGAATTATAGAAACGAACTTTCCCTGGAAGGCTGTGCAGATGCGGAGCAGATGACCCCATATGCATTAAGCAAGGCATTCAAGCAAGTATCGGGCATGAATTTCATTGATTATTTAACACGGGTACGAATGGATACGGCGAAGCAATTGCTGCGTGAGACCACCATGAAAATCAATGATATCGCAGGCGCTGTTGGATACCAGCACAGTTATTTTAATCGGATTTTCAAGAAACAGGAAGGCTTAACGCCGAGCCAGTATCGGGATCAATGGCTGGTGAAATAAACCTGTTCATAAGACTTCATCGCTGACCGGAATCCTGTCTTCATGGGACTCCGGTTTTTTTATGTTCCACTCAGAAAGCAAAGAAGGATAATAGTGCAAAAATGTGCAATTAGCTCTGTCCAAATATGTCCAAGTTGAACCGGGAATGGCGTTATAGCGGGCTTTTGAGCCATATTACGCAACCATGCAAAAAATGAAGGTTGCCGGAAACAGGGCAGCTGTATAGTCTGAATAACAGGTCAATTAATAACGCTTACATAAATAGGGAGGGGAGACATTATGAACGGGAAGACGGACTGGAATGGAAATGGCGCTACAGCAGCTCAGGTGGATATGGCCGCATTGCCCATGAAGCGGGAGTCCAACTGGAAGAGGCAGATCAAACGAAATAAATGGCTGTACGTGCTTGTGCTTCCCGGATTTTTGTACTTTGTCATTTTTAAATACTTACCCATGTGGGGGATCGTTATTGCCTTCCAGGATTATCAGCCTTTTCTGGGCATTCGCGACAGTCAATGGGTGGGCATGGAGAACTTTACGAATTTCTTCTCCAATCCGGATTTTTTTCGATTGCTGAGGAATACGCTCGTCCTTGCCCTATATGATCTTATATTCTTTTTCCCGGCACCGATTATTATCGCTTTGTTACTCAATGAAATCCGGGTGGCTTTCTTTAAAAGAACGATTCAGACACTGGTTTATGTACCTCACTTTGTATCCATGGTCATTATCGCAAGTATCACTTATGTATTCCTGACTCCCCAAGGCGGGGTACTGTACGACCTGATCTCCTGGATCACAGGCAAACCGATCGATGTATTGGCGAGTCCGGGGTCATTCCGTCCGCTCATTATTGTTCAGATGATGTGGAAAGAGATGGGATGGGGAACAATTATCTTCCTCGCAGCACTGGCAGGTGTGGATACAGAACAGTATGAAGCTTCGATTGTGGATGGTGCAGGACGATTACGACGCATGTGGCATATCACGCTTCCAGCGATTCGCGCGACCATTGTCATATTGCTCATTCTCCGGTTGGGAAACTTTCTGGATACCGGATTCGAACAGATCTATCTGATGACCAACTCGCTGAACCGTGATGTAGCAGATGTATTTGATACGTATGTATACACCGTCGGGATTACGCAAGGTGCATTCAGTTACAGTACAGCGGTCGGGTTATTCAAGTCTGTGGTTGGAATTATTCTGGTGCTGGGCAGTAACAAACTGGCCAAAAAATTCGGGCATCCCGGAATCTATTAAGAGCGTGTTCGTCATCCATTGATAAGGAGGAAATCGCCCATGAACAGCCGTCTATACAACAGCCCTGCCGGCAGAGTATTTGATATTTTCAATTACGTCATGCTGGGGATTCTGGGCATATTAACCGTCCTTCCTTTCCTGTATATTATAGGAAATTCATTCGCGACCGAAGCCGAGATTACGGAACGCAGTTTTTTCCTTATTCCGAAGGTGTTTTCATTCAGTGCATATGAGTATATTTTTTCCTCTTCTACTATCTTCCGCAGTATAGGCGTTTCGATATTTGTTACGGTTGCAGGTACATTGGTCAATCTCTTCTTCACGCTGACGATGGCTTACCCGCTCTCCCGAAGTGATTTCTGGGGCCGGAATGTCATGATGAACATGGTGATTTTCTCCATGTTGTTCGGCGGCGGGATGATCCCGACCTATCTCGTCATTCGTGGACTTGGACTTCTGGATTCCTACTGGGCCCTCATGCTTCCTGGCGCGATCAGCGCTTTTAACTTAATTGTTGTCAAAAACTTCTTTCAACAAATGCCGCCAGGGCTGGAGGAAGCGGCCCGCATCGACGGCTGTTCGGATCTTGGGGTACTGTGGCGAATTGTTCTGCCATTATCCAAACCGGTGATTGCCACATTTGCGCTATTTTACGCTGTAGGACACTGGAATAACTTTTTCTCGGCACTCCTGTACATTTCCGACAGTGACAAATGGCCATTGCAAGTCATGCTGAGACAGATCGTATTGCTCTCGCAAGCCAGTGTCGGAGATATGGCGAACATGGACCCCAATTTTGTACAGCCACCGGAGCAGTCCATTAAAATGGCGGTCATTGTGGTAGGTACCATTCCGATTTTGCTGGTGTATCCGTTTTTGCAGAAGCATTTTGCTAAGGGTGTCATGTTAGGTTCAATCAAAGGCTAAAGCCAAGGGGGAGAATGTATGGGACAAAAGACGGGATTCAAAAAAGGCGCATTGCTACTCTCTGCATCATTGGTACTGAGTACGGTTCTGGGAGCTTGCTCCACGGACAAAGCAGGTTCAGGAACAGCTGCGGGAGGCACGGATCAGATCACGATTATGCTTCCGAACTTTGAAGCGGAGAATCCGCCGGATAACAGTCCTGTGATTCAGAAGCTTGAGGAACTGACCAAGGTGGATGTGAATCTGCAATGGGTACCGAGCAGCTCTTATGAGGACAAATTTAATATCACGCTCGCCTCGGGCAAGCTGCCAGATGTTATGGTTGTGCTTGGTAAGTCCCCAAGTTTCATTAATGCGGCTCGTACCGGAGCTTTCTGGGAGCTTGGACCTTATCTGAAAGACTATCCGAACCTGAGCAAGATGAATGAAATTATCACCAACAATGCTTCCATCGATGGCAAAACCTATGGCATCTACCGCGCACGTGCACTGGGACGTAACGGTGTCACGATCCGCAAGGATTGGCTGGAGAAGCTCGGCCTGGAAGAGCCAAAGACCATTGACGAGTTCTACAACGTATTGAAAGCGTTCACGAAGGATGATCCAGACGGCAACGGTAAAGACGATACCTACGGTCTGGTGGCGAGCAAATTCACGGGCCCTTGGGATAATATGCAGATTTGGTTTGGTGCACCCAACAAATGGGGCGAGGATGGTAACGGAGGTTTAATGCCGGCACATGAGACTCCAGAATATATGGAAGCTCTGAAATTTTTCCGTCAAATCTATAGCGAAGGTCTGGTCAACAAGGACTTTGCCGTGATGGATGCGACGAAACTGCCTGATCCTTTTGTAAACGGGCAAGCGGGTGTCATGGTGGATGTGGCGGATAACGCACAGCGCATGGATCAGAAGATACTGGAGAAAGATCCATCAGCGACTGGACATGTGGATGTACTTCAAGCGATGGAAGGTCCAAAGGGATTGCGCGATATGCCAACATCCGGCTACTCCGGTCTGATAGCTATTTCCAAAAGCAGTGTCAAAACGGAAGAAGATTTGAAAAAGGTGCTTTCTTTCCTGGATCAGCTGAATGAAACAGAATTGCAAACATTGTTGTACAACGGTCTGGAAGGCAAGCAATATGAGAAAAAAGAGGACTACATTATACCGACCACTGATAAACTTGCGCTCCGGGACCTACAGGGTTTGAATCAGATTCTGATGTTTGTTCCCGAGGACAGAACGCTTCGTGTACAACAGACACCTGTTCGCGAAAAGGTTGCACAGGTGCAGAAAGCCAATGAGGAAATCGTCATTGCTAATCCTGGCGAACCGCTCATTTCCGATGTGTATGCCCAGAAAGGACCACAACTGGATAACATCATTAATGATGCCCGCATCAAATTCATCGTGGGGCAAATTGACGAAAAAGGCTTCCAGGATGCTGTTGCATTGTGGAAAAGCAGTGGCGGCGACGACTATGTCAAAGAAGTGAATGAGCTGTACGCTGCACTGAAATAGATGGATGTTCCAGAGCCCGGCAGCCTTGCTTGTAGTGTAAAGGTGGCAGCCGGGCATTTCCGTATATGCATAGTTCAGGCCAATTAAAACCATGTTCATCTCTTTTTTTGTGAATTATGGCTTCCAGTCTTTGGTTTTTGATGTATAATCAATGCAAAACAAACCTATTTGAACTTAAATGAACGGTAATGGTAAAGGATGACCACTCTTGAGCATACAGGGAGGAAGCGACATGTGGAACGGGGATGCATTTGAAAATCCCGAGGCGCAGTACCGGGTTCATCCCTTTTGGTTTTGGAATGGGGATATGGAAGAAGGGCAAATCAAACGACAAATATCTGAAATGTCTGCACAGGGCATAGGTGGTTTTTTCATCTGTCCACGTCAGGGGCTGGAGATTCCCTATCTGTCCGAAGCATGGTTTGACAAGGTACGGATTGCAGTGGAAGCGGCGGCCGCCTGCGGCATGCAGGTATGGTTATATGACGAGTATCCCTATCCAAGCGGGATGGCCGGCGGTGAGGTGACACTTGATTTTCCCGAGGCGAAGCAGCGCCAGCTGGTACATCAGCAGATTCGTGTTCATGGCGGAGAAATAGTGGATCATGAGTTGCCGTGGGGTCGAATTTTAGTGGCGAAGGCAATACCAAAGGATGCACAGGGCAAAAGATTGTGGCAAGAATCCATTGATTTGCGCAGCAACATCGGCAATATCCAGACGGATCAGGTATATCAGGAGACAGGACTCACGTCGTATAATCGCAAGCGGTTTTTTACATACCGAACGGCTTTTCGCTTGTTGTGGAAAGCTCCCGCTGGGGAGTGGGACGTGATTATATTTCAGGAAGAAGAGATGAATGATTTCAAATATTACGGCAACTTTGTAGACCCGTGTCACAAAGAAGCGATGAGCCGTTTTATTGAACTGACCCACGAACGGTATAAGGAAGCAGTTGGAGAACAGTTTGAAAGCGTAATCAAAGGCATGTTCTCTGATGAAATTGCGCCGCTTGGGCGTATTCCTTGGTCTCCACAGCTTCCCCTATTTTTTAGCGAACGCTGTGGTTACAGTCTGATCGAGTCCCTACCCGCTCTGCTGCATAGCGATGTCCCAGATGCAGAACGAATCCGGTATGACTACTACCAGTCGTTACATCTGCTGCTCAGGGAGTCGTATCACAAACAGGTACATGACTGGTGCGAAGAGGCAGGGATTCAGTATGCGGCAGAAGTGCCCGGGGTACGGATGACCACTCAGTTGTTCAGCCATATGCCAGGTGGAGATTCCGCGCATGAGAAAATCGGACGCCCCTTATCCTGGATTCTGGAACGGTATGGCAAAAAAATGCGCGACAATCCGAAGATGGTCAGCTCGCTTGCCAGACAGTTGGGACGAAGCCGTAATCTGATTGAGTGTTTCCACAGTGTAGGCTGGTCGATGACCTTACAGGATGCCAAATGGATGATTGACCGGATGGCAGCCATGGGCACCAACTTTTTTAACTTCCACGCCTTTTTCTATACCATCGGCGGACTTGCCAAGCATGATGCACCGCCATCCCAGTTTATACAGAACCCTTATTGGCGTCATTTCCGGCAGTTGGGAGATTACACGGGACGTTTAAGCTATCTAATGAGCACGGGGACTGCGGACATTCGAATTGCTGTGCTTGATCCAACGACCACTTTTTGGAGCCTGATGGGCAATCCGCTTCACGGATTCGAATATGGCGGAGAAGACGAAGCAGAACGGGCGAAGCTGGATCGCCTCACGAACGATTGGATGCGGATCACCTCGCACCTGCTCGAAAACAGACGTGACTATGATCATCTGGACCCCGAGCTGTTAGCGGAAGCTGTGCTGGCCGAGGGCACAATTCAGATTGGCGTTGCACGTTATGAAGTGCTGATTCTTCCGCCGATGCTGAACCTGGAGGCAGCAGCTTGGCAGCAGGTGAAGCAGTTCGTGGAACAGGGGGGAACGGTCATATCTGTAGGCATGCCTCCGCATGTAGCTATCCAACCAGGAAGCCCTGTAGGAAATGAGGCCGCTCAGTTCTTTGGTGCAGGTAACCAGCCGCACGAGGCATATTGGGGCAATGCGGAAGAAACAGGTCACGATAGCAGCGAATCGATGTGGCAACAAGGGCAGGGAAATGCTTTTTTTCTACCTGCGGGAACAGGTCGCGGGGATGACTTCTCGTTGGAACTGATCTCCCTGCTGCTGGATCAGGTACTGCCCGAACCGATCTGTTGGATCATGGAAGAAGAAAGTGCGTCGCTGCTTATGCAGACCCGTCAATTATCGGATGGAGAGTTTATGATCTTTTTGTCCAACCAGGAAGGACAACAACTTGAAGGGCAATTGAAAATGGTAGCCAAGCGGTTATGGACGGATGTGGATCTTTCAGCGGGTACACGTCTGCTGGCGGAACGGCTCGATCTGGAGACAGGACAGCGTGAACCATTGCCGTTTACCAGCAGTGGTGGTGAGTGGTGCATTTCGCTAAAGCTTGCTCCCTATGAAGCACAGGCTGTGAGGCTTACTTTACAACATGCCCAAGAGGTATCAGAGGGGAATTCTTTTGCTCTGAACCAAACAGGAATGAAGTCTGGCGCGGATCGTTTAGTTACTGAGACTGAGGACGCGCCCTATACCATTCAACTTCCTGCGGAGGGGCCATGGCGACTGGAAACGGTGCAATCCAACACACTTCGGATGGGGCAGTTCAACGTAACAGCTTCCAATGACAATGGTGTAATTTTTGAACGTAATCATGTTGCAGTCAAACCCTTTATTGATCAGGCGGCTGAATTATCGGAGAACCATCATCTGCCGCTCCAGTTTAATCAGGTATTTGGTACACCAAAGAAAGCTTCCGTTGCTTATCCAATCCAGTGCAAGTATACGACTACATTTGAGCTGAGAACGGCATTGGCAGAATGTCTGTTATTCATGGACAGGGCGGCGATATCAGGTGACTGGACCATGGAAATCAACGGACAACAGATTGGACCCGATCAATTCGAGCCGATTGAAATTACCGATCACAACAATATTGGCTGCAATATAACAGAGTTCCTACACAGTGGCCTGAATGAAATGACTGTTACCGTACAGGTCACGAGGGATGAGGAAGGTATCGTCGATCCGCTGTATCTGCAAGGGCGGTTTGGCGTGCAGTTCCATTATGAAGGTATGGTCTCTCTCGTTCGTGAGCCGGATACGGCGAGCCGAATTGGGCCTGAGCCTCAGCCGTTTTATCCCCATTTTGCAGGGGAGATGAGTTACAAACGAAGATTCTGGCTGGATCAGCCTGCTGAAGAGCTCGCGTCCTTTGAACTGGAATTCAGCGACTGGCAGGTGCAGGATGTGGTCGAGGTACGGGTGAATGGTCATAGTCTGGGCGTTCGATGCTGGTCTCCATATCGCTGGACGGGAGAAGCCTCCTGGCTGCGAGCAGGGGATAACGATATTGAAGTACGAGTTACCAATACATTAATCGGACTGCTGGAAGGTACGTATTTTGACTCGGGCAGCCACAGTTTGCAGGAAGCCGGTCATATATCAGCAGAAGAATAAACCTCACAAGATAAACGGATTGGCAAGAACAATATGAAGGAGGGAAAGCATGGGTATAACCGGATTCAACCAGCAGCGTACGGAGCCAATCTGGGTGGCGGATCAGGGGGATGGTACATACCGAAATCCGATTCTGCATGCAGATTATTCCGACCCTGATGTCATTCGTGTTGGTGATGACTTCTATATGACGGCTTCCAGCTTTTCGCATACGCCGGGATTACCGATTCTGCATTCCAAAGATTTGGTGAATTGGAAGCTTGTACGATATGCCATTGAACAGCTGGATTTGCCAGGGTACGATGTGCCGCTTCATGGGAAAGGTGTATGGGCTCCAAGCATTCGGTATCACGACGAAAAGTTTTGGATTTTCTTCAGTACACCGGATGAAGGCATCTTCATGACCACTGCGGATCATCCCGAGGGAGAGTGGTCCCCTTTGCATCTCGTTCACGAGGTGAAAGGATGGATTGATCCTTGTCCGTTATGGGATGATGACGGCCAGACTTATCTGGTGCACGCTTTTGCCCATAGCCGCTGCGGGATCAAAAGCAAAATTCAAGTGTGCCGCATGGCTGTAGATGGAAGCAGGCTTTTGGATGAAGGAACGATTGTTTTTGATGGAACGAAGCATCATCCGACGATTGAAGGACCGAAATTCTATAAGCGAGATGGGTACTATTATATCTTTGCTCCGGCAGGTGGCGTGAAGCCAGGATGGCAGACGGTGTTGCGTTCGGAACAGGTATTTGGGCCATATGAGGACCGAATCGTCATGCATCAGGGAGCTTCCGCGGTGAATGGACCTCATCAGGGAGGTTACGTGGAATTGATGTCGGGTGAGTCCTGGTTTGTGCATTTTCAGGATCGCGATGCGTATGGTCGAATCGTTCATCTGCAGCCGATGTCATGGAGCGAAGATGGATGGCCTGTCATTGGAATAGATCGTGAAGGTAAAGGAACAGGTGAACCCGTCGATGTGTATACGAAGCCCAATGTTGGAGCTTCGTATCCCATCTCGGTGCCTGATGTTTCTGATCATTTTGAGGCCAATCGTCTTGGTCTCCAATGGCAATGGCAGGCGAATTCGCGCCCGGAATGGGCGGATGTTGGTTCGGAAGAGGGGCTGGTATTACATGCGCGCCCATACCCGGAGAATATTCAATCCTTGTTTGGTGTCCCACAACTGCTCTTACAGAAGCTGCCTGCCTCTGAATTTGAAGCGACGACCAAGTTGACGTTCTTGCCCAAGCAAGCAGGTGATCGGATAGGACTTATCCTATTTGGCGATTCGTATGCAAGCTTGTGCCTGACGCAGACGGAAGATGGAACAGCCAGACTATCGTTGATTCGAGGAGCCAAACGTCCGGAGAGCCACCTGCACGCAGATGAATGGGAAGAAACGGGGCTGGACTGGAATGGTAACGGCACACCGTACAACGGCAGGACCATTCATCTCCGATTCACCCTGACGGAACCTGCCCGTTGTCAGTTCAGCTGGAGTGAAGATGGAACGGGGTTTCAACCGATCGGTGCACCGTTTAACGCGACGACAGCTCTTTGGGTGGGCGCGAAGATGGGAATTTTTGCTGTGAATACGCGATCTGCGAATAGTGGAGGTCAAGGTGTTTTTCGATATTTTGATGTGAAGGAAACGGTCTAATCGGTTCAGTAACGGGCCTGGAGGGACGTTCTGACAGCGCAGTGATCCAGTGTGAATCATTCGTTTTTGGAGAAAGCAAGTGGGGGAGGAACAAGATGGGACATCGTATCCAGTTTGACCGCTACCCGGGTGGCGTGATGAAGGCGTTGACGTTCAGTTATGACGATGGTGTGGTGCATGATCGCAGACTGGTGGAAATTTTCAATCAGCATGGGCTGCGGGGCACATTCAATCTGAATTCCGGTACGCTGAGCAAGCCTGGCCGAATTGAGAAGAAAGAAGTTGCGGAATTATATGCCGGGCATGAAGTGGCTGTACATACAGTCACCCATCCCACATTGCCTTATGTCCCGGATGAGCTGCTGACCGAAGAGATTATGGAAGATCGGAGATCGCTGGAACAGCTTGTCGGTTATCCGGTACGAGGTATGGCCTATCCGAATGGGGGTTATGACCGTTCACTCAGCACCAAGCTCGAATGGCTTGGCATCGATTATGCACGCACGGTTGAATCCCACGGCAGGTACACACTGCCTGAGCGGCCGCTTGAATGGCATCCAACCTGCCACCATAACCATGATCTGGCGGCCCATGCCGAACGATTTATCCAGCATACGAAGACAGGTACGCCACTCTTGTTATATGTATGGGGTCACAGCTACGAATTCAATGATAACGACAATTGGCAGATTATAGAACAGTTTGCTGAGCAGATTGGCAACCGGGATGACATTTGGTACGCAACGAACATCGAAGTGATTGCTTACTGGAAAGCGGTCAGACGTCTGGAATGTTCAGCAGACCGCTCGATTATCCATAACCCATCGGCCATCTCCATCTGGTTTACAGCGGATCAGCAGGTGGTTGAAGTGAAGGCTGGAGAGACATTGCGACTAACCGAACGAATCAAGGTATAGGAAGGGAGCTGACGATCATTCGTTATTTTCATGAGAACGAGGCGATTGCAGGCAAGGTGTATGATTCAATTCCGGATATTTTGACTACCGTGGCACAGCGTTATATTGGGGACCATCCGAAACACTCCTTTTTGTTCCGAGCGTACCATTGTGGAGGCTTCCGCAGACTTGGGGATTATCGTTATGATCTGAATCTGGATGCCAAGTGGAAAGAGGCTCGTGCAGGACAGTACGTGTACGTATGGGGCAAGTTGTGGAGCCAGCAGGAGGCTACGTTAAATACGGGACTGAACTGTTATAGTCCGGTGACGGTCTATGTAAACGGAGAAGAGATTTTCAAATCCGAGTTATTGCAGGAGTTATTTCCCGAGCGCAGAACCCAGATTCCGATTTCCGTGAAATATGGCTGGAACGATGTGTTGCTTTGTTTTGTAAAAACAGAGGTGGGATTCGGTGGTATCTACGGAACGGCCTCATTTAAAAACTTCCCGCTTCACTTCCTCACACCAGGTGTGGATCGCCTAGGTCAGGAAGGCTGGTTGTACTCGGAACCAGTCGATGAACCTCTATCATCACTCCCTCGTGATGGCATGACTGAAGAAGAAACGGGCCTTTCCTGGTTTCCGCGCAGGGACTGGACAGAAGAGGAACAGAATGCTGGAGCTTTCGCCAGAATCTTTGGTACAGAGCAGCCAGCTGTTGCGTACGCGTGGTCCAAACTGGATGTAATCCAACCGGGATCGTCACCTGTTCTTCTGCAAGGGAAACATGAGGGTGCTCTCACCCTGTACGTTGATGGCAAGGAAATATATTCTGCTGGGCAAAGCGGCAATTTCAGCATTGAACTGCCTCGCCGCTACGGTCCATCTGATCTGGTAGCGAAGGGTGAAACCAAGGCTGGGAGCAAGTTGTGGGGATTCACATTGGAAGATGCGAAGGATTCCACTACAAAAGACTGGAGATTAAGACCACCTCATCCGGTTGCAGGATGCCCCGACGCTTGGCTGTATACGGGTGTATTTTCCCCAGGCTCTGAACCATCTCCCCAAGACATCGTGGTAACAGATACTGTATTTGATGATGGAGCCCAAGGTGTATACTGGCATGTTGATCTACCTGAAACGAGTGTCCGGCCCTATTTGGAAAATACCCATTATGGTAAATGGAACTATCCACTCGGTGTCACCCTCCTTGGACTTCTTCAGATTGGACAGGAGTTGGGACGTGACGACTATGTTCAGTATGTGCGGGACCATATCGGCCTGAGTACGTCGTTTGACCGTTATGGTCTATGGGATCGGGAAGGGTACGGCGCCGCGGGAATCAATAATCAGTTGTCTGCAATCGACAGTCTGGATGATTGCGGTTCGTTTGGATCTACTTTGCTGGCAGCGATGGAACTCGGCGACATTCGTGGAGGCAGGGATACCGCAGATCGTATTGCGGGCTATATTACGGATGAACAGGAACGTCTGGAAGACGGAGCCTTTTACCGTGTTCGTGGCAGCGGAGAGATGCGCCAGGAAACGATGTGGTGTGATGATCTGTATATGAGCACACCTTTCCTGATGCGTTACGGCCAGTTGACGGGAGATACTTCTTATTGGGATGATGCGATCAACCAGTTCCTGATGTTCCGCAAATATCTGTATATTCCCGAACAACAAATCATGTCCCATGTGTATGATTTTGTGCGTGGACGGGCGACGGGCATACCATGGGGACGCGGAAATGGATGGGTTCTGTTTTCGCTAACCGAACTACTTTCGATTCTGCCAAGTGATCACGTCAAACGTTCAGAACTGCTGAGCTTCTACCGAGATTTATGTCAGGGATATCTGGCACTGCAAGGTGAAAATGGACTCTGGCATCAGGTGCTGAACCGCCCGGATTCATATGAGGAAACCTCCTGCACGTCAATGTTCATCTACGCCTATGCCCGCGGTATTCGTGAAAGCTGGCTGGAGCAGCCAGAGGCCTACCTGGATGCGGTGCGCAAAGGATGGGAAGGCATGACACGTCTGTCCATTGATTATAAAGGCAATGTGTACGGAGTATGCCGGGGTTCCGGTTATTCCTTTACTGCACTCTATTACCGAGACGATCTGGGATGGATTCTGAACGATACGCACGGTATCGGCATTGTGCTTCTGGCCGGGATTGAGGCGTATAAAATGAACCAGCAGCTCTGCCGGAATTCGCTCGACTCCTCGGTTACAGCCGCACAACGCTAATACAGCAACCATGTGTTCATCTGCATATAGCCTAACGACAAATAAAGCGGCACAGCCTTAAGGCTTGCCGCTTTTTCCTTGTCATTAGGCTTATTATTAGAAACATTTTGTTCAGAATCCGAATTAGACATGTGTTTAAAACAGCTCCAATTGCTCTGGTCCCTCTTCCTCCTTCGGCTCCGTACGGTCAGGGAAGGGCCTTACGGGCTGCTCTAGCAGCTCCATCATCATCTGTGCATTGGCAGCCGCGTCACCGCCCGAGTTGTTGTTGAAAATCACATACACATCTTTGCTCTGCTCTTGCAATTGCTCCAAATAACCTTTCCACTCCAGCAGCTCTTCCTGGTTGTAGCGATACAGATAACGGGTCTCGCGCCAATTGGGTGCACCATTCTGATGCCAGCCTGATACATCGCGCCCATGCATACGCACCAGCGTCATCTCGACATCGGTAGCTTCAGGTACGATAGGGATAGATCCTGGCCCCGCTTGAGGTTCATCACAGACGCTGTGAATCCAGCCCTGTTCCTTAAGAAATGCCAGCGTTCGTTCGCGCAAGCCCTCTTCATACCAGCTGCGATGACGAAATTCGAGGGCACACGGGATGCCTTCCATTCTCAGTTTTACTTCACGCAGTTCATTGACGTTGTCCCGATTGCATTCAAACCACGGCGGGTACTGGAACAAGGCCGCTTGCATCTTGCCTGCTTCCATGACAGGCTCCAGGGATTCGCGAAAGGCCTTATACATCTCCGAGGTGCTTGTGAAATAGGGTTTTCCCCGCAGATGTCCGGTCATCCCTTGATAGGCTTTGACGATAAAAGCAAAGGATTCTGGCGTCTCCGCTGCCCAGCGTGCCATCCGGTCCCGAGGCTGAACGGCGTAGAAGGAACTGTCTACCTCCACGGTCGTAAAATATTGTCCATACAGACGGAGCTTGTCTTTCGCTTTGGTACGGTTCGGGTACAAATCTTCCTGATCTCCCCAGCCCGTAAGTCCAATCCGAATCATAAATAACACCTCCTGCTGCTTCTTCTGATGTCGCGTTATATTTTAGTCGTCTAATGGCGTTCATGAAGTGAAGATGCCATAGTAGTTATATATCAATCTTCTATGTATAGTTAACCGATTCGCGTGGGCCTGACTATGTTTAACATTATATCGTGTGGTTTCCGACCGTTCAATGTGGACGATCCTTGGAAATTTTTGAGTTTGAAGGATAAAGACGGTACAATGGCTAAAAGCTATAGAGATATGATCCGGCTGATATAACAGCGTATTACGGATAGTTGGGCCAGTGACCATGTGGAGGGCGATACGTAATGACGGAATGGTATGAAAAGAGTTTTGGAGAAGACTACCTTCTTGTGTACAAACATCGGGATGTGCAAGGTGCATATCAGGAAGTACATAAAATGATCAATTGGTTAAAGCTTCAGCCAAAGTCCAAGGTACTTGACCTATGCTGTGGTATGGGCCGACATTCTCTGGCCCTTGCAGATGCTGGTTTCCAGGTAACCGGAATCGACCTGTCTGATGTGCTTCTGCGTGAAGCACGCAATATGGACACCGAACATCGTGTAGAGTGGTATCACGCCGATATGCGCGAGCTTCCACTGAAAGGCGGATTTGACGCTGTCGTCAATCTGTTTACCTCGTTTGGGTATTTCCGAGAGGATGGAGAGCAACTAAGAGTGTTACGCGCCATTCATCGGATGCTGAAGCCGGGCGGTAGTTACATTATAGATTTTATGAACACGGCTTATGTGAATCGCCATCTGGTGCAGCATTCAACACGTGAAAGCGAAGGACAGAATATTGAGGAGTTTCGCAAGATCCAGGATGGATTTGTGCAAAAAGAAATCCACATCACCGATACCGCATCGGGCCAAAAACCACGAATCTATCAGGAACGCGTCAAGCTGTACACTCGCGAACAACTACGTGATCTGCTTCACGAGGCAGCACTCGTGGTGGATCAGGTACATGGCGGTTATGATGAAGAGAAGTACGATGAGCAGACATCGCCGCGGATGATTTTTGTCGGTCATCGGCCAGAGCAGTAGAGTTGGAGGAGAATATTAATGAAGCGAACGGAATCCATTTCCATGCCAGTAGGCATGCATCGGGTCAAGATTACTATGGCTTTTCCTCTGCGTTGGGTGAACAGCTATGTGCTTCATGAACCGGATGGAACAATAACGATTATTGACCCAGGACCACGCAGTACTGAGACGGAACAGGAGTGGCACGAAGCACTCGCAGATTTCAATTTAACTTTTCAGGATATTAGTCAGATTGTACTGACCCACCATCACCCCGATCATCTGGGGTTGTCCGGCTGGATACAGCAGCAAACGGGTGTGCCTGTTCGAATGTCCACACGATCCCGCCAGGAAGCGGATTACATGTGGGGAACGGAGGCAACCATTAATACGGTTTTGCCTGAATATTATGGTCACCATGGAATGCCAGAAGACAAGACGCAGCAGATCCGCGAACATATGGAGGGATTCATCTCACAGATTACGCCACTTCCGGTAGTGACCCCGATTGAAGATGGCGAATGGCTGGTTATGGGTGGGAAAAAGTGGCTTGCTGTAGAAACCGGTGGTCACGCGCCAGGACATCTATCCTTCTATGCGCCGGACTCCAGGGAGATCTTGTGTGGAGATGCCGTATTGCCGCAGATATCACCGAATATTAGCCTGCAGCCGGGAAGTGACGATCAACCTTTATTGTCTTATATGGAAGGGCTGAATCGACTAGGGGCTTTGGATGTAGAAGTGGCATATCCAGGGCATCGGAATCCGTTTGGCCATTTTGGCGATCGAACGGTTCATCTGCTTACTCATCATGAAGAGCGCCTTCAGAAGATGATGGAGCGAATCCGGGAAGCACCGACGAATGCGTATGATATCTGTGTGTTTATGTTTGGTGACCGATTGGGAACACATCAGCTTCGTTTTGCGATGAGCGAGACTTTGGCACATCTGCAGGAATTGATCCGGCGGGAGCGTATAGTACAGGAGCAGCAGCCCGACGGAGTGTTCTTTTTTATCGAAAATACTTAGAATTATTACAAGACTTTGACCAGGAGAACTGCCTGTTCAGAGTCTTTTTTGCGTGTAACGACTCAAATAAATGAAAGCTTTAGTCTCTCTTAACCGTTCATTCATCTTCTTTTAAGCCAGCACTTCTATGATAAATTCATGAACTTCGCCAGAGAAAGCAGGGAAGAGCGATGACCAGGAAAAAACGAAATCAATGGAGAAAATGGCAAGCCTCAGCGGCAGCAACGTTGACCGTAGCTGCACTCTTTCAATATGTAAGAACTTCTGATGCCTTTGATGTCGCTTATGCGGCGGCTAATGGTACCGATATAAGCAGTACAGCTTCTACTCAGATAGATGCTCAGGATGATGTCGTGGACGAATGGACGAACAACACAGATAACAATTCCGATGCATCGTCCAATGAGGGCTATAGTCTGGATGAAGGAACGACCGATGGAAGCAATGCCATCGGTTCGAATCAAGGCAGGTCGTCGGGCGGTTGGATAACAGATCAGAACAGCAATCAGGATACAGACTCCGGATATAGCCGTGGCAATTATCAGTCACGCACGGGTGCATCATGAGCCGCACGGAGCAAGTCTCCCGTCTTCTTAAGTTCCGCTTCCGGGCGATGAACACGGACGTGGAAGTTCAGTTAGCCGCAGGACGGGAAGAAGCTGAGCATGCGGCAGCCTTGGTGAAGAATTGGTTCGAAGCGCAGGAACAGCGTTTCAGCCGATTTGTGGAAGACAGTGAATTGAATCGTCTGAATCGTTGCACAGGATGGATGCCCATCTCCGCAGCAATGGATGAAGTGCTAAGTTTGGCATACGGTTATATTGGACAGACGGAAGGGATCTTTCAGCCAGGTATTTCTCAGGCTCTGCGGGCTTCTGGTTACGATGTCAGCTTCGAGCAGCTGCAACAAAGAGAGCTTCAGCAATCTGGAACCGAACGCAGATTGGACATCCGACAATTGGATATAACAGATATGCTGAGAGACGAATATGACTATAGCCGCCCACGTTGGATTCAAAGGGAAGGCAGCCGAATGGTTCATAAGGACCCTGGGACTGAGCTGGACCTTGGGGGCATTGTTAAGGGGTGGGCTGTTGAACGTATCGCCGATTGGCTGCAACGTACACTTCATATTCCGGCCGGATTGATTAATGCAGGTGGAGATATTCAGGCATGGGGGACAACACTTCATCCGATGTGGTCCGTGCAAGTCACCGATCCTTATCAGGAGGAGCGAAATCTGATAGGGAATATTCAATTGAGGAAAGGTGCAATTGCCACTTCAGGAGTGGTACGAAGACAGTGGCAGAATACGGACGGAAGCCTTTCACATCACTTAATTGATCCCCGGACGATGGAGCCAGCAGACACGGATGTGCTACAGTGTACTGTTCTGGGCCAGCATGCTTCACAATGTGAGATTATTGCCAAGACCGTCTGTATTTTGGGAAGTGCCGATGCAGTAGGCTGGTTAAACCGTCATTACGACCGGCATGATGTCCTGTGGATGACCCGGAATGGGAGTACTTATTTTAGAGGAAATACCGACACGCTCGCTGAACGCTGGCCTGGCTTCGATCCGGATCACCGCTTCAGTCTTATATAAAAGACAAGTCTATCAGATATGGGGGAGCCGGTTATGGCGCAATGGATTGTAGATTACCTGCCAACGTGGAATATCATTCGAATTAGTGGGATAGCCGCTTATTTGCTGCTCTTTGCGGGTGTGTTTCTGGGGATTGCTCAAGGGATGCCCATGGCTAAAGGCAAACCCAAAGCGGCCATGTTTAAATGGCATACCCGAACGACCTGGCTCGCCTTGGGACTTGGACTCATGCATGCGTTAACCCTATATATTGATCACTATAGTCCATTCACCTGGAGTGAACTGCTCATTCCGTTTACGGCTTCAGTACATCCGATCGGCAGCGGACTGGGTACGTTATCCTTTTATGGTTTGGTGATCGTACTGCTATCCAGTGATCTGCGTAACAAGCTTGGCCGCAAATGGTGGTTTATGTTCCATATGTTGTCTTATCCCGTATTCATCGGTTTACTGTTCCATGGTATGGTTACCGGCTCTGATTCAGGCAATGTGCTTATGCGTCTGATGTACGTGTTTACTGGCTTGAGTATAATTGGTATTACGGTACTTCGTGGCATGCTGCGGGAACGCAAAGGCCCGGAAATTACAATTGGCCCCAGTCATGTACAGCCTAAGCCGGCAGCGGAAAAGAAATGGGCAGAGGTGTACAGTTTGGCGGGAGCGGGAAGACAGGAGCATCTGAAATAGCGTATTACAAAAATAAGTGAATCAACACAAAAGAAGCGGCCAGGTGGCCGCCTTTTTGTCATGATTAAAATAAGTCTGAATGTTGAATTTACTTTGTTTGTTCATTTCCAACTCCTAATCATACATGCAAATTATACAATATCATCGCTGACAGGTTTTTCTCCCAAAGCTTCTTCAAGCTCCGATTGTTTGCGATGCGCAATCCGACTGCTGGCCGCCGAGGCGATAGCCCCCACGATATCATCCAGGAACGTATGCACAGGCCCGAGGCTCTTGTCGTTTAAACGTTCAAGCACACCGGGTTTTAGCTTGTCTACATAGCCGTAATTCGTAAATCCGATACTTCCGTATACGTTGACGATGGAGAATGCGAGAATCTCATCCACGCCATATAACCCTTCATCATTCTCAATCATCTCCTGCAAAGGAGAAATGAGTTTGCCTTGCTCTGCCAGCAAGTCCAGTTGAATGCCTGTCAGGACTGCGTTCTGCACCTCACGTTTGCGTAATACTTTCTCCACATTGTCGATACATTCTTCCATCGTAAGACCTGGGTAATACTTATTTTGCAGCATCATGACCAGTTCTGCGATCTCAGGGATCGTAACGCCCCGCTTGTGCAGCCATTCCCTCGTTGCCTCTGCCACTTTACGGCTATTCAGGCTGTAAGGGATTTTTTCTTGCTCCGGATGTTCCATGGCGATTCCTCCTCTGAAGTTAGCAATGTCCCTACACTTGTATCCTAATACGTTATTAACCGTTTTGGGTTTCTTTGCTATCCCTCGAAGGGGATGGAAAGCCTGTTTTCAGTTTTATGCATGATGAGCTTGTTTAAAAAGTAGTTATTTTTTGGGCAAAGGCTCGTATACATGGTAGTACAAACTGTAAAAATGATGAGGGGGAACGTGATCATGAGTAAGATCCGTTATTTGCGTACAGCTTCTGCAGCTGCGCTGTTGAGTATTCCTGTGGTGTTATCCGGATGTGGTATGTTTGGGGCACAGTCCTCCGAGGCTATTGATCCACCGCCGCCGATTCAGGAAGCGGCCATGATTCAGGCGGCCGAAGGCAACGGATCACTTGCCAAGCTGCCACTTACAACCGTGTATCTGCAGGACCAGCAAGGTTTATTGGCTCCAGTATCCATGACACTCCCGTCGGGCACGGACGTCAGCAGTCCCAAGACCGCTCTGGATACACTTGTGACGGGTGGTCCATATGCAGGGATGTTGCCTGAAGGATTTCAGGGCGTTCTCCCGCAGGGTACCGTTGTTCAGAACGTAACGATTCATTCGGATGATAAACTGGCAGTCGTGGAGTTCTCCGGAAACTTTGCCAAGTATGATGCCAAGAACGAGCGCAAAATGCTGGAGGCTGTCACATGGACACTCACCGGTACACCGGATGTGCAGAGCGTACAGATCTGGGTGGACGGCAAAAAGTTAACGCAAATGCCAGTAAACAGCACGCCACTGCCGGAACCGTTGAATCGGGCGGTGGGCATCAATCTCGATTTGGGTGATACATTCACGACCAACAGCAGCCCGGTAACAGTTTATTTCTCAGCTGCTTCGCCAGCAGGCATTCAATATTATGTCCCGGTTACGCGTCTAGTGACACCAGGTGGAGACCGGGTGCAGGCGGCGCTGAATGAACTGATCAAGGGGCCTGCCAAAGGTGGCGAGCTGGAAGAGGTCATGACAGGTGGAACGCAGCTGCAATCGATCAAAACGTCTGAGGATGGAACCGTAACGGTTGCACTCAAAGACGATATGTTCACTGAGGGAGATGTCGTGCCAAGTGAACTGCTCCAATCCGTCGTATTGACTACGGCCGAGAACACAGCTGGCAAGGAAGCTAAAGTCCAGATCGAATGGAACGGGCAAAAGACAGTCATGAGTGATGATAATCGGGATTACAGTGCCCCAGTATCGAAGCCTGAATATATCAATGAAATTCCAATTTAAGTCACAAAGAACGGTCTAGCGTACGGTTGACAGAACTCTTTGGGGGACAGGATGCTTTTAAGTGAACTCTTTGGTAATATAGAAGTGATTAGTAAAAGTGTGAACAAGTTCGACATTACAGGATGCTTAAGTCGTAGGAGGCAGAAATGATGAGATCTAACGGACGAACCAGCGACCAGCTGCGCCCGATGAATTTAACAATTAACACGAATAAATACGCCGAAGGTTCTGTACTGATTGAAGTGGGAGATACCAAGGTTATCTGCACAGCTACTGTGGAGGAACGTGTTCCTCCCTTTATGAAAGGGCAGGGTAAAGGCTGGGTAACGGCTGAATACTCCATGCTGCCACGTGCAACACATACCCGTAATCAGCGTGAAGCGAACCGCGGCAAATTGACTGGACGCACCATGGAAATTCAGCGTCTGATTGGCCGGGCACTGCGCTCGGTCGTTAACTTGCAGGCGCTTGGTGAGCGTACCATTACGCTGGACTGTGATGTCATTCAAGCCGACGGAGGTACACGCACAACGTCCATTACCGGTTCGTTTGTAGCTCTGGCGCTCGCGGTGAACAAAATTGCCCAACAGCATAAATTGCAAGTATTTCCGATTACGGATTTCATTGCAGCGGTAAGTGTGGGTGTAGTTGGAGAACAGCCTGTGCTGGATCTGAACTATGATGAAGATTCCAAAGCCAAGGTAGATATGAACCTCGTGATGACAGGCGGCGGGAAATATGTGGAGCTTCAGGGAACAGGTGAAGAAGCACCATTTGACCGTCGTGAGCTGAACGCGATGCTGGAGCTGGGTGAGCAGGGAATTCTGGAGATGATTGAGCGTCAAAAAGAAGTTCTCGGTCCCATTGCACTCAAGATCGGTGCTCGTGGATTAGGAGAAGCCTAAAATGAGTCTGGATAGCCCAATTATCATTGTCGCAACCCGTAATGCAGGGAAAGTACGTGAATTCGCTCATGCATTCGCTCCACTGGGCAAAGAGGTCAAAAGCATGTTCGACTATCCGGAGCTGCCGGATGTCGTTGAGGATGGATTAACCTTTGCAGAGAATGCCTGGAAGAAAGCTAAAGCGGTGGGCGATGCTCTTGGTTTGCCTGTCCTGGCTGACGATTCGGGATTGTGCGTGGATCTGCTGGACGGTGACCCGGGAGTGTATTCTGCGAGATATGCAGGCGAGGGTGCAACCGATGCGAAGAACAATGCCAAACTGCTTGAGGCGCTGGAATCGCTCAAATCCGGTGAGGATACGGAGCAACCGCTGTTGAGTCCAGCAAGTTTCGTTTGTGCACTTGTGTTGTATGACCCGGCAACCGGAGACAAGTATGAATCAGAAGGCATGGTGGAAGGCTGGATCACAGCTGAGGCAGCCGGTGGTGGCGGTTTTGGATACGACCCACTCTTCTACGTGCCTGAATACGAGATGACGATGGCCGAGCTTACGCTGGAGCAAAAGCAGGCGATCAGTCACCGGGGCCATGCCCTGAGAGCGCTCGTATCCAGTCTGAAAGGCTGAGATCCAAACGAATCGGCTCATATGATTATGAATGTATAAGGTGAATTATTGCCTTGATTAAATATCAAAGCGTTAGTGGAAGGTAAGAATCATTCCTGTGGAATGCTTCACCGACCATTAACGTTTTTTTATTTTTATTGAGTGGAGCCGATTTTAATAAAGCTAGTACGTGGGACCCAAAATAAATCCCGCTTTTTTCAGTGAAAATATAGGAACATACGTTCTTATTCCTATATAGAAAATACGAAGATTTCACGTTTGAGCAGAGCATTAGGACCGGGGTTGGAAGAAGTTGCAAGTCTTGTACAGTATGGGTTAACATTCAAGTTAACGAATCATCAATGAACTCAAACGGAGGGGATTTGCTTATGCAAGAAGTGAAGCTTACGGTGTCTTATGATGATTATGAGAACGGTATTCGTATGGAAACGTTGATTAGGGAACTGGCTGCCAAACCGGAGGCTGGTTCGCTGGAGAGTCTGATTATTGGAGACTGGGGACAGGCTTATGAAAATTCGCCGGATGAATTTATGGGCACACTCATCGAACTGGCTCCAAGCTTTCCGTCTTTGAAGAAACTGTTCATCGGAGATATGGGCTTTGAAGAATGCGAAGTATCATGGATTATTCAGACGGATCTCACACCACTATTGGCTGCTTTTCCTGAATTGAAGTCATTCTCAGTGAAGGGCAGCAGTGGACTAAGTCTGGAACCAATCGAGCATGCCAAACTTGAAGAATTGATCATTATTTGCGGTGGTCTTCCCAAAAGTGTGTTAGCTTCAATTGCCCGGGCTAAGTTGCCTGAATTGCGTAAGCTTGAGCTGTATCTGGGTGTGGAGGATTATGGATTCGACGGTTCACTGCAAGATGTACTTCCACTTTTGGAACAGGGCTTATTTCCAAAGCTCGTATACCTGGGTCTGAAAGATAGTGAAATTCAGGATGAGATTGCGAAAGCTGCAGCTGAGGCTCGAATTCTGGATCAACTAGAAATCCTGGATCTGTCAGAGGGCACGTTGTCTGATGAAGGGGCAGAGGCGCTGTTTGCCAGTGACAAGATCAAAAAACTTAAACATCTCAATCTTAGTTACCACTACATGACGGACGAAATGCTCATTCGCTGGAAACGTTCCGGTATATCTGTAGATGTTAGCGAGCAACAACAGAATGATGAAGATGACTGGCGTTACCCGTCGTTAACGGAATAAATGATGTCAGGCATGACGGAAATGGAAGGAAATTTGCAACGCCCAGTTAAGGATTCGGATCTGGAGCAGCCGTTATTGTTAATTGGAAACCCGAATAATCGCCGTACCCTTGGATTACAGGAGGCAAGACAGCGTATTGACTTACAACCTGCACTTGTGCTGCCTTATGCCCGTTTGCTAAAGACTTGGAGACGGGGCGGAACCATGGCGGATGCCGTACAGCAATGTCTGGTAGGGCGAGGGATTACGCACATGCAGCGAGAGCCGTGGATATCTTCACCAGCGTCGATGTCATATGCGAATCATGGTTCAGTTAACGGAGTGAAAAGGATACCTCTTATTCGGATTGATGCACCTGGTGAGGAGTGGGAAGTAGAGCGTGAACTTCTCTTTCTTGGAGCTGTGACTGATGTATCTCCGTTAATCGATGGCCTTTCTGCGGGAATAATTCCGGCAGAACAGACACTTACTCTTGAACAGGAGTGGGGGCGGATCTACGCGCCCAACCAATGGTTTCGTGGCTGGAAGGCCTGTTTGGAACGAGTTCGCTATGAAGCCTTGGAATATTGGCCTAATGCCCGGTTCATGAATGATCCCGATGACATTGCGATCATGTTTGATAAAAGGAAATGCCAGCAGCATCTATCTGCCCATGGCGTTCACGTTCCCTCAACACTCCAATCTTCGGAGCCGATCCGCAATTATGTAGACCTGCGTACAGCGATGACAACAGCCGGTATGAATCGCGTTTTCGTGAAACTTGCGTGTGGCTCCGGGGCTTCAGGCGTTGTTGCCTATCAAATTAATCCGCGAACGGGTGCTGAAATCGCCATAACCACAGTGGGAATGGAACAGATTCAGGGAAATCTCATTTTTTATAATGAAGGCCGGATGCGCAGGTATACACATACTTCGGAGATTTCGGCACTCATGGATTGGTTGTGTGCTGAAGGTGCCCAGATTGAACGTTGGATGGCAAAAGCGTCCCTGGGTTCAAGCGTGTTTGATATTCGCCAGCTTGTGGCAGGTGGACAAGCAGGTCATGCCATCGTACGGCTTAGTCAGACACCGATCACCAATCTGCATTTGCGCAATGAGCGGTTGCTGCCCGCAGAAGCGGGGCTGGATGAACAGCAGATGGAGGGAGTTCAGACGGCAGCGAAAGCAGCAATGGCTGCCTTCCCCAACTCATGGTCAGCCGGTATTGATGTGATGCTCAGTGGAGGTACTGAGCCGCGTGCCTATATTCTGGATGTGAATCCGTTCGGAGATTTGTTGTACAGAGTGCAGCATAACGGACTTGGAACCTATGAATGGGAAATGGAACTTTTGCGAAAGGAGCCTTACAACCATGACTGATATGAACACCATCGTAGGCTCCCATGATCTATTAATGATTACGCTGGACACATTAAGGTATGATGTGGCCAAGCTGGAGGAACAGAATTGCCCCAACCTGTGCGGTTCGGGTTCCTGGGAGCAGCGTCATACCCCTGGAAGCTTTACATATGCGGCACATCATGCTTTTTTTGGTGGCTTCATGCCTACACCTGCCAATACGGACAAAACCTCACACGTACGGCTTTTTCATTCCCGGAATACTGGATTAAAGACTCATCCGCATACCTGGCTGTTCGACACACCAGATATCGTATCCGGTTTTGCGGCTGAAGGATATCGTACGATTTGTATTGGCGGGGTCATTTTCTTCACCAAGAAAAATCCGCTCGCCAAAGTGCTACCGGGTTATTTTCAACAGAGTTACTGGCGGATGAATTTTGGGGTAACCAACCCCAAATCGACCGAGCATCAGGTTCAGCATGCCTTGAAGCTGCTGGAGCAAAGCGCACCAGATGAGAAGCTGTTTTTGTTCCTGAATGTGTCTGCCATCCATGGGCCAAATCGCTATTTTGTGGAGGGTGCGAGAGAGGATTCGGTAGAAACACAACGTGCAGCGCTTCGGTATGTGGACGAGGCCCTGGGGCCATTGTTTGATGCAATGAGGCAGCGTTCAAGGCCTACGTTTTGTCTAGCTTTTTCCGATCATGGCACGGCGTATGGTGAGGATGGCTATCAGGGGCACAGGTTGGCGCATGATGTTGTCTGGAATGTGCCTTACCGTGAATTTATTTTATAGAACAATTGATTCATATCATCAACAACTACAAACTGGATATAGGGAGGAAACCGATGGACGATCAATCTCAACATACGACAGCAGGTCATTCCGCACAGTCCGGATCCAATACAGCTACAGGTCTCAGAGAAGTGCTTGCTTCCCCCTATCGCTCTTATTTATATTCGTATCCCCACAAGACCGCATATCGGGAATTAAACCCGCCGCTACCGCTTGGTCCATTGTGGGAACGTGAGAATACCGATACGTATTTCTTATATATGCACATTCCGTTTTGTGCCGCTCGTTGCGGGTTTTGCAACCTGTTCACGTTACCGGATCGTCGTGATGACACCCATGTGCGTTATGTGGATGCGCTGGAACGGCAAGCCAAGCAGTGGGCGCCAATTACATCACGGAGACCCTATTCGAGGTTTGCCATCGGTGGTGGGACGCCCACATTATTAAATGAAATTCAGTTGAACCGCTTGTTCGATATTGCGGAACAGGTGATGGGGCTCGATCCGACGCAAGCTTCGATCTCAGTAGAAACGTCACCGGATACCGTGACGGAGGCCAAATTGGCCATCATGAAGGAGCGGAGCGTGGACCGAGTAAGCATGGGCATCCAAAGCTTTATCGAAGCCGAAGCCTCAGCCATTTACCGTCCGCAGAAACCACAGGAAGTGGAACTCGCACTTGAGAAGCTTACACGGTATGAATTCCCTCTGTTGAATCTGGATCTGATCTATGGTCTGCCGGGACAAACGGTGGAATCATGGCTGTATTCGCTGGAACGTGTCCTTTCATATGAACCGGGTGAGATTTTCATTTACCCACTGTACACCCGAGAGAATACCATTGTGAAACCGGATGATATTCAGCGTCAGGGACCGGATATTCGGATGGAGCTGTATAAGGCTGCGCGTGAGACTTTAAAAAGCCGGGGCTATGTGCAGTATTCCATGCGCAGATTTGCCAAAGAACAACCTTCTTCTGGAAGCAAAGAGCTTCTACCTTACAGCTGTCAGGAAGAAGGCATGGTTGGTCTAGGATGCGGTGCACGCTCTTATACGAGTGAAGTTCATTATGCTTCCAAGTATGGTGTTAGTTATAAGGCTACACAAAGCATCATCGCCGATTATGTGGCAACCGAGCGTTATGATGTGGCTGATTACGGCATTGTACTCAGCCGGGAGGAGCAGAAGCGCCGCTTTATTCTGAAAGCTCTGCTGCATCGGGAAGGCTTGGCGCTGTCGGATTATGATCAGCGATTCGGAACGGAAGTCCTGTCAGACTACGGATGGTTGAGTGAACTGTTGTCTGAGGGCATGGCTGAGCTTAAGCAGGACGATAAGGGTAATCAGGTGCTGCGTCTGACAGAAGAGGGATTGGGCTACTCGGATGCCATTGGAGATTGGCTCATCTCCGCTGAGGTTCGTGAACAAATGGAAGGGTATGTGTTCTCATGAGAGCAACCTTGTATTATCGGGGGAAGCTGTCGTCCTGTAATTACGACTGTCCATACTGTCCGTTTAGTAAAACGGTAGATTCCAAGGAGACGCTGGAAGTGGATGAACAGCAACTGCGTCAATTTGTGAAGTGGGTGGGGGATCAGGAGAGTGCTGGTCATCAATTTTCGATTTTCTTTAACCCGTATGGAGAAGCTCTGGTTCGACGTTGGTATCGTGAAGCGATGATTGAGCTATCTCATATGCCACATGTGGACAAAATTGCAGTCCAGACCAATTTGTCCTTCAAACTGGACTGGGCCCGCGAATTGAACCGGGATAAAGCGGCATTCTGGGCAACCTATCACCCGCGTGAGACGAAGGAGTCTTCCTTCGTCAAACAATGTTTGACTTTACGTGAGATGGGACTTGCTTTCAGTGTGGGGACGGTTGGATTGCGCAGTGCATTCCCCGCTATTGAATCGATGAGGCAGGCTTTACCCGATGACGTGTATATGTGGATCAATGCATTTAAAGATCGACCCAAATATTACAGCTTGGAAGAGGTCGACTTTTTACGATCCGTTGATCCACTGTTTGAAGGGAACCTGCGGGATTATGAGAGTCTGGGCAAGCGCTGTTCCGCTGGTTCGGAGGTATTTTATGTGCAAGGGTCAGGGCATGTAAAAAGGTGTTACAAGGATCGTCGTATTATTGGGCATCTATACCGCGATGGTTTGGAGGCTTTAGCAGCGGATCGGCCGTGTGGCATGAAGAAGTGTGGCTGTTACATCGGTTATATTCATATGGAGGATTCACCGTTCAGAGATATTTTTGGCAATGGGTTGCTTGAACGTAATCCGGTTCTAATTAATCGATAGATATCGGTCAGCAAGTACATTTAGTCGAGTATCACAAAGGGGTGCCTGATGAACAGCTAATATGCTGTTCATCGGCACCCCTTTTACGAATGAAAAGATAGCATTATTTATCGAATGGCCACTTTGTACGTACGCAACCACGAGTTGATCTGTGTCAGATAAGCAAACAACTGTGGACCCGACATTAACTGTCCAAACCATGGTAGGTTCGATGAAGCATCCGGTGAGGAGGCCAATTTGCGAATTTGAGCTTTGTCGATTAATGGCAAGATCGGTGAGCTTGCGTCATCCAGAATATCAAGCACCTGCTGTTTAACGGCAGCAAGATACTGCGGGTTATGTGTTTTCGGATATGGACTCTTTTTCCGGTACAACACATCGTCAGGCAGTACACCTTCCAACGCTTTACGCAGAATGCCTTTTTCCCGTCCGCCTGTCATTTTCATGTCCCAAGGCACGTTAAACACATATTGAATCAAACGGTGATCACAGTAAGGTACCCGAACCTCAAGCCCAGCTCCCATACTCATCCGATCTTTCCGATCCAGTAGTGTGGGCATGAAGCGGGTGATGTTCAGATAGGACATTACTCGCATTTGGGCTGCTTTACCGGTCTCCCCATCGAGTAAAGGTACTTCAGCCACAGCATCCGAGTAGCGGTCCGCGAGATAGTCGAGTGGCCTGATCCATTCCCGAATGTCCGGGGATAACAATCCTGCTCGCATATCAGGCGCAACAGACCATGGGAATGTACCGGAGTTCAGCATCTCTTCCCGATGGAACCAAGGATAACCGCCAAATATTTCATCCGCTGCTTCGCCTGAAATGGCAACGGTGGCTCCTTTTTTGATTTCTTTACAGAATAGATAGAGAGAGGAATCTACATCCGCCATACCTGGCAAATCACGCACAAGCATCGCCTGGGTTAGTGCATGAACCAGTTCTCCGTTTTCAATCTCAATCCAGTGATGATCTGTCTTCAGTTCATCTACCATACGCTGAATCCAGGGTCCATCTGCACCAGGCTGGAAGGAATGGGCCTGAAAATGCTTTGCATTATCCACATAGTCGACAGAATACGTGCTGACCTGACCTTGACCTGTACGGTTATAATAATCCACCGCTAACGCAGATAGAGCACTTGAATCCAATCCCCCCGACAAAAGGGAGCAGACCGGAACGTCCGAAGCCAATTGGCGTTCTAATGTATCCTGTAACAGTCTGCGTACTTCGGCAGCTGTCTCATCCAGATTATGTTCGTGATTCTGACTTTCCAGCTTCCAGTAAGCATAGGTTTTAATACCGTTTCGGTTGTAGATAAGCGCATGCGCAGGTTTGAGCTCGTTAAGGGAGGAGTATACGCCGTGTCCAGGTGTCCGGGCAGGACCGACAATAAATACTTCTGCCAAACCTTCAGGGCCAACCGCAGCTTCAACATCCGGGTGGATGAGCAGTGCTTTGGGTTCTGAGCCAAATACGAGTGCATCCTTTGCATGACTGTAGAACAGGGGTTTGACGCCTAGCCGATCACGGGCGATAAAAACCTGTTCGCGTCCGCCATCCCATATGGCAAAAGCAAAAATTCCGTTAAACCGGTCAACGCAGGCCGGTCCCCACTCAATATAAGAGGCGAGCAGCACTTCCGTATCACATTGTGTGCGGAAATGGTGTCCGCGCTGAAGCAATTCCTTTTTCAATTCGGGTGCATTGTATAGTTCTCCGTTATACACGACGGTATAGGAGGTGTCTCCCTGTAACGCATGCATGGGCTGTGCCCCGTTCTCCGGGTCCATAACGCTGAGACGCCGATGTCCGAACGCACAAGGATTGGAGATCCATGTACCTGAAGCGTCGGGCCCCCGGTTCGACAAGCTGTCCGTCATCCGGACCAGCAGCTCTGATTCCTGGGTCAAATCCCGATTCCACTGTATGAAGCCGGTTATACCGCACATGGTTTGTTCATCCTTTCTTAGTCGAGTCATTCATCCGTATGGCTGCTTGAGTCCTAACAGCCAGCAAATGTTGTCTTTTTCGTCAGAAGTCGTAACAAATATATGCCGAAAGCAGGCATAAAATGTCTGTCCTCTTCGGAAACTATATCTAGGGACAACGGCCTCAACAAGCCTGTAAAGGAGAGAACTTGCAAATGGACAGTATGACCTATTATGTATCTGTCATGGGGCGCTCCGTTATTCCGGACCCGCACGTAACGTCGTATGAATGGGTGATCCAGGCGACGCCTCAGGAGGCGGAACATTTACTGGGACTGCTTAATCTGATGCAGGAAAAAGAGGAAGAGGCCTTTCCAGGAATGGTATTCCCTTGGCCCGATACGCCGGAGGAGTCTGTAAACCGTGCATATGAAGCTGTGTTACAGCAGGTGTATCGGGAGATTTATCGCTTGGGAACACCAGAGACCCGATACCAGATCGAACAAAGTACATGAAATGGACAAAGGAGCGCGATAACAAATGTATGCCATTCAGGATGCCAAAATACGCAGATTAACCGAAGTGGATGGATTGTCTTGTGCAGAAGTTGAGGTACAACCTGGAAATGCAGGGGATCCGTCTTTGCTTGTATACGTTGCGGCTTCCCAGCCGGGGAACTCGCTTGAAGTCGTTCGAATTGTACGCAATCATTCGGATGCAGTCCTGGATTGGTACAATAACAATATGCACACAGCGTTTGAAGATGCCACGGAAACGGCGTTTGAGAACAGTGAAGGCATTACAGCAGGGGAAGATAAAGCCCGATTTCAGAGTGAGTTACTTTCTTTTGGATTACTGGGACCGACGCTTCAACGCTATTTGCTGGGGCAAGGTTAAGGTGGTCATTCCAACAAATGCCGATAGCTGCAAAGGATAAGCGAAATTACCCGGAGCCATACTATATGCAAGTTCCGGGGAGGTGATAGCAATGGCTTCCAAGTTCAAGAAAAACAAAGGGAACCTTTATGCGCATCATACCGAGTTTGCCGAGGAAGTGCTCGCCATTAACAGCAAGCGTCCTGCCCAGAGAAATCCGTGGCGTCAGGGAAACAAGTAACCGGAATGCAGAAACCCGCCCTTCTTTCGAAAGGCGGGTTTTTGAATGTTTATTTTAACTTGGTTGTGGAGCTTGTGGTTAGGCATATTCACGCAGCACTTGAATACCTTTGACGATATTGTACACAAAACTTAAGGCATAAATGACAAAGAACAGTATTACAAATCCGACAGCGGAACCCAGACTGTGGGCGGTAACGAAGAAATAAAGTAGCGGGATTGCCGCAAGAAACGGGAAGATATGCGAGAATAAGGCCCGTTTCGCATGTCCCTCAATATAGTTGTCCTTGGCCACAATCCAAATAATGATGGGAAACAAGAACGGGGCGAAGAAAATACTAAAATAGGATAATGCTGATAAAAGTTGTCTCATAGCGGTTTCTCTCCTTTATTTGGTTCAGTAGAATGTATGTATCCAAATGATTACCCAGCAAGTCTCATCCTGAATATGTCTGCCTATTTTAAATGCACCTGGGCTTAATATCCTCAATATTGCCTGCTTAAAGCATTCATATTCTGTACCTGTGTTGAGTATGAAAATAATACGTTCAAGTCATGTGGAACGATGCAATTATTAATTTTTTTATAAAACTATTGAAAAATATAGAAATGAGAGTATAATAGGAATCGCGCGGTATTTTTATTATACATATTTGTCTCAGTAGCTCAGCCGGATAGAGCAACGGCCTTCTAAGCCGTCGGTCGGGGGTTCGAATCCCTCCTGGGACGTAAGAAAAAGCTTCCTTCGGGAAGCTTTTTTGCGTACAAGGGATGAGAACCCCAAGGTTCGTCGGAGGATAAGCTCCGGTAGGAATACTTCGCAGTCTAGACTGTATCCGACAAAGAGTGGAACATCCTCCAGACATCAAAAAAAGCTCCCCGCAGGGAACTTTTTTTATTTAATCTGTTTTTTGATTATACCTTGAACTTGCCGATGACTTCCTGAAGCTCTTGAGCCATTTGACTCAAGCTGTCCGCGGATGCTGATACTTCTACCATGGACGCACTTTGCTGTTCGGTCGAAGCCGCTACATTTTGGGTATTTCCAGCGGATTGCTCTGCAATGACAGCAACACTCTCTGCCATGTCGACCATATTTTGTGCGCTGGCGAATACCTGCTCCACAATGGAAGAGACATCAATGGATTCGGAAGCGACACGATCGATCGACTGAACAATGTCATTGAAGGCATCCCCAGTTAATGAAACCAGAGATATTCCTTCCTGTACGACCGCTGTTCCTTCGTTCATGGATGTTATAGCATTCGCCGTTTCTTCACGAACCTGATAGACCAGTTTGCGAATTTTCTCAGCGGATAGTGTGGATTGTTCAGCCAATTTTCTGACTTCGTCGGCGACGACAGCAAATCCTCGGCCATGTTCCCCGGCACGTGCTGCTTCAATAGCAGCGTTTAGAGCAAGCAGATTCGTCTGACTGGAAATTTCGGTAATCAGCCCGATAATATTGCCAATCTCGTCCGTTTTCTGTCCCAATACATGAACGACATTCGCGATATGGTTAACTTTTTCATAAATGACATTCATTTGTGTTACTGCATGATTAACGACTTCGGTACCTTCTTTGGCTTTTTCATTGGCACTTGTTGTTAACTGGGTGACATGTTGAATCGATGTTGCAGCCTGACTCATACCTTTGGAAATTTCCTCGGTAGACTGAGTAAAGGCATTCGAGTTATTGACCAATTTTTCGGAACCATCTGCGATATGTTGTACTGCCTCTGAAATATAGTCGGCCGTGGCGCGGGTTTGTTCAGCGCTTACTGATAATTCTTCTGAGGTTGCAGCCACCTGTTCTGAGTTAAATCCTACCTGTGAAACTAGCTGTCTTAGATTTCTAGACAGGATGCAACACGTCTCGTCGTATATGTTACGGACATGTATCGCTATCGTCCCATCGTAAATCAAATTCAAAAAGAACTGTGGGGTTCCGGCCCTTATCCGCCGCGCAGCATTATCGAAGTGGATCGTCTGAATCAGGATGATATTGTCGAAGTGGAAGGTACGTTCTACGCACCTGAACAATAAATAAGAGAAATTAAAAGGTCTCCATTGGATGGAGGCCTTTATTTGGGTTGAATGATTGGTTCTCATGTAAAATAGATAAAATGTTATAGGTATAAACTATCAAGTGTATAGAATTTATATATTTAATTAATAAACCATCTTGTGACACAATGAAGATATCAATCATGAAAGTGATGGTGGTATCCATGCAATCGATTAATCAATGGCAAGCAGATGAGTATGACAACAAACTGGCTTTTGTATCGGGTTATGGTAAAAGTTTAATCTCATGGCTTCAACCTCAAAAAGGGGAATACATCCTTGACTTGGGCTGTGGGACGGGAGATTTGACGTACGAAATTTCTGCAGCGCAGGCTGAGGTAGTTGGCATGGATGCATCACCGGACATGATTCGTCGTGCAAGAGAGAAGTTTCCCGATATCGCGTTCATGGAGGGGGACGGACATCAGTTTGAGACGAACCAGCTCTATGATGCCGTCTTTTCCAATGCAGCTCTGCACTGGATGCGAAGTCCTCGACTTGTTGTGGATAGTATATGGAAGTCTTTGAAGCCTGGGGGACGTTTTGTGGCGGAGTTCGGTGGCAAAGGAAATGTACAGATCATTGTAGATACATTAGAGGAAGTGTTCGAACGACACACTGGCATTCGTGGATCAGAGCGCAATCCTTGGTATTTCCCGACGATCGGGCAATATAGCAATATTCTGGAACAATGCGGATTTTTGGTGCGACAGGCCTACCACTATGACCGTCCTACCAGACTGGAGGATGGTGAACAGGGTATAGAGGGCTGGTTGGCTCATTTTGGAGGGGACTATTTTGATGGTTTGAGTCAGGAGCAAATTCAGGAAATCTGTCGTGAAACTAGTCAAATCGTTGTGCCGAAGCTCTGGAAAGAAGATGCAATCTATGCCGATTATAAGCGTCTTCGAATTGAAGCATTGAAGCCGGGAGGTTAAATAATCAAAAGATGTATCTTTGTTAAATGAATTAATAGAATTTTTTTCATGAAATCCATCGATCACAATTAGGCTAGGAATCTCTTTCAGAATAAAGAGGCTCTTGGCCTTTTTTCCTATGCCGTATTTAAAAATTGAAATATTCAATCGACAAATAAATACATTTTCACTTTTTTCCCTTACTCAAGAACCATATAAGTAATTTTTATATCATAATTGTAATTATTTAGAAGGGGAATGCGCTATTTTAGTAGAATAATTTACCAAGGGTCAATCTTCTTGCAGATAGGGCGGTGAGTTGTCACAGGTATTGCAGTGCTTGTCATAGCAGGACCCAAGCGATTGGTGAGGTACTTTCATATTGAGAAGGAGGGGCATAGCCTTGAATAAACGATTGATATCCATATTGTTAAGTATCCTAATGACTTTTTCTATCATCATGCCAGCGGCCGGAGCCGCTCCTGTAGGTGTTCAGCTTGAGAACTCGTTAAGCAAGGGCGAAGCCACACAATGGAGAGAGATTCTTGCCCAGCGGGAAGGAAAGCTTGCAGCAGATCCATTTTTGGACAAGAGCCTAGAAGGTCTTGGGGGAGAGAAAACAAGAGTAATTGTTGAGCTCTCCAATAAGCCAGTTGCTGTTGCGCAAGGCGAATCCACCCTCTCAGGAAAATCTTTTACCTCCTCTATGGAAACAAAGGCTGTGACTCAAGTCGAGCAACAACAACAGTCATTTGTACATAGCCTCACTCAGAATAAAATCAAACACGAAGTATTGGAAAGTTACGCATATGCTCTGAATGGTGTAGCCATTGAACTTAAGGGCAACCAATTGGGGCAATTGCTTCGCATACCGGGCGTTGTCAGTGTATACCCAGACCTCGAAATTACCGTAGCCCCGGAAACAGATGAAGTGAATCCTTATATGAAAGATACCGCACCATTTATTGGCGCCCCTGAAGTATGGAATCTGGGATACAAAGGAAAAGGCGTCAAAGTTGGCGTCATTGATACAGGGATTGACTATGAACATCCCAATCTGCAAGACGCTTATAAAGGTGGATGGGATTTCGTTGCAAATGACAATGATCCTTATGAAACAACACGTGAAGAATGGAAAGTATCTGGAGCACCTGAATTTAATGCCAATGGAAGCGCCTATTACACATCCCACGGTACTCACGTAGCCGGTACCATTGCTGCTCGTGAAGCTGGAGATTACGGTATTGTTGGGGTTGCTCCTGAAGCCGATATTTATGCATATCGTGTTCTTGGGCCCTACGGAAGTGGTCAAACTTCATGGGTGCTGGGTGGAATTGACCGTTCCGTTGCCGATGGCATGGACGTAATCAATCTCTCGTTGGGTAACTCCGCAAATGATCCAAGTTATATCACTTCAGTTGCACTTAATAATGCCATGTTGTCTGGCGTGACTGCAGTTGTGGCAAGTGGTAATGATGGCCCGAATCGTTATACATTAGGTTCTCCAGGAGCATCGGCTATGGCAATCACTGTAGGTAACTCCACAGGACCAAGCCAAAGCATTGCAGCCAACACTCATTTCTGGATTGGTGAGGAAGGTGAAGGTACGCTTCCTGAAGAACAACCTGTCCCTGAAGTTGAGCCATCTCCTGAACTGGGAACAGCACCGGGAACGGAAACTCCTGAAGTTCCGGCTCAAGGTGAACCATCAACCACATCGGAAGGTGCGACAGGCGAAGAAGCTTCATCAATAAACGAAGCTGCATTGTCTGGATCAGCGTCTGCTGATGTTACAGCTCTAGATGTGGAAGACAGCCAACCAGAAGAGGGTGTTCAACCAACCTCGCCTTCTGCGCCGATCGAAACATCTCCAGAGGTTACACCTGTGAAAGAAGAGCCTGAGGTTGCTCCAACTGAAGCGGAGCAAAATCCACTGGCTGTAACTGAGTCGGTGTACCGCCTGGATGTGATGGGCTGGAGCCTTTCAGCAGATCCGGAATCTGTTTTGACGGATCAATATGATCTTGTATTTGCAGGGTTGGGTAAACCGACCGACTTTGAAGGCAAGGATTTTACAGGCAAAGTGGCTTTTGTGCAGCGCGGTGAGCTGGCATTTGTGGAGAAAGTAGCCAATGCCAAAGCTGCTGGTGCAGTTGCTATTATCGTATATAACAATATTCCAGGCCCGATCGGTGTGAGTTTGGGAGATAATTTTGAACTTATTCCAACCTTGAGCATGTCGAAGGAAGATGGAGAAAGTATCAAAGCTGAGCTGGATGCAGGTCAAAGCGTTGAAGTGAGCTTCAGTGACTTCGTTAAAGGCCAAACCGCTGGCGATGAAATGAATGCATCCAGTTCCCGCGGACCAGCCAAGGTGACTCTGGATATCAAACCGGATGTGGTTGCACCGGGTACCAGCATTCTGTCTACTGTTCCTGCCTATGGCAAGGACGAACCTGGAGCAGATTATTCACAGGCTTATGATCGTAAATCAGGTACAAGTATGGCTACACCTCATGTTGCCGGACTGGTTGCCCTGTTGATTGAGAAGCACAGTGACTGGACACCATTTGATATTAAAGTAGCACTCATGAACAATGGTAAAGTGCTCGACACGACCAAATACGATGTGTTTGATCAAGGTGCAGGACGTATTCAAGCAGTGAAAACGATTGATCCTGCTGCATTTGTTAAAGTATTGGATGTAACGAAATACACAGAGAATGGCGTGGCTGTCGAGAAACCTAATGTTACAGGTAGTGTCAATTTTGGAAACTTCCTGAGTACGGACGAAAAAACCGTCAGCAAAACGATCAAAGTGGAGTCGCTGAATGGCAGCGGTGGAAACTATACAGTAAGCGTGAATCCAACACGTACGGTACCTGGTGTATCCGTTGCGGTGGATAAGAGCTCTTTTACACTGAATGGTGAGGAAGAGTTACAGGTTACTATTACAGTTCCAAAAGGTGTTACTGCGGTAACAGAAGCGCAAGGATACCTTCAGTTGTCTAATGGAACGGACACATTTAGTGTTCCATATGTCGCACATTTCAATCTTACATTGGCAGGGGTTAAATACATTGAGACTGTGAAAGGTACAGAAAAGAACCCGTTCCATTATCCATTGAAGTCTGATGGTACGCAGGATACACTCAATGTAGCTATGGAATTCTACAATCCCATGAATTTTGCCCTTATTGAGATCTTCGATGGCCTTAACCCGGATGGGGGCTATTATGGGGATGGATATATTGGATCTATTTTTGGAAACTACTATAGTTTCGCTGCCAACACAAGATATAATCTGGCTTGGGATGGACAGTATGCAGACTACACTACCGACGAAGTAACAACGATTCCAGATGGTCTTTACACGGTTGATATCACTGCAATCGGTGTTGATGGTAAAACGTATATTGAAGATACTTCTCCATTTTTGGTGAAAAAAGCAGCTCCGGTTGTAACAGCACCAGAAAATTTGGAATTCAAGCAAGATGAATCTGCTGTCATTAACGGCAGCGTGGATGATTTATACTTCCGTGTCGCTCCTGCACTTAAAGAGAACTGGAGCATTGAGTTTGACCCGGTGACTGCCTTGAAAGCAACATACGTCCTGAAAAAAGAGGATGGTTCGACTTACAAGGAGGGTGTATTTGAAGTAAAACCTGATGGTACCTTCACTCTTCCTTTAGAAGGCATCCAAGCAGGTGAATATGCCGTTGAACTTACGATAAAAGACCAACAAGGGCTTTCTGGTAAAGCCACTACGGCACTGAGTCTGAAATCCAAGGAGACTGAGCCGGAAACTCCAGCAGTCAAAGCGCCTGGAACACCTGTGTTGTCTCATAATAATTGGGTTGGTAATGGCCTGAGCGAAGGCTCATATATCGTTACCATGAACCTGTGGTGGGGCGAGAACGCCACCAGCTACAAGCTTTATGAGGACGGGGTTTTGATTGATACGCAGAAGTTGACCTACAATGCGCCTCTGGCACAGTTTGCCCAAACGAAGATCACAGGCAAAGCCAACGGCACCTATACGTACGTAGCCGAGCTAACGAACGACAAAGGGACCACGCGGAGTCAGACACTGACAGTCAAGGTTACTAACGCATCGCCAGGCAAAGCAGTTCTCTCTCAAGATAACTGGGACGGCGACGGCAATTATAAAGTTACTATGAACTTGTGGTGGGGAACCAATGCCACTGAGTACCGCCTCTACGAAAATGATAAGTTGATCGACACCCAAGCACTCAATGCGGTTACGCCTAATGCGCAAAGCGCTGTTACTTCGCTGACTGGACGCACTTCGGGCACGTATACGTATCGGGCTGAGTTACTCAATGCAGCTGGTGTAACCAGCACTGACAAGATCACGGTAAAAGTGAAATAAACTCTTCAGCACTTATTTATTGAAGCATTTGTTTTTCGCATAAGCGGTCTTCATCCTGATCTCACGGGATGGAGGCCGTTTTATTTTGTTTTTTCTCTGCTGCGGAATGGATAACTACTCATTGTCCTGTTAGTTGTAAATTGAGTATAGTTCGCATGAAAGTCCGTTAATAAGAAAACGCTCCTCTCAGGGGACAAGCTTTGTTAGCCTGTCACTCATGAGGGGAGCGTAATTAATCTAACCGATCACTCGATTCTTGCTGGCATTTATACCTGCGATCAGTAATACAATGGCAAGGAGAACCTGTACCAGCAATGGAAGTGTCCATCCTTGTGTCCAATCATGAAGCACGCCGAACAGCAAAGGTCCGACGGCTGCCAGCATATACCCAAAGGATTGAGCCATACCCGAAAGTCCCACAGCCTGTCTTGCATCGGATGTACGCAGTACAAAAAACATGGTTACAAGTCCGAACGAAGCCCCGGCTCCAACGCCAGCCAAAGCAACACCGACGGTTACGAGAGAGGAAATACCGCTTAAAAGGAATACATAGCCCAGAATCAGACATGAACCTGTAATTGCTGTCAGCCAACGTTGATCTTTCATTCGTCCAGCCAGAATAGGAACGATGAACGTTACCGGAACACTAACCATTTGCATCAGGGACAACATCCAGCCGGCTGAAGAGGAACTGAAACCCTGATCAGATAGAACCTCTGGCAGCCAGGTAATTGTAGTGTAAAAAATTAAAGATTGCAGTCCCATGAACAATGTGACATACCAGGCTAAGGGAGATGTAATAAGACGAACCGGCTTCGTTTCCGTTCTCGAAGCCACGTAAACTTCGCCGCGACGTCCAGAACGGACGTGAGGCAGCCAGAGAATCAGGGCTAGAATGGACAGTATAGCCCACATGCCCAGTGAAGCGTGCCAACCCATGGAAGTTAAGCCTGCCGCGGGAACACTGATTCCTGAGGCGATAGCGCCCCATATATTCATGGACACGGAATAGAGGCCGGTAACTAGTCCCACTCGCAATGGGAAATCCCTTTTGATCAGACTGGGCAGCAATACGTTGCTCAGGGCAATACCACATCCAAGGATCGCTGTTCCTGCAAAAAGAACGGGAACAGAGGGCATAAACCGTAGGGATACGCCTATGGTCACAAGAATTATGGCAGTTAACAGAGCGGTTTCTAGTCCGAATCTTCGCGCCAATTGTGGAGCGAACGGAGAGATTGCCGCGAAGGCAAGTAATGGAAGAGAGGTAAGCAAGCCTGCCAATGTATGACTTATTCCTGTATCTGTACGGATCAGTTCCACAATTGGACCTGTTGCCGTAATAGGTGAACGCATTGTTGCTGCGATAACAATAATGCCTGCCAGCAAGAGTCCAAGTTTCATGGATGCTGACGATGAATTATCGACTGCAGAGCGGTCAGGTGAGTTTTGATGTAAAGATGATGGCATGGTAAATCTCCTATAGTTTATTTGTCTAATATGTATACTTTGATACATACATATACATAAACAAGCATAACATCCCGTGTCAACATCAGGCGATTAACGTATTCAATCATCCCCAGAACGCAAAAAAAGCTTCCCGAAGGAAGCTTTCCTTCATTACGTCCCAGGAGGGATACTCTCCTTGCAGTCGAGACTGCGAAGTATTCCTACCGAAGCTTATGCTCTGACGAACCATTGGGGTTCTCATCCCCAGAACGCAAGAAAAGCCTCCCGAAGGAAGCTTTTCTTTAATACGTCCCAGGAGGGATTCGAACCCCCGACCGACGCCTTAGAAGGGCGTTGCTCTATCCAGCTGAGCTACTGAGACATGAATTTTTTCAAGCAAAATTGATTTTATCATAAATAATGATGAATATCAAACATTTTATTTTAATATATTTTTCGTATATGATATTTGGCGGCAGTAACGTTTTTTTCATTATAATTAAGGTTATGTTAGAATATCAGAAGAACTCAAAAAATAGATCGACTTTCGTTTAAATATACATCTATTTATGGTTGATTGCGACTGGAGATTCAGGATACAGAGGAGGTGCTCCTATTAAGGAATCCACGACCCCGGAAACCGAGCACAGTAACAATATTGTGCTATTTCCTAAGACGCTGGACTATTACCAGATTCAATTGACGGTTATGCTAGAAAATGAACGATATGGTGAAGCGATGGAACTGCTTCGCTTTTTGCTGCAATGCCAAGGGCAGGAAGAACGGCATTACGACGAATGGCGAGCCTTGCTCGAATGGCTTGAAGCTGCTTTCCCTCATTACGGGGAAGATTTACCCGAGATTCGTGAAGAGCGTGAGGAAGAGGAAATTAGTGAAGAGGACATGGCACGCCAACATGCCCGATCCAAGCTTGAGCAGGATGACGGCTATGCGGATAAACTTCTTCGTACCGTGATGGAGGAACCTTTATCTGAACAAACGATGCTGGCGCTGGAGCAGCTTGCGTATCTCGATCGGCCAGAAATTGATGATTCGCTTACTGGTTGGCTCAAAGACAAGACGCTGCATCCTTTACTTCAGTTCCGTGTGCTTCAGACATTACATCGCCGAGGTGTCCAAGGCATTATTGCGTTTACTCGTGGGGAAGAGCCGGTTGAAGTGGAGATTGATACAGTTCCGCTTAGACCTGAGGATTTCCCGATTCAGATCGTTCAGATTCTTGAAAGGGTGGCAGATCAGACGGAGGTTCATGAACCTACACTCTTTTATTTTGCACAAGAACTGTGGATTCAATATGTCATGGCCGTATACGGAACCCGTGATTATATGTCCATGCTGGAAGAAAATGATTCCATGACAGATATATGGGCAGCTGCTCTACATATGACCGTTGCAGACAGTCTGGGCGGTTCGCATGACGAGGAAGATACTCGTTCAATGTATGCTGTGACAGGGGCGATGCGCTTTCGCCTGGAGCAAGCATATCGATCTATGAAGCAGTTTGTTTCTGCCGGTTTGGACGGTCAATAGGAGCCGGAAACGTTTTCCTCAAACCGTATCAAGGGATTCCCCTTGAAAAAGAATCTAATCTTGTTTATACTAAAATGGTTATTTTGTACGTGATTGCCTACGTGAACATGCGAATTTTGGAGGGGAAAGTATACAATGAAAGCAACTTGGGAAAAGATAGAGAAGAACCTTGGGGTTCTTGAGGTTGAAGTGGGTGCAGATCGTGTAACTGCAGCACTCGACAAAGCTTTTAATAAAGTAGTTAAACAAGCAAACGTACCTGGATTCCGTAAAGGTAAAGTTCCACGTTCGATCTTTGAAGCTCGTTTCGGTGTAGAAAGCCTGTATCAAGAAGCAATTGACATTTTGCTTCCTGAAGCTTACACAGAAGCAATCGACCAAACGGATATCTTCCCGGTTGATCGTCCTGACGTAGATGTCGAGCAATTCGCTAAAGGACAAGTATTCAAGTTCAAAGCGAAAGTAACAGTTAAACCTGAAGTTACACTGGGTGACTACAAAGGCGTTGAAGTTGCTGTAGCCAAACATGAAGTAACGGATGTAGAAGTGACTGAAGAGCTCGAGCGTCTTCAACAACGTCACGCAGAACTCGTTGTTATCGACGAAGGTTCCGCACAAAACGGCGACGTTGCTGTAATCGACTTTGACGGTTCCGTTGATGGTGTACCGTTCGAAGGTGGACAAGCTGAGGGTTATTCCCTGGAACTTGGTTCCAACACATTCATCCCAGGATTTGAAGAGCAGGTTGTGGGTCTGTCCACAGGCGACTTCAAAGACGTTGAAGTAACTTTCCCAGAGAGCTACCATGCAGCTGAACTGGCTGGCAAAAAAGCGGTATTCAAAGTGAAAGTACATGAACTCAAACGTAAACAACTTCCTGAACTGGATGACGAGTTTGCAAAAGATGTTAGCGAATTCGATACGCTTGAAGAGTACAAAGCTGATTTGAAAACGCAATTGGAATCCCGCAAAGCAGATGAAGCCAAAGCAGCTCAAGAAAATGCTGTTGTAGAAAAAGTGGCTGAAAATGCTGAAGTGGATATTCCTTCTGCAATGGTTGACAGCGAAGTACAAAACATGATGCGTGATTTCGACAACCGTCTGCGCAACCAAGGTATGAACCTAGAAATGTTCCTGAGCTTCTCCGGTCAAACACAAGCTGACCTGAGAGGACAAATGCAGGAAGATGCTTCCAAACGTGTTCGCAACAACTTGGTTCTTGAAGCAGTTGGTAAAGCGGAAAACATCGAAGTGTCTGACGAAGAAGTTAACCAAGAACTCGAAAAAATGGCTGAGTCTTACAAGCGTCCTGCTGAAGAGATTCGTGGCATTCTCGAGGGTAATGGTTCCCTGGACAGCCTTCGTGATGAAGTGAAACTGCGTAAAACGATCGATGTTCTCGTTGAGAACAGCAAAGTCGTTGAAGCTGTTGAAGCTCCAGCTGAAGAAGTTGCTGCAGAAGCTGACGAAAAATAAGACAAGCTGTTACGTAATGAACAGCTGAATAAACGATAAGGCACGTGAATCATTGCGTGCCTTATTTTTAAATTATGGCATCCATTTTATAGAGGATTCAGTAATAATATGGATGGATTTCGTTGTGGCATTGGTTATGCATATTCAAGGTCCTATGGTTCTCCTGCAAATAAAAAAAAAGGTGAAACGGCATAGGATTGCTCCGATTTGCACATACATAGAAAACATGGTTAAATATGATCAGGCAAAAAAGTAAACTTACTCCGTCTTGACACCACTTGTGAAAAATGACATTGTCACAGGAACGTGTTAGAATGAATTTGGGTTTGCTTTACAGGTAGCCTATGTCTAATTACATGTAGAAAAGAGGTTGGTCTCATGAGTCTGGTGCCAATGGTTGTTGAACAAACCAATCGAGGCGAGCGGTCTTACGATATATATTCGCGTTTGCTGAAGGATCGCATTATCTTTTTAACCAGTGCGATTGATGACGATGTAGCCAATCTTGTCATAGCGCAGCTTTTGTTTTTGGCAGCCGACGATCCTGAGAAGGATATAAGTTTGTACATTAATTCACCTGGTGGTTCTGTCACCGCAGGGATGGGTATATACGATACGATGCAATATATCAAGCCGGATGTATCGACCATTTGCGTAGGTATGGCAGCAAGCATGGGCTCGTTATTGCTGACAGCCGGAGCTCCTGGCAAACGATATGCGCTGACTAACAGCGAAGTGATGATTCATCAGCCGCTTGGCGGCGTTCAAGGACAGGCTGCGGATATCAAAATTCACGCAGAATGGATTATTAAAACACGTCAGAAACTGAATCAAATATACGTCGATCGTACAGGTCAACCCCTTGAGAAAATCGAGCGGGACACAGACCGTGACTTTTTCATGAGTGCTGAAGAAGCCAAAACGTACGGCATTATTGACCAGGTGCTCAGCAGACCGATCAATTCCTAAAGGGGTGGTTTCATGTTTAAATTTAACGATGAGAAAGGGCAGTTGAAATGCTCTTTTTGCGGTAAATCTCAGGAACAGGTGCGCAAGCTGGTCGCTGGACCGGGCGTTTACATTTGTGATGAATGTATCGAACTGTGCACTGAAATCGTAGAGGAAGAGCTCGGTCATGACGAAGAACTGGACCTCAAAGATATTCCAAAACCGAAAGAAATCCGCGACATTCTTGACCAGTACGTCATTGGTCAGGATCAGGCGAAGAAATCTTTGTCTGTAGCGGTTTACAATCACTATAAACGGATCAACACACAAAGTAAGATTGAGGATGTTGAATTGCAAAAAAGTAATATTTTGCTGTTAGGACCTACGGGTTCTGGTAAAACGTTGCTTGCGCAAACCATGGCCAAAATCCTTAATGTTCCTTTTGCTATTGCTGATGCAACTTCATTGACGGAAGCAGGTTATGTCGGCGAAGATGTAGAGAACATTCTGCTCAAGCTGATTCAAGCTGCTGATTATGATGTGGAAAAAGCAGAGCGCGGCATTATTTATATCGATGAAATTGATAAAGTAGCGCGTAAATCCGAGAACCCATCCATTACACGTGATGTATCGGGTGAAGGTGTTCAACAAGCGCTCTTGAAAATCCTGGAAGGAACTGTAGCTTCTGTACCACCACAAGGTGGTCGTAAGCATCCACATCAGGAATTCATCCAGATTGATACCACCAACATCTTGTTCATTTGCGGCGGTGCCTTCGATGGTCTCGAGCAAATGATCAAACGCCGGATCGGTAAAAAAGTCATTGGCTTTAACACCGTTGCGGAACAAAAAGATCTAAAACCAGGTGAATATCTGGGTATGGTATTGCCGGAAGACTTGTTGAAATTTGGTCTGATTCCGGAGTTTGTAGGCCGTTTGCCAGTCATCTCCACTTTGGAGCCGCTGGACGAAGATACATTGGTACGGATTCTGTCCGAACCAAAAAATGCGCTGACCAAACAATACCAAAAATTGCTTGAACTGGATAATGTGAATCTGGTGTTCGAACCAGGAGCATTACTGGCGATTGCCAAGGAAGCCATTAAACGTAACACAGGTGCACGTGGACTGCGCGCGATCATCGAGGGCATTATGCTTGAGATTATGTACGAAGTGCCTTCCCGTGATGATGTTACGAACTGTGTCATTACCGAAGAGGTCGTTGAGAAGAGAGTCGTGCCTGAACTGAGCCAATCCAAGGACGACAAGCAGGAAGAAAGTGCCTAACTAAAGGCGAATATTCCGTTTCAACACTGAAATATAGACTTGTCAGTTCTCCACTCCTGGCAGAAGGCGAATTCATGTCTCTGTCAGGGTGGAGCTTTGACGTTGTGGGGAGAGAAATCACTCATGTTTTTAAGACAAGATACACGACCCGTAAAAGTGGGGAACTTAACGATTGGTGGCAGCAACGAGGTCATCATCCAGAGCATGTGTACAACGAAAACGGCAGACGTTGAGGCAACCGTGGCAGAGATTTTGCGTTTGGAAGAAGCAGGCTGCCAATTGGTGCGTGTAACGGTGAACAATGAGGAAGCTGCCGCAGCCATCAAGGAAATCAAGAAACGGATCAATATTCCGCTCGTAGCGGATATCCATTTTAATTATAAACTGGCTCTCCTTGCGATTGAGAACGGCATCGATAAAGTACGGATTAATCCCGGCAATATCGGTAAACGTGCCAAAGTAGAGGAAGTCGTCAAAGCTTGTAAAGAGAAAGGTATTCCAATTCGGATCGGAGTAAACGCTGGTTCTCTGGAAAACCATTTGCTCGAAAAATATGGTTATCCAACAGCTGAGGCTATGGTAGAAAGTGCACTTTATCACATTGGTATTCTGGAAGAATTGGATTTCCATGATATTATTGTGTCTCTCAAAGCATCGGATGTACCGATGGCGATTGCAGCTTATTCCAAAGCGGCTGAGATCATCAAGTATCCATTGCATCTGGGCATTACCGAGGCGGGTACGTTGTTCTCAGGTACGATTAAAAGTTCTGCAGGTATGGGTGCCTTGTTATCGATGGGCATCGGTTCGACGATGCGGATATCGCTTAGTGCTGATCCGGTCGAAGAAATCAAGGTTGCTCGTGACTTGCTCAAAACCTTTGGTCTGATTTCCAATGCAGCTACGCTGATTTCCTGCCCGACCTGTGGTCGTTTGGATATCGATCTGTTCTCCATTGCGAATGAAGTGGAAGAGTATATCTCCAAGCTCAAGGTGCCGATCAAAGTATCAGTGCTGGGTTGTGCCGTTAACGGTCCGGGTGAAGCAAAGGAAGCGGATATCGGTATTGCCGGTGCACGCGGAGAAGGCTTGTTATTCCGTCATGGTAAAATGATTCGTAAAGTGCCGGAAGAAATCATGGTTGAGGAATTGAAAAAAGAGATCGACAAAATCGTGGAGTCCTATGAAACGACAGGAGTTATTCCTGGCCGCTCGCACTGATTGATTTATATAATCGTTTTGTAACAGTCCGTCAGCAATGACGGGCTGTTTTTTGTTCTCAAACATACAATTTCCTGATCACCCGTTTACGTCTCGGTGAAAAGGCTATACTACCAAGTATTAGCATGATCTCATATGAGAAAAGGGATAGAACAGGAGGATGTTGAGACATGGAATTTGGTATGGTCATAATGATGATTCAGTTATTTTTTGGTGTGGTGATCGGTTTGTATTTCTGGAATTTGCTTCGTGGACAGAAAACAAATCGCAGTGCGGTGGAGCGTGAATCCCGCAAGGAACTGGAGAAGCTGCGGAAGTTGCGCTCCATTTCACTCACCAAGCCTCTGGCAGAGAAGACACGTCCGGCAACCATTAATGATATTGTAGGGCAAAAAGACGGACTCCGCGCCCTTAAAGCCGCGCTATGCAGTGCAAATCCACAGCATGTCATTATATATGGGCCTCCAGGGGTCGGGAAAACAGCTGCTGCAAGGGTGGTTTTGGAAGAAGCCAAAAAGAATCCGTCATCTCCCTTCAAGGCCGATGCCAAATTCACGGAACTCGACGCCACGACGGCGCGTTTTGATGAACGGGGTATTGCTGACCCTTTGATTGGTTCAGTGCATGATCCGATCTATCAGGGAGCAGGAGCGATGGGCGTAGCAGGCATTCCTCAGCCGAAACCCGGTGCCATTACGAAAGCGCATGGGGGGATGCTTTTTATTGATGAGATCGGTGAACTGCATTCCATTCAGATGAATAAACTGCTGAAAGTATTGGAGGACCGCAAGGTCTTTTTGGAAAGTGCGTACTATAACTCGGAAGACACGCATACTCCTGCTTATATCCACGATATTTTTCAAAATGGTCTGCCAGCCGATTTTCGTCTTGTAGGAGCGACGACTCGATCGCCCCATGAACTGCCTCCAGCCTTGCGCTCGCGGTGTATGGAGGTCTTTTTCCGTCCATTGCTGCCCGAAGAGATCGGGCAAATTGCGGAAGATGCCGTACAGAAAATCGGATTCAGTCCATGTCCAGATGCAGTTGATGTGGTCAAGCGGTATGCAACCAATGGCCGTGAAGCGGTCAATATCATTCAGCTGGCTGCTGGGCTGGCCTTGACCGAAAAACGTGAAACGCTGCAGGCGTCGGATGTGGAATGGGTCGCTGGCAGCAGCCAGATTCAGCCCCGGCCAGATCGCAAGGTGCCTTTGCGGCCACAGATCGGTTTTGTGAATGGCTTGGCCGTATATGGACCGAATATGGGCACCATTCTGGAGATCGAAGTATCCGCAGTTCCGGCTCTTCGAGATCAGGGACGAATTAACATCACGGGAGTTGTGGATGAAGAAGAGATTGGAGGCGGTTCGCGTACACTCCGGCGAAAAAGCATGGCTAAAGGCTCGGTTGAAAATGTGTTAACCGTATTAAAGGCCATGGGCATTCGTCCTAATGACTATGATTTACACGTCAACTTCCCAGGTGGAACGCCAATTGATGGTCCGTCTGCCGGGATTGCTATGGCCACCGCCATTACATCAGCCATCCAGGGGCGTCCGATTGATCATGAGACAGCGATGACTGGCGAGATAAGTATCCATGGCCGGGTAAAACCGATCGGTGGTGTACTCGCCAAAGTGGAGGCTGCATTCCAGGCTGGTGCAAAGACGGTCATTATTCCGGCAGAGAACTGGCAGTCCATCTTTGAAAATCTGGATGGCTTACGTGTTGTCCCGGTCGATACGGTTGAAGACGTATTCCGAGAAGTATTTGACTGGGTGCCTAATGAGGAGCAAGCAAAACAAATCAACCTTGCGGAGGAGACAGCGACACCTGCACCGGAGATTTTCCCACCGGCATCCGCATCCTATTTACGTGCTGACTTGCCTCGTCCAGGACAGGTTACAGATTCGGGAAGCTGCTAAGCACTTCCCTTCATTGGTTTTTTATGTGAACATTTGATAGAATAATGAATGACTACAACCTGAGAGCCATTGGAGGTGCGAAAGCGATGGGACCGAGCAAAGCGAAAGGTCGTCGTTTTCCTTTACTGCCTTTAAGAGGACTTCTCGTCTACCCGAGTATGGTACTGCATCTCGATGTGGGCCGGGAGAAATCGGTCAAGGCTTTAGAAAAAGCGATGGTAGAAGAACATTTGATTCTCCTATGTTCCCAAGCCGAGGTAAATATTGAAGAACCAACACAAGAGGATATTTTCAGAATCGGAACGGTTGCCAAGGTCAGACAGATGCTGAAGCTTCCAAACGGGACGATTCGTGTACTTGTGGAAGGCTTGGAACGGGCTGAAATCATTGAATATACGGACAACGAGGAATACTATGAGGTTCTGGCACAAGAGCTTCCTGAAGAGGAGAACAGTCATCCGGAAACAGATGCGCTGATGCGTACAGTTCTGAACCAGTTCGAAAATTATATTAATCTGTCCAAAAAGGTTACACCTGAGACACTTGCGGCTGTGTCCGATATTGAAGAACCGGGTCGCTTGGCCGATGTCATCACCAGTCACCTGTCTCTGAAGATCAAGGACAAACAGGAGATTTTGGAGACCATTGACGTTCGTGAACGGCTGGAGAAGTTGCTAGACATCCTCAACAATGAGCGGGAAGTACTGGAGCTTGAACGCAAAATCAGCCAGCGCGTGAAGAAACAGATGGAGAAAACCCAGAAAGAATACTACCTGCGTGAGCAGATGAAGGCGATTCAGAAAGAGCTGGGTGAGAAAGAGGGCCGTGCCGGCGAGGTTGAGGAACTCCGAAATCAGATGGAGGCTCTTGGCTTGCCGGACAAGGTGAAGGAAAAGGTTGAGAAAGAAATTGATCGACTGGAGAAAATGCCATCAAGTTCTGCCGAAGGCGGCGTTATCCGTAACTATGTGGATTGGCTGCTGGGACTGCCTTGGACGCAGCTGACAGCTGACGATCTGGATATTCAAAAGGCTGAAGATGTGTTAAATGCAGATCATTACGGTTTGGAAAAACCGAAAGAACGTGTGCTTGAATATCTGGCTGTTCAGAAGCTGGTGAAAAAGCTTAAAGGACCGATCCTCTGTCTTGTTGGACCTCCAGGGGTTGGGAAAACGTCGCTTGCCCGCTCCATCGCCAGATCACTTGGACGCGAATTCGTCAGAATATCGCTGGGTGGTGTGCGAGATGAAGCAGAAATTCGCGGTCATCGTCGCACCTATGTGGGTGCAATGCCAGGCCGTATCATTCAGGGCATGAAGACGGCGGGGTCACTCAATCCTGTTTTCCTGCTGGACGAGATCGATAAAATGGCTTCGGACTTCCGCGGAGATCCTTCCGCAGCGTTGCTTGAAGTACTTGATCCCGAACAGAACAACACGTTCAGTGACCACTTTGTAGAGTTGCCGTTTGACTTATCTAACGTTATGTTTATTACAACCGCCAACACAGTGCATAACATTCCACGTCCGCTTCTGGACCGGATGGAGATGCTCAATATCCCGGGGTATACTGAGCTGGAGAAGCAGCAAATTGCCAAAAACTATTTGCTGCCGAAACAGAAACAGGACCATGGCCTGGAAGAAGATCAGCTGAATATCGGGGATGACAGCTTGTTGCGTGTCATTCGTGAATATACACGAGAGTCCGGCGTGCGGAATCTAGAACAGCAGATGGCTTCGTTGTGCCGGAAAGCGGCCAAAAACATCGTGTCTGGTGTGGAAGGCCAGATTAACATTACACCGGATGAAGTGAAGGATTACCTTGGTCCGGGTAAATTCCGCTACGGTATGGCCGAACTCGAAGATCAGATTGGTACTGTGACGGGACTGGCGTGGACTGAAGTGGGTGGAGATACCCTCGTGATAGAGGTTACCGTTGTACCTGGAACAGGCAAGCTGACGCTGACAGGTAAATTGGGCGATGTCATGAAGGAATCGGCTCAGGCGGCATTCAGTTACACCCGATCCAAAGCTTCCCAGCTCGGCATTCCGTCTGACTTCCACGAGAAGAACGATATCCATATTCACGTTCCTGAAGGAGCCATTCCGAAGGATGGACCATCTGCCGGGATTACGATGGCGACTGCGTTGATCTCTGCTCTGACGAACAAACATGTCTCCAAGGACGTTGCCATGACTGGCGAAATAACGCTGCGTGGCCGTGTGTTGCCGATCGGCGGACTTAAGGAAAAATCACTGGCTGCCCACCGCGCTGGTTACAAAAAAATATTATTGCCCAAGGATAACGAGCGGGACCTGCGGGATATTCCGGACAGCATCAAGGAAGATGTGGAATTTGTTCCCGTAGCCCATATGGATCAGGTGCTGCAACATGCGCTTGTGGAACAGGCAGGAATACACCTGTAGCCCGTTAAACGAGGGATCGTATGAAGAGTAAACCGTTCTGCGGAAGCTTTGGCGTCCGCTGGAACGGTTTTTTTGGTATGATAGAACAATCCATGGCATAATACCAACAGCAGCTCTAATTAAGAGCACAGGATTCAAGAGAGGACAGATACATTATGAAAGTAAATCAATCCGAATTTATTATCAGTGCCGTTCGGCCTGAACAATACCCCGAGGACGGCCTGCCCGAGATTGCCTTAGCGGGGCGGTCCAATGTAGGGAAATCATCTTTGATCAACCGCTTGATTAATCGCAAAAACTTGGCACGGACGAGTTCTACCCCTGGTAAGACACAGCAACTGAACTATTATAAGATCAATCAGGATCTCTACTTCGTCGATTTCCCGGGATATGGCTACGCTAAAGTTTCCAAAGAGCAACGCTTTGCCTGGGGCAAAATGATGGAGAAGTACTTGTTGGGACGCGAGGAATTGAAGCTTGTCATGCAAATGGTGGACATGAGACATGAACCGTCCAAGGATGACATGATGATGAATGAATGGCTTCGCCATCATGGCTTGCCTCTGGTCGTGGTTGCGACGAAGATGGACAAGATTCCAAAAACGCGTAGAGCCAAACATATTAAAGTCATCAAAGAAGCTTTGGATCTTCGTCCTGGTGATCTGTTTGTACCGTTTTCATCGGAAGAAGGTTTAGGGAAAGAAGAATTATGGGAGATCATCACCCGCTTTGCCGGAATCGGTCAAGCCACAGTGGAAGAAGAGCCACAGGCTGAAGAGAATCACGAAGACCACGAAATTAACGGATAACCGGGGATTGCGCCATTTTGATGCAGGAAAGCGAGCAACTTGGGTGTATCTTTGATGAGATCAAAGATTAATCCATATTTTATGGGTTTCCGTGAAAATTCATTGTTTTATTTTGGGGCGAAATAGCTATACATTAGTGTATAATGAGCTTAGGTGCATTTGTGCCAACAGTACCAAAGTACCGGCCTTGCCGGCCTGAAGAATTTTGAGATCACTGCCACATGTGCAGGAAGACAAAACAATCGGGAAAGAATTGAGGAGATTTTTATGGCTCAGCGATTAGCCACAGAGTATGTTAAAGCCACTTTGAAATTGTCAGAACCTCAGATGCATCAGTTTTTGCGCATGACACAAGACGGCCGGATTCATCAACGTGTGAAGGTGATGGAGAATGGTTGCCAGGAAATTGTGCTAGGAGATGTGAGTGGAGAAGAAGTTCATTTCCCGTTTGATCGTAGGGAAGGGTTTTACATCTGTGAGTTATCTTGCCGCGTGGTAAACCATTATCTGACGAACGTAGTCCGGAAGCTCTTTATGACCTTTAAGGGTGACGGCGTTGTTCATCGAATTTATGAAGAGTTCACCATGACGTATGTTTATACTCAAGGCGTTGTCCGTAAAATTGTGGAGCAGACCGGTGAGAATATCCGTGTCATCTATGAATACAAAAATACGTTGCTTGAATTGCAGCGTGTGTTCCAGGCACGAGATGTTGAACGCGAGATTATTCGGGTATACGCCGAGATTGATTCGTTACTCGATACAAGAATGGATGCTTCTTCTTCTGAACAGCTCCAGCAAATTGATGAAAAGCTTGCTCGCCACCAGAAACGACTGTTTCAGCTTGAAGCCTATTGACCTAAAAGTGTGAGTTATACAAGTACCTAACTAACCATCCCCTAATGCTCTGATCTGGCACATTCCAGGCAGCTGCGAAAGGGGATTTTTTTGATTTTGGGAGCTTGTTGGATACGAATCTTTTATTTTTTGATCTTCCTAAAAGGGGTTGCATTCCCTTTTGCATTCCCTTTGGATAGATGTTATTTTTAATCTCGTTGAAATGAAAAGAATATAGGAACCAAGTACGCAAAGAAACGTGATTGAATAACGACAGCATGAATAATGTTCACATATCGGGATGGAACGAAGATCATCCCAAACCTGAATAGTCATGGAGCCTTCCATGGCTATTTGTTTTATATGGGATTTTCATGAATCTTTATCATTAAAACAAGTATTTAACGCATAACGGTGAAGATTGGTGAGACACTACAATAAATGACAATGCATAAGATGATTTACATGGGGATTTCATAAACATTTCATAAAAATGGCCCAGTCATAGTATGGATGTGTGATATAATTAACCATGTCAATCATAAATGGATGAACATATGTAGAAAACACTTTGATTGGAAATTTATTAGGCAGGTGAACTTGCAATGCACATCGTTGTCGTTGGTTTGAATTATCGCACGGCGCCTGTAGAGGTTAGGGAACGATTCACATTTGCAGAAAAGGACTTGTCTGAAGCGCTGCAGCAGCTCAAGCTGACCAAGAGTGTATTGGAAGGTGTAATCGTAGCCACATGTAACCGTACCGAGTTGTATGTTGTGGTAGACCGTCTTCACATGTGTGGTTATTTTATTCGGACGTTCATGGAACAATGGTTTAATGTTCCGCGGGAAGAATTTACGCAACACTTATATATATATGAAGATGATCAAGCCATGCGCCATTTGTTCCGTGTCATTTGTGGGCTGGACTCGATGGTTATTGGCGAGACTCAGATTCTTGGACAGGTGAAACAGGCTTTTTTCAAAGCACAGGAAGAGAAAGCTACTGGGACCTGGTTTAACATGCTGTTCAAACAGGCTGTTACATTGGGCAAACGGGCACATTCGGAGACTTCGATCGGAGAGAGTGCGGTATCTGTAAGTTATGCTGCTGTAGAACTAGGCAAGCGTATCTTTGGTATGTTCACGGATAAGAAGGTGCTGATTCTGGGTGCCGGCAAAATGAGTGAACTCACAGTAAAACATCTGTATACCAATGGAGCCTCCGAAGTCATTGTGGCGAATCGGACACTTGCGCGAGCTGAGGAATTGGCAGCGAAGTTCCGCGGGACCCCTTGTACGATGGAACAGGCACTAGAGCGACTGAACGAGGTTGATATTGTCATCAGTTCGACAGGGGCCGAAAGATATGTACTGGATGCCTCTGTTGTTCGAGATAGTATGAAGCGTCGTCAATCGCGTCCACTGTTCCTGATTGATATTGCTGTTCCGCGGGATATTGATCCGGCGATCGGCGAGTTATCCAATGTATTCCTTTATGATATTGATGATTTGGAAGGAATCGTGGAGAGCAATCTGGAGATGCGTAAGGTGGAAGCTGCCAAGATTGAGAAAATGATTGAACTTGAGATGGAAGATTATTATCAATGGCTTAAAACCTTGGGCGTTCGTCCTGTCATTCGGGCATTGCAGGAAAAAGGCGCTTCCATTCATGAAGAAACGATGGATAGTCTGTTTAATAAATTGCCTGAACTGGATGAACATCAGCGTAAAGTTATCCGCCGTCTGACGAAAAGCATCGTGAATCAAATGACGACAGATCCGATTAACCGGATTAAGGAAATGGCTGGTACCAAGCACGGTGATGAAGCGCTGCGCATGTTTACTCAGATCTTTGCTCTGGAGGATGCAGTAGAGGTGGCCGCTGAGAAAGTAAGTCAGAGTGATGCGACGGCTCTGCGCAAACCGGATGCCGTTCATCTTAACGATTCCCGGCAAGACCCCGTGCCGGCTTATGCTCCGGCAGGCGTATAAGGCGGGTGGGCAGCTTGACCCTAGCTGAACAAATCTATGAAGCTTTAATCTATATGTATGCCCTGAGCCTACTGTTCTATTTCTCGGACTGCATTCGACGCAATGCGGGGGCGAAGCGGACAGGCACAGGGTTTCTTGTTGTTGTGTGGGCGCTTCAGGTGTTCCATGTCATTTTGCGCATGTTAACTGAAGGGCATTTCCCAATCTACACCACGTTTGATTTTTTGTTTATCTTTTCATTTAGTATTGTGCTGATGTCTCTGGTGATGACTCGGATTCAGCGTTCCGAATTTGTCATTTTATTGCTGAACGTCGTTGGTTTCTCCGTTACGGTGTTGAACCGATTGTGGTTTACCGCAGGTGAGATATCTCTGCATAACTGGCAGACTGTGCATGGATTGCTTATTATGCATATCACCTTGGCCAATCTAGGTTTTGCGGCTCTCACAGTAGGTGCTGTATTTGCTATGTTATATCTGTTTTTGCACCGCAAGCTGAAGAACAAGAAATGGAATGATACCGTACGTCGTCTGCCGAGCCTCGAAGTGATCGGCAAATATATGGATGGGGCTACACTGATAGGCACACCTCTTCTTGGTGTTTCTATCATGCTCGCGGTATTGTCCATTGTAGCTGAAACGCGCTGGAGCCTGCTCTTGGATCTCAAGGTTATTGCAACGGGACTTGCCATAGCGATCTATGTGGGATACTTCGTCTTTAAGAGAAGAAAACAGTTTTCCACAGTCATTATGGCGAGATGGACGCTGATCGGATACGGCTTTGTCATTATCAGTTTTTTATCCAATGCGTATTCAGCGTTTCATCGTTGGACGGGAGAGTGAAGGGGATGGAACGGTACACGCCAATATTTGTGGATATATCAGGGAAATCCTGCTGCGTGGTTGGAGGCGGACGTGTTGCTGAACGTAAAATAAAAGGTTTGCTTCATGCGGAAGCGCAAATCAAGGTGATTAGTCCGGAAGTTACGCCAACGTTACAACAATTGCATCATGATTCCCGAATTCAATGGCTGGCCCGGTCCTACCGCAATGGAGATTTGCGGGGGGCCTTTCTCGTATATGCAGCAACGGACCATAGTGAAGTGAATACAGCTGTTGTCCAAGAAGCTGAAGATGCGGGTATACTGGTTAATGACGCCATATCTTCTGAGCGAAGCACCTTTATTACACCAAGTGTGGTCAGGCGTGGAAGACTGAGCATTGCGATATCGACAGCTGGAGCAGGACCTGTGGCCGCAGCAGAAATTCGTGACACCTTGGAGCAGCAATTCGGAGATGAGTACGAGACATATATTGAATTTTTGTATCAGATGAGGATGGAAGTAAAGGCACGTGTATCTTCTCCAGGTGTCAGAGCTAAATTACTCCGTCGTTTAACCGAAATGAATGTACTGGAAAATATCCGTGCAGGTCAGTTTGAGTGGTGGACCGAAGAACAAATTGGGGACTGGATATCCCATAATCAGGAGGACGTGTAGACATGCGGACAATTAAAGTGGGAAGCAGACAAAGCGCACTTGCTTTGACCCAGACAGGCCATGTAATTCAGGATTTACGTGATATTTGTGAACGGGAAGGATTAGCTTTTGATTTTGAAGTACATAAAATTGTTACAAAAGGAGATTTGATTCTCGACGTAACCCTGTCCAAAGTCGGAGGCAAAGGACTGTTTGTCAAAGAGATTGAACAGGCGATGATGGATCGCACGATTGATATGGCTGTTCATAGCATGAAGGATATGCCTTCCGAGTTGCCTGAAGGGTTGACGAACGGAGCTGTTCCGCGCCGTGCAGATCCTCGTGACGCACTGATTTCAAATGGTGGACTCACATTGGATCAATTGCCGGAAGGGGCAAGAGTGGGGACGAGCAGTCTGCGTCGATCCAGTCAATTGAAAGCATATCGTCCGGATTTGCAACTTGAATCGCTTCGTGGCAATATTGATTCCCGTCTGCGCAAGCTGGAGACAGAAGGTTTGGACGCTATTATTTTGGCTGCCGCTGGTCTGTATCGAATGGGCTGGCAGGATCGGATTACGGAATATCTGTCAGAGGAAGCTTGTCTTCCCGCAGTAGGTCAGGGTGCACTCGGCATTGAATGCCGTGAAGATGATGCGGAACTGCTCCATCTGTTGCAGTTGTATAACGATCCGGAAACCGCCTTTCCTGTATTGGCAGAACGTCGCTTCCTTAGTGTATTAAATGGGGGCTGTCAGGTTCCAATTGGAGCTCATGCCGTATGGGTGCCACAGCAAGATGCAGATTCCCCGAATGGACAAAACACGTTACAATTAACAGGTATGGTCGGCACGCCGGACGGCGGACTGATTCTTAAAGAAGCGTTGACGGGCAAAGATCCGGTTCGTCTTGGAGAAGAAGTGGCTTGGAGATTGATTGAACGGGGAGCAGAGCAGATACTGGCAGAAGTTAGGGGATGAAGACATGGTGGGGAAGGTCTTTTTGGTTGGTGCAGGTCCAGGGGACGCTAAGCTGATTACGGTAAAAGGCTGGGAATCGATCGGTCGAGCGGATGCTGTCGTTTACGATCGGTTGGCTAGCCCGAGATTACTCAAACAAATGAAGCCCGGCGCGGTTAAGATATATGTGGGTAAGCGGCCGGATCGACATACGATGAAGCAGGAAGAAATCAACCAGCTGCTGGTTGATCTCGCACTGGAAGGCAAGGTTGTGGTCCGGCTTAAAGGGGGAGACCCGACGATATTCGGACGCGTAGGTGAAGAGGCTGATCTGCTGCGCAAAAACGAAGTTCCTTTTGAAATCGTACCTGGTGTAACCTCAGCAATAAGTGTACCTGCTTACGCTGGAATACCTGTGACCCACCGCGACTATGCTTCCTCTATTTCCATCATTACGGGGCATGAGAGTCCGGACAAGCTTGATCGCAGTATCCATTGGGATAAAGTGACGAATGCAACAGGCACACTGGTATTTATGATGGGCGTCTCCAAAATTGGATATATCAGCGAACAGTTGATTCGTCACGGACGCCCGGCGCAAACACCGGTGGCATTGATTCGCTGGGGAACAAGAGCAGAGCAGGATACGATCACAGGCACGCTTGAAGATATTGAAGCAAAAGTCATCGCTGCGAACTTTCAACCACCCGCTGTCATTGTTGTTGGTGAGGTGGTGAACCAGCGCGAACAGTTGAAATGGGCGGAAGCAATGCCGCTGTTTGGCAAACGCATTTTGGTGACGCGAGCACGCAGTCAGGCTAGTGATTTGGTGAACCGGATCGAGGAACTTGGCGGTGAACCTTACGAATTTCCGGTAATTGAGACCGTGATGCCATCAGGGGAGTCGGCACAGGAAAGTGTCAAACAGGCCTTTGGTGCGTTAAATACGTTTGACTGGGTATTTTTCACGAGTGTAAACGGGGTGGAATTCTTTTTCCGTCATTTGGAGCAACAGGGAAAAGATATTCGCTCCATTCATCAAGCGAGAATTGCGGCGGTAGGGCCTTCCACTGGAGAAGCTTTGCGTAAGTATGGCATCGCAGCGGAAGTCATCCAAGGGCCATTTCAGGCCGAAGGTATGCTTGAAGCTTTTGAAAGTGAACTGAAGGAAGGCCAGAGGGTTCTCTTACCGCATGGAGATCTTGCGCGCTCCTGGTTGCCTGAACAGTTGAGGGAGCGGGGACTACTGGTCACCGAGGCAATTATCTATGACACCATTCTGGCTGGCGAGGATGACGATGAACTGCTGAAGCTGCTTGAAGAGGGCGGCATTCATGCGATGACCTTCACGAGTTCATCCACCGTCACCAATTTCATGAACATTCTGAAACGGATGGGATTGCAGGATCCCTTGCCTTTACTGAAAGATGTTGAGGTTGCGTGTATCGGGCCTGTTACAGCGAAGACGGCAGAAGCAGCAGGCTTGAAGGTCACAATGATGGCTGAAGAAGCAACCATTGAGAGTCTGATTTCTGTGTTGTCTGAGTGGAAACGAAAGCCTGCTACAGAAGCTGTATTTCCCCGTTAAATATATAAATTGAACCGCAATCGATAGATGAAGCGTGCTGAATTCGTTACGATACCGGCGCGCTTCGCTTTTTTCTCCAAATTACTATTTAGGGAGGTTTCACACGTATGAGTTTTCCAATTGTAAGGCATCGCCGTTTACGTCAATCCACAGGTATTCGCAATATGGTAAGAGAGACCCATTTGACTGTGGATGACTTTATCCAACCCATCTATGTTACTTATGGTGAAAATGTAAAATCCGAGATCAAATCCATGCCGGGCGTATTCCGCTTCTCGCTGGATCGTCTGCAGGAAGAAGTGAAGGAGATTGCCGATCTGGGTATTCCGGCTGTGCTCTTATTCGGTATTCCCGAAACCAAAGACAGTGTCGGTTCGTCTGGATTCGCAGAAGATGGCATTGTACAGGAAGCAACGAAGCTGATTAAGTCATGGTATCCTGAGCTGCTGGTTGTTGCTGATACCTGTCTGTGCGAATTCACCGATCACGGTCATTGTGGCATGGTGCATACCGTTGAAGTGGACGGTCACATTTGCGGAGATGTTCTAAATGACGAATCACTGGAGCTGCTCGTGAAAACAGCGGTATCCCAGGCCAAAGCTGGAGCGGACATCATTGCACCATCCAACATGATGGATGGATTTGTCCAAGCGATCCGTGCCGGACTGGATGAGAATGGCTTCAGTCACATTCCGATCATGTCCTACTCCGTAAAATATGCTTCGGCATTCTATGGTCCATTCCGCGAAGCTGCGGATTCCACGCCACAATTCGGAGATCGCAAGTCGTATCAGATGGACCCAGCCAACGCTCGTGAAGCATTGCGTGAAGCCGAAACCGATGTGTTGGAGGGAGCGGACATGTTGATGGTGAAACCTTCACTGTCCTATCTGGATGTCATGCGTACGATCAAGGACCAATTTGATCTTCCACTGGTTGCTTACAACGTAAGTGGGGAGTATGCCATGGTGAAGGCAGCGGCGATTCAAGGCTGGATTGATGAGAAAAAAGTAGCCATGGAAATTCTGCTGAGTATGAAACGTGCAGGTGCAGATATGATTATTACCTACTACGGAAAAGACGCTTCACGCTGGTTGGCCGAGAAATAATAGCTTGCTTCCTTAACAGCTAGGATGAACAAAACGGATTATGGTTTATCAAAATTATATAAAAGGCCTCCTCCAAAGGTTTGGAGGGGCCTCATCACTAAGGAGGATGTTCATGACTGCACAACAAGGAACTCGTCGCAATGATGAGCGCTCACGCAGCGCATTTGAAGAAGCCAAGCAGTACATACCTGGGGGTGTGAACAGCCCCGTTCGGGCGTTCAAATCGGTTGGTCTTACCCCGATCTATGCAGAGCACGGAGAAGGCTCCAAGATCTATGATATTGATGGCAATGTTTTTATTGATTATGTGGGATCCTGGGGTCCGCTCATTATGGGACATGCGCATCCTGACGTTGTAGAAGCTTTGCGTGAGACAGCCCTTAAAGGAACAAGTTTTGGTGCACCAACACTGCTGGAGACAGAGATGGCAAAACTCGTCTGTGAGCGTGTGCCTTCGATCGATATCGTACGAATGGTGAATTCCGGTACGGAAGCAACCATGAGTGCGATTCGGCTGGCACGTGGTGTAACCGGACGCAGTAAAATTTTGAAGTTTGAAGGATCATACCACGGGCATGCCGACAGTTTGCTGATCAAAGCAGGTTCTGGTGTAGCAACACTGGGTCTGCCTGACAGCCCTGGTGTTCCTGAAGGTGTAGCCATGAATACGATTACGGTTCCATACAATGACCTGGAGTCGGTGAAGCTTGCTTTTGAACGTTATGGTGAAGAACTGGCAGCCGTCATTGTGGAACCTGTTGCAGGTAATATGGGAGTTGTACCACCGGTTTCAGGTTTCCTTGAAGGCCTGCGCAATTTGACATCTCAATACGGCAGTCTGCTCATTTTTGACGAAGTCATGACCGGTTTCCGTGTAGGGTTGAACTGTGCACAGGGACGATATGGCGTTATACCTGACCTGACTTGTTTGGGTAAAGTAATCGGTGGCGGGCTTCCGGTGGGCGCTTATGGCGGAAGACGTGATCTGATGGAACAGATTGCTCCGACCGGACCGATCTATCAGGCAGGTACACTGAGCGGTAATCCACTGGCAATGGCAGCAGGTTATACGACACTCAAATTGTTGACACCGGAGGTCTATGATCGTCTGGAAACACTGTCTGCACGCTTGCAGGCTGGGTTTGAAAAGAATGCAGCAGAGACAGGCGTAGCAATAACGATTAACCGTGTTGGTTCAATGGTATGTCCATTTTTCAGTGCTGTTCCGGTTACGAATTATGATATTGCCAAAGAAAGCAATCTGGATCAATTCCGTCGTTACTTTGCGGCCATGATTGATCAGGGTGTAAGTGTTGCACCTTCCCAATACGAAGGTATGTTTGTCTCTGGCGTGCATACGGAGCAGGATATTGACGATACGATTGAGGCGAACCGTAAGGCTCTTCAATCATTATGACCATTAAAAGTTGGAAACGCCGTGGGGAATGGCTTGAGCTGATGCCAGGCAAAGCGGTGACAGGCAGTTCAGACAGGCAAACGGCTGCAGAGCAATGGCTCTTGTCTGAGCTTCAGTTACCAGAGAAAATGTTGCGTCAGCTAAAGACGAACCAAGGCATACAACTCGCAGGGGACCGGCTTCGGCTGGCCCTTTTTGCGTCTCAGCCAATCGATGTTGAACCGCGCTGGGCGGATATCGATGTTCTGTATGAGGATGACTTCTGTCTGGTCGTGCATAAATCGGCCGGAATGAAGCTTCATCCCGATGGGAGCCGGGCGGATCAAGCGATTACGCTGGATCATGCGGTTGCGTCTTATTACGAAATGAATGGGATTCAGGCGAATGTACGCCATGTTCATCGTCTGGATGAGGACACAACTGGACCTGTTTTATACGCCAAAAATGCTTTTGCCCTCGCCAAACTGGATGAAGCGATGCGGCGTAAAGACATTGGACGTCATTACGTCGCCATTGCAGGCGGTCAGATATCCACGGAGCTAAATACGATTGATGCTCCGATTGGGAAGGACAGGCATCACAAGCAACGCAGACGTGTCTCTGAAGGCGGGCAGGACGCTGTAACCCATGTGGAGATCGTGGAGGTGTGGGATAGGGCTACCCTCGTCCGGCTGACACTGGATACAGGACGCACACATCAGATTCGGGTGCATTTAAGTTATGCAGGACATCCTCTCGTCGGAGATGAGTTATATGGAGGCAGAAGGGATTCTATTGGTCGGCAGGCACTTCATGGTGAGACACTGAGTTTTGCTCATCCGCTGACAGGGGCACGAATTGAAGTGGCAGACCCTTGGCCGCCCGATTTCGAACAACTGGCACAACGGGAAGGCAAGGACCAATAAACTGGGAAGGTTTGCACAAAAGGTGGCATGCTCATCTCATTCAAGGCATATAGATGGGGTAACGAAGGATTTGGACCATGGATCAGTCCCATGAGAAGGATCATGGTGAACATATGCCGAAAGGAGGACGCCACCTTTGTTGAATCAACCTTATGGTTTGCGGTTCGATATTTATGAGCGCGTTCATTTGTCAGAGGGAGTCCCTGCAATTGAGGAACTGGAGGAAATTGAGTTATATCCCCGCATTCAGGTGATAGGTCAGGATGATCATGCAACATTGCGAGGCCATCTTTTGCTGACAGGTGCGTATCGGGGAGAGAACGAGATCTCGGAGGAACTCAAACATTTTATTCCGGTGGAGATCACGGTACCCCTGAACCGGGTAAGATCGCTTGAGGATATTTCCATTGAGATTGAAAATTTTGATGTCGATTTGTTATCCAACCGAAGTCTGAACATTACTGGCGTATTGTCGCTTCGCGGTATCGAGGGCTTTCCGGTGGAGGAACCGCAGGTCTGGTCAGCAGATGAGTTTACCGTTGTACATTCGCCCGACCCTCAGCAGGGCGACCGTTCCGCTGAAACAGAGCAGACAGGCAGCTATCCCAATGTATTTGCTCAGGAGTATCTGCTTCAACGGAGCGAAGAGGAGTTACAGCAGGAACATCTATTTCAAGCTGCTTCCGAACAATTTCAATCCTGGCAGCAAGGTGATGGGAACGCGGAGCAAAGCAAAATAGCTGAAAATGAAGAGTCCTCGTCCTTGAGGGACAAGGAGGATGACGCGCAAGCGGATGTGTTGTCCGAAACGCCTTCTCCCGTTTCGTCTTTTTTGGCGGAGACAGCCGACAGGTTGGCTTCTTACCCTGAATCTGAGCCTTTGCTTCCTCTGGCTGAAGAGTCGTCTGTCTGGTCCGAGCCTTCCGTCGAGACCTTACATACGAACCTAAGGAATTCGGAGCAGGCCGATTCCAAGCTGGATCCGCAGCCTTCGGATGAACAGGCAGCGCCGGACGTATGGCATTTTGAATCTGCCCGATCTGAACCAAAGCAGGAGGATCAGGCGGTTGCAGATGTCCCGGCAGGTTCGCAGTCAGAGAACTGGCAGGATGTCTTCGCAGCGTCTGAACCGGAAATTTCGGAGGAAAACACACCTCCTCTTGAAGCGGTGGAGACGAATGAGCCCGCTGAAAAAGAATCTTTTATCCCTGAACCTGTGGCTGAGACGGAAGACAAGCCGGAGCTTAAGGTTGCTTTTGGCAGCAAGAGAGAATCTGCACCCAAACAGGAAGAGGGCGTAGGCATCTCCTCCTTGTTATCCTCTGGCAGGGTGACACGGGAGGCGGAGGCTGAACGGGAGCAAGAGGCACTTGCTGGAGTCCAGCAGCAAGAAGCATACCCGCCTGATGATGTAGAGTGGAAGAACCTGTTTCTCGGCACCATTGTTGATCAGACCCCGTTCCGTAAAGTGAAGTTATGCATTGTACAGCGTGAAGAGACGCTCGATACCATTGCAGACCGATATCAGTTAAGTACCCGAGAGCTCCAGTTGTATAATCGTCTTTCTGAACAGGTTGTGGAAGAAGGACAGATTCTATATATCCCTTAACCTATAGGCAGGTTTAATGACCATTGTGACCCGTGATCCCTTGAGGATGGCGGGTTTTTGCTTTGTCATCCCTCAACCTGCATTGCAGCGCGCTTTTTCCGCTGTTGTCAGGTTGACTATCGGGCACGGGCAGGGTATGATGTGTTTAGGTTTTTTGAAGAACAACGTGGATCGGGAGTAGTAGACAGTATGACCTTTCAGAGAGCGGGATTGTAGCGCTGGGAAATTCCGTAGGAACCAACTGATCGAAGTCGCCCGGGAGTTGCCTGTTTGAATACAAGGGATGAGTAACTTTAGTATCATTCATTCCTAAGGTAGGATGGGCCGGTCGCAGCCGTTATCTGCTTGAAGTGTCACGTAAGTACAGAAGGGGTAGTCTATCTTTCTATCTGCGTGAAACAAAGGTGGTACCGCGAAAGCTAACCTTTCGTCCTTTGATGGATGAAAGGTTTTTTTGTTTTTTGGCGATGATGAATAAGTAACGGAGGAATGACACATGTCTGAACAAAAAAATTCAGCTGCAACAGAAATGCCAACCACATATGATCCGAAAGCTGCGGAACAAAAATGGTATTCCACTTGGATGGAAAATGGATATTTCAAGGCAGGCCAGCGTAAAGATGCTGAACCTTATACGATTGTAATCCCACCTCCGAACGTAACCGGAATGCTCCATATCGGGCATGCGCTCGATTTTACACTGCAGGACATTCTGATTCGTACCAAGCGGATGCAGGGCTATGATGCACTGTGGCTGCCTGGTTCTGACCATGCAGGTATTGCTACCCAAACCAAAGTAGAGCAGAAATTGCGTGAAGAAGGTCAGACTCGTTATGATCTGGGACGCGAAAAGTTCTTGGAGAGGGTATGGGACTGGAAAGAGCAATACGCAACAACCATTCGTCAGCAATGGGGCAAGATGGGCTTGTCGCTCGATTACTCGCGTGAACGTTTTACACTGGATGAAGGTCTATCCCAGGCTGTGCGTAAAGTGTTTGTTCAACTGTATGAAAAAGGCCTCATTTATCGAGGCAAACGAATTATTAACTGGGACCCGGTGAACCGGACTGCACTGTCCGACATCGAGGTTGAATATAAAGAAGTTCAGGGTCACTTGTACCATCTGCGTTATCCGCTCAAAGACGGAAGTGGGTATGTCACAGTAGCGACAACTCGCCCGGAAACGATGTTGGGAGATACGGCAGTTGCAGTTCATCCTAAGGATGAGCGTTACGCAGACATGATTGGCAAGGTGCTTGTTCTGCCTATTATCGGACGTGAAATTCCGGTTATTGCAGATGAGTACGTAGATAAAGATTTCGGAAGTGGCGCCGTGAAAATTACGCCTGCTCATGATCCGAATGACTTCGAAGTGGGCCTTCGTCATGATCTGCAACAGATTACGGTGATGGATGAGACTGGTACGATGAATGCCGAAGCAGGCAAATATCAGGGACTGGATCGCAGTGACTGCCGTAAGCAGATTGTTGCAGACCTGCAAGAACAGGGCGTATTGATCAACATCGAGGATCATACGCATCAGGTTGGACACAGTGAACGGACAGGAGCTGTCGTTGAGCCGTATTTGTCGACACAGTGGTTTGTTGAGATGAAGCCACTCGCGGAGAAAGCGATTGAGAAGCAACAAAGCGGTGAAGGGGTTCATTTTGTCCCGGATCGTTTTGAGAAAACGTATCTGAACTGGATCGAAAATGTTCGTGACTGGTGTATCTCTCGTCAATTGTGGTGGGGTCATCGTATTCCTGCCTGGTATGACGAGGAGACTGGAGAAGTTATTGTATCTGCTGAAGATCCGACAACATTGCCAGAATACGCTGGACGCAAGCTGAGACAGGATGAAGACGTTCTGGATACATGGTTCAGCTCCGCATTATGGCCGTTCTCTACTTTAGGCTGGCCTGAAGACACAGAAGATCTGAAACGTTATTACCCGACAAGTGTACTCGTAACAGGGTATGACATTATTTATTTCTGGGTGGCGCGCATGATCTTTACCGCTCTGGAGTTCACGGAAGAGGTTCCGTTCAAGGATGTGCTGATGCACGGTCTTGTTCGTGATGCAGACGGACGCAAGATGTCCAAATCGCTAGGCAATGGTGTTGATCCGTTGGATGTGATTGAGAAATATGGTGCGGATGCAATGCGTTACATGATCTCTACAAGTAGTACTCCGGGTCAGGATCTCCGTTTCCGCTGGGAGCGGGTTGAACAGGCTCGTAACTTTGCCAATAAAATCTGGAATGCATCGCGCTTCGCTCTGATGAATCTGGAAGGGTTCACCTATGAAGATCGTGATATTAGTGGAGACCTTGGAACAGCGGATTACTGGATTTTGCACCGCCTGAACGAAACTTCTCGTGATATTACGCGTCTAATCGAAGCGTATGAATTTGGAGAAACAGGCCGTTTGCTGTATAACTTTATTTGGGATGACCTGTGTGACTGGTATATTGAATTTGCGAAGTTGTCCTTCTATGGGGAAGATCCGGTTGCCAAGAAGAAAACACAATCGGTGCTTGCTTATGTGCTGGATCAAACCATGCGCCTGATTCATCCTTTCATGCCGTACATTTCGGAAGAGATCTGGCAGCATCTGCCGCATGAAGGCGAGACCATTACGTTGGCTTCCTGGCCGGTGTATGACCCTGCACTGGAGAACCCAGAAGCGGTTGCCGAGATGAACCTGCTTATGGATACCATTCGTGCAGTAAGAAACATCCGTGCAGAAGTAAACGTACCAATGAGCAAGAAAATTGAATTGATGGTGAAAGCGAACAACGCAGAGACATCCAGCATCATTGAACGCAACAGCCATTACATCAAACGTTTCTGTAATACGTCCGAGTTCGACAGCGGCCTGGATCTGAGCTCACCGGATAAAGCAATGACTGCTGTCATTACTGGGGCTGAGCTGTACTTGCCGCTGGCGGGTCTTATTGATATTGATCAGGAAGTGGCTCGTCTGGAGAAAGAGTTGCAGAACCTTGAGGGCGAAGTACTCCGTGTGGAGAAAAAGCTTGCGAACGAAGGCTTTGTTGCCAAGGCTCCTGCCAAGGTTATTGAAGAAGAGCGCGCCAAGCAAGCGGATTATTCCGATAAACGGGATAAGGTGATTGCACGAATCAAGGAACTGAAAGGTTAATATATTCGGGTCGGATGGAGTGCTTCTGCGCCATCCGGCCGCTTTTTTCAACCAAACTCAAACCAAAGGTGAATCATATGACGGAACTTAACGGGACAGAAATAGCATCTCCTTTACTTACCTATGACGAGGCCGTGAACTGGATCAATGGCCTTATTCCTTTTGGCATCCGACCTGGATTGGAACGAATCGAGGGATTGATGTCATTGCTGGGCAATCCTCACCAGCGTCTCAAATTTATTCATGTCGCGGGAACGAACGGCAAAGGTTCGACTTGCGCTTTTTTGACGTCAGTGCTTCTTCAGGCGGGATATGATGTTGGAACGTTTACGTCCCCTTATATCACCAAATTCACAAACCGTTTTCAGTACAACGGTGAAGATATCCCGGAAGAAACTTTGCTCAAACTCTCAAACCGCCTGTATCCATTGGTTCAAGAGATGGCTTCAACTCCCCTTGGATCACCTACGATGTTTGAGGTATCTACAGCAATCGCTCTTCTGTATTATGCGGAAGAGTGCTACCCTGACATTGTGGTATGGGAGACAGGGCTCGGGGGAAGGATGGACGTAACGAATATTGTTACACCCGTGGTATCGGTCATTACCAATATCGGTATGGACCATACGGATGTACTGGGAGATACGATTGAGGCGATTGCTGGAGAGAAGGCAGGTATTATTAAGGCGGGGGTACCCGTTGTTTCCTGTGCCACGCAGCCAGAGGCTGTGAAGGTGATCCAGGAGACGGCAGAGCGGCTACGTTCAACCGTGTATCTGGCGGGAGATCGTTTCTCCTATCATAGACTGGACAGTGATGAGAACGGACAATCTTTTCATTTTACAGGACCGTTCCGTGATCTGGACGCTCGTATCCGCATGCAGGGCGTACATCAATGCGACAATGCAGCGGGTGCACTTATGGTACTGGAGTTGCTTCGCCAATACATGGCATTTATGCTGGATGATGAAGATATTGCACTTGGACTGGAACATGCCTTCTGGGCAGGACGGTTCGAGAAAGTGGTTGATCAGCCCCGCATTGTACTGGATGGAGCTCATAATCCGGAGGGGGCCGAATCGCTGGCCAAGAGCATTATCGACGTATATCCTCACAACAAGTTAATTTTGATGATGGGCATGCTGGCGAATAAGCATCACGAAGCGTATTTGCAGCATATACTGCCACTAGTGGATACGCTGATCCTGACCGAGCCAGATTTCCGACGCAAAATGGATGCAGCCGAATTGCTGCAGATCGTCGAACGGGTACGTCCCGCCATTGCGAAATCGGAGCTGGAAATCATCGTCGAGCCCGAATGGGCAAAGGCACTTGATCTATTGAAGTCACGGACGGAAGCGGAAGATCTGGGGGTGGTGTCCGGCACATTGTACCTGATTGCAGATGTGCGGGCAGCCCTTTTGCATCAAACCGATTCTGAAAAAGGTTGGTGAAAGTTTTGTTAAATACATCGGAACACGTTCATTTTATAGGGATTGGCGGATATGGCATGAGTGCCATCGCGAGAGTTATGCTTGAGATGGGATACACCGTTACCGGATCGGATGTCGCTTCACAGGAGTTGACCGAGAAGCTGGCAGCCAAGGGAGCGAAAATATATATCGGACATACCGCAGAGCACGTAAACGGGGCAGATCTAGTTGTCTACTCTACGGCAGCTCCTGCTGATAATGTGGAGCGGGTGGCAGCTGAAAAGCTGAACATCCCGATTTTGCATCGCGCCCAGATGCTCGCGCGTTTGCTGAACGAGCGCAAAGGTGTGGCTGTAGCCGGGGCTCATGGCAAAACAACCACGTCATCCATGATTGCACTCGTTATGGATAAATGTGATACAGACCCGACGTACATCATTGGCGGGGAAATCATGAACGTGGGGACCAATGCTAAGGCAGGTCAAGGCGACTGGGTCGTGGCAGAGGCGGACGAGAGCGACGGTTCATTTTTGCAGTATCACCCTTGGCTCGGTATTGTGACAAATATTGAAGCGGATCACCTTGAGAACTACAACAGTGATTTTGAGGAACTCAAAAAGGCTTATGTGCAGTTTCTGAGTCAGATTCGTCCAGAAGGCACGGCCATTGTGTGTGCTGACGACGAGAATGTTCAAGCCATTTTACCAGAGCTGAAATCACGGGTGACCACATACGGCATTGATTATGCTGCTGATTATACGGCAACAGATATCGTGCTTGGTGACCGCCGAATTTCCTTTACGATGAGCCATCAGGGCAATGTGTTGGGTAAGGTGGAGTTGTCAGTTCCAGGTAAACACAACGTTTATAATGCGATGGCTACGGTTATTACCTGTCTGGAAGCAGGTATTTCATTTGAGAAAATTACGGCTGCAATTATCCAGTTCCATGGAGCGAAACGCAGATTCCAGGTGCTGGGCGAGGCGCGTGATATGCTGATTATTGATGATTATGCTCATCACCCGACCGAGATTGAGGCTACAATCAGTGCGGCCAAAGCAACGGGGAAACGTATCATTGCGGTATTCCAGCCACAGCGTTACACACGTACGTTCTTCCTGCTTGATGCGTTCAGTCGCGCCTTTGCAGAAGCGGATGAGGTTCTCATTACCGATATCTATTCCCCTGCGGGTGAAAAACAGATTGAAGGTGTTCACTCGGCTAGACTGGTTGAACTCATCGTTCAAAACAGTAATGCTTCTGCGCGTTATCTTCCGACAAAGGAAGAAGTTGTTGCAGATTTGCAGAACCGTCTTCAGCCAGGCGATCTTGTGCTCACGATGGGCGCGGGTGATATCTGGAAAGTTGGCGATACACTTGCCAAAGGGTTGAAATAAATACAATTGTAAAACCGCCTGACTTCATTTCGAAGCAGGCGGTTTTTTTGCATGAAATGGAATGTTTCTGATTCTCTCCGCATATAGCTGATATAAATGGGACAAAGGAGAGGGTACGGGGTGAGCAATGCTAGAATGACGTTTCGCTTTGGGGATAAAGAGTCGGACAAGCCTGAAAACAAGGGGATACCCACATCCAGCACATTTGCAGCTTTGAGTGAAGAAATTCCGCACAGTCCAACGCCAACACCAACGCGGTTGAATTCAACGCCTTCATGGACACCAGAGGATATTCCCGGTGACTGGGGAGAGACGATACTGACAGGCTCCACTGTACCTGATCCTTACCAAAGAACGGACAAGGATTCGAAACTCGATGAGCCTGGATACAATTATAATCATCTTACTGCGTATCCGGGAGATGAGGACGAGAACAGATCGGACGAGAATTATGGAGGTCATGATTGGCTTGCAGATAGTGAAAACTACTCTTATAAGCGAAATCGTCCCCCAAGGGGCTGGAAAATGATTGGTTCAGTAACGGGTGCGCTTGTGACCGGGGCCCTCTTCGGCATGGTTATTCTTTCTTTTTTTAATCGTGAAGGGGCCGTAGATCCTGGGAGCAAGATACCTGCCAATCAGGCGGTATCTGCCGTAACAGGTCAGCAGGGAGTGGCAGGTTCGGAACAGCAGCTCCAGGCAACAACTACAGGTGGCAGCTATTATGCCCTGCAATATGGTGTATTCAGTTCTCCTGAACGCGCTGAACAGGCGAAGGTGGAACTGTCCCAGGCAGGCATTGCCGCAGGCTCCGACCCGGAGGATGGTAATCGGGTGTATGCTGGCATTTCGGCTGACCGTGAGGAGGCCAAGCTGCTCAGCTCAAGGCTTAAGGCGGAAGGAGTGGAGCTGTACGTCAAGGAAATCGTCACCCCAGAAGTGAACCCGGCAGTATTCGGCGGAAAAGCAGAGGATGTGCAGCATTTCTTCGCAAGCGGCTCAGCTTTGGTTGAACAACTGTCTACCCTCTCGATCCAGCAACTTGGTCAGTCTGTTCCAGAAGCCGTCTCAACCGAAACGATGACCTCATTACAGAACCAGCATCAGCTCTGGCTGACCGGTTTGAATAGTATTGCACCGGGTCTGAGTGCAGACGTACAACCCTATGTTTCCGCGATGGAGAAATCGATGAACAGTGCGGTAACCGCACTTGCCGAATACAACAAAAATCCGGCTAATGTTCATATGTGGTCTGTACAGTCCGATCTCATGGAATATGTATTACAGCAAAAAAAATGGCTTGAAGCGATAAAACAGTAATTAACACTTTCCCATAACACGGCCTTGAAATACCTATCCGGCAAGGAACTGGAAATAGTTCCCCTTGCCGGATTTGTGTTTGTATTGACGTACAAAACCCCGTATAATAATGTGGGTGTCAAAAAATGGCGAGGGAAGATCACCGATGAAAAAAAACTTCGGCATGTTATTGCTGTTTCTGCTGCTCGGCTGGCTAGCCGGTGCGTGGATCGCCAAGGCACTGCAGCCTGTAAAGGCCGTTGCCTTTCTAACGAAAGCCACGACCATTCGTTGGTCGCCGCAGGCTGATCTGGATATTATCAGTTATGATATTTCACTTCAATTTCAAATGAGCCTCCTGAGTCTGATCGGTATTATTGCTGCTGTATGGCTGTATCGCAGGTTATAGGAGAATGACGAATTTTGACGAAGAAACTAAAAAAAATGATATCTACTAGCGTGATCCGACAGGATGTCGCCGTAGCTTAAGGGGCCGGTTATTTTGGATAAAACACAACAGCGTCGTATTATTCTGGCTTCCACTTCGCCGCGGCGTAAAGAACTGATCGCATCACTCCATCTAGCTTTTGAAGTAATACCAAGTCACGCCGATGAAGATACACCGCCGGAATGGACTCCTGAACAGACGGTACAGGAGCTTGCGATGCGTAAGGCGCTTGCCGTTTATCGCGGGCTGGAAGGTCGCGAACAGGATGCTGTTATTGTTGGTAGTGACACTGTTGTCGTTCTGGATGGTGATATTCTTGGTAAACCCGTAGACGAAGCGGACGCTGAACGAATGTTATCTCGTCTACAGGGGCGTGTACACCGTGTTTTCACGGGAGTAGCTTGTATCGATGCAAGTAATGGACAATCCATGGTTCAATATCGACAGACTAATGTAACGATGAAGGAACTGTCTGAAGCTACGATTCGTGCGTATGTTCAGACTGGAGAGCCTTCGGACAAGGCGGGATCATATGCCATTCAGGGCATTGGTGCTTCATTGATAGAACGTGTTGAAGGATGTTATTTCAATGTGGTGGGCCTACCGTTGTCCTTGCTAAGCGACATGCTGGATGGATTCGGCGTACATGTATTGCCACGTACATGAAATTCCGCAATTGACGATCTGAAAAGAGGGAACATATGGAGTCGCCTCAATATATGATGCGCGACATCCCCCAGGAAGAACGCCCGAGAGAACGCATGATGGAATACGGGGCGGGCGCCTTAAGCCATGCTGAATTGCTGGCGATCTTACTTCGAACAGGTACAAGACAGGAATCCGCAGTGCATATGGCACAGCGGATTCTGACCGAAACGGGTGGAATTCGCTCGTTGATGGATCTGAGCCTGGAAGAATTGACTGCGATGAAGGGAATCGGCATGGCCAAGGCTGTACAACTGAAAGCCAGTATTGAGCTTGGTCATCGGATTGCGAAGAGCAGACTTACACAGTCAACTTCAATTCGTACCCCTCGTGATGCGGCCGATATCCTTACCGAACAATTGCGTTACTTGCAGAAAGAACACTTTGTGTGTCTTTTCCTGAATAGCAAAAACCACATTATTGCCCAGGAAACACTCTCCATGGGTAGCCTTAACGCTTCGATTGTACATCCACGTGAAGTGTTCCGGGCTGCCATCAAATGCAGCAGCGCCTCTATTGTGTGCGCACACAACCATCCCAGCGGTGATCCTACGCCTAGTCCAGAGGACATCCAAATAACCAAAAGACTGATCGAAGCCGGTGCAATTGTTGGCATAGACGTGCTGGATCACATTATTATCGGAGATGGAACGTACGTAAGTTTGAAGGAGAAGGGCTTAGTATAATATAATGGTTGGCGTTGATGTTTTCCTATGAATGTTGACGGCGTTGTCCGTAGAAGATAGGTTCACTTTACAAATGCAAAACATTGCAACACAAAACAAATGCGAATATTAGCTCCACCATTTTGGTGGGAATGAAAATGAAACGCTCTTGATTCACTGGGGCGGCTATATGAGGCAGAAAAGGAGATTACGTCATGTTTGGTGGTTTTACGAAAGATTTGGGTATTGATTTGGGGACAGCGAATACGCTGGTTTATGTACGTGGAAAAGGAATTGTGGTGCGCGAACCTTCGGTTGTCGCTATACGGACAGATACAAAAACCATCGAGGCAGTAGGGGAAGCCGCCAAAAAAATGATTGGACGTACACCAGGTAACATTCGTGCCATTCGTCCAATGAAAGATGGCGTTATTGCCGATTTCGATACAACGGCAACGATGATCAAATATTTCATCCGTGAGGCGCAGAAACAACGCTCCATGTTCCAACGTCATCCGAACGTGATGGTATGTGTACCATCCGGGATTACCGCAGTAGAACAACGCGCGGTTGAAGATGCAACAAAACAAGCTGGTGCACGTGAAGCCTATACGATTGAAGAGCCTTTTGCAGCTGCCATTGGTGCAGATCTGCCTGTATGGGAACCAACGGGTAGTATGGTTGTCGATATTGGTGGCGGTACAACGGAAGTGGCTGTCATCTCTCTTGGCGGTATTGTAACAAGCCGTTCGGTTCGTGTAGCGGGTGACGAGATGGATGAATCCGTGATTCAATACATTAAACGCCAGTATAATCTGATGATCGGTGAACGTACATCGGAGCAGTTGAAAATGGATATCGGATCAGCTATGCCGCTTGAGCAAGTGGAAACAATGGAAATTCGTGGACGCGACCTCGTTACAGGCCTACCGAAGACGATTACGATTACTTCGGATGAAATCAGCGAAGCTCTGGCGGATACGGTGAATGCCATTGTTGAAGCTGTAAAAGTAACCTTGGAGAAATGTCCTCCTGAGCTGGCAGCAGATATTATGGACCGTGGTATTGTTCTCACAGGTGGTGGCGCATTGCTTCGCAATCTGGACAAGCTGCTTGCTGGTGAGACAGGAATGCCTGTTATCGTAGCAGAGAACCCGCTCGATTGCGTTGCAATCGGAACAGGTAAAGCGCTTGAGAATATTCATTTGTTCAAGAGCAGAAGCAGTTCGGCAGTTCGTTCCAAACGTTAATTGATATATGCTATGCTTGGCTCGCTTATCGACCAAGGGGCATGATATCAACGAAGAGGACCCGGTTAACCCCGGGAGAGCTATTACCCGCATACCCGGGGAGAATCGGCTGATATTCTCGATGGGACTATAAGTCTGACAGTCTCCCCGCCGGGCATGGCTCGGAAGAGAATAATGGATGTTAGAGGGTGGTCGAACTGTTTAAACTGCTGGGTAACAAAAGACTTTTTGTTTTGCTGGTGGGCCTTGTTACATTTATCGCGTTAATGGGCTTTACGCTCGGTCCGCGAACCGCTCTATCCTGGCCGGAGAAATTCCTGAAGGATTCAGTCGGATTTGTACAATACGTATTTTACAAGCCCGCTTCTTCTGTAGCGGGCTTTTTCAAAGATTTGGCGAACATGCGTACGGTATATCAAGAAAATGAAGAGCTTCGTATTGCAATGGGTCACTATACCCGAGATCGACTGAAATACAATGATATGGAGCAGGTGAATGAACAGCTCCAGAAAGCTCTCAATTTTACCGAGGAACAAAAGAATCGGTATAACTACGGTTCACGAATTGCTCAAGTCATCAGTGCCAACTCTGACCCGAACAGCAGAACGATTAATATCGATATTGGTGAAAATGCGGGAATCAAGGCTGGAATGGCTGTTACTTCGCAAGAGGGGCTGGTTGGGGTTGTCAGTCATGTCAGTTCATACACGTCAACAGTTAATCTGTTAACTTCCATGGACGCTAATGATCCAACTTCCAATGCCATTGCAGCTACAGCGGTTGGTAAAGAAAAAGTGTTTGGTATGATTGAAAGTTATGATCCGAAGACTGGCATGCTTAAAATGACCAAGATTTCGGAAGATTCAAATATCAAAGACGGTGATGAAATCATCTCCTCCGGAATTATCAACAATTTTCCGAAGTATATGCGTATCGGAGAAGTGAAGAAGGTTGAGAAAAGCGAATATGGTTTAACACAAACAGCTACAATTAAGCCATATGCAAGCTTTCTGGACTGGAAAGAGCTGATTGTGATCATCCCTCCTGAGGTAAAAGAATAATGATAACGCGCAAGCAAGTCTTATTCCTGTTACTGTTCGTTTTGTTCATTGTTGAAGGAACGATCCTTCCGCTGCTCATTCCTTCGGCCTGGCAAATGCGTATTTCTGCCAATCTGGTCTACATCGTGATTTTGTTTATTGCTGTATATCATCATCGGCACACGGCGTTGGTGCTTGGCATATTATTTGGACTTTTACACGATGTCGTATTTTACGGCGAAATGATTGGACCATACGGATTCTCGATGGGATTATCGGCATATATGATGGGACTTATTTTTCAAGCGCCACGCGCACCACTGCCGGTTATGGTTTCCGTCGTCCTTTTGGGAAGTCTGCTGAATGACACCATGTTATTCTTTCTGTACAAGCTCTTCCAACTCAATCATGTGACATTTGACTGGGCATTGCTTGAATACATGATTCCCAATTTGTTCATTCATTTTGTGTTCGCGCTGATCATTTATGTTCCTCTTCGGAAACAACTGGAGCGGATTGGTAAGAGAAAGAGCAAAGCACAAGAAGCTTCTTGATACATTTATGGAGTGAGAAGCAGGAACTTGGGGACCCGGGCACGAAATGTAATGAGATGGGAGGGACAGGCTTATGACGGTAAAATCGAATCACGTAACGATTAAAGGCATCCGAGACGGCCTGGTTTTCCTGTTGGACGATCAATGTGAATTCGAGGAATTGCTCTACGAGCTCCGCTATAAGCTGGAACACAGCCATCAAAATATTTTGACCGGACCGATAGTTCATGTGGATATCAAACTGGGCAACCGGGAAGTGACGGAGGACCAGAAAGAAGCAATTCTTGATATATTGAAACAAAAAGGGAATTTGCTCATTCGTTCCATAGACTCACCGGCCCTTAAACCAGAGGTTAAAGGGCCGCCGCCGATTGTAACCATGTGTGGTATGGTGCGTTCGGGTCAGGTGCTTCATCATGAAGGGAATCTACTGTTTCTTGGTGATATCAATCCGGGGGGCACAGTAACGTGTACCGGAGATATATATGTTTTGGGTTCACTCAGAGGCATGGCTCACGCTGGAATTGGTGGGGACGAAGACTCGATCATTGCTGCTTCGGTGTTTGCACCAACGCAGCTGCGGATCGCTGACATCATCAGCCGTCCTCCCGATGAGTGGGAGAGCCGAGAGACCGGAATGGAATTTGCTTATTTACAGGACAATCAGATGCAGATCGACAAGATGAGCAATATCGTTCGGTTGCGCCGAGATTTTAATGTGTTTAAAGGAGTGTAGCTCATGGGAGAGGCGATCGTGATCACTTCGGGTAAAGGCGGCGTGGGTAAAACAACCACCTCGGCAAACATCGGGACAGCGCTGGCGCTGCTCGGCAAAAAGGTTTGTCTGGTAGATACCGATATCGGCCTCCGCAATCTGGATGTCGTGATGGGACTCGAAAACCGGATCATTTATGATCTGTGCGACGTTGCAGACGGCCGCTGCCGACTGAATCAGGCTTTGGTCAAAGATAAACGTTTCGAAGAATTATATATGCTGCCTGCAGCACAAACGAGAGATAAGAACTCTGTGTCACCAGAACAGGTGAAGGACATTATTCTCGAATTAAAAAAAGATTTTGAATACGTCATTATTGATTGTCCAGCCGGAATTGAGCAGGGGTTCAAAAATGCGGTTGCAGGAGCTGACCAGGCGATTGTGGTCACTACACCAGAAAATGCGGCTGTCCGTGATGCGGACCGTGTCATTGGTTTGCTGGAGAGTTCACACATTCAATCACCAAAACTGGTCGTGAACCGTATCCGTAACAATATGGTCAAATCAGGCGACATGCTCGACATTGACGGCATTTTACAAGTACTTAACATTGATTTGATTGGGATTGTTCCTGATGATGAGCTTGTCATCAAGGCAGCCAACTCGGGAGAGCCCACAGTAATGAATCCGGATTCACTTGCGGCCATTGCCTATCGAAATATTGCCCGTCGTATTCTGGGAGATACCGTTCCTCTGATGCAATTGGAGCAAAAAAAGGGTGCTTTCACACGTTTTAAGAAGTTCTTTGGAATGGGTTAACGCGTTCTTTCTCATCACATTCATGTATGATAGCCGTGGCCCTCAAGCCCGGCTTTTTGAATATTATGAAGCATTTTATTAAAGGCGTCTTGTATAGAACAGGATATATATACTTCACAGGAGGACTCCACGTTGTGGGGTTATTTTTGCTTCCAGCCGAAGCTTGTTCATATTATGAACGAGCCCCTCATAGGATGTAGTAAACAAGCCTCGGCGGGAGGACATTCCATGAATACGAAACTCAGAATCAAGCAGAGAAGAGAAGAGCGCATTCGGCGGTTAATGGATGGTGCTACGGAAGAAATTATGCAGCAACGAGAATCGGGCTCGGTATCCGATAAGCGTACATCTGCGCAACGTAATCCGTTCTCGTCTATGGATATACAAGATAATCTGCGAACGGCAAGATCTTCGCTGGCAGAACAGGAAAGAGACCCGGAATGGCTGTGGAAAAAAGAGAACGGGCATTATGGTCCTGGCGGCCATCCACGCTTCAATTTGATGAAGTCATTCGTAGGTCGAACGGTGGTTAGCATTTTATTATTCGGCGGCGTCTGGGGTTTGTTCCAGTTGAACACCTCATGGACGACACCTGCCAAAACCGTGATAGCCGATGTGCTGCATCGGGATATGGATTTTGCCTATGCCGCTGCCTGGTACGAAAGGCATTTTGGCGGAACGCCATCATTCCTGCCTGTTCTTGGACATACCACCGATCCTGTGAACAGTTCGGGTATTCGACACCTGCTGGGCAAACCGATCTCGGGAACCGTGGTTCAGCCTTTTGCACTGAGCATGAAAGGCATTGAGATTGTTCCCGAAGCTGGCGGTACGGGACTTGTTCAAGTAGTCAGTTCAGATGCCGGACGAGTACTTCAAGTATTGGATGATCCGGAAAATGGGACAACGGTTGTAATCCAGCACTCTGGTCAAGTCACAGCCATATACGGACGTTTGAACGAAAGTGAAGTCCAGGTGAATGATTGGGTAGAAGCGGGTGACGCGGTCGGTAGCCTAAAGGATATTGGAAATGATCAACCTGCCACTTTGTATTTCGCTGTAAAAGAGGGCGAGCAGTACGTAGACCCTGCGGAAGTGGTTGCCCTTGATTAGGTTGTGGGGTGTACGTATCTCGTTTCATCCTTTTTTTGTGATTATCATGATGGCTTCCCTGTTGACCGGGAACTTTATTGAACTCATCACGCTGTTTGCCATCGTTTTTATTCATGAATGTGGACATGCTGCAGCGGCAGCCCTTCTGGGCTGCCGTGTCCTTTCGATACAGATGCTTCCTTTTGGCGGCGTCGCCGTTATTGAGGATGCCGGAAATATTACAGCGCGTCGGGAGATCATTATCGCTTTGGCAGGTCCTTTTCAAAATATGCTCATGGTTGGAGTTGTTTTGTTGCTGAAGTACGGGAACTTGGGAGACCCGCTTTTTCTGGATTATATTATACAGGGGAATCTGCTGATTGCCCTATTTAACCTACTACCCGTGTTGCCGCTGGATGGCGGTAAAATTGTACAGGCACTCGTTAGTATTGCTGCTCCCTACTATACGACATTGATGTGGACTTACAGAATCAGCATTCTGTGTAGCGCAGGGGTTATCTTGGTTGCCGTCGGTCGATGGTTTACCGGTGATTACGGGCTGCCGCTAAATATTCTGTTGATCGGAATTTTTCTGTTCTATTCCAATGTGACTGATTACCGAAATATCCCATACCGGTTTATCCGATTTCTGATGAATCGTGAAAGTGCATTCACCCGTCATGCAGCTACAGGCAGTTTGGCGCAGCCGATTATCTCATTTCCGGCGAAACCTTTGGAGACTATTTTGCGTCTATTAAAGAGAGAAAGATACCATATGATATATGTGATGAATAGACAGGGAAGAATCATGGCCGTTTTGCCTGAGCAGCGAATCATCGGTTCTTATTTCAAACAAGACACGGATAAGTTGTAGCATCTTGGTGAATATGTCCTGAATTGGGTTAATACATGTACAATGAGTATGGCAATGATACAGAATGGATGTGGATGAAATTGAATTGTCTTCTAGAGGTGAAGCCATGAAACAAATGATTGTACATAATGAACATAACCTCATGCAAATGGCGCTTCTGGAAGAAGGCAAAGCTGTAGAATTCATGGCAGAGCGTACACGCGAGCGTGGACTGCTGGGTTCGTATTTCAAAGGACGGGTAGTGAACGTGTTACCAGGTATGCAAGCTGCTTTTGTGGATATCGGTCAGAAAAAGAATGCTTTTCTGTATGTAGACGATGTATTGCATCCCAATCTGGAGAAACAACCCAAAGTGAAGCCTTCAATTTCGGAGCTGCTTCGTCCAGGTCAGGATGTAATCGTCCAGGTCCTGAAGGAACCAGTAGGAAGCAAGGGAGCCCGGGTGACGACTCATTATTCGCTGCCGGGCCGCTGGCTTGTCTACATGCCTTTAGCGGACTATGTAGCCGTCTCCAAGAAAATTGCCCGTGAGGGGGATCGATCCCGCCTCAAAACGCTGGGTGAACAATTGAGACGGGACGAAGAGGGTCTTATCATACGAACCGTATCCGCAGAGGAACAGAAGGAAGCCATTCAGGCCGACCTGGAAACATTACGTGAGCAGTGGCGTCTGATTCGTGAAAAAGCAGATAGTTTGCCTTCACCAAGCCTGCTACATCGGGATCACAGTATGGTTCAGCGGATCATTCGTGATGTGTATACGCCTGGCAGCGATGAAGTAATTACGGACAATGAAGTACAAGCCCGTGAGTTGAGTGCTTTGCTGGAGGAAATCTGTCCGGGCCATCAACCTAAAGTACAGGTATACAGGGGAGAAGGATCAATTTTTGCTGCTTATCGTGTGCAGGAGCAGTTGAACAAGGATTTTGCCCGCAAGGTATGGCTGCCTGGTGGCGGATATATTGTCATTGATCATACCGAGGCGCTCACTGTAGTCGATGTTAATACAGGCAAGTACACGGGAGCAGGGGGCGACAGTCTGGAAGAGACCGTAACGGAGACGAACATGCAGGCAGCGGTTGAGATCGCCCGTTTAATGCGTCTTCGGGATATCGGTGGCATGATTATTGTGGACTTCATTGATATGGAGGAAGCGATGAATCGGCATGAAGTTGCGGCAACGCTGGAAAATGAACTCAAGAAGGATCGAACCAAGGCTTTTGTAATGGGTTGGACCAAGTTGGGATTGCTCGAACTTACCCGTAAGAAGGTACGGGAAGAGAGCACGCTTCCATACGTGGAGCCGTGTTCTTCCTGTCATGGGACAGGCAAAAGATATATTTCGCCGTTGCATTGATTTTTAGTATAGTTGGTGGTATAATCATCAGGTATGTGTTTAGCCTATTGGTCTTGCACATGCTGTAACCGCACTGGCCGGGTACAAGAACAGTTCCGCAAGGACACTGTCACCTGAGACCGGGCGAGTCTGAGACATGAGGAGGTGCAAGGCAAATGTACGCAATTATTGAAACAGGTGGCAAACAGTACAAAGTCCAAGAGGGCGATGTTCTGTTCATCGAGAAATTGACTGCGAACGATGGCGAAAGCGTAACGTTCGACCGTGTCCTGGCTGTATCTAACGATCAAGGTTTGACAGCAGGTACACCATTGGTTTCCGGAGCAACTGTAACGGCTAAAGTGGAGAAACATGGCAAAGGACAAAAGGTTGTTGTATACAAATACAAACCTAAAAAGAACTACCATGTGAAGCAAGGTCACCGTCAACCGTATACAAAAGTAACTATCGAAGCAATCAAAGCGTAAGAAGGTGCGATAAGTGATTATCGTTCAAATCTTTCGTAATGATGACGGGAGCATCGATCGGTTCTCCATCAAAGGGCATGCTAATTTTGCCAAGCAAGGAGAAGACATCGTATGTGCCGGGGTATCCGCTGTTACAGTGGGTACGGTGAACTCGATCGAAACATTGACTGGTGTCGAAATGGACGCCAAGATGAAGAATGGCTTTTTAAGCGCTTCTTTACCGGTGTTGGAGAAAGACGGAACCTGGTCCCAGGTACAATTGCTACTCGAATCCATGGTGCTTATGCTCACTGATATTGCAGAGTCATACGGAAAGTATATTCAGATAGAGCAAGTCAAATAATTAAAGAAGGAGGACAACCAATCATGTTGAAATTAAATCTTCAGTTATTCGCATCGAAAAAAGGTGTAGGTTCCACGAAGAATGGTCGTGACAGTAACGCACAACGCCTTGGCGTTAAACGTGCTGACGGACAAACAGTAACTGGTGGTAGCATTCTCGTTCGCCAACGCGGAACGAAAATTCACCCAGGTACTAACGTGGGTATCGGTAAAGATGACACTTTGTTTGCGAAAGTTGACGGCGTTGTGAAATTCGAACGTTGGGGACGCGATCGTAAAAAAGTAAGCATCTACCCTGTGAATGTTGCTCCAGTAGCAGCTGCAGTAGAAGCATAATATCGGCATTCCGCCTAAGGAGCCTTCGGCATTTTTGCCGGAGGCTTTTTGTATTTATAGGTTATTCGGTAATGAACTGGCAGAAAAGACATGTTATACTTGGTTACGGTGGGGTTTAAACCAACCGAGTTTTGTAGAACGGGGAGAAGCCATGAAATCTTGGAAAAGAGTGCCCTGGATTGCGGCATGTTCACTTCTGATTCCTTTGGTTTTCGTTATGCTGTATCCAGTGGTTATTTTAATTGCTGTATACGCATTGTGGTCCGTCGCGGTGCTTTTTGTTTCTGTGAATGTGATGAAGAGACAAGCAGAGGCGGAACGCAGAACCATCATACAATCTATGGAAAAGACAGCAATTGCATCATTAAATCATCATAGGCATGATTGGATGAACGATCTTCAGGTATTGTATGGATATCTTAGACTGGGCAAACTTGATAAATCAGTGCAATGTGTGGAAAGAATAGTAGAGCGGGTTAACGAAGAAAGCCGAATCTCCAGATTGGGTATTCCTTCACTCGTATTTTATCTTCAATCTTTCCGGACCAGTGGAGTCGCTCTGGAATTGCATGTGGTCGTAGAGGAAGAGTTGCAGCTTAGTGCTCTGGTCTCTCCCGAGGATGGCGAGTCGCTTACGGGGGCGATTGCCGATGCGATTCGAGCCTATCAATATGGCGGCGGCCGGTCGTCTTGGGGAGAGGTTCGCAAACTGACCTTGAACTTCGGACAGGATCACGGAGATGTGGTTGTCCGGCTGGATGGGGATCAAACACCCGATCCGGAAACATTGCGGCAGCTCAATGCCGTACTCAAAGGAAAAAAAGTCAGAACGGAGCAGCTTCCGTCTGAGGATACGTTTATACAATTCAGAATGCCTTGCGGAATATAGGAAGAAGGGGTTAACCAATGTTTGTAGATAAAGCGAAGATTTATGTGAAAGCCGGAGACGGAGGGGACGGAATTATTTCGTTTCGTCGTGAGAAGTATGTACCGAACGGCGGACCTGCCGGGGGTGATGGAGGCAGAGGAGCTGACATCATTTTTCGTGTGGATGAAGGTCTGCGTACGTTGATGGATTTCCGTTACCAGCGTCACTTCAAGGCCCCTCGTGGTGAGAAGGGACGTAATAAAAGTCAGCATGGCGCGAACGCTGAGAACATGATTGTACGTATTCCACCTGGAACCGTGATTTTGGATGAAGACAGTGGAGAAGTACTGGCTGATTTGACACGTCATGGTCAACAGGTTGTTGTTGCTCGTGGCGGACGAGGCGGACGGGGAAACATTCGTTTTGCCACGCCTAACAATCCAGCGCCAGAACTGGCCGAAAATGGCGAAGAAGGTCAAGAACGTTACATCGTACTTGAGCTTAAGGTCATGGCAGATGTCGGTTTGGTTGGTTTCCCAAGTGTCGGGAAATCTACACTGTTGTCTGTTGTTTCGGCAGCCAAGCCAAAGATTGGAGCATATCATTTTACAACCATTACTCCTAACCTGGGTGTTGTTGGTGTGGGTGAAGGTCGAAGCTTTGTTATGGCCGACTTGCCGGGTCTAATTGAAGGTGCTCATGAAGGTATTGGACTTGGACATGAGTTCTTGCGTCACGTAGAACGTACACGTATTATCGTTCATGTTGTTGACATGTCTGGTTCAGAAGGACGTGATCCGTTCGAAGACTGGCAGAAAATCAACGAGGAACTCAAATTGTACAATCCTGTCCTCGCTGAGAGACCACAAGTTGTAGCAGCCAATAAAATGGACATGCCGGATTCCGAAGCTAATCTGGAAGAGTTTTTGCAGAAGGCTCGTGAAGTTCAACCGGATATTGAAGTTATGCCTATTTCGTCCCTGACACGGAAAGGGATTCAAGAGCTCCTGTATCGTGCGGCTGATCTGCTGGATCAAATTCCGGACGAGCCAGTGGTTGAAGAAGTTGCTGATTTATCCGAACGAAAAGTGTACAGCTTGGACAAAAAAGAGGACGATGGTTTCCGTATTGTACGGGAGAATGAAATCTTCGTAGTCGAAAGTGCCAAGATTGAACGTATGATGAAACGGATGCAGCTGAATTCGCATGAAGCTATTCTCAAACTGGCGCGTACATTGCGCTATATGGGTGTGGATGCGGAATTGCGTAAACGCGGAGCTGAAGAAGGCACCATTGTGCGCATTGGCGAGTTTGAGTTCGAATTTGTGGAAGGCAGCAGCTACTATTAAGATAGCAGGCCGCAGTACGGATAGTGGTTAAAACATAAACGCAGAGAAGTGGGAGTTAACCCGCTGCTCTGCGTTTTTTTATTTTTCCTTACCTGCACGTGGGATAAACTTGTATACTGTTAGGAATAGTTTTTCAAAAATAGACATGTGAGGTATTGCCCTTTTGAGATAGATCCTATATAATGTCCACTATATGAATACATGAGTCTTTGAGGAGAGGACGTTCTGTGAATGAACGCTATTACTTAGTACGGGAAGACATTTTGCCAGAGGCTGTGGTGAAGACCATGCAGGTAAAAGAACTGCTGGCTTCTGGGGATGTCAAAACAGTTCATGAGGCGGTTGAACAGGTTGGATTAAGCCGGAGTGCTTTTTATAAGTACAAGGATGGCATTCATTTGATCAATCAGCTTGAACGGGAGCGAATTGTAACGATCTCCATTGATTTGGAGCATCAGTCAGGAATATTGTCTCGTGTGCTCGGACATGTAGCTGGTTATGGAGCCAACGTGCTAACCATTAATCAAAGTATTCCGCTCCAGGGGAGAGCCAATGTTGTCATTTCAGTGGAGACATCACACCTCCATGGGGAAATCGGAGAAATGCTCCATCGGATGCAGGATATGCCCGGGGTTCGACGCACGCGCATTGTAGGCCAAGGTTAATTAGACGTTATCGTAAAACGTTTAGGAATAAGTTGTATGTATGGTTGAATCGTACAGGGGTGAAAGAGAAAAGACATTGGGGGTAGATCGTTAGTGAAACCGGTAAAAGTGGGATTGTTGGGTCTGGGCACGGTGGGTACTGGGGTCGTTCGCATCCTGGAAGGAAATCAGGAGGATCTGAGCAGTCAGGTTGGATCACCGATCGTTATTGAGAAGATTGCAGTGAAGAATACAGAGAAGGATCGTGTCATTGCTGTAGACCGTGCGAAGCTGACTGAAGATCCTTGGGAAGTCATTCGTCACCCGGATATTGATGTTATCGTGGAAGTTATGGGCGGCATTGATCAGACCAAAGAGTACATTCTTGAAGCACTGGAGCGGGGCAAGCATATCGTAACCGCGAACAAGGATTTAATGGCTCTGCACGGTTCCGAAATCTTGGCCAAGGCACAGGAAAAGCAATGTGATGTATTCTACGAAGCGAGTGTGGCTGGGGGCATTCCGATCATCCGAACGCTGATTGAAGGTTTCTCATCCGACCGGATTACCCGCATTATGGGGATTGTGAACGGAACAACGAACTTTATTTTGACCAAAATGAGCCAAGAAGGCGCCTCGTATGAAGAGGTTCTGGCGGAGGCCCAAGCACTCGGATATGCGGAAACTGATCCAACTTCGGATGTCGAAGGACTCGATGCAGCTCGTAAAATGGCGATCCTAGGTACTTTGGGCTTCCGTACTAATGTGGAACTGAAAGACGTGACGGTTAAGGGGATTACATCCGTAACCCGTGAAGATATTACGTATGCCAAAAGACTCGGTTACGAGATGAAGCTGCTTGGTATCGCAGATCGTCGGGATGATGAGATCACCATTAGTGTTCAGCCGACGATGGTAAGACAGAATCATCCAATTGCATCCGTCAATGGCGTGTTCAACGCAGTGTATGTACATGGCGAAGCTGTAGGTGAGACGATGTTCTACGGTGCGGGTGCAGGCGAACTTCCGACGGCAACTTCAGTAGTAGCGGATATCGTGGCTGTGATCAAAAACCTGAAGCTGGGCGTGAATGGTCTTAAAGCCATTGTGCCTTACAAACAAAAGCGCCTGCAAAGTGACGAGCACATTATGTCGAAAAACTTCATTTTGCTGCATGTGGATGACAAGGCAGGGGTGCTGGCGCAAATCACACAAATCTTTGCTGAATACGAAGTCAGCCTGGCTTCGGTTGTGCAACAGCCGAACGAGCACAACCCGGATGCTGAGATCATCATCGTTACGCATAACGCTAGCAAGGCGAGCATGGATAAAGTGTTGAAACACTTTGAATCACTTGCCGTCATTCGTCGCATTAAGAGTGTATACCGGGTAGAAGGATAGTTCGTACCCAAATTCCGGTTTGAATTTTCAGATCTAAATCCAAGTTTAAGGTACACGTTTAACCATATAGATGTATGCAATCATATTCGGATTATTAACGACAAAGGAGTTTACCCACAATGAGATATCAAGGATTACTGCAAACGTATAGAGAGCACCTTCCGGTTAATGAAAACACGCCCCTGCTTACGCTACATGAAGGAAACACACCCCTGGTTCATGCGGAGAATCTGTCCGAGGAACTGGGATTGAATTTATATTTCAAATATGAAGGTCTGAATCCGACTGGTTCATTTAAAGACCGCGGAATGGTTATGGCTGTTGCTAAAGCGATGGAAGAAGGCAGCCGCACGATCATGTGTGCATCGACAGGTAACACTTCAGCGGCAGCAGCAGCCTATGCGGCTCGTGCTGGTCTGAATTGTATCGTATTGATCCCGAATAACAACATTGCGCTGGGTAAACTAGCTCAGGCTATGATCTATGGAGCTAAGGTAATTGCGATTAATGGCAACTTTGACCGTGCATTGGAAATTGTGCGTGAGATTACAGCCAAACACCCAATTACGCTCGTGAACTCCGTGAATCCGTTCCGGATTGAAGGACAGAAAACGGCTGCATTTGAAGTCATTGAGCAGCTTGGTCAAGCACCTGATGTACTCGCCATTCCAGTGGGTAACGCAGGGAACATCTCGGCTTACTGGAAAGGGTTCAAAGAGTATAAAGAAGCAGGAAAGTCGAATTCCTTACCACGTATGGTTGGTTTTGAAGCGGAAGGCGCGATGGCAATTGTCAAAGGTGAACCGATCCTTGAGCCTGAAACCGTAGCAACAGCTATTCGAATTGGTAATCCAGCAAGTTGGAAAACCGCTGTAGCTGCAGCTGAAGAGTCTGGCGGACAGATTAATTATGTAACTGACAAAGAAATTCTGACAGCATATCGTACGATCGCCGCTCGTGAAGGGATTTTTGCTGAACCTGCATCCGCTGCTTCCGTTGCTGGTGTATACAAACTGAAGAGTGAAGGGTACTTTAAAGGCGGAGAGACTGTGGTTTGTGTACTGACAGGACACGGTTTGAAAGATCCTAATATTGCAATCAAAACGGTAGCGACTGAGCCGCTTGTTGTGGAAGATTCCGAAGAAGCGGTTATGGCGGCAATTGCACAATTGGAGCAACAATCCGTATGAGTTTGCAGCAAAGGGTAACTGTTAAGGTACCTGCAAGTACAGCCAATCTGGGTCCAGGGTTTGATACCCTGGGCATGGCATTGTCTCTGTATGCATGGCTTGAGATGAAACCGGCTGAGCAGACAACATTCCATTTACATGGAGATCATCTGACAGGTCTGCCAACAGATAAATCCAATTTGATATATGAAGTTGCACAGATGGTATTCAACGAAGCTGGAATCTCCGTACCGGAGCTGGAGATTTCCATGTATTCAGAGATTCCGCTTACTCGGGGACTGGGAAGCAGTGCATCCGCCATCGTGGGCGCGTTGGCTGCTGCTAATGCTTTAATTGGCACTCCTTTATCTGATGCCAAGCTTCTGGACATGGCTACGTCGCTGGAGAAACATCCAGATAATGTAGGAGCTTCACTATATGGAGGTATCATTACAGCAGCGTGGGATGGCAGTCGGGTAGACCATATTCGCATTGAGCCGCATCAGGATTTGCAGACGTTGGTCATCGTACCGGACTTCGAGTTGTCCACTTCGAAAGCTAGAAATGTAATTCCACAGCAGTTTGACAAGTCTGATGTCATTCACAACATAAGCAGATCATCCTTACTCGTTGCAGCTTTGGCAAGTGGGAGATTGGACATGATTCAAAAGGCGATGTCTGACCGGATTCATCAACCCTACAGGGCATCTTTGGTACCCGGTATGGCTGAAATCCTGGAACATGCGGTCAGTCATGGAGCCCTGGGGGCTGCATTGAGTGGAGCCGGACCTACCGTTTTGACGTTGGTAGATCGTCATGATACTCGTAAGCTCGAACTGGAGCAATATTTGATAGACACAATGAGCCGTGAAGGTATCAATGCATCTGCATTGTGGTTGGATCCGGATCTGGACGGTGTTACCGTACTGCCTGATCAAGATGAAAGTCCTTTTATGGACAGAGTTAAAGGGGAAGTTAACGCATGAAACGAATTGCAGTATTACCTGAAGGTTCAGTTTCCCATGAAGCAGTAGATTTTCTGTTTAATGGGGAGCCTTTGGAATTGCTTCATTCCAAGCTGATTTCTGATGTTTTCCGGGCTACGGATAGTGGAAAGTCCCAGTACAGTGTCATACCCATTGAGAATACGATTGAAGGCTCCGTTAGTTTGCATATGGACTGGCTGGTTAACGAAGTTGATATTCCGATGCAAGCAGAATGGGTTTATCCATCCATCCAGAATGTCATTGGGCATGGCTCCGAGTTCAGGGCAGAGAGTGGTGAATATGATTTCGGGAAAATTACGAAGATCATGTCCCATCCTGTAGCGATTCCGCAGTGCCAGAATTTTATTCGCTTGCATTCACCTGGAGCAGACCTTGAGGGTGTAAACAGTACAGCGGAAGCTGTAGAAATTGTGAAAAAAAATCCTGGCAAAGGCTGGGTCGCGATTGGCACCAGGCTGGCTGCACAGAAGCACGGTTTGGACATTATGGCTGAACGGGTTACTGACCATGACAACAACTATACTCGTTTTGTGCTAATAGGCCATGAACCTGTTCAGATACCACGAGAGCCTGATCATGTAAAAACCAGTTTGCTCGTTACATTGCCTGAAGATGCACCGGGTGCATTGCATCAGGTGCTGTCGGCTTTTGCCTGGCGGAAGCTGAACTTGACCCGACTGGAATCTCGTCCAACGAAGAAAAGGTTGGGGAGTTATTATTTTTACATTGATGTTGAGGAAAGTGCAGATTCGGTATTGCTTACCGCAGCCATGGCTGAGATTGAGGCTTTGAATTGTCAGGTACGTGTTCTTGGCAGCTATCCGTGTTATACATATCCTTCGTTGAAAACGACCTGAATCAGGACGTACATTGTTGAAGGTTGTCATAAGACTGGGTAAAATGAGCAAGAAATAGCTTGTCATTTGTTGTACAATGAACGAGATAAATGTAGTTTCGGAATCTAGGAATGGAAATTTTATGGAGGTGCAGTCATCGGTGTCAGAACAATGGATTTATTTGGATGGTCAATATGTGACCAAAGAGAACGCAACCGTTTCGGTATATGATCATGGATTTTTGTATGGAGACGGTATTTTCGAAGGTATTCGGATTTATAACGGTAACATTTTCAGATGCAAAGCGCATTTGGATCGTTTGTACGATTCAGCTAAATCCATCAGTCTGAACATTCCGCTGTCTTATGATGAGATGCTGGAAGTGATGGCTGAAACGGTACGTCGCAATGATATGCGTAACGGTTATATTCGTCTGATCGTTTCACGTGGACCTGGTAACTTGGGTCTTGATCCGCTGCGCTGCCCTAAAGCATCCGTTATCATCATTGTAGAGCAATTGGCAATCTATCCGGAGGAAGCGTATCTTACTGGGCTAAAAGCTGTGTCTGTATCCCAGCGCCGCAACATCCCGGACGCATTGAATCCAAAGATTAAATCATTGAACTATCTGAACAACATTCTTGTTAAAATTCAGTCTAATTACTCAGGTGCTGGTGAAGCGATTATGCTGAATTCCCAAGGTTACGTTACTGAGGGTTCAAGTGATAACATCTTCATCATCAAAAATGGTGTAGTTTATACGCCACCTTGCTATCTTGGTGCACTGGAGGGAATTACACGTCAGGCCATTATCGATCTGTGCGGTGAGCTGGATCTTGAATTAAAAGAAGTGCCATTTACGCTACATGATGTGTACATTGCCGACGAAGTCTTTTTCACTGGAACAGCTGCAGAAGTTATAGCTGCTTATGAGGTGGACGGCAGAACGATTGGAACGGGTGTTGCAGGTCCTGTAACCTTGAGACTGCTGGAAGCGTTCCGTCAAATTGTTGACAAAGACGGTTACAAAGTTTGGGAAGATTAAATGGAACGAACTGAATAGGGAAGCAGGAAATCCTTCTTGTCTTAGAAACTCAGCATATCTGGAGTATGCGGTTTTTGGGGCGTGAAGGATTTTTTTTGCTTTGTTGATGTCATTGGCCCAATTTCTGCATAGGATGTAGTAACGGTATGGGCGAATGTACTGCCCAAGTATCACGTCTAGGAGGTTAGTTCCAAGTGAAAATACACATGGTGAAAAAAGGCGACACATTATATCTGCTGTCCCAAAAATATAATGTAGCGTTGGACAAAATTATCGCAGCTAATCCGCAAATCGCGGATCCCGACAAGTTGGAGATCGGTATGAAGGTCAAAATTCCTGCGGGGCCTGTAACACCAAAGCCGGAGGGCATATTGCACAGCCATAAAGTCCAGCAAGGAGATTCATTGTGGAAGTTGTCACAGGCTTGGGGAGTTCCATTGAAAGATATGATCAATGCGAACCCGCAATTGAAAAATCCTAATGCTCTTCTTGTAGGGGAGATCGTGTACATTCCATCAGCGAGTGCACCGGGGAACGCGGCCTCAGAAAATGGCACATCATCCAATGTTGCTCATGAGAAGCTGTCTCCTGAAGGGAAGGAATACACGGGAGTTAAAGAAGAAACGGCTCCAGTCGTACCAGTAGTCCCAGCACCTGTACCAGAAGTCTCCAATGCGGTTCCGGCTCCTGTACCTGCAAATCCGGTCGTACCTAATATCAAGCCAGAAGTGGAAGTGTTACCACAGTTACCTGAAATTCCTGAAGAGAAGCCACAGAAGGAAGCTCAGAAGAAAGAAAATACCAAATCCGAAGTGCAATTAAAACCGATAACTGAAGCGCCGACGTATACGATGCCTAACATCTCACCTGAAGTTCTACCTTTACCTGTAATACCTAACAACACGAAATGGCCTACAGAAGTGGCTCCTGCGACCAAAGCTCCATGTGGTTGCGGCAGTAAAATGCTGCATGCTCCTGCCGAGCATCCGTATGCCCAAGTTCCTGTACCTGCACAAGAGGTATACGCTGCTCCACAAAACATGTATACGGCTGGGGCGAACGACAATGCTACATTCCCAGGTATACCTGAAGTGAGTCCTTACTCCATAGGTAATACATCCAACATGCCATGGACCGGCACGGAGTATAATCATAACAACGTTATGCCGAACGTATCTGCTGAGATGCAGAATAACTCGTATCCGATCGCTCCATCAGGTCAAGTGAACAGCCCATACCCTCCATTTGCGGCCAATGAGTATATGAACCAACAACCGCCTCATATTTCTCCTTACTCTATGCTTCCGTACCCGCCATGCGGATGTGGCAACCATCATATGCCCAACCATCAATACGCACATCCCTCACATAACTACCAGAACCCAGCGTGGGGCACATACAATCCTTATGGGATGCAACCCGAAATGACCACATCCATGATGCCTAATCAGCCATTGGAGTATGCCTATCAAAATCCATACCCTACTCAGAACATGGTGCCGCCGTCTCCATTAGGTGCATTTGGTGAACTGTATCCTCCACAAGGTAAGGGGGAAGGCAAAAAGGGTGGACGTGACGAGGCTAACTTAAGCCAGTCTTCTACAGAGAGTGAGGCTCAGTTTAATCTTGAAGCAAAGCCTAAACAAGCAGCCAAAACAGGAACTGCGAAACGCAGAACAGCCAGACCTGCTGCCAAAGCTAAATCTAAAGTATCTGTATCCGGGAAACAAGCAAGAGAGCGCACAGGGATAACCACTAAACGTAGTTCTGACAACAAAAAGCGTAGAAATCCCTGGATACAGCAATAACAGTGTAAAGTAACGGAAAACCGTTAATCTTCAAAAGGTCGACTCTGAGAAGAGCCGGCCTTTTGAGTTTTGTATGGAGAGCAGATAATCCTACTGCAGTATGGAAGTGTCACGCTTGTAGGGTTCTTTAATAGATATCGAGAAAGCCCATGACTATGGACGGGGTTGTTGGGGGGATAGAGCCTCAAATTCGCTATAGTTTTAGTGGGGTCACTGGGGGCTTAGAATCTATTAAATGTTTTTTTGAAAAAGCTATTGCATTGGTTTCGTCAGTATGATATATTATTTAAGTCGCCGCTGAAACACAGCGCTGACAACGAAAAGAGTAACACAAACAAGTTTGATCTTTGAAAACTGAACAACGAGTGAGTAAACATTCTGCTTGCAGAATGAACGCGAAAGTTTGAAACAAGCCTTGGCTTGAATCAACTGGAGCACAAATGAGATTTTTAATCTCGTCAGTTTCAAAATGAGCTTATCGCTCTTTTCAATACTTTATTGGAGAGTTTGATCCTGGCTCAGGACGAACGCTGGCGGCATGCCTAATACATGCAAGTCGAGCGGACTTGAAGAGAAGCTTGCTTCTCTGATAGTTAGCGGCGGACGGGTGAGTAACACGTAGGCAACCTGCCCTCAAGTTTGGGACAACTACCGGAAACGGTAGCTAATACCGAATAGTTGTTTTCTTCACCTGAAGAGAACTGGAAAGACGGAGCAATCTGTCACTTGGGGATGGGCCTGCGGCGCATTAGCTAGTTGGTGGGGTAACGGCTCACCAAGGCGACGATGCGTAGCCGACCTGAGAGGGTGATCGGCCACACTGGGACTGAGACACGGCCCAGACTCCTACGGGAGGCAGCAGTAGGGAATCTTCCGCAATGGGCGAAAGCCTGACGGAGCAATGCCGCGTGAGTGATGAAGGTTTTCGGATCGTAAAGCTCTGTTGCCAGGGAAGAACGCTTGGGAGAGTAACTGCTCTCAAGGTGACGGTACCTGAGAAGAAAGCCCCGGCTAACTACGTGCCAGCAGCCGCGGTAATACGTAGGGGGCAAGCGTTGTCCGGAATTATTGGGCGTAAAGCGCGCGCAGGCGGTCATTTAAGTCTGGTGTTTAATCCCGGGGCTCAACCCCGGATCGCACTGGAAACTGGGTGACTTGAGTGCAGAAGAGGAGAGTGGAATTCCACGTGTAGCGGTGAAATGCGTAGATATGTGGAGGAACACCAGTGGCGAAGGCGACTCTCTGGGCTGTAACTGACGCTGAGGCGCGAAAGCGTGGGGAGCAAACAGGATTAGATACCCTGGTAGTCCACGCCGTAAACGATGAGTGCTAGGTGTTAGGGGTTTCGATACCCTTGGTGCCGAAGTTAACACATTAAGCACTCCGCCTGGGGAGTACGGTCGCAAGACTGAAACTCAAAGGAATTGACGGGGACCCGCACAAGCAGTGGAGTATGTGGTTTAATTCGAAGCAACGCGAAGAACCTTACCAGGTCTTGACATCCCTCTGACCGGTACAGAGATGTACCTTTCCTTCGGGACAGAGGAGACAGGTGGTGCATGGTTGTCGTCAGCTCGTGTCGTGAGATGTTGGGTTAAGTCCCGCAACGAGCGCAACCCTTGATCTTAGTTGCCAGCACTTCGGGTGGGCACTCTAAGGTGACTGCCGGTGACAAACCGGAGGAAGGTGGGGATGACGTCAAATCATCATGCCCCTTATGACCTGGGCTACACACGTACTACAATGGCCGGTACAACGGGCTGTGAAGCCGCGAGGTGGAACGAATCCTAAAAAGCCGGTCTCAGTTCGGATTGCAGGCTGCAACTCGCCTGCATGAAGTCGGAATTGCTAGTAATCGCGGATCAGCATGCCGCGGTGAATACGTTCCCGGGTCTTGTACACACCGCCCGTCACACCACGAGAGTTTATAACACCCGAAGTCGGTGGGGTAACCGCAAGGAGCCAGCCGCCGAAGGTGGGATAGATGATTGGGGTGAAGTCGTAACAAGGTAGCCGTATCGGAAGGTGCGGCTGGATCACCTCCTTTCTATGGAGAATCGTTTCCCGCGTGGAAACATTCAAATACGCAGACTAGATCTGCAAAACTACTCACTCGTTGCTCAGTTTTGAGAGCTCAAACTCTCAAACAGCTTGCTTTTGCATGGAGCTTGTTCTTTGAAAACTAGATATCGAAACGAAATTTTGCGATTTAGAACATTCCTTTTAGGGATGAATGCTTGTTCGGTTCAAGTAACCGAAACAACAATCATCCTAGCTGAACTTGTGTTAAACAAGTTTCAATAAATAGTGAAAACTGCATTGCGATGGTATAGAGTGAGAGTGACTTTTGGCTTTGCGCAAGCAAAACAAGGGAAGCGAGCAGTCGAAACCGGAGCAAATATGGTTAAGCTACTAAGAGCACACGGAGGATGCCTAGGCGCTAGGAGCCGATGAAGGACGTGGCGAACAACGAAACTGCCTCGGGGAGCTGTAAGCAAGCTTTGATCCGGGGGTGTCCGAATGGGGAAACCCAGCTGGGGTAATTTCCAGTTACTCATAACTGAATACATAGGTTATGCAGAGGCATACCAAGGGAACTGAAACATCTAAGTACCTTGAGGAAGAGAAAACAATAGTGATTCCGTCAGTAGCGGCGAGCGAACGCGGAGAAGCCCAAACCAGAGAGCTTGCTCTTTGGGGTTGTGGGACATCTCACATGGAGTTACAAAGGAACCGGTTAAACGAAGAGGTCTGGAAAGGCCCGCCAAAGAAGGTAAAAGCCCTGTACTTGAAAGTTGGTTCTCTCCGAGATGTATCCCGAGTAGTGCGGGGCACGTGAAACCCCGTATGAATCCGGCAGGACCATCTGCCAAGGCTAAATACTTCCTAGCGACCGATAGTGAAGCAGTACCGTGAGGGAAAGGTGAAAAGCACCCCGGAAGGGGAGTGAAATAGAACCTGAAACCGTGTGCTTACAAAAAGTCAGAGCCCGTTTTAGGGGTGATGGCGTGCCTTTTGTAGAATGAACCGGCGAGTTACGTTCCCGTGCAAGGTTAAGGTGAAGAGCCGGAGCCGCAGCGAAAGCGAGTCTGAATAGGGCGATTTAGTACGTGGACGTAGACCCGAAACCGGGTGATCTACCCCTGTCCAGGGTGAAGGTGCGGTAACACGCACTGGAGGCCCGAACCCACGCATGTTGAAAAATGCGGGGATGAGGTGGGGGTAGCGGAGAAATTCCAATCGAACTCGGAGATAGCTGGTTCTCCCCGAAATAGCTTTAGGGCTAGCCTCGGAAAACAGAGTCGTGGAGGTAGAGCACTGATTGGGTGCGGGGCCCGCAAGGGTTACCAAGCTCAGTCAAACTCCGAATGCCATAGACTTACTTCCGGGAGTCAGACAGTGAGTGCTAAGATCCATTGTCAAAAGGGAAACAGCCCAGACCATCAGCTAAGGTCCCCAAGTGTGTGTTAAGTGGGAAAGGATGTGGAGTTGCACAGACAACCAGGATGTTGGCTTAGAAGCAGCCACCATTGAAAGAGTGCGTAATAGCTCACTGGTCGAGTGACTCTGCGCCGAAAATGTAACGGGGCTAAACACACCACCGAAGCTATGGCTTGATGCTTTGCATCAGGGGTAGGGGAGCGTTGTATAAGGGTTGAAGGTGTACCGTAAGGAGCGCTGGACATTATACAAGTGAGAATGCCGGTATGAGTAACGAAAAGATCAGTGAGAATCTGATCCGCCGAAAGCCTAAGGGTTCCTGAGGAAGGCTCGTCCGCTCAGGGTAAGTCGGGACCTAAGGCGAGGCCGAAAGGCGTAGTCGAAGGACAACAGGTCGAAATTCCTGTACCACCGTAAGCCGTTATGAGCAATGGGGGGACGCAGCAGGGTAGTGACGCGGACTGATGGATGTCCGTCTAAGCAGTGAGGCTGGTGTGTAGGCAAATCCGCACATCGTAAGGCTGGACTGTGATGGGGAGCGAAAATTATAGTAGCGAAGGTCATGATCTCACACTGCCAAGAAAAGCCTCTAGCCAGGTGATGGTGCCCGTACCGCAAACCGACACAGGTAGGCGAGAAGAGAATTCTAAGGCGCGCGGAAGAACTCTCGTTAAGGAACTCGGCAAAATGACCCCGTAACTTCGGGAGAAGGGGTGCCCCGGTAGTGTGAATAGCACGAGGGGGCCGCAGTGAAAAGGCCCAAGCGACTGTTTAGCAAAAACACAGGTCTGTGCGAAGCCGTAAGGCGAAGTATACGGGCTGACGCCTGCCCGGTGCTGGAAGGTTAAGGGGAGCGGTTAGGAGCAATCCGAAGCTGTGAACCGAAGCCCCAGTAAACGGCGGCCGTAACTATAACGGTCCTAAGGTAGCGAAATTCCTTGTCAGGTAAATTCTGACCCGCACGAATGGCGTAACGACTTGGGCGCTGTCTCAACGAGAGATCCGGTGAAATTTTAATACCTGTGAAGATGCAGGTTACCCGCGACAAGACGGAAAGACCCCATGGAGCTTTACTGCAGCTTGATATTGAATTTGGGTACGATCTGTACAGGATAGGTGGGAGCCTTTGAAACGTGAGCGCCAGCTTGCGTGGAGGCACCGTTGGGATACCACCCTGATCGTATCTAGGTTCTAACCTGGTACCGTAATCCGGTGCGGGGACAGTGTCAGGTGGGCAGTTTGACTGGGGCGGTCGCCTCCTAAAGAGTAACGGAGGCGCCCAAAGGTTCCCTCAGAATGGTTGGAAATCATTCGAAGAGTGCAAAGGCATAAGGGAGCTTGACTGCGAGACCTACAAGTCGAGCAGGGACGAAAGTCGGGCTTAGTGATCCGGTGGTACCGCATGGAAGGGCCATCGCTCAACGGATAAAAGCTACCCTGGGGATAACAGGCTTATCTCCCCCAAGAGTCCACATCGACGGGGAGGTTTGGCACCTCGATGTCGGCTCATCGCATCCTGGGGCTGAAGTAGGTCCCAAGGGTTGGGCTGTTCGCCCATTAAAGCGGTACGCGAGCTGGGTTCAGAACGTCGTGAGACAGTTCGGTCCCTATCTGTCGTGGGCGTAGGAAATTTGAGAGGAGCTGTCCTTAGTACGAGAGGACCGGGATGGACGTACCGCTGGTGTACCAGTTGTTCCGCCAGGAGCACCGCTGGGTAGCTATGTACGGAAGGGATAAGCGCTGAAAGCATCTAAGCGTGAAGCCCCCCTCAAGATGAGATTTCCCAGTATGTAAGACCCCTTGAAGACGACGAGGTAGATAGGCTGGGGGTGGAAGTGCAGCAATGCATGGAGCTGACCAGTACTAATCGGTCGAGGGCTTATCCAATATGCAAGTTGTAAATCGCACATTTCGTTTCGGATCTAGTTTTCAGAGAATGATCTCTGAATGTAAGCTAAGCTATGCGTTTGGTGGCGATGGCGGAGGGGTTCCACACGTACCCATCCCGAACACGACCGTTAAGCCCTCTAGCGCCGATGGTACTTGGACCGCAGGGTCCTGGGAGAGTAGGACGCCGCCAAGCGAACTCTTTCATCTTACATAGAAAACTGATTTTGTATGTTGACGTTGTACGATGAATCGCATTTGCACTGCAGATGCTTAGTATTCCCTGATAGCTCAGTTGGTAGAGCACTCGACTGTTAATCGAGTTGTCACAGGTTCGAGCCCTGTTCGGGGAGCCATTAAGGCCCGTTGGTCAAGGGGTTAAGACACCTCCCTTTCACGGAGGTAACAGGGGTTCGAATCCCCTACGGGTCATAGCTATATTTATTAGCTTGAAAAAGGGATGAGAATCCCAAAGGTTCGTCGTAGGATAAGCTTCGTTAGCAATGGCTTCGCAGTCTCGAACGAAGTGAGAGTATCCCCTACGGGTCATATATACATGGAGGCTTAGCTCAGCTGGGAGAGCATCTGCCTTACAAGCAGAGGGTCGGGGGTTCGATCCCCTCAGCCTCCACCATATCATTTTCTGAATAACGACGCGGGGTGGAGCAGCCCGGTAGCTCGTCGGGCTCATAACCCGAAGGCCGCAGGTTCAAATCCTGCCCCCGCAATTATACTTTCTTTCAAGAAAGTGATCTGGAACCGTGGTGTAGTTGGCCTAACATGCCTGCCTGTCACGCAGGAGATCGCGGGTTCGAATCCCGTCGGTTCCGCCATTTTTATCTTATTTACCGCTTGCGGACGTGGCTCAGCGGTAGAGCATCGCCTTGCCAAGGCGAGGGTCGCGGGTTCGATTCCCGTCGTCCGCTCCAATATTATTTGCGCCCTTAGCTCAGCTGGATAGAGCGTTTGACTACGAATCAAAAGGCCGGGAGTTCGAATCTCTCAGGGCGCGCCATTTTAACTTTATACGCCGGCGTGGCGGAATGGCAGACGCGCTCGACTCAAAATCGAGTGGGAAACCGTGGAGGTTCGAGTCCTCTCGCCGGTATAAATAACGGGATGTAGCTCAGCTTGGTAGAGCACCTGGTTTGGGACCAGGGGGTCGCATGTTCAAATCGTGTCATCCCGATCTCAAAAAAGACGGATTATCTATTTATAGATAGTCTGTCTTTTTATTTTGTTTAAAAGTTACTTGAATTCTTAGTAATGACAACCTCTTAATTCATGGCCAACTTTAATAAGAGATAAGTATAGCTTTCATCCTGTTAGCGCTAAGACGCAGCGCATTGCTGGTGCCTTAGGTTAATTTTGCATAAACCCCAGTTCTTTCGGTCACAATAGGTTTAAAAAGTGATAGAAGGGGTTCATGTGAACACGTTTAACTTCAAAAAACAATTCAAGAGACGCTGGCGCCGATGGAAAAGAACAATGTGGATGACTTCAGCGTTAGTTGCTGTAGCTATACTGGCGTACAGTGGTTTGCCGATTTCTTCTGCGATCGAGCGTTTACTCACGACCAATTTCAGTGAGGCTGTATCTGTAATGGGACCTGCTGCGAGTGAACAAAGGTCTGAGCAAGAAATTCAGACTTTGATGGAACAACTCGGGTCTGATCCGGACCGTTTAACGAGTGTTGTATTGGAGACGCAATATATCTGTGGGGTAGAGACGGAACAATTAGGTAAGATGGCGATTCCTCAATTGAAGATGCTGCTCGTTCAACATCCGGATTGGGATGCTCAGGTTGAATCGGCAGAAGTGTTACGCATTAAGCAACATGTGGATGATCTTTCTCCATTATGTAAAGAGCAGGCATATATTAGCATAGATGCTGTGGGTAATCTCAATCTTTATGAAGGTCGGCCGACAGAAGAGAAAGTCATCCGTACTTTTTTTCAAATGGACGTAGGCACGTTGGAGACATCATTGCCTGAAGGTGTGTTGGAACAGTTGCAGCAGGGTATCCGTATCCAGGACAAGGATGAGTATGACAGTGTAATCTCTACGTTCAGTGATTATGCGGTAGATGAGGCCAATAAAGAAATCCGTAATGGCGGATAAAAAACAGGCTGATCTGCATTGAATGTATCTGTTTACATCGCCTAGAGGAGAAGTTCCTGGTCGCAGGACATTCGCAGGTTATAGAATATACGAAGTGAAACGAAGGACATCGAAAGATGTCCTTTTTGTCGTTCCATGACCGAAACACGTGAATATAGGAGATAGGGATTGTAGGTTATTCACGAATTCAGGCGAGTATATGGAAGGACAAAGTTTTTCCTGCCGTAGGGTCTATCTTTTGTTATAATGAAATGAACGATACATATGTTCGCTTTTGTAAGGGAGAGATGGATTTGCGTTTTTTGGGAATTGACCCGGGGATTGCGATTGTCGGTTTTGGTTTTGTGGATAAAATCGGCAGTAAGGTAACACCTGTACAATATGGCTGTATTCAGACAGAAGCTCATACCCCTGAAGAGGAACGGCTGCTTCATGTATATGAGGGCATGGTACAGCTGATTGATAAATATAAACCGGACGCGGTAGCGCTGGAGAAACTTTTTTTCAATCGTAACGTCACAACAGCGATGTCTGTCAGTCAGGCTAGAGGTGTCATGGTACTGGCTGCTGCTCAGAAGGGACTGCCTATTGCCGAATATACGCCGATGCAAATTAAGCAGGCGATTGTTGGATACGGAAAAGCAGAGAAGCGGCAAGTGCAGGAGATGGTCAAAATGTTTTTGCGCCTGCAGGTGATTCCGAAGCCGGATGACGTAGCGGATGCTTTGGCTGTAGCAGTGTGTCATGCACACTCATATACATTAAATTCCAAGTTGAATGAGGTATTGCGAAAATGATTGATTTCCTAAGAGGACAGTTCGTACATCTGGAGAATGAATATATTGTGCTTGATGTACATGGCGTTGGTTATCGTGTATTCTGTCCGAATCCTTTTGCATTTGCGAAGCAAGAAGGCGAAATTATGGTGTATACCCATCACCATGTACGTGAAGATGCGATGTTGCTGTTTGGTTTTGCGACTCGTGAGGAACAGAAGTTATTTCGCAAGCTGATCGAGGTATCAGGTATTGGACCCAAAGTTGCTCTGGGTATACTCGCTGGCGGTACGCCGGACCATGTCGTGACTGCAATTTATCAAGAGAATCTGACGTTCCTGACCAAACTGCCGGGGATTGGTAAGAAAACAGCGCAGCGTATGATACTGGACCTTAAGGACAAATTGGATGGTTTCGGTGCTGCCACGTATGCAACAGGTTTGTTTGCTCCTCCTTCGGAAGAAGCAGGAAGCGGCTCTGCCTGGGATGAGGCTCGTGAAGGGCTTAAGGCGCTGGGCTATACCGAGAGTGAACTGGATAAAGTTTGGCTCAAGCTGAAGAAAGATGTTACTTCGGCCGATTCTGTTGATGTGTTGATGAAACGGGCACTGCAAATGCTGTTTACGGGATAATTAATTTTGCCTCTATAATAGAGCAGTAAGCCGCATAAAAAAGGTAGGGATGAACATGGATGACCGGATTATTTCCGCGAACCTGATGATGGAGGATCAAGCTGTGGAGCTTAGCCTTCGTCCCCGGTACTTGAATGAATATATCGGGCAGAACCAGGTCAAGGAGAATTTGAAAATATACATTGAAGCCGCCAAGATGCGCAATGAGGCGCTCGATCATGTGTTGTTATATGGCCCGCCTGGACTTGGTAAAACAACACTTGCCAATATCATTGCCAATGAATTGGGTGTTAACTTACGTACGACATCAGGACCGGCGATTGAACGCCCAGGTGATCTGGCTGCATTGCTTACAAACCTGCAAGAAGGGGATGTCCTGTTTATTGACGAGATTCATCGCCTTCATCGGACGGTAGAAGAAGTGATGTATCCTGCCATGGAAGACTTTGCGTTGGATATCATGATCGGAAAAGGGCCAAGTGCCCGCTCCGTACGTCTTGATCTGCCATCCTTTACGCTGATTGGTGCTACAACCCGTGCAGGCTTGCTGTCTGCGCCTCTCAGAGACCGGTTTGGTGTTATCAGTCGGCTGGAGTTCTACACGGTGGATGAGCTGGCCTACATCGTCTCACGGGCCTCAGAGATTCTAGGGGTGGAGATTGTTGGTAATGCCGCCGAAGAGATCGCATTACGCTCCCGTGGGACGCCGAGGATTGCCAATCGACTGCTAAAAAGAGTGCGTGACTTTGCCCAGGTACGGGGTGATGGAATCATCACACAGGCTCTGGCGGAAGAAGCGCTGCAACGTCTTCAGATTGATCCGCGCGGTCTGGACGAGATCGATCACAAGATGCTCAAATCAATGATTAACAGTTTCCGGGGAGGCCCGGTGGGTCTGGATACGATTGCCGCTACGATTGGTGAGGAGAGTCAGACCATTGAGGATGTCTACGAGCCATATCTGTTGCAGATTGGCATGCTTCAACGTACACCGAGGGGCAGAATTGTAACGGACCTGGCCTATCATCATCTGGGTTTGCCAGTTCCACCGAGAGACGCCAAATAATTGTGATTATATATCAATGAGATTCATCTTAATATACAACTTGGGACAAACATGGAGAGGAGACTGATCGTGGGGAAAGCAATACAAACAAAGAAGTGGAGTCGGCGTTTGAAGGTATTGGCCGCAGCTCTGTTGACGGTAGGGTGCCTGCAAGTGCCTGTTTATGCCGATGAAAGTGATGGGCAGATGATCCGGGTAGCCATGTTTGCGAACCTGGGAAGTACGTATAAATCGACTACACCACTGATTACGCTTGAGTCGAGTGGCAAATGGAATATCGGTTCGGAAAGTGGGGCAAGTATAACTCTTCCAGCAGGACAAATCCGTTTCAGTGCAGATGGATTCCGCGTCAAAGTGTTGGAAACAGGAGATTTCAAAACGGCGGCAGCAGCTGCAAAATTGTTGCAGGCCACTAGTGATAAACCGTTGTTGTTTACAACGTCTCTGAATGGTAAAGCGACCTATCAGCTCTACACCGGGAACTACGCAACAGAAGCGTTGGCTGGACAAGCAGTAGCACGTGTACAAAAAGTGGCTGCAGCCCAACTTGGTGGACAAAAACCAGCGGTGACGGGCAGCAAGCGTCTGTCTGCAGGAGTCTACAGTTCACTTCAAGAGGCAGAAGCGGCACAAGCTTCCCTTTCATCGGCAGGAGTTAGTTCCTATACGGTGCTTCAACTGGATGGAGGGACTCAAGGGTATGCTGTATGGGTGGGAGAAGCCTCATCAGATGCTGATCTGTCTGCATTCAAAAAAAGTGTGGAAGCCAGTGTTTCAGGAGTAAACCTGTCTCCGGTAAACAGTAATAGTGCTGCGCTTATCATCCGCCAGGATGCCGGGTTAAGCACGGATACACTTAAAACAGCTCCGCATTACACTATTGCCGGCAGTGAGGCCAAGGCGTTTGTGCAAGGAGACGGCAGTGGAATCAAAGTGGTGGAACGTTCCGGACGGACATATCGCGGTGACATGGAAATTAGCATTGTAAGCGGCGATTTGGCTTTGGTTAATGTAGTTCCACTGGAGCAATATTTATACTCTGTTGTTGGTGCAGAAGTGTATTCATCCTGGCCAGCAGAAGCGTTGAAAGTACAGGCTGTCGCTGCACGCTCTTATGCGCTTCAACAGGGAGATCGTTTTAAAATTGCCAACGTTGTGGATACCACGCTCAGTCAGGCATACAACGGAATGGGTTCAGAGAATGATAAAGTCTCCAGCGCGGTTGATGCCACTTCTGGAGAAGTCATCAAGAGCGGTGGTAAAATCGTAGAAGCTGTGTTCTCTTCCAATGCAGGGGGACAGACTGCTCACCCATCCGAGGTATGGAATGGGGGCGCGGGTGTGTTCAGTAATGTGGATAGTCCTGGAGATACATCGGCTCAAGCTGGATTACAGACATGGTATCATGTGCTGTTAAGTACAGGAGTCAGCGGATATATCCGCGAGGATAATGTAAAAGATTTAACGACCAAAACGGATGCGGGTTTAGCCAAAGTGACGGTTACTGCCCAAAATACCAATGTGCGTCCCGTTCCGTTAATTCAATCCAATGTTGATCCGGTAGCGAAAATGAATCCAGGCAACGAGGCTGTTGTTCTGGCCAAAGTGCCGCAGTCCAACGATTATGCTTGGGTAAGAGGGCCATTCACGTCAGCCCAATTGGTTAAAACCCTGCAGGGTAAAACGACTTCTACTGTTCCATCTTCGATCTCAACGCTCGAAGTGACCAAGCGTGGGCCATCAGGAAGGGCACTTGAAGTTACAGCCAACGGCCAGCCCATGACGGTAAAATATGCAGATACATACCGCTCTGCTTTAGGTGGATTACCGAGTACTTTATTTGATATTGCAGGGACCGGAAGTTATACTGTATTAGGCGCTGACGGCAAAACAGCAAGCAAAACCGGCTCACAGGGTGCTGCTGTACTATCTGCCTCGGGCACAGGAACTTCATCCGGTAATGCTCTTGTGGTTATGAGTGGTGATGGTCAAGCTCGAGCTGTAACTCAGGGCCAAAGCTTCATGATCATCGGTCAGGGTAATGGGCATGGATTGGGCTTGTCCCAATGGGGTGCCAAAGGCATGGCAGATGAAGGGTATGATTACCAGGCAATATTGAAACACTATTATCAAAATGTGACTATTGTTAAGGAATGAATCTAATATGAATGTGAACTTATATGATTTTGAATTGCCGGAGCAATTGATTGCACAGACGCCACTGCTTGACCGCACGGCGTCCCGGTTGCTTACCTTAAATAAGGACAGCGGTGAGGTTAACCATCACACGTTTCCTGATATTATCGACTTCCTTCAGCCTGGAGATACACTGGTGCTGAATGATACACGTGTTCTTCCAGCGCGTTTGTTCGGAACCAAAGAGGACACGGGGGCAAAGGCGGAAGTACTCCTGCTCAAAAACGTGGAGGGCGATCGTTGGGAAGCTCTGGTTAAACCAGGCAAGAAGCTGAAAGCCGGTTCGGTCATCGTTTTTAGTGACGAGCTCAGGGCAGTCATTGATGAGGAAGGCGAAATGGGTGCGCGTTTGCTTACGTTCTCCTATGATGGGATCTTTCAAGAAATTTTGGATCGCCTGGGTGAAATGCCGCTGCCTCCTTATATCAGAGAGACACTGGATGACCGTGAAAGGTATCAAACGGTATATGCGAAACATGAAGGATCAGCCGCTGCACCGACAGCAGGATTACATTTTACAGATGAATTGCTGAATCGGATTCGGGATAAAGGCGTTAATGTAGCTTTCATCACGCTTCACGTTGGACTCGGAACATTTCGGCCCATGTCGGTTGACAAAGTTGAAGAGCATGTCATGCATGAGGAATACTACTCTTTGTCTCAAGAGACAGCGGATCTGATTAATGAAACGAAAAAACGTGGCAACCGTATATTTGCTGTAGGAACGACAAGTTGTCGTACACTTGAAACGGTAGGAAGCAAGTTTGAAGACGGGCAGTTGCAAGAAAGCAGCGGCTGGACCAAAATCTTTATCTATCCGGGATATACGTTCAAAGTAATCGACGGGATGCTTACGAATTTTCATCTCCCCAAATCCACATTGGTCATGCTGGTCAGTGCGCTTGCGGGTAGAGAACAAATCATGCATGCATATGAGGAAGCAATTAAAGAACAGTACCGTTTCTTCAGCTTTGGCGATGCTATGTTGATTTATTGAGAAGTGAAGGTATTACGATTAATTTTTAGAGGATGATTAAAACCAATGGCAGCAATTACGTACGAACATATCAAAACCTGTAAACAATCCGGAGCCCGTTTGGGACGTGTACATACACCTCACGGTATTATTGAGACACCAACCTTCATGCCTGTAGGAACACAGGCGACGGTGAAGACGATGAGTCCCGAAGAGCTGAAAGAAATGGATGCACAGATTATTCTGAGCAATACTTACCACCTGTTCCTGAGACCTGGACATGAAATTATTCGTCAGGCAGGCGGCTTGCACAAATTTATGAACTGGGATCGCCCGATTTTGACTGATAGCGGCGGGTTCCAAGTGTTTTCTCTTAGTGAAATGCGCAAAATTACGGAGGAAGGCGTTAACTTCCGCTCACATCTAAATGGAGACAAAAAATTCCTTTCGCCTGAAGTGGCAATGGAAATCCAGAATGCACTGGGCTCTGATATTATGATGGCATTTGATGAGTGCCCGCCGTATCCGGCTGAGTATGAATATGTAAAAAAATCACTTGAAAGAACGAGTCGCTGGGCAGAACGTTGTCTGGAAAGCCATGCTCGTCCGAATGATCAAGGGCTGTTTGCCATCGTACAGGGAGGCATGCACGAAGATCTTCGTCGCCAGAGCGCGGCAGATTTGACTTCCATGGATTTCCCGGGTTATGCTATTGGTGGACTGAGTGTTGGAGAACCTAAACATTTGATGTATGGCGTATTGGATTACACAGTTCCTTTGTTGCCGTCTAATAAACCACGCTATTTAATGGGTGTAGGTTCACCCGATGCATTGATTGAGGGATCGATTCGCGGAGTGGACATGTTCGATTGTGTTCTGCCTACCCGAATTGCCCGTAACGGAACAACGATGACCAGCCAAGGACGTCTGGTAGTTCGTAATGCCAAGTTTGCAACCGATTTTGGGCCACTAGACCCTGAATGTGATTGCTACACTTGTCGTAACTATTCAAGAGCCTATTTGCGTCATTTAATCAAAGCGGATGAAACGTTTGGCTTACGTTTGACGACCATCCACAATCTTCATTTCTTGCAGAATTTGATGCGCAATGTGCGTAAAGCCATAATGGAAGATCGTTTGCTTGATTTCCGGGATGAATTTTTCGATCAATATGGTCTTCATGACAATGACAAAGGTTTCTGATCAGGTTTTTGCGGAACCGAAGTAACAAGTATTATCTGTACGTATAGTCGATAAGGGGGAATTTTACATGTTTCAGGCAATGACTGCATCAGGAACTCCAGCTGGCGGTGGAATTGTATCTTTGATTGTACCTTTGGTACTCATGGTTGCAATTTTTTACTTCTTGATGATTCGTCCACAGAACAAAAAACAGAAGCAACGTAATTCCATGTTAGGTCAATTGAAAAAAGGCGATAAAATTGTTACAATCGGCGGTCTTCACGGAACGATTGCTGAAATCACGGACGATGTGGTTGTATTGCGTGTAAACGATGTTACTAAACTGACATTCGATCGTAATGCGATTAGCAGTGCAGTTGCTCGTGAAACAGCTGAATAAATCATAGATGTTCAAAGGCCTGTAAGGCACTGAGTACGTTTGCAGCGTATTCTTCATTATCAGAGAACTGGATCTCCATGGAGATCCGGTTCTCTTTTTCTTTTTCTCAAATAACCGTTACACCCGGATCTGATCTTCTATGATCTTCGTGTGTTGACTCCAAATATTCCACCTAGTGCAGAAATCAGGAATGCACTTGCAAGTTGCAGACTGTCTTTCCAATTGAACGAGGCTTCGAGTGCCAGAAACCCAATCAGCAATACAATTAGTCCATAGACGATTCCGGTAATACCTCCGTGGTACCAGCCTCGCTCACCTGACCTCTTGCCAGATATAAATCCACCGACCAGTAAGGACAAGCCATGAACAACGTACGTATACAGGGAAAGATCCTGTTCCCGCATTCCGGTCATCCAGAGAAAGAAGGATAGAATCAGTGCGCCTAACATCATCCACACAAAAGCATGACAGAGGCCCGAAAGAATCGGGTTAGACATTCGAAATGAAACCATTCGGCGAATCAACTGCATGAAGCAACCCCCTTGTACAAGTTTGAAATTAATACAGTGTATGGTCAAGCCCTCGGAGTTATGAACTGAATTTTCCATTAAATGAACAGTTTATATTTGCATGAGCATGTAAGCTTCAGGCCAAAATAGGGATTACGCTTCAGGTACCTGTATAAAACTCGGATTTGAAGGAGGAACCCTGTTGTGAACTTTGCAGATGTCGGAGCACATGTCTTTCGAACCATACTGATGTATTTTATTGTATACGGTGCAATCAGACTGATGGGAAAACGAGAAATTGGGAAGCTGTCCATGTTCGATCTGGTCGTATCCATTATGCTTGCAGAGATAGCGGCATTTGTGATTGAGGATATCGACAAACCACTATTCCATGGCATTGTGCCCATGCTGACGGTACTTGTCGTGCAGATTGTCATGGCTTTTCTCAGTCTCAAGAGCCGTAAGTTACGGCTAATGATTGATGGAAAACCCACTGTGTTGATATCTAAAGGAACATTGCATCGGGATGAGATGCGCAAGCAGCGGTATAACCTGGATGACCTTCTGCTTCAATTGCGTGAACAGAATATCGACAGCATTGGTGAAGTGGAATTTGCCATTTTGGAGACGACAGGCAAGTTAACCGTTTTTCCCAAAAATCAGTCCTCCTCCAGTGGCAATAATGCCTCTGGCAAGGATGGAACTATAAATAGCATTCAAAAAGCGAGGAAAGAAAAGGTTGACGGATTCCAAAATATCAAATATGAAGGGCTGCCCCTGCCCCTGATCATGGATGGTAAAGTGCAAGACCAGAATCTTGAGCTGATTCAGAAAACACGGTTTTGGCTTAAAAATCAGATGCAGGGGAAGGGAATTCTTGATTTCAAAGATGTATTTTTATGTTCCATCGACCATAACGGAAAGGTATACGTAAGTTTGAAAGATGAAAAGTGAATTTATTTACGGGAACGGCGCTTAAACCAGGAACCGATGATGGGAGCACGGGAAAGATCGTGAAAATCAATCATTTTAGTCAAGCCCATAACAATGAAATAAACGATCAGTCCAACAAGGGGCGCGAGTAGCATTCTGAGCCAAAATGGAAGCAAGGATGCTGTCTGTTCATAAATGACCAGAGTAGCGGCGCCCATGATGACCATACCAGTGCCTGTTTTGACCCAATCCATTACCTTGAAACGGAACTGTAACAGGCTGCGCACACTTCTTGCATGTAAAAGAGTAACGACCGTTGAATTCACACAAATGGCAATCACCGCTCCAAAAATACCGTATTCCGGCCGGGAGGCGAGTACCAAAATTAACGTAATTTTGATGACAGCACCAATAAACGTATTGAGCAGTGCTTTCCCCGGACGATCAAGTGCCTGAAGAGCAGCTTGAAGAGGAGCTTGAATGTAGATAAACAAAGCAAAAGGAGCCATCAGCTTAAGCATGCTTCCAATCGATGCATCATTATACAGGACAAGACACATCGGTTCGGCAAGCACATACATAAACACAGAAAATGGAGCTCCTGTTACAAGGGCTAACCGCAAAGCCTGATGCATCCGTTTATGAATGAGCGCACGGTCACCTTGAGCCGAGGCCTCAGACAATGAAGGGACAAGGGACGTGGCTAACGATGACGTTAAGGCTCCCGGCAGTAGAAGTAGCGGGATAACCATGCCCTGTAATGCTCCATACTGGGCCGTGGCGAGTCCTTTGGAGATACCTGCAATAGCTAGACTTTGTGCGGTTACAATCGTCTCAGCGAGATAGGATAGGGAACCAACTAACCGCCCGGCAGTTACGGGTACGGAAATCGCGAGTAAACGACGAAGAAGTACTGGTTCTGATCCGGTTGAATTTTTTAGAACAGCAGGTTTGGGTTTGATTGGAGATTCGAGTATGGGCTGATGTTGATCCATATATTTCTTCTGTCTGGCATAGTTCCACAATAATACGAGCATACCGACGAATTCACCGACAAGTGCTCCCAGCATGGCTCCTGCAGCAGCTTGGGCAATTCCTCGGGGCAAGAGCAGCCAGGAGAACCAGATCACACAGATAATACGAATGACCGTTTCTACAATTGATGAAACAGCGGTAGGCATCATGTTTTGCTTTCCCTGGAAATAACCTCTGTAGACTGCAGATACGGCGATGATGGCAATCATAGGGCTCATGCTGACAAACGTGTGATAGACCCTCTCATCGGTCAGAACATAACGGGTGACCCATGGAGCGAAGATAATGCACAGAAACATAAACACAACGCCAAGGGTCAGTGTGAAGCTCAGACTGATTTGTAGAATACGTTGGGGTGAATAGCGGTTGGCACCTGTATCCGCTTCGGCTACAAGCTTAGCTACGGCCAATGGAATACCACCAGTGATTAATGTGACGAGTACGATGAAAAAGGGATAGCTCAGTTGGTAGATGCCAACACCTTCTGCACCGATAATCCGTGGCAGCGCAATGCGCGGGATGAACCCGAGAATCCGATTAATAATGCCTGCGGCGAGCAGGATCATGGCTCCCTGGATAAATGTCTGTTTCTTCAAGACTACCCCTCTTTCCCGGTTGGAGTACAGATATTCATAAACGGGACAAAGCCGTCGTTCTTCATCCTATGCCAGTCCAATATCTTCTCATGACAACTTGGACACGATTAACAAAAAGATCCATCACCAGCAAGAAGGAATATGATCGGGTAAAGTCGAATGATGTAATATTGATGCCGCATAAAGGCTTGGATGTATGAAGGGAGGCTCCCCGTTGGAAGAAATGAATGATGTGGAGTTGGAACAGTCTATAGAGATGCTCTGCCGCAGCAAGGCAGAGGAATTAAGGCTTGTCGGTTACGAATATGTCACCAGCAAAGATGTCTGGAATTGCATCAGTCATAAATATGAAAAGCAGGGCATTCCACCGCTTCACCAACTGGTGAACGACATATTGTCACTGAAAGCAACAAGCTTTATGAACTTTATGACCGTGTCTGCATACCGGGGGTCCTCTTTCTAACGAAAGGGATCTTTTTTGTTGGAAATTGACTGCTTTTTACGGCATCGCTATAATAGGAATATTGAGAACGAAAGGGGATCTAGGAACGGCATGAAAAGAATCGTCAGTTTCATTTTGGTCGTGCTTGTGACCGCAGGAGTTATGTTGGGCACAAGTCCAGGGCTGCTCAAAAATATACGCTTGGGCCTTGATTTAAAAGGAGGCTACGAGATCTTATATGAAGCAGAGCCGCTGGAACAAGGACAACAAGTCACCAAAGCATCTTTGGTGCAAACAGCAAAAAGTCTGGAGAGCCGTGCCAATGCGCTCGGAACAAGCGAGCCGGAAGTAACAACTGAAGGAACGAACCGGATCCGTTTGAAGCTGGCCGGGGTTACCGACGAGGCTGAAGTCAGAGCCAAAATGAAAGAACCTGCTGTCATGACCTTCCGCAGTAAAGCTGAGAATGACAAAGAAGGTGAATACACCAAAATCGAGCTTCGGGGAAATGAGTTCGTGGAGAATGGTGCCAAAGTGGTATTCAGCCAGTTGAACGCACCGATGATCGATATCCAGGTTAAAGACAAAGCCAAGTTTGCTGAGATTACCAAACGTTTGATTGGACAACCTTTGGCTATCTATCTGGATGATCAATTGTTATCAGCTCCAACCGTGCAGCAGCAACTGAGTGACGGCTCTGCACAGATCACGGGTAACTACTCACGTGAGGAAGCCAATCAGCTTCGTGATACCATTAATTTGGGCGCGTTGCCGTTGAAACTGACAGAGAAGTACTCTCAAAGCGTTGGTGCAACGCTTGGTAAACTATCTCTGGACCAGACGATTAAAGCGGGATTAATTGGTTCCATAATTATCTTGGTGTTCATGATTGGTTTGTACCGTATTCCGGGGATTATTGCAAGCTTTGCCCTGATTACACATACGTGGCTGGTACTTGCAATTTTCTATATGGGAGAATTCGTACTTACCCTTCCGGGGATTGCGGCATTTATCCTGGGTATAGGGATGGCCGTGGATGCCAACATCATCACATACGAGCGGATCAAGGAAGAAATGCGCAGTGGTAAGTCGATATTGTCTTCAGTCAAAGCGGGAGGCAAACATTCCTTCCGTACGATTATTGACTCTAACATTACAACAATCATTGCTGCAGCCGTTATGTTCTTCATGGGTACAGGTGCGGTTAAAGGTTTCGCACTGGTACTGATTTTTGATATCGTGACCAGCATCATTACGAATATTTTCTTCTCCCGCTTCCTGTTAACCCTGCTTGTGCGGGCTAACGTGTTGAAGAAGCCTAAGTACTTCGGAGTGAAGGAGAGTGAAATTCGTGCGCTTTAATTGGAATTTTGATTATGTTAAAGGCAGTAAAATTGCCTATGCCTTTTCCATCATTTTGACGATTGCAGGTATCATCAGCATTTTGGCTCTGGGATTGAATTATGCGGTAGATTTCCGTTCGGGTTCTAATGTGGATATTACGGTATCTAAAGCGATCACAACGGAACAAATCAAGCCCATTGTTAGTGACCTTGGTGTTGACACAAAAGATGTTCATATTACACCTGGTACTGATCGGGTTAACGTTCGTTTCTCGAACGTATTGGATGAAAATCAGGAAAGCAAGTTTAAGCAAGAGTTCACCAAGCTGGATTCAACCGCTTCTTATGAAGTCAACACGGTTGACCCGGAGATGGCTAAAGAACTTGAACGCAATGCCATATACGCGGTTCTCATCGCAAGTATCGGGATTATGATCTATGTAGCGATCCGATTTGAATGGCGATTTGGTTTGGCTGCTGTAATTGCGCTCTTCCATGATGCATTTGTAGTTATTAGTGTGTTCTCGATCTTCCGACTAGAAGTGAATCTGACCTTCATTACGGCTGTACTGACCATTGTCGGATTCTCGATCAATGATACAATCGTTATCTTCGACCGGATTCGTGAGAATATGCGTTTTGCTAAAAAGACTTCGAAAGCCGATTTGCGGGAAGTAGTCAACCGCAGTTTGGCGCAAACGATGACACGTTCCCTGAATACAACATTCACCGTGTTTGTCGCTTCGCTCTGCTTGTTTATTTTTGGTGGAGAATCCATTCGCATGTTCTCACTTGCTATGGTCATCGGAACGTTGTTCGGTGCATATTCTTCTATCTACATCGCCGCTCCATTGTGGCTGGCGCTCAAAGGTAAACAAACAGAGAAACCTAAAGCAGCTGTCAAAGCATCCAACTAAACATTGTATTGTCAAGCCGCGTCTGCCAGGCGCGGTTTTGCAACTTTAGGTAGAGTATTAAGGGGGGCATCGCCATGACCAGAGAACGTTTCCCTTCTGTTCACGCTGCCACGTGGAGCGGGATCGCCGGGAATTTGACACTTGCAGTAATCAAGGCTGGGTTCGGTTATATGGCAAACAGCAAATCGTTGCTTGCAGACGGCCTTCACTCTGCTTCAGAAGCTGCTTCTTCATTGTCCGGCCTCTTTCCCTCGAAGTCTGTACAAACAAAAAGAAAGGCTCGTAGGGAGCGGTCAAAGGAACATTCACGTATCGCGAGACCTGGAATTTCGGTATTATTATCTGTGCTCATCCTTATGGGAGGTTTGCAGATCGCCATCTCCGCTTTGAGTAGTCTGTCTGGAGATGAACCAGAATCGCTAGAGAAGTATACCCATGCACTTGTGGTAGCTTTTGCAGCATTGGCTGTGAAAGAAGCAATCTTTCAATATCAATACCGATATTTCCGTAAACGAAATCAATCGCAGGCTCTCGCTTATGCACAGCAACATCGTCGGGCACTTTACTGTTCACTTATCGTCTTAGTCGGTATTGTAGGTTCCATGACAGGAGAAACGATGGGGTGGAGTATTCTTCGATATATGGATCCCGCAGCTGCATTGATCGCTTCCTGTTTTGTGCTTCACAAAGGCTACAGAATGATTGTGGATACCGTATATGGTTCACTTGTTCAGGAACTGGAACAGGAAGAAGCACTTGACTTCAAAGAGACGGTGCAGCGTGTATATGGCATTATTACGATTGAACATCTGGTAGCACGTGAACAGGAACATGATGTTACGATTGAACTGGTCATTAGTGTGAACCCTAGAATTTCCGTGCTCGAGGCACAAGAGATTGCGAACCGGGCGAAGACACTTCTCTTAACTCGTTTCAGTCATGTGAAAGAAGTACAGATCCAGGCTGTACCTTATGATCCTGGATATCCTTATAAATCCAATCATGAACTGCCAGATCCTGAAGCGACATTAATTCAGTAATGAAGCTTGGTTCAGTAGATCAGGAAAGGAGCGTTATCATTGCTTTATTCGCAATACCGGTGGAACACACCGAATATCGATTTGGAGGCGGCTGCGGGACTCTCGCAGGCGCTTTCCGTTTCATCACTTGTTGGACGTTTGCTGGTCAGTCGGGGGGTTCATAATGAATCAGAGGCAGAACAATTTCTGCATCCTGATCTGAATCAGATGCATGATCCTTATCTGCTTCTAGGCATGAAAGAAGCTGTGCCCCGAATCCAGCAGGCTATTGAGCGTGAAGAACATATTTTAATATATGGGGACTACGATGCGGACGGAGTATCCAGTACATCTCTGATGATCCATCTGATGCGTTATCTCGGTGCTTCTTATGATATCTATATTCCTCATCGTTCCAATGAAGGCTACGGGTTACACAATCACGCCTTGGATTGGGCTCATCAACAAGGAGTCACGCTGGTGATTACGGTAGATACCGGAATCAGTGCGGTAGAGCAGATTGCTTATGCTGCAACACTGGGAATGGAAGTCATTGTGACGGATCATCATGAACCACCTGAAGTTTTGCCTGAGGCTTATACGCTCATTAATCCCAAGCTTCCGGACTGTCCTTACCCTTTTAAAGGGTTAGCTGGTGCGGGTGTAGCGCTGAAGCTGGCTCAGGCATTGATCGGAGAAGTGCCTGGAGAATGGATGGAAATTGCCGCTATTGGTACGGTTGCCGATTTGATGCCTTTGGAAGGCGAGAACCGGGTTATCGTCAGTTATGGTGTTGAGTCCATGCGAGGTACACGTCTGCCTGGTGTAAGTGCTCTGCTTGAAATTAGTGGTGTGGATCAAACTCAGGTCACCTCAATCAATATTGCCTTTGCAATGGCTCCGCGTATTAATGCAAGCGGACGTCTGGATCATGCCGGCCGAGCCGTATCGCTGCTTACAACCGAGGATCTGGATGAGGCACACACTCTGGCAGGCCAACTGGATTTGCTGAATCGTGAAAGGCAACAGGTTGTTGAGGGTATACTTCTGGAAGCGACAGCCCAGTTGGAGCAGAAAATCCAGCTTAATTCCGGAGCAGTGCCGGACGTCATCGTTTTGGCGGGAGAAGGCTGGAATGTTGGAGTTGTAGGTATCGTGGCTTCCAAGTTACTTGAACGGTATTATCGGCCAACGCTTATCCTGGGCATTGACCCGGAGAGCGGCGCTTGTAAAGGCTCAGCACGCTCCATAGAGGGGCTGGACATCTATGAGGCATTAACTGCTTGCAAACACACGATGGACCATTATGGTGGTCATCCAGCTGCAGCAGGCATGAGCCTTCATCGTGATCAACTTAAAGAGCTGGAAGCAGGATTGAATGAGTTTGCGGCATCCGTGCTGACAGAGGAGGACTTTGTGCCCCATCGTCTTGCAGATGACGAATGCAGAATCAGTGATGTACCATTGCAGGTCATTCAAGAGATCGACAGACTCCAGCCGTTTGGCATGAGTAATCCTTCTCCACGTTTTGTATTGCGCAATGTGACTGTCAAAGAAACACGGACGATGGGACGGGAAAAACGTCATCTGAAATTGGTTTTGGAGCAGGATGGTCAGCAATTGGAGACGGTCGCTTTTGGCAAAGGAGCATTAGCTGAATTTCTGCCGCCAGGCTCCATCATTGATGTTATGGGCGAGTTGTCCGTTAATGAGTGGAACGGGATGAGGAAACCACAATTAATGCTGCAGGACATCCAGGTTCCACATGCGCAAGTTTTTGATTTGCGAGGTAGTACGGAGCCTCTGAATGCGATGAAGCAGTTCTTGAGTTCGCTTGAAATACATTTACGATACAAGTCAGGCTCTATTGGTGCCATCGTTCGGAAAGAAACGAATGTTTCCGAGGGAAATTCATTGTATGAACCGTGCCTTTGGGTATATGATAGAAAGGTCGGTTTGTTTCCGTGCAATGCTGCCGCGCAGCATTATGGGCAGGAACAGGTCCGGACGTTATTTGTGTTTGATACGCCGGAAACCCCGGAACAACTTGATGCAATGCTGGCTTTATTCAGCGGAGCCGAGAATATCATCCTTCTGCACGGATCAGGCAACCGCCGAGATCGCCTTCAGATGCCCTCCAGAGAACTCTTCAAGCGTATTTATATGCTGGTGTCCAAATGGAGAGCTGAACCCGTGGAGGAACAAGAGATCACTCCTGTGCTCAGTCGTCAGTGTGGCTGCTCGCCGCGCATGATTACAATGATGTTGGATGTTTTTGAGGAGTTATCGTTCATTACCCGAGAAGATGGAAAGATTGTGTTTGTGGATAACCCGCCCAAGCGTGAGCTAACCGCTTCGCGTCATTATCAGGCGCTGGAAAGCATGGCCGAGACAGAGCAGGTGATGCTGGATGCATCGACCCCTCAACTGACACAATGGATGATATCCCGGATGAAGGGCGTATCTTAGATAGAAGTTGTGCTATTTATTTTAGGAGGAGATTATTTTGGATTTTAAAGATTATATTCGTGTCATTCCTGACTTTCCACAACCGGGAATCAGCTTCAAAGACATTACGACATTGTTGAAGGATGGAGAAATGTACCGCAAGGCGATCAATGAGCTGAAAGTAATGGTTTCGGATCTCAAAATTGACGTTATTGCCGGACCTGAAGCACGTGGATTCGTTGTGGGCGCTCCTCTGGCGTACGCTCTGGGTGTCGGTTTTGCTCCGATCCGTAAAAGCGGAAAATTGCCTGGAGAGACGATCGAAGTCGGTTATGATCTTGAATATGGCAAAGATACGCTTGCTATGCATACAGATGCGATCGAAAAAGGACAAAATGTCCTGATTGCGGATGATCTGCTGGCGACAGGCGGAACTATTGCTACCTCCATTAACCTGATTGAACAATTGGGTGGCAAGATTGTAGGTGCAGCATTCCTGATTGAGCTGTCTGATTTGAATGGACGTGCAAAATTGCCAGGAATTGATGTATTTACGTTGATGAACTACTAGAATTCCGGCATTCATTGCTGTTAAATCACGTGAACTGGATCTCCCGTTTCCCGGGAAATAATATACAGCATTAACTATTTGCAAAAAAGCCTGTCCCTCGACCCATAAAGGTGAGAGAGCAGGCTTTTTGCGTTGTACGATGTATAAAATGAAGAATGAATAAACATTGTCCGTTCAAACCAGTCGGCAAGAAATCAATCAATCCGGAGTTTTCTCGGTTAAAGGCTGTTTCTCCGTTTGATCATTCGACCAACCCAGTACTTCAAATAATTTAAACAACAAGCTCAGCAGAATTCCGACGATGGTTGCCAGAGCCATTCCCTTGAGATGAACACCATAAAACGTGATCTCAGTACCACTGAGTCCGATGACGAGTACAAGGGTAGTTAGCAACAGGTTGGTCGGTTTAGCAAAATCCACTTTCTGTTCGACCAGAATACGCAAACCGGATGCCGCAATAACTCCGAACAGAAGTAAAGATACACCACCCATAACCGGAACAGGAATGTTAGCTATAAGTGCTGAGAACGTACCTGAGAAAGAAAGCACGATCGCGATAACGGCAGCGCCGCCAATAACATACGTCGAGTAAACTCGGGTCAGAGCCATAACCCCAATATTCTCACCATAAGTTGTATTCGGTGTGGATCCAACGAAACCGGAAAGAATGGTTGAAACGCCGTTCCCGAGCAGGGAGCGATGCAGACCAGGGTCTTTGGATAGATCTTTGCCTACAATGCTGCTCGTTACAAGCAGATGTCCGATGTGCTCGACAATGACAACAAGTGCGACAGGCAAAATGGTGAGGATGACAGACCAGTCAAATGTCGGTGTCGTTACGGTAGGCAGTGAGATAAAGTCAGCGTTCACTATATTCTCGGTTTTTACCTCACCCATAAAGTATCCAAGCACGTAACCGGATACAATCCCGATTAAAATGTGAATGATCTTGGGGAACCCACGGAAGGTTACTGCACCAATAACAGTGATACCAAGAGTAACCATGGCTAAAATAATCGGTTTGGCTTGAGGAACCCAGTCAGGGTTCTCAGCAGGGTTCGAATTGATTAGACCAGCCATTCCGGCTGCCACAGGTACAAGCTCGAGACCGATCAGCGCTACAATTGCGCCCATAACCGCTGGTGGGAAAACAACGTTAATCCAGCCTGTTCCGGTATATTTGATGGTAAGAGCCACGAGACAGAATACAACTCCCGTTACGATGAACGCTCCAAGCGCCATGGAGTAACCGTTATCGGGGTGTTGGAGTAACACAAATGACACGGGTGCGATAAAAGCAAAGCTTGACCCAAGATAGGCCGGAATTTTCCCTTTACACATGAGTATGTACAACAATGTTCCAATACCGTTCATAAGTAAGATCATACTTGGATCGACACCGAACAGGTTCGGCACGAGTACCGTGCTGCCAAACATGGCGAACAAATGCTGGAGACTCAGCAGTGAGCCTGAGCCAAGCGGCATTTTTTGATTAACCTGAATTTCACGTTGCAATGAATGTTCATCTCCTTTTTTCCGAAACACAAATCTTCAATATAGTACAGAGTTTCTCTTCATTTAGCAATAACATTTTTCAACTAAGCACACCAAACCATTTTTATTTTGCGAATTGATCCTTCTATTTCGGTAAATAACGGTAATAATACATAATAAATGAGGAAGATTTCCAACCTCCGTTGAATATCGGGCAACATCTTTGAGGAATGACACATAACGTATAAAAAAAATGGATATGTGCTCTTATTCGTCAGTAGTTGACGGGAAACGGGCGAAGCGTCATAATTATAGGAAATTACTTTTACGGGGAACCTGTGTTGATATTATGTCACGGGTTCCATTTTGTATAGAAAGGACACGGAACAGATCAGAATGGGCATAGAGCAATTACTCGAGAAGGCCGGGGCATATATCAAAGAACCCGATCTGGTGCGCATACGAGAAGCTTACGAATTTGCTGATCAGGCCCACCATGGACAGACGCGAAAATCGGGAGAACCGTATATTCTGCATCCGCTTGCGGTTGCCGATATTGTTGTAAACATGCAGATGGACACCATCTCCATAATTGCAGCGCTTCTTCATGATGTAGTAGAAGATACTACGGTTTCACTTGAAGAAATCCGCAATCATTTCGGCAATACGTGTGCCATGCTTGTTGACGGCTTGACGAAGCTGGAACGTATTCAGTTCCGCTCCAAGGAAGAACAGCAGAACGAGAACTACCGCAAAATGTTCATCGCCATGGCGCAGGACATCCGTGTCATCGTGATCAAATTGGCTGACCGTCTGCATAATATGCGGACACTCAAGTTTCAGTCGGAAGAAAGCCAGCGCCGGATTTCATATGAAACGTTGGAGATTTTCTGTCCGATTGCGAACCGTCTGGGTATCTCTGCGATCAAATGGGAAATGGAGGACATCGCCCTCCGTTATTTGAATCCGCAGCAATATTACCGAATTGCAAACCTGATGCACAAAAAGCGTGCAGAACGTGAGCAATATATTGATACGGTTATGGACGGTATTACAAGCAAGCTGGATGAGATGGGAATTCAGGCAGATCTGTCGGGTCGCCCTAAGCACATCTACAGCGTGTTCAAAAAAATGACTACGAAAAACAAACAGTTTAACGAGATTTATGATCTGCTTGCGATTCGTATTATTGTGGATAACATCAAGGATTGTTATGCTACCCTCGGAATTATACACACGTTATGGAAACCGATGCCAGGACGTTTCAAGGACTATATCGCGATGCCGAAGGCGAACATGTATCAATCGCTGCATACCACGGTCGTAGGTCCGAATGGTGAACCGACTGAAGTCCAAATCCGGACATGGGATATGCACCGCACCGCTGAATTCGGTATTGCTGCCCACTGGGCCTACAAGGAAGGCGCTGCGAACGGAAACCATTTTGAAGATAAAATTACGTTCTTCCGCGAGATCCTTGAACTTCAAAATGAAGCGCAGGATGCGTCTGAATTTGTAGAATCCCTTAAAATGGATTTCTTCTCGGATCTGGTGTTTGTATTCACGCCAAAAGGTGAAGTTATCGAATTGCCGACTGGATCTGTTCCATTGGATTTTGCATATAGAATTCATACAGAGGTGGGTAATCGGACGATTGGTGCCAAAGTAAATGGTCGTATCGTTCCGCTCGATTATCATCTCAAAACAGGCGATATCATTGAAATTTTGACGTCCAAACATTCTTACGGACCGAGCCAAGACTGGCTCAAAATTGCAAAATCCTCTCACGCACGAGCGAAGATTAAGCAATGGTTCAAGAAGGAACGGCGCGAAGAAAACGTTGAAAAAGGACGCGACAGTTGTGAACGTGAACTCAAGCGCATGGGACTTGATCCTTCTGCCTGGATGACGGACGATAAGTTGCAGGAAGCAGCCAAAAAGTATGCCTTCAATGATATTGAGGATATGCTCGCAGCTGTTGGATTCGGTGGTATTACGGCTGCACAGATCGTGACCAAAGCAACGGAGAAACTACGCAAGGAGCAGGAAGAATCCAGCTTGCTTGAACTGAACTCCGAAATGCGTGAGCTGAAGCCTGCACCTGAACGCAAAAACCGTCCGACGAATGGCATCCGTGTCAAAGGTATAGACAATTTGCTTGTACGTTTTGCGCGCTGCTGTAACCCTGTACCAGGGGATGCTATTATCGGGTATGTTACACGTGGACGTGGGGTTTCGGTGCATCGAACGGACTGTCCCAATATTCCGTCTAGTACGGATGGGGAAGAAGCAGCTCGCGTCATTGAAGTCGAGTGGGAAGAGAATATTGAAGCCAACTACAGCGTGGATATTGAGATTACGGGCCATGATCGCAACGGCTTGCTCAATGAAGTGCTTCAGGCTGTTTCCGAAAGTAAAACCAATATATCTGCCGTCACCGGACGTACAGATAAAAATAAATTAGCATTGGTGCACGTCACAATTCTGATTCGTAATACGGAGCATCTGCATTCGGTTGTGGAACGGATCAAACGGGTGAAAGATGTCTATTCTGTGCATCGGATTATGCAGTAAGGAGCCTGTAAGATGAGGGTGCTTGTACAACGCTGTAAAGAGGCTCAGGTGACCGTTGGAGAAGAACTGACGGGAAAAATTGAATCCGGATTGATGTTGCTCGTGGGAATTACACATGAGGACACGGAGAAGGATGCCATCTATTTGGCAGACAAAATCGCTGGACTTCGTATCTTTGAAGATGAGCAGGAAAAGATGAATCTCAGTCTGATCGATGTGGGCGGGGCTGTATTATCTGTCTCACAATTTACATTGTACGGAGATTATCGCAAAGGAAAACGCCCAAGCTTTGCAGCTGCAGCCAGACCTGAAGCGGCAGAATTGTTGTATGAAACGTTTAATCAGCTGTTACGTGATAAAGGAATTCAGGTGGAAACCGGACGTTTCGGAGCGATGATGGATGTGACTTTCACGAATTGGGGACCGGTGACTTTAATGCTCGAAAGCCCTATTCGTCAAGAAACGCATGCATAATTGATTGGGGAACAGGCCATAATGAGGGATAATTCGGTTCATTAACATAAGATGATCAAAGGAGTATCCCACCCATTATGCGCCAATCCGTCAAGGAAACACGTTCCCGAATAGAACCTTTGCTTCTGCCTGGAAACCTGTATGAGTCCCTGAAGCTTGCTCGTGCTGCTGCCGAATGTGCAACAACGATCTGGGCCCTTCAGGATTCAGACAAAGGGGAGCAGAGCCGTCTTCCGCGTGACTGAGTGCTGACCATTTGGAATGAATGAAAAGTCTTGATTCGATGATCGAATCAGGGCTTTTTTTGTTATGGAACCTAACTGTTGATGAATCGGATCGCCTGATCAAAGTCAAAATAATACAGGCTCGTCATGTTATAAACGGCTCTGGTTAGGGTAATAACAGAACGAGGCACGATGGCGTGCCAGGTTCAGTATTTATTACGGGCAATGAACAAGAAATGTACACCAACAATTTCTGCGAATACCCGATTTCAAGAAATTTCGAACACGGAAAGGAGAACATACGTTATGAGTAAAGTTGCTTTTTTATTGGCGAATGATTTTGAAGATTCGGAAATGCAGGTCCCATATGATGAGGTGAAAAAAGCCGGACACGACGTGGAAATTATCGGCTTGAAAGCAGGAGAGACGCTGAAAGGTAAAGGTGGTAAAGCCTCCTATACTTCGGACAAAGCGATCGCTGAGGTCTCGGCTTCGGATTACGACGCAGTTGTCATTCCTGGTGGATCTTCTCCTGAAAATTTGCGTACAGACGCACATATCCTGAAATTTGTAACGGAGATCAACAGTGCGAAGAAACCTATCGCGGCGATCTGCCACGGTCCGCAAATTCTGGCAAGTGCGAATCTGTTGAAAGGCCGTACGATTACATCCTATCCTCCGCTCAAGGATGATATGGTGAACGCAGGGGCAGAATTCAAGGATCATGAAGCTGTTGTAGATGGAAATTATATTACATCCCGTACGCCTGCCGATGAACCGGCATTTGTCCGCGAATTGTTAAAAGTCATTTAATGACTTGGGGCGGACCGTACGATAATGTGATTACTGATTAAAATGAAGATTGAAGCTCAAAGCTCCTAAGTTATTCGTTTCATCACGCGTTTATTCCGATAAAGGAGGGTTTGACATGACAAAACATATTCAGGCGTATTTTCGGACCGAGGACGAGGCAGAGGGGGCAAGAACCTCACTTCAGACGTTCCGTACAGAGCATTTGGAAGTAGGGCAACTGGATAGCGCGGTTGGCAGAGACAAACGGATTATGGTACCTCTGGTGCCTTATAACACAGCGGGTGGCGTAGGAACCAATGGAGCCATGGGTGTGGGTGCAGCACCTGGGGTTCCTGCCAGCGAAAATGTAATCCCGGTCGTCAGCAATGTGGATCGTGATACGGAGCGAGGTTCACGAGATAATGTCAATGAGGATGGCGATCTGTTGGATGCTGCAGATGTGTCCTCGGCTGATTATGACGATCTGCATTATGTTTTGTCTGCCAAAGTAAGGGATGAGGATTATGAGGAAATCATTCATAAACTTCGTTCCAACCAAGCTTATGTGGAAGAATTGAATTAATATGTAGAATGAAGCCCTTGCAGGGTCTGACTTCCATGTCAGGGCCATCTGCAGGGGCTTTTATAATGGAGAAAACAACAAATTATAAAGCGCTATCATTTTTGTAATATTACTGTAATATTAGTTACATAAGCCTTTAACATAGCCCGTTTATAATAACACACATGACCCCCTTTTTTTATATATCCTTTGAGCCTGCACACCGTGTGCAGGTTTTTTTTTTGAAATGAGAATTTATATGTTTTGGGCGAAGCTTACCCCTTATTTAAATTTTTTGCTAGAATAGAGAAATGGGTTTATGTATTATAAAGCGCATTGTTTTCATAGTTGGGCTATATTGGACGGTAAATCAAGCTTCCAGCGATTGGGCTCAGGCAAATCCAATCCTATGATCGAGAGTATGAGGAATTCATCGCCAGAGTGATCGTTATATTCTAGATGAACATATACTCGCTGAAACGGCCCCGCCCTTATATAAGGGCGGCAACCGTTTCTGCTTGATGCTAGAAATTGTAAGTTATATAGAATGCCTCGTTTGAGAAATGACACCTATAATGCTAAAGCAACAGTGTTCTCATGCGAATGGCTAGTGACAGATTTAAGGGGGAATTAGTTTTGAGTAAGGTTGGAAGAAATGATTTATGCCCGTGCGGAAGCGGGAAAAAATATAAGAAATGCTGTCTGGGCAAGGAGCCTTCTGCGGTAGAATCCATACTGGGGCTGATATCAACGGAGCAGCATGTCCAGGAAGCCTCGATTCAGCCTGAGAGCAAACTGACCTTGACCAAACTGAAAAAGATGGTGGAGCGCGAACTGAAATGGGAGCATCAGGCTCACGAACAGCTGGCCCTGCAGCTTATTGAGAACATGAGGAACCATTACGAGCGGGAGCTGATATTGGAAGCTCTGGTGCTATGGAATGGCTATTCCCGTCAGACCCGCCCTACTGTGAAGAAGACAGGCTCGTTCTTTGCTGCAATCGAGTACTTGCTGTCTGAGGAATACGGCTTCAATGTTTCGAAGGCTGAGCTGTCAGATAAATATGAGGTAACGACATCAACGATTTCCCGAAAGGTTAAGGAGATATTCGAATACATCGAAGAATACGGCATGGGTGGCGAAACGGACGAGCTGATGATTCTGAACAGCCCAGGTACATCGAAGGACAAAGCGCAGGCTCTGCTACATAAGGCGATGGAAGCCAGTTCTTCCAAACGCAGAATACAGCTGGCGAAAACGGCCCTGGAGATGTATTCTGACAGCTCTGATGCATATCGTATTCTGGCTGAGGAATCGGACAATGAGTCTGATGCACGAGCTTACCTCAAGGCTGGAATCGCTGCTGGCGAACGCGAACTGGGCGAACTGTTTTTTGAGAAGAACAAGGGGCACTTCTGGGCGCTTCATGAGACTCGTCCATATATCCGGATATGCAAAAGCTACGCCGAATCCTGCTGGTTTGGCGGAGATGCCAACGAAGCGGCACAAATCCTGGAGCATATTTTGGAGCTTAATACGGAAGACAATACCGGAGCGCGTTACCTGCTCGCTGCTGTGTATTTGTACAGTAACCAATTGAAGCAGGCAGAGCAACTGCTGGAGAAGTATGGGAAAGATGACGCTGCAGCCGCCTTTACCTATGACCAGATCATTCTGGAGTATAAGAAGAACGGAATCACCTCCCAGCTCAAAATGCTGTACCGTGTGGCTCGAGGTGTGAACAACCATGTGCCTGATTATCTGCTGGGTTTGAAGCAGCTGCCGCATAACCTCCCTGATTTTGTCGGAATGGGCAATTCTGACGAAGCGATTGAATATGTCATTATGCACTCCCGCCTATGGGCGAGTGTGCCGGATCTGCTGAAGTGGATGCTGAAACAATAGAGATATAAGAAGGCAATAGAAGTTGGAATTCATTGGATGAATCCAGCTTCTATTAGCCTTGATTTCTGTGGACTCCGCATACCGTACGGCGTGTGAGAATTTTTTTTAGTGCTATCTTTTTGTGTTAACCCTTGACTTTAGCACTGCGGTTCATTACAATCAGAAAATAAATTAACTTTAAACGTTATATAATAACATGTAATCATATAACTTGATGATTTGATGACGGGACCAAGTACTCCGTGCCCACATGAACAGAGAAGAATCCCTTGGCTGTAAGGATTCTCTTGATGAGCGGACGAATGACTTCTCCGAGAACAGACAGCGAACACATTAGATTTACATCTGATGGTTATTAGCTGGCCTGCGCAGGGCGTGCGTTATACGTAGAGCGGAATGATCTGTTTGATCGGATTGCCTGGAGCAACCTTAGATCATCACATGATCACCTGAACGGCGAAAGTGTCAGGGATTCCGGAATGTGGGTGGTACCACGGGTGAATGTGTAAACACAATCCCTCGTCCCTTTGTTTGCTGTGTATACAGCGACAGGGCGAGGGATTTTTTTGTTATATAAGTTGATCCTAACATTTATACCATAACGGAGATTGCAGAACCAATCTGTAGAAGCGAAGCGTTCGGCTAAAAGCTTTCTGAAAGAAAGCTGCTTCGGAAGCATATGCTATCCCCGGATTTCCCCATTGAAAATTGAATTAAAAAATCTGGGGATAACAGCGATCGGAAGATGGTACTGCAATCGGAGTGGGCAGGTGTAACAGTCCTGGAACAACTTATTATACAGAGAAAAATAGATGCTGGAGGGATAAAAGATGGCTTTTCAAAAACCGACTGGAACGCAGGACTTATTGCCTGGTGTTGTGGAAAAGTGGCAGTTCGTAGAGGAAAAAGCGCGTGATCTGTGTCGCCGTTTTAATTACCGCGAGATTCGCACACCGATCTTCGAACAGACTTCTTTATTTGTACGTGGCGTTGGTGAGACAACCGATATTGTTGAGAAAGAAATGTACACCTTCAATGATAAAGGGGACCGCAGCATGACCCTTCGTCCGGAGGGTACAGCGGGTGTTGTCCGCGCTTATGTGGAAAATAAAATTTATGGCGAACCGGATGTGAGCAAGCTCTATTACATCGGTCCGATGTTCCGGTACGAACGTCCGCAAGCAGGTCGCCAGCGTCAGTTCCACCAGTTCGGTGTAGAAGCCATCGGAGCCCTTGATCCAGCGATCGATGCTGAAGTCATTGCACTTGGGTATCAACTGTGTGTAGAACTGGGATTGAAAGATGTCAAAGTCGAGATCAACTCGGTGGGTAACCCAACTAGCCGTGCAGAATATCGCGAAAAATTGCTTGGATTCCTCAGACCGATGAAGGAAAGCCTGTGCAAGGACTGCCAATCCCGGATGGAACGTAATCCGCTGCGCGTGCTCGACTGCAAAGTTGATCAGGACAAATTCGTAGGGGCACCGTCCATACTGGATAGTCTGGATGAAGAATCATTGAACCACTTTGCCAAGCTGAAAGAGTATCTGGATGATTTTGGCGTAGATTACGCGGTGAACAATCGTCTGGTACGTGGCTTGGATTACTACACATTGACTGCTTTTGAACTGAAAGCTCAAGGCATTGGCGCGATTGATACAGTCGGCGGCGGCGGTAGATACAACGGCCTCGTTGGAGATATAGGTGGACCGGATCAGCCTGGTATTGGTTTTGGTATCGGTCTGGAGCGCATTCAACTGATTCTGGAACACCAGAACATTGATGTTAGTTCCCTTGCTCCACTGGATGTATATTTTGTTGCTCTCGGTGAAGCAGCCGATCGTGAAGTCAACCGTCAGCTGTTTAAGCTTCGTCAATCCGGTCTGTCCGGTGAACGCGACTATCTCGGTCGCAAGATGAAAGCCCAGATGAAATCAGCCGACCGATTCAAAGCCCGTTACACTGCCATTTTGGGTGATGATGAGCTGGAGCGCGGGGAGATTGCCCTGAAGTCCATGGATACAGGTGAACAACAAACCGTGAAGCTCGATGATCTGGTAGCAGCTATACGCGGAAGTAAATAAGCACGAGTTTGAAACTGTAAAATAGCAACAATTGATCCGGCAAAATTACTGAGGTACACCAATGTTTCCGATTAATCGGAAGTTGGCGAGTCAGAGGTAACATGCCATTTGAATAAAATCGTCTTCACGCAACCGCACTGTTGAAAAGCGGGCTCTGCCCGCCCATACAGAACGGAAATTCACATAAGAGGAGTTTGGTTATGAAAAGAAGTCATCATTGCGGCGCATTAACACCCGCACACATCGGTGAGACCGTAACATTAAACGGCTGGGTACAGACCCGCCGTGACCTGGGGGGCGTACTGTTTATCGATCTGCGTGACCGCAGCGGAATTGTACAAGTTGTTTTCAACCCGGCTTACTCTGGCGAAGCATTGCAAATCGCTGACAGAGTGCGGAGCGAGTACGTTATCGCGGTAACTGGTAAAGTTGTTAAACGTGACGAAGAGACCGTAAACAAAAACTTGCCTACAGGCGAAATCGAAGTCCAAATTACCGAGATTGAAGTACTGAACGCGGCAAAAACTCCTCCATTCTTCATCGAAGATGGTGTGGAAGTCGACGAGTCCCTTCGTTTGAAATATCGTTACCTGGACTTGCGTCGTCCGGAAATGTTTGAAACATTGAAATTGCGTTCCAAAGCATCCAAAGTGTTCCGTGATTATCTGGATGGAGAAGAATTCGTTGAAGTAGAAACACCAATCCTGACCAAGAGCTCCCCGGAAGGTGCGCGTGACTATCTCGTACCAAGCCGTGTGCATGAAGGTGAATTCTTCGCCCTGCCGCAATCCCCACAAATTTACAAACAATTGCTGATGGTCGGCGGACTTGAGCGTTACTATCAGATCGCTCGTTGTTTCCGTGATGAAGATTTGCGTGCGGACCGTCAACCGGAATTCACCCAAGTCGACATCGAGACTTCCTTCCTGCAACAGGATGACCTGCTGCCAATGATGGAAGAGCTGATGGCCAAATTGCTGCGTGAAACGAAAGGTATTGAGCTGGAACTGCCTTTCCAACGGATTACGTATGCAGATGCAATGGGTAAATACGGTTCAGACAAACCGGATCTGCGTTTTGGCATGGAACTGGTAGAAATGAACGATATCGTAGCAAACAGTGGTGTGAAAGTATTTGCTTCTGTTATCGAAAAAGGTGGAGAAGTGAAAGTTCTGAACGCCAAAGGCTGTGGTACATGGAGCCGTAAAGAAATCGATGACCTCGGTCCATTCGCAGCGCGTTACGGTGCAAAAGGATTGGCATGGATTCAAGTCAAAGATGGCGAGTTCAAAGGACCAATCGTGAAGTTCTTTACGCCAGAAGAGATCGAAGCAGTCAAAGAACGTACTGGCGCTGAAGAAGGCGACTTGTTGCTCTTCTCTGCTGACACCAAAAAAGTGGTTGCAGATGTACTGGGCGCACTTCGTCTGAAAATCGGTCGTCAACTGGGCCTGATCGATGACAGCAAATTCAAATTTGCATGGGTTGTGGACTTCCCATTGCTCGGGTATGATGAAGATGCCAAACGTTATGTAGCAGAACACCATCCGTTCACACGTCCTAAAGACGAAGATGTACATCTTTTTGACACAGATCCGGGTGCTATTCGCGCTCAAGCCTATGACCTCGTTCTGAATGGTTATGAAGTGGGCGGCGGTTCGATGCGTATTTACAAACGTGATGTTCAGGAAAAAATGTTCACTGCTCTGGGACTCTCTCCAGAAGTAGCCAACGAGAAATTCGGATATCTGCTCGAGGCATTCGAATACGGAACACCTCCACACGGCGGAATCGCTTTTGGTCTCGACCGTCTGGTGATGCTGCTGGCAGGTCGCACAAATCTGCGTGAAACGATTGCCTTCCCGAAAACGGCAAGTGCAACGGATCTGCTCATGAATGCACCTTCTGAAGTAGATAACTCCCAATTGGAACAACTTCACATCCGCGTAGCCCGTAAACCGGTGGCGGAAAAGAAATAAAGGAGGCATCGATTCTCAATGCTCCATCAATTTTCAAGAACAGAACTGGCAATCGGACCTGAAGGTCTGAACGCCTTGAAAAATAGTACAGTAGCTGTGCTCGGTATCGGCGGCGTGGGTGGTATTGCAGTGGAAGCTCTCGCTCGCAGTGGTGTTGGACGTATCATTCTGATTGATAAAGACGTAGTGGACATCACGAACATCAATCGTCAGATTCATGCTTTGACCACGACCGTTGGTCAGAAAAAAGCAGATTTGATGGTAGAGCGGGTGAAGCTCATCAATCCGGAGTGCGACGCGATCGCACTGAATATGTTTTATACGGAAGAAACGTATGAGGAATTGTTCAAGTATGAGCTGGATTATGTGCTGGATGCTTCCGACACGATAATTTACAAAATTCACCTCATCAAGGAATGCTTGAAACGGAAGATTCCGGTCATTTCCAGCATGGGTGCGGCAAACAAAATGGATCCGACGAAATTCCAGGTTGCGGACATTTCGAAAACGACCATGGACCCGATTGCTCGTGTTGTCCGTACGACACTTCGCAAAGACGGTATTAAAAAAGGTGTGAAAGTGGTCTTTTCAACCGAAAAGCCGCTCAAACCACGCGAAGATGTAACACAGAAAATCGTTCCCGAGAATGCGCCCGAAATTCGCAAGGCCAAACAGCCACCTGCGAGTAACGCATTCGTTCCTCCGGTAGCCGGACTGATTATGGTCAGTGTGGCCGTCAAGGAACTGATCGAAATTGCAGAGAATAAGCAGCAGTAATCTGTTGTAATTGGAAAAGCGCAGGTACCGACAAGGTACCTGCGCTTTTTTGCATGCGCAAAACCTTAACAAATGTCAGGGTTACGTGATGTACTTCAATCCCAAAAGCGTGTATGATATGTGATGCTGTGCGAAATGATGATAAATACATAGAGAAATGGCAGCGTGAGAGAGAGGGGAATAGAACGAATGAAACAAGGATGGATGACCAGACGACTTGGCCTAGAGCCAGGAGACCAGTGGAAGAAGGAAATTGTGGCGGGGGCCATTTCCTATTTTGCCGTGGTGTATATCGTAATGGTCAATGCAACAATTCTGGCTGATGCCGGAATGCCGCTACAGGCGGCTATGGTGGGTACTTTGCTGACGTCCATTGCAGGTTGTTTGCTGATGGCATTTGGCGGTAAGTCGCCGATTATCGTTGTACCTGGCATGGGCATCAATGCTTTTTTCACTTACACACTCGTACATTCGATGAAATTGAGCTGGCAGGAAGCCTTGGCGGTTGTATCCGTCACCGGGGTGCTGTTTGCAATCGTAGCCTTTACATCGTTATATAAAATGATTAGTGAGGCCATTCCGAAAAACCTGCAGCATGGTATTACGGTGGGGATTGGCTTGTTCTTGACGTTCATTGGTTTGCAAAAAAGCGGAATCGTCATCGCACATCAGACCACATTTGTGGCGATCGGACATTTTAATGATCCTGGAGTGATCACTGCCTGTGTTACTCTTGTGATCGCCTTGATTTTATTTATACGCAATGTACAGGGTGGACTTCTGATCAGTATTTTGGCGGGAACAGGACTAGCTTATGTGCTTGGTGCTGTAAAACCAGGTGATCCTGTGTCTGCCACAGAAGCACTGCATCAATACGGCGGTTTATTTGCCCAGCTGTCCTTCGCAAATCTGGTGGATCTATCGTTCTGGATTGCTGTATTTCTGTTGTTGCTGATTGTTGTATTTGAGAACATTGGCCTGATTACAGCCCAAACCCATCTTATTGGGCGCCCCCAAAGGTTTAAGGGTAGTTTACGGGCTCTGTCGATCTCGAATATTTTTGCCGGAATTTTTGGCAGTAGTCCTACTGTAGCTGCGGCTGAGACAACAGCGGGTATAGCAGCAGGTGGGCGTACAGGATTGACTCCACTGGTTACCGCAGTGCTGTTTGGTGCAACGTTCTTCTTTATTCCGCTGTTGGGTTATATTCCGGACAGTGCTATTGCACCTATTTTGATCATTATTGGCGGCTTAATGGTACAAGATGTGAAGGACATGGATTTCCGTGATTTCACGGAGGCTTTTCCGGCTTTTCTGATCATGGTCATGATTCCATTTACTTATAGCATCGTGGACGGTATGGCATTTGGATTCATTGCGTATCCGGTGGCGAAGCTGGCGGCGGGTCAGGGCAAACAGGTGCCTAAAGTCATGTACGGTATTGCCATCCTGTTTTTGGCCAATTTCGTGCTGCATGGGGTATTGTAAAAGACAGGAAACGTAATGTAAGTTCGTACGTATGATCTCTGGTGAACAAGGGGAGAACGGGGGAACGGAAATGGAAGAGCAACAACAGGCAGGTCAAGCTGAATCGAAAATAGGAAAAAAAGGATTCAAGGATTTTGTGAAGCTGATTGCTGCCACTAATCCACCGAAGCTTATTCTGATCATAGCGTTGATCCTGACACTCATTCAGACAACAGCTGGACTGATTGTCCCGCTGATGACCAAAGGCCTGATTGATGGGCTTACGATGTCTGCGCTGAACAAGTCCGTTATTTTCCTGCTGCTGGGGGCATTTGTTATTCAGGCCATCGCTTCAGGCATCAGCATCTATATGTTGAACTATGCAGGTCAACGAGTGGTTGCGACATTGCGAACGAAGCTGTGGAACAAGGTATTATCCTTGCCGATGCCATATTTCGACCGGAATCGTACGGGTGATACGATGAGTCGAATCACGAATGATACGAGTCAGATTATGACGCTAATTGCGGATTATCTCGTTTCTTTTGTATCCAATATCGTTGCGGTTGTGGGCGGGGTAGCGTTGCTTTTCTATCTGGATTGGGTCATGTCACTCATTATTCTGAGTCTGGTGCCGTTAACGCTACTGATTCTGTTGCCTGTTGGTCGTAAAATGTACAAAATCTCCAAAAAGCAGCAGGACGAAATGGCAGGTCTTACTTCGGTGCTCAGCCAAGTCATTGGCGAGATTCGTTTGGTGAAAGCTTATGGAACGGAGAAACAGGAGGCGGAAGCAGGCGATTCCCGTATTGGGAAGATGTTTGCTTTTGGACTACAGGAAGCTCGGATCTTGGCGTTGATCGGTCCACTCTTTACGTTTGTCATGACGGCTGTACTGGTTGTTATTCTGGGTGTTGGCGGCATGCGGGTAGCTTCTGGATTGCTGTCTCCGGGTGAACTGGTCGCCTTCATTCTGTTGTTGTTCCAGGTGATTATGCCGATGGGGCAATTTACGACACTGTATTCACGTCTGCAAAAGGTTGTCGGTGCGACAGAACGCATTCAGGCTATTCTGGCACATGAAGAAGAACCGCGTCATAGCACAGCAATTGCTCCAAAAGGCAATGAGACGATTACATTTAACGACCTGCATTTCTCTTATGTAACAGGGGAAGAGGTACTGCATGGGATCAATCTGACCGTTCCGGCCCGTAAAGTGACGGCCATTGTTGGGCCGAGCGGTAGCGGGAAATCAACGCTGTTTTCCCTGTTGGAGCAGTTCTATCTTCCGGAGTCGGGCAGTATATCGTATGGTGGACAAGCCATAACGGAATATTCATTAGCCTCCTGGCGAAGCAAGATTGGATATGTATCACAGGAGAGCCCTCTGATGGCAGGCACAATTAAGGAAAACATGACATACGGGCTGGGCCGTGAGGCAAGTATGGACGAAATTAGACAGGCGGCAGAAATGGCGTATTCCTCAGCTTTTATTGATAAACTGCCTCAGGGCTACGACACGGAAGTGGGGGAACGGGGGATCAAGCTCTCGGGTGGTCAACGCCAACGGATCGCTATTGCCCGTGCACTGCTGCGCAGCCCGGATATTCTGATGCTGGACGAAGCGACGTCTAGTCTGGACAGCACCTCGGAACATGAAGTACAGCAAGCCCTGTCTAACCTGATGGAAGGACGAACAACGGTTGTTATTGCACACCGATTGTCCACCGTTGTCGACTCTGATCAGATTGTTGTTCTGGAACAGGGACATGTTACGGGAACCGGTACACATGCGGAGCTAATTAGCCACCATCCGGTATACCGTGAACTGGCACAGAAACAGTTTGTGGCACAGGATGGGAAGCCGGATTCTGAGCCGGAATGATGTGAAAGGATGACCGTTGTTCATCTGTTCTTTGAGAACAGGAACAGCGGTTTCTTTCATTTTGCTATCCAGGCTACTGTAGCTTTTTGTACATCAATATGATATAGTGGGTATCCTTTTGTGTCGTCAGTGATTGGCTATGCAGAAAACATATTCTTAGGAGGTAACTGAAACATGTCAGACAGCTTTCAAAGTGCCTATCAAGAAGAAGAGTACAGGTTAGAGCGAACGATGAAGGAAGTGGATAGTCAGCTGGAACGGCTGCAGAATATTCCGGTGTACACCGGCCACGACTTCACAGAACAAGTGCTGGAAGCCGGACGTGAAGAGCGCCGCACCGCCTTGTCCAAGAGCGCGCAGCAACCCTATTTCGGACGCTTGGATTTCGAAGAACAGGGCAGTGGTGCACGGAAACCGCTGTATATTGGCAAAATCGGCGTAGACCGCGAAGAGGTGGGAGAGCATCCGCTCGTCATCGATTGGCGTGCTCCTGTCGCAAGCCTGTTTTACTCATTTACCGGAGGGGAAGCCTCCGCAACGTATGAAGCCCCAGAGGGACTCATTGAGGGCCTGGTTTATCTGAAACGAAACGTTGTTATTCGGCAGCGTATATTGGAACGTGTGGCGGATACGTACGATCGGGACAGTGACCAGCCAGCCGTATCAGATGAATTTCTTGTGTATCGACTGGGAGAGAACAAGGACAACAAGCTCCGTGATATCGTATCTACCATTCAAGCGGAACAGGATCAGATCATTCGTGCGGCGAGAAACACCGCATTGATCATTCAGGGTGTAGCCGGATCGGGAAAAACAACCGTGGCTCTGCATCGCCTTGCCTTCTTGCTGTATCAGTATAAGGAGCAGGTATCTGCGGAGAAGATGGTTATTTTCGCACCCAACCACATGTTCCTGGATTACATATCAGATGTACTTCCGGAGCTCGGTGTGGGGGATATTCAGCAGCGTACATTCCCCGATTGGGCGATGAACCTGCTGGGGCTGGACCTTCCTTTGGCGGACACGTCGGAGACATTGAACACCTGGTTTGAAACGCCGGATGCACGTCCTGAACTCAATGATGATGTGCCTGGGCGCTATAAAGGCTCGATTCGCTTCATGGAACTGATCCGGGAGTGGCTGTCCGGGATGGAAGAGGAATCCGTACCTGATATGGACTTCAGTCCATGGGATGGTGCAGTGCTCAGCAAAGCCGAGATTGAGAACTGGTTCGGGGAAGAGTACAAACATTATCCGCTAGCGAAACGCAAAGAGCGGGTTATGGCGCGTATTCACCGCTGGATTGAGATGGAACTCAAGAAACCTTCCCCGGAAGCCGTTCGCAAAGAGCGTAAAAAGAAAGCGGCAACTCGTGAGAAGGCCTACGCCAAAAAATGGCCTCAATATGAACCGCTTACGCTATACAAACAGCTGTTCAAAGTTGTTAAAGGTGGTTCGGTACCTGCCTCGCTCAGCGGGCTTATTCCCAAATTGGTAATGAAGCAAACGGCAATAGATCTGAAGCAGGATATCATCCGTGAAGAAGATTTGCCTGCATTGGTGTACATTCATACCTTGGTTCATGATATTGAAGGCTCAGAGCGATTCGATCACGTTGTTATTGATGAAGCGCAGGACTTTTCTCCTTTTCATGTGGCGTTATTGGATCAGTTTGTCAAGGGGCATTCTTTCACCATACTGGGGGATCTGTCCCAAGGTATTCATGAGTACCGTGGTGTTCATGCGTGGGAAGAGATGAGTTCGCTGTTTCCCGAGGAACAGAACGCATACTTTGCATTGACGCGGAGTTATCGCTCGACGATGGAAATTATCGATTATGCCAATACGATTCTGGAGCGGGGAGTCAAGAGCGGGATTACGGCGATTCCTGTATTCCGGAGTGGTGATCCCGTACGGACATTGTCCTATGGGGGAGAAGGGCGCACAGCAAGCCTCGAACAGGCTCTGAAGCTCTTAACGGTCAAAGACTATCGTACAGTCTCCATTCTGACCCGTACCCTGCGTGAGGCAAAGGAGCTTCATCATGAACTCCAGGCGGCAGGCTGGGATCTGAACTTGATTGACGGCGGCAAAAAACAGTACACAGGTGGTCACTCCGTTTTACCTGTCTATTTGTCGAAAGGGTTGGAGTTTGATGCAGTTATCGTAGCAGATAGCGATGATAAACACTATTTGCCCAATGCGGGTGATGCGAAACTGTTATACGTTGGCTGTACACGGGCATTGCACGAACTGTGGTTATTCCACGACGGCCAATTGCCAGACTATGCTGCTGCAACCCACAATACGGAAGGCGAGTCTGTTGCCATTCAGGGTTGGCCTGACAGCGAGGCAGAGTGAACCCTTTGTTGTTGAACATAGCATCAATATAGAAAGAGCATGGCGCTGTTAAAAGTGCCATGCTCTTTCTACGTTCTAAGATGAGTATTATTTTCGAGTGGCTCACCTAAAGTTTCGCAGTGTTCTTCTGCTGGTTAACTTGCAGGTGTACGTTGGGTCAAACCCGGTTTATCCAAAACCGACTTATGCCTGGCGGGTTGACGGTTAACCAGGAAAATGCCCAGACAGATCATTACCCCACCTGCACCCACAATCCAGCCGACATGCTCTTCCAACAAGACGAAGCTCGACAGCAGTCCAAACAGCGGTGCCAGAAAAAGAAAGGAACTGGTTTTGGCCGGATCTGTGTTCTGCAGCAAATAAAACCAGAGGGTGAACTGAATGATGGAACAGAAAATTGTCAGCCAAACCAGGACAACGATGGACGTTGTATTTACGATAAAATGAGGCTGCTCTGTAAACACACTCAGTAGAAGCAGTACTGCCCCTCCAGCGAGCATTTGGTAAGCGGTAAGTACAAATGTATCATGAGCAGCTCCCCAGCGCTTAATGAGCAACGTGGATACAGCAAAGGAGACAGCGCCGCCAAACCCAATCCATGTCCCAGGACTCAAGCTCAGATGGAATCCAAAGGTCAACGCCACTCCGACAAATCCGAGAATCACACCGGTCCACTGGCTAAAACGATAGGACACACCATATAGAGCAGCACTCAAGATGATGACAAGCAACGGATTCGTAAAGGTGATTATGGCGGACTCTCCCGAACTGATCCAGTTCATGCTGTAGTAGGCACAGCCCATCACTCCCGCCGACTGGAACAGACCGATTACGGCGATTTGCATCCACTGTTTCCACCCCACAGGCATGGGGCGTTTTCTGATGAGCCATGCAAGTAGTGCTCCTGCCAATATATAGCGAAGTCCCATTAACAAAAAGGGAGGAGCATACATCATACCGATTTTGCCTACGGGAAACGAGGTTCCCATGATGAGAGTTGTAACAAGGATCAGCAACGTATATTTTAAAGGCTTCATCAGGATTCCTCCCTTTTGCTTATCGTGCTCATAACGTCTGACCACTATCTACTGTAATCAGTTGCCCGGTCATGGATGGTTGCTCCAACGCGGCGCATATCATATGTGCAATGTCTTCGCTTGCCGCTATTCGCTGCAACAATAATTCACCACCCAGACGATGCATTTGTTCTTCCTTTCCTGCCCACCATCGGGTTGCGACTGCACCCGGAATGATAGCGTTAACCCGAATATCGGGGGATAGCGAGTGTGCCAAAGACTTCGTCAAACCGTGTACTGCTGCTTTGGAAACTGCGTAAGGAAGGGAGGACCCAGATCCTGTGCTGCCAGCTATGCTGCCTAGGTTAACGATTGCGCCTTGACCTGCCTGCTGCATTCCTTTCGCTACAGCTCGTGCGCAGTAAAACATGCCTTTAACATTAACGTCATATAGTTCATTCCATATGTCATCCGTTACGGATTCCAGATCCTTCATTGGGATATGATGCGTAATGCTGGCGTTATTTACGAGTGCGGTCACAGGGCCAACTTTATTAGTGATAAAGGCTACCATTTGACGAACCTCGACATCTGAACCCACATTAGCCTGAACTGCAAAAGCTTGACCTCCCGCATTCAGAATATGTTGTACAGTCTCTTCGGCCTCATCCTGGGAACGGGAGTAATTGACGGCAACGGTTGCTCCACGATTAGCGAGCAGTATACTGGTAGCTCGGCCTATACCCGTACCACCTCCGGTTACCAAAGCTACAGTGTTCGTCCAGTTCATCATTATTAACACTCCTTAAGTGAACTCAGCGAGTAGTAAGTTGCTGTGTTCTGATTACCCCGATTGTAGCTCGAAGCAGATATACTGTATAATGATTGTTAATGGATTAGATATCATTTTAAATGATGTCTGAATGGATATAGTTTTATTTGGGAGGTTTACTATGGAAAGTGGGGATTTAAGGATATTTCAATGTGTCGCACAAGAAGGGAATCTGACCCGAGCTGCGGAGCGCCTTGGTTACGTGCAGTCCAATGTGACAGCAAGGATACGACATCTGGAATCCGAAGTAGGGACACTGCTGTTTATTCGTCATAATCGGGGGATGACGTTATCTCCAGCAGGTGAGATGCTGCTGACGTATGCGGATAAAATTGTAGGCCTGCTCGATGAGGCTGGTAAAGCGTTGAGCTCTACAATTGAACCTTCTGGACCACTACGCATAGGCTCCACGCAGACTGCCGCAGCGGTACGTTTACCTGAACTTTTTGCGAAATATTATAAACAGCATCCGGCTGTCTCCTTATCTTTGACTACAGGTAACTCCCAAGTGCTTATGGATCAGGTTATTGGGTATGAATTGGAAGGGGCGTTTATCGGCTGTTCATGTGATCACCCTGATATTGCTTCTACTCCCGTATTTGATGAAGAACTATTCGTTGTCTCCTCCGGTATGGGACCGGAAGCCGAAGAACTCACCAGTAAACCGATTCTGGTCTACAGCATGGGATGTTCATATCGTCAGATTTTGGAGGAATGGTTATCGGTTAGCGGTGTAACCCGTCCGGTCATTATGGAATTTGGAACCCTTGAAGCGATTATTAGCGGGGTTACATCTGGCATGGGAATTTCACTGTTACCCGAAATCGTCATTCGGCATCAGATCGAAAATGGATTACTGCGCAAGCACACACTCCCGGCAGGCATGAATCGTATGATGACTCATTTTATTACTCGCAAGGATGCCTTTGTCAGCAGTGCGCTCGGCGCATTTATGGGTATGCTGCCGCGGGAGTATGATATGATAGAGAATAGCGATTAATCAGGATTTATTAAGGAACAAGTAAAGGCAATCCGTTAAGGAAGTGATGAGCAATGGATTTATTTTCGTTTCAGCAAGATTCAGAACCTCAAGCAAGACTGCTCGCTGACCGAATGCGGCCTGAGCGGCTTGATGAATATATTGGGCAAGAACAGATTATAGGACCGGGGAAATTGCTTCGGCGCGCCATTGAAGCGGATCAGATTTCGTCTATCTTGCTTTATGGTCCTCCGGGATGTGGCAAGACGACATTGGCACATATTATTTCCCAGCATACCCAAGGGCAGTTCGTCCGTCTGAATGCGGTGGATGCTTCCGTTAAAGATGTACGTGAAGTCATTGAGCAGGCGCAAACGAACAAGCAGTTGTACGGAACAAAAACCATTTTGTTTCTTGATGAAGTACACCGGTTTAATAGTTCACGACAAGATGCGCTGCTACCTGCAGTAGAGAAGGGCACGATTATTTTTATCGGTGCTACGACAGAGAACCCCTTTCATTATGTGAATGGAGCCTTGATGAGCCGTTCCACGCTGTTTCAGTTGGAGTCTTTGAACAAAGAGCATTCCCTGATTGCGATGCGCCGGGCACTGGCGGATGCGGATAAAGGTTTGGGATTCATGGACCTGCAGGCAGACGACGAGGCATTGGAGCATATTGCGACGATGGCAAATGGCGATATTCGGCGTGCGCTGAACGCCTTGGAACTTGCTGCACTGACTACACCGCCAGAGAAGGATGGCTCGATTCACATTACGCTTGATGTAGCTGAAGAATCCATACGTCGTCCGATTGTGAAGGCAGATGAATCGACACAATATGATGTACTGTCGGCATTTCATAAAAGCATCCGGGGTTCCAGTGATGCAGCACTGTTCTGGTTTTTGTATGCGGTAGAGAAGCTGGGCATGGACCCGATGACGTTTATACGTCGTCTGATTGCAGCGAGCAGTGAAGATATTGGACTTGCGAATCCGCAAGCGATGACCCAGGCCATTGGGGCGTTGGATGCTTATCGCAATAATGGCTGGCCTGAAGCCAAGCTGAACATTGCCCAAGCGATCCTGTTTGCTGTTGAAAGTCCGAAGTCCAATGCGGTCTACACTGCGATCTCAAAAGCGATGAATGCCATTGATGAGGTGAAATCGGCTGAAGTCCCTCTTCATCTGAGGGATACCCATTATTCCGGTGCAGTGAAGTTGGGACATGAAGGCTACCAATACCCGCACAATTATCCGGGTCATTATGTGAAGCAGGAATATTTACCGAAACAGCTCTCACGCCGTATTTTCTATGAAGCAACGGAACAAGGCAATGAATCTAAGATTCGTCTAAACCAGCAGCGGCGCAGAGAGCTGTAAGATCGATGACCCGGGAGATGCTTGAACGATGAAAGAAATATTCTATATTGGAATCGGTGGAATTTTGGGTACATTATGCCGATATGGGATACAGTTATGGATGCCAGCAGCCAATGAAGACTTCCCTTGGGCAGTGCTGTTGATCAATGCCATCGGGAGCCTGTTTTTGGGTTGGTTCTTCACCATAGCTGTTCCAGGTAAAATAACGCCTCAACTTCGTCTTGCGATTGGTACAGGGTTTACCGGGGCATTTACCACATTCTCCACCTTTACTATGGATATGGTTCGTTTATCTGAAGGAGGAATGTGGGGGAAGGCTGCTATATACCTCGTTGTGAGTCTACTCGCAGGGTTATTACTGTGTGCATTGGGGATTAAGGTTGGTCAGCGAATGCTGGGTAAACCGACGCAGGATGGTGTTGCACCATGATCATCTGGATTGGTCTTGCAGGAATGCTGGGTGCAGTGCTTCGCTACAGTTTGGGTCGATGGATATCCGGTTCGCTTGGAACGGCCTTCCCATGGGGGACTTGGGTTATTAATATCAGTGGTTCTCTGTTACTTGGATTGCTCTATGGCTGGCATCAGTCAGCTTCAATCCCAGACGCAGTCTGGGTGATAGGGGGTACTGGATTTTGCGGAGCGTATACCACATTCTCTACGTTTGGTTATGAAACCCTTGGTCTGATGGGGCAGGAACGTTACTTAAGAGTAGTTATATACGTCACCAGTTCGGTACTGCTGGGGGTTGCGGCCTCTTTTGCAGGGGTGTGGCTGGCTGCATAAGTGAAAATAATTATTTTTTTTGCAGGAAAAAGAAGGAAAAAAGCCATCCGTCATGGTATACATGAAAGATGGCTTTTGTTATAGGAATACAGGGTATTGTGCAAAATGCATATGGGGATGGATTCATTTCTGTTATTGAATCTATTGCAGCGCCGGTACAGGCACTTTTTGAACCTGATCGATCGTTCCGCCGCCGAGACATACATCTCCATCATAAAACACAACGGCTTGACCAGGCGTGATCGCTTTTTGCTGTTGGTCAAACTGTACATCCACGCTGCCATCTTCCTGCCATGTCAGGGTTACACCCTGATCCGGCTGACGATAGCGGAATTTGGCGGTACAACGGAATGGTACGTTAGGCAAGTGTGCTGCACCTGCGATCCAGTTTACACCTGTTGCAGTCAGACCGGTTGAATACAGGCTTGTATGTGCATCGCCTTGAACGACAAGCAGTTGATTTTTCTCCAGATCCTTGTCTGCCACGAACCAGGGTTCACCATTACCGGAACCGCCGATGCCGAGACCTTGACGTTGTCCAAGCGTATAGTACATCAGACCATCATGACGGCCCTTCACTTCTCCGGTTGCAATATCAACCATGTCTCCACCTTTGGCAGGAAGATAGTTGCTCAGGAACTCTTTGAAGTTGCGCTCGCCGATGAAGCAGACACCTGTGCTATCTTTTTTCTTCGCGGTGTACAGGCCAGCCGCTTCTGCAATCTTGCGCACTTCCGGTTTTGGAAGATGACCAATCGGGAACATGGCTTTGGACAGCTGGTTCTGATTCAGTGCATTGAGGAAGTACGTTTGGTCTTTGTTACTGTCCACACCGCGCAGCAGTTTGAACGTTCCATCTTCTTCAATGAGGCGAGCATAGTGGCCTGTAGCCACATAATCAGCGCCGAGATCCAGTGCTTTGTTCAGGAATTCGCCGAATTTGATCTCACGATTACACATGACATCAGGATTCGGAGTCCGACCCGACTTATATTCATCAAGGAAATAGGAAAATACTTTATCAAAGTACTCTTTCTCGAAGTTGACAGTGTAGTAAGGAATGCCGATCTGTTCGCAAACCCGGCGTACGTCCTCTGAATCTTCTTCAGCAGTACAGTGGCCGAACTCGTCCGTGTCATCCCAGTTTTTCATGAAAATGCCGATGACATCGTAACCCTGCTCCTTCAGCAGCAGTGCGGTGACGGAAGAATCGACACCTCCGGACATGCCAACGACGACCCGTGTATTTTCAATTGTTTTGGACATCGTTATCACCATTTCTCTATATAAATGTGTTTCGTTTCTATTCTAGCATAACCGGACTAAAGTTACGATACACCCGGCCAACTTTGGATAGTGTCCACCACAGGCGCACATTTTGGAATTTCGTCAATCTTTCTTTTCCATAAAGCATGCAGATATGTTAACATTAGCTGAGGGTTATGATCGGAATACGGAGGATTAGAGGGACTAGGTCTGTATTTTTCATATCCCGCTGTGGCGGATCCTGGAAAGACGGTCTTGGACCACATCCTGTTATTTTATGTTTCACAACTTGTTTTTTTCGAAAATTGAAAGAGGTGACTCCTTTGAAAATATCGACAAAGGGCCGTTATGGGCTCACAATCATGATGGAGCTGGCAGCCAGAACAGGCGAAGGCCCTACATCTTTGAAAAGTATTGCCGAGCGCAACCAGCTCTCGGAGCATTATCTGGAGCAATTGATCGCTCCCCTGCGTAATGCAGGACTGGTCAAAAGTATCCGTGGCGCCTACGGCGGTTACATTCTGGCAGGCGATCCTGCTACCGTAACGGCAGGCGATGTTATTCGTGTACTGGAAGGTCCAATCTCTCCAGTGGATTTCACGGAGGAAGATGATCCGGCGAAGCGCGATTTGTGGTTGCGCATCCGTGATGGCATTGCAGAAGTATTGGATTCAACAACGCTGAAGGATCTGATTACATTCCAGGATCAGGAGCAAAAAGACAGCTACATGTTCTATATCTAATATAGTTGATGATGAGCATCACAGACGACACACTAAAGCCCCCATATTGGGGGCTTTAGCCGTGCAACAAGCTTCTTTATGGTTTGAAAATATGGAAGTCCAACATATAACGGGGTGAAATCAATGAAAAGAATATATTTGGATCACGCCGCATCGACACCTATGCACCCACAAGTCGCGGAAGCGATGATGAAAGTTATGACAGGGCAATATGGCAATGCATCAAGTATCCATGCCTTTGGGCGTGAAGCCAAACGGACCGTCAGTGGAGCAAGGGATGTCATTGCGGCGTCTTTGGGTTGTTTCCCAGATGAACTCGTATTTACCGGAGGCGGCACGGAAAGTGACAATCTGGCGATATTTGGCGCAGTTTCAGCGAGAAATGAACGGGGACGGCACATCATTACAACGGCCATTGAACATCATGCGGTACTGCATACTTGTCAGGAGCTGGAGCGACAAGGCTATGAAGTGACCTATTTGCCTGTAGATGAGTACGGAAGAATACGTTTGGAAGAGCTGAAAGATGCCATCCGGCCAGATACAGTGCTGATCACCATGATGTATGCCAATAATGAAGTGGGTACGATTCAACCTATCCGGGAAATTGGTGAACTGGCTCGTCAACATGATATTTTGTTCCATACCGATGCAGTTCAGGCTCTTGGCACCCAGGAAATTTCCTGCAAGGAACTGCCTGTGGATCTGATCAGCTTCTCTGCTCATAAAATTAATGGCCCTCAAGGCGTGGGTGCACTATATGTACGGCGCGGAATTGTGCTGGAAGCGAGATCTCATGGTGGCCTTCAGGAACGGCAGCGACGTGCAGGTACCGAGAATATAGCAGGTATCACTGGCTTTGCGGAGGCGTTGAAAATATCAGGAGAACAAGCGGAGGAGCGCCGTGATCATGATCTGGCATTGCGATCATTGCTGTTGGAACAACTGGAGCAGCATGTAGGGGCAGAGCATTTCCACGTCAACGGACATCCGGAATTTACGTTGCCCAATATCCTGAACATCAGCTTTCTGGAAGTATCCACAGAGACGATGCTCATGAATCTGGATATGGAAGGCATCGCAGTTGCGAGCGGTTCGGCATGTACTTCCGGTTCCCTCGAAGTATCCCATGTACTCAAAGCGATGAAGCTGCCGGAGACATTTTTGCATTCCGCGATTCGTTTTAGCTGGGGGTTGGGTAATACTACGGAAGAAATCATGATAACCGCCGAAAAAATTGGAACCATTCTTGGGCGACTGCGTAATAGAGCCTAAGGGGCTCTTTGCACATGGAACAGAAGGAGGGAAGAAGTTCCATTTCATCGGTTGGATAGAAGCGGTTTTGATGATCGGCGTCTGATTGCCACTCATCAACTTTGGGCATACCTAGCAATAGCGCCGCGACTATTTAATGATAAGAAGATGAGGGGGACCCTGCGATGAAGCTTCAGGAAATGATCGGACTTGCCGTTTTTGACGTTGAGGATGGGAAGCAGGTCGGTAAAATCCAGGATTTCATTGTGAATGACGATTGGAAAATTGAAGGCATTGAACTTGAAAACAAAGGCCTGTTTACCAGTCATGTCAAAATCGTGCAGTGGCAAGATATCGTTGCCTACGGCGAAGATGCCGTCATGATCCGTAATCAACAGGCTGTCCGCAAAACGGGAGCCGACGACATAAAACACACGTACCTCCTCGGCCAGTCTAAATTGAAGGAGATGTCCGTGCTCACCGAAGAAGGTTTGCTGCTTGGACGTGTCTCTGATGTTTATTTTGACCAGGAGTTGGGAAATACAATAATAGGGATTGAAATTACGGACGGTTTTGTGTCCGATTTGATTGAGGGCCGCAAATGGCTGCCATGTACAAGCGATATGTCTATTGGGGAAAGTGCCATTATGGTGCCGCCGCTGAGTGAACAGCGCTTGGAAAATGCCATTCATTCTGTTAATGGATAGGTGAATGAATATGAAATGTCCAAACTGTAGTTCCAAAGATATTGGGAAAATCGGTTCCCACCAGTTTTATTGCTGGGGATGCTTTATCGAATTAACAGTGAACGGTGAGAAAATGTCTGTATACCAAGTGGAAGAAGACGGCACGCTCAGTTCCCTCGATGATCTGTTCTTCGGGGAAGAGCTGCCGCAAGACTTCCCTCATCTTCATGCTTCTTCTTAATAAGAAGTTTAACTTCTTCTATATGCGGTTTCATGACAAAGACTGTCATTGAATGCTGTCATGAAATGATGACAGATGTATATAGCTGCGGTTACATAGTGGTTCAAGGGAACTTGTATGAATATATGCTAACCCGGATCACAAGATGCGTCTCCTTCATCATGAAGGGGGCGCTTTTTTTGTGCGTTAATAAATATTCCCTTCCTTACATATACTGACTTTCAGAGCCAGTCCAAAAGGGAGAGATGCAAGTGGAGCAATTAACCAAAAACAAGCTGTTCCGTTATGCCATCTGGCTGCTACTCGGATTGATTATTCTGTATTTCATCTGGCTGCTGCGGCCATTACTGCTTCATATATATGGATTCCTGAAAACAGTGCTGGCACCATTTATCGTGGCCCTCATCATATCCTATGTCCTCAATCCGATTGTAAGCATGCTGGGAGGGCGCAAAGTCCCTCGAACCATTGCCGTGCTGTTAATCTATGCTTTTTTCCTCACCTGTATAGGAGTCATCCTGATGAATGTCATTCCAGTGTTGATTGAACAGTTGGAGGAACTGAACGAGCATATGCCGGAGCTGTCGATGCGTGCCCAGAGTCTGATGAACAATATGGATCACAAATTAATGCCGCCAAGTGTGCGCACGGGTATGAACAGCTGGTTTTTCCAGATGGAGGATCGGCTGACCCAGGGGATAACGAAGCTGATGGATAATATCGGGACAACCATTAATGTGTTGTTCAACGTGTTTATCGTGCCATTCCTCATTTTCTATATGTTAAAAGATTTTGAGGTATTCGAGCGTACGATTGTGGCGTACCTGCCTCGCTCACGTCGCAAGGCCATTGTTTCGGTTATGAAAGAGATTGACACGGCCTTGGGAAACTATATTCGTGGACAATTTATTGTCTGTGTGATTGTGGGCATCTTTGCCTACATCGGTTACATCGTTATTGATATGCCTTATGCACTGCTGCTCGCCAGCATTGTTGCTGTATTTAACATCGTGCCTTATCTTGGCCCGTTTCTTGGAGCTGCTCCTGCAGTGGTGATGGCGTCTACGGTATCGTTCAAAATGGTGCTCTTCGTTGTTATTGTGAACACACTGTGCCAGGTGTTGGAGAGCAACGTCATCTCCCCCCAGGTGGTAGGGCGGACTTTGCATTTACATCCGTTGTCGATTATCTTCGCGCTCCTTGTGGGAGGCGAACTGGCGGGCATAGTAGGCCTCATTCTGGCGGTACCTGTCTTTGCTGTTCTGAAAGTCATTGTGCAGCACTTTTTTGCCTATTACATCAAACGAAGAACGGACTAATCGTAGCAACAGTCTGGTCCTAAAGGGTGCGTTGACACCATATAGGCATATCGATATAATGGAGGGGTATGTTTAGAACAAGAAATCGATGATGAAATGAAGTACGCCGAGGGTTCCTTTCCTCAGAGAATAGACTTCTTCGGATCAGATGTAATCTGAGCCCGATGGCTGGAAGAGTCTTGAAAGTTGAAGCGGCGGAAAGCTGATTTCGGAGTGCAGGACAACCCTGCCGGGAGCGACCGTTATTTCGCATCAACGAGGAGATTGTTTGTTTCATCTGCGGATGAACAGCAATAACCAGGGTGGTACCGCGATTATAATCGTCCCTGACTATCAGGGGCGTTTTTTGTGTTTGTTTTTACTTGTTAACAACCCGGAGCGAATATGCACCGGACTATTATAATTAATTGGGGGCACACCGTATGAAAGCCAGTGAAATCCGGTCCAAATGGATAGAGTTTTTTGCAAGTAAAGGTCACAAAATCGAGCCAAGCGCATCGCTTGTACCTCATAATGATCCATCCCTTCTGTGGATAAATGCGGGCATGGCACCGTTGAAACCGTATTTTGACGGTCGGGAGAAACCGGAGAACCCGCGTCTCGCCAACTCCCAAAAATGTATTCGTACGAACGATATTGAAAATGTCGGTAAAACTCGCCGTCACCATACGTTCTTCGAAATGCTCGGTAACTTCTCCATCGGAGACTATTTCAAGGAAGAGACGATTACTTGGGCATGGGAATTTCTCACAAGCAAAGAATGGATTGGTTTCGATCCGGAACGTCTCTCGGTAACGGTATACCCTGAGGACGAAGAGGCCTTCAAATTGTGGAATGAAAAAGTAGGCTTGCCTGCTGAGCGTATCATCAAACTGGATGAGAACTTCTGGGATATCGGCGAAGGCCCGTGTGGACCTTGTACCGAAATCTTCTATGATCGCGGCGAAGCTTATGGCAACGACATGAATGATCCCGAGATGTATCCAGGCGGGGAAAATGAACGTTACCTGGAAGTATGGAACCTGGTATTCTCCCAGTTCAATCACAACAAGGACGGTAGCTACACACCGCTTCCGAACAAAAATATTGATACAGGTGCAGGTCTGGAGCGTTTTGCATCCATTCTGCAAAATGTGGATTCCAACTTTGACACAGATCTGTTCCAACCGATGATTCAAAGAACAGCGGCTCTTGCCGGTGTGAAATATAATGACAGTGTAGAGATTGACGTTGCACTGAAAGTCATTTCCGACCACATTCGGACCGTTGCCTTTGCTGTAGGTGATGGCGTTCTGCCAAGCAATGAAGGACGCGGATATGTAATTCGCCGTTTGCTCCGTCGTGCCGTACGTTACGGAAAAGTACTGGGATTGGATCGTCCATTCCTGTATGAACTGACAACGACTGTCGGTGAAGTGATGGGGATGTACTACCCGGAAGTAGTGGACAAACAGGAGTTTATCGCTAAAGTGATCAAAACCGAGGAAGAGCGTTTCCACGAAACACTCACAGATGGTCTGGCCATTCTTGCGGATATCAGCGGCACAGCCAAGTCCGAAGGACGTACGGTTATTAGCGGGCCTGAAGCGTTCAAATTGTATGATACGTACGGTTTCCCGTTTGACCTGACAGAAGATTATGCAGCAGAGCATGGTCTGACGGTAGATCGTGAAGGTTTTGATGCTTCCATGCAGAAGCAGCGTGAGCTTGGACGTGCAGGACGCCAGGAAAACGAGAGCATGAAGGTTCAAGGCGGACCGCTTGCCGATCTGGAGGTTAAAAGCGAGTTTGTTGGTTATAATGACCTGTTGACGGAAGCAAAAGTGGTAGCCATCGTCGCTGGTGACGCACTGGTAGACTCCGTAAGCGAAGGACAGACATGCCAGGTCATCCTTGACAAGACTCCGTTCTATGCGGAAAGTGGCGGACAAGTGAGTGACCAGGGCTTGCTGCGCGGAGCCAGTGTAACGGCGAAAGTGCAGGGCCTGTTCAAAGCTCCGCTGGGACAACACGTACATCTGGTGACGGTAGAGTCCGGTGAACTACGTGTGGGTGAAGTGATTAAAGCTGAAGTGGATGCGTCCAAACGCGGCGATATTATCAAAAACCATACCGCAACGCATTTGCTGCACAAAGCGCTCAAAGATGTGCTCGGAACACATGTCAATCAGGCAGGATCACTCGTAGAGCCTCAACGTCTGCGCTTTGACTTCTCGCACTTTGGCAGCATTACGCCGGAAGAATTAACGGAGATCGAGCGTCAGGTGAACGAACAGATCTGGAATCGTCTGAACGTAAACATTGAACTGAAAGCTATTGATGAAGCCAAAGAAATGGGCGCAATGGCACTGTTCGGTGAAAAATACGGCGATATCGTACGTGTAGTACAAGTCGGAGACTATAGTTTGGAACTTTGTGGCGGCTGTCACGTAAACAATACATCAGAGATCGGTATCTTCAAGCTGGTGAGCGAGAGCGGAATCGGCTCCGGCGTACGTCGGATCGAAGCTGTGACTGGCCGTGGCGCGTATCTGTATGTAGAAAGTCAGCTTGAATTGCTCAAACAATCCGCAACCCTGCTCAAAGCAAATGTGGCGGACGTGCCTAAACGCATTGAAGGTCTGAATCAGCAATTGAAAGAAGCTGCCAGAGAGACTGAATCACTGCAAAGCAAGCTGAGTGCCATGGAAGCAGGCGCATTGACAGATCAAGTGGTACAAGCAGGAAATACACAGTTGCTTGCAGCTCGTGTGGATGCTCCGAACATGGATGCACTGCGTACAGTGGCTGATGAATTGAAAGTAAAACTGCCTAATGCAGTACTCGTACTGGGTGCTCCAGCTGACGGCAAAGTGAATTTTGTTGTAGCTGTCCCTGCTGAACAGGTAAAACAAGGGCTGCATGCAGGTAAAATCGTCAAGGAAGTTGCGGCAGTATGCGGCGGCGGAGGTGGCGGACGTCCTGATATGGCGCAAGCCGGAGGCAAGGATGCAACCAAGCTGGATGAAGCGTTGAAACTGGCGGTTTCATTGGTTAGCGGGCATATTGCATAAATCCATTGAGCGGCTTTCAATCTTCAAAATATAAATTGAAATGGTTCTGTTCGTTTATATTTTGTACCCGAGAGCGAGTGGAATCGAATGATGCAATATGCTGAAGCCAGTAAAGGACAAGCAAAAAACACAATTGGCTTATCCTTTGTTTACTTGTGGCAGTCAGAATATGTTATTATATAAGCAGAAATCAATTCGGCAGGACATGGTCCCCATGTTCATGCAGGAGCGAGGTGTCATCAATGGACTCCATGGATAAGACGGTTAAATTTAATGTGAAAGCCGACGAGCAGGAAGCATCCTCCAAAGAGATTCTTCTCACGGTATATGATGCACTGGTGGATAAGGAGTATAATCCTATTAACCAGATTGTCGGGTATCTGATTTCTGGAGACCCCGCATACATCCCTCGTCACAACAATGCACGCAGTCTGGTCCGTAAAAAAGAGCGTGATGAGCTGATTGAAGAGCTTGTTCGTTCTTATCTGGCCAATCACCGGTAATGTACATCGCTTCCGCTGTGATGCAGCTATGCAGGCAGCGGGAAATGAACCGACAGAAGACAGCCTGAAGCTTGAGAAGGCGAATAATAATCGACCTGAGCAGGCTTGAGGATGGGAGAGCATGGATGAAAATATTAGGTTTGGACTATGGGGACCGAAGAATCGGAGTTGCCGCTAGTGACGCCTTCGGTTGGACTGCCCAGGGATTGGAAGTACTTGAACGCCGCCGGGATGAAGGTGAGTTCGTTCGGATTGCTGAACTTGTGCGTGAGCATGAGATTGGCGAGATCGTAGTCGGACTTCCCAAAAACATGAACGGCACCGTAGGACCGCGTGGTGAAATATGCATCGCTTTTGCCGACCGCCTGCGGGGCGAACTGAATTTACCTGTTCACCTTTGGGATGAACGGCTGACAACCATGGCAGCAGAACGAACGCTGCTTGAAGCGGATGTCAGTCGCAAAAAACGCAAGCAGGTTGTGGACAAAATGGCCGCAAGCTTGATTTTGCAAAATTATTTGGATGCCAATAGTAAAAGGTGAGGGGGATCAACAATGGCTGAAGATCAACTGGGTATGGAAGAAGAATCGGAGATTATTTACATTGCGGATGACGAGGGTAATGAAGAGGAATTCGAAGTCATCATGAAATTCGAAGTGGACGGTTCGGAGGCCAAGTACATGATGGTTGCTCCGGTTGAACCCGAAGATGGAGAGACGGATGTTTATGCATTCCGTTATGAAGAAGAGGGCGACGATATTAAACTTTTCGTCATCCAAGATGATGCCGAATGGGATATCGTCGAGGAGACGTTTAATACATTTCTTGCAGAAGATGAAGAGGAAGCGAACTAAATGACAGAATACAGCCGCGAAGACTTGAAATGGACAGATTCGCTGCGTCTGGCTTTTGGTGCTCACGTTGAGCTGGAAGAAGAGAACGGTAAATCGCATCCGTATGACCTGCTGGCTGAGTTTGAAGTGAAGGGCCAACAGTATGCGGTGCTCCGCAGTTCATTACGTCCTTATGACGAAGTTGAACTTTTGCGGGTTTTACCGGGAAGTGAAGGCCAGATCATGCCGGAATTAGTTACGATTGACGATGATGATGAGTGGGAGAACATCTCTGAATTGTATGATGAGTGTACACTCCCCATTGACGAAGATTGATTAATCAGCTTCAAATTGAAGAAACCGGAAGGGCGGAGAAGTCCGCTCTTTTTGGTTGTGTAAAGGAGTTGTGTCTTTTTTGAAAGGAAAAGCGATTTTAGTCTTTCTGCTAATCATCGTGGTTGTTGCCGGAGGCGCAGGCGTATATGTCTGGAACATGATGCGTCCGGTACAAGCATCCACAGAACCGATCGTTTTCGAGATCAAGAGCGGGTCAGGAACTTCCAAAATTGCGGACCAGTTGGAGCAGGAAGGTCTGATTCGAAGTGGTTTAGCCTTTAAGGGATACCTGAAATGGAAGAAACAAGGATCGAATTTTATGGCAGGTACATATTCCTTAAATCCAGGCGTGTCATACGATGAGATTATTAATAAGCTGAGTAACGGTGAAGTTGTGCCTGAATCCATGGTCAAGTTTACTATTCCTGAGGGATATACAGTATTACAAATGGCAGACAAGCTATCTGCTGAGGGAATTGTGGATCGTGAGGAATTTATCAAGCTTGCGAATGATCCATCTGCTTTTGATATCGACATCATCAAGGACATTCCAGTGGATGAAGAGCTGCGATATGTGCTGGAGGGATATTTGTTCCCGGAGACGTATGAGCTCAAAGAGGGAAGTTCGACTCAAGAGGTCATGCAGCGAATGCTTGAGGAATTCCAGACCAAGGTTGATACTATCCCTGATTTGGCGTCCAAACTCAAGGAGAGAAACCTGTCTTTGCATGAAGTGTTAACGATCGCATCGCTTGTGGAGAGAGAAGTTGTGGTGGATCAGGAACGCGCGCTTGTGGCAGGTGTGATCTATAATCGGATCAAGCAGGATATGAAACTGGAGATCGACGCGACAGTACAGTATTTACTGGATAAGCCGAAGGCCAGATTGCTTTTCAAGGATCTGAAGGTACAGAGCCCCTATAATACGTATCTGAACAAAGGGCTGCCACCAGGACCGATTGCAAGTCCAAGTCTGGCATCCATTGAGGCAGCGTTGGAACCGGAAGCTTCGGATTACTTGTTCTATGTGACCAAGAAGGATGGTACATTCGGACATCTGTTTGCCAAAACGTATAAGGAACATCAGCAAAATATAGCCAAAAGTAAGGCTGCGCAATAAGCGGAGGGGATGTATATGAGTACGAAACATGAACTGCTCGTTACGGCGGCAAATGTGAAAGAGGCAGAGGTGCTGCTCCAAGCAGGAGCAGATGCTTTGTTAATTGGGGATGATCGCTTCGGCATGCGTCTTCCCGGCAGCTTCAGTGTGGAAGAAACAGCAGAGGTCGTTGCCGTTGCAGCGAAACATCAGGCTCGTGTATACGTGTCCATGAACAATCTGATGTCCAACGAGTTGCTAAAGGAATTACCTGAATATGTTCAAGCACTGGGTAAAATCGGTGTTCATGGGGTGGAGTTCAATGATCCATCTGTGCTCGCCGCTATTAAGGAGCATGCTCCTCATATCCAGCTGCACTGGAACGCTGAGATGACATCGACCAACTATGCAACAGCCAACTACTGGGGAACCAAAGGCGCGAGTCGTGTTGTACTTGCTCGGGAGTTGAATATGGACGAGCTGACAGAGATGGTCCCATTTCTGAAGGTGGAAGCCCAGGTTCAAGTGCATGGCATGACGAACATTTATCATTCCAAACGGAGTCTGGTGCAAAGTTATATGTCCCATCAAGGGCGTCCTGTAGAAGGGCATTTGGGTAAAGAGCGTGGTTTATTTCTGATTGAGGCTGAACGCCGGGATGAGAAGTTTCCGATCTATGAAGATGTGAACGGAACTCACATCATGAGTTCGGAGGATATTTGTATTCTCGAAGATCTTCATCTGTTGATGGAGGCAGGGGTACGCAGCTTCAAAATCGAAGGCATGTTAAAACCGCTTGCGTATAACAAAGCTGTTGTACGTGCATACCGCATAGCTCTGGACAGTTATGCAGCTGATGCCGATGCTTATGCATTTTGTGAAGAATGGCTGGACGAGGTTCGTCAATTGCAGGACCCTGAACGGGAATTGTCGTTTGGATTTTTCTATAAAGAACAGGTGTATTAATAGACGAGGTGAACAACATGGAAACAGTGGCGGTACAGCGGAAGTTCTCGGGTAAACGTAACCGTCTGGACAAACCGGAGTTGCTTGCTCCGGCGGGCAATCTGGAAAAACTTAAATTTGCAATCCATTATGGTGCAGATGCTGTGTATATCGGTGGACAGGCATACGGATTGCGTTCCAACGCGGATAACTTTAGCTTTGAAGAAATGCGTGAAGGTGTGGAATTTGCCAAAAAGTATGGAGCCAAAGTTTTCGTGGCAACCAATATATATGCGCATAATGAAGATATCGAAGGCATTCAAGCGTATTTGCAAAACTTGTATGATGCAGGAATTGCAGCTATTATCGTAGCAGATCCAGCAATTATTGAAGTGGCTCAGCGTGCCGTACCGGGTCTGGAAGTGCATTTGAGTACACAACAATCAACTCTGAACTGGCAAGCTGTGAAGTTCTGGAAGGATGAAGGTCTTCCACGCGTCGTTCTCGGACGTGAGACAAGCTTTGAAGAAATTGAAGAAATCAAGGCCAATGTGGATATCGAGATCGAAGCCTTTATTCATGGAGCCATGTGTTCGTCATTTTCCGGACGTTGTGTGTTGTCCAACCACTTTACGGACCGGGATTCCAACCGGGGTGGCTGCTGCCAATCTTGCCGCTGGAAGTACGATCTGTTTGAAGATGCCCGGGAGGATACGGTATGGGTTAGCGAAGAGGAGATGCAAATGCAGGCTCCTGCGCCTTTCAAGCTTGGAGAGAATCAGTTGCCTCTGTTCGAGGAGCAGGATAATTCCTTTTCCATGGGTTCCAAGGATCTGTGCATGATTGGTCATATCCCAGAGCTGATTGATGTGGGTGTGGACAGTTTCAAAATTGAAGGGCGTATGAAGTCGATTCACTATGTGGCTACCGTGGTTAACGTGTATCGCCAGGCGATCGATTCTTATATGGCGGACCCGGAGAATTATGTCCTGAAGCCTGAATGGGTAGAGGAAATGAACAAGGCAGCGAATCGTCCGCTGAATACTGGATTTTTCTATGATACACCGGACCATGAGGATCATATCTATGAGCCGGAAGAAAAAGCGGTACCTTACGACTTTGCCGGATTGGTTATAGATTATGATGCGTCTACCGGAATGGCGACGATTCAGCAACGTAATCATTTTAAACCAGGACAGGAAATCGAATTCTTCGGTCCGGGTGGTGCCTTTTTCAAACAGGTGGTTGGAGAACTGCAGGATGAAGAGGGTAACATTCTCGATGCAGCCCGTCACCCGCTACAGCGTATCAAAATGAAGGTAGATCAGCCCGTTTCCTATTTCGATATGATGAGAAAAAAGAAGTAGGTTCAAATACCTAGTTTTTGACAAAATAATATTATGTTTCAACAAAATAGTGTTATAAAATGAAGGATTTTGGCCTCCGTATATCGGCATATGGGGGTCTTTTTTTTATAGAAAAATAGGAAAAAAGTTGTAATAAATTTCGAAAAAACGAAAGGGGAAAGGAGAAAGCTGTCGAATACTACATATTTATAGGGGAGAGAAAGAAAAATCCAACAAGTAAATTACTGGCAGGTGAATGGGATTGGTTCAAAAGAAGCAGAAGGACAGTGGGGAAGAAATAACAAAACCCGAGAAGGTTAAGCCCGAGAAGGTACAGAAAGTAAAGAAAGAAAAAGTAGTGAAAAGTAAGACAGGGGATACTTCAAGCAGAAAGGCTTTTAAATTAGACTCAGGTAAGCTGAAGTCAGGGTGGAACAAGACCAAAAACCAGTTGAAGAAGCAAAACTGGAAAAATGTTGGGGGAACAGCGTTAGAGCAAATGAAGAAGGTCAATCCGATTAAATCGGTAGGTGTTAAACTGTTTTTGATCTTTTTTGTAGCAATCATGTTTTTTGTAGTCGGTTTAGGTCTATTATCCTACGCTAAAGCCAAGGATACGATTGAAAAAAATGCTTCTCGATCAAACCAGGAAACGATTGAACAGACCAAGCAAAAAATGGACATTATTTTGGAGCGGTTTGTAGATACATCCACACAAATTTTCTTTGATCCAGAAATGCAGTCCTTGCTTCAGAAGATGTCTGATACGAATTTAACGGCGTACGATACGTTTATAAATTCAAGTTCGATCAACAAACAATTGTCGAACATTGCATTTACGAATAAATCTATGGAAGCGATTTATCTTGTGCCGACGGACGAAACAAGATCCACCATGGGTACAGGAAACAGTAGTTCCTCTATGGGTGATATTCGTAATGAGGCCTGGTATGACGAACTGGTTCAGGCGGGTGGATATCGCTGGCTTCCAACGGAAGCCAAAGAGGACGGTAGCACACCAACGTTCCGTATTGCGCGTTCGATGAAAAATCTGCAAGGGACAACCCAATCTTATGTATTAATCATTGAATTGAAGTTGGAAGTTCTGGAACAGCAATTGAAATCTCTTGACTTGGGTGAAGGATCTGTACTTCAACTGATCGCTCCGGACGATAAAGTTGTAGCATCAACGATTGCTGATCGTGCAGGTAAAGATACGGATTTGACCTTTGTTAAAGAGCTAACAGAAAAATCCGGCAGCACCAATACAGAGTATACCGTGGATGGAAATTCGACCGATATGCTGGCAGTGTACAGTACTATGGATTCATCCGCTTGGAAATTGATCGGAATGGTCCCAACTTCTATGCTGGTGAAAGATGCCAAAGGCATTCTGACACTGACATTGTGGGTGGCACTCGTAGTTGCCGCTATTGCCATACTGATCGGTATTTGGATGGTTCGCATAATTGCCCGCCCAATGGGCAAATTGAAAGATCTGATGCAAGAAGGAGCAAAAGGTAATCTTAAAGTACGTACCCCATTTACCTCCAAGGATGAGATTGGTCAATTATCAGCGGCATTCAATCTCATGATGGAACAGATCACGAATTTGGTCGAACAAACAAACCGTTCTGCGCAAGAAGTGCTCGATACCGCTTCTGAGCTGAGTAGTGCTTCCAAGAAAACAGCAGTCTCTGCTTCCGAGATTGCCGTGGCTACAGAAGAAATTGCAGGTGGAGCAAGTAGTCTGGCAACAGAAGCGGAGCGTGGAAATGAATTGACCGACAATATCTCCCGTCAGATGGAGAGTGTGGTTACAGCCAACGAACAAATGGGTGATTCAGCCCGCCATGTAGAGAAATCCAGTCAGACAGGTACACAGCATCTGAATCAGTTGATGACCAAAACGCAGAAGACAGAAGAAATGATCGGTGCGCTGGTAAACAAGGTGGATTCCTTGAAAGAGAGCACGTCCTCTGTTCTGAAGGTGCTTGACGTCATGCAGAATATTACTAAGCAAACGAACATTCTCTCCTTGAATGCAACAATTGAAGCCGCTCGTGCCGGTACAGCTGGACGCGGATTCATGGTGGTAGCGAATGAGGTTCGCCAGTTGGCTGAACAATCCAGACAATCCATTGATATGGTCGGCGACATTACCGACAAGATTATGACCGAAATGAATGAGACGGTGGATCAACTGTCTGCAGCTTATCCGTTATTCAAGGAACAGATGGATGCCGTTAAAGATACCAATGTAATATTTGCTTCAGTACAGCAACAAATGGGTGCATTTGTTGAGAGTCTGAGCATGGTCACTGGCTCAATCGGAGATTTGAATCAATCTCAAGGTACGTTGTCCGAAGCGATGAGTAATGTCAGCGCAGTAGCTGAACAATCTTCTGCAACGTCCCAGGAAGTTGCCTCCTTGAGCAGTGAACAACAAAATATCAGTAACCAACTGGTGAATTTGTCTGCAAAACTGGAGAATGTATCGACAGAATTGAAAGATACATTGTCTCGCTTTACAGTCTAATTCGAACCTATTTGATTCATTCGAGAAGCCTGTCCTTTATAAAGGACAGGTTTTCTTGTTGTTACCGGATAATTCCATTCTGAATGTAGAATACTATGCCAAAACGCTGAATGGGGTGGCCTGATGCCTGTACAACTGAAGCGGCGCATTTATATTGCATGTATTTTTCTCACGGGTTTATTTATTCTGCTTATGGTTCGTTTGGCTTGGGTTCAGGTCGTTCAAATCAACCGCACGATGCCAGGATTTCAACGTACTGTTCGTGAAATGTCCGTATTGCAGCGAGAGCGAGGGGTTGTACTGGATACGGGAAGAGGACAGTTTACCGATTATAAGGGGCAGGCCCTAACAGGCAAGCTAGAATGGGGGGTGGTCCTTTTCCCACGTCCGGTTCAATCAAGTCATTCATATCCATCCACAATGGCGAATTCGGAAGTTAAGGAATTGGCAGCTCTATTACATACCGATACGAAGTCGTTACAAAAGGAATGGAATCAAGGGAACGCACCCCATTTCTGGACAGCAGGTGCCAACCAGCCGAGTACGTTGACCGAATCTCAGGTTGCCCGAATACGTGAATTGAAGGTAGACGGCGCAAGTGTATATCCTCTGATGACACGTTATGGACAAGCCGCTACGGGCATGCAATGGTTGGGCCATCTTGCTGAACAGCCTGGATTTCCGAATGCTCAGTCGGGTCATAAGAATGAGGTGAAGCAGCCTTTTGCCATGAAATCTGGAGCAGCTGGGCTGGAAAGAACAATGGAACCTTTATTGATGGGAATTGGGCCTACCCTGTTAACACGTATGGTTACAGGTTCAGGAGAGGTTATTCCGGATATCCAGCCGCGCGTCATTGCACCCTCCAATACACACTATCCATTGCGTGCGGAGACGACAATCAATATTGATTTGCAGCAAGGGATAGAGCAGATTGTGAAGAAGTCCGGAATGAAGGAAGGGGCTGTCGTTGTATTGGATGCGGCCAATGCAGACGTGCGTGCGATGGTTTCGGCGCCGTTCTATAATCCGCAGCATGTAGACCCCAAACACACGGCTTGGGCGAATCGTGCCGTGCAGGGGGCTGTACCAGGTTCTATATTCAAAATCGTTACAGCAGCGGCCGCTTTGGAATATCACGCTGTATCCAAAGGGGAGACTTTCCATTGTGGTGGCGAGTGGGGGAAATATGGTCTGTCCTGCTGGAAGGAGCATGGGCATGGGACATTGAATCTGGAGCAAGGGTTTGCCGAGTCCTGCAATATTGTATTTGCTGAAACTGCCCGTCGGCTTAGTATGGAGCAGTTGGAACGTACGGCGGATGCTTTGGGGTTGGCACGTCCTGTTGGCTGGGAGGGAAAGCAGGTCGCAGGAATGCCGGTGCTGCATCATTTCGATCACGAGGACGCAGGACGAGTGAGACTGCCATCCGTCTCTCCTCAGGATGAAGGAGCAAAGGTACAGACGGCTATCGGTCAGCGGGACGTTCTGGTGACCCCGTTGCAAGCGGCCAATCTGATCGTTACGCTCTTGAATGATGGCAAGGTGAGCGCTCCACGCCTCGTTCAGCGTATCCGATATGCCGATGGCGATACGATGCTGGACATGCCGATGCATGATTCACCTTCTTCAGCAGGACGGATCTCTCCAGCTACGGCGCATCAGCTGTTGTCCTGGATGAAGAAGGTAGTCAGTGACGGAACGGGAAAATCCCTGCAACATGCACGGTGGCAAGTGGCAGGGAAGTCAGGCACAGCACAGGTACAGCAGCACGGAGAGAATCGTAACCATCAATGGTTTATTGGCTATGGGCCTACGGAACAACCCAAATATGCTGTAGCTGTCCTTGTCCAAAACGTTGCCCCAAGCAGCCGTCATCAAGCAACGGCGATGTTCAGAAAAGTGATGGACTATTTGGCAGAATCCTCATGATTACCTGGAGGAGCAGGTTCTTGCACCGAAGGCTCAGTATTCATACCTGGGGCGGTGCTACCCGGTGTGTCCATCACTAATGGGGAAGATTCGAATTCATCCTTCGGCAAATGAATCCATTGCTGGAGATATCCTTGTTGCAGCAGTTCTTTGAGCAGAATCAGCAGCACGGGAGACAATACCACACCGGCCAGACCAAAGACAGAGAGCGAGATCAGCATAAAAGAAAGCATCAAGTAAGCGGAAGAGACCCCGATCGAATTACCCGATATTTTCGGCTCCAGCAGTTGGCGTGTCAGCATGGTTACAGCAAGGACTACAATTAAGCCAATCGCAAGGCTGCTATTCCCCACAATGAACAGATAAACAATCCACGGAATGAATATAACTGGAACTCCCAGCAAAGGCACAAGGTCAAAAACGGCGCAGATAGCTGCGATGGTAAAGGCATTGGCAGTTCCCAGAATCAACAAGCCTGCATAAATCAATACAAAAGTAATCAGCATCATAATCATCTGGGCCTTCAAATACGAACGAATCGTCTTGAACACATGATTACGCATAAATTCAAGAGCCAGCTTCAACGTTTTTGGCGTTTTGGCGCGGGCAAATTTCCTCCAGGATTCAATCTCGATACTGAGAAAGAACGCGAGGATAATAGCAATCCCGAAGTTGGTAATAAAGGAAGAAAATGAACTCAGAAAACCGATGACGATTTGTGCACCGCTGGTCACCCATTTGGACAGGAATCCGGTCAGTGTTGAAAAATAGTCATTAACCTTATCGGTTATTCCGTCAGGTAAAGCATCAGACTTGTCCTGAATGAAATAAACCAGATTGGTGAATTCACGCTGGACCATCTCGATATAATAAGGGAAATTATCCTGCAAATTAGAAATTTGGGATACGATAATTAATCCCAATCCAAAAAAGGCAGCAACAATAACCGCAAGAAACAATAAAACCGAAATGGCGGCGCCTAGGGTTTTGGGTAATCCTTTGCGATGCAGAAATCTTGCCAGAGGTTCGATCATCCAATACACTATAAATGAAAGAAAAACTGGCGCAGCCAATTGATATAATCGACTGAAACCGTACATGATAAAGTACACGGTTAATACGAGCAGCGCAATGTCAAAGACGGTGCGCCCGTATTTTTTGTAAAGCGGCAGCATGGGCAGGACTCCTTTGTACGTCATTAAGGTAAAAATTAGGATGCATTTATTGTACACGATAGCTATCTTTTTGGGAAAAGAGGATTCAAGAAAAGGCTGAATTATGATAAAATTAAAGGCGGTTTATTTTGGTTAGTGCTATATTATGGCACGGTAATTCAGCAAGAGAAGCGGGGAGTTTGTAGCATGACAAATTTACTTCAGAGCATATTACTGTGGTTATTGTACATTTCATCGTTTTACGCCTTTATTCCGAGTTTAGTTAGCAGACTTTTTGGTTTTCGTGTGTTCAGGCGCGGGAGAAGTGAGACGGAATTTTCCCTAACCTTTGATGATGGGCCAGATCCGGAATATACGCCCAGGTTACTTGATTTACTACGTCAGCATGATGCGAAGGCAACGTTCTTTGTAGTCGGGGAGCACGCAGCCCGTCACCCCGAGCTCATTCAGCGCATACATGAGGAAGGTCATCTCATCGGTATTCATAATTATATTCACAAAACCAATTGGCTAATGCGGCCGCGTACAGTTAAGGATCAGATTCAACGAACAGGTCAGATTATTCAGGAGGTTACGGGGGTAAGAACTTGTTATTATCGTCCACCATGGGGCATTATGAATCTGTTTGATTTTTTCAGTAAAAAAGATCGCCGGATTATTCTTTGGTCGTCCATGTTTGAGGACTGGAGAAGTAGTGTGGGCGTTGAGAAATTGACAGAACGAATGTTGAAGGAGCTAAGGGGCGGAGAGGTCATGTTACTGCATGATCGAGGGACTACCCTCGGCGCTGATGCACACGCGCCGGAGCAGATGCTCCAGGCGCTCGAAGTCGTATTGCAGGAGGCAAACAGGCAGCAGTTGCACAGTGTACGCATCGATACGTTGATGGGAGGCGTTACGGTGAGCGAACCTAAAAGTACAAGTCAACCACAAACACATTTATCACCTTGGAAACGGATGGTTGTTGTGTTATGGCTAGGCTGGGAGAAGTTGTTTCATTGGGTATACCATTTGCATACAGCGTCACCGGAGGACCCATTGCTGCATTACCGCTCCCGCGTATATCATGGAGCATTGGTTGAAATGAATGACGGTCATGTGATTCGTAACGGAGATCCGGTTATTGAACTTCATTTTGATAATAAAAAACTTTTCGATCTAGGTATGACTTCACGCTCAAGTATGCATCTGGCCATTCGCATGATTCGGGCCATGGAACAGCAACTTCCTGATTTGGCCCGGCAGGTCGCACTTGAACCTGAACTTCGTTCAGCCAAGGCTCTATACGGTGTGAGCATGATTAACCGGGGACCGGAGAAATTCGGGTTTACGGTTCGGGAGTTGGCTCCTGGGCCGTTCAGTTCTGCATCCAAAGTGTATCTGAAACTTCTGTTAAGCGTAATTCATCCGGCAGGAACGAAACGTCTGAAGCAGCGATCGGAACAATTGGTTCCAAAAATGATTGCCATGCCGCTTGACGTGTTGCTGGATCGATATGGTCAGCACGCACTGGTAGCTGCAACGGCGGAACAGTCCTCTGAGAAATTGTTGGTTCCTGAACAGGATCTTGTACCTGAACGAAACTAATCACGAAATGAATAAAGAAAAGGGTTGCCCTTCGCCGAAGTCGGCTGAAGAGCAACCCTTTATTTATGTTTCCGATAAAGAAATTCACCAGATATCTTACACTTGAATTAGATACTCAGTACGCCGCCGTTGCTTGCATTCGTTACGAGTTTGGAATAACGAGCGAGGTAACCGGTTTTTACTTTCGGTTCAAAGCCTTTCCAACCTGCGCGACGACGTTCGAATTCTTCGTCACTGATATGCAATTCGATGATGCGGTTGTTCAAATCAAGTTCGATGATATCTCCTTCTTCAACAAAAGCGATTGGACCGCCTTCAGCAGCTTCTGGAGAGATATGTCCGATACTGATTCCGCGGGATGCGCCAGAGAAACGTCCATCGGTGATCAGTCCGACTTTGGCACCCAGACCCATACCTACGATCTGGGAAGTAGGAGCCAGCATCTCAGGCATACCTGGTCCGCCTTTTGGTCCTTCATAACGGATAACGACAACATGTCCTTCTTTTACTTTGCCGTTAGCGATTCCTTCGAGCGCTTGCTCCTGGGAGTCAAAGCAAATAGCAGGACCTTTGTGGTATCCACCAACCGAAGCGTCAACAGCACCAACCTTGATGATGGCGCCTTGCGGTGCAAGGTTACCAAACAATACAGCCAGTCCGCCTTTTTCCGAATGAGGATTATCCAGATGGTGAATGACATTGGTATCCTGGATTTCTTGTCCTTCAACGTTCTCACGGATCGTTTTACCCGTTACAGTAATACAGTCACCGTGAATTGCACCTGGTTTCTTGAGCAATTCGTTCAGAACTGCACTTACGCCACCAGCATTGTGTACGTCTTCGATATGAAGATCGGAAGCAGGTGCAAGTTTCGCTAAATGAGGAACGCGGTTAGCAACTTCATTGATACGCTCGATTGGATACTCGATGCCTGCTTCATGAGCCAGTGCCAACGTATGAAGTACGGTATTTGTAGATCCGCCCATAGCCATATCCAGTGCAAAAGCATTGTCGATGGCTTCTACAGTAACGATATCGCGTGGTTTCAGATCCATTTTGATGAGTTCCATCAGTTGTTTTGCGGATTGTTTAACAAATTCACGACGCTCAGGAGCAACAGCCAGGATGGTTCCGTTGCCTGGCATAGCCAGTCCCATCGCTTCAGCCAGACAGTTCATGGAGTTCGCAGTGAACATACCGGAGCATGATCCACATGTTGGACAGCCGAACTGTTCAAGTTCAAGCAAGCTCTTATCATCGATTTTACCAGCTTGATAAGCACCTACGCCTTCAAATACGGAGGTCAGGGACAGAGCTTTACCATTGCTGTCACGACCTGCCATCATTGGACCGCCGCTGACAAACACGGTAGGGATATTACAGCGAAGTGCACCCATCATCATACCGGGTGTAATTTTATCGCAGTTCGGGATACATACCATGCCGTCGAACCAGTGTGCAGATACAACAGTTTCCACGGAATCCGCGATAATGTCACGGCTTGGCAGCGAGTAACGCATACCAATGTGTCCCATGGCGATTCCGTCGTCAACTCCGATGGTGTTGAATTCGAATGGAACGCCACCGGCTTCACGAATAGCTTCCTTTACAATTTTACCGAATTCCTGCAGGTGAACATGGCCGGGCACGATATCGATGTAAGAGTTACATACGGCAATAAATGGTTTGCCAAAGTCCTCTTCTTTAACGCCCGCTGCGCGGAGCAAACTGCGGTGCGGTGCACGGTCAAAACCTTTTTTGATCATATCGGAACGCATCTTCTTGGCTGACATGGTGTATTTCCCCCCAAATTTATAATATTGAGCAACATGAATGGAAATATAAATGGCAGTGCATCTGTCGTTTAATTTCATCCGTACTCTAAAAAAATAGACCAGTGATACTGGTTTCGAGCTTCCCGTAGTTTGTGAAGTTCTTTGCTGCTTTAAACCCGTGAACAACCCGGTTTTTCTATAGAGTCTATCACAACCGTCGTCATATTTCTACAATTCAATAGAAAGAAGCTTCAATCCATTAGTGGAATGAAGCTTTCTTGATTTGATGCACTGCATCAGGTGATCTTTTACCGCTACCCATGGGTAGCAGCTAACTGCTCCCGCCTTTGCGACCAATCTCCCGATAGAATTCTTTATTATGAGTTTCGGAAGTTGCTGCTCCACCCTTGCGTCCAATTTCCTTATAGAACTGAGAATCGTGCGCATCTGAAGTCGCTTCTCCACCTTTTTTACCTATCATTTGGTAGAAGCTCCGATCATGTTTTTTGGAGGTGGCCTTGCCACCTAATCTACCCGCTTCCTCGCGACTCATTTTGTGTTCAGACGTCTGTGGACGTGCCATTACAAATCACTCCTTATATCATAAGTAGATTGTTGTAGCGCGTATTCCTACTTACCACAACATTTCCAGCCTGAAACAAGTCGATTTCAATGGAAAGGAGCAGGATTTTAGTTCATCTGAACCAGGATGCTGAACGTTTTAATACCCCTTGATGATTGAAGTGAACGCGGGAAATATCGGGCTCAATGAGAGGCCGAAAGGCATGACGGACGGCTGGATGAGCCAGCGTTATAGCGAACAGTAGCGCAATGGAGATAATCACCGGAATGTACAAGCTGGTCTCCATATAATTGTAAACCCCGGACCAGATCGCCAGGCGAACGAGAAATCCATGTAAAAGGAACACATACAGAGTACGTCGTCCCAGATCAGTCAATCTGGATGTTAATGAAGGGACCCAGGCGAGAAATAATGCTCCCGATCCGATTTCAAGTACATAGATTCCGAGTCGATAAATTCCTGCAAACCACTCATGGTGTCCAAGCTCTGCGTATGTCATGCTACCCAGTAACCAGCCTGATGCAATGTTGAGTCCGCCCAGTCCGATCCAACCAAGAAGAGCAGCAGACAACATAGCGGCAATTCTACGACCCCAGCCGGATCGCAAACGGGAGCGGATAGACGCTCCGTAGTCATACCCAATAACAAAGAAAGGTAGAAATACAAACGTTCGGCTGAAGCTCAGCCAGAAACCGTCAATGGGTAAATATCCGGCACATACTCCCAGCATCACGGCACCGAGTAGTCTGTATATCGGTTTCCAAGAGAGTGTAAGACGAAGCAATAGCCGCCAGCAGAAATGACTTGCCAGAAACCAGAGCAATAAATAAGGTGCAAAGAAAGACAAACGCATATGCGGTGTGTGGAATACGGTGAAATCCATTATTGCATACAAAGACTGAAACAGAAGATACTGTAATGCAATCTGTTTAAGCACATTACGGCCAGAGGTACCTTTGAGTGAATGTCTGGCAAAGTAGCCGGTTACCCATACAAACAGCGGCATGTGAAACGTATATATCCACTGAAACAGAGCCTCTGCTCCAGCAAAACGTGTATTGATTGGCTCGAGAGCATTGCCCGCTAGTACACAGACAATGAGCATAAAGCGCAAGTTGTAAAAAAAGGAATCCTGATCGTCGTGAATGATGGTCGGTTTGTTCATGTTGTAGCCCCCTGATAACCCTTGGCGATTGCAATCTGGCTCTGTAATAAGGGTAATATGGATGTGCAACATTCATTGTGATATATTTCACATGAGAAAGCGCTATCCTTTCTCAAAGCTGTGACAACAAAATGAACGCTCCGGGATTGACAACGGTTGCATAGAGGCTGACAATGGGGAAAGAAGATGAGAAATTGTAAATATAAGGAGGGGAGAATTCATGTCGACGAATACCCGCCCTAGCCCTGAAATTGTTACGTTTGGCGAAAGCATGGGTTTGCTGACAGCAAAGGATACAAGAGGTCTCGAATATGCAGCGACATTAGACAAATCATTTGGCGGCGCAGAGAGTAATCTGGCCATTGGTGTATCCCGGCTTGGGCATACCAGCGGCTGGTTTGGCCGCCTGGGTAATGATCCGATGGGTAACATGATCATGAAGGCTATTCGTGGTGAAGGTGTAGATGTATCCAGAGCAAGGATGAGCGACAAAGAGCCCACCGGTTTGATGATTCGTGAGAACGCTTCCGGGAAAGCTTCGGTGCACTATTATAGGAAGCTATCCGCTGCAAGTGCGATTACTCCTGAAGACCTGGACACGGATTATATTGCGGGTGCGCAAATCCTTCACGTTACAGGCATCACCGCAGCAATAAGCGCGTCGGGACTTGCTACTGTTGAAGCTGCTATACATATAGCCAAGCAGGCTGGTGTGAAAGTGAGTTTTGATCCGAATCTGCGTCTTAAACTGTGGTCAGCTGAAGAAGCGCGTCCTGTACTGCTTCGTCTGGCTGAACAAGCGGATTATTTCTTGCCGGGTCTGGATGAGATGAAACTTCTGTATAACGAAGAAGATGATCAAAAAGTACTTGAGCGTTTGTCCGCCATGAATGCAGTCTGTATCGTGAAGGGCGGTCCTGATTTGACCTACGTATTGGTGAATGGTACCCTAACGGAAGTTCCGTACTTCAAGGCAGATCATGTCCTGGATACGGTCGGGGCAGGAGATGGATTCTGTGCGGGCTTTTTATCCGGTCTTATTAAAGGATATTCTCCACAGGAGGCGACCCGTCTCGGGAACTTGACCGGTTCGATGGTTATACAGGCTGTTGGCGATTGGGAGGCGCTCCCGACGTGGGAGCAGGTCGAGGCCAAGCTGAACAATGTAGCTCATGTTGAGCGCTAGTCGCTGCTGATATCATATATGTCTCATCTTCGTTCATTAATGTAAGGCTTGTAATAGACAACCACATTGACAAGGGAGAGAATGAAATGAAGAAGCTTCAGCTACTGCAAAAAATAACGGACAGTGGGGTTGTTGCGGTTCTGCGTGCAGATTCTGCTGATCAGGTTATCGCCATGGCCGAGCAAGCCATCGCGGGTGGTATCAAGATTATCGAGATTACGATGACGGTGCCTAGTGCCCTCAAAGCCATCGAGAAATTAAGCCGTGTATACCATTGGAACACACAAGATCCAGAGAAATTTGCCATTATTGGAGCTGGAACAGTGCTTGAACCCCAGACAGCGCGTGCCGCGATTATGTCAGGTGCCGAGTTTGTTGTGGGTCCTTCCCTGAACCCGGACACTGTGAAAATCTGCAACCTGTACCGGATTCCGATTCTTCCAGGGGTGATGACCATTGCGGATGTACAACGTGCATTGGAACTTGGCGTGGATATTGTGAAGTTGTTCCCGGGTAATCTCTACGATCCGTCCATCATCAAAACGATGAAGGGACCTATGCCACAAGCGAATTTCATGCCGACCGGTGGGGTTTCCTTGTCCAATCTGGGTGACTGGATCAAGGGAGGCGCCGTTGCTGTAGGTATTGGCTCGGACCTTACAGCGGAAGCAGTGAAGACGGGGGACTTGAGTCATGTTCGCCGCAAAGCGGAACAATATATGGATGCTTACCGCAAGGCCAAGGCTGAATAGCGATGAATGATGGAGAAGGGGAGCCTCAGGAATGAAGGCTCCCGTTCTGCAAGCCGCGGCACCTGCGGAAGTGCAGAAAGGTGATGAACGTTGAGAAACCGATATAATACAGGGCGCAAGAAGAGGGGCATCGGGAAATTCCTGCTCGTTCTTCTGGCGCTCATTGTCATTGGATGTGGGTTTGTGGCCTGGAAGCTGTTTACGCCTTATGGACCACAGGAGATGGCTCAGACAGCCATGGAAACTGCAAATCAGGTGACTGTAACTGAAAAAGACAACTGGATTGATTTTGTGCCGGAAAAATCTGCTGGGGTGAGTGTTATTTTTTATCCAGGTGGATTGGTTAAACCGGAAAGTTATGCACCTCTTGCCCATGAACTTGCGGCAGCAGGACATCATACCATTATTGCGAAAATGCCGGTTAATCTGGCGGTAATTAAGCAGAATCTCGCAGATGATATTATTAAAGCCTATCCGGATGAACAATTTGTTATGGGAGGGCATTCTCTTGGTGGGTCGATGGCGGCACGTTATGCGGCTTCCCATCCAGATGCACTTCAGGGCATCTTTTTCCTCGCATCCTATCCGGATGAAAAAGGCAGTGTGAAGTCACTGGGAATACCCGCGTTATCCATACTGGGTACTAATGATGAAGTGGTGAATGCCACAAAGTATCAGAATGGTCGGGCATATTTGCCAGAAGATACGGTGTATTACACCATTGAAGGTGGTAACCATTCGCAGTTTGGTGACTATGGCCACCAGAGCGGTGACGGCGAAGCTGGGGTCAGTGAAGAGGAACAACTGTCCCAAACGGTTAAAACGACTGTGGGCTGGCTGGATACAATCAAGTAAGCTGCCAGTTCAACGGTGAATGGTACCAATCCATAGCAGACGGGAACTGGAGGTGATACGTATGTCCATGCTTCAAATCCGTGGTAAGCAAGTTACCTGCCGAGGCATTCTATTTGATAAGGATGGAACGCTGTTGGATTTCTTACAGCTATGGGGGCCGTGGGCAGAGTCTTTGCTGAATCAGTTGGAATCACAACTGTCAGAGCTTGGGGCCTCGTTCACGGTGGAGCGTGAGCAAGTTCTAGGTACGGTCCGCAACCGTGAAGGTCATCTGATCGGATATGATCTTCAAGGGCCATTGGCTATTGCCACGGTGGACGAGAGCAACGGTTTGCTTGCTGGACAGTTGTATGCAGCAGGCATGCCATGGAATGAAGCAATCACTACGATCCGCCGTTTTTCCAGTGTCGCCATGGGTGAGGTAAGGCAGAGAAAAAGGGCTGAACCGCTGCCTGGATTAAATGCATTTTTGCAGCGTTGCCAGGAAGCATCTATTCCCATGGCAGTTGTCACTTCGGACAGCACAGCTGCTGCCGAGGAACATATGGAGTGGATGGGAATACGGTCGTATTTTACATCGATTGTTGGCAGTGACCGGGTGACTTGGGGCAAACCGGATGGAGAGGCTGCGGTTCTGGCTTGCCGGGAGTTACATATTCTTCCTGAGGAAGCTGTTGTGATCGGTGACAGCAATGGGGATATGCAGATGGGACGTAACGCAGGAGTGTCCTGTAGGATTGGTTTCTGTCCAGAAGTCGAGGGAAGCCACTATTTATATGACGCCGATGTCATTATCCAAAATTATGATGAGTTAAAAATCATCTCTGAACGTTCCTCACAGGGTGATCTCGTAAAGGAGGAGAGAGGATGAACGCAACGGAACAACTGGCTGCCTGGATTAAGGAAAGTTCAAATATTGTTTTTTTCGGAGGGGCCGGAACTTCAACGGAAAGCGGGATTCCCGACTTCCGCTCTGCCGCTGGTTTGTACCAGACAGAACAGCATTCACCTTATCCCCCGGAAGAGCTGCTGAGCAGGCATTTTTTTGATCAGCATGCTGATATTTTTTATGATTTTTATCGAGGCAAAATGCTTCATCCCGATGCGGTGCCCAACGGCTGCCATCGACTGCTCGCCAGATTGGAGCAGGAAGGAAAACTTCAGGTGGTTATCACGCAAAATATCGACGGGTTGCACCAGAAGGCTGGCAGCAGCAATGTTCTGGAGCTTCATGGTTCGATCCATCGAAATGCTTGTATGGATTGCAAGAGGTTTTATGGGTTGGATGATATTATTACGGCAAAAGATACGGTTCCTCGTTGCACTGCCTGTGGTGGCGTGATCAAGCCGGATGTCGTGCTGTATGAAGAGGAGCTGGACCAGACGATATTATATCGTTCGGTTGACGCACTGTCTTCGGCGGATTTGTTGCTGGTAGGTGGAACTTCACTAACCGTGTATCCTGCCGCACAATTGATTACGTATTTTCAAGGGAAACACACGGTCTTGCTTAACGCTACACCTACGGCTTACGACAGGCAGGCTGATTTGCTGATTACTGACCCTATTGGTGAGGTAATGAATAAGGTGGACCAGCTTCTTGGTTAAACGTAAGTCAACATTGTCCGAATAACCGCATTCTCCGGCATACGGACCGGGTACAAGAGGCGGAACCTGGGGAAAGAAGGGATTCATGATGGTCTACGTAGCCAGCGATGCACGCTACGAAACAATGAAATACAACCGCGTTGGACGTTCAGGTTTGAAACTGCCAGCGATTTCACTTGGGTTATGGCATAATTTTGGTGGCATTAATAATGCGGAGAACGGCCGAAATATGATTACCCGTTCGTTTGATCTGGGCATTACGCATTTTGACCTTGCCAACAATTATGGTCCGCCGGCAGGTTCGGCAGAGCAGTTATTCGGTCAGGTACTGGCACAGGATCTGAAGCCATATCGAGATGAACTCGTCATCTCCACCAAAGCCGGGTACTATATGTGGCCTGGACCTTACGGTGAATGGGGTTCTCGTAAAAACCTGGTTTCCAGTCTCAATCAGAGCTTGAAGCGCATGGGTCTCGATTACGTAGACATCTTTTATTCTCATCGTTATGATCCCGAAACACCTTTGGAAGAAACGATGATGGCGCTGGACCATATTGTTCGTTCCGGCAAAGCATTGTATGTCGGCATCTCCAATTATCCTGCAGAACAGACGAAGCAGGCGGCCGAGATTCTCAAAGGCCTGGGTACACCTCTGTTGATTCATCAACCCAAATATTCAATGTTGGATCGCTGGATTGAGGATGGGCTGCAGGATGTGCTTGATGACTATGGAACAGGCAGCATCGCTTTTTGTCCATTGGCACAAGGTGTGCTCACCAACAAATATCTGAACGGTATTCCTGAAGATTCACGTGCCAAAGGCCCGTCTGTATTTCTGAATGAAAACAACATCTCTCCAGAGACATTGCGCAAAGTGCGTGCGCTGAACCAGATTGCAGCATCACGTGGTCAGAGTCTGGCCCAGTTTGCGCTCGCCTGGGTATTGCGTGATGGCAAGGTAACTTCTGCACTGATTGGTGCAAGTCGTCCTTCGCAGATTGAAGAGAATGTGGCTGCTCTCAGCCAGTTGGAATTCTCTACAGAGGAATTGGAGCGCATTGAATCGATTCTCCGTCCGGAACCGGATCATAAATAAAGTTCAAAAGGTGCATCTTAGCCATAATGGCGGGATGCACCTTTTTTGTCTCTTATTATTTATGCTGACCTAGACGATAGAAGATCCTGCTTTTGATTAAAGGGTTATCGATGGTTCGGTGGTACTTGGCGTGTCGCTTGATGCAAGGGCCTGTTAAGAATGTTCTCCCGGTACAGACTAGGGGCTTCCCCGTGGAATCGTTTGAACTGTTTGGAGAAATACAGCGCATCTGGCAAGCCCACGGAGGCCGATACCTGTTCGATGGACAGATCCGGACGTTCCCGCAGCAATTGGCGTGATTTGTCGATCCTCAGTTTAAGTAGGTAGGTAACTGGTGATAGTCCGGTTTCCTGTTTGAAAATGCGGGACAGGTACGCACGGTTATAGCCAAGACTGGCGGACATTTGCTCAATCGAGACAGGGTAGGCATATTGGGTAGACATGAATTGAATCATCTGTTTTACAGTTCGTCGTATTGAAGATTCACCTGGTATTAAGGTTTGACCCTGAGAAAGGTGATTTTGTGCCTCGGCTAGAATCATATATAACGTACCCAGCGATGTAAAATGAGAGCTTTCTTTCCGCTCGGCAAAAGCCGTCTGCATCACGGATAACCAGTCGGAAATACCACAGGAAGGTCCGGCATGAAAGACGGATTTCTCCGGACGGAAGCCTGCTTCCTCTGTATGCTTCGCAGCCTGGCTGCCGGTAAAGGCTATCCAGCGGTATTGCCAGGGATGCCGGGCATGGGATTGGTAGCTCACAAGCTGCCCTGGATGAATGAGGAAACAATCTCCTGCGGATAGTTCGTAGGTATGTAGTTCAGTGCGGAACGTACCGGCCCCTTTTTCTACATAGTGCAATAGATAATAATCGTATAGCTTCGGTCCAAGGGCGTGACCGGGAAGGGTCTGGCTTGCCCCTGCAAAGAGGACATGCAATGCCCCTTTTTCATAATAAACGGGATTGGAGGAAACCGAGTAACTGAGTGCTCCGCTTTTGCCCGAGGTTTCCGGATTGTGTTTTATCGGTTGATCTGCTGGACCTTCCATACGTTGTTCAGTCATGATGACATTCCTTTCCTTCCTTGATGTTCCATTCATTATACGTCGAAAGGTCACATTTATCCATATGGAACACACATGGTTTCATTTCAAGGGGGACCGCTTTCTTGTATAATAACATTAAGGAAACCAACAACATTGAGATGAGGTGCAGCAGCAATGAACATAAATGAATTGAAACAAAAGTTTATTGACAAGTACGGAGAGAGTGGAGCGGACATTCGTGTGTTCCATGCCCCTGGGCGGGTGAATCTGATCGGTGAGCACATTGACTATAACGGTGGATACGTGCTTCCGGCAGCGCTTGAATTCGGTACCACTTTGATTATCCGTGAGCGTGAGGACAACAAGTTGCAGTTGGCTTCCACGAATATGTCCTATGAAGGAACGCTGGATACGTCCTCGATTGGCAAGGAGAAAACAGGGGAATGGACGGATTACCCGGTAGGCGTCATGGTTGAACTGCAAGGCAAAGGCGTAAAAGTAACCAAAGGGTATGACTTCCTCTATCATGGAGAAATTCCGAACGGCGCAGGACTTTCCTCTTCCGCATCACTGGAGGTTCTTACCGGGTTTGCCATCCAGTCGCTCGAAGGTGTGAATGATATTGATACGGTTCAACTGGCGCTGCTGTCCCAAAAGGCAGAGAACGAATTCGTCGGCGTCAACTGCGGCATCATGGATCAGTTCGCTGTAGCCAATGGTGCAGCGGATCATGCGATCCTGCTGATGTGTGACACTCTTGAATATGAAAAAGTACCATTCCGTACCGGCGCCTACAAGCTGGTTATTGGTAACACGAACAAACGTCGGGGGTTGGTGGACTCAGCTTACAACGAACGTCGCTCTCAGTGTGAGCAGGCACTTGCCATTTTGAAAGAACAACTGCCTGCGCTGAACTATCTGGCGCAACTTACACCTGAACAATTCGTTACACTGCAGGATCACATCAAGGATGAGAAGGTAAGACAGCGTGCCCAGCACGTCGTGGAGGAGAATGCACGTGTACTTGCATCGGTGGATGCACTGCGTGATAACGATCTGGAAACCTTCGGCAAGCTCATGAATGCTTCTCATGAATCGCTTCGTTATCTATATGAAGTGAGCTGCGAAGAACTGGACGTGATGGTTGAAGAGGCTCAACGTATTTCAGGCACTCTGGGTGCTCGGATGACTGGTGCGGGATTCGGTGGATGTACGGTATCTCTTGTGCATGAAGACGATGTAGAGCGTTTTGTAAGCGAAGTTGGAGTTGCATATGAAGCACGTACCAGTCTCAAAGGCGAGTTCTATGTATGCGGAGTAGGCGACGGCGTTAAAGAATTGAAGGAGGCGAAGTAAGATGGCGATTTTGGTGACAGGTGGAGCAGGATATATTGGTTCTCATACGGTAGCGGCTTTGTTGGAGCGTGGCGAAGAGGTAGTTGTACTGGATAATTTGCAGACAGGGCATCGTGAAGCTCTGCTGGGCGGAAAATTGTATGAAGGTGATCTGCGTGACAAGGAACTTCTGGCGAAGCTGTTCGCTGAGAATTCCATTGATGCAGTCATCCACTTTGCAGCTAACTCACTGGTTGGCGAGAGTATGAAAGACCCCGTTAAATACTATGACAACAATGTGTTTGGCACATTGTGTCTGCTGGAAGCGATGAATGCAGCGAATGTACGTCGCATCGTCTTCTCTTCCACGGCTGCTACTTACGGCGAGCCGGAGAAAGTGCCGATTGAAGAGAGCGACCGCACAGAGCCTACGAACGTATATGGTGAAACCAAGCTGATGATGGAACGCATGATGTCCTGGTTCGATAAAGTACAGGAAATCAAATACGTCTCCCTGCGTTACTTCAATGCAGCCGGAGCCCATGATAGCGGCAAAATTGGTGAAGATCACCAACCGGAGAGCCATCTTATTCCACTCGTACTGCAAACGGCGTTAAAACAACGTCCACACATCGCCGTGTTCGGTGACGACTACGCGACGGAAGACGGAACCTGTGTACGTGATTACATCCACGTAAGTGATCTGGCGGATGCGCATCTGCGGGCTGTAGACTATCTCCGTAAAGGTGAGAACAGCAACGTGTTCAACCTGGGCAACGGTCAGGGCTTCTCTGTTAAACACGTTATTGAGACGGCTAAGAAAGTAACCGGACTGGAAATTCCGGTTGTACAGGAACCACGTCGTGCGGGTGATCCGGCTGTGCTGGTGGCATCGTCTGCCAAAGCAAGATCCGTATTGGGCTGGAACCCGAAATGGACGAATCTAGAAGATGTCATTCAAAGCGCATGGAGCTGGCATCAGTCTCACCCTGACGGCTACGGAAAAAACTAGGAGGCGAACATCGATATGTCACAGACTCATATTGCAGCAGATGCCACAGAGCGGACACCGGAGCAGCAGGAAGCACTGCATGCCATTGAACGTCTGGTAGCATTTTCCTTGCAGAACAAACTGATTGAAGAAGCGGATCGGGATTACAGCCGTAATCTGCTGCTGGAACAGTTCGGGTTCTCCGAGCCGTATGCTGGAGTTTTGAACGAGACGGTGTTGGACGGACCCCAACCATTGTTGGATACGCTGATTGATTACGGATTTGAGATTGGACTTATCCCTGAAAATACCGATACGTACCGTGATTTGCTCGATGCGAAGATTATGGGTCAATTAATGGCCCGTCCATCCGAGGTGGTGCGCGCATTCCGTCATACAGAGCAGACCGAAGGCATTGAAGCGGCTACCTCCAAATTTTATGAACTTTCGATTCATTCCAACTACATTCGGATGGACCGCATCTCCAAGAATGTGTATTGGACACAGGATACAGCTTATGGAGACATGGAGATTACGATCAACCTGTCCAAGCCGGAGAAGAGTCCGAAGGAAATCGCGATGGCAAAGCTGCTTCCGCCTCCGGTGTATCCGAAATGCCAACTCTGTCGTGAAAATGTGGGCTATGCCGGTCGGGTCAACCACCCGGCTCGTCAAAACCTGCGTGTCATTCCATTGGAATTGAACGGCGAACCTTGGTTCTTCCAATACTCGCCATACGTGTACTACAACGAGCACTGCATTATTTTCCATCACGATCATGTGCCGATGAAATTGACCAAAGATACGCTGCGCAGGCTGCTGGCCTTCGTGGGGGAGTATCCGCATTACTTTATCGGTTCCAATGCCGATCTGCCCATCGTTGGCGGCTCCATCCTGACTCATGACCATTTTCAGGGTGGACGTCATACCTTTGCCATTCAAAATGCGAAGCCAGAGGCGGTATTCCGCCACGCTGGTTCACCAGGACTTACGCTCAGTCTTGTGAAATGGCCAATGTCCGTATTGCGCTTGGCATCACAAGATCCGGCTGAGTTGCTCGAAGCAGGGAATGCCGTTTATGAAGCGTGGAAGGTGTACAGCGATTCTACGGTGGAGATCGAGGCATTCAGTGAGGTTGACGGAGAACAAATTCCACACAATACAGTGACTCCAATCGTTCGTCGCAGTGCAGACGGAGGATATGAGATGGACCTCGTCCTGCGGAACAATCGTACGAATGATGAACATCCCGAAGGGATTTTCCACCCGCACCGCGAAATGCATCATCTGAAGAAGGAGAACATTGGACTCATCGAAGTGATGGGGCTTGCAATCCTGCCAGGTCGTTTGAAAGAAGAGCTGGACAGCATCGCGGATATTCTCGTTGGGGATACCAAACTTGCCGAGGCGGCCAAAGCTTCCGAACATGTGTTGAACAAACATCTGGGTTGGGCGGAGGAATTGATCGAACGTTTTGGTCCTAACCTGGACAAAGAACAAGCCGTTGCCATTGTACAGCAGGAAGTGGGCTTGAAATTTGCCGAGATTCTGGAGCATGCAGGTGTCTACAAGTATGATGAAGCAGGGCGCCAAGCTTTCCGTCGTTTTGTCAGCAGCATGGGATACACCGAATAAACATGTATTACGAGGAACACCAGCCCATACAAGGGCTGGTGTTTTTGGTTTGTTTGACATGTGCAGTTGTAACGGGGTCGTGGACAAGTCATTGTATCTTTAGCCTGAGCTGGCATCCATTCATATGGGGAGTATTTGGGCAGAGAGGCTAGGGTGATTCAGGAGGCGTACAAGCGGTCCTAAAGTGAGTGGCTATCGATTTGTTTTTGTATAATCGGGGTACTATAATGGGAGTTGCACTAAAATATGAATCTCCATTGGAGGCGACATAGATATGAGATCTTTTCAATTTTATAATCCAACCCGATTGATTTTCGGTAAGGGTCAGCTTGAAGCGCTGAAAACCGAAGTGCCGAAATACGGCAAACGGGTTCTGCTTGTATATGGTGGCGGTAGTATTAAACGCAGCGGTTTGTACGATCAGGTGATCGGATTGCTGAAGGAAGTTGGAGCTGAAGTTACGGAGCTGGCTGGTGTAGAACCGAACCCGCGTCTTTCGACTGTGCACAAAGGGGTAGACCTTTGCAAAACGAACAACGTTGACCTGATCCTCGCTGTAGGCGGCGGCAGTGTACTGGACTGTGCCAAAGCGATTGCGGTAGGTGCCAAGTATGATGGCGACATGTGGGACTTTGCTCAGCGCAAAGCCGTTGCACAAGATGCTCTTCCACTCGGTACCGTGCTGACAATGGCTGCAACTGGCTCGGAAATGAACGCCGGTTCGGTTATCACCAATCAGGATACACAGGAGAAGTTGGGCTGGGGCAGCGCGTATTCGTTCCCTGCGTTCTCGATCCTTGATCCGGTAAATACATATACCGTTCCTCTGGACCAAACGGTTTATGGCATGGTTGATATGATGTCCCACGTACTGGAGCATTACTTCCATCTGGATGCCAACACACCGGTTCAACTCGGATTCTGTGAGACGATTCTGCGCACAGTTATGGATGCAGCCCCTCGTCTGGTTGATGACCTGGAGAACTATGAACTGCGTGAAACTATTCTGTATTGCGGAACGATGGCATTGAACGGCGTACTGAACATGGGTCTCGCTGGTGACTGGGCTACTCACAATATCGAACACGCGGTATCCGCAGTGTATGATATTCCGCATGGGGGAGGGCTCGCGATTCTCTTCCCGCATTGGATGAAGCATAATGTGGACGTAAATGTGGATCGTTTCAAACGTCTGGCGATCAATGTGTTCGAAGTTAACCCTGAAGGTAAATCGGACAAACAGATTGCTGAAGAAGGCATCGAAGCTTTGAGCAAATTCTGGACATCCATTGGTGCGCCTAATCGTCTGGCTGATTATGATATCGATGACAGCCAGATCGAAGTTATGGCTGACAAAGCCATGCTCTTCGGCCCATTTGGTAACTTCAAAAAATTGCAACGTGAAGACGTTGTATCTATCTACAAGGCTTCTCTGTAAAAACAAAACATAAAGACACAGCAATGTGTTCTGGCACCGCAAGTCTCCTTATAACGGAGATTTGCGGTTTTTTTTGTTGTGAATAAGAGCGAATCGAAGAATGTTCCAGCAACCGGACCATATTGCGATGAGAATAACCATTATCGGGTCTTGAATACAAATGAGGAAAGATTTTGAAACATTTTGCCATTTGCTACGTATTTATTTACATGAGGAATGCCCAGTTAGGATGGAATTGCGGCAGAAGAGAGGAGGAACGGGGAATGGAGTCAATCTATTGGGGGTGTCTAATCGGAGGAGCCATATTTGCGGTCGTCAGCCTTGTGCTAGGTGACTTGATTGACGGCTTGTTAGACGGGGCCTTTGAATTGCCTGGCCTTGATTTTTTCAAACCTGTTGTGCTGGCAGGTTCCATTACAACCTTTGGCGGGGCTGGCATTATGCTAACACGTTATAGCTCTGTGAGTGCAATGTCGGCACTGATACTATCCCTGCTTATAGGTATTGCTGCAGCCATGCTGGTATTCTTTGCATATATCAAACCAATGCGTAACAGTGATGTCTCGATTGCGTTTTCAATGAAAGAGTTATCAGGCAAAATTGGGGAAATTACCATTCCGGTGCCGGAAAAAGGTTTTGGCGAAGTGATGATCCGTTTTGCTTCCGGCAGTACGATTCAGACCGCATCCAGTTTTGAACACCTCCCCATTGCGGCGGGAGCTCGTGTTGTAGTTGTGGATGTAGTAGACGGCGTACTGCGTGTGTCGGAATGGGATGAAAATGTACTTAAAGATGTATAAAGTAGTTAATTATCTAAGCAGTTTAAGCACTCATGAATGAATAAGGGGAGAGATGTGGAATGAATTTAGATATGGATGTGTTGTTGATTCCTGCCATTGTTGTTGGTGTGATTCTGATTCTTGGTTTGGCTTTCTGGGCGAGATACAAAACGGTTGGACCGGATGAAGCGATGATCGTTACGGGGTCATTCTTGGGTAGCAAAAATATTTCCGATGATGATTCTGGCCGAAAAATTAAAATTGTTCGTGGTGGCGGTGCATTTATCCTGCCAGTGTTCCAGCAATCCGAGTTTATCTCTTTGTTGTCTCACAAGCTGGATGTATCCACACCTGAAGTGTACACGGAACAAGGTGTTCCAGTTATTGCTGACGGTGTCGCTATTATCAAGGTAGGGGGCGCTGTAGAGGACGTTGCTACCGCAGCTGAGCAATTCATCGGTAAACCTGTAGAAGCGCTGAGAAGCGAAGCACAGGAGGTACTGGAGGGGCATTTGCGGGCCATCCTCGGTACGATGACGGTGGAAGAAGTGTATCGGAACCGGGATCGATTTGCCCAAGAGGTTCAAGGAGTAGCAGCCAGAGATCTGAAAAAAATGGGTCTGCAAATTGTCTCATTTACCATCAAAGATGTTCGTGACAAACAGGGCTACCTGGATGCTCTCGGTAAACCGAGAATTGCGGCGGTGAAACGTGATGCCGAGATTGCTGAAGCGGAAGCAATGCGTGATGCACGTATTCAGAAGGCCAATGCGGAAGAACAGGGTCAAAAAGCGGAGTTGCTGCGTGATACCAATATCGCCGAGGCAGCCAAAGAGAAGGAACTGAAAGTAGCGACGTTTAAGCGGGATCAGGATACAGCAAAAGCGGAAGCGGATCAGGCATACCATATCCATGAAGCGCGTGCGAGACAGATTGTGGTGGAAGAAGAAATGAAGGTTGAACTCGTTCGTAAAGAACGCGAGATCGATCTCCAGGAAAAAGAAATCGTCGTACGTGAGAAGCAATATGATGCCGAAGTGAAGAAAAAGGCAGAAGCAGATCGTTATGCGGTAGAACAGGCTGCCGAAGCGGATAAAGCCAAAAGAATGCGTGAAGCCGATGCGGTACAGTACTCCATCGAAACGCATGCGAAAGCTACTGCCGAGCAGAAGCGTCTTGAAGGTCAAGCGATGGCGGATGCTGAACGCGCCAAAGGTACTGCGGACGCAGAGGTTATTCGGTTGAGAGGACTTGCAGAAGCAGAAGCGAAGGAGAAGCTAGCCGAAGCGTTCCAAAAGTTTGGCGAAGCTGCCGTGCTAGATATCATCGTCAAAATGCTGCCTGAACTTGCTGGTAAAATTGCGGAGCCTATCTCCGCGATTGATAAGCTGACCGTTGTGGACACAGGTAAGGGTGAAGGCGCAACTCGTGTAAGCAATTATGTAACAGAGCTCATGGCGACGGCTCCCGAGATGCTCAAAAGTGTCTCTGGCATTGATGTGGAGCAGTTAATTAAAGGTCTCACCAAGTCTAAAACACCAGCACCGGTTGCTATTCAACAGAGCGAGCCTGTAACTACCCCATCTATAATCGACAAGATTGTGCAAAAAGCTGGAGTTGACGAGTAAGACAACGAATTATAAAGCACTCATGCTCTATTGACCTTAAGGCGAATTTTTGTTACTTTTTAAGCAAGACGTCCGGCGCGGATTTCCCGCTCCCGGATGTCTTTTCTTTCTTACTAGGGTGTGACTGAATCACACCTAAGATGGTGTGAAAAAGAGGTGCAAACATTGAGTAGCCTGCAAGTAGCCAAAGCGCTAAATAATAATGTAATTATTGCACAGCATCCTGAACATGGAGAAGTTGTCGTGATTGGTAAAGGCATCGGCTTCAACCGGAAAACGAATGATATTATTCCACTGATGGCTGTGGAGAAGATGTTCATTTTGAGAAACCAACAGGAGCAAGAGCAGTATAAACAGCTTCTTCCACAAGTGGATGAAGCATTGATCGAAATTATTAACGAAGTCATTACGTATATCGCAGATCATACGGACGTTCCTTTAAACGAACATATTCATATCGCATTGACCGATCATATTGCTTTTGCGTTAAAACGGAAAGAACAAGGGATTGTCATACAGAATCCTTTTCTATATGAAACCCGTGAAATTTATCCTGACGAATATCGCATGGGTGAATATGCGGTTCGTTTGATTAAAGAAAAATTGGGTGTCGATCTGGGAATGGATGAAATCGGTTTTATTGCGCTACACATCTACAGTGCCATGACCAACCAAAATATTTCTCAAGTTCGCGAGCATTCCCAACTGATTACCGATTTGGTGAGCCTGGTGTCCACCCAACTGGATTATTCGTTTGAGACGGAGTCACTGGATTATTCCCGGTTACTGACCCATCTTCGATTTGCCTTGGAGCGCGTCCGTCGGGGAGACAAGGTGGAGGAACTCCATAAATTGGATTCGCTGTTGAAGTTGGAGTATCCTGAAATGTACTCGCTTGCATGGAAGCTGACCAAGGTGATGGAAAAAAGATTGAATCTTCCTGTATATCCTGCTGAAGTAGGGTATCTGACCATTCATTTGCAGCGCCTGAATCAAAGGAAAGAAGAAGAGAACAAGTGAAATTTTTCCACAGGTGGAATTTCAATTTGAAAATTTTCTTGTAAAGGCTTGCACTGATTATGAAGTGGTGCTACAATGATTTCCGTAATCAAGCAACTGAATAAACACAAACGACGTGTTACTGATTCGATCAGGCATGAGTTATCTAGAGCGTGATTGTTCTTACCTTATACCGGGTATGCTATACCCGAAGGTTTGACCAATTTGCTTTATTAACTCGTGCCTTTTTTGTTTTCCCTTGCTTGCATCACAACATAACAATTTAAAAGAAAGGGTGGATATGACGCAATGTTTAAAAAGCTTTTTGGTGTATTGCAAAGAGTAGGTAAAGCTCTTATGCTACCTGTAGCAATCTTGCCAGCGGCAGGTTTATTGCTAGGGATCGGTAACATGCTTGTGAATCCGGATTTTCTGCAATATGCTACAGTGCTAGATACCCCATGGGTGAGCTCAATCGCGACGATTATGATGAATGCGGGTCAGATCGTATTTGATAATCTGGCATTGCTGTTCGCAGTCGGTGTAGCCGTAGGGCTGGCCGGAGGCGAAGGTGTCGCAGGTCTTGCGGCCATCATCGGTTACTTGGTCATGAACGTGACTCTGGGTACAGCTGTTGGTGTTACGCCAGCCATGATCGGTGAAGTACCAGGTTATGCCAGCATCTTGGGTATCCCTACATTGAGTACGGGCGTGTTCGGAGGTATTATCATAGGTATTACCGCCGCGCTATGTTACAATCGATTTTTCAAAATCGAACTGCCGTCTTACCTCGGTTTCTTTGCAGGTAAACGCTTTGTCCCGATTATCACTTCAGTCGTTTCCCTCTTAATCGGGTTACTTCTGGTGATCATCTGGCCTCCAATTCAAAATGGGCTGAATGCTGTATCTCACTTCATGGTAGATACAAGTCCGACGTTATCGGCGTTCATTTTCGGAGTGGTAGAACGGTCACTTATTCCGTTCGGTCTGCATCACATTTTCTACTCACCGTTCTGGTTTGAGTTCGGTGAATATGTGAACAAAGCTGGAGATGTCATTCGTGGAGACCAGCAAATCTTCTTCAATCAACTGCGTGATGGTGTGAACCTTACAGCGGGGACGTTCCAAGTCGGTAAATTCCCGTTCATGATGTTCGGTTTGCCAGCTGCGGCGCTTGCGATGTACCATGAAGCAAGACCGGAGCACAAAAAGTATGTTGCAGGGATCATGGGATCAGCTGCGCTGACTTCGTTCCTTACAGGGATTACAGAGCCGCTTGAGTTCTCATTCCTGTTTGTAGCGCCAATCCTGTTTGCAGTACACTGTATCTTTGCAGGTTTGTCTTTCATGACGATGCAAATTCTTGGAGTCAAAATTGGGATGACGTTCTCCGGTGGATTCATTGACTTCTTGATCTTCGGGATCATTCCGAATCGCACGCCTTGGTGGGATGTTATTATCGTAGGTTTGATTCTTGCATTGATTTACTATTTCGGTTTCCGATTCATCATTCGCAAATTCAATCTGAAAACACCAGGACGTGAAGAGGCAACTCCTGAGACAACTTCCGGCGGCGGAGGTTCAGGTTCAACGGATGATCTGCCTCATAACATTCTTGCAGCATTCGGCGGCCAAGAGAATATCAAACATCTGGATGCCTGCATTACTCGTTTGCGGATTGAAGTAAATGAGAAATCTAGCGTAAATAAAGATCGTTTGAAACAATTGGGTGCATCTGGCGTACTTGAAGTGGGTAATAATGTACAGGCCATCTTCGGTACACGTTCAGATACGATTAAATCCCAAATGCAGGATATCATTGCAGGACGGACACCGGCACCAGCTCCAGCAGCTGTGGATAAGCCAGCTCCTGAACAGGAGAAGGCGCAAGGTGAAGAAGGCGAACGTATTATTGCAGAGGACATCGTAATGCCTGTAAACGGCGAGTTGATGGACATCACAAACGTTCCTGATCCGGTCTTTGCCGAGAAAATGACAGGTGACGGCTTTGCTGTTCTGCCTCATGATGGCAAGATTACTTCTCCTGTATATGGTAAGGTGTTTAACGTGTTTCCAAGCAAACATGCCGTAGGCATTATGTCTGACGGAGGCAAGGAAGTGCTTGTTCATATAGGTGTCAACACGGTGAAGCTGAAAGGACAGGGCTTTAACGTGCTCGTGCAGGAAGGCGACCTGGTATCTGCAGGACAGCCGATTATGGAAGTGGATCTGGAGTATGTGAAAGCTAATGCTCCGTCAATCATCTCTCCGGTCATTTTCACCAATCTGCCGGAAGGCTCAACAGTTACGCTCAAGAAGAGTGGAGTACTGAAAATTGGCGATCAGCCAATCATTGAGATAAAATAAGAAGTGTTACGACGATGGCAAGCAAGTGATAAATATATGCAATGCCTAAATTAAATTATTGAAAGTGAGATGATTGTAATGCAACAAACATTCAGAATTACAGACGAAGATGGTATCCACGCACGTCCGGCGACAGCCCTGGTTAATACAGCAAACAAATTCAAAGGTGCAGAATCCTTTGCAGAAGCTAACGGTAAAAAAGTAACTTTGAAATCCATCCTGGGTGTACTTTCCCTTGGTTTGGAACAAGGCGACACCATCAACATCATCGTTGAAGGCGAAGGAGAAGCTGAAGCTCTTCAAGCTCTGACAGACGTTATGGTTAACGAAGGGCTGGGCGAAATTAATGCTTAATGTTTCTGGGATCGCGGCTTCGGCGGGTATTGCTATCGCCAAGGCGTTTATCTTGGAGCATCCCAACTACTCTGTAGAAAAACGCGAAATCAACGACGTTGACGCAGAGATCGCGAAACTCGACTCGGCTCTGGGCAAGTCCCAGGCTGAGCTTGAGGCGATCAAAGAGCGTACTTTACAAGAGCTTGGCGAGAAAAAAGCTGAGATTTTTGCTTCGCATTTGCTCATTCTGAATGACCCGGAACTGATTGATCCGGTTAAAGCGAAAATTGCAGATGATAAGATTAATGCGGAATTCGCATTGAACGAAACAGCAACGCAATTTATCGAAATGTTCGAAAACATGAAGAGTGCTTACCTGCAGGAACGTGCTGCGGATATGCGTGATGTAACCAAACGTGTGCTAAATCACTTGCTTGGTATCGAATTCATGAGTCCGGCTGAGATCAGTGAAGAAGTGATCGTGCTTGCGGAGGATCTTACGCCTTCCGACACGGCTCAACTGAACCGTCAATATGTAAAAGGTTTTGCAACCAATATTGGTGGACGTACTTCTCACTCCGCGATCATGGCTCGTTCCCTTGAAATCCCGGCTGTAGTTGGAACCAAGGACATTCTGGCTCAAGCGAAACAAGGGGATATGATCATTGTTGACGGTTTGGACGGTCACGTACTGGTTAATCCAACGGATGATGTTATTGCTGAGTATCGTTCCAAACAGGAGCAATACGATGCACAACGTGCCGAGTGGAGAAAACTGCGTGATGAGCCAACCGTAACGGTGGACAACGTTCATGTGGAACTAGCAGCCAACATCGGTACACCGAATGATGTTGCCGGTGTTCTGGAGAACGGCGGCGAGGCTGTAGGCCTATACCGTACCGAGTTCCTGTATATGGGCAGAGACAAGCTCCCTTCCGAGGACATTCAGTATAATGCTTACAAGGCTGTACTGGAAAAAATGGAAGGCAAACCTGTTGTTGTTCGTACACTCGACATCGGTGGAGACAAAGAGCTTCCATATCTAGATCTGCCAAAAGAAATGAATCCATTCCTCGGTTTCCGTGCAGTTCGTCTGTGTCTGGACCGTCTGGATATTTTCCGTACTCAATTGCGTGCATTGCTGCGTGCAAGCGTACATGGTAACCTGCGTGTCATGTTCCCGATGATTGCAACACTGGGTGAATTCCGTGAAGCAAAAGCTGTCCTGCTCGAAGAGAAGGAAAAGCTGGTAGCTGAAGGTATTGCTGTTTCAGACAGCATCCAACTGGGAATCATGGTCGAAATTCCTTCGACTGCTGTTCTGGCGGATCAATTTGCCAAAGAAGTGGATTTCTTCAGTATCGGAACGAACGATCTGATTCAATACACAATGGCTGCTGACCGTATGAACGAGCGTGTGGCTTATCTGTATCAACCATACAACCCTGCCATCTTGCGTTTGGTTAAAATGGTAATCGATGCAGCACACCGTGAAGGCAAATGGGTTGGCATGTGTGGAGAGATGGCCGGAGACGAAACAGCAATTCCATTGCTGCTCGGTCTCGGACTGGATGAGTTCAGCATGAGCGCAACATCCATTCTGCCAGCTCGTAGTCAGATCACCAAGCTGTCCCGTGCAGACATGCAAGAGCTTGCTGCCAAAGCACTGGATATGCAAACGGCTGAACAAGTCGTTGAATTGGTTCAAAGCATTCAAGCGTAATTTTACGGGGTTTCCACCCGATTTTAAGGGTTCTTTTTCCGATAAAAAAGCTGCAGTCGTGCAGCGATTTTGCCGGTATCTGTTGTTACAGCAGATACCGGCTTTTTTTGTGTGTTGATATAAGAGCTAGGATAGGAATATCGAGTGAAACATATTGAAGCGAGAGGGATCGTATGTAAATCAAAATAAAAATAAAGCTCTTGCTGACTTGGAAACATCAGCAAGAGCTCATTGTGACTAAAATTATTACATCATTAACTGCAAGCACAGTTCAGTACAGGTTTACGGGCTGCTGTTGTTTCGTCCAGACGGGTAACGGGTGTGCCATAAGGGGCATTGAGTACCAGTTCAGGTGTCTCTTCTGCTTCCTTGGCAATGCGAATCATCGTATCGATGAACCCATCAAGTGTTTCTTTGCTCTCGGTCTCCGTTGGCTCGATCATGATGCACTCCTCCACGTTCAGCGGGAAGTACACAGTTGGCGGGTGATACCCAAAATCAAGCAATCGTTTGGCAACATCCAGTGTGCGTACACCATACTGCTTCAACCCTCTGCCAGACATAACGAATTCATGTTTACACACGCCTGGATACGGAATCTCGTAGTAAGGTGCGAGACGAGCCATCATGTAGTTGGCGTTGAGCACCGCACATTCAGATACCCGGCGCAAGCCTTCAGGTCCATAAGTACGAATGTATGCATAGGCACGGACCAGAATACCGAAGTTACCATAGTACGCTTTGACCCGGCCAATGGATTGATCACCTTCACGATCCAACGCATATATGCCCTCATCATTTTTGATGACCATCGGTTTCGGCAGAAACGGAATCAAGCGGCTCTTCACGCCAACCGGGCCGGCACCAGGTCCACCTCCGCCATGCGGAGTACTCATCGTTTTATGCAAATTCAAATGCACCACGTCAAAGCCCATATCGCCAGGTCGGGTGATGCCCATAATGGCATTGGAGTTGGCTCCATCGTAGTACAGCAAGCCACCTGCCTGGTGCACAATGGAGGCAATCTCCTGAATGTCTTTTTCAAAAAGTCCGAGTGTGTTCGGGTTAGTCAGCATGAGCGCTGCGGTGTCCGAACCAACAGCTGCGCGAAGTACATCCAGATCTACCAGACCGTCTGCGCGGGAAGGGATCGTTACCGTTTCGAAACCTGCTACGGTTGCACTTGCCGGGTTGGTCCCGTGAGAAGAGTCCGGTACGATAACTTTCGTGCGCTGTTCACCACGACCTTCGTGGTAGGCACGGATCATCATGAGCCCGGTCCATTCGCCATGTGCACCAGCGGCAGGTTGCAGCGTAACGGCATCCATACCGGTTAGTCCGGCAAGATCATTTTGCAACGTGTAAAGCAGTTCAAGTGCACCTTGAATGCTGGATTCATGCTGATATGGATGTATTTTGGCGAACCCGTTGTAACGGGCTACATCCTCATTAATCTTCGGATTATATTTCATCGTACAAGAGCCCAGCGGATAGAATCCGTTATCTATCCCGAAATTACGACGAGACAGGGCAGTGTAGTGGCGAATGACGTCAACTTCAAAAACCTCAGGCAATGCTGCTGCTTCCGACCGAAGCATTTCCCGGGGAATCAGGGAATCCACAGCTTGACGGGGAACGTCGCATTCAGGCAAGGAATAAGCGACCCGACCCGGACTGCTAAGTTCAAAAATCAACGATTGCTCCGGTGCTGGAGAGGCAGCCTGGTTAGTGTCTGTTGTGCTGGTTTCAGGTTGGCCCGAAGTGGAGATAGAGGTTACCGTTTCCGATTGTCCTTGAGCTGATGTCGTCGTAGTTGTCTTTGTTGTCGTTTCTTGAGTCACAGCGATCCCTCCAATACACGTGCGAATTCGTCGATCTCTTCCTTGCTGCGTCGTTCAGTAACCGCAATCAGCATATGTCCGGCGAGCTCGGGATAATCACGTCCAAGCTCATAGCCGCCAATGAAACCTGCATCGAGTAATTTCAGTTGTAGTGGTTCCACATTTGTTCCTTCAGGCAGTTGGATAACAAACTCATTGAAAGTAGGTGCGGTAAACGTAAGAGAGACGCCTGGAATTGCGGTAAACGTGTTAAGGGCATAATGGCTCTTTTGCAAATTCAAATCAGCGACGTCGATCATGCCTTGTTTACCCATAATAGACATATAGACAGAGGCGCTTAGCGCGAGTAACGCCTGGTTGGAACAGATGTTGGACGTCGCCTTTTCCCGGCGAATATGCTGTTCCCGTGCTTGCAGCGTGAGTACAAAACCACGCTTGCCGTTGCGGTCCGTTGTCTGGCCTACAATTCGGCCAGGAATCCGGCGCATATGAGCCTGGGATACGGCGAAGTATCCGCATGTTGGGCCGCCGAGTGAAGCGGCGATGCCAAGGGGCTGCGCGTCGCCAACGACGATGTCAGCACCCAGCTTGCCTGGGGCTTCCAGCAGACCCAGCGATAGCGGGTTGGCGCTGACCACGAGCAGACTCTTGTGCGCATGCGCAAGATCTGCGGCCTGTTTTACATTTTCCACGGCGCCGAAGAAGTTCGGGCTTTGGATCATGACGGCTGCGGTGTCATCGGACACGGCGGCTTGCAGGGCATCCCAGTCTGTTACACCATTTTGATATCCAATCTCAACAATCTCCAGATTGAGGCCGTGAGCATAAGCTTGCAATACCTGACGGGATTCGGGGTGCACGGTACGTGACACAATCAGCTGTTTGCGGCGGGTTGCCGCTGCGGCCAGATTGCCTGCTTCCGCAAATGCTGTCGCACCATCGTACATGCTGGCATTGGCTACAGCCATGCCTGTTAACTCACAGATGTAGGATTGAAACTCGAAAATCGCCTGCAATTCTCCTTGGCTGATCTCGGGTTGATAAGGTGTATAGGCTGTATAGAACTCGGAACGGGAGATGACATGATTAATGACGGAGGGAACGTGGTGATCATAAATGCCTGCACCCAGGAAACTGGCGTGTGTCTCGAAGTTGGCATTCGCTCCCGCTTGCTTCGACATATGACGTGTCAGTGCGTATTCATCCAGTTTGGAGGAAATAGGCAGTTCGCCCTGATAGCGAATCTCCTGTGGAATGTCATGGAACAGATCCTCAATCGTTTCCACACCGATGGTTGCCAGCATGGCACTCTGATCCTGCTCGGTCATGGGAATGTAGCGATGCTTGCTCATGCTTGATCAGCTCCTTGAGTAGGTGTCTTTGGCGCACGTGTCCGTTTATGAAATGGGGTCTTCACGACCTCGGCTTTCAGTTTCTTGCCACGAATCTCAATCTCCAGCGGGGTACCCAGTGCAGCATATTTACTGTCAATCAAGGCCAGCCCCAGATTGCGTTTCAATGTAGGCGATTGGGTGCCTGTGGTCACTTCACCAATCTGCACGCCTTCGGCGTAAATCGGATAATGGGGGCGGGGAATGCCCCGTTCCAGCACTTCGATGCCGACCAGCTTGCGGGCAGGCCCATCATTTTTTTGCTGCAACAAGGCTTCATGTCCGATAAACGGTCCGGCATTTAGCTTCACAAACATGCCAACGCCAGCCTCCAGCGGTGAGATGGTTGAAGACAATTCCTGTCCATACAGGGGAAGCTTAGCTTCAAAACGCAGGGTATCCCGGGCACCCAGTCCTGTCGGAACGAGTCCGTGACCTTCTCCCGCTTGCATCAATCCGTTCCAGACCTCAGCAACTTGTTCCGCAGGAACATAGAGCTCAAAGCCATCTTCACCCGTATATCCGGTGCGGGATAACAACAATGTAACACCACATACCTTCGCATTTGCCACAAAGCGGAAAGGCTCAATGGAAGACACATCGGTGTCTGTCACCGTTCTGAGAATATCTACAGCCAGAGGACCTTGGAGGGCGAGCAGCGCCGTTTGATCCGAATCATTGGTCATTGTTACGCCTGGCGTCATATGCTGTTGCAGCCATGCCCAGTCCTTGTCGATGTTGGAGGCGTTAACTACCAGCATATAATGCTGGTCTTTCAATTTATAGATCAGCAGATCATCGACCACGCCGCCATCCGGATAACACATTAACGTGTATTGGGCCTGACCGGGAACGATTGTTGTTACATCATTGGTGGTCATGTGCTGTAAAAAAGCTTCTGCGTGTTCACCTTGTACGGTGAATTCGCCCATGTGGGATACATCAAATAATCCGGCACGTTCTCGCACCGCTTCATGCTCTTTCTGAATTCCGCTGAATTGCACAGGCAGCTCCCAGCCGCCAAAATCAATGCATCGTACGCCTTCATATTGCTGATAGAGTGGAAAGAGTGGGGTTCTAAGCAAATCGGACATCCAATCACCTCGTCATGGGCCGTCAACCGGCCGAGTGTATAACCATGGATCAATGAATTTGGCATCATATTTTATAAAAGAAGGTAAGGACGCTATAAGGCAGCGCCGCTCTATAACCTGTTTTCGTTTTTTTGGGAAAAAGGAAAAGGACAGGCCAAAGAATCGGCATGCCAGAAGCACGCTGTATTCTTAGGCTCTGTCCTTGGTACCTGAGAGTTACCCCGCCGCCTGATGCAGCAAGTTTCCCCTTGGGTGATCATAACGCCCACACAGGGCGAATAGATGCTCTCCAGAGTTGCGTCCCGTAAAAGTCCTTTTGCCTGAGAGATTCACCTCCGCTTGTCGGTGGTTTACTCCTTCGGCGTTACCGCATGTACACCCTGATTCGGGTGTCAAGGGTAATCTCTCCCTTTACATTCATCCGCGGGTATTGCATAGACCAAAAACACATTTACTACTCTCATTAAAGCCTGAATCGACTATTGATGTCAAGAACGATATCATAGAAATTGATAAAAAATCCGAATGATATTTGAGGTTAATCTTAAAATGTTCGTCTATTTATAAAGAGTGCGCTTACTTTTCTAATATTCACCATTATATGTAGGGAGAGTCCATTTGAGTTACAGGCATATAAGGAAGAAAATCAAATAAATTGTGAGGTATCTTGACATTTGAATCGAAAATATCATACGCTATGTTCTGGGAAAAAGGTTAAGGTCAAAGAAACGCATGCACTCATTAATGAAAAGCGAGGCGGATATCGATGAGCGAATTGAAAAGTGATTTCCTGTACAGTGAAGAGCACGAATGGGTGCAGACCGTAGGGGAGGATACCGTACGTATTGGCATTACCGAGTTCGCGCAGCATCAGCTGGGTGACATTGTGTTTGTGGAATTGCCTGACCTTGAATCGGATGTAAAAGCGGAAGACGGCATTGGAACGATTGAATCCGTCAAAACCGTTTCGGATTTGTTTTCTCCTGTCAGTGGAACGATTATTGCTGTGAATGATGCATTGCAGGATTCCCCGGAGCTGGTTAACAACTCCCCATATGAGGAAGGCTGGATGATTGAAATTCGTGTTGAGGGCGACCTGACAGCAGCACTTTCCACATTGATGAACGCGGATGCGTATCGTAAACATACGGAATAATATTAAGGTGCAAATTTCCGCTAGATACGGAGTTTCAGCTTGATGGAAAAGTCCGTTTAACGTAATAAAAATGAATCGATTGATTATAGATCCGGATGGTGATACTGCTCATTCGGAGAATACTTAGGCGCAATTTCCTCATCTGGAACAGGATGAGCAATTGCGCCTTTTGTCGTTGTTAAGGGACGAATTGGATGAAATGATTATCGCTCTAACGTTCTCCATCATCATTCCTGAATGAGATAAAAACAGCTCATTTAAATAGAATAAATTTACAATTTCATTTGTCATTAAAATGGGGCATTTCGTGGGTATGATACATGAAAGGGAATAACAGGTTCCAATCCATATACAGGTGTAAATAAGGAACAATCCTTTAAATTTAAATCTTGTCATCAACGTTCATGACGGAAGTAGGTTTTCATTTCGTTGTAGAAGATACCGTTTTCATTTACGATATGGTTGTAAATTAAGATTTATTGCAGATTTGTACCTTTGTTCGTCTGGATCGTCGTTATCAAAATTCAGTGGAATTAAGGTTTAATATGTTGAGGAGGTTTTCAATATGAGTTCAGTGGACGCAAAGTCCGAAAAAAGCGGAGGAATACGGGTCGGCGTTCAGAAGTTTGGACGTTTCCTAAGCGGTATGGTTATGCCGAACATGGGTGCATTTATCGCCTGGGGTCTGATTACGGCATTGTTCATTCCAAAAGGATGGTTCCCTAACGCAGATTTTGCATTGCTGGTTGATCCAATGATCAAATATTTGCTGCCTTTGCTTATCGGTTACACAGGCGGTACCATGGTACACGGCCAACGTGGTGGTGTAGTCGGTGCGATCATGACCATCGGGGTTATTGTCGGCAGTGACATTCCAATGTTTCTTGGTGCTATGATAGCCGGACCATTGGGAGCCTGGGTCATTAAGAAATTTGACAAGGCTGTCGATGGCAAAATTAAATCAGGGTTTGAGATGCTGGTTAACAACTTCTCCGCTGGTATTATTGGTGGGATTTTGGCCCTTCTGGCCCTTAAAGGCATCGGGCCTTTCGTTGAAGCGATTAGCAAGGTGTTATCAGCCGGGGTAGAAGCTTTGATGAATGCTGGTCTTCTCCCACTGGTCAACCTGATCATTGAGCCAGGAAAAGTATTATTCCTGAACAATGCGATCAACCATGGTATTCTGACACCAATTGCTACGGATCAAGCAAGAGAATTGGGTCAATCCGTATTATTTATGCTCGAATCCAATCCAGGACCTGGACTCGGTATTTTGCTGGCATACTGCTTCTTCGGTCGCGGATCAGCCAAATCTTCCGCTCCAGGTGCTGTAATCATCCATTTCTTTGGCGGGATTCATGAGATCTATTTCCCTTACATTCTGATGAGACCGATACTGATTCTGGCTGCGATGGCTGGTGGTGTAGCGGGTACATTGACCTTTATGCTAACTGGAGCTGGTTTGGTATCAGCACCGTCACCAGGAAGTATCATTGCTTACTCGTTGTTAACACCTAGGGGTGGATACCTTGGCATGTTTGCAGGGGTAGCCGTAGCTGCGATCATCTCGTTCCTCGTAGCATCCATACTGCTCAAAACTGGTAAACAGAAGGACGACGAAGATCTGGACAGTGCTTCCAACCGCATGAAAGATATGAAAAATCAGGGCAAAACGGGCAACCTCACCGTTGATAAAGACAATCGTGAAGCTGACCGTGCAGCCGATATTGCTTCTTCAGCAGTAAAAACGGATATCAATAAAATTGTATTCTCCTGTGATGCAGGTATGGGTTCGAGTGCCATGGGTGCCTCGATTCTGCGGAAGAAAATGAAGGCAGCCGGTGTGGATATCGCTGTAACCAACACGGCGATCAGTGAGATTCCACAAGATGCCGACATCGTCATCACACAGAAAACATTAACTGACCGGGCCAAATCCGTGGCTCCAAATGCAGAGCATATTTCCATCGATAACTTCCTGAAGAGTCCTGAATATGAGGCACTGGTGGAGCGCCTCAAATCCGACTCCTGATGAGTAATATTACAAGGAGACAGCGTGAGATCGTGGAGTTCCTGCTGGAGCATCCTCATGAGGTAACTGCTGGCGATATAGCTGTTGCGGTCAAAGTAAGCACTCGTACCGTACATCGAGAGTTGCAGATGATTGAACAATGGCTTGAGCCCCTTGGCATGAGATTGGAAAAAAAATCGGGAACCGGGGTTCGAATTGATCCCGGTTCCGATGATTTGGCCGTATTGCGTCAACAACTTGAGCTTAACGAATATGTGGAGTTTACGCCCGAAGAGCGTAAACTCTTCATGCTTTGTATTTTGCTGGATGAATCCGAGCCTGTGAAGCTGCTTGCATTGGCCTCAGATTTGAAGGTAACCGTGTCTACGGCAAGCAATGATCTGGACGATCTGGAGCCACGCATTCAGCTGGCAGGATTGAAACTGGTTCGCAGGCGCGGATATGGGGTCAAGATCAATGGAAGCGAGCTGGCTCATCGCATGGCTATTTCCGCGCTCGCTCTTGAATATCTGGATGAATCCGATTTGTTCGGTAGACAAGCGGAGCAGGGAGTTTCCAAAGTAAACAGCAAACTTCTGGAAATGATAGGGCATGAAGATGTACTTACGGTCGAAAATGCATTATGGCAGCCGGATATTGAGTGGTTGGAAAATATCCCGGAACGTCAATACATGAAGCTGTTGATCCAACTGTCTGTAGCGGTTGTGCGGATTCGCAAAGGCTTTGGAATAGGTCGGGGCACACAACAGGACAATAAAGACGTTGGAATGCCTCTGCAAGGTGAGCGGAAGGTGCCGGAATATTTAGCTTCCAGACTGTGCGGTGTTCTATCTGCCCAGCTTGGGCTGGAGTTTGTGGGCCAGGAGCAGGCTTATTTTCACAGGCTGCTGATTGAAATCGAGCAATCGATTCATTCCTCGCGTCTGCTGCCCATAGACGATCTGGTCTTACTCGACATGGTGCGTTCTCTCACAGATCGAATGCAGGAGAAAACTCATTATTCGTTCCATGAGGATCGCCTGCTCCGTGAAGGTCTGATTGCCCATATGGAGCCGGTGCTGGAACGAATGGATGGGCGGCAGCTCATCCGTAATCCGTTACTTCAGCAGATTCGCAAGGATTATGAATCACTGTTTGAGGATGTAAAGAAAGCAGTGCGAGAGGCTTGGTCCAATACGGATGTGCCGGATGAGGAAATCGGGTTTTTGGTAATGCACTTCGGTGCTTCCATTGAACGGCTGCGGGTGTTGAAGCGTGAAATCAGGGCTGTCGTCGTCTGTACGAGCGGGATCGGATCTTCACGGATGTTATCGAGCCGTTTGTCCAAGGAAATTCCCGAAATTCGGATTGTGGACAGCGTGTCCTGGTATGAAGCCGCACGTATTCCGAAGACGGAATATGATCTGGTTCTCTCTACCGTGGATCTGCCAATGGATAAACATCAATACTACAAGGTGAGCCCACTGCTGACGGCAGAAGAAAGTGAACGTTTAAGGCACTTCATCAGGACAACGACGCTTCAGCGGGAACATAGTCCCCCACCTGAAGCAGGTTCAAGGACAACAGGACGGGTTTCCGATCCAGTTGGATTGGAAGCCACACTGATTGAAATCGTACAGATTATTGGCAAGTTTCAGGTGTTCCCGCTGGATAATCAGGATATCGGATTTTTGGAAACGGCCTACGCCATGTGCAACGTTTTGCATCAATCCGGTGTGTTGAATAATCCAGAAGAGATTGCCAGGCTGCTGGAGGAGCGTGAAGCGGTTGGAAGCCAGAAAATTCCCGGGACTTCCCTCGCTTTGTTTCATACACGCAGTGATGGCATTCACAGTCCTTCAATTACGCTGTTCCAATTGACAGAGCCGCTTCTACGCACTTCGGAAGACCCGGCAGGTGTCAGCCATGTGCTCTTGATGCTTGGACCCAGACAGTTATCGAAGGAAAGTTTGGAGGTACTGAGTGAGATCAGTGCACTATTGTTGCAGGAAGAAATGATTGCATTACTTGAAAAAGGCAACCGGGATGATCTTATTCATTACTTATCCCAAGAGCTTGCGGGATTTTACCGCAGCAAAACCGAAATTGGAGGTATTCAAACATGAGTGTGTTAACTAAAGATAAAGTCATCATGAATGCAACGGCTCAGGACAAATACGAAGCAATTCGTATGGCAGGTCAAATTTTGAAAGATGCGGGACATATCACCGCTGAATACATTGACAAAATGCTGGAGCGTGAAGAGATTGTCTCCACGTACGTCGGCAACGGACTTGCGATTCCACATGGCACGAAGGAATCCAAATCATTCATTTTGTCCACAGGTATATCGGTCATTCAGTTCCCGCAAGGTGTTGATTTTGGGGAAGAGAAAGCGTATATGGTAATTGGTATCGCTGCTCAGGGCGGAGAACATATGGAGATCCTGACCAGCATCGCAGTCATCTGCGCCGAGGAAGAAAACATGGAAGCTTTGCGTCATGCTCAAACTGCTGAAGAAGTCATCACTATTTTGGAAAGTGAAATGGAACTATGAAGGCCCTTCACTTTGGAGCAGGTAATATTGGACGTGGCTTTATCGGATTGATTCTGTCCCGTGCAGGCTACAATGTCGTTTTCTCGGACGTTAACCAGGAGCTGGTTAAGGCTCTAGAGCAGCGTGGAGAGTACACGGTTGAACTGGCTAACGAGGCCAAGGATCTGGAGACAGTTACCGGTGTGAGTGCGATCGATGGCACTAATCTGGATACCGTAGCCCAGAACGTTGCAGAAGCTGAACTGATCACAACCGCAGTAGGTGTGGGGATTTTGAAACATATTGCTCCCGGTATTGCCAAAGGACTTACGTCCAGACTTGGAACGGGTGATGTCTTCCAGCCCCTTCACATTATTGCCTGTGAAAATGCAATTGGAGCCAGCACTCAGCTGAAAGAACATGTATATGGTCTGCTTGATGAGCGTACTCGCCTGCTTGCGGATCAGTACGTGTATTTCCCGGACTCTGCCGTAGATCGGATTGTGCCGATTCAGCATCATGAAGATCCATTGCATGTACAGGTAGAGCCTTTCTATGAATGGGTTGTTGACCGTTCACAAATGGCTCCTGCTTTCAAACCGGTTGAGGGTATAATGTATGTTGATGATCTGGAGCCTTATATCGAACGGAAGCTGTTTACCGTAAATACTGGACACTGTATTGCCGCTTATATTGGATATGTGAACGGGTTTGATACAATTCAGAAGGCTATTGCCGATGAAAAAGTCAAATCCATCGTATACGGTGCCTTGCAGGAAACCGGAGCAGTTTTGGTGAAGCGTTTTGGATTCAATGCCGATGATCATCAGTTGTACATTGCCAAAATATTGGAACGGTTCGTTAACCCGCACCTGACGGATGAGGTAACACGTGTAGGACGTTCTCCACTGCGGAAACTGTCCCCGAATGACCGTCTGGTTCGCCCGGCTCTCCAGGCTTACGAGTATGGAACAGAGACAACACTTTTGGCGATGGGGATGGCAGCTGCCTGCAAGTTTGACATTTCCGAAGACCCAGAAGCGGTGGAACTCCAGACTACGATCCAGCACAAAGGGATTGAAGCAGCACTCAGCCAGTATACGTCCATGGACGAGAGCCATCCTGTACTGAAGCAGGCTGTAGCGCATTATCAACAAATGCAGAAGTAACGATCTTCAATTCAATACAAAATTAATATCGATAGAAGAAGAGCCTCACAGGGTTAACTGTGGGGCTCTTTATTTTGCTCTGCCTTCTTTTTATACGTATCCAGACAAGTCTCGCATATGCAAGACTTCCTGCGCTGTTCTGCCGGAATGGGGTCAAATACCCCTTCCGGGAACACAGCCTGGTTACACCAGCATTCTGAATGAGGACGGCCAGCGGCATAGGAGCAGCCATTGGCCTCCCCGCACAAAGGACATACAAGAACTTCTGGAGTAAACTTCTTTGTATCCTGTTCAACAGACATATGAGCCTTCCTTCCCCCAATGAATTTCTAACCACGAACGATCGATAGGTTTATTAAAGTATAGCAACTCAACCCATTATATCAATCCTGTGGTTATTCTTCAGGAGGCAATTCAATCTTCAGTCCTTCCACATGCTTGCGACCCATCAGTTTGCGTTTCTTGCGGTTTTCTTTGGTCTCCAGCACAATATCAAGATCATAGTCACCCGGATATAGTTCATCTGCGGAGATGTGCAAAGTCAGGCGTTTTTTGTGAATTTTGACTTTGCGTCCACGCAGCATGACTCCGATATTTCCGCGACTATCCTCCAGATCACACACAATGCCTGACTGGTTCAGATAGGCTGCATAGACGCGATCCCCTTTTCGGAATACTTTGGCAGGGGAAGTGGGTTCTAATGTTACAGGCCGATCAGATTGCTTTCTTGTTCCAGTTTGTAACGATGAGGCGACAGGTTTCATCGTGTCCCTTGTTTTATGCAAGTGTTTTTGTTCAGCCATGCTGTTTGTTTGTGATGACGACGAATTCACATTGGGCACGGATGGAGCGAAGCTGGGAGAGACACTTTGCGAGACACCCTGATCCGAAATGAGCTTGGAGCGCTCAATAATGCGTTGTGGCATGCCCAGTTTCAGTGCAATGGAATAGGCATAGCTGTCCCCGGCTTCTCCGATCCGCAATCGATAAAGAGGTTGAAGAGAGACCGTATCGAATTCCATTCGTGCATTCTCAAAGCCAGGCGTGGCTGCTGCAAAATGTTTGATTTCCCCAAAATGGGTGGTGGCGATAACGGTAGCTCCGCGGCTGTGTAGCTCCTCCAGCATGGCGATGGAGAGTCCCACTCCCTCACCGGGGTCAGTACCAGAGGCCATCTCATCAATAAGCACAAGTGTCGATGAATCGGCTTGCTCCAGGATGCCAATCATGTTGCGAATATGTGCAGAAAAGGTACTAAGTGCTTGCTCCAGGCTCTGTCCATCGCCGATATCAACAGCGACTTCATGATATACGGCCATCTCGCCATCTTCAGCGACAGGGACAAGCAAGCCGGATTGCATCATCAATGTGAGCAGGCCCAATGTTTTGAGCGCAACCGTTTTGCCACCCGTATTCGGCCCTGTAATGATTAGTGAGGAATACGTTTGACCAATTGCAAAATCAAGCGGAACCATGGATGCACCCATAAACGGATGGCGGGCATTATGAAGTTGAACCCGTCCATTAGCATTGACACGTACAGTCCGACCGTCCATGGTCGCCGCATATTTCGCTTTGGCGAACAGGAAATCCAGAATACCTACTGTTTCCGTATTTAGCGCAATTTCACGATTATAAGACTCTGCCAAGGAGGTTAAGTCACCAAGAATTTTCATTTCTTCCCGTGATTCCTCCGCTTGCAGTGAAGTCAGCTCCATTTGCAGACCTACTAATTCAGCAGGCTCGATATATACGGTTTGACCGCTTCCCGATTCATCCAGCACACTGCCTTTAACGTGTTTGCGGAATTCTTTCTTAATGGGCAGCACTGTTCTTCCACCACGCTGACTAATCACATTTTCCTGCATGATGGAGCGGTGTTTGCTTATAAGAGAATCCAGCTTGCGCTTCATGCGTTCCTCATTCACCGTCATTTTTTTACGAATACGTATCAGCTCCTTGCTCGCCTGATCCTGAATGCGTCCACTATGGATACAGCGTTCAATCTCACTCAGCAGGGATTCCATCCATATCATGGATGAAGCGTAGCGACTAACTGTGGGGGCAACTTCGGCTTTGCCCTCCATGTATTTCATAAGCTGTGCGCAGCTGCGCAGAAACTGGGCGAGATGGCTGAAATCTCGTTCCGTAAATAAATAACCGGTGCCTAGCAGATCCATAATGGTCTCCATGCCATCCAGTGAAGGAATAGGCACACTGGCGCCGTTACGAATCAAAGCAGCCGCTTCAGCGGTCTCTTCCAGCCGCATTTGAATCACAGAAGCGTCCACCATTGGCTTCATGTCTCTTGCATAACGTTTGCCCAAATAGGATATGGCACAGGCAGCAACGTTTTTTTGAATTTGGTGATAACCCAGACTGTTTAATGTGTTTTCATTCATGCTTAATCTCTCCTTGTTCATAAAATGGAATTTCGGTTAAAGTGATGGAACATATTCCCGGAAAACGCAAAAAGGGCGGAGAATGAACAAACGTCATTCTCCGCCCTTAACGTAAGGGAAAGCAGGGCCCGTTATAGGTCTATACAAAAAAAATCCACGCTGAACACAGCGCGGAAATAGACCCGGACACGTACAATCCCGGAGGCGATTTATGATATCCGCTGTTCTTAACTAAGTACAGGGTAATGGCGCATCATGAAACACACGTATGCCACAAGGCACAAGTGAATCGAAGGCCAAACTCCTGAATATGAAACTTGGTTAGTTAAGAACGCTCACCGACATCAAAATCTCTCCTTTGATTGAGGAATATGCAACTAATATAAACTGGAAATTACCTTGAAGTCAACCTTCAAGAATAAATAGTGGACTTGAATAAGAATGGGTTTTAAAATAACAATAGTAAATTAATCCAATGAAAGCGATATTATACATACGTTTTGCATTAGATCGAGAAGTGATTCCGAAATCGTTCTCGTTCAAATAACGCAAAATGCACAAAGGAGGATGCTCTTTTTGCCTAAATACCTGCTGCGTTTGCTCTGTTTTACCATGATTCTCGGAGCCCTTCCAGTCATTGTTATTGGTTCAGTCTCCTATTCGATTGCTTCACGTGACATTGAGCAGAAGGTGCGGGAGAGTAATTTGCAGATTCTGCATCAGACTCAAATGCGGGTAGAGCAAGTATTGCGCAGCCTGCAATTATCATCCATCCAATATGTGAATTCTCCACTGGTATTACAAGCGATGAAAAAACCGCTGGACAGCAGCGAATTTCAGGAAATTCGTGATCTGACTTCCGGATTTAATAATCTGCAATCGGTTACAAATATTGATCAGGCCTATCTCGTGAATCTGGATGAAGACTGGGTCGTTTCGATGCGATCCTTTGGAAAATTGGATGATTTCAGTATTCGGGACCGGATTGGTTCCTATTTGAAATATGCAAACAGCCTGTTCTGGGTGACGCAAAATGTGAGTTCAACCAAAGAAAGTATACCGGTATCGGCCGGAGTCGGTGAAGCAACACAGGAACCCGCGCCTACTCTTATCTCATCGGACAATGTAGTTAGCATGGTGTTCAAAATTCCAATGATACCAACGAATGTGAAACCAAAAGGATTTCTGGTTATAGACATAGCCGATACAGAGCTAAGTACGTTTCTAAGCAGAAATCCGAATTCTGGGGATATGTACGTCCTTGATCGGGAGCAGAAATATTTTCTCAACGATACAGAACAAGACGGGAAATACGACACGCTGAATCAGGAAATCCACGAAAAGGTACAAACGACGGGACAGTCGGAGGGTTTCTTCAGTGCAGAGGTGGAAGGAAGCCAGGTGGCGGTTAGCTACAGGCAGTCCCCACTCAATGGCTGGTTGTATGTATCCGTTGTATCGCTAGGTCAGATAACCGCCCAGTCGCAGAAAATTGCATTGGTTACGGGAGTGGCTACACTAGTCATGTTATGTTTGACGGGACTAGTAGCCTTCTATGGCAGTCGCAAGATGTATTCTCCCATTTCCAGACTTCTGCAGTTTACAAAAGGACTGGATTCTCCATTGGCTCCGTCGGGACGCCGTCAGGATGAATTTATATACATCGAAGAGCGATTGTCTACCTTGTTCAGTTCGGAGAAAACGATGCGTGAGCAGATGAAGGGCCAGCATGTTCATTTACAGGAATTTTTTATGACCAAACTGCTTACAGGCAAAATATCGGAAGATGACTTCAGGTATCAGGGTGAGCTGTATGATTTTCCGACATCATGGTCCAGGCTGGGGGTGCTAACACTTCAAATCGATACGCTTGAAGGGACAAGGTATGAAGAGCAGGACCGGGATCTGCTGTTGTTTGCATTGAACAACATGGTGGGTGAACTGCTGTCATCGGAGATTCGTTTTTCCCCTGTTATGCTTGATGATGCCCAGGTTACGGTGCTTGCATCGGTGCTGGATGACGAAGTACAGCTAAAAGAATGGATGCATACCCAAGCCGAATTGATCCGTGAGCGGGTCGTAACCTATCTCAATCTGCCTGTGAGTATCGGTATTAGTCGCTCCTATGCTGAGATAGGAGATTCACCAAGAGCATATCAGGAGAGCCGGGAGGCCCTTCAGGGCAGGGTAAGTCTGGGGAGCCGTATTATTTTGCATTACGAGGATATTCAGCCTCGCGGTCAGACGGAGGCAGCGTTATATACACAGCTCAGAATGATTGAAGAGCAGTTGGCTTCTGCACTCAAGCAAGGAGACCAGGCGAAAACCGATGCGTACTTTAAGCAATACCTCGGTCTGCTTGCAGACAAGAAGCTGCACTTCAGTGAATACCCCGTTATCATGGTTCAACTGTTGTCCCGTGTGTATCAGCTTGTACAGGAGCAGGGTGGGAATGTTGCAGAAGTGTTGGGTGAAAAGGCCTCCATGGCTCGACTACTCAAGTTGTCCACATTAGATGAAATGACGAACTGGTTCCGCAAATGTTTATTCCAACCTGTGATTCGATTCTGGCGCGAACAGGAAGAATCTCAATATCTGAATATTGCCCGGCGCATGATTCGGCTAATCGAGGAGCGATATGATCGCGAATTGTCGCTGGAAGCTTGCGCAGAAGAACTGAATTTTCATCCAGTCTATCTGAGCCGTGTGTTCAAGAAGGAGGCCGGAGTGAACTTTACGGAATACCTTGCCGAATACCGGATGGAAAAAGCCAAGACCTGGCTGCAGACGACCAACCTGAAAATATCGGAGATTGCTGAGAAACTCAATTACACCAACCCTACCGCTTTTATTCGCACGTTTCGTAAAATTACTGGAACCACCCCCGGAAAATACCGGGAGCAGCAGCGATAAAAGCAACCTGCTCTGCCTGCCATGGCAGGCAGGTTTTCTTTGTTTCAGGGTCAACCTTTGTTCCTTGTTTGGAGCAGAGTTAAGACGGGAATATCGGAGGTTAAATGTGGTTCATTGAGGGGAGAAGCTCAGAGTTACAAATGCCTTAAACCCTTGCTGCATAAGGAAATACAAGAAGCTAAAACGAGACGATAGCCAGTTACCCGTTTATCCTCCACAATGAAGACATGAATTCAGGAAGTGATATTTTGTAATCGTTTCCAATGTGGGGAGGAAGACACTATGAAAGCCGAAACGGCGGCTCGGACACGACCCGCTACCCGCAGTGACAAAAACCTGCTGTGGAGGGACATCATCAAAAACCGGTGGCTCTATATTATGTTGATACCGGGCGTGCTCTACTTTGTTATTTTCAAATACATACCCATGTATGGCATTACGATGGCATTTCAGGATTACACGCCTTACAAGGGCATTCTGGGCAGTGACTGGGTAGGGTTCAAGCACTTCCAGCGTTTCTTTGGGGAACCGCAGTTCTGGACCTTGTTCCGGAATACGTTTTTGCTAGCGATTTATAATATGGTGTTCTTCTTCCCACTGCCCATTGTATTGGCGCTCATGATGAATGAAGTTCGTCGTGAACGGTTCAAACGATTTGTACAGACGCTGGTATATGTTCCGCACTTTGTTTCCTGGGTTGTTGTGGTTGGTGTGTTCTATATGCTGTTCACAACCGAGGGTGGCGCTATTAACGAATTACTTTATAACCTGACGGGACAAAAAGTGGCTTTCCTGCTTGAGCCCGGCTGGTTTCGAACGATGATTGTCGGACAATCCATCTGGAAAGAGGTAGGCTGGGGCACGATTATTTTCCTGGCGGCACTCTCCGGTGTAGATACACAGCTCTATGAAGCTGCACGGATGGATGGTGCCAATCGCTGGCGTCAGACATGGCATATTACGTTGCCTGCGATCCGCAGTACGATCATAATTTTGCTCATTCTGCGTCTGGGTAACTTCCTGGATACAGGCTTTGAACAGATCTTCCTGATGCTCACGCCGACGAACAGGGATGTGGGTGAGGTATTTGATACCTACGTCTACACCAAAGGTCTCACACAGGCACAGTACAGTTATAGTGCTGCTGTCGGTTTGTTCAAGTCGGTGGTCGGACTGGCGCTTGTACTGGGTGCCAACACGATGGCCAAAAAATTCGGGGAGGAAGGCGTCTACTAACGCTTGGAAGCAGACGTTCTTCACCAGACAGGAGTGAACATTAAGATGCAACAGGATAAAACGTGGGGCAACCGGATCTTTGATATCCTCAATCATGGCTTTCTGCTTTTGATCGGAATCGTGACCGTTATCCCGTTCATTTATATTTTGGCCGTCTCGTTTACCAGTCCACATGAAGTGGCCAAGGGAGGATTCATTCTTTTTCCGAAAGAATTCTCCCTCGCCGCTTACCGTTACATCTTCTCTACAGACACATTGATTCGCAGTCTGGGTGTATCGATCTATATCACCGTAATCGGAACACTGCTTAACCTGTTGTTCACGTCGCTTATGGCGTATCCGCTCTCCAGAAGATACTTGCGTGGACGTCAGCCGATCTTGCTGGGTGTACTGTTCACGATGCTGTTCAGCGGTGGGATGATTCCAACCTACTTTGTCGTAAAATCACTGCACCTGACTGATACATTATGGTCTTTGATGCTGCCAACCGCGATTAGTGCGTTCAACCTGATCGTACTTAAGAACTTCTTCCAAGCCATTCCGGACGAACTGGAGGATGCCGCCAAAATCGATGGATGTAACGATGTGGGCGTATTGTTCCGTATTGTTCTGCCTTTGTCGATGCCAGCAATGGCTACATTCTCTCTCTTTTACGCGGTGGCTCACTGGAACAGCTTCTTCAACGCTGTCATTTATATCAACGATAGTGAAAAATGGCCCGTACAGGTATGGTTGCGGGAAATTGTCATCCTGGCTCAGAGCCGGATCGGGGATACCAGTATCGAAGAGACTGAGATTCAGCCGCTCACCATTCGTATGGCCGTTATCGTGTTCTCCACGATTCCAATCATGCTGGTGTATCCGTTCCTGCAAAAACACTTTGCCAAAGGAGTGATGCTGGGATCGGTAAAAGGTTGAAGTTGCACACGTTCGAATATCAGAACTGGTTCATGACTGTATAAAAAGGGGAGGTTTTCGTTTGATGAAAGCAACAAAAAAGAAAGCCGTGGCTGTCTTGAGCACACTGGCACTGGTAACAGGCCTGCTGGCAGGATGCGGATCGGATGAAGGTCAGGCTGCCGAGGGCGGCGTACAGAACGTGTCCATTGCAATAGCACAGGTGGGTGACGTACCGAGCAAAGGCAATGAGGTCCAGCAAAAGATTGAGGCGTATACGAACACCAAACTGGACATTCAGTGGATTCCGGCTTCGGCTTACAATGACAAAATTAATGTCATGATTGCATCCAGCGATATGCCCAAAATTGTGAAAGTACAGTATAACCCAACCGTGACGAGTGCGATGCGTAACGATGTATTCTGGGAAGTTGGACCTTTGCTGAAGGATTATAAAAATCTGTCTGCACAGAACGAGCGTTTCTTTGACAATATCAAGGTGGAAGGCAAAATCTACGGGGTACCCGTATTCTCTGATATTGCCCGTGCAACGGTGATTTACCGTAAAGACTGGTTTGATAAGTTGAATCTCAAGGTACCAACGACACCGGATGAATGGTATGAAACGATCAAGACGCTGGCGACCTCCGATCCGGATGGGGACGGTCAGGATAATACGTTTGGACTGATGCTTTTCAAAAAGTATAACGAGGATCAATACTCCTTCACTACACGCCTTGGCGTAAGCTTTGGTGCACCAAACAAGTGGAAAGTAGAGGATGACGGCAGTTTTACGCCGGAATTCATGACACCGGAATATATGCAGGTGCTGGATTTGCTGAAACGTTTGTATAGCGAGAAACTGCTGAATCAGGACTTTGCTGTATTTGACTCCACAGAAGCGGAGAAGAAATATGATACAGGCGTTGTCGGCATGCGTATCGGTGTCGCCCAGAACGGAAAGAGCCAACAAGAGCGTCTGTCCAAGAATGACCCGGATGGCGTAGTAGACATTGCCGGTTTACTTGGTGTGAGTGGTGACCGAGTAGCGGGGCAGACGGGTAACTCCGGTATTCTGGCCTTCCCAAAAGCGACGGTTAAATCCGAAGATGAGCTGAAAAACCTGTTGTCTTTCCTGGATAAACTGATGGACCCGGAGATGGCGACGCTGCTGATGCGTGGTATTGAAGACAAACATTACAAGAAGGCTGGCGAAGACCAGGTGGAGATGAGCGACTTCGATGCATTCCAGCGTGAAGTGAAGCCATATCGTGATAACTTGCCTTACGTGGAAGGATATAATGTGCCGAAATTGAAAGATACCGAACTCGGTGAGAAGGGTACGGAACTTGCCAAAGAGCTGGCGGAACATGCTGTACCCAACCCTGCATTAACTTTGTATTCGTCTACTTATGGCGACCGTGGGGCAGATCTGGATCAGATGATAGCAGATGCGCAGACCAAATATATTATGGGCAAAATCGATGAAAATGGGTGGAAACAGGAGATCGAGAATTGGGGCAATGCGGGCGGTACCAAAATTCGTGAGGAATATGCCGAAGACTACAAAAAACAGGCTAAATAAAAAGCTGGAAGCGGAGGAACTCCATGAAAGAAACACTGCAATTCACACCGGTACGGATGGCCGAACAGTTCATGGAAAGTTATCGCAATCATGAGTTGTATCCTACTTGGCATTATGAAAATGGTTGTCTGCTGAAAGCGCTGGAAGAGCTGTACACCCATACCGGAGAACAGAAATATTTTGATTACATCCGTGAACTGATGGATAACTTTATTCAAGAAGATGGCTCAATTCGCTCCTATGTAGTCGAGGAATATAACCTGGACCAGATTAACCAGGGGAAATCGCTGTTCCTATTGCTGGACAAAACGGGTGAAGAGAAATACCGTAAAGCCGCGGATTTGCTCATGGTACAGCTTAAGGGACAGCCCCGAACGAGTGAAGGCGGATTCTGGCACAAGAAAATCTATCCGTTCCAGATGTGGTTGGATGGGCTGTATATGGCCACGCCGTTCCTAACGCAGTATGGTGCGGTTACAGGCGAGGAGAAGTGGTTTGACAAGGCGGCGTTGCAACTGCTGCTGGTGGAGAAACGTACACGTGATCCACGCAGCGGTCTGCTGTACCATGCCTGGGATGAGAGCAGGGAACAGCGCTGGAGCTCGGGAGAAACGGGATGTTCTCCGCATGTATGGAGCCGGGCGATGGGCTGGTATGTGATGGCGGTAGTGGATACACTGGATCATCTGCCTGTAGATCATGAGCAGCGCGGTCAGATTGTGGGTATTTTCGAACGTGTAGCGAATGCACTTGTACATGTACAGGACCAACAGTCGGGTCTATGGCCTCATTTGCTCGATCAGCCAGGGCGTGAGCGTAATTATTTGGAGGCATCGGGAACCTCAATGTTTGTGTATGCACTGGCGAAGGGCGTACGTAAGGGTTATCTGAGTGGCAAGTTCAAAGCGATCGCAGAAAAGGGTTATCAGGGTCTGCTGCTGCATCTGCTGCAAACGGATCGTGAAGGTGTATTGTCCCTGACGCAGTGTAACGGCGGGGCAGGTCTGGGCGGTACCCCGTATCGTGACGGGTCATACGAGTATTATGTGACTGAATCCATTCGGATCAATGATCCGAAATCGGTAGCTCCGTTTATTTTGGCAGGAGTGGAGATGGAACTGGCGACACGCTAGTTCTTTTCTTCAGACTCATTTATGATAGCGTATTCATGGAGTGTGTCCTGAACAATTTGGTTATCCAAAGGAGAGATGGTTCATGAGTCCAAAAGGTCGGATGTCCCGTTTAGGCGGATTGGTCGTGGTTGGTGCAATGTCCGCCGGACTGCTTGCAGGCTGTGGGGAAGAAAAAGCGCCTACGGCAGGGGAAGGCAAGCTTCCCATTTCGATTTCTTTGATGCAGGTTGGTGATGTGCCAGCCAAGGAGAACGGGATTGAACAAAAGATTGAGGAATATACCAATACGGATGTCAGTGTACAGTGGATTCCGCAGTCTGCTTTTGATGATAAAGTGAATGTCATGGTTGCTTCGGGCGAGATGCCGACCATCATGCGCGTGAATTATGTACCCACAACATTTAATGCAGCCAAAACGGGACTATTCTGGGAAATTGGATCCTACCTGAAGGATTATAAAAACCTGTCTGCCCAATCCGAGGCTTATTTTGACAATATCAAGATCGAAGGAAAGGTCTACGGGGTACCCAATTTCCGCGATATCGGGCGTACAGCCATGGTGTACCGCAAGGACTGGTTCGACAAATTGAAACTGGATGTACCGAAAACGCTGGATGAATGGTACGAAGTGATGCGCTCCATTCGCAAGGATGATCCTGATGGTAACGGCAAGGAAGATACGTATGGAACGGTACTGTTCAAAAAGTACAACGAAGGTGTTTCCTCTCCGCTGACACGGATCGCTGTAAGTATTGGTGGGGTAAACAAGTGGGGTGTGGACGATGCGGGCAAACTTACCCCTGAGTTCCTGACAACAGAATATGTGGATACGATGAAGCTGTTCAAGCGTCTGTTCAGTGAGGGATTGATTAACAGTGACTTTCCTGCCCTGGACCCTTCCGATGCGGACAAAAAAATCGACTCCGGTCTCGTAGCTATGAAGCTAAACGGTGTGGCTCAGAACGGAAAGTCGTTCCAGCAGCGGCTGACACCGAATGTAGCGGATGGCGAGATTGATGTGGCCCCGTTCCAGGGACCTGATGGCATTCGAATTGCCGGGGAACCGGGGAACTATGGCATGCTCGTCATTCCCAAAGCTTCCGTACCAGACGAAGAACAGTTAAAACAGGTGCTAACGTTCCTGGACCAGCTGATGGATGAACCGCTGAGTACGCTTCAGCTGCGAGGTCTGGAAGATGTACACTATACGAAGACTTCGGATGGCAAAACCGAGTTCAAGGACTTCGACGGATATCAGCGTGAAGTGAAGCCTTATCGTGACAACCTGCTAAGCGTTGAAGGTTATAACGTGTCTGAGCTTGTCGATGTACCGATTGGTATGAAGGGCACGAAGATGGCACGTGAAAATGAGCAGTATGCTATTCCAAATCCGGCGCTGACCTTGTCTTCTGCCATCTATACTGAGCGCGGCCAGGAGCTGGACCAGATGATCTGGGATGCACAGACCAAATACATTATGGGCAAAATCGATGATGCTGGATGGGAGCAGGAAGTGGCGAACTGGAGAAAATCCGGTGGCGACCAACTCATTTCCGAATTTGAAGCGTCTTATGCTCAGCTAAACGGAAAGTAATTTGAAGAACAAGCTATGTTTTACGTGAAATGACGTGAAGCATGGCTTGTTTTTTTATGGTCTTTTTCAACCCGAGATTATGGTTAGGTGGCAGAAGGGGTATAAAAGGTAAGGAGGATTTGTTCACATCCATTTTATTGCTCATCGAGAGGGGAATATACAGCATGATAGATGATCATCACAAGCTAGACGTAATGAATGTAGTGGATACATACCAAGGAAGAGATCTGGGTGTCACAATGGACCTACAAGCCTGTAATTTCAAAGTGTGGACGCCTGCCGCAAAGCAGGTGGATGTGCTGTTATACCCGCCTTCAACAGGGGGAAGTCCCAATGAACATAAGAATCAGGACGTACAGAAAGAAATACCTATGCATAAGCAGGATCAGGGCATCTGGTCCCTGAAGCTGGAAGGCGAGTGGAACGGTTATCGTTATATGTACAGGGTGACCTTTGAGGGCGGACGACAGGAGATTGCGGTTGATCCATATGCACGGGCTGTGACCATGAATGGAGAAATGGGTGTCATCGTCAGGCTGGATCAGACTCACCCGAATGGCTGGAATGAGGATATTCGTCCAGAACTGGCAAGCCCAGTAGATGCGGTCTTATATGAGCTGCATGTGCGCGATTTCTCGATCCATGAGTCATCCGGCATGAGGCACAAAGGAAAGTATCTGGCTTTTACCGAGACAGGTCTACGCGATTCAAGCGGGAATACGCTGGGGATTGAACATTTGGCTGAGCTGGGAGTCACTCATGTACATCTGCTACCGGTATTTGATTTTGCGACAGTGGACGAATCGAATGCAGATGACGGGACTTCCGATTGCTCACGTTATAACTGGGGCTATGATCCGCTCCACTACAATGTTCCAGAAGGTTCCTATGCTTCACGTGCAGATGAGCCGGAGACAAGAATTCGAGAGTTCAAATCGATGGTACTCGCCCTTCATGAAAAAGGTATCGGAGTCATTATGGATGTGGTGTACAATCATACGTTTGATACCGCACGCAGTTCTTTTGAGAAGCTTGTCCCAGGGTATTACTACCGTCAGAATCCGGATGGCACATACAGCAATGGATCAGGTACAGGCAATGAAGTGGCTACCGAGCGCCCCATGGTGCGCAAGTTCATCATCGACTCTGTACGTTACTGGGCAGAGGAGTACCATGTGGACGGGTTTCGTTTTGACCTGATGGGTCTGATTGACACGGCAACGATGAAAGAGCTCACAGCAGAACTGCATGCCGAGGTTTCTTCGTCCATCCTCTTATACGGTGAACCCTGGGGAGCTCTGGAATCACCACTTGGGGATCAAATGACCCTTAAGGGAGCACAGCGCGAAGCCGGGTTTGCTGTATTTAACGATAACTTCCGTGGAACGATCAAAGGCGATAGTGATGGAACGGGAACCGGATTTGCTACAGGAGCGGAAGGAAAAGAAGACGATATATGGACAGGTGTACGGGGAGCCATTACCGATTTTACGGATAACCCATCTGAAACGATTAATTATGTAACCGTACATGATAATCTCAACCTATGGGACAAAGTTGCCCAGATACAAGGATTGCACGATGAACTGGGATTTATCACATATAACGAGGATGGTCGTGTGAAAGGCAGCGCCAACGTGGAAGAGGTTGTACAGCAGGCGAAGCCATATTTGCACGTTGACCCGGTTCGCATACTGGAGAACGAAACGGTCCGGCGCTGCCTGCTTGCTAATGGCATCGTGCTGACTTCCCAAGGGGTTCCATTGCTTGCAGCTGGAGATGAATTTCTGCGAAGCAAATATGGCGATGCCAACAGTCATGAGAGTGGAGATTCAGTCAATGCCATTCGGTGGCAGAAAAAGCAGACGTTTAAGCCTGTTTATGATTATTATCGTGGCCTGATCTGTCTTCGGCGTGAGCATCCTGCCTTTCGTCTTCGCACCCGGGAAGAGATTGAGGAGCATGTTCGATTGCTTGAAAAAGGAAAAGGGTTGTTGGCCTATGAACTGACAGGAACGGCTGTCGGAGATTCATGGGGACGGATAATAATTATCTACAATGCTTCCAAAGAAACCCGTACAATCTCCGTCCCTTCAGGTACATGGAGTGTGGTTGTAGAGCAGGGGCAAGCTGGAACTGAAACGCTGCGTACAGCCAAGGACGGTCAGGTCAGTGTTCCCGCTATATCCATGACGGTTATATATTCAAGTGAGTGAACCTTTTACCCATGATCCGAAGTTGGTTCAGAGCTGCCACTGCAAGCTCCTCCATACTGTACCCTTTCTTCAATTTGGAGAGAGGGTATTTGGTGTGTTCCCGTCTTTTTTTCATCAGGACAGGTACAAATGCTGTCAATCTATGGCGCTTGTTTACATATGCTGTATCTTGAAAGCGATTGCTGTGAGGAATTGCATCACATTCAATATGCTAATTGAAAGCCTCTGTTCAACCGATATGTTTGAGTACAGACAACCCCGGGTTGACAAATGACGTCCCGCTCCGTAACATCGGGACAACACGAAATCAATGGATATAAAGGCGGTGGGAACGATGCCGGAATGGACATCTTTTCGTTATGAAGGCAACGATCTTGGCTTAATATATACTCGTACAGCAAGCACATTCAAGCTGTGGGCACCTATAGCACAGCAGGTTTCCATACTCATTTTTAATGATGAGGGACGTTACGATGCAAGTGGTAAAGTAACCGAATATGATGACGGACAGAAACGGTCAATGACCCGTGACCCGGATGGAATATGGAGTGTACAGCTTGAAGGGGATTGGGCCGGACATTATTATATGTATCACATTACGCATGATGATCAGCATATTGTAGTGGCACCTGATCCTTACGCTCGTGCTGTATCGGCGAACGGACAGCGAACAGCCATAATTGACCTAGATACAACCAATCCAGTGGATTGGGAAGAGGATGTGAAGCCCGTATTTCTGCGTCCGGCAGATGCAGTTCTATATGAATTACATGTGCGTGACTTCTCCTCCGACCCCCATGCCGATATTCCTTATAAGGGCAAATATTTGGCATTTACGGCTTCTGGGTTGACGGACAGAGGTGGCAACTCCATCGGGGTAGACCATCTTGTCGAACTCGGCATCACACATGTGCATCTTCTGCCTGTAGCGGATTATCAGACGGTTGATGAATTGGCAGCGACAACGGACGCCGGCTCGAATGCCAAATTGCCATACAACTGGGGGTATGATCCACAGCATTATAACGTGCCGGAAGGCTCCTATGCCACCAATCCGCGTGATCCTGCGGTTCGAATCCGGGAATTCAAGGCTCTCATTCATTCCTTGCACCGACAAGGCATTCGTGTTGTGCTTGATGTGGTTTATAACCATACGTATAGCGTGGATGATGGACCTTTTGAACGGATTGTACCAAATTACTATTATCGTTACCGTGAGGACGGCACATTGAGCAATGGCTCAGGTGTAGGCAATGAACTGGCTACGGATCGCCCCATGGTGCGAAAATATATTTTGGACTCTCTCCTGTATTGGGCAGAGGAATATCATGTGGACGGGTTTCGCTTCGACCTCATGGGTCTGATTGATACAGACACGATGAACGAATTGACCCGCGAGCTGAGAGAACAGATTGATCCGGCTTTTCTGATCTACGGGGAGCCGTGGACAGGTGGAGATTCACCTCTGGATCGGAAGACGTTAAAAGGAACACAGCGCGGTCAGGGATTTTCCGTATTCAACGATCATTTCCGCAGTGCCATTAAAGGGGATAGTGATGGTATCGGCAAAGGTTTTGTTACCGGAGCAGAGGGTAGGGAGTACGAAATTGCCATGGGTGTAGCTGGAGCACTGGATGATTTCACATCTTCACCTGTGGAATCCGTCAATTATGTGACGGCGCATGATAATCTCAACCTGTGGGACAAAATCGCAACAACGATGTACCTCAGGCATGATCTCGGTTTCCCGGTATGGAGGGACGGACAGCCCATCGAAGGAGGCAGTGCGGAATCGGCGGTTAAAGCGGCGGACCCTTATCGTTATGTTGATGTGGATGATGTACTTGATCATGAGATGGTCCGTCGTTCCTTGCTCTCAACAGGGATTTTGCTTACCTCACAGGGGATTCCATTTCTCCATGCAGGGGATGAGATGCTGAGATCCAAAGCAGGAGATCACAACAGCTATCGCAGCGGGGATGCCGTGAATACGATAACTTGGGCTAATAAAGCTCGCTTCAGACCTGTTTTTGACTATTATCGCGGCCTGATTCATCTGCGCCGCACACATCCGGCCTTTCGCATGATTAACGCCGAGCAGGTACGGAATCATCTTCGCATGATGCGTGCAGAAGGAAATGTGGTTGCATTTACACTGGATGACGCAGCGAATCAGGATACATGGAATCAGATCGTGGTGATCTACAACGGAACGGGTCAGCAGCAGCAAGTGAGTCTTCCGGAGGGTGACTGGCATATCGTGGTGAATGATCATCAGGCAGGTACAGACCTCATTGATACGGTGAGCGGGACCGCAATGGTAGAACGGTGGTCATTGATGGTACTGTATGACGCGGAGTATGCTGGCGGTGCTGAACCGGCTGTGATTGAGATTCACTCGCCGCGTCTTGTGTACAGTGCCGGAGAGATTGCCGGCTTGCGAGCATCGGTCAGAGACCGTTTTGGTAATGTGGTGGAGAACGCATCTGTGACCTGGAGCTCTTCGAATCCGCACATTATTGCAATTCAATCCGATGGGACAATTCATACGGGGGAAACCGGAGAAGCGACGATCAGCGTCCAATGTGGCACGATTACCACAGAGTGTACGTTGCAGGTCGACGACCTCCATCCGGAACGAATTGAAATTATAGGGGAATCGGTGATGTATACGACACGTGTCAGTCGATTCCGCGCCTTGGTTCTGGATCAATTCGGCCAGCCTTTGCAAGGTATGAAGATACGGTGGAGCTCGTCTCATCTGGAGCATGCGGCGGTTAGTACAGCAGGAATCGTGCGTGCTTTAACACCAGGGTCCACCCAGATTATCGCGGAAGCTGGTGGGATTCAGGCATCGCTGAATATTAAAATCCACAAATCAATTTCGCGAATTGTCACTCTCCGATATGAACGTGAGGATCAGCGTTATGAGGGATGGGATGTCTGGGTATGGGGCACAGGCATGGAGGATGGAGCTATCCCGCTTGAGCGAGTGGGCAATGCAGCAGAAGCCCGTTTTCGGGTGGCTCCAGGATTACATCATCTGGGTTTAATCATTCGGCTGAATGAATGGGAAGCCAAAGATACCTGCGGAGATCGTTATGTTGATATCGGTCCTGAAGACGGAGATGTGCAGATTCACGTTCACAGTGGGTCGGATCAGATGCAGGTTATCCGTGAAAGTGATGAAGAGGATGATCGTCACAGCGCATAGTTGGCTAGGTTATAACTTCATACAAATGGTTGAAAAGTATAAGCTTAACAAGCGGTCGGGAGGTCTCCGGCTGCTTTTTTGTTCATCAAAAAGATACATTTTCACCCGAAAAATAAAAAAACTGTACAAGTCAGTGTTTGAGATGGTCTTTCATTGGGGTAAATATAGATATGGCCCCAGATTCGGCCACGCATGAAAAGGCCGTTCTGGTCTAAGAGAGAAGCTTATGGCTTCCTAACAAATATGAAGTAAGGATCCCTTGAAGGAGGATGTTCAATCATGAAATCCAACGGAAAAATGGCTCAACTTACGGCAACACCAAGAACTGAAAAGAAAGGTGCAGCATTGCGCCTGTTAAGACAAGGCGGACGTGTTCCGGCTGTGGTTTATGGCCCGGGATTAGAAGGTGCCGCGATACATGTAGATGAAAAAGAAATGCTGAAAGTAGCACGTACAGGTCGCTCCGAGATGTTCAACCTCAATCTTGAGGGTGGCAAAACGGTACCAGTGCTGATCAAAGATCAGCAGGAACGCAACGGACGTCTGCTGCACGTGGACTTCCTGCAGATTTCGAAGAACAAGCCGATCAGTGTTAGTGTATCGATCGACTTCCAAGGCACCGCAGCCGGCTCTAAAGCAGGCGGTGTGTTCCAGACACAGGAAACTCAACTGGAGGTCGAAGGACTTCCGGCTGATCTGCCAACCTCCATTGAGGTGGATGTTAGCGGACTGGAAATTGGTGATCGTTTGACGGCTGCGGATATCAAGCTCGATAAAGGTCTGACTCTGGTGACGTCAGGTGATTCTATCATCGCTTCTGTGATGCCGCCACAAGCGGCTGAGGAAGAGCCTACGGCTTCTGCTGATGAAGCGGAACCGGCAGCACCAGAAGAACCAGCTAAAGAAGAATAAGGGATCAGAATATACAATATTCTATATCTCAATCAAGCCCGGTCGTGATGACCGGGTTTTTTTTATGTTGGAAAGGGACCAAGTGGAGTCGCAGGAGATGCGCAATAACGAATGATGTTTTGACTTATGACAGATTGCCACATAGTCGTTATTTGGTATGATGACGGTGGTCTGTTTGCGTGAAATTGCGTTACAGTATACTATGATTCGGAGCAACAATTAACTTCGTTTGAAATGGCAGCCTGATTTGCCATGGAAAAGCCAAGTAATCGGGTATAATTTGCACAAGAAGGCAGGTCTCACATGATGTTTGATCCGACGATTTATGACAATTTAAAAGTAGGTTTCGAAAATCACCTGTATGATCTTGATAATTTGGATGAACTTATTTCCATAACGAATCGGAAGGATCAGCTTGAGATGGCGCGTATGTCCAGAGAGTTCGTACTGCAATTCTGCCTGAGAGATTGCCCTGATGTAACAGGCGAAGTGGTACTGAGCACATCGCTTGAGGATCTCGCGGCTGAGATTCTGGAGACACCAGGTGGTCCATCAGGTTGCCGTTTGCGACTGCGGTTCAGAATGGTTGTTAAGGAGCCTGAGACTCAATGTCCAGCGATTAGTTCCATATTACAAGAGAGCTGGCCGGAACAACGAAAATTGCAGCATATTCAGTATATATTTGAAGATCAGCCAGCAACTTACGCTGTCACAGCTGAAGTACATTTTGACCGCAGTGTGAATGAAGATCAGATGGGAGATATCCCTGTTCTGTGCGACCATATGGTCAATGTGCTGACTAAATTATTGCAATTGCACAAATAAACAAGCGAAAAGGTCTTGTCTCTGGTAAAAGAGACAAGACCTTTTTTTATTTTTTTGAATGCCAAATAGGCTATCAGGCGTAGGTATAAGGACTTGAGGTTAATATTTTACGCAAGCAAGTAAGAGAATGTATATTTAATAAGCCGAATAAGTGCGATTGAACTATATACATAAGGTGAAATTGCGAAAGTGAGTTTGGGACTAAAGATTTAGTACCGGACTAAAGGAACTAGTTTTCCTTGCCGATAAAATATCGAAGGGGAGAAACTACATGACAGAGAAATTAATTCGTCTTCTGCGTATACTTCAGGCTATACAAGCGAATCCCGGAATTTCCGCCAAAGAATTGGCGTTGAAATGCGGTACAACTGTGCGCACGATTTATCGCGATCTCCGAATTTTGGACAGGGTTGCCCCTATCATGAATGAAGGTTATGGCAAGGGGTATCGGTTCATTGGTGAATTTGCCATGTATCCTCTGGATTTTACCGAACAGGAAGCGATGGTGTTCTCCATGCTTCCATCCGTGGTGGATACTTCGCAACTCCCGGCTGAATTTGATTCAGCCTTTGACAAGGTGATGACAGCCCATACCAAAATGAAAACGAGAAACAGTGACATTGTAGAAAATATCGCAGGTATTATTCGTATGGGCACACCTGCATACCGGGAAGAAGGGAAGTATCCCAACTTGCTTATTCCAGTCATTGAAGCCATTCTGGATCAACAAACGATTCGAACCCAATATCACACGCTTACGAAAAATGAAATAACGGTCCGCGACATTGACCCCTATTACCTCATTCCGCGCGATCAGCGTTTCTACTTGATTGGTTATTGCCACTTGCTGCAGAAAGTCCGTTTGTTTCGGATCAGTCGCTTTCTGGACGTTATACAGACCAATACCCATTTTGTTATGGGTGATTTCAACATAACGCAGTTCATGAAAAACACATGGTCCATTGATCGTGGGGATAAACTTATCCATTTCAAAGTAAGATTCACTGAGAAAGTGGCCCCCTACATAAAAGAAGAAGAGATGTTTGTTCGTCCACGAATGACAGATTTGCCTGATGGCGGATTGTTATTTGAAGTAACGCTGAACAGTAGTCGTGAATTCCTGAAATGGTTATATCAATTTGGCCCCGAAGCGGAGGTCCTTGAACCTCGCGAATATCGTAAAGAAATTCGTAAACAACTCATAGAGTGGATGAAGCATTATGAGGAAGATCAATAAATTCAACCCATCTAAATTTTAAAAAAATGTGTAAAAGGAGCTTTTTCGATGATTACCAAATTATTTGCAGCCATGTATGGAATGGAACATTATCATGGTGTAGAAGCTTTAAATGTAGGCGATATCCTGTTTCTGGTCAAAGACCCCGACAATCGGGTGGACCCTCGAGCCATCAAGGTAGTGGTTCCTCCCATTGGGACGGTTGGATATATTGTTAATAATCCCCTGCTCGCTCCTCACGGCTGCTGGACAGGCTCGGGAATCTATGATGCTTTCCGTCAACAGACCTGTGCTAAAGTGAGGTTTGCCATGAAAGATATGATTATTGTGGAGTTAATTGAAATGATGTATGTCCCTGTTCCGCATATGGATAGCTTTATTGCAGATTGGCAGTCGCGTGAAAAAGCCTAACGAAAAGCACGGCGTAACAAGATTTATCCGCGGATGAGTCTTGTATAGGCTGCTTCAAGATGCGTGGCTGTTCGGGCCCAACTGAAATGTTCAACTGCACTGGCACGCCCGGCATCTCCAAGAAAATGAGCAAGAGCGGGGTTGTCTGCCAGTTTATACAGGTAAGCAGCGAAACTTTGGGGTTGGTTATAATGTCTCACCAGGTATCCGTTACTTCCAGATGTAATGATTTCACGAATGCCTCCATTGTCTGAAGCAATGACGGGTAGTCCCGAAGCCATAGCTTCAACATTAACCAGCCCGAAGGCCTCATGTTGTTGGGAAGGGCACACCAGGCAGTCCACAGCTCTGTACAAACGGTCAATGCGTTCATGGGCGATCTGACCTCGAAAGGAAGCATCAACCTTTAATTTTCGGGCAAGCTGCCGCAGTTTGCGGACGTATACTTGTGGCCCTCTGCCTGCAATGATAAGTTGCACGGGTACCTGCTGCTGAAGAAGGGATACTGCACGAATGAGCACATCCACGCCTTTGCCGGGAATCAGTCGGCCTACATACAGAATGGAGAATGGCCCTGTAATACCGAACTGCTTCCGCAGAAGCTGCTGCTCTCCTTTAATTGCAGGCAAAAAGCGGCTTAGGTCCGCGCCAAGTGGGACAACACCCATCCGTCGTTTCAAGGATGGGAATCGGCGACTCAGTCTTTGTCTAAGGGATTGACTGTTGACGGCAATCCAATTCGCTTTTTTTAACAGCGCTAATCTTGCAGGCCCTGGTTGTGCAAAGGTTAACGAGTGAAGATAGAGCACCACAGGCAACGAAGGGAAAGCGCGTTTAATTGCAGCCATACTATGTGGTCTGTTGTCTACCTGGATAAGATCGAAGGGTTGGATTTTCAGAAAACGGATAACTGACCTTGTGTACTCGCTGGGGCTGGTTGCTGGCAAACGCCGGATGGTAATGTCATCTATTTGCTCTGTAATGGCTAGATCGGGCATCTGACGGCTTATGATCGTCACCTGGTGACGGAGTGCAAGTTCGCGAGCAATGCCGAGGATGCAGATTTCGACTGATCCGTTACCTGGGACTGGCAATTTTTCCGGTGCTATGAGGGCTATTTTCATCAACAGGTTCCTCCTTGTCCATATTCGCAACAATCTATCTTGGTCATATATCCTATGTGCATCGGATGGATTTGGCTCCTGTAGAACTGCGCGTGAGGGTAAATTTCGTTTTTGTGATATACTGTACGGGATGCAATGAATTCGTTGCGCGTATTTAGAAGCAGGAGGAAAAAAATGTTACATTCAACACTCAGCCGCTTTCGACTGCTGTTGTGGTTGCAGGGGCTTTCATATGTGCTGTTGTTATTTGTTGCTTTTCCATTACGAGAATCAGGGATCATGCCTCAGGCAGTCACGTGGTTTGGCAACATCTATGGCTTTTTATTTCTGATGTATTTATTATTTATGGTGAGTCTTTATACCACGCAAAAATGGCGTTTACGTCGTCCAATTGCTTTATTTTTTGTCTCGTTTATCCCGCTGGGCAATTTCATCTATGATTTGCTGGTCTTTCGCAAGCTGGACCGCAGTCGGTCAAATAAAGCTTGACTTTGCTTATCGTTATGAATATGATGAGAACAGATTATTGAACCTGTTTCAACTTAAAACTAAATATTCCTGATGTTAAAGGGGAGTAGCTTTCACAGTAAAGTCGTCAGTTCGGGATTCCATCCCCGGCTTTATTGGCAGCAATTTTGTTGTTAGCGAGACCTTTACCAAGTTTTCATACTGGGTAAAGGTCTCTTTTTGTGAATAAAAAGGACCTTACCAGTAATGGTAAAGGTCCTTTTTTTTGTACATCATAAGGATACTAAGGAGGAGTCAATTTTGGATTTGTCATTATTATTGGAGTATGGGTGGGTTCTCGTCGTATTAGTAGTCCTGGAGGGATTGCTTGCAGCGGATAATGCATTAGTTCTCGCCATTATGGTTAAGCATTTACCTGATGATAAACGCAAAAAAGCGTTATTTTATGGGTTGATGGGTGCATTCATTTTCCGATTGGGTTCGTTGTTCCTGATCTCGTTCCTGGTGGACGTGTGGCAGGTTCAAGCGATTGGGGCCCTGTACCTGTTGTACATCTCCATTAACCACATTATTAAAAAGGTTATGGGTAGCCGAAACAAAACAGATGAAGCGGCTGATTCCGCTCCCAAAAAACAAAAAAAACAATCTGGTTTCTGGATGACTGTATTCAAGGTGGAAGTGGCAGATATCGCATTCGCGGTTGATTCCATTCTCGCAGCTGTGGCGCTGGCTGTTGCCTTGCCGCCAAGTGGTCTGCCTCCGATCGGCGGACTTGACGGTGGACAATTTATCGTCATCTTCCTCGGCGGATTTATCGGTCTCGTCATCATGAGATTTGCGGCTTCCTTCTTCGTTAAGTTGCTTCATTCCCGTCCAGGCCTTGAAGTTGCAGCCTTCGTTATCGTCGGCTGGGTTGGGGTTAAGTTGGCTGTTATTACACTTGCACACCCTTCACTGGGCGTTCTGGATGAGCATTTCCCGGAAAATAAAATTTGGAAATTTGGATTCTACATTGTGCTGATTACGATTGCAGTATGCGGTTGGTTCCTGTCTTCCAAGGTGCCTGAAAAAGAAGATGAAAATCCTGTGGAAGAATTGGAAAAACAAGCAGGGAAATGATAAGATGCAAAGTCAAATCTGTCAAAACATGTACCATCAATAATCGATATCTAATCTCATGATATGCATGAGTAAGCAGGGTCTGTTCCTTACAGACCCTGCTTTTTTTTATATAAGTTATTGGCACGGAGTTAAATCTAATGCATATGCAAAATAGGGGATTTTCCAAGAAAAGGGTTGACACATCGAAACAAGTCCGCTTAATATAAACATAATATTAATGAAGGGAGGCCGAGAGATATGATGGTTGGTTATGATTTGAAATTCACAAAGACACTACGAAGCACAGACACAATTGTATATCCAGTTCATCGTCTCTTTGGCCTCATACGGGCGACATAGGGGAAGATGCATATCGTTTATCCTTGGAACGTTATTAATCGATATGCTACTCTCGGCGTATATAGCAATGGAGAACAGACGCGGCATGTTCATGCTGCTTTTGTTTTCCGTTATTGTCATGAAGAAGTCACGGGCGAACTGTCCGTGGCTTCTTTTTTGTTGTACAGAACATGGATATGAATTCGGAATAACGTTAGGTTCAATTTTTGAAATGAACCGAACTAGCGGAACGTACAGGAAGGAATAATAAACATTTATGAATACAAAACCTAATTTATTTACAAGTCAAAACGAACTCACAGCTGGCTACCGACATGAAGTCAAATTGCCTGCTGGGGACTTAACGGTATATGCGGCACAACAACTATTCAGCTCATTGGACTATAAGGTGTTCGAGATGGCGAACAACAATCTTCAAATTCCGGGTATTTCCTATATGAGCTATACGCCTGACGTGCATGTCGGTGTAGGTACCTGCATCGGCACAACGGCGGTATGGGATGCCAATAGTGGCTATGTATCTCCATCCATCGTAGGCAGTGATATAGGCTGTGGCATGCGGGTGCATATGACCAATTTGCATAAGGATGACCTGAAAGACGTGAAGCTGCGCCGTAAACTCGTGAAAGCCATTGAGAAGGTGCTGCCGATGGAGGCAAATCAGCGCGGTCATTACTCGGACATTCGTTTGGAGCATATTGTGCGCAAGGGCTTGCATGGCTTACCCAAAAAATATATCCCGGACAGCTATACACCGAAAAAATCAACTTCCATCACTCATGTGGAGAGCAGCAAATTTGCCTTTGATGAGGAAGTGTTGAATCTGGTACCGGATATGACTTGGCATCGGGCTCATCGCCAGTTAGGAACTTTGGGTGGAGGCAATCATTTTGCCGAGATTCAAGCGATTGAGATTGCTGAGGGAAATCGGGAGATTGCGGAAGCCTGGGGTCTGTACGATGGACAAATTGTTGTAATGATTCATTCCGGTTCCCGGGCCTGGGGCGGGTATGTAAGCCAAACCAGTTCATCGGCGATTGCGAAAATGATGCAGCGAAATGGTCTGGGGACATCCGATCCAAGACTGGTTTTTGCTCCGCTTGAACATGCGGAAGGTCGCCATTACGTTGATATGATGTATTCTGCGCTGAATTATGCTGTGGTGAACCGCCACCTGATTGCTTATGCAATTCGCGAAGCTTTTCGGGATGTGTTTGGTCCAAAATGCGAATTCCGTACCCTCTATGATCTGATGCACAACTATGCATGGGAGGAATCGCACGCGGATCAAGGCTCGGTCTTTGTACACCGCAAAGGAGCTACACGTGCATTGCCTGCAGGTCATCCGGATAATCCGAAGCCATATCTGGCAACAGGTCATCCTGCGCTTATTCCCGGTTCAATGGGGACTGCTTCGTATATCATGGTAGGTCAACCTGAGGGGAAGGATAACTATTATTCGATCTGTCATGGGGCAGGACGCATTCGTTCGCGGACAGCAACGAAGCGCCTGGTTACCGTAGAGGATTTTGCCTCAGCGCTGGGCGTGGGAACTGCAGATGAGATTGTGGTGAACCAGCGTTCACTTGAATCGATTATTGATGAATCGCCGCAAGCGTATAAAAATGTCGATGAAATTATTGATAGTGTTACCGGCGCAGGTCTGGCTCAAGTTGTAGCCAAATGTAAACCACTTGCCGCTGTGAAGGGAGCTAAGTAATGAACATAGATAAAGAACAATTGAATCATAATAGAGTCATCTATTCCTATGAGGAGCAACAAGACAGTCAAATCCGAAACGAAGGCTATGCCATATATGCCCGCTTGATTCGAGGCATCATTGAAGCGCTTGGCAATCGATACGGAGTTCGTTATGAACTCTATGCCAGCGATGATCCAAACAGTGAATACTGGGATCTGCTAAAAGAAGATCTGCAAAGCAACAGTACGGACGTGGAATTGGTTGCCCGGATTTTCGAAGATCTGGAGCTACGTACACTGCACTATGAGGATGATGGAGATGCACCAACATATGGTGTGCATTATTCGATTCGCAACAATGTATTTGCCTATCCCCAGTGGGGCGTAGCTCTCGTCCGCATTCCATTCTTCCGGGAGAACGGGATCTACAATGAAGATTTTGTTTTTGCTACAGGAGAAGAGGAATTGAAGCGATTTCTGGGCAGTGTACGGGAACGGGAACGGCAGCAAAATATGAAAAAGGTCACGGTATACACGGATGCCCGCAATGGCAGTGACCGGCATGTCGAATCCATTACCCGCTCTGTGGGGAGAGATGAGGTCGTGCTTTCTCCGCAAATTAAACAGGATATTTTCCGTTCGTTGGACCAGTTTTTCGAGGCGGATCGCTCCTTTTATCGAGACTATGATATTCCTTACAAACGTGGCATCCTGCTGTATGGTCATCCTGGAAACGGGAAAACAACCCTCGTAAAATCCATTGCGGGAAGCATACCGGGGCCAGCTGCATACTGGCAAATTACCGAATACACAAACAGTGAATCGGTACGTGAAGTGTTCGAAGCAGCCAAACGTCTGGCACCAATGGTGTTGATTATTGAGGATATTGATTCCATGCCGGATGAAGTCCGGTCCTTTTTCCTGAATACACTGGATGGGGCAACGTCCAAAGAGGGGATTTTTCTAATTGGTACAACGAATTATCCTGAGAAAATAGACCCGGGGCTCATGAACCGTGCCGGACGGTTCGATCGGGCTTATGAAATACCGCTACCGGATGAAGGGCTGCGCCTGCAGTATTTGCACCAGCGCGGCTTCAGAACCTTCGCGGGGGAAGAGGGTACTCTCGAAGCAGCGCGATTGACAGATACCTTTTCTCTTGCCCAGCTTGGAGAGCTGTATGTCAGTGCAGCGCTGGAATGGCACCAGAATGGCCAGACGGACATTGTGCAGATCATTCAGTCGATGCGAGGAGAGCTGGACAAGAGTCATAAGCATAACTGGCTGACCCAGCCAGGTAAAGGCCGTGCAGGTTTTTATTAATCGAATATAACCGTTAAAATATTCTCACCTCAATTGGTTATACTAAGGCTGTCTGAACCAACATACAATGACTTTCGGGAGGTATATAACGCAGTCTTGAGCTGTGTAAGATGCCGGGAAAGTGATGCGATCTGTTTTCAATCCTGTGTTATGGGCTGTTTGGGCAGAGAATAGGGCATATGAACAAAAGGTAATATACAACAATTTTCATGCCAGTTGTTTAAATGCTTCTGTAGCGGTTAATAGTAGACAGACAACAACAAAAACTTTAATTAGAGGTGAATGATATGGGTTGGTTATGGTCATTAATTATCGGTGGTATCATTGGATGGTTGGCAGGTCTGATTGTTGGTCGTGACATTCCCGGCGGCGTTATCGGTAACATCATTGCCGGTTTTATTGGCGGATGGTTAGGCGGAGTGATTCTGGGAGACATGGGTCCAGAAATGGGCGGATTCTACATAGTACCGGCATTAATTGGTGCCATCGTACTTGTAGCGATTGTGAGCTTGATCTTCCGTTCTATGGGTCGAAGCCGCGGGTAACGAATTCAAGATCTCTTGAATTTACAGTAAGTCGGCAACAAGCAGTTTGAAATATAACAGATGCTTCTGAAGAGGTTGATGGAAGTCCACAGACGTGGCTTTCCATCAACCTCTTTTTGTTTTAAGATATAGGTACAATAGAAAGGGATGAGTGTGAATGGAAAAAGCTACATTTGCCGGCGGATGTTTCTGGTGTATGGTTACACCATTTGAGGAGCAACCAGGCATTCATGGTATTGTATCTGGCTATTCCGGCGGTCACGTCGATAATCCAACATATGAGCAGGTCAAAACCGGGGAGACCGGTCATGTCGAGGTCGTTGAAATTACATTTGATCCAGAGGTATTTCCGTATGAACGTCTGTTGGAGCTATACTGGCCCCAGACGGACCCAACCGATGACGGAGGGCAATTTCAGGATCGTGGGAGTCAGTACCGGACAGCGATCTTTGTCCATAATGAGCGTCAACGTGAGCTCGCAGAGCAGTCCAAGCAGGAGCTGGCAGCAAGCGGGCGATTCAATCAACCGATTGTGACGGAGATTCGGGATGCAGTTGTATTCTATCCGGCAGAAGATTACCACCAGGATTATCATAAGAAAAATGAGAAGCATTATAAAGAAGACCGTGCGGTATCCGGACGGGATGAATTTATTGAAGAAAACTGGAATAATTAATTCTATTTCATTAGACCAATTTGCATCAGATCTTATTGAAAAAGCCGGGAGAGTTCCAACAGGAACTTCCCCGGTTTTTTGATTGTTCAATGATTAAGAGAATGTTATCTCAATGGCTAAAGAACTTATCTCCGTTTTCCCACCAGTATTTCTAAATCAATCGTAATCTGCGATAAGGACTCTTGAACACTGGCTATGGCTGATTCCGTCCCATGCCAGGAGAGTGGTGTCATATGAATGAGTGAATTCATCATGATTTCCGATACGGGCAGAGTGTATGTTACCGGAATGCTGTCTATGAGATGATGATGCTTGGTAAATCGGTCCAATACATACTCTCTGCCGTCTAGTTGATGAGATCGGTCCGGAAACAAAAGCTCTCTCATTTCCATAAGATATCGGTCACGGGGAATCACTTTGATGATCCAGCCATCCTTCTTCATCACTCGCCCGAACTCTTCATAATTCGAAGGGGAGAGGATATTCAGGATCACGTCCAGTTGCCCCTCTGCAAAGGGGCTATAAGCAAGATCACCAACAAACCAGACTTGCTGGTCGTAGGTAGAAGAAGCCATGGCAATTCCCTCTTTGGAGATGTCGATCCCCCAGCCCACAGCTGGAGTATCCTGTGTAATCTGCTGCAAAAGAGATCCTTCTCCTGCACCTGCGTCCAGAATATGCAAGGGCTGACTGCTGCCATTGGAGTAACCTTCAATCCAATGGCGAATGATATCGGTCAGAGGCGTATAGATAGCAGTTTGAGATAAAATATTCCTTTTGGCCGTAAATAAACGTTTGTCATAGTTGCCCTTGAAAAAACGTGTCATGAAATTGATATAGCCTTGTCTTGCCAAATCAAAGGTATGCCTGGATCTACATTGAATATTGTCCCGACTAATCGTTGTCATTGTGCGATGACAGATGGGACATTTAAGCATATGGATGTATGGATAAATAAGCGCAGCACTACGTTCTCTGCGATGGATTGACATGGAATAGCACCCCATTCATTCAGATCTGGATAACTGAAGAAAAGGGCATAACAAATAAACCTCTATCGTACATTTTAAAAAAAGAGGTTATGTTATGCCCCAAGTTATCTGTATCGAATGAATTGAATAATCATGGGAGGGCTACGCTCCTTTGCCAATCAAGAGTAGGGTGAAAAAGTGAACGATACTATTATACCAGTTTGCGCAGAGAGGATAAACGGAAGGGGACCCTACATAGTTGTGTGAAATAACAGAGCGCCCTGTTAACCGTTAGTCGGTCAACCAGAGCGCTCCAATTACTATTTTGCTGAGGCTGTCTTCAATACATACTTGGATAATGCATCGTCATTGATCTGATAGATAATATGATCGTTGTACGTTGAATATCCATCGAGCAATCCAGGAGAGGATGCAAACGAATATTCATGTACGGTATCCAATGTTTGCGGATCGAGAATATAACCTTTTTTGGCGAAATCAAGTTTGTACTGTCCGTCCTGTGTACGATCAACCTGCATAAGTATAGGCTGCTCTTCCTTGAAAGTACGTTCGGTCACTTGGCCTTTCATGGTGTACAGTTCCAGCTTTTGGCCTGTAAACAGGGTATAACCATTGCCTGCGGTCTGAACATAGGCATCACCGGCAATGGCACGGCCCCAGGCGAGTTTGCCATCGGTGCCAAAGCCCATCAGCTTGTTACCCGTGTTCGCAAAATTGGCACGCATGATCACGGAGCCATCTTCCAGAATGGCCAGTGATTCACCGCCACCGTCTCCCAGGGTGTTGGCATTGCTCGGGAACTGATAGAAGGAAAGACGATTCAGCGTACGATCATAAATCTCCACTTTGGGATTAGCGGCAGGCTGCCAGAAGCTGCCCACTTTGGTTTGTTTGCTGGCATCGACTACGATTCGGTCACTGCCTGCTTTGAGCACAGCTCCGTTGATTGTTTTTTCCGTAATCAGTTTTCCCTTTTTGTCATACAGCGAGATGGCTGAACGAACAGAGCCGTTCGATTGAACACCAGGGCTCGAAGCGATTAATAACGTATCGTCGTCCAGAAGGTACATGGATGATGAATTACTCACGTTTTTGACCCAGTTGGTTTTGCCGGAAGTATTGAAGGAGTATACCTTTTTGGTTCCATCCGAATATTCCATATATACATAGGCTGTGCCGTTGCTGGTATATAGTGAATTGGAGTAGGTTGTATAAGGCCCGCTTTTCTCATGGAAAATAACGTTCCATTTCAATTGTCCGGTCGTGGCATCCAGCGCCTGAAGTGAATCCAGCTGCCAATCCAGCTTGGTATTGCTGCTTGTTTTGGTCACGGGCTGGGAGGAATGCACGTACACCAGGTTTTTCGCAGGTACTGCGTTCAATTCGTTGACGATAACGTCTTTCTCCGTATTCACTTGCGTAAGTGCCAGAGAAGATGATGTCCATGCAGGCTTGGGCAATGGTACATTTTGTTCTGCGGCCGCGTAGCTTGGTGTATGCAGGCTGAAGAGGAGCGTGCCACTGAGAAGAAGCGCAGCCCATGTTTTGGACTTTCGTTTGTTGGATGAATGCAAGTTATAAACCACCTTTCTTCGATTCAAAATAGAACCGATTGTTGAATTCTACCATTTCATACATGTTAAATTCAACCTGAGTGTCTGTAACCTTTTATGATAGAGGTATAAAATTATTGTTGTTTCGAGAAGTTCGAGGGTTACAGGGAATTCATCTTCTTTCTGTTACGAGAGAAGTCTGCTATATTTAGTCGGGTGACGAGGGCTAAGAGGGGTTCTAGCCTGCCAGATTAGAGGAACGACAAGGAGAACAGACATGAATTGGAATGAAAATATGACCACGGTGGGTATAGGTGTTATTGTCCTTCTACTGATCATTGCCTGGATCATTCGCCGTATAATTCGGCGAGGGCAGCGCATACGAAGTGAGGCCAATCCGCGTAAGATTACGATTAAGGATATCGATAAAATGCAGGATGGATCGGAATTTGAACTGTACCTGTATCATTTATTCCAACAACTCGGTTATGCCGAAGTACATAAGACCACAAGCAGCCGAGATTTTGGTGCGGACCTTGTGTTTGTGGATAGAGCAGGCAGAACTAATGTCATTCAGGCCAAACGTTACGGAGCGAATCATCCGGTTGGACTCAGCGCAGTGCAGGAGATTTACACGTCCATGCGTTATTATGAAGCAGATCGATCCATTGTGCTCACCTCAGCCAGATATACGGAAGCATGCCGGACGCTGGCAGCGGTCAACGGTGTGAAGCTGCTGGACCGGGAAGATCTGCTGGACCTGATCATGCTGTTTAAATCCAGAAGAATGGAAGAAGCACTGGAATTGATTGAGGAAGACGATCAGGAACCTGTGGAAACATGGCAATCACGACGGAAAAGAGTTCCACGTTAATCACCTTCACTTGTCTGCCTGCACATGATATATTGAGTGCATACCAACCAAGGGAGTGTGTTCAATTATTATGGCACGTACACAAACGCAAAAAGCATTGCGCAAAGCAGAGCGGTCAGGACAATGGTGTCCGGAGCAAAGTCGGAGAGTAAACGGAGATTATGGAACGTTATCCCAGCATGTCCGACTCATGCCCACGAAACAGGAAAAATTGCAAAAGGTCAAACACAAGAAGCGGACCAAGGATGGTGGTGCTTCTTTTTATTTTGTCTATGGTGTGCGTAGTGCAGCATAAGCATCAAAATTTTAAAAAAAGCTCTTCTTTCGATTGGTATGACATCCCTTGGACTGTTAAAATCAATGTATCTCTTTTGAATTGGATCATTATAGCTATACATCCTCCTATCTTCGATGAAGGGAAGAATTCTACATATGACAACAGCGCTTCGCATGAATAAGAAAATCGTTCGGCGTTTTTTGCTGCAAACGCAATCTTTATTGGGACGTTGGCCTGCCGCTTCCTTGCCTTCGAGTCCTGAACAGGTGATGCAGCTGATTCGCTCCCTTGGCTGCGTACAGATTGATCCTGTCGCTGCCGTAACCGGAAATCAGCATTTGGTGCTGGGCGCTCGTGATCCGGGCTATACCTCCGAATATTTACATACTTTGTTGAGTGATCATAAAGTGTTCGAATATTTTGCCAATGCTGTATGTGTTATTCCGATCGAAGATTATGCGATGTTTGAACCTGTACGTGTCCGATTACGCGATCGCCTGGCGCCTTCCCTGCAAGGGCTGGAAAATACGGTGCAGCATGTGCTGAAGCGTTTGGAAGAAGAGGGACCGCTCCCGTCAAGAGCTTTTCGTGCTGTCGAACGGGTAAGCGGATATTGGGACAATGCGGATGTGCCGAAAACGAAGGATACCTCGCTAGCATTAAATCTGCTGCTGGATTCGGCTGCCATTCGTGTCGTGGCAAGGCAGGGCAATGAACGTTATTTTCATATTACTGAATCCGGACTGCTGGAGCAGGGCCAATCCATGACAGCGGAGATCGATCTTTTGACTCAAAGGCAGTCTCTGATGGACAAGTACATTTACGCATATCGGGTCGTGGATGTCCGAGATCCACGATTGGGCTGGATGAAATCCACCGCTGCTGAACGTCGGAATGATATGGCTGCACGTGTCGCAGATGGTCGCATGATCCCACTGGAGGTAGAAGACGTTGCGACGCCTTATTACATTCGTACAGAAGATGAAGGTTTGTTGCGTGAGATGGAAAGGGAAGAGCCGCATTATGATCCATCAGGTCCGGTACGATTCTTGCCTCCGCTGGACAATCTGCTGTGGAGACGGGAACGGATTGTGGATTTATTTGATTTCCATTATAAGTGGGAGATTTACACACCAGAGGTGAAACGAACTTACGGATATTACGCCATGCCCATTCTCCACGGAGATCGGCTGATTGGACGCATGGACCCGCGACTCGATCGCAAAACGGGCGTGCTAACGGTTCGGTTGTTATCGATGGAAGAGACTGCTCCGCCTGTGGAGGAATGGATCGCGGATTTTAGGGAGGGACTCCAGTTCTTTGCAAGGATGCATGGAGCGCGATCCATCACGGTAGAGAAGACAGTGCCGAAAGAACTGAAAAAACAGCTCAAGTCGATCTTATAGGATCGGTAGACGTCAAAAAGGGAGCGAAAGCTCGCTCCCCTAAGGCTGGATCTGGACATGTAATAATGCTTGTTACTCCATTCTCGCAGCCAAATTAGTTTTCAATTAACGCAGATGTGGTACTTCAACATTTGGATCAACATCTGCTTCATAATCCACACCGTCGGTTTCAAAACCAAACAGTTGGAAGAATTCTTGACGGTATCCTACCAAATCGGATAGATCGTAGATATTTTCGGTGGTCAGCTCGTTCCAGAGCTTCGCCACTTCTTCCTGAACGTCTGCTCTCATCTCCCAATCATCAATACGAATACGCCCTGCTTCATCGGTCGGAACTTCTCCTCCCGCATAGAGGCGATCAGCGAACAAACGTTGCAATTGCTCGATGCAGCCTTCATGTAAGCCTTTTTCCTTCATGACTTTGTACAATGCAGAGATATACAACGGCACCACTGGAATTGCGGAGCTTGATTGGGTTACCAGCGCTTTGGCTACGGTTAGGTAAGCACGTCCGCCCTTTGCACTTAGACGATCATTCAGCTTGTGGGCTGTTGCTTCCAGATGGTTTTTGGCCTGACCGATGGAACCATCACGATAGATCGCATGCGTAAGTTCAGGACCGATGTAAGAAAAGGCAATGGTTGTTGCATTGTCGGCGAGTACACCACCTTGTTGCAAGGCATCCATCCACAGTTCCCAATCATCTCCGCCCATCACGGCCACGGTCTGGCGAATTTCTTCATCGGATGCCGGATCAATCGTAACGGACGTTACTTCTCCCGTATGGAAATTGACTGTTTTGTTTGTGTACGATTGTCCAATCGGTTTGAGCACGGAGTTGAATACTTCACCGGTATTCGGATCGGTACGGCGTGCCGACGCTACGCTGTAGACAACCAAATCAACCTGACCGAGTTCGCTGCGAATCAGTTCAACGGTCTTTTCTCTTGTTTCGTTGGCAAAGGCATCACCTGTGATGCTGTATGATTTCAGTCCTGCTTCTTCCGCAGCTTTCTCAAATGCAGCGGAGTTGTACCAGCCTGCTGATGCCGTACGTTTTTCAGTGGAGCTGCTTGGGCGGTAAATACCGATGGTGTTGGCTCCGGCACCAAATGCGGATACGACGCGCGAAGCGAGCCCATATCCAGTGGAGGCTCCGATGACGAGTACATTCTGCGGTCCGTTCAATTGCGGTTGGGATTTTACATAATCAATTTGTTCCTGCACTTGTGCAGCACAGCCTACAGGATGGGAAGTTGTACAAATAAAACCACGTGTTCTTGGTTTAATAATCATTCATTTGCATCCTTTCATATTCAACTCTTGTTCATCATTAATGGATAATGCTCTGGTACATACCTCCTTATTGTAAAACAATTGCCTCCGAAACGGAAACCGTTTCGATGGATTTGGCTAAAAGACGGTATCCGGCTTCGCATCCTGGATGATATTATATAATTTGAACTAAACATTTACACGATAACGGAGAGGACAGAACAGATCTGGAGAAGCGAAGCGTTCGCCTTTATCCCCGGATTTTCCCCTTCTATAAGGGATTCCAAAAAATCTGGGGATAACAGCGATCGGAAGATGGTTCTTGCCACGCAGTGCTCTAGTGTAAAATCATTCGTTCAACTTATAGTGATTCACAGGATCGAAACGAAAGGAAGACTAGCCATGCTGAAGGAACGGATTGAATTTCTGAGCAAAAGAAAGCAAATCTCCCGCAAAGACCTCGTGGAAGGTCTGGTCACGCAGGCTCACTTTGCTAATATTCTGGCCGATCGTTATCCACTCCCTGAAGATCTGGCAGAGGCTATTGCGTCACGTCTTGGCGTTACGACTTCCTATCTGTTAAATGCTTCTGCACAGGATGAGGAAACACTGGCGCGGGCAGAGGCTATTTTTGAACAAATGTCAGTTCCAGCTTCGGTGATAGCAGAAGATATCGTGCACGCACTTGAGGATCGGGATGATACGCTGACAGTTGAGCTGACCACGGCCTTGATGAAGGCGGTCTATTACCAACAATTAAATGATGCATCGGCTCATGAATATATACATATATCCTATCTGAATTTTTATCTGGAGAAATACGGCCGTCCTGACGATGTAGATCTGCCGCGTCCGTTAGCCAAGGCGTTATTATATTACAAAGTGCAGTACTATCGTTCCAAGCTTGCCTCTGTGGATGTGTTAACGCATGCAACCAGGCTAAGTGAATTGGCCCTTCCTGGAAGTGAATTCTGGCTGTCTGTGCAAAATATCAAGATGGAAGCCTACATTCAGGTCAAACAGTACGAAGAGGCTAAGCAGGTGTTCGATCTCACCATGAGACATGTCTATGATCAGCGGCTGTTTCATCGCTTGTCTGGTTTATATGTGGCGTACAGCGGATATTGCTTTGCAATGGGACTTGTACAGGAAGCGCTCTCGGCATTGACAATGGCAGAGGCGAATCTGGTGTATGCCGGTAATCAGGGCGATCTGGTTACCGCCATTGCGAATAATCGGATTGTCATGTTGACCATGACGGGGGAACTGGATCAGGCGCAGTCGGAGATTGAGCGATTCGAATCCCTGTTGCAGCAGGAACCGGAAGAAACACAGCAGGCCATGGAGCCGTTAGTGAGTGTGTATCGGTGTGAAGTGGCACTGGCACGAAAAAACTGGGGTGTACTCGCGCAGAGTGTGGATCAACTGTTGAATAGTGCAACAACTCAGGATCAGCAGATGAGCGCAACCTTCTACCAAAGCCATCTGGCTCTTGCGCATGGAGATCGTGAAGTGTTCATGGAGCGTGCCCTCGCTTGCCTGCCTTATTTTGAGTCCGTGCAGCATGTCATGCGTCTTGAACCTTTATATGAGGGAATGGCCGTGGTGTTCGAGGATCAGCGAAAATATAAGGAAGCCGCCATGTATTATCGGAAGCTGGTCTACCTGTTACGCAAAAAATAGATCGAAGATCGGCTTGGAACAGCCGTTTTTTTTGCATGATTTTGTTCAATACCACTGCAATAGGCACAAAATATGCCTCCCAACCTTTCATTCAAGAGTCGTTTTACGGCTCTTTTTTTGCGGAATCAACCGAAATACATGTTAAAAAAACGAAAATCCAGTGGTTTAATCACCGGATTTTTCGTTTCTTTTGTAAGCAGTCATAAGGGTATTCAAGGACAAGCCGTCCTGTTTATACTTTAACTATAACCAAAAACAAAAAAACGAGGTGTTCATTATGGGATGGTTTGGTAAAAAGAACAAGCAGGAAGATGCGATTGCGAAGGCAGATAAAATGATGAATAAAGGACTTACCGGAATGATGATGAAAGGTTTTGTATCGAAGGAGCATCGGGAAGCCATCAACCAGAGTCTGGATTCGGCGAAGCAGGCACAACTGGCGGCAAGTGGTTCCCTTCCCTTAACCGCAACAGCCACGGTAATCACGATTACCGATACGGGCAAGCTAATCAATTTTGATCCGATTGTTGTGCTTGTGCTGGATGTAACAGAGACGAATGGCAATCAGTATCAGCGAACATTGGAAACACTGGTGTCTAAGATGCAGATTCCGCGCGTGGGAGATCGGGTGGGATTGGGTCAAAATCCGGCGAATCCGTCCGAGCTAATTTACATGGGGCTGTTGTCCGTCTAGAAGGTGTTTGAACTGCAAAAGGGCAGCTATCATTTAATAAATACAGTTAACAACGAATAACAGAGATATAGAGAGGGTGGGGCAGATGGTAGGTTTCCTGAGATTGGTCGGTGTGTTGACTGTATTTGGGGTAGGGTTCTCCCCATTTCTGTTAGAGCAGTTGTGGAATGATTCTTTTATCATTATACAGGCATGGTGGTATACACCAGCCATTTTTGCCGGATTTGGGCTGATCTTTATTCCCTCCATTTTGGCTAATATCTTCGGCGTCGGGAGGGTGAAGTCAGGATTACCAGCGGTTGGTGTCATTAAAAGCATCCAGCAGACGGGTACGTATATTAATGAGCAGCCGGAAGTTCGACTGGGCCTGACCGTCTCGCTTAAAGGGCGTGAGAAATACGATACCGAGTTGAGAACGATTATACCGTTGACGTCCATGGCTCAGTTCCAGCCGGGCAGCTTCATTCCGTTAGTGGTCTCCGTGAAGGATGAACGCAAGGTAGGGCTTGATCTGAAAGGAAGACTGTCTCAGGAAGATATGCAGCAATTGCTGGATGAGAAGATGGTGCAGCATGGCGTGGCACCTGAGATGATGGATATTGCACGAACGGGCGAGAAAGCGATGGCCAAAATTTTGGATGTTACTCCGCTTGGAAGCGGAGGTAATGGCAAAATCAAACTTCAGCTTACGCTTAGTGTAACGAAGTCAAATGGAGAGACGTTTAAGGTGACCACACCAAAGGAAATTTATCCATCTACCCTACCTCAGGTTCAGCAAGGCCATATTATTAACGTGATCTACTCGAAGCAGGACCCGTCAAAGTTGGTGCTGGCACTGAATGTACAGGAGGGACAGTTAAGTGACCTTTTCTCATCCTGATGCTGTTTGTACAAAAAACCTGCACCATCACGATTCAAGTGATGGTGCAGGTTTCTTTTTGTGTATTTTGTTTTGGAGAGAATCTGGATGAGCTTAGCTTAAATCAGACGATGCCCAAGCGCATCCGATATGAGAATAGGACTTGTCTCGATTCTCCATCAAATATGCGTGTAGCCAGCTGTCTAAATTCGTCTGCTACCTCGAGCAGATCAGTGGCTCCGAGTTTCACTGCCGTTTGCAGGCCTCCTTGGCTGAGTGCCAGATTGACGTATCGGTCCGCATCGAATGTTTCCCGATGATGAAACACAATTTCACGTGAATAACGGAACAAGCCGGACTGCTGAATCTGCTGCAAATGTCCGTCTTTACTCCATTTATGTGCTTGATTTTCCTGAGGAGCCAGACTGGCAGCTCGATGATCTGCCTCCGTATTCAACTGCAGATAGGCTTGTTCCAGCTGCCAATCGACCACTGGTGGCCAGTCACAGTCGTAGGCAGCAAATATGCCGCCTGGACGCAGTACACGCGCAAATTCGCGCAGTGTGGACTGGGGCTCCATCCAGTGGAACGACTGTGAGCAGGTCACGATATCCACACTGCCATCAGGTAGTCCCAGTTCGTGGGACAGGCCGGAGACAAAGCGAAGATGGTCCGGTTTGCCTGCCGCTTCCCATTTGGATTCTGCGACAGCTCTCATATCATCGCTTGGTTCGACGCCAATAACACGTTCTGCCTCATTTAGCCAAATCCATGACGATAAGCCAGTACCACAGCCGACATCGGCGACCATACGAGGTTTGCTGCCTAAATAGTTCGTCAGAATATCTACGACCTCGGTGGGCGCAGCAGGCCTGTTCTCGTCATATAACGTACCGAAACCTTTGAATCGTTCCACATTGTTACGTCTAATGTCTTGCATGGACAAACCTCCTTCAGGAAATGGATAAATAGCAAAAAAGTAAAAGAATCAACAGATGATCAGAGCTTCATTATATCATTCATTTTCCAACCTGTTGTTAACGACCTGTTGTAAATGTTCTACCGCTTTGATATGTCGTCTGAGCAGTTCCTCTCCAATGTGTGGAGGCTTGATTACGGTCAGGTCAGATCCAAACGACATCAGGAAGGAGTACAGCCACTCTCCCTCATTCAGTTCAAGGGCAACACGCAGCCTGCCGTCGGGCTCTTTTTCAACGCGTGACGGTTCAAAAAAATCATACACCCTATACGCAATAGAGTTGGAGAACGACAGTTCCAGAGCGATTTGGTTGATAGAGACGTGAGTCTCATTTTCCGGTGATCCGATGTTTATGTTGTTTCGGGGAACCCTCGGCAGAAATTTCAACTGCGTAATGCGTTTCATTTTGAACGTCTGAAATTCGTTTCGATCATGCTCGTCGTGGATGTATCCCTTGAAATACCAAGTACTGTTCTTGAACAAAAGTTTGAGAGGCTCAACAGTCGGGACACTCTTCTCTCCATCCGAATTGACATAGTGAAACGTAATCCATTGATTCGTGAAGATCGCCTGTTTGACCTGATTGAACAGTTCCCTCTCCTGCAGTGGAATGCTGCCCCATGGTGAAAAATCGAACTCGATCCAATCCAGCTTGTGATCAAACAGGGCGGTTAAACGTTTGAGCATATGGGCAGTGTTAAGGTGAGGGATAGCGCTGACGCTATATAATCCAAGCAAAATTTCATTCTGATCATCTTCGGACAACAGAGATTTGTCCATGACAAAGTTGTCCATGAGATGGATGCCGCCATGCTTTCCGGTTGTCGTGTATACGGGAATACCCGCTGCACTCAGTCTGTCGATATCACGGTACACCGTGCGCACGGATATCTCGAACAAACGCGCGAGCTCCGGGGCGGTAGCTTTCTTTTTCTCCAATAACAGCAATAGCATTCTGAATAATCGGTTATTTTCCATGCCGACATTATACCATGACAATAGGTGTCAGGGTATGGGTGGTACACTGAATGTACAGTGTTACGAAGATCATGAAGGAGGAATTGATGATGTCGATGAAAGACGGATTTTTCTGGGGTGGCGCAACGGCCGCTAATCAGTTTGAAGGTGGATGGGACAAGGGTGGTAAAGGCCCAAGTACTTCCGATATGATGACAGGTGGAACGCACACCACACCGCGGCGGATTACGACTGTACTGGAAGAGGGCACGTATTATCCGAGCCATGAAGCGGTTGATTTTTATGGTCATTACAAAGAGGATATTGCCCTGATGGCCGAAATGGGCTTCAAAATGTTCCGCATGTCGATTAACTGGTCCAGAATCTACCCGAACGGTTATGATCTGGAGCCAAACGAAGAGGGATTGCAGTTCTATGACAACGTCTTTGCAGAGTTGAAAAAGTACAACATTGAGCCGCTCGTGACCATTTCTCACTACGAGACGCCATTTGGTCTGACCCAGAAATATAACGGCTGGGCTTCCCGCGAAGTGATTGATTGTTATATCCGATATTGTACAACCCTCTTCAACCGATACAAAGATCAGGTAAAATACTGGCTGACCTTTAATGAGATCAACTGTCTGACGATGCCAATGGGGGCTTATATGGCTGCAGGTATCCTGTTTGAAGGCAAAGAGACATTGATTGATGGCGTTGATGATCCACAGACCCGTTTCCAGGCGCTGCATCACCAATTTGTTGCAAGTGCAAAAGCGGTGAAGCTTGGACATGAAATCAATCCTGATTTCCAAATCGGCTGCATGGTCGCTTTCATGACAACATATCCGAATACATGTAACCCGGACGATATTTTACTCGCGCAGAAGAAGGACCAACTGTCCAACATGATCTGTGGAGACGTACAGGTTCGTGGAGCATACCCTGGATTTGCCAAACGTTTCTTCGCCGAAGAAGGCATCCAGATCGAGATGCAGCCGGAAGATGCACAGACTCTGCGTGAAGGCTGCGTAGACTTCTATTCCTTCAGTTATTACATGTCCTTGGTCGAGAGTGCGGATGAGTCGTTGGATAGAGCAGAGGGAAATCTGTTGGGCGGCATCAAGAATCCGTATTTGGAAGCTTCTGATTGGGGCTGGCAGATTGATCCGAAAGGATTGCGTTACACCCTGAACCACCTGTATGACCGTTACCAGATTCCATTGATGGTTGTGGAGAACGGATTGGGTGCAGTGGATGTAGTGGAGGAAGATGGTTCCATTCAGGATGACTATCGCATTGATTATTTGAGAGGTCATATTGAACAAATGAAAGAAGCCGTTGCCGATGGTGTGGAGCTTATCGCTTACACGATGTGGGGATGTATCGACTTGGTCAGCGCATCCACGGGCGAGATGAAGAAGCGCTATGGCTTCATTCATGTGAACAAAGACAATGATGGCAATGGTGATCTGAGCAGAACACCGAAGAAGAGTTTCCACTGGTACAAAAAAGTCATTGAATCCAATGGCGAGGATCTCTAGGTTTGCACTATAAAACGGCTTCATAATGACGTTAAAGAACCTCACCGGAGCAGGAGCACCCGTGAGGTTCTTTAACGTATTCAGTGATGGCTCCGGCAGGACCACGCAGGCTTGTTCGTACGGATGTTCATCGTGATGCGTAGCACTCATCAAACCGCGCGCCAGGAGATGCACGCGATGTGAAGTTGTGCAGTCGCATTTTAGTTCAGCTTCCAGCGTGTTCAAGTCAGAGGTTTAGACTGTAGCAGGGAGATTCGTTCCAGATAGCGCTGGTAGAACCATATGCATGTAGCAAGCCAGCATCCGCTCAAAAAGTAACCTCCGACTACATCACTGGGATAATGCACGCCCAGATAGATGCGGCTCATGCCAATGGTAAGGATGAAGGCTGCGCTCACAATGATTATCGCTATTCGTCCGGCTGTTGTGGGTACATGCTTCCAGATCAGGAAGGCCAGTCCGCCGTACAGGCTGAACGCTGCCATGGAGTGTCCGCTGGGGAAGCTGTACCCGGTCGCTTCAATGATCCGGTGGATGGTGGGGCGCGCACGCTGAAACACGAGCTTCAGCAGGGTGTTCAGTATTGCAGAGCCTGCGATGACACAGCCCAAAAAAAGAAGCTCCCGTCGATGTCCTAAAAAGACATACAAAACGATCATCGAAATGAGGGTAATAGCGACGACGGGCAAGCCGCTGCCAATCCAGGTGAACAGCTCCATCCACCGGGTCATGCCAGGGGATTCCATGCCCTGAATCCAGGTTATCAGGATGTCGTCAAATCGGTGAATCTGATTATCGCTGATGGACAGGGCGATGATAGCAAATACAACAAGGCTTAGAGCTGCGGCGAGCAACGGAATGGAAATATTTTTTTTCAAATTTTGCATCAATGGTTATGTTCCTCCAGGATGTCTGTTTTCTTATCGTTTTCTAATTTACCCTTAAAGCTGCTCCCAGAAAAGTGGGCTATGATTAGATGCAGGTTCATTAAATTGGGAAAAGGGGATTAACTTATGTCTTTTATACGATTTGATTACCAGCTTTTTCATTGGATTAATCAGCAGGCGATGCAGCTCTCGTATTTGGATGGCATCATGATATTTTTTGCGAAATATGCCCTTTTTATGTTTCCTGCGGGAATGTTTGTGTACTGGATATCGAAGAGTCAAAAAAACCGCATGATTGTGCTGCAAGCCATATTGGCAGCAAGTGCGGGGACTGCCGTCAGCTTTGTTACAGGTCACTTGCTGCACAGAGACCGGCCATTTGTGACCCATTCGGTGATTCAATTAATCAGCCATAGCGCTGATGCATCCTTTCCAAGTGACCATGCGACGGTTGCCTTTGCGTGTGCCGCTGCATTTTGGCTGGGTCGCGTCAGGTATCGGTGGGGTTGGGTTCTCATCGCCACCTTCATTACGATTGCCCGCGTATGGTCTGGCGTACACTATCCCTCCGATGTAGCTGCCGGGGCTCTCATTGGTATGGCAAGCGCCTGGGGAATCGGGCGGATTTTCATCCGTATGAAACTTCCAGCGCTGTTCATCCCTCGTCAAGCCAGAACACTTCATTCAGAAGACAGCAAGTGAGCGGCTGTTTACCCGAAGCAGTGAATCAGCTGTTCCGCCGGAAGTAAGGAGGCCACACTATAGTGGTGAAAAAGAGGGTTGTTATGCTACCCTCTTTATTCATGTCCGGTGTTGGTTTCCGACATTCAGGATGCAGATGTGGGAAGCTGGACAGTTACGGTCGTTCCTTCATCCACACGGCTATCGATGAATATCAGCCCGTTGTATCGTTTGACGAGGCGTTCCGCAATGGCGAGTCCCAAGCCGGTCCCCCCTTGTTCGCGACTACGGGCTTTATCAACACGGTAGAAGCGGTCAAAAACATACGGCAAATTCTCTGCCGGAATGCCCATGCCTTTATCAGTAACCTGAATACATACATCGTTGTCACGTCGCATTCCGTGGATCCGAATCTCTTTGGTAATTGGTGAATATTTAACGGCATTATCAACCAAAATCCGCAGAATCTGCTCCAGATGCTGAGGAAGTATCTTCACTTCAATACCGGATATGAATTCCACATTAATGTCAAAGGCAGCATCCGGGTGCAGCTGCACAACGTTGGTAAGTGCATGCTGTACCGTCTGGCGAAGATCGACAGCAGCTTCCACTGCAATGTGTCCAGACTCGGCTTGACTAAGTAATAACAGTTCATTCACTATCGTTTTTAACCGTGTAAGCTCCTGAGCGGAAACATCCAGGGATTCATTCAAAATATCCGGGTCATGCTTGCCCCAACGGTTCAACAGGGAAATATGTCCTTCAATAATGGCTACGGGTGTACGCAACTCGTGCGAGGCATCTTCCACAAACTGCTTTTGTTGCTGAAACGAAAGCTCCAGCTCATCCATCAGGCGGTTAAACATTCGAGCGAGGTTGGTCAACTCATCATGCTGATCCGGCACATCCACGCGTTCATGAAGTCCCTTCTGCTGAATCTGGATCATCGTTGCATTCATGGTCGTAATAGGCTTCACGAACTGGCGTGAAAGGACAATCGCGCCCAGAATGCTTAAACCGACAGCAGCAATCCCCCCGCCAAACATGACCAGCAGCAGCATATCGCTTAGTTTATCGGTATTTTCCAGATTGGTCACCATCTCAATCGTTCCGCTAAAATTCGTGGTGATGAGCGGTGATCTCATAATGAGCAGGTGATCTTCGTAATGCCAGGCATTAATCAGAGCGCGTTTTTGCACCGTTTGCGGCTCGACCCACTGTTCAGGAAGACGATCGGTTACTTTAAGAAGCACCGTTCCTTCCTGATCCAGAATGCGGATCATCTGATTCTCCTGATTGAACTTGGTCATAAAAGAACGGTTGTCCGCAATTTGCGCTGATGACACTTCTTTCTCTTGAAAGTAACTTTCCATCTCATTCATGCTTTTCTCCATATTTTGCTGTTCCTGATCAATGAGCCATTCGTTAATTACAAAGTATTGAACGATGTTATACACAATAAAAAGCGTGCCCAGCAATAGTGAAATCCAGATCGTCAATTTCCAGCGGATAGACCAATGGGAGCGGGGAAGATATGTTCGAATCCAGCGTATCATTTCTGAATCCCGTAACCCAAGCCTCGTATCGTCTGCACAAAGCTGGGAGAGCCCGAAACATCGATTTTACTGCGCAAATAACTGATGTAGACATCAACCACGTTAGTCTCCACGTCAGCATCGTATCCCCATACCAGATCCAGCAGCATCTCTCGGGTCATGACACGACCCATATTTTGCATGAGGATCACCAGCAGGTCAAATTCGCGCCGGGTTAATTCAACAACTTCTCCGTCTTTCTTGAAAATGCGCGCCTCCAGATCCAGATGCAATCCATGATGAATCAGTACGGAATGTTCGCTGTCGGTGTTGGAACGGCGAAATAAGGATCTCATCCGTGCAAGCAGCTCTTCAATGGCAAAAGGCTTCGGAATATAATCATCGGCTCCGCTGTCGAGTCCCATGACGCGATCCATTACACCATCACGAGCCGTAATCATAATAATGGGTGTTTGTTTGATGTTGCGTATTCTCCTGCACACCTCTACGCCGTTAAGGCTGGGCAGCATTAGATCGAGCAGGATCAGATCCCACTCCTTTTCGAGAGCCAGTTCAAGTCCGTGTCTTCCATCGTAGGCTACACTGACGGTGTAGGCTTCATGCTGCAATTCCAGTTCTATAAAGCGAGCCAGGTTTTTCTCATCTTCAATCAGCAATATGTTTCTCATCAGAATCGGTCCATTCCTTAAATTTGGAAGCAGTCAGATCGAGCTTACAGGTTAAGCTTACCAAGTCCAGTGTACAACATTCAAATTGGAAAAGAATAAAAAAAGTAATGCGGTTTTCTTATCAAATTTTAATGTAGAAGGTCTAGACTAGGCTTAACCCCAGTACAAGAGAGAAGTGATCATAATGAGCCAGCCGAATCGGGTTCAATCCATTGGTTCAAGAACACCCGCCAATAGTGCAAGGACACCCCTCAAAACGCCTAATGACAAGATCAAACCTGAACCAGCCAAGAGCACATCCAAAACTTCAACGAAGAAAAAATCATCCGGGATGGGGTGGCTTGTTGCCCTGATCTGTATTGGCGCTACCGGAGCAGTGGCATTATTCCTGATTCCGTCGGTCAAGGACACCGTATTGCATGCCGTAGAGAATGCAGCCGGAGTTCGTGCCACACCGCCTGCTGTATCTGCCAATCCAGTCAGTCAAGCTCAGACAGCACCATCTGGAGCGTCGTCGCAAGCACAGCAATCCGTTCAGTCACAGGCCACAGCTTCCACAACGTCGACGGTGCCAGCTATACCTTCAACGGATCATATTGCCGCAGCCAAGGACATTGCCAGGACTTACGCCGATATGCCTCCAAGCAAGGCTGCTGCTGCACTTGTACAATTGACCGATCTGGAGATCGTGTATGCAATGACCGAGATGTCCACAGAACAGAGAGCGCAAATCTGGAGTAAAATGGACCCGGAACGGGTTGGCAGCCTTTCGGTGCAAATGAAGCCTCGCTCCGTGGTTACGGATCGTGAGCTTGCGCTCATTCAGCGTAAAATCAATAAGCAAAACAGCGATATAGCCAGCCAATCAGTTCAAGAACTGGTACATACCTTCTCGAAAATGTCTTCCCCAAGTGCAGCCAAGCTGATTCAAAAATTGTTCGAGACCGATTCCGCCAAAACGATAGATATTCTGAAGAAAATGGATGTGGATACCCGAGCGAGTATTTTAACAGTGATGTCCGGTGATTCGGTTATGATGGATACAGCAAAACAGATTTCTCAGTCTTTTCTGAAATAATGATAAGGACATTGAATCAAAAACCAAGCGATAGCTCGAAAAAAAATCCCCATAAAGGGGGTTTTTTAGTGTGTTATAATATTCCATAATTATGAAATGTAAAGAAATTACCCGATGGCATAGCAAGTGATGTTCAATACGGGAAGGGGAAAAAGAAATGAAGTGCGCAATGATCGTAACGTTAGCTCTGTTGTTCATTACAGCCGGATTTCTGCTGGTACCGGAAGGTCGAGCGTATGCTTGCAGCTGTGTAGAATCGAATGCCCAAGAGAAACTGAAGACGTCCACATCGGTTTTTACAGGTAAAGTGGTGAAAAGGGGTGGGATGCAAATATTCAGCCCTGACCGATTGAGAGCATATACCTTTGAAGTGGATACCGCATGGAAGGGTGTTTCTTCTAAACGAATGACTGTCATGGGTAATGATGCCGGTTCGGAATCTTGTGGGATTCAATTGGAGAAGAACCAATCCTATCTGATCTTTGCTTATCAGAATAAAATGGACGATAAGTTGCATACGAATCTTTGCAGTGGCAATGTTTCCATTGATCAAGCTGGAGACGCATTAAAGCTGCTGGGAGCAGGAAAAGTAGTGAGCCAGGATGATTTTGAAATAACCGATCAAGGACGAAGTTGGTCATTTTATCTTATTATGTATGGTGGACTTATTTTATTGCTTGTATTGGTAAGTAGCTGGATCTGGAGAAGGAAGAAGCGCGTCTGATGTTAGGATCTGATTCAAGGGAAAATGGTATTACGGGCAACGAAGGAAAATATAAATCCCCGCATGGAATATCGAGGTAAACTCGCGTTCCGTGCGGGGATTTTATATATTTGGTCGGATAATCGTACCGATTCAATTAGTTTAACTGCAGCATATATTCATAAGCCGTGATACCGAAAACCCGTTTAAAGTGTCTGTTCAGATGAGTCAGGTCGACAAAACCACATTCGGCTACGGCAGAGTAAATATCTTTATGTGTTTCAATGGACTGTCTGGCACGCTCCACCTTGCAATTCAGAAAAAACTGGTAAGGGGATATGCCGGCATGGGACTTGAACTCGCGGATAAATTGAAACTTGGACATGTTGAATTCCGCACATAGGTCGTCCAGTTTCAGCACATCTTCAATACTGCAAAACATCATTTCTTTCGCTTTTCGAACCAGATTGTCCTGAGGCCGCCACAACTTGGTGTCCATTTCCGACTGGGAGAGTAATTGCAACAGGCCCAAGAGCAGTTCACTGCATCTCGCCTCATCCTGTCCGTTTTGAACAGCATCATTCAGCATCAGGATGCTTCGTGCAAGCACAGGGTCATAGACGATGGGGGTGGTAAAACGCAATTCCTTTTTCCCAAGAACCTCTTCGACCAAATCCGGCTTCAGATATAGCATGACATAGTCTATGCCGGCTTTGTCATAGGAACTTCCATCGTGGGACTGTTCCCGGTTGAATAACATCACGCCGTTTTTGTGGGAGGCCTGATAGTGTCCATCCAGATGGTATTGCTGAATACCACGAAGCGTTACTCCAACCGCATATTCCTCGTGGCAATGCTTTTTATAGGTGAAATCCGTAAAGCTGGCGGATAGAGCCAGTACGTCCTGTGATTTCTTATAGTTAAACAATTCCATGCTGCACACACCTCCCGCGCGTTAGATGATTCCCGATACCATAATGGCTGAGTATAACAAAAAAAGAGCCATAAGGATACTCGCTGCTTTTTGATGACGATTGAGTAACGTTCTGAAGACGGAGCCAAACACCACCCAACTGGAATAGGCCAGGAAGCCGATGATGGTAATGATGATCACGAACAGAAACGTTGACATGGTGCTATCGTAGTACGGCAGCACATAGCTGGGAATAACTGTAAACGTGAACAGAACCACTTTTGGATTCACAAACTGCATGATTAAACCGTTCAGAAACCCCGTAACTTGCTTCGATGCCGTCTCCGTGGAGCCCATTTTATAGACTTGATAAGCCAGATATATCATATAAACACTACCCACGATTTGCATCACATGGAGAATACCAGGCAATACCTCAGCGAGAAGATGATTGAGAAGAGCAGAAGCAGCAAGTAATAAGCCAAATGCAACTGTTGCACCCCACACATACTCCATCGTTTTCCGGGGACCAACCTGCCCGACGGAAGTGAGAATCACAATATTGCTGGGGCCAGGTGTAAAGGTAACGACAATACAATAGATGAAAAAAGATGTAAGATTCATAGTGCCTCCCCGAGTTGTAGTTACATGATCATACTCCGGGGAGGCATTGGCTTATAGTACATTATTGCAGCAGAATGCACATGAGCGGGAAAAAAATTATAACTTTCCAGCTAATAGAAACGTCATAGAAGTAACTACTCTGATATCGAGGTGATTAAATGAAAGCTGAAAGTAAGTTGCTGTTCCTATGTATGATACCTCTTTTATTGTCTGCCTGCTTACAAAACGCGGAAAGTAAACAGCCGACCAATAATTTGGATCTGAGTCCTCCAGTTGAAATTTCATTTGAAGAAGCGGAAGCTAGGACCCCGTTTGAAATCAAACAACCGTCAGTTCCTTTCCAAGTTACTCAAAAATCAGCAAGGATTTTAGATACCAATGGTAAATTTGAAGCAGTAGAAATTACGTATGTAAATACCGATGAAGGATTGAACCTGATCACTATGATTACAAACTCAAAGGTGGATACACCTCCGAATGGGAAGAAAGGTCTAAAATTATCTAATGGTTCGCAAACGTGGGACCAAGGAGACGGACATGTAAGTGCCTTCTATTGGAGAAACGAGGGTTTAACTTACTCTCTTATTTCAGGAAAAAATAACAATCTTGAACCGTTATACGATTACCAAACATTACTTGATATTGCAAATACATTAAAATGATTTTGGTAAGCTAAATCTTTACGGTAACGGGGCACGATAGTTTAATTAACTACCTTTTCGCATAAAGCAGATCTCTTTTAGATTAAAAACAAAACCAAAAGACCCAACTTCTCTATATGTACAGAGGAAGTTGAGTCTTTTGGTTACTGTATTAAAGCACCTGTTCAATGAATTTTACATTAAGGCATCCAGAAAACGGGTTGCGATGCCAAAATAGATAAACAACGACAAAATATCATTCAGCGTTGTGATTAATGGGCCGGAGGCGACCGCAGGGTCTACTTTGAAACGACTGAGCAGAAGCGGAATGCAAGTGCCGGTCAGAGTTCCGATAACCAGAGTGAAGAATAGTGATACTCCAATAATGGCTCCGAGCAGCCAGTCACCTTGCCAGAAATAGGCGATGACCGTAATCAGCAAACCGCATACAAGCCCAATCATTATGCCTACTTTAATCTCTCGGCCAATTAGTGCGAGCACTGTAGCCTTGTCCAGCTTGCGTCCAATCAGTCCGCGCACAACGACAGCAAGGGATTGTGTACCCGTATTCCCCGTCATACCTGCTATCATGGGCATGAAGAACGCCAGTGCCACAACCTGATTCAGCGTGTCCTCGAAAAAATCCACGATGCTGCCCGAGATCAGCCCGATGAATAACAATAAAATCAGCCAAGGAAGGCGACGTCTGACGGCAACCAGCGGTTTGGTATCAAAATCGATGTCTTTACTGCCGCCACCCATCTTGGCGATGTCTTCACTGGCTTCGTCCATAATAATATCAATGACATCATCCATTTGGATAACACCGCATAATCTGCGGTTCTCATCCACGACAGGCAGAGCCATAAACTCATAACGCTGCAACAGCTGTGCGGCTTCTTCCTGGTCCATATCGACTGTTGCATGGATGACACGCCGGGTCATCAGCTCTTCCACTTTGGTGTTGTCACCTGCCTGAGCAAGGGATTGATAGCTCACAACTCCAACCAGTTTGCCTTCATCATCGGTGACATACAGATAACTGGTCGCAGGAATGTGCAGCGTAGCCTGCGATTCTCTCAGTGCTTCCTTTGCGGTTTCATGCGATAACAGGGTACGGTAACGATCGGTCATGATACGTCCAGCCGTTTCCGGTGGGTAGTTCAGCACGGAGCGAATAATGGCTGAATGGTCGAGATTCATATTGGACAACAATTCTTCTCTGCGTTTGAGGGGCAGATCATGCATGAAGCGAATCAGATCACTTTTGTCCATTTGCTGCATGACTTCAAGGGTGCGTTCCGGGCCTAACTGTTCGAATAGATGTACCTGTTCGTGGAGCGTGAGCGATTCTGCCATGTCGGCGAGCACGTCCGGTTTGAATAAGAGCAAGAAGCGTTTCGTCTCTTGTTCAGGGAACTTTTTATATACGAGAGAAAGGTCATAGGGATGAAGTTCTTTGGCCCATTTGTAAAATTCGGTCAGGTTTTGGGTTTGCACGAATTGCACAAGGAGCTCCGTAATCTCTTCAACCGAAAAATCTTTTTTGGGATGGGATCGATTCATATGTAGTCTCCTTTCTAGATGGGTTCAACTCCGTATTCTTAAACGAAAAGGAATGGAAGTTAAACAGCGACCACGGGAAATGGATATTGTAATCTTGCTAAAACATTCGATATGGGCTTACAAATGGATGCTGCCGGGATATACTTGATGTAGAAAACCCGATGAGGAGGAGACATGTGGAATCGGTTGTAAGAACACAATTGTTATCTCTGGTCGAACCGGAATATCAGAAATTCTCGGCTGCGCTCATTCCGAATATCACGAATTTGTTAGGTGTTAGATTGCCTGAAATACGCAAGATGGCGAAACAAATCGTCAAAGAGGACTGGCGTGCCTATCTGAAAACCGCTGATGATGATTATTTTGAAGAAGTCATGCTGCAAGCGATGGTCATCGGTCATGCCCAAGCGGATATTGAGGAACTTCTGCAACATATTGCCTGGTTTGTTCCCAAAATAGATAACTGGTCTGTATGCGACAGCTTCTGCGGTGGTTTGAAATATACAAAGGCACATCTGGATCAGGTGTGGCATTTCTTACAGCCCTATCTGGTATCCAACCAGGAGTATGACATTCGCTTCGGGGTTGTGATGCTGTTGAACTTTTATATGGAAGAAAAATATATCAGCAAAGTGCTTGCTTCATTAGATACCATTCATCACGAAGGTTACTATGTGAAAATGGCAGTGGCTTGGGCAATCTCCATCGCTTATGTGAAGCAGCCTGAGGCCACGCTGCGTTATTTGCAGGACAATACCTTAGACGACTTTACGTATAATAAGGCTCTTCAGAAAATAACGGAGTCCTATCGTGTTGATCCGGAGACGAAGCAGATCATCCGCAGCATGAAACGGAAAGCGATAAAACCGGTTCGGGTATAGTATGTGTGCATAACGAGAAAAGAAACCAGATATAAAACTTACGAGGGGAAAGGACGATAGACGTATGAGAAAGAGCATCATGTGGACCAAAATGGAATTAGACGGTCGTCCGTGGGTATTGCTTGCCACCGAAAAAGGGTTATGCCGGGTCATCATGCCCAATGAAACGCTGGAAGATTGGATCAGTTGGATTGGCCGAATTGCTCCTGGAGTGGAGCTCGAAGAGAATGAAGCAGCGTTGAAGCAGACGGGCATGATGGATTGGCTGCAATCCTATTTTTCCGGAGACAAAGTGGCTTTCACAGATGAAATTCCACTTGATTTGATCGGAACGACATTCCAACAGCAGGTATGGACGGAGTTGGGGAATGTTCCTTATGGTGAGACAAGAACCTATGGCGACATTGCTGCCGCGGTGGGAAGACCTTCAGCGGTACGAGCTGTTGGGGCCGCCAATGGAGCCAACCCCATTCCGGTACTGCTGCCATGTCATCGCATTATTGGTGCCAACCGCAAGCTGACCGGTTTTCGCGGAGGACTGGAGATGAAGCGAAGACTGCTGGATATTGAACAGATCGAAGGCGTGACGGATGGCGGGCATGCGCGGTTTAATTTTTAGAGAGAGTACCTTCGTTATAAGAGACGGAACCACGGGCTACCGTGGTTTTTTTGTTGTGAGGATGTGAGAAATGAACGAAAATATCGCGAAAGTTTTTGTCTTCCTTCTGGGTTTATTCCGCTATGTTCGCATATACCACATTTTGGGTTATGATGGACGTGGATTACTAGGAAGGCGGAGTCACGGCTGTTTATGAAATCAATGATCAGGTGATCGGGATTGCTCAGGCATACCATGAAGGAAAGGGAAATCGAAGCGAAGAAATGAACAATAATAAAAATACGATTTATTTAAAAATGAGTAGTGTTTTAATCGTTGCTACCATAGGTTGTCTACTTGTTGCTGTCTACTTGCGTACCAAAACAAACACGAACATGTATCAATTTTTAACGTGGGACATTTTCTTAGCATGGGTTCCATTCATCATTTCATCAACGATTAGTTATGTATGCAATATGAAACTTACAAAAACGAGTATCGCATTGGTCGGGGTGATGTGTGCAGGCTGGTTGTTCTTTCTACCGAATTCGGCATATCTTTTCACAGAAATCCTGCATACATTCAGATACTTTGACCCTCAAGGGGAAACTAAATTCTGGGTTAATATTGATTTTTGGTACAGCCTCACCCTGACGTTTACCGTAGCTATACTGGGTTTACTTCTGTCCATTTGCTCGATACATCAAATCCACAAATTGTTAAATAAACGATTAAACCAATTTAGCGGTATGGTAGTTGTAGGCGTTATTTTACTCCTGAGCAGTCTAGGGGTATACATCGGGAGATTTAATCGATGGAATAGTTGGGATGTCCTGAAGCAACCTGGCCTAATTTTGAAAGATATCATGACTGATTTAAGTGCAGGCAACAGCATTCTGGTTGAGTTTGTGGCTATGGTATTTGTGATTCAAGTTTTGGGATATATCACACTTCGTATACTAATGGGGAAGTCCAGTAATATCTAAACGATAATCGTATGGAACACCAACGTTTTATATATTTTTGCTGAATGAAGTCCTATGGTACCATTGACCACAGATGAATCGGTACTCGATGCAAGATAGACCGAGTGGAAAGAGGGAGTGACCATGTTGAAGCAGGAATATTGGTTAACCAACGTATCATTGGAGCAAAGTTATGTAATGGAAGACGAGCAGGTAACTGGTACTCGGACAAGCCTTGGTCATCTACGGATTGAAGATGGAGTCATTGCAGCCATTGTGGATGGGGATACGGAATTAACAAGCGAATTGCCGCAGGTTGATGGTAAAGGACTGCTGCTGTTGCCTTCGTTCGAGGAAGCCCACATTCATTTGGATAAAACGTATTATGATGCACCATGGAAAGCGGTGCGACGCATCTCCAGCATTTTCGAACGTATCGAAGAAGAGAAAGTGTTGCTTCCCAAGCTATTACCCGATGCGAAGCGTCAGGCGGAGAGCATTCTGGGCCTGATTCAGGGGTATGGGTCCACCCATGTGCGCAGTCATTGCAATATTGAATCGGTCAGCGGGTTGAAACGGCTGGAAGCGACAAAGCAGGCATTGGAGACATTTTCGGGCAAAATATCCTCTGAAATCGTCGCTTTCCCGCAGCATGGACTTCTCCGCTCTAATTCGGTTGAACTCATGCGTCAAGCCATGGCGGAAGGGGCCACTCATGTAGGTGGACTTGATCCTCACACCGTGGACGAGCATATCGAGAAATCGCTAAACGCAATGGTCGAACTGGCTGTTCAGTATCAGGCAGGTATCGATATTCATTTGCATGATTCCGGAGAACCGGGTAAACAAACGTTGCTGCAATTGGCTGATTTGACCGAAGAAGCAGGACTTCAGGGTAAAGTTACCGTAAGCCATGCGTTCTGGTTCGCCCGTGCGGAGCAGCAAGAAACGGAAGATATGGCCAAGCGAATGGCCTCCCTTGGTATGAGCGTTGCTTCGACCGTGCCTATCGGTAAAATGATGATGCCACTTCCGATGCTCCATCAACATGGGGTGAACGTGAAGCTGGCGACTGATAGTTTGACGGATCATTGGTCTCCGTTTGGCAATGGAGATCAACTGGAGAAAGCGGGCCGCTTCGCCGAACTGTACGGGTATAACGATGAGCGCTCCTTGGCTCAGTCTCTTGCATTTGTCACAAGTGGCATCACTCCACTGGATTCAGAGGGACAACAGGTATGGCCGAAGGTAGGGGACACAGCTAGTTTTGTACTGGTAGAAGCAAGCTGCTCGGCAGAGGCGGTTGCCAGAAGGTCTGCGCGTCAAGCGGTATGGTTTGAAGGAAGACTGGTAAGTGGGTCGGTGTAGGATAGAATATAATGGAATGGATGGACCACGGGAAACCGTGGTTTTTTGTTCTGGATCTGTAAGGAAAGAACTGCTAATCAGCAGGTGAGAAAAGAGGAAGGAACTGTTCGCATATACCACTTTTTAGGTTATGATGGACGTAGTTGTCATTTAATTTACTATTTAAGTTGAGGAGTGGAACATGATGATTAGAGAGGCCGAAGCAAGGGATGTCGAGGTTATTGAAAGGTTGTACAAAGAATTATTACCGAACAACCTGAATACGAAGGTACTGGCGGAGCGGATTGAAGAAGTAAGGAATAATCCCAATAGTTTCTTATTTGTTTACGAAGTTGGTGATCAGGTTATTGGGACTGCGCATTTACATATCTGTCTGGATGTCCTGGTGGAAAATAGACCGTTTGGTGTGGTTGAGCGGGTTATCATTACGGAGCATGTGCAGAGCAAGGGATATGGATCTGAACTTATGAAGTATATAGAGAATGTATGCATACAGAAAAATTGTATAAAGGTGTTTCTCACCAGTGGTTCATCCAGATACGAGGCACATGGCTTCTACACGAAATTAGGATACGATGGGGAATCCAGCAAGGCTTTTAAGAAATATTTATAAAACAGCTCAAACTTGATTGTATATTCATATCCATATTTTTCTGAATAGATGGGAGGATATATAGATGAAAGACAAGAACTATTATGAAACTTTTGTTGCAGTTGCAGAAGACTGTCCTGTTAAAGTGGCAGAGATCCCCAAAACCAAAAATGGCTCCAAGACCGTTCCAGCTCTACAGTATGAAATGATAACAAACCATCCTTATCAATATACGCAAGAGGATGTCATGTTTGAAGTGTTCGCGCAGCGCAATGATATTCCCGATGAACAAAGATCCATAGAAAGAACCAAGTTTTTCTCCAAGGGACAACCCTGTCTTCGCACTTCTTCCTTGGGTAAGCGTTACGGTTGGGGTATTCATCATAATTCACAAGGAAAAGTAGCGATCTACGCTGTTGAATCCGAAGAATATAAAGAGTTCTTAAATGACAGCAGTTTAAAACATGTAAAGGCCATGCGTTCAAGCCGTCAATAGCTCTATCCGTTGGAGCACCAATGTTTAGACGTGAGAAATTAAAAAGTTATGGGAGGCATTATGATAGTAGACCTTATTCCAGTGAAGTTTGCAGAGAAAAATATGTTATCGAATCTATATCAACTCTACCATTATGATTTCAGCGAATTTACAAGCCAGGATATAAACAAAGAAGGCAAGTACGATATGAATATTGACTTTATTTGGGAAGGTGATGACAGATGGAGGCCATATTTCATTAAGATTTCTGGCATTATAGCTGGCTTTGTGATTGTACTCCTTGAAAATTTAGATACCGATCCAGATCCTACACATGTGATCTATGATTTTATGATCCTAAAGAAGTTTAGAAGAAGTGGAGTTGGATATGCTGCTGCGATGCAGACATTTGAGTTATACAAGGCAGATTGGGCACTCGCCCAGATGGAGAGTAACACTCCTGCAATAGCGTTCTGGCGAAAGGTATTAAAAGATTTCACAGATGATCATTATACGGAAACATTCAGAGATGATACCAGAAAGTATATTCAGACATTTAGTACAAAGGAATAAAAACAAACATAGGTTAAGGAGAAAAAAATGAAAATTCGTTCTGTCTCACTAGCTATTTTGAGGAAAGAAGACCGCATTTTGGTTCAGGAAATTAACTTCCCGGATATTTCAACTACTTTCTACAGACCTATTGGTGGAACGATAGAGTTCGGTGAGAACAGTAAGCAAACTCTGATCAGGGAGCTCAAAGAAGAGTTGGATCAAGAGATCGAAGAGCCTCGATTGATTTCTATTATTGAAAATATTTTTGGAATAGAAAATGAAATGGGTCATGAAATTGATTTTATCTATGAAGCGTCATTTGTAGATAAATCTCAATACAATCAGGAAGAATTTGTTGGAATAGAAGGCTCTATTCGCTATAAGGCATGTTGGAAACCAATCACTTATTTTTCAACTACAATGGATGATGTAAAGCTGGTACCTGATGGATTGCTGGATTTGTTATTGGAACAAGAACTGGAAAATGGGGCTATGGTAAGGCATATAAGAACCAATTAATGGTGAAAAGAAGGCAGGAGGTAAGAGATGCACGCTTTAACCAAAGAAACATCGGATACATTATTGGAAGCGATGGACACGTACAAGAGGATTGCACAAGAACTGATCGACAAATTGATCTCGGAAACCAGCCAGGCTGAAAAGGAAGAGATTATCAATGGAGCGTACTACTTGCTTTCCAATGAAGAAGTATTAAACGGTGAAGAGTATTTGAGTGGAAAATGGCATTTCGATGTTCATGGAGAGCATTGCATGTTCGAGAATGCAGAAACAGGCCAAACGTTGGAGGTTTCTCTGGGCAGTAAAGATGATGTGGGAAACATGGACCCTTATTTTTTTTATAACTTTTTGAAATCCACTGCAAATTTTGAACACCTGATCGTTTATTTTGAAAATCCATTTGGGGATATGTTGGATATTTTCGAAAGGTTGGCAGCCCAGAATGTGCTTATTCATGTTCATGGGGTTGAATATAGAAGGCTTCTTAACTGCATAAAGTAGTATCCCGTTCATTCAAATAGGGGCATGCGTTTGAAGAGAAGAACGGGATTATTCGTTACTACATAAAGAAAGATTAACGTTGTACGCGTATGACAATATCCTGGTCATGATTGCCGAACCCGGAACCATAGAGTGTTAATCCCCCAACGTGAGCCCCCTCCTCGTCAACCGTGAATCGAAGCGTCCAGAATGGTTCCTCTAGTTTGATATCCTCGATAGTCACGTTCGACATCCGCTCTCCATCCATATACGTACCCGAGTCATCAACACGGATCGTCTTTAATAATCCATATTGATTCACATTGCGATGCCACCATGTCGGCGTATATTTGCCTCGAGCAGCTCTTCCGAAGTCAGCGGGGCTTGTCCAGGTTCCAAGCGAAATACCATTAAACGTAAATCGGATATCCGATGGCCAATGATCTCGTAAACCCGGGGCTTCAGAAGCCACTTCCACTGAAATTTCAATGGCGTTAGCAGTCTCATCGGGAAGCAAATAGTTAGGCGTTTTGTATTCTACATAACCCCTTCCGAACCAGAGGATGGCAGCGTGAACCCGCTCAGGATCAAGAAAGTAGCGTGGGTCGTCCCAAACACCGATCTCTTTCTCATGCGTCCCAAGACCGCAGGTAGGATGGACTTCAAATGCAGTATAGTGCCCCACTGAAATCGTCTGCTCTCTAATCCTTGCTGTCCAGCTGGCGGATGGTAGTTCGATCTCGATATTATTTTGTTTGAGGGAACACAATTTGTGCGTGCCTCCATTCAGGCGTATCCTACGGCTATCAATCAGTCCGGCTTGCTCAAGCTTTCGTATGTGCATCGTGACGATGGAGGGGCTAAGTTCTAACGCAGCCGCAATATCTTTTACATTCATTTCGCTATCTGCAATCAAATCCATGATTCTCCATCTAACCTCGCTTGCCAGCGCTTCGTATAACGGTATAAATTTCGCTTCTCCGTTCGCTTTGATCATCCTTAGCAATCTCCTAACCAGGTCTATTGAAATCATATATATATTAATTTAATGGATTTAACATGACTCTTCAACTCTAATGCATTGAAAGTATGTTTGCGATAGTGTTTAATTTTTTTATCTGCTTATGAAGTTGGATTCTTAAATATATGAATTATGGAAAAAGAGGTGGCTCAAATGAAATACAATAATCCCGTCATTAAAGGGTTCTATCCAGATCCAAGCATCTGCAAGGTGGATGACACTTATTATTTGGTGTGCAGTTCCTTTCAATACTTTCCGGGTGTCCCGCTTTTTGAAAGCAAAGATTTATTGAATTGGACCCAAATCGGTCATTGTTTAACCCGAAAAAGCCAGATTCGCCTAGAGACGGTGAGCAGCTCGGGAGGTGTCTTCGCCCCAACAATTCGATACAACAACGGGCGATTCTATATGACCACGACGAACGACACCACGCGTCAGAATTTCTACATATGGACTGACGATATATACGGGGAGTGGTCAGAACCGATTATTGTGGATCAAGGGGGAATCGATCCGGATTTGTATTTTGAAGACGGTAAGGCCTTCTTTATGAGCAATGGTACCGACGATGAAGGGATTGGGGGAATCGTTCAGTGTGAAATTGACATTGAAACAGGTGGCAAAAAGACCCCGAGCCGTTCAGTATGGCAAGGATCAGGCGGACGTTATCTGGAAAGCCCACATTTGTATAAAATCAATGGATACTATTACCTCATGGCATCTGAAGGCGGAACCGAATACGGTCATATGGTCACGTATGCGCGGGGAGATTCTCCTTCCGGTCCTTTCGAGCCCTATGCCAAGAATCCTGTTCTGACCAACCGTAATTTGGGAGGTTATGAACTGCAGGGGGTTGGCCATGGCGACCTGATTCAGGACGAGGAAGGCAATTGGTGGATCTTGCATTTGGGATTCCGTCAGAGTGGACAATGGCTTACTTATCATCATCTGGGCCGGGAAGTATTCCTTACGCCAGTTACCTTCGACGAGGAAGGCTGGTTTACGGCAGGACATAAAGGTACGACTCTTATAAGTTTTGACACTGATCGTATTTCCGACACAGTCATTCAACAAGAGAAGAAAAGCTATACGTTTGAGAACACGGATTGGAATCTGGACTGGTGTTATCTTCGTCATCCCAATACAGAAAATTACTTGTTAGAGCAAGGCAACTTAAAGTTAAAAGGAACCGAAGTGACTCTGGATGTTCCGGCATCCCCGACATTCATTGGCCTACGTCAAAAAGACTTTGACGCGACCATCTCTGTTGATGTCAGTATTACGAATGGAGAGGCAGGCATCACCATCTATATGGATGAACAGCACCATTATGACTTGGCCATTCGCAAAGAGCAGAGCGGGTATAAGGTAATTGAGCGTCTGAATATTGGGGATATCAAATCAGTCGAAAATGAAGTTGCACTGGGAAGTGATCATCATGCCACATTGGTTATACAGGCAAGCCATGAACGCTACAGCTTCCTTATTCATGCAGATGGCAAGGACACCCTCTTAGGTACAGCACAGACGAAATACCTTTCCTCGGAAGTTGCCGGGGGATTTACAGGGGTGCTCATTGGTCTATATGCGAGCGGAGAAGGTTCTGTAGCTGAGTTTTCTAAATTTAAGTGTGATTATATCTGAAAAGGTAAGGGGAGGGACTTTTGTTCCTTCTCTTTTTTGCAAATATGTTTCAAAATATAGAATTAATAGAAGTAATGTAGATGCTAACAAAGAAATACAAGTATAGCGATGCGGGAATCCTCACTAAATATAATAATGAAACTATCTTTTGGCGTTTTCAAATAGACTTGTACATAGTTATGATATCAGGAAGAGGTGTTTAAACGTGAAAATAAATTATGAAATGCCTGAATCATTAGTAGACGTCGTCCGAATAGATAAGGAACTACGTGAACGACATGATGGAACCTTCGATGATTATGTGGGTTTTTATATTAGTTTTAATAATGATGATGATAGATATTACTGTACCCCAGATGATGCCATCGTATTTGGAAGAACAGGGGTAGATGGTGACCACTTTGCTTTTTTAACGTTTAACGGATCAATTAGTGATCTGGAAGAAGCTCCTATTATTTTTATTCAGCCAATGGCATCTGGTAATCAAGTAACTTTAGTAGCCAGAAATCTTAAGGTTTTTTTTGCTTTATTCATTAATCTCAAGGAAATTTATGTATTGGAACGATTTCGGTTTTATAAGAACAAATTAGATTTTATTAATGACTATAATGATAACTACTTAAAAGATATAAGGCTGAGAGAGAATGATAGTAATTTTATCATTGATCTATTGAGGAGGAATATCGAAGGTATAGTAAATATTGATGATGTATACGAATACATTACTGAGTTAAAGAAACAAATAAAACTAGGAATAAATAATGATGATTTTTAGTTTTCGGATGACATCTGTAGCGAATTAATAATTTAAGAATGTGACAAAAGTATAGAAAGACGTGTTGTTCCTTATGTAGCTGGATTAGATAACTAAGGGAGGACTTCGTGGAAGATCAATGGAGAATTGCAACGTATGACCCTGCTTGGAGGCATATGTTCCTCGAAACCGGCGATGCAATTAAGAGAGGCGTTGGGAGAAACAGCTGTGCGGATTGACCATGTCGGATCAACTTCCATCGTCGGAATGGACGCCAAACCCATCATAGATATACAAATTTCCGTATCCAATTACGAAGATTTGCCTAACTACAGGCATGAAATCGAAGCGGTGAGCTTCGTATTCAGAGAAGAAAATCCGGATAAAACCAAGCGATACTTTCGCGAAGTCCCCGGATGCAGGAGAACACATGTACACGTCAGACAAGCAGGGAGTTTCTCTGAGCAGATGAACTTGCTTTTTAGAGATTATTTGAGGGAACATCCAGAGGATCGATTGAAATATGCAGAAGAGAAGCACAGGCTTATGGCATTATATAAGGACCAGCGGCCAAAATACGTGGAAGGCAAAGGACCGATGGTGTGGAGCATATTAGAGAAAGCTCATATATGGTCCCAAGAAATCGGATGGCAACCGGGAAAATCTGACGCATAGGAACATTCAATGAATGTGGGTAACCTTCTGGGAGGGATGAGATGAACATTGGAAGAAAGCTGCTAACGACCGTTCTAACCATCATTAGTTTTACTTTAATTGCAAGTATAATATCCATGAATGAATCCTACAACTTTGATTTTTATATTCTTGTTTATCTTGTATATGCGACTCCCCTGATCACATTGATCGGGCTACCTTTATCTTTATTGCTGGATTATCTGTTGAGTAGATCTCGTTTCGCAAATTATGTAATTTATCTAAGTTTGAGAATACTGGGCTACGCATGTGCTGGAGTCTTAGGAATGTATATCTATTATTTGCTCATGGGCGCTGGAGAAGAAATTTTGAATTTTAAAGATTCATTGAATTTGACCTTATTTGGCGTCCTTGCTGCTATACTATTTGTGTTGATCGATCTGGGATTGGAAGGTTTGTTAACGGTGCGAAAACGGAAGAAGTAGTCATAACAAGTGCTGATTTAATATTATTTTTCAGGAGGAATATAAGATGCCAACCCACTGTGCACTACTTGTAATCGATGTTCAGGTAGCCATGTTCGATGAATCAGATCCCGTATATCAAGGGGGCTTATTGCTTCAGAGAATACAACACGTCATTGCTAAGGCTCGGCAAAAAGGTCACTCCATTATCTACATTCAGCACAGTGAAGGAGCAGGCAGTCCCCTTGAGCGTGGAACGGCAGGTTGGGCGATCCATCCGTCCATTGCGCCGATCACTGGTGACCTTATTATTGAAAAGCAAACACCGGATTCGTTTCACGAAACAGATCTGAATTTGAAATTGCAAGAAAACGGAGTGACGGATCTTATTCTGACTGGCATGCAGACGGAAATATGCGTGGATACGACTTGTCGCAGAGCAAGTAGCCTTGGCTATGCACTAACCTTGGTTCGTGATGCTCACAGCACATGGAATTCCAATATTCTTCAAGCTGAGCAGATTATAGAACATCACAATACGGTTCTGAGCATGTTTGCGAATATGGTGGATACCGAAAATGTAATGAATGGATGAGATGAATTGACGTTTAATAAAAGAATATTTAATCTTTCGGCTTGGATTGCCGTGTTAGCTGTGATCTTTATTCCAGGAACAGCCTATACAGAGGGGCCTTTACGAACAGAGTATGGTTTTCCATTGCGGTTCTTTACTGATTATCACTATAAGAAACCTGATGATACGATCTGGTTCCTTTCCACTGTATATGTGAATGCTCTTCTGTATTTATTTAATGTCCTGTTTATATACGCTGGAATTCATGTTTTACTCTATGTAAAGAAGAGAATAACGACACCAAAAGAGTAGGGAGCTGCGACGATCGCGGCTCTTTTGTTTTTACCATATCAAAAGTTGCCGTGAGTTCCCAATAGAAGGCTTATGATAATTCGGGTATACAGCCAGCTAGCGGACTGACAGTAGGGATCGTTGCAGAAATGCTGACGATCCTTTTTGTATACCTTGGACATGAAGCTTAATGGGATATTATTAGTCTAATATAATTCCCCTGTTCTCTACCGTCCGCAAAGGTATACAAGAAAGTTTCATCAGATTCAGAAAACCCAAGCTTCTTTGTTCGGGTATTTTTTTGCACATGATTTCACAATGGTATAACACTTCTTTTTTAATTGGAGTAGCTTCAAGCGTCCCTCTAACGAAAAAACAACAACATACCGCTCGTTAGGAGCAGTATGCTGGGTCCGACAAGTATTAGATCGTCGCGAATTCCTCGCAGACTGAGGGGGACGATTTCACTGAACCACCATCCACCCGCAGGGGTTTGCAGTCTGATTTCCAAATTCCCGCTTGTTTGTACAGTGCCCGTTTTTGGGATAATAACGGCAGGTATGTCGGTATCATGATTGCGATATACGCTGGCAACTTTATTCAGCACACCTTTATCAAAAAAGGCATCGAGATTTTCATAAACTCTCCTTTGATTAGGCGCTCTTGATTTGGGAGAATACCCCTCTCTATTTATTATCATCTTACTAGGCTTAGCGGTTAAAGGCTACTTGCGAAAGCAAGTGACTTTTTTGTATCATCTGTAATGTTTTTGAGCTAGCCGCCCATTGAAATTGGAATTATTTTCTTATTGTATATACATGTAACTTATGGTAAATTTGCAAAGCTATTTTTATGTATATTTTTGAATAAGAGGGGTTTTTAATTATGAAGAAAAGCACTTTGTTCGTAGGTTTGTCGGCATTATCCTTGGTAGCAGCTGTCACGGTTGCATCTGCAGCACCAACAAATAATGTAGGGGACTCATCAGCAACTACTGCATCTACACAAGGCGAAGGAATCATTACCCCAATGGCAGTTGATAATGAGATTGTGAATTCACAGATTTCCGGAAGTAGCTACACGAAGAGTTTTAATATCCAAGCAAATTATGGATGGGTCAAAGTTTGGGTTCAAAATACATCTAAGGAAACCCTCACTGTCCGAGTTACTCAAAGTACTCTGTCTGGTACTCAAAAAATGTTATTCTCTGTAGCTCCTGGTGCAACTTGGTCTGAATATGGAACAAAACCATGGGCAACAGGTACCCACTGGGTTAGCATCAGCACTAAAAACGGTGGCAACATGTCAGGATTGCTTTCTGTTAAACTTGCAAATACGAAGGAAGAGCTTTAATACGAAATAAAATAGAAATCTTAGGCTGTAAACTGAATTCGGTATTTACCGGCGTCAGATGTTGTTTTCAACTAGCAGGCTGACAAAAAAGGATCGTTGCAGATATGCTGACGATCCTTTTTTGTATACCGTTAGGGACGGTAGAGGACGAGAAAACGAGTGATGACGCCTTATATAAGCTATCGGGCAGGTTAGTTAAACAGATGCAGAGAATAGTCACTAATACAAATGAGTGTTTCACCGAGCGCAATTAATAGGTGGGAATTGAAATACACACGATAGTTATTTCTGCTACAAATCAGTGAAATGCCTGTCACATATCGTCAGAATGGTCTTCAACTCAAAAAAATTTCAACGGACTATCATTAGTTAGTTCTTTTTCTTTTGTTGAAGAAGTGAGGAATTACAGTGAATGCGCTGCTTAGTTTGAAATGAACGTACTTTGCCGGTTTTATTTGTTCTCACCTTGGATTTGAAACTGACAGACTCCCTCCCTTATACAATTTTGTGTTTCATAATTATAAGCAATAACCATATCGTTACTTTGCTATCCATTTGTTAGTGAAAATACCGAGGTTATACTGAAGTGCTCATCAAGTAGTGGAAGCATAAGTTTAACAACTGGAAAAATTTTAGACTTAACCCATAAAGAGGTCAGATATTTACCCATAAGTATGTCAGAAAATTCTTAGAATTTTGGTGTTTTCGTGATATTTTAAATGTAGAAATATATGGTAATATTACATTGAGAATAAGTTGCCCAGGTAAACAAGGGTATTATCTTTTATGTAAAGGAGAGGAGTACGGTTATGGTTAGTAAAGAGATAAGGGACATAATTGAAAATTATCTTGAAGCATACAATTCATTTGAAATTGAAAGAATGGTCGAACTCTTACATAATGACATAATATTCAGTAATATTTCCAATGGAGAAACTACAACGGAGACCAGAGGAATACAAGCATTTAGGGAGTTGGCAGAACAGTCGTCAACGATGTTCTCTAGCCGTCGCCAGACAATTACCAATTACAGTGTTATAAATGATAAAGTAGAGGTAGGAATAGATTATGAAGGTATTCTTGCCGTGGATTTTCCTAATGCATTAAAGAGTGGGGATAAGCTGCAATTAAAAGGAAAGACAACATTCGAGATTAATGAAGGAAAAATTTCTTTGATTGAAGATTACAGTTGAATACACCACACGTTTTTTAAGCTAACGGGTAACGTTAGTTCAAATGAGTATGAAGCAGCCTGCAGGTTGTACAGGCTGTTTCTTTCCGTTGAACTATCCGGCAGATAAGTAAGTATAATGATTTTGCCCGTTTAGTGCTGTGATTACGTAATGGATGCATAAGTTTCTATAAGTTTTTGGAAGCATGACATTGGATTTTGGAAAACACCTTGAGCATTCGGACAAGACTTTTGCCAATATGGAACTGATCAAAACACTTAAAACGCATGATATAGAAAAGGAGAATGGCTAAATGGAATCTTTCTTTCGTTATAACTGGATCGTGCGTGAGCAATGGTTTCAGTGGTGTGAGGATGTACCGCTGGAAGAGCTGCTTCAGCCTCGAACAGGTGGAGTAGGCAATATATTACAAACGTTTTTTCATATCATTGATGTAGAGTGGAGCTGGCTCCAAGTATTGCAGGGCAAACCGGATGGTATAGAGAACTTTGAAGACTATAAAACACTGGAAGCTATACGACAGTTTGAGCGCAAACTGCGACCCGAAGTGGAGGCATTTGTTCTATCCTGGGATTCCAGCATGGAAAAGAGACCCTACATCGATCCTGAATTGGATAGCACCGTCGTCAAGGAATCGTGGGGAGAAGTGATGCGTCACGTGATTGCTCATGAGATTCACCATATGGGGCAATTATCGGTATGGTCCAGAGAACTAGACAAGAAGCCCGTGTCTGCCAATTTCATTGGTAAAGGACTTATTGCTCCTGATAACTAGGGAGAAAAGGAGAGTTTATGATTCATTGCAGAGAAGCTAGAATTGGGGATGGAGAGGTGATGAGCCAATTATCCCGTCAACTGGGTTACACCAGTACAACAGCAGAAATCAGCGAAAGATTGAATCGACTAAGCTCATTGACCGATCATTATATTTGTGTAGCCGAGATTGATTCCGTTGTTGTGGGTTGGGGTCACGTGCAGGGAAGACATTCTATCGAGAGTGCCCCTTTTGCCGAGATTGGTGGCTTGGTTGTCGATGAGCATCATAGAGGTGCGGGAATCGGTAAAAAGATCATGAGCGAATGTGAGAAATGGGCACGGATAAACGGGTTTAACAAAATCAGGGTGCGATCAAACGGGATAAGGGAAGATGCGCATCAGTTCTATATTGCCATCGAATATGAAGAGAAGAAGTGGCAGAAGGTTTTTGATAAATCATTATAAAGATTAATGGAGTATCAGATACCGTTATTTCTAAATTCATAGAGAAGGGTCGGGCCAAATGAGGTTAACTCTGGAAAGTATCCATTGGGTGGAGTTGAGCGAAGAAATTCGCTGCCTGCTTGGAAAACCATATAACATGCTTCCCCTATCACCAGGGCTGGAAGCAGACGTTGTGAAGATAGAATGCGCTGATCACTCTTATGTGTTAAAGATATGGAACAAGGACTCCAAACCTAATATTCGCAACCAGTATGAACTATTATCTGAACTATACGAGAGTGGAATACAAGTCTCCAAACCGTACGGTTGGGGCATGGATATGGATTCTAATCAAGTCCTGTTAATGAGTTATGACGGGGAGCCTATAGCCAAGTTAAGCAAAACCAAGCTGGAGCAATTGGCTCAAAAGTTAATTCAAGTCCATGGTTATGATATAAAAGATACGGGTAACGCGGATGCAAATTTCATACCACAATATGATTTCGTAGGATATTTTTTTCCCTCCATTGAACTGCATGAGGATATGCATCAGATTCTGGCCAGCCTTCTTCAACGGACTGAGTTTAGGCAGGATCATTTGATCCATGGTGATTATAACCTGGGAAATGTTCTGGAGGCAGATGACCAATACACCATTATCGATTGGACGAATGGGCAGCGCGGTGATCCCAGGTACGATATGGCGTGGTCCATTTTTTTGATGACGATCTATGCGGGGGAACGAAACGGTAAGATGTACAGTGCTCTATTCAAGAGTCTATCGGAATACACACCGGACGATGCGGAGATTTTTGAAGCTATGGCTTGTTTGCGCTGGATTCTATTAAAGCGAGTGTCTAATGTTCCTATGGGCCCGGGTGTGATACAGCGGATTAAAAAGATTATTGGCAAAAATTCATATTTAAATGATGAACTGCTGTAGTTCTGTCCTAAACTCTCCTTCGTTGCATACCTATGGTATAGAGGAGCGTGATGGGTATGGAACAGAAGGTGCAAACCTATTTTGAACTGAAACAGCAACAAAAAGAAATTGAACAACGACTATCTGTGTTGCGAGATGAGATTGTCGGGTATTGTGAGGAGCAGGGCGTCTATGAGACGCAAGTTGGCGGATACACTGTGAAAATGGTGCTTCAGCACCGTAAGGAATATGATGATCAGAAGCTGTACGCATCCCTTCCCGATCCGGACATCTGGCGACTGCTGTCCAAGGTGGACAGTCATAAGCTGAAAAGCCTGATCAAGCTGAACATACTCACTGAGGAGCAGATTAGTCCAGCTTGTACGGTGAAGCCGGTAACATTATTACAGGTGGACAAGTTGTAACCCTTCGCACGCCATCATATATTAACCATTCTATACTCGCCATCACAAAGTACCTTCCACGGCATATTGCTCTGTTGCCATCATCGACGGAATACGGAGGTGTTTTTGTTTTTGCGTGGTAGCATAAGCTGGCCTTTTGTATTCGATCATTAGCTACAGCCGAAGGAGCCGTTCTGGAGTATCATTAAGGAGTACCAGTCATACTTTCTTTGTCATTCGCACATATATGCCAACGCTCCCCGAGGAGCTGATTGAATCGGTCACGAGGTGGCCGGTTTTTTTTTGTATAAAATTGTGTACAAACTTCAGCCGTGCGTTTTAAGTCATCTGTAAGCATAGGCCTGATTCAGTGCCGGAATAAAGAACAAACGGAATACATTGAAAAAGTTAAGCGGGCGGTTTATATGTTATAATTTGTAATTAATTCATATGCCATCTTTGATTAGGAGGGAGAAAGAAAATGAAGATTAAGTACCTGGCTATGGTTGTGCTCTTGTTTATTCTCGTAGGATGTTCTGACAAGATAATATCCCTGAATGGGGAAAGCGAGCATTGGAAAGTTGTGGTCACCAACAGGTTTTAAACCGGTATGGTTGAATTTACGATTCGATATATCGGGGACGAAAATATGGTGAAAGATGTTGGTTATCAATTTGGCGGTAAAGATCTAATGGCAAGCGGATTGGAAGAAAATCTGGGTACACCTTTCCGGGATATTAAGCAGGCCTCGGGTCCGAAATATTTGGAGAATGAAGACTTTCCCATCCCTGTCCATATTCAATGGAATGAAGATCAGGAAGAGACAGTATATCTTCAAAAGTTGTAGACCGATGAGTTGAGGAGATGGACCATGAGGAAAAAAATAATTTCGATCGTGCTTGCCATCTGGGTATTGATGATTGTGATCAGTGTGGTTCTTCTGTTTCTGCCCAGAACGATCCATCTTGATGGTGTGGGTGTAAAATACCGGCTGGGGGGAGAAGACAACAGGGAACCAGAGCAAACGGTTCATATCAACATGGATGGCAAGCGTTATCTAACGACCTCGGGTGATTACATATTCAGAGGAACCATTGATATTGAAGGCGAACCTTTCCCTGTACCCGAAGATCAAAAGAGGCTCGAAATTCGTTTTCATAAAGGATACGGAGTGATAGAATACATCATTTTTGAAAATGGGAAAACGGATATCTTCTTATACGGCACACTATTTGTTGATCGTGCATTCAGCAAACTCACCATCGCCATTTCGGAGGAGGATTCGAACGGAGAGCAGAACAGTAAAAGCTGGAGCTCCGAAGATGGGCTCATGCTTTCCATGCCTGCAACGAATCGTTCCGAAGCCATTCAGCTCTCTAATGAACTGATGGAAACCTACTCGGGGGCTTTACATTAAAATGAGAAATCATAAACATAAACATAAACAGGCATGCATTTACCTTGAGGGCCTTCTCCCTTCATGTAAACGACATACCTGTTTTTTTTATTTATGTTTCAAATCTCTAGTAATCTTGTGTTCAGTTTCCAAGCAAAGCTTTTTCTACTTCATCCAGAACCTGACCATAGGCAATCGGTCCAAATCCAGCTACCCAGACCGTGTTGTCCACCAGGTAAACCTGGTCGTTCTTCACAGCCTTCATGCCTTTCCAGACTGCATTGTCACGCAGCTTGGTGAGTGCTTGTTCGTTATCTGCTTCACTACCGGAGATGATCATGAAAATACGATCCGGATTCAATTCAGGCAACAATTCGAGCGACACATTCTCAATAACTTCATTCATGACAATGCCTGCTTTGGCAAGATCAGGTGCATGGAGTCCGGCTATATCGTACAGCAGGTTCGGAGAATAGAAGGCGTCGGGTGATTTGTCACTTGGGGCAAACACCTGAATCTGCTTATCGGTCAAACGAAAAATCAGAATGGTGTCATCCGCGGCATCGCTGGCAGCAACTTTGGTGCCAAGATCCTTCGCCTTTTGATACAACTGATCCACGATTTCGTCTGCCTCTTTTTCTTTGCCCAATACTTTGGCTGTATCCTTGAACCACTCAAGCGAATTGCTGAAGTAGCTGCTCATATAGACAGGTCCAATCGCGCTGATCGCGTCGTATTCATCAACAAGTACTTCATTGGACAGAATGAGATCCGACTCTGTGTCCAGAAGGGCTTCCATGTGTAAACGGGTTGCCGTTAGAGGGCAGCCTGGTATGGTGCTCAATGGATGTAAGATTGTACATCGGGATGTCCCCCTCTATGAAGTCGAGTTCAGTGTGTTTTTATAGGTACTGGAATCAAATCCTGTGTATTATCTTATTATTCTAGCGAGTAACAGGAGCGCTATCAATCATCTTCGATGTTGCCTTCGATAATCTTCTATCCTCTGTAATGATCCAGCATGCGATGATTACTGTTTAATAGCGTTTACATTGAAATTCGAAGTGAAACACCGTAATTAAATGGATTATCCTCCTAAAACGATCGATCTGCCGTTGATTAAGTATGCCAAATGTTGGTCCGATTTTATAAGCTTATTCTGTAGGCCAAAGGGCTTTTGGACTATACAAAATAAAGGATAAAGGAGAGTCTTTGTGAACCCGAACTCAATGGCAAAAGAACGCCTCCCCTGGTCAGCTCTGCTCGCTTTGGCCATGGCTGGATTTATATGCATTCTTACAGAAAGCCTGCCGGCGGGGCTGCTGCCGCAAATAGCACAAGATCTGGAGATCAGGGAAGGTTTGGCTGGACAGCTCGTCACTTTGTATGCGGTGGGATCTCTTCTGGCGGCAATTCCGCTGACGACAGCAACTCGTGGATGGAGACGCAGGCCGCTGCTGCTATTATGCATCTTCGGTTTTCTGGTTTTCAACACGATTACGGCCGTATCTTCGGTATATGGTTTGACCCTTGCTGCACGCTTCATGGCGGGTGTATCTGCTGGAGTGTTGTGGGGGATGACTGCGGGTTACGCACGCCGGATGGTTTCAAGCTCGTTAAAGGGAAAAGCGATGGCTGTCGCCATGGTGGGCACACCGCTCGCGCTTGCGCTGGGCGTTCCCTTGGGAACCTTTTTGGGAAATTACGTAGGATGGCGCCTTATTTTTGGAACAGTCTCCTTATTGACGGTTGCACTTGTATTGTGGGTGCTCTGGAAAGTACCTGATTATGAAGGGGAACCTGCCCGTCATCAGCTTGCGCTTCATCGGATTTTTGTTATACCGGGGGTTCGTCCCATATTGTTTGTTGTTCTGACCTGGGTACTGGCCCATAACATTCTGTACACGTATATCTCACCTTATCTGAGCGAGACGATGCTGTCCGAACGGGTGGACCTGGTTCTGATGATCTTTGGAGTGACTTCGGTGATCGGTATATGGATTGTTGGGCTGTTGATTGACCGTTACATGAGATTATTGATTCTGGTTAGCCTTGTTCTATTTGCGCTGGCCTCGCTGGCGATGGGGATCTTTATCCATCAACCGATGATGATCATTTTAGGAGTAGTCGCCTGGGGGCTTACATTTGGAGGGGCGGCTACGTTATTACAAACTGCAATTGCGCAGGCTGGAGGCAAAAGTGCCGATATTGCCCAATCCATGCTGGTGACAGCATGGAACCTGGGGATCGGAGGAGGAGGGATCGTCGGAGCCATCCTTCTGGACCAGATGGGGGCTCGTTTCCTGCCGATTTCCCTGATCCTGTTGATCGTTATGGCCTTACTCGTCGCCTGGTCCGCCAGTAAACATGGTTTCCCAAGATAGGTTATTGAACAGAACATTTACACGAAAACGGAGAGGTCAGAACAAGTCTGGAGAAGCGGAGCGTCCGCCTTTATCCCCTGATTTTCCCTTATGTATAAGGGATCAAAAAAATCTGGGGATAACAGCGATCGAAAGATGGTTCTGACCGCGCAGTGATCCAGTGTAAAATCATTTGTTCAACTTATATCGATGAAATATTTACACCGGATTCGTTCCTTCGATGAGATTTTTGGTTGCAATAGGTGAAGACATCGCGATGAGGGTGGTGTAAGTACCGTATTGATCGCATCGGTCTCCGAACGCTTCAAGACCAGCAATCGAATCCGTCATGATTTTCAACAGGTAATTGTGTTCTCCGCTCACGCGATGACATTCGACCACTTCGGGTGACGAACGGCAGAAATCAAGAAAGGCATGACAATCCCGTGTGCGAAAAAGAAGGTAGGAAGTACTCGATCTCCCTATTTTCTGCGGGGAAATGATAGTTCGGTACTCCTCAATTACACCGCTTTCTTCTAGACGCTTCACGCGTTCCGTTACGGCCGGTTGAGATAAACCTACCAGCTTGCCCAGTTCCGTCATGGATAGCCTTGCCTGGTTTTGCAAATGAAAGAGGATATTAGTATCGATTTGGTCCATGAGATGGCCTCCTTTTAAATTATAGGAAATGTTTTGTAAATGCCTTTATATTTATCGCAGATTAAAGCAGATAACTTGGTTGTCTTATGTAATATGGATGAGATCATTTATATAATAAGCACACTTACTTTAAATAATCAAGCACGTGGCACATGGAGGGGAAGAGTGAGATGGGAGACAGAAATATGAAGTTTAATCCTGCATTTGTAGAAGAAGTGATTAACCGTACGTTGGCAGAAAAAAGAATTGTGGGTTCCGTTGTTCAGATTGCCTGGAAAGGGGAAGTGGTCTATAACAGCGCGGATGGCCTCGCCGATCGAGAACAGAACAGACGCATGCAAGAAAATGCGCTGTTCAGGTATGCTTCTGTAACCAAACCGATTGTATCCACCGCCGCCATGGTATTGATATCCCAAGGTGAATTAAAGCTGGATGACCCGGTTATGAAATGGCTGCCTGAATTCCGTCCCAAACAGCCAAATGGAGAAGTTGCCTCCATGACGGTTCATCATCTGATGACACATACGGCGGGGTTAACGTATCGTTTTTTTCAGGAAAACGGAGGAACGTACGAACTTGCCGGAGTATCGGATGGGATGGATATCGCTGGCATTACGCTGGAAGAAAATTTGCTCAGGATTTCTTCTGCTCCACTGTTGTATGTGCCCGGGAAGATGTGGAGATATTCGATTGCAACTGATGTACTCGGTGCTGTTATTGAGAAAGTGACTGGGCTGACACTGCGAGAGGCAGTACAACTGCTCGTGACTCATCCACTGGGCATGAAGGATACGGATTTTGTAGCTGTGGACTCGGAGAGAATAACCGCTGCCTATGCGGACAGTTCCAACAGTTCGGGGCAACCTCGTCGCTTGCGCGATGAGGACCATGTACCTTTTATTGAAGGAACGGGGGGCTTCCAACTCGCACCCGAAAGATACCTTGATCCATCGTCTTATCTTTCGGGTGGTGCGGGCATGATAGGAAGTGCAGGAGACTTTCTTATATTGCTTGAAACGCTGCGTCAAGGTGGAGGTTCGCTTCTTCCTAAAGCGATGGTCGCCGAAATGACGACTAATCAGATTAGCGATCTGGACATGCCTTATTGGCCAGGCAGAGGATTTGGCCTGGGATTCACGGTGCTGAAAGATCCGGTTGAGGCGGGTACTTTGGAATCTACTGGAACGTGGCGCATGGGTGGAACCTATGGTCACTCGTGGTTTGTTGATCCAACAGAAGAACTGAGCGTTGTCGCTTTTACGAATACGGCTCTGGAGGGCATGTCCGGCAGATTCACAACTGAACTTTGCGAGGCGGTCTATGAGGGGATTGAGCGAAAGAGATAAGTTGTGTTATGGATTTATATGGAAAATCATGATAAGGTAGAGCAGCAGATTACAGTGAAATCTAAATTTGATTCCGAAATGAGATGAGAAGATGGATCGCATCCGCAATTACCTGTTTGTTTTCGCAGGCAATTTTCTAGCTGCCTATATGATCTTTCCTGAAAGAACCATTGGTAAATCCGTGATGTTTGCTGCACTGATGCTGTTGCTGAGCATGGGGATGGATTTCATGAAAAGCAAACGGAAAGCAAATCCAGTTCAGTAATTCCGCATCGATCATCGAAAAAGGTGTGACACTCGTCCCACTTCGGTCCCTTCTGGAGAAGCTGGGCGTCCAAGTGAAATGGGATCAAGCGATCCGTACCGTGAGCGGTTCGAATGAAGGTCCCTCTTTCTCCCTGAAGATTGGCAGCACGATGAGGAATTGTTCTCAGGAGAAGCTGTCATCATGGATCGGTTCCGGTGGGGACTTGAAGTGATGCTGCGGGGAATTAATCTCGACAATAGTTAATAAGGGAGTAATTATATTTATATGAAGAAAAGCAACTGATTAAGTTCAGTTGCTTTTCTTTGTAATGGATCTTATTCTACTGCCTAACGTTTCAGTACGAGACTAAGCTGTCGTACATAAGGTGCTAACTCGCTAACTGAATCCAAAAAGTTTATATATACCCGTAGAAGAGTACCATTAGGCTTTGGTTGTCCTAACTCTAACTTTAGCCATTCGATAACCTCAAGCAGTTCATTCTGAATGGGCTCTGGCCGTGGTAGCTCGCGGATTTTATCGGCAAAAAACTTCAGAAGCTCATCTAGATTGTCCTGCCGGGTCTGGTCATCTGGTGGATTGATTTCGTTGAAAAAAGCACTTGATGCCTTGAGCACAGGTTGGGCTTTGCTGGCGATCAAATCTCCGATAACAACATCCAGCCGATCCACAATAAATCCGGCCAATTTAGCCATGGGAACAGCAATCACCGCTTGAAAAGTGTGAGACAAATATTCTTTGACCATGCCGCGGAAGATAGCGACAACATCCCCGAGATATGGGAGAATAGGCTCGCCGTATGTTTCATAGAAGCAATCCTGATGTAAGGTCAGCAGAGAGGCACGTTTTTTTCTCCATTCGATTAGAAAGTTCTCGTTGCTTGTGACCGGAAGCTCTTTAAACTCACTGGTGAAAAAATAATTTTCAAGCATATATTGCAGCTGAAATTCGATCTTCTGGCGCAGCACTTCCTTTGGTGGAAGCCCCTCCAGTCGAAGTCTCCGATCAAGCTCCCTTGCCTCTTCGAACAGGATTCTGTGTACCTCGACAAATACCCCGGTAAATAAATCTTCCTTAGAGGAAAATACTTTATAGATGCTCGCCTTGGCCATGCTACAAGCTTCTGCGATGTCCTGCATGGAGGCAGAGAAATATCCTTTTTCTCTAAAAATGCGCATTGCTGTATCGACGATTAGTTGTCTTTTGAATTGTTCCATTTTAACCACCCCTACACATTCTGACATGTCCTCTTATTGTGGTCAATAAAGGAAATTGACGCAAAAACCCCAAAGTCATATAATGAACCTGTGAGTTTTTTATTTTATTTCTAGGGAGGTGAGCCAGAGCATTCGCTTTGGCGCAATATGAAAATTAACGAACAGATTGAAATGCTGGTGCTTACACTTAAGATGGGCGAGCATGATTTTGTTATTAACCCGGTGGCAATCCGTGACGAGCAATCTTATGTATTGGTGGATACCGGAATGCCTGGTTCTTACGGCCAAATTACGGAGCTTTTGACCCAAGCGGGAATTGACCCTGCGGCCTCTCATTCCATTATTCTAACCCATCAGGATGTCGATCATGTAGGTAGCCTACCACAGTTTAAGGGTGAAGGTGTTAAGGTATATGCCCATGTGGATGACCAGCCTTATATCGATGGACTTAAGCCGATGATTAAGTTCAGCGGGGAACGTAAGGAGGGACTTATCGCCTCACTTCCGCAGGATCTTGCATCTGCATTTGAAGCTACTTTTTCGGGAAAAGAAAAGAATGTAACCGACTTGCTGACAGATGGGGAAAAGCTGCCATTCGGAGGCGGACTGACAGTAATCTATACACCAGGGCATACGCCAGGTCATATCAGCTTGTACCATGAGCCTAGTAAGACACTCATTGCAGGTGATGCATTAAATGTTGAAGACGGTAAGCTGATAGGTCCTAATCCGGCAGTTACGCCAGATATGCCACTGGCGCTGGAATCACTCCGCACGCTGAAGGCTTATCCAATAGAGACTGTAATTTGCTACCATGGAGGCATTTTTAAAGGCGATGTTCAACAGGCCCTAGATAAAATAACGGAGAACCTGTAATGGACGGTACCGGCGAAGCCCGGGCTACGTTGTGGAAAAAGAGTAAGTGGGGCCGTTTTGTGATGACCTTTGCCATTGCTGTCCTTGGTGGATTTGTTTTTCAACTGATCCATATGCCAATTCCCTGGCTACTCGGCTCCATGGTGTTCCTCGTGATCGGCTCCAGATTATTTAAAGGAATCACCTTATACTGGCCTGGACAAGTCCGCGATACCGGCATGATTATCATCGGCTATACCCTGGGGCTTTCGTTCACCTTGTCGACCTTAACGCAGATCGGTCTTCAGCTACCAACTATGGTTCTATTTACAGCTTTGTTGCTGTTATGTGCCGGGGCCATCGCGTTTTTAATTTCGAAATTGTCCGGTATTCCTTTCCCAACGGTGCTCATGGGTAGCATTCCCGGAGGCCTCAGTCAGATGATTACGTTGGCCGAAGAAGTGAAGGGCATTGATATCACTGTCGTCACCTTTTTGCAGGTGTCCCGGCTAATGATGATTATTTTCTGTGTACCGCTGCTGATCTTCAGCCCATTGTTTCATGTGAGTGGCAACCATAGCGCTGTAGCTGCTGTTGCGAGCGGATCTACTGGATTTGTTACATTATCACCGCATATTTGGGTCTTTGCCGCAGGATGCGTACTGAGTGCGTTCGTTGCTAAAAAGATCAAGCTCCCAACGGCATTTCTGCTTGGACCGATGATTGGCACGATCCTGCTTAATTTGACCGGATATGAAGGTCATGCACTGCCACCTTTTGTGCTCAGTCTTTCACAGCTGCTGATCGGGGGCTACATTGGGCTGCTTTTGGATCTGGAAAGTCTGAAGAACAAGACGAAAATCATTCTGCTTGCAGTACTAAGCGGAGTGCTGCTGATCGGGGTCTCCATGGGGCTAAGTCTACTGCTGACGCGAATGCATGACATCACAATCGTCACAGCATTTCTCGGCTTGTCGCCAGGTGGTATGGACCAAATGGCCCTCATCGCCAAGGAAGTGAACGGCGATCTGTCGATTGTTACGTGTTATCAGCTATTCCGAACATTTTTTATCTTTTTTGCTGTTCCGCCATTGCTCAAGCTGGCTTTCCGGTCAATGCTGAAAGGAAAACAGGTTACTAATTAAGTCTATAAGTTGAATTCTTCATGGAACTATTTGGATAGCTAGGGCAAATTTTTATATGCTCTAGCTGTTTTATTGTCCAACTATAAGAATTTATATGTTCCACGCTATAAATTATCCTTATATTTCTACGAGAAAAGCAGCGATCATATCTTCTTTTCAGATAAAAAATAATAGTTTCGTGCAAAGATTTTTAAGGAGAAAACCATTAATATAATTACTATCAAATGAAGATACTTATGGAGGCAGCATGTGATGAGTACACAGAAATTGTGGTATGACAAACCAGCGACTTCATGGTCCGAAGGCTTTCCGGTCGGAAATGGAAGATTAGCTGCAATCGTGTATGGCGGAGCAGAACAAGAAGTTTGGAACATTACTGAATCGACCTATTGGTCTGGAAAAAGAGAACCTATTACGAGCCTTTCCTCAGGCAAGGATGATTTGGCACGACTGAGACAGCACTTTTTCGATGGAGATTACGAAGGCGGCGAGCGATTAGCGAGCCAATTATTAGAGCCGAGCAAGGCGAATTTTGGAACTAATCTGCCTGTATGTGATGTAATCTTGAAGTTTAAAGCTTCGGGACAAGAGGTTGTTCGAGAGCTTAATCTTGAAAACGCAATCACGAAGACGACTTATCAAATAGAGGGCGCAAAGGTGCACCGCGAGCTGTTTGCTTCCCATGCAGATGGACTTATCGTTTGCAGGCTGTGGAGCGAATCTCCGGATGGCATTTCATTCAAGATCCATTTGGAAGGCAAGACTGATCTATTCGAAAGTTGGAACGAGCCACAGGGGGAAGGCAGAATTTCCTTTAAGGGGCAAGCTCTTGAGAAACTGCATAGCGACGGTGAATGTGGCGTTCGTTGTCAGGGAAGCATGCACATTGAGACCCAGGCTGGTTTTATTAGTGGAGACTCCGGATCGATTGAGGTTACGAACGCGAAGGAAGCTATTATTTATTTTGCAATAGATACAGACTATGGTGTGACCGGCGACGACTGGATGCGCGTGGGAAACAAGAGGAACCTATTAGCGAAAGCAAAGGGATATGAGTCTCTTAAATTGGATCATATTGCGGACTATAACAGTCTGTATAACCGAGTTAGCTTAGAGCTTGGGACATCTGAACTCACGCTATTACCTACGGACGAAAGAATCCGCAATGTATCACAGGGCAAAGGTGAGGACCCTGCGTTATTCGCGTTGTTTTTCCAATATGGCCGATATTTGACCCTCTGTGGCGCAAGAAAGGATTCGCCACTGCCGCTGCATTTACAGGGGATATGGAATGATGATCAGGCTTGCCGGATGGGCTGGACCTGTGATTACCACATTGATATTAACACGCAAATGAACTATTATCCGACAGAAACGACTCATTTGTCTGAGTCTCACCAGCCGTTAATTCGTTACATTGAACAGCTAGCGGAGAGTGGGAAAGCAGCGGCTCAAGATTTCTATGGTAGTGACGGCTGGGTGGCGCATACCGTATCCAATGTTTGGGGATTTACAGCCCCAGCTTGGCAGAATTCCTGGGGGCTTAATGTGACAGGTGGCCTGTGGCTTGCCATGCAGCTGCGTGATCATTACGAATTTACGTTGAGTGAGCAATTCTTAAGTCAAACAGCCTACCCTATTCTAAAAGAATCCGCTGTATTCTTCCTAGATTATATGGTTGTGCATCCGAAGAATGGCTGGCTTGTTACGGGACCTTCGATCTCCCCGGAAAATACCTTCCATGCCAATGGCACGCAGAAGCATCACTATCTGTCCATGGGGACAACGCTGGATCAGGTATTGGTAAGCGATCTGTTCGAATTTGTCTTGGAGGCTGCAGAGAAGTTTGGGGTAGATGAGCAGCTTCAAGCGGATTTGAAAAAAGCCATTGCATTGCTGCCACCCCTTCAGATCGGCCAGAAAGGGCAGCTTCAGGAATGGTTGGAGGATTACGTTGAGGCACAGCCTGAGCACCGTCATCTGTCCCATTTACACAGTCTATTTCCAGCTTATCGCATCACACCGCAGCATACTCCTGAGCTTAGTGAGGCTGCGCGTGTTACCTTGGAGTCTCGTAAATCGACCAACAATCATGAGGCTGTGGAGTTTACGGTAGCTGCCTTTGCAGGCTGCTATTCTCGTCTACATGATGCAGAAAGTGCTTATGAGCAGATTTCACATCTGGTTGGAAACTTGTGCTTTGATAACTTGATGACCTTCTCGAAGCCTGGTATTGGCGGAGCGGAGAGTCCTATCTATGTGGCGGATGGCAATTTTGGTGGAACGGCCGCGATCGCGGACATGCTGCTACAGAGTCATGCAGGGGAGCTTCATTTGCTGCCAGCCCTACCGTCATTATGGTCTTCAGGGCAATATCAAGGACTTCGGGCAAGAGGAGCCTTGGAGATAGACGTCATCTGGTCGGAGGGACGATTGGATGAGGTGTCAGTCCGCGCATTAGCTACGGGAAACACCACGCTTCGCTATGGTGAACAGAATCTACCGTTCAGCTATGAAGCAGGGCGCAGCTACAGATTGGATTCCGAACTGCGAATAGAGTAAAGAGTAGGTATCCTAACTAGATTACAGTGGTGGATGTCCACACCCTTAGTTTCAGTAACCCCAGACCTACAGTCTGGGGTTATAAGCATTTGACTTAAAGTTCAGTTTAACGCTTATAATAGAGCAAGCTGAAACATCTTATGTACTGGACTTGGGGGAGAGTAATTTGTTTACAATCAAGGAAGTATCAGAAAAATTAAATTGCCCTGCTCATACGATCCGATATTATGATAAAGAAGGACTTTTACCCGATATTCATAGGGATGATCACGGCAACCGCCTTTTTGAAAAAAGAGATATAGACTGGATTCGCTTAATAACATGTTTTCGTGCCACAGGAATGAGCGTAGCGGATTTGAAAAAAATCGTTGACCTCGCCTTGCAGGGAGATGAAACGATCGGACAGCGCAGAGCCATACTAGAAGCCCATCAAGCGGAGATCAAGAGGAAGCAGCAAGTGCTAAATGAGGCTTTTGAAGCCGTTAGTCAGAAGCTTGAAGTGTATAACGATATAGAAAAGGGAAATCCTGAGGAACGTTTTCTCACGTACATCGGGGAATTAGATACGACCATATAAGTCGAGATTGTGACAAGTCACTCTGTGTAAGAATAGGGTGGCTTTTGCTGTAACCAAAAACTTACCTTAAAGTGAACTTTAAGGTATATACTAGCATGGTTAAAAAATTTTCATCGGAATAAGAAAGCAGGAGAGAAATCCGCTAACTTTATCGATGGGAAGTTTACCAATCAAATACCGACATCGATGGATTATAGTTTAAAAGATAACGCTGGAGCCCTATACGATACGATAAAAGGAAACCCAAATGGCCGACCAAAGGTAACTCTTCCAATGGAGATCTTTGATACAAAAGCATTTTCAGACAGTACCGAGGATCAAGTCATGTGGTTTGGTCATTCGACCCTATTGATGAAGATCAGTGGAGTGAAGCTTCTGCTAGATCCAGTATCAGTAAATACGCCTCCCCCGTCGCTTTCGCGGGGCCAAAGAGATATAGCAATAAGCTGCTAGCACAGATTGAGGATTTGCCTGACATCGATGTCGTCTTGATAACGAATGACCATTATGGTCATCTGGACTATGAGTCTATCCGCAAGCTAAAAGGAAAGGTCAAACAATTTATCGTTCCGTTAGGGGTCGCTGGACATTTGACAAAATGGGGCGTAGGTTCAAGCCAGATTAAAGAGCTGTAATGGTGGGAGTCCATTAAAAAATAATGCTTGCCTTAAAGTGAACTTTAAGGGTTACGATAACTCACGAGCCAAGCTCAATTCGTGATCTGGAGGGAATACACTTGAGTAAAACCATTTTAATCACAGGCACATCAACAGGCTTCGGCAAAGAATTGGTTCTTCAATTTGCGAAGCGTGAATGGAATGTCGTCGCTACCATGCGGGATACATCGAAAGCTGCCGCTGAATTTAGCCAATATAGTAATGTACAAGTCCTGGCCCTGGATATTACTAATCAGGAAATGACCCACGAGGTTGTGGATGCGGTAACGCGCCAATATGGACGAATTGATGTGCTGCTCAATAATGCCGGATATGCTCAAGCAGGTATTTTTGAAGAAGTATCCGTTGACCAAGCACGTCAGCAATATGAAACGAATGTGTTTGGTGTAATGACCACCATTCAAGCCGTTCTTCCACAGATGCGGGAAAATCGCTCGGGTCACATTATCAATATCTCATCTATGGGTGGCGTACAAAGCTTGCCAACGCTGTCTATCTACTGTAGCTCTAAAGCAGCGCTTGAAAGCCTGAGTGAAGGTCTGGCAGCTGAGGTTAAGGGCTTGGGCGTAAACCTTACCCTTGTAGAACCTGCAGGATTCAAGACAGGTTTCCAAGGAAATACTCAAGAAATTACAAGCGATATCCCGGACTATCAACCGTTGTATGATTGGTATAATGATCTTGCTGAGACCGCGCCTTATGGCGATGTTGAAAAAGCCATGTCAGCGGTTGCTGATATTGCCGGCACAGACAATCCTCCAAGAAGACTGGCTCTCGGAAGCATGGGACTGGTGATGGCGCGTACGCAGCTGAATGGCATGCTTGAGGAATATGACAAGTGGGAACACATTACAGCAAGCGCAGATTAAATTGGAGGAAAGAGGAGTGGATAATACATCCGCTCCTCTTTTGCATAATAAAGAATCCATCATCTATTTATAAAAGCTAGTAATTATAGTAATGACAACATTGATCGTTGTGCCAAAGCACAGAAAGGTACCGATTTTTGCGCCCCAATCTTTGAGATGATTTAACCCTAATAGGACATCTGACACCGTAAGAACCAAGACAGCAAGAGACAAAATGGTATGATTATGAAGTCCAAAGTTATCCCCTAGATATTCAATCACAGGAACGCCATTTTGAAAAGGACATTATGATGGAGCCAGACTCCACTCCAAGCGGAACAAATCATAGAAATCCGATATGAGACGGTAGAGCGAGCGGGCCCTTTTTTCTACAAAGCGAAGATAGCTCATTTTTTCCTGATCGAAACCTTAACCCCTTCGGGAAGAGAAGCAGAGTCCTTCTTTATCCGGCTCCCATTTACATGTCCACTATTGTTCATTACACTTGGTTTATAGTACCTACTTAAATCCAAACTCAGATGATCAGGAGGAATATATTTATGCATCAATCCGCACATATTCAGGAAGCCAGAGACTACATATTAAACCGTATTAATGATAAGCCTGTTGTGGGCATGATTCTGGGATCAGGGCTAGGAGCGCTCGCCGACGAGATCGAGAATGCTACCGTCATTCCATATACGGACATTCCCTATTTCGCTCAATCCGAGGCTATTGGTCATGCCAACGAATTGGTCATCGGAGAACTGATGGGCAAGACAGTCATAGCGATGAAAGGACGCCTTCATTATTATGAAGGATTTACACTGGGTGAAGTCACGTTCCCGGTTCGGATTATGAAAGCACTGGGTGTCGAGCAGTTGATCATCACCAATGCCTGTGGGGCGATCAATACCAGCTTCGAACCTGGACAGCTTATGCTGATTACCGATCATATCAATCTGGTAGGCAATAATCCGCTGATGGGGCCGAATAATGCCGAGCTGGGCGTGCGTTTCCCGGATGTGTCACAGGTATATAATCGTGAATTGCGCAGTATTGCCATGAAGGTAGCGGAGGAGCAGAATGTTGGTTTGCAGCAAGGAGTATATGCATGGTGGAGCGGTCCTGCGTATGAGACTCCAGCCGAGATTCGCATGATTCGTACGATGGGCGCGGATGCTGTGGGTATGTCGACGGTACCTGAAGCGATTGTAGCCATTCATGGCGGGATGAAGGTACTGGGCATTTCTTGCCTGACCAATATGGCCTGCGGCATTCTGGATCAGCCGTTAAGTCATGATGAAGTGATTGAAGTTGCGGCAAAAGTGAAAACTACCTTCATCGGACTGGTTAAAGGTATTCTGAAAGAGATGTAATCTGTAATCGAGAAGGATGTTTCCTTTCAAAGCACTAATATTAAGCATTGTCCAAGACGGAGTGATTCCGTTGGGCAGTGCTTTTTTTACAAGATGAACATGTGCAAAAATATTCCTATATCGGTCAAAACGACCTATAATAATAAAGATTGAAGCAAAAAGGATCGGCTTTAGGCTGAAAAAGGAGACTGATAGAAATGGAAGAATTGGGCCCTACTGAGTACGTCATTTTTGAAAGGATTCAAGCAAACTGGTTAAGAGGTTTTGAAGGAGTAGGAGGGAAGCTTTTCCTTACTAATGAACGATTAGTTTTTATTCCTCATGGCCTGAATTTTCAGACGGAATGGGTTCAAATCGAGATCTGGGCTATGACTAAGATTGAGAAAAGTGCGACATGGGGACTAATCCCTAATGGAATTACCGTTACGTTGGACAGTGGACATGTCTTCAAGTTTGTTGTCTGGAATCGCTCTAAGATTATCAAGGAGATTGTACAAGCCAAGAGAATTAATAACGAAATAATGTAAGAGCTTGAGATGAAGTACATAAACCAAAAAAATGTGGGAGAATAAAGTGAACGGAGATACCCTGGCCTAGACCAGGGTATTTTCAATCTAAATAGCGTCATTGTACAGCAAAAGGAAAGTGAGCAAGTTTAAAAATATTGATGCACTATATTAGGAAGGCTTCTTTCAGACACGCATTAATTCTAAGATATTTTTATTTAGCTTTCTAGGGAGATACACTCTTTTTATGTTTAATGAAAAACAAAAGAATCGCTCCCCGAAGTGCAGGCATCAAGCCGCACCAGGGAGCGATTCTTTTATGTTGGATTTAATAGGATGCGGGCCAGAGAAGCAATAGTGAACATAGAATCAGACCTGAACCGCCGCCCAAGGTATAGACCGTGAGCTGGCGGAGTAAGGACTTTTTCCAGAACGGCAGAGCTGTCTGGGTGCGAATCCGTTCATTTTCCCGTTGCAGGGCGTTGGATTCTCTGACAAACATGCGCTTGAGATCGCTGAACCCTTGCAGAAAGGGGTTCATGAACCCACTTTGCAGCACATGGATTGCTGTTCCGGCCAAGAGACATATCAGGCCGGCGACAAACAGCTGGTCTGAACCTTCATGTAGGCCACCGGAGCCACCTAGTATTCCGCAGAAGTCCAGCAGATAGGCGGCCAGGGCCGCTATCAGACCGGACAGAGCGTAACGGATAAACATTACTCGGATACCCGCTTGGTGAAGCGGAGATCCGGGTTGGAACGAGTATCAAAGATAACGCCCTCAATACTTGGACTAATCAATGCAGTGTCGGCAGAGAAGAGGATCGGTATAATTGGCAGTTCGTCCATTAGAATGGCCTCCGCCTGATGCAGCTCTTCAAACCGTTTAACTGGATCAAGCTCAAACGTGGATTCGCTAATCAACTTGTCGTATTCAGGATTGCTCCAGTTGGTGAAGTTGTTGGAGTTCTTCGATGTGTAGTGTTCCAGCACACCCAGCGGGTCGAGGAAGTTTCCTTCCCAGCCCATACGTGCGACTTGGAAGTTCTTTTGCTTGAAGGTATCGATGTATGTTTTCCATTCCTGATTCTCCAAGTTGACTTCAATACCCAGATTGGTTTTGAGCATTTCCTGAATGGCTTCGGCTACTTTTTTGTGTTTGTCGGACGTATTGTATTTGAAGGTAACTGTCGGGAGTTCAGACAAGCCTTCTTCTTTCAATCCTTCCGCCAGTAATTCTTTGGCTTTTGCCGGATCGTACGCATAATATTGGGTCGGCGCCTCTTCCCGGAAATCTTTGCCGGATGGTGCTGTTACGCCGTAAGGAACATATCCGAAAGCTGGTGTTTCACCGCCCTTGGTTACACTTGTCGTCAACGCTTCACGATCAAGTGCATAAGAGAGGGCCTGTCTGATCTTTTTGTTCGTGAAAGGTTTTTCCTCCACATTGAAAGAGTAGGTATATACGCTGAACGAAGGATGGGACAGGAACTCCGCATTGTTCCGCTCCTGATCAAGCGTATCCACTGGCAGGGAGAGGATCAGGTCAAGCTCACCCGTTTTGAACAGTTGATAGTACGTGTTGGAGTCCTGAACCATTTTGAAATGGATGGTATCCATCGTGATGTTGGATTTATCCCAGTATTGATCATTTTTAGCCAGCGTAATTTGCTCATTATGTTTCCATTCCTTAGCAATGTAAGGACCGTTACCTACGATCGTATCGGCTTCTGCTGCCCACTTCTCATTATTGTCCACAACGGAAGCTTGAACCGGCAGATAAGCATGGCCAACGACAATGGTTGGGAAGAAGGCCAACGGAGATTTCAGCTCAACCACCAGTGTATGATCATCTTTGGCGGTCACGCCGACATCCTCAGCTTTTCCTTTTCCCGTGTTATAAGCTTCTGCACCTTTAATGTAATACAGAGAAGAAGGGTCATAAGCAGCAGTCGCAGGGTTCAATACACGTTTCCAAGAGTATTCAAAATCCTTGGCAGTTACAGGTTCATTATTCGACCATTTTGCATCGTCGCGAATGGTAAACGTGTAGGTTTTACCGTCCGGCGATACATCGACTTTGCTGGCTGCGCCTTCAACGATTTTGCCTGATTTGTCGTATGTATACAGTCCCTCATACAGATTATCAATCACCCAGTAGGATGTCGTGTCGGATGCCAGTGCAGGGTCCAGTGTGTATGGTTCTCCACCGGCCAGATTGGTGTTCAGTACTTGCTCAGCGTTTGCCGCTGCTGCCTGATTGTCCGGTTTTGAAGCAGTTTCACCATTGTCGGTTGTAGAACTGGAGCAGGCACTCAAGGCAACGGATGCTGCCAGCAAGAGAGAGACGGCCCAGTTCGTTTTTGTTTTGTTCATTGTTCATTCCTCCATTAATGATTAATTCGTGTTATTCGTAAAGATGACAAGCTACCCAGTGTCCTGTTTCGACCTCCCTTCCGGCAGGCATGTGGTTTGCGCAAACATCCATCGCGGCGAAACATCGTTGATGAAACGGACAGCCCGCCGGGGGATGAATGGGACTGGGCGGATTTCCTTGGAGGCGAATACGCTCCCTTTGCCCTTTTAAACGGGGATGTGCGGCGGGAATGGCCGACAGCAGCGCCTGAGTGTAGGGGTGGAGCGGATTGGCAAAGAGATCGTCCCGTCCGGACAGTTCCATCATTTTACCTAGATACATGACTCCGATCCGGTCGCTGATGTGCTTCACCATAGCCAGATCATGCGCGATAAATAGATACGTCAGTTCTTCTTCACGCTGCAGATCCTTCAGCAAATTGACGATCTGTGCCTGAATGGACACGTCCAGCGCGGAAATGGGTTCATCGGCTACGATGAAACGCGGCTTGACGGCAAGTGCCCGGGCTATCCCTATGCGCTGGCGCTGTCCTCCGCTGAATTCATGCGGGAAGCGGTGAGCGTGATCCGGGTGAAGCCCGACGCGCAGCAACAAGTCCGCGATGATGTCTTTTCGAGCTGCTCCTCGTGCCAACTTGTAAGCGTCCAGCCCCTCAGCGATAATATCCCCGACGCGAAGCCGCGGGTTAAGCGAAGCGTGCGGGTCCTGAAAGATCATCTGCAGATGGCGGTTCAGCTCCCGCTTCTCACGCGGCTTGGCCTGTCCGGTATCCTGTCCGTTAAACAAAATCTGTCCTTCCGTAGCTTTGAGCAGCCCTACGATGGTCCGTCCCAGTGTAGATTTGCCGCTGCCGCTCTCGCCGACAAGCCCGAGTGTCTCTCCCCGACGGATATTCAGGCTGATGCCGTCAACCGATTTGACGGTCAGATTGGACGGGCCGTGAAAATGCTTCTTCACATTGCGAATTTCAATTATAGATTCGGTCATGCTCATTCCTTTCTGCCGGGATACGGTCATCCACTCGAGGAGCTCGAGGATCGTTTAGCCAGCATCTAGCACTGTGTTTTGATGAAAATATGGTTGCATCAGGCATTTCCGTCAAACAGATATCCATCGTGTGCGGACATCGGTCTGCGAACGGACAGCCAGGCGGGAGCGCAGCAATATCCGGGGGCGAGCCCTCAATAGGAATTAGCCTGTCATGTTCTGTATCATCCAGTCGCGGGGTGGACTGGAGCAGTCCCCACGTATATGGATGGCGTGGCCGATCAAAGATATCCTCTACCGTGCCGGTCTCCACAATGGTGCCTGCATACATGACAGCAACGCGGTGAGCCACTTCGGCGACAACGCCCAGGTCATGGGTAATCAGCAAAATTGAACTGCCCGTTTGCTGCTGCAAGCTGCTTAGAATATCCAGAATTTGCGCCTGAATAGTAACGTCGAGAGCGGTCGTTGGCTCATCGGCTATCAGCAGCTTGGGATCACAGGCAAGCGCCATCGCAATGGCAACCCGCTGACGCATTCCGCCGCTGAATTCATGAGGATATTGATGATAGCGGCTTTGTGCATCAGGAATACCCACGAGGTTTAGCAGTTCTACAGATCTGGCCCGAGCATCTTTGGGCGATAGTTTGCGGTGCTTGCGAAGTCCCTCGCCGATCTGAATACCGACCTTCATCGTTGGATTCAGAGAAGACATGGGGTCCTGGAATACCATGCTGATCTCGGAGCCTCGGATTCGGCGCATGGCTTTAGCGGATAATCCGCTGATAACTCGCCCCTCAAAGCGAATTTCGCCGCTGCGAATGCGGCCGTTCGGTGACGAAAACATACCCATCAGGGAACGGGCGGTCACGCTTTTTCCACTCCCACTTTCGCCGACGATGGCAAGTGTCTCTCCTTCATCGACGTGAAAAGAAACATCTCTTACAGCTTCAAGTTCTTTGTCACGTGTGGCAAAAGAGACCTTTAAATGATTGACCTCCAGTAAATGACTCATGGTGTGAACCTCCTTAACGGTTGGAGCGCGGATCAAAAGCATCCTGCAGCCCATCACCGAAAGCGTTAAATGCAAACATGGTGAGCGAGATCATTAGACCGGGAAATAACAGTCTCCACCATTGTCCGCTCAGAATGACCCCAAGCGAATCGTTGGCCATCGTCCCCAAGCTGGCGATGGGTGACTGGATACCGAGTCCCAAAAAGCTCAGAAAGGATTCGGAGAAAATAGCGGAGGGAATCGTGAAGGTCAGGTTGACGATAATGATTCCAGCCGCGTTAGGCAGCAGGTGCCTGAAAATAATCTTGGCATGGGATGTGCCGAGCTTCTGCGCTGCGAGCACGTATTCCTGTTGTTTCAATTGCAGGATCTGACCTCGGACGACGCGGGCCATACCAACCCAACCCGTAATGGACAGGGCAATAATCATCGTTAACAATCCCGGTTTCATAACGACAAGAAGTAGAATGATAACCAGCAAATACGGGATACTGTACAAAATTTCAATGATTCGCATCAAAAGGCTGTCGATTCGATCGCCTGTCCGTCCTTGTCCGGCGCAGTAGCCGGCGATTCCGCCAATCAGGACACCAAGCACGAGGTCTATGGCTGCAGCAGTAAAGCCAATCAGCAGCGATATACGAGCTCCTGACCAGGTACGGGCCCACATATCCCGTCCGAGATCATCCGTGCCAAACCAGTGATCAGCCGAGGGTGGCAGATTGGTCTTGAGTAGGGACTGTGAGCTTGGCGAGTAGGGAACCAGTAACGGACCTACCAGAGCCAGCGCAATAATTACAACGAGCAACAACAAGCCAAGTAAAGATAATCGATGGCGAAAAATACTGTATGTACGTTGTTTCCATAAGGAAAGACCCGGGCTGGCTATACGGTTCGCAGTCAACTGGCTTCGATCTGCCGGTGTGAAGCGAGGGTCCGATGTAATGGGGTCTGTAGTTGTAGCTTTCATGCTAATCTCCTTTGCTGGACAGCTTGATTCTCGGATCGACGATCCGGTACGACAGGTCGATCAGGAATAGGGTAACGACCAGAATAACACTGTAAAAGATCGTCGTTCCCATGATGACCGGGTAATCACGATTGAAGATGCTGTCCACGAAATATTTGCCGATTCCCGGAATGGCAAATATCTTTTCAATCACGAAGGTGCCGGTGATTACGGAGGCGAAGAGCGGCCCGATAAAAGATAATACCGGAATGAGTGCGTTTCGCAGTCCGTGCCGGATGACGACTGACCAGGTAGACAATCCTTTGGCTTCTGCTGTTCTTATGTATTCCTGCTGCAACACATCCAGCATGCTGGTCCGCATGAAGCGGGCGATGACAGCCAGTGGCGTTACCGACAAAGCCAGCGAGGGCAGTATCGTATGCTGCCAGGTTCCCCAGGATGCAACGGGGAAGAGCCTCCATTGGACAGCCGCATATTTAATGAGCAGCGGTGCAAGAATGAAGCTCGGGACGGATATCCCGATGATGGCAATGAACATGGATATGTAGTCCAAGGGCCTTTTGTGGAATAGGGCGGCGACCGTCCCCAGTGCAATGCCTGCAATCAGTGCAATGACAATGGACTGGATGCCAAGAAGGGCGGAGGGCGGAAACCCTCGTGCGATCAACGTGTTGACATCGGTCGTTTTGGACTGGATGGAGGGTCCCAGGTCCAGCACCAGCAAATTTTTCAAATACAGTGCATACTGGACAGCAAGTGGTTCATCCAGATGGTATCTTGCACGCATATTTTGCAGGACAGCTTCAGGTATCGTTTTGGAATCGTTGGAAAAAGGGTCGCCAGGGATCATGTGCATGATTAAAAAGGTCAGCGTCACAATGATCCAGAGCGTCAAAAGCATGGTGAAAAAGCGTTTAACAATATACATGATGCAAATCTCCTGTTCTGTTTCTCTAGGCACTCTTCCCATTTAATCTACTACTGTTCAATTAATCTTTGCACAGATATGCACACATTCGAAGTGGAATGCGAGAAACTATTAAAAGCTGATAAGAATACTAGGTATATTAAAGTGGTTTGTATATATTGTCAACATTAGGTTGTTAGGTTTGTCACCTTGGATAACTCTCAGAACCTAAAAATGGCTTGCTTTTTCCTGTATAATTGGGGTCAGATGAATTTATCAAATCCCCCACGGACCAATGATCCATCGAATCCTATATAGACAATATTAATAGCTCGAATGAAGAATAAAATAATCGGAAAAGAAGGAGTCTTCCAATGATCCAAATAACCATGCGTCAATCCAAGCAGACAGATCAGGAGCACCTTGCAGAATTGCGAGCCCTGGTTCTATATGATGACCTACATAGGTTGGGAAGGTACGATGAGGTGAAGGTTCGTGAACGTTTCCGTAATACATTCGACCCTGTCCACACGTGGATTATTGAGGTCGAGGGTGCATGGGTGGGGTGTGTAGCGATGAAACCCAAGTTGGAGGAGATACTACTGGAACATTTCTATATCCATCCCGACTATCAGGGTAAGCAAATAGGAACTCAAGTGCTTAACATGCTGCTGAAACGGGATGAGGTTAAGGGCAAACGTGTTATTTTAAATGTATTGCAGGGCAGTCCTGCTCGGCGTTTGTATGAACGCTTTGGGTTTGTCTTGGACAGTGAAGATGAGGTGGATGTGTTCATGTCCGTTCAAGTGCAGTAATCGTTACGGTCAAAATAGAAGCATCTAACAGATCCATTCATTTAATTCTTGAATGGGTCTATTGAACTTTTCTATTATACTTTCCAGTGACGGTATCCTAATATGGATAATAACCTACTTTTTATATAGGAATTATATAGTATGGAGAATACCAAGATGCCGCATTGGAAGCGAAATCTGTATATTCTGTGGTTTGGCCTGTTTTTCAATCATATGGCTTACACCTTGTCTGTGCCGTTCTTTCCGCTGTTTTTGCAAAATGATCTCGGTATTCTGAGTGGGCTGGAAGTCTGGTCCGGCATTTCGATCTCGATCAGCTTTCTGATCAGTGGACTATGTGCTCCCTTCTGGGGATCGCTGGCTGACAGATACGGCAGCAAACTGATGCTGATTCGTTCGGGCGTTGGTCTCGCCATTGCTCACCTGGCTAACTATTTCGTTTATGATCCTTACACGTTTATCGCTGTGCGGATATTTCAGGGACTCATGGCCGGCTTCAATCCTGCATCCATTACATTGGTCGGCACCAATACACCGGAGAAGCATGTAGGTTATGCGCTTGGTGTCATCTCCACATCCACGGCTGCCGGAGGAATTCTGGGACCGCTTGTGGGTGGAGTACTTAGCCATTGGATCGGGCTGCGCGGATGTTTTATCGCATCGGGGATCATTACACTGCTCTCAGCCGTGATGGTGATATGGGTAAAAGAATCCCGAGCTCCCCGCACTGTGGTTCGCACAAGTATTCTGGGTGATCTGAAAAAAGCTGCCTCCACTCCGGGATTAATGCGGATCTATGGTTTGATTTTGCTCGTTTCGACTTCCGTGCTCATTATCGAACCTGTACTGACGCTTTATGTTGTCCAGATTGGTGGAGACGTCAGTAGTGCAACACTTAGTGCAGGAATCGTCTTCTCGGCCATCGGCGTGGCAACGGTAATTATGGGGCCGCGTTGGGGACGGATTGGCGGGAAGATCGGATACGAGAAAACGCTATTTATCGGTCTGCTGGGCGGCGGCATTGGCAGTTTACTGCAACTGACGGCGTATAACCTCATTTATTTTGGAAGTCTGCGATTTGTCTATGGTCTGTTCTTTGCTGCCGTGTATCCGGCCTTGAATGCGTTAATCATCAAATATGCTGACCGTGATTTCCGAGGAAGGGCTGTCAGTCTGAGTCAGACTGCGAATCAATTTGGTATTGTACTCGGCCCGTTACTCGGCGGTTTTCTGGGCGGATGGACGGGGATTCCTTTTATTTTTCTCCTAACAGGCATTGTACTTCTGGGAGCAGCCTGGACAGTCCGGTTAAGCGAAAGGAACGAGGCGAATAAACCGGGATTGGGCATGGCAGCAGCAGAAGCAGGCGGAAACAGCATAAAGAAATGATGAAATGATCCTCAGAGAAAAAAAGGTACTTGGACTGAATTAAATGGTCATCACTACAACATAGGGAGGAATTAATATGTCACAACGACGATTGAGATTGGGAGCAAACTTGAATGGAGTGGGAAATAGCATCTCTTTTTGGCGACACCCGGATATTCCGATCAATGCCAGCGTAAATCTGGATTTCTACAAGAAGCAGGCGATTAAGGCGGAGGAAGGGAAATTCGATCTTCTCTTTATTGCGGACGGCCTCTTTATTAACGAGAAATCCAACCCGCATTTCCTGAATCGTTTTGAACCGTTAACCCTGCTCTCCGTTCTTGCGGGAGCAACTTCACACATCGGGCTGGTTGCGACGTTGTCCACCTCATATAGTGAACCGTTCACAGTGGCAAGACAATTTGCTTCTCTGGACCATATCAGTGGAGGAAGAGGCGGATGGAATGTAGTCACTTCACCACTGGAAGGCTCGGCTCTGAATTTTGGCAAAGGTGAACATCCGAACCACGCGCTGCGCTACGAAATTGCAGAAGAACATCTGAATGTGGTCAGAGGCCTATGGGATTCCTGGGAGGATGACGCGTTTATCGGGGATAAAGAGAACGGTGTTTTCTTCGACCCATCCAAATTGCATACGCTGAACCACAAGGGAGATCACTTCTCCGTTCAAGGGCCACTCAATGTTGCGCGCTCGGAGCAGGGACATCCGGTCGTTTTCCAGGCAGGTTCTTCCGAATCCGGCAAGGATCTGGCGGCCCGATCGGCCGATGCTGTATATACGGGGCATGAGACGCTGGAGGAAGCTCAGGAGTTCTATTCGGATGTGAAGGCAAGAGCGGTGGCTTATGGACGTAAGCCAGAAGATATCCTGATCTTCCCTGGCATCGGTCCCATTGTGGGTAGAACGGAGGAAGAAGCGGAGCGCAAGTATCAGGAGATCGCAGAGTTGGTCAGTATTGACCAGGCACTGAATTATTTGGGACGTTACTTCGATCATTATGACTTCTCCCAATTCTCATTGGATGAGCCCTTCCCGGAGATTGGTGATTTGGGCAGTAACAGCTTCCGCAGTACAACGGACAAGATCAAGCAGCAGGCACGAGAACTGGGACTGACCCTCCGCCAAGTGGCATTGCTTGCATCAACGCCTCGCACATCCTTCATCGGTACACCGGATCAGATCGCTGATCAGATTCAGGAGTGGTTCGAAGGGGGAGCTGCGGACGGTTTCAACATTCGTACAGTTGTGCCAAACGGACTCGCGGACTTCGTGGACCTGGTCGTACCTGTTTTACAAGAGCGCGGCCTGTTCCGTACCGAGTATGAGCATGAGACACTGCGCGGTAATCTGGGTCTTGAGATTCCACGCAATCGTTATACATTAGAGACGGTAAAATAAATAAAATCACAATGATGTTATATCGGAACTGGCTTCCAGTTCAAAATGCTATAAAAGCGATCCAGAAAGCCCCTATCATAACAACAATCCCGCATACCTTGCTCAAAAAGTAATCAAAGTCGCTAGGTTCGGCATCGTTCGCCCAGAACGAACGAAGCGAGAGGTAGAAAAGGAAGTCTTGAAATTTTTGATAACGGAAGCTGCACCATCCGAAAATCACTGCGGCTAATGCGAGAAACAGAAAACCTGGAGCACCACGTGTGTAATGATATTCTGGGTAAGCGGCTGTTACAAGCGTTGCAGGAGAGAATTGTTCTTCCCCATCCTGAAGTACTCTTTGGCTGCCAACGTAAAAGAAGACCTCGGAAACGCTATTGCCTTTTGCATCAAAACTTATTAATTGTCCGGAATGATCCTGGACTTCATACTTGTTCCCGTTAGGGTATATCAAGTCATACGTTGTACTGAACGCAGAATCAATTTTCGTGATGAGATATTGCTGATGATTGATGTAAACAGTCCGCTCCTGATGATCAATGCGTACTTGAATAGGATCTGCCGTTCCGCTGCGATAAGTCGTTAGAACACCTTGTTCACTATCGAGTGTGTACTTGTTGTTCTCAACATGGAAAATCGGCTCTGTGAAATAAGGTTTGGACTGGATTGCGACGATTACAGACACAACCAGAACGCATGAAAAGAAAATGAAGGTGGGTGATTTAATTTTTTTGAGTAACACTGCCATATAAACGCCATCCTTTCCACTTTGTTCTATATTACGCCATTGCGAGGAACGGGTTGCGAACTGTTACTGCCTGAATCACGACCGAATAACGACAACAGAAGAAACCAGCCAGTCGCCATAATCTGGGGACTTGCTGGTTTCTTTGGTTGAGCTGTTGCAGTTATAGGATTATACTCTCAGATCAATCTCAAACGTCTTGATTTCATAAGGTTCAAGAGCAAAAGTTATCGGTGTATCATACAGGAGTTCGCCCTCCGGTAGTTCCATAAGATTGCATTCTCTCCATGCGTGAATCCGTAGATCGCTTGTCAGTTCAAGCGTATTCATGCTGCCGGAATAATCATGAATGCGTACGATGACACGCTTGGAATCCTCCGCCTTCTTAACTGCCGAGATCATGGCTGTGCTGCCGGACAAGCTGAACATGGAGCAACTTGGCTGCTCTGATACGCCCTGTGTATATCGAGCTGGAGCATTCAGAAGCCAGGCCTGCTGCACGGTTCCGCCAACGAGCCAATCTCCCTGATGTGGAAGAAGAGCATAGGTGAAGCTGTGCAGTCCCTGATCGGCATGTGGATCAGGGTGCGTAGCGCTCTTGATCAGGGTCAGACGCATGACGTTATCTTTAATGTCATACCCATACTTGGAATCATTCAGCAAACTGACGCCATAACCTCTGTCGGATAGATCAGCCCATTGATGGCCAACGGATTCGAAACGCGCCCAGTCCCAACTTGTGTTCCAGTGCGTTGGCCGTTTAACGTTACCGAACTGAATATCATAGGTGGCTTCAGTGGAGCGGATGCCAACAGGAAAGGCAACCTTCAGCAATTGTTGCTGTTCATGCCAATCCACCTCAGTGGCGTAATCGATTCGCCGATGCCCAGTATATACAGTCATGTTCTGCGTAATGGTGGAGCCAAGGTATTCCCAAGCGAAGCGAATCACGGCCTGAAGCGGCCCAGTCTCTACGACTTCAATGCTGGTGCATTTCGTAATCTCTCGCATATCCTCCTGATAGAAGATATCAATATCCCAGGCCTCATGGGCAAGCGGTTTGTCCTCGAATACCTGAAGCACGTTGCCTCTTGCACCTTTGGCAAGCACCTCACGGTGTGACTCTTTATCGTAAAGGCGTGTCAACTGCCCGTTCTCATTCCATTCGAGCAGATAGAACGGTGTTTCGATCCCATTGGCTGTGTGGATGAACGACGAATGCCCAGGGCTATCGTTTACCGTACTGCTCTGGAAGTGAACTGTGGTATACCCCAGCGAAGGAATATCCTTCACCTCGACGGACCAACGTGCATCCTGGTATTGAGCGTTCAGGATCTCACCGGAATCGCTCAGCCACGTCCCTGTTTCCAATTCGCCTGATGCCACAGGAATGCTCACAATTTCTGTAACGACCCATGGGGAGGAATTCCAAATGGTGTACGTATACGGAGATTCTCCGCTGCCAGCGATAGCCATCCGAGCCTGCGTGTCTACGTGACTGCCAATCTGCTCGGCTTCTGCATATTCAATTCTGCTATCCTCATACACCTCCGTGATGGAGGAACCGGGAATAATGTCATGGAACTGGTTGCGCAAAATGATTTTCCAACCCGCAGTCAGAGACTTCGCTTGATACAGATTCCAGTCATTGTGCACAATACTTTGCAATGCATTCAGCCATTCCGCTTCGCGGTAAGCCAGCTCAAGCTTGCGGTTCATCCGTTTGTTGTACGCCTGACTGGTATACGTGCCGCGGTGATACTCCAGATACAGTTCGCCATCCCATGTATGGATGTACGAATCGGTTTTCTCGACCGTCTCCTGCAGCTTTTCAAAATAATCATCTGCGCGTCCTGTCTTGACCTTGGGCAATCCGGGCAGTTGATCTAGCCGTCGTCTCATCTCCAGCATTTCGCGGTTAACTCCGCCTCCGCCGTCCCCGTATCCGTACGACAGCAGCAGATCCTGGTTCATCTCCTTATCGCGGTAGGCATCCCAGATGCCCTTGACCGTCTTCGGAATGATTTTTCCGTTATAGGTATAGAACCATGAACCCGGCTCGGACCAAGGCTCGGGTGTAGTAATGAAGTGGGTCAGCACTTCTGAGCCGTCAATTCCGCGCCAGTGAAATGTATCGAATGGCATGCGGTTGTATTGGTTCCAGCTGATTTTGGTAGTCATGAACGTATGAATGCCGGATTTTTTCAGAATTTGCGGCAAGGACCAACTGTAGCCGAATACATCGGGCAACCAGAGATATCGGCATTCCGTCCCAAATTCTTCTTTGAGAAAACGAGTGCCGATCAGCAATTGCCGGACCAGGGATTCGCCCGAGGTCAGGTTGCAGTCAGCCTCCAGCCACATGCCGCCGCCCGCTTCCCAGCGACCTTCAGCGACACGCTCCTTGATGGATTCGTACAGTTCCGGGTAGTCCTCTTTCACATATTCGTACAATTGGGGCTGTGTCTGAAGGAAAACATACTCCGGGAACATCTCCATCAGGCGCATGACAGTAGAGAAGGAGCGTGCGCATTTCTCGCGCGTATGCTTCAACCGCCACAGCCAGGCAACGTCAATATGAGTATGGCCGATACAAGTAACGGTCACATCAGAGGCTTTGTCCATCGCACTCAGTCGGACGCTCAGGTCATCTCTTGCCTCATGCACAGAGGTATAGAAGACATCAGACTTAGGCTGCGACCAATCGATCAGGCGGAAGGACTGCTGAAGCGCATGAAGCAGTTTTGTGCGTTCCGGTGCATGTGCATCCAGAATGTTGACCGTTTCCAGAATCGCCGACCCTGTAAATACAAGATCGTCAACAGCTTCATCCAACCAACACAGTTCTGCTTGTCTGAAAGTATGCGTCTGGTTGCGGGGCTGACCGCCACCTTCCAGACCGGACCATAAGCGGAAGACCAACTCGTTGGTGCTGCCTGCGGCAGAGGCTGGAAAGAACACTTCCTTGTGGTTGGAATCTACGCCTTGAAACGGCTTGCCATCCCAGTAGAACAGTGATTCAAAGCCGGAATTGTTACCACCCCCGGTATCGCCAAAATCAAACAGTCCAACAATCCGTTTATCTTCCCAGGAGGAAGGAAACTCGGCTTTTGTACGCATCCATAAATAGAGATCTCGACCGGACCAACTTTCTCCTGTATGCATAGGCTTCCAATGGCTATCATCTCCCGGCAGGACCGGGTTGATCTCTTCCCTGCGGTCTTCACAGGCGAGAAAATGATTTAAAGGCAAACGATCCCGGTAACGGAGCTCGGATAATTCATGAATACGTGCTTTTAGTTTGTTTTCAGTAAGAAACATCGTTAAAAACCCCCAGTTCATTTTATAGGGGAGTGATTCATATATAGAGAGCATCCAAAGCAAGTATGTATTACATATCTTTATAGGGGAATGCGCCCATTATAGCGCTTCCATTCGTTTTTGACAAATCAAAATATGGATTACTGCTCCTGTGTGCTGGTGATTGTCGAATTTAACCAAACGGTGATACACTGAGTTGGAAATGGGTCTGAGGAGGTGTTCAGGCGCGAATGTCCAGGATACGAACCATGTATAAGAACTACTTGAAGAAAAAAATGTTCAACAAAATCCTACTGTTTTATTCCATGGTTATGGTCTTGTTGTTCATCAGCATCTCAGTGTTGGCCTACCGCTATTATGAGCAGCGAGTGGTACAGGAACAAATGGATGCCAGTTTGCAGGAGCTGGATATTGTCAGTATCAACCTGAATCAGCAGTACGAACGGCTGTATAACGCCGTGCAGCAGATTTATACCGATGCCATGATCGGCGATGATCTGAAATATTTTTTGACTCATGAATACGAGGATTTTCTCAATTGGCGCTTGAATCAATATGCTTACAGCTATCGTACGGAGCGAGGGAACTTTGATTATCAATTACGTCTGCTGTTAAAGGATGAGGCCTCGATTGCAAATGTCGTGCTATACAGCACGGATCAGGATTTCTTCTATGTTCTTAACCGGGAGACCCAGCACTTTTACTATCATCCCAAGCTGTCTGCAGGGCATCAGGACTGGTTCCAGCGGCTGAGGAGTGCACCTTGGCAGTACATGGGCAGCAAACCGCTTTTCGAAGGGAAAATGGCGGATGAGCCTACCCCGTATAGCTACGCGAATGTGCTCAAAGACTCCGTGACATTGAAGCAGTACGGTGCAATTATGTTTGAGCTGAATACAGACCGTATCAAAGGGCTGCTTCGAGACAGACTCGACGGCAAGGACAGTCGGATCATGCTGATGACCGGGGAAGGTGAGGTGATTTTCGATTCGCAGGGCAAGTATGACAACACCGTCTACCCCTACTGGGGGAAGATGAATTTGCCGGAGGATTGGGTGGATCTGGAGGAGCGCTCCAAGGTACAGCTGCTGAATATTGGGAATACAGGAATGGTCGTGGCTTCTATTATTCCGGAGTCGCAAATCAAACAGAGCCTTCAGGCGATTCGTTTCAGCCTCATTGGGATTGTGTTTCTGTGCATCATGGTTAGCATCGCGGTGACGTTCACCATCATCCGCCGTTATTCCAAAAAAATTCACAGACTCGTGCTTTACATGCGTCGCTGGCAGGAGGGTGATCTAAGTAAGCGGATCCAGATGGAGGGAGAAGATGAGCTGCAGCAGATTTCGCAGAGATTTAATCATATGTGTGATCGGCTGGAGTCTTACATAGAAACAGTGTATGTGTCAGAGATCAAGCAAAAGAACGCTCAGCTTGTCGCTTTGCAAGCCCAGATCAATCCCCATTTTCTGTACAATACGCTGGAAAGCATCCGCATGAAAGCCATCAGTCTGGGAGCCAGGGATGTTGGGCAGATGATCTACATTCTCGCCACGATGTTCCGTCATTTGATCAAAAAGCAGACACATGTAACCTTGGCGGAGGAAATAGAGCTGTGCGGTATGTACCTGGCTTTGGTCCAGTATCGGTATGAGGATAAGCTGCACGTGGAGACCCATATCGAGAATGCAGCGGCGGGAAGCATGGTCGTCAAGCTGCTGGTGCAGCCGATTATTGAGAATTACATTGTGCATGGCTTTCGTACGAATGATGATGATAACCGGATCTCCATCACAGCTGAAGAAGAGAACGGCGTGATTCGTATCCGTGTAAAGGATAACGGAAAGGGGATTTCCGCGGAGAGATTGCTTGAACTGCAACATGGGTTGCATAAGGGCGATGAAGCTGCTGAGACATCTGACCGATCTTTGGGTCTTAAGAACGTGAACGACCGCATACGTCTGAATTATGGCAGTGATTATGGTCTGCACCTGAACAGTGTGGATGGCGAAGGGTGTGAGGTGACAATCAGCATTCCAGTTACAAGGGAGGAAACGGGATGAGAAGTGTAATGTTGGTCGATGATGAGCCGCTTATTGTCAAAGGAATGCAAGCTATTATTGATTGGGATCAGAATAACATGCAGATTGCCGGAACGGCCTGCAATGGGTTGGAAGCGCTAGCAATGATGGACGAGGGTCCTGTCGATCTGATTATTACGGATATCATGATGCCGCAAATGACCGGACTTGAACTGATCCGGGAGACTAAAGCGCGCAATCCATATACTAAATTCATTATTTTGAGTGGTTACGAAGAATTCAAATATGTGCGGGAGGGCATCTCGCTGGGGGTCGAGAACTACCTGCTCAAGCCAGTCAATATGGATGAACTGGAAGCGACCATCAAGCATATGCAGCGGGATTGGGAGCACGAAGAGATGCGCCAGATTCAAATGGATCAGAGCTGGAGGATTCTGCGCAACAATATTTTGCAGCGGTGGGCGAATGAGACCATTGACGCCAAAGAATTCCGTGAGCGTGCTCAGCTGCTTGAGATTCCCATGAACAAGTCCACATATTGTGCGGCTTCTCTGCGGATTGTAGGGGATGACAAAGGGGATGATCCTCAGATCTATCTGCCGGGAATTGCTGAGCAGTGCGAGCAGATCGGGAACAAAGGCCTCCCGGATGGCTGCAGTGTTATCTGCTTTCCCGATCAGGAGGGAGACATCATGCTGCTATTCGTTTCAGCCGGTACGGAAGGTAATGATGAATGGCAGATTCAGGCACTCAATAGGATGAAGCAAGCGGTCGCCGAGGACACAGGTGCACGTGTATGGGGGATCATCGGTCAATCCGAGTCGACCTATCTGGGTTTTCCAAAGAGTTGCAAGTCCGTAAAGCTGTGGCTTCAGAATCATTTGTTTATGGATTGTGATACCTTCATCATGCAAGTGGAGAACGAAGAAGCTACCAATCAGCATCAAGAGAAGCCTGGGCCAGCGATGGAGCAGTTCCACAAGCTGCTGCGGGATGGGGAAGGTCCTGAGGTGGATCGGTTCATCGACGAATTCTTCATTGTTGAGGGTAAGGAACTCTGTCTCGCGAGAACACCGTTCTTCAATTCTGCGATCCAGCTTATGCTGGCCGCTAAGGAACTGGAGAAAACCCCTGACTACGGGGACATCTTCGGGCCTCTGTCCAGAATTCATACGCTCAACAAACTGAAACAATTGGTCAGAAAGGTTGTTCATCGCACGCTGGATACATATCATACCGCCGAGAAAACGTACAGCCCGCATATCATGGCTGTGCTGGAGGTGGTGAAAAATCACTATCAGGATGAGCTTTCACTTAAGACGCTCAGTCAAAGGCTGGAGCTTCATCCGAACTACCTCGGCCAATTGTTCCAGCAAGAGGTCGGTACCACTTTTTCTGATTATGTGAACCAGTACCGAATTGAGCGTGCCACTCATTTGCTGTTATATTCGGACAAAAAAACGGCAGAAATAGCGGGCGAGGTGGGCTATTGGGACTCCACATATTTTTATAGACAGTTTAAGAAATATGCTGGCGTTTCTCCTACGGAGCTGCGCTCTATCTACATGAAAAAATAAGCCGGGGCTCCGGCTAAATAAGACACTCCCCACGTGGGGTGTCTTTTTTGTTATGGAATGAATGTCCGATCTTTAATTAATCCATCAATTTATTGGGTTTTTCAACTATCTCAAAATTGGTAGCGCTTGCATAATGGAGGTAGGAGTGAACGAGGAAATCCAAAGCAACAAAAGAGTTTAGGTCCAGTGTTGATTATAGGGGATTAATGCTGGATGCAGCTAAAGCGATAGTGAACGCGATTATAAGGAGGGACAGCCGTGCTGGGCATCTTCAAAAGTCTGATGAAGAACAAGGCGTTTCTTCTGCTGGTACTGCCGGGAGCAGCTTGGTTTATCATTTTTGCCTATTTGCCAATGTTCGGAACGATTATTGCTTTTAAGGACTTCCGGATTCATCCGGGCGGATTTCTTGAAAGCGTTCTAAAAAGCGAATGGGTCGGGTTCAAAAACTTTGAGTTTCTGTTCTCCACCAGTGACGCCTATATCATCACACGTAATACGATTCTGTATAACCTGGGGCTGATCTTTCTCGGGTTGGTGCTCGCGGTGACGCTTGCGATCATCATGAACGAACTGTTGAACAAACGGCTGGCGAAGATTTACCAGACCGCGATGTTTATGCCTTATTTCCTGTCATGGGTTATTATCAGTTATTTCGTCTTCTCGTTTCTGAGTGTTGAAAAAGGTGTATTCAACCAGATCATTACCTATTTCGGTGGAGATCCGGTTAGTTGGTACAGTGAGACAGGGTATTGGCCGTATTTTCTCATTCTGCTCGGCCTGTGGAAAGGTGCAGGTTATGGCAGTGTAGTGTATCTGGCAGCAATCGCAGGTATCGATCGTTCTTATTATGAGGCAGCGATGATCGACGGTGCCACCAAGTGGAAACAGATCAGGTACATTACACTGCCACTGCTCAGGCCGCTAATGATCATCCTCACCATTCTGGCGATCGGCGGGATCTTCCGTTCCGACTTTGGACTATTCTATCAGGTTCCGCGGGACTCTGGTGCGCTGTATCCGGTCACCAATGTCATCGACACGTTTGTATACCGCGGCTTGACCATTATGGGTGATACAGGAATGAGTACAGCTACAGGATTGTATCAATCGGTTGTCGGTTTGATTCTTGTCCTGCTGGCAAACTATGCTGTGCGTAAAATTGAAAAGGATTATGCCGTATTTTAGGTTTGCGGCAAGGGGGTGCTGTCCATGAGTAATTTAAGCGAACCGGTAAAGCGGGCATCTGCCCATGCGAAGAGGACCAGAAAGAAATCGAGAGATCTGAATGCCATTTCGCCATTATCCAATGTGATTTTTAATATAGCTATCGGTCTGTTTGCCTTATCATGTATCTTTCCGTTTCTGTTCATCGTTATCATCTCATTTACCGATGAGAAGGCGCTGGCGATCAATGGATTTAAGTTATTCCCTGAAGTCTGGACGCTGGATGCCTACCGATTCCTTATGGAATCCGGGCAGCAGATGGCCCAATCGTTTGGGGTTACCTTAACGGTGACGGTTGTCGGAACCGCGCTAACACTGTATTTGGTCACCACGTATGCGTATGCCATCTCGCGCAAAAATTTTGCACAGCGTCGGTTTTTCAGCTTTTTGGCCTTCTTCACCATGCTATTTTCCGGCGGTCTCGTTCCCAGTTACATTGTGGTTACGCAGGTGCTGCACTTGCGGGATTCGATATGGGCGCTGATCCTGCCGTCGATCATGAATGCTTTTTACATTATCGTCATGCGTACATTTTTCACGACCACCGTGCCGGATGCGGTTATTGAGTCGGCCAAAATCGACGGAGCTACTGAATTCGGTATCTATACGCGCATCGTACTGCCGATTTCGTTGCCGGGCATTGCGACTATTGGATTGTTCAGTACGTTAGGATTCTGGAATGACTGGTTCAATGCGCTGCTCTATATCGACAATGCGAATTTGATTCCGCTCCAGACATTGCTGATTCGAATACAGAACAATATGGATTTTGTTGTGCAAAACAGCAGCCGGGTCGTTTCCTACGACATTGCCTCGACACTGCCAACGGAGACCGTCCGCATGGCGATGGTTGTCCTGGCTACACTACCGGTTGCGCTGGCGTATCCGTTTTTCCAAAAGTATTTTATACAAGGCCTGACCATTGGTTCGGTTAAAGAATAAGTCTGGTTGTGCCTGCCCTCAAAGGGCAGTAACAATAACATTGATAAGGGGGATACACATGAAGACAAGAAAAATCGCTCTGCTCATGGTTACTTTATTGCTTGCTTTTTCTACTGTTCTAGCAGGCTGCGGTGGCAGTAATACCAATGATACAAGCGGGAATGCGGCATCCGGGGGAGAATCCGGCGATAAGGACACAGTGAAGCTCAAGGTATATCTGATTGGTGGTCCACAGCGCGATCTGCCAATGGTACAGGAAGAAATGAACAAATACTTAATGGAGAAAATAAATACAACCGTCGACATCACGATGATTGACTGGGGTGATTATTCCAAACGTATGCCAGTCATTACCGCTTCGGGCGAAAATTATGATATCGCTTTCACCTCTTCCTGGGCTTATGACTATCTGCCAAATGCCACTAGAGGAGCATTCCTGCCAATCAATGATCTGTTGGATAAATATGGTCAAGACATTAAAGAGCAGCTTGATCCACGGTTCCTTACCGGATCGCAGATCGGTGGCCAAAACTATGCCGTGCCAGTTAACAAAGAGTTGGCTTCGCAATGGGTATGGCGCTTCAACAAGCAGTACGTTGATAAATACAACATGGACATCACCAAGATTCGCACATTAGAGGATCTGGAGCCTTACCTGCAGCAAATTAAGGACAATGAACCAGCCGACATTACTCCGCTGGCTGTTCCGAAGGGCTTTAAGCCTTATCTGGCGTTCGACTTCCTGCTGGGTGACGAATTCCCGGTTGGCATCAACATGAATGGTGACACCAGTAAATACGTTAATGTGCTGGAATCCGAAGAGCTGAAAAGCTCGTTGAAAACCATCCGTAAATACTATCAGGCTGGTTATCTGCGCAAGGATGTAGCAACACTGGAAGGCATCGACAACATCAAGACAGGCAAATGGTTTGTTGACCGTGAACAGACACAGCCGTACGCCGAACTGGGATGGTCCAGAAGTGCGGGCTATGATATCGTGACTACACCGATGCAGGATCCGGTTATTTTCACTGGCTCGGCAACAGGCGCTATGCATGCAATCTCGGCGAACTCCAAGAACCCGGAACGTGCCATGATGTTCCTGAACTTGCTGAATACCGATCCATATCTGCGTAACCTGATCAACTACGGCATTGAAGGAACACATTACAATAAGATTTCAGATAATGTCATTGAGGATCTGCCAGCGATGAAGGACGGATTCCAGATGCCTGGTTTTGCCCTGGGTAACCTGTTCTTGACTTACATGCACAAGGAAGATCCAGCCGATAAGTGGGAAGCGTTCAAGGAATTCAACAATTCCGCGAAAGTTGCTCCAAGCTTTGGCTTCAACTTCAATCCAGATCCGGTGAAGACGGAAGTCGCTTCCATCTCCGCCATCGTGAAGGAATTCTACCCATCCATCATGACGGGGGCTGTTGACCCGGATGAGCATCTGCCGAAAGCGATCGAAAAGTTGAAAGCGGCAGGTCTGGATAAAGTGATTGCAGAAGCACAAAAGCAGTACGACGAATGGAAAGCTGCAAATCAAAAATAACCTGAATTATAAAGTAGACATGGAAACGTCTGTCCGGTTTGACGGGCGTTTCTTTTTTTACCCTGATTGGATTGCCAAAAATGGATTGGAGGGTATGGCATGAAAAAGCTTGGTGCGAGTCTCCTATTTGTAATATTGGTATGCGCTGTTCTTTCCTCAGCGGCCTTGGCGAAGCAACCTTATTCATCTTATTGGCTGCCTGAACAATTGCTTAACTGGAATCCAGCTTCCGACCCGGATGCGGCCTTTAACCGGAGCACCATTCCGCTCCAGAGTCGATTCACAGGAGAGGCAGTTAACCCGAACGCAACGAAAGATCCCAAAGTCATGGCCTTGTCTGCGTTGAATCAGGGAACCAGCGGCGTTCCATCACAGGGCTCGGATACATTTTCTGCAAATACGTTCTCTTACTGGCAGTATGTCGACAAGCTCGTATATTGGGGTGGCTCGGCGGGAGAAGGCATTATTGTGCCGCCAAGTGCCGACACGATTGATGCGGCACACCGGAACGGAGTGCCAATCATGGGCACAGTGTTCTTCCCGCCATCCGTATACGGAGGCAAATATGAGTGGGTGAAGCAAATGCTTCAGCAGAACAGCGACGGCTCCTTCCCGGCTGCGGATAAACTGATTGAGGTGGCGGAGTACTACGGTTTTGACGGCTGGTTTATCAACCAGGAGACCGAGGGAGGAACAGCCACTGACGCACAGTTAATGAAGACATTCCTCCGTTATCTTCAGGATCATAAGCCCGCGGGTATGGAGATCATCTGGTATGATTCCATGACGAAGGAAGGCAATATTTCCTGGCAAAATGCGCTGACGGACCGGAATGCGATGTTCCTGCAGGATAACGGGAACAAGGTATCAGACAGCATGTTCCTGAATTTCTGGTGGAATGATCTTGGTAGTTCTGCGGCCAAAGCCAAAAGCCTGGGCAGATCGCCATTCGAACTGTTCGCAGGTATCGATGTCGAAGCTAAAGGATACGATACCGGTCTGAAATGGAATCTGCTGTTTCCTGAGGGGAAACCGGCGGTGACTTCCCTCGGCATTTACCGGCCGGATTGGTCGTTCAACAGCGCGGACAGCATGACCGATTTCTTTGCCCGTGAAAATAAGTTCTGGGTAGGGCAGAACGGAAATCCGGCCAATACGGCGACAAGCCAGGCCTGGAAAGGGATTGCGAACAATGTGGTTGAATCATCACCTGTGGACCAACTTCCATTTACGACCAACTTCAACACGGGCAGTGGCGAGAAATTCTATGTTGATGGCACGCAGGTGCGGGAGACCGGATGGAATAACCGTAGTTTGCAGGATGTGCTTCCGACATGGCGCTGGTTAGCAGAAAGTAAGGGTAAAGCACTTACGCCGTCCCTGGATTGGTCGGATGCCTACTATGGGGGCAGTTCCCTTAAGGTAGCGGGTACGCTAAGTTCGGCAAATGCCACCCATCTGAAGCTGTATCAAACCGATCTGAAGATTGAGCCAGCTACCAAGCTGTCGATCACGTACAAAACGCAGAACAAGCCAAGCATGAAGGTTGGCCTGGCTTTTGCAGACCGTCCTGATCAGTTCGTCTTTTTGGATGTAAAAGACAAAAAGGCATTGGGTTGGACGACGGACATCTTGAATCTGACGCCTTACAAAGGAAAGCGGATTGTGGCATTGTCTTTGTATTTTGACAGCAAGGAAATCATATCGGATTATGACATCCATATTGGTCAGATATCCATTCAGAACAATGCTAATCCAGTGAAGCCACTTGAAGCAGTTCAAGCATTGAATGTCATCCAATCCGATTTCCGCGGGGGTATTTACGGTGATGCCAGATTGCAGTGGAAAGCGTTGGACGAGGAAGTTCAACAATATGAGATTTACCGTGTACTGCCCGACGGCAAAGAGACTTGGGTGGGTGCGACCACGAATAACGTCTTCTATGTGCCTGAGATGAAGAGAATCAACGCTGAGCAGGCGACTGTACTGAAAGTCGTGGCAGTGAATGCAAAATATGAGCGCGGCCAAGCTGCCAGCGTGACCATCCAGTGGCCAGCGTATCCGAAGCCGGAAGCAGGATTCAAGGCCGATGCAACGCTGATCACACCGGGTCAGCAGGTGCATTTCACTGATCTCTCTTCCGAGGTGACGGAAGGCTGGTCGTGGACTTTTGAGAATGGCAGCCCGGCTGTCAGCACGGAGCAAAATCCAGTGGTAACGTATGACAAGGAAGGCACGTACAATGTGACGCTTACAGCTACCAACAGCTCGGGGCAGGATACGGTAACGAAGCAAGCTTTGATCACCGTAAGTAAGGGTGCTTCCGGGATCAAAAATGTCGCACTTGGCAAAACGGCCACTGCCGACCATGCCTGCGGACCTGCTGAAGGTGCGGGAAAGGCAATTGATGGCAATGTGACGGACAACAGCAAGTGGTGCGCTCTGGGTAACCAGCCGCATTGGCTGCAAGTTGATCTTGGCAAAGAACATCAGATCAGTGGTTTTGTCATCAAACATGCGGAGAGTGGTGGGGAGTGGGCAGGTTTTAATACGAGCGACTATTCGATCCAGGTCAGTGCTGATGGCGTGAATTGGTCAGATGTAGTTCATGTACAGGGGAATACCGCAGCCGAAACCTCGGATGCAATTGCACTGGTCAAGGCTCGTTATGTGAAGCTGAATGTGCTGAAACCTACGCAGGGCGGCGATACGGCAGCCCGAATCTATGAGTTTGAGGTTCGTGGGTTGCAGCCGTAGTTGGCGGTTGAGAAGTGACAAGTGTAGCTGTGAAATTAGCAAAAAAGGAACCATGCGGCCAATCCGGTTTCAATAACGGCTGGCTATCCCTGAAGAGCCGGTCGTCTAACCGATGTACCGTATTGCATCAGACTACGGCTGAATATGATTGAATTTGAGGCTCACAGATCATTGGATCTTGTGAGTCTTTTTACGTTTATGCTGGATTCGCTTGCAAAGGTTTTAAAATCGTTGTTTTAGATAAAAAATCGGTTTTGCAATCAAAGACAATGTTAATGAAAAGTCTTATATTGTAGTTAAAAAGATAAGAAAGGAGTGAAGGTGATGAAGAATAGAAAGATCATGTTTGCTCGTCCGCTGCAAGTGGAGACGGTAGAAGAGGACTTTATTTTGCCACCCCTAGGGGAGAAGGAAGTATTGGTAAAATTGATCTATTCCCTCATCAGTCCAGGAACGGAGCTGGCCATGTTATCGGGAAAAGAAGAGTGGGCCAAGCTTCCCGTATGTCCGGGGTATGCGAGTGTAAGTGAAGTGATCGAGGTGGGACAGGGTGTACACCATGTTCAGCCCGGCGACGCTGTGTTCCATTATGGTCAACATGCTGAATATCAAGTGGTATCCACAGATCATGTTTTCATCAAGGTACCTGAGCACTTGGATTTGAAGTGGGTTCCCTTCACCCGTATGGCAACCGTGGCATTCACCTCAGTTCGTGTATCCAATATTGAACTTGGGGACGTTGTTGGCGTGACGGGGCTTGGATTGGTAGGGAATTTGGCTGCTCAATTGGCACGCCTTCAAGGTGCAACTGTGATTGGCGTGGACCTGTCACCGGAACGAATTCGAACTGCCCAGACATGTGGGGTTGACTATACGCTCCATGGCGGAGAAGATAAAGTAAAAGAAAAGATACATGCTATAACGAGTGGAGCAGGTGTATCCACTCATATTGAGGCGACGGGTGTACCCAGTGTAGGTGTTCAAAGTCTGGAGTGGATCGGGAAGCTGGGAGAGATTATTTTCCTGGGCAGTCCACGAGGCGAATATAACACGGATGTCACCGATATATTGAACTACTGCCACCTGTATGGACGAGGCTGCATTACGTTTAAGGGGGCACATGAATGGCGCTTCCCGGTTGAGCCGAACGAATTCGTTAAGCATTCCCTGGTGAGAAATTCGAACATTGTATTTGAACTGATGTTAAAGAACAAGCTGCATATCGAACCATTGATCAGTCATGTGATGAAGCCCGATCAAGCGCAAGAAGCATACGAGGGCCTGAGATTGAATAAAGACCAGTATAACGGTGTACTGTTTGACTGGTCCTAGGAGGAGATTGGGATGATTAGAGGGTTAACAAGAGCAGGCTTAGGGAACATCGAGTCCAATGAACAATATATTACGAATGCTGCAACATACAGATTTCAGTCTGTAGATTTGAATCCGCTCTCATTCATTGAAGAGGTTGGCAAGGAACAGGCCAAACATCTGTTAGAAAGCAATCAGGTGATCATCGGTTCATCCGATCTGACCATAGACTGGAGAACCACAGATGAACAGTTTCGTGAAGGACTTCAATCGCTGGTTCAAATGGCAGAGGCCTCCACTTCGTTGAACTGTTATAGCTGTTGTACCTATATTTTACCTTCCACAGACCAGCCAGCAGCATCGTTTATGGCGGCAGCTACCAAACGATTGAGATTGTGTGCAGATATTCTGGACGCATATGGAATTCGACTGGGCCTGGAGTTTGTGGGTTGTCATCATCTGCGCACTCAATGGAAGAATCCATTCATTTGGAGTGTGGAGGATACGCTTGACTGGATCGAAACAATTCATGCTAGGAATGTTGGTTTATTGGTGGATTCCTATCATTGGCATACGAATGGATTAAAGATCGAAGAGGTGTTGGATCTTAAGAAGGAACAGATTGTCCATGTTCATATTAATGATGCTTATGATCTGCCCATTGAAGAATTGCTGGATCATGAGCGCTTATATCCTGGCGAGGGAGTAATCGATCTGCAGGGGTTCTTGAAGAATCTGAAGACAATTGGATACACTGGCGTTGTATCTCAAGAGGTGCTGGCACCAACGCCAACCGTCGATTCAAGTGAATTGTTTGCCAAGTCCAAAGCAGGCTTCGATAAAGTGTTTGCGAAAATATAAACCGGATCAGTGAGAAGGCAGTTGGGAGGAATACATGTGTATGAGGCATGGATGAATAGCATTTCGCCATTCGTAAGAGCGGCAAGAGTGACGGAATCATTTTCTTTGGCAGGGGAATGGATAGACCACGATCATGTGTATACATACATCGAACAAGGGGAAGCAGAGTTCTTCTTGAGTGGTGTGAAATACCTGGTCAAAGAAGGCGACATTGTGCTGATGCATCCATTCATGTCTCATATCATTCGGTCCACCTCCACGCAGCCATTGATTCAGTATATTTTTCATTTTGATCTGTATTATGAGGAAGAGCGTAGTTTATTGAAGAATACGAGTGCAACTCATAGTGTAAGACCTGATCTGGCAGATAGGGAAATGAAGCTGGCTTCCATACGCCCAATCTCTCATTTGCAATTAGCCGATCGAATCGAATGGAAAAAGAGATTTGCGCTTATGCATAAGGAGTTTCAGGAGCAGCGGGGAGGATCTTCGTTAATCACGAAATCCATATGTTTGGAGTTGCTGCATCTGTTTATCAAAAATCAATCCGAAGATCAAGACCAAGAGGGGAACATGACCAAGGGGTGGGCATTCATTGAAAAGTCGATTCGTTATATTCATGAATGCTACGCCGACCCTCAATTAAATAATGTTGCCATCAGTAGACATGTCGGTGTATCGACGAACCATTTATCTCATTTGTTCAAAAGCAAGCTGGGGATTACCCTTCACAAATATGTGACACATATCAGAATAGAGCAGTCCCAGAAAAGAATTATAGAAGGAAAACATAATTTAACCCGAATTGCCGAGGAGGTTGGCTTTTCGAGTATTCATCTGTTCAGTCGGTCTTTCAAGGCTGCTGTAGGTATCACTCCCAGTAAATATGCAGCGATGAAATCGAGGGTGGAGTGGGAATAGGCTGATAGTTGCTAACTAAACATAAAAGATATATAGTATATTCAGAAAAGAAATAGTTAGGATGAATGCCATGGCATACTCTACAGCCTTATCACAGGGAATTTCCATTCTGCTCTACGTTCACGCATACACCGAGAAAAACTGTCATAACTATCTATCGACCAAAGTGATATCGGAGCAGCTAAATATTCCGGTACCTACGACGGTAAAAGTCATTCGAAATCTGAATAACGCCAAACTGACGATGGCAAAAGAAGGTGCCAAGGGCGGCATATTACTTGCTCAGCCTTTATCGGAAATCACAATGTTGGATGTATTCCTGGCGGTTGAACCTGGCAAAGACTTGTTTAAAATTCATACCGATGTAACACTCCAGGGACAAGACGTGGATGACGTGAAACAAAAGGTCATTCATCATCTTGAAGGTGCGGAGATCGCAATGCAGAATTATTTAAAAGACATACGGTTAACCGATCTGTTTCATGAAGAAAAAAAGGGTTAACCTCTTTTTTTGGATTTAACTAGACATAATTTATATCTAGTATATTACGTTTTTTTTGAGAGGAGCAGTCAAAATGAATTTGCATACAAAAGTGATTGAAGCAAGAAACGGAGTTCCCATTCCTCAACTGGGTTTTGGGGTTTACAAAATAACGAAAGAAGCAGAATTTACAACAGCGACTCGCGAGGCCATTCAGGTCGGGTACCGACATTTTGATACTGCCCGGATCTATGGGAATGAGAAAGCGCTGGGAGCAGAGATCCGGCATAGTCAGATTCCGCGCGAGCAATTCTTCATCACGTCGAAAGTCTGGAATACGGATCATGGCTATGAAGCGACCAAGAAAGCTTTCCAGAAAACGATAAACAAGCTGGGTGTCGATTACCTCGACATGTATTTAATCCATTTTGCCTCGCCAAAGTATATCGAAACGTGGAAAGCGATGGAGGAATTATACGAGGAAGGCAAGATCAGAGTCATTGGGGTCGCGAACTTTGAGATTCAGCATCTGGAAGAATTAAGGAAGCACGCGAAAATCTTGCCGATGATCAACCAGATCGAGACGCACCCGGAATTTCCGCAGAACGAACTACGTGCCTATATGGACAAATATCAGATTTTACATGAGGCGTGGGGTCCGTTGGGACAGGGGAATAAAGTGTTATTGCAGCATCCGATATTGAAGGAAATCGCTGATCATCACCATAAGACGGTGGCTCAAGTGATTTTACGTTGGCATCTGGAGCGGGGCGTCATCCTGATTCCCAAATCATCTAATCCAAAGCGGATCAGAGAAAATAGTGAAATCTTTGATTTTGAGCTTTCCACTGAAGAAATGGAGAAGATCAGCCGTCTGAACTCGGGTAAGAGGTATTCTATCCATCCAACAGGTTATATTGTGAATCCGATTTTTAATACATTGATGAAACTTTTTATCTAGGAAAATAAGTCGAAAAAAGAGTCGTGGGTCATATTCCAATGACTCTTTTTTGTGTGTTATGAAAACATTGACAATTCGTTAACAATTCCAGGATTTTCCGTTTACAAATCTCTCCTATAATTACAATCGTGATAGGTCATTTTTACTATGAACGTGGAAGTTTGGGGGGATGAGCGGGACAAGCTCTCATAAAGACGATATATGCAGAATACCAGACAGCAGGGCATGACAAAACAAGGCAAATTAAATGGATAGAGAAGGGTGACAAGAGCCAATGTCAATGAAAAAGGTGTTAGTGGTGTCCATGGTAGCAACAGTGTTAGGTACTTCTGTGGTTAGTGCAGTATCGGCTGCTCCTGTAGTGAAACCTGCGGCTAATGCAGCTCAGGTGCAAAATTCCACGCTTACAATAAACGGTAACAGCGTCGTCGTTCGTTCCATCGTTAAAAATGGGGAGACACTCGTGTCACTTCGTGATGTGATCAAAGCCATCGGCGCACAAGCCGAAGTACATAGCGGAACGACGGTGATCAAGCTGAATGATCACAGCGTGACGCTCCAAAACAATAGCAAACAAATCGTGGTAGATGACGTCAAAGTGAATCTGAATCAACCAGTTACTATCATCGGTGGTACAAGTTACATCGCTCTTCGTCCACTGGTGTCGGGCGTTGGCGGTACGATTGTCAAGCGAAACGGACTGCTTGAGATCAGTACGGTATCCTTGATCGATGAAGTCGAGAATCCTCGTTTTGCCGGAGCGGATAAGCTGATTGTCTCCAAGAGCGATAACAATGGCAGAAACGATTATCTCGTCAATACGACAAGCGGCAAATTTGAGTTGTTGTTAACGACAGACGGTGGATCGGATCTCGTTATTTCGCCAAGTGGTGATCAAGCGGCTTATACGAATGCCGAAGGAGCCGTTTATGTTATTGATCTGAAGACCAAGGCTTCCAAACTGATCACGAGCGACAACAGCATCAAGCCTGAGTTGGTATGGTCTTCTGACGGGAGTGCAATCTACTTCCTGCAAGGGGATAAAGGGTCCGTGATTGCCAAGCTGAATCTGGCGGATGGCGCGATTACGAAAGTGGTCGAAGACAAGGTGGACTATAAGGAAAACCTGAATGTTTCTGCTGACGGCAAGAAATTCATCTATACCGTAACAACACTTGGTACCGTAACTTCGGATACAACCAATGTGGATGAAGACAATGTCTCCATTGATTTCTCATCCAATCAACAGCAAATATTTTCGTATAACAAAGCAGATTCAAAACCAGAGGCTATGAAGCTCACAACATCAACTGACGACAAGGTATTTGTATGGTCTGCTGACGGACAAAAAGCCTACTACGTGAGTGTACCTTCCGAAGACGGTAAAGCATCATTGCTGTCTGTGGATTCATCTCAAAAGTCTACGCCGGTGTACACCGAGTACGATGTAGAACAAGCTATTCTGTCGGGTGGCATCTTGTATGTACTGGCGGCCCAGGATGACAACAACAGCGTGATCCTTTCGATCGACCCGGTAACTGGAAAACAAACCAAGCTGTACACCGTATCTTCCGATGTATCATCCATCGCGGTTGCCGGAACACAAATCTCTGTGGTTGAGAACGGCCGAGTTCTGGTGCAAGCTGGCGGAAGCTGGAGAGCCGTTACGAAGTAATGTTTTATATCAAATATGATCACAAGCTTTTTAATTCGAGAGGAGTTTAATTAACATGAAAAAATGGATCAAACCCTTCACAGCAATGCTTATGGCTGTATCTCTGATTGGTGGACTGGGTGGCGCAACGACAGCATCAGCTGCCAAGAGCACGGAGAAAGGTAAAATTGTCATTAACGGTTCCTCCGCATTGCTTCCGCTGACGCTTCAGGCCGCCAGCGAATTCAAGAAAGATAATCCAAAAGTTAAAATCTCGGCTTCCGCAGCAGGTTCCATCACAGGTCCTCAATCCGTTCGTAAAGGGATCGCGGACATTGGTGCTGTGGACTGGGATGCATCCAAAGATGTACCTGGCTTCAAGAAATTTGATGGCTTAGTAGCCAATCCGGTAGCTGTAACAGTGTTCACGGCTGTCGTTAATACCAATGTGGGTGTAAGCAATCTGACAACAAAACAACTGCAAGACATCTTCTCCGGCAAAGTGACAAACTGGAAGGAAGTCGGCGGATCGGATGCCAACATCGTTGTGGTTAACCGTAAATTTGGTTCAGGTACACGGGTTAACTTCCAACAAAAAGCACTGGACGGCAAGGACCTCATGAGCAAAGGGGACAACTACAAAGAGGTTGGCTCCAGCGGCGATATGAAAACAACAATTGAAACGACACCAAATGCAATCGGTTATATTGACCTTCCGTATGTAACTAGCAAAATGAAGGCCGTATCAATCAATGGCGTAGCACCAACAGAGAAAAACGTCCTGAACAAAACATACAAAGTATGGGGCATTGGATATTACATGACCAAAGGTCAACCTACTGGAGCAACCAAAGCGTTCATCGAGTATATCCAAAGCAGCAAGTTCCAGAACGGTTCCCTGAAAAAATTGAAATTCATTCCGCTTGCTGCCGTTAAATAACGAAAACTGCGAACGTCCATCATTCTCGCATTTCATAAGGAAAGGGATAGCCAGCTTCTGCGCACGGTCGCCAAGCTGGCTTCTCTATGTGAAAGGAAGAGCCCTTCATGATCGATTTAAATCCATCCACGAACAGCCCTGCTCCAAGTGAGCTTGGTTCAAGCATCGGCAAGGCTCCCGGATCGGGAACCCGGTTTGACCGTAAGGCGCGTTTAAGATGGTCCAATAAACTGTTTCGCATGATCTGTATTGGCAGTACATTGTTCGTTTGTCTGGTTCTGTTATGCATTCTGGTCCTTATGCTTCGTACGGGCGTTCTGACCTTTGCGGATGTTTCGCTCAGCGAATTCTTTTTCTCTACCAACTGGGACCCGGAAAATGAGCATTACGGCGCGCTGACCTTTATTCTGGGAACGCTGGCACTCACGGGGCTCACGATGCTGTTTGCCATTCCAATCTCCGTCATCATTGCTGTGTTTCTGGCCGAAATGACGCCCAAATGGCTTCGCCATATTCTGCGACCAGTACTGGATCTGCTGGTGGGTATTCCTTCTGTGGTATACGGTTTCTTGGGACTGACGATTCTCATCCCCTGGCTTAGGGATATCAGTGGACATGATCTGGCGGACGGTTTGCTCGCAGCGTCCATCGTTCTGACGATTATGGTGCTGCCTACCATTAGCCGGATCAGTGATGATGCCATATCTGCTGTACCGAACAAATACCGGGATGCAGCTTATGCGCTTGGTACGAACCGATTCCAAACCATAACTCGTGTGGTCTTGCCTGCTGCAAGAAGCGGAATCATGTACGCCGTCATTCTTGGGATGACTCGTGCCATTGGAGAAACGATGGCTGTGGTGATGGTCATCGGCAATACGGCGCAGCTCGCTAACAGTCTGTTCACGCCAACAGCGGTGCTGACAAGTAATATCGTCATGCAAATCTCAAGCGTCGAATTCGATTCCACCTGGAATCACGGGCTGTACATGATGGGCTTTATCCTGCTTGCCATTTCCATCTTGATGATTGTAGCCGTAAGAATGATTCAGAAAAAAGGGGGACGCTACTCATGAGTATGAAGAAGCAGGCGAACGCTGTCCCCGCCTATTCGTTCGGCAAACGCAGAGGTGCATCCACGCTGATGGACCGGATTTTTACGGGCATGGTATGGGGTGTAGGGATTGTCGTCATTTTATTCATTGTTGGACTGTTATTTCTTCTTCTGGAAAAAGGGTTGCCTTTGCTGAGCTGGGACTTTCTATATGGTGTTCCAAGCGAGATTGAAGAAGGAGGAGGGATTGGGCCGGCGCTGTTCAACTCGTTCTATGTGCTGATTCTATCCCTCCTGATCTCCATTCCCATTGGCATGGCGGCCGGGATTTACCTGGCGGAATTTGCCCCAAACAACAAACTCATGGAGATCGTGCGGATTTGCGTGGAGGGACTGTCATCTGTTCCATCCCTCATCTTTGGATTGTTTGGTATTGCCCTGTTTGTGGAGTTCTTCGAAATTGGTCTTACGATTCTGGGCGCCGCCGTCAGCCTTGCCTTTCTGAATCTGCCTGTGCTTACCAGGGTAACCGAGGAATCGGTCCGGGCGGTTCCGGTTGAACTTCGGAATGCGTCCTTTGCACTTGGCTCCACCCATTTGCAGACGATCCGTAATGTATTGCTGCCGGTGGCTATAAACGGAATCATGACAGGCATTTGCCTCACGGCAGGTCGGGCATTCGGTGAGAGTGCCGTCATTATTCTGACCGCAGGGGTGTCTACTTCCGGGGAAATGTGGGACTTTAATTTGCTATCTCCGGGTGGAACCCTTGCTGTACATCTGTGGTACATTCAATCCGAAGCCATTGTGCCGGATGCCCAGGAAATTGCGCAAAAGACAACGGCTGTGTTGATCTTTGTGGCCTTGCTCATTAATATTCTGTTCCGTGTGCCGCTGTGGCTGAATTCACGCAAAAATCAAGCCTGATGTGTCAGGCTGAACCAGTAACAAGATCAATTTCAACACCGGGAGGAACTATTGTGCGGTCAATCATTGAGATCAACAAATTGAATTTATATTACGGTCAGTTTCAGGCGCTTAAGGATGTCTCCATTGAAATTCCGGAGCGGGCCATTACCGCTTTTATCGGACCGTCCGGCTGTGGCAAATCGACGCTGCTGCGGACCCTCAACCGCATGAATGACCGGATACCCGGAACACGTATCGAAGGTAAAGTGGCCGTAGGCGGGACGGACATCTACAGCGGCGAGGTGCATGTGGAAACCATTCGCAAGAAGATCGGTATGGTTTTTCAGCAGCCGAATCCTTTTCCGAAATCCATCTACGATAATGTGGCCTTCGGCCCAAAACAGCACGGTATCCATGGTAAGAAGAAGCTGGATGAAATCGTGGAACAGAGCCTGCGTTCTGCTGTCCTGTGGGATGAAGTAAAGGATAACCTGAAGCGTTCCGCGTTAAGTCTATCCGGAGGACAACAGCAGCGCCTCTGCATCGCACGTGCACTGGCAGTGGAGCCGGACATTCTGCTTATGGATGAGGCTACGGCGTCGCTTGATCCCGTCTCGACCTTCAAGATCGAGGAGTTGGCTCATGAGTTGAAGGAACGTTATACCATCGTGATGGTCACACACAATATGCAGCAAGCAGCTCGGGTTTCTCAGCAGACGGTGTTTTTCCTGAATGGGGAGGTAGTGGAATACTCCGCTACCAAAGACTTGTTTGCCGAGCCCGTTGATTCGCGTACACAGGACTATATTAGTGGTCGATTTGGTTGATTCTGAATCGGCAAGAGGTGGAAGTCTTTCAGATATGATCTGGAAGGCTTTTTTGATTTTTGTTTATTTCAACAGACCATGATACAGATTGATTCAATTATCTCATACTTAATGAAGTAATCACTAAACTAACAGAGCACTTTAGTTCAACAAATTAAGGAGCAGTATCGCCGGTGGCGACTGCTCCATTTTTTTATTACGCTAATAGGCTTTTGATGATTTTGTAGTGCTCATGCCCACCAAATTGGCCAAAAGAGCCAGTCCAGAGAACAACTTACCATCGCGATTGCCGTCGTTTACCCTCCAAAGCATTATCGTCGAGCAGATGGTTCCTCATAGCTTTGCAAGCCGGCCTCGCGCAAAGTTCTTCCGAGATAGCCCAACTCCCGACGTGCAGCGGCATCGTTGACGGTGAACTCACGCCCAATCATGCGTATCATCGAGCGTGAGATCGGCGGATCGCTGTCTTTCCGCGTGACGCCCCAGATCGTGTCGAACAGCCGGCCAATGGCAGAGGCGAGCCAGTAGGGTATCGAACGCAGTTTATCGATGGACAGGTCCTGCAAGTTCGCAAGCGAGGCGACGAACTCACGGAAAGTCTGCCCATCCTGGTCTTTGATGAAGAAGGCATGGCCGCCTTCTCCGCGTTCAAGAGCGCATTGTATGGCTTCAACTACATTGTCCACATGGCAGGTTGAAAAAGGGTAATCGCCACGGTCGATGAACGCGAACTGTCCAGATTTGACTGCTTCGGGAAGCGCTCGGCTAAACGGATCACCCGGCCCCCAGATAGCCGGTGGGCGAAGCGCGATCGTGCGAAAGCCGGGTTTGTTGGCTGCCAGAACCAATGAATCGGCCCGTGCCTTGCTCGCCAGGTAGGCGGAGAAGTGGTTCGGAAAAGTCGGCGCGCTTTCATCGGCATCGCGGATGAGCGTACCGCCGTTATCCATGTGGATCCCCGCCGCGCTGATGTAGACGAATGTCTTCGCACGGGCGGACTCGGCTGCCTTCAGCAAGGCTACGGTGCCATCGACGTTGGTACGGAGGAAGGGTTCGCGAGGCCCTGAAAAGCGGAAAAGGGCGGCCGCATGCACAACTGCATCGATCATCGGTAACACGATTGGCGTGCTGCTTTCGAGATCGGCATCAACCGGCGTCGCACCCATGGCCTTGAGTTTGGCGTGAGATGATACAGAGCGTGTGAGGGCGAAAATCTGGTGACCATTCTCCACGAGCTTTGGGATCAGGCGGCCACCGAGCAAGCCAGTGCCTCCCGTGACGAGAATTTTCAATGTGATCATCCTTTCGGTTCGGAATTCAGGATAGTCCGCATGGCGCCGCCGCGGTTTTGCTCAAGAACCGCAGAAGTGGGTGGTTCCACCTTGCGTAGCCGATCTGTGACGTGAAAGCAGGGATGCAGCATTCGCAGACGCCCACTAGCGTCAACAGACTCGCCTCCCGTCAAAACCAGACTAATGCCGAACAATCGATCATCGTAAGTGGAGTCCATCCTCCATGGGACTTTCCTTCTCTCCATCCTTTGATTATTTATCTAGCGATCTTAGCGAAGTGCTCCAGCGTACGAACCAATTGGGCTGTATAAGACATTTCGTTATCGTACCAAGCTGCGGTTTTCACCAATTGCTGGTCACCGACTGTCAGAACTTTCGTCTGCGTGGCGTCGAAGAGCGAACCGAATGTGATGCCTTTGATATCGGAAGATACAATTTCGTCTTCCGTGTAGCCGAAAGTTTCTGGATCGGAAGCTTCTTTCATAGCAGCGTTAACTTGCTCAACAGTTACCTTGGTATTCAAAACGGCAACGAGTTCTGTCACGGAACCTGTTGGAACAGGTACACGTTGAGATGCCCCATCCAGTTTGCCCTTCAGTTCCGGAAGAACCAGACCAATGGCTTTTGCGGCACCGGTGGAGTAGGGAACGATGTTCTCCGCTGAGGCGCGCGCAGCTCGGAAATCGCCTTTTGGATCCGGAGCGTCAAGCGTGTTTTGGTTACCCGTGTAAGCGTGAACGGTCGTCATCAGCCCGGATTGGATACCAAACTTGTCGTGCAGAGCTTTAGCCATAGGGGCCAGGCAGTTGGTTGTGCAGGAAGCGCCGGAAATGACGGTTTCCGTTCCGTCCAGTGTGTCATGGTTCACGTTGTATACGATCGTTTTCATGTCGCCTGTAGCAGGGGCGGAAATGACGACTTTCTTCGCTCCGCCTTTCAGGTGAAGCTCGGCCTTTTCTTTCGTGGTGAAGAAGCCTGTACATTCGAGAACAATATCAACACCAAGCTCTCCCCAAGGAAGCTCTTCAGGATTCCGCTTAGCCCAAACCTTAACCTCTTTGCCGTTTACTTTGAAGGTTCCGTCATGAACTTCAATTTCACCGTGAAAAGTGCCTTGTGTCGTATCATATTTGAGCAGATGAGCTAACATTTTAGCGTTCGTAAGGTCGTTAATCGCTACAACCTCGACGCCTTCCACATCTTGAATTCGGCGAAAAGCTAGTCGTCCGATTCGTCCAAAACCGTTTATACCTACTTTTACAGTCATTGAAAAATCCCCCTATAAAGTTTTATTTATTCCAATAAGCGAATGCCAGTGATGAAATAAAATGGGCCAGCGCTATTTCATTCTAGAATGGCCTATTGTATAATGTTAAAAGAGACCGATCGGTATCTTCATATTAGCATGATATTAATGAATTGCAAGACGAATTGAGTAATTCATTTAAAACAAATGAAATAAAAAAAAGGTTCATACGGAGGAACTCATGAAAAAAGGGGACAGAACACGGGAACATATCATTATGAAATCGGCTGAAATTTTTAACCAGAGAGGATATGCCGGTACATCGCTAAACGATATTATTGCCGACACAGGAATTAAGAAGGGGGGCATCTATCGACATTTTGCCAGTAAAGACGAGATAGCGCTTGAAGCCTACAATTATGCTGCCAGTATGGTCGCCAGAAAATTTTCTGATGCGGTCGATCAAGAGCAGTCTGCGTCAGGAAAGTTGGTTGCTTTTTTTCGTGTCTATGAGAATGTCGTCAACGATCCACCATTTATTGGCGGGTGTCCCATGCAGAATACAGCTGTAGAAAGTGACGATACTCATTTGGAGCTTTGTGGTCAGGCAAGGCAAGGGCTGCATAGCTTTTTGGATATGATGAAACGTATTATTCGTGACGGCATTCAAGCTGGGGAGTTTAGGGAGGATCTGGATGTGGATGCGCTAGCATCATTTGCATTTTCCTTGTTGGAGGGAGGGATTTTACTCAGCAAGTTGGATGGGGATAACAAGCACATGCTCATGAATAAAAAAATCTTCTCGTCCTATTTGCAGCAATGCTGCTTAAAGACCTGTTAATCTGGTGTACTGGCACATCGAAATGGAGCTGGGCATCATCGATGACAACTCAAGTTCAATGATAAATATGTCAAAAATTGAGTATGTAATAATACGCCAGAACGGAAGCCAGACATATTCCTAATAGACCACTAGTAGTGGTGGAAATTCCCTGAATGGTGAACAAAATATGAATTTTTATTCAACCTCTTGCAACCTCTCTCTAGTACATTTCAGCACCTCAATATGGAGGAGGAGAGAGCATGATCTTCATATACCCAGCAAAGGAAATCGTTAACGAAATGTAAAGCAATGCAGGAATATGTAAAATTTTTAATAGGCGCTTTCATTGCGTTGACCCTGTCCTCAAAGTTTCTTATATTTACTCCCGACACAACAACTCAGAACGGTGGTGGGATGATTTTGTTCAACAATAAAGGAAAGAAAATGCTCGCTATGCTTACGCTTATACCACTGGCTACGGGACTTGTAATGGGAGCTTTCCCTGCTGCGGTAACCTATGCGGATGCGGGAGATAACACTCCAACCAACAGCTCGGCAACAGGTTCATGGCAAACGGGGGATTTGCACGTACATACCTTTGAGTCCGATGATGCGCAGAATTCGTTGGAAAACGTACTTGACGCAGGACTGACGAAGTATGGTCTGGACTGGATTGCGCTTACGGATCATTTGCGGTTATCCAAGCGGGATCAGAATGGAGTAGACATTCCAGGTGGATCGATTCCGATGTCCAAAGGGATGAACGAATATCAGGTGCCACAGATCAAAGCACTTCAGGAAGCGGGCAAATACGCAGGCAAAACGATCTTCTCCGGTTTCGAATGGGACATGCCGACACATGAACACGTTGGGGTGGGGATTCTGACGGATGAGCCGAATTCGACCGAAGCGCTGGAAGCTGCAAACGAATTTGAGTATCGTTTTACCAATCGGGATGCGAATCTGTTCGATGCGGCTGACGTAGCGAATTGGGATCTGACGGGGGGACGTGCCTATACGACTCATCAGGATGCACTAGCTGCTATCAATTGGCTGGCAACCAAGTATCCAACGACGAGTTATGCGATGATCAATCACCCTTCACGGGGCAAATACAAATATACCATCGCGGACTTCCGTGAGTTCAACGATCTGGCTCCACAAGTTGTTTTTGGTATCGAAGGTATGCTGGGCAACCAGATGGAACCGGATCGTGGCGGGTATAACTCGAGCTACAACGTAGCCAATCCGACCGCAGATGATGGATACAAATACCGTACATACGGTGGTGTGGACTATATGGTCGCCAAGGTGGGCGGTCTGTGGGATGCATTGTTGGGAGAAGGGCGTCACTTCTGGAACTATGGCAATTCGGATTACCATTTCAAGACGATTGACACGAATTCCAGCGGTTATTTTCCGGGCGAATATGCCAAGACCTATTCGTGGGTTGATGGTACTGGGATGCAAGCCGTGCTGGAAGGACTGCGTTCGGGGAAATCATTTTCCGTATTCGGTGATCTGATCAACGCACTGGACTTCACGGCTTCCGGCGCGGGTACTAAGGCTGAAATGGGCGGAGACCTGGGTGTGACCCAAGGTGACGAAGTGGAACTGAAAATCCGTTTCAAGAGTCCAACCACGAGCAACAACTATGAAAAACCAATCAACAGCGGCACGTCCGCTGGACAAGTACCGGTGGTAGATCACGTAGATCTCATCGCGGGAGATGTGACGGGCAAGGCTGAGAAGGGCACACCCGCATATTCCAAAGACACGAACGACTCCACCAAAGTACTGGCTACCTTCACGTCCAACGATTGGACAACAGATGCCGAAGGTTACAATGTCATCACGTACAAGATCAAAGCTACAGACCAGGATAAATATTATCGCCTGCGCGGTACAAATCTGGGCATGAATGTTACTGGTGAGACTTTAGATGGTGAACCGCAACTTGATCCGAAGATCACAACAGCGGATGCAGAGACTCGTTTCAATGAGATTAATGATCAGAACTATCGCGACCTGTGGTTCTACTCCAATCCGATCTTTGTGAGTGCTACACCTTACAGTGATGCACAGGCGGTAACGGATACACTTCAAGCAATTGATCTGGGCGATCTGAACGCGGTCACTTCTGACCTTACCCTTCCTGTTGAAGGAAAACATGGAGCCACGATTAACTGGTCCAGCTCCAACCCGGAATTGATGGATGCACAGGGGAAACTTCTTACACAGCCTGAGAATAATGAGCGACTGGAATTGACGGCAACGGTACAACGTGGCAGCGAAATGGATACCAGAACGTTCACTGTCATTGTGGAAGGAACAAATAATCAGGTATTGGTGTTAAAAAGCAACATGACCACTGCTGACGGCCAGCCGTATCATACGGATACATGGACAAACCAGTCCGTAACGGTGAGTGTAACCAGCGCAGTATACGCGCCAGCCGCTTCGGCGACCATCGAGTTGTCTCGTGATGGAGGGCAGACGTACGAACCGTATACAGAGAATACGCCTTTGGAGATAACGGAGTCGGGAGAGAATAAGTTGTTATTCAGAGCGACAGACAATCTGGAACAAACGTATACTTTACCTCTGGTCATTAAAATAGACCGTGAGATTCCCGTCATCACCCTGCAAGGCAGCAGCCAGATGACATTAACTGTGGGAGATACGTATAACGAGCCTGGAGCACAGGCTACCGATAATGTTGGCATCCGTGGTTCCGTGCAGATGGACGGCACAGTGGACACACAAGCAGCGGGGATCTACACCCTTCGTTATAACGTGAAAGATATTGCCGGCAATGCTGCACAGGAAGTCACACGTACGGTTACCGTACAAGCCCGTTCGGGTAATGGCGGCGGGGATACAGGTGGTAATAATGGAGGCAACTCTGGCGGGAATTCGGGAGGAAGCACACCAAGCGTACCAACAACGCCTACCGTTCCAACCACACCAACCAACCCGGATACGGGAACAGATTCAACTACTGAAGTGAAGGTAGAGGTCGAAGCGAATCAGCCAGTCCAAACGGGTCTGAAAGACATCGTGCAATTCAACGCTCCGGCTGGAGCCATTGGGGAAAAAGATACATTGCAGCTGTCCGTTGTGTCCCAGGACCAATTGCAAAATGCAGCTTCACTGAACGTACTGGGCCAAGCGGTACAGATTACTCGTAGTGGTGGGCGGACATTGAACGATCAGGCAGCACTGAGCCTGCAATATGATGCTTCCAAGCTGCCTCAAGGAGCGCAGCCAGCGATCTACTATTATAATGAAGCCCGTCAGAGCTGGGTATTCATTGGTGGCAAGACGAATGCAGCAGGAACAATATCGGCTAATGTGAATCATCTGGGTACCTTTGTTGTGTCCAGTTACACAGCTGCTAATCTGTCCGATCTGAATGGACACTGGGCATCCGACTATGCGGATCGTTTGATTGGCATGGACGTTATCCAGGGTTACACCGATGGTACATTCCAACCATCCAAGAAGATTACACGGGCAGAGTTTGTTACGTTAATCAGTAAGGTACTGGCTTTGAAGTCCGTGCAGTCGGATACGACGTTTGCAGATCAAGACAGTCTGCCAGATTGGGCGAAGAGCGACATTGCCGCAGCCGTGCAATCCGGAATCGTGAAAGGCTATGGAGACAATACGTTCAAGCCTAATCAGACGATCACTCGTGCCGAGATGGCTGTGATGATGGCGAATGCATTGAAGTTAAGTGCAGATGCACAGTCGGGAGCGAGTGGGGATGCTGTGAAACCAAGCTTCACTGACGCATCGCAAACTCCAGCTTGGGCACAAGATGCGCTGAATACAGCCGTTCAGGCCCAAATTGTGAACGGTTATACGGACAATACGGTTCGTGCGGGAAATATGACGACCCGTGCGGAAGCCGCGGCAATGATCTATAAGCTGCTGTTGGCGTTGCATGTTTAACTAGTAAATTAAAAATGTTTAACGAAAAGAGAAGTACCCCGTAAAGAGGTACTTCTCTTTTTTATGTTAATACAATGGTCACTATCTGCTTATACAAATAACCACAAAAGCCGTACATAATTTCTGTAACGGATTTTGTGGTCTTCTTATTTTAATAAAAATATGTGCACACTATCGCACATCGCATGTGAATCACGATCCTTGAGGCTGCCTGAACTCTTTAGGGGTCATTCCGCATTTTTCCTTAAATATCCGATAAAAGTACTTCATATCCTGTATTCCAACCTCTCTGGCAATGGTTTGCACACTCCAATCGGTTTCGGATAACAGTTCGCAACTTCGTTGTATACGTTTATTTTGTATCATCTGTGTCAGGGTGAGCCCGGTAACCTGCTTGAATGTTCTTTGTAAATGGCGAGGGCTTATGGCAAATCGCTCACACAAACGAGTAAGAATGGCGGATTCATTATAGTGACTGGATATATAGTTCACTGCAAGTTGAATGTGGTCGGTCAGATCCTCTTGTGTAGACTGAAGATCACTTGACTCGGCATGCCGTATGCGAGTTAACAAGTCCAGCAGATGAAGATACAGTCGGTAACGATAGCCGGATTCCTTACATTGAAGTTCAAGGTGTAAAGCGTACATGATCTTCCCGAATTCTTTCTTGTTCTCAGTTACTTTGAAGCCGTTCCCCAAATTACGAAATGGTTGAGTGAGCTCATCAATATCATCATAGATCATGCGATCACCGATGGCTTGATGTCCTGATAATATGTGCTTCTCCACAAGGCAATTCATGAGCGTGACAGACTGATTGAATGTGGTCTGGAACACATGTCTCGTATCTGTAGGAATGAACAACAAGTCTCCACGAGTGATTGGGATACAGCTGTCATCAATCGAGAGTGTTCCTTCACCTGCCGTCACATAAGACAATTCATAAAATGAGTGTGCATGCTTCTGACATTGGTTATTTCGTATTTCTACCGGATGCATGGAAATGGGAGTGTCATGGAAAGGGTGCTCCATGTAATAGGTTGAATCGTTAAAATTCATAAACAGGAGGCCCCTCCCTCTTCAATTTTTTATTATTTAATTTTAATGGATTAAGCGAGTGACTTCAATCAATCAGATGTCGCATTTGCCCATAGGTTGGTCGCCCTGGACCATTTTTTATATAGGGTGAAGTCCTTAAAATGAACATGAATAAAGGAATGGAGGAGAGAATCAAGTGACATCAACATTAATGAGTACATTGCCTCAGACAAGAATGCCTTATTTACTTCGTAAAGGAGAGGGCACGAGTTATACGTTCGGTAAACAGGTAGTTACGGTCATGGCGGATGCTGACAGTACAGGAGGACAGTTCGAAATGTTCACCATCGCTGGGAGTAAGGGAGAGGTGTTTCCCCTCCATTTTCACAACAGCAGTTATGAATCTTTAATGGTTCTGGAGGGAAGAGTTGAGTTGGTAATCGACGGGCAATATCATCTTCTAACTTCTGGAGACTATGCACATATACCGCCAGGGACAAGGCATGCCTATCGGTTTGCAGGTCATCGAAATCGTATCGTTTCCTATTCATTACCGGGGAATATTACGTCTATCTTTCCTGTCATCGGTTTGGCCTATTCTTTCAAGGATTACCCACCGCAGCCTCTACACGAATGGACGCAAGAGGATTTGATCCAAGCCTCCAAGGTAGCCGATATTGGTTTTGAAGACGGAGAGTTACAGTGGGGTACTTCCCAGCTTGTTGAGACAGGTGAAGTGCACGGCGGAGTCGTTCCTTATGTATTGGAGAGCGGGGAAGGGGATCGTCTCTTAACGGGAGATCAATTGCATCGCATTCTTGCGTCTCAGAAAAATACAGATGGCGCCTACATTTTTGTATCTACAGAAGGACCGAAGGGTGAACCTATTGTAGAGCATTATCATGAGAATCATGTGGAAACTTTTTATTGTGTACAAGGCCAGATGACCATGTGGGCGAATGGTGAAGAAATTCAGCTCCATGAAGGAGACTTCCTCCACATACCGGAAGGTACTACTCATGCCTATCGTCTTGATGCACCGTATACCCGCTTTGTTGGAATGCTGGAGTGCGGTTTGTTTGAGCCATTCTTCCGCATATTGGGAGAGCCTTACGAACATTTTATTTTCCCGAATGAACCTGGCCCGCTACGGATGGACCGCGTTATGGCTAATATGGATACTCTGGATCTGAAAGTGGTTGCCCAATCACCGTTGCATCGCAATTAAGTACATGATGGATAAAAAAACAAACCTTACACAACAATCACAATCGTATAAATTAATTTGGATTTTAGCCTTTGCGATGGTTATTTCCGTGATGAATTCCACGATGTTTAACGTGGCACTGCCTGATCTGAGAGTAGAATTCGGACTGACCTCTTCCCAGGTTAGCTGGGTGGTAACCGCGTATATTATTATATACGCCATAGGGTCGGTAACGTATGGCAAGCTGGCTGATATGTTCAAGCTGAAAAATTTGATTACATTTGGATTATGCTGCTTTGCAATGGGGTCACTAATCGGAGTACTGGCGGACAGTTATATGTTCATCATTGTGGCTCGAATTCTACAATCGATAGGAGCGTCCGTTATCCCGGCCTCTTCCATGTTGATTCCAATTCGTTATGTGGCTGAAGAGAATCGTGGAAGAGCTTTGGGGATTACCTCGGCTGGTATGGCTCTTGGAACAGCTATTGGTCCAATCATTGCCGGGTTCGTTCTTAGTATGGCAAGCTGGCGTTTTCTCTTCGCGATTTCCATTTTGGTACTTGTTACATTACCGTTCTTTCGAAAATATCTGGGTAATGACAAGGGTGTAAGAGGACAGGCAGATCTTCCAGGGGGGCTATTGCTGGCGGGCGTTATTACGCTGTTAATGCTTGCGATTACAAGACAAAGCTTGCTCTTGTTGCTGCTGATGTTAGTGACGCTCGTACTGTTCTGGATAAGGATGAGAAGATCGTCAGCACCGTTTATATCTCTTGAATTGTTTAAAAACAAACGCTACTCTCGCGGACTTCTCATCGGGTCCATGGTGTTGACTTTGAATTTGTGTGTACCTTATCTGATCCCCCAGATGTTAACCAGTCTCAATCAGTTGTCTGCGTTACAGATTGGGTTGGTGATGTCGCCTGGAGCCTTGTTTGCCGCATTATTTGGACTCTTGGGCGGGCGTATTACGGATAAAAAAGGGAATCGTTATCTGTTTTCGTGGGCATTTGGACTGCAATTCATTGCGTATACGCTACTGTATATTTTTACAGGTGGTTCGTATGGTGTGGTGCTGTTTGTTCTTATCGCTGCAAATACAGGACTGACATTTGCCCAGATTGCTCTTGCGAATACCGTTTCCAGAACCTTGCCGAGGCATGAGGCGGGTGTTGGTATGGGTGTCTATATGATGTGTAGCTTCATCGCTGGTGCGATCGGAACAACGATTCTTGGAACCACATTGGATGCAAAAGGGGCAAGCACTCAAGTATTCGGTTCAATTTATATCTTTTTTGGGATATGGATTGTGCTCTCCGCAGTATTGTTTCTTTTCTTTACCAAAAAAAGAGTGTCCGAATCTGCATCAACCTAGGTTGTACCTGGTATCGCCGTTTTAAAATCGATAGAAGTTTACTGTCATACGCAAGTTATTGAGCAGGCTGTCCCGCAAGTCATCTATTTTTCTCAACATGTGACAGTGATCTTGAAAAGTGCTTATCCACAAAATGAAAAGCTTTAGTATAGACTGGGTTAATATTAAATTTACAAGTTATGCACAAAAGGAATAGTAAACTGATGAGCATAACCAAGTACCATTTTAAAAAAATTAATAATTTTGAATCTCAATAATTTCCCTTATATCATCAATATCCAACGCCTCAGCGATCCGTTCAATATGAGCAAAGTTGATATTCTCCCGCTTTCCCGATTGCAACTCACTTAACGCAGCGTGGCGAATATCAGACAATCGTGCCAGTTCGCGCAGCGAGATATTATGTTTTTCCGTGAGTTTATGAATATTGACGACAACTTTTTTAGCCATGAGTATCACCACTCCTAAAATTTCCATATGGTCTTGACGTTACGCATGAGCGTACCATATACTTTTTGTATATCCGGTACTCTTATGCGTACCAATTTTAGGAGTGGTGACATGACAAGTACCGACAGCGAAGACCTGTCTTCGCAGTACGCACAACTCGTCCAACAAGAAGACGATTACGTTGATCAACTGGTCACATGCAACAAACTCATCCTGGACGCCATGGACATCATCGCAAAGCAGGCAGGTGTGCTAGACATGGATACCGTGAAACAGGCAGCATATCACCTACATGCCATGGAACAGGATCTAAATCGAAAGTTATTCAAAGTCCGACTGGAGAAGAGCATCTTGGCAAATCAAATGAGCCAGTCTACATAAACCACTTAACTAAAGGACAGTGCAGGATCACACAAGATGATCTTGAGCTGTCTTTTTGTCTGTCCATCCAAACGTTTTTCGCTCCCAAGTTAGCATTGACTTTTCTCCCAAATCCCCCTAAACTTCAATTATTAAAATACTTTTAAAAACATTCATTGAATGGTTCGAAATGAACGAGAGGAGGCATATAACTAACGATGTTACCCACATCACACAACACCCAACAGGTGAAGCGCATCAACGTCGAACTGGTGAAGAATACACTGCGATCAATGGGCGTAGGCACAAAGGCTTCCATTGCGAACCTGACCAAACTTAGCGTGGCGACATGCGGTACGATCCTGAACGAATTACTCCAAACGGGTGAGATTATGGATTTGGGCCCGGATGAATCGAGTGGGGGAAGACCGGCGAGTCGATATCAATTCAATGCGGACTACGCCAGTGTACTGTGCCTGATTATTCGAACGGAGGGCGGCATTCACTCGATCACACATACATATGCCAATCTGAACGGAGAGATGGCCGACGAACAGACACTCATTTTGGATGAGATCAATGTAACGGTGGTAGAGGATCTGATTGGGAATCTGATCGAACACCACAATGTGCAGGCGATTGGTATCGGCATACCTGGGGTGGCGCACAACGGCGTTATTGGCATTTGCGACGTACCGGAGCTGATGTATCAGCCACTTGGGCCAAGGCTCAAGGAGCAATATGAAGACGTGGAAGTGGTTATTGGCAACGACATGAACCTCACGGTCTATGGACTGTATAACCAGCAGCAATTTGAGGAAGAGAAGAACTTTGCGGTGGTGACTTTTCCGGAGAACCATTTTCCGGGTGCAGGTTTTATCATTGATGGTCGTCCGCTGACCGGGAATACACATTTTGGGGGCGAGGTGTCCTTTCTACCATTTGGTGTGTCACGGGAAGAGCAGTTGCGAATGTTGAAAACGACAGAGGGTTTGCAGGAACTCGTCGTACAAACGCTTGTATCCATCATCGCGATCATTAACCCGGCTACAATTGTAGTCACGGGGGATACGATGGACCCGGCGATGCGGGATGGCCTAACGCAAGGTTGTCTGGATCGAATGATTCCACTGGAGCATATGCCGGAGTTGATTATCCAAAGAGACACTCGGCGCGAATATGTGACTGGGCTGGTCGCGGTGACGCTAGAGAGCCTGACCTACCGTATTCAGGTAATTGAGAAGCAATGGTAAACAACTACTTTATGAAGTTAAGCAAAATAATTTACACGATAACGGAGAGTGCGGAGCCAATCTGAAGAGCGCCTTTATCACCGGATTTCTCCTTTAGGAAAGTGGATCAGAAAAATCTGGGGATAACAGCGATCGGAAGATGGTACTGCAATCGTAGTTATGAAGTGTAATCATTTTTTTGTACGCAATGGAGGAACTTATTTTGAATCAGCAAGCAGGTACAGAAGGAAACAAGAAAAAGTTCAACAAGCTGTACGCCATGCAACTGGCAACGATCTTTCTGGGATTTATCGTATTTGGTATATCGGAAAATATTAAGGGACCAGCCATACCGCGCATTCAATTCGACTTCAATCTGGATGAAAAACAGCTCGGTACGTTATTGTCCCTGAACGCACTGGGTTACCTGATCGCCTGCTCTTTCACCGCCATTCTTGTTCGCAAATGGGGTATCAAGGCGGTTAGCATCATTTCGTTTGCATCGATGATTCTCTCGGGTGTGTTCATTTATGTATCTCATACATATCCACTCTTTGCTTCATCATACTTCTTCATGTACATCGGAAACGGCATGCTGGAGATTGCGCTGGCGATTCTGGGGGCGCGGATCTTTGTGAAAAACACAGGTACGATGATGAACCTGTCCCATTTCTTCTATGGTCTTAGTTCGACGGTAGCACCTTTGCTGGCAACAGGCATCATGTCATTGACGGTATTCGGGCATGAACTGGACTGGAGAGGCATGTATCTGGTGATGCTCTCGCTCTGTCTGCTGCCGATCATTGCGGCGCTGCGCAGCAAGTTTCCAGGAGATGACCTTCCTCATGAAGATCGGACTTCACTGAAGACGTTAACACGTGATCCAGCCCTCTGGCTGATGGTGCTCATTCTTTCTTTTGGCGTGGTATCGGAACTGGCGGTTGGTGGTTGGCTCGTTAACTTTCTGGAGAAAGCCTACACGTGGGACACGGTTAAAGCATCTGGGCTGCTGTCTGCGTTCTTCCTCAGCTTCTCGTTGGGACGACTGCTGCTAGGGCCGCTTACGGACCGGATCGGATTCGTATTGTCATTGATTCTGTTCTCTGCTTTCTCGGCGGTATGTACGTTCGTCGCCATTGCAGGCGGAGAGAGGCTGGCATTTTTCTTTGCCGTATCAGGAGCGGGTATTGCGATGATCTATCCAACAGTCATGGCATTTATCGCACGCAGATATCCAAACGGCAGTGACACTGCGATTACGTTCACGGTTACCCTGATGGGGATTGGCAGTGTCATTGGTAACTATGTGATTGGTTGGGTGATTGAAGGCGTGAAGAATGCATATGGTCCAACCACTCAGTTGGGGCTATTGCGCGGACTTCAAGCAGGGTACGGATTCATCGGCCTATGCGCTGTGATCTGTGCGGCATCTGGAATAGTGTTGTACGGGTATTTGAAGCGGAAGCAGGAACTGATTTAGTTATCATTTTTTTGAGTTAAAACAGAAATCAGTACTTGATGTACTTATCTTAAGCATGAAACATAAATTATTGCAGTTAGAAAGGAGTAAGGCATGGCAAATATCGAGCACTTGCAAACCGTACATGTTCCAGCGTCGAAGGTGTATGAAACTTTAACTACTGCTGAGGGACTGTCGGAAATATGGACCAAAGAACTCATTATTAATAATCAGGTTGGCTTTATTAATGAATTTCGATTCGGCAGCAATGACATAACTAAGATGAGAATAGAGGAATTGATCACTAATAAAAAAGTCGTTTGGCAGTGTATAGATTCAGATCCAGAATGGATTGGTACGATTATTTCCTTTGATATTGAAGAGAAGAACGGGAAGTCTTTTATTACTTTGCGTCATACGAATTGGAAAGAAGTAACGCCATTTTATCGCTCCTGTAACTACAACTGGGCTATTTTCCTTTATAGTCTCAAATCTTATTGTGAAGATGGCGATGGTATCCCCTATCATAAACGTAAGTTTTAATAATTTGAGCTATATTGCTCATTCCGCTAACGAGAAACGATAGTTCAACCTCAATATATATGTTTTCTTTAAAGTAACAAGTTACTTTCTGATTAGGCATAGCATAAAAACATATAAAACTCACAGCAAGGGTTTCTGGAGATTTCTTAGAAACCTATGCCGTGAGTTTGTTCAGGTATTAGCAGAGAAAACCTTTTCAACACTGGGCATCGTTGATTAATTAAAGAGGACTGTTTGGACCACGATTAAATAGTTCATCACGGATACGGCGATAGCCATAACGTCCCTTATGTTCCTCATAAATGGAGCGAATAAGGAGTTTCAGGTCTGTGTCTAGATCGGGCTTGTCCAACTGTTTCACCTAGGAATAGAAGGTACTACGGGGGACTTCAGCGAACGCTAGCAATGCAACCACCGGGAATTCAAGCCTTAATTCATAGACAACTTGTGCTTTGTCTTGTTTGGTGATTTTTCCTTGTTTTGAACTAAGGCATTCAACTTTTTTAAGTAGGCGTTTTCCATACGCAAACGTTCTAATTCAGCTTGTAGAGCTTCAACGGATCCCTCAGCAGACTCTTTCTTTTTAAGCCCTTTTTTATTCTTATCCGTCATACGATGACGCCCTTTATCTTTGGTTTTAGGGCGTCGATTCCAATTTCATTGAACTCACTACGCCACCTTCGAATAACCCCTGGAGAAGAGATATTGAAAATGACAGCTGCTTCATTTGGAGACGTCCCATTTTCGTCATATAGTTGAGTGCGTCTAGTTTATATGGTAGGGAGTAAGCTGTATAGGTTTTTTCAAAAGCTTTTATACCGTGATATTCGTATTGCTTAATCCACATACGCAGGACTTCATGATTAATTCCCAAGGTTTTCGCAATGCTTTTAATCCCTTCATTTCCTGATAAGTATTGATGAATAGCTTCTATCTTCAAGTCTAAATTAAATTTCGACAAAAAAAACTGCACCTCCAATTGCTAGATAGTGTCTAACAATTGGGGTGCAGTTCACGTGATCGGCTGCCTTTGTTCAATTAACTCAGGTTAGTTCATAATTGCAAGTGCACTCGCATTTTAGAGATTAATACTTAAATTGGATTGTCAAACGCTCTAACTGCTGTGACATATCCGACAAGGTTGTGGCTAGGCTCGTAATTTGCTCCATTGAAGCCAGTTGTTCTTCTGAAGATGCAGCTATATTTTGTGAATTGTCTGCAGCCTGAAGCGCAAGATTTGAGACTTGCTCTTGACCCGCTGTTATTTCCTGGACACTTGCAGTTATCTGCTGTGTAACACTGGCGAGTTCTTCCGTTTGTTGCGCAATAAAGTTTGTGGACCCTACAATTTTGTTGAACTGTTGTTCTGTCTCACTAGCAATCTGTATACCGGAGTCGACGTCCTGTTTAACTCGTTCCAACGTTTTAAGAGATTGCTCTATATCTGTACGCATATCATGAATCAACGTGGAAATCTGCCCGGATGACTGATTCGATTGTTCAGCAAGTTTTCTTACTTCAGCAGCAACTACGGAGAAACCGCGGCCTTCTTCTCCTGCACGGGCAGCCTCAATCGAAGCATTTAAAGCCAGAAGGTTAGTCTGCTTTGCGATATCCGTAATGGCATGTAGCATCGTACCGATCTGCTGGCTGCGTTCATCAAGCATCCTCATTACTACATCGGTTTCATTAACGGAATGGTTAATCAGGTTCATTTGCTTCGCCGTGTGCTCTATGGCAGTACTACCTATATTCGCCAATTCCATCGCATCAACAGAAGAATCAGCAATAGTTGATGAGCTTTCCGCTATTCGCTGGATACCAATTGATATTTCCTCGAGTGAGTTGGTTGTCCTTTGAAGCATCATTTGTTGCTCTTGTGCGCCGACTGCGGATTCTTGGATCGAAATGGTGATATTCTCAGTTGCTTGACTGGTGTGCTCTGCTCCAAGGGTCAATTCTTTGGAGGATGAAGCTACCTGCTTTGTGGAGAGATCGACTTGTCTAATAAGATATCTCATTTTTTTAATCATTTCATTAAAGTCTTTAGACAGCTCACCTATTTCATCTTTGGACTTCATTTTGACTTCTTCAACGGTTAGATCACCGTCCGCAACTGACTTCAGTCGCTTTGCGATCTTAAGGATAGGCTTCGTTAGACGCCCTGAGACGATGCTGACGATAACTGATCCGAGAACTACTGCAATTGCCGTAACTATTATTACAAGATAAAGAACTTGCGTTGCACCGCTGTTGAACTCACTTAAATATGCACCTGAACCGATGATCCAGCCCCAATGTGGATCCATTTCAACATATGAAACTTTCGTTTCTATTTCACCTGTATCAGGTAGAGCCCACTTGTAGGTGACAAATCCCCCTCCGGCTGATCCAACCTTAACAAGCTCTTTTCCCAAGTACACGCCATCTTCCGTTACGACATCTGTCAAATCCTGACCTTCATTTGAAGGATTCATTACGGAATGAGCACCCTTATCAACTGCCCATGGATATCCTGTTTCCCCTACAGTATATTCACTTTTTACAGGCCGCTTATTATCTGCATTTTTTTCACCGAGCAGTTCGACGCGGAGTTTTTCCTGTGCTTGCTCCAATGTTAAATCTCCGCTCTCTACTTGCTCATTGAGGAGGCTAATCATGCCAATAACCATATTCACACTATTTTCAAGTGCTGCCTTACCTGATTCATTCATTTCATTTTTCGAAACCGTATACGAAGTGAACCCTATCACGATCGTGGGCACAATTAGTATAGCCAAGCATAGAGTGACTAACTTTGTTCTCAAAGATCTCATTTTTAGTATGGATACAATCTTTGTTTTCACTGTATTTCCCCCTCAACACAACAATTTACAGCTCCCATAACTTTAATAGTTAAAATTTAAAATAAAAGTCTGTACATAATATATCGAAAAAATATACTGTAAAATGAAGTCCTTGATCTATGCCTTTACTCTTATCTAAATCCACTTGACCTACTAAAAACATTGCGACTAGGATTTCGTGTTGGTTTATTGGTTTTTGTATAGAAATGAGTAATAACAAATATGAAGTATATTCATGCTGTTAATGGACTACGCTTAAGGTTAAATGTGCTCTTTATGAGGGAGGTCATCGTTTCTTGAAATTTGAACTAGGACGTTGCTTACTGAATGAACGATTGATGGAATCCGGAAAGTCAGCGGAATGGCTGGCAAAGGAATTGCTTTTTAAACCGGAACGAGTTTACGACTTTATTGAAAACAAAAGAGTGATGCCACTCAAAATTGCCATATCGATCGCCGATTCCGTCGGTTGTGATGTTCGTGCCTTGTATGAGTTAATTCCGAATGATTATGAAGTAATGGGAGACTAATGGAATAAGTGGTAGGTTCAATTAAGGCTACACATATTGATTCATTAAACTAACGGGTAGGGTAGCGTAACTAGGGCGACTTGAAAAATTGGAACCGCAATCGATATATAATCGCAAATAAGGTTCCCTTTAAAATCATCCTCAAACAAATATAAAAAAAAGTTCTTATCCTGAGTAAGGATTAGCACTTTTTCTACAACCAATTGTCGAGGGACAAGGACAAGAACATACTCCCGTTGAAGTCGCTATTTTAGCGGCTTTTTTTTTATCGGTACAAGTTCGTGTCCCGAGCCTTGAAACAAGTTATGCCGAGGGAAAGGACTTGTACCGATTATCGTTTAGGCAAGTATCTAATTAATTTTAGTCCACTATTTCATAAAGCTAACGGGCGGGTTAAATGGAATATTGTAAGAAAACGGAGTTCGGCGTTGCGGGCTGGTATGCAACCTTTTCACGGACTCAGCTACCTAAAGAACAGTTAAATTCTTATTTTCTTATTGTTTTACTAGGGAATATAAAGTATTTTTTAATAGGGTATTACCTTAAATGTTTATATTATTACTTCTTTATGGATCGGTTCTAATATGCTGGAAGTGGTTATGCGGTAAGGGAGAATTCAGAATGAAAATAAAAATAAAAATAAGAATAAGACATAAGCTAGTGTTGTTTGTATTGATCGGTGTTCTACTGACGAGTGGCATCAGCCTTTTATACGTACAAAATATGCATAAGTTATATGAACAGATTGTCTATGAACAAACAAGTGAGAAGCTGTACTTGTATTCAGAGCGAATTGAGGACAAGCTAGCAGCCATTGATCGTATGACACAATCGATAGCAAGTGACGCTGACATTCAACATGGGTTAGAGAAGATAAAGCAGAACAAGAATAGTCGCGAAACCTATTATGCGATTCGTGCAATGGAAGAGAAGCTGTTATCGTACCGTTTTTTTAATTATCCGATCCGCTCTGTAGCGATTATTGATTATTGGGGCAATGATTACTGGCTGGGCACAACTAAGGATGAGACTGCACCAGCGTATAGTAAGCAATTTATTGCAATGGCCGCTCAGAAAGAAGGGGGAAGTCTGTGGAAGGGTGGGGAAAGAGATTCCAAGATTTTTACTTCCCTAAGGGAAATAAGAGCAGTGAAGAGTATGGATTTTCCATCATTAGGGACGTTAATTGTTCGAGTGAATGCGAGTGATTTGATTGAATCCATAGGCTCTAATCACTCATCTTCCAATAATAAATTGCTCATCTATGAAGATCATACTCCAATCTATTGGAATGATGAGCAGTGGAAAGATAAGCCTATGCCAAGCTCTTTAATACAGAATGAACGATCAGGTGAACGCTATGAGATGATCACGTTAAATCATCACAAGTACTTGAGTACCTTATCTACAATGAGCTTTACAGGTTGGACATTAGTGAACCTTGTACCATACGAATCGTTATTTCAGCAAGCTATTCTGATGAAGAAAATCTTACTGCTTTTATATACTTTTATTCTAGTCTCACTTGTGTGGATAGGCTTAATTTTTGCTAGAAGCATTACACGTCCTTTGGAGACGCTGGCTTTTCGGATGAGCAAGGTAGAGCAAGGAGATTTTGTCACTTATCGAGAAGAGCCTGTGAGAAATGGGGATGAGATCGGATGGTTAACGAATAGCTTTGATAAAATGACAGTCTCATTAGACCGCTTAATTAAGGATAACTACATCAAGCAAATCCATATCAAGGAGTCTCAGTATGAAGCGCTGAAGGCGAAGCTGAATCCTCATTTTCTCTACAATACGCTTGATTCTATTAACTGGCTAGCACGCAGACAGGGACAAGAGCGCATCTCTAGTATGGTCAAAGCTTTGGGTGATATGTTGCGAAGTACAACAAGTAGAAAGGAAATGACCATGTTACAGGAAGAAATACAGCATGTAAATAACTATTTACTCATTCAGAAATATCGATTTGAAGAACGGCTGCAATGTGAAATCAATATCCCTGATGAATTAAACCAATGTTATATTCCTGCAATCATCCTCCAGCCTATTGTTGAAAATGCTATTAAGTACGGTATTGATGAATTGACAGGGGAATGTCACATTACGATTAGTGGAGAACGTTTTGGCGAGCAATTAGATATTTGGATTGCGGATCAAGGTCCAGGGATGGACACACATTATTTAGAGCAAGACTCAGGAGATGGAATTGGACTAAGAAGCATTCATGAACGTTTGCGATTACTGTATGGAGAGCCATATGGTATTGGAATTTTGGAAGGCATAGATCAAGGAACCATTATTCGGATTCGAATTCCTGTTTTATTGAAAGAGGGAGTAAGTTATGTCTAGTTATCGGGTATTAATCGTCGATGATGAACGAATGGCAAGAGAAGGTATTGCAGAAGCCATAGACTGGATTACCCTTGGTATGGAGTTGGTAGGGACAGCTATCAATGGACAGCAGGCATTAGAGAAGATTCAAGAGCTTCAGCCGGATGTAGTCATTACGGATATTAAAATGCCTATTATTGACGGTCTTCAATTAATTGAGCAGGGCTCAAAGATTTCTTCTCAGATAATATTTATTGTATTATCAGGATTTGGAGAATTTGAGCTAGCTACTCAGGCGATGCGTTTTGGGGTGCGCCGGTATTTATTAAAGCCAAGTGATGAGCATGAGATTACTGAAGCTTTGCATTGGTCTAAGGTTGAGGTAGATGCAATTCGCAGTAATTTTGCGAAAAATAGACAGCCCATTGCTTCAATTACGCCCCAAAGTCAAGGGATCATTTCTTCCTCTATACCTAGCGATTTGCTGCAGGCGATTGTTGATGCTGATGAAGCCCAATTAATGAAGATATCGCGATTATGGATCGAGCAATTATTAAGCGAGGGGGTATCATTACAAGCCATCCAAGACAATAATAATCATGTCCTGTCCTATATCCGCAATCAGTTGAAATCAGAATATGGCATTAGTACAGCACCTGCAGTTGTAGAGAGTCAAGATATACAAGCGTTCCAGAAGGAGTTAGGCGAGCTGTATACAAGCTATCATTATCGTAAGACTGATAAGAAGGCGATGCTGGTTATAAAAATAAAGCAATTAACCATCCAGCATATTCAGAGTAGACGGCTTTCTTTGCAATGGCTAGCTCAGCATTATTTATTTCTTAACTCCGAATATTTAGGCAAGCTGTTTCGACAAGACACAGGAGAGAAGTATACCCAGTTCTTGACCTCTGTTCGCATGAAAAAGGCGAAGGAGCTATTGCTTTCACATCCTACAATGAAAATTTATGAAGTAGCTGAACAGTGTGGATTTGAGCAAGATCCACAGTATTTTTCCAATGTATTCAAGAAATTTTATGGGTTTACACCTAATGAATATCGTAAACAGCATTGGGAGAACAACTAACTAGTACGGTTTTTTACAATAAAAAACTCGGATTTTTTATATTCAAATTTTAAGGAAATAACATTACTATTAAACAAAGTAAACCAATGAGGATTATTAGAAAGGCAGTTGTTAATGATGACATACTCTGATTCTTCAGATCGTTTTATACGAAATGAGCGGGAAGCGAAAATTGCAGCAAGAGCAGATCAGCTAGCAGGGATTTTTGCAGAGCGAGCTCCTAAGCATGATCTTGAAGGAACATTTCCCTTTGAGAATTTTAATGAGTTAAGAGGTAGCGGATACCTTGCTCTTACCGTACCAAAGCAATATGGAGGAGAGGAAGCATCAATTTATGAACTGGTTCTTTCTCAAGAGCGACTGGCAAGAGGAGACGGCTCCACTGCACTAGCAATCGGGTGGCATATTGGTTTATTGAAGCAGCTTCATCTATCAGGAGCAATTCCAGAAGAACTTTTTAGTGAGCTATGTCTTGAGGTTGTACATGATGGGCTAGTATTGAACGAACTGGTAAGTGAGCGAGCAATGGGTAGCCCGACTCGTGGTGGAAAACCTGAAACAAAAGCAGTTAAAGTTGAGGGTGGCTGGCTGATAACGGGTCAGAAATCGTACTGTACGTTAAGTCCGATTCTTAACAAGTTTATTGTTGCGGCTACGATGTCGGATACCGATACTGTAGGATCATTTATCGTAGAAGCTGGCGATGGCGTCAAAGTGCTGGAGACATGGAATACGATGGGAATGCGTTCAACAGGCAGTCATGATATTGCCATGAATGAGGTATTTGTTCCAGATCGATATCACATCCGTGGTAAAGCAAGTGACCAGCTGCGCAAACCAGTCCCCACAGACGGTAACATGCTTCATATTCCTGCGTGTTATCTTGGAATTGCACATGGTGCCAGGGATTTCGCCCTTTCTTTTGCTGCTAAACATCAGCCTAATTCATTACAAGTTCCAATTGCTGACTTGCCAAATATTAAGCGTTTAATTGGAGAAATTGAACTTGATTTAATTACAGCAAGAACCTTCCTTTATGATACTGCAGATCGTTGGGATAAGGAAACGGGTAATCGCGAAAATTTGAAGATTGAGCTAGGTGTTGCCAAGCATCTTGCTACCAATGCGGCACTACGTGTTGTTGATCACGCGATGAGAATTGTAGGCGGCTTGAGCCTTTCTAAGGCTTTCCCGCTTGAGCGTATGTATCGCGATGTTCGTGCAGGGCTTCATAATCCGCCAATGGACGATGTTGTCATTACGAATCTGGCTAATCGCGCATTAGGGAAATAATCTCTAAATGGTACATAAAAAGAAGTAGTTAGGGGAGAAAGAGATGAAAAGAAGTGCAAAGCTAGCTGTTACAGCTATGTTATTAATGTCCATAATTCTGACGGCATGCGGGAAGGAAAACGTAGCAGATAACGGAAATTCAAGCAAGAGCGATGTTGTTAAAATCGAGTTTTTCCAGCAGCAGGGTGAGGAAGCCATTCAAAATGCCTATCACGAAATTATTGCTGATTTTACAAAGGAATATCCGAATATTGCAATTAATATGAATACCGTGCCTGACCCAGTTAAAGTATTAACGTCTCGGTTTGCAACAAATGATATTCCACCACTATTTACTGATTATCCTACACAGCTTCAATTTAAGGAAAAAGTAAAAAATGGCTATATCGAAAACTTAAGCGATCAACCCTTTATTAAAGATGTTAACGAAACATATTTGGATATGACTGTAGCAGATGACGGTGGATACTACTCTTTGCCGTACGCTCGAAATTATATGGCAGTATACTATAATATCAATCTATTTGAACAAAATAACGTGAAAATCCCAACCACCTATGCTGAATTTATCGAAGCATGCAAATTGTTTCAAAGCAAAGGTATTACACCGCTCTATCTTCCATTGAAGGATGTAGGTCACATCTTCCAAGCTACGAACATTGCTTTTGCACCTGGTGGTGTTGAAGAGATGGTTAAAGTGGCTAAGGGTGAAGGTCAAGTGGAAGGCAATCCGCTATTCTTGGAATTTGCCAACAAGCTAAGAGAGTTAACGCAATATGCTAATAAGGATGCTTTTGGTGTGAGCGCTCAAATGATGCAAGAAGCATTTGCTAATGGTCAAGCCGCTATGATTATTTCTGGCTCATACGGTCGTGGGAATATTAAGGTTGCTAACCCTAATTTGAAATTCGGTGCGTTCCCTCTTCCGAATGATACTGTTGATACAACGACAGCTTTATCAGGTGTCAATGCTTCCCTGTCCATCTCTGCAAAAGCTAAGCCTGAGGAAAAAGAAGCTGCGCTTACCTTCTTAAAATATATAGCTCGACCAGAGGTTGCTCAGAAATGGTCTGATCTATCTGGCGAACCTTCCATTATTAATGGTACAAGCTATGGCGATCAATATTTACAGCCTATACTTGATTTTATCGACAATGGTAGAGTTCATGACTGGATGTCTTCAACGCTTGAAAGTGCGATTGTAACGGAATTATATAGTACAACTCAAGGTTATCTCATTAATAACGAGACGCCTGAGCAATACCTGAAGAACATTGATGAAACAATCAAGCTTAACGCTGTTAAGTAAATATAATAGCTTTGATCGGAGCGACAATTTGAGAATTCAAATTGTCGCTCCCTATTTACTAGCTCTACGTAACATTGAGATGAGGAAGGTGCAGCATGATAGGCAAATTTCTAGAACGCTCAACTTATTTCTTATTCACGGTTCCGGCTATCATTCTGTATACACTATTTTTCGCTTATGCAGTTATTGTAGGTATTCAATATAGCTTTACGGATTGGAATGGGATTAGTTCTAGCTATAATTATGTAGGGTTTAGTAACTATACGGAGCTATGGAACAACCCGAATTTTAGGCAATCATTATTAGTTACTGGAAAGTATGCGGTGATGCTTGTAGCAGGAGTAATGAGTCTGTCATTAATTCTAGCTTTAAGCTTAAACTCTCTTAAGAAGCTTCAAACCTTTACAAAGTCGATATATTTCCTACCGGCCATCATTAGTGCTGTAACCATTTCATTAATTTGGGACCAGGTATTTGTTCGAGTCATTCCTCCGATTGGTCAGAGCTTGAATATTATGGGATTATATCAAAGTCCTTTAGCCCATCCCAAATATGCTTTAATTGCTGTTGTGATCGTTAATATTTGGCAGGCTGTGGCCTTGCCGACCCTTATCTTTATTGCAGGCTTACAATCTGTTCCCTCCGAGCTGTATGAAGCGGGTAGAATCGATGGGGCCAGCACCTTTAATCGTTTTCGTTATATCACATTTCCATTTCTAATTCCTACGATTACCGTAAATATGGTGCTTGCGATTAAATCAGGTATCACTTCCTTTGATTATGCCTATACGCTGACAGGTGGAGGTCCAGTGAAATCTACTAATGTTATTGGGATCATGATATACAATGATGCATTTCAGAATCTAAAGTTTGCGATGGCTAATGCGGAATCAGTTATATTGTTTATTATTATTGCAGTGTTATCCTTTATCCAAATTAAATTAACACGTAAAGGTGGTGTCCATTAAGTATGAATTTAGCGATACGAAAAGAAGGGCTTGGCTGGCGTATTCTCCGAAATATCATTTTACTTATTGGAATCATCATTATAATGGGGCCAATATATCTTGTCATAGTTAATTCCTTTAAGACATTAGAGGAGGCAGGCAAAGGGTTTTTCAGTTTTCCCAAAGCACTGAATTTTTCTAATTACTCAGAACTACTTTCTAAGGGGAATTACTGGAGAGTTGTATGGAATACGACCTTGATTACAATTGGATCTGTAATCATAGTTCTTGTTATTAATCCTACCGTTGCTTATGCTATTGCTCGTAATCGACATAAGAAATATTATAAATTTTTATATCTCTATATCCTGTTAGGATTGTTTGTACCATTTCAAGTGATTATGCTTCCTTTAACAAAAATTATGACCAATATTAATCTATTAAATCCTTTTGGACTCATTTTATTATATGGAGCGCTTAGCTTAACAAGAGGGGTATTCCTACTCGTCAACTATATTGAAGGAATGCCAACTGAAATTGAAGAGGCGGCAAGAATTGATGGCTGCAGCACTTTTAAAATCTATTATCTTATTACTTTACGTTTAATTATGCCGATGCTAGTTACGCTTGTCATTATGGATTCATTATGGTTCTGGAATGATTTTATGCTTCCACTACTAATTTTGAATAAAGCGAAGGAATTTTGGACACTCCCCTTATATCAATACAACTTCAAGACTGAATATTCCTTTAACTATACAATGGCCTTCACTTCTTATTTAATGGCGATGTTGCCTATTATTGTGATCTATGCAGCTGGCCAGAAGTACATAATCGCCGGACTAACTGAAGGTGCAATTAAAGGATAATGAACAAGATACTCCAAGATCGGGGGGGAAGTAAATGAGAGGTTTTGTTATTGAAGAACAGATTGAACAATGGATGGAGAAGCATAAGACAGAGCTATTAGAAGACATTGCTGGATTAGTAAGTATTCCAAGTGTGGCAAGCTATGATCCATCCTCTCCTTATCCTTTTGGGGAGAAATGTGCAGAGGCTATTCAGTATATATTGGATTTAGGTCAACGATATGGATTGCAAACGTTTAATCGGGAGTATTATTGTGCAGAAATTCGTATGGGAGATGAGGCAAAGCGGTCTATTGGAATTTGGGGGCATGTCGATGTTGTTCCTGCAGGGGAGGGGTGGATCTACCCCCCTTTTTTTTGTACACAAAAGGGCAATTTTCTCATAGGCAGAGGAGTACAAGATAATAAAGGTGCAGTCATTGCTGTTCTTTATGCACTAAGATTTATTCAGGAACTGGGTATCCCCTTAAACTATCAGCTTCAGCATATTATCGGTAGTGGTGAGGAAATAGGGATGTTTGATGCTACGTATTATCGTAAGCATTATCATGCCCCTGATTTTAATATTGTGGCGGATAGCGGATTTCCGGTCTGTTATGGAGAGAAGGGAATGCTCTCTGTTACCTTATGCTGTGATATTGCTGATTCGTCAATCCTTCGCATACAGGGGGGAGTGGCTTCTAATAGTGTACCTGGTTATGCTGAGCTTATTATACGACGTGATGAAGCAGCGACCGCCAAGCTAAGCCTCCTGCCATCTCATATTCAGTATAGTCAGACTGATGAAGAGATTACATTATTCGCAGTCGGCAAGTCCGGGCATGCCGCGTTTCCTCAAGGCACTAGTAATGCGATAGCGATCCTTTTTGAGCCATTGTTGCGGAGTACATGGTTTGAGGAGTCTACACATTACCAGCTTGAGAAAATTTATGATATTTGCAAGCATTATGATGGACGGGCATTAGGGATACATTGTGAGGATAAGCTATCTGGAGCTTTAACATGCGTCGGAACTTTGTTACAAGGGCGGGATGGAAGACTGGAGATAGAGCTGAATATTCGCTACCCTATTCATCAGTCATCCAAGATGCTGCTGCAGCAGTTGCAGGAAAGCGGCTTTACCCTGACTAATGTTCATGACAGTGAGCCGAGTTATTATAATCCTGATACGCCAGAGGTTAAGTGTCTCATGCAAGTATATCAAGTCGTAACAGGAGAGCAAGCGGAGCCATTTGTAATGGGTGGAGGTACTTATGCCAGAAAGCTACCTTATGCGGTAGGCTTTGGCCCTGGTTTGCCGACCGATGTGTCATTGCTTGACTTGCCTCCTGGTCATGGTCAAATTCACGGCCCAGATGAGGTGCAGTCTATTCCTAATCTGATCACTGCATTAAAGATTTATATTGTAGCACTACTAGAGCTAAATGAGCTATAAATCAGCATTCGCTTGTGTACAGTTGAAGCATGAATGACCTGAATGTTGGTCAAGTCAGAAGGTAGGTCGACCGGCTGCTATAAGGCAAAGTCGAACTGATTCAGCGTCTTACGAAACGGCAAGTGTGCAAGGCGTGTCAGCGTCTGGATGAAACCGTCGTACTGGGTGGGTGAGAAGTTCTTCAGCCGGAAGCTTATCGAGAAACTCCAGACAACAGTATCTTCGCTTTTGAAGCTTCTTCGCCGTGCTGATGGATGATCTCAGGTATTTACAAGTTTCCTTATTGCTGTGCTACAATGTACGGGGGAATGAGTGGAGGATGCCTAGATGAAGCTTGTCAAAGTGAGTATTATAACAAAAATTATTGTTAGCTTGATCGTAGCGACAACTGTTCCATTCATTATTTCAAATTATTTGTCGTATCAGATTACAGGCAACTCAATCAAACGCCAGCTAGTTGAGCTGAATCAAAATTCTATGTCAATTACGATGTCAGCATTGCAGTCTTATTTACATGAATTGTCACTACTTGGCTTGACGTACTTTTCTGATCCTGAGCTTGTTAGACTGTTGTCGGAAAAAAAACCTCAAAATCCTGCTGAAAGTGTCTATATTGAGCAAAGGCTTGAAAAAATATATGCGAATTATAGCGAGATAGGTGCAGTTTCTTACAAGAGCGCGCTAACAAACAAGCAGTTTAATATTCGAAATCATTATAATGAAATAGTGATCATTCCTGACTTTAAAGATCATGAGATGTCGGATGCACATAGTGAGCTGAAGCAACCGTTTCAAGTTACACTTAATAATAGAGAGCCAAGATTGCGTGTCAATAAGCCATTCATAGATATTTATACTCGAGAAGTAATCGGTTTGACTACCTTTGATGTTAAACCATTACAAATCAAAAATTTTCTTACTTCCTTAACAACAAGTGAGCAAGGACCTGTATACTTATTTATCGGAAATAATCTCGAACTACTCTATACAACTGCAGATGAGATGGATTCGACCGAGCTATCACTCTCAAAAGGAGTTAAACAACCCACGCAACAGGAGACTGCACAAAAAACTAGAGAACCATGGCAGGTAGAACTTTATCAAAGGCTTCATACATCCCAACTATCTACAGATAAAGGGGAACTTCAAACTACTGAAGGCAGTTATGTCTATTTTACCAAGACAGATGAAAATGGTTTAATCATGACAATAGTTAAGTTTATACCTCGCACACTTATTAATAAGGCACGTAATTCTGCACTTGGTAAAACTTTGTTAATTCAAGCAGTTTCGATTATTTTTATTTCCATTTTGGCGGCTTTAATCTCTTATTACATGTTGCGTAGGATTAAAATAATGTTTCAGCACATTAAGCAATTGCAAATGGGTAACTTTCAATTAAAGCGCAAGCCTGTACAGAAAACACCGGATGAGTTAGATTTGTTGGAAATTAGATTGCATGAAATGGCTGGTGAGCTAGACGAGCTATGGAATAAGCAATATCGTCATCAGCTTGAGTTATCGCAAGCCCGTTTGAAAATGCTGCAAGCTCAAATCAATCCTCATTTCTTATATAACACGTTGCAATCGATTGCAACTTTAGCAATTAAATCTAAAGCTCATGACGTCAGTGATCGACTTGCTGACTTTGCAGCTATGTTTCGCTATTCTATGGATATTGAGAACGAGGATGTTTCGCTAGAAGAAGAAATCGAACATATACAGCATTACATGGTACTTCAGCAAGGTCGCTATAAGCAAAGGCTTCAATTTGAGTTAGAATATTCCAATGAAGCGAGTTGTGTTCTTGTACCCAAAATGACTTTGCAGCCGCTTGTTGAGAATAGTATTATACATGGTTTAGAACGAGGAAATGGTCAAATTCATATAGTGGTAAACATTGTTTTGACTAAGCATTCATTGTTGATTGAGGTAATTGATAACGGAAAAGGCTTTACAGATCAGCAAATTGAACAGGTCAAAGCTGGTTACCTTGAGCAAGTTGTTGTATCGGAGAAGCGTGGAATTGGCTTGTCCAATGTATTGAAGCGATTAATGCTTTATTATGGAAACGGATTCACTTGGTCGATTTCTAGTAAGCCCTATAAAAAAACCATAGTAGCATTATCCTTGCCAATTGAATCATCAAGAGAGGGACAAGCAGATGAAGTTATTAATCGTAGATGATGAAGAGCATGTACGTGAAGGTGTTGAGCTATCGATTGATTGGCAACATTATAAAATCAATCAAATATTTATGGCCGAAAATGGATTAGAGGCATTGGAACTTGTACGGAAGCATATTCCCGAGTTAATAATTTGCGATATGAGCATGCACCTTATGGATGGCACAGAGTTTTTAGAGAAGCTTCGGGAGGAAGGCTGGGGCTCCAAAGTTATTGTGCTAAGCGGTTATCAAAAGTTCCATTACACTAGGGCAGCTCTGCTAGCTAACGGTGTGGATTACTTACTAAAACCATTTAAAATTCGTGATTTGGAAAAGGCTATTCAAAAAGCATGCAATCAAATAAAACAAGAGCAGGAAGTAAGGCTAAAGGAACTTAGCACTAATTTTCGTTTAAATGAAGTGAATAATCTTGTTATGGAGCAGCGGTTTTCTCGCTTAATTGAGGAAGAACAGGTTTCTAAAGAAGAGCTTAATACTTTTCTTACTACCATTGGAATCAACCCTGATTATTTTTATGTTGTTACTTTTTTGCCCAGAAATAAAGATGCAATCGTAAAGAAACATTTTGCTCGAGACGAGCAACTGTTTAATTATTCGATGAAAAATATTGTTAAAGAGCTGGTTGAATCGCTGGGTAGTTGGTATGTGCTTAAACATGAAGAATTTATCATTGTGTTTATAAGTTCTAATTATTTACTTGCAGATATAGAGATATCAGTAAAAAAAATACAGGATTCATGGAAAAGAACTTTGCGCCTATCTTCATTTTCTGGTTTCTATAAAATGAGCCTGACAGCTAGTAGACTTCAATTAGCTTTGTTTGAGGAAAAATCGATGATTCTTAATTGCAATATTTTTGATCATATTAAGAGTGGCCGAAAGTCATCAGCCATTAACTTTTTTATAGATAAGGAACGAGTTATTTTAGAAGCAATTCTCGCAAAAAATAAACAATATCTTCATGAATTAGTTGAATCTTTTAAAATAGAGTTGGCTTCGTATGAGTTTGTAAGCATAAGAGAGCTCCAGCACTATACCGTAGAAATCAACCTTCTGCTCGTGCGGATTTATAGTCAAATTAACAGTGATAACTTTCATGAGACGATGCCGCTTTGGATATCACAACTGGAAGAATGGTCCTCAAAACTTAAACAAATTTTTAGTGATATGCTAGAATCAATCAACTACAGTAGGCTGGAAATAACTCATGTTCAGTCTATCGCTGCGGTAAGAAATTACATTAACGATCATATGAAGGAAGAGGTTACATTATCAGGTTTGGCAGAGATATTTCATTTTTCACCGCAATATCTGGCGAAAAAGTTTAAAGAAGAGTATGGCACAACGATTATGAATTATCTTACTCAATTAAGAATAGAAAAAGCATTCTCATTGCTTGATCATACCGAGTTATCCATTCAAGAGGTTGCGAGTGAAAGTGGCTTTGAAAATTTAAATTATTTCAGTAAAGTATTTAAAAAACATACTGGTATCACACCTAGCGCTTATCGAAAGAATTAAATATGTAACATAGAACACATTCGTTTCCAGATTACTTCTGTCGAAAATATTGACAGCAGTTGTTGGAAATGAATGTGTTTTATTATTAATACTTTATTAAGCAATTCAGGTTCATAATTTACTCATTTAGGCGAATATTACACCTGTAATCGGTAATTTTTTATAGTTATAATCAAGCTTATGTTGTGAAATAAATTCCAAATACGTGATAGGGGGAAGAATTAATGAAGAGAAGATGGGGTCTTGTATTACTTACTACTATGCTTTTTATTTTTTTAACAGCATGTAGTAACAATACGGATGAAGGAACAGGTGATGGCAGAAATAATGTTGAGAAGCTTGCTAAAATTACTTTATTCCAAAGTAAAGTTGAAATTGCTGAGTCACTTGAGAACTTGGCATCTAAGTATAAAAAAGAAACAGGAAATGAAGTTGAGGTCTGGGGTTCCGCAGGTGATTCCTACATTACACAGTTACAAACAAAGTTAGCTGCTAATGAAGGTCCAACCATTTTTTCTGTGCAACAAGGTGTTGAAGCTGAAAAATTTGCATCATATTTCTATGACATGACGAATGAATCTTATGCGAAGTATATCGTTCCAAATATGGAATTGGAAATTGACGGTAAAATTGTAGGTGTTCCGATTGGAATAGAGGGATTTGGACTTGTTTACAATAAAAACTTATATGATCCTTCAACTGTTAAAGACACAAAGTCATTAATACAAGCTCTTGAAAAATTCAATGCTGATGGTATCAATGGTTTGGGTCTGTCTCAAACAGCGTATTTCTTGATTGGACATATTATTAACGCGCCATTTGCATTGCAAGAAGATCCTGTAGCTTTCATTAAGAAAGTAAACAAAGGTGAAGTTGATTTAAAAGAAATACCAGAATTCCAGGAGTTTTCCGAATTGATGGCAGCTATTCGTGCTTATACTGTTAATCCACTTGAAGTAACTTATGATAGACAAATGGGTGATCTGGCAACAGGCAAAACTGCAATTGTGCACCAAGGTAACTGGAGTTACAGTATGCTTGCTGACTATGATGATATTAATATTAGTATGGCTCCTATTCCGATCGTTGGAAACGATAAATTGGAAGTGGGCATCCCCGCTGGTTGGGTTATCAATAACAAAGCATCTCAAGAGCAAATTACAGCAGCTAATGCATTCTTAGAGTGGTTGTATACTAGCGAGACAGGTAAAAATACAATTCTTAATGATTTTGGGTTTGTTCCAGCGGTTACAACGATTGAACCAACTGGTTTAGATCCGTTATCACAGCAAGTTTATGAAGCAGCACAATCTGGGAATACAATTCCTCGGGCTTTGAATTATTTCCCACAAGGAATTATCATTAATGATCTTGCACCGCTAGCATCTGAATTTTTTCTTAATCCTTCAATGACCCCAGAACAATTCCTTGATAAACTTCGTGATGTTTGGGTAAAAGCTGCTAAGTAAGACAATGACATACATTGTTGAAAGCCTAAACCCTTATAAAAGGTGTTAGATTTTCCTATTTTCTTCTAAGTCAAACTTGATAAAAGGGAGTTTCGTATGCCAAATAAAAAACTATGGTATTTCATATTCACTATGCCGCTGTTTTTGGTTTTTTTTATTGTTGTTCTTGTTCCGTTTTTGATTGGAATTTACTATTCCTTCATTGATTGGGGGGGAATTGATGGTACCCCTAAAGTATTTGTTGGCTTTGATAATTATACTGCCTTGTTGCAGGATAAGCGTTTTCTTGCATCTTCGTGGAATACAATAAAATTCACTATATTCGCACTGATTAGCGTTAATTTATTGGGTTTAGTTTTTGCTTTGCTGGTTACTTCTGGATTCAAAACAAGTAATCTTGTTCGCACGCTATTGTTTATGCCGAATCTTATTGGTGGCTTGATTCTTGGATACATCTGGCGCTTCATTTTTACAGATGGAGGTAACCAATTAGGATTATTAACTGGATTGGATAATATATTCTTCAATTGGCTTATACATCCAAATTATGCTTTGCTTGCATTGGTAGTTGTCTTCACTTGGCAGATGGCAGGTTATACGATGGTTATCTATATTGCTGGTATTCAAGGGATTTCTGATGAAGTGATGGAGGCAGCTAAAGTTGACGGAGCAAATATATGGCATCGCATGACCAAAATCGTATTTCCATTATTAATGCCATCGTTCACAGTTTGCTTATTTTTAACTTTGTCGGGTGCGTTCAAAATCTATGATGTTAACTTGTCATTAACTAATGGCGGCCCAATTCACCATACCGAGTTGTTTGCTATGAATGTATTTAATGAGATATTTGGATATGGTAATTATGGGCTTGGTCAAGCAAAAGCAATTCTGTTCTTTGTCATTATTGCGCTTGTAACGATTACTCAAGTCATCATTACCAAGCGAAGAGAGGTGCAGATGTAATGAGTAAGACTAAAAATGGAATACTCTCTTTATTAATCGTAATTATCTCACTGGTGTTTTTATCACCAATTTACATTGTGATTGTTAATTCATTTAAAACACGGGCCGAATTATATGAAAATGTACTCTCCTTACCAGGCACCTTCAGCTTCGAATATTATATAACAGCAATTAAGAAAATGAACTTCCTAGTTGCACTTGGAAATTCACTATATGTGACGATTGTAACTGTTATTTTTGTCATTGTGCTTGCTTCAATGACGGCGTGGATGCTTGTACGTCGCGACAATGTCATGAGTAAAATCATTTTCTTCTTGTTTGTAGCGACGATGCTTATTCCATTTCAAACATTAATGATGCCACTTATGCAAGTAATGGATTGGATACGTACTCATTTACATTTGCCAGTTCTTAATACGCATGGAGGATTGATCTTTATGAATATTGGCTTCCACGCTGGCATAGCTGTATTTCTATATCACGGTTTTATTAAATCAATCCCTGTAGCTTTAGAGGAAGCGGCTGTTCTTGATGGTTGCAGTACATTAGGCGTATTCTGGAGAATTGTATTTCCTTTACTAAAAAGCATATCAGTAACAGTAGCGATTCTCGATGTTATTGCTTCATGGAATGATTACTTGCTTCCGTCACTGGTGCTATCTGAAAAAGGTTTGCGAACTATTCAATTATCAACGTTCTATTTCTTCGGCGAGTTTACAATTGTTTGGAATCAAGCGATGGCAGGCTTGACATTAACCATTATCCCTATTGTTATTTTTTATTCTATAGCACAAAAATATATTATTAAAGGGATTGCAGCAGGGGCAGTAAAGTGAAATTTATCATTTGTACAAGCCAAGTTCCTTGTTCTGGCTCTTATTGTGATATAGATGGTGTCATTATTTATAGCGTTGAATTGCAAAGGGGAGAGAATAAATGAACAAAACATGGTGGAAAGAAGCGGTTGTCTATCAGGTGTATTGGCGCAGCTTTTATGACAGCAACGGCGATGGATATGGGGATCTTGAGGGGGTATATAGCAAGCTGGATTATATTCAAAGCCTAGGTGTGGACGTCATCTGGCTGAATCCATGCTACGATTCGCCTGACGTCGACAACGGCTACGATATTGCGGATTACCGTTCGGTTATGCCAAAGGCGGGCACGATGGCCATATACGAGAAGTTGCTGGCTGCCGTCCATGACCGCGGAATGAAGCTTATTATGGATTTAGTCGTCAATCACACCTCCAATCAGCATGCCTGGTTTCAGGAGTCGCGATCCAGCATCGAATCACAGAAGCGCGATTACTACATTTGGCGCAAGCAGCCGAACAATTGGCGTTCTTATTTCGCGCCCTCCGCTTGGACATACGATGAAACAACGGGCGAGTATTACTTCCATTCCTTCTCTGAGGAGCAGCCGGATTTAAATTGGGAGAACGAGAAGGTACGGGAGGAAGTCTATGATTTTATGCGTTTTTGGCTGGATAAAGGGATCGACGGCTTCCGGATGGACGTCATCAATTTGCTTGCCAAAATCCCGGGCTTCCCGGACGCCGAGCGGCCCGAGGATATTTCATATTTGGGCAACAACCCGGGAATTCACGAGTATCTGCAGGAAATGCACGACAAAGTGTTAAAGCATTATGATGTGTTTACGGTCGGCGAAATTCCGTTCGTGAACCCCAAGGACGGCGTGCTCTACGTCGGCGAGGACCGTGGAGAGTTAAACACGCTTTTCCACTTTGAAGTGTGCGATTATATGGCCCATTGGGATTTGCCGCGCTTCAAAAAAATCCAGGATCGCTGGTACAAGTGCTTGTGGGGGAAGGGGTGGAACTCCCAATTTTTGAACAATCATGACCATACGCGGGTTGTATCGCGTTTCGGCAACGATACCGTATATCGAGAACAATCGGCCAAATGCTTCGCCACCCTCATTCACACCCTGCCGGGCATGCCTTATATTTATCAAGGCGAAGAAATCGGGATGACGGGTATCCGGTTCGATTCTATCGACGAATATAACGATATTGCTATGAAGAACAAGTATAAGGAAGAGGTCGGAACAGGCCGCGATCCGGAGGCAGTACTGAAGGAGCTTCAGCATTTGTCGCGCGATAATTCCCGCACTCCTATGCAGTGGAATGCCGGATCACAAGCGGGCTTCACGGAAGGACAATCATGGATCGGCGTCAATCCTAATTACAAGGACATCAATGTCGAACAGGCTCTGGCGGACGAGAATTCTGTTTTCTATTACTACAAGCAGCTCATCGCTTTAAGAAAGAGTAACGAGGTCATGGTTTATGGCGAGTTCGAGACATATCTGGATCAACATGAGCAGATTTACGCTTATACGAGAACGCTCGGAGAGGAGTCATGGTTGGTACTGCTGAACATCTCGGAGCAACAAGCGACCTGCAGCATCTCCGACCTCGGCGTAGGGAAGCTGGGCGACATCGTCATCGGCAATAACCCTGAACGAACCAATCAGGATACGGTGATCGATTTCCTGCCTTACGAGGCCATTGTATATCGGGTGTAAGAAAAGCATGTAAGAATGACAAAAAAATCGTGATATGGAGGATGGAAAATGAAACCATTGCAATTGGAAAAACGAGGAATATTCACTAGTCGTATGGTAATGGGATGTATGGGATTGGGCGGTGGCTGGAATCAAAATCCAATCACAGTAGAAGATATAAAGCAGGCCCATCAGGCAGTTGATGCAGCACTCTCAATTGGTATTAATTTTTTTGATCATGCGGATATCTATACCTTTGGAAAGGCAGAAATAGTATTTGGGCAAGTCTTAAAGGAACGTAAAGATCTGAGAGAAAAAATATTAATTCAATCTAAATGTGGTATTCGATTTGAAGACGGTCCGGGAAGGCCCGGAAGATATGATTTTTCTTCTGACTATATTCGCAACAGCGTCGACGGAATCCTAAAAAGACTTGGAGTTGAATATATTGATTTTTTACTACTACATCGTCCAGATCCACTGATGGAACCGGAAGAAGTTGCTGAAGTAATTCATGAATTAAAAGAATCCGGTAAAGTAAGAAACTTTGGTGTCTCGAATATGAGTGCAGCACAAATCAAACTGCTACAATCCTATTCTAATGAACCATTAATCATCAACCAACTGGAGATGAGTCTGGCTAAACTTGATTGGTTAGAAATGGGAGTACTTGTAAACCATAATGAACGTATAAATGCTCATTTCCCTGAAGAAACTTTAGAATACTGTCGTCTTGAAAATATACAAATTCAAGCCTGGGGATCTTTAGCACAAGGGCTGTTTTCGGGAAGAAATTTAGAGGGTCAAACCGAATCTATAAAAGAAACAGCATTACTAGTTAAAGATATGGCTGATCAAAAAGAAACATCACCCGAGGCAATTCTATTAGCATGGCTATTGAGACATCCTGCAGGGATTCAACCTATTTTAGGTACTACTAGACCAGACCGTATTCAAAAATGCGGGGAGGCAATGAATCTAACTATGACGAGAGAAGAGTGGTATTCTCTATTTGTAAGTTCAAGAGGCAGACGACTACCATAGGAGGAATATGTTGTTATCCGCATACAATTACGATGAAAATTAAAATCAACAATTCTCACGATAGAGTTGCTGGAGGTATCTATGAATCAGGTGAATTTTATAAATAAAGATATCGGAAACGTTGATATAGAAGGCTCAATTGAAAAGGTTGATACAGGATACGATGTAATTGCAGGCGGGCAAGACATTTGGGGGACGTCAGATCAATTCCATTTTAGCTATGTAACGATTCATGATGATTTCGATATGGTAGTAAGGTTAGAATCACTTAGTATGGCTGATCTCTATACGAAAGCGGGCCTTATGGCTCGTAAATCTTTACTTGCTGATAGTGAGCATGTATTCTTTATGGTTTTTCCTGATAATAGCTCACGAAATAAAAATAATGGTGGTTATGAATTTCAATATCGGGAAAAGTCTGGCGGTGATTCTTTAGCAATATATCCTAAGGATTATAGCTCAGAACCAGCAGAGTTCCCAATTAATTATCCAAATACTTGGTTAAGGCTAAAGAGGTCTGGTAATGTTTTTTATGGATTCTATAGTACAGACGGTGAGACATGGATATTATATTCGATTCATGAAATGAAAATCGATCGAACTGTCTATTTAGGGTTAGCTGTCACTTCGCATAATGAAAACAAAACGGTGAAAGCATCATTTAGGGATATAACGATCACAAGTAACTCCATATGAGTGGGAGGTGGTTGTAACTGGAATCCAGTCCTATATAAAATATGAGAAGGCATTAAGGGCACAGACTTTGCTCTAATAACAGATTCAGCATTGAAGTATTTACTTCTTTAATCAACCATCTAACAAGGGTCAAGTGATTACTTTTGAATCCGCTCGAAAGCAATATGCTAGAAAAGCCATTGTCTTTTACAGACAATGGCTTTTCTAATTACAGAATCATAAAAGTGTTACGGTAAAAAAAAGATGCTACGGCAAATAACAACAGTCCGAACGTTAGCAGGTTCTTCAACTTTGAGCATTTTTCATTTGTATTAAATACCTTATCCCTTGAAATACAAAAAAAGAGCCGCAAATCGCGGCTCAAATAAATTAGAAATTAGGATGTAGTAATGGTTTAATATGCTCAGCTGCCGCATTAAACTGATCCGAAAATCCCTTCGAATTTTCGTATTCTTTTGGCAAGTTATTCAGGAATAATTTGACCTGTATGGCCACTTTCATGCGTACTTCACTGGAATATAATTACAATAATCTATCATGTTCTGTAATGGACATAGGTTGTGAAGCTCGATATGGACAACTTTACCTTACTCACCTGGAGGTGAATAAGTATGTTACGAAAAATACTTTTTAATTTTACTGTAATAATGCTGATCTCAGGAATAACGCAGTCTACGAATTTATTTGAAGAATATCATGTTCAATCTCATCAATTAACTTTGATATTAAAACCTACAGAGGGTAAGAATGATTTGGAACTAAAATCAACAGGTTCTAGCAAACCAGTACAAGATCATGATCTAAGTCCACACTTAGATCATGATAAATTCAGATTTAATGGTCAGATATCTACAGAACACGGAACTTTTGCATGGGCAGAGAAACAGACGGTTTTTAACGAATCCGAAATAGCCCGTGAATTAAATCGAGTCAACGATAAGACTAAACAATTGATGATTCCTATGTTTGGATCAGTATACCTCAGAGTAGATGATGACGCTGGGGAGAGTTAGAGAATAACATTTAAGATTATCAACTGAAAATCATTTGCCCTTCATTAAATATAAGCTGATCCACTCGAATGATGGCGGAAATCTCAGAGTAACAGACTCTGTTTTTTTTTTGTGTTTAAACTAAAGGGAAGAATAGTTGAATTAAACAATGGCATAATATTACCAAAAAATATGGAGGGAAAGCCCTTGCTTAAACGGATTGTTTCATTGATTTTTATCTTTACGCTTTCTGTTGGAATCAACAATGACCTACTCCTCGCATCAGCTAAACCTACGCAAGCTTTTTCAAATGTGGATTTGGACAAGCTGAAAACTGTTGCGGATTTCAAATTACTAACACCGTCTTACTTGGTTGAAAACTATAAATTAGAAATTAAGGAACCATACCCGTTTGTTCTTAGTCCATCAGTTTCAAAAGTTAGACTTCATTTTTTTGATGAATCAGGACAGACATATTTTTTTGGAATTGAAGAACATAAGGCGGTTGGATATAAAATAAACCGAGTTGTCACTAGCGTCGATGTTCGTAATCGAACAAGTACAACACGAACTATAGTCGAGGATTTTAAATTTAATGAACATGGAGAGAAAATTAACATAAATGGTATCGAAGGGAGATTTGAACCATGGGCTAACCATATACCAGGAGGTTACCTACGATGGGTACAAAATGATACTTTCATTGAAATGGACAGCGGAGAATTAACTAAAGAGGAAATGATCGCGTTAGCAAAATCAATGAGATGATTCAGTAATTCAAACTAACGGAAAACGAAAGCAATTAAGGCTGTCATCTTACATGGGAGCCTATTTTATATTTGACTTTAAGTAGACTATGAAAGCGGAATGACTTGTATCTTTGAAATTAAGCAACAAATTCTATATAAATTCGTTGTAGTACAAGAGAGGTGATATGATGTGACAAAATTGAGTAGTTGGATCTTAATGTTGGTATTAGTGGTACCCATGATATTTGCTGGGTGTTCATCAACAGAAAAAAATGAAGATACTGTGACTCAAAGTGTAGTAGCATCTGATTTTGTTCTTGAAGTAATAACGCCAACTATTATAGTTACTGGTGAAGCAATAAAAGTAAAAGGGACTCTTAAATATGCGGGTATTAAACCTGTTGAAGTTTCCCATGGAGAACCAATCATTCGTTTTTTCTTTTCGGGTAGTAACGAGGAGCGTAGTTATACGGATAAGGGATATTTAACTGAGTTTAATTCAGGTCAAATAGTTGAGGTTGAAGATGAATTTATAGTAACGAAAAAAGGGAAACAAAATCTCTTTGTGAATATTGCAGGGGATATCTCATTAACAATGAATCCAATTGAAATTCTTGTTAAATAATCTTAGTTGAATTCTTACGTCGAATAAGAGCGGGGCTATTAATATGAATGTTCAAGAAATAAAAGATTTTGTCGAAGAGTATAATTTAGAAGATCGGAGTTACTCAGGATTTTGGAACTACTTTAACAATTATAAGAAAGAATGTAATGATGAATTTAAAAAAGAATTCCCCGAATATGATCCACATAAAATAGAGTTGTTCGTGGATAGTGTATCACTTCGTATTACTAATTGGCCAGATGATGGCTATAATCATGTAGTAATTACACTTAGAGTACACTATAAAGAAGTATATGCTGCAATGTATCAAATGATATTTAACTTATCTGGAGAAGTAGAGGATGATCATTTATCCTTATGAAGTGAAAGATTCAGCAAAATCTAAACTGAACAATAAAATATACTAACAGGTTAACTCAGTGCCATTTTGTGAATTACAGATGTAACTTTCATTGATTTGATAGCGTTATTAATAACGAGGAACGTCTTATAGATTCTAGAATAACTAATAAAAGAATACGAGGGATAAAGTTGTGAAAAAAAAGGGGCTTTTTTTTGCTGTTTTATTATTATCTTTAACAACAGCGACCGTAACTGCCTGTGATTCAACAAGTTCAACTCAAGAGAATACCTCTACTCCAAAGTCTGGTGTATTATCAAGCAAGTCAACAAGTACAACCCTTACTGATTCTTTAAGTGAAGAAGAGGATAAACCCTCGCACTATATTGCTTCTGGGGGCGCAACGGTACAGCAACCCTTTACCGTAAAATCTGAATTCGTACATATAAAACTTCTAATGAAGAACAATAGTAGCCATGAAGTCAATGTTAGTTTAACACACTTAGATACTAGTAAAGTGTATTTCGCTAGAACGATTGCTGTCGGGGAATCTCTGGATTGGATAAATATTAATGAAGGTTTCTCACAAGGCATGCGTACTGGAGGCTACTTGCTTCAATGGAGTGGTGGCGGTTATAACGTTGATGGGGAAGTATGGGGAGCAGCTGGTTCAGACCCGGACGATACTGCTCCTCTATCTTATTGAACTAACGGGCAGGTTAGTTTTAATTTGAGGTATCGCTGCACGGAATCAATAGAACGAGCTGTGTGGTAAAATATAGGAGGAGTACTATTCAAAAAAATGAGGAGGCAGCAAATACATAATGGTCAATGACCTATACCGAAAAATTGGTCCTTTCTTTTTAAAGAAAAATCTAGTTCAGTTAGCATTTCAGTTTTTTATTTCAGCGATAATCGGAGTTATATATACATTTATGATCATTGATGAAACAATAGGTGGATATATTAATAAAGTATTACCGAGTAAGGATGGACCGGATCTTCATCAATATTTGCCCATTGTGATCACTGTGTTAATTTACTCGTGTTTCATTCAAAGAAAAGAAAGAATTTTTCTAGAAAAAATCTCATTCAGTTGTCTTCATATTTTGATTGCAATACTAAGCTGTATTTCTTCTCTTATCGTTATAATGATGGTTCAATTCCGAATGATGTAACTAATAAATTATTACGTGATGAGTTTACGGTCAATCAAGGGTTTACAGATCGACTTTCAAGGTGCCTAGCATCTTGGCGAATTTCGGATCGTGGTAGGATAAGAAAAGACTTTCCCGTGTATCAAGGGAGGAAATCTGTTCCGTATCATTTGCGCTCAACTCAAAATCGAATATGTCGAAGTTTTCGACGATCCGCTCTTTTCTCACTGATTTTGGGATAACAACGACTTCAACCTGAACAAGTTGCCCTGTCCTTCAGCGAACGGCGCCCAAGACTGGTGCTGCACTCTCTGCTCTTTCATAAAAGCGGCACTCTGGATCTGCTGGTAGAACGGGTGCGTTTCAACCTGGTTGACGGCAGGGACGATTTTGTTATGCACGATGAGGTCCATCAGATGGGTCCATCAGATGGGTTCATGAGTATATCCGTTAGAATGATTATAAGCCAATATTAGAGGAGGAAACCCATGCTTGATATTAATCAAATTAAAGAGCTTATTCCCCATAGATATCCCTTTCTTTTGGTCGATAGAATCTTAGAAATTGTTGAGGGAAAGAAAGCCGTTGGAATCAAAAATGTGACTTTAAATGAACCTTATTTCCTTGGTCACTTTCTCGAGTATCCTGTCATGCCTGGAGTCTTGATTGTAGAAGCACTGGCACAGGTGGGTGGTATCGCTATGTCCAACGTAGAGAGCAATAACTATAAGATAGGGTTGCTTACTGGTATTGATAATTGTCGGTTCAAAAAGCAAGTAAAACCAGGGGATCAACTCCATCTTGAATTCGAAGTGACCCGAACCAAGGGACAGATTGTTAAAGGAACAGGCTTTGCAATGGTAAACAATGAATTGGTTTGTGAAGCAGAAATAATGTTTGCATTTAATTCTATTGAGGCATTCAACTAACGGGATACAATAGCGTTATAAAACAAAGAAAGCAGCTGATCAAACGATCTGCTGCTTTTGTTCAACAAACGGGGAGGATAGTGTACGAACTCTAGTTCAGTTATTTACAATAAATGGAACTTATGTTCCCGTGATAATGGGTTGATTTTCTAACTATGGAGGTTTTTTAACGTGACTCAAAACGGGATGGTGTTGGGTTGTGAGTGTTTCGATAATACATGAAGATAAGCTACTTATGATCAAAGAAAACAAAGCATCTGTAAAGAATACATGGAACTTCCCGTCAGGGAGAATCAAGTATAATGAAGATATTCTAGAGGCGGCACTTAGAGAAGTAAAAGAAGAAACCGGCTATAATGTTAGACTTACAGCCACTACAGGTATAGGTATTTACAATTTTATTAGTAGTACAAATCATCAGGTTATTTCATTTTATTGGTGAAATCATCGGTGGTTCTCTTCAGCTAGATACAACTGAGATCATTGATTCAAAATGGATAGCACTCAAGGATCTGTTGACTCCAGATTTACTGGAGCTACGTGATAAAGAAGTAATTAATCAGATTACAGAAAATTTAGTCTCTCAAAAGAAATACTCATTAGCCTTATTTAACAGATATCTGGAGAATATGGTTTAAGCTAACGGAAAACGATAACTCATTAAACCAAGAAGACAGCCGACCAACATGATCGGCTTCTTTTGTTTAATCAACGTGGATAATATTTCTAAAAACGGGTGAATGATTAGAAACGTTTGGCAACTTCCTTTGCTTTTGCAATTGCTTTTTCCTTAATAATTGGTGCTTGCTCTAATGATGCCGTTCCCTCCACAAAAATTGCCTCAATAGATTGAATTCCATAGAAGTGTAATATCTTCTTTAGATAGCTGTATCCCATTTCAATCGGAGCAAGTGGACCTTCCGAATAAACGGATCCGGAAGCTTGAATGTGTAATGCTTTTTTGCCGGACAACAGACCCACAGGTCCATCCTTGGTATATTTGAAAGTCTTACCCGGAACTGAAGTCACATCCGTGTATGCTTTCAGAACCGGTGGGATCGAGAAATTCCACATAGGTGAAACGTACACATACTTATCGGCAGCCACGAATTGGTCTATAATCGTCTCATGACGAGCCACTTTTGATTTCTCAGCATCAGTCAGTTGATCGAAAGACGAACCTGATCGCATCTTTCCCCAACCGCGTAAGACATCAGCATCGATTTGCGGAATGTTCTCTTGGTACAGGTCTAAATAAACAACTTCATCTGTTGGATTTGCCTCACGGTATGCTTCAATAAATTCATTTCCAACTGCGAGGCTATAAGATGACTGAGGATCAAGAGGATGTGCGGTGATGTATAGTACGGTTGACATGATTTAAAACTTCCCTTCTGTAATTAAATTAAATACACTTTCTGAATTAATCATATCGCATATATACTATTTGTGAAGTACGCACAATCATGTGGTATAGTATTAAAAAAGGTACTGTAACGGAGGAGAACACATGCAAAAGGACCCTGTCCAATGTCAATTCGTTGTTGCGCTGGATTCAATTGTTGGCAAATGGAAGCCGATGATTCTTTATCATTTGTTTCAAGGTGAACCTTTGAGGTTCAATGAATTAAAAAGATTGCTGCCTGATATCACGCAAAGGATGCTTACGCTCCATCTGCGCGAGTTGGAGGAGGAAGAGATCGTGAAGCGAGTCATTTATCCTCAAGTCCCTCCGAAAGTGGAGTACTCCATCACGGAATACGGCATGAGCCTTTCTCCGATTTTGGAAACTTTACATCAATGGGGGAAGGCCCATATCGAGAGAAAGCAGCTCAAAAAAGCGGAAAATGAAGATACAAAATCGGACTAGCGTTCCTTTTGTCATTATTCTTCAATAGACGTTAAAGTCGCTAATTTAGCGGCTTTTTTTGTTTTATTGGTTTATGTTCTTGTCTCGAGTCAAGAAAAGAACTTGTACCTGTTGCCGAAATGGGACAAAAACATGGTTCGATTAACGATTAGTCACTAAGCTAACGGGCAGGTTAGTTTAATTCTTACGTCGAACAAACTATTTGAGCGGGGGCTAAGTTATACTAAAGGGCAGAATACTAAGAAGCTTAGGAGGAGTAGGAAGATGATTCGGGGTGTAATTATCGAAGGGATGTCTACTGTAGGGAAAACATCATTATTTTCTGCAATAAAGAGATTACATAGTCAAACACAGAATAGTGAAAAAACTATAATTGCAATAAGTGAACACTATTCACAAGTATTGCATTCATACCAAGGTGTTTTAAGATCCATGGATAAGGATGAACATATTTCACTTCTACGTCGACATGTTGATTATCTTGAACAACAATACGATTGGATTAACTCTCTTGGTCATTTAAAACCATCAAAAGGTATATTCTTTCTTTTAGAGAGGTTTCATGCAAATCATAGAGCCGCATTTAAAGCCTCTCCTGAGATTGAGTTGCTTGAGAAACGTCTATCCAGGATGAATGCACATTGTGTACTCTTAACCTTGACCCCGGATGCAGTTGAGCCAAGGTATATTGAAAGTCGCGGTGAAGCTTGGAAGTCATATGTGATGGGGAATTCTACTACTCCCCAAGTATGTGAAACGTTTTTAGATAATCAAGAAAATCTTCGAATGGCTACGAAACAATCATTGATTCCAACTTTAGAGATTAACACAGATGAAGCAGACTGGGAAGTTTATGCGAAACAAGTCCTTACGGATTTACGTTAAACGAAGGCGCTCACAGTGGGAAATAGACTATTTCTCTGTGAGGATATCTGGGTTCACAGAATCTAGTATTCTTACAATCGATATTACGGAGTATTAAATAGGGTGAGATAAATTATTCCAAATATGTATCAATATTCTTAGGCGAGGAATACAATACTTTGAATCTCTATGAACAAGAGGTGGAAAACAGCTATGAAAAATAGAAACATAACAGGTATTGTAGTGGCAGTAATTTATTGTGTTGTCCTTTATGTTTTTTTAACTGATGCTCCCCCTGGTGAAGCTCCAAATAATCCGCGATGGGTATATTCATTGATTCCACTTGGCGCTGTTGTAATTACGTCTCTTTTTGATTAAGTGATCAAGTTCGATTTCTTTAGAAAAAAAGAAAAAGAAATAGAAATAGAAAAAGTGAAGAATGAAATGTGGCCATAGCCCCGTCAAGTAGACAATAAAAAAGAGATTTTATTAAGGTGACTCTCTCCCGGAATCAATCGGGGAAAGGTCGCCCAGTTTGTTTTGGAAACGTTCCATGTTGTAAAACGAAATACAGTTCCCATGCCAAGTAACCTGTCCTCTTTTTCACTGTCTACCATGAGGGGATAATACCACCGGCCTATCCCTTCTATAGACAGGGATAAACGTGTGATGAGTTTAAGATTCGATCATGGTTACAGATCAAATTTCCAGTTGCCCATTCTCTCGGCGACTTCGGGATCGTGGTAGGATAAGAAGAGACTTTCCCGCGTATCGAGAGCTGAGATTTGTTCGATATCAGCCGTACTCAGCTCAAAATCGAAAATGTCAAAGTTTTCGATGATCCGTTCTTTTTTCGTCGATTTTGGAATGACAACGATTTGACGCTGAACAAGCCAACGCAACACGACCTGAGCGACGGATTTGTTGTGTTTTTCTGCGATGGAGACTAGCACTTCGTTGCTGAACATGTTATTAAGTCCCTCAGCGAACGGGGCCCACGACTGATGCTGCACTCCCTGCTCTTTCATAAAAGCGGCGCTCTCTGTCTGCTGGTAGAACGGATGCGTTTCAATCTGGTTAACAGCTGGAACGATTTCATTATGCATGATGAGGTCCATCAGACGGTCAGGCAGGAAGTTGCTGACACCGATCGCCTTGATCTTACCCTCGCGGTATAATTCTTCCATTGCACGCCAAGCACCGTAGTAATCGCCGAACGGCTGGTGTATAAGGTATAGATCGAGATAGTCCAGCTCTAACTTTTTCAAGGATTTAGCAAAAGACAGCTTGGCTCTCTCATAGTTGGCATCCTGAACCCAGAGTTTGGTCGTGATGAACAGTTCCTCACGTGGTATGCCACTGCGCTTAATCGCACGACCGACCGCTTCCTCGTTCAGATAACCTGAAGCGGTGTCGATCAGGCGGTAACCAGCCATCAGTGCTTCATATACGGCGTTCTCGCATTCTTCAGCATCTGGAACTTGGTAGACACCAAAGCCAATGATCGGCATTTTCACTCCATTGTTTAATGTTACGGTTTGCATTGTAATTCCTCCCAGTGTTTAAATGTAAGATGCAAATGGCCTCGATACTCGGAAAATCAGGCTCCTCAGAGCAGCGCTTCCGCATACGCTAGATTTGCATTACAATAAGCCTATCACCTTCGTGTTACACGAAGGCAAGCCGTCATCCAACATTTATTTTTCAAGGAGGGTTTTATATGCATACGGTCAAAGAAGCGGCGATGATCACGGGACTTACCGAGCATGCTGTCCGCTTCTATACGGATAAAGGACTGGTGCCAAGTGTACAGCGCAATCAAAACAATATTCGGATGTTCGACGAAGAATCGATCAACTGGCTGCATGGCATCAAATGCCTCAAGCAATCCGGGATGTCTATTGAAGTCATTAAAATGTACGTTGATTTCTGTCTCGAAGGGGATTCGACTATTCCGCAACGCTACAAACTTATGATGGAGCATAAAGAGGCGGCACTTAATAAGCTCGAAGAAGCCAAACAGCACATCGCTCATTTGGAACAAAAGACTGCTTTATATCAAGCAATCATGGAGCACCGCTCTCCAGACACAACCAATCCCGGTAACTGGGATAAAATCAAACATATGCATAGTGACGTATTTTACGCGTCCTCTGTTCAGAAGGCCTAACGGATGGATAGATTCATGTACTCGCGATTCTTAATCTATACAGTTAGTTGTTTAATATGAATAGAACTCCCACCTCTATAGAGAGTGGGAGTTCTTCATGTATCAAAATCAGAAAATGTTGACCTATTTTTCTGAATACGGGGATATTCACAGATAGAAAAAGAGCCAGAGGAGGACGAAGAAATTTCGTGCCTGCAGGCTCTTCTCTGTTATTATTGTCATAATTATATTAATAGGGATTATTTATGGAGGACATCCGCGTATTCGGAGATCCGTTCGAATCGTCCCTTGGCAAACGGGCATAAGGGTAAAATCTTAATACCATTTTCTCGCGCGTATTCCACCATAGCTTGGATAAGCTTATCGCCAAGCCCTTGTCCCCGGTAAGCATTTTCCACAAAGGTATGATCAATGATGTAAAGCTCCGGGTTAGAGATTACATAGGTCATCACCGCAGCAATTCCGCCATCATCTTGAATAAGAAATCTTTTGTTGTCGGTATCATGTTCTGCAATATGCATGTTTATCCCTCTTTCTCTGTTGAATATTCACCGTCCAGACGTTTATACGTCAGTGCTCCGCTTGGACATGTGTCAATATGTCGGGTAATTGCTTCTGTAGTGTCAGCATCGGGATTAACCCAAGGACGCTTGCTTAAATCAAAGACTTCAGGGAGGCCCTTTACGCAAATACCGGAATGAATGCATACCTCTGAATTAAACATTACCTCGATATTTTTACCGTAGTATACTTTCTCTTTACTCATAACTTCTTCACATCTTTCACTTTTGAGTTTGTAAAAAGACCAAAGATCCATTCTTCGAAAACTGCAGAAATCTTTTCTACTGTTTTTCTTTAGTTTCAAACAAACGACTAGGGATCGTCTTGGCTCTAGATGTCCGAATTATAAAGAGGAATCGTTGGTAAGTCAACGTGATGAATAATTCCGAACGATAATGAAATAAAGGGGGATTGACACAGATGGAGCAGACTGGGATGCTTATGCAAAACAACTCCTTATCGATCTGGGCTAAAAGATGGCAATCAACCAAGACGCTATGGCATCCAGACAGAGATCAGTTAAATCAAATGAAAAGCTTCTTTGATGAAACTATCGGATGGCAGCAGGTTAAATTAATCAATGAGATGAAGAGGGGGAAATCGAAATGAAGACGATCAAGTGTATGATGGAACACCTGTACTGGGCAGACGGACGTATCCTGGACGCGCTCGAAGAGAGTGGGACGAAGAACAAGGACCTTCTGAAACTGGTTCGGCATGTTGCGGTCGCAGAACGAGTCTGGCTGTCCCGATTGCAGGGCAAGGGCAGCGCGCAATATTCGTTATGGGAAGAAGCGGAAGACCTGACGGCGCTCCGGACGATGTTCGAAGAAAATGCAGAGCAATATCGCGTCTATATCGAAGGGCTCGAGGAAACCGAGTTGGACGCGATGATAGACTATGCGAATCAGAGCGGAGTTCCGTTCCGTACGTCCGTTCGGGACATCCTGCTGCAGGTTCTCTTACATGGGCAATATCACCGGGGACAGATCAACCGGGCACTTCGGATCGAATCGTCAGAGCCTGTCCAAGTCGACTACATCACGTTCGCGAGGCTCTAACGGGCAGAATTGCTTCATTAATTATCGAATGCTCTAATGAACATTTCTATTAAGGGAGGTTAGGCATGGAAATTAAGATACGAGAAATTGTAGCGAATGATTATACTGAAGTTGTTTTTTTATGGAACGATCTCCTTGAGATTCGTAATGTTAATGATGAAAACTTTCGAGTTACTACAGAAAAAATGAATGAGGACGGGAATTACAAAACATTTGTTGCATTATTTGAAAATGATGTGGTTGGTTTTGTAACTGTAGTTCAGGCATTAGCTATAGGGGTTTCGATTGGTTATTTACATATACAAGCTCTTGCCGTAAAAAAGGAATTTCAGCATCGTGGGATAGGTACAAAACTATTACGACACACTGAAAATTATGCTAAAGAACTCGGAATATCAAGTATTATTTTATGCAGCGGATTCAAGCGAACCGACGCTCATGCTTTCTATGAGCATAATGGCTATGACAAAGATTCTTACTGCTTTGATAAGATTATTAACCTTGACTAATAAGTAATAATTAAATCAAACCAATCAATTATTTCCTTTACTTGCAAGGGGATTGAGACGTATAATCCGTTCAGACATCAGAGCAAGAAGAGGGGAAAAATGATTATGAATAACGGGTTGGTCAACGCTATTATTGCGTATATCATGTGGGGGGTTCTCCCGCTTTATTGGAAGTTGTTTAGCGAAGTTCCGGCAGGCGAGATTCTATCGCATCGGGTTGTATGGTCGTTTGTTTTTATGGGTATTCTGGTCGCCGCCCAGCGGCGCTGGGGTGACATAAAGCGGATTGCAACTAACCGCTCGCTTCTTCTGTCCCTCACCGCCAGCGGAATGCTGATTGCAGTTAATTGGCTTATCTTCATCTGGGCGGTCAACAACGGCCATGTTGTAGAGACAAGCCTTGGCTATTATTTGAATCCGTTGCTGAACGTCTTGTTAGCGGTTCTCTTCCTTCGTGAGAAGCCAAACCGCGGTCAATGGCTCGCGATTGCCATCGCTGGCGCAGCGGTGCTTATCATCGCGATTGACTATGGACGGTTTCCGTGGGTCGCGATCTCGCTGGCTGCGTCATTTGGTTTGTACGGCCTGGCGAAGAAGAAGATCAAGCAAGACGCTTCTATAGGTTTATTCTCGGAGACGGCTGTAGTCCTGCCTGTCGCGCTCGGCTACTGGATCTATTTGGCCGTTGTGGGGAAAACGACGGCATGGACGCTGCCTGCGCCGACGTTCATCGAATTGCTCCTTTCCGGCGTAGTCACGGCGCTGCCGCTGCTCTTTTTTGCGCGAGCAGCCGCCCGGATGTCGTTGTCTACGCTCGGCTTCGTTCAATACATCGGGCCGACGATCATGCTGTTACTGAGCATATTCGTATTCAAGGAATCGGTCTCGCCGGTTCTGCTCGTTGGCTTTGCGCTTATCTGGACAGCGCTCGTCGTATACGCTACAGCATCGATTCGCGGCACGAAACTCGCGAAGGCGAGCTGATGGCACAGGACCCCGGTATTATCAAAATGGCTCTTTCCGTCCAATAAGGCGGAAAGAGCCATTTTTTGTTTGTGGTGTTATCTGACGCTTCGAACAAGAGTCGAAAGGCACCTATAAGTTGATAAGAAAGATTTTTAATCCTCTGAAAAAGCTTCCATTTATAGTATGATAAGACTATCGCTAGCTTCTTCAAACATGGCCTGTATTATCTCTGCGGCTATCGGGCAAAGGCCATATCGAATGATCACGAAGACCATCCTATAGATAAAGATAAGGAGATCCAAATATGACCGTAACTTCGATTATCGAACAAATCCGTATTATCGAATACGATCCCTCCTACGCTGCCGCAGTCGCTGATATGTGGAACCGCAGCAACGAAAGTTGGGGAGGTGGCACCAACCAGAGAACGGAGGATACCGTTCGCCGGGAGATGGAGACTTCGTCCAATCTTCATGTATTTCTCGCCGTTCATGAGAAAGAGGTTGTTGGCTTCTGCAGTTTTGCCCACTACCGTTATGACGAGAATGCCCTGTATGTACCGCTATTGAATGTGCGCCCCGATTATCACGGCTACAAGGTCGGACGTAATCTGATCCTGAACGCCGTTCGCAAGACTGTGGAAGCGGGATGGCCTCGCCTGGATCTGTTTACTTGGGCAGGTAACACCAAGGCTGTACCGATGTACAAGAAATGCGGGTTCTTCTGGGAGAAAAAGGATGAAAATGTGCATCTGATGAACTTCATCCCGACCATCTTGCAGACGGAAGCACTTGCTCCTTATTTTGAGGAGCTGGATTGGTACGCAGACAGCACCCGCGAACTCGTCATCGAGCCGGATGGCCGACGGGAGCGTGGTTTCGATTTCTTTGATTATTCCTGGAAAAAGGGAGATATCTCCTTGCGAGCCGAATTCGAGAAATCGGGTCGCGGGCTGACAGCTCTCGAAACACCGGATTACGAAATTACCACAGAGATCGACGATCATGATCTCGTATTTGGTTTCGCATACAAGGTTCGCTACCGGATCACGAACCGCTCAGCATCCGAGCTGAAGTTCGAGATCAAGGGTCAGGACAACAAAAATATTCGTTTTGCGCTGGACGTTGCAAGAGCAGTTGCTCCGGGAGAAACGGTAATCGTGGAGGGCGAATTCCACCTTGATCCGGTTCAAGAGGAGCAAAGTCAGAATAAGACCCATCCCGTTGTCACAAGCACATGGCTGATTGGTGGCAGAAAAGCCGAGTTTCGTATGGGCGTTGCCCCGAAATTCCCGGCCAAGATCAACACGGCGTTGCCCGTGAAAGAGCTCTATACAAGCGTTCCTGCTGAGCTATACCTGAACGTGGAGAATAATTTTGATTCCGAAGCAGTGTTCACTTTTGACCTACCAGAAGATGAATTCCTGGAGTGGGCAGAACGTTCGGTTCGCTTCACGGTCCCTGCAAAAGGCAAAGCATCTGTACCGGTAGCCTTCACCTTGCGTTCGTATGGTCTCTATTCGCGAGAAGTAGAGGTAACGGCTGTTCCGACGGATAGACAAGCGGTATCTTTTACAACCAAGCTGTCTGTTCTAATGAAGGGAACACAAGGCCGTTACGGTGGGGAAAACGGGGAACAGTGGGTGGCCGTGAACGGTGCATTCTCCCTCCATATGAGCAAGCAAGAGAACAACATGTGGATTGAATACCCTGGATCGGTTCACACGTTCTGGTGGACCTATCCGAAGCTGGGTAAGCCATTTGCAGAAGAGTTTTCCAAGAAACAAGCCAAGGAAGTGAACATCTATCCGGAGGGAGAAAACCAGGTTCTCGAAGCACTGTATGAATCGGAAGACTTCCCAGGTATAGAGATCAAGTCCGTGGTCAAATTGTCTGCCAACGGAATTGCGGAGTTTTACCACGAAATTGGGAATACGCGCAGCGCTGAGCTGGAAGAGAATATGTTCTTGATGACGAACTTTGGTTTCTTCGGCAACCGGCTTATTCTCCCGTACCAAGGCCGTTATGTAGATATGGGCGATGCGTACTCTAGCGATCCGAGCCATTGGGACAGCGCCCAAATTACAGAGAACTGGCTGTTCTGCAAGGAAGAGTACGGTGCTTGCGGTATCTATTGGGACCCTTCCCTGAAGCTGCTTCGTCCGGAACACACACTGGGGTTACAGCATGAGCTTGGCCGGATTCCAGCAGGAGCCGTTGTGCAAACGAAGGCGACCGTATTTGCGCTGAACACATTTGCCAAATGGCAGGATTTCCGATCTTTCGCCCAAAAACGGCGGAGCCTGGTTGTACCGAAGCTGGACAACCATCTTGAGCTGGTATTGGGTGGTGGCAATCCGTTCGCCCAGGATGTACTGACAGCAGAACTGATTGAACGGAAGATGGTTCCGCTCGCTGGAAACCTGGAACTGTACGTGCAAAATGGTGGCACACCAGAGCATTTAGCTGCTGATATGGAATTAAATCGAGAGCAGGATCTGCGCTCCGCTAAATTGGAGTTCTCCCCTGAGGAAAAGGATGCGACAGAAGAACGTGAATTTGGCTGGATGGTTCGGGCCGTATATCGAGGCGAGGATCGGATTCACGAACGGACCGCCCTCTGGTATCCACAGACAGGAACAGCCGTTGATTGCGTGATTGAAGAAGGTCCAGCAGGTCCCGTGTACACGGTGAGCAACGGAGTTCTTTCGATGGCAGCTGCCCCCCGCTTCGGAAGTGTCGTGCATTCCTTGAAGTATCAGGGTCAAGAATGGCTGGACAGCACGTATCCGGAAGCAGCCCCGCGTTCCTGGTGGAATCCATGGTACGGCGGACTTGGTGTAGGTATCCCTGGTATGAACGGTTTCAGCCGTCAGCTGGAACAAAGAAGCGCGGCTTGGACGGAGCGGAAGGATGAATACGGTAACGTCTGGAAAGGAATTCAGATCACGACCCGCATCGAGAAGCATGAAGCGAATCGGGGAATCACGGTACAGCAACATTACCTCATGCTGCCCGGCGTTCCTGTTCTCTGTGAGTTGCATTCGGTTACGAACGAAAGCGGATTGGCGCTGGATTACTCGCTAGCAGAGGAACATTTCTTCAAACCCTCGCCTGTCTTTGCTGATGGTTGGCTGGAACACCCCGAGCAAGGGCGGTACCCTCTCGGAAAGGTAGACGGATATCTTCAGTCCAAGGGTTTCTTGCGAATGGGTGCAGTTTCGCGTAAAGACATGCTGCATGCAGTGAATCGTTACCCTAATCAGAATGCAGCGGGGTTTGTGAACAATGTGGTGCTCGGTCACAGTGTGTATCACAATCTGCCACTGCTGAACGGGGAAACGGTCTGGACAGAGCCGACCTATCTGATCTTGGGGCAAATTCCTCTGAATCCAGAGGATGTACGTGGCCTTCTGCAGCTAGATTTTGCAACTTCAAAAGGTGAAAAGGAGGCTTAACATGCCGATTATTGATATTCACATTCATCTGTCGGACATCGACAGCTTTCATCGAACGGCGATAGATCTATCAAAAGTGGATTACTCTGCCGCTGGCCTCAAGGCGGAGTTTGATAAGAACGACGTTATACTTGGCATCGGAATGGGGGTTACGGAGCAGACGAAGGGAGCATTCCCGGATTCCAGTTCTCCCAACCCGATGGGACTTGATTTGGAAGAAACGGTTCCTTCATTCCTCATGGAATGCGTCGGCATTAATCCAAACCACCTTGGTGGTGAACACGCTCAGGACGAGCTGGACCGGATTGAAGCACGATTGCAAGCTCCTGAGGTAGCCGGAATCAAACTATATGCGGGGTACTATCATCACTACGTGTATGACAAGATTTACACACCGGTCTATGAACTGGCAGCCAAGTATAACGTGCCGGTGGTCATTCATACGGGGGATACGTACTCCATGAATGGATTGCTCAAGTATGCACATCCGCTGACCGTGGACGAATTAGCCTTTCAACAGCGCGGTGTGAATTTTATGATCTGTCATTTGGGTGATCCTTGGGTGATGGATGCCGCTGAAGTCGTGGCGAAGAATCCTAACGTTTACGCAGATTTGTCCGGCCTCGTTGTCGGTGATCGGCCCCAGTTTGAACGGTTTATGAACGAACCCTTATTCATGGATCATTTCCGCCGGGCGCTTGTGTATTCGGATCATTACGAGAAAATGCTGTTCGGAACCGACTGGCCGCTCGCGCCGATCGATCTGTATGCAGAATTCGTCCGTCGACTTGTGCCGGAGCAGCATCATGAGAAGGTATTCTACGAGAATGCTTTTGGTTTATTTCCACGCATTAAACAGCGAATTGCAGATCTGGGTTAAACACCAGTTCATAATTATCTGTGAAAAATGTAAGCCATGTAGGTCATGGAAGCATAGATGTTCAATGTTCATGCTGAATCCTATCATGTAAGCTCCTGCCACTTCCGGTGGCAGGAGCTTTTTTGTCCGAGGAGGGATCAAGAGAACAAAGGTTCAGTTACCATCTTCATATACGAGCACACTCCACAAGGGCGTTCCTGTGTTTCTCAGGAACGTCCCTATATTGCTATTGTTTTTTGTAAAAACCTAATTACGGAATGGTTATGCATTCGACAGAAGTATAAAATTATTAATGAATCCCTCTTTTTGAAGAAATATGGCTTCGAATTCTTGCGTTTTCAAATCATAGTAATAGATTCCTCGTTCATGTTTGACGTTTGCATCTACATATTCCCCAAGGAAATAAAAACCTCGTCCATCTTTGGACAAGTACAATTCACTACTGACCTTGATAGGAAGGGACATTTTCGTTCTTTCGCCTGTTCTGATATTCACCATACTGTATTCAATGGGATATTTATTGATGTGTTTTGCCGTGGCAATCATGATCTGATCTCCACGGGCGGACAGAGTTAAAATTTGTTCCTTATCCAGTTCAATGACTTTACGGGTCAGCATAGAAATGGGGTCTATTTCAATGATGGTATGGTTTGGAGGAACCATCGGTGTTTGCGCCTTATTGGACTGCTCCATATGAATATATTGCTCTTCTTCGGAATATTGGATGGCATAGGTTTTGCTCGTTTCCGGGTTAAACGAAATATCCCATGTAGTTGTATCCGAATCCTCGTCATTCAAGATGTTCATCTCTTGCGTTTTCTGATCAAAGAAAATGACTTTGACAGGACGTTCTCCCTTTTTAACAGCAGCCATAACCAAAGTATGATCAGTGGTATCCGGAATAATTGAATTAATTGCAAATAAGCCTGAGCTTAATTGTTGAGTCTTTTGTGCCTGAATATCATAGGAAAACAACTCGTCACCCTTATCTTTTCCTGCCCCTGAATAATAGATGGTGCCATCTGCTAAGGAAGCTACAGTTAAGGGATATTGAGAGTTATAAGGCAAATCAGCTAGTTTAGTTAGAGCCTTCGTTACGATGTCGTATGTATATGCTCTCATGATCATACCATCATCGGTATCTGTTCCATTAACATATTCCGTGTTTGTAATTGAAAGATATTGATGTGCTTCTGTTCCTGAACTACACCCCGCAATGAAGAGAACTAGAGTCATTACGACTGCAATGAATTTGTTGGGTAAAACCGTTCTTTTCATTATCTCTACATCCTTTTCCCTATGAAGAAACGTTAGATTAATTCAAATAGGATTATACCTTTATTTTACAAATCGAGTAAAGGATAAAAATATAATACTAGTTACATATAGTTTTGTTTTCATATAGAAGAATATGAGATGTTTAAAAAAACATTTTCAGTGCAAATGTTTTTCCTGCTGAACAATTGATTGATATCTACCGATATAAAGTTAACCCATACAATATTGGACACAATCAAGGAAGAAATGGAAGGTGGATTCATTTGGTATTCGCGAAGGCGAGAGAACGCATAATCAACATGTCGTTCAGAGTCAAATTGCCGCTAATGATCAGTTTACTGGTAACCCTCGTATTGGCGGTAACTGCGGTATTATCTTACACTGTAGCAGCAGTCATTACCCTCGACAAAAGCAAGGATGAGATTAAAGCAACCTCTGACCGGATTGGTGCGGGCTTGTTCACCTCATTAACGTTGGAAGAACAGTCCACATTCCTGATTACAACACATGGCACATTTCAGGAATTGCTGGAGATTCGAAATAGCGAAGGACAGAATGATGATGTCTTTTTCTCGGAAAATAGTGAACTCGTGGATAAGTCCAATGGTATATTGGCAGACAGCCTGGCGGGGATGGAGGGTAACAGCAATATCATATTGCTGGACCGGAAAGGCACCGTCGTTGCAGCGAACGATCCTGAAGCCCTCGGGGGAGAACGTGCAGATCGTGCGTATTTTCAACAGGCGGTTCAAGGTCAGAACGTGATTAGTGAAGGGATTATCTCCAAATCACTGGGCACGCTGGGTACAGCTTTTGCGATGCCGATCTACGATGAGAACAAGCAAGTGGAGGGCGTACTCGTATCTACCGCATCAACCTCTTTCTTTGTTGACCAGCTTCAGAACATCAACATTAATGAAGAGGGAAAAGTCATTATTCTGGACCGCGTGGGCACGGTGATGTTCGATTCGGCGGATGAGAAGATGGCGGGGCAGAAGCTTGAGTCTGGTGAATATCAGTCACTGATTAATCTGCCTTCTAACGAGCAGTTGCAACAAGGTGACATTAGCACAGAGGACAAAGTCGTATTCTATTCCAAAATCCCAAGATCGGATTGGACCATCATTGTTGAAGACAAATTAAGTGATGTGCAGAAGCCGTTACGGGCAATGGCGAAACAAATGTATATTGTCCTGTTCAGCGCGATTACGGTGTCTATCATCGCAGGAATACTGATCTCCTTACTGGTTACCAAACCCATTACAAGGCTAACAGCATTGTTCAGACAACTTGCAGACGGGGATCTGACGGTGCAGGCTAAGGGCAAATATAGCGGAGAATTCAAACAACTGGTGGACAGCTTTAACACGATGGCGGCGGGCAACCAACAGCTGATTTCCAGCATGAATCATTCCATCAGCGTACTGAAAACAAGTACAACCGAACTGGATCTGTCCACCCAGCAGACTTCGACCTCCATTGCCGAAACAACGACAACGGCGTTTGAAATTTCACGAGCGATGGAATCTCAGGCCAATGATACGGAAGCGATCGTGGATAAATTCATGAACGTGGGCAATAAAATTGAGAACGTCAATGAGATGTCACAGTCGGTGAAGCTCAAGGCAGATGAGATCACGGATGCATTCAAGAGCAACCATGAGGTCATTGATGCGTTGATTGCGGTGAACGAACAGAACGAGGCCGAAGTGAACAATATTTCCAAGATTACAGTGCAGCTCGCTGAAAGTTCCTCCGGCATTCACCAAATTACAGGTACGATAACCGAGATTGCGAATCAGACGAAGCTGCTTGCACTCAATGCCTCCATTGAAGCCGCTAGGGCAGGCGAGCATGGGCGTGGCTTCGCCGTCGTTGCATCGGAGATCCGCAAATTGGCGGAGCAGACCACAGCCCAATCGGAGGATATCAGCCGGATTGTGATGCAGACGATTGATCATGTCGAGCAGAATAACCGGAGCGTACAAGCCATCGAGGCGATTGCTGAACAGCATAAGAGCAGTGTAGGTCAGACAAAGGAAACGTTCAATTTTGTCACCCAAAATATGAATGAAATGATGGACCAGGTTCAGGCGATTGCCTCCGAGATTGAATCCATTGAACGCGATAAGGATGACGTCATTGGAGCTGCACAGAACTTGTCTGCTTCAGGTGAAGAAGTGTCTGCATCCGTGGAGGAAGTAACCGCGACGATGGAGGAACAGTCAGGCATGACCGAGCATCTGTCAGAGATGGTACAGACCATCGATGGATTGACCAAACAGCTTGCCGAAGCATCATCCCGGTTCAAAACAAAGTAAATAAGCGCATGAGGTCATTTGACAAGATCAGGTATGCTGCGATTGGTCCAAGAGATAACTTTCCAGTCACACAACTGATGCAGGCCATACAAAAACAAACAAAGAAGAAACCTCCCAGCCCGTTAATTTTCAAGGGTTGGGAGGTTTTTTCGTAGGTCCATATTTTCCAACTTTTATCGTACGAACCAACTGAGCGGCTGCGGCGAAGTGTCTGCGGTATCCCGTATATCATGGGCTTTGACATGATTGCCGTATATCATGGAATCACTGCTCAATCGGTAGGAAGGGAAACTGTTCTCTGATTGCAGGCGAAGGCAAGGCTCGAAATAGATCTGTTGCTGTTTGTTGATAAGGAAAGGAAGCGAATCGGATTCAATCCGAATGTCATCACTGTCTGGCTCGTTAACGATCAGAAGCACAGCAGTACCATCACATCCGCATCCATCGGTGTCATAAAACAGCTTGAAATAGCCCGGCCGATCTCCCAGCATCGCGTTAAGTCTTGATTCTGCCAGCGGACTGACCTGAATGATCATAACGTCGTTCACACTCCTCTAATCACCTTATGAATTCGCTTACAATCTAATATATGGAACAATGGTGTGAAATAGAAGGGAAAGCAGGCTGAATCCGATGAAAATTACAACTTTGGTGGATCATCCAATCGAATGGTTCAATTACTTGAATATCATCGGTGGAGATGCTGTGATGGAGCCTCGGAATGAAACCCATTTCATCCCGATTCCTTATCTGGTATGATAAGCAGGAATATTAGAGAAAAAGGATGGTTCCACATATGACACCGATTACCATATATGACATCGCCAAAGAAGCGAACGTATCCGTATCCACGGTCTCCCGTGTGCTGAATGATACGGCACCTGTGCGTGCTAGCACAAGGGAGAAGATCATGTCTATCATTGAAAAACACCAGTTCCAACCCAACGCGCAGGCGCGCAGTCTGATCAAGAAAGAGACGGGAACCATTGCGATCATCCTGCCGGACATTACGAATCCGTTCTTCCCAGAAGTGTTCTGGGGGGCTGAGAACGAGGCACGTGGATTGGGATATACATTCTTCCTGTGCAATACGGCCGGGGATTACAGCCGGGAGTCCGAGTATCTGTCTATTTTGCGCGAGAAGCGGGTAGATGGCATTATTTTTCTCGGTGGACGAATCAACATGCAGGTCTGTCCGGATGAGATGGCTCAGGAATTGATTGATATGGGCAAACGTATGCCGATCGTGCTGGTCAATGGCAATATTGCCAAAGGCGGATTCCATCGGGTGTACACGGATGAAGGGGCGGGGGCTGTTTTGGCTACTGAACATTTACTCGAACTGGGACATCGGGATATTGCTTTTGTAGGCGGTTTGAAGGAGTTGTCCACCACGATGGTTAAGGTCAAGGCCATTCAGAAAAAACTGCGTGAGCATGGACTCGAAATTCCGAAAGAGCGTCAACTGCTTGGAAGCTTCTCCATTGAAGATGGCAAACGGGAGATGTCTAAGCTGCTGGACCGTGGAAACCCTCCAACTGCGGTGATCTGTGTGAACGACTACACGGCGATTGGTGCGATTAAGGCGACCATTGAGCATGGCTTATCGATTCCAAAGGACATTTCCATTGTCGGTTTTGATGATACGCCGCTCGCCAGTGCCGTTATACCGGAACTGACGACTGTGTCCCAGAATACGTATCAGCTGGGCAAGCTGGCGGTGGACAAGCTGCATGAACTGATTAATCAGGCTAATCCGAAGAAACAGACCATTCTGCAACCAGAGCTTGTTGTCCGCCAGAGTACTGGACCCGCACCACGATAAATGGGGAATGTTTGAAAAAGAAAGCGTTGACATTCCTTCGGAGGGTGAAATATAATGAGGTCGTGAATGAAACCCCTTTCATAAACTGGAACGGGTTTTAATTTTAAACTTTATGAAACCCATTTCATGAAACGGGTTTCAGTTGTCTGATCTTCCATTCATATTTCAAGGGGGCGCACGGTATGAGAAAAAGTTTAAAGGTCATTTCGTTATTGATGCTGGTCATGGTAATGGGTCTGACAGCCTGTAGCAAGGGTGACAGCGGTGCAGCTGGTGGCAAGGTCGATCTGAGCATGACGATCTGGGGCTCGGAGGACGAGAAGAAGATTTATCAGGAGAGGCTCGACATTGTGAAGCAGACCTATCCCGATATTAACGTGAAACTGAACGTCGTTGCCGGGGACTATGACCAAAAGGTTCAGACGATGATCGCCGGGGGAACCGCACCGGACATCATGATGATTGCCGAGAACTATCAGGCGTACGCCTCCAAAAACCAAATTGTTTCGCTGGATGATATGATCCAGGCCAACAATGTGAACATGTCAGAGCGCTATTCTGACGACATCGCCAGCCTGATGAAATTCGATGGGAAACAGTTCGGAATGCCTGACCGTGCAGGCGCGATGGTACTCTTTTACAACAAAGACCTGTTCGACAAGGCCGGGGTGGAATACCCGACCAAGGAATGGACGCAGGAAGACCTGCTCGCCGCTGCTCAGAAGCTGACAGTGAAGGAGAATGGCAAAACGGTTCAATGGGGGTACTACCCAGGCAGCTGGTGGCCGCAATGGATGCAGTTGATCTACCAAAACGGTGGTTCCCTGTTCGATGAGAGCGGCAAACCAACCTTCAATACCGAACCTGTACGTAAAGCACTGCAATTCATGAATGATCTGACCTTCACCCATGGTGTGGGACCAACGCCAACAGAGATTGCTGACATGGGAAATATCGGTGCTGACCCATTGTTCGCCCAAGGCAAGATTGCTATGGAGACGACGGGATTCTGGAATATCGGTTCACTTGCCAAGGTGGAAGGCATCAATTGGGACATTTCTCCGATATGGGGAGAGACCAACGCTTTCTTCAATGGCTTTACGATTACGAACGCGTCCAAACATAAGGAAGAGGCATTCAAAATCATAGAGGCGCTGACTACACCAGAAGCTCAATTACCAATGATCAAAGCGGGCCAGGATGCTCCGGCAACGAAAGCAGGCCTGTCCAGCGATGAGTTCCTGAATGCAGAATATGGCGGCAAGAAAATCAACATGGCTGCTTTCAGCGAGTCCACCATTTACGCCGAGCCGTTCAATCCGCAATGGAATGAAATGATGAAGCTCATTAACGACAAGCTGGGTGTCTACTTCAACAATAAAGCCTCACTGGATGATACCGTGACTGAAATTCAGAGTGGACTGGAAAGAATCTACAAATAGCATCGACAGGGGACAGACGGAATTCGGCATGAATGAATCCGGGTTTCGTCTGCTCGCTTCGTTATGGGAGGGCTTAACGTGAGAAAAAAGGACGGGAAATGGTTTTATATATTCATCTCGCCTTGGCTGATTGGATTCCTTGGACTTACCCTGGGTCCGATCCTGTTTTCCATCTACATGAGCTTCACCAATTGGGATCTGTTCCAGTCTCCTGAATTCATCGGTATAGACAATTACAAAAACCTGTTGACCGATGACCCGATCTTCTGGAAATCCGTAGGCAATACTTTCTTCTACGCCTTAATATCGATTCCGCTGGGCATGTCCATCTCGCTCTGGATTGCGTATTACCTCAACAAAAAAATCAAAGGTATTACCTTCTTCCGCATCCTGTTCTATCTGCCATCTGTGGTTCCGGTAGTTGCAAGCTCACTGCTCTTCATCCATCTGCTTGCACCAACGGAAGGCTTGATCAACCAGGCGCTTGCCATCTTCGGCATTCAAGGCCCTGCTTGGCTGCTTGATCCGAACTGGGTTAAACCAGCCTTGATTCTCATGTCGCTATGGGGCGTCGGGGGCGGCGTGGTACTGCTGCTGGCGGGTATGAAAGGTATTCCTCAGGAGCTGTACGAGGCCGCTGCCATTGATGGGGCGAAGAGCTCGCAATCGTTCTTCCACATTACATTTCCAATGCTGACTCCCGTCATCTTCTTCAATCTCGTCACCGGGATGATCGGGGCGCTCCAGACGTTCGCACAGGTATTCATCGTTACAGCGGGTGGACCGGACAATGCCAGCCAGATGGTTGTTCCTTACCTGTTCCAAAATGCGTTCCAGTTCTACAAGATGGGATATGCATCGGCCATTGCCTGGGTGCTGTTCATCATCATCATGGCGCTCACCCTGGTTGTGTTCCGTTCGTCGGCGCTATGGGTGCATTACGAGGAGGGAAAAGCAAATGAGTAATCCATCCACTGTAGAGAAAACGATATCTTACATTTTTCTGATTCTGGTTGGGGTGCTGCTTGCTTCCCCTTTCCTGTACATGATCTCCATCGCACTGGCGAGTGACGCTACAACAGTAAAATCGGCCTTTACCTTCATACCGCTCGAATTCCAATGGTCCAATTTCTATACGATCTTCACGAATAACAATCTGGGTACTTATCTGAAAAATTCAGTCATTATTACCGTCATTACCATTATCGGATCGGTGTTGTCAGCATCGGTCGTATCTTACGGCTTCGCTCGGATCAAGGCGAGAGGCAGTCGGTTCCTCTTCATTGTACTGCTTAGTACGATGATGATTCCGGGCGAGGTGACGATGGTGCCGCAGTTCATCATCTTCCGTCATCTGGATTGGATCAATACATTCTATCCACTGATTGTGCCTAGTTTTTTCGCCGGAGCATTCAACGTATTTCTCATTCGGCAGTTCGTCATGAGCATTCCGAAGTCGCTTGATGAAGCTGCCATGATCGACGGCATGGGACATCCGGGAATCTACTGGAAGATCATTATGCCACTCACATATCCGATACTTGCCGCCATCGCCATTTTCTCGTTTTCCTATAACTGGGGGAACTTCATGGGGCCGCTCATTTACATCAATGATCCGGAGAAAATGCCACTGGCGCTCGGTGTTCAGCTTCTGACCACGGTCGGTGGCGGACAGATGCCACCATGGAACCTCGTTATGATTGCTTCCCTGTTCCTGACCATTCCGATGGTGTTGGTATATCTGTTCGGACAGCGTTATGTCTATGAAGCGAATATCAGTGGTGGCAGCAGCGGGATCAAGTAACGGGAGGTGAACGCAGTGTTGAAGCCAATGGTAAAAACCAAGAACTGTCTACATCGCACATCGATAAAGGGCTGCATGAATCATGAATAACAACAAGGACCCTTTCAAAAATGACAACAATAATCATCACAAGCAGCGCAGGTGGCGCAGCCGGAGTTACATCCTGATGGGTGTGGCCCTGTTCGCGCTCCTTGCGGGAGGAGGGATTATCATCAATCATTTTGCCAATGAATCATCCAAAACACTTACATTCCAAGGTGAGCCGATACGTCTGAAGCTGGAGCAATCCTATGATCATTTTGAAGGCTGGGGTACGTCGCTTGCGTGGTGGGCCAACGATCTTGGAGGATGGAAAGATCAAGCAAAAGTCAGTGAAGTAATGGATCTGGTGTTTGATGCAGAGAAAGGGCTAGGTCTGAACATTGTTCGCTACAATATTGGCGGCGAGGAGAATCCTGATATGAAGGCGCTTCGGCCCGGAGGAGATGTTCCCGGTTTCCAGCCTGAACCCGGCGTGTGGGACTGGGAGGCAGATGCAGGACAACGTGCCGTATTACAGGGATCTCTGGAACGTGGGGTCAACATTGCTGAAGCGTTCTCCAATTCACCCCCTTACTGGATGACGATCAGCGGCTCGGTTACGGGTGCTGTAGATGGCAGCAACAATCTGCGAGAGGATCAGTATGATGCGTTTGCCGATTATCTAACCGAGGTCGTGAAGCATTATCGCGATGAGTGGGGCATTACGTTCCGTACACTTGACCCCCTCAATGAACCTTCCTCGGACTGGTGGAAGAAAGGCAACATGCAGGAAGGCAGTCATTTTACCAATGACAAACAAGCCGAGATTATCAAGAAGGTTGCGGCGTCGCTCAAAAGTAAAGGGTTGGACGGTACGGTCATCAGTGCTGCGGACGATAATAGCATTGACGAGACGGTGCACAATTTCAGCCTCTATGATCAGGATACGCTGGATGTGATCGACCAGATTAACACGCACTCCTATAATGGTAGCAAAATGGAAGAACTACGCACGTTGGCCGAACGGTATGGCAAGAAACTGTGGATGTCCGAGTATGGGACGGGTGGCAGCGAACCCCATAGTCATGAGGACATGACTTCCGTGCAGGAGCTCGCGGAGCGCATCATGTTCGATCTGAAAATCATGCAGCCTTCTGCCTGGGTATATTGGCAGGCCATTGAAGATGAAGGTGCCAACAATAACTGGGGCTTCATTCATGCGAATTTTAATGGAGAAGAGCAGTACGAGATGACAAAACAGTATTATGGCATGGCCCAGTTTACGAAATTCATCCGTCCAGGTGCAACGATTATTCCAACAGATGATGGGCGAACACTGGCTGCCTATGATGCAGAGCAGAAGAGATTGGTACTGGTGATTCGCAATGAGTTATCTGCCGGAACCACAGCATTTAAACTGGGGGCATTTGACTACAGCAGTACTTCTACAGCACAGGTTTATCAGACGTCACCGGATCGGAACATGGAGCAGCTTGAAAATGTTCCGGTGTATGCGAATGGACTGGAAGTGCTAACAGTGGACAATTCCATCACCACCGTTGTATTAGAAGGCGTAACGTTGCAGGCGAACTGAGGGTTAAGCAATATATCATTTTCTGTCATCTGAGTGCTGGTATGAATATGCATTAGTTGAACTTATAAAGTAAATGAATTACAGGACATATGAACTCAAACACAGAGAAGGAGGGCTTATCTTTGACAGAGAAAACATCCCTTTTGCTTCAGGAGGAGGAGAAGAATACAAAGACGAGGGCTGAGCACGGCGTTCGATCTGAACTGACTTACGATCAGCGCAGCTTCATGATGAATGGAGAACGAGTATTTCTGAACAGTGCCACCATTCATTATTTCCGCATGCCGAGGGAGGAATGGCGGGAGGTTCTGATGAAGGCGAAGCTGGCTGGCATGAATTGCATTGATACCTATTTTGCCTGGAACGTGCATGAGCCGGAGGAAGGACAATGGTCGTTCGAAGGAGACAATGATTGTGGAGCCTTTCTGGACCTGTGTGCAGAGTTGGGCATGTATGTAATCACGAGGCCGGGTCCGTTTATTTGCGCAGAGTGGGATTTCGGCGGCTTCCCCTATTGGCTGGAAACGAAGCAGGGAATCAAGTTCCGACAAAATAATGAAGCCTATCTGCATTATGTAGATCTGTATTTTGACCGAATCATTCCAATCATTCGTGAGCGCCAGCTATCTGCCGGAGGCACTGTTATTCTTGTACAGGTCGAGAACGAATACGGGTATCTGATGGATGATGCAGCAGCAAGTAATCATATGAACCACCTTCGGGACGGGCTGCTTCAGCGAGGGATTGACGTTCCGCTTATCACCTGTGTAGGTGGCGCGGAGGGCACGATTGAAGGGGCCAACTTCTGGTCAGGTGCTGACGGTCATTATGCGAAGCTGCGGGAGAAACAGCCGGATACACCGAAGATCGTTACGGAATTTTGGACGGGATGGTTCGAGAATTGGGGTGGGCCTTCTGCCATTCAGAAGACGGCGCCACTGTTTGAGAAACGCATGATGGAAATTCTTCGCACCGGCTATACCGGAATCAGTCATTACATGTTCTACGGCGGAACCAACTTTGGCGGATATGGTGGCAGAACCGTGGGCAGCAGCGATATTTTCATGATTACCTCCTACGATTATGATGCGCCGCTGAACGAGTACGGGAGGGTAACGGCCAAGTATGCTGTAGCGAAGAAGTTATCCTATTTTGTCCATGCGTTTGGCGCATTGCTGATAGAGACGGAGGAAGTACCAGCAGAGCAGATCAAGGTACGTCATCCGCAAGGCGTTTCTGTACGAGGCAGGTCTAAAGGCAGCGAGAAGATATGGTTCTTGGAGAGTCACAAGGATGAGCGTGAGACGTTTCACGTCACGCTGGAGGAAGGCCGGACACTTCCCGTTGCCCTGAACCCAGGGCAGATTATCCCGATACTTGACAGGGTAGAGATTGCCAAGAATGTATACCTGACAGGTGGCGCGATGATTACGGGCAATGAAGTGGTGAATGGAGAATTGACCCTGTTCATCGTTGCGGAGGCGGGACAGCGTTCAGTTGTGGAACTGGAGACGAATGTCTTGAATGTACAGGATAGCAGCATGCAGGTACTGGTTGAACGTGATCCGTTAAATGGAGCCTATCGCTTCGAACTGGTACATTTCCGTGAGCCAGGCATCATTCATCTGGAGGCAAGTGGTATCCCCATTCGGTTCGTGGTTCTGGACAAGGAAACGATGGATTGCATGTGGAGAATTGATGGTGAGGGAGGGGCGAATCAGCTGCGTTACGCAATCGGATTTGATGATGTAGATGTCTCCCTATCCGGGCAGGTCACGGGTATGATCTCTGATCCGGATCGGAATATTTTGCTTCTCGGCAGCTGGACGGATGGTGAACGGTCGTTGACTGGACGTGAGTTCATATATGGAGAAGCAAACGATTCACAGAGCGGCATACAGGATGAACATGTTCAGGAGTCATCCGCAGCAATTCAGCATGATCTTTTCACCACGCTGCCTATGCCACCGAAACTGTCGGATTCCCCCGAGTTGTCTCGTGTGTCATTAACAGCGGAACAGCGTGCTTCGAGTGGTCAACCAGAGCATTTTTCCCAGTACGGACAAGATTTCGGGTATCTATTATACGAGTGCGATTTCGACCGTTCGGTGGATGGAATCACCACCCTTATTCTGCCGGACCTTCAGGATACGGCCAGAATATATGTCAATCGTGTAGAGCAGGCACTGGTTCGTCAAGTTGGTGCAGCGGGTGTTCAGGTGCAGACGACGAAAGGAAAGAATACACTTCAGGTGCTGGTACAGCATATGGGCAGGCTAAATTTTTCTCCATATTTGGGTGAAAGCAAAGGTCTGGCAGGATCGGTGTACATCGGTGGTTCCGCTCAGGACCTACGCCGGAATTGGCATGCGGAGCATGGGGTGGTGCATCTCGATGAGGTGAATCATCTTGAGGATGCCCCGCTTCTGAGCAGAAGCTTTACGCTGGATGGCATGGACCGTGCGACTCTCGTTGGAGCGGTGAGCCAAGGATTGCGCATTAATGGCATAGATATGCCAATGGAAGGGTATCAGGACTGGTTTTCGTTTAACACGTTGGATCTTTCCCTTTATTTGCGGCCCGGAGAGATCAATACGCTGGAGATGCCTTATAGCAGGACGCCGCTGAATCGGCTGGAACTGATCTTGTACCGGAGTGAAGATGAGCTGAAGGATTGGCGCATGGCAGGTACGGATGCCTTGCTTCCACGACAATGGGGATTATATGAGCCACCGAACGTCTCAGGTCATCTCGATACCTATCGGCAGGATGCGGATTATAGTGGCAATTGGAATGCCATGTCGGTGGGGAATGGTTCGTACGGTCAACCTGTCTGGTACCGCTGGCGTTTCTCCAAGTCAGCTGTGCCCGAACACTTCCGAGTGAACCTGATGCTTCGTCTTACCGGGATGAGCAAGGGAACACTTCATCTGAACGGGCACCATCTGGGACGTTATTGGCAGATCGGTCCGCAAGAGGATTACAAAATTCCTTTATCCTGGCTGCAGGATGAGAATGAATTGCTGTTATTTGATGAGGAAGGCCGAACGCCAGAACAGGTGCGTTTCTTGTATGATAACTTGTCCCAGTATCCATGGGTTGTGATCGAATAGATCTTCTTTTCATTGTACGTACAAGGGAATCGGGTCTGTTCTGATCAGTCGTGTCCTGTTCTAGCTCGTCGTATTTATTCTCTTTGCGGAGACTGCTCGGATGTTTGGATCTATAGATTCTGAATCTCCGGGCAGCTCTTGCACGGTGAATGGACGACGAGAATAGCTAGTATCTTTTATTGAAACCGTTTACATATTGAGGGCGTTGTGGGCTACGTGTTCTGTGAAGGGGGTGATGTTTGGCAAATGGTATGCCTGTCCCACATTTTCGATAAGGAGATGACCCATGTTCACAAGGAAAAGATGGAGTACAAGATTATTCAAAACTTGTAAGTCCGGCATGATCATGCTGCTTGGAGCATTGCTTTTATTCATCACGTTATTCCCGAATACAGCCAGAGCAGCAACAAGTGTTTACACGATTTCGGCTTTTACCAATACGAGCGAATCCAATCTGTATATCTATGAATCCTACAATGCGACTAATTACGGTTTGCTTAAAGGGCCTGCCTATACACCCCCGGCCAATCTGATCCGTGATCCCAGCATCATGAAGCATACGGATGGGCTGTATTATGTCGTTTATACCACGAACTGGTCAGGTAATACGATAGGCATCGCATCAAGCACAGATAAGGTGAATTGGACGTTTGTCCGCAATATTACCCTATCTGCACCCACCACGATTGCACATACCTGGGCACCGGAATGGTTCAAAGACAGCAACGGCAGTCTGAACATCATCGTGTCCATCTCCCCAGGCAATTATGAGAACTTCAAACCTTATGTTATCACAGCGACCAATGCAACGCTGTCTTCCACAACATGGTCTGCTGCCACAGAGCTTGCAGGCATTGCACCCAATTACATCGATACCTTCATCGTCAAGACAGGATCAACCTACCATGCATTCACCAAGAATGAGACCACCAAGTATATCGAATATGCTACAGCTACTTCCCTCACCGGACCTTACACATTCAAAGGGACAGGGGATTGGGCAGGCTGGGGCTCCTGGGTAGAGGGACCTGCGCTTGTCCAGCTGGATAACGGTTCTTGGCGAATCTATTTTGACGGATACTCTACACAAAAATATTATTACAGCGACTCTGCTGACGGGTTTCAGACCTGGAGTGCAAAGCAGGAGCTTGCCGGTCTGACCGGATTGGTTCGGCACATGACCGTGTTGAAAGAAACCGGGCAGCCTGGCGATATCCGCAAGCTGGAGTCCTATAATGTGCCAGGCAGCTTCATTCGCCATTATAACTATCAGGCCCGAATCGATGCCAGTGTCAGTCCCGCAGAGGACGCACAGTTTCGCATCGTTCCCGGGCTGGCGAATGCAACAGGCATTTCATTTGAGTCTATGAATTATCCAGGCTATTTCCTGCGCAATAATAATGGCAACATCACACTGGTGAAAAATGACGGCAGTGCTACGTTTCGAAATGATGCCACGTTCAAACGGGTGAGTGGACTCGCGAATACCAGCTGGACATCTTACGCCTCTTTCAGCAATCCGAATTTGTACCTGAGACATTACAACAACGTGCTGCGTCTGGAATCCATCGTTACGGCGATTGACAAGGCAGATGCTACGTTCAGGGAGATTGCACAGTAATCTTCTGGATTCTTCCATTGAAATTGAACTCATTTTATCTTAAGAAACTGAACTCATTTACTTCAGAAGGAGTGAATCAAATGAAATGGTTGAAACGGTTGGGCACCCTGCTAATGGCAGGAAGTCTTATAACAGGGAGCTTGGGTACGGAAGCATCCGCCGCGGGTTCTTATACAGCCACGGCTGATCCCTCGAAGCAATATCAGACTATCGAAGGTTGGGGAACATCCCTTGCCTGGTGGGGCAAAGTGGTCGGAGAGTACTCCAACCGGGATGAGTATGTGGAAAAGATGTTTAGCCCAACAACAGGACTAGGTCTGAACGTCCTGCGTTACAACATTGGAGGCGGCGATAATCCTTCATCAAATGTGCTGGAATATCGCAAAGCCGTGCCGGGATATCAACCTTCCCCGGGCGTGTATGACTGGAATGCAGATGCCAATCAGAGGTATATGCTCCAAGCCGCCAAATCATATGGAGTCAACGTCTTTGAAGCCTTTGCGAACTCGGCACCCTATTGGATGACCATTAGCGGAAGTGTGTCCGGGGCCGCGAATGGTGGCAATAATCTCAAGCCGGATTATTATGATGATTTTGCTGATTATCTCACAGAGGTCGTGAAGCATTTCAGAGATAACTGGGGCATCACGTTTGACACAGTTACCCCGCTTAATGAACCGATCTCCACTTGGTGGAAGCTGGGCAATAATCAGGAGGGTATGCACTTTGATCGGGCAGATCAGAACACGATTCTGAGCCAGGTGCAATCTTCACTTACAGCAAAGGGATTGTCCACGAAGCTGAGCGCACCAGAAGAATACAGTCTGGATGACACAACCACTTCCTTCAACAGTTACAGCAGTGCAGTGAAGTCTGCGATCAGTCAAATTAACACACATACCTATGGCGGAAGCAATCGTGCATCATTGCGGAATACAGCGACTTCAGCGGGAAAACATCTCTGGACCTCAGAATATGGAGACGGGGATGCCAGCGGACTAACGATGTCACGCACGATCCTTAAGGATATACGCAACATGGGGGCGAGTGCGTGGGTCTACTGGCAGGCCGTAGATAGTGCGGATGGCTGGGGATTTTTCAAAAACGTACTGAATAACACGCAAACGACCAGTTACACTGTGAATCAGAAATATTATGTCATGGGCAACTACAGCAAGTTTATTCGTCCTGGTTACAAGATCATCGGCATGAGTGATGCCAATACGCTTGCTGCCTATGATGCTACTTCAGGTAAAGTGGTGCTGGTGACTACCAATTCGGATTCGAGTGATACAGCGGTGACGTATGATTTGAGTCAGTTTACAAGTGTTGGATCGTCTGCTCAAGTACACCGGACCTCCTCTACGGAGAAGTTGCAGCAGTTGACCAACATCAACATTCAGAATAAAAAGTTTACAGCGACCGCCAAAGCGGGCTCGGTTACGACCTATGTCATATCTGGCGCGACGTATAATGGCAGCACAGGATATGAATCCGGGGCGATCTATAAGCTGATCAATCGGAACAGTGGTCTCGCTTTGGATGTGAATGGGGCTTCTACTGCCGGGGGTGCAACGATCATCCAGTGGAACGACAATGGCGCAGCAAACCAACAATGGAAGTTGGAGTCTGCGGGCAACAGTTATTATAAGATCCGTAACGTAGGCAGTGGTCTGCTGCTGGATGTGAATCAGAGCTCTACTCAAGGAGGAGCAGCCTTAATTCAGTGGCAGGATAACGGGGGCAACAATCAACAATGGTTACCGGTGGATGTCGGAGGATATCTTGTGCTCGTGAACCGCAATAGCGGCTTGACCGTTGATATCAACCAGAGCTCCACAACCGCAGGTGCCTCGACCATTCAATGGGCAGACAATGGTGGAGCCAATCAGCAATGGAGTTTGGTTAAAGTGAATTAAAAAGGAGAGTATTCATTGCGCGGACTGCTCTCGCTTTAGAATGATTCAACGTTGCTAAGGTAAGGATACTCCTTTCTTGAAGTAGGGCGCGCTATGCCACACGGCACGGCTCAAGAAAGGAGTTCATCCTGATACACCAAATCGAGTTAGCTTACGTTCAGTACTAGTTCAGCCTTCTCCGGGGGCTAGTGCTCTATTGAAAACGTGAAAGGGCAAATCGTCCAATACCCTGATCCGTATGCCCTGTTTGCACCAAGTCAGACAATATTTTGCCCACTGCACTTGCAAATTTGAAGCCATGACCGGAAAATCCGCCTGCCAGCCATACATGGTTATGGGCAGGGTGACGGTCGATAATAAAATCTTCATCCGGTGTGAACTCGTATTTGCATACCGCACCACGCTTCAGCTTTCCCGCTGCCAGAGGCATCCGAAGTTCAAGCAATCTCCGCAGATCACCCTCATCCGTCTTATCAGAGCCAAATGAAGCCAGTGTACCGCCTGGTGTCCACTCCTGCCCCGTATCGTGACGTCCAATCTTCAGACCCGACCCGCCAATGCTAGGAAATCCATAATATCCGCCTTCTTTTCCAGCCAGCGTGAAACCGGGAAAGTGATCCTCGGCGAACAATGCCTCCGGTGCATCGAACCATCCCACGGTTTTGCGTACAGCTCGAATGGGAAGGTTCACGAACGGTTTCAGCGTCTGAAACCATGCCCCGGCACTGAGAATGACCTGGTTCGCATAATACGTCTCGCCAGCAGATGTGATGACTCCAACAGAATCTGTACTGCACTCGATATGTTCAACACGTGTGTTCGTTAAGAGAGTGGCACCCGATGCTTCGGCTGCCTGACGGAAGGCGAGCACGCAGCGTTCACTGAATAAATAACCTGCATCAGGCTCATACATTCCCTCATAATGTTCGGGGACTTCAATGCCTGGCCAGCGTTTCATGATTTCGGCTGCGCGCAAGGTTTCATACCGAATCCCCGCATCGTCAGCATGGGTTAAACGATTATGAAAAGAATGGATGTCCGGGTCAACTATATTCAAGACGCCCGATGGTACAAGCAATTTGGCCCCGGTAGTATCCTCCAGTTCTTCCCACAGTTCCTGCGCCAGAAGTGCCATCGCTATATAGTCAGGTCCCCCGCTATACACGTGGCGGATAAGCCGTGGTTCTCCGTGATGGCTGCCTTCCGTATGCGGAGGATCAAAGGCATCAATCAGCAATGTTTTTAATCCACTGCGCGCAAGATAATAACCTGCACTCATGCCCATCGATCCGGCTCCAACGATAATGACATCACAGGAATGTGATATAACCATCCCTCCTTCCGCTTATTTTTCACAGACCAATCTTATACAGGATAATCTAGTCTTCAAATCTACGGCAGTCAATAGAACAGGTTATAGAGAAAGCCGATACGACAATAGAAAATTTTGATTAAGGATAAAGTTGTATGTATACCAAAATAGTGGTAGAGTTTTGAACTAAACATTCCGACCTGATTAGTTGGTATTTCAGATCTCTGTATATTCAGATGAAGAGCAAGGAAGGTGAAGTCAACGTCAACGAATCCAACACAAACGTCTGGTTTTCCCAGTCAAACCTATGCCGAAATTGTACTTGAACCCGCCTATAACCAGGCCACACAGCATCTGCTGAACCCCATGATGGCCGTAAACAAAGCACATCTGATTATGCTCCGTGAACAACACATCATTCCGGAGCAAGAGGCGTGCCACATCGCTTCGGCTATACAGAGTCTGGATGTAGATGGGCTCCGAACGAGCGAATATTCCTCCCACGTTGAAGATTTGTTCTACCAAGTCGAAGTTGAACTAGAGAAGTTTGGCGGACCCTCTGTCGGGAATCTGCATTTAGCCAGAAGCAGAAACGATATGGGAATCGCCATTTATCGTATGGTACTGAGGGAGAAGCTGAACTCAACGATTTCCTCAGGGCTGTCATTACATCGAAGCCTAAGAGAATTTGCATTACGTCATATCGATACCCTCATGATTGCTCACACGCACACCCAACAAGCCCAGCCGACAACACTTGCCCACTACATCTGTGCCGTTAGCGATTCCCTTGAACGGGATCTTACTCGGTTAAGATCCGCCTATATAGGCTGCAATCGCAGCAGTCTTGGGGCGGCTGCTCTCACTACTTCTGGTTTTCCGGTCTGTCGAGACCGGACCGCAGAACTGCTTGGCTTTGATGGCATTATTGAGAATGCCTATGATGCCGTCAGCGGTGCAGATTATGCAGGTGAATCCGCCTCTGTAGCCCAACTGGCAGCTATCAATCTGGGGCGTTTCGTCCAGGATCTGCTGTTATGGTGCACACAGGAATATGGTGCATTAATTGTAGCTGCCCCTTACGTTCAGATTAGTTCAATCATGCCGCAAAAACGGAATCCGGTATCGATTGAACACGCCCGTTCACTCCTTTCAAGTGCCAAAGGGGATGCAGCAACTGCTCTTAACATGATGCATAACACGCCCTTTGGTGACATTGTAGATACCGAAGATGATATGCAGCCCTATGTATGGAGAAGTCTGAATACGCTTGAATCCGTATATCGCTTGCTGTCCGAAGTGATGGATACACTTAAGGTGAATGTGTCATTGCTGCGTGAACGGGCAGAGCATAGCTTTGCCATGGTTACCGAACTTGCAGATACGCTGGTCCGCACCGAAGGATTATCGTTTCGACAAGCTCATTCCATCGTGAGCCGCATTGTAACACAGTTGACTGAGTCCGGTACTTCCATTTCGGGATTGAACTGGGATGTTGTGAATACAGCGGTGCAGGAAATTGCGGCCAAGCCGCTTGCTTTAACCGTTGAGCAATTAGAGGAAGCGATATGCCCCGAGCATTTTGTACACATTCGGCATGTACGTGGTGGCCCCAATCCGGAGGAAGTTGCAAGAGCATTGGAGGCCCAAGCGCTCCGTCTCGGCAAACAGGAACAATGGAGTCTTGATACCACTAATAAACTCCGTTCTGTAGATGCAAAACTGGATTTAATTCTAAACGGCTGGCTTAACAGAATCTAAATGGAAGGAGCAAAATCAATGTTCTCCAATCCCGACTTTCGAGTTTTTGACATCCATGCCCATCTGCCTTATAAACTTTTGCTTTCCTCATATAAAAACCATGAGTTGGTGACGCGATATGGCAAGGAACGCAGTGAGCGAATGAGACTAACCTGGGACTTCCCGGCGGTGGAGGAGCAGGGAGAGGAAGCTGCACGGCCGTTAATCGAACGGTGGGTAGAGGAATTAGACAAATACAATATTGCTGGACTTAACTTTCTGACGGCTCTGGATAATGACAACTTGGCTGAACAAATATCCATATACCCGGATCGGTTTACCGGATTCGCCTATCATCCCATTGAAAATGAAGATGCATCCATCGAGCTGCGTAGGGCAGTTGATGAGCTCGGATTGCGAGGATATAAGTTGTTTGGTCCCCTCACCCAGATTGCCTTTGACTCTCCTTCGCTCGACCCGGTGTGGGCATTTCTTGCAGAGCGCCGCCTGCCTGTCCTGATTCATTTTGGCATGCTTGGTCATGCCGGAGGCATCGTTCATCATCCCAACATCAATCCGCTTGCCATCTTTAATACAGCCCGTGCCTATCCGGATATTCCGTTCATCATCCCTCATTTTGGCGCAGGGTATTTCCAGGAGCTTCTGCATCTAAGTTGGAGCTGCCCTAATGTATACATCGACACCTCGGGTTCCAATCAGTGGGTACGTTGGATGCCCTACGAGCTGAACCTGGAGACGTTATTCCGCAAAACATACGAGCTGCTGGGTCCAGAGCGAATCATCTTTGGAACGGATGCGAGCGGATTTCCGCGTGGTTATCCCTATCGTTATTTACAGGATCAGGTCCGGGTATGTCGTGAACTTCGCTTCCCTGAAGCGGACATTGAACTCATCTTCGGAAATAACGCAAGACGTCTGTTGAAGCTGCCTGTTGGCAAAGCCGTCGGTTCTACCAACGCGTAAGCCAAGGAAATAGAGAACGTTATAACACTTTTGTTGCAAAAGAGGGGAGAGTGGCTTCACTTGACGAAATCCGGTTATTTTTCATTCAGGCCAAGCAAGACTCTGCAATTTTTGATTGCAGGTTTACTCTTATTGAGCATTACAGCTTGCTCAACCAAGCCATCCGAAGAGTCTGGTTCGGCAGGTGTAACAGCTTCGGGTGATCAGACGGAGCCCATCACGATTGAGTACTGGCAGTACGAATTTCCAGCCAAGGTTGAACTGATCAATACCTTAATCCAGGAATTTGAGACTGAACATCCCAACATCAAAGTCAAACAAACCAATTTTCCGTACGACCAGTACAATCAAAAGGTTGCTACACTTGTTCCCGCCGGAAAAGGACCGGATGTCATCAATCTGTATTACGGCTGGTTGCCCAAATATGTGCAATCCGGTTATTTACAGCCGTTGCCTGAAAGCAGCTTTCCAGGCATCGCCGAGGCATTTTTCCCTTTTGTGGATACAGCCAAATTAAATGGAAGCTATTATGCTCTGCCTACAGGCGTGAGAACGCTGGGGTTGTTTTATAACAAGGACCTGTTCACTAAGGCTGGACTTGATCCCGACAAACCGCCTACGACTTGGGAAGAGCTCGTCTCGGATGCCAAGGCATTAACGGAAACGGACAAAAACGGCCAGTTGGTGACAGAGGGTTTCGCGTGGGAACCGGGCTCCCAACTTCATCACTGGTTCCGAGACGGATTGTTATATCAAGCAGGAGGCAAAGATACGAGCGAGGATCGTCGGAAAATCCTGTGGAATGATACACCCGCTGGGCTTGAAGCATTCAAGTATCTGGTTGATTTTGCAACCGTGCATAAGGTGGGCATTAACGGATTTTACACTGATGATGCCAATGCATTCAAAACCGGCCATGCCGCAATTAACGTGGATGGTTCATATCGATTGGGATCTATCAAAAAAGACGCACCCGATTTGAATTTTGCTGTCGCACCGCTGCCAGGTTATAAAGGAAAATCTACACAGGCTTCATTCTGGGCCAATGCGATTCCAGCCAATGTTACCGGAGAGAAGTTGGAAGCAGCGACAACATTCCTACAGTTTTTGATCAGCAAGGGTGTTCAGGAACAATGGGTGGAGAAGGTCGGTGAACTTCCCGCACAGAAAGAAGTGGCTCTTCAGGATAAGTATGTGAATGACCCGCTGCTTGGCCCTTTCATCTCCCAACTAAACGATGCCAACGCCCACTTTTTCATTGATGAGACGCAGGAGCGTACGTTGTTTGTGAACGCTGTGGATGAGGTGCTGCTCAATCATGTGCCGGAAGAACAGGCCTTCAATGATCTGGTGGCCAAAACCCAGAAGCTCTATGACGACTACTGGGCGAAACAGGATAAGAAAAAATAAGCTCTCATTCAAGGAGGCTGCGCAGCTATGAGGACTACCGGGGTGATCCCTTCGCGGCCGAAACGACGTGTATGGTTCGGATCGGGAATAGGAAGACTCAATTACAGACATAAACAGCGGTTATTCATTTATGGCGGTTTGTTGATTCCGCTGATCTATTTTGTAGTCATCCGCATCTTGCCCATTCTGTATTCCTTTAACGTGAGCTTTCGCGAATGGGGCATGCTGTCACCGGATAAACCCTTTGTGGGCTTTGATAATTATGCGACATTGCTAAGTGACCCTCTATTTCTCAAGTCGCTGGTGAACACAGGGATCTACGTCGTTGTTGGTGTGCCTGCACAGTTGATTGCCGGATTAATCGTGGCTCTTCTTCTCCAGCAAGTGGTGAAGCTGCGCGGATTGTTCAGGACGGCCTACTTTATCCCGTATGTAACCAGTGTAGTGGCGGTAAGCTGGATATTCCGGTGGCTGCTGATGAAGAACGGGATTGTAAATGCCTTATTTATTGAGTTGGGCCTTGGACCACAATCTTTCCTGTATTCGCCCTCACAGGCAATTTTCTGGATTATTGCGGTGATGGTATGGCAAAATATCGGTTTTCAGATGCTCATTTTCCTGGCGGGTCTGCAAAACATCCCCAAACTGTATTATGAGGCGGCTGCCATAGACGGAGCCACGGGATGGCAGCGCTTTGTGCATATTACGATCCCTCTGTTGAATCCGGTCATGCTTCTCTCCGTTGTCATGGCAAGCATTGGATTTCTGCAATCCTTTACCCAGGTGCTGAATATGACTGGCGGCGGACCGTTGGACTCCACCATATCTGTCGTGCTTCATATATACAATTTGGCTTTCAAGAGTTTTGATATGGGCCTGGCCTCGGCAGCAACCGTCATTCTGTTTGCCATCATATTCATGCTGACACTGGTTCAGCTTAAAGTGCTGGGCGGCCGTTTTCAACAGGAGTAAAAGGAAAGGACGGTGTTCTGCAAGCATGAGCAGATCTGCCGCATGGGCCGATACCCGAACAACGCTCCGCTGGAAACGTTCCGGGTCACTGATCAGTTATGGTTTACTTACGCTCGGACTTGGTTTGATGGTGTTTCCGTTTCTATGGATGATATCGACATCGTTCAAGACGTTGGATGAAATCTACTCTCTAAGCCTCATCCCTTCTAGAGTCACATGGGACAATTATGCAGCTATTTTTCAGGGAACCCCATTTCCCCGCTGGATGTTGAACAGTTTATATGTAGCCGTCATTGCCACCGTGAGCGTCTGCGTGTTTGATTCCATTACGGGATATATTCTGGCCAAATTTACGTTCTGGGGGAAACAGGTTATCTTTGTACTCATTCTGAGTACATTGATGGTGCCGACTGAAATGCTGATTATTCCATGGTATCTTGTATCCAGTAGTTTCAACGGCATGGATACGTACTGGGGTATTCTGTTACCAGGTTTAATATCCGGGTTTGGCATTTTTCTAATGAAGCAATTCATGGAATCCCTTCCTTCGGAATTACTGGACGCGGCACGAATTGATGGCATGGGAGAATGGGGCATTTTCCTTCGGATCGCTGTTCCGCTGGTAAGGCCAGCGTTTGCCACCCTCTGCATTCTGACATTCCTGAGCAGTTGGAATTCATTCATCTGGCCGCTCATTATTACACAGAGTGAGGAGATGTTTACGATTCCGGTCGGGATGGCTTTCTTCTCCAGCGAGGCTAAGGACAGCAGCAACTGGGTGCAGATTATGACTGGAGCAACACTTTCGGTTCTACCATTGGTCGTTCTCTTTCTGTGCTTTCAGAAGCAAATCATTCGTGGCATTGCTACAACAGGTCTCAAATAGCATTAAAGCTTCGGACATTTTTTTATAAAAAAGCAAAACAGAACAATACAAAACAAAGCCGGTAACCCCGTCAAGGGGGCCGGCTTTGTTCTTTCATGGAAATGAAAAAGCCATGCATGCAATGAAGCGGTGCATTTTCCATATGGAAATGGGTGATTCGTCCATGGAAGGCCGGACCGACCTTGGATATAATCGGAGACTAAAGCCGTAGCAACCAGGAGGAATACTTTATTGAAACAAGTTATGAGACATGACGGAACAGAACCGGAGGTAACTTTGCCGGGAACAGCTTTTTACCACATGCGTGCAGAACAGACCAAAAGAGAGTACGAGATCAGAGTTTGGGTGCCGGAGAGCGACCCGCCAGCTTCAGGATATCCCGTGATCTATCTGCTGGATGCCAATGCGGTGTTTGGTACGATGGTTGAGGCCATGCGTGTACAATCTTTACGCCCGGAGAAGACCGGGGTTGTGCCGGCAGTTATTGTTGGCGTTGGGTATGCAGTCCGGGAAGCCTTTCCACCGGACAGGCACTATGATTTTATGATGTCGGTTCCCGAAGGGGAATTACCCCGGAGACCGGATGGAGCAGCTTGGCCGGAGCATGGCGGCGCTGAAGCATTCACCCAATTTATCGAGGAACAATTGAAGCCGGATATTGAACGACGCTATGCCATTGACAGGAGAAGACAATCCGTTGTGGGGCACTCGCTGGGCGGATTATTTGTTTTGCAGTTGTTACTGGAACGTCCGGGAACATACCGAAATTACATTGCAGGGAGTCCGTCTCTTCATTGGAACTCGGCATGGATCGCCCGGCAGCAAGAGACGTTTGCTTCCCGTATGCTGGATAAGAGTACGGAAATTCACGTTTTACTTGCAGCGGGAGAACTGGAGGGGAGTCATCCCAGCGGGGTGATTGATCGTTCCCGAGCGTTTACCCAATGGTTGAACCATGCCGATGCAAGTGGAATCCGGGCTGACTTTATCGGTTTTGAAGATGAAGGTCACATCTCTGTATTGCCTGTGTTGATAAGCAGGGCACTGCGATTTGTATCCAGAGATTGAACGGGGTTAGCACCATCATGAAAGAAGTAGTAGATGCGGGAGCCTCCGAAAATTTGATATACTGGTGATAGTTATTGAGAATGGTTATCAAATGGAGGCCTACAAATAGATGATTTCCCCTAACTTATACCCTAATCAAGAGGTGGATTCCACGTATCCACTCGACAGATTGACTATAAAATTGCGTGATATGGAGAAAATGAAATCCACTTCAGACTGGAACATTCCCCAGCAACATACCTCTTCATATGTGCTTGTCATGGTCACAGGTGGTGAAGCCTTACTGACACTGGATCGGGGGTCTATCCATATCCATGCACAAGGAGTATATTCCTGTGTACCCGAATCCACTTTTGGATTGACCTCTTTCAGAGATGAAGGAGCCGAAGTAACGATCATTCGGTTTGATCTTTATCAAGAGCTTCATGATGATCCTGACACCTTGCATGTGGTTAAAGATACCCCGATGTTCAGATCTGGCAAGGAGCTGGCAGTGTCACCCACTGTTCAGCTCTCATTTATGTGCGAAGAAATACACAACCTGTGGCATAGTGGCAGGGCCATGGGGCATTTTCAGGCACATGTGCAGTTTCTCCAATTGCTTGCAAGCCTTACGGAAGCATCGCCTCCGCTCAAGGAAGATTCCCAGATGATGATCCAGCGTACCAAAGATTATATCGATGAGCATTCCAATGAGAATCTAACAGTGGAATATCTGGCAGGCATGGCCGGGCTGAGTCCGAAATATTATGTGGACCTGTTCAAGCGAAGATACGGAATGAGTACAACTGATTATATTTCTTCACTCCGTATTAACCGGGCAAAACAACTGATGGCCGGTACTGAAATGCGTCTGCGGGATATTGCCCACCAGGTTGGATATCAGGACGAATTTTACTTCAGTCGCAAATTTAAAAAAGCCATGGGAATATCCCCTTCGGTATATATGAACAGCCGCCGCCGTAAAATCGCCGCCTATCACATTGCGATTACAGGACATTTGCTGGCCCTGAACATGATCCCCTATGCGGCACCGCTGCACCCGAAATGGACGTCGTATTATTATCGAATGTATGGCAAGGACATCCCTGTACATCTGAGTGCCTATCGGATTGACATGGAGTGGCAATCCAAAATTCAGGCTCTGCAGGAGTATCAGCCAGACCTGATTATCAGTTACGACTACTTGCGACCTGAGGAAAAAGGACAGCTTGAACATATTGCGCCGGTTCATTACCTCAGGGTTTCAGATCACAACTGGCGTTCACAGCTTCAGATTCTGGCTGAACAACTGGGGGCACAGCAGGATGCCAAGAGTTGGTTAGAAACTTATGATCATAAGGCGGAACAGGTCAAAACGATGATGCAGCAAAAGCTTGGCAACGAGAAGGTTGTCGTTGTCCGTTTGTTAAAACATCAATTCACACGTTATTGTTCACCTTCCATGTTGGAAGTGTTATATGGAGATTTGGCAGTCAAACCAGCCCATGTCAGTGAGGAAGGGGAGATATATAACGAGCCGATTACGCTGGAACAACTGGATGAAATGCAGACGGATTGGATATTTCTGATGGTATGTCAAGAGAGTGAGACGTTATCCTTCTGGGAGGATGTGCAGAAAACCTCCTTGTGGCAAAATATAAAATCCGTTCAGAATAACCGGTTGTTCATCATCCCGGCTGATCCCTGGCTTGAGAACTCGCCCCTCGCCAACGAACGCATCCTGGACGATCTAATGGATCGCTATCGGTGAAAAATCCATAGAGATTCAGGACAGAGTCCATGGTTCTGTCCCTCAATCTTGTTTATCATTCAAGAATGATTATTATTCTCAATTAGAATAATCGAACTATTGAAGGGGGATCACCAGAGATGAAAAAGAAATTGGGGTTATGGTTGACAATGATATGTATGCTCGCTGTATTGGGAGCGTGCGGCAATAAAGAGGACGTGTCAGGGAATGCGGAGAATTCGTCTTCGACCGGAACCACGGCGACGAACAATGAAACGGATACAGCTGAGGCAGCTGAAGGCACACGAACCATCAAATACTTAGATCAGGAGTACACGGTTCCGACAGAGGTTAACCGTATTGTTATTACCGGTTCCATGGAAGCGATGGAGGATGCACTGGTTCTTGATGTACATCCGGTAGGGGCTATTACTTTTGGTGGCGAATTCCCGGAGATGTATGCTTCTATCACGGATCAGGCTGAGTCCATTGGGCAGAAGATTGAGCCTAACTTTGAGACCATTCTGTCCCTGAAACCGGATATTATCTTGGGTTCCACGAAGTTTAAACCTGAAGTAGCCGAGCAGTTAAGCAAAATTGCGCCATTTATTCAGGTGTCTCATATTGCTACGGATTGGGAGTCTAACCTGAATCTGCTGGCTGAGCTGACAGGCAAGCAGGAACAGGCCAAACAGGAGATCGAACAGTATAAGGCTGCTCTGACTACTGCCCAGGCTGAACTTGGGGACAAACTGGAAAACAAAAAAGTGCTGGCAGTACGTATCCGTAACGGACAAATGTATGTGTATCCTGAGTCTGTCTTTGTGAATCCGATTCTGTATGGAGACCTTGGATTCCAGGTTCCGGCCGAGATTCAAGCAGCCAAAGCACAGGAAGCACTTTCGGTGGAGAAGTTTGCAGAGATGAACCCGGATTATGTGTTTGTACAATTTGAGACATCTGAGAACTCCGACACCCCGAATGCCCTGACAGATCTACAGAACAACCCGATTATCCAGAAGACAACTGCACTGAAGGAAAATCATGCTTTTGTCAATGTCATTGATCCATTGGCTGAAGGTGGTCCGGCCTGGAGTCGTATTGAATTCCTGAAAGCAGCAGTTGAGCAGTTATCCAAATAATTAGAGCAAGGCGTGTATACTCCTATGCAAAAAAGAAGATTGAATCCGGTGGTGCTGTTCGCAGCAGCACCTCTGTTCATTGCAGTTACCATTCTGGCGTCCGTCATGTACGGAGCCAAGAGCATTGACGTTTCGACCATAACGGCAGCCATTTTCCATTTTGATACAGACAGCATCGATCACCAGATTATCGTGTCATCCCGGCTCCCACGTGTCATTGGTGCTCTATTGATCGGCGCTTTTCTGGCGGTGTCAGGTGCGCTCATGCAGGGGATGACAAGAAACTATCTTGCATCCCCTTCCATTATGGGGGTATCCGATGGATCGGTAGTGGTCATCACCTTATGTATGGTATTTATGCCGAATACGTCTTCTCTTGGTCTTATATTTTACTCTTTGGCGGGATCGGCACTTGGAGCAGCACTGGTATTTTTCATCGCCTGGTTACTGCCAGGCGGCATGTCGCCTGTTCGGCTTGCCATTCTGGGCACGATTATTGGTACATTCCTCGGCGGTGTATCTCAGGCTGTGGCTACCTATTATCAGGTGTCCCAAACAATCAGTTTCTGGTATAACGCCAGATTGCATCAGATGGACCCGGGCATGATCAAGCTGATTATTCCATTTGCTGTGGTGGGTCTGGCGTTAGCCATCATCCTTTCCAAGTCCATTACGATTCTGTCGATGGGCGATGATGTGGCAACAAGCCTGGGGCAGCGTACCGGATGGGTTAAGGCTTTATCGATACTGAGTGTGGTTATCCTGACTGGAATATCCGTGGCTTTGGCGGGCAAAATCGCTTTTGTCGGTTTGTTGGTTCCGCATATTACCCGATTTCTCTTCGGGGTGGATTACCGCTGGATTATTCCGTGCTCCGCTCTGCTGGGTGGATTCTTTTTGGCTTGGTGCGACATCCTGAGCCGTTTCATTAACTCTCCGTTTGAAACACCAATTGGAGTCGTCACCGCATTATTCGGCGTTCCCTTCTTCCTTTATCTGATCAAAACCAAAGGAGGGGGAAAACATGCCTGAACCGCAGCGGGGAAGATTATGGGCCGTTATTTTCATAAATACAGTAATCATCGCAACAGCCGTTTATATCAGTCTGACCAACGGTGCCTTTGATATATCGGTGATGGATGTCGTCAAAACGTTATTGCGGCTGGACCCTGTCCATGAGCATGATCTGGTCATTTTTGACTTCAGGCTGCCGCGTATTGTCATTGCATTACTGCTTGGCCTGGGACTCGGGATTGCCGGAGCTGTGATTCAGGGCATCGCTCGAAATCCGCTGGCTGACCCCGGCATGCTTGGTATTAACGCAGGTGCCGGAACAGCAATGGTACTCTTTATGCTTCTGTTTCACGGGTCCATAACGGGTACAGGATGGTTATCCATTATGGCGATGCCGCTGTTTGGCTTGGTGGGTGGATTAACCGCAGTTATTCTCATCTTGTGGTTTGCACAGGAGCGCGGTCAGTTGGATTCCCAGAGGCTCATTCTGGTCGGGATTGCCATCGGTTCAGGTTTTAGTGCAATTACGCTTTATCTTTCCCTCAAGATGAACCCCTCCGATTTTGAGATGGCTACCGTCTGGCTGACAGGCAGCATTTATAATGCCAACTGGCGATATATATCGGCGATGATTCCATGGCTGGTTCTACTGATTCCATTGCTTTGGGCTAAATCCCGTGTGCTGGATGTGATGCAGCTGCAGGAGGCTAGCAGCATGGGGCTCGGCGTGGATGTTCATCGGGAGAGAAAAATATTGTTGCTGGGCAGTGTTGGGCTCGTCAGTGCCTGTGTTGCCGTTTCCGGGAGTATCGGGTTTGTTGGGTTAATCGCTCCTCATATTGCACGGCGACTGGTGGGGCTTCACCATAAACAGGTTATTCCGATATCCGGGTTGGTCGGCATGGCAATGGTTGTTGTAGGGGATTTGATCGGCAAAACGGTGTTTGCCCCGGCAGAACTGCCTGTGGGTATCGTCATCTCCATTATTGGCGTTCCTTATTTCATCTTTTTACTGCTCAAAAACCGGATGTAACAAACCAGATTTGAAACAGGAGGGAAGGGTTCCATACATGAGTAAATGGGTACAGGAGTCGGTTAATGGCTGGACGCTCCATCTGCTGCTTCCGCCATCTTACACAGAGGGAAATCGCCATTACCCGGTCGTTTATATTCAGGATGGAGGTGCGGTAGCCAAAGCCTGCAGCAATCTGCTGGATCATTTTTTTCGCTCCGGAAAACTGCCTGAATTGATTTTGGTCGGTATTGAACCTCACAATCGCAACGATGACTACACGCCATGGCCGGTACCAGCGCTGCATGCATCCTTTTCGGCCTTTGGCGGTCAGGGAAGCATATATCTGAAGGCGATAACTGAGCAGCTGAAACCGTATGTGGACTCGTCTTTCCGTACTCTTGCAGATTCAGAGAATACAGGTATACTTGGCTGTTCGCTCGGTGGGCTGATCTCTCTGTTTGCGGCGATGGAATTCCCTCATATCTTTGGAAAGGTTGGGGCGTTATCGGCCTCTATGTGGTATGAAGGTTTCCTCGATTATATGAGTGACTATTCCTGGGCTGAACGCCACGGGTTGAAGCTGTATATGTACGTTGGGAGTCTGGAAGGTGTGTACAAGGCTAATGCTCAAGCACAAATGCTGGAAAATACACGTTCCGCGTGTCGCATGATTCTGGCCCAGGGTTATCCTGCTGAGCGGCTGAATTACGTGGAGGAAGAGGGCGGGACGCATGATCTTTTGTTTTTTGCCAAGCATCTGCCCGAAGCATTATCCTGGTTGTATCAGTGAGCATATGGTTTAGGAAGCCCTCATTCTGTTTCGATATCGTCACACCTCAGCTTGTCCTTCCGAATTCGCCCATGCTATATTGGGGAGATGTGAGGAGATGAGGATATGAAGCTGGTGTCCTGGAATGTGAATGGATTGCGGGCATGTGTTACCAAAGGATTCATGGATTATTATAACGAGAGTCAGGCCGATATTTTCTGTGTGCAGGAGACCAAGCTGCAGGCAGGACAGATCGAGATGGATCTGGGAGAAGACGTATATCAATACTGGAATTATGCCGTCAAAAAAGGATACTCTGGCACAGCCGTATTTACCCGGATCAAGCCGCTATCTGTCTGGTACGGGATAGAGGAAGACAGTGAACCGGAAGGCCGAATGATTACGCTGGAGTTTGATCATTTTTATCTAATCAACGTATATACCCCCAATGCAAAGCGGGATCTGACAAGACTTCCTTACCGTTTGGAATGGGAGGATCGGTTCAGAGGGTACGTACTGCAATTGGAGCAGACCAAACCGGTTATCGTATGTGGTGACCTGAATGTAGCCCATCAGGAGATCGACCTGAAGAATCCGAAGCCCAATCTGGGCAACTCGGGATTCACGCTGGAAGAGCGAGGCAAGATGACCGATCTGCTGGCTGCCGGATATGTAGATAGCTTCCGCCATCTGTACCCGGATCGCACGGATGTGTACAGTTGGTGGTCGTACATGCCTAAGGTAAGAGAACGTAATGTAGGATGGCGGATCGATTATTTTCTGGTGTCCAATCAGCTGGCTCCGAAGGTGTCAGATGCGCATATTGATTGCCATGTAATGGGCAGTGATCATTGTCCGGTGGGTCTCACGTTGCAATTGTAGATTGCAGAGGGTATATTTTCCTTTTTACAAAATGAATATCATCAACCGCAGGTTTCCGTTATCGGGAATTTGCGGTTATTTTACGTTGTCTATATGATTATCTTCCCTTTGGTACAGGTCTCAATGGTATTTTTCATGTTGCGGGTAGGGGGTGGAACTAGACTTAGGTTGGGGAAAGAACTGGACCCGGGATCGTTCCGTTTCCACCCGTACTTGGGTAAGATTGAAGAATACATATAGAAGATGATTCGGGTAAGGGGTAGAGAACGATGAAGAAGGGGTTACGGAGAGGTTTAAAAGGGCTGGGTGGCCTGATGCTGGCAACAGGACTTCTGCTGCTGGTAGGTACCGCGTACGAGGCGTATCAGTCGACACAGGACATGAAATCTTATACTGCACCAGGCAAGATGTATGAGGTGAGCGGACGTAACATGCATCTCTATACTACGGGAACAGGAGATGCGACAGTTGTTCTCGCTTCAGGCTGGGGTACGCCCAATCCGTATGTTGATTTCAGCCCGCTGTATAACAAGTTGAAATCCCAGGTGAAAATTGCGGTGTATGATCGGTTCGGTTACGGGTATAGCGATTATACCGATCGGCCACGTGATATCGATACCATTACAGAGGAAATCCATCAATTGCTGCGAGTATCCGGCCAACGTCCGCCATACATCATGGTAGGTCATTCTCTCGGATCGCTGGAGACCGTGCGATTCGCACAAATGTATCCCGATGAGGTAGCTGGCATGGTCATGATCGATGGAGGGAGTCCCGAATATTACAGCACTGTGGCTATGGAGCAATCGGATTGGTATTTCGATTCAGCCCGTCTTCTGGTGAAAACAGGAATTGTGCGTACCTTGCTGCATTCGGATCGGATAACGGAATCTTTGGTCGTTAACCCGGAGCTTGTTACGGAGTCAATGAGAAAGGCAGCCACCATTTCCACACTCAAGCATGCATACAATGACAACGTGATTGGGGAGATGCGCAATTCCAAGACGAACGCAGCCCATATCCTGGCGCATAAAAAGGAATTCTCCTTCCCACTAACCATTCTGACGGCCGGTTCAGAGAAACCGAGCGAAGGCAGCCGGGCATGGCAGGCAGATCAAGCCGATTTTGCTACATGGTCCAGTCAAGGAACACAGGTCACTGTGGCACACGCCAAACACGATATTCATAACAGTCAGCCGGATATTGTCGCTAGTGAAATTTTGGAGTTGGTGAAGCGGTTCGGTGAACTATGAAGAACATGATCCAGTCAAAATATAGCAAACAGGATGAGGAGGTAGGATGGATGAAAAAGATCAGAACCGCATCAAGATTCCTTTCCTTACTCCTGGCAAGTTGTCTGTTGTCTCTAACGGTGTTGTCCGTTTCCGTCTTGTTTGCTACTTCTTCCGTGGATGCCATAGCTTTTATCCATTCGGTTGGACGTGATTAGAATAAAAGGAATATATCAGGCCTTGCTGATCTGCATGCAAGGTATTTTTATTTTCGAACTGGAAACCTGACAGTTTACATGTTATGTTATATCATTATACTAGATAAAGTAGGCAACTATAGATGAAGACAGGAGAGGATTGAACATGGTCAAAGTTGGTATCGTAGGTTACGGAAATCTGGGCAAAGGTGTAGAGAAAGCTATTACTCAAAACCCGGATATGGAGCTTGTTGCTGTATTTACACGTCGTAACCCGGAGCAGATGGTTGCAGAAGGTACAGAGGTTCGTTTCGAGCATATCTCTGCTGCTGAGCAATACATAGGCAAAATTGATGTGATGATTCTGTGTGGAGGTTCGGCAACCGATCTTCCGGAGCAGACACCTGCAATTGCAAAATTGTTCAATACGGTGGATAGCTTCGATACACATGCCAAAATCCCTGAATTCTATAAAGAAGTTAACGCTGCGGCAGAGCAAGGTGGCCACGTGAGCGTCATTTCCACAGGTTGGGACCCAGGCTTGTTCTCAATGAACCGACTGCTTGCTCAATCGATCCTGCCAGAAGGTAAAGAGTACACGTTCTGGGGTAAAGGAGTAAGCCAAGGTCACTCCGATGCCATCCGTCGTGTTCCTGGCGTTAAGGCTGGTGTGCAATACACTGTACCTGTTGAAGAAGTAATCAACAGCATTCGTGCTGGGGAGACCCCAGAATTGACCACACGTGAGAAGCATCTGCGTCAATGCTATGTAGTTGCAGAAGCTGGTGCAAATCAGGACGAGATTCGTGAAACGATTGTATCTATGCCTAACTATTTCTCGGATTACGATACAACGGTAACGTTTATTACTGAAGAGCAATTGAAGGCTGAGCATGAAGGCATGCCGCACGGTGGATTTGTCATTCGTAGTGGAGTTACAGGTGCAGGCCAGAAACAAATTATTGAGTTTGGTCTGAAGCTCGACAGCAATCCTGAATTTACAGCAAGTGTACTGGTAGCTTATGCAAGAGCCGCACAACGTTTGAGTCTGGAAGGACACAAAGGGGCTAAGACAGTATTTGATATTCCACTCGGTCACCTGTCTCCTAAATCGGCTGAGGACCTTCGCCGCGACTTGCTGTAGTCCGTTAATTCATTACCGCAGTTGTAAGTCCTGATTAATTCATATCTAAAATGTAATACAACACAAACAGCTCTTCCTTCTAAACAGAGGGACGAGCTGTTTGTGTTGTACATACGAATCAGTGCATATTCATGGTTTATGCATATTCATTTATAATTCATACTTCATCTTGGGGTAGTCTTCCCTACAGCCAGTGTGAGGGAATGTTTAAATGATCCGGCAACTTGGTATCTGCACTGCCTTTTGCCGAGTTGAGCTGGGATTGAGTCAGAAAGATGCTGCCTCTCAGATCCGCTCCACCCAGATTCGCATCCCGCAAGTCAGCCCCAATTAGATCGGTCTTTCTCATATCTGCGTTTCGTAGGTCAGCCGCTATCATTAAGGCACCTCTAAAGCTCGCTCCCCGAAGGTCAGCTCCTTTTAGATTGGCACCCAGAAAGTCTCTTCCGGTACGCTTTTTGGTCTTCGATTTGGAAGGACCCTTATCCGAAGCTGAGACCTTTGCCCGCACCATCTCGCTGGCCTGTACAAGCAGTTCGTTCACCACCGCCCGATGTGCGGGAATATCGAGACGTAATATGGCAGATGGCTCTAGATCGGTTAGTCGTTCCGTTTCCCGATATACGTCCTTCAACGCGGCATGGATGGATGATGTTTCCGGCAGCTGTAGCATTTCATTGATATAGCTCATCATCTCATGAAGCTGCTTCATGACAGGCAAGCAATCGAACATCTCAGCAGCAGATTCGGGATGATTACGCCAATCCTTGCCCGCATATGTAATTTGTGATAGTTTCTGACCAGCTCCGAAACAATCGTAGACTGTGCAACCCTTGAACCCTTTCTGTCGCAGCTGTGTATGGATGCCACAGCGGTTATCGGCACGGAGATTGGAACAGGGGGTGCCACTGGATTTATCAAAAGCAAAGTCCGATGACTTGCCATACGGCAAGGCGACACAGCATAGACCAAAACATTGCTCGCAGTCTGCGCTTAAATGCAGAGTAGCCTGATTGCTACTGAATGCTTGGTTAGTCATTTGTACACTTCCTTTAATTAAAAGACTTGCTATTTTAAGGTCAGTACAACTTTACCATTACACTGGATTTTGATCAATTCCGATATGGATCCCATGGCGATCCCGCTGCTGGATTAAACCCCATCAATGACATTAAGAATGTAAAATAACCGCCTCCCGTGATGGAAGGCGGTTTATTTATTTAGTTAGCAACTGTAAAGCAATTAGACGATACCTTGCGCGAGCATGGCATCTGCCACCTTCAGGAAGCCAGCGATGTTCGCTCCGGCAAGCAGGTTACCTGCACAGCCGTACTCATCCGCTGCCTGAACACAGCTAGTGTAGATGTTCGACATAATGTCATGCAGCTTGGCGTCCACTTCTTCAAATGACCAGGACAACCGCATGCTGTTCTGCGACATTTCAAGTGCGGACACGGCAACTCCGCCAGCATTAGCCGCTTTGGCTGGTCCAAACAGAACGCCTTCTTTATGGAAAACGTCAATTGCAGCCAGAGTGGAAGGCATATTCGCTCCTTCACCGATCGCTTTAACTCCGCCTTGCACGAGCAATGCAGCAGCCTGTTCATCGATTTCATTTTGCGTTGCACAAGGCAGCGCGATATCACAAGGGATTGACCAGATGCCTTCACAGCCTTCGGTATACACGGCATGTGGATGCTCTTTGACATATTCGCTGATCCGCAGACGATCAACCTCTTTTAATCTTTTTACTGTATCCAGATTGATTCCTTGAGGATCATAGATGTAACCAGCAGAGTCACTACATGCCACAACAGTAGCTCCAAGCTCCTGAGCCTTCTGAATTGCATAGATGGATACATTACCCGAACCGGAGACAACCACCGTGCTGTCTTTGAAGCTCAGTCCTTTGGATGCCAACATCTCCTTCACAAAGTACACGCATCCGAATCCTGTAGCTTCCTTACGTGCAAGACTTCCTCCGTACAGCAAACCTTTACCTGTGAGTACGCCAGCTTCGTGTCCACCGCTGATGCGTTTGTATTGTCCGAACATATAACCGATTTCCCGTGCACCTACACCGATGTCGCCGGCAGGTACGTCCGCATCGGAACCGATATATTTGTACAGTTCAGTCATGAAGCTTTGGGTGAAACGCATGACTTCCAGATCTGACTTTCCTTTTGGATCGAAGTCGGAACCACCTTTACCACCGCCGATTGGCAGGCCAGTCAGGGCATTTTTGAAAATTTGTTCAAACCCAAGGAATTTAACGATTCCCGAGTAAACGGAAGGATGGAAACGAAGTCCGCCTTTGTAAGGCCCAATTGCGCTGTTGAACTGAACACGGAATCCACGGTTCACTTGTACCTTGCCCTGATCATCTACCCAAGGCACGCGGAACGTAATGACACGTTCTGGCTCTACAAGTTGTTCAAGCAAGCCATTCTCCCGATATTTCGGATGAGCTGCAATGACAGGAATAAGCGAGTCCAGGATCTCTTTGACAGCCTGATGGAATTCACTTTCCTGTGGATTTCTGGCGATAACCGATTCGTAAACGGAATGAACATACTCTGCGGCAGTTACTTGAGTTGAATCCTTAGTTATAGTCGACACTTTTTCAATGCACTCCTTTATTGTGTTAAAGTCTTGGGATGGCTATTTGTATAAATTGCATAAAAGTTTGTAGTTAAATATACAGGAAACAAAATAAAAATACGAGATGAAAACCCATAAAATGTTTTTTATGACGTTATTAAAATCTTCTATGGATCTGTCATATGATGTAAAGGTTAAGTTTGGAAGCTGGATGGACGCCCTTTTTATCGTTATACAACGCAAAGTTAACGGAATAGCTGGATTAAAAAATTAGTTTTGGTAAGATGGTAGTAAGACCGCGGTATCCGTGGTTTTTTTATCTATATGAAGGAGGAGAACAACATGATGAAGAAAAACATGCGAATCAACATGGAGAACAGGGCTTGTATAGGAGGTGAGATCTATTATGAACCATAGGACCTCCTTTCAAAATTGCAGAGAAATGCTGGTGAACCAGCTCATTATATTCGGTGAAGAGAAAAGAACATTTCTCGACGCCTATTTTGACGTGCGTGATCCAGAACGTTCGCAGATGGAACGGCTGCTTGTGACCTATACGACGTGTGTGGAGAAGCTGCTCCTTGGTTCGGATGAAGCTCTGGACTCGGTGGTACTTATCGGTAGTTTGATCCGTTTTGAGTACGTTGACTTCCATACATCTGATTCATTCACCATTGTTATGCCGGATGACGCGGACCCGGATGCGGGGCATATTTCCTTCCTCTCCCCTGTGGGGCGGCAATTATTGCTTGGGCTCAAGGGAGAAGTGAGGTCGATTAATATACCGGCTGGCTCCATGCGAGTACGCATTACGGATATTACGTTAAACAATGAATCCTTGAATCCGCTGTCCACTGGGGGTGCAGATCATGCACTTTAAAGAGACGGATTTGCCGGGAATTGGACGCAAATATTGGTTGCACACACGAAGCGGTGAGCATCTGGTCATCGTCATCCATAATGATGAGCGACGTGACCTGTTTCACATGGAATCAGGCGATTCGCCTGAAGAACTGGGAGATATGGTGTCACTGGTCACACTGGATGATGATGAGGCACGTGCGGTTGCGGCTATTGTCGGTGGCATGACGTACAAACCAACCTTTCAGGATGAACGTGAAGTTATGCTGGAGGGACTGTTAATTGAATGGCTCCGTATTGAGCCGCATTCAGAGAGCATAGGAAGATCGATCGGAGAACTGAATATTCGCCAGGCAACAGGAGCAGTTATTCTGGCTGTGGTGGAGAAGAACAGGACGAAACAGTTTAATCCAGGTCCGGACTATACCTTTACCGCGGGGGCTACGGTTGTTGTCGCTGGTGAACGGGATCAGATCAAACTGTTAAAACAGTTGTTATCCAATGGACGGCTCTAGCCTATGGATATGCTCATATTCGAAGTGGGAATTGCCGTTGCGCTGATTACACTTACGGGGCTAATATCTGCAAAATTACGATTTTCGGTCATTCCTTTCTATATTCTGATTGGTATGGCTGTTGGACCGCATGCACCACAGATCGGCATTGTGGATTTGCGTTTTATCGAAAGCTCGGAATTTATTGAATTTATGGGCAGGCTGGGTATTCTGTTTTTGCTCTTTTATCTGGGACTGGAATTTTCGGTCTCCCGCCTAATGAAGTCTGGCAAAGCCATTCTGACCGGTGGCATGTTCTATGTTGGCCTTAACTTTGCTTCCGGTCTGCTACTGGGATGGTTCATGGAATTACCACTCAAAGAAACGTTGGTTGTCTGCGGAATTATGACGAGTTCCTCCACAGCCATTGTGGCTAAAGTACTCGTGGATCTGAAGCGCACGGCGAACCCTGAGACAGAGATTATTATGGGGATGATCATGTTTGATGATCTGTTCATCGCCATCCATATCTCGATTCTGACGGGGCTTGTACTTAGTGGGGCTACCTCATTCCTCAGCGTCTTGCTCGTATCCCTGTCTGCGCTGCTCTTTATTGTGCTATTTCTGATCATCGGCAGGAAATGCATCAAGTATATTGATAAGGCACTTAACATCAAGTCATCGGAGTTATTTCTGCTTACGGTTATGACGCTGCTCTTTCTGGTGGCGGGTTTCTCGGAAACGCTGCATGTGGCCGAGGCGATTGGGGCACTGATGATGGGGCTGGTTCTGGGGGAATCCAGACATGCCAGCCGAATTGAGCATCAGATTATGCCGTTCAAAGATTTCTTTGGTGCCATCTTCTTTTTCAGCTTTGGCCTGACCATTGAACCCTCGACCCTTGGCGGGGCCGTTGGAATGACCGTGATTGCCGTTATTCTGACCATTGCCAGCAACTATGGTGCGGGCATGATCGCTGGCAGACTCTCCGGGATGTCTCCACGTGCTTCTCTTAATGTGGGATTCACGCTGGTTTCCCGTGGAGAGTTCTCCATCATTATGGCGAACATCGGCAAGGCAGGAGGCCTGATGGCATCCATTCAGTCTTTTGCCGTGTTATATGTGTTGATTCTGGCAGTGCTTGGCCCGATTCTGACGAAAGAATCACCCTGGATCTACAGTCAATATGTTCGCTTGAGGAAAAGAATGAGGGGAAAAGAGACGGGATGAATTGTGCATCTGTTTTCCACGTCTTTACAGCGTAGGTTAGCACACAGATGCAAACACGTATTGAGTCCTAATCCACTGATGAACCGTACACGCCACACTGCTTGGAGTAGAGTAATTCTCTCCTTGGTGTGGCGTTTATTGTACCGGGGAATGTACCATCCCTTTATTGACAGATGTATGAAGGCTGTTATACAAAGAAGTATACTTATAGATGTATGCTTAATGAAAGGTCGTGCAATGCACGGCCTTTTTTTGGATATATAGGATCACGCTCATGCAACCTGAATGGGACTGATCTATGACAAGAGGAGAATGTACAGCATGGATAATCTGCCTTCATATCATTCAACACATCATTACTGGAAACAGTATCAGGCCTTTTTCCCGGAAGAATTCAGGCTAGGGGACCATGCGAATCCTGAAGAGGAGTGGTGGGAGTCGAACGGGGTTCATCTGCACATCGATCGTCTGCCCGCGCCCAAGTCACCGATCAAAATTCTGTTCATTCACGGAGCCGGAGGCAATGGCAGGTTGCTCGCTCCTTATGCTCGAATGTTGCAGCTCCGAGGCTATGAGGTAGTATCGCCAGATCTTCCACCGTATGGGCTGAGCTATCCGTTGCCTGGGACACGTCTCAATTATGAACTGTGGATCAAGCTGCTTGTTTCACTCGCTGATCGGGAATATAGGAAAGACGGCAAGCCGATTGTGGCGTTGGGAAGCAGCATCGGAGGCATGCTGGCTTATCACACAAGTGCACGCAGTGAGCACGTACAGGGCTTGATCGTAACGACTTTTGTGGACACGAGTGATCCTGATATGCGTGACCAGCTTGCACCAAACCGTCTGGTTAGCCGATGGGGCAAACGTATGATGGATCAGTTTCCAACTTTACTGGATCATATACGGATCTCTGTGAAGCAAGTATCACGTATGCAACTGATTACCAATAATCCGGATGTAACCCGACTTATTATGAATGATCCACACGCGGCAGCGACGCGTGTCCCACTGGAACTATTAAGAACATTTCTGAATAAGAAGCCAGAGGTAAATCCGGAACAGTTTGACCAATGTCCCGTACTGCTGGTTCACCCCGAACTGGACCCGATGACACCATTACGGTTCAGCCAATCTTTTTTTGATCGATTGAAAGTGGAAAAGGAATGCGTAGTGTTGGAGGGAGCGGGCCACTTCCCTATAGAACAGCCAGGGCTGAATGAATTGGAGGAAGCCGTGTTACGATTTTTACATAAGATTCAACTAACATCGGGGAGTTAACCCACAAGGAATCTTCAATTCGAGGGTCAAGTGAACGTCCGGGAAGGGTAATGAAGAAGGAGAGCATAACGATAATCCTATGGAAAGGCTGGGATCTCTAATGAAAGCAATTGTGATTGAAAAGTTCGGTGGAGCGGAACAATTGAAGGAAAAGGAAATGACCAAGCCGGCATGTGGAGTGAATCAGGTGCTAATCCGCATTCATGCTACTTCTGTAAACCCGGTGGATTTTAAAGTCAGACAAGGCCATATGAAAGAGGCAGCGAATTCTTTCCCACTAATATTGGGCGGGGATGTTGCCGGTACGGTGACTGAAGCGGGTTCGAATGTCGCAAGGTTCAGAGAGGGAGATCGCGTATTTGCCCGTCCTCGTCATTTCGGGACCTATGCAGAATATGTGGCTGTGGATGCGGACATCATTGCCCGTATTCCGGAAAATCTGAGCTTCGAGGAAGCAGCTGCCATACCACTAGCAGCCATGACGGCCTGGCAGGCACTTGTTGATCATGGGCGGCTTGCCAAAGGGCAGAAGGTTCTCATTCACGCGGGAGCAGGTGGTGTAGGAACCTATGCCATTCAAATTGCCAAATATCTTGGCGCTGAAGTGGCTTCCACGGCGAGTGAATCGAATGAGGAATTGCTGCGTTCGCTGGGTGTGGACCATTTTATCAATTATAAAAAAGAAGACTTCTCGGAGATTCTCTCCGGGTATGATGTCGTGCTGGACACGATGGGTGGCGACATTCAGCGTGATAGCTTCAAGGTATTGAAGGCCGGTGGACATCTGGTATCGCTTGTGGAACAGCCGGATGAAACGCTGGCTAAGGAAGCTGGTGTAACGGCCAACGTGTTCATGATGGAACCCAAAGGGGACCAACTCGATCAGTTGGCTGACCTCGCTGCTGAGGGCAAACTGAGACCCATCATTGATGAGACATACCCTTTAAGTGAACAAGGACTGCGTGAAGCGCACGAAAAAAGCGAAACCCATCATACACGCGGGAAACTGGTCATTCGAGTAGAATAGATGAGAATTAACGCTGAATGTTTCAAATTTAAAAACTTTACTGACGGAAGATGTCAGTAAAGTTTTTTTATAATAGGGGTATCGACTAAAAGGGGAGTGCACTATGCATACAAAAAAAGCATATCTTTATGTATTTGATACGATGTCAGACTGGGAGGTTGGTTATTTAATTGCTGAACTAAACTCGGGAAGGTACTTTAAAAAAGGGCTGGCGTCGATAGAGGTGGTTGCCGTTGGTGTTGATAAAAGTCCGGTAACTACCATGGGGGGATTGGAAATACTACCTCGCATTTCTGTTGATGATTGTATGTTGGAAAGTAAGGATGTGTTGATTCTTCCAGGGGGAAATACTTGGATGGAATCCATTCATGAGCCCATATTGAAAAAAGCTTCAACATCTTTGGAAAAAGGTCATGTTGTTGCGGCAATATGTGGTGCAACCGTTGGACTTGCGAGGATGGGATTGCTAGACTCCAGAAGGCATACAAGCAACGATCTGGAATATTTGAAAATGATTTGTCCTCATTATATTGGAGAGAAATACTATGAAATGGTATCGGCCGTAACGGATGATAATTTAGTTACAGCATCGGGCATAGCTCCGTTGGAATTTGCGAAGCATGTATTGAAGGTGCTAGATGTATTTACACCGGAGACTTTAGATTCATGGTTCAATCTATATCAGACTCATGAACCAAAATACTTCTTCGAGTTAATGAATTCTATCAAATAGCTGACATTTCGATATTTTCGCATGGAGTGGAATAAGATATAATAGTAACAATTTATTCCATTCTATGTATGAGGTGATTCGGATGTCCAATGAGCTCATTCAAGCGATTCAATTATTAAAAGAAAAGAAGTGGGTGGATCTGACCCATACGTTTGGGCCGGAATCTCCACATTTCTCAGCTTTTGATGCAGCATCATTCGATACGTTGTTTAATCACGATCAAGGTTTCTTTGCCCAGAGTTTCAGGTTTCCCGGTCAATATGGTACGCATCTGGATGCACCGATTCACTTTGTGCGTGATACCCGTTATCTGGATGAATTGGGGTTGAAGGAGCTTGTGCTACCGCTGTTGGTTATTGATCAATCTGTGGCTGTAGAGAGCAATCCGGATTTCACGCTGGATGTCGAGCATATTCTTGAGTTTGAAAAAGAGCATGGCGTTATTGAAGCTGGCAGTTTTGTAGCACTGCGTACCGATTGGAGCAAACGCTGGCCCAGTCATGAAGCATTCGACAACAAGGATGCTGAGGGCAACAGTCATGCACCGGGATGGTCAGTCAGTGCGCTAATGTTTTTATTCGAGGAAAGAAAAATACAGGCGATTGGCCATGAAACTTTCGACACCGATTCAGCTGTAGATTATCAAAAGAACGGGGCACTTCTGGCAGAATATTATGTACTTGCCCAGGATACATATCAGGTAGAGCTGTTAACGAATCTGGATCAGGTACCGGCCAAAGGTGCGGTGATCTTCAATATCGTACCCAAGGCGGAAAAGGCGTCCGGCTTTCCAGTGCGCTCATTTGCCATTTTACCGTAAAACAAAGTTGAACATATGTATATTGCAATTGACTCACACACAGTTCTTTCCGAATGATTAGCATATGTAAATAATAACGGAGATATATTCCTCCTCTGATTGTCGAGAAACCCAGGTCATTTTTACGACCTTGGGTTTTTCTTGTGTTCAGGCAGAACTGCTGATATGGAATACTCATATGGGCATTTGGATTGATCTTGTGTTAACATGTGCACTAACTAGCCCAATAGCATGATTAAGAAGGGGATACCATGTCAATTCGAATAAAAATGTTGCTGTCCTTCACGGGCATGCTCGTCATAAGTCTGCTGTTCATCCTGCTTACGGCTAGTCTGTATACGGTTGCTGCAACAGGCGATCTGCAGGGTTTCCGCGATATTTACAAAGTACATTATCAGGTGAATCCACTCACTGAACAGGGAGAATCGATCTTTCAAGAGATGAAGTTTCTGGCCAAAAATGATCCGGACGAGCTGCAGAACAAGGTTTTGCTGCGCAAGTACGACATGAAGCTTCGAGCCGAAAAGTCTGGGCTCTACGTCAGACGGGAGAATAGCCAGATTTTCGAATCGCTGACCTTCAACCAGCCAGAACTGAAGCAAGCACTGCCTGCCTATGATCTTAACAATTATCAGATTCGCAGCACCTTCAACATTAGTGAGCGATTCTATGCATATGCGAAATTTGATTTTCAATATTCAGATGGAGAAAGGGGAAGTATCTTTGTCATTCGTGAGAGAAGCCCATTTGCAGAGCTTACTCGCAAGCTGCTACCTGTGATGTCACTTCTGCTCATCGGCGTTCTCATCATCGCGAACCTGCTCTTATTCCGCTGGATCACTCGCAGCTTCATTAAGCCATTGAATCAACTACGGAGTTCAGCCGAACATATTAAGGATGGGAATCTGTCCTTCAAGCTTCAACTTAGCTCCAATGATGAGGTTGGACAACTCAGCGAAGCGTTTGAGAGCATGCGGAATCAATTGCAGCGCTCCAATGAGTTACGACAGCAAGACGAAGCGAATCGTAGAGAGCTCATCTCCAACATTTCGCATGACCTTCGCACGCCGATCACCAATATTAAAGGTTATATTGAGGGGATTCGTGATGGAGTAGCAAACACTCCGGAAAAAATGGAGACATACGTCAATATCATTCACTCCAAAGCAGTTAGCATGGATAAGTTGGTGGATGAACTGTTTCTGTATTCAAAGCTTGACTTGAATCAGGAACCCTTCCTGTTTAAAGTGGTAGATCTCGTCGATTTCCTAGAAGACAGCATTGAAGAGCTGAGATATGATCTGGAGGACAAAGGGGTGGCTTTGGATTGGGATAACCAGGCATCTGGTTCGGTCATGGCTTCTGTAGATCTGGATAAATTAAAACGCACAGTTGTCAATGTAGTGGATAATGCCCTCAAATATATGGAGAATGAACAAAAACGATTCGGGATTACACTTCAAGCAGACGACGAATGGACTACGATAGCCTTTAAGGATAATGGCAGAGGAATACCGGAAGAGGCGCTGCCTTATATATTTGAACGCTTTTATCGTGCAGAGCAATCCCGCAATTCCTCAACAGGCGGAAGTGGATTGGGACTGGCGATTGCTCGCCAAATCATCGATGGACATGGCGGCTTCATCTGGGCGAAAAGCAAACCCAATGACGGCACGGTCATTTATATCAAACTAAAACGGTTGAATGTAGAGGAGGAGCTTATCGGCAATGACGAACATTTTGATTATTGAGGACGAAACAACGATTGCGGAATTGGAACGGGACTATTTTGAACTCAACGGGTTTTCTGTGGAGCTCTGCCATAACGGAGATGAAGGGCTGAAGCTGGCTCTGGAGGGGAGTTACAATCTGATTATTGTTGATCTGATGCTTCCGGGACTGGATGGCTTCGAATGTTGCAGGCGCATTCGTGAAGTGAAGGAGGTTCCGATCCTTGTCGTCTCCGCGAAGAAGGAGGAGATCGATAAGATTAGAACTTTCAATTTGGGTGTTGATGATTTTATTACAAAACCATTTAGTCCAAGTGAGTTGGTTGCAAGAGCGAAGGCTCATTTGACCCGATACGAGAGACTGCTTGGCAAAAGCAAACCAGCCGAACAAGATGAAATCCACATTCGCGGGCTTCATATCGACAAGGGAGCACGCCGCGTTTTTGCTAATGGTGAAGAGGTAGCAATTACAACCAAGGAATTCGATCTACTCGTATTTCTTGCGAGTCATCCCAACCGTGTATTCAGCAAATCCGATCTGTTCGAGCGGATCTGGAGTATGGATTCCAGCGGAGATATTGCGACGGTTACCGTCCATATTCGCAAACTGCGTGGGAAGCTGGAGGCAGATCCCAAAAATCCGGAATATATTGAGACAGTCTGGGGTGCGGGCTACCGGTTTACCGTATAAGTTTCGAGAAAAATTAGATTCAGTTTATAGTTTGTTAATATTTTTGTCCTTGGGAGTTTCTTTTTGTCCTCTATTCTATAGATACAGGCAACTTCAACCTATAGAGGAGGAATTCAAATATGAATCCTATAACCCGAAAAATGGCTACATTTTTAACGATAACTGCATTAGGCACAGCAGTATTCCCGCTAACTACCAATCACGTACATGCAGCTACATACGTTACTAATGTTGCAGCTACAGCGACACAGCTTACCAACCAGCAGATTGAGGCTGCCATTAAGGAACTGAACAGCTTGGGGATCATGAACGGATATGCCGATCAATCCATGGGTGAACATAGAGCCATTACCCGCGCGGAATTAGCATCACTGGTGTTCAAAACGTTTAATCTGGAGGGCAAGACGGGAGAAAGCGTAGAATTAACGGACGTTAATCCTAACGCGTGGTACGCACCGTATGCATCAAAGCTCGTTGAACTTGGCATCATGCAGGCGAATAATGGGCAATTCAATCCGCACAGTGAAGTGACGGATGCAGAACTGGAACAGGTCGTATCCAAAGCGATGCAGCGTGATGTGAAATCCGTTCACCATTGGATGAGCACTTTCTACTCCGAGAACGGTTCGACCACGCGCGGCGAAACAGCGGTGCTGTTGCAAACGGAGCACCAGGCTATTCCTTCGGAGCAGGCTCAAATCCAGAGCGTTAGATCGCTGAATGCCATTACGTTAATTGTGACGTTCGACAAGCCGCTGACAGCAGCGGATGAAGTATTTGCCAAGGCAAAAACCGATTTTGCGCTCAGTGGTGGGTTAACATTGACCAACATGCCTCGTCTAAAAACAGGGTCCATCGCGACCTACATCGTTCCAACGTCTGTTCAACATGCAGATGAAGTATACAGTCTCACTTATAAAGGCCAAGATGCTGGTTCCTTTGAAGGCAGTGGCACGAAATTAAACATGACGACGGCTAGTCAAATAACGAATGATACGTTCGAGATTGAAGCACTGCAAGAGAACGGTGTAGTGGATTACGGCTATATCATTTCAGCATACAGTGGTGGTCGAGGGGCTAATGCGTTTGTGTTGAATGACCAAGAACAAGCAGGAGGCAAAACGTATCAAATTATTTCCTCCATGCAGGCAAGACAAGTCGTGATTACGCCAGAAGGCGGCGAGCCAATCGTTGCCAAATATGTTCCGTTCACGCAATCGACAGATGGCAAACAAGAACCGAAGTTCCGTTTGCCCGAAGGACAAACATTGCAATCCGGTGTGACATATACGGTTTCTTCTGACTGGGCGAACATCAATAACGCTTCATTCACCGCAAGATCGTTTGATTCGCTGGAGATTGCAAGTGCCCAAGCTGTGAGTGAAACTTCAATTGAAGTTACGCTGGCACAAGATCCTGGGGATGAACTGTTCTCCGGTCGAAGTGTAACATTAACATCACCTAACGGTGACGTTCTGACAGCGACATATAAATATTCAAGTCGGAAAGGCGCCACGGGCGTATTCGACCTTGTTAATGATGGCAAGTTAATCCCAGGCACTACCTATACGATAAGTCCAGTTGGGGATTGGAGTGTCGCTTCTTTGGTAACAGTGGCACTGTAGTAAGGGAGGCAGTATGAATAAGTCGCTGATGATGATTATCCTAATAAGCAGTATGTTCGTCGTTCAAGGCTGCGTGCCTGAAGTGAGAAACGACTCGAAGGTGGAGGAGAAGTTATTGATTTCACCGGATGAGCTGTTGTTGAAGGCAGCCGAGGGAAGAGACACCGAAAGTATTGAAACATGGATTCAAGAGGGCGCCAATATCAATGCTCAGGATCAGAGTGGAAGAACAGCTGTTATGATTGCAACATACAACAATGATCTGGCATCAGCCACAATGTTGATTGAAGCGGGTGCAGATGTTAATGTACAGGATGATATGAAGAATAGCCCGTTTTTGTACGCTGGCGCTGAAGGATACTTGGATATTTTGAAGCTGACGATTGGAGCGGGAGCCGACCCAGCGATAACGAATCGATATGGAGGAACTGCACTTATTCCAGCTTCGGAGCACGGATACGTGGATGTGGTACGAGAACTGCTGACCCAAACTTCAGTGAATGTGGACTATGTTAATCAATTGGGATGGACAGCACTGTTGGGAGCGATCATGTTAAACGATGGCAATAAAGGACAGCAGGAGACGATTCAATTACTCATTGATCATGGAGCAGACGTAAACCTTTCAGATCGTGATGGTGTATCACCGCTTATTCATGCTAAGAATAAAGGCTTCAAGGAAATCGAAGAGATTTTGGTCCGGGCTGGTGCGAAATAGAGTATTGTTTTTATTTTGTATAATTCCAGTTTCTTGCTCCAGGGTAGAGAATATTGACAGGAAGAAGCATCCTGATCAATACAACGTCTAGCGAATAGGCATTCATATAAATAATAAAGGAGGCGTATTCCGCCTCCTTTTTATGTGGTTACTTTTGATCCGAAGAGGGATCCTGATTGAATCGTTGTGAAATTTTCTTCTCTGTCTTCTTACGCCGAATCCAGCGCTTGAATATACTTTCATCTTTTCTTCCCTGCAGTGTTTCCTTCATGCCTTGGATCATAAATTCGGACCTTCGTCTGTCATCCCGACTAATCTCGCGTAGTTCCTTAATAAATTTGTCGTCCATATCTGCCTCTCGCTCATTAAGTATATCTCTATTATACCGAACGTACGTTCTTTTATCAAGTTTTACCATAATCGAATTTTTTGGACGATTTTAGTGAGAAAGAGCACAGGATTCAGCCCTCTCCATATGTGAAAATGGAATAGAACTTTCAGTGAAATCTGTATAACATGTCTGGAGGGTGAGGGATGAGGACTAGTGATGATGGAATGAAGCGTGAATGTGGACCTGAAAGATCGTGGGCGCTCATTATTGTGCAGGGGTTACTGGCCATTGGTGCGATCATTGGAGGGGGAGCACTCATTATCGATCCATCGGGAAACCTTGTCAAAATGCCGGATTCATTGTTGGAACATTCCCCGTTTGGCAGTTTTCTGATCCCGGGAATTATACTATTGTTGGTTCTTGGTGTTATGCCGATGATCATTGCCATTTCACTCATTCGTCGCACTCACTGGGAAATAGGTGAAAAACTAAATCTTTACTCGAATCAATACTGGGGATGGACGTTCTCCTTATATACGGGATTTGCTCTGATCATCTGGATTATGGTACAGGTATACTGGATCCAGCATGTATCTGTTATCCATCTGGTCTATTTTGCTTGGGGAGTGGGGATCCAGATCGTCACTCTGTTGCCTGGCGTACAGCGAAGGTATCAGGCAGACTGCTCATCATAATATATTCTTTCTATAAAGATAAACGGCTGTCATCCGGATCTTGGAGTGATCCGGGTGACAGCCGTTTATCTTTATTGTTACTTGGAAGCCTGGTAGGCGCTCAAGAATTCTTTCACTTTTGCCGGATCGGACTTCAATTCATTCCCGGTCTGCACGATTGGACTTACTGTAGAGTACGCCTTAAGTTTGTTGTTTTTGTAGAACTGCAAAATGTCATCCTGATTGATGGAGTACAGTACGGATTTTCTCAGGTCACTGCTCTTGGCAACTTCCCGATTAGCTGTGTTGAACAACAGATAGGAAACCGCATTGCTCGGAATGCTCTGCAATTGCAATTTGCTGTCATTTTTGATGATGTCATACTTTGTTTCGGATACTCCGTAGTACAGGTGGATTTCACTGCTGCGAAGAGCAGACAACGCACTGTCGGCATCGGAGATGAACCGAACATTCACCTGAGAGATTTTGGGTGCATATTCAGAGCCTTTACGGTAGCCGGGATTCTGATAGAATACACCTTCATAATCATTTTTATATGCCAAGATATATGGGCCGCTGGCATACAGGGTGTTGTTGTAAGCAGCACCTTCAGTCACGGTATTCTGATCGCCGTAAGGAATGTCTTTATTCACGTCAAACGAAGCTACATCATACGTATTGATGCTCTCGACCTGCTTTTTGGACACAATGCCAGCAGACTGGTGAGCCAGATAGTTCAATACTTGCGGGAAAGGTTCCGTGGTTGTGAGTTTCACAACTTGATACTTCCCGGCAGCGTTATCGGCTTTGTTTTTGTCCGTGACCAGTTCCGTAATTTTGGTGCCAAGCCCTTGTTCCAATGCTTCTTTAACCGTACCGCTGCCACTGGATTGCTGAATGGATTCCAAGGTGCTCAAGTCTGTTACCAACTCGGCTTCCTTGATATGTTCGTGCAGGCTGTATGTCCGGTGATCCGGTACGGAATCTTTGTTTTTGGCACGATCGAGAGAGAAGATGACGTCATCTGCACCGACACGTTCTCCCGTATCTACCGCTTTTTTATTATCAATCTTGGCAAAGTTGATATCGTCTCTGAGAATGAAGTAATACTCCGAGTTCCCCTCAGCAATGCTGAAATTGTGAGAGAGGGAACCCTCTGCTGTAAGCTGATCGTCATCTGTCAGGTTAACGAGACGTACATACATGTTGGTGTTCAGTTGGTTGATGGAACCGTCATTTCCTTTGATCGGGTCAAGGGAAGTCAGGACGGAGGCGCTTTGTGTCAGAATTAATGGTTCTTTTGTATTTTTGGAGCTGTCTTTGAATTCAATAGGTTCCCATGCCATGGCGCGGGATTTGGACAAGCGAACGGTGTCTGCATTCAGAATGTCTTTGTTCACAGCCTGACTTTTCAGGGAAATGTACAGCGGAGCGATATAGGCTTGATCGGTTACCAAGCGGTCCTCCAATTGTTTATACGTATCCTTGTACTCGTCTGGAGTCTGGGTAGCGGCCTGGTCAATAAGTTTATCGATTTCCTCATCAGCCAGAATGCTGTAGTCTCCGCCTGTTTTGAAGAGTGAACGAACTGCATAATCCGGATTCCCGGTTACCGTTGTCCAACTGGACAGCGCAATGTCATAATTGCCTGCATCCTGCTGGGATTTGTAGCTGCCGTAATCCGGCTGTAAGTTCAGCTTGACATTGAAGCCATTCTTGGTAAGTTGGTCGCGGATAATGTTCACGTCATTTTCGGAAGAGCTCTGAGCCAGTAATTCGATGTCTACCGGTTTTTGGTTTTGCGTGTTTTCTGTTGTATCGGACGGTGCGGTTTCTGACTGGGATTCCGTCTTGGTCTTCACATTGCAACCAGAGACCACAAGGACAAAAGTTAATAGTATTGCTATCAGCATGCGTTTTTTCATGAAAATACCTCCAGATAAGTTCATAATCAATGGAATTCAAATTGAGTTGAATATTGTAGAATCGGTTAAGCCTTTTCCAGCTTCGGATCAAGCGCATCACGGAGTCCGTCACCAAGAAAGTTGAACGAGAGTACGAGCAGAATGATCGCAAGACCTGGATAGATGGCCAGATACGAATGGGTTTCCAGATACGTGCTTCCCAGCTTGAGAATGTTGCCCCACTCGGGAATATGCGGCTCCACACCGAGCCCCAAATAACTCAGACTGCTGGTGGCAATGACCGCTCCGCCGATCGTGAGTGTAGACTTGATAATCATGGGTGCGAGCGAGTTCGGAATAATATGTTTGAAAATAATGGAGCGATTGTTGTAACCCAGTGCACGTGCAGCTTCAACAAATTCAAAAGTAGATACATAGAGCACACTAGCCCTCATGGTTCGTGCATAAGTTGGGATCGAGCCCAGGCTGAGTGCCAGAATAAGATTGATCGTATTGGCCCCGAACGCCGCAATGATGGCGATAGCGAGCAGAATACCCGGGATGGCATAGAGAATATCCAGCAGTCGCATGATGATATTGTCTGTGTGTCTTCCGTAGAATCCCGAGAAGGCTCCGAGAATACCGCCAATTAAAACCGGAATCAGAGTTGACATGAATCCTACGATCAACGATATACGGGCACCGAATACAATCCGGGAAAATAAACATCGTCCAAAGTCATCCGTTCCCAATGGATAGGCAAGCGATGGGGATTGAAGCAAGGCCGAGTAGTTATTTTCTACAGCCATGCTGTAATCAAAAGTAAAGAAGCTGCAAATCGAAATCGAGAACAGGAAAATGATAAAAAACAAACCGGACATTGCCGTGACATTTGGAGCAAGACGCTCCCACAGATCATTCCAGAAGTTGGATTTCTGTTTACCTTGTCTACGGATTCGTCCAATGATGGAAATACCCAGCAGCAGTGCAAACACATTCCCTGTGACCGAAGTCAGAATCAGGATCATGCTCACGCCCAGCATCCAGCGTGGAATGATTGAGGCTGAGGTATACCGTGATACGATAAACAGCACCACCAAATCAATGACAAGAACAAGTACGAGCACAGCCATGGCTGGCAAAAACGTATCCGCAACATACGGTTTAAACATATTGAGTGCCGAGACCCCAATAACGAACAGCTGGGTCAGCAGCATATACACGGCAAATGTATACTCAATGCTCTTTGTTTTCTTGATCAGATGAAAAGCGGGCGTCACGATAAAGATATTGCCTGAAATGATACCTAACAGTTGGACCCAGGCGAGTCTGCGAGTCAGCACAGAGATTGTCCCCTGCCGAATCAGGTCTCTCCGAATCCGGAGCGTCAGCACACTCTGGACCAGCGTGAAAAATAGGTAGATTCCGAGCGCAGTCAGCAGAAATGGCCTGAACACCCGAAGGCTCCAGTCATAACTGTTGAACAACAGTAACACCGACAAGAGAAGGGAAGTGACCCAGGCGAAGCTCGCCTGACTGTACTCCTGTGAAGACTTAAGCCGAAAACGCATTTCTTGTGTGAGTGAACCCGATTTTGTCATAGTGCACCTGCTTTAATATTGTTTCATCTTGGAACGAACTCTGGGATCGACAAAAGCGTACAACAGATCTACCACAACATTAATGATGGAGATCGTAATCGCTGTGTATATGACCCCGCCCATAATGCTCGGAATATCAGGGATAAACTGTTTATCCACAATGTAGCTGCCAAGACCGCTGATATTAAATACTTTCTCCGTTACAGCCGCCCCGCCAAGCATGCCTCCGAATTGAAGACCTACAACGGTTACGATTGGAATTAGCGCATTGCGCACAGCATGTTTCAGCAGAACCTGTCGTTCGCTTAATCCTTTGGCACGAGCAGTCATCACGTAATCCTCATGAATAACTTCCAGTGTGGAAGAACGAGTCATACGGGCCACCGCAGCGGTTAATCCCGTTCCCAGTACAATCGTTGGCATAATAATAGACAGCCAGTTCTGTGGATTGAAGGTAGCCGGAAGCCACTGCAGCTTGATCGAAAAATTCAGGATGAAAATAAGTCCTTGCCAGAAATTCGGAATCGATAATCCAATCAATGCAATAAACATGAACGTGTAATCAAACAGTGAATTGGGCTTGATCGCCGAGATGATTCCGATTGGCAATGCAATGACAAGGGCAAGCAGCAAGGAGATAACGGCCAGTGTTAACGTGATTGGAAACTTTCTGGCGATCGTAGCCGTGACATCTTCATTCCCTGAAAAAGACTTGCCGAGATCAAATAGCGCTATGCCCTTGATATTGTTCCAGAGCTGGACAAGGTAGGGCTGATCCAGGCCATAGACATGGTTAAAAGCTGCGATCTGTTCCTGTGTCGCTGTTTCTCCGAGAATGTTGGCCGCCGGATTGAATGGAGACAGGTACAAGATGGTGAATACAAGTGTAGCTACGCCCAGAATGACGAATACCGTCATCAGAATTCTTTCGAATATGTACTTTAGATAAGGATTGCCATACAAAAACATCATGGCGTACATCAGACAGCCCGGAATAACCGATATCGCAAGGAACCAGGGTTTATCAATCATCGATTGGAATGTATCGGCCATCGTCAGGCGCTGTTTTCCCTGTTCCTGAAGTTTGCTGAACGTTCGTTCCTTTAACTCCTTCTGAACTGATTCCTCCAGCCACTCCTCCGTCTGACGCTTAAACTCTGCCTCACTAACTTGCTGACGAAAGAAACGGTGTTTACGCCTCAACTGTTCTTCAACGTCCGTCCGAAGTTTATCCCGGTAAGAAGTGGAGAGCATATCGCGATCAACAGCTTGTTGAACCACGGCCCAGCCATCCCTTTTCCTTCTAAATTGCCAGATCAGAAGCACCACCAAATTAACGGGCAGTCCGAGAATAAATAGAACATATCGATAGGAGGGATGAAGCAGCATTTTGCCATAAATAAATCCCAGGGTGTAAACAAGCTGTGACATTTTGCTGCCTTTTGCAAGATTCAAACCATGCGAGCCTCCTTTCATCTTATTTTAAATTGCATTATTCCGATTGATATAGTATATATTATTTAGAGTCTATTTAATTGTCAAGGTATGGAAGAGTATACATATGAGCACTTGTGAAAATATGGATGAGGGCTGGTGATCAGATGCAACCTTTGCTGAAAGTAAATGAGTTGTCTGTTTCTTTTCATTCCGGAGAGAGTGAATTTCAGGCGGTGAAGGAAGTCAGTTTTGAAGTGCGGAAAGGGGAAACACTTGGCATTGTAGGGGAATCCGGCAGTGGGAAGAGTGTGACGGCACGTTCCATTATGAGGCTGCTTGCCTCTCCTCCTTCGCAGATGAAAAAGGGTGAGATCCTCTTTAAAGGGGTAGATCTGGTCCATAAAACGCAAAAAGAGATGGAGAGTATCCGTGGCCGTGACATCGGCATGATCTTTCAGGACCCTATGAGCTCTCTTAATCCGACCGTTAAAATCGGAAAACAGATCACCGAAAGTCTGATTAAACACCAGAAGCTTTCCAGAGGAGAAGCGAAGAAGCAGGCGATTGCCATGCTGGAGCTCGTTGGTATCACCCGGAGTGAAATACGTTTCAATCAGTACCCACATGAATTCTCCGGAGGTATGCGTCAGCGGGTGATGATCGCTATTGCTCTTGCTTGCCGTCCTGAATTGTTGATTGCGGATGAACCTACAACTGCGCTTGATGTTACTATTCAGGCCCAAATCCTTAATTTGATGAAAGATATGCAGGCACAGCTGGGCACTTCCATTATTCTGATTACCCATGATCTCGGAGTAGTAGCAGGCATGTGTGATCGGGTCGTGGTCATGAAAGACGGGCAGATTGTGGAATCCGGCACAACCACAGAGATTTTTGTGAATCCGAAGCATCCGTACACAGCAAGGCTGTTGAATGCATTACCTCGACTGGATGAGAAGAAAAAGCCAAAACTCGTCTCGTTGGTGCCACGCGATCTGGAAGATGATCAGCCTTTACTGGAAGTGAAGTCCCTCAGACAACATTTTAATTTGGGTAAAGGCAACACTTTAAAAGCTGTGAACGATATCAGTTTCGAGATTCGCCAAGGGGAGACGCTGGGGGTCGTAGGCGAATCGGGCAGCGGGAAATCGACTACAGGCCGAGCCATTCTACGACTGCATGAACCTACAGGTGGGGATGTGCTGTTCAAAGGAGTGCCGCTCAATCGCCTCTCTGCCTCAGAGATGAAAACGATGAGGCGACATATGCAGATTATTTTCCAGGATCCGTATGCCTCGCTTAATCCGAAATTTAGAATTATGGACATTATTGGGGAAGCCTTGGATATTCACCATCTTGCCGGCAGCCCCGCTGAACGGGAAAAGCGTGTGGAGGAATTGCTGGAGATGGTGGGTCTCGATCCGGCTCATGCACAGCGTTATCCTCATGAATTTTCGGGTGGGCAACGACAACGGATTGGAATCGCTCGTGCACTGGCCGTGGAGCCTGAATTTATTGTATGTGACGAGCCTTTGTCTGCGCTGGATGTGTCCATTCAGGCTCAGATCGTACAACTGCTTGAAGAATTGCAGCAGCGACTTGGTCTGACATACCTGTTCATTGCACATGACCTGTCCATGGTTAAACATATCAGTGATCGTGTGGCTGTCATGTATAACGGGAAGATTGTGGAGTTAGCAGAAAGTGAAGAACTATATTCGAACCCTCAGCATGAATACACAAAGGCTTTGTTATCGGCCATTCCGGTTCCGGACCCGGCTGTGGAAGCGAAGAAAAAACGTCATGCTGTAAACGAAACGCCAAGAGAGACGGTAGAAGTGGAAGATCGCTATAATCTGGAACAGTCCCGATGGGTGGAAGTAAAAGAGGGACATTGGGTGGCAATTTCCGGATAAGGTGAACCATCTATTTTCACTCAAAAAAGAACTCCGGCAGTGATCTGTGGAAGATCATTGCGCGGGGTTCTATTCATGCCCAGCAGGCACAGTGAGCTTATTATTTGAACTGAACGGATTTCTTGATGTTGTCGATCTCGGCCTTCGTTGTATCATCCAAATACGTGAAAATGAAGTTGAATGCATAGCCTTCAATAATAGTGCTGTAGTAATCTTGCGTAATGGTTGAACCATTGCCCGCATCCATCGTAATTTGCATCAGATCCATCTCTTTGCCACCGATGGTTTCGGTTGTGAATTCCTTGTATTCATAAGGGAACTGGCTGTCCACCATGAATTTCTTCGTTGCTTTCAGATAATCTTTACCTGTACGAATTCCTTGCAGCAGGCTTACCTTCTCAGCAATCGCCATAGCAGAAGGACCGACTTGACTTCCGTCCAATGGATATTGTGAAGCCATCAACAGGTTCAGTGTTTTGGCCTGGGACAGTTCAATTTGTTTTTTCTTCGTTTCATCGTCTCCAGCAATAACTTCGGAGGAAGCGTTAGTCAGCTCATTCATGCCTTCGGCATCCTGGAACTCCCAAGCTTCGGGGAATTTCAGCGAAACACCAAAATAGTCATTGTTGTAAGAGCCTTTTGCCGTAGTTCCCAATTCAACGTCTTTGGAGTTATCTGTTTCCTTGGACTCGGAAGTGGATGCTTCTGAGCTCTCCGTGTTCTCTGTATCTTCTGTCTTGGCTGTGTCTGTATCTGTGCCGGCAGTGGTTTCTGTTGTAGTTGATTTGTTCGTTTTGTCGTTGTTATCCGCTTTGTCGCCGCAGGCTACAGCAACCAACAGAATCATAATTAACATGGCAAATAATGAAGCTTTTTTTGGAATAGACATATTACCCTCCTGAAAATGTGTGTGTGTTCTTTTTCTCTCTCTAATTCATGTGTACCAGAAAAGTCTAGAGCAGATGTACACTTTTACCACCTATTGGAACCTTTAAGTAGTATCTTTATAGATAAGACAAACAGCAGGCAATTGAAACAGATTTTAAGCTGAATTGCACACTTAATTTGTTGAAAATGTTCAGGATGGGTATTCCGAAAGATATTAGCAAGTTGTTTTTTTGTGTGAAAAGGCCGATGCCTCGATAACGTCCAAAGTAGTCAGCGAGTGCATTGAGCGGAAAGTTGATTTTGCAAAATAGATATGTTACGCTTACATTACAAGAGAAAAACAACCGAATACGCAATAACATCTTTTGATGGATTGTAACTGTGCAGACAGGCAAAACCTAAACTGATGGTGAAATGAAGGCTCTTTTTTTGCGAGCTATTTTACCTTGAGTTTAGGTTTTTCTTGTTTTTTGGCCTGAAATACAGCCGTTGTATTCGGGAAAAACCCAAATAAAATTCGAAAAGAGGTTGTTCGTTATGACCACGGCAAAAAAAGGATTCCCCGAAAACTTCCTGTGGGGAGGCGCTACAGCTGCCAACCAATTAGAAGGTGCATTCGATAAGGATGGCAAAGGTCTCTCTACTGCGGATATGATTGCGCATGTTCCCAAAGAGAAGCGTACAGGCGGACATGCCATGGAAATCTCCTCTACACGAATTGAAGAGATCCTCTCTGGCAAAATTGAAGAACGTTTCCCTAAACGTTTTGGTATTGATTTCTATCATCACTATAAAGAAGATATCGCATTATTTGCTGAAATGGGCTTCAAAGTGTTCCGTTTGTCCATTCACTGGGCACGTATTTTCCCTAACGGTTACGATCAAGAGCCGAACGAAGCTGGCTTGAAATTCTATGACGATGTCTTCGACGAATTGTTGAAATACGGCATTGAACCGCTGGTAACCTTGTCTCACTATGAAACTCCGCTGGGTCTGACACAGAAATACAATGGTTGGGCAGGTCGTGAAGTGATTGGGCACTATGTGAGATATGCGGAGACTGTGTTCAACCGTTATAAAAATAAAGTGAAATACTGGTTGACGTTTAATGAAATCAACGTGATGCTATTTAGCCCATACACAGGCGGCGGTATTCTGATCGATAAAGTGGACAACCAGTTGCAAACCACGTATCAAGCGTTGCATCACCAATTTGTAGCAAGTGCACTGGTAACCAAACTTGCACATGAGATTATTCCTGGTTCCCAAGTGGGCTGTATGCTCGCTCGTATGGAAACGTACCCGGCGACTTGTAATCCGGTAGATGTTCGTCTGGCGCAACATGAGAATCAGATTAACCTCTTCTTCACGGATATGCATGCTCGTGGTCAATACCCGAACTACATGGCTCGTTATTTTGAAGAAAACAACATCGTGATTCAGAAAGAAGCAGGCGATGATGAGATCTTGCTGAACAATACCGTTGATTTCATTTCCTTCAGTTACTACATGTCCGTAACCAAATCTGCATCCGCAGACAAAGAAGAAACAACAGGTAACCTGACTGGCGGCGTGAAAAACCCTTATCTGGAAGCTTCTGACTGGGGTTGGGAGATCGATCCGATCGGTCTGCGCGTAACGTTGAATAACTTCTGGGATCGCTACCAGAAACCATTGTTCATCGTAGAAAATGGTCTGGGTGCATATGACCGTGTTGAAGAAGACGGTTCAATCCATGACTCCTATCGTGTGGACTACCTGAAGAAACACATCGAACAAATGAAAGAAGCGATCAAAGACGGTGTGGATCTGATTGGATTTACAGCATGGGGCCCGATTGACCTCGTGAGCATGTCCACGTCTGAAATGTCCAAACGTTATGGTTTCATCTACGTGGATTTGGACGACGAAGGTAATGGAACACTCAAACGTTCGAAGAAAGATTCGTTTGACTGGTACAAAAACGTAATTGCCAGCAATGGTGAGCAACTATAATTTGGTCTGATTCCTGTATCTTAAACCCGGATCGCTGTAAGTAATTAGGCTATTCGAGGATTGTTACCGCATAAAGCGGGCAAAACCCAACATAAAGCAGGCCATCGGTGATTATCTAATCTGAAGCCCTTTTAGTTGCGCATTGTCCGCTTTTTGATGTGTTCACGGGCATAGGGTCAACAGTTTTAACAAAGAATGAGTACAACGTAACCAGAGAGGAATGACAGATATGACAACACCATTTCCGAAGGATTTTCTATGGGGCGGCGCAGTCGCAGCCAATCAGCTCGAAGGAGCCTACAATACAGATGGCAAAGGCCTGTCTGTTCAGGATGTAATGCCGCATGGGATTACGACGCCAAGAACGGAAGGACCGACAGAGGATAACCTGAAATTGATCGGCATCGATTTCTACAACCGTTACAAAGAGGATGTTAAGTTGTTTGCTGAAATGGGCTTCAAAGTATTCCGTACCTCCATTGCCTGGTCCCGTATTTTCCCTAAAGGTGATGAATTGGAGCCAAACGAAAAAGGTCTGCAGTTCTATGATGACCTGTTTGACGAGTGCCACAAATACGGGATTGAACCCCTCGTAACGATCTCTCATTATGAGACACCGCTGCATTTGTCCAAAACGTATGACGGCTGGGTTAACCGTAAAATGATTGATTTCTACGAGCGTTATGTAACCGTCCTGTTTAACCGTTTCAAAGGAAAAGTGAAATACTGGCTGACGTTCAATGAAATTAACTCCATTCTAGAAGAACCATTCATGAGTGGCGGCATTTTCACACCAAAAGCGGAACTGTCCAAACAGGATCTGTACCAAGCAATCCACCATGAGCTGGTGGCAAGTGCGCTGGCAGTTAAACTGGGTCATGAGATTATGCCTGAAGCGAAAATTGGCTGTATGGTACTCAGTATGCCAACCTATCCATTGACACCAAATCCGGATGATGTTGTAGCTGCAATGCATGCAGAACAGCGGAATGACATCTTTGCCGATATTCATGCACGTGGCTATTATCCGAAATACATCAATCGTTACTTCAAAGCGAATAATATCAACATCAAGTTTGAAGATGGCGATGCTGAAATTCTGAAACATACGGTGGACTTCATCTCATTCAGTTACTATGTAAGTATTTGTGAGACAGGTGACCCACAGAAACGTGTTGAAGGTAAAGGAAATCTGTTTGCAGGTGTACAGAACCCTTACCTCAAAGCAAGTGAATGGGGATGGCAGATTGACCCGCAAGGCCTGCGCGTAACGCTGAATAAATACTGGGATCGTTATCAAAAACCGCTGTTTATTGTCGAAAATGGTTTGGGTGCAGTCGATGAGCTGATCACAGACGAAAATGGCAATAAAACAGTGAATGATGATTACCGGATTCAATACCTGAATGATCACTTGGTGCAAGTGGGTGAAGCGATTGAAGACGGCGTTGAAGTCATGGGTTATACCTCATGGGGCTGCATCGATCTGGTGAGTGCATCCACAGCAGAAATGAAGAAACGCTATGGCTTCATCTATGTGGACCGTAACAATGATGGATCAGGTACCCTGGATCGTTACAAGAAAAAATCATTCCATTGGTACAAAGAAGTTATTGATACAAACGGCGCAAGTCTAAAATCCGAAAACCATTAATTTCTAGTTCTAAAGACATATGTGGGCAGCATCTTCTTGTGTCATATTCAAGCACATTAACCGCTTTCACAAAAACATTGTCAGATGGATAATTATATGGTAAGATGGGCCTAAGGCTAATGAATACTGGATTGTTACTGTTCAATCAGGCAAAACCAGAAGCGGGGCATGTGTATCATGACCAGCTTTGGTTTTGCCTTTTACTACTTTGACGGTGCAAGGTGATGTGAAGAAATGAAAATTGAGAAGGTGCTGAACAACAATGTAGTTACTGTGATTGATCCAGGAGGAAACGAACTGGTCGTCATGGGACGGGGCATAGCCTTCAAAAAGCATACTGGTGAAACGATAGACGACAGTCTGGTCGAAAAAATATTCTCATTGGAAAGCAAGGAAGTATCGCAGAAACTGAAAACGCTTCTGTCTGATATTCCAGTTGAATATGTTGAATGCTCGGATGAGATTATTCGTTACGCCGAGACCGTGTTGGGTGAGAAGCTTCATGAAAGCATCTACATTTCACTTACGGATCATATTCATTTTGCCATTGACCGGCATCGTCAAGGCTTGCAGATTCGTAATGCATTATTCTGGGAGATCAAGCGCATGTACCGCAAGGAATATGCCATTGGGCTCAAGGCACTTCAGATTATTGAAGAAACATTGGGTGTCCTGCTTCCTGAAGACGAATGCGCATTCATCGCAATGCATCTAGTCAATGCCCAGATGAACGGTGAGATGAGAGAAACCATCAGCATTACGAATATCGTAAAAGACATACTCAACATTGTGCGACGCAGCTTTGTCATTGAGCTGGATGAGGATTCGCTGAGTTATTATCGATTCCTGACACATTTGAAATTCTTTGCTCAGCGCGTACTACACGGTACAGCGATTGAAGATAAGGAAGCAGATAATCCGCTTCATGACCTGGTGAGCAAACAATATCCTGAGGCACATGCTTGTGCCTGTAAGATTAACGACTATACTCGCAAGATCTATAGCCGGGTCTTATCCAAGGAAGAAATCCTATATCTGACCATTCATATTGAACGAGTTGTCAGAACTGAACAAACAATTGAATAATTGGGATTGTTACTGCAAAAAAGGCAAAACCTAAACGTTGAATAATGATAAGCTGAAACTGCTTTGTCATTATTCAGTGTTTAGGTTTTTTTTAACCTTCATTACACATAAAAGGAGCAAAACACAATGGATAAACAACAATTGTCCAAGGATATTCTGAAGCTTGTTGGTGGCGAAGAGAACATCGATCAAGTCACACACTGTATGACAAGACTCCGGTTTAACCTGAATGACAACAAAAAAGCGGACAAAGCGACGCTGAAAAATACACCTGGCGTTATGGGCGTTATGGAGAATGGCGGACAGTTCCAGGTCATTATCGGGAACGATGTGCCCGTTGTGTATAATGCACTTGTAGGCAACATGTCCAAATCCCCGAATGCAGACTCTGGATCAACCGGTACTTCGACTGGGGTTAAGAAAAAGAGAAATCCAGTAAGTGCATTGTTCGACTTTATTTCCGGAATATTCACGCCGATTCTGCCAGCGATTACAGGTGCCGGTATGATCAAAGGGATCGTGGCAATCCTGGTAGCTGTAGGTTGGTTGTCTGATACCAGTTCAACTTATATCATTTTATCTGCTATCGGTGATGGTGCATTCTACTTCCTGCCGATCATTCTGGCGATCAGTGCTGCACGTAAGCTCGGTAGCAATATGTATATTGCTGCAGCGTTGGCAGCGGGGATTATGCATCCGACGATTACAGCCTTGCTTGCTAATGGTGACACCACATTTGTGGGCATTAAGGTTATAGCAGCAACCTATTCTTCTACGGTTATTCCAATTATTCTCGCAATCTGGATTGCTTCCTATGTAGAGAAAGCGGTTGATCGTGTTACACATGCTTCACTTAAGCTTCTGATTGTTCCAACGGTTACCCTGTTAATTATGGTTCCTCTGACCTTGATGACAGTTGGACCATTGGGTACAGTGCTCGGTAATGGTTTGTCAGGTGGTATTTCCTGGTTGTTCGACAATATGTCTATATTCGCAAGTATCTTGATTGGTGGTACGATGTCACTTCTGATCATTACGGGTATGCACTATGCACTGCTGCCGATCATTGTTGGTTCGATGACATCACTCGGTTACGATTTTATTATTCCACTGATGTTTGCAGCTAACTTGGCACAAGGTGGTGCAGCATTTGGTGTTGGTCTTAGATCGAAAAATGGTAAAACTAAATCGCTTGCTTATTCCACAGGTCTTACGGCTATTATGGGGATTACGGAACCGGCAATGTACGGGATCAATATGAAGTTCAAAAAACCATTTATTGCTGCCCTGATCGGTGGAGCTGTTGCAGGTGGATTCATGGGGATCGTCAATGTTAAAGCTTATGTACTTACAGGTCTAGTGGGTCTGCCAAGTATTGCAGCATTTATCAGTCCGGCAATTAGCACGTTACTCTACGCTCTGGCTGGTGGTTTGATTGCCATCGTAGCAGCAGCAGTACTGACGTACATCCTTGGTTTCCAAGAAGACAATGTTCCACAATCGGCTGAAGCTACGCCAGCTGCTGAACCTACAACACCAGCGGCAACGACTTCTGCTTCCGCAGTAACTGCTGTTGAAGAAACTAAAGCACTGGATCAAGAAGTATTTAGCCCAATTACTGGTGAAGTTAAATCACTGAGCGAAGTTCCAGACCCTGCATTCTCCGAAGAGATTATGGGTAGAGGGTTTGCGATTCAGCCGTCGGAAGGCCGTGTGGTTTCTCCAATTAACGGTACAGTATTCTCGTTGTCGAAGAGTGGACATGCCATTGGTCTCGTTAGTGATGACGGCGCTGAAATGCTGATTCACATCGGGATTGATACCGTGAAACTGAAAGGTCAATTCTTCTCCCCTAAAGTTCAAGCAGGAGCGAAGGTTGCCGTTGGTGATGTACTGATGGAATTCGACAGAGAAGAAATCGAAAAAGCCGGTTACACAACGATTACGCCGGTCATCATTACGAACATGCATCAATATAATTCAATTGAGTCTGCCGGACGTACAACGATTAAGGAAAAAGAATTGTTGTTCACGGCAAAAGCTTAACGAACATCAAAAAGCAGCAGTCTTTCCGGATGAAATTATTTCGGCAAGGCTGCTGCTTTTTATATATGGGCGATATTTTTCCAGGCTAATATCTGCTGGACACTAAACCGAGCGAGAAGGCAGCAGCTCCTGAACCAATTGTACAAAGTGCTGCGCGGGCTTGGAAAGATGACGATTGCGATGCCACACAAGCGCAGAATCTACGTTAGATTGCGCATCTTGAATACGATAGATATGGAACGGATGCTCATGATAAAGCTGAAGAACCGTATGGGGCACGATGGAGCTTGCAAAACCGAGTCGCACAAGTTCCAACAACATGTTAATATCCGAGCATTCGCCCGCAATCGAAGGGTTCACGTGATGCTCACGGAATTTCTGTAATATCAGTTCGAACATCCCGAGTCCTTCAGTGCTAGGAAGCAAGAGAGGGATATCGGCCAGCTTTTGAAAATAAATCCCGCGCTCATCCGCTGACTTCAGTGGTGTGGAGGAAATATAGAAGAGAGCTTCCTGCGGTAGATGCAGCACTTCATATTGCTCTGTTTTGACAGGCATCCGTACACAGGCAAGCTCAATTTTGCCTTCACCCAAGAGCTGGCAGAGCTGTGCAGATTCATTTTGCTGAATTTTATAAGTCACCTGAGGGTGTGTTGTCCGAAACTGCTGGAGCGCCTGTGGGATCAAACGATCTGAAATGGTATTAATGCCAAGCGACAGCTTGCCCCGAATGCCATACCTGAAGCTTTGCATCTCCATGACGGCTTCTTCCATATATTTGGTCATTGTGACCGCATAATCATAGAAGCTTCGACCCGCCTGTGTCAGCTCCATGCTGCGTCCTTTGCGTTCAAACAAAGCCACGCCGAGCTCGTCTTCCATCAGCTTGAGCTGCTGGCTTAAAGGAGGCTGAGCCATGTGTAATCTGCGCGCTGCCGCCGTGATCTGTCTCTCCTCGGCAATCGCGATGAAATAGCGACATTGTTTGATATCCACGTGTGTTCTCCTTATTTGCAGCGATATGATTTTCATATGGGAAACCAACAAAACATGTATTTTTATTATACTTACATCCTATGTTACCATACATAAGATTTAAACACTGCAAATCACACATGTCGATTATGATCTATCGAATATATGCCGTGAGGATGACGACGAATTGGAGGGTGAAGGTGCGATGCTGAAAACAATACATGCAGCTGCTGAAGCTGGACATACAGATGATGTGCTGCGGTTTATCGCACAAGGAACCGGAGTGAATGACCGGGATGCGCGAGGACGGACACCTCTGATGGCCGCGGTACATGGCAACAAGCCAGAGACGGCAAGTATGCTTATTGAAGCGGGAGCGGATGTGAACATCCAGGATCAACGACTGGACAACATGCTGCTGTATGCCAGTGCGGAAGGTTTGCGTAAAATGGTCGAACTGGCTATAAAAGCAGGTGCCGATACCCGGATTACGAATCGGTTTGGGGGCACAGCTCTTATTCCTGCTTCAGATCGAGGTCATGTCGATATTGTGGAGATCCTTCTGAAATGCACGGATGTGGATGTGAACCATATCAACAATCTGGGCTGGACAGCTTTGCTGGAAGCGGTCATTCTGGGGGATGGCGGCACTCGTCATCAGCAGATCGTAGTATTACTTTTGCAATATGGTGCCGATCCTTCCATTGCTGACCGGGACGGCGTTACAGCATTTGCGCATGCCCGGAGGCATCATTATAAAGAAATGGAGCGAATGTTAACCCAATCATGAACAGACATCAAGAGCAATCTTTGCAAAATAATTTAAAGGGTGCGTCATCGCTTGCATTGGCAGGTATTCAGTGGTTTTTCTTCCTGTTTACCAACACAGTGGTGGTGCCGTTATCCATCGGACACAATTTCCAGCTTTCACCGGAGGCCATTGCTGCGTCGATGCAGCATGCCTTTTTGCTTACCGGGGCTGTGTGTATATTACAGGCGTTTTTCGGCCATCGTTATGCCGTGATGGATGGTCCCTCGGGGTTATGGTGGGGGCTGACGCTAAGCTTAACGGCCTCGGCTTCATCGGCAGGAATGAGTTTGGAACGTATTGGGGGAGGACTGGCTGCGGGTTTCCTGTTAGCTGGGCTGACGATGATGATCCTTGGCGGGCTTGGAGCGGCGCATGTGCTTCAGAAGCTGTTCACACCAATGGTCAAGAGTGCGATGTTATTTCTGATGACGATTCAATTGACCATGAATTTCTTCAAAGGCATGGTTGGATACACCGAGTTTGGCACATTCAACCTGCCTGTAGCGGCGTTGTCCGTTGCTATTGCGTTTCTTGTGGCCTTAATCCAGCTTAAGGGAAAAGGCAAGCTCGGCAACTATTCCATCCTAATTGGCATCGTGACGGGGTGGATTGCCTATAGTTTTGTGTTCCCTGGACAACATGCAGGAGTATCCGGTCAACAGAATTTAAACTTGTTTTCCTGGTTTCCGTGGGGGACGCCGAAGTGGGAACCGGGAATCGTCATCACAGCTTTTTTTGTTGGGCTGGTGAATATGACGAACTCCATCACCACATTAAGCTCCGTCGAAAAAATATATGGAGTGCAAACGACCAGCCAACAATATAAACGATCGTACATGCTCACGGGATTGTTCACCATGTTATCTGCGTTTGTAGGTGTGCTGCCGTTCGGATTATTTGCTTCTTCGATTGGTTTTCTGGAGAGCACCCGCATTCTGAAACGGGCTGCGTTTGTTGTTGGAGCAGGCATGTTATGTATATTGGGACTTACACCTTCTGTGACAGCCTTTTTCGCACAAATTCCTCCCAGTGTAGGGAGTGCTGTGCTGTTTGTAGCCTATTTGCAAATGTTTGGTACAGCCCTAAGAACACTTGAAGGCACCACCTTTAATTCCAAAACCATCTATCGTGTGGCACTGCCTGTTCTTACAGGTGTTGCTGTAATGAACATCCCTGCTGAAGCGTTTCATGCTCTGCCCATGTATCTCATTCCGATCATTAGCAATGGGCTTGTCATTGGGGTTGTGGTGTCACTTTTGCTCGAAACCACAGTGGATTGGTCCAAGATGGACAATACTACGACTGCTACCAAAGCAGCCTGAAAATTTAAAATATTGAAACAGTCCGGTTCACCGGGCTGTTTTTTTTGTTAGATTCGTGCTTCCCGGGTTACTTCACCATAATTTTGCCTTGCCCCGCAAGCATTCTCATTTCTCTGGATAAACGCTCATGATTGCCTTGCTGGATCTCCAGCTGTACGCCGTAGTGCCATCGGTTATTCTCTTCTTTGCCCCAACGGAGCGTTCCTTCCAAATACAAGGGGTCTTCAAAAAGCAGCAAGTTCATGCCGATTCGGATGTTATTGGACTCCACATGCAGATTTAACGGAAATGAAAGCTGACAGCCGGATCGGCTGATATCGCTCAATTCAGCTTGTATGGGTTTGGGTGGGGCAGAGGCGCCGTTAATGCTGAGAATAAAAATTTCAAACGTTATCGGTTCCTTTAAAGTATAGCGAAAAGGTTCTCTTCTAAGGTTAATAGCCATGGTTTCCTCCACAAAATCAAAAAAAGTCAGTTATGATTATATCGTCAATTTTGCTAAAAAAATGAAGAGATTAAGCTTGTTTGCTAACACCTTCAATTTTCTACAAGTGCAACAGGATCACAGATAGCCCCGAGGTTCCTTTAACCCGTATGTACGGCTTGATATAATGGTTGGATATGGTTCGGATTTTCTCACCTGGATCAGATGGGAAAGAAGCGGGGGGTTATTTTGAATAAGAAAGGGGAGATGAAGAATGAATGGGAAGTTTCAGTTTTTCACGGATACGGCAGCATTGTGCCTGTATGATCTGGCGGCGCTAAAACATCGTGTTGAAGATACACCGGACTGGTGGTCTATTGCAGAGGATGAACTGACTGAGGTAAATGCAGGCAACTGTTTGTTTCTTAACCTGGGTGAAGATGGACAGTATAAGGTGCAATGGAGTCTGGATGATGCTGGGAAGGAAGTGGAGACGGCACTGGTATACCATCTACGAGTCCCTTCCGGTAACGTGTATCTGGGAGCTGCTGATGATGTCACTGGAGGCGAGTTGGAGCCCGATGAGTCGTGTGGCGGTGTGTTGCTCCAGATTGAACCCGGAAATTATGCGTGCACAATATCGAGAGAAACCAATCAAATATGGATTAACATCAAACCCAGTCTGCAAAGCGAAAATAGCTTAAGTGACTTGATCCGAATCTAACATTATGAGTACGCGATGGAAGGAGGCATACTTACATGTACAAGGCCCAGTTGGAACGTATACAGGAAAAGTTGAACAAGCTCCAAGCTCTGGACCCGGAATGGAACCTGTTTGGGGGAGAGAATCATCAATATGAAATGGCTCCGGTATGGACATTGGATGAGATTAAGGCTTTTGAACAGAAATGGAATATAAAGCTGCCAGAATCATATCAAGCTTTTCTGCTAGTGATTGGCAGTGGCGGAACAGGTCCTTATTATGGGCTGGAAAAGCCTGAGAACGGCATATATCTGGTGATGGATTATGATGATGAGTTGAATGCGATTTCCGAGCCATTCCCACATGTGGAATCCTGGAATTGGGATGTGGACTGGTACGACGACAGCAAAGGAGAGGACGAGTGGGCAGCGCTTGAACATGAGTATTATGATCCGAAATGGTCGGCAGGGATGCTGCGAATCAGCGATTTTGGCTGCGGCGTGTCGCTTAATCTGATCGTGAAGGGATTGTCTTATGGAGAGATATGGACCGATGATCGAGCGAACAGTAATGGAATTTATCCGGATCATTATATGGGCAACACGGATCGGCTTGGTTTTCTGGACTGGTATGAATTGTGGCTGGACCGCTCGATCAATGAATTGAATGAGCAAGAATTGTGAAGCGACTAGCGGACTCCTTAACTTTCTCCGAATTGTATAAGCTGGAGCATTATGAAGATGGGTTTGTTTTGAACTTTAAATAATGATGCGGAAATCAATACAAGAGCTTCCTCCTCAGGATTAGGCGGGGCTTTTTTGTGATGGAAAATAAATAAAAAACGGTTTGGCTTGTTCATCCGTCTTAAACCACAGAAAGAGAGAGAAGGAGGGGATTGTGGGGTGGAAACCAAAGCCGAGATGAAAAAGATGTTGTTTGTACAGAGCGAAGACGAGACGGCATTTGTCCAATCTATCATGGAGCATCAGGACACGCTAATCTCCATTGCCTACAGTTACCTGCGTAATCGTCATGATGCGCTCGAAGCCGTGCAGGAGATGACATGCCGAGCCTGGACCAAGCGTCGCTCTCTGAAAAATGAGAAGGCGTTCAAATCGTGGATTATTCGTATTCTGATCTATGTGTGCATTGATGAACAAAGGCGTCGCAAACGGGCCACACCACTGCCGAGCGAAGGGTTGGAGGAGGCGATATCCGAGTCTGCCATTGCAGGATGCAGCGACAACAGACTTGCGATGTGGTCCATGCTTGAGAAAATCAAACCAAAATACCGCCATGTATTACTGCTGAAATACTATAACGACATGACGTCGATTGAGATTGCATCCATTCTCGGTAAACCGGAGGGCACCATCAAGACCTGGCAGCATAAAGGGTTGGAACTGTTACGGAAACAGATGAAGAACAGGGGGGATTGGCATGAGAACTAGTCCGGAGGAACAGGCACTTTTCGCAGATGCTTCCCAGGCTAAGCTGGAGAGACAGCAATTTAATCCGGCGGACACGGCATTTGCCATTCAGCGAGGTCTGGTAAAGGCGAGAACCCGGCGAATGGCAGGTCATATGCAATTAAAGTGGATTACTGCGGTGCTCGTAACAGCTCTGGCAGCCGGTTGGCTGCTGATGGGTCCATTTGGCGGCTCTACACCACAACAGGCAATGTACAGCCCGCCCGCACAGAATTGGGGAGTTCTTGAACCTTTTCGGGATTTGGTTGAAACCGATATTGACGGCAACACAATTGCATCCGCAATTAACAATGGTTATGTGCAGCTCGTGGATCGTTCTGTGAAATCAGGAATATATCAGTTAACCGTCAATGCAGTTATGGCGGATGAAAACAAGATGATCGTATTGTATACAGCCCAGACGGATGCTTCTCAGGAAATCTATTCGGTGAACCGTTCCAGGGCAACTGACATGCTGACCAATCATAAATTTGATGATAGTAATGCGGGGGGAGTCCAAGTACCCAAAGGGAACCATATCATATATGGCCGAACTGCGATTAACCTAAAACGAACTGATGCATTTCCTGAAAAGTTAATGCTCGACTTTCAAATCGTCTCCCTTGATCCAGGGAAGCTTGCAGACCCAAAAACAGGGACAAAGCGACCTGAAATGCGATATTCAGAGATGATGAAGATTTCTTTTGACTTAGACCCCAAATTTTCGGTCCCCAAGACGGAAATTATAAAACTTAATCAGTTATTTACGATTGACGGCCATGAGGTGATGTTATCTCAAGTAGAGATGTCTCCACTTATTATACGAGCCAAACTTGTCTATGAACCCAATAAAAAGATTGATTTCCAAACCAAACAATCTATAAGTGAATCATTACATCCTTACGAGATTGTTTCTATAACCCAAAATGGTAAGCAGACCAAGCTTCTAATGTATCGAGGTAGCGGAACAGAAGACGGGATGATTGTATACTACAGCAGCAATATGTTGGACGATCCTCAATCGCTTGTATTGAAAATACCAACTGAACCGGGCAAAGTTTACGATGATTTGCAGGAAGCCGAGAAACACAAGCTGGAACTGAAAATCAAATAGGATTCAGAGGAAGGGCGATACAAAGTCATGGTTTCTTCAGATGACTTTGTGTCGTCTTTTCATTTTTCTTATACGGAGATTGCTGTTGCAGAAAAAGGTTGAGTTTGCAATCTGAACGATCAGGATCCAACAAAACGTTGGTAGGCAAGCAACCGGGTTTTTACTATGGAGAAAACCAAATAAAATATCTGAAATATTAGTACATATTATATTCATTCATATATTAAAATTTTATATTAAAATTCCGATATACATTAAGTATGTTTTCATGTTTATGAAGACCTATTGTACTAGAATAAGGCACTAGGAATTTGCGATTTATTCATAAGCAAGGACCATAGACTGATAAAAGATAGTACAGAAATGTTTCACCATCGTATTTTAATTGATAAAAAGGACGGGAAATTCATGAATCGTTATGACGAAATCATCTGGAAAAGGAACAAGCTGATCTGTATCATCCTGTGGGTTATTGTTGCCATCGGTTTTGGTATGGCCTTTCTGGAACCCAAGCTGCTTGTTTCTAGTGGGGTAGCTATTTTATTCACCGGTTGGGTAACTTACGCCAATGTCAAAAAGAAGTATATTCATGTGATCCCGTGGCTTTGTACACTCCTGATTACGGTCTGTGGAGTCTATGCAGGCTGGGGAAGTGTTAACATCACTTTAAGTTTGGTCATCACTTCAGTGTTGTTGCTCTATCCTGACAAGAAACTGTTCACAACCGGATTTCTCGTGCTGCTTGTCATTAGTATTCTTCAGGTTGTTCTGGTGGAGACAAAGAGCTCTGAGGAGTTTATTGGCCATATTGTTGATGTAGGATTGTTTGCACTTACCGGAGTCATTCTGATGATGGTTTCCCAGTTGAATCAAAGACTCTTTTGGGATAGCGAAGCACGTTGGCAAGAGGTGGAGCATTCCAAAATGAGAGTGGAAACGATGCTTATAAGGGTCAAAGAATCCGTGGAAGGCCTATCTCGTTATACGGATCAATTGAAGCAAAAAGTAACAGACACCGGCTCCATTACCCATGAAGTAACGCTTGGATTCAGCGAGGTGGCCAAAGGGGTTGAATTCCAGGCTACCAGTGTGGCTGAAATTTCAGAGTCCTTGTCTTTGTCGGATCAGCATATTCGCGATGTTGCTTCCTACTCACTTCAGATGAAAGAACTATCAGCCAGCATGGCAACGAGCACGGAAACAGGCAGCACACAGATGGAGCATCTGAATGTTCAGATGCAGGAGCTGTATGAAACGATTAATACCACAGCCGATGATATGAGCAAGTTTAACGAGGAAAGTGAGTCCATGTCTCTAATGCTTAACAGTATCTCGGATATTGCGAACCAGACGAATCTGCTTGCGCTCAATGCAGCGATCGAAGCTGCCCGTGCAGGTGAACATGGACGCGGGTTTGCAGTCGTGTCGGAGGAAGTTCGCAAGCTGGCAGAGCACTCCGGCCAGTCGGCAAGTGATATTGCTGCTATTTTGTCCCGTTTGAGAGGACAGACACAGGCGCTGACGGATCGATTTGAGCGTATTCGACTCGCTTTGGAAGCAGGAAAAGACAGTGTGCGAACGGCAGAAGAAGTTTTCCGTACGATCAACAGCAATTCTCAGCAAGTATTGAATCAGGCCGCAGATATCGAGAGCAGTTCAGTCACCATGAGAGAATCCTCTACGAAAGTGGTTAATGAGGTTTCGGAGATTTCAAGTGTGACCCAGGAATCGAGTGCTGCTACAGAAGAAATTCTTGCCAGTATGGAGGAACAGCGCAACCTGACTGAGAAGATGGTAGACAGCTTCGGAGAGCTGGAGCAACTAATAGTGGATTTGAATAAGTTGGTGTCTGACGAGAACGAAGTACGTTCTACAACTGATACCCTGTAAAATAAAGCAGAGTTGAAGCTGGCATGCTGCATCGGAGTCACCTAAATACAACATTTTATATTTGAATTTCAGTCTACTAAGCCTGTCTCCAACCATGATGTGGGGGCAGGCTTGAGCCCTGGACACAAGGAGCGAAATACGACGGCATGCTCAGGATAACTACGAATTGTTGGCCAAACACGGATATGAATTCGTTTCCGAAGCGAATCTGACGGAGGAAGATATTCCACGAATCGCGGAGCTGTACAAGCTGCTATACCTTGAAAAATACTCTTATAATAATCCACAATTCAGTGAACATTTCATTGCCACAGCAAAAGCCTCGGGAGCGCTGATCCTGTATGGTCTGCGGAAGGAAGGGCGTATAGATGCGGTTATGGGATACTTCTGCCGAAATGGGGTGATGACAACGCCGTTGTTCGGTTACGATACGGCGCTACCTCAGTCCATCGGGCTGTACCGCATGCTGTCAGCTTGCCTGATTGGACAGGCCCGTGAGAACGGCCATCTGCTGCATGAGAGTGCTGGTGCTGCGCAGTTCAAGCGCAACCGTGGCGCTGTGTCGGATTTCGAGTATTCTGCCGTGTATGAGCGCCATCTGCCATGGGGAAGACGATGGTGCTGGCTACTGCTTGAACGGCTTTTGAATCGCGTAGGTGTGCCGCTGATGCGTCGGATGAAGCTGTAAACCTGCACAATCAGCACTGACACCCGCTCCCCATCATGTTCGCGACTTAATCATGCATGTTCGGCGAGCTGCACTTCGAAGCCATCTGGGTCGGCAATGTAAATAAATCGTAGATGCGGATTGGGCTGGACGGGGCCTCGTGCAATCGGGATGCCTAATACGGCGAGCTGCTCCATGGCTTCGTCCAGCGACCTTACCTCATAGCCGATCGAAACACCGGCCTCTGGCTTGAGCGTGGTTTCGCTGCCCTCAATCAGTTCCAGCTTCGTTTCATTTTCTGGGCCTAGCATGGCGATTTGCCGTCCACGGCTTTCGAATCTGCGCTGAATCGGCAGCCCGAGCATTTCGTGGTAGAAACGGAGCGATGCTTCCAGGTCGCGTACCCGCAGTGTGATCCAGTTTAGTCTGATCAACATAATGAGTCTCTCCTTTTTTGCGTCATTTTCCTCAACGTTATGCTTATTATACGATAAGCTTGTGCGTGGGCCTACCATACCACGTTACTTTGCATATAGAAGTTGCATTTAAAAGTGAATTTGAAAAAAACTGCCCAAGAATGTTCTCGGGCAGTTTGGCTAAGAGTGCCGTTCAATGAGCGGGCACTTTTTTTATTGAATCAGATCAATTGCATCCTGTGACACAAAGGCTTCTACGCCATTGTATACAATAACGCCATCCAGTGTTGTCTTTTTGCCATTAACGAGTGCGATATTTTTGTAGATTTGCAGTTCAAGCTTGGTGCTGCCCTTTGTTACGAGAATCTTCGGATTTTTGGCATCCTTCAGATCCAGCTTGTACGTTGCACCTTTGGCAGTAAAAGCCTGTTTCGCGGGCACAAACAATTGTTTGCTCACGCTGTCGAGGTCAAGGGCCAGCACACGTGCCATGTATTTGGCCACATCCGTGTTGTCGATGACACCGAAAGGTCGATCATTATTCGGAGCGTACGTATACAGCACAACATCTCCACCTGTGTGACCGCCAGTGGTCCAGCCAATTCCTGAACGTTTGCTGATCATCGGTCCAACCGTATAATTGAGGCTGCCCGGGCTGGCCGCTTTAATTGCAGCGATTTCCTCGGAAGTCAGGTCGGTAATGCCATAGTATTGCTTCATCACAGCTTTGATATTGGTGCGTTTGGCATTTAGCTTGGACTCCACGCCTTCGCCGGTCAGCTTGGCCTTTTTCAGAGGTCCGATAAATGTGGACAACGGCTCTTTATCGTAAGTACCTGTAGTCGAGGCATTACCGATGGTCAATCCACCGTTCTGGTGGTCCGTGACAGCAACAACGACGGTTTCTTTATCTTTTTTGGCAAAATCCATGGCTACTTTGACAGCATCATCGAATGCCAGCACATCACTGATAATGCCGATTGGATCGTTGGCATGTGCTGCCCAGTCGACCTTGCTGCCTTCAACCATCAGGAAGAAACCATCTTCGTCTTTGGAAAGAACCTCGATCGCTTTAGTTGTCATCTCGGCGAGACTTGGCTGTTTAGCTGGATCGCGATCCATGTTATAGGCCATGCCTGCCGGGGCAAACATGCCCCACAGCTTGCCTGAAGTGGAAGCTTTCATCGCTGCCGGAGTCGTTACATAATCATACCCCAGTGCTTTGATGGATGAGACCAGATTTTCGCCATCTTTGCGTCCCGCAGGCTCCAAATAACTGCTTCCTCCACCGAGAACAACGTCCATACCGTTATAGACCTGCTGTTTGCTCAGTGCATCATAGTTTTTGCGATCCGGATAGTGGGCCGAGAAGTCAGCCGGTGTGGCGTGCATAATTTCAGATGTCGCAATAATGCCAGTAGCCTTGCCTGCCAGTCTGGATGCTTCCAGGATAGAAGCGACCGGTTTTTTGGCATCTCCCGGTGCAATTGCTTTTTGTCCAGGCATCGTTGCTTTATCCGGCAGCACTCCCACATACCCTGTATGTGATTTGTGACCTGTAGCAAAAGCTGTTCCCGCAGGGGCCGAGTCCGCAATCGGCGCATCCGCAGAGTGTGTACGAACCATGCCACTAGCCATGGAGTCCAGTGTAAGAGAGGAACCCTTGTACCAGCGAGCCAAAGCTGTTGCGTCGTTCGCCATACCGTCCGGAATCAGGATGATTACATTTTTAATCGGTGAAGCAGATGAGGTGGTGTCTTCCACAGCCCATGATGCACCACTGCCTCCCAGCGTAGCTGTAACAATTGTTGTAACCGCGAGCATCATTTTGGCAGCACGGGTATTGAATCGATTTAACATGAACAAATCCTCCTAATGATATGTATAGTTTGGTATCCAAAACCAGTGTATACAATCAATGATAAATGAGCGCATGTACTCGATTAACTAAATGTAAATTTTACGATTAGAGAAGCACGTCTGGATAGGTTTTGGATATTTGTCATCTCATTATGGAGGGGATCAGGTGTTTCAATCAGCCGGCGCTTTTTTGTTGACGGGACGGGCAAAGGGGTAGCGGATATGCAGCAAGAAGCTTTCTCTCAATATGGGCGTGAAGCACGTGTGTAGAAGAATCGCGAAACAGGATTAGCGAGCTGTGGTATAGAATTCGTAGTGTAAAGGTGTATGTATGATGAAATAGAGAGCTGGATGAGAGAGGTGAGTGACCATGATTGATATTATTGCGCTTCGGCGAGATCTTCACGAACATCCCGAGCTGGGATTCACTGAATTCCGTACGGCTACCAAAGTCGTGCAGATGTTAACGGAACTGGGTTACCGTGTGACCTATGGAAAAGATGCAATTGATGACACATCGCGGCGAGGTCTGCCAAAGCCTGAAGTGTTGGAAGATGCTTATCAACGTGCCATCGATGAAGGGGCAGATCCAGCGATTGTGCAGCAGATGCGGGGTGGGTTCACGGCGGTTGTCGCTGAGTTACAAGGAGAACAGGAGGGACCAACTACGGCGTTCCGTTTCGATATGGATGCACTTCCGATCCGTGAGAGCAAGTCAAATAAGCATATACCACAATCGAGGCAATTTCGCTCCAATCATGAAGGCATTATGCACGCTTGCGCACACGATGGACATACAGCTATTGGGCTTGCACTTGCAGAACGTTTGAGTAATCGAAAGTTTGCCGGGAAGATCCGTCTGTTGTTCCAACCTGCTGAGGAAGGTGTGCGTGGTGCGTATGCCATGGTCGAAAAAGGCATGCTGGAACAGGTAGATCGTCTGTTCTGCATACATCTGGGTACAGGTGTGCCATCCGGTCATGTGAGAGGGGCGTCTGCCGGATTCCTGGCAACGACCAAGCTGGAAGCCCATTTTACAGGTGTGTCTTCTCATGCCGGAGCCACACCGGAGGAAGGACGGAATGCTTTGCTGGGAGCCTCTACGGCACTTCTTAATATTCATGCGTTGCCTCGGTTTAGCACGGCGGATACCCGCATTAATGTGGGTATTCTTGAAGGCGGAACGGGGTCTAATATTATACCCGAGCACGCACGGATGGTGATTGAAACCCGTTCAACGAGTGAAGAAACGAATCGTGAGCTGGAGCGACGGGTCCATCAGATCATCGAGCACAGCGCGGCGATGCATGAATTAAGCTCCACGGTTGAAGTCATCGGCGGTGCAGTCCCTATTCGCTGTGATATGGAGCTTGCAGAGCTTGCTGTGCAGCAAAGTGAAGGCATCGCAGGATTTACCCATGCGGAGGCTATTTCGGATGGTGCTTCACTCGGAAGTGAGGATGCCAGTTACATGATTCGGCGTGTACAGGAACAAGGTGGGAAAGCAACGTATATGATCATTGGCAGCGAGCTACCTGCTCCGCATCACCATCCGGAATTCGATATTGATGAAGCAGTTTTAGCTCCTGCGGTGGAACTGCTGGAGAGATTGGCACGAACGCTCTAGAAAGATATAACTACAATCAAGGATAGGCTTCCACTTACGCATCGGTTAAGGGGGTGAACTGCTTCAGGGCAAGAGCACGAGCGAACGCACCAATCGCCAGTTGGCTGAGACGACTGCACAAGCGTTGCAGGAACAGCTCAAAAATGGCGGCGGAACCTTGGAGCAGAGTTGGATGAAACATAAACAAGATCAGGGGTTCAAACCTCAAACATTGCAGCAGACGAAATATGGAGCCATTGACGGAAAAACCTATGAACAATACGGTACGCTCGGTTGGCTAGGCGTTCCTTATGCAGCACCTCCGGTAGGTGAACTACGCTGGAAAGCGCCGCGTGAACCGGATGTATGGACAGGAACTCGAACAGCCAAGGAATTTGCTGCGAGCAGCTTGCAGTTATCCGGCGAAACTACAGCAGGAAGTGAAGACTCACTGTATCTCAATATTTGGCGTCCAAATACAACCAGTTCGAAGCTTCCGGTTATGGTGTTTCTGCACGGCGGCGGGAATATGACCGGATCAGGCAAGGATTTTCAATGTGAACAGCTTGCGTGTAACACGAACAGCATTATCATATCGGTGAACTATCGTTTGGGAGCTCTTGGGTTCTTTCAAAATGCTGCATTAAAAACCGGAAATGCTCTTGATGATTCGGGCAACTATGGCTTGCTTGATGCATTCCGTGCACTGCAGTGGGTACAGGATAATATCGAAGGCTTTGGCGGAGATACAGGCAATGTTACGTTGGCCGGGCAGTCGGCAGGAGCACGTAATGTTCTGGCAGCGTTAATCTCGCCACTGAGCAAAGGTTTGTTTCAGAAGGCAGCTGCTTTCAGTGGTGGCCTGACAACGGCTGCACCGGAGGAAGGCGAGCAAAAATCCGAGGATGCACTTGTGAAATTGCTCGTGCAAGAGGGTAAAGTGACCTCTATTGAACATGCGAGAACATGGATCGGCAAGCAGTCTCAGGCACAGCTGTCCAGCTATTTGCGTGAGTTGCCTGCGGACAAACTGGTCACTGTGTATGGTTCAACGGCGATTCGTATGCAGCCATTCCCACATCTGTTCCGTGAAGGCACAGTTATTCCGAAAGAGGGTTTCGATGCTATCAACAGCGGTAATTATGCACAAGTTCCTGTTCTGCTGGGCAGTTTGGAAACCGAGTTTTCCAGCTTTGCTTTCGGTGATCCATACTTTGTACCCTCATTTCATGATGAAACTCTGTTTACAGATGAAACCAAGGCGGAACTGTATGCCGCAGCTCTGAAATATGGCAGTGAGGCTTATGCAGGCTTCAATGCAGAGCGCGTAGCTGAACGCCTGACGAGTGAAGCGGGACAGCCACCTGTATACGCCTATCGTTTTGCATGGGGAACACAGCCTGGGGTCATTTCCGAAAGACTGCAAACGTTGCTGGGCGCACCGCATGGCGCGGATATGGACTTTTACACAGGACACACAGACGGCGTTGCCGACCTTTTCCCTGAAGGTTATTTTAGTGAACAGAATAAACCCGGCCGTGAGGCATTGTCTGCAGCGATGGCAGCTTATCTGAAGCAGTTCCTCTATACAGGCAGTCCAGATCGTGGTGGATCATCGGAATTGGCCGAATGGACTCCTTGGACAAAAAATGCAAAAGCACCAATTATGCATCTGGACGCAACCAATACTACATCCGAGATCGGCATGTCCACGCAATATAATGAAGGCAAGGATGCCGTAATGGCGAAAATGAAAAAAGAATTGCCAGACGAGACATACAAGTTGCTGACGGAGAAGGTATTTGCCGGACGCTTTTTCTGGGAATAAGTCATGCGAAAGGACACGAGAGAATGATCTCTCGTGTCCTTTTTTAGTTGCGGGCGTATCTCCTCATTCTTCAATGTGAAGATTCCATTTCTATAGGCGGTTTCTGGATTTTTTTCGGTATGAAGTGTAGTGGTTTCGTCATGGGGCTGGTCTAAAAGGAGAAATTGAGGTAGAATTATTGAGAATTATTCTCAATTAAACAAATCTCTTTGTGAGAGTCATGATCAAGTTATAGACGAGGTGAGAACACATGGGTTTCGATTCGTTAGCCGTTGTATATCAACATTATTTAACGCAGGAACCATTCAGTCAGCAAGATGAAAATACGTACCTGCTCTCTGCTAAAGCGGGCAGTGGCAATATAAAAAGAGTAACCACGTATAGTGGTATCGAAATTGTGTATTCTCAGATTAATTATAGTGAACCGTGCTCTACGTTCTTTGCATCGAATATTCCCATCATTGAGCTGCAATTTGCCTTGTCAGGTGCGCGCTATGTAGACATATCCGGTCAGCAATATACTCTGCCCACTGGACAGGGAGCACTCATCATGATGCGTGATTTTGAAGCCTGGTTTCATCCGCCTGCGCAGGAGAACTATACTTCTTTTGCCATCGGGATTCCGATCTCGTTGTTCAATTATGCGGGTGCACAATTAGCAACCAGCCAGTCCATTCGTTTTCAGGACATTTTGGGACATTGTGTGTTCAAACCGATCATATTTCAGCTGGATTACAGAATTCGAACGATGATTGACAGTCTGATTGGGGAATTGAACAACCCCTATAGATCTTCCTTAATGATGGAAGCGACCGCATTGGAGATATTGAATCGGTTTATGATTCAGCTGTTTGATCTGGCGCCAATTCCTGCGGGATTTTCCAGAGAGGATATACGGAAGTTACATATCGCTCGGGAGATAATGGAGGCTTGCATGGTGGATCCTCCATCCCTGCTGGCGTTGTCCAAACAGGTGGGTCTAAACGATTTTAAATTGAAAAAAGGCTTCAAGGCGCTGTTCGGCACTACCGTATTTGAATATTTGCGCCAGATTCGTCTTGATAACGCCATGAAATTGCTGCGCAGCCAAGAGAACAACGTCACTGAGGCAGCGATAGCGGTTGGTTACAGTAACATCAGTGCCTTTTCCCAGCAATTCTATCGCAAATTCGGTGTGAAGCCATCGGAAATGAAAAAAATATATTAATAATCCGTCTAACCGTTAATTGTTCCGTATGGAGGCAGTCGAGATTCTCTCAGCCTTGTATACTCCAGGTACAGTGGATACTGTACTGAAAAATAAAGGAGTGTATGAGCGTGAACAGAATCAGAGGAAGTATCTTTTTTAGCGTATTTGCAGCCATGTTGGGTCTTATGCTTATTGCTCCCATTATGCCGCCGCTTATTCGTGAGCTGGGGATGAAAGAAAGTCATTCCGGGCTAATTATTTCACTCGGGTCCATAGCCATGGCTGTGATGGGTCCGGTATGGGGCAGATTCAGTGATCTGAAAGGCAGAAAACCAATCATATTGATTGGATTCATAGGTATGTCCATAAGCTGTGCGTTGTTTGCATTGGCGATGTATAGTGGATTAAATGCGTGGATCGGAGGAGGCCTTCTGTTAACCCTTCTGATTGTAACGCGGAGCTTGATCGGTATGTTCATTCCAGCAGTTTTATCCTCTTCTCAGGCATATATGGGGGATGTAACGGAAGGGGAAGAGCGGGGAAGCGGGATGGCGATTATTAGTGCCGCCAATGGGCTGGGACTTGTATTTGGCCCTGCGATTGCAGGTGCTTTTACCATTATCGGTCTGCTGTGGCCGCTTTACTTTGGTATTTTTATTGCGATAGCGGCGTTTATCATTGCTTTGTTACTCATTCCTGCTGCCAAGCCGGTCATTCAAGAGAAAGCGCCCAAGGTTAACCCGCTCCAACGCGGTTTGCGTATGTATCTTGCTGCCGGGTTGGTTACGATGATTGGCATTATGACGTTACAGGTTGTCGGCGGATTTTATTTTCAGGATCAGCTCTCATTATCTCCAGGGGCTACAGCCAGAATGGTCTCATTCGGACTGATGTTCTCCGGGGCTGCGATGCTGATCATGCAGGTGATCCAGATGAAGTGGTTGAAATGGCAGCCGCGGCCGATGATTTTGCTCGGGTCCCTTTTTCTGCTCGCAAGCATGGTTTTGTTTCTGATCTCCAGTCAATTGGTTGTCTATTATCTCTCATTCTTCCTGTTCGGCATGGGCTCGGGTCTGATGATGCCTGGTTTCATGGCGGGAGCTTCTCTTTCGGTCAGCAAAGAACAGCAGGGTGGCGCAGCCGGATTGGTTGCAGCGATTCAAGGCATATCTGCCGTGATCACCCCTTTACTGACAACAACGCTGTACCAGGTGGATAAACATATTCCGTTCATGCTGGTAGCCCTGTTGGTTCTAGTCATGGGTGCAGTCATGTTGGGGGTAAGGAAAAATCAAACCAGTTCCGTAGCCGGGTAAGGTTATTAGCCTAACTGAACCACGACTTTGCTGCAGAGGAATGTCGCTGCGAATCCGGCTATCGCGTCCAGTTGCACGCCAATCTGTTCACCCTCGTAAGCGAAGCTGAGCTGCAAGCAGACATTGCTTTCCTCGGCGGGAGAGATGTTCTTAAACTGGACGTCTTCAAAATTAAAGTAGAGGGGCTGTTCCAACCCGTCTGTGGAAGTATGCGTAATCGTCAAGGACAGATTTTCAGACCAATCGCCTTGATCCGCGTTTTCCAGCTTCACATTTGTTAGTTCATCGTAGTGAAAGGGTGGGAAGAACCCCAACGTATCGATCACGTTCTGGGCACCTTCAATGGAATTGAGTGGTGAGAAGATCATTTCAAACTGCCAGGCTTCCATCAATCGTGATTCATACTGGGGGCTTGTGTACAGCAGGAGCGAATCAGGTCCGAATTCTATTACCGTTCCAATAAATGCGGCCCATCCTGCTGTTCCAACCTCACCAACCGTTATCAAAATCTGATCTTGAGCACGCAGCTTGACTCCGTGATCTGATTCGAAGTGCACTCGAAAACCCTGTGCTTGCACCTGCCAAGCCGTATGCGGGGCAAAATAAAATTCCTCCTGCCCCACAGATTTTATGCTAACGATCCATGTCCGCTCATCATTCATGCAATCCACCTCCGATATACATAAGCTTTGAAAACTGGTAAGACACTTCACTTGGCCTTGATCATCTCTCAGCCACAGCCTGCATCAGCTTGTAAATCTGGCGGGTCGTGTTCACGTTCCGGACCGTCATATATTTGTAGACCTTGGAGCCTATAAGCTTGCTCATACCACTTTTGGTGACAAGTTCTTTACTCACGGAATATAAAAGGGCTCCGGGAACATATAGCAATGTGCCGATTTCCGGTTTAATGGGCAGTTTGTCCAGAACTGAAGCATCATTCACTTCATCCCAGAGGAACATGACATCACTTTTGGCCATGGCATCATTCGTCCAGTCCTCCGGTAGTGCCTGAATAACAGTTCGGATTTCATCCAGATTACGTACCATAACCTTGATCTGTAAGCCAAAATCGACAGCTATGACTTGTTCAAGAATCTGGGATAATTCCGTATTCGCATCCACGCGTTCCTGATGATCGGCAAAGATAATATTGCCTGAGTTGATATATGTCACCACATCCAGCAAGCCAGCTTGCTCAAACGTTTCTTTTAACTGCTTCATATTGATTTTGTTATTCCCGCCCACATTAATGCCCCGAAGCAAAGCAACATAGATCATGATTCAACCCTCCGTATTCTTTGATTTTTACTTTTAACGAAATGACAAATACTCGAATAAATGTGCAGTATGCTCTTCTCCCAGTAAATCATTCAATATAGGATCGACATGCTCCAGATACTCGGGTTTGGTTTCATAAGTTTCGTCGTCCTTTAATTCTCCGGCATAGGCCCGTGCAGCTTCAATCAGGACGACCAGTGCATTGAAAAAGTCTGTTAATGAATCGGCAATAAGCTGAGGTTCTTCACCTGCAAAAGCAGCATATACAGGCGAGTTCGGTGCTGCTGTATCAACGATTAATGGATCATCATTAAAATTCGCGATGACGACATGATTTTTTTGCCAAGAGGCTGACTCCTCATAAGGTTCGTTCATGCCGATCCAGCGGTGACCTAGTTGCTGATGATGGAGATGTTCAGGTGCAACAAAGGAGATCAGAGCTGCATCACCGATCTCGACGGCTGCATTTTTCATTTTGAGTGTGCCATTGGCCTGCTCATCCATCATCTCGTAGTAGCTGTACAGATATTGGAGCTCTGGAGAGAGCGGGATTCGTTCGTCCACTTCCGGCTGGTGTTGTTGTTCACGAGGACGCAGATCATGATTTTTGAAAAGTCCATAAGCTTCATTATATAAATCTTGCTGTTCCACAAAACGGATTAGGGCGGCATTCAGCTGTTCCATTGGTGTCTGATCCCTCCTGGTGTTAGGATTATTTTCAAACAGTTACATTCATTCATAGTCATAAGCATAATCATATATCAAAATGGGAAAAGCTTACACCCTGTAGTTAGTTAATGGTGAATACGTTTACATTAATCTGTGAACATGGCGATGAAGAAGCAGCAATCAAACCTTTCCGAAGGCAGGTACACAGTGGGTGTACGATATGATTGATGCCTATGGTGAGAGCGCCTTTTGGCATACAGAGTGGATTGTTCTTTATGTATCCAAAGTCATGAAAATTAATATATCTTATCCATAACCCAACATTTTCCGATATAATAACCAGATAGATCAAAGCAAAAGGATACTACCTCAGAGAGGTGATTTGGATGACGATTGACGTCCCTGTGCGTAACAATGTGAAAGTGTTGGGAACAGGCAGCCAAACGATTATGTTTGCACATGGGTTTGGGTGTGATCAGGATATGTGGCGCTATATTGTTCCAAGTTTTACGGAGAACTACCGAGTTGTTTTATTTGATTATGTAGGCTCAGGTGAATCCATAATTAACTATTATGATGCAGACAAATACAGCAATCTTCAAGGATATGCCCAGGATGTGCTGGAGATTATGGAAGCGCTCGACTTAAGAGATGTCATATTTGTTGGACACTCAGTTAGCAGCATGATTGGCATGCTTGCTTCCATTCACGAACCTAAATACTTCAAGCAAATCGTCATGCTGGGGCCTTCCCCGCGTTATGTAAATGATCTTCCGGGTTATTATGGCGGTTTCGATCGACGTGACATTGATGAGTTGCTGGAGATGATGCAGATGAACTTTATTGGTTGGGCGAGTTATCTTGCTCCAATTGTTATGCAGAATCCGGAACGGAAAGATCTGGCGGAAGAGTTGGAAAAAAGCTTCTGTTCAAGAGATCCGCATATTGCGAGACAATTTGCGGAGGTGACGTTTTTATCCGACTGTCGTGTCGATCTGGATCAGGCCTCGGTACCTACATTAATTCTGCAGTGCTCCGATGATAGCATTGCTCCTGTTGAAGTAGGGAATTACCTACATGCTCATCTGAAAAACAGCAGGCTTCAGCAGATGACGGCCAAGGGGCATTACCCGCATCTCAGTCAACCGGAAGAAACGATTCGATTAATCAAGGATTATGTAACGATTGCATAAAACTCGGAAGAAAGGCAGTTAATCCATGGATATACAATTAGATATGGCACCCTGTGGATACTTCTCCATTTCTGACTCGGGCATCATAAGAACGGTTAATCAAACCCTGCTGACCATGCTGGGATATGAACGCAATGAGCTGATGGGACGGCATATCGAGTCCACCATGTCGGTGACCAACAAGCTTTTTTTTCATACGTATTTCTATCCCTACATCCAGTTATATGGACATGTGAACGAGATGTACTTTACGTTTCGCACCAGTGATCAGCAGGATGTTCCAGTTTTGCTTAACGGGATTCGCCAAACTCGTGATGGGGAAAGCGTAGTGGATTGTGTGGTTGTGGTGATGCGTAAGCGAATTGAACATGAGAAGGATATAATGAACACCAAAACGAAGCTTCAGGAACTGTATCAAGCCACAAATGAGGCGAACCAGGAGCTTGAACGACTGCACGAAGAATACAAGGTGAAGCAGCAGGCGTTAATCAAAGTGAATGATCAGTTGGAGACGATGGCTTCGACGGATCTGCTCACCGGACTCAGGAACCGCAGATTTTTTCAGGATAAAATGATGGAAAGCCTGGCACTCTTCCGGGAAACTCAGTGTCTTTTCTCCCTTCTGGTCGTTGATATTGATCATTTCAAGAGTATCAACGATACGTATGGACATCCAATTGGAGATCTGGTGCTGGGCAATCTGGCAGGCCTGCTGCAATCGGTGTCACGGAGCACGGACGTGGTGGCGCGTTATGGCGGAGAGGAATTTGTTATTATTCTTGCGGATTGTGATCGAGAGCAAGCTGTGGTTACAGCGGAGAGATATCGTTCACAGGTAGATTCCGCCGATTGGGGCGAGTATAACATTACAGTGAGTATTGGCGCAGCTACGGTTTCGCAGGAAGATACAGATCAGTCTTTGTTTCAAAAAGCGGACAAGGCGCTCTATGCCTCCAAAACGGGTGGGCGAAATCGGGTGACCCATGCGGCCGAAGCAGCGATTAATGGTATTGAACCTTCATAATTGATTGATAACTGTCGATATAATATTTAGGACTATTATCTATATTAGAGGAAGTGAGAACATCATTATGAATCAGGTTGAAGCTGTTTTGGCTGCTATGCCATTTATTCGCGAAGCTGCACGTCAAGATGTTTCCATATCGGTCATGGATCGGGAGAAGTTCCTGTTTTTCGAATCCGGCAATGCTTTGAAATATGAATTCAAGGCAGGGGATTCACTTCCTGATATTCACAGGGATTTTAAGATGTTACAGAATGAGTCGAAAACAAGGGAGCACTACCCAGCCGAACTATTTGGTATCGCTGCGGATTCCTATTTTCATCCGATTAAGAACGAACAGAACGAGATAGAAGCAGTCATATGTATTACATATAGTATGGATACCCAGGATCAATTGAAGAAACTGATGAATCAGGCAGACGAAGTTACAGGCAGACTTATTGAGGGAATCCAGCATGTAGCTGCTCATTCCGAGGAATTAAGTGCGACATCCGAAGAGATTTTGAGCAATACAAAACGGGCCGTTGAAGACTCTGGCAACGTTAATGAGGTTGTTCTTTACATTAAAGAGATCTCAGAGCAGACCAATCTGCTCGGCTTGAATGCGGCAATTGAAGCAGCACGAGTCGGCGAGGCTGGGGCAGGGTTCGGGGTTGTTGCCACGGAAATCCGTAAAATGTCCACAGGGACCAAAGAAGCCACGGGACGGATTGAGCAGTCTCTTGACGCTGTAAAAAAATCCGTGCTGAGCATGGAGCAGGAGATTGCCCAGATTTCAGTTTCTTCACAAGAGCAGGCCAAACTGGTCACAGAGTTTATGAATGTGATCGATCAATTGAATGAAACCAATCATGGCTTGCGGAAACTGGTCGAAAAAATAACCGACGACGCTGAATAATGATTTGCATCGTTATGCCTTTGGACCAAAACCTAAAGCCCGAAAAACGCTCAACCACAATCGTGGCTGAGCGTTTTTCGGTTTGATTAGAGTTTCAACGATATGAATCGATATCAACCTAAATCTCTTTTAGGAGTACTGTTTATTTAACAAAGCGGTATCGTAGTATTCTTCAAACGATTTGATCTTGTTATGTTCGAATTTGAAGATTTGCACGTAAATACCGTTATACTTGATTTTTTTATCCTTACCCCATGGGCCGTTGGCAGTGATATCAATGTTGCTGCGTGTTTTGGTGATGATCGTATTCGGATTTTCACCGACCATGAACTCATCGATAGTCCATTCAAACGTACCTTTCATATCGTTGAAGATCGGGTTAAAGAAGCTTTTTACTGCATCCCATCCTTCCTGCACAGAGTCGTGCAGAACAGCTACATCTTCTGTGGTGAATGGCGTGATAACTGCCGGATTGTCTTCAACCCACAGTGAGTAAAATCGGTCTGTATCTCCCAGATATAGCGAGAAAAATTCTATAATGACATCCATGTTTTTACGGGCGTCTTCATTGGCGGTGGTCATTGAGGCATTAACGGTTACATTTTTGATTGTTTTGGAATCCATATATCCCCACTCCCCTTTCACATCAAAGTATAAATTAAAGAATCTTAAATAATAATAGACTGTTTTGATAGAGTGTAAAAAAACTGGACAAATGCGTCGATATGTAAAGAATACAGCCATGTTTTTCATGGCATCGTTAGAACCTCAGGAGGAAGATACATATGCTTAGAAGAATCACTCCCAAAGAACTTCTGGCTGAATCCCTGATTGATTTGGCCAAACGGAATCCGATTCAATCCATCACCGTTACGAACATAACGGATCATTGTCAGGTAAGCAGACAGATGTTCTATTATCATTTTTCGAGTAAGTACGACCTGATTGCCTGGATCTATAGTGACAAAGCCGATAAAATCATTAATCAATATATTGAGAAGGAGCCCTGGGGACGAGTAGCCGGAAGAATCGTAGCGTTTATCCAAGAGGATTATCTCTATTTCAAAAAAGTATTTGACGACGATACACATGTGTCATTCTATAATATTATTTTTCAATATACGGTAGAGTGTCACACCAAGCATATTCAGAAAAAAATGGGTCTCGCCTCGTTGCCTCGGGATATTGTTTTTGCGATCCAGTTCAACGCTTACGGAGGAGTCAATGTCACCAAAGACTGGCTTGAAAATGGCATGAGGGAAACACCCGCCGAACTGGGCGAATTAATTTTTTCCGCCATGCCTCAGCCGATTAGAACGTATTTTGACAACGAATCGTAGAATTAATTCACCGGCATTATCCGGTTACTCATGGCTCATATATCCATATCCCTGGGCAGGTGAATTGGCTTGGAGAGTGAAGTCTTCGTTGGCGTCATCTATAAATTCGGGGTTTACATACAATGAATGTGCGTCATTTCCTGATCCCTCCATGTAGGAGGTGAAGCCGGAATACTCCGTGTTTTTCCATACCCACAGCGCCTCTTCTTGTGGTGCAGAGGAGTAGTACACATTGTGATCAAACACATTCCCCGAATTACTGGTGTATTCATTGTAAATGAGCACGTCAGAGCTGCCCGATACGAGAATGTTTCGTTTGAACGTATTGTTCTTCGTCCGGGCTTGCAAGAATAACTGCCCATTGCCTGCATCCAGCAGGTCGTTATCCACTAACGTATTGTACATAATCGTACTGTCCTCAGTAGAACCGCGTTCCTCATCATAGCCGCCCATGGCGATGCCTGTAAGCCTGTTATGAAAAATCAGATTATCCTGTAACGTAATGTTGCTGGTTGAACGCCCGGCATGCTCCGAAGCAATCTCAATTCCGATATCGTTACGGTATACCCGATTGTGGTCGATGATATGATTTTTGCCTCCATCTACATAGATTCCACCGGCAGAATTGCTGTCATTGGGGAGGTTTGTTCCATAAGACGGATTAAGATTGGAAGAAACATTATAGACCTCGTTTCCCCGTACAATCCCGTTTCGCGCCTGATCGTAAGTGTCGTCCTCCGAAGTTCCTTCATACCCAATCAGATCAATACCGATGTTGTCGGTATCATGGATCGTATTGTCCAGTATGGCAAACGTATCCACATTCCCGTTGACTGCGAGTGACTCACTTGAACCGAGCACGAGATCATACAATTCATTATCCTTGATGATAATATCCCGCAATGCTTGGGGATGCTCCGTACCATAAATCGCGATTCCATGGGCATCCCTGCCCTGTAAATCCGGTCCTGAAGGTTTAGCATCATTGGCAATGGAATGAACGGTGTTGCCCAGGAGTTGAATGTGTTCTCCTGCCCCGTGAACGTATATGCCAGTAGGCACTTGTCCTCGAAGTGAGGTTGTAAAGTTGCGAATTTCGAGATTTTGAATCGTAATATAGCTGGCATTTTCGACTTCAATCAAACCCTCTATGCCGCGTACCGATAGACCTTCACCCTCAATGATGGCCTTCTCCTGTGGATAGCTGGAAAACAGGGTTGGATTGCCGGAGGAATTACCGCTTCGAGTGATTTTGACCTTTTGGTGATAGACACCTTCCCTCAAATAAACGGTGCTTCCCGCGGTAGCATGGTCGGCAGCGTGCTGCAACGTTTTCCAGGGAGATTGAATGGTTCCTTTGTTCAAATCGTTTCCTTGTGGTGATATGTAATACATCTTCTGGGTATCCGGTATCTGCACAGCATCGGGAGAAGGGACGGATGAAGCCTCATCCTTCTGACAACCGGTTGCGAACAGAATTAGGGCCAGGAGTGCAATTGTAGTTATACGATACAAGATGATTCCTCCTTAATAAATAGCTATGAAGTTCGATTATAGCAGATTTGAATGGTGAAATAGGGCGTAAGATGCTCATAGAATTTCAGAATGGGGAGAGGTGCTCAGAAACAGCGAAACAGGTGGCGAGTGTGATCTCGCCACCTGTTTGTAGATGCTGCTAGTTATTTTTGTTTTCGGTCCCAGAGTACACTGTAGCGGCAGCAGATAAAAATGATGACATTCGCTGCTGCGGCTATGCCGAACACCAACGCAGGATTGGATAGCTCGGAGATCCAGCCGCTCCCCCATATAGCCAAGGGCATGCCGAGCTTGAACAGAGATCCGGTAATCCCGCTGATCCGACCAATCATGTGATGTGGTGTGGACTCCTGGCGGAATGTCCAGATGCAGATCGTGCTGATAGTTTGGAAAATACCAGATAGAAATAGACCCACTGCAAGTCCGTAGGTGGAGTGGAACAAATAAAGAATCAGAAAGGCGAAGCCTTGAAGCAGTGTGGTCACCACAATTAGCATGCCAGCCGAATATTTGCTGCGCAGGGAGCTTACTACCAGACTGCCGATTAAACCACCTACTCCGGCAGCAGATAATACAAGTCCAAGCTCCAGATTACGCAGTTGTAATGTGTCTTTGGCATAAAAGATGACGGTTGCATCCACCATACCATAGGTGGCATTGAGAAAAATGACCGTAATGCTGATTACCAGTAACATATGGTTGCGACGTAGCTCGATCCAGCCTTCTTTAAAGTCAACCCAGAAGCCCTGAGGAGATGTTCCTCTGGGCACAGGTGCGGAGTGCAGTGGTAATAGAATGATACAGGATACCGCAAGCAGAATGGCCGTAATTAACAGACCCGTATACAGGTTGGATAACATCAACAGCATTCCGGACAGGGCGGCACCCATAATGGTGATTAACGTTGTGGTGAAACCCAGAGCCGCATTGGCTGACGTTAGCAGTGGTGTGGGCACCGATTGTTTGATCATGCCTGCTGATGCATTGCGAAAAGCATAACTCAGTGTCATCAGAATAAAACCGCATCCGTAGAGTACATAAATGGAAGGTTGACCATATTGAAAAGACAGAAACAGCACGAGCAGAAGGATAATCTGTAACACGATGGAGCCAATAGACCACCATTTCTTATGCACCCGGTCCATCAGTACACCAATGAACATGGCGAGAAACAGGTTCGGCAGAAATTCAATGCCACGCATGGTGGACATCGCTACAGGAGACTTGGTGAGTTCATATAAGATGAGGGGTAGAGCCAATTCATAGATTTGATTGCCCAGAGCAATGATGCCGCTGGCAGCAAACAGAATGATAAAGCTTGGATTTCTCCATACGGATGGGGCGGACGTGGTGACAGGTGTGGAGTGTACGTTGATTTCAGACATGGATAACAATCTCCTCTTTACGTGTGGTAATGAGGTCCATTATACTTTTGGAAAAGAGGAAGAAAAAGCGAAGCATTCAATAATTCGACTTCGCCTTTTAGGAGAGTGAAGATGGACGCTGAAGAGCATTATCTGATCTTGCGCACCCACTTTGAGGCCGTGCCTGAGCAGGAAATGATTGAAGTTACGATGGATCAGGTCACTGAACTGCTGAATTGTTCGAGGCGCAATGCACAGCTTGTACTGAACAAATTGACGGAATCCGGTTATTTGACATGGATACCCGGTCGTGGACGAGGCAATGTATCCCGAATGTCTTTTCACGTATCGGTGTCGGATCTACTTGCAGCCAAAGCGAAGCAGCTTGTGGAGAATGAGCAGTTGAATGAAGCATGGCGTCTAATTGATTCTTCCGGTACGCAGCGAATGAAGGATGATTTCGCCGATTGGCTGGAACGGCAGTTGGGCATCTTGCGCACAGATGGAGAGGAACGGGAGGTGCTGCGTTTCCCCTTTTATCGGCCAGTTCCTCATCTGGACCCGGCGTGGGTTCAGCGGCGTACTGAATCGCATTGGGTAAGGCAGATCTTTGATACACTCCTCATATTTGATCCGGAGGAAAAACGTATTCTTCCTGGACTAGCCCATCATTGGGAATGGGACGAATCATCATCCCGCTGGCGATTTTACTTACGTAAGGGAGTACGGTTCCACCATGGTCAGGAAATGACTGCACAGGATGTGAGATTTACATTTGCACGTATGTCAGGAAGGACATCCTCGGAATGGATGTTTTCTTTAATCACAGATGTACAGACTCCCGGGAGATATTGCATTGATTTTTATTTTGCCCAGCCTAATGCGGTATTTCCTGCTTTTCTCTGTACAGATCGCTGTTCGATCGTGCCTGAAGATTTGGGAGGTCCCGACAAAGCTGCATGTTTCTCAGCACTGCCAATTGGCACGGGCCCTTTCCGCATGATCAATAATAATGAATCCCTGCTTGTTCTGGAAGCGAATGATCATTATTTTGAAGGGCGTCCTCATCTGGATCGGATTGAGATGTGGGTGTGGCCGGACTATGAAGGACAGCCTGGATCACACAGGACAGGCAGGGATATGCAGCTGTTATATTCAGGTGCGAGCAAGGGGTCAACAAGTGAACCTTCTCTCAGTCAGTTGGAGAATGGCAGCACCTATATGACCTTTAACCTGAACAAAGCAGGGATTCAGCAGAATGTTCTATTTCGTCGGGCCATGGATCTGGGATTGGATCGAGAACGAATGATTAAGGAACTGGGTGGTCTCAGGCAGTGTGCATCGGAAGGATTTGTGCTCAGTGAAGTGCAGCAGGATTACACACCGGGTTCTGATCTGGATGAAGCAAAAAAACAGATTCAGGCATCCGAATATGAAGGACAGTCTCTGAACCTGTACACATACGAATGGTTGGAAAATGAAAAAACGGCAGCATGGATTAGCAACCAATGCAAGGAGATGGGGATTCAACTGAATGTGGTGAAGCTCCCAATTGAGCATCTGGCTGATCCCCAAGTGCTGGCACAGGCGGATCTGGTCATGGCTGGAGAAGTGCTTGGCGAGCAGGCAGACCTTACCCTGCTGGAGCTGTATCAATCCCGTTTCAGTTTCCTGCGTAATCACCTCAGCCGGGAATTGACTGTATATGTGGATGCCAAGTTAACGGTATGCATGGGAGAACCAAGCTCGGATGAGCGAATGAAGCTGCTTTTGGACATTCAGGAAAAGCTCAAAAGTTCATCAAATGTCATCTTTCTGTATCACAGTCTTCAGAGAGCCCAGCATCACCCCATGCTTGAAGGCATTGCCTTAAATGCATGGGGAAAAATCGATTACAAACATATCTGGGTGAAGCTAGAAACATAGAAGGAAGAGTCTGAACGTATGGAGCAACTACGTCCTTTTTGGATTTAAAGTAGATCGAAGGGAGCAATGATCATGCATCAATTATCCGCAAACGAATTAGTGGATCGGGAACATCACGCTTGGGAGGAACTCAAGGAACTGTTGGACCATGGACAAAATAAATACACCTATGTTCCTGCACAGCGGGAGGTTGGAGAGGATGCGCTCTATCATCTTCAGATCAGCACCAAATCCTATTTGGGAGCCGTTGCCTATGAGACAGAGGGAATCGTGTTGGATGATGGCTGGATTACGTTGCTTGGATCGGGTGGTGACCGCATCTTTGGGAGTCTGACCGGTTGGAATGGGGTGGGAGACAAACCGTGTGTGCCAGCACTGGAAGGCATGATGGTCGTCGCCTACGATGCCGCGGGTGGATTTTTCGGAATGGATATGGGCAAGTATGGCCGTACAGGACATGTATACTATTTTGCCCCTGACACGCTGGAATGGGAATCGACAGAACTGGCATACTCTGGCTTCATCAACTGGTTGGCTAATGGTGATCTGGAGCAGTACTATCAGACCTTTCGCTGGAAAGGCTGGCAGAATGACAGGGGACAGCTTCAGACAGGACAAGTATTTGCGTATTATCCACCGCTGTGGACGGAGGAGGGCAGCGGCGAGAGCAGCAGCAAAGCTCCTGTAGCGGTGGAGGAAGCTTGGAAGGCAGCATTGGCTGGGAAATGATGTGCTATGACAGGACTGTATGGAGGGAGTGTATGAATAACTTGAATATCGATAACATTCAGAAGCATTACGGCATTGTGTTTCCACACGGATATCTGGAGTTTCAACGGGAGGCCGACGGTCAAGCATTTGATATGATTGAAAATGGAGAGGTCATCGATTGGGAGATTCGTTTCTCTGCTCTCAATGATCAGTTCATTGCGAATAACATCAATCTGGTAGACGATGTGAATCCTGATCCACGCCGGATTATTCCGTTTGCTTGGAGTGTCAGCAGCGGCAACAACTATTTATTGGATTACCGAAAGAATTCAGTATCTCCTGCCGTACTGGTTATAGACCATGAAGAGGCGATGGTACGCGAAGATGCCGAGAGTGAATCAGAGATGCCGGAGGAAGCACAGCGACTGCTGGAGGAAAATGTACGAGAGATCGCTGCCAATTTTAATGCATTCATAGCCTGTTTGAAAGCCAGACCGAGTGATCAAGGAGAGTGATCCACCTTTTGAACATCCTGGTGAATAAAAAAAAGGCTCGCGCCATGCGCGGGCCTTTTACTCAAACGAATACATAAGTGCTTTTTTGAACGACGTAGCTCACATTCTAACTTGTAACCTATCCAGTCTCAGTCATCGTAACCGTAGGAGCTGATCGTGCAGCTTTGTTATGCCAGACCACGATTACAAGCGAGGCCAGACAGACCAAGAGCAGACATCCATATACATAATGATAGGCTTCCTCTACCGGAACACCCGGAATGCCGTGCAACATCAGCCCGCAGACAGCTACGGATACCGAACCGCCAAAAAACTGGATCAACTGCAGCAAGCCCATACCGGAACCGATTTGCGCTTTGGGCAGCACCCGAGACGCTTCGTTATTCAGCGAAGCTATCGAGGCGGAGAGTGCCGGAGAGAAGAAGAGATATCCTCCGGTGATGATCAGGGCAGACTGATTCAGACCCAGCATGAACAGAGCAAGTACTGCGGCTAGCAAAATGTGCCCAATCATCAGAAAACGTATATTGCCATAACGATCGATCCAGCGACCTACGAAACGGGTACAGAATGCCGAGACGATGGCTCCAGGAGCAATCAGCAGACCAATAGCCAGTGACGAGCGTCCAAACAGATCAGCGAGCACTAGCGGCATCAGGAACAAATTGCCCAGATTTACGACCAGAACACAGAAGCCGATGATCAGTAGCCGGGTAAACCCGGGTGTTCGGAATACATGTGGATTCACAAAAGGAAGGCTCGCCCTGCGAATATACACGATGTGCACAACAAGTGAAATGACACCGATGGCCAGCCATAACCAAGACTGCTGAGTGATGGCAACCAGAAGGGTAGTTGCATTAATCACGGTTAATGCAGCACCGATCATGTCAAAAGGATTTTCCGGCTTGGCCGTTTCACGCGGGAGAAAATAGAGCAGTACGGGCAGTGCAAACAGGACAAGCACGGTAATGGCGAAAAGTCCATTCCAGCCCCAGAACTCACTAATGAGTCCACCCACAATGGGGCCAAGCCCAAACGCCATGGCACTGCCTGATGAGATCAGTGCGATGGCAGCTCCGCGACGCTCCAGCGGGATGTAACGGCTTGCGATGACAAGCCCAAGCCCGGCCATGACCCCTGCACCCGCAGATTGCAAAATGCGTGTCAGCAATAGGATCGCAAAGCTGTGCGCAAATAATCCGAGTAATGAAGATAAGCCCAAAATAAGCAATCCAACCGTCAGCAGTTTGCGTACCGGAATACGGTCAGACAATCGACTGTAAATCACCGTCGACAAGGCATAACCAATGGAGTAGCTTGAAATGACCCAGGACCCCAGGTCCGATGTAATCTGAAGATCATGAATAATAACGGGTAAAGAGACGTTAAACATGGTGGTATTCATCACAACGATGAATAGGCAGCAAGTCCAGAGAGGCATTACAATTTTATCTTTCACGTGACCATTCCTGTCTATAAATTCAATGGGATTCATCATTCATATACCTGTTTCGCGTTAATCACAACAGGCACCCAAAATCAATAAACTATTTTACGCTCAATCTATATATATGGCAATAATGTCATACGAATTCATTAGGTGGTTAAACAAAAACGGCGTCCTGACCCAGGACGTCGTTTTTGCACATGAGCATTTTCATTTATTCATTTTTAGGACGCAGTAGCTGGTGTGCCACGATTGCGAATCCACTTGATGACATCCATCAGAATGACCGCAGCGAGAGCGAGTCCCCCTGCGATGAGGAACTCATTCCAGCCAAATGCTGCTGGGATGGCGAAGATGCTGCGAACCCCTGGAATCAGCGTGATTCCATACAGGCAGAGACAAACCAGGATGGAGCCAAGAACATATTTGTTGGTGGTGAAGCCGACCTGGAAAATCGTCTGTGTGTTGGAGCGCGCTGCAAAAGTTTGCAGACTCCGTGCCAGAATCAGGGTCGTGAAGGCCATTGCCACACTAATTTCCTCCGAGATCCCAAGTCCAATATATTGGGACACGATAACAGCCACCCCGATCAGAACACCACGTGTAATGACAGCCTGCAACGTTCCGCCGGCAAAGATGCCTTCGTTGATATCCCGCGGTTTCCGCCGCATGACGTCCGGTTCAGCTTTTTCAGTACCCAGTGCAATGGCAGGCAGGGAGTCATTCACCAGATTGATGAAGAGCAGCTGGAGGGCCGTGAATGGGTTCACCCAGCCGACTACAAGTGCAAACAAAATGGCGATAATTGCCCCCAGGTTTCCTGCAAACAGGTACGCAATGGCTTTTTTGATATTATCAAATACCATACGCCCGACACTGACAGCATTCACGATGGAGACAAAGTTATCATCTGTCAAAATCATGGCTGCCGCATCTTTGGCGACGTCCGTTCCGCTACCCATCGCAACGCCGATGTCGGCCTGTTTCAATGCGGGTGCGTCGTTGACACCGTCTCCGGTCATGGCTGCAACTTTACCTTTGCGCTGCCACGCGCGGACAATACGGATTTTATTTTCAGGAGATACCCTTGCATACACCGAAATATGTTCGAGCTGCTGATCGAGTTCTTCATCCGACAGTTTGTCCAGCTCTGCCCCAGTGAGGGCCAGGTCGTCCGGGCCTGCAAGTCCGATATCAATACCGATCGCTTGGGCTGTTGTTTTGTGATCTCCGGTGATCATGATGGTGCGAATGCCCGCCTTCTTGGACTCTTCGATGGAACCATATACCGCTTCACGCGGTGGATCGATCATGGCCGTCAGACCAACAAGCGTTAGATCGTGTTCGTCCTCTACCGTGACCTGATTTTTGTCATCAAACTTTTTGTAGGCGTAAGCCAGCACACGGAAGGCACGTTTGGAGAACGCTTCGTTTTTTTCTTCAAACTGCGTGCGAATCTCAGGCGTCAGTGGCTGAACTTCTCCGTTCATAAATACATGACTACAGCGACTGAACAGCACATCCGGGCCACCTTTGGTCAGCAGAGCCGTCTGTCCTTCAAATGTGTGCACTGTACTCATCAGTTTCCGATCCGAGTCAAAAGGAAGCTCGGCTTCACGCGGAAACTGGTCACGAATTTCATTGTAATCCTTGTTCACACGGTTACTGAAGGCAATGAGTGCCACCTCGGTGGGATCACCGAGTTCCTTGCCTTCCTGGTTAATATTTGAATCATTGCAGAGTACTGCAATATGTAACAAGCGCCGTTCCTCTGCAGACCACTGTTTGGGATCATCGGGGAATTTGTCTTTCGTGCCATGGGGAATATAATAGTCCACCACAGTCATCTTGTTTTGAGTAAGCGTTCCTGTTTTATCGGTACAGATAATGCTGGCAGAACCCAAGGCTTCCACGGCAGGAAGACGTCTAATGATGGCGTGCTGCTTGGCCATTTTATTCGTTCCCAGAGACAATACAATCGTCACAATGGAGGAGAGGGCTTCAGGGATGGCGGCGACAGCGACGGCAACTGCGAACATTAGGGCATTCACAATGGATGGGCCGATATTATCCGTTCCTTCGGTTAACCAGACACGTCCAGCTTCGATGGCAAAAATAAGAATCGACAAGCCCAAGATAAAGAAGCCTAGCTTCTTACTAAACGATTCCAATTTGCGTTGTAACGGGGTTTCCTTCGCTTCTGCATTTTCAATTAATTCGGCAATCTTGCCGATTTCCGTTTTCAGTGCAGTGCCTGTAATGACCAGTGTGCCGCGTCCATAGACGACCAGTGAACCACTAAAGGCCATATTGCGACGATCCCCAATCGGAGCTTCTTCTGGTATGGCTTTGGCATGTTTCTCGGCCGCTTCGGATTCTCCTGTCAGCATGCCTTCGTTGATTTTCAGACTGCCTGATTCCAAAATGCGACCGTCTGCCGGGACATAATCCCCTGCATCCAGTAAAACAATATCGCCGGGAACAAGTTCTCGCGCGGGAATCGTTTTTTTCTGCCCGTCACGAATGACTTTGGCTTCGGGGGCAGACATTTGCCTCAGTGCATCCAGGGAACTTTCGGCCTTTTTGGTCTGCACGACGCTGATTACCGCATTTAACAGAATGACGAGAAAAATGATTAGCGATTCGATCAGGTGTTCAAGAACGATCTGAACAGCGGCTGCGATCAGCAGCACGATGACCATGGGATCTTTAAAATTTTCAATAAACAGCTTCCAGATGGGTGTTGCAGCTTTTCCTTTTAACTCGTTATAGCCTTCCGTCTCCAGTCTCTTCGCAGCCTCAGAGGTTGTGAGCCCGTCGGTGGAACTCTGAACGTCCTGAAGCGTCTCCTCTGCGCTGTGTCTGTAATATTGCAAATGACCAGCTCCTTGGATCATAGATTTCAATGTGCTTCACTTGTATTACCCTTACGGGCAAAATATAGAATCGTTCCATTTCATTATTTTTTATGTACACAGTATTTTTCATAAGGAGTCCAGATATGCCTATTTATAATTTTTTTTATTTTCAGTGATGCACATACAAGACATGCATCACTGAAATGTTCAATGAAATAACGTCGGTGAATCTAACAAATTAGATTAATCTGTAGCCGGGAGGAAGCTCGCCGGTTCTTCTAATTTCGCGAATCTGTGCTAGTGTTAACCGCTGATTGGAAGCAATGAGGGATTCCACATCACCTCTGCGCAAGAAGTCATCCAGTTCACGAATGATTCGATTGCCCCGCAATACAACGAAATTGTCACGAAAACGTGAACGATCAAATAACACGAGTGTGGCGTTTGGATTTGTTGAGAAAAATTTCAAACTTTCGATCCCTGTCAGAACGGCGTCAATATCGGCAATTCCGAGGTTGCCACGATACACTCTTCGGAGACCTCTGAAATTCTCTTCACTGTACACGGTTAATCGAGGGTAAGTTTGGGAGATAGAAACTTGTTTAACCATCTATGATTCCTCCTTAGATTTTTCACAAACTGTCTATGACAGAATGCGCTATTCGACAGGATATGCTGAGGATCAAGTGATGGCTTGGATGATAGTCTTGGAAGATAAATTACAAGGTTAATATAGTTGTGAAGCTCATAAACAGATCATCTAAAAGGTACTTGGCCGGCCCTGAAGAAATATTCATTTGAAAGGCAACATAGACATAACGCCATGCTGGCATTGTCCTAAGTTGCGGTGAGTGATGACGCGTACGGCTATCTGAAACATTAGATGTTAGTGGTGAGTACGGGGGAAATGATTCTTAAATAAGTTGAACGGGAGCCTACACAGTAAGTAGGCTCTTTGCTTTTTTGCTTGAATTAGGTCATTATACCTTGCACAAAAATCATGAAATAAAAGGGGAATTAGTTTTTTTATCCTATTGAAGTTTTTTCATGGAAATGTGTATATAGATAGGAGCACATCTTAAAACTCGGGATTACCGCAGCATAAGGAGAAGGTACATATGAGTGACAGTAGCATCGAACAACTCTTGAATCTCGCAGGAGGACAGGAAAATATTCGTCTTGTGCAGCATGACGTGAATACCACTACGCTGATATTGCGTAACCGTACAGGCGTAAATATGTCAGTGCCTTATTTTGACGCAGATATTCGTATAACAGGTGATCAATGCTACATAACAATTGAGGACGAATTTTCCCAACTATACCATACGCTACTGGCCATGGGAGTAGGGAAAACAGAAGGGGACGCACTCCCAGAAACAAGGCGTACCAGTAAAAAATCATTGTTATATTTTATTTCCGATGTGTTCAGGCCTCTGATGCCCGCCATCCTGGGAGCGGCAGTGCTCAAGATTGTGCTAGCCATCATTACGTTGTTTAACGTTTACAGTTCTACAGACTCCTCCTCGTTGATGGACAGTCAGACATTCCTGATATTTAAATCCATTGGAGATAGTGTGTATTATCTGTTGCCAATCCTGGTAGCCATCAGTACAGCCTATCGGTTAAAAAGCAATGTTTATGTTGCCACAGCGATTGGCGGACTAATGTTCTACCCGCAAATGACCGCTTTACTGTCAGGTGAAGAGGATGTTCACTTTATGGGAGTACCCATTGTGTCACAAGCGATCTTTTTTTCAGCTTCCATTTGGGTGATTTTGACGATAAATGCGGCGTCCTATCTGGAAAAAGTCGTTGAGCAAATAAGCCCAAGAGCCTTCAAAGGAATTCTTGCTCCATTGTTGACGTTTCTGATTCTCGTTCCACTGGTTCTAATGATACTTGGTCCAATTGGTACTTGGATTGATCAGCAGTTACCAGATGTGGTGGATTCACTACTGAATGATGCCCCGATTGTAGCAATTATGCTGCTGGGAGCGGTTTATTCCCTAATGATGATCGCTGGATTACATTACTGGCTTTTACCTTTGATAATCAATGAATTGATGGTGAATGGTTTCTCCCTCATTATCCCTGTCATGTTGGTTGCCTTCGTTGCACAAGCAGGAGCTTCACTCGCTACTGGGCTAAGAAGCAAACAGCGGGAATTCAGGAAGCTGGCTTTCTGGGCAACAGGAACTGCTTTATTAGGTACTCCAGAGCCTGCGATGTATGCGGTCAATATGAGAAAGAGGGCCTCTTTTTATTCAGCATTGCTGGGCGGTGCTGCAGGAGGACTGTATTTCGGGCTGTTGTCCGTCAAAGCAGTTTCATTGGGTGGGTACGGAAGTCTGCTGGAAATTCCGCTATTTATGGAAGAAGAGAGCCTGAATCTGTTACATGCCTGCGTTGGTTTGATTATTTCCTTCTGTGTGTCAGGTGTCCTCACCTATTGGATGATAGGAAAGGAGCGGAAACACGCATAAACTATGAAAAGCCCGTACCTGATGGTGCGGGTTTTCGTGTATTGTAGAGTAATAACAAGACTTCAATGTAATATATTTTTGATGTAGTAACACTTAAAATTATGGATTCTTCAACCACAGAAAGGATAACAAAATGCCCAACAACATAGAGTGGATAGCTCAATGGAAGTCAACTAACCAATAAGTTACCCCTGTGCCTGATGTAATTCAATATATGTCATAAGTTCCTTCACGCCTGCAAATTGTAGGGACAGTTGACTGTTAAGCTTTTGCAGGGCCAGCTGGAAGGCTTTATTAATCTGTGTATAATCCTGCGTGCCGACGGTGTTCAGAAGCTCTTTCATATGTTCAATGTAGTAGACAGATTTTCTTAAACTGCTAATGACCAATATCTTTCTTAATTCAGCTCGGGTATACATTCGATAACCGTTGTTAGGGTCTCTTTCCGAGCAAATTAAGCCTTCGGTTTCCCAATGCCTGATAGCAGAAGTGTTGACCCCAGCTGCTTCGGCGGCTTTTCCAATCGTCATCGCCTCTGTCGTTCCAACCTTTCGATCGTTAGCAAAATCCACCTGTTGTACCATCTTCCATATGTCTTCCACTCGTTGCTTTTCCAGTTGGCTGTTGTACAGCTGCTGGTTCATAAGCCAGAGGGCATCAATCGTATCGCCCTGTTTTACTTTTCTCATAACCTCATATACAACGGGAATCTCGTACCCTTTCAATAATAAACGAATAGCAACGAACGCCTGAAGATGAACAGGGGTATAGTACCTGTGATTGCTGGCGGTCCGTGGAACGTTAGGAATCAGGTTCTCCTTTTCATAGCGTCGCAGTGTAGTTGTACTTACATCCAGCCTTGTGGCAATCTGCCCAGGTGTATATGCTCGGTTCATGCTACCTCTCCTCGTACTTCAAGTAAAACCTTCAAGTGCTACACTAACATACAACCCGCCAAAGTCCATATTTTATCCACATTTTATAATGAAAACCGAAAGATTGCATCCATGTTATACACTGAGGATATCAACAGTAAAGGACTGGTTCAATTGCAGAAAATGATTACATTGTTGAATGGCTCGCAGCTTGAAGTGGGTCTGACGGTAGCGCAAGATCGTAACGTCATTATGCTGCCCATAGCCAAAAAGTCCGTAACCGGACAAGAAGCCGAAACCCTAAAGTTATGGGGTGTTGATCCTGAATTGGGTGCAAAGTTTATCGACGGACTTTCCGATGAATTTCAGATCCTGCATTTTGATTATGAAGGCCACTATATGGCACATCCCCATCCGGAACATTTTACGCCCGAATATATCGCTCAGGATTTGTTACGAATTGCAGATCAGATGAATGTGAATCGATTTAGTTACTATGGATACTCCTGGTTGGCCCTCGTCGGGTTGCAGCTCGCCCTTCGGACCGACCGCATGGAAAGTCTCATTATGGGAGGATTCCCGCCATACGAGGGGCCATATGAGGAAATGCGAATAGTGACCACAATGACATATGAGGGAGCATTGAGGCAGCATGAAGAATCGGGAGATATACACTCAGCAGAAGCTCTAATGAAAGCAGAAGAATTGAGCCCGGATCAATTAGATTGGGACAACGTGGAGTTAAAGATCGACCCGGCTCAAACGAAACAATTTGCGACCTTGTATCAAGGTTTAATTGATTTCGATGACCAACGTATTCAAACTCAGTTGAATATCCCCAGATTGGCTTTTGCAGGAGAGAAAGATACGATTGTATATGGTGAGAAATTTGGCAGTGTGACGGTGGATATCGCTGGACAACTGCAAAACAATAAACCAATTCTTGAAAACCTCGGCTGGACCGTCGAAATAATCAAGGGAGCGGATATGGATCACACCAAAGCCATGCAGCCCAGTACCGTTCTCCCTATTATCCATTCCTGGTTAAAAGCTCATTTAAGCTGAGGATCGGCAGAAACAAAGTTGGTATTACTGTGTTACATCGTCTAAAGCTCTTTGTTTGCGCTGCTGATAATCCAGAATGGATTCATATAACAATTGTTCGTTGAAATCCGGCCACATCACATCCGTAAACCAGAGCTCGGAATAAGCGGCTTGCCATAATAGAAAATTGCTTAACCGTTTCTCCCCACTGGTTCGGATTAGCAGATCGGGGGCAGGATTTAGTCCGGTATACAAAAACTTTTCGAATTCCGCCTCGGAGATTTCCGAGGTTTCTTTGTTTTCTTGATTGTTTTCTTCAATGTATGTTTTGATGGCTTGCACAATATCGTTTTTACCTCCATAATTCATCGCAAAATAAACAGCCATCCCGCTGTTCGTTTGGGTTAGTTCCACCACTTTGCGCATCGCTTCCTGTGTTTCTTCTGGGAATTTTGAGATATCACCAATAAAATTAACTTTGATATTATTCTGATTCAGTTCCTGAACGGTTGTATCCTGTACAAATTCGACCACCAGACTAATGATGTAGTCGACCTCTTCCTTAGGTCTTTTCCAGTTTTCCGTAGAGAAGGCGTAAAGAGTGAGCGAAGCAATCCCGTTTTTGTGGCACATGCTTATCGTTTCCCGCATCGTCTGCATTCCTGCATAGTGCCCGGCACTTCGAGGTAACCCTCTTCTCGTCGCCCATCTTCCATTTCCATCCATCATAATTGCGATATGTTTCGGGACCAATCCGTTCCAGTCGATGGAATGTATAGTATTAGGTTTTTCTTTATGTACACGGTGCCATTTCAATGAAAATCCCTCCTGATCCTCAAGCTAGAATAAGTTAGACACTTATAATGGATTCAAATGTTCAAAATGATTTCCATAATTTATGGTTATTATATAGAATTGCACAGGGACAAGCCATGATAGGTTTACCATGTCACCAAGATGCAGAAGGAGCACCTCGATGTTAAAACAACAAATAACCCTTCATCTGTGGGATAACTTACAGGGAATGAACAAAGCCGTACTCGACTATCGGTTATCCTACAAAAGCCTGCTCGTTTGCTGATTGAAAGAGCTTTCATTTCATCCGTATACTAAAGGTGTCAACAAGGTCGGATGTGTCTTAATGGAGCATCCATCTTCATTTGGAAAGGATGATTGGACATGGGCAGATTAACTGGAAAAGTTGCAATTATAACCGGAGCGGCAAGCGGTATGGGATTGGCTGGGGCTCAATTGTTTGCCAGAGAAGGAGCGAAGGTAGTTGCTACCGATGTAGCGATTGACGCTTTGCAGGAACAAGTGAAACAGATCGTAGCTGACGGCGGCGAAGCGATTGCATTAAAGCTGGATGTATCCAGTCCGGAATCATGGAATGCAGTTGTGGAAGAAACCATCGCAAACTATGGCAAAATTGATATTCTGGTCAACAATGCCGGCATTCACATCGCCAAAGGCATTCTGGAAGCAGAATTGGAAGATTGGGACAAGGTCATGTCCATTAACGGTACAGGTGTATGGCTGGGAATGAAGGCGGTTATCCCCTATATGCAGCAAAATGGACAAGGCTCCATCGTAAATACGTCCTCCATCGCTGCCATCATTGGCGGAATTGCCGATGCTCAGGGCGCAGCATACAGTGCTTCCAAGGGATCTGTGCGTTCACTGACCAAACATGGTGCACAGTGGTTCGCCAAAGATAACATTCGAGTGAACTCTGTACATCCAGGGGCTGTGTTTACCGGCATGGTGGAAAAAGCGGGCATCAAGTCCCAAGTGGAGATGGGAGAGCATTACAAAAATCTCGCCCCACTGCCTCCGCATGCCGGAGATTCCATGGATATCGCCTATGCCTACTTGTTCTTAGCTTCGGATGAATCCAAATTCATCACGGGTGTGGAGCTGCCAGTGGATGGTGGCTGGATCAGCAACTAACAGCAAAGTGATCGAAGCATTCAAAGAGGTACTGGTTTCTCAGTTGTCATGAGAGACGGTGCCTCTTTCCATTTCATTCAATGATGGATTCAGATTCGAACGGTAAACTTCATGGGAGCGATTCATGCGTGTAAATTCCAGCAGCTGCTCCGCCATATAGGAGGCGCTGTATTTAAAGTTGCTTTGCACCCATCCTGTAATTAAACCAAGAACAGCATTGGCCTGATAACAGGCAAGGAGCTCCTTGTTCACTCGGGGGTCTGGCGACATATCGGTTACATCCTCCAGATACAGATTTTTGAGTGTCTCATAGAGTGTATCCCGAAAACCCGAGAGCATGTTTGTGTTAACCAGCAAGGCATAAAAGGTGGCATGGCCAAGAACATGGTCGAAAATTTTGATAGCAGAAGCGCTCAGGTCCATGATTCCGAAATCCCGGTAGTGCTGGTAAGGAGCACGGTAGGCGAAGATCAGATCTGCCATCACGTCTTTCAAAATTTCATTGAGCAAGTCTTCTCTGTATACATAATGTTTGTAAAAGGTACTGCGGTTCACATCGGCCAATTTCACGATATCGGTGATGGTAATACTCTCGAACGGCTTGCGCGACATCCATTCTAACAGTGAGGCTTTCAGGGCCTGTTTGGATCTGTGGACTCTGCGGTCCATGTCGGGTATAGATAGGGATTTATGCATTATACACATCCTCCTTTGCTGATCAATGATACATCTAACATGATGCGAATGAAGCATACAAATATGTGAATAAATGGTGAATTACATGGGCTTTCAGTCCATGATGGTTCGTTCTCCTTTATAATAAACCAAAACGGACGAGGAGATGAACTCCAGATGAAAAAACAAATGTGGATCATTGCTGGCTTAGTGGTTGTAATTGTGTTGGGGGCCTTCCTTATTGTAAACAATGTGGGGACAGAAGAAGCAGATAACGCCGAAGCACCCAATATCAAGAAATTGGTAGAAGATATCAGTACAGGCAAGGAGACACCGGAATCGGCATCCATTAATGCCACCCAGTTAATCGTAACGGATAAAGGTAACCAAACGACAACCTACGACTTGCCTGAAAAGGAGTTTTTCCTTTCCATTGCACCCTATGTGGAACAGACACATCCCTGTGCAATTCATAGCCTGACCGGATGTCAGGGCGAAATGAAAAATAAGAAGTTCATTGTGACCATCCATGACTCCGAAGGGAATACGCTCATGAAAGATACTGAGATGAAGGCCGGCTCCAACGGTTTTATGGATTTTTGGTTAGCCCGAGACAAGTCATACCTCATTCGTGTGGTGCATGATGGAAAGGTTGCAGAGACACAGCTATCTACATATGAAGAAGATAATACGTGCATCACAACGATGCAGTTGAGTTAAATCATCGTACGGTGCATTCTATCATCATTTCAAAACACTCCATGTGATCCGGGCCCGCCTTGAATGCGGGTTCTTTCATTTTTTTCTGTTCATGCGATGACAGGGAAGATTTTGCAAATGAAAATAATAACTCTTTTGAATTGACAAAATCGCAATCCTACGGGATAATCCATTAGTGATAATGATAATTGTTATCATATAAATACATATAAATAGGGGAGAAGTAGGATATGAAAAAAAGCTTAAACGGATTTTTACTGCTGACGGTTTTGGCGCTTGCTCTGACAGGTTGCGGTAAGGCCAGCAGCACAACAGATACAAATGAAAATGCCTCTTCCGGCAGCACGCCGACTGAAGAGACAGCAGGTCCTGTTACAGTTAAGCATAGTGGTGGAGAGCTCAAACTGGATAAACCAGCTAAGAGAGTTGTTACGCTAGAATGGACATATACAGAAGATGTAGTTGCACTGGGTGTTCAGCCGGTAGGTAGTGCAGACAACGCCAACTATAAAGTTTATGTGACTCCCGAAGCAGCTCTGGATGATACGGTAACAGATGTTGGAACACGTGACGAACCTAATCTGGAGGCGATTGCAGCTTTGAAGCCGGATCTTATTATCGCCAATTCAAATTCGAATATCTATGATCAGCTCAATGCCATTGCACCAACGCTTGAATATGATCTGTATACGGGTGACGGGTACAATTATGACAAAATGACGGAAACGTTCAACAATATCGCGGTTGCTCTTGGGAAAGAAGACCAAGCGAAGAAGGTACTCGATGAACTCGATCAGCATTATGCAGAAGCCAAAGAAAAACTCGCTGCTGCGGACAAATCGGAATTCCATTATGTACTGACACAAGCATTTACGTATCAAAATGCAGCAAGTCTTCGCATGTTTACCGATAACGCTGTCGTAATTGGCACGTTGGCGAAGGTTGGGCTGATTAACGACTGGCAGCCGGACAAGCTTGAAGGATATGGCTTCTCAACGGTGGGTATTGAATCCCTGCCTGCTGTTCAGGACAGTAACTTCATCTACATCACGCAACCGGATGATGACGTTTTTGGCACAGCGATGAAGGACAATTCGGTATGGAAAGGCCTGAATTTTGTCAAAGATAAACGCACCTATCAACTGGATAGCACAACATGGACGTTCGGTGGACCTATCTCGTCCAAAGCTCTGGTTGACGGGGTTGTGGGAGCGATTACCCAATGAGTTCGGTCCAACATTCCCGACCAGTGTTTAACTGGCGCACAATAAGCATTTATGGGGGCGGTCTAACCGCTCTCATCGTGCTTTTTTTTGTAAGCTTGTGTTATGGAGAAGCTTCAATTCCACTCCATACGGTTGTGGATTCACTTATAGGCAGGCAGGACACACTGGAACATAATATGATCTGGGATCTGCGCATGCCGCGAACGGTAATCGGTATACTCGCCGGAGGGGCGCTTGCTGTTGCCGGTTCGTTGTTACAAACCATTACACGCAATCCGCTGGCGGCGTCGGACACACTCGGCATCAATGCGGGGGCCTATTTTGTCGTGGTGTTGGGAACGATTTTTTTCCCAGGCTTGATGCAGCAATCGCCTTTCCTTTTCGCCGTACTCGGTGGATTACTGGCAGCTGCCGCAGCGTACTTCATGGGCGGGGGGAGAACGTCAAGTCCGGTGCGACTTGCACTGTCCGGCATGATTGTATCGATGGTACTTGGTTCTTTTACAAGCGCGCTGCACATTTTCTTCTCTCAGGAGACTCAGGCATTATTTCTATGGGGATCAGGAACGCTTGTTCAGAATGACTGGAGCGGTGTAATTTACGTATGGCCTTGGGTCATTGGAATTACGATTGTTGCTCTGGTTTTGTCCCGGCAGTGGGATATGTTGGAACTGGATGAATCAACTGCTTCCTCACTCGGGCAAAAAGTAGGCATGGCCCGTGCCACTGGGTTGATTATTGCTGTGTTGCTGGCTGCGGTAATTGTCAGTGTAATTGGGCCAATTGGATTTGTGGGTTTGGTGGCACCTCATCTGGTTCGATTGAGTGGAATTCGTTCCAACCGATTGCTATTGCCTGGAGTTTTCTTGTGGGGTGCAGCACTGCTGGTCGGTGCAGACGTACTTGCCAAGATGGTTCATAATTCCAGTTTGGAGTTGCCGACGGGGGCCGTGATGGCGATCATTGGTGCACCATGGCTGATCTGGCTTGTACTTACACGCATGAAGGCAGCGAATGGGTCAGGCATGTCTACCTCAATGAGCACAGGAGCACGTTCGCGTCGCTGGGCATTCGGCCCTATCGCTATTATTTTTACTGTACTAACGTTAGCATTGGTCCTGCTCAGCACGATGTTTGGCGGAATGCGTATTCCAATGGCTGATATTCTGCCAAGCCTGTTTCAATCGGATGGGATATACTCGGCCATTATTCAGCTTCGCATTCCGCGTACCCTTGTCGCCGCAGGTGCAGGTGCTGCGCTGGCGATCAGCGGTGTACTTATTCAGATGGCCGTTCGCAACCCGCTGGCTGACGCGTCCATCGTGGGCGTGTCGTCAGGCGCAGGATTGGGTGCCATGATGGTCATCATCCTATGGCCTGGTCTTCCGGTGTTCTTGCTGCCTATAGCGGCGATTGTCGGCGCAGGGATCGCTGCAACAATCGTATTCTCCTTGTCCTGGAAGAAGGGTCTCAATCCTTCTGCAGTTGTATTGCTGGGTATCGCCATGTCTGCAATTGCAGGCGCAGGCATTCAGGTTCTCATCGTTCGCGGCGCTGTATACGGCAGTAGCGGCTTTATCTGGCTGACAGGGAGTACCTATGCACGCACGTGGGATCAAGTGAAGATCATTGGGGTATTCCTGTTGATTTTGATCCCGCTTGCGTGGTGGCTGGCGCGAAGATTCGAACTGTTGGTATTCGACGATAATAGTGCGTCAGGCCTTGGCTTGAGCGTTCGTCGGACGCGTCTGCTGGCTATGACCGTTGGAGTTCTGCTTGCTGCAGGTGCAGTGGCTTGTGTGGGAACGGTTGGTTTTATCGGGCTAATCGCTCCACATATGGTCCGTCTGTTGACGGGAAACAAATTAAGACGGTCGATGTTTCTGTCGGCTTTGGTCGGTGCAGTGATGCTGGTGCTAGCGGATACGATCGGAAGGACCGTTATGGCACCAACCGAGATTCCATCTGGGTTGTTGATTGCGATCATTGGAACGCCGTATTTCCTCTATTTAATGTATCGCTCCAACTGGCGCAAATCGGCCTAAACATTCGATCCTAAATAAAAAAATCCCCTCTGGTTTTCAGTGTTGAGTTCATGTAGACATGTTCTCTTTTCTCACTGCTTACCTAGAGGGGATATTTTCTTATAAAGTGCTTTTTTCGTTCGTGTTATAAATTAGTTGTTTTTTCTTAAAATCCCACTGTCATCTACCGATATGATCGCTTGCTGCAACGTCTCTTTATCCTGAACCAAAGCGAGTCTCACATATCCTTGACCCGAAGGGCCGAAGGCACTCCCGGGCGTTACGATTACACCCGCTCGTGTAATCAGATCCATGGCAAACTGTTCTGAGGTATTATAATGGTCTGGTATCCGACTCCAGATGAACATGGTGGCTTCGGGTTTGGCGATATGCCAACCGAGGTTGGTGAATCCTTCGCACAGAACGTCTCTGCGCTCCTCGTAGATATCTCTGACCCGCTCAACTTCGCTCTGATCCCCTGTGATTGCAGCAATGGCTGCCTTCTGAATCGGAAGAAACATGCCGTAATCCATGTTGGATTTCAACTTCTTAAGTACGGATACGATATCCGGGTTCCCCACACAAAATCCGATCCTCGCCCCGGCCAATCCATAGGTTTTGGATAACGAGTTGAATTCAATGCCAACATCCATCGCGCCGGGATAGGCAAGGAAACTTCCGCACGTTTTCCCATCGAACACCAGCTCGCTGTATGCATTGTCATGAAGAACGATAATGTCATATTTCTTGGCAAACTCAATCAGATCGAGATAGAACTGATCGGGTGCCATCGCTGTAGTGGGATTGTTGGGATAGGATACAAGCATGAATTTCGCTTTGCGCGCAACAGCTTCAGGAATGTCCTGAAGTTGAATAACATACCCGTGTTCTTCTTTTTGGGGCATATAATACAGCTCGGCTCCTGCAAGTAGAGGTCCATCAGCAAAGACCGGATAACAAGGATCGGGTACAAGGACCAGATCTCCTTCATCAACGATCGCCAAAGAAATGTGGGCAAGACCTTCCTGTGATCCAAGCAAGGAGCAAATTTGGGTTTTCGGGTTCAGTTCAACATGGTAACGGCGCTTGTACCATTCACTGACTGCTTGCAGCAATTCGCTCTGATCATTTACAGCATATGTATAGTTTGAAGCATCTGCTGCTGCCTCGCATAAAGCCGTCATGATATGCTGGGCCGGGGGAATATTGGGTGTGCCTACACTTAGATCAATGACAGGTTCTCCGTTCTCCAGCCGCTGCCTCTTGATTTCCAGCAAACGGGTGAATATCCCTTCACTGAAGTGTTCCATACGTTTAGCAAACTTCATGATGATTATCCTCCATCCTGATCTCCCCTAGGGGAATAACACTTGGAGGTATTATAGCAGAGTTTTCAGGTGATAAGTAACCACGAAATGAGCTTTCAAGCTTCTAACAGGTATTAGATAATTCCGATCGCAGCTAGACCAATCAGAATCAAACCGACCCCTGCGACGCGATTCGCCCGTATTGATGTTCTGCGAGCTTTATCTTCGTAGCCTGGTTTAAAGCCGTGTTTGTAGATGAAGCTGTTTTCTATCCGCTTTTCGTTTTTGGAAGTAGCAATCATCAATACACCCGCAGCAATGGCAATAAGTCCTGTTCCAGGACCTATTAATGAACTATTCATCAGTTTTCACCCCTCTTTCAAATAGATATCTCTTTATATCGGATAAATGTTCTTTAGATGTAACATTATGGATTTTAAAAGATTATCTCTTTCCCATTTTCATGAATACACCAGTTGTTACCGAGTACAGAATACAGTATTGCAATCGAATATCCGACTTCTCAATACACTCTTCTTGATTTACAATTAAAGGAAAGATAGACATGGATAAGTATCAGAGAATTGGAGGGTGACCAATAATGAACGAACCGTGGGCCGCTTCAATGAGTGGAGTTCCCTGGAACGAGGATAAAATGGACAAGGCTATCGTACAACTGCGGAATAGGGCTACGATAAGCTTTGTTGTAGGGCTAGACGAGATGCATGATCTGCGAAAACTGGATGAACATGTGTTTGCCAAACGACCAGATTTGATTTTAAATGTATCCAACGTAGATGTGAAGGGGCGGTATTCAGAAGAGTTTCTGGAGACACTCGCCGGTTTAAAGTATGTCACCGCTTTGCAGCTGGATATCAGGCAACCACAGGATTTGAATGTACTGAGTGCGTTACAAAAGATGGAGTTTCTGAACATTCGCTCACCCAAAAAGCAAAACCTGGACTTCATCCGAAATTACAAATACTTAAATTACCTCGCACTTAGCGGGAAATTTTCTGATCTCTCGCCGATTGAGGACTGCATTCGGTTGAGTACCCTCGTCCTCAACTGTGACATTGATCAGCTTGATTTTGTTGTAGACTTGCCATTTATTGAGTATTTGGCTATCGATCATTGTACATTGGCTGGCTCACTCGAAGTACTGGCTGAATCGAATATCCGTATGCTGAGATTATCGTCCGTAAAGAATCTGACCGAGATCGCTGTAGTGGGGGCATTACATCATCTGGTCTTTCTGCACCTGTCACTGCCCAAAATCGAGCGGCTGTGCGACTTCTCGCACATGAAGAATCTGCGGCAGCTTGAACTGGATTTCATGAAGTCCCTGCAAGAGATTGAGAACCTGTGGACTGCGGATCAATTGGAGGTGCTGGAACTGAAAGAGATACATAAGGGGATCAAGGCAGAGGCTTTCGAGCGTTTGACTGAAATGCAAAGTTTGCGACAGGTGGATTTTCGCTTTGTCGATCACAGCAAAGGTCGTATTGCTGCTATGCGCAAACAATTGATTGAATCGGGGAAGGAGCACCTGATCTATGAGCAGATTCCTGAAGAACAGCGAATTCCTTCGATGGCTCTTGTGCACCTGTCCAAAATTCTAATGTAACAATACACAAATGCCCGCCTCCGAAGCGGGCGTTTGTGTATTTACAATCCTCGGTCCTTGCCCGCTCACGCCTGGCTAACCATGGCTGGAGGAGATGAATGGCTCATCACCCGCATGACGCTTGCGGTATTCTCCGGGGGTTTGCCCGTACCGACGCTTGAACATGCGGATGAAAGAGTTCACATTTTGATAGCCGACCTGTGTCGCAATGTCCTGAATTCGCAGATCTACATTGACAAGCAGTTCCTTGGCCCGCTCAACCCGCAGATTGTTCAGATATTCGCTGAAGTTGATGTTAGTCTTTTCCTTGAAAATACTGGAGAGGTACCCCGATGTTAAATTCAACTTGTCGGCGACAATATTCAAATTAATATCTTCCCCATAATTATGATCCAGATAGTCCAGTACAAAGGTGATAACCGGATCACGCGTTTCCAGCTGGCTGCGTACTGCCGCAAGTACCGGTTGAGCCAACGCCTGAAGCCATTCCCTGTACTGCTGCATGGAATGAAAACCAGCAAATGCCTCTCCCGGAGGAGAAGAGCGAAGCTCGGATTCGATGTGTGTCAAATTCAGCTTCATCACCGTCTTGCTGATCTGTTCTACTGCGCCGATTGCAAATGTGCGGAAGTCTTCTGCGGCCGCATCCTTGTGCTGCAGTTGCTCCAGCTGGCGATCCAGCCAAGCGAATACGGCCTCTTCATTGCCGGATTGCAGCAGGTTGTGCAGTTCCTCCCCATAGGTTACCTTCACATGGAAGGCATTTGACGAAGAAGCCCGCGGTTCCACAATAACCTGAGTCTCCCCATTCAGCCTGCGCTCTTTCAACAGCATGGACAGATTGCTGTACGCATCGGTAAATGGAATTTCTCCGGAATACACCGGACTTACCGCGATGGTCAGATAAAGGGTTTCCTCGACAGCCAGCAACTCCTTCAGTGTATCGAGCGCTTGAAGAATACCACTCTGTGGACCTGGATTGAACAGCAGCAGGAGCAGTTGGTCCTGCTCGGGCTGAATCGCAACACTATTGGTTTTGCTACTGGTGAACAGGCTCTGAATCAGCTTCCATAATAATAGGGTATGCTGCCCGAATTCATCCGGCTGGGATTTGAAGCCCACCTTGAACAGAATGGAGACATAGGGCTGCTCGGATTGCTGGGTATCCTCAAGCTCCGCCAGATAGGAGCTGAGCGGTATATTTTTTACTTTATGGATATAAGCATACTGGCGCACGAGAGAGTTCTTCTGCGCAAGATCACTCTGAATGTAACGGTTATTTTCCAAAATAGAGCTCAGGCGGTCGCCGATCATAGCGAATTCTTTTACACTGCTCCATTTGTTAGGCCCGCTGTCCGGATTTCGGTCCAGAGCAGCAATAAGGCGCTGGAGCGGCTGGTTTAATCGTAAGCTGAAAAACAGGGAGGAGAGCACGCTAATCAGTACAGCAGCGCCAAGCAGGAAAGCCAGCAGCAGCTGCATGCCTCGCATTTCCGCGGCGATTACCGCGGCCTGGGTGACCCGGACATAAGTAAACCCGGTTTGTTTACCTTTTTCATAGAAGTAATACTGATCCCCAATGCGTTCATGTTTGCTTCCGTCTGAAGGTAGCTGCGGATTCTGCAGTTCCCCCTCCATCGTGGTAAAAAGCAGGCGTCCCTCGTTGTCCAGAATGAAGAACGGATTATTAGCGGCATCGCCATATGTGTCCTGCATACGCTGTGGATCCAGCATAACGATGCCGTACACATCTTCGTAAGGAATGGCTTTCATCATGACCGGCATCAGTTGACCGAGGGAGCGGGATGAGTGAAGGGTATTTTCCGTAAAAGCTGCGGCAGGCATTACTTTCAGGAACTGGTTGTTCATCGTTTGCGTTTTCCAGTAATCCGGAGGATATTCTTTACTATAATAATATTTACCGAACATATCGCTGGCACTGCTAAGACCTTCCTTCTCCAATACATAGTCTTCTTGTTTGAAATAAAGAATGAAATTGTCGATATGCAGAAAAGGATTGGCGTATAGCGTGGAGAGGTCCGACTTCACCTCTGCGGGAATATCGTAACGGCGGTTCTCCTTAATGTGGCTCAAAATGCCCAGGTTGGCTGTCCAGGTATCCGATTGAGTGAGGGCCAGAATCATGTTCTGGGTCAGGCGGAAGTGATTCTCATACCCTTCAACGGTCTGTGCAAGGCCCAGTTCATTTTGTCTGACCATCTCCTGATAGACCTTGTTGCTTAAGTACAGATGGGAGAACAGATTAAATGAAGCCAAAATCAGGATGACACTGAGGAAGCTCAGCATTAGCTTGACAAACAGTCCATTCAGCGCAAATTTGCTTGTAAGCAGTCCCTTCATTATGACATTCCCCCTTGAGTACAGCCCCGGATCGAGTGGTTAATCTTATCATAGCGGCATAAAGCTGACACAAACAATATGCACTTTTACTGAATTATACGCGGATATCTGGAAAAAAGGAGTAAAGGCGAAAAGTTATATAACATGTAGATAGCGCTTTCCTTATGAAAACTGGTATAATGTGGAGATGGACAGCAGATTTATAAGGGAAGTTACCTCACATTCAAGTCAATTTACAATCTTCTAAGCAAGAGAGGGTGCTCCTCTCCAATCTTTGTTTGAAGTGTTGTGTTTCAAAAAGAACTTCCCCTGCTTAATTACAGGAGTTGAACAATATTTTCACTGGAGGAAATGCAATGAAACGTGCTTACCTGTTATTAGTGATTTTATTTACCCTTAGTGCATGCGAACAGGCTAATACTAGTACCAACGAAGATAACATTTCTGTTGTTGTAGGAGATATTAATGTGAAGGATGCTAATAACACTGAAATTTCGCCGAGTACGAAAGGGGATTTATCAAAAGGATCCCCAGAATTTTTAACTCAGAACGAAAGTGATCTATCTGCTTGGGATTTTGAAACGGCTTATAAAATGTGTACAGAAGCTCTCTCTGAATATTATAAGGCGATTTGGAACGGCTCGGACATTGATTTGGACACTTATATCGATAACGAAAACCTTAAACAATATACGCAAAAAAAAGTTTCATCTCAATATGATTTATTCCTTAAGAACAAGCTCACTTATAATCAGGTGACAAGCGTTGATATTGGTGCTAGACAAGTAGAGTATGTTGGAGGGGATAAGAGCTTTTTTTATTTGAAATTAGATGCACGTGTTCATAAGGATATAGGTAACTTCGCTGAACCAACTGAATTTCTTGTGCAAAGTTTGAATGGAAAGTTAGTTATTGTTGATTGGTATACTAGTAGTAAGGATAGTTATGATTCCACTGTACGTGGAAAAATTCAAACTATTAACAATCCTGATATCTGGAATAACAGTGAATGGGTAGAAAAATTAACTGATTGAATTTACATATAAGAGCCCATTACGGCTCTTTTTCTGCTGTTTTTTTTGCTTTGTACAGGCAAAACCGTAACCAACCTCCAACCCCTTCCGATACGGCATTATCGCTCTTACTCGTTTCCCCGTAGCAATTGGATTGTTGTCCTCAATGGTTTAACGGGCACATATATTAATATGTCGTCAACGAAAGGGCATGGCTCGCATGTACAAGTGGTACCCACTGTCCCGTTTCACGTTTTTCAGTTGCGACAAACCCACTTCCCGGCTCTACATCCGGTGAACGGATGAGATACGGCCTTCTTACACTGCCTTTTCAGCGGACAATCCGTGCAGTCTGCGCATTTGTAGTGATGGAGTTTCGTTTCATAAACGACTTCGGTGGTTGGTTTGCTCTCATATGAGTAACGTAAGCATCCTGACCGCCGAGCATTTGCCACGTACCGCCATCTTCCTCTTAAATCCAATTATTGATCTTGCTGATGTCACGCCTCCACTTCTTCGATTTTTCGTTGTAATCGGTACTGTACATAATGCTCATGCTGGCTGTCCAGTATCCGATTGAGTGAGGCTAGAATTGTGTCTTGGGACAGTCCCTTCATTATGACATTCCCCCTTGAGTACAGCCTCGGATCGAGTGGTTAATCTTATCATAACGGCATAAAGCTGACACAAACAATATGCACTTTTACTGAATTATACGCGGATATCTGGAAAAAAGGAGTATAGGCGAAAAGTTATATAACATGTAGATAGCGCTTTCTAAAGAATTATAGCTATAATTCGGAGACGAACCCCGGAACTCTAGGGTAAGTTAGCTGACATACAAGTCGATTTAATTCATCTAAGCAAGAGGGGGCATGCCGATGACTGATGCTAGCGTAACACAACGCACACTGCAAAAAGAAGCGCACCGGCCGCCTCGGCGGAAGTCGCGTTTGATCAGAACCTGGAACAGGAACAAGGCGCTATGGCTGCTATTCCTGCCATGCCTCCTGTATTATTTGATCTTCCGCTATGCGCCGATGTTTGGTCTGGTCATCACGTTCAAGGATTACAATCTGTTTAAAGGAATTTGGGCCAGTGATTGGGTGGGATTCAAATACTACCGGATGTTTCTGGAGAATCCCGACTTTTGGCCGCTGATGAAGAATACGTTTCTGCTGGGACTGTATAAGCTGGTGTTCGGCTTTCCGGCCCCGATCTTGCTGGCCATTCTGCTGAATGAGATACGAAGGGCAGCATTCAAGCGTTTTGTACAGACGGTCAGCTATCTGCCGCATTTCATCTCGAATGTAATCGTGGCGAGTATGGTGATTATGTTTCTGTCCCCAACTGGAGGGCTAATTAACAATTTGCTGGCAGGCATCGGCATTGGACCGATCAATTTCATGAATGAGCCCGGGCTGTTCCGGGGCATCTACGTCCTGTCAGAAATCTGGCAGCATATCGGCTGGGAGACCATTATTTATCTGGCCGCGCTGACGGCCATCGACCCGCAGTTGTATGAAGCCGCGGATATGGACGGAGCAAGCCGATTGCGCAAAATCTGGCATGTTACACTGCCCGGTATATCTCCTGCGATCGTCATTACTCTGATTCTAAATATCGGCAAAGTGCTGGAGATCGGCTTCGAGAAAGTCTTCCTGATGCAGAATCCGGCGATCTACGATACGGCGGATATTATCAGCACGTATGTCTACAGGGTAGGCATGGTACAGGGGAATTTCAGCTATGGTGCGTCCATTGATTTGTTCATGGGTGTCATCAGTCTGATCTTCATCTATACGGCCAACTGGCTCAGCCGCCGATTAAGTGAGACCAGTCTATGGTAGAAAGAGGTGTGGCGTGAAACCAATCCGATTTTCCTGGTATAACGTAGTGGCATCGCTGATCCTGCTGTTCGTTGTGGTGGTTACACTTTATCCGTTCCTTCATATGCTGGCGGTTTCCCTCAGCAGCAACGTAAACGTCATCCAAAACAATATTTCCTTCTGGCCCAAGGGCTTCAATCTGAGCATGTACAAATTGGTGCTGGGCGATCCGCAAATCTGGACGGCTTACCGAAATACGATCATTTATACCGTGCTTGGCACACTGATCTCGCTAGTGGTCACCTCCACCGGAGCCTACGCTTTGTCCAGAAAGGACATGGCACTACGCAATAGCTTCACCGTCCTGATTGTAATTACGATGTTCTTCAGCGGCGGGATGATTCCGACCTTCCTGGTGGTCCGTTCCCTGAATCTGGTGGACACCATATGGGGCATGGTTCTCCCGGGGGCAGTCAGCACCTGGAACCTCATTCTGATGCGCACGTTCTTCTCAGGCATCCCCAAAGAGCTGGAGGAATCGGGCCGAATGGACGGTTTGAACGATATTGGCATCTTCATTCGTATTATTGTGCCGCTGTCCAAGGCATCCTTTGCCACGATTGCCCTTTTCTATGCCGTGGGTATGTGGAACAACTTTATCTTTCCGCTGCTCTATCTAAGGTCTCCCGATTTGTTTCCGCTCCAGGTGCTGCTGCGTAATCTCGTACTGGCCGGGAGCGCAAGCTCAGGCGACGTAACATCCATTGGGGGAGATAATCTGGTGGTGGAGGAATCGCTCAAATATGCGACCATCATGGTCTCAACCCTGCCGATTCTGGTCATCTATCCGTTTGTACAGAAGTATTTCGTCAAGGGAGCCATGGTTGGTGCGGTCAAAGGTTAAACGCAAATTCAGATTAAGGGAGAGAAGCTTATGGGCAAATGGAAATCGGTAATACTTCCCCTGCTGATTGCAGTAACGATGGTGGCAGGGTGCAGCGGCGGCAATGGTGCCGACCTGCAAACAGATACCAAGGGAAACAGCCCCGGAATAACTGATAACTCCACCGGGGCAGAAAAGACCTTCACAGCCCTGCTGCACAACAATGCCACGTTCCCTTATTCCAAGAGCTGGCCCATTTGGAGCTGGTTGAAGGAAAAGACGGGCGTCACGCTGGAGGTGCAGACACCTTCCGGCAAGCTGGATGAGAGCCTGAACCTGGCGATTGCCTCCAAAACGCTGCCTGATCTGATGTATATGCCCAATCGCAAGGATTCGAACAAGTTTGGTCAGCAGGGCGCGCTGGTGGATCTGATGGAGTATATGGACAATATGCCGAATCTGAAGGTGTGGATGAAGCAATATCCCGAGGAGGCGAAGGCTGCCCTGTCCGCCGACGGTAAAATGTATATGTTCCCTAATCAGGGATTCGGCGAGACGAATCGCATGATCTGGATGTACCGCAAGGATGTCTTTGACAAGGAAGGCATTCAGGCTCCAACAACTTATGAAGAGTTGCATGCGGCGCTGAAGACGCTGAAGGAGAAATACCCGGACAGTTATCCGCTCTCTATCCGCTACGGTGAGATCCCGGATGAGATGAATGCCAATATGACGGTGAACTACGGAACCGGTGAGGGTGCCTACTATGATTTTGACCAGAAGGAATGGCGTTATGGGCCGACTGAAGACAACTACAAGGCCATGGTAGGGATGTGGAAAAGTTTTTACGATGAAGGGTTAGTCCCACCCGATTTCTTATCATTGCAAACCAAGCAGTGGCAGGATATGGTCTCTACCGGCAAATCATTCGTGACCATTGATTATATCAGCCGGATTGATTTTTTCAATAATGCCATGCAGCAGGAGAATCCGGAGTTCAATATGCAGTTTATGGCCCCTCCGGCAGGCATTTCAGGCGGCAAACAACTGAACCCATATTTTCATTATATGGAAGGCGGATTGACGGTGGCCTCTACCTCCAAAAACATTGATGATGTGATGAAGTACATGGACTTTTTCTATTCCGAGGAAGGCCGTACGCTCAGCAGCTGGGGTGTAGAGGGCGAGACCTTTATAAAGGAAGGCGATACGATCAAGTTCAAGCCGGAGTATAACGATGTCAATGAAATGCGCAAGCAGACAGGGCTTCAGACCAGCGGGACCTATACTTGGATTGATTTTAACGCCCACTTGTCGCTGTTCTCGGACGATCTGAAGCATGCCTATGAAGAAGCGGCCAAATATGATCCTCCTGCAATGCAGCCAAGACCTGCTTTTACAGAAGGAGAAAATGAAGTCATATCCATTACCGGTCAGGCGATCAAGAAGCACCGTGACGAGAGCTTTGCCAAATTTGTTACCGGCTCCCGGAATCTGGCGGATTGGGAAAAGTATGTGGAGGAAATCAACAATCTTGGGGTAGATAAGCTGCTGCACACCTATAAGGAAGCGTATGACCGTGTTCAGAATGTTCAGCTGAGCGCGAAATGAGCGAATGTAAGGCAAAGGAATCCTAGACCATTACAGAATGGCAAAAGGAGGCTTCGCTTATGAAAAAGCAGCATCTGCGTGTGTACTCCGGATTCAGACTGGGATTGTTTCTGTTGATATGTATGGTGACGATTGGAATAGCTGCCCCTGGCAAGGCAGAAGCGGCGGGTTCAATTTCAATGGACGCGCCTGCGGGCGGATATGTGTCGGATGGAGGGCTGGTGGAAATTGGAGGCAGTTATACCGACCTGTATGACATTCGGCTGTTTGTGGACGGAACGGCTCAATTCGAAGTGGTATTAAATGATCCGGATGGGGATGACAGCGGCACCTGGTCTTATATGCTGGATACCTCAGGCTATAACGGGACTGTGGAACTGGTGGTCCGTGGACTGGATACGTCCACCCGATACGGGGTATGGGGCGTGCCTGCCACCCTTACCGTTAATAACCCGGCAGGTGCTGTTCCCGAAGTAACCATCACGGGGCCATCTGAGGGCGTGTCTCTTAGCGGTCAGGTGGAGGTCTCTGTCGAGACCAGCTCGCCTCTGCCGATCTTACAGGTAGAGGTTCGGGTGAACCGCGGGGCATGGGAAGAGGCTGTTCAGCAAGGCTCTGCATATGTATACGCCTGGGACACGGCAGGACTTGACGATCGAACGGTCAGTCTGGAGGCCAGAGCTGCCAGTGCGCCGGAGCGTTATGGTTATAGTCCAACAGTGTACGCTCAGGTTGGAACCGGGACGCATGAGACTGCCGTTCCCCTTCCTGTACAGGAGCGCGCCATGTGGATCTGGGAACCGGAAAGTTATAAGCTGCTGCTGAACCCTGGATCGCGTCAGGTGCTGGAGTCATTCATCACCGATACGCAGACATTCGGCCAAACACCGGTTCAGACGCTTTATCTCGCGGTGGGTGGTTATGCCGGATACGATGCACTGGAAGCGCA